>JAMPHR010000009.1 GCA_023663345.1 Paenibacillus sp. | reverse complement strand
TGCCATACTAATAGATTATGCTAAATTGTGATAGTTGTTGATAACTAAGTCATTTACCGATGCAGAAGTGGCTGAAGATGGTGTTGAGGACTTCGGTGGAGGGGATTTCGCCGGTGATTGAGGCGAGGTTAGATAGGGTTTCGCGGAGGTGTTGGGCCACGAGGTCGGTCTCGAGTCCTGATTCCAGTCCTTGGATCAATGGAGTGATTGAATCGATCGACTGTCGGAGTGCCTCGGCCTGGCGTAGATTAGTAATGATTATGCTGTCGTGTGATTCGTCGCAATTGGTAGTCGCTATCTCAGTCAGGCTTTCACGTATTCTGTCAACACCTGTTCCATTTTCCACAGATATTGACAGCACATTGGAAATGTAGTTGGATTGCGATAAGAGTTGGTCGGATAGGGACTCAAGGTGTCGCAAGGTATCAGTGTCAACCAAGTCACATTTGTTGAAAGCAATGATAACAGTGCTTTCATCGGATGTCTCTTTCCGGATCTCTTCCGGCAGTAATTTTATTATTGACTTGGCTGAGAGCTTCTCGATATTCAATGAGGATACATCAATCAATGCGATTATTATGCGGGCTTGTTCGATAGCTTTATGTGACCGCTGTATGCCTATCTGCTCTATCGGATCAGACGTGTCGCGCAGTCCGGCCGTGTCGATGAACCGGAACATATAGTCGCCGATTTCCATCGTCTCCTCGATTGTGTCACGTGTGGTGCCATGTATATCACTGACAATGGCACGGTCATAATCGAGTAAAGCGTTCAGCAACGAGGATTTTCCGGCATTAGTCGCGCCGACTATTGCCACAGGTATTCCATCCTTTATGGCGCTTCCTTTGCGGAATGATCCATACAGATGGTGCAATTCCTTATTTATGGAGTATGCGATTTCCAGAAGCCGACGACGGTCGGCAAACTCCACGTCCTCTTCTGAAAAATCGAGCTCGAGCTCAAGAAGTACAGATAGCTGTAACAATTGTTCTCTCAGTTCCGACAGTTTGCGTGAGATGCTTCCCTTCATCTGGCTCATGGCAATCCTATGGGCAGCGCGTGATGTCGAGGCAATCACATCGGCCACACCTTCGGCCTGGGCCAGGTCCAATCGGCCGTTCATCACAGCCCGCCGGGTATATTCTCCTGGTTCGGCCATGCGGCAACCGGCTTTAAGCAACAGGGCTAAAGCCTCACGCTGTATCCATCTGGAGCCATGCACAGATATCTCTACAGTGTCTTCACCGGTGAAGCTCCTCGGGGCCCTGAATACTGTTGCTACACATTCATCAATGGATTCCTTGGAGGCGGGGTCTACAAGTTCGCCCAGATGCGCAGTGTGGCTTATAGATTCGCAAAGAGATTTACCTTTCCATATACTGTCGGTAATCTCTATGGCTTGCGGACCGCTCACACGTATCACGGCAATTCCTCCCACACCTCCAGGTGTTGATATGGCACAGATAGTATCTTCCATCCTTATTGTCTTGATGTTAGAGTCGCTTATATTCAATTCTTCTTTTTCAGTGTGCTCCACTGGTTGAAGTTGCATTGGCTTTCCAGTTCGGCTTCGATATCATCAGGCAATGCCGGGAACAGGTCATGCCCCGTGATCCGCTCTATCTCATCGATAGTGACGGCGCACGGTTGCATACCGCCTTTCACCTTCTCGTTGGGCATGATGAATCCTATACCGCGCGCAGGGTTGGAGTAGGGGGCTATGATAGCCTTGAAGAATCTCGACGGCACCCATACTCTTGAATCACCAATATATTCTATGGGCTTCTCATCAATTATCGGGCCACATACTATGTATATTTTCCCGTCAATCTGAGCCCACAATCTGCATTTTTCCTCAAGATTTTTCCATGCTCCAGTGTTAAGGGCATTTACCTGCGGACATATATTCGACATGAAGAAAGTCTCCTCCATGGCTTTGCTGTCCCATTTCATATCGCCGGCCGGAGCCATGTGGCCTCTGTCATATCCCGAGTAAGAATAATCCCAAGAGTCCGGGCACCCTTCAATATCCGGATCGCTCGTGAACTTGTCCTTTCTCGGCACATCGCCCATAGTCTCCTCATCGGTCAGCTCCCACGACACCCAGTTGGGTATATGGCACTTTTCATTGAATGATATGTCCATTCCCTTATAGCTCTTCAGCTGCGACGGAACTGCCGGATTGGTCACTACTTTCATCAGATCTCCGTAGGCACCCTCGTTGCGCATTATCTGCGCATCAGGATTATCACATCCTATCAACGTGTTCACCACCCATGCTCCGGCAAGAATTATTGCGGTGACTAACAGTGTGCGCAAATCAGTCTTAGCGTGTTTCTTTCTTTTCCGGCTGGTCTTACTATATTTTTTTGCCATAATATCTATACTTTATTTAATATCTCTGCGATTTCCGATGCGTCCTTCACCGATGTGCCAGGGCCTATGGAGAGGCTCAGTATTTCGTTGCTCAATTGTTCCGTGACAGGTAATGGTCTATGCCTTAATGCCGACGCATAGCATGGTTGCAAGTGGGGCGGGGTGGGGTAGTGGATATCGGTTTCCACGCCTTCCTCTCTGAGCCTATGCCTGATATGTTCACGTTTCCCGTCAAGGATGCGGATTACATATTGGTGCCACACATTGTCGGTCACGGTATCGCTCATCAATGGGAGCACGATGTCGCCGCGCTTTATGTTGCGGGAGTAGGCGAGAGCACGGGCAAACCGGTCGGCATTCTCATCCGCTACATGTTTCAGCTTAACATTCAGCATGGCACCCTGCAGAGGATCCATCCTGCAATTATATCCACGGTATATGTTGTGATACCGTCGGTCGCTACCGTAGTTGGCCAATGCCCTTATTGTTTCAGCAAGTTTCTTGTCGCCGGTTGTGACTGCCCCGGCATCGCCAAGCGCTCCTATATTTTTTGTGGGATAGAAGCTGAAAGCCGCAGCGTCACCGAGACTGCCGGCCTGGAGTGTCCCGTTCAGTCCTGGGATCACAGCCATTGCGCCGATTGCCTGAGCACAATCCTCGATTATTTTCAGATTATACTTGCGAGCCATCTCCATAAGCATAGTATTCCACGCCACACGTCCGTACAGATGTACTGTCATGATCCCACGCGTCAGGGGGCTTACGGCGCTTTCGATGAGACTGAAATCGAGATTCATGTCCCTTATGTCGACATCTACGGGCACAGGTGTCAATCCCACGTCGCTTATAGCCAGCATTGATGCTATATATGTGTTGGCCAGGACTATTATTTCATCGCCACGGTTGAATATGCCCATCTCCACATACGCCCTAATTATCAGTTTAAGGGCATCAAGGCCGTTGCTCACTCCGATTGCATATCTCGCGCCGGTCAAATGCGACAGGCTTTCCTCCACGGCATCTATTTCAGGGCCACCTATATATCTTCCGCTCCGTATCACTCTCTCGGCAGCCTGTATCAGTTCGTCCATATATGGCTCGTTGGCATACCTGAGATCCAGAAATGGATATTTTACCTTCATATCACCGGTCCTTTCTCCTTAGCCAAGGCAAGAAACTTGTTGAAATCCCTTATGTAGTCGGCCTCCTCGTAGGGCATGTTTACAATCGAGAGGCACACGCTACCCGATGCAAAGTTATCAATGCCACGCCATATCCCGGGCGGGATATAGAGCCCTTCGTATGGCCGGTTGAGGGTATAGGTCATTTCGGTGAATCCGTCAGATATATTTACGTTGAAACTGCCGCTTGCCGCCACAAGCAGTTGATGCAGGCGATAGTGGGAATGTCCGCCACGTTCGGCACCGGCCGGTACATCATATATCCAATATGTCCGGGCGATGTTGAACGGCACTTGATCCTGATCCTGGACAAACGTCAGATTACCGCGAGGGTCGCATATCTTGGGCAGAGTGATAATGGATGGTTTCATCGGTGAAAAACTCAGCTTACGTTCAACGCATGAAATGCAAATTTAATACTTTCTGAGTCTTTTATCAATATCTGGCGCGATTTTTTGAATTTATTTGTCAAAAAGTCGGGATATGTTTTAAAACACATTCATTCCTGACGTGATTATAAAAAATTATTACTACTTTGCGGACGCTTAATCCTTAGGATCGGATTAAGCGTCTTCTTACTTTATTAATACCAAGATATCTCAGAGAATATGAAAGTCTATCAAACCAACGAGATTAAAAACATCGCCCTTCTCGGTAGCAAGGGCTCCGGTAAAACCACGCTCGCAGAAGCTATGCTCTACGAGTGTGGAGTGATAAAACGTCGCGGTACTGTCGAAGCGGGCAACACCGTTTCCGACTCTTTCCCCGTTGAGAAAGAATATGGCTATTCGGTATTCTCTACCGTATTTTATGCCGAATTTCTCGGCAAGAAGCTCAATGTGATCGATTGCCCCGGAGCTGATGATTTCGTGGGCAACGCCATCACCGCTCTTAATGTCACCGATACCGGTGTGATTCTCATCAATGCCCAATATGGTGTGGAAGTGGGCACACAGAATATATTCCGTACCACCCAGTCTCTTAAGAAGCCTGTGATCTTTGCCCTCAACCAGCTTGACGGCGACAAGGCCGATTATGAGAATGTGATCGAGCAGATGCGCGAGCATTTTGGCAACAAGATCGTGACCGTCCAGTATCCCATCCAGTGTGGAGCCGGATTCAATGCCATGATCGATGTCCTGCTCATGAAGAAATACTCATGGGGACCTGACGGCGGAGTCCCCGTTATCGAGGATATCCCGGCCGACCAGATGGACCGTGCCAAAGAGTTGCACCAGGTTCTTGTAGAGGCTGCCGCCGAGAATGATGAGACACTCATGGACAAATTCTTCGAGGAAGGACATCTCACTGAGGACGAGATGCGCGAAGGTATCCGCAAGGGTCTCATCGACCGTTCGATCTATCCTGTATTCTGCGTGAGTGCTGCCAAAGATATGGGCGTGCGCCGCATGATGGAATTCCTTGGCAACGTAGTGCCTTTCGTGCAGGATATGCCGGCACCTGTGACAGCCGATGGCGTTGAGGTGAAGCCCGATAGCAACGGTCCTCTCTCTCTCTACTTCTTTAAGACTACTGTCGAGCCACATATCGGTGAGGTCAGCTATTTCAAGGTGATGTCCGGATCGCTTACTACCGGCGTTGATCTTGAAAATGTGACCCGAGGATCACGCGAGCGCATAGCACAGCTCTATTGTGTGTGCGGTAGCATCAAGACCCAGGTCGACAAGCTATGTGCCGGCGATATCGGTGCAACCGTGAAGCTCAAGGATGTACGCACCGGCAATACACTTGATGCCAAGGACTGCGACTATAGGTTTGACTTTATCCGTTATCCCGAGCCCAAGTATCGTCGTGCCATCCGTCCTGTCACCGAGAGCGATTCCGAAAAGCTCATGACCATACTTACCCGTATGCACGAGGAGGATCCTACATGGGTCATCGAGCAGAGCAAGGAACTCAAGCAGGTGATACTGTCGGGACAAGGTGAATTCCACCTCCGCACTCTCAAGTGGCGTGTCGAGAACAATGATAAACTGCCCATCCTTTTCGAGGAACCGCGCATACCTTATCGCGAAACTATCACCAAGGCTGCCCGTGCCGACTATCGTCATAAGAAGCAGAGCGGTGGTGCCGGTCAGTTTGGCGAGGTACACATCATCATCGAGCCTTACAGCGAGGGTATGCCCGCCCCCGACACCTACAAGTTCGGCAATCAGGAATACAAGATGAGTGTACGCGACACTCAGGAGATACCTCTCGCATGGGGTGGCAAGCTCGTTGTTCACAACTGTATCGTAGGTGGAGCCATCGATGCACGCTTCATTCCCGCGATCGTCAAGGGTTTGATGGACCGTATGGAGCAGGGCCCGCTTACCGGAAGCTATGCGCGCGATGTTCGCGTATGTATATATGACGGCAAGATGCACCCGGTTGATTCCAATGAGATCTCCTTCCGTCTGGCCGGACGTAACGCCTTCTCCGAGGCCTTCCGCAACGCCAATCCCAAGGTGCTCGAGCCTATCTACGATGTTGAGGTAATGGTGCCCGGCGACGTGATGGGTGATGTGATGAGCGACCTCCAGGGCCGTCGTGCCATCATCATGGGCATGGAAAGCGACAATGGCTTTGAGAAGATCATCGCCAAGGTGCCCCTGAAAGAGATGGGATCCTATTCCACCGCGCTTTCATCGATCACCGGCGGTCGCTCGGCATTCACTATGAAGTTCTCGTCCTACGAGCTCGTGCCCTCCGACGTTCAGGAAAAACTGCTTAAGGAATACGCCGAAAAGGCCCAGGCTGACGAATAATACACTCACCTAACGCTGGACACATTATGACAGCACATAGGTTATAACGTACAGCGAAGTCTCAGCAATACTTTCGCCGGGAGAGAGATCAAATCAATTGATCCTCTTCCGGCAATTTTTTTTCAGTGAGGCACCACACTGTGGCATACGATATCACCGAGCATATAGCCACAGGGAACATCATCCCGTAGTATCCGGTCATCTCAACCACTATAAACATGGCCATGAGCGGAGCTTTGATGATTCCGGCCATCGTTCCGGCCATGGCTATGAGTGCGCAATTGCCGAGAGGCAGTGAAAGCCCGAGCAGAGTGTTGAGCAGAGCGCCGAAAAAGAATCCGGCCATACAGCCGGCAAATAGGGTCGGGGCAAAATCTCCTGCCACGCCACCGCCACTGTTTGTAGCTGTACACGCAATCCCTTTTACCGCAGCAACTCCACCGCATACCAGGACTATTGTTTCCAATGATGGAGCACCACCGGTGTGCCACAGGCTGAAATCGGTCATTACGTTGTAGCTCCCGTCAATCAGATGTGCCATGGTTGAATACCCCTCGCCATAGAGGGACGGAAAAAGAAACACGAGTACCGATAGTATTCCTCCCGATGCAAGCGCCTTGAGCCAGGGTGAGCGTATACGAGAGAACAGTTTGCCCGTAAGCCCTCCCATATAGGAATAATAGAGGGAATATAGTCCGCACATCACGCCTATCACTATCACCCAGCCGCTCATGTGAGGATCGAAGTACTGTGGATGGCTCAACGGTACATCCAAAGTGAATTCTGTCATGCCATAGCTTGTCATTCCTCCGATCACACATGCGATGGTAAGCGCTATCACCGAGACGGTGGACATCTGCATACCCATGACCTCGAGAGTGAACATCATGCCACCCACCGGAGCCTTGAATATGCCGGCGATACCGGCTCCCGCTCCGCAACCTATTATAATCATCATCAGTCTCGGAGGGAGTCCTACCCATCGGCCCATCTGGCTCGCAAGGGCCGCTCCGGCCGAAGCTATCGGGCCCTCAGCACCTGCCGATCCTCCGAATCCCAGAGTGAGGGTGGAGGCCATGATCGGGCCGTAGGTATATGTGGCGGGGATATCATATTGCTTTCCTTTCACCATTTCTCCGATTTTACTTAGCCCGTGCTCGATATTGCGCTTGAATCCGTAGCGTTGCAGGGCTACGGTCAGCACTATTCCGACAAGGGGGATTACGAGTAAGGTCCAGTTGATATCATCGGCTTTGAAATGGGATACGAGCAGTATTGAAAGCCATTTGATGGTGGATTTCAGTATGAAAGCACATCCACCGGTGATGAGTCCCACCAACGAGGCCAGTACATACAGTGACACGGATGGGGGTAACGATCCGAGTCGCCACTCTTTCTGGGCTGTAACGAAAGGAGGCTCCACGGCCGGGGCTTTAGGTGTGGATGAATCCTGGGTTGGGGGAGTATTTTGTGAGGACATTGGAGACATGAGGAAAATGTTTACTATATTTTAACACATTCCATTGTCTAATAGTTCCGTGCGCAGGTTAACATTAGGTTTAGTATAGAGTATAAAGTATAGAAGTATAGTGATTAGATTTTTAGACCATATTTTTAGACCAGAGTTGTTGTGGCACTGCAAGAGCCACAACAACTTTGGTCTAAAATTTAATTGCCCATGATTCCTTGTCCTTTGGCCCTTTGGTCAAAAATTTAATTGCCTTTGATTTCTTGATCCTTGGTCTAAAAAAGCAAGTCCCTGGCTAATAAACTATTATCTGTACTCTATACTTTACCCTCGATACTTTAACCTAAAAATCTTTGGTCTATATGGGGGAATGATATGCTGAAGCGTGTGAGGTGGTCTTCGCTTGAGGTGCTGAGGTTGAAGTTGCATCCATGCTTTTCCAGTACATCAGCTATGAAGATTAAACCCAACCCTTGGCCGGATGGTTTTGAGGAGTAGAATGGGGTGAACAGATGTGATTGCGAATCAGAAGATATGCCGTTACCATTGTCGGTTATGGTGAGGCTCCGGTGTTCTCCTCCGGTGGTGGTTATTCTGACGCATCCGTTGACTTCATTAGCAGAGCATGTGATGCTCTCCACGGAATTCTTAACTATGTTTATCAAAGCCTGCTGAAACAGCATACTGTCCATCATCACCTCGATCGCCTCATCATCGAGATCGTACACCAGATCGACGCCATGAGGCCGACAGATTGATTCAAGGAAGCTGTGAAAATTCATGAGCTCCTCATTCAGATTCACGCGCCTGCAGTTGGCCGGCGGGATCTTCACCACATCGGCATAAGCCGATATGAACTTGCTCATTGACATACAACGTTCCCGACTCACCTCAGCGACTTCGGCTATCATATCAGCATCCTCCCTTGACAGTCCGTCCCCCTCGCGGGCCACGGCTCCTGCGGTCGACAGCATCGAGGAGATCCCGGCAACCGAGTTGTTAACCTCATGAGATATAATGCGTATCACTCTCTCGTAGGCGTGTTTCTCTGCTTTCATCACCTCCTGAGTCAAGTGCTCGATGAGGATAAACGGGTGAGCGTAACCATTATCCATAAACGACAGCCTGGAGCATCGGTAGATCTTTGAATCGCTCAGACGCAATGTCTCGGTCTTGCCCGGCTTTAACCTCACCAGTCCGTCGGCCAGCGGAGAGGTCAGCCCTTCAAGGGTCATTCCGATTATAGTCCCGCGCCCTTTCATCCCGAGAAATTCCTGCGCAGCAGGATTATTCATCATAATCTTTCCGTAGGTGTCGAGGATGATTATACCCATCGGTGATACCGAGATGAGCAGATCCATGAAGTGGTTCTGTTCACGTATCCTCAGCCTTTCGTCGCGCAGTCTCAGCATCATGGTGTTGAACATCTCCACGATCTTGTCGGCCTCGGGTTGGCCTACCTTTGCCAACCGGCTGCTGAAATCCTGGGCCCTGATCAGATCCATACCGTTGGCTATGCCTCTCATGGGGATCACGAGTTTACGGTATGCAACGGCGGTGAGCAGTGTGATCACGCAAATAACGCATATTGCCACGCATAAGGGACCCTTCATTGTACCCGTGTTGTACAATTCATACCCGAGCAAGGTCATGGATATGATCTCAAGGAGCAGTATTATGGCAAATATGGGTCTGATTCTCATGCGTTGATTCCGAATTTTTCCATGCGCCGATACAGCGACTGGCGGGTGATGCCGAGCGATAGAGCCACGCGCGACAGATTACCCTTGTGCCTCCTTATAGCCTCGATGATGGCCGTCTTTTCCATTTGTTCGAGCGTCATGCCCTCGAGCCCGGTATTGCGGGTGGCCGATTGAGGTATAGCCGGCTCGTGATACTGGGCTTTGAAATGCTGAGACGTAAATTCGCCGTCGCTCCCTACGAGCAGGGTGCGTTCCACAAGGTTTTTCAACTCACGTATGTTGCCGGGATAGGGGAGCGAAGCCAGGTATCTCATGGCATCATCGGTGATCTCGGGCATATTGTCCTTTCCGGAGTGAAGCTGAGCGAAATGTTTTACAAGCAACGGTATGTCCTCCCGGCGTTCCCTCAGCGGAGGCAATGTCACGGTGATGAGATTTATTCGGTAATAAAGATCCTCACGGAAACGCCCCTCGGCCACCATTGTGGGAATGTCGGCGTTGGTGGCACACACCACACGGATATCCACTTTGTGGCTTTTGCTGTCGCCCAACGGCTCAAATGTGCCCTCCTGAAGCACTCTCAGGAGTTTCACCTGACATGTAGGGTCAAGGTCGCCTATCTCGTCAAGGAAGATTGTGCCACCGTCGGCGATCTCGAATCGTCCGGCCCTGTCGGTGATAGCTCCCGTGAAGGCCCCTTTTTTATGCCCGAACATCTCGCTCTCGAACAGCGATTGGGATATGCCTCCAAGATTGACCTTTACAAACGGACCATCGGCACGCTTGCTGTTATTATGTATGGCTTCCGCTATGAGTTCCTTTCCGGTGCCGTTCTCGCCCATGATCAATATGGGCGCATTGGTCGATGAGACTCTGGATATGGTGTTGAGAACGTTCATCAATGCCTGGCTCTGGCCTATGATATTGCTTCTGTCGAAATCGGTAGCCTTGTCGTTATCATCGGTGGATTTCGACGATAGCTCCAGGACGGTATTGATGCGCGAGAGCAGAGTCTCGTTGTCCCATGGTTTTGTGATGAAATCATGTGCTCCGGCGTGAATACCTTTTACGGCAAGAGGTATGCTTCCCCATGCGGTCATCAGTATCACAGGGGTGTCGGGGCGGAACAATTTCACCTGTTTAAGCAGAATCAACCCCTCGTCGCCCGACGTTGACAACGAGTAGTTCATGTCCATAAGTATCAGCTGAGGTTCACGCGTGCGCACCACGTTCATCGCCTCGGTACGCGAGGTTGCGGTGACTACCTCGTGGCCATTGCGTGTCAGCATCAGTCTCAGTGACATCAGCACTGTTCTATCATCATCGACTATCAGTATCATGACGACAAAGTTAGTAAAAAAATCTGCCGTTTCAATTCCTTTTTTCAGTTGTACGTTTTGATGTGTACGTTTTCGGGAATATGTCCGTTTCCGTACAGCATTGTTTTGACTCTTATCCTTTGAAATCAGTATGTTGAGACTTTGGCACGGTTTCTGATACTGAATATAGGCAAATAAATCAATT
The DNA here is from genome assembly GCA_023663345.1 of Paenibacillus sp. Taxonomy (GTDB): domain Bacteria; phylum Bacteroidota; class Bacteroidia; order Bacteroidales; family Muribaculaceae; genus Duncaniella. Next base: position 14,334 of record JAMPHR010000009.1, on the reverse strand, counting down.
ATATCCATGGATAGAGAAATTCCACAGAGTGAAATCACGAGGCGCCGACGCAAGCGACTGGTCATGGCCCTGTCGGCAACAGTGGTAGCGGTGGCTTTGATAGCGTTTATAATCTCGCTTGCCGGGAGTACAGTAAAGCGGGCCGACCTTACTTTCGGAGAGGTCTCGCGAGGTACAATCGAGGCGTCGGTCAATAGTTCCGGAACAGTTGTCCCGGCGTTTGAGGAGATCATTACCTCGCCGATCAGTTCACGCATTGTCGAGGTATATTGCAAGGCAGGTGACAGCGTGGCGGCCGGCACTCCGCTTTTGCGTCTTGATCTGCAGACCACCGAGACCGAGATGCGCAAGCTCGCCGATGAAATGCACATGAAGCAGGTAGAGCTCGACCGTCATGATGCTTCAAGCAATACTTCGCTTAGCAATATAGATATGCAGATCAAGGTCAAGGAGATGGAGGTGGACCGCCTGAAGGCCGAGCTGTCCAACGAGCGGTATCTCGACAGTCTCGGATCCGGGACCGGTGAACGTGTCAGGGAGGTTGAGCTCGCCTATCACACCGGACGTCTTGCCCTCGACCAGTTGCGTCAGCAATTGGCAGGAGAGAGACGTATCGCATTGGCCGATAAACGCATGAAAGAACTTGAGATAAGTATTGTGGACAATAATATACGTGAGATGGAACGCACGCTTGATGATGCGCGTGTAAAGGCTCCGAGGAGTGCCACCCTCACATATATAAATGATCAGATCGGGCAGAAGATAGCGGAAGGTGAGCGCATAGCCATACTTTCAGATCTCTCGCATTTCAAGATCAAGGCCCAGGCACCAGACTCCTATGCCGAACGTATCAGGGTGGGGGCTCCCGTTGTGATCAAGTCAGGAAAGGCCAAACTTGACGGAGCGGTGATGAGTGTAGAGCCTCAGTCGCAAAATGGAATGGTGGTCTTTGATGTACGCATCGACCAGGCCGGTGGGATGCGTCTTCGCTCAGGACTCAAAGTCGATGTATATGTAATGCACGATATTATCGAGGATGTGGTGCGCATACCCAACGGGGGATATTATCAAGGCCCGGGTGAGTATGAGCTGTTTGTGCTCTCGGAAGATGGAGAAAGCCTCGCACGCCACACCATAAGACTCGGAGACAGCAACTTTGAGTATGTCGAGGTTGTATCAGGCTTGCAGCCTGGCCGGCAGGTGGTCACATCCGATATGTCGGATTACAAGAACAGGAATAAAATTAAAATAAAATAGAATATAAGAAATATGTCAATCATCACACTCAGCGGCATCACAAAGGTGTACCGCACGAATGAAATAGAGACCGTAGCGCTCGATAACGTAAATATAAGCGTAGAAAAAGGGGAGTTTCTGAGCGTCATGGGTCCTTCGGGCTGTGGGAAATCCACGCTCCTGAATATCGTAGGCCTGCTCGACCGTCCCACTGAGGGGACCGTCGAGATTAACGATACCCGTGTAGAGAAGCTTGGTGATAAAGCACTGTCGGCGTTCCGCAACCGTAATCTTGGCTTTGTGTTCCAGAGTTTCCACCTCATCAACTCGCTCAACGTGATGGATAATGTGGAGCTCCCTCTGCTGTACCGCTCCGGTGACGGCAATAATAAGGAGCGTGTGCGTGAAGTGCTCGATAGGGTAGGTCTCAGCCATCGTATGCGCCACATGCCGTCGCAACTGTCGGGCGGACAATGCCAGCGTGTTGCCATAGCCCGCGCCATAGTGGGCAATCCTGAAATCATACTTGCCGACGAGCCTACCGGCAACCTTGACTCTAAGATGGGTGCCGAGGTGATGGAGATCCTCCACCGGCTCAACAAGGAGGAGGGGCGCACCATAGTGATGGTGACACATAATGAAGAGCAGGCCCGGCAGACCGACCGCATAGTCCGCTTCTTTGATGGCAGACAGGTGTTTTAAGCCGGCTTCCAGCTAATTAATAACTAATGCAAAAGCAAAAATGAAAATAAATATTAAATCCATATTGATAAATCTGCGGCACCAACCGGTGGTGAGTGTCGTGTCGATTATCGGTACGGCATTGGCGATTTTTCTGATTATGATTGTCGTGATGATTTCCGATATTGCAATTATTCCCTATGCTCCCGAGAGCAATCGCAATCGGTTTCTTCACAACACCTGGACAACTATTGTGCAGACTGAGAAAAAACAATTTAGTTCAAATGGCCCCATGAGCTATGATACATTCAAGAGTCTATTTCTGCCATTGTCAACTCCCGAAGCTGTTACAGCTTATGCAAAGGTATTTGATGAGTCTATTTTACAGGAGAGGGAGGGTACTCCTGTCGGGGTGACATATAAGAAAGTTGACGATGCCTATTGGAAAGTATTCGATTTCACATTCGTGGCAGGGCGTCCGTTTGACAAGGCCGAGGCTGATGCCGGCATGGCTTTAGCTGTGATTACCGCCAATACGGCACGTGCTGTTTTCGGCTCGACCGATGTGGTGGGGCGTGAGATATTACTCAATTATGCACCATATCGCGTGGTCGGGGTGGTGAAGGATGTACCGTCGCAGTCGGCACGCACTTTTGCGCATGTGTTTGTCCCGATATTGGCTGAGAATAAGTATGAATGGAACTCCGGCATAATGGGCGATATTTCCGTTACGATTCTTGCCCATGACCGTAGTGATTTTGACAAGATACGTGAGGAGTTCAACCGTCGTGTGGAGTCCTTTAACAAGGAGATCGCCTCAACCGGTTGGGAGGTTCAGACCTTGGGTCGTCCGTATGACCAAGAGTTGGAATCGCATGTGTCATCTTCCAACCTTGAGCCTGATATCGCGACAGCACGTCGTAAGAATCTCATAATATATGCGATACTTCTTCTTGTCCCCGCAATCAATCTCAGCAGCATGACCGAGAGCCGTCTGAGGGGGCGTATCGCCGAGATAGGTGTGCGCCGGGCGTTCGGTTGCACCCGCTTTGAGACCATGATGACCATTCTCGGAGAGAATCTTGTAGTGACGATAGTGGCCGGTGCCATAGGGTTATTGCTGAGTGTAGTGTTTGCCTACTTTGCACAAGATTATATTTTCAGTATGCGCACTGTCGGATCCGTGCCAGGAGTCGGGTTGCCCCTTGTGTCAATGCTCAACTGGACGACATTCTTCCAGGCATTTGTATTCTGTTTCATTCTCAATCTGCTTAGCACTGGCATACCGGCATGGAAGGCTTCGCGCATGAATATCGTAAACGCCATTTCCGGACTTCGTAAATAAAAAACGGACATGAATAGAAAACTTATAAAACAGACTCTCAATGACTGGCGCAGTAACCTGTGGCTCGCGCTCGAACTGCTTGTTGTCAGCATTGTGGTGTGGTACACGGTCGATTATTGCTGTGTGACCTATGTGACATATAATGAGCCGTTGGGCTTTGAAGTGGATCATTGCTATAAAATCAATGTCTGCACTCTCAACAGCAACAGCCCCGATTACACCGAGCGTGATGCCTGGCAGGTGATAACCGACAAACTCGAGCTCATCGACCGCCTGTCACGCCGTCCTGATATTGAGGTCGCATCCTACAGTAATGTGGCTCATCCGTATAATCGTAATAGTACAGGCGAGACAGTACGTTATGATTCTATAGTTTCTGACGGCATGGTTCATGCCCGGAATGTATCGCCTGAATATTTCAAGGTGTTCAAGATACGCGGAGCCAATGGAGAGACCCCCGAACAGTTGGCCTCACTTCTTGAAAATGAGGGGGCGTTTATCTCATCCAACTTGTTTGCAAATGGAGGTATTGACATGAGAACGCATGTGCATGACACCGTCTTCGATGCTTTCGGCTATGGTTACAGCTGGGAGATTAAAGCTGTGATAAATCCTATACGTTATTCCGAATACATGGCGCATGGGTCCATGGATAAGACCATAATAAGAAAGATTAACCACGGCTATGAGAGTGCGGCTTATCTCATGGATGAGTTATGTGTCAGAGTCAAGGATAATATGGATAAGGATTTTATAGCCAATCTGATGGCCGATGCACCTAAGCATTACCGTGTTGGCAATCTGTTTATCGGTTCTATCACTTCATTTGACGCTCTTCGTGATGAGGTTGTGGGTGATGCCCGTCAGAAGTTGCAATCGATGATTTACGGCATGACATTTCTTTTGATCAATGTGTTCCTCGGATTGCTTGGCACATTCTGGTTCCGTACTCAGCAACGTGTGGGTGAGATTGCCATACGCAAGGTCAACGGTGCCACTCGATCCGATATTTTCCGCCGTATGATAGGGGAGGGGTTGGTGATACTCTCCATTGTCACCATTCCGGCGATATGCTTTGACATGCTGTTAGCTCATTTTGAGCTGAATACCGCTTATGGCGCCGCTGACTACTTCAATATCGGACGCATTGTCGTCTCCGCGCTCATCACTTATGCCCTCATCGCCTTGATGATAATCGCCGGCATCGGCATTCCGGCTTGGCGTGCCATGCGCCTCGACCCGGCTGTTGCCTTGCATGATGAATAGGCTGTTTTTTATTAATTCCTAATTGCTGATTATTCATTGAAAAAAGTTGTATTTATAGTCTGTGCGATTCTGACGGGGGTACTCCTGTCAGAGGCACAGACAGTACGTAGCCTGACTCTCGATGAGGCTATCGCGCTCGCGCGGACATCGAGTGTCGATGCCGCTGTAGCGCTCAATGAGTTGCGCACGGCCTACTGGGAGTACCGCACCTTCCGCGCCGATCTGTTGCCCGAGGTGAATTTCAATGCCACCGTGCCATCCTACCGCAAGAGCTATACGCCCTATCAGCTCGGTGACGGTTCCTATACGTTTGTCCGCAACAATTATTTGCAGATGACGGGTGAGGTATCGGTCAACCAGAGTATATGGTTTACCGGTGGCACACTGTCGCTCAACACCTCGCTCGACTTCATGCGTCAGCTCTCCTCGCCACGGTCGTCGAGATACATGTCGATCCCGGTGGCCATCACATTGAATCAGCCTATATTCGGCACGAATCATGCCAAGTGGAGCCGGCGCATCGAGCCGGTGAGATATGCCGAGGCCAAGGCGCGGTTCATATCCGAGACCGAGGAGGTGGCCCTGACCGCTATCAACCATTATTTCAATCTGCTCATGGCTCGGGAGCAGATGAGGATAGCCGAGCAGAATCTCGCCAATTCCGACAAGCTCTATGAGGTTGCCCGTGCCAAGCGTGCCATGGGGCAGATAAGCGAGAATGACCTGTTGCAGCTCGAACTGAACGTGCTTGATGCACGTGCCGCCTTCACGTCAAGTCAGAGCAATCTGAAAAGCAACATGTTTCAGTTGCGGTCGTTTCTGGGTATTTCCGAGGATGTTGAGCTTGAGCCGGAGATACCTTCCGAGATTCCAGCCGGAGAATTGACATATAGCGATGTATTGGATCGTGCGTTGCTCAACAGCTCGTTTTCCAAGAATCTGCGTCGCCGTCAGCTCGAGGCCGACTATGAAGTGGCCAAGGCCCGGGGCGCGATGCGGGAAATCTCACTGTATGCCCAAGTGGGTTTTACGGGTACGTCTGATGTTTTCAGTGGTGCATACGATCCGCTGAAGGACAATCAGGTGGTTCAGCTCGGCATGAAGATACCTCTTCTCGACTGGGGCAAGCGCCGTGGCAAGGTCAAAGTGGCTCAGAGTAACCGTGAAGTGGTAGAGAGCCGTCTCAGGCAGGAGAACATGAATTTCAGCCAGGATATATTCGTCCTTGTGGAGCGGTTCAACAATCAGCGCGAGCAGGTGGCCATAGCCTCGCGGGCCGATGAGATAGCCGTGCGCCGCTACGATACAAATGTGAAGACATTTATGGTCGGTAAGATCTCAACGCTCGACCTCAACGACTCTCAGGTCAAGAAGGATGAGTCGAGGCGAGAGTATGTGAATCAACTGTTTCAATACTGGTATTATTACTACCAGGTGCGTAGCCTCACTCTATGGGATTATGCCAAGTCGGCTCCCATAGATCCCGATATAGAAAGACTCATGCGTTAAATTACGGTCACGGTGGGAAATCCTATCTTTTTTATTTGACTTTTATGGAGTGAATTGCTACATTTGCAACTCACTCCATACTATTTCTAAATATGCTGAAAAGAATCGCAACACTCCTTGTATATATTATTCTGCTGGGTGTAATGTCAGCGATGGCCCAGGATTCACGCCGTCATCCCCGGCCACCTCATAATCCTGAACATGGATATGAGGATCGTCACCATCACCATCCTGACTATCTGGTCACTAACAATCAGGTGTTCTATGGCAGGAGCAGGGTAGAGGGAGCCTCGGCTCAGACGTTCAAGATTCTCTCCGACGGCTATGCCAAGGACGCATGGAGTGTGTACTATTGCGGCAAGCGTCTCGTCGGCGCGAGTGCCGGATCGTTCCGTGTGCTCGGTTTCGGCTACGCCAAGGACGACTGGAGTGTCTACTATGACGGGGCCAAGATCAACGGTGCATCGGCATCCTCATTTTCGGTTCTGAAGGATTGGTATGCCAAGGACTCATGGAACGTTTACTTTGCCGGAAAGGCTGTCAGTGGAGCATCCGCATCTTCGTTTGCAGTGCTCGGCGATGGTTACGCCAAGGACAATTGGAACGTGTATTTCGACGGAGCCAAGATCCCCGGTGCCTCGGCGAGCTCATTCCGGAGCAAGGGACGTGGATATGCAGTTGACGACTGGAACGCCTATTACCTCGGCAAGAGGCTGTGACGCATCCGTGCCGTGCCGGAGAACGTTTATAGCAAATTTGCCGTCCGAGTCTTTGCATAACGATAGGATATTTTATAATTTTGTGGATGATTTTTTCGGCGTGTCACTGTCCGATGCGCCTTTTGCTGATTTATGGACAAGGATATTACAATCCGTGGCTTGCGCGTACACTACACCGACAATGGCGATGGTGACCGCGCAATCATCCTCATGCACGGCTGGGGATGCGACCACTCAACACTTGCCTCGGTCGAGCGCACAGCTCTGCAAGCCGGCTACAGGGTTATAAATATAGATTTTCCGGGATTTGGCAGTTCTCAGGAGCCTTCCGAAGTGTGGGGCGTGGAGGACTATACACTCATGCTCGAGGAGTTCATCTCAGCTCTTGGCATAGAGAGGCCCGCTCTGCTCGGACATTCGTTCGGTGGACGTGTGGCCATCCTTTACTCATCCCGGCACACGGATGTCGATGCCGTGATACTCGTCGATGCCGCCGGTATAAAACCTCACCGCACACTCAGGTATTACTGGAAGGTATACACATTCAAGGCCATGAAGAGGCTTATGTATCTGGTATATGGGAAAGAAAATGCCGAGAAACGTCTCGATGCACGCCGGGCCAAGGCCGGATCGAGCGATTATGCCTCGGCCTCGCCGATGATGCGTCGCATACTTTCCAAGGTGGTCAACGAGGATCTCACCGACCGTCTCCCGCTCATCAAGGCTCCCGCCCTGCTGATCTGGGGCGAGAACGATACAGCCACACCCATCTCAGATGCCCGCACCATGGAGCGCCTGATCCCCGATGCCGGGCTTGTCTCCTTCCCCGGTTGCGGACATTATAGTTTTCTTGATAATCCCCGTCAGTTCTCGGCAGTGTTGCAGAGCTTCCTGACGCGTAAATAAAATTTGCCTGTCATGTTGATAATAAGCATAATCACCACATTGGTGGCCATAGCGTGCTACTTCATCGAGTTCCGTCGCGACCTCATGATGCTCCAGCAGAATTCTTACCGTAACGAACGTTACAACCGTTGGCTACATGCCTCGCAGGACACCACATCGGTGATGCGTCTCGTGAGCGGAGCCGTAGTGCTTGCCTCCATGTCAACCCTCTCGGTACCTTACGTTGCCATGGGACTTGTCACTGTTGTGTCGCTTGTCAATGTGATCACTCTTGCTCGCCGCAAGTACAAGAAGCCTCTTGTCATGACCCGCAGGGCCTGGCGCATACTCGGCGTCATGATGCTCCTGTCGGTCATTGTGCTTGTCCCCGCCGCTGTGATAGGGTGGCGCATGGGCCACGCACTGGAGTATTCGGCCATTGCCGCACTTGGCATATACTGTTTCTCGCATATCTTTGCCGTTGCGGCCAACTGGTTGCTCAAGCCCGTGGAGAAGCGCATCAATGACGGATATTACCGAGATGCCGAGCGGATACTCCGCTCCATGCCCGACCTCCGTATCATAGGCGTGACCGGAAGCTATGGCAAGACCAGTACAAAACATTACCTCAACCGCATACTCTCGGAGCATTTCGACGTGATGATGACTCCCGGCAGTTTCAACACCACCATGGGCGTGATACGCACCGTGCGCGAGTATCTTAAGCCTTACAATGAGGTGTTCATCGTGGAGATGGGCGCCAAACAGCCCGGCGATATCAAGGAGATATGCGACCTTGTGCATCCCTCGATGGGTATAGTCACCGCCGTGGGCGAACAGCATCTTGAATCGTTCGGCTCGATCGAGAATGTACAGCGCACCAAGTTTGAGCTGGTCGACGCTCTCCCCGCCGACGGGCTTGCCGTCATCAACGATGATTTCCCCTTCGTGGCTTCACGCAAGGTAGACAATGTGGAGTGCCTGCGTTACGCTGTCACCGATACAGCCAATGCCGATTATGTGGCCACCGATATCACCTATTCCCCCTCGGGCACGAGCTTCACCGTCAAGACTCCGGCAGGCGAGTCGCTCGGCTTCACCACACGCCTTGTGGGTGAATGTAACGTGAGCAACCTCCTCGCGGCCATCATCATCGCCCTGCGCCTCGGAGTCCCCGCCGAGAAGATACGCTACGCCGTGGGACAGATCGAGCAGGTGGAGCATCGCCTCAACATGAAGCGCACACCCGGCGGTGTCACTATCATTGACGATGCCTTCAACTCCAACCCCACCGGCTCACGCATGGCTCTCGACGTGCTGTCTATGATGACCGGCGGACGGCGCATAGTCGTTACTCCCGGCATGATCGAGCTTGGCGACCGTCAGGAGGAGCTCAACCGCGAGTTTGGCCGCAAGATAGCCACATCGGCCGATCTGGCTGTGATCGTTGGCGAATACAACCGCGAGGCTATTGTAAGCGGTATCGAAAGCGTATCGCCCCGTTCGGCGGAGATCCGCACGGTGGCAACCTTCGCTGACTCCCAGCGTATGCTCGCGTCAGTGCTCAAGCCCGGCGATACCATCCTTTACGAGAACGATCTCCCCGACACTTTCAAATAAACAGAACATATAAGAGTTATTTAAAATATATGAAGACCAATATCGGAGTTTTCTTCGGAGGACGCTCCACCGAGCATGAGATCTCGGTGATATCAGCCTCCCAAGCCATGCACGCCATTGACCGTGACAAGTACGATGTCACCCCCATATACATATCCAAGCAGGGACGATTCTATACGGGCGACGCGCTGTTTGATGTGGCCAACTACCGCGACATCCCCTCGTTGCTCGCAAAGTGTACCCAGGTGTACATGGAGCCGTCCTACGGCGACTACAATCTCTACCGTGTCAAGAAACCTATGTTCGGCTCGGCTGTGCTCACCACTCTCGATGTAGTGATCCCCGTGCTCCACGGCTCCAACGTGGAGGATGGAATCTTCGAGGGCGTTCTCGAGACCATCGGTATTCCTTATGCCGGATGTAACACCTTGGCCAGCGCCAACGGTATGGACAAGATCACAATGAAGATGATACTGCGTGAGAGCGGTGTCCCTGTGATCGACTATGTGTGGTTCACCGACAAGGAGTGGTTCAAGAAACGCGACGAGCTTATAGCCCGTATCGAGGAGAAGATCGGCTACCCTGTGATTGTCAAGCCCGCCAACCTCGGATCGAGTGTGGGTATAGGCCGTGCCGCCAACCGCGAGCAGATGATCGAGAAGATCGAGGTGGCCGAGAAATACTCGTCACGCATCATCGTGGAGCACATGGTCGACAATCTCAAGGAGATCAACTGCTCGGTGCTCGGCGATTGCGATGAGTATCAGATGTCGGTTCTCGAGGAGCCTATCAAGAGCGCCGAGATCCTCTCCTACGAGGATAAGTACATGGGTGGGACAAAGGGCACCAAAGGTATGCAGGCTTCCCAGAAGCGTATCCCCGCCGATCTCCCCAAGGATATGACCGACCGCATCCAGTATCTGGCAGGCGAGACTTTCCGCGTGCTCGGATGTCATGGTGTGAGCCGTATCGACTTCATCATCGATGATGACACCAAGGAGATATACGTCAACGAGATAAACACCATCCCCGGCTCGCTCTCATTCTACCTGTGGGAAGCTACCGGCCTGAAGTTCGACCAGCTCATGGACCGTCTTGTCAAACTCGCTCTCAAGCGTAAGCGCGAGCAGGGACAGAAGACCGTGAGCTACGACCAGAACATCTTCTCGCTCGGCGGAGGTGTCAAGGGAGGTATAAAGAAATAATGACCTGAGATCAGCCCCTGTTCCGGGACCAGCCGGGACAGGCGGTTTCAGTCATGATGGTAAGGTTCGCCACGGAGTATCGTCATAGCCCGGTACACCTGCTCGGCGAAAAACAACCTCACCATCTCGTGGGTGAACGTCATGCGCGATAACGACAGCTTGCTGTCGGCCCGGTCATAGACCTCCTGCGAGAATCCGTAAGGACCTCCGATCACAAACACGAGCCTCTTCAGCCCCTGGTTCATCCTCTTGTCGATCATGGTTGCAAATTCGCGCGAGGTCATCTCCTTGCCCCGCTCGTCGAGCAGGCACACATGATCGCCGGGTTGCAGAGATGCGAGTATCGCGGCTCCCTCCCTCTGTTTCTGTACCTCCTCGGTGATACCTCGGGTGGATTTCAGGTCGGGCACCGTGACAACCTCCATCGGAGCGTAGTGGTTCACTCGCTTCACAAAATCGCCTATGGCGTCGGCTATATATTTGGTGGAAGTCTTGCCCACCGTTATAAGAATAATTTTCACGCTTCAAAGATAGTAAATAAAAATGAAAACCAAGGACCAACTTATCGACGATCTGCTCACCCTGGCCTTTGCCGAGGATGTGGGCGACGGCGACCACACCACTCTCAGCACCATTCCCGCTACCGAACGTGGTACACAGCGCCTCATCGTGAAGGAGGAAGGTATACTTGCCGGTGTAGAGATTGCCCGCAAGGTGTTTGAGAAATTCGACCCCGAGCTAAAGATGACCGTCTATATCGAGGACGGCGCTCATGTGAAGCCCGGCGACGTGGCTTTCGAGGTCGAGGGATCGGTGCGTTCGCTGCTGCAGACCGAGCGCGTAATGCTCAACATCATGCAGCGCATGAGCGGTATCGCCACCCAGACCGCCAAGTATCAGGATCGCCTCAAAGGACTCAAGACCAAGGTGCTCGATACCCGTAAGACTACTCCCGGTATGCGTATGCTCGAGAAGGAGGCTGTGCGCATCGGTGGCGGTTGCAACCACCGTATCGGTCTGTTCGACATGATTCTCATCAAGGACAACCACGTGGATTTTGCCGGAGGTATCCCTCAGGCCGTACAGGCTGCCAAGGATTATTGCAAGGCCAACGGCAAGGATCTGAAAATCGAACTCGAGGTGCGCAATACCGATGAGATCAACCAGGCTCTTGCTGCCGGAGTTGACCGCATCATGCTCGACAACTTCACCCCCGAGCGTACCCGCGAGGCTGTGGCGCTTATCAACGGTCGCACCGAGATCGAGTCGTCGGGAGGCATCACCCTCGACACCCTCCGCGACTATGGCGAGTGTGGCGTAGACTTCATCTCGGTCGGCGCGCTCACCCACTCGGTCAAGGGTCTCGACATGAGCTTCAAGGCTGTGAAATAATCCCCCGTTGATGGCATCATGGCACCCATTCGCATCTGGGGCCGTATAAAAAAACAATGTCCGGAAGTCGGTTGATCTGACTTCCGGACATTTGTTTTAGGTTTATCTGTCAGGGTTTATCTTCCCATCTTTATGCCGGTGTTCTTGCCTGTGTAGACAACGGGTTGCTCACCGTCGGGAGAGATGAAACGGCACAGGGTGAATGTTGCGTCCGACACATTGTTGATAGTCATAGCCGGGCCGGCATCGGGACGTATCAGCACGTTGTGGAAAAGGATGTTCTTCGACTCCGACAGCAGTCCTCCCTCGCGGGCGGTGAACACCGAGTTGCTCACTGTGATATTCTCGATGGGCATTTCGGGGATACCGTTGAACTTAAGAGCCTTGCCCGAGTTGAGGGCTGTAACGTTGTCGATGGTGATGTCCTTGAACTGGGGAGTGGTCTCGTCAACCGGGGGAATCTCCTTGGGGCCCTGGCCGAATGTCCAGTAGTAGAGGTCGAAAGTGATGGCATCGGCGGTGATGTCAACCATGCTGATATTGTTGATGAAGATGTTCTTCACCACACCGCCACGTCCGCGGGTGCTCTTGAAGCGGAGACCTATGTCGGTGCCGGTGAACTGGCAGTTCTCCACCGAGATATTGTTGACACCGCCGCTCATCTCGCTGCCTACCACAAATCCGCCGTGGCCGTGGAACACACGGCAGTCGCGCACGATCACATTCTCGGTGGGCATACCGCGCTTGCGTCCTTCCTCATCCTTGCCCGACTTGATGCAGATGGCATCGTCGCCCACATCGAGGAGCGAACGGCAGATGATCACGTTGCGGCACGACTCTATATCCATGCCGTCGCCGTTGTGGGAATAGTATGGGTTGCGCACATTCAGGCTGTCGAGGATCAGGTTCTCGCACATGAGCGGATGCAGGTTCCACGCCGGGGAGTTCTGGAAAGTCACCCCCTTGAGCATCACATTCTTGCATTTCACCAGGTGAAGCATCACGGGGCGCAGATACTGCTTGTAGGAATCGGCCTCCTCCTTGGTGTACTCCTTGCGACGGTTGCCGTTCTTCTTTCCTTCGAGGAATGCCTGGGAGGGGAACCACTCCTCGGTATCATCGGCAGGACGTATCACGCCACCCTTGGCAGTGAGGTTGGCCCACTCGCCCTTGGTCATCTGGTTTTTCTTCACGGGACGCCAGCGGTTGCCGTTGCCGTCGATTATGCCCTTGCCGGTGATGGCCACATTCTCAAGTCCGGTGCCTGTAATGGGCGACTGACGGCGCCATGCTTCAAATCCCTCATATATCACACGTTGCATGGGATAGAGGTCGGGATTGGGGTCAAATGAGATGATGGCTCCCTCCGAGAGATTGAGATTGATGTTGGATTTCATCACTATCGGGCCGGTCACCCACACTCCGTTGGGCACATGGAGCGTGCCGCCTCCGAGAGAGGACAGATGGTCGATAGCCTTGGCAAATACTTCGGTATTGAGGGTCACGCCGTCACACACTGCGCCGAAATCGGTCAGCTCGACTGTCCGTTCAGGAATAGCTGGAGTGGGTACTTCGGGCATCTCAAACGGAAGGTTCTCATAATAAGATGCGTAGGCGGGATCTACTGCGGCCATGCTGAGGCTTGTACCCACAGCCAATGCCGCTAAAAACATAGGAAATCTCATGGTACGTACTTTAATATTTTTGACAAAATTAGTAAAAAAATACCAATTTCCCACTACGAAACGACATTATCGCACCATATCACCCTTCCCGGTAACCTACCTTTGCCGGTGATATGAAACCAACGAGCCACAAGGTAACCCACCTAACTAAAAGAATCCGTCGCCCAGACATCTGGTGCCACTCATTCTCTCGATTTCTCGGCCGGGAACTAACCCCAACCGAGAAAACCGTCATATCCCGGCTCGAACGCGCCCGCCGGCTCTCCCGCCCGCGCCCGATCGTAATTGTAGACCCCAAAGGATACGACTCCACCGAACTCCTCCGCTCATATCTCGACTACCGTCTCGCCACATCCCCCGAGGGCGCAACCGCACTCCTCTACCTCTCCCAAGAGGGCAAAAAGAGAGAATTCGGTCAAATGTACCCCGAATACACCGGCTACACACGCCGTCAGGTAAAAACGTTGCACAAACGCATACGTTACGCCTCCTATTCCCGCCCCGACAGCGTCCGAGGCACCTCTCCCGCCTTCATGCTCCTGCTCAACGCCCAGGAATATAAAGGCTTCTCACCCATGCAACCCAACCCGGGGAAATTCCTCAGCCTATGCTCCGCACTATTCCCATTGCTGTGCCGCATCGGCTTCCTTGTCATACACATAAACGTCGACAAGGAACAGATCCCCGCCTTCTTCTACCTCGGCCTCCAGGGTCACACCACCCGTCAGCCCCCACGACCCGAACCACCGGTCGAGACCACAGTGATTGTGTTGACCGACCCAATGTCCATC
>JAMPHR010000008.1 GCA_023663345.1 Paenibacillus sp. | reverse complement strand
GTCATGTAGCTACTGCTACACTCCTTCATCACAAACAAAATGTCATCCGATAATACATCTCAAAATCCGTATCAAATAAATTTAAACAGTTTCTAAAATATTCAAGCTATAACCAATGAAAACCATTAGAATTTATATTTAACCTAACTTAACTTAAATGAGGTTAAATATATCGCCCTGTTTTCTTATTATAAGGGTGTTCCATTCGGAAAATAGAGGAAAAATCACTACCTTTGCACTCGCTTTTTAGCATCCCCGTGTGATGGGAAATTAAGGAGCATAGAGAAATCACTTAATTTTGAGTAACACAACCAATTAAACCAATTCACAGAAATGAAGACATTTCAGCTGACAGCCGAGCCCCGTACTGATCTGGGCAAGAAGGCAGCCAAGGGCCTCCGCAAGTCCAACCTCATCCCCGTTGTTCTCAACGGCGGTACCGTAATCGAGCTCCCCTACGCCGGTACTCTCAAGGCCGGTGAGAAGATCGTGGAGATCGGCAACGGCAAGGGCCTCATCACCACCGACCTCGTGGTTAAGGCCGAGGACGTGCGCAAGCTCGTATATACCCCCGACATCTACGCTATCGAGCTGTCGATCAACGGTGAGAAGCGCAATGCCGTACTCAAGGACATCCAGTTCCACCCTGTTAAGGACAACATCCTCCACATGGATCTCCTCGAGGTATCCGACAACAAGCCTGTAACCATCGAGGTACCCGTTAAGATCGAGGGTCACGCCGAGGGTGTTAAGGCCGGTGGTAAGCTCACCCTTTCCATGAAGAAGATCAAGGTTAAGGCTATCTACACCGAGATCCCCGAGCGCGTTGTTGTAAACGTTGACAACCTCGGCCTCGGCAAGAGCCTCCAGATCGGCGACCTCCACTTCGAGGGTCTTGAGCTGGTTAACGCCAAGAACGCCGTTGTCTGCGCCGTTCAGCTCACACGTGCCGCCCGCGGTGCTCAGGCTAACGCTCAGTAATAAGCCTGCCGCGATTCAGGCCTGCCGGTTGCCACTGATGGTCATCAGGGCCAGAGGCTGTAGAAATCTTAAAGTCTCATAAGAAACAGGGTGAAAATACACTGTAGTGTTTCTTGTGAGACTTTTATTAATAAGTAAGTCTTAAAAATTAACCGCTATATGTAAGTCCTAAAGAGCTTGCCCAATAAATCTTGTTCTTTTTGGCTATTTTGGTTTTGTCACTCAGTCGCATAGCTCGCTATGCTCCTTCATTCCGCAGCCAAAATATCTCAAAAATAACTGCGATTTATATGTGCATTAATTTTTATGACTTACTTATTGTATAATCCCCAGATCACAAGGTCATGAAATACCTTATAGTCGGACTCGGCAACATCGGCCCCGAATATGTGGGCACACGTCATAACGCCGGGTTCATGATAGCCGATGCTCTCGTAGAGGGCGCGTCAGCATCATTTTCCACCGAGCGTTACGGCGACATAGCCCGCATGAGGGTTAAGAACGCCCAGCTGGTGGTGCTCAAGCCGTCAACCTACATGAACCTTTCGGGCAATGCCGTGCGCTACTGGAAAGACAAGGAAGGTATCGAGTTGGAAAACATTCTCATCATAGTTGACGATTGCGCCCTCCCATTCGGTGCCATCCGCCTGAAGCCGTCGGGTAGCGATGCCGGTCACAACGGGCTTAAGAACATCGCCCAGATGCTCGGCACCCAGGCCTATGCCCGCCTCCGCTTCGGTATAGGCAACGATTTCCCACGTGGCACACAGATCGATTATGTGCTCGGGCATTTTACCCCCGAACAGCTCAAGGCCATGAAGGAGGAGCGCATCCCCATTGCCGTCGATGCCATCAAGACATTCTGCCTGGCAGGAATGCAGCGTGCCATGTGTGATTACAATAATAAGTAACAGCCAATGAACGAAGTAAGAATCGACAAGTGGTTGTGGGCCATGCGTATCTTCAAGACCCGCACCATAGCTACCGAGGCCTGCAAGAAAGGGCGTGTGCTGATGGGTGGAGTTGCCGTGAAGCCGTCGCGCACCATCAAGGTGGGCGATACCATAAGCGTGCGCAAGCCTCCGGTGACCTATTCATTCCTTGTGAAAGCTCTCGCCCAGAACCGTCTCGGTGCCAAGCTTGTGCCCGAATACATGGAGAACATCACACCTAAAAGTGAACTTGATCTACTCGATGTGGTGCGCATCTCGGGCTTCATCGACCGTCGCAAGGGGCTGGGCCGTCCCACCAAACGCGAGGGTCGCGAGCTCGCCGAGTTTACCGAATCCATGGCCGACGGATGGGATTTTGACTTCCTCGATGATGATGAGGATGACAATATGTAACCGGTTTGGCAATCTTGAAAAGACAAAAGATATTGCAATGAATATTTAATTAAATTACGTTAAAATTAGTTAATAAATTGGGGGGGGGGTAAAAATTTTCCGTACATTTGCTGACATCACATTGTGCGAATAAGCAAAATAATAGAAAATTTTTTATCTAATGCCAGTTTTAATGTCAAATTGTAGCATTGCTATCAGAGGTGCATCTCTGGCTGCATTGTTACTTTCGCTAAGCATTGCGAGTCTCAGCGCTCAAAGCACATCGCCCCAGACAGTGCAAGCCACAACAATGGCTGTAGCCCGGAATACTTCCGCATCGGCAATCACAGGTAAGGTTACGGATTCGGAGGGAGAGCCTTTGGCCGGAGCCGCAGTGGTATCTAACGTCAAAAGCCTCGGCGCGCTCACCAATTCCGAGGGCGAATTTATTGTAAAGGTCCCCAAAGGGACGAAAGTAACGCATCTGACGGCTTCATTCGTAGGAATGAAGCCGCTTACGCTTTCAGTCCCCACCGATGGCAGTCCAATGAATTTTGTTCTTGAGGATGACGGCAATCAGCTCGGCGAGGTGGTAGTGACCGGTCTTTTCGACCGCAAGGCTTCAAGTTTCACCGGATCAGCCGCCACCTATAATGCCGACCAGCTCAAGCTCGGAGGAAATCAGAATGTGATAAAGAGCCTCCAGAATCTCGATCCGTCATTCATAACCAACAATTACTCCACCAACGGCTCCAATCCTAACGCCCTCGACGACATAAGCCTGCGTGGCAATGCCTCGTTCTCAGGTCTACAGGGTGACTATCAGGGCAATCCCAATGAGCCGCTGTTCATTCTCGACGGATTCGAGACCAATGCACAGACAATCTTTGATCTCGACATGAACCGCGTCAAGTCGGTGACAGTGCTCAAGGATGCCGCGGCAAAGGCTATCTACGGATCCAAGGCGGCCAACGGCGTAATAGTGGTCGAGACCTACGAGCCGGAGGCCGGTCGCATACGCATCACCTACACCGGCGACCTCAATCTGGAATCGCCCGACCTCTCAAGCTACGACATGTGTAATGCGGCCGAGAAACTGCAGGTGGAGCTCAATGCCGGACGTTATACCTCATCGAGTCCGTCCTATCAGCAGGCATTGCGTGAGCAATACAATAATATAGCCGCCAATGTGGCGCGTGGTGTCGACACCGATTGGCTGGCCAAGCCACTTCGCACAGGTATAGGACAGAAGCACTCCGTATATCTCGAAGGCGGTACGCAGGAGATGCGCTATGGAGCCACTGTCACATATAATAATGTGGCAGGTGTCATGAAGGGATCTGACCGCGAGAATATCTCGGGCAACATCAACCTCTCCTACCGTTACAAGAAGTTCATGTTCCGCAACTCGTTCACGATCACGTCCAACCGAGCCGACAATTCGCCCTACGGATCATTTGGTGACTTCATAACCGTGAATCCCTATTATTCGCCATTTGATGAGGCGGGCAATATCAGCAAGGTGCTCGGATCCTTCACTCCGGCCGGTTACGGAGCTAATACTCTTGTATATTACAATCCTCTCTACAATGCGACCCTCGGCACCAAGAACTTCTCCAAGTACACCGAGTACACTGAGAACTTCTATATTGAATACCGCATAGCCGATGAGTGGCGCCTCACAGGTCGCGTTAGCTATACCCATCAGAACAATACCGCCGAGAATTTCAAACCTGGTGATCATACCCAGTTTGCCGAATGGACCGGTGACAACTTCTTCAAGCGAGGTTCCTACGCCATTACCGACGGCGAGTCGAGCACCCTGTCGGCCGACGTGACAGCGAGCTGGACCAAGCAATGGGACAAGCAGATGCTTATTGTAAACGGAGCATGGTCGCTCAACAGCTCCTCATCCCAGACTCACGGCATGGAAGCATGGGGTTTCACCAACAATCATGTGGACTATATAACGTTTGCCAAGCAGTATGCCGACAATGGCCGTCCCTCGGGCTCCGAAGGCAAGACCCGCAGCATCGGTTTCACCGGAGCTGCCAACTATGCCTACAACGACCGTTATCTCGCCGATGTGTCATTGCGTTACAACGGATCATCCATATTCGGCTCCGATAACCGCTGGGGTACATTCTGGTCGGCCGGACTCGGATGGAACGTCCACAATGAGAGCTTCCTCAAGGAAGTGGACTGGATAGACATGCTCAAGATCCGTGGCAGTTACGGTCTCACAGGTAATCAGAACTTCAACCCCTATCAGGCCAAAGCGACATATTCGTTCTACAACAACATCGTGTACGACAACATCACCGGTGCCTATCTCATGGCCATCGCCAACGATAACCTCAAATGGCAACAGACGGCCGATCTCAACCTTGGTCTCGACCTCCAGCTTTTCAACCGCCTGAATGTCCGCGCCGAGTATTACGAGTCCAAGAGCAAGGATGCCTTGATCGCACTTTCCATCCCCACCTCGACAGGCTTCAATACCTACATGGAGAATCTTGGCAACGTGGAGAACAAGGGCTTTGAGGTGACAGCCAGTTTCCGCCTGTTCCAGAACAAGGATTCCTATTTCTCGATCATGGGAAGCGTTGCCCATAACACCAACAAGATTACAGAGATCAATGATGCCCTGAGTAACTTCAACAAGGATGCTGATGCCACCCAGTCAACCTCGCCCCGCATACGCTACGAGGAGGGCCAGTCCATGTCGGCCATCTGGGCAGTCCGCTCGCTCGGTATCGACCCGGCCAACGGACGTGAACTGTTCCTGAAAAAGGATGGTGTGACCACTACCTACGACTACACCACCGACGATTATGTGATATGCGGTGATTCCAATCCCAAGTATCACGGCACGTTTGGCTTCAACGGTGAGATAAAGGGAGTGGGCCTTAATGCCATATTCTCCTATCAGCTCGGTGGCGACTATTACAACCAGACACTCGTCGACCGTGTGGAGAATGTGAATGTTGCCAACAACGTTGACCGTCGCGTGCTCACCGATACCTGGAACACACCCGGCGACATTGCTCTCTACAAGCACATCAACGCCACGCCGTCGACCACATACTCCACATCTCGCTTCGTGCAACGCAACAATCAGCTCTCGCTCTCGAGCGTGAATGTGTATTACGACTTCAAGCACAACAAGTGGATGCAGGAATCGCGTATCGAGCGTCTGCGTCTCTCATTCTACATGAACGACGTGTTCCATGTATCGTCCGTCAAGGCCGAGCGTGCATTCTCCTATCCCTACGCCCGCTCATTCTCCTTCTCGGCAAGTGTAACTTTCTAAATAAAGGATAAAACCAATGAAAATCAATATATTCAACATGTCCACAGCTCTGGTGGGCGGAGTCATGGCCTTAAGTATGACTTCCTGCAACGACTGGCTGTCGGTTCAGCCGGCCGACCAGGTGGAGGACACCGAGCTGCTATCCTCCCAGACCGGATTCAAGGAAGCGCTTGCCGGCGTGTACTCGTCGATGGTAGGTGACAAGACCTATTCCAAGGAGCTGATGTTCGGAGCCATAGGCGTGCTTGCCAATGAGTGGGACAACGTGCCTACCGAATACCAGGATTTCCAGAAGTATGACTATTCGGCCACGATGCCAACCAATACCATCGCCAATATATGGAGCGCCAATTACAACTCCATAGCCAATGCCAACAATATCCTCAAGCATATCGACGGGAAGCAAGGCTTGTTCACAGGCGATAACTATGCCATCATCAAGGGCGAGGCTCTCGGCCTCAGGGCGTTTCTTCATTTCGATCTGTTGCGGTGCTTCGGCGTGAGTTATGCCGTAAACCCCGACATGCCATCCATTCCCTATTGTACGGATTTCACCTACAGGGTGTTTCCTCAGCTCAAAGTGAGAGAGGTTGTGGATAAGATTCTTGCCGATCTCTCGGAGGCCGAATCGCTTCTCAAGGTCGATCCCATACTCACGGGACGCACCGTCACCGAACTCGATGATGCCGGATACCTCATCAACCGCACGGTGCATTTCAATTATTATGCCGTGAAGGCGCTTCAGGCCCGTGTGTACATGTGGTGCGGACGTTATGACGATGCCTATAATGCCGCCAAGACGGTCTACGATGCTGATTGCTTCTCGTGGACCACACAGGAGGAGCTGAGCAGTGGCGATGACCATTCGTTTGTCAACGAGCAGGTGTTTGCCCTGAACAATGTGAACCTGTCCACACTTGGAGATACATATTTCAATGAGGATTCCAACCGCAACAGTTTCTCCATTCTGCGTGACACGCAGTTTGCTTATTTCGATAACGAGACCAGCGATCTGCGCTATCTTTTTGCGTTCAAGAATGGCGAGACCGGTGAGCTGGTCGACAACCGTTACTGTACCAAGTTCACGGAATCCACAGCCGACGACACGTGGTACTACAGCAAGATGCCTATGATGCGTAAAAGCGAGATGCTTCTGATCATGGCCGAGGTGCAGTACCGCAACAACGGCTCGGGACTTGATGAGATAAATGAGCTGCGCGCCGCCCGAAATGTATTGCCCCTTGACGGTATGAGCGAGCAGTTCCTCGATTATCTTGTAAAGGAGTATCGCCGTGAACTGATTGCTGAAGGACAGTATTTCTTCCTGCTCAAGCGCCTTAATATCACCTATATTCCCGGTACCGACATTGACGCGGTAGCCAACAAGAGTTACACATTCCCGCTCCCGCTTGCCGAGACCGAGCCGGCCCAGCGAGAACCTAACCGTTAATATCTGATGTCATGAAAAAATATATAATCCCGATACTGACCTTGACAGCGGTGGGAGTGTTCACCGCGTGCAGCACCGAGGAGGTCGACCGGTTTGATCCGGCGCTCGAGGCTGTCAATATAGGATTTGGTAACCTATCCAATCCCGACAATCTCACCCAGCAGGCTGTGTACAATTATTCCGAGACCACCAAAGAGCGTGCTGTGAAATTCATAGCCCGCGTGACCGGAGTGCCCGTAGATTACGACCGTACATTCACCCTCGAAGCGGTGGCTGGTGACATCGCCGAGGCTGGTGGCTCCTATCGGTTTGAGGAATATGTGATTCCCGCCGGTTCTATCGCGGGGGAATACAATATATATTTCGATCCGTCCAAACTGTCGGGTGCGGGTGCGTTTGCCGATGAGGATGGCGAGATTGTATTCAAGGTAGCCCACAATGACGCGTTCTCCGATGGTGCCCTCAATCAGAACGAGCTGCGTTTCACTCTGAAGAACGCTCTTGCCAAGCCTGATGAATGGGACTCTCCATCGCCAGGCCACTATGCCCTGTCGCGGTATTTCGGTGATTACTCCAAGGAGAAATTCCAGTTCATGATCGAGAATGGGTGTCCGCTAAATTTCCGAATCAATTGGAACCAGGGAGAGCCGATAACCATGGATGGCGATGTGACCGTGATGTCATCGGGTTACGCCAGCTATATGCAGGATTCCTTAAGGCTTGCTCTTGAAGAGTACAACAACTCCCACGACACTCCGTTATGTGACAGCCTTGGCAATCCAATATCATTCTAAACCAGTAAGTAAGTCTTAAAAATTAAACGCTATATGTAAGTCCTAAAGAGCTTGCTCAATAAATCTTGTTCTTTTTGGCTATTTTGGCTTTGTCTCTCAGTCGCATAGCTCGCTATGCTCCTTCATTCCGCAGCTAAAATACCACAAAAATAACTGAGATTTATATGTGCATTAATTTTTACGACTTACTTATCCAAAGCAAATAAAACGATGAAACCAAATATATTATCACACGTACTGGTGTCGATGCTCATGGCAGGATCGGCATTGACCGGGTGTCATGACGATGATGGCAACTACTCCTACGTCGATCTCGATAAGGTGGAGATTGCATGTGGTGATAGCGATGAACCACTTGTGCTGACCTTGGAGCGTGGAGAGGAGATCATGATTGATCCCGAAATATACTATAACGGCAAACTGGTAGTCAATGAAGCCGATGCTCCGTTGAAGTACATGTGGACGTTCTATTCCGCAATGACTGGAAATGGTATAGATTATACAGTCGACACCCTCGCCACCACCCGGCAACTGGATGCCGTCATCAACCGCTCGGCCGGTACATATTACGCACAGCTTACTGTGACCAATGCCAATACCGGAATCGAAGCCTACTATCGGGCCACATGCAATGTCGAGGAGGCTATCTCGGCCGGCTGGATGCTGCTTTACGAGCGTGCCGATATGCCCGGATATTCCGATGTGGGACTCGTGATGAATCCGTTCAACAAGAAGAATATACAGCGTAACAAGGAATTCTGGAACCTTTACAGCTCGTCCAATGGCAATCAACCTCTGGAGGGACTTCCGGTGAATATCTTCCACGAGACCGTTCCGCTATCCTCGGGTGGAACTCCAAGAATAACCACCACCAAGGATATAGCTGTGGTAAGCACCGCTACATTCGAGAAAGTGATGGGATGGGAGGATCTGTTCTATGATGCACCTGCCATCACTGATATTAAGTGGTACAACACCACTACCAAGATGGGTAGCTGCAATGCATTGATAATGGATGACATGTTGCGTATCCGTGTCGGCAACATGTCGACCGGAGTGGGATACTTCGGATTGCCGAAACGGTATTCCGAAGATCTTGGGGAGCTTGCCGCCTGGAGCTCGACGAGATGCAGTGGAAACGCAGTGCTCGAAAGTGTGGTATATTCCCAGACCAATGGAGCTTTCTACTACAGCAATACCTCGATGGATTTGCGCCCGTTCTTGTCTCAGGATCCTGCGGCAGCACGCTTTGATGTCAACAATACGGGTGGAGCAAGGCTCCTGTATGGCGACTGGGGTGCTGCTTTTCATGATTATTTCCTGTTTGCTATCGGAGACAAGCGATACATTGCCGAGGCTAATTTCTCAGGCATGGCCAATCTTCAGAATATCGGTTCGACATGGGCTGATGTGTCCGACGCTCCCCGCATCAGGGAGGCCACGTCATTTGCCACCAATTTCATAGGCCGTTATGCCTACTATTCGGCCGGCAATACACTCTATGATATCGCGTATGACAATGGCCGTGTGTTCGAGGCATGGGTGGCACCCGATCCCAATGAGGTGATAACATGTGTGCGAACCCATAAGTATCATTTCCTGACTGTTCATAACATGATGATGCCCAATGTCAACACTGTCGTACATATAGCCACATGGAATGAATCGGCCGGACACGGCAAGCTCTACGAGTACCGCATCAATCCCGCGAGCGGTCAGATACTGACTGACGGAGAGAGCTACGAGTACACTGTGCCCGGCAAGGTTGGTGACATGGGATGGAAATACGAAATGGCAATGTGATAAACCTATTTAAACCATAGAATAAATGAAACTCAGCAGATTATTTACATTGGCCGTGATGGCGGTCGGGGTTCTCTCGGCTTCGGCCCAGGGCATTGACTTCATGCCTGAGGGGGCATTGCTTAAGGATGCCGTAGCCAAGGCCAAGGCCGAGAACAAGATGGTGTTTCTCGACTGTTACACTTCATGGTGCGGTCCATGCAAGATGATGGCCAACAAGATTTTCCCCACTCAGGAAGTGGGCGATTTCATGAACCCGAAATTCGTGTCGATCAAGATCGACATGGAGAAAGGTGAAGGTCCCTCGCTTGTGGAAAAGCTCCAGGTGAGCGCATATCCCACATTCATCATTTTCAACAGCGATGGAAATGAAGTTGGACGTTTCCTCGGAGGCAGCGATGCCAAGGGATTCATTGAGCGCGTGACCAAAAACAGCATTGACAACGGATCGGCCGCGATGGATGCCCGCTTTGCGGCAGGCGACCGTGATCCGCAGTTTCTCATGGACTATCTCAAGACCCTGAGCAATGCCTACAAGCGCAATCAGTGTGCCGAGGTGGCCGAGATCCTTCTCGACGGCAAGGCCGAGACATTTGCCTCCGACTCAACCCTGCGCATGATTTTCATGGGTCATATATCCAATCCGTTCAATCCCGCCTTTGTATATACAGCCAAGCACCCCGAGGCTCTCACCGCTGCCATCGGCGAGAGGCCGGTGGACATGAAGATCCACAGCGTGCTCGACCGTTATCCCCGCACGCTTGTCAGTGAGGAAAACGGTGTGGTGACCATGGATATGAAGAAGCTCGATGAGTTTTCGGCTCTCATGAAGGAGTGTGGTATCCCCATGAACGATCACTACCGTCTCAACGGTATCATGTATTACGCTCAGCGCAAGGCCGACTGGGGAGCTTACATGGATGCGATGGAAGCATACATTGCCAATCCTGAGCTCGATATGGACGATATGTCGATGTGCCAGAAGGCCAAACCTGTGATGGATAAATGCAGTGACTCCGCCACACGTGACCGCTTGAAGAAACTACTTGAGGCACGCTATACCGAACTCAAGGAGGGGCGACGTGCTCCGCAGAAGACCGCCGGTGCCATGAAGCTCTCGCGTCCGGCCACCGACATCATTGAGATGCTGATAAAATCTCTCAACGGTGAGGATGTGAGACCGGCATAATATACCGGACATCCAAGAGGTTGCCACTTTGACGGCATCCTCAGAATATAAGGATCCTTGCAATCCCTGTGTTTCACCCCTTGTGGCAAACATAGGGATTGCTTTCTTTGGTGGAATGGGGAAAAACATATATATTTGCCGTGTAAGTGCAAAAGACCGGTAATCGGTCCAATCAACCAATAAAAACATTCATCAATGAGATTAAGAAAATTATTTGCTCTGGCCATGATGGCAGTGTGTGCCGTGTCGGTTTCGGCTCAGGGTATCGAGTTTATGCCTGACGGGTCGCTCCTGCAGGCTGCTGTCGACAAGGCCAAGGCTGAGAACAAGCTGGTGTTTCTCGACTGTTACACATCCTGGTGCGGTCCGTGCCGGATGATGTCGACCAAGATATTCCCCACTCAGGAGGTGGGCGATTTCATGAACCCCAAGTATGTGTCAATAAAGATCGACATGGAGAAGGGTGAGGGACCTGCCGTGGCCGAGCGTCTGCAAGTCAGTGCGTTCCCCACTTTCGTGATTCTCAATGGCGAGGGCGCCGAGGTGGGTCGTTTTGTCGGTGGTAGCGATGCCAAGGGCTTCATGGAGCGTGTGGAAAAGAACAGCGTTAACGATGGTTCCGCATCGCTGGATGCCCGTTTCAACGCCGGCGAGCGCGATCCCAAATTCCTCCTTGATTATATCGAATATCTCAGTAGCGTGTACCGCCGTCAGCAGTGCAATACCGTGGCCGAGATTCTGCTCGACGGTAAAGCCGAGACATTTACCTCGGACACCACACTGGTGAAGGTGTTCATGAACCATCTGAGCAATCCCTATAATCCCGCGTTTATCTATGCCGCCAAGCACCCCGAGGTGATGGCAACCCAGATAGGGAAGGATAAATATGACAACAGGATACATCGTGTGCTTTACCGCTATTCCAACAGCACTCTTAAGAAGGATGGCAACGGTGGCCTGGTGCTTGACAGCAAGAAGCTCGATGATTTCTACGCTCTGATGAAAGAGTGCAACATCGCCAAGGCCGACCATTACAAGCTGGACATACTCATGAGATATGCCGAGAGCAAGGAGGACTGGCAGTCGTACATAGCTTCGATGGAGGAGTATGCCGGCGTGGATATGCTTGACTGGACTATGTGCAACAAGGCCCGTGTCCTGATTGACAAGTGCCAGGACAAACCTGTGCTCGACCGCCTCAAGGCGCTGTTGCAGGCCCGTTATGACGATCTCAGCTCGGGCCGTCGTCAGCCCCAGGTAGTGGAGGGCCGCAGACCGTCGGACGCTACTCCCCAGCAGAGACTTGAGGAGTATCTCAAAACCCTCAATGGCGAGAATGTGAAGCCCGCATAAACTGGATGTAAGCATAGGCATAAGCCACTTATACGCCCGGAAAGGTTGCACTGGATGAAAGTAGCACTTTCCGGGCTTTTCAGCTCCTTTCGGTGCTTTTTTTATGTCAAGTGTTATATGTCAAAAAAATTCGCTATATTTGCATATGGTCATAAGCGCCAATGAAACTGATTGGACTTACTATACGACGGATATTTGACCTGTGTAAATAAAATAGCATGAGGCCAAGAATAAGTACTTCATTGCCAATGTCAACCGTACAAGGAAGATGATATATGGCTAATGAAGAAGTTTTGACATATTGAACATAAACCTCTCCATGATGACATTCACATTTATTCTTTTTGTAATCATTTTTGCGATGCTTTACGGTTGCATGACCCGGCTTTCGGAGATTAACCGCCGCATGCGTGACATTGAATCGCTAAATCATAATCTGCGCAGACTCATAGGTGAGTTTGAACGGAATAAGGCTCCGTCAGCATCAGCGGAGCTGTCGGATGAGGATAATAAGGATGGGTGGGACGAAAGATCCAAGACATTTGAAAGTGATATGCCCGGATGGTTGTCGGATGCTGAGACAGAACCGACGGCTGAAAGCGGAGTGTCGGAATGTCCCACGGCGACCGAGTTGGAGCAAGCGTTGGATTCTGATGTCGGTTCTTCAGCCGCTATTGAGGGAGAGCCTTTGGGTGAGGCTGGGGTGACCCGTGGCGAAACCGTGATTCCGCCCCCGTCAAAGTCGTTTACCGACATGCTCCCCGCAGCCTATCGGGAGGCTGTTCCTCCGCCATTTTCTGCCAGCAAGAAAAATATGGAGAGGCTGATAGGTGAGAATATTTTCAGCAAAGCGGGGATATTGATATTCATCCTCGGCATAGGATTTTTTGTGAAATATGCCATAGACAACAATTGGATAAACGAGGTGACGAGGACAATACTCGGCATGGCCACAGGGCTGGGTATGTGTGGGATTGCTTATCGGTTGCGTGAAAGTTACCGCAATTTCTCATCGCTACTTGCTGGAGGCGGTTTTGCAGTGAGTTTCGTCACCATTGCCATAGCTTGCAATATCTACGGAATTTTCAGTATGGCCGCGGCGTTTGTCATCCTTGTGACGCTCACTGTCGCAATGATTGTAATATCGTTGCGCTTCGACCGGCGAGAGCTTGCCACTGTGGCCATCGCGGGTGGATTCATCGCTCCATTCATCACTGCCGGTCCCGACGGAAGTGTGGCGACACTTCTCGGTTACGTGCTCATCCTCGATGTTGCCCTCATTCCCGTGATATTCAAGCGTGGATGGTGGGAACTTGCCACCTTTTCTTCTCCCCTGACATGGATTGTGGCAACTATAGTGCTGATAAAGTATGATTTCACTCTTCAGGTGCAAATGTCGTTACTGCTGTCGTCAACAATATATTTCGCCCTGTTCTCAGTGCTTCATGTGGTGGCGTTAAGCCGTGGCGACACCTACAGCCGGAAGCTATACATAGCCACATTGTCAATGCTGTTTATCAATAATATAGCATTCTTTGCCATAAGCGAAGCCACGGTGGTCGACATGGCTGTGATGAACCGTGTCAAGGGGGCTGTGCCCGTGATCATAGCCGTGGTCAACGGTGCGCTCTATTATCGTTGTTCGGGAAATAACGAGATGATACGCAGGGTGCTGACTGCATTGGTTATCTTCCCTGTGGCGCTCATTTTCCCGTTGCAATTCTCCTCGACATTTACTGTGCTCTCGTGTTTCGCCTGTTACGGAGCATTGCTCAATCTCGCCTATGCCCTGCGCAGGGAGCCGTTGATAGGGTGGGGTGCCTTCATAATGTGGATTCTCACGGCAATCGGAATCATGGGGATATTCGCTTACGATGACGATTGCAGGCCGTGGGACGGATTTGCCACCTCACTCACATGTTCCATCGCATCGCTATCATCGGCATGGATGGTAAATCGCTTCAAGGAATCCTATGCTCGTGACGCAACCATTGTCTACACCTCAATGCTGTGGTTTGGCGCGCTTGTGCTGATAATGGGACTTAATTTGGTATATACAAGCTATTGGGGTGAGGAGGTGTCTTCATGCGGAGTCATGGCCTCGGGCATGGCATTCATGCTTGCCGTCTCGCTTTTAACCTCGCGTGGCGGTAACATAGGTTGGCTCTTTCCCGGAGCGGGTGCCATATGGTATGGTTGCTCGTCAATTTTCCCGTCTGGCGAGCATGCTCTCGCAGCATCCTGTTTCCTATGGGTTGGAGCGGTGATTTATGTGATTTTGGCTGTGTCGGAGGGGCTCAAGGCTTTCTGCCGGGGTGATTTCCGTCCGCTTGGAGTGAAGGCCTTCACTGTATACTTCAATCTTGCCGTCACGCTCTTTGTCGCGGTCGCCACAATCTATATGCTTCGTGAGACCGGACTGAGTCGCATGTACAGTACTGGGCTCTCGGTGGCTCTCGCTGTGAGTGGTGCCGTGCAGCTAATCATCGGTCTGAAACGCCGGGTCAAGCTCATGCGCTGTACAGGTCTTGGAATCATGGGTATAGTGCTGGTTAAGCTGATTGTCCATGACCTGTGGCAACTCCCCACCATCGGACGCATAATCGTGTTCATACTGCTTGGCATCATACTCCTGTTCATCTCGTTTCTATATCAGAAACTCCGCTCCGCTATCCTTGATGACTGACCGGCTCTCGGGCCTGAGTAGTTAGGTGAGGATAACCCCCGAAACTCCTTTTGTGTTTCTCCCGAAAAATTCCTAACTTTGCATTTCTAAACGTAATCGTATGGGACTATTTGACCTGTTTTCGCGCAAGAAGGAGAAGCAAGAGACTCTTGACAAGGGTCTTGAGAAGACTCAGCGCGGATTTTTTGACCGCATTTCTCATGCCATCGCCGGTAAGTCGACCGTTGATGACGATGTGCTCGACAACCTTGAAGAAGTTTTTGTGACTTCGGATGTGGGTGTCGACACTACGCTCCGCATCATCGACCGCCTGCAGGCGCGTGTGGCACGTGATAAATATGTAGGAGCCTCGGAACTCAACCGTCTGTTGTGTGAGGAGATCTCCGAAATGCTTGCCGAGAACGATGAGGGTTCCTCGCTCGAGGATTTCACTCTGCCTCCGGGCAACCGTCCCCACGTGATAATGGTCGTGGGTGTGAACGGCGTGGGCAAGACCACTACGATCGGCAAGATGGCCGCCCAGTTCAAGCGTGCCGGCAACAAGGTGATGCTTGGCGCCGCCGACACTTTCCGTGCCGCCGCTATCGAGCAGCTCGAGGAGTGGGGCCGACGTGCCGATGTGCCCGTAGTGAAGCAGAAGCTTGGTGCCGATCCCGCCTCGGTGGCTTTTGACACTCTCCAGAGTGCCATTGCCAATGATGTGGATGTGGTGATCATCGACACCGCCGGTCGTCTTCACAACAAGAAGGGCCTGATGGACGAGCTCACCAAGGTGAAGAGCGTGATGCAGAAACTCGTGCCGGATGCTCCCCACGAAGTGCTCCTGGTGCTTGACGGCTCCACAGGTCAGAACGCTTTCGAGCAGGCCAAGCAGTTTGTAGCCGCCACTCAGGTCAACGAGCTCGCCATAACCAAGCTCGACGGTACCGCCAAGGGTGGCGTGGTGATAGGTATCAGCGATCAGTTCAAGATCCCGGTGAAGTACATAGGGCTTGGCGAGAAGATTGATGATCTCCAGGTGTTTGACAAACGTTCATTCGTAGAATCTCTCTTCGGAGAAAAGAAATGACAGGCGAAAAGATAGCTGTGATATCACTCGGCTGTTCCAAGAATCTTGTGGATTCGGAACGGCTCATGAGGATGCTTGAAAATGTAGGGTATCAGGTGGTTGAGGCCGACGATGCTTTCCTGCGCGCCCGCAAGGGGAAGCATGTGGTGATAAACACATGTGGCTTCATCGGCGATGCCAAGGAGGAATCAATCAACGAGATCCTTGGATGGGCCGAACTGCGCAAGGCCGGTAAGATACAGGGACTCTATGTGATGGGGTGTCTGTCAGAGCGCTATGCCGCCGAACTTCCTGCCGAGCTACCTGAGGTTGACCGCTGGTATGGCAAGACCGATTGGCCTGCCCTTGTCTCCGATCTCGCCCGCAAGCATCCGGCCACAGCCCCTTACGACCGTATTCTCACCACTCCCCGCCATCATGCCTATCTGAAGATAGCCGAGGGGTGTGACCGTTTCTGCGCTTTCTGTGCCATCCCGCTCATCACGGGGCGTTACAAGTCACGTCCCGTCGAGGAGATCATCGAGGAGGTGAAGATGCTCGTGGGACGTGGCGTAAAGGAATTCAATGTGATAGCCCAGGATCTCACCTCGTATGGCAAGGATCTCTACGGCACTCCCTCCATAGCCCGTCTTGTCGATGCGATAGCCGACGTTGAGGGAGTGGAATGGATAAGGCTGCATTATGCCTATCCCAATGAGTTCCCGATGGATCTTCTCGACGTGATGGCCTCACGACCAAATGTGTGCCGTTACCTTGACATAGCTCTCCAGCATATTTCCGATAATGTGCTTTCCAATATGCGCCGTCACATCACCGGCTCCGAAACCCGTACACTGCTTGCCGAGATACGCAAGCGTGTGCCCGGCATACATCTGCGCACCACTCTGATGGTGGGCTTCCCGGGTGAGGGGGAGAAGGAGTTTGATGAACTGATGGATTTCGTGAAGGAGCAACGCTTTGAGCGCATGGGCGCGTTTGCCTACTGCGAGGAGGAGGACACTTATGCCGCCCGCCACTTTGACGACTCGATCCCCGATGAGGTGAAACAGTCGCGTCTGGCACGGCTCATGGAGCTTCAGGAGGAGATCTCGGCGGGTATTCAGGACACCAAGGTTGGGACGGTACAGCATGTGATAATCGACCGCGAGGAGCCGGATTATTATGTGGGCCGCACCCAGTATGATTCTCCCGAAGTGGATCCCGAGGTGCTCGTGGAAAAGTCGGTGACCTTGCGTCCCGGTGAGTTCTGTGATGTTGAGATTACATCCTCGGCCCCGTTTGAGCTTATAGGCCGTCCTGTATAACTTATATAATTAGAGCTTGGCAACGCAATGTTGATATCCCAGTTGCAGGCCGAAGGCGTGGAAGAATGTCTGAGGCGTAACATCCCGTTTGTACTGTATGCTCTGCCCGGAATGGTGGAATGTCGTTTCATGGCATCTCTGCCCGATTCCGCCGGCGAATCGCCTGTATCGCCCGATTCATCCGCGGGCGATTGTTTTCTCATAAGCCGGTATGCGTCCGACGAGCCTTATGTCTCGGGCGTTAATTCCTATATGGATGAGGGCGAGTTGATAGACCTGATTGCCTCCAAGCCGGACCTGTGCTATCCTGCCACTACCGAACTGCCGTCACTCTCCTCGACCCACAGGATCAGTTACGGCGAGGCTTTCAGAGCCATGACAGGAAGATTGAAGAAGTATGGAGGGAAAGTGGTGCTATCCCGTCATGAGGCGATATTTTCGAGCCGTGACATAGTGGATGTGGCAGGGGACTACTTCTCGCAGTCGCCCGGCACGTTCCGCTACCTGAGTTTCACTCCCGAGACAGGTGTGTGGCTCGGCGCGACCCCCGAGGTGCTTCTCGAGACCTCAGTCGATAACGAGATACGCACCATGGCGCTTGCCGGAACGAAACCTGCTGGAGACCAGTCGGGCGATTGGGATGAGAAAAATACCCTTGAGCATCGCGTGGTGGTGGATTTCATCACCGATATACTCGCATCCCATGGCCTGGAGGTGGACCGTGCCGACACGATAGATCTGCGTGCCGGAGCTGTGACCCACCTATGCACCCCCATCACTGCCAGGGGGGAGATCCATAGTCCCATGACTATTGTAAATGACCTGAATCCCACGCCGGCTGTGGCCGGCTGGCCGCGTGACATGGCCATGGCCGAGATCGATGCCCTGGAGACGCATCTGCGCCGCTGCTACAGCGGTATTGTGGGGGTGAGGCACAACGGGGAATTACGTATATTTGTAAACCTCAGATGTGCGTTTGTGGCCCGTGGCTCGCTCTACGGGACACCGGGCTGGATATACAACCTGTATGCCGGAGGCGGACTCATGGCCGACTCGGATGTAGAGCAGGAATGGGACGAGACCGACCGTAAGCTCTCGGTGTTGCGCTCGTGCCTCGATATCGCTCCTCCACGTTCAACCGAAACTCTCTTCGTAGCCAATCCTTTTGAAGCACAATTCTCATAAAGACACTGAACACTCACCGCATATTCAGCAATGAAAAAAGGTAATCCCACACTGATAATACTCCTCGCAATAGCCATAGTAGCCGTCCTGTCGTTTCTCCCGCTCTCCAAATGGACCGGCGGGCGCGTCAAGGATTTTTCTCTCATAAGCGATCTGCTCAAGGAGGTAGGAATGATCGACCACACCGATTCCGAGCAGGAGCAGATAGATCCCGAACTGCTCCAGGCCATGAAAGAGGCCGAGGAGCGTAATCCGCTCACGGCAAGCGACTCGGTGCTGTCGCTTCCTGTCGACACCATAATTCATGCCGTGAAGGCTCCCCGCGAGGGGGATCTGGTGATCCTTGAGGACTATACTACCGATCAGGTGGGCCTGATACAGCTGAAGAACGCTATTGACAACGGACGGTTGGCACGCATAGCAGTAGTAGGTGACAGTTATATCGAGGGTGACATCTTCACCCAGGATCTGCGCGACCTGATGCAGACAGCCTATGGCGGTCAGGGTGTGGGCTATGTGAGTATGCACTCCGATTTTCCCGGTTTCCGCCGGTCGGTGAAGCAGGGGGGCAACGGATGGAAGACCTATATGGCCAACAAAAAGGCCGACCACCGCTATCTCGACCTCGCGGAGCAGTACTCCATCCCATCGGGCCAGGCCACCGCTACCTACGAGGGTACAAGCGCATTGGGGCACACAGCCGAATGGTCGCGCTCGAGATTCCTGTTCATATCTCCTGAAAATTCCATAATCTCTGTTAAAACATCGGGCGGAGAGTGGTCGGAGCGCAATATCGCAGGCTCGGATTCCGTTCAGTGCATAGAGATTGCGGAACCTACCACCAGCTTTGAGATCAAGACCTCATCGCCTAAGCTTGTTGGCCTGGGCGTGTGGCTCGACGGCGAGTCGGGCGTGAGTCTCGACTGCATGTCATCGCGTGGTTTTTCGGGCATAACGCTCACCAAGATCAATCCGTCGCTGTGCCGTGACATGGCATCGGTGGTCGACTACAATCTCATCATCCTTGAGTTCGGCATCAATGCCATGAGCTCATCGCAGAAGAACTATTCCGTTTACTCCGACCGTATGGTCGAGGTGATCAACCATGTGCGCAAGTGCTATCCGCGGTCCGACATACTCGTGATGGGTGTGGGCGACCGAGGCGAAAAGCGTGGTGGGGTAGTCAGGTCAATGGCTACGGCTCCCGCCATGATCAACGCCCAGCGCGATGCGGCCCGCAGGGCCCACTGCCTGTTCTGGGATACACGCGAGGCCATGGGCGGAGAGGACGCTGTGGTGGAATGGTGCAATGCCGGGCTTATCAACAAGGATTATATCCACATGACCCACAAGGGGGGAGCCCGCCTTGCCGATGCTCTCTTCCAAGCTATCCAGCACACTTTAAAATGACGCATAACCTGTATAAAATAGTTCTGTCGACTGTATTGACCGCCGGTATGGGATTATCGCTCCATGCCGACAATCCGGCCTCGCCTCAGGGCGATGAGCCCGATGCCTCGGAAATAACAGCCGCCGCCGATGAAGAGGAGCTGCAGATGCTCGCCGGCGGAGTGGTGATACCTGACGAGGCCGATGACATCGACATTCCCATCCCATCGTTCATTCACCGCGGATCCAATCATATCATCTACAACGGTGCCGACTGGTCGATGTTGAGAAAGGCTTTTCTTGAGAGCGCTACCTCGCCGGTGTCGATAGTGCATATCGGTGACTCGCACATTCAGGCCGATATCAGCACCGGTACCACCAGGGAGCTGTTGCAGTATGATTTCGGAAATGCCGGTCGTGGACTGGTGTCGCCGCTTAAGATGAGCGGAACCAATGAGCCTGCCGATTATACATTCAACAGCCGTAGTCCGTGGAACACGGTGAAGCTCATGAGTCCTACATGGAGGCAGACGGTAGGTTTCACAGGTGCCTCCATCCGCCCCACAAGCAACACTTCGGAAATAACTATCGGCACTTCGGGCAAGGATGATTACAACCCGTTCAGCTCAGTGACCATATTCCACAACGGAAAGCTCACAGTGAAAGGGATCACCGATGAGAATGGCAACCAGTTATCGTTCCGGTCCATCCCTTCGCGCGACTATACCCAGATAATGCTTCCGTCGCCCCAGACCAAGATCTCGGTGGATTTCACTTCGGCCGGAGATCTCACGATGTTCGGGGCCACTCTCTCGGGTGATCGTCCCGGCCTGTTCTATCATGCGATAGGTAACAACGGTGCGGCATACGAGACCTACAACCGCATCGGCAATGTGGGTGCCGGCATAAGTCCGCTCAGACCAAGCCTTGTGATAATTTCGCTTGGAACCAACGAGGCTTTCGGCCGTCTTGACACCGGAGCGTTCGCCAGGTCGATTGACAGGCTTGTCAACAATATACGTGCCGCCAATCCCGATGCCTTGCTGCTTCTGACCACGCCGATGGAATGTCACAAGCGAGTGACCAAGACCCGTAAGGTGAGGGTTAAGAACAAGAAGGGCCGTTACCGCACGGTGACACGTACCTCGCGCTCATATTCAGTGAATCCCAATATCGCACCTCTGCGCAAGGCCATACTTGATTACGGAAAGGACAACGGTATCGCGGTCTATGACTGGTATGACGTGGCCGGAGGGTCGGGTGCGAGCTCATCGTGGATCAGCAACGGACTTTTCGCCAACGACCGCGTGCATCACACCCATAAGGGCTATAATCTCGAGGGCAGATTGCTTTACGAGGCTCTGATGGATGCAATACGCTCGGCAAACTAACACTAACACAACACTTTCCATATTCTATACCAAGTCTTGGAATCCTTAGCCACACAGCTCGCAGAGCTGTACAATATAATCTCGGCATCGCTCGACAGCCTGGGTATCGACCTTGAACACCTGAGGGAGATGCTTGTCTACGACAGCCGTCAGCCTATGCTGTTCAATACGGGTATGTTTCTCGTGCTGTTTGCCGGCTTCATGCTCGTGTACCGGATGTTGCGTCCGTGGCGAGTAGCGCGGATGCTGTTCACCATACTGTTCTCACTGTATTTCTATTACAAGACCTCGGGTGACTGTTACCTGATACTTATAGGAGTAGCCGTGAGCGATTATGTGCTGGGCCTGGGTATGCAACGGGCACGGTCGATGGCGGAGCGGTACAGGCCGGTGGTGATGAGGCTTATCGCGGCCATGAATGTGTGTGTGAACATAGGGATGCTTGCCTATTTCAAGTATTTCGGACTGATGATCGATACCATCAACCGGTTTTTCACGGCCGATATTGATCCGATCAATGTGTTGCTTCCTGCCGGAATATCGTTTTTCACGTTCCGGTCCATAAGCTATATAATTGATATCTACAGGGGGCAGATCGATGCGTGCCGCAATCCGCTCGATTATCTGTTTTACCTCACATTCTTCCCGCCGTTGCTTGCAGGCCCGGTGGTGAGGGCCAAGGATATGTTGCCCCAGATCAAGGGGAATCCGGTGGCTACACGCGACATGACCTCGGAGGGTATATACCTGATCATTCTCGGTATCATCAAGAAGATGGTGATAGCCGATTTCATCTCGGGCAACTTTGTCGACCGTGTGTTTGACAATCCGGCTCTTTACAGCGGATTCGAGAACCTTATGGCGAGCATGGGCTTCACCATCCAGCTCTATTGTGACTTCTCGGGCTACAGCGACATTGCCATAGGTATAGCCCTGCTTCTCGGTTATCGGTTCAAGGAGAATTTCAATGCGCCGTTCAAGGCTTCCAATCCCACGGAATTCTGGCATCGTTGGCACATATCGCTCTCCACTTGGCTGAGGGATTATGTGTATATACCTCTCGGTGGCAACCGCTGTTCCAAGCCCAGGGCCTATTTCAATCAGTTTGCAACGATGGTGATAGGTGGTCTGTGGCACGGAGCGTCATGGATGTATGTGATATGGGGTGCCACCCACGGTGCTCTTCTCGTGATACACAAGATGACCCGAGGATTCCTGCCCGCCACCGAGGTGACCGAGACGATAGTCTCAGATACCGGTCAGGTGGAGGTGGTGACTGTGCAGTCGCGTATGGCTCCGGTGATACGCTTTGTCAATATGGTGGTCACGTTCATGCTGGTGTCATTCGCGTTCATGCTGTTCCGCGCCGGATCTATGGGCGATGTGGGCATGATGTGGCATCAGATCATATATGATTTTCACCCATCGGTGGCTTCCCAGTTTGTATCGAGCTATATGACCATCGTGATAGCCATGGTGGTGGGATATGTGGTGCATGTGCTTCCCTCGGGGTTCACATCGTTGTTCAAGAGAGGTTTCATGGCATCTCCGGCAATAGCCCAAGCTTTGCTCCTTGCATTGGCTCTCTATGTGGCCATACAGGTGAGATCGAGTGATATAGTGCCGTTCATTTACCTCCAGTATTAAAGAAATCCGGAGTAACGATATTGGCCACAGATGGTTGAGCTTCAGCCGTCTGCGGTCTTTTTTAGTATTCTTATAAAAATTTTTCACCCGGATGATGCAATGAATCGGTGGTCGGGTGATTTAATTAGTAGAAAGGTTAAAACTATTCATTTATGAGAAAAGCTAAATTATTGATTATGGCCGGCCTGATGCTGGCTTCTGCGATGGTGTTCCAGTCGTGTGACGACGATAATAATGACGTAAGTTACATGTGGCAACCCACAGCGCTTGTGACTGTGTGTCCGCAGGAGGATGAATCGGTGATGTTTCAGCTCGACAATGAAACCCGTCTGCGTCCCGTGAACATGAAGAAATCTCCTTACGGCAAGAAGGAGGTGAGGGCGTTGGTGAACTATAATCTTGAGCCGGAGAGCGCATCATCGGCAATCCAGGATGTAAGGGTGAACTGGATCGACAGCATCCGCACCAAATTGCCTGTGCCGAGCGCGGGTGTGGCAGATGCCGAGAAGTATGGCGACGATCCCATCGATATAGTGAAGGATTGGGTGACTATTGCCGAGGACGGGTATCTTACGCTAAGGGTACGCACTGTGTGGGGCCCCGGCAAGAAGCGTCATGACCTGAATATGCTCACGGGGGTTAATCCTGATGATCCCATGGAATTTGAACTGCGCCATAATGCCAACGGTGATGTGGCGGGCACAGTGGGGGATGCGTTGATCGCATTTAATCTCAATGAGGTGATAGGCGATGCCGAGACTCCGGTGAAGATAACGCTGAAATGGAAATCTCCGGCCGGCGATAAATCGGTGGAGTTTGATATGTCGCGCCGTAAAGTGACCGTGGACAGCGAGGATGTGAGCGCCATATCGTCGCATGTGTTCATGTGATAATCCATGTAAAGGAAAGGTAATAGTATCTTAGATTGTGGTGTGAAAAGACGGGGAGGATTTCTTGGAGAGTGTTTTTTCAATGACATCTTGATGAGGGATCCTCTTCGTTTAATCCGATCAACAGTTACATTCATCGATGACAGATTATAGTCATTCAACCGAGCAGGAGATCGTGTCAATGATCATCGGTGGGGATATTTCAGCCAAGAAGTATCTCTACTGCCAATATGCGAGGTATCTGACCGGTGTATGTGCGCGGTATGTGATTGATCAGGAGGATATCCGAGATATAATCCAGGAAAGTTTCCTGAAGATATTCTCGGCCATCAGCACGTTTGAATATCGTGGCTCAGGATCGCTCAAGGGGTGGATGACGAGAATAGTGGTGAATGAAGCGTTGAAATACATCAAGTCGACATGCCGGTTTGATATGATTCCACTTACTCCGGAAAGCGACAGTATCATATATGAGGAGCCTGATATGGATGGCATACCTCTGTCGGAACTGCACGGAATGATAAGGGAGCTGCCGGTGGGCTACAGGACGATACTTAATCTGTATGTGTTTGAGGAGAAGAGCCACAAGGAGATAGCCCGTATGCTCAATATCAAGGAGAGTACGTCGGCCTCTCAATTTCACAGAGCCAAACATCTGTTGGCAGAAAAAATAAAGAAGTCCCATAATATCAATATGTCCATCGCTTATGAAAGATAAATGGCTGAAAGATTTGCATGACCGCATGTCGGAGTTTGAGATGGACTCGCCCGATAATCTGTGGGATGAGATAGAGGAGATAGAGTTGAGGAGGCAACGTGAGTCTTCATCAACGATACTGTCGCCGGGCAAACGATGGATGGCTGTTGCCGCTGTCGTGGCAGTAGTTCTGTCGATGGCTTATTATACGTGGACGTTTATGCCCGATCTGAGTCAAGTTGCAGAGACCGGGTTCCGGTATTGTGACACGTCTTCTTTTCCGGCTGAGGTTGAGGTTGACGGAGAGATTGACATTAATAGCAAGGGTGGATATGTCGATGATGCCCGGAGGGTAATGGCTTCCGTGAGACCTGCGGATCTGCCGGTTGTGGAGGAAACTTCGAGCGATGCGGGGGAGGATGTTTCCGGGGTGATTGAAGATATTGAGGAAGATGATACGGTGGATAATGTTAATGAGGTCAAGAATGAGAAGTCTCCTGAAGTGACATATCCATCGGTCCGCACGGGTCGGACACATAATATTATCGCATTTACGGCTCAAAGTGACGGCGGGAATAACCGTGTAAGTGTGGGGGTGTATTCATCGGGAGGGATGGGTGCCAATGTAATGCGTAATTCATTAGGCACCGGGCCCGTGGCGGCAGGAGCTGATAATGTGAGATGGGAGGGCAGGCCTGCGCTCGGTATTCTGTTGTGCAATCAGGGTAGAGAAATCACCACCGATATCAAGCACCGTCAGCCGGTTCGCACGGGTGTGTCATTTACCTATAAGTTGACCGATCGTTTGGGTATCGGGTCGGGTGTATCATATACTTATCTTGCATCTGATCTGAAAAGCGGGAGTGATACACATTATTTCACGGGTGAACAGAGTCTTCATTATGTGGGTGTGCCGTTGACTGTGACGTATAATATTATCAGGTGGAAACGGCTCCAGCTTTATGCCTCAGGCGGTGCCCTCCTGGAGAAGTGTGTTGCCGGAAAGGTGAATTCGGGCTATGTGCTTGATAACAATGTGACTGAAACGGAGTCGGGCGACATTGAGGATAAGCCATTGCAGTTTTCGGTGAATGCGTCGGCCGGAGTGCAACTGGATTTTACCAGCGCGATAGGTATATATGCCGAGCCGGGTGTCAGCTATTATTTCAAGGATGGAAGCGAGATAAATAATATCTATAAGGAGAAGCCGTTGAATCTGAATGTAAATGTGGGGCTGCGGTTTACTTTTGGGAAATAAGTTATGACGCTGTGATACCGACGGTTATGTGGCGTGGTGATACATATTGATATGTTTTTGCGACATATTCAGGAGGAGGGGAGACCTGAGGAGTAGTAATCTGCAACATGAGTATGTGAACTAAAGCCAGTGGATTGGCTAAATTTGCAGTAAAAAATTATTGCAAATGGAAATAAGTTGTTTTAATGTGAGGTCGCTATGTTCCTTGCTTATTGTACCGATGACGATTTCAGTGATGGGATCGGAGGTTAAAAATATCTCTTCAGGAAATATAGCTTATGCTGACTCCGCTGTGAGGTTCACTGTGGTATCGGACGGAGTGATACGTATGGAATGGAATCCCGAGGGTGAATTTGTTGACAACCGCTCGTTGCTTGCGGTGAACCGCGAGTATCCTCAAAGTAAGTTTAAGGTGAAGGTATCGGATGATAACCTGAACATATCCACGTCGAAAGTTAAGGTAACTTATAAACTCGGTTCCGGAAAATTCAATCGCGAAAACCTTTCGGTTGTATCGGTCAATGGATTTTTTCCTATTGACTGGCATCCGGGAGATAAGCAGAATGGGAATCTGAAAGGTACCACGCGTACACTTGACGGGCTTGACGGAGATGTGCAGACACAGACATGGTGTGCCGACATGAAGTTAGGAGAGATCCGTCAGCTTGAGGATGGCCTGCTTGCTACTGACGGCTGGACGTTGATAGATGATTCGGAAGGTTATGTATTCAATGATGATTCTGACTGGGCATGGGTGGAGGACCGTACTCCTTCCGGTGGTCAGGACTGGTATTTCATGGCCTACGGACATGATTATAAGTCGGCACTTAAGGATTTCACTCTATTTGCAGGAAAGATACCTCTACCACCACGGTTTACGTTCGGATACTGGTGGTCGCGTTACTGGGCATATTCCGATAAGGAATTGCGTGGACTGGTGAGCAAGTTCAATAGTTATGACATACCGCTTGACGTGCTTGTGGTGGATATGGATTGGCATTATACCGATGAGGGACGTGGAGGTTGGACCGGCTGGACATGGAACAAGAATCTGTTTCCCGATCCTGCGAAGTTTATCAGTCATCTCCATGATAATGATATAAAGGTGACTATAAATCTCCATCCTGCCGATGGCTTTGAGAGCTATGAGGAGGTGTACCCTGCCATGTCGAAAGCCTTGAACCATAAGGACGGTGGCAAGATATCCTGGATCAATTCGGATAAACGAATGATTACAGCGGCCTTTGACAATGTGTTCCACCCTATGGAGAAGGATGGCATAGATTTCTGGTGGCTCGACTGGCAACAGGCGATCAATGATCCCGTGAAGAAGCGTCTTAACAATACGTGGTGGATCAATTATTGTTTTTTCAGCGATATGGAGCGTAATCGCGACCGTCGGCCGTTGTTGTATCATCGTTGGGGTGGTCTTGGAAATCATCGTTATCAGGTGGGATTTTCAGGCGATGCCATTATATCTTGGAAATCACTTGACTATCAGCCTTACTTCACTGCCACGGCTTCGAATGTGCTGTATGGCTATTGGAGCCATGATATAGGCGGGCACATAAGTATGGGTGCAGGTATAGTGCCTGAAATGTATACAAGATGGTTGCAGTTTGGAGCCTATAGCCCGGTGATGCGTACCCATAGCAGTAAGGACGGACGCTTGAACAAGGAGCCTTGGGTGTTTGATGACGAGTACCGAGATGTTATCCGTGAGACAATCATAGGTCGCTACAGAATGGTTCCGTATATCTACACTATGGCTCGAAAAGCTCATGACGAGGGGTTGTCGCTATGCAGGCCACTGTATTATGATAACCCGGAATCGACCGAAGCATACAGTTTCAACAGGCAGTATATGTTTGGCGATGACATGTTGATAGCGCCTGTCACCGTTCCCGGGGTTGACGGATATGCCGAGATGAATGTGTGGTTGCCTGATGGTAAATGGTTTGAAATTCATAGTGGAACTCTTCTTGACGGAGGCAAGTTGTATTCCCGAGATTTTGCTATCGATGAATACGGTGTGTATGCCAAGGCTGGTGCTGTCATTCCTATGTATGATGATTCGGTGAGAAGACTCGGTGATGATGGCGGCAACCGAATTGTTCTTGCTGTGGTGCCAGGTGACGGTGGAAGTTGTGTGATGTATGAGGACGGAGGGAATGATAAGGATTATACCACCCGTTACGCCACTACATCGGTGAAGCATGAATCGAATGGCAAAAAATCATCGTTGACAATTCTCCCACGGGTCGGTGAATATGACGGTATGCTGCCATCACGCGATTTCACAGCGAAATTTCTTTCGGTCAGGACTCCGTTGCGTGTGCTCGTTGACGGAAAGGAGGCTTCATGGCGATATAACGGAAATGATTTTGCGGTGGAGGTGGATATTCCCGCAACCGATTGCTCTAAAAAGAAGGTCGTGGAAGTGATGTTCGATAATGCCGACAAGTATGTTGCAGACGGTATTGTCGGGAAGTCAAGAAGAATGGGTAAGGCTGTGAATCGCATAAAGTTTCAGGGTTATGATACTCATAAGGATGGCC
Organism: Paenibacillus sp.; assembly: GCA_023663345.1. Lineage (GTDB taxonomy): Bacteria > Bacteroidota > Bacteroidia > Bacteroidales > Muribaculaceae > Duncaniella. Next base: position 671 of record JAMPHR010000008.1, on the reverse strand, counting down.
TTGCCTCTTTAGGGTCAATAAATGAGGCTGTCACATATAATCCAGCTCGTCTTGATGAGCTTGTGGGAATGTTCAAGCGTGAATTTAATGACCTGCCCGGGGTTTTGTCGCGTGAGGGAGTGGATGATGAGATGGCTGATCGTTTTCTGAAGCTCGTAAATTGGCGAAAGGATGCGGAGTAGGATAATGGATTTTCTAATGTAGAGATCTTTAGAAGTATAGAGGGATTTTTTAGTATAGAGGGGAAAGTATAGAGTATAGAGGCAATAGATTTAGACCATAGGTCCAGAGATCTTTTTATAGATAATGGCTCCTGCCCTCACGGGTGGGAGTCATTGTTTTTGTAATGTTGTAGCAGTATGTCAATGGGCTCTTGCCGAGCTGTTATTTCAGCCTTACTGCTGAAAGGTTATAAGGTTATGGGTTAGGAGGTTATTGGTAGTTTAGGAGTTTATGGGTTTATAAGTTTAAGGGCATGTTCTTTTTTACCATGAACACAATCCGCTGACATGCCCGGGGCTATTATTCCATTTTTCCTATTTACCTATTGTACTGTTTTTCTGTAACCTTATTGCTGGTTCCGGTGGGAACGGCGGAGGTCGGCGCTCCGCTTAGGTGGGTATGGGTGGTGGGGGATCTGGTGCATCGTCCGCTGTGAGGCCGGGCGGGCC
>JAMPHR010000007.1:20020-42768 GCA_023663345.1 Paenibacillus sp. | reverse complement strand
GACCCTCTGCTTGTAAGGCAGATGCTCTGAACCAGCTGAGCTAAGCGCCCTTTCTTGCTTAAAGCGTTGCAAAGGTAGACACTATTTTTGAATCCACCAAATTTTTCCGCAACTTTTTGCGAAAAATTTTCAATTTCATCTTTTACCGCTTCCCAGCCATCAACATCCGGCCATAAGCAAACGACATCTTTTACCACTGAAAACCAAGCTATTAAATTCCAACAACCAAGAAAACGCCCTTTTGGTTCAACACTCAGGCCCGGTTGGAGGTTATAGAGTATAGGCGGAGCCTCGATATCGCTCTGGCCACACGTATATATTACTTATGAGCCTCTCTCTGATTAAAGCGAAATCACATATCATCTCCTCGGCTCTGATCATACTCCTCGCATGTACACTCGGCACATGCGGGCGCGAGAATCACCTGGAGAAACTGTTTTTTACCGAGATTTCATCGGTAAACAAACTCGTGCTTGCACAAATGACCGTCTCCAAGATGGCCGTCATCGACGACCTAAACCTCGACGACGCCGAAGGCCTCAAGCAGACCGCCACCGCCCTCATCAACGCGGCCAAGGTAGGATCCCGCAAGGCCGCCTACTCCTACTCCACCTACCTGCGGGCCTACATAGACCTCTCCGATCTCACGCCCGACGACATCAAGGTCGATGAAAGCTCCCGCACAGTCACCATCACCCTTCCGCCCATACACACCGAATACCTGGGCCGCGACCTGGAGATACGCGAGGAGCACTACCGCGTCACCGGCCTGCGCTCCGACATCGACGCCGGCGAGCGGGCCGCCCTCAAGGAGCGCATGAATTCCGTGCTCAAAAATGAGGTCGAGCGCAACCCTATGTTCCGCACCAAGCTCATCAATGAAGCCAAGGCCAAGGCCCGCGCCTACTTCTCATCGCTTCTCGGCAAGGACGGATACACCGTCAACGTGAAATTCCAAAATGACTGACGCAATGAAAACCTCAAGCATCCTCCGCAACATCACCATACTCGCGTCGGCCCTCCTCATCGGCACTATCGCGGCCTGGTGGTTTCTCCGCCCCGGCGAGCATCAGGACAGCTCCATGCGCCGGGCCCTCATCTCCGAAATCACCCCCATGGTGCGACTATGCTCGCTCGACATCCACGAGGACATGCCGGTGCGCGGCCATGTCGGACCGAAACACATATTCGCCCGCGTCACCGTCAACGGCACCATCACCTTCGACCTCGAGGAGCTGGCGATCGACGAGCGGGGCGATACACTGCTCGTGACACTCCCCCGCGAGATCGTGGAGATCTACGAGTCCACCGATCCCGGATCCTATAAGGTGATCGACACTTGGAACGACGAGTTCCTCGGCACCGGCATCTTCACCACCGCCGAGGAAAACGCCATCAAGGCCAAGGTGCGCGACATCTTCCGTCGCAAGGTCTACGCCAAAGGCTATGTCCGCCGGGCTCGCGCCGAGGCCGTCACCAATCTCTCATCAATGCTTTCGGGTGTCACAGGCCGCCCGGTGATAGTCACCGACCCCACGCCCGAAGGCACAATACCACCTCGCAAATGACCCCTCTCAATAAAATCAAGCAACTCGGCAACATCCCCGACACCCTGCTCCGCTATGCCTCCCGCTTCGACCCCAAGGAGATGTGGGAGAAGATCTCCTCCACCGCCGGTAAGGCCGGACAGGAGGTGGTCATGATGGTCCTCACCATGTACTACACCATCGAAGGCTCCGTCAAGAATCTCAAGCGCGTCCACATCGACAGCTCGGTAGGAATAAAGGACATCCTGATGTTTGCCGGAGCCATCGCATATTTCGTTATACCCACCGACCTCATCCCCGATTTCCTCCCCATGGGCTTTGCCGACGACATCGCCGCCCTCACTGCAGCTTTCCGCGCCGGCAAAAAGATCTTCTCGGCAATTTCAGTCGAGAAAGCTGAGAAAAAGACCCGCGAGATTATGGGCGATAATTTCGATGAGGCCACCGCCACACGCATGGCCGGTGAGATTCTCGAGGCCGGCAAAAAGTGACCTATCCGCCGCAAAATACAGCGCAAAGTCATCCGAAGTAATTGAAATCAATTAGGCCGGCCACCATTCGGGACCTGTTTTTCATTCAATTTAGGTATATAGCACTATAATATATATGAGTAATTTTGTAACCGGATAAAAGAAACTCATAGTGATGCGCGACACGGCCCTCTCCCCCGCCCGCGCGCATGATAAAAGAATGTTATTGTTGAGTAAAAGATAAGCGACGTAGTTTCAAGTTGTGACAACTTTGAACCACGCCGCTTCTTTGCATCCGCCCATTTCCCCATGCCGTGGTAGATATGATGAGTTTGTTGGTCTTCAGAGCACAACATTCGCTCCATTCCCACCGGTTTTCCACGGTTTTATAAAGTTATTTACATTTTCACGGCCGATTTCTCCAAAAGTTATTGACATTATAATTTACTATTTAACAGCCATCCCACTATATCCAGAGGCTGTTTTCAACATTCGCGTCCCTGTTATCAACATAGTATTGTTAATAAAATGTCAATAACTTGTAGAAAACTTTTATTTCAAAACGTTTTGCAAATTCAAACATTATATATAACTTTGCACCGCAAAACGGCGAGATAGCTCAGTTGGTTAGAGCGTCGGATTCATAACCCGGAGGTCCCGAGTTCAATTCTCGGTCTCGCTACAAGCAACACAAGAGGTAAACATCCATCGATGTTTGCCTCTTTCTTTTTTGTCCTTTCCCGCGCTTTTTCAATCGACAAAGACGGGACAGCGGATTTTTCGGGCCTGCTAATTTTTCGTGCCTACGGATTTTTCGGGCCTGCTAATTTTTCGTGCCTACGGATTTTTCGGACAGCTGATTTTTCGGACAGCGACCGCCGTGCTGACCCCATTATAGGACATCTTCGACGCCCTTCGTGGCTCTTGTTTTGTTTCCCCGCACCTAGCGCCACGATGCAAATTTTGCCCTGACGGGCAATTTGCATCTGCCGCTCGTGGCGTGGCTACGATTACATCGCCCCGTTGGGGCTTATGAGCCAGTTGCCCTGCGGGGTAATCATGCGAGGTATTCTCACGCCCGTTTCATAATGATACCCATTTCATGATGATAATACCACAACAGCCACAATACCATTTTAGCCCCGAACGGGGCTTTGCAATCATAGCCCGCCATCCAATCACCCGCAGGCCCAATACCCCTTTAGCCCCGAACGGGGCGGTGTAATCGTAGCCCCGCCACGAGACCGACAAGCAAATCGCCCGTCAGGGCAAGATTTGCGCCGTCGGGCGAGGCGCGGGGGGAACGGAACAATCATCAGATCGGGCGTCGAAGACGTCCTTTAATCCATTCATCATACGCCATTGCACACTCGCCGATCGGAAATTTTCTATCGACGCGACATTATCGCACCTTTCAGGGCATTTCTCATAATTACCTTTGCGGAGTAAACAATCAAAACCTCCGCAACCATGAACACCAACACCCTCCCCATCTCCCGCAAAGCCTACACCGGTTTCATTCAGCGCATCCGCCAGGTCTACTCATTCGACCCCGACAAAACAACCGCGATGGAAAACGCCCTCCGTCTCTACCTCAACAACGACAACTCCTATCAGCTCTCAATCCCCGAGACCGACCGGCACGCATTTGAATTTCTTCGCCACGACATCGACACAGCAATCGAACGCTCGCGCCGTGCCCGCGAACGCGCCCGTCAGCGCAAAGAGGCAAAAGCCTCCGCCATAACCAATGATCAATCTACATCCGTTGAATCAACCCCCGCCCCGGCCAATAACCAGGAAACACCCAATACCGACAACCCCTCACTTGAAAATATCAAAATCCCCGTAGTCACCCCCGACCGTCTGCGCACCGACAGCAACGGCTGCATCGTGATCGACTCCGATGAGACCGACCCCACCTACAACGGCCCGGTCGAGGTACGCATCGACCCCTCGGGATGCCAACCATACTCCTACTCGCTGAAATATCCCGCCCAGACACCTGCCCCTGCCTCTCCATCGGGCACACGCAGTCAGCGCCGGGCCGAAGAGCGCCGGGCAAAGAAAGATCTTCTCGCCGCCATGCGCCGCATCCGCAACGGATTCAACCAATAACCTTATAACCCCATAACCTTATAACCTTCCGCTTTAGCGGAATACAGAAACACCTACCCTATCGAGACCCCGCAGAGTATCGACACGCATAATGTGGCGCACGAGCACCGGACGGGTCAGGTCAATATCGGCACGGGGATTCAGCTCGATCAGATGCTGGTAATTGGCCCCGAATCCGCTCCCGAGCCATCGGCCATACACATCGGCGAGCGTCACATTCACCGTGTCGCGGTAATACATACCGTCGCCATGATAGGTCACCTCGATCCACAGATTGGAATACGGATAATCATTGGTGTGCGTCAGGCCGAGACTGAGCGGACGGCGCACGAGCGAATCGTTCTCCACGAGCGAGGTATCCACCAGTGTGAGACTGAGCGTATCACCGTAGGCCCACCCCTCCTGGGGCAGATCGGTCCAACGGCTGTAATCACGTTGCCCGTCACTACATGAAACGACCGCCACCGATAGGATGGCGATCGCTATGATAATATGAAATAATCTTTTCATTATTCAGCTTGTTGCTCGGGTGTGCGGAAAGCCTTGGGCCCGCGGTTGGACACCGGTGGCACGGGATTCTCGCCCTGCGGACGCGATTTCGGCTGAGCCCACGACTGATCCTTGGGCTTTGCCTGTTGCTCCTTGGGCCTTGGCTGTTGTGCCTGCTCCTTGTTCTGGCGCTGAGGCTGGTTGCCTTGATCCTTGGGCCGGCTCTGCTTGTTCTGCTCCTTTTCAGGGCGCGGTTGCTGGGCCTGATCCTTGGGGCGCTGGTTGCCACCGCCCCCCTTACCCTGGGGCTTCTGCCCCTGGCGGTCATTGCGGGGCTTGCGGTCCTTCCCCTCCTCCTGCCGTGGAGCCTGACCCTGGGGCTTGTCACCGCCCTGCGGCTTCTCTCCCTGGGGTTTCTCAGCCTGAGGCTTGTCGCCTCCACCCTGAGGTTTCTTCTTTTTCTTCTTGCGCTTCGACTTGTCAAAACGTGTGAGGTCGTCCTGCGACGCCAGGTCTATAGGCTTGGGTTTCTCCTTGAGCTTGGCATCCCCCTCGCGCTCAAGCTTGAGAGGCTTCTCCCCCTTGCGGTTCATCTCGATGATCTCAAATGCCCTTTCAGCATCGATGGTCACGAGGTTGGCGGCCATCTGCTTGTCTGTGGAATAAGTGATCTCCTTCTTGAAAACATCGGTCTTGAAGTGGAAGTATGTGGCATCGGCCGTCTCAAGCCTGATATTCTTCTCAGGCAGGAATTTCGAGCTCTCCACGTAGGTGTCAACCTCGAAATTCAGACAGCATTTGAGCTTGGCACACTGCCCGGCAAGCTTCTGCGGGTTCAGCGATATGTCCTGATAGCGGGCCGCACTCGTGCCTACCGACACGAAATTGGTCATCCAGCTCGCACAGCACAGCGGACGCCCGCACGAACCGATACCTCCGATGCGTCCGGCCTCCTGGCGAGCGCCTATCTGCTTCATCTCTATGCGCACCTTGAATGTCTCGGCGAGCACCTTGATGAGCTGGCGGAAGTCCACACGCTCATCGGCTATATAATAGAATATAGCCTTGTTGCCGTCGCCCTGATACTCCACGTCGCCTATCTTCATGTTGAGATTGAGCGACTCGGCGATCTTGCGGGCGCGTATCATGGTGTCGTTCTCGCGGGCACGGGCTTCCTCGTATTTCTCGAGGTCGGCCGGCTTGGCCTTGCGGAACACCCTCTTCACCTCGGCCTCGTTCTTCACTCCGGCACGGCGCATCTGCAGGGCCACCAGTCGACCTGTCAGGGTGACACATCCTATATCGTGACCGGGAGTGGCCTCCACGGCCACCATCTCGCCCACTTCAAGCGGGAGATTGAGCGAGTTGCGGTAATATCCCTTGCGGGTATTCTTGAACTGAACCTCCACGATGTCAAACTCGGCACCGTATCCGGGTATATCCTCGAGCCAGTCGAAGCAATGGAGTTTGCCGCGCGGACAGCGGCGGTCTTTCTCTTCCATGAGCCTGACCCTCCCTTATTTTGCGAAACTTACCGAGCGTGTCTCGCGGATTACGGTGATCTTCACCTGTCCGGGATAAGTCATCTCATCCTGGATGCGGCGTGCTATCTCCTCCGACAGCTTTTCGGTCTCCACGTCATCGATCTTGTCGGCTCCCACTATCACGCGCAGCTCACGGCCGGCCTGGATAGCGTAAGTCTTGATAACACCGGGATAAGAGAGCGCGAGCTGCTCGAGATCGTTGAGACGCTTGATGTAAGCCTCCACGATTTCACGGCGGGCACCGGGACGGGCACCCGAGATGGCGTCACACACCTGTACGATGGGAGCCAAGAGCGAAGTCTGCTCTATCTCATCATGGTGAGCGCCTATGGCGTTGCAAATTTCAGGTTTCTCCTTATACTTCTCGGCAAGTTTCATGCCAAGGAGTGCGTGGGGCAGTTCGGGCTCCTCGTCGGGCACCTTGCCTATATCGTGGAGCAGTCCGGCACGGCGGGCCTTCTTGGGGTTGAGGCCGAGCTCGGCGGCCATGATGGCACAAAGGTTGGCAGTCTCGCGTGAGTGCTGGAGCAGGTTCTGGCCGTAGCTCGAGCGGTATTTCATCTTGCCGACCATACGTATGAGGTCGGGATGCAGTCCGTGGATACCGAGGTCGATGGCTGTACGTTTTCCGGTCTCCACGATCTCCTCCTCGATCTGACGGCGCACCTTGCCTACCACCTCCTCGATACGGGCGGGGTGGATACGGCCGTCGGCCACAAGCTGGTGCAGGGCCAGGCGGGCGATCTCACGGCGCACAGGGTCGAAGCCCGAAAGCACGATAGCCTCAGGGGTATCGTCCACGATGATCTCGATGCCGGTGGCGGCCTCAAGAGCGCGTATGTTACGGCCCTCACGGCCTATGATGCGGCCCTTGATCTCGTCGCTGTCGATGTGGAACACTGTCACCGAGTTCTCGATGGCAGTCTCGGTGGCCAATCTCTGTATCGACTGCACCACTATGCGCTTGGCCTCCTTGTTGGCGGTCATCTTGGCCTCGTCCATTATATCATGGATATATGCGGCGGCGGCTGTCTTGGCCTCATCCTTGAGGCTCTCGATGAGTTTCTCTTTGGCTTCCTCGCTCGAGAGACCCGAGATATGCTCGAGTGTCTCCTGAGCCGAGCGGCGCATACGGTCAAGTTCCTCACCGCGCACCTCCAGGGCCTGTCCCTGGGCCTCAAGCTCACGGCGGGTCTGGTCGATCTCGTTGCGCGCCTTGGTATTCTCGCTCTGCTGCTGGTTGAGCTGGGCCTGGCGCTGCTTTATCTTGGCCTCCTCGCTCTGTACGCGGGCCAGGCGCTGGTTGGCGGCCTTCTCCGCATCGGATTTTATGCGCAGCTCCTGCTCGCGTGCGGCCAGGAGCTTGTCCTTCATGATAACTTCCGCCTCACGTTGAGCATCCTCCACGATGGTCTTGGCCCTTGAACGGCCCGTGGACTTTTGCACGGCCATGAGTATTCCTATACCCACTGCCGCTCCTATCAATGCGATGGCGATATAAAGTAGAACTATCATAAATAAGTTAAACTGTAAAATAGATGAATAAAGATATAAAAAAACACACGTTTTGACCTACCGGCGTTCGTTCCGGCACAGTCAATCGTGCGTGATGGATCGGCGTGCTCCGCCCTGAAGTGAAGCCTAAGCCGCGTGATTACGGGACAATGTCATCGAGAAGCAGGGAGTCCAGCTCCTGCTCGAGAGATCCGAGGATATGATCAAGGCTTTCAGCCGCCTCCAGATTGGAGTAGTACAGCTGGGCAAACCTGAACGTCACCATGGCCAGGACCTCGGCCGATGATTTGTCGCGGAATTCATCCCTCTCCTTCCATTTTTTCCACAGGCCGTTGATATTCTCTTCGGCACGCCTCACCAGCGGTTCCTGACTTTCAGGCACTGTGAGCGGTATGCGTGGCAGGTCGGCGATACGGATGGATATGTTATGTATTATTTCGGACATCAAATGCTTAACTGGGCGATGCACTTGTCGATTTCGCGCACTAACTCGGATAGGAATGTCCTGGTGACCTCAACGTCTTTGTGATCGGGCGTCAGCACCGAAGTCACCTTCAGTCGCTCGATCTCGGCATCCTTCACGGCTATCGTCCGTTTCAGGCGCTCGATCTCGGCCTTGAGCTGCACCGCTGTGGCTTCCGCTTCATCCTTGGCACGCTTCACTGCCCTGTAACGGTCAGCGAGAAGCGAGGCTTTGGACTGGAGCCTGCCGATGCGTTGTTGAAGATTTCCGGCCATTCTGTTCCAAATTTCCACAAAAGTACTAAATTCTTTTCATTTTTCCCACCACAGCCATCATCTTTTCTATCCCTCATCCCGTTTTTAACTAAAATAATGTTAACTATCATCCCAATGCTTGCAGTCATAGAAAAAAGTCGTACCTTTGCACCCGGGTAAGTCCTACACGACCAGCTCCCCGAGAACTCCGCCAGGTCTTGATCGAAGCAACGGTATCGGGTCGTAGCGGTGCGATGTAGTCAGCTTACCCTTTTTTTGTATCCCTACGTCAGCTATCCCACCCCTCCATTTCCACCACCCATTATCAAAAAGAACGGGCCTCTGGAAGCATGAGCCAGCAATTGGCAGAATAGCTCTTCAGAAACCTCCTCTATACTTTCCCCTCTATACTTAAAAAAGACGCACGCGAGGGGATTTAACGATTTTAACTTATCAGCGTTAAAATGGGGCGAGGAGTGAAATTATTCATCATTATTTTGAACAAATAAAGATTGCTTAACGTTACAAGTTCATAAAGTAACATACTTCACACAAGACTAAAAAATTTTTCTTTCCAGTTTCATTTAACTTTATGAGAGTAATGAAAAAGCAACTGTTTCTCATGGCTGCCTTAGGCGGTGTTCTACTGACAGCCAACAATGTCAACGCCCAGGAGACCGCGGTAGTGGTCGAGGAAAGCACATTTGCCGTTGAGCAAGTGAATTGCAAGGACATCTATACGCCCGGATCGTGGCGCGACAACTGGTATATCCAGCTCGGTGCCGGTATGCGTGTTCCCTTGGTGGAAAAAGGCACCAAGTCACGCCATATCACCGCCAACTATAATCTTGCCGTAGGTCGCTGGTTCTCCCCCTACATGGGATTCCGCTTCTCGGCCAACTATGGCTCGATGCACTGGCAGAGCGAGAAGATGGCTTCGGCTCGCACAGCCAACCTCAACCTCGATTTCATGTGGGACATGTGCAACTCCATCGCCGGATATAACCCCGACCGCGTGGTATCGATCATCCCCTTCGTAGGTCTCGGCGGTACATTCGTATATCACTTCCGCGATGATGCCAGCGCCAACGATTACGCCGACGACGGCAAGATCAAGAACAACCAGTGGCTGCTCCCCGTATCGGCCGGTATCCAGGTGCGCTTCCGCGTGAGCCCCTATGTCGACATCTTCGCTGAGGGACGCGGCACCTTCTACGGTGACAACTTCAATAATACTGTCTATGGCCGTCCCGTCGACATCGACGCTACCGCAATCGGCGGTGTGATCGTTCACTTCACCGGCTCCAAATTTGAAAGATACAATCCCTGCGATTACGTGAACGCACTCTCTCAGGCCAACGCCCAAATCAACGACCTCCGCGGTGCTCTCGCCACCACATCGGCAGCTCTCGCAGCAGCCGAGGCACAGCTCCCCTGCCCCGAGGTAGAAGAGACTACTGTAGTAGCCGCCGAGTCGACCACCCTGTTCCCCACTGTACGCTTCAAGCTCAACTCGGCTTACGTATCATCGGAGGAAATGGTCAATGTTTACAACATCGCCGAGTATATGAAGGCTAATCCCGATGCTCAGATCGTAGTTCGCGGATACGCCGACAAGAACACCGGTACCGCCGCCTACAACATGAAGCTATCCGAGCGTCGCGCCCAGGCTGTCGCTGACATCCTCACCGGTGACTACGGCATCGCCGAGAACCGTCTCATCCTCGAGGCTGCCGGATCCGACACTCAGATATATCCCACCAATGACTGGAATAGAATAGTAATATTCGCAGCTCCCGAATGACAACCTAACCTTTCCTCGTGAACAATAGTTCCCCGTGCGCCCCGCCTCTCCAGGAGAGACGGGGCGCACACCTTGTTTATATACCGATATTATATAGGGAGGGGAGGGGCCGACCTGACGGACGGGCCGGGGAGGAGAGGGATCAATACCCGAGGTCAAACATGTTCTTCACCCCGGGCTGGAGGAAACGCTCCACCTCATAGGGGTAGACGGCCACATCAATCATGCCCGACGAGTAAGAGGCGATGTCGTAGGGATTGTAATGGAAATACAATATATTATTATTAATGTAGGGCTGGCCGGGATATGTGAGCTGGGAGGTGAAGATGCCGGCACGCGACAGGCGCGACTCTGGCACATCGAGCTGACGGGCAAGCGCCGAGACTATGATCGGCATTATGGAGTCGCGTCCGGCCTGGGTGAGAATATCATCAAGCCCGAGCACACGGCCTTCGGCAAGATCATAGGTGAAGGGATGGATTGCGGTCGAGGGGTGCGCTCCGCCCAGGTAGGTCGAGGAGGTGACCTGATAGGTCACTTTCACCTCATCAAGCTCCATCACGGTGGCCATCACATTATTGAAATAGCACCTCATGTCATCGTTGGCCGGAAGGGAATCAACGGGAGCAATCTCGAGATCATCACCCGGATCTCCGAGTACCGAGGTATCGCTCACGAAGTAGGTGATCGCATCCTCAGGAGTGGGAAATATGGAATCGCCGAAGCAATAGGCCATGAGCGAATCCTGCAACACCTTGACATCGGCCCCGCCCAGCGATTTGGGCCAATGGATGGAGGCATACTGATCGAGATAGGTGGTATCGCCCATCATCACAACCCGGAAATTGCGGTCGGCCGTCATTATCACCTGGTTCACAGCAAAGCTGTTGATCTCCACTTCGGGCTTCCGCTTGCTGTCACTGTCGCCACACGAGGTCACGATAGCCGAAGCCAGCACGGCCCCCGAGGCCAATACTAATAGGTTTTTCATCATTGTCACTATTTTTGATGCAAAATTGATAAATAAATCAACCTTTGCCAAATAAATTTATCAACATTAGGCTGATAATACCAATAATAACACTGCCGGGAGAGCGGAGTTTCACTGAAAAACAGCTAATAAAGTGCTGTTTTAGGCTAATTTTAACGAAAAATTGAACAAAATTCGCCAAAACAGAGCCTAATTAACATCTTTATACGTTTAAAAGTTCTGTTATTGAGGAAAAATTACTTACCTTTGCACCGCGAAAGTGATTTCATGTTCGCACCACAACAATCGATTATACTAATTCAAAACTCTATCAACTACTATGTCTGAAATTGCATCACGAGTTAAAGCTATCATCGTGGATAAGCTCGGTGTTGACGAAAACGAAGTAACCGAAACCGCAGAATTCACCAAGGATCTTGGCGCTGACAGCCTCGACACCGTAGAACTCATCATGGAATTTGAGAAGGAATTTGGCATCACCATCCCCGACGATCAGGCTGAGAACATCAAGACCGTCGCTGACGCCATCTCTTACATCGAGGCAAACCAGAAGTAATAGCCTCACAACCGCCCGCTCCTAAATCGCCCGGAGCCTCGACTACAACGGCTTACGAGCATAGACAGCGGTCGTGAACCATCACAGGCTCCACTTTCGCCTCACAGCGAAGTGGAGCCTTATTTCAATTTCAATCCTCTCATCTTTCCAAAAACACATATATAGACAATGGAACTTAAACGAGTTGTCATCACCGGACTCGGTGCCATCACTCCTATCGGCAATGACGTTGAGACCACATGGGCCAACGCCCTCGCCGGTGTAAGCGGTGCAGCACCCATCACCCATTTTGACGCATCGAAATTCAAGACCCAGTTTGCCTGCGAGGTAAAGAACTATAACCCCGCCGATCACTTCGACCGCAAGAAACTGCGTCAGCTCGACCTCTACGCTCAGTATGGCATCGTAGCAGCCCGTCAGGCTGTAGCCGATTCAAATATTCTCGAGGCATCCAACCTCAACCGCGACCGCGTGGGCGTTATCGTTGCCGCCGGTATCGGTGGTCTTCACACCTTTGAGGAAGAGGCCGGATACTATGCAGTGAACGGTGCCGAGCAGGGCCCCAAATACAATCCCTTCTTCATCCCCAAGATGATCGCCGACATCGCTTCGGGCCACATCTCGATGGAGTATCAGTTCCACGGCCCCAACTTCGGTGTCGTATCGGCCTGCGCATCGTCCAACAACGCCATCATCGACGCTTTCAACCTGATCCGTCTCGGCAAGGCCGACGCTATCGTGACAGGTGGAGCCGAGGCTGCCATCTTCCCTGCAGGTGTAGGCGGCTTCAACTCTATGCACGCTCTCTCGACCCGCAACGATTCTCCCGAGACCGCTTCGCGCCCCTTCAGCGCATCGCGCGACGGATTCGTGATGGGCGAGGGTTCGGTAGTGCTCATGCTCGAGGAGCTTGAACACGCCAAGGCCCGTGGAGCCAAGATCTATGCCGAGGTTGCCGGCGGCGGCATGAGCGCCGATGCCCACCACCTCACCGCAACTCACCCCGAAGGTCTCGGTGCAAAGCTCTCCATGAGCAACGCTCTCGAGGACGCCGGCATGAAGCCCGAGGATATCGACTATATCAATGTACACGGTACCTCTACCCCTGTTGGTGACATCTCGGAGGTCAAGGCCATCGTGGAGCTCTTCGGCGATCAGGCCCACAAGCTCAACATCAGCTCTACCAAGTCAATGACCGGCCACCTGCTCGGTGCCACCGGTGCTCTTGAGGCAATGTTCTCGGTGCTCGCTTGCAAGAACGATGTTGTGCCCCCCACTATCAACCATGAGGAGGGCGACGAGGATGAGAACATCGACTACTCGCTCAACTTCACCTTCAACAAGGCTGAGAACCGCCCCGTGCGTGCTGCCCTCTCCAACTCGTTTGGTTTTGGCGGACACAACGCCACCGTGATCGTGAAGAAATACGAGGAATAACAATCCGATACTCCACATAATAACATGCTCCATAAGACACAATAAACCACTGTGGCTTATGGAGCATTTTCATCTTATAGCCTTATAATCTCAATCCATTATCTATCTGACCCTATTATGAAACTCAAACACATCATTGCCACTCTCGGCGTGACTCTTGCCACCATGCCTGTAATGGGTGATGAACTGCTGTCGTATGCAGTGCCCGGTGGAAATTCAGGACTGCGCCTCGCATGGCGCACATCGGCCGATGCCGAATGGCAACCGGTAGGCCGTGGTTTCGACTTCGTGAAATCGGATTTCGGTCCGTGGGGAAGCCACAAAAAGATGTTTTCACCCCGCCTGATGGTAAATGCCTCCGACTCGGCCTGGACATGCACATGGTATGCCACGCCCGATAGTTCGGTGACTGCGCTCGCCACATCGCCCGACCTCATGAAATGGGCTCCGCAACGCTATTTCGTAAGCGAACTTGATCTGCCCCGCGACATGCGCCCGCTGTATCCCATAGCGCGCACCACAGCCACTATCGACGACACCGAAGTAAACGGATATTGCCAAGAAGTGCCCCACAGCCTCATAGAATCACTCCAGAAATATGTGGATCATCGTGCCGAGCTGTCGGCCCTGTATTCCCAGCACGCAGTGGACGATGCCAAGCGTTTCGCCGGACTGAAGGATGTGACCTTCTCGGCTGCTCCTGCTCCTGATTCCTCCTATCCTATCTCAGACAAGCTGATAGGAATATTCTTTGAAGATATAAATTACGGTGCCGACGGCGGTCTTTACGCAGAGTTGGTGCAGAACCGCGATTTCGAGTATACTCCCGATGAGAACAAAGCCCCTGACTGGAACTCAACCCACTCGTGGAGCACATCGGGCCTGGGTAGCATCAAGGTTGACACCGTAGCCCCCATCCATCACAACAACCGCCATTATCTCACCGTAAACGGACCTGTGACACTGACCAACGCGGGCTACGACGGCATAACCTTGAAGAAGGGTGCGAAGTACCGCCTGTCGTTCTTCCTGCGTTCCGCATCACCGCTCACCATCCAAGCCACGCTCACCGACAAGGAGGGCAAAACCGTGGGCAAGGTGTCGGTAAAGACCAAAGGTAACGGCGAATGGACCAAATACACCGCTACTGTCAAGGCATCTCGCTCAGTGTCGGGCGCCAATCTCAACCTGGCGTTCCCCTCAGGGACTGACGCATCGATCGACATGGTGTCGCTATTCCCCCACGATACATTCAAGGGACATGAGAATGGACTGCGCCGTGATTTGGCACAGACTCTCGCCGACATGAAGCCCCGGTTCGTAAGATTTCCCGGCGGATGCGTGGCCCACGGCAACGGCATTGACAATATATATGACTGGAAAGGCTCGATCGGTCCGCTTGAAACCCGCAAACCGCTACGCAACATCTGGAGTTATCACCAGACACGCGGACTCGGTTATCACGAATATTTCCAGTTCTGCGAGGATATAGGCGCCGAACCGCTTCCGGTGCTCGCGGCAGGTGTCCCCTGCCAGAACTCGGGCATTGGCGCACATCACTCCCATGAGACACTCACCACCTACGGCCAGCAGGGTGGCATACCCATGGAGGAGATGGATGCCTACGTGCAGGATGTGCTCGACCTTATAGAGTATGCCAACGGTGATGTCAACACCACATGGGGAGCCAAACGCGCCGAAGCCGGACATCCCGAGCCTTTCAATCTGAAATACCTCGGCATAGGAAACGAGGATCTTATCTCGGACGTGTTCATCCCACGTTTCCGCATGATCTACGATGCCGTAAAGGCCAAGTACCCCGACATCATAGTTGTGGGTACAGTCGGCCCATTCTTCGAGGGATCGGACTACGATGAGGGATGGAGACTGGCCCATGAGCTGAAGATCCCCATGGTGGACGAGCACTATTATGTAGATCCCTCATGGATGATCCACAACCAGGATTACTACGACAACTACAAGCGCAATGCCACCAAGGTGTATCTCGGCGAGTATGCCGCTCATCTGCCGGGCCGCCCCAACAACCTGGAGACAGCCTTGGCCTCGGCCCTGTATCTCACCTCGGTGGAAAGAAATGCCGACGTGGTGGCCATGACCTCCTACGCACCTCTGCTCGCCAAGGAGGGTCATACCCAGTGGAAGCCCGACATGATATTCTTCAATAACGATTCGGTGAAGGTGACCCCAGACTACCACGTGCAGAAGATGTATGGCAACAATTCAGGCACCCGTTATGTTCCGGCACCGCTCAAGGTGAACTCCACCGACCGCAATGTCGTGAACCGCATAGGCATGTCGACCGTACTCGATGAGACCACAGGGGAATATGTGATAAAGATGGCCAATCTGCTCCCCGTGGCAGTGACCGGCAATGTGGACCTCTCCAAGATGGGGATTGACAGCACCAAGGCCAAAGGTTTGCGCCTGACAGGTGCCCCCGCCGACACCAAGCTCACTCCAGAGGAAGTGACTGTGGAATTTCCGGCTGTATCGCTCCCGCCCTACTCATTCACAGTGGTGCGCGTGAAGCGCTGATTAATCTCCGGACAGCCCCATATATACGACAACTCCCGGCGCAGATATAAGATTGCGCCGGGAGTTGTTGTATGATAGATATTCTTCTTAGAAGGGAAGATCGTCGGTGGGGGTGGGAGCGAGGTCTACGGCCGGGGGAGGAACGGGTGCTCCGGGGGTGGCATATCCGCCGGGCATCTGGGGAGCTGCGCCATAAGAAACGGCGGGCGCAGCAGGTGCGGCCTGGGGTGCAGCGTCGGGAGCCTCGGCCTTCCAGGCGCGAACATCCACATACCAACGGCCGTTATACTCACGGCTATCGATATCGAAGCTGATCTTCACAACCTGACCTACCTGGAGGGGGAACTGATCAACACGATCTCCGAAAAAATTGAAGAAAACTTTCTTGGGATAGGTCTCGAGGGTCTCGAGCACGTATTCACGCTTCTTCCAAGCGTTTCCCTTGGCGGATGTACCTCCAACCTCGGGCATGGCCACTATAATTTTGCCTGTAACTTCCATATATTTTATAAGATATAATTTTTAATAAAGCACCGCACAGAAACGCGCGTATTCCCTACAAAAGTAGTCAAAAAATCCCGACTGAGCCGTTAAAATACGTTAATCAGCGAGTAATTTCACCTCTATAGCCGATGTAGGGAAGCACGCAACTGATATATTCTTAGTAATTTTGCAATTACTTATGAAGAATTACCTCAAATATCTGTTTCAACTCATCCTATCGCCCCGTCACGGCTGGGAGGACATTGAGAACGGCAACGTGGCTCCCTCCCGCATAGCGAGCGAAGGGTTCTATCCGCTCATCGGCCTGACAGCCGCGAGCGTGTTCATCCAGGCATTTTTCATGCACCACGTGGTGTTCCTCTCGCTGTTCATGCGCATGGTGATAACGTTTGTGGTGTACTTCATATCCTACTTTTTCGGCACCTTCATGCTGTCGATCTTCGTGGAGCCGATGGTGGAGGGGGAATATGACGAGCAACGTTGCCAGACATTCACCCTGTACACTCTTGGCCTCCTCGCCATGATCTCGATCATAGTAAACTGCCTCCCTATCACTCCCATGGTGCTGTTCTTCCTGCCATGCTACGTGGCCTTGATACAGTGGAAGGGGTGTGAATACATGAGGGTGCGACCCGACCGCATTGGACATTTCATGATGCTTGCCATCCTGGGTGTGCTCATGCCACTTTACATTTTTTATTTCATCTTCTCAATTCTATTCTGATGCAAGCCAAGGAAATCAACATAAAAAACCGCCGTGCGACGTTTGACTACGCCATCGGTGACACCTACACAGCCGGTATCGTCCTCACGGGCACCGAGATCAAATCAATACGCCAGGGAAAGGCTTCGCTGGTGGACACATTCTGCTACGTGGACAACGGAGAGGTGTGGGTCAAGAACATGTACATAGCCGAGTATTTCTACGGCTCGTACAACAATCATGCCGAACGCCGTGACCGCAAACTGCTGTTGTCGCGCAAGGAGATAAGCAAGCTCGAGAAGTCGGGCAAGGAAGCGGGCTTCACCATCGTGCCTCTCCGCCTGTTCATCAACGACCGCGGATTGGCCAAACTGGTGATAGGCATAGGCCGAGGCAAGAAGGAGTATGACAAGCGCCAGTCGATAAAGGAACGCGAGGATAAACGCGACATGGCTCGCATCATGCAGAAAAAATAGACCTGAGGCTGTGTCCGGATCAGGATGCGGGAAGAACAATAGCCCCGTACTTTCCGGCGGAATCAGTGACGCGATACCATACGCGGGTATCGGTCCTGCGCATCATCTTGACCTCGGATGGCCTGTAGGCCGAACCGTTGACTTCTATAAGCACATCAGAAACCACCGAATCGCTTCTCTCGATACCTAACTTCACTTTGACTTCATCGGCCCCGTCGAGATCGTGAAATCTCGCGGATCCGTCGGCAACCGACACCACAAGGATGCCTCCACGGTCGTAGCGCATGGTGAGGCCGCCTATCCCATCGACACGTATCACATCATCTTTTACCGCATCGTTCCATCCGTCGCCATTGCCTACGCCGGGACGGTCGTCCGATCCGGGCGTTGACGGCACGCTTCCGGCAGGAGGCCTCACATTGGCATCGCGTTCGGGAGGATTGTCATGTCCACAGCTCTGGAGGATAACGGCCCAGGCTACGATGAACATAGGAATTAATGATCTTGCGTGGACTCTCATATTCATTGAATCTTTATCATTACCCGGCCGGTCTCTCCGGTCGAGGGGGATGAGTACTCAAGATTGTGGGTTCCGACACCGAGCTCGCCGGGAGTATAGGATGAGGAGGAGGCCGGACGGCCATCGATGCGCCACACGGCATCGGCCGGAATGTGGGGAGAGGTGAGGTTGACACGTCCACCGCCTATATGATAAGTTGAGCGCAAAGGCAACGGAGAGGAGCCATCGTCGTAGATCTCGCCGTCCTTCGCTCCCCAGATGTATTCAGCAAGTCCAGGATTAGTCACAAATGGATTGCCTCCACCCTGCAGGGTTGAGACGTATGCGCTCCACGCGACCTCCTCGGGCGACGGAGGATAATCGGAAGCCCATCGGGTGAACAGATCCACGCCATAAGCCTGAAGATAGGGATAGGAGGGATTCATCATGCTGAATCCACGCACTGTGAAAGAGTCCTGCGGATACATGACTGCCATGTAGAGGAATGTCCGTGCCAGACGGCCACGCATAGCCTCGGGCGGTGCATAGAAGTCGGTGGCGATACCGTAGAGGGTGCCTGTGCCAACGCTCCAGTATGAGTCGGAGTAGCGGGGCTTGGTCACCTCGCCGGGCAGATAGTCGGATTTCAGGCGCTTCACATCCACAGTAAGCGGTATGAAATTGTTGAGGTCTCCGGCGATTGTGTCGCCATATCCCCTACCCTCGCTCCACCATACAGAAGGGACAATCTCGCCGGCCACATATCCTGCCGGAAGCTGACCGGCCTCGATGCTGACCACAGTCCCGGTGAAAGGGTCATCGAGACTATATGTGACATCCATGACCGAGGAGAGCGTGGAGATGCCATAGGCTTTTCTGATAGCCGACGCAAGGCCGGGGCCTGACTTGCCGTTGAGAGCCGATGAGGGGGCGTCAGATACGCCGACAGGCACCTCGCCACGGACTATATCCGGGGCTGAGATGCCTGTCAATAGCATTGCTAATGCAAGATAGACTTTCACGAAAGGGGAGAGATGAAGGAGAGTGAGGAAAAAATGTGAGAATGGAGGGAGAGACCCTTTGGAATGGATGACTATGAAAGTCTAAGCGCGTATGTGGATCACACGTATCCGCGGATGATACCACGGTTGGAGTTGCGGACAAAGAGGATGATCTCGTCACGCTCCTTGGATGCGGGGAGCTCGGCCTCGATGCGGCTGATGGCATCGGAATTATTGAGTCCCGAAAGGTAGAGGTAACGGTAGATCTCCTGGATGTCGCGGATGGTCTCGTTGGAATACCCGCGACGGCGCAGACCGATGGAGTTGACTCCGGCATAGGCGATTGGCTCGCGTCCGGCCTTTACGAAGGGGGGGATGTCCTTGTTGACGAGCGCTCCGCCCTGAAGCATCACGTGGGAACCGATGTGGCAGAACTGGTGGATGAGCGCACCACCACCGATCACGGCGAAATCATCGACCACAACCTCGCCGGCCAGCTGGACGGCATTGGACATGATGACGTTGTTCTTGACCACACAGTCGTGGGCCACGTGGCAGTAGGCCATGATGAGACAATTGTTGCCAACGACGGTCTTGCCCTTGGAGGCGGTGCCGCGATGCACGGTGACGCACTCGCGTATCACGGTGTTATCGCCGATGATAGCCACAGTCTCCTCACCCTTGAACTTGAGGTCCTGGGGAGGTCCGGAAATCACCGCTCCGGGATATATGGTACAGTTCTTCCCGATGCGGGCACCCTCCATAATGGTGACGTTGGAGCAGATGCGTGTGCCTTCGCCGATCTCTACGTTACGGTCAATGGTCACGAAAGGCTCCACTACCACACTGGGATGGATCTTAGCCTCGGGGTGTACGTATGCTAATGGTTGATTCATGTCGGTCTGTTACTTATTTTTGATAATCTGAGCCATAAACTCACATTCGGATACAATCTTCTCGCCGACGAAAGCGTAGCCCTTCATCATGGCGCAACCACGGCGCAACTCGGTCATGAATGATACGTGGAAGAGGAGTGTGTCGCCGGGGACTACCTTCTGACGGAACTTCACGTTGTCGATCTTCATGAAGTAGGTGGAATAGCGCTCGGGGTCGTCGACACCGCTGAGCACGAGCAGACCGCCGGTCTGGGCCATGGCCTCGATCTGAAGCACACCGGGCATCACGGGCTCCTGGGGGAAGTGGCCGGGGAAGAAGGGCTCGTTGGCGGTGATGTTCTTCACACCCACGATATAGTTAGCACCCTTCTCGATCACCTTGTCGACGAGCTGCATGGGATAACGGTGGGGAAGGAGCTCGCGGATGCGGTTGTTGTCCATCAGAGGCTCCTTGTTGGGGTTGTAGATGGGAGCCTGCACCTCCTGGCGCTTGATGTCCTTGCGGATCTTCTTGGAAAGCTTGGTGTTGATGGAGTGGCCGGGGCGGGTGGCTATCACACGACCCTTGAGGGGACGGCCGATGAGGGCGATGTCACCGATGAGATCGAGGAGCTTGTGGCGTGCGGGCTCGTTCTCGTGACTGAGGGGACGCTCGTTGAGATAGCCCAGCTCGGCAACATCCTTGCGGGCCACGCCCATGAGATCAGCGAGACGGTCGAGCTCGCTCTGCTGCATGGGGGTGTCGTAGATGACGATGGCATTGTCGAGATCGCCACCCTTGATGAGATTATTGGTAACCAGAGGCTCGATCTCACGCACAAACACGAATGTGCGGCTCGATGCTATCTCGTCGCGGTAGTCGCCGATATGCTCGAGGGAGGCAAACTGGTTGTTGAGAACCTTGGAATTGAAATTGATCTTCACATCGACTGAGAACTCGTCGTCGGGAAGCACGATGATGGATGAACCGGTCTCGGGATCGGATACCTCCATGCGGGATTTCACGTAGTAGAAGTCCTTGTCGGCTTTCTGCTCCACTACCCCAACCTCGGCGATAGCCTCGCAGTAAGGGAGAGCGCTACCGTCGAGAATAGGCATCTCGGGAGCGTCGACCTCGATGAGACAGTTGTCAATGCCGGCGGCATAGAGGGCAGAGAGTGAGTGTTCGATGGTGGATACCCTTGCATCACCCTTGGCTATAACGGTGCCACGGTTGGTGGCCACCACATTTTCAGCGAGGGCATCGATCACGGGCTGGTCGTCAAGGTCAACACGCTTGAACTTGTAGCCGTGATTCTCGGGAGCGGGCAGGAAACGGGCTGTGATCTCAAGCCCTGTGTGAAGGCCTTTTCCCTTGAGTGTGAACTCGCCTTTTAGAGTTATCTGATTCATATCTTATTGTTTCTTGATTTCTTTCTCAATGCCTTTCACCTGGTCGAAGAGCTTGCCGAGGCGCTTCATGTAGACGAGGCCGCGTGCATACTCGCCCATCTCGACTGCGGGTGATCCCATGATGCGCTCGCCTGGCTTGGTAGCGCGGTTCACTCCGCTCTGGGCTCCGATCTGGGTGCCGTCGGCAAGGGCGATGTGTCCCACGATTCCGACCTGACCGCCCACCATGCAATGCTTGCCAAGTTTGGCTGATCCGGCAACGCCGACCTGGGCCGCCATAACGGTATTGTCGCCCACAGTGCAATTGTGGGCAATCTGGATGAGATTGTCGAGCTTCACACCTTTGCATATACGGGTCGAGCCCATCATAGCGCGGTCAATGGTAGTGTTGGCTCCGATCTCCACATCATCCTCAAGGACCACATTACCGGTCTGAGGGATTTTCTCATAATGGCCGTCGACGGGGGCAAAGCCAAATCCGTCGGCTCCGATCACAGCTCCGGAATGGAGGATGCAACGTGCTCCTACATGGCATCCGGCATATACCTTGACTCCTGAATAAAGGATGGACTGCTCGCCTACCGAGCATCCGTCGCCCACGTAGGAGTGGGGATAGATCTTGGCGCCACGTCCGATTACGGCTCCCTGGCCGATGTAGGCGAATGCGCCGATATAAGCGTCCTCGGGGATCTCGACTCCCTCGGCTATGAAGCATGGCTGCTCGATGCCTTTCTTGTCGATGCGGGTCATCTCCTGAACCATCTCGAGGAGCTTGGCAATAGTTGCATAGGGATCGTCGACACGCACGAGAGTGGCTTTCACAGGCTGCTCGGCCTCGAAATCACGTCTCACGAGCACTACCGAAGATTCAGTAGTATAGATATAGTGTGTATATTTGGGATTCGCAAGGAACGAAAGGGCTCCGGGATGCCCTTCCTCTATTTTGGCAAATGTGCCTATTTTTACCTCGCCGTTCCCCTCGACATCTCCATGCACGAGGGCAGCAAGTTGACTGGCTGTGAGTTCCATTATTAGCTTTTAGTGTATTACTGGCAAAAAATTTGCACTAATGGTGAGACCCAAATGGGTACAGTCCACCCAATTTTGTTGCAAATGTACGACATTTTTCTCTAACCGCAATAAGTTATTGCTATAAAACGTAATAAAGCCCAGCACATTGGACACACGCAGGGTACATAGCAAAGGCACCGCCCGGGAAGTCCAAGCGGTGCCTTTGATGAAATTGTACGTTTTTTAGTGGAAATAAACCTAATCTTTTTTACCAAAATCTTATATACCAATTTTAACCAATCATTTTTTACCAATCAATTGTCACTTCCTCACGGGAGCATGTATCTTTTTTAGTATATGGGGGGAAGTATAGAGTATAGTGATTAGCTGTCATGCTATCGTTTAAACCTATAAACACCTAAACCTATAAACCTTTAAACTTATAAGCTTATAAACTTATAAACTCTTAACCTTCAGCTCTGCTGAATATCAACGGTAGTCGGCGAAGCGGGTCTGGAGTTT
>JAMPHR010000007.1:0-19920 GCA_023663345.1 Paenibacillus sp. | reverse complement strand
ACTATAATTTTTAACACTTTTCGCTTGCACAGGTCCTAGATTTCCCCGCCACGAGTGGCGGATGCAAATTGCCCGTAGGGCAAAATTTGCATCCAGGCGCGAGGCGCGGGGAAAATGAAAATCCGTCAACGAGGGCGTCGAAGACGTCCTATAATAGACCCATCATCCGTGGTTACATCAACCTCGCCAACCGGAAAATATTCTGACTATCCTCACGAATCCTCGCCCAGAATTATACCCTAAAAGGTATAATTTAATCTCTCGCAAATAAATTATACCCCATAAGGTATAATATCAAATATTTTCACTATATTTGCACCCGAACGGGTATAAATATAATTTACTAATGACTCCATTAGCCAAATATGTAAAGGAAATGCGTCACGAACATGGACTGACGCAGGTAGAACTGTCCCTTAAATCAGGTGTCGGGCTAAGATTTGTCCGCGACCTTGAGCAAGGGAAAGAAAGCCTCCGTCTCGATAAGGTAAATCAGGTGCTATCCTTGTTCGGATCAGAAATGGGACCGATAATGAGGCAAGCAAACGACAATAATTAGAATTTGCTTATGAAAAATCATGCCACATACCACCAGGCGAAGGTCTATGTTGAAGACACACTTGCGGGCATCCTTTCGGAAAACGAATATGGATACGAATTTACATACCTTCCGGAATATCTATCCCGCGAAAGTGCCGAAGCCGTAAGCTTGACTCTTCCCCTGAAGGCTGAACCTTACCGTGACAACACATTGTTCCCATTCTTTGATGGCCTGATTCCTGAGGGATGGTTACTTGATATTGCCGAACAAAACTGGAAAATATCGGCCCGAGACCGTTTCTCGTTGCTACTTGCCTGTTGCAAAGACTGTATCGGGAACATAAGCATTGTCCCGTTTGAAGATGGAAAGGAGGTCAACAATGGATAGATGTCTGTACTGTTACAAACCTATGGCTCAGGGGGAAGTTGATTTCCATAAAAGTTGCGCCCATAAGATATTCGGGAGCAAAGAGATTCCGGTATTACCATATACAAGAGCCAACATCACTGAATTGGCGAGAGAAATCATATCAGCCAGCACAACAATTACCGGCGTACAAGCGAAACTGTCACTCGACATTGCAAGAAGTAGGGATGGCGAACCTCAACGATTCACCATTGTGGGATTATGGGGCAGATTCATCCTCAAGCCTCAGACCGAACTGTTTCCTCATCTTCCCGAGTTGGAAGATGTGACGATGCACATGGCGGAAGCAGCCGGTATCAAGACTGTGCCACACTCTCTAATACGTTTTGCCGATGGAGAATTATGCTACCTGACCCGACGTATCGACAGGACTGAAACCGGCGGAAAAATTGCCATGGAAGATATGTGTCAACTCTCCGAGAGGCTTACGGAAGACAAATACAAGGGGTCATATGAAAGAATCGCTAAAATAATACAAAGCCATTCTTCTGCTCCGTTGCTTGACATCGTAAACTTTTGGCAGACTGTTGTATTTTCCTGGATTACAGGCAATGCCGACATGCACCTCAAAAATTTCTCACTATACAAGCCCAAAAGCGTCTATATGCTTACCCCGGCCTACGACATGCTGTCAACAGCATTGGTAATGCCCGAGGATACGGAAGAACTTGCGCTGACCCTTAACGGGAAGAAACGAAAAATAAACCGCAAGGATTTCGAGACAGCGATGCTTGCAAGTGGTATGAACGCCAAATCGGTAATGAATGTATTCAACAGATTTGAAAAAGCATCTCACGAATGGGAGTCCATTATCGATATCTCATTCTTACCCGATAGCATGAAAACGGCCTATCTGGAGAAGATCACGGCAATGATGCAAAGGCTTTAGTGCCTCTACTCCTCCCCGGCGGGGGCGGGCTGGGCGCCGCCCTGGGCCTTGACCTCCTCATCGTGACGCTCGTAGGCCTCCACGATGCGCTGCACGAGCGAATGGCGCACGATATCCTTCTTGCCAAACTCCACCCGGCCTATTCCGGGCACATTCTTGAGAATGTGGAGCGCCTGGATCAGACCCGACTGCACCGAGCGTGGCAGGTCGATCTGCGTGGCATCGCCCGTAATGATCATCTTCGCGTTCATGCCAAGGCGGGTAAGGAACATCTTGATCTGATGCACGGTGGTGTTCTGCGCCTCGTCGAGCACAATCACGGCATCGTTGAGAGTGCGACCACGCATGAATGCCAGCGGAGCTATCTGTATCACATTGGTCTCCATGTACTCCTTGAGCTTCACGGCAGGAATCATATCCTCGAGAGCATCGTAGAGAGGCTGGAGGTAGGGATCTATCTTATCCTTCATGTCACCGGGAAGGAAACCGAGCTTCTCGCCCGCCTCCACGGCCGGACGCGACAGTATTATCTTACGCACCTCGCGGTTCTTCAGAGCCTTAACGGCCAACGCGATAGCTATATATGTCTTGCCCGTACCGGCAGGCCCGAGGGCAAACGTAAGGTCATTCTCGCGGAAAGCCTTCACGAGCAACGCCTGATTTGTGTTGCGTGGCGAGATAGGCTTGCCGTTGATGCCATAGATGATCACATCGTCATTCTTGGGTTCGGCCGGAGCCTTCCCCTTCACGATATCGAGTATCACCTCCTCCGAGAGCTTGTTGAACCGCGAGCAGTAATCCTCCAGCTCCTTGATCTTCTTCTCAAACTCGGCCGTCTCGGCATCGTCGCCTATCACCTTTATCACCGATCCCCGCGCTACCATGCGCAACTTGGGGAAAAGGTTGCGTATCAGGTGCATATTGCTGTTATTGACACCGTAGAAGCTCACGGGGTCTACATTGTCGATAATTACGATACGTTCAATCATAAATAATAGTTGTTCGGTGGTGAGAAATACGTGAACCCTCTTTATTCTGTAACCTCGGGGACAGGCTTTTTGTTTATCGGGAGGGTGTACATCACCGAGAAATTGGCTGTGAAAGCCCCGTTGCGCTTGCCGTAGCCAGGTATATACATCGGCTTGCCGTAGGGCGACTTGGACTCATGAAGCACCGAGTGATACACCAGCGTCCATCCTGCCGAGATCGGCCCGGCTATCTTCACCTTGATGCCGAATGTCACTTCGAGATACCCGGCCGTATGGCTCAGATTGTCGAGCGAATAGTGGGTGGGATCCTGCCAGTAGCCCTCGTCGACCGTCACGTCGAGCACGCTCCACTTGTAGGTCGAGAATCCGTAACGCAGTCCCATCAGCAGCTTGTAATCGGGATTGGAGTTGTAAAAGAAATTATAGGACGCTCCTATCTTGAAATACGGTGCCAGTGGTGTCTTGAAAGTATAGTTCTTGTCAACAGGCGTGTCATTGCAGTTGCCAAATCCCACGGCGAAGAACGGGAAATAGCGGTTGTGGAGACTCACTTCGCCCCACACATCGCCGAGGCCATATTTCTGCCCGAGCGCCCTCATTATAGGATCCCACACATTCACGCCCGCTATCACCTCGTGAAGCAAGGGATACTCCATCTTCGGAGGAGCCTTCAACAGCGTGGAGTCCACATACTCTTGTCCCGTCACGGTATCCACGGTGATAGTATTACCGTTGGCATCGGTAGTGGTCACCAGGCGGGTGGGATCTATCTTGGTCTTGACATCGGTCACGGGAGGTTTGGAGCCCGGATCGGCAGGCGTCACGGGGGTGATGCGTCGCTGTGCCGAGGCCGACATGCCTCCAAGCACTATCGCAAACAGCAGGGCTATGAGATACTTATACATTGCCTGCCCCCTCCTGCGGGCTATCGGCGTCGCCTGATCCGTCGCCGGAATTATCAGGATTGTCGGTGCCGGGTTCATCAGTGCCCGGCTTGTCGGGATCGGGATTTTCCGGATCAGGGTTGTCGGGATCGGGGTTCTCAGGATCGGGATTTTCGGGATTGTCAGGATCGGGCGTATCCGTTCCGGGCTCATCGGTGCCCGGTTCGTCGGGATCAGGCTCGGCTATGCGGAAATAGAGTCCTATGGTCGACCGCTCGATATTAGTGATGAGCGAGTCCGACACCCCCACCGAGTCGAGTATATTCATGGTGTGCGACACACGTGTGATGCGGTAGTGGTACATGGCTCCGCACTCCTCCGAGGCAAAGAAAGGCATCGACTCGTAGTAGAACGTTACCCTGTCCTCGATCCCCTGCTCCGCCAGATGCTTCTGCATGTACTTGATCACAAAGGTAGTGACATTGTCGGCCGCACGAAACGGCAGATACACCTCCGAGGCGGCATGTGACGGCCCCACGAGCAGAGAATCATTGGGCGCACCCAGCCCGCTTATGGCAAGCGAGTCGATAGCCACCTTCTCGAGAGTGGAGATGGAGTAGAATCCGGCAAGGGGCACCGAGTTCTGATTGTCGGTACATCCGGTGGTATTACATCCGGTCACCGCCGTGGCGAGGACCGCGAGTGTCAGCAATATGGAGAATAGATGTCTCAATTTCGAGCGTGTTTATTCAATCGTTTTTCAAAACTTACCCCTTCTCACGATTTCCGAGAGCGGTTTACGGGTCTTGGCGGGAGCCTCGGTGCCCTCTGCGGGAAATCCTATGGGGATAATGGCCACCGGCTCCATGCTCTCGGGCAGGCGGAATGTGTCACGTATCAACTTGGTGTCGAAGTTGCACACCCAGCATGTGCCCAGGTGCATGGCCGAAGCTGCGAGACACAGATGCTCCACGGCTATCGACACGTCCACATCGGTGTGGTCCTTGCCGTCCGAAGCGCGGTGCCATGCCTCATCGTGAAGTCCGCAGGCTATGATATAATGTGGTGCCGTGCGCATCCACTCACGGGGATAGCTCGACTGCACGGCCTCGCGCTCATCGTCGGCATCGGCCATGATGAACAGCCAGGGCTGACGGTTGCAGGCCGAGGGGGCCAGGCGCGCCGCATCGAGCACGGCAGCGAGGGTATCCTCGGGCACCGGTGCCGGCGAATAGTTACGGCAGGAATATCGTGAGAGGGAGAGGTTATAGAATTCGGGATATGCGTCCATTGATTTTTAGAATTATATTTTATCAGGTTGTTTAAAACCAACCTCTTAAACAAGTACAGCGGATACTACGGATTCCGGGGTCAGAGGCCTGCGGGATCATTCATCCTCGCCTATGCGCCCCTTTATCTCGTAATGGTTGCGCGAGGGTGAGTTGCGCACCACCAGTTCGCCGATGAATCCGGTGAGAAACAGCATGGTGCCCATCAGCATCATGGTGAGCGAGAGGTAGAAGTAAGGCGACTCGGTGACAAGCCTGTAGGGGTTGCCATGCCACATGTCATAGAGCTTGCCGAATCCCACCACCAGCACAGCGATGAATCCGATTATGAACATCAGCGAGCCGAGCAGGCCGAAAAAGTGCATGGGCTTGGCCCCGAACTTGCCCGTGAACCAAAGCGTAGCCAGATCGAGATAGCCGTTGACGAAACGGTCCAGTCCAAACTTGGTCTTGCCATACTTCCTGGCCTGATGCTGCACCACCTTCTCGCCGATGCGGTCAAATCCCGCGTTCTTGGCCAGATAAGGGATGTAGCGGTGCATGTCGCCATACACCTCGATATGCTTCACCACCTCCAGGCGATATGCTTTGAGGCCACAGTTGAAGTCATGGAGATTCTTTATACCGCTCACCCGCCGGGCAGTAGCATTGAACAGCTTGGTAGGTATCGTCTTGGATAGCGGATCGTAACGCTTCTTCTTCCACCCCGACACCAGGTCATACCCGTCGCGCATTATCATGCGGTACAGTTCGGGTATCTCATCGGGCGAGTCCTGCAGGTCGGCATCCATGGTGATCACCACGTCGCCCGTGGCGAGTCCGAAACCGGTGTTCAGCGCCGGCGACTTTCCATAGTTACGGCGGAACGACACCCCGCGCAGAGCCGGATTCTCGGCAGCGAGACTGTGTATCACATCCCATGAACCGTCGGTCGATCCGTCGTCGACCAGTATCACCTCGTAGCTGAAGTCATGGGCCTTCATCACGCGGTCGATCCAGGCCGTGAGCTCGGGGAGGGATTCAGCCTCGTTGTACAGAGGCACTATTACTGATATATCCATATTTTCTGATTCAAGCCCGGTGGCAAGAGTGCCGGGGCTTAAAGGTTTTTATGATCGGAGGTTGTGGAGAGAGACATCAGCGGAAGAGAGGCGGAGAGCAAGAGAGACGGGAGCCGGAAGGGATCAGCCATAGATGCGCCGGCGACGCCTCACGGCAAAAATCCCGCTCAGGAGCATCGACAGCAGCGATCCCGTGAAGATGGCGAGCATCATCAGCTCGACCACAATGTCGATGGGCGTGGGGATGAAATTGGCTTCGAGCATATTGGCGGCCACCTCGGCGGCTGTCTCCACGCCGGTGTCGGGAAGCGTGCCCTTCAGCGCGGCCACCGAGCGTATCTGCTCGATCACGAAATCGGGCTCGATCCACTTCATGTACACCACCAGCGCGGCACCCGCTATGAGCATACCGCAGAAGAATATCACCACCCCCTGCATCCACAGCATGGGGAATGTCCCGGCCGGCCCGAGCCGACGGTCGTAGGCGCGCATGAAGAAATAGATCACCACCGGCACGCACACCACCAGCACGAGCGAGAGCAACGATAGGATCGCCGCCCGCCCCGAAAGCATCGATGAAAAGAACATCACCGTGAGATAGAGGCCAAACCACAGGCCGTCGTCAGCCCCTCGGCGATAGGGAGATTGAATAGTCATGTATTATAATTAAGGTGCAAATGTAACAAAAATTTCAGATAAATCCATAAAATGGAGCCATGAGAGTGAGCACGTTCACAATTGTTAGATTATGAAAAGACTTTTATACGTTCTGAAAAGCTTAATATTGGTCAAAAGGTACAAAAAATGGGACTGCAAGGCTAAAAAGTCAAAAAAAATTGATACGTTTTTCCAAAATCGCCATTTTTAATTGTACCTTTGCGTGAATTTTTGGCTAAAGACCACATCCGAGGGATTATCCAACAGTATAAAAAAGTAAATATTACATAAAAGTAGGTATAATAAACAAAGACGAAAACGTAACAATGAAACCAATCTCGTCAATCAAAATGAGCAGCATGGCCGCGCTCATCGCCACGGCCGCACTCGCCTCCTGCTCAGGCAACCAGCAGCAACAGGGTCAGATGCCGGCTCCCGCCATCGCCACAGTAACCCTCTCGCCCGAGAGCGTGGACCTGCAGTCGACCTTCCCCGCCACCATCAAGGGTAAGACCGATATCGACATCCGTCCCCAGGTGACAGGATTCATCACCAAGGTACATGTCGACGAGGGACAGCGCGTGCGCAAGGGACAGGTGCTCTTCACTCTCGACCAGGTTCAGTACCAGGCAGCCGTTGACCAGGCCCGTGCCTCGCTGAACTCAGCCCAGACCGCCGTGAACACCGCCAAGATGACTGCCGACTCCAAGAAGACCCTTCTTGACAAGAACATCATCTCACAGTATGAATACCAGTTGGCCCAGAACTCTCTCGACCAGGCCAACGCCCAGCTCGCTACCGCCAAGGCAGCGCTCGTGAACGCTCAGAAGAACCTCGCCTACACCACCGTGACCTCGCCCAGCGACGGCGTGGTAGGACAGATCCCCAACCGCGAAGGCTCGCTCGCAAGCCCCTCGTCGGCCCAGCCCCTCACCACCGTGAGCGACAACTCCCAGGTGTATGCCTACTTCTCGCTCACCGAGAAAGACCTGCTCGCTCTCTCGGGCAACGGCAAGGGATCCGTTGAGGCTGCCATCAAGGCCATGCCCGCCGTTCAGCTCAAGCTCAGCGACGGCTCCATGTATCCCGTCGAGGGTAAGGTAGCCACCGTGTCGGGCGTGATCGACAACAACACCGGCGCGTCGAGCGTGCGTGCTCTCTTCAACAACCCCGAGGGCGTGCTCCGCAGCGGTTCCACCGGACAGATCATTCTCCCCAACATGAAGGAGGGCGTGATCGTGATTCCCCAGAAGGCTACATTCGAACTCCAGGACCGTCGCTTCGCCTATGTTGTCAATGATTCCAACAAGGTAGTCTCCACCCCCATCACCGTCGAGAACATCACCGACGGCAAGACCTTCGTGGTTACCTCGGGCCTCAAGGCCGGCGACCGCATCGCTGTCGAGGGTGTGGGCACCAAGCTCCAGGACGGTATGGTGATCAACCCCACCGATGCCAACGCCACTCCCCAGCAGGCACCCGACCAGCAGGCTGCACAGCAGTAATTATTTGAGTATAGAGTATAAAGTATATAGTATAGAGCTTTCGCTCAATAACTTATAGAAAATGAAATTAGATACGTTTATTAACAGGCCGGTGCTGTCGACGGTGATTTCAATCTTCATCGTACTGCTGGGCTTGATCGGGCTTTTCTCACTGCCTGTGACCCAGTTCCCTGACATCGCACCTCCTACCATCCGTGTATCCACCACCTACACGGGTGCCAATGCCCAGGCCGTGCTCAACTCGGTGATCGCACCCCTCGAGGAGTCGATCAACGGCGCCGAGGGCATGACCTACATGGAATCGACCGCCACCAACACCGGCTCGGCCGACATCACAGTGTACTTCGAGCAGGGCTTCGACCCCAACATGGCAGCTGTGGACGTTCAGAACCGTGTGGCCAAGGCCCAGAACCTGCTCCCCGCCGAGGTTACCCAGGTGGGCGTGCTCACCCAAAAGCGCCAGTCGTCCATGCTTATCATGGTGGCGCTGTATGACCCGACGGGCCGCTACTCGTCCGAGTTCATCGACAACTATGCCAAGATCAACATGATCCCCCAGCTGCAGCGTGTGTCGGGTGTGGGCGACGTAATGTCGTTCGGTGCCGACTACTCGATGCGTATATGGCTCAAGCCCGAGGTTATGGCCCAATATGGCCTGATGCCTACCGACATCAGCTTCGCGCTGGCCGAGCAGAATATCGAGGCCGCTCCCGGTGCCTTCGGCGAGCAGGGTGACCAGAGCTTCCAGTACACCCTGAAGTACCGTGGCCGTCTCACCACCCCCGAGCAGTTTGAGGACATCGTGGTGGCCGCCAAGCCCACCGGCGAGGTGCTCCGCCTCGGCGACGTGGCCAAGGTAGAGCTGGGCCGTGTGACCTACGGCTTCTCCAACGCCCTCAACGGCTACCCCTCCACCGGCTGTATCGTGTTCCAGACCGCCGGCTCCAACGCTACCCAGATCATCAACGACTGTCTCAAGGTGGTCGAGGACATGAAGAAAGACCTCCCCGCCGGCCTCGCGATAGCCGTGCCGATGAACAACAACGACTTCCTTGACGCCTCGATCCACGAGGTTATCAAGACCCTCATCGAGGCATTCATCCTCGTGTTCTTCGTGGTGTATGTGTTCCTCCAGGACATCCGCTCCACCATCATCCCGGCGATCGCCATCCCCGTGGCCCTCGTGGGTACATTCTTCTTCATGAACCTGATCGGCTTCTCGATCAACCTCATCACCCTCTCGGCTCTTGTGCTTGCGATCGCGATTGTGGTCGACGACGCCATAGTCGTGGTGGAGGCCGTGCACGCCAAGCTCGATGTGGGCTACAAGAACGCGCGCAAGGCCTCGATCGACGCCATGGGCGAGATAGGCGGAGCCATCATCTCGATCACCCTCGTCATGATGCTCGTGTTCATCCCCGTGTCGTTCATGAGCGGTACCACCGGTGTGTTCTACCGCCAGTTTGGTCTCACCATGGCCATCGCGATCGGTATCTCGGCGTTGAACGCGTTGACACTTTCGCCCGCGCTCTGTGCCGTGTTCCTCAAGGGACATGACGACCACTCGTCGCTGAAGGATCGCATGGGCACCGCCTACAAGGCCGCCGGCGAGGCAGTGGTCGGCCAGGCCAAGCGTCGCTTCACCCTCGACCTGCCCCCGTTGATCACCTTTGCCTTCCTCATTGCCACCATCACCTTCATGGTGCTCGGCTGGTACAACATCCACAAGCCCCTGCAGCTGACCATCGCCGCCGTGTGTGCGATCGTGACAGTGCTCGGCATCTTCGGCAAGCGATTCCACAAGGGATTCGAGATCGGCTTCGGCCGCATCCTCAAGGCCTACGACAAGTTCACCACATTCTTCATCAACCATAAGATCACCTCATTCGGCATCGTGGCCGCTTCAGTGGCCGTGCTGGTATGGCTCATGAGCATCACCACCTCGACCCTCGTGCCCAACGAGGACACCGGCGTGCTCTTCTGTATGGTGGACATGCCCCCGGGCACATCCCAGGAGCGCACCGAGGAGGTGATGGACAAGGTGGACGCAATCCTCGCCACCGTGCCCGAAATCGAGTACCGCAACAAGATCGTGGGTTACTCATTCATGGCCGGACAGGGTGCCACCTACGGTACATTCATCCTCAAGCTCAAGAACTGGGAGGACCGTAAGCAGGCCGACCAGACCTCCAATGCTATCCTCGGCAAGCTCTACGCAATGACCGGAGCCGCCATCAAGGATGGTCGTGTGGTACTGTTCGCACCGCCTATGATCACCGGTTACTCGCTCACCAACGGTTTCGAGCTGAAGATGCAGGACAAGACCGGCGGTGAGGTTACCGACTTCTTCGCCGTGGTACAGGGATTCCTCGCCAAGCTCAACCAGCAGCCCGAGGTACAGGTGGCCATGACCACGTTCAACCCCTCGTTCCCCCAGTACATGATCGATATCGACGCCGCCAAGGCCAAGCAGGCCGGCATCTCGCCCAAGGACATCCTCACCACCCTGCAGGGTTACTACGGCGGTATGTACGTGTCCAACTTCAACCGTTTCGGTAAGATCTACCGTGTGATGATGCAGGCTTCGCCCGAAGCCCGCGTAAGCCCCGAGACCCTCTCGGCCATCAAGATACGCAATGGCGCGGAAATGGCATCGCTCTCCAACTACGTGACCCTCACCAAGGTGTATGGCCCTGACCTTCTGAACCGCTTCAACATGTTCCAGTCGATCTCCGTGACCGGCCAGCCCGCCCCGGGCTACACCTCGGGCGACTGTCTTGCCGCCGTGGAGCGCGTGGCCGCCGAGACACTTCCCCCGGGCTACGGCTACGAGTACTCGGGTATGACCCGTGAGGAGGCTGCCAGCGGTGCAGGATCCACAACAGCCATCATCTTCGGTCTGTGTCTCCTCTTCGTGTACCTGCTCCTCTCGGCCCAGTACGAGAGCTACATTCTGCCGTTTGCGGTAATCTTCTCGATCCCCTTCGGCCTCATGGGTACATTCATCTTCGCCCAGATATTCGGAATCTCCAATAACATCTATCTGCAGATCGCGCTCATCATGCTTATCGGACTTCTGGCCAAGAATGCGATCCTTATCGTGGAGTTTGCCGTCGAGCGTCGCCGCACAGGCATGTCGGTGGTCAACGCCGCCATCCAGGGAGCATCGGCCCGTCTGCGTCCTATCCTCATGACCTCGCTGGCCATGATCATCGGTCTGTTGCCTATGATGTTTGCCAGCGGTGCAGGTGCCAACGGTAACCGTGCCCTCGGTACAGGATCGATCGGCGGTATGCTCATCGGTATGATCCTCCAGGTGCTCATCGTGCCCGCGCTCTTCGTGATATTCCAGAAGATCCAGGAGAAGATTACCCCGCTCAAGTGGGAGGATACCGACAACGAAGGCATCGAGAACGAAATCGAGCAGTATTCAGCTAAATAAATTCAAATTCCTGCGGAAATTGAGGGTTATGCCCCCAATTTCCGCAGAGATTCAAGCATAAAGAAATGAGAATCAATAATATTTCACTCCTTCTTGCAGCCTCACTGAGCGTGAGCGCGCTCAGCGGTTGCGGGATCTACTCGACCTACAATCCCGAGAAGGTCAACAGCGCCCTCGTCAACGAGTATGCCGAGGCCGTGAAGCAGGAGACTGACGAGACCACGTTCGGCAACCTGAAATGGCAGCAGGTGTTCACCGACCCCCAGCTGGCCGATCTCATCGAGCGTGCCCTGGCCAACAACAAGGACCTCAACAATGCCAAGCTCAACGTGGATATAGCCCACGCCCAGCTCAAGGGTGCCAAGCTGGCCTATCTCCCCTCGGTGGCCTTCGCCCCCAACGCCAACCGCTCGC
The DNA here is from genome assembly GCA_023663345.1 of Paenibacillus sp. Taxonomy (GTDB): domain Bacteria; phylum Bacteroidota; class Bacteroidia; order Bacteroidales; family Muribaculaceae; genus Duncaniella. The sequence goes on along the minus strand of JAMPHR010000007.1, from coordinate 7,823 downwards.
GTATGCTCAACACCTGGAGCGACTGGAGCTATTCACTGCCCTTGGCTGTGAACTGGGAGATCGACATATTCGGCAAACTGCGCAACAACCGCCGTGGCGCTGAGGTAGCCGAGATGCAGGCCCAGGCCTACGAGCAGGCTGTGCGCTCGCAGATAATCGCCGGCGTGGCCCAGTGCTACTACACCATCGCCGCCCTGCAGAGCCAGCTCGAACTGTCGCGCGAGACCGCCGTGCTGTGGAAACAGAGCGTGCAGACCATGCGCGACCTCAAGGAAGCAGGCCGTATGCGCGAGAACGCTGTGGTACAGAGCGAGGCTCAATACTTCAGCATCGAGGCTTCGATCAACGACATTGAGATGTCGCTCCACGAGGCCAACAATACCCTCTCGCTCCTGCTCAACACCATGCCCCAGAAGTGGAGCATCCCCGCAAGCGCCAACCTCAACCAGCCTGCCATAGCCCGCTCGTCGGTGCCCATGGTGGAACTGGCATCGCGCCCCGACGTGCGCGCTTCCGAGATGGCCCTCGCTTCGGCCTTCTACGCCACCAACTCGGCCCGCTCGGCCTTCTATCCCTCACTTGCCATCACCGCCAACGCCGGATTCACCAACCTCATCGGCTCGGTGATCATGAATCCCGCCGAGTGGTTCGTACAGCTCGGTGCAAGCCTCACGGCACCCCTCTTCTCGCGCGGACAGAACATCGCCCGCCTCGAGGCTGCCAAGGCTCAGCAGAAACAGGCCCTCAACAACTTTGAGTATGCCCTGATGAGCGCTGCCGCCGACGTGAGCGATGCCCTCACCACCTACGAGAAGAGCCTCGAGAAGCAGGCTTGGCTCGCACAGCAGGTGGAGAATATGGCCAAGGCCGTGGATATCACCAACGAGCTGTTGCTCTTTGACGGTTCGACCACTTATCTGGAGGTGCTCACCGCCCAGCAGAATCTGCTCGGCGCCCAGACCGCCCAGATCTCGACCAACCTTGCAGCATCGCGCGCCCTCATCAACCTCTACCAGAACCTGGGCGGAGGACGATGACCATTTGCCTTTCAGGCAAGGGTTATAACCTGCCTGAAAGCGCCATTTACAACCTCATAACCTCAATAACCTTATAACCCTTGCCTGAAAGGCAACTACTATTATGATTAGCGATAAAGCTCACATCGACCCCTCGGCCAAGATAGGCGAGAACGTTAAGATCCATCCTTTCGCATACATCGACAAGGATGTCGAGATCGGTGACAACTGCGTGATCATGCCGTTTGCAAGCATCGTCCGCGGAACACGCATGGGCAAGAACTGCAAGGTGTACCAGGGCGCGATCGTGGGAGCCGACCCCCAGGATTTCCGCTGGAAAGGTGGCTTCACCTACTGCTTCATCGGTGACAACGTGGTGATACGCGAGAACGTGATCATCAACCGTGGCATCGAGAGCGATGGCGGCACACGCATCGGCAGCGGATCGTTCCTCATGGCCAACTCCCACGTGGGACACGATTCCCACCTGAAGGGTAAGGCCGTGATCGGCAACAACGTGTCAATAGCCGGTGACGTGGAGATAGGCGAATGCACTATCCTGTCGTCGAGCGTAGTGGTACACGAGAACTCGCGCATAGGCGACTGGGTGCTCGTGAAGGGCGGATGCCGCATCACCGGCAATGTGCCACCCTACTGCATCATGGCCCATAACCCCACCTCCTACTTCGGGGTGAACGCTTTCCTCCTGCGCAAGCACGACGAGATGAGCGAGGACCGCATCGACGATATAGCCAAGTGCTACCGCCACCTGTATCAGACAGGCACATCGGTGTTCAATGCCGTGAAGCGTATCGAAGCCGACGTGGAGCCGTCGCCCGAACGTGACCGCATCCTCAAGTTCATCAACGACTGCAACCTGAAGATCGTGGCCATACCCAAGGATCTCGAATAATCCCCACTTTCCACAGCCAATTGGACAAAGAAACATAGGCTCAAAACGGACAAAAGGACGAGACCGGCATAAGAAATGATTGCCGGGACCGCCCTTTTGTCCTTTTTAACGCTCATTTATACCTTCTGATTTGTTACTATTGTTATGACAACTACTCCTGATACATCCAAGAAACGTATCCTATTCGTGTGTCTCGGAAATATATGCCGGTCTCCGGCCGCCGAGGGGATAATGCGCTCCATAGTTGATGAGCAGGGCAATCCCGACGAATGGATCATAGACTCGGCGGGCACCGGCGGATACCATGTGGGCGATCTGCCCGACCACCGCATGCGCATCCATGCCCGTCGCCGCGGCCTGGAACTTGACCACCGTTGCCGGCAGGTGAGAACCGGAGATTTCGATGATTTCGACCTGATAATAGGGATGGATGCGTCCAACATAGCCAATCTGCGCCGTCTGGCTCCGTCGCCCGAAGCCGAGGCCAAAATCCATGCCATGGCTGAGTATTTCTCCCCCTCGGAGCGTTATGACTATGTGCCGGATCCGTATTACGAGGGAGCGGAGGGTTTCGAGCTGGTGCTCGATCTGCTCCAGGATGCGTGCCAGAATCTGTACGACCAACTGACCACCGGCGAGTAATCAACACACCAAGCCCAAAAGAGCCACACCAGGCCAAAAAGAACAAATCATAATCCTAACCGACAGATGAAACATTTTGATATAACAATACCAGTCACCGAGGTGACTTTTGATGAGTTGACCCAGGGGGACCGCGATCTCGTGGAGGCTGCCCGCGAGGCGACCTCACGCTCCTACGCCCCATACAGCCATTTCAGGGTGGGCGCGGCCATCAGGCTCGACAACGGGGAGATAATCACCGGAGCCAATCAGGAGAACGTGGCCTATCCGTCGGGGACGTGCGCCGAGCGCTCAGCCTGTTTCTATGCCCATGCCCGCTATCCCGAGGCTCATTTCGAGACCATAGCCATAGCCGCACGCGGGACCGACGGCGAGGAGGTGGAAGCCCCGATAGCACCCTGCGGAGCGTGCCGTCAGGCCCTGCTTGAGTATGAGACCCTGGCCGGACATGACGTGAGGGTGATACTCGCCGGTCGACACCGCATCTTCATTCTCCCGTCGGTGAAGTCGACGCTTCCGCTCGCATTCGTGGAATTTTAGGACCTGTCCTGATAATTTCAGGGTATATCTTAAGAAAACCTCATCAGGAAGTATCAGATTGGAATAGGTTTACTTAAAATTTATATAAAATTTATTATTCTTTGGAACGACGCTTTGGCAAAATGCGAAAAAAAATCTACCTTTGCATAATTACATTAGCGTAAACCCACTGTCACATCTAAGTACCAAGCTCTAACATCAACGCCGAATTCCACACCTATGAGGTATAAGATACATCGCGAAGGCACCAACATCCTGGTAGTGCTCATGCTGATACTGGTCATAATCAACCTGTCGGCATGGATGTTCATACGCCCCGCGGCCATTCCCGTCACCTTCTCGATCATCTCGGGCATCCTGTATCTGCTCGTGGTGAATTTCTTCCGTTCCCCCCGTCGCAAGTTCAAGGGGGAGAGAAACAGCAATGTGGTGGTATCGTCGGTCGACGGTACTGTAGTGGCTCTCGAAGAAGTGTTTGAACCGGAGGTGCTGAGAAGAAAGGTGAGAATGTTGTCGGTGTTCATGTCGGTGCTGAATGTACATGCCAACTGGTTTCCGGTTGACGGCGAGGTGCTGATGGTGCGTCACCACAAGGGTCGCTTCCTTAGTGCCTATCTGCCCAAGGCCAGCATAGAGAACGAGCGTTCGACAGTGCTGATACGCGCCACCAATGGACAGGAGATACTGGTGAGACAGATAGCCGGCGCCGTTGCCCGCCGTATAGTGACATACGCAAGCCCCGGCGAGGCCGCCAATATCGACGACCACATGGGTTTCATAAAGTTTGGCTCGCGAGTGGACATATATCTGCCCCTCGATGCCGAGATATTTGTAAAGGTAGGAGACAAGACTGTGGGCGGAGTCTCGGAAATAGCCCATCTGAAATAAGAAAAGCCCCACTGTAACAACGAATATAAAGTGAAAAGCATAAAGACATATATCCCAAACACGATCACCTGCATGAATCTGCTGTGCGGATGCGTGGCGGTGGTGCTGGCGTTTTATCCCGGAACGTCGATATGGTCACTGACCGCCCACCAGTGGGCTTGCATATTCATCGGAGCGGCGGCAGTGTTTGATTTCTGCGACGGCATGTCGGCCCGCTTGCTCAAAGCCTATTCCCCGATGGGCAAGGAGCTTGACTCGCTGAGCGACCTGGTGAGTTTCGGCCTGGCACCGACATTCCTGATGATGAACGTGATGCTCCAGGAGGGCGGATGGTCAGTGTGGCCTGCGTGTGCACTGATGATCGCGCTGATGGGAGCGTTGCGCCTCGCGAAGTTCAATGTGGACACACGCCAGACGACATCATTCATCGGTCTGCCCATCCCGGCCAACGCCATTTTCTGGATAGGCACGCTCGGATGGATCAATGTACATGGCTATCCCGGCAATGCCGTGATAGTGCCGGTGATAGTGGTGATATCACTGCTGATGGTGAGCGAGCTGAAGATGTTCTCGCTGAAATTTCACGATCTGTCGTTCCGCGGTAATGTGAGACGCTACACCATACTACTGGCCTGTGTGCTGTTTGTGCTCACCGACGGAGTGGCCGGATTTGCCTGGACCATCATACTATACATACTTATATCACTGTTAGGCAAGCGTACCGATCCCGATAACGCCAACTGACAGCACCCGGAGTCCGAGACCGACGGATGGCCTACGCGCCAACACCGATAACAGCCGCGGACTAATGAGACTGCCCGACGTGCCATCACCCCGAGACACAGGCCCGGGAGAGTAAGGCCGGGAGTCCTCATCCTTCTTTCCCCACACCCCCCCTAACTATTCAATATGGCTACACTTTTAGGTACTATAATATTTGTGTACGTGATGTGGCTCGTGGTGAAACCACTTGTCGCTCGCTACATGAAACGTAAATTCCAACAGAAGGTCAACGATATGTTCCGCCAGGCTATGGGCGGAGATCCCTTTGCACAAGGCGCTTATGGCGGACAGCAGGGCTCAGGCGCCCAACGCCAGCAGGAGTACGAGGCCCGGCGTGAACGCAAACGCAAGATATTCGGCCGCGACGAGGGAGAGTACATAGAGTTTGAGGAGATACACGTGACCGCCGACTACACATCGCAATCTGCCGACAATGGCAATCCCCGCAACAAGCGGGCCTATACTCCACGCGAGCCCCAGATTTCGGATGCCGAATGGGAGGAGATATAGGGCAAATACAAGAAAAACAGAACAGCAAAAGAGAGAAAAAGACGTATTTTTGCGTTAAAAAAACTTTAATCGCTTGGGTGTCTCGCCTTATAGGCGTACCTTTGCCCCGAATTTTTTTAACGCAAGCCCGGCATATACCCGCACATTTCCTATAGATGACACGGGAGTCTATGTGTCCGGCGCTCTTGCCATCAACTGTTCACTGTATGAAAAAAGTAATCTTATCGGCCCTCGCCCTCCTGCTGTCAGCCGGAGCCGCCATGGCCGAAGGCTATCAAGTCAATTCGCTGTCGGCCAAGCAACTCGGTATGGGACATACCGGCGTGGCACTGGAACTCGGAGCTGAGAGCATGTTCTTCAACCCTGCCGGCATGGCTTTCATGAACAAAACGCTCGATCTGTCGGGCTCGTTCACCGCCATCATGCCCACCGCGACCGCCACTGTTCAACCCGAGGGAAAGAAATACGACACCGACTGCAATGCCGCTACCCCTATCGGAGCACATGCGGCATTCTCGATCTACGATAATCTCAAAGCCGGTGTATCGTTCTACACCCCCTACGGCTCATCGATCAACTGGACCGACAACTGGCCCGGCGCCGTGCTGAACCAGAATGTGAACCTGAAAGTGTTTACCGTACAGCCCACCGTGGCCTGGGCCATCACTCCGAAACTCTCGGTAGGCATCGGCGCCATGATCTCGTGGGGCAGTGTGGATCTCAACAAGGGGCTCGTGACACCAGAAACTGCAGACAAGATGATAACCGCATTAAAAGACCTCGGCCAGCTTCCTGCAGAAACACCGGCTTTTGGCAATACTACTCCTACGTCAATAAATCTAACTGGAACTGCTAAAGTAACCGTAGGATTTAATGTGGGCGCAATGTATAAATTCAATGAAAAATTGAATTTCGGAGCTTCATTCCGCTCGCGTATGCCCATGAGAGTAAAGGCAGGTAATGCGTCAGTTCACTATGCAACTATCTCACAAGGATTACTTGGCGATAAACTCGGATTAATTAATAATGCCAATTTCACCGCCGAGATGCCTTGCCCCTGGGTGCTTGGCTTGGGTGTAGCTTACAAGCCCATCGATCGCCTGACGTTGGCTTTCGATGCACGTCTGACCGGATGGCATACTTACAAGAAGCTCGACATAGAGTTTCTTGACGATAATCTCACCAAGTTCAACCAGAATATCGAAAAGCATTACAAAAACTCGTGGTGCTACTCGCTTGGCGCACAGTATGCCGTGACCGAACGCTTCGACGCACGTGTGGGCCTGATGGTGGATACTTCGCCCGTGAACAAGAATTTCTACAATCCCGAGACTCCGGGTATGACCAAAGTGGAGCCGACAGTGGGACTGTCGTTCCGCCCGATACCCAGGCTATCGATCGACGTGGCCTTTATGTATGTACACGGATGTGGAGTGAAGGGTGCTTCATGCGAATACACCGATCTCCTTGGCAAAATGCTACCTGGGGAGCTTATTCCAGCAATAAAAAATGCATTGCTTGCAGGAGGCATAGCACCTAATCCGGAAGCAGCTCTGGCCATGGCTCAAGCAAAAGTTGATTCTTACGGATTCGAACCAAGCGGAAAATTCACCGCCGACTATAAGCTTCATGCGTTCATCCCGTCGATCGGTATCAGCTACAGTTTCTAAAGCATAAGGCATAATCTATTCTACCGCCAATATCAATACTCACATAGTTCTCGAATGTGGAAATAAATTCAAGCCATCGGAGGCAGAGATATTCTGCTCCGATGGCTTGAATTTTATGTTCTGATTTGGTACCTTTGCATATCATCTTTTTAATATCACTTTAAATCAGTTACCTATGTACAGCGATCCTAAAGAGTGCCTTTACTGCACCAATAACGAGACTCTCCACAACCTGATGATTCCGTTTGCCGACCTGAGCGTGTCGCGCGCGTTCCTTTTCAAGGAGCAGACCTACCGTGGCCGTTGCCTCGTGGCCTACAACGGTCATGTGAATGACCTGAACGAGCTGAGCGATGAGGAGCGCAATGCGTTCATGGCCGATGTGGCCCGCGTGACCCGCGCTATGCAACGTGCGTTCAATCCCGAGAAGATCAATTATGGAGCCTACAGCGATAAGTTGTCGCACCTGCATTTCCACCTGGCTCCGAAGTATGTGGACGGCCCCGACTACGGTGGGACTTTCCGTATGAATCCGGGTGAGGTATATCTGTCGGATGAGGAATATGCCGATATGATAGCCCGCCTGAAAGCGGAGCTTTAATTCGACCCTGGCTGGGATTCGTCCCTGACGGGACGAAGGTTATGGGGTTATGAGGTTATCTGTTGAGCCTGTATATTTTTCCGTAGCCACGCATAACCGGTAGATTATAGGACGTCTTCGACGCCCAATTTGGTACGCGTTTCAGTTTCCCCGCACCTCGCCCGACGGCGCAAATCCTGCCCTGTCGGGCGATTTGCTTGTCGGTCTCGTGGCGGGGAAATCTAGGACCTGTGCAAGCGAAAAGTGTTAAAAATTATAGT
>JAMPHR010000006.1 GCA_023663345.1 Paenibacillus sp. | reverse complement strand
TTGGGCAAGCTCTTTAGGACTTACATATAGCGGTTAATTTTTAAGACTTACTTATGGTAAACAAGCACAAAAGAATATGATAAACAAGTACCAAACTTTCCTTTCACGGCAGGATCTGGCTGCGAACACTGTCCGATCGTATGTGTGGACCGTTAAGCATTTTCTTGAGAAATACAACGACGTGACACGTGCCAACCTGCTCATCTACAAGGGTGACCTCATTGAACACCACAAACCTCAGACGGTAAATCTCAGGCTTCAGGCCCTCAACAAATATCTGGAATTCATCAGGCAGGACAAACTAAAAATGCGTTTTGTGAAAGTGCAACAGCGAAATTTTCTTGAAAACGTAATCAGCGACGCCGACTACCGCTTCCTGAAAACCCGGCTGAAAAAAGATGGCTACACCTCATGGTATTTCGTGGTGTGGTTCCTTACAGCCACAGGCGCCCGTGTGAGTGAACTGTTGCAGATAAAGGTCGAGCATGTCAGCCAAGGCTATCTCGACATATATTCCAAAGGAGGTAAGATACGGCGCCTGTACATTCCCCGAAGCCTCAGGTCAGAATCCGGCGAATGGCTCAAGGAGCGCGGACTCGAATCGGGCTACATATTTCTCAATCGTTTCGGCGTGAGGATAACTGCCCGAGGCATAGCCCAACAGCTGAAATTCTTCGCCCGGAAATATGGCATAAATCCTGCCGTGGTCTATCCCCACTCGTTCCGTCATCGTTTCGCCAAGAATTTTCTTGAGCGCGTCAATGATCTTGCACTTCTTGCCGACCTTATGGGGCATGAGAGCATCGAGACCACGCGCATCTACCTGCGGCGCACCGCCTCGGAGCAACAGGCCATTGTAGATAATACCGTCGACTGGTAACGGCTTCCCACCACTCTCCGCGTCCTTGCAGTCATCTCCCATGATTGCAAAGACGCACCTATTCTCATCATGATGCAATATTTTTTTATGCCACGCGACATTATCGCACCTTTTCGGATTTCCCCATGACTACTTTTGCATAAAAAAGAAGTCAAAATGAAGAATCTCCCGGTATCCAAAAAAGTCTACGCCGACATCTCATCGCGTATATCCACAGCTCTGTCCCACACTCCGGCATCTGCCACCGAAGCCATGCGTCTGGTCGACTCACACCTGCAAGGCCGTCCCACCAAGAGTGACGACGCCATGGCAATGCTCGCGTTTAATATGATAAAAGATGAACTCGACCGAGCCATCGCCCGATCCACACGCGCCCGCGAGAGAGCGAAAGCACGTCGCAAAGCGCGCCCCGAAATTACCAAGTCCTCCCAGCCTCGCTCCACTCTCCTCCCTGAAACCCTGCTTCCTGATACCTTGTTTTCTGCTACCGACGATCAAACGGATCCCGAGTCTCTGCTCCCCGATATAAAGCTGTCACGGCGCTCGCGCCGCATCCTCGAGCGGCTCGAAAAAGGCAAAAAGAAGAAATGGGGATCAATAATGTAAGCCACAGCAAGCACAGCTATCGGTCGACAACCATACGATGCAAGATACAGCCGGGCCAAGACCCATAAAAGGCCCCGGCCCGACACAAAAATGCACCTATATAAAAATTACTATCTATCGCACGGTAATATCATCGGTCGTGAAAATTCCACTTGGAATTATCGCTGTTCATGTCAAACTTAGCAAGCGACGGAGTGCTGTCGGCAGCCGACACGAGCACCAGCTCCTCATCAACTCCCGGCACTGCCTTAGGCATGATACGGTAAGTCCCGTCGGTAAGCTGCTCGATGCGCCACAACTGTTCGGGAGCTCCAGTAAACTCCGGAACTGTCACCACCTCGGCATCCGATGTGGCGGCAAGAGCCCTGTCGGTGCCCTCGATCACAATCTTGTAGTACTGCCCGCCGAGATATCCGCCGGCCTCAGGCACAGCTGTTATAGTCCATCGCTGGTGGGGACGGAACATATAGTCACCTATCCTCACGTCGATATTCCCTTCAGGCCACGTATCTATCACGTCGGCCAATGTCTGTGACGCGATTGGCTCGATCGGACCCTCCGGCTCGTCCCAGAAGCGATGGCGTGGCACATTCATTCGCACGAAGTCGACTCCTAATTCAAGAGCATATCCTCGGCGTTCCGACTCAATCTCGTATGTCCCCTCCTTGAATTCCTCGCCGGCCACGGGCCAGTCGTTTTTCCAGAGCAGAGGACGTATGGCAAGCACACTGCGCCCGCCACGGTCGAAATCGGCCTCGTAATGAAACGACATCTTTTCCACGCCGTCATCCTCGATATATCGGCCGAAGTGTCCGGGTCCGGTGTTGCGTCGGCCTGCGGCTATCACCATCTTGCCTCCGCCTTTCATCATATCGCGCCCCATGTTATCGAGATAAGGGCCGGTCACATTACGCGAACGCCCCACCACGATATTATAGGTGGAATTAGGTCCGTCACAACATGTGCCGTGGGTGCCAAGCAGATAGTACCATCCGTTGCGGTAGATCAGATCGGTGGCCTCGCAATCGATAGCCACATCCACCGGCTCATTGCCATCCACGCGCTTGCCGGTGGCAGGATCAAGCTCCACGATACGGATAAATCCGAAGTATGTACCGTAGGAAAGCCACAGCCGTCCGGTGGTAGGATCGAGGAGCAATCCCGCATCGATGGCGTCGCAATCCTCATCGTCGAGCGAATGAGCGACCTCGATAGGTTCCGAGAATTCAAAATCAGGCGAATTGGGATCAAGAGTCTTATTCCACATCGTGAGCACCCGGCCGGCATGTCCACCGCCGAGTCCGCCACCGGTGGCGCTGTAGGCTACGAGATAACGGTCGCCGATCTTAATGGCATCCGGCGCAGCTCCGCCTCCGGGACGCACCGCCCCACCCTTCCAGGTCCATCCGTCCTCCGAAATGAGGCCACCGCCTCCGGTTCCGAATGTATAGTAGCGTCCGTCACACTCCATTATTGTGGACGGATCGTGTATATAAGGCGCTCCATCCAAGGCATATCCAGTCGTTGCCGACATTGACAGCATGGCTATTGAGCCAAGCAGTAAGCTTTTAGTCTTCATGCTCATTGATAGCTGATTGTGAAATTATTAACCGGATTACCATTCCCGTCCACAAAGCGGGCGCAGAAATCGCTCATGCCCGGACCATTGATTACCGCGCAACGCAACACATTGCGCCCCTTCTTCAACGTGAGCCTTCTTGACACCGCGTCATCGGCCACCATGCGCCTGTCGCCCGACAGTACCAGCACCTGCTCGCCGTCAAGCCACCATTTCGAGGCTGAATTAGATCCGGCCGAAAGCCTCACATCCTTGATCTCCTCGGGACAGTTGATCACCGTAACCGCAAAGAATATTATGCCATACACCGGCTTCTTCAAGGCTGCTGCAAAGCGGTAGAGCTTGTAATTGTAGAGCTTGCTGTCGAGCGCGTGCCACGCGAGCTTCTTGCCATCCACCTTCACGGTCTGACCGTTTTTAGGCAACATGGTCATCTGCCCCTTGAAATACACTGAATCGAGCACGTGGTCGAGATAACTGTCGGTAAACACCGTGTTGGAACGGTTGGGCTTGCTTATAGGCTCAAGCACCATCCATCGGCGTATGAACCCCTCCTTATCGGGAGAAATATATTCCGATTTCCCCTCCTCGAAATAATCCGAGAGATGGGTCGGGGTCTGTATCTCATAATTCTGCCTTACCGGAGGCATACCCTCCGGTGCCGTTCCGGCCTGGGTCTGAGCCGTGGCTCCGGCAACACCTGCCGAAGCCACGGCCACAATGACCAGACTTTTTAAATAACTAATTCTCATTCAATATTTCCTGTTTGCTTTTTCAAAATTATCATCTGTTTTCAGCCGAAAGAGACTGATTGATGAAAAGACGGGGAACAAACTCCTTCAGGCACCGGCGCCAGGTGAGGAACTCATGGGCTGTGCCGGGCGATTCATAATATATGGTGTTGATTCCGGCCTCATTCAATCCTGCGCTCAGATTCCTGGTGCGCTCGGGATTCTCTTCCGACCCTATGCCCATGAAGAACACGTGTACCTTGTCGTTGAAAGCCTTACGGTCCTTGAACACTCCGCCATACACATTGTCGAGATTGGCAAGGTCGATACTGCCGGCTCCGCTGAAACCACCTATGTAGGCAAACTTGTCGAGGTTGTTGAGCGTGGTGTTGAATGTAAGCAGTCCGCCCCACGACAATCCGGCCATAGCCCTGTTCTCACGATCGGTGAGTGTGCGGAAATTGGCATCGATGTGAGGGATTATCTCATTGACCAATATCTCAGGAAACTCACCGCCGAAACGCTTCATGGCATCGGCACGGGTCTCCCCCTCTCTGATATTGAACGACTCGATATTGCCGTTGTCCATCACCACTATCATGGGACACGCACTCCCATCGGCAATCAGATTATCCATGATGAAATTCATTTTGCCCTGATTGGCCCAGCTGGTCTCGTTCTCCCCCATACCATGTTGCAGATACAACACCGGGTAACGCTTATCGGAATTCTTGTAATAATCAGCCGGAGTGTACACAAGGCATCTGCGCCATTCGTTGCGTATCTTGGAGTAGTACCAGCTCTGGTTCACATGCCCGTGTGGCACATCCTTTATGGCATAGTAGTCGCCATCCTCCTCGGGGATCTCGATACCGCTCACCCAGCGTCCCATTCCGAAGAACGGTTTGCCGTTGGGATCGGCATGACTCACACCGTCCACTATCACCTGATAGTAATGGAATCCCACCACCTCAGGCTCCTTCGATACCAGCGACCAGTATCCGTCGGCTTCCTTGGTCATTTCGCCACGGAAACTTATCTCCACCTTCTTGGCATCGGGAGCATATACCCTGAAATGAGCTCGTCCATCCTTGCCGATACGTGGATAGTCGGCACCGTTGATATTATGTTCGTTTGCCACAGTCCCCGCCGGGAACGCGTCCCCCTGCGCGTATGAGATCAGGGGGAGCGCTACCAGCGATGCGGCCAATATTCGCATTAAATTGTTCATTAATTTACTGTGTTGATTTGGTATGAATTGGAATCCGCTTCGCTAAGAGGGCGTTTAATTCGTTATCAAACACCCTCTTAGTAAGTTTTTTTACTTTCCGCTGGGATTCTGCTGCAGATTGGGGTTGACCGAAGTCGAGGAGAACGGGAACGCGAAATATTCATGTTTGCCCTTCACGAAACCGGTGGTTCCTTGGTTGGGGTTGGAATATTCCACATACAGGCGGTGCTTGGGCTCACCCTTGGTGAAGTAGGCATCGTAAGTGGTGGGGATGTTCTTGCCGTTGTTGACAATACCGTCAGTATCGCCCCAGCGCACCATGTCGGGGAAGCGCACACCCTCGAGCCACATCTCGTATGACTTCTCGTTCTTCACCTCGTCGAGTGTGAGTGATGATGAGATATGAGCCGATCCGGCACGCTTCTGTATCTCCTGCAGATATTTCAGTCCGTCGTTATCACCTGTCACAGTGCAAGCCTCGGCATACATCAGCAGGATTTCGGCATAACGGAATATGGTGAGATTCTTCAATGTACATGTGCCACCCTCAATCTCCTCGGGACGGGCTATGATCTTGTGGGCGAAATAACCGCCGAAACCGTAAAGACCGGTGGGATCCTTGATGCCGATTCCGGGATGGGTCTCACGCACCGCGCGGGGAACGCTGGCATCGATAGGCTCGGCTACATTATCACCGTCGGTGTCAACGCCGTTCCAATCCATTTCATACAGAAATTCATCGGGAGTCATGAATGTAGCCTTACGGCGGGGCGAATCACCGTCGTTGGCGAGCATACGCTCGGCGAAATCGGCACGTATTGAGTGGCCACCCCAGCCGGCTACACCGATAAACGAGGGCATCGACGGGAGCTTGTCGGTACGCCAGTTCCAGAAATTGATCCACATCCATGAAGTGCGGGTGAGCATGTCCCAGAACAGGGGCACATCATCGTTCTTCACAATATTGATCTGGAACACCATCTCCTCACACAGATCGCCCACTTCGTGGAACAGATCCGACCAACGCTCGGTAGGCAGGAGAGAATATTTATCTGACGAGATGATCTGCTTGAGGTTTCTCTTGGCACCGTCATAATCGCCCATGAACAGGCGGGCCTTACCGGCCACTGCGAGAGCAAAACCCTTGGTCACCTTGGAGGCTCCCACCTTGTCGGCGGGCGAGGTACGCTCGTCAAGATCATCAACAATTTCCTCGGCCTGCTCGGCACACCATCTGAGCAGCTCATCGTGGCCACCCTCATAGTTGCTCGGCTTGTCGTTGGCATCGAGCTGATGATCCACGAGAGGAGGACATCCCCAGCCGATGGTGAGCATCATGTGAGCCCAAGCCCTCAATGCCTGAGCCTCGGCACGCACGCGTCTTTTCACAGGCGTATCATCCGACACACGATCAAGGATGGCATTGGAGTCATACACCACTGCGAAAAGTCCGCTGTAGGCGTTTTTGATCACCTCGTTCTGGGAGTCATAACGGAACTCATTGATCTGAGCGCCGAAATCATTGTCGCCATACATGGTGCCGGCGGCAAGCATATCGTCACCGGCCTCGTTGAACAGTACCGGAAGAGCCACATAGGTACCCTCATGACCGGCGATGTGAAAAGCGAGGCACTGATACAGGTTGTTGAGGGCATTCTGTGCCTCGGCATCGGTGCGGAAGAAATCATCGGCCGAAATCACACCCTTCTGGGAAATATCAAGGCGGTCCTCACATCCGCTGAAGAGCGATGCGGCGCCTAAGCATAACAGGGAATATAGTATTTTTTTCATGATAAAATTCTATTTGATATTAGATATTAGAAACCGATTGAGGCACCGAAAGTCACCTTCTTCATTGTGGGGTAAGAACCTATGTCGTAGCCCGAGCTACCGCCGGCAGCCGATGTTGTGGCTGTCTCGGGATCCAGGCCGGGATACTTGGTGAAGGTGAAGAAATCATCGAGCGACACGAAGAAACGCAGATCCTTCACGTAGGCCTTGCGGGTCAGTTTCTTGGGGAGGGTGTAGCCGAGCTGTATCTGCTTGATCTTGAAATAAGCTCCGCTGAACATCGAGGCGCTTGAGCTCCAGAAGTTGCGGTCCTGAGCCACCTGGGCTACATCAGGCATCGAAGCATTGCGGTTGTTCTCGGTCCAGGCATTGTCCATGAAGTATTTGAGCGAATTACGCATGGGCGAGTCAGCACGGTATAGCACGTTGAAGATCTTGTTGCCGGAAACACCTGTACCAAACACTGTGAAGTCGATGCCTCTCCAGGCAAGATTGATGGTAAGACCATAGGTAAGGGTCGGGATCGAGGAGCCGATGTCGGTCATGTCCTCATCGGAGAGCTCCGAAGAACCCACGATAGATCCGTCGGGCTTGCGGAAGAGCGGAGCACCTGTCTCCTGATTTACACCTACGTAGTCAAACGCACGGAAGTACCAGATGGAGTGTCCCACCTCAAATGCGCTGTGAACCTTGTTGTTGGTACCGTCAACTCCACCGGTGGCAGTGGTGAGGCGGGGCACGCTCTCATGAAGGGCAGTCACGCGGTTGCGCAGGGTTGACATGTTGCCATTGATGCTGTAGCTGACCTCACCGATGCGGTCGCGCCATCCGAGCTCAAATTCCAGACCCTTGTTGTTTACCTTACCGGCATTGACAGTCACATCACCGTTGGCATAAACCTCGGGCACAGGCTGGATGCTCACGAGAAGATCTTTGGTATTCTTGTTGAAGTAATCGAATCCAAATGTCAATCGACCGTTGAAGAAGCGGGCGTCGATACCTAAGTCAACCTGCTCGGAAGTCTCCCAGCGGAGATCGGGGTTGGCCATACGGGTGGGATATGAACCGTAGTTGAGGGTGGGATTGTCGCCATACTGATACCAAGCGCTGTTGTAGCTGATGGGCGAAGCGTAGGGATATCCGTTGAGCACGTTGATGTTACCGTTACGGCCCCATGAGGCGCGGATCTTGAGGAGCGAAAGCACCTGAGGATTGATATTCTCACGCATGAATGCCTCGTTGCTCGGGGTCCAGCCTACCGACACTGAGGGGAACTTGCCCCAACGCTTGTCGGCAGGAAGTTTGGATGTATCGAACGCATCGGCACGGAAATTGAACTGCACGTTGTAACGGTTGTCGTAGGCGTACATCACGCGACCGAAGTAAGAGAGGCTTGTGGAGAGATTCACCACATTGCCGATCCTCTTGGTGGGACCTGAAGCCAATACATAGTCGAGATACTCGAAGTTGGGGCCTTCACCCTTGAGTATGGGCTCGCCGTTGTCGCCCACAGCCGAAGCCGACACATTGTCCGACTTATACTGGGTGTAGGACATACCGGCCATTGCCGATACCATGTGCTTGCCGAAGCTCTTGTTGTAGTTGGCGAAGTTTTCCCACTGATAGTAATAGTGGTTGTTGGCGCTGGCCGAGATCTCGTAATTATCGGTCTTGGCCTGGGAATTCATGAAATAAGGCTTGGTATAATTGTGGCTGTTGCTTTGGGCTATGCGGTAAGAGAAGCGCGAGGTCAGCACAAAACCTTTGAAAGGCATGAGGTCAACAAAACCGGTACCGCGCACGGTGAAACCGCCGTTCTTGGCATTGAGACGGTCGATCTGGAGCAACGGGTTACCGTTGTCATCATTCTGGAATTTGGATGTTGCATAGTACTTGCCGTTGGGAGCCATGAGAATCTTGTCTGGGCTGGTCTGGAACACGTTCATCACATCGGTAGTGAATTCAGTGGGATCATTCCAGTACACCGGGGTGAGCGGGTCGAGCAGAAGCGCGGGAGCGAGCATCGAACCGTAAGCGCTCGAATAGGGCACTGTACGTGTCTTCCAACGCTCTATCGAGGTGTTGGTACCCACCTTGATCCAGTCGTAGAGCTTGTATTCGGCATTGAGCTGGGCGGTGAGACGTGAATAGGTATCCTTGTCACCTTTGACGATACCGTTGTTTTCAACATAATTTATGGAGGTGAAGAAATTGCCCTTGTCGTTTCCGTCCTGGAATATCACCGAGTGCTGGGTGGACCAGCTGGGCTCAAATACCTCGCTGATCCAGTCGGTCTCAGCAGGATTGTCGTAATTCACACCGTAGGTCTTGCAACGGTTCTCCATCTCATAGCCCTGACGTTCCTTATAGGTGATCCAGTCCTTGGCACCGAAGATCTCGGGAGTCTTGCCCAGACGCTGGTTGATGGCCTTGAATGAATAGATCACCTTGGGCTGACCGTCCTTCACGTTACCGTTCTTAGTGGTGATGAGGATAACACCGTTACCGGCCTCGGCACCGTAGATGGCGGCAGAGGCGGCATCCTTGAGTACCTCCATCGACTCAATCATCGAGGGGTCGAGATACTGGATGTTGTCGACCTTCAATCCGTCGACGATCAACAGCGGGCCGAGGTTGCCCGAGTTGGATGAATAACCGCGGATACGGATATTCGCGCCTTGTCCGGGAGCGCCCGAGGTGTTCAGAATCTGTACACCTGCGGCCTTGCCCTGGAGAGCGGCACCGGCATCGACGGTAGAGAGGCCCTTGATATCATCGGCTGAGACTGACGATACGGCACCGGTGACATCACTCTTGCGCTGCACGCCATAGCCCACTACCACTACTTCATCGAGCTGAACATTGTCCTCCTCCAGTACAATGTCGAGCCGGGTCTTATTGCCTACGGCGATCTCCTTGGTCACATATCCTATATATGACACCTTGAGTGTAGCCTTGGGGCCGACCTTGATTGAGAACTTGCCGTCCACATCGGTAGCGGTACCGTTGGTGGATCCTTTCTCCATTACACTTACACCAATCATCGGCTCATGATTGGTATCAGTCACTGTACCCGTCACTGTGTGGGTCTGTGCCGAGACTCCGATACATGCCATCAGCATGCAAAGGACGATAAATACATGTTTAATCATGTGGGTATTAAATTTATGATTAGTTTACGGTAGCAAATGTACTCCCACGGCGTTTAACGAATATTTATTTTTAGATATTTATTCTTTAAAATTAGATAACATGTCTTATTTTTATTATAAATTGTCTACACGGGGCAAATTGCCGTTATTTCCATTGTCGTGTAAGATTTTTTTGAGTAAATTTGCCTAACACTTCATGATATCATACAACACATTCTCAAAAACACATCCCCCATCCCTTTACGGTAACTCGCCATGAGACTCGCAATTCTGCTATACACATTATTATTACCAATATGTATTTCCGCCGCATCCAAGAGATTCTACAATGCCTCGGATATATATGGTATAACCATAACCGAGCCAAACTCGATATGCAAGGATGACAACGGATTTATATGGATTTCCTCCAAAGAAGGGGTGCTGAGGCTCGCCGATAACGGCAGCAAAATGTACCGACTCCCCTACACCTCGATGAATGTGGTGTCGGTAGAGGTTGTCCAAAGTGCCAACCATATCGCTGCGTTCACTAACCAGGGCGAAATATTCATGTACGATCCTATCACCGACCGGTTTGACAA
Organism: Paenibacillus sp.; assembly: GCA_023663345.1. Classification (GTDB taxonomy): domain Bacteria; phylum Bacteroidota; class Bacteroidia; order Bacteroidales; family Muribaculaceae; genus Duncaniella. The sequence continues at coordinate 32,121 of JAMPHR010000006.1, read as the reverse complement.
ACTGATGAACCTTACTGAAAAGATCAATCCCCAGGATATCTACCTTTCACAAATAGATTTTGACCGGGCAGGCAACATTTGGATAGCATCGTCCAGCGGACTATTCCACTTGAAAAATAATGAACCGGAACGGGTTGAGGGAGTGGCAGGTGCTCTCGGCGATATGGTAATCACCAATGACGGCAAGATACTAACGGGCGGAACCGGTGGTATATATACAGTGGACCCTTCCACGATGAAGGTATCGAAACTCAGTGAGGTCGGACAGACATTTCCCATACTGCTACGTCCCGATCCCAAAATGAACAGGATATGGGTGGGAACAATGACCGACGGACTGTATTACGTGGATCTCGCCACCCGGAAATTCACAAGTACCGAAAACAGCAGTTTTCCACGGCAGTATGTGCGCGATATAGAAATCATCGGCGACTCCATGATATGGTGTGGCATCGACGGACGTGGTATCTATGAGTTGTCACGCGACGGGAAGAGAATACTGAACACCTATCGGGAAAATTCCGATAATCCGTATTCCATCTCGGGCAACGGCATCCAGGATATGCTCTACGACAAGAATGACAGAATATGGGTGTGTACCTACACCGGAGGCGCGTCGATTGCCGACATAGGCACCATCGCGGCCACAATGTATGCCCACAGGGCCGACACGCCTAACTCGCTTGTGAACAATTACGTGTACACTGTAGAAAAGGACAATCTCGGACAGTTGTGGATAGGAACCAACGGCGGATTGAGCTGCTGGGACCAGTCCAAGGATGAATGGACCAATTTTTTCGACAACCGTGGTGACGAGTCATTCATAATCCAATCGGTGAGCAAAGACTCAAACGGAAATATATGGGTGGGAACATATTCCCACGGTGCATACGTGATCGATCCCGAAAGCAAGCACATCAAGGCTCATCACACCATGACCGACGGCATATTGTCGAAAAGAGGATTTGTTTTCAGCATCGTGCCTGACCGGAACGGTGACGTATGGCTCGGCGGAATGATAGGCGACATACTGAAATATGACCGGGAACGCAACACATTCGAGAGCTACCCGTCCATACCGGTCACATCAATGGCAAGCCTCAATGACACAACCCTGCTGCTGATCAGCACCAACCGGCTTCTCTCGCTTAACAAGCTCACCAAGGAGACAAGGGTGCTTGTATCCGACAAGATAATCCGAGGCATGGAGGTGGTGGGTGATACAGTGTGGATGGCCACCTCGGGCAACGGAATCGTAAGCTACGACTTCGCCACAGGACAGTCCGAGACATTCGGAACGTCCAAAGGATTCCCGTCAAACTATATCAACAGCCTGGTGTACAACGAGGGGAAACTGTGGTTCAGCTCCAACAAAGGACTTTACCGCTTCGATCCCCGCGACAAAACCGTGTCGGAATGTAGGCAACCGGTCACTGTGCCCGGATGCAGCTTCACGCCCGATGCGGCTGTAAGCATTGCTGACGGACGCACAGCATGGGGCACCACCAAGGGGCTATTGATAGTGTCGGATGATGCCGACACCGGCAACAATATCCACGGACATATATTCCTCAACGACATATTCCTTTCCGGCCAGTCGATCAGGGAAAATCCCGATCTATTCCCCGATATTCCTCTCGACAGCATAACGACTCTCACCCTCGATTACCGCCATAACAATATCACGTTTGATATACTGTCGACCGGCACAAGCTCCTATCCGGCACTGTTCTCATACATGCTTGAAGGATTTGATGACACCTGGAACGGACCAAGCGACCAGGCCGACATAAATTATACCAATCTGCCTCCGGGTGACTACATCCTGAAAATCAGGATGCACAACCCCATTATCACCGATCAGCGCGGAATAAAGATACGGATCACCCCACCCTATTGGAAGACGTTGTGGTTCAACACCTTAATACTGTGCATAATTGCAGGAGCGATAATATCCTCATTCCGCACGTATGTCAACCGTCTGAACAGGCGCAATGCCGAGAGCAAGCTACAGTTCTTCGTGTCCACCGCCCATGACCTGCGCACAGCCCTGACGCTGATAAAAGCCCCTATCGAACAGTTGCGCGAATCAGGACGACTCTCGGAGACCGACTACGGGTATCTGAAACTCGCCTCGGCCAACGTGGATCATCTGACATCGCTGACAACCAAGCTGATGGATTTCCAGAAAATCGATACCGACAAGACTCAGGCCAATTTCTCGCCGGTGAATATACCCGAGATGGTGAGACAACGCATAGCGATGTTCTCGGCCTACTCCGACCGCAAGTCCATCACAATACATTTCAACACTCCCACCGACAGCTACATAACCATAGCCGATGCCGAGATGCTTGAACAGATAGTGGACAATCTTATCTCCAACGCGATAAAATATTCCTCGCCGGAGTCAACCATCAATATAACGTTCACACCCACCTCCGACTCATGGAGCCTCAGTGTTGCCGATCAAGGAATAGGAATCCCGCGCAAGGACCGCAAGAAGCTGTTCAAGGAATTTTACCGTGGCGAAAATGCCATAAATTCCCACATAACCGGCTCGGGCATAGGGCTTGCGCTCGTGAAGAAACTTGTGGAAATACATGAGGGCACAATCAAGCTCAAGAGTGAGGAAAACGTAGGCTCGACATTCGAGATCTCGATCCCCTACCGTGAGCCGATAGCCGAAACCGCTGATACTGCGACTGTTTGCGAAACAGCCGATGACAGCGCCATATCGGGCGAACATAGCGGAGAGAGCGAGGATGAGATGCGCATACTTATCGTTGAGGACAACGACGACCTAAGGAAGTTCATGACCGATGCTTTGGGCGGACAGTTCAAAGTGACAGCTGTAGCCGACGGTGAGAAAGCCTGGGAAGCAGTGCTGAAAGAGCTACCCGATCTTATAGTCTCGGACGTAATGATGCCCAACATGAACGGATTTGAGCTGTGCCAACGGGTGAAATCAACATTCGAGACATCCCACATACCGGTGATACTCCTAAGCGCACTCACCGGACAAAATGACGAGCTGCAAGGCATAGGCTTAGGGGCTGATGAATATCTGACCAAGCCTTTCGATATAAAAACTCTTTCAGGCCGTATTACGTCGACCATCAAGAACCGACGCCTCGTAGGGTTAAGGACTATCGATGCAACCCATCAAGAACCTGAGCCACAGCAGCCTGTCAACCATCTGAATGATGAGTTCGTGAAACAAGCCATAGAAGTGATCACCGACCATCTTGATAATTCGGAATTTGGCAAAGAAGAGTTTGCCAAGGAGATGGGCGTGAGCACATCGCTACTGTTCAAAAAGATAAAATCCTTGACAGGACTCTCAATAGTCGATTTCATCAAGAAGGTGAGGATGGAACACGCCCTCAGGCTCCTTGAGGATCCGTCGCTCTCGATAGGCGACATAGCATTCCGATGCGGATTCTCGACAGTGGGATACTTCAGCACGGTGTTCAAGAAATATTTCGGCAAGACACCATCGGAGTGCCGTAAAGAATAATAACCTGTTTTACAAGTTGTTAAAACAAGACGTATCATAATTAATCCGCCTTCTGACAAAACACTTGCCGGAAGGCGGATGTCTGAAATCACGTTCATTAGGCGTGACGCTCGTAGAAAAATCTAAAACCTAAACAATCCCCTTAGAAAAGTATTCAACATGTAACTTACGTGTGTGTTTTTCACAGTCCAGATGTCTGTTGTACCGGAATCATGAGACCTTCGGGGGTATAGCGGAGTGTATCCACGCATACCGAGCGACGGCCAATAGCACCCTTGTGACCGTCGATCTCGAGCACAGCATTGTGATAGAACAGATACCACGTGCCGTTGAACTCGATGATGCCCGGGTGTATAGTGAAACTGTTTTCAGCCATGCCGGTCAGCTCGCCCTGAGGGGTCCAGGGACCCTCCATAGAGGGGGCTGTAGCATAAGAGATGGTCTCGGCACCCTTGCCGAAGGAAGCGTAAGTGAGATAATATTTGTCACCGGCCTTGTGGAGCCACGGGCCCTCGACATATCCGGGAAGATCAATAGTCTTGATCTCGCCGTCGAGTTCGATCATATTTGGCTTAAGTTTGGCCATGAAGCATGTGCCGTTGCCCCAGCAGAGCCAAGCATCATCACCGTCGATGAGCACGGTGGGGTCAATATCGTTCCACCATCCGCGTTTGCCGTTGTCGGTCATGTCATCGCTCACGAGCGGACGTCCGATAGCATCGACAAAAGGACCGGTGGGGCTGTCGCTCACGGCCACACCCACAGCCTTGCCCACGTAGGGCTCACCACCCTGCACTGTGGTGTAATAGTAGAACTTGCCGTCCTTCTCAACGACCTGGGAAGCCCAAGCCTCGCCCACAGCCCACTTGAAATCGGTAGGTCGCAACACGGAGCCATGATCGGTCCAGGTCTTCATATCATCGGTGGAATAGCATAGCCACTCTGTGATATTGAACTCCTTACCACCGGAGGCTGTATCCTGGCCGGCATAATATTCGTCATGGCCAACGTAGAGATAGAGCCGTCCGTCGTGGACCATAGGAGCCGGATCGGCGGTAAACTTATCGCGGACAATAGGGTTGCCGTTAAATACAAAAGTGTTAAGCGTGTCAGTGGTGGCCGTGCCATCATCTCCTGCTTTCTGTGAGGTATTGCCACCACACGCGCTTAACACAAGAATGAAGCCCAAGAATATTGAATCGGATTTTTTCATGAGTAAAAGTTGAAAATATGAATTTTGATTAGTCATTATATCCGGCCGGATGGATTATCCTGTAGTTGCCACTCAGGTGCATGAAGGCGAAGAGGCGGAGCAGACCGTCGTAATACGCATCGAAATATCCGTCGTCGTAGGGCTCGTGACGCGCGTTCCACAACCTGTCGACAAACTCACGGCTCTTCATGTCGGATGAGGCCAGCGACACGGCTGCAGAAGTGGCCACAAGGCCGAGGGAATGTCGGAGTTTGCGGTATCCGCCGGCATCAAGCACCTGATCCACATCGGAACCATCGACATTGTACTGATCCACAAAGGTGTCGATCCCCTTGGAATACAGGAAGTCCTGAATACGGTCGGCATACCCGCGCTGCCACCCGGCATCGGCACATGACCATGAGTAATCGAGAGCCACATTCATGGGCACACGCCAGGAGTCAAACCTGAAAGCATCGCCAATCACGTGACCCGACCCGAGCTTGGAGCCGTCATAATTGCTATAATCGGGATTAAGACCGGTAACAGGGTGAGTACAGGCATGGAGATACTCACGGCTCCTTGCGGCACATTCCTGCCAGAATTGCGCGCGACCATCGCCGAGCCACCGCGCCCACACTTCGTAAAAAGCAGGCACATGATAGGAGGGATCTGTGAAACGTCCGCCCCACTTGTCGGGGGTGAATGTGATGAGCTTGTGATCGAGGTCGATGAGCGGAGCCGCATGTGACATCCCCACTTTCATCATGGAGCAGTCAACTATATGACGGGCCTCGGCTAAATAATCGATGCCTGTGTCATTGCCCCAGCGATTGGAGGCGAATATAAGGGAGGTGATGAAATACAGCTCGCCGTCGGAGGCCGACCCGTGGGCGTTACGCTTTCCATCGGTGCTACAGCTCCAGGCGAAGTATCCACGGTTGTCGCCACTATCATGCTGCATGTGCTTACGGCTCCAGCGCCACAGGCGGTCAAAGGCATCTTTCTTGTCGAGCTGAACCGCCACCATCATGCCATAGGACATGCCTTCGGTGCGTACATCATTGTTTTTGACATCACTTATATAAGCCATGCTGTCGCCGACCTCGAAATATATCTTATCGGGTCCATGAAACAGACTGTCATATATCGAATCGAGTTTCGCGTCAATTTCAGCTTTATCATATCCGACCTCGGCAAAAAGATTGCGGTAACGGCCGGTAAGAAAAGCGCCGGAGGTCCATGGCAAAGCATCAAAACCGATCCAATCGATCTCGACACCGCTACCGGACACGAGTTTCACCACAATGTCGTGAATACCTGAGGGGGATGTGCCGTTCACAGGGACTGACACCTCGCGCCATTGCCCATCGGGCTTCAGATCAACGGAGCAGATAGGATCAGCAGTTCCGGCAGTGGAGAGTGATATGCGTCCACCCTTGGGAGCACGGGTTCTCACGACGGCACATGTGACAGGCCGATCACCAAAATCCACTCTGTCATATCTCACCCATGCCCCACGCTTCTTAAGAATCGTCTTCCATCCTTCAAACGTGTTTCCACGGTCGAGGTAATCGACAGAGGCACCATTACGGGAGAGTTCACTGTAACGGTCAACCTGAATACGGGTGCGGGCATCGGTCACCCCTACTCCACGCAGGGTGGGAATGACCTTGCGTATAGTGCCATCGGGATTAAATGCCAACGTGTCGATGCGCACCGAACGGTTCTTGTCGAAATCAGGCGAATAATCATTGTGGTGGTAGAAGAGATACCACTGACCATCATATTCGACAATGGAATGATGATTGGTCCAGCAACCTGTCGGTGACTGATCCATGATCAGCCCCTTGAAAGTGAACGGGCCGAGCGGAGAATCGCCCATAGCGTAGGCCAGTGTCTCGGTCTTGTCCTGAACCCACGGGAATGTGAAATAATATTTCCCATCGCGCTTGAATACAAACGGGCCCTCCTTGAACCCCTCGGGGAGTCCCTCGATATTGACCGGATCGGAAGCAAGGCGCAACATGTCGTCGCTCAGACGGGCACCTTTCATGCCCATGCCCGACCAATAGATATAGCTCGTGCCATCATCGTCAATGAGTACACACGGATCTATACCCATAATTCCCTCGATGGGTCTCGGCATGGGACGGAACGGTCCCTCGGGCTTCTGCCCCACTGCCACACCGACACGGAAACCACGCTCCTCACCATCGGGAGCCGACGGGAAATAGAAGTAATAGTTGCCGTTCTTCTCCACACAATCGGGCGCCCACATCGAGTAGGAATCACGACGCACCCAGGGCACAGCGTTCTGCGTGACAATCACGCCATGATCGGTCCAGTCGGTGAGGTTATCGGATGAGAACACATGATAGTCGGCCATACAGAACCATTCCTTAAGTTCCTGGATGGGGCTTGGGATATCATGGGAGGGGTACATGTACACGCGTCCGTTGAAAACCCTCGCTGTGGGATCGGCTGTGAACTGATCACGAATCACCGGATTCTGGGCCCGGACAGCCATTGAGGCCGGCAACAGGGCCACCGAGGCCAACAAGATGGATATGAGGTCACTGCGCATGGCTCGATTATTTGAATATGAGTTTTGAGAAATTATACAGGCTCTCGCGCCACACGGGCCATGTGTGGCCTCCGGGGGTCTCGAAATAAGTGTAATTGATGCCCATATCATCAAACCGGCCTCTCATTATGCGGCAATTGTTGTAGGCGATATCCTCCTTTCCACCCATCGAGATCCAGAAGTTTTTGAACTGTCTGTTGAAGTAATCCTTATCCGAAGCCAGTTTTGAATAGTACTTCTCAGTGCCCTTGCCCATACCGGCCGGGGCATTGGCATCGGCCCACCATCCCGAGCTGAACACGCCCACGTGACGGAACAGTTCGGGATGTTCGATCACGGCATTGAGAGTCTGTATTCCGCCCATCGAAAGCCCTGCCAATGCGCGGTGGTCGGCATCGGGGATAACCCTGTAGGTGCGCTCCACCAGCGGGATGCAATCTTCAATCAGCGAGCGGGTGAAATCGGCGGAGTTGCCATCGGCCATAACTATGATCATAGGCTCGGCCTCACCGGAAGCAATCAGATTGTCAAGAATGATATTGGTGCGACCTTGTATGGCCCATCCGCGCTCATCCTCACCACCGCCGTGCTGAAGATACAACACCGGGTATTTTTTATCGCCCGATTTATGATAGCATGGAGGGGTGTACACCATCATCCTGCGCCAAGCACCGTCGGGGGTTGAGTAATAGGGACGCATCGAAATCTCGCCATGAGGCACATCTGCCATAAGGAATCTCACGTCCCCCGCGGGATAAGGTACTTCAAGACCGCTTGCAGCAACTCCGCAACCAAAGAAAGTCTCGCTTGCCGGATCGGATACACGAGCGCCATCGACAATAATAAAGTAGTAATGGAAACCGGGGCCGAGGCTGTCGGTGACGCATGTCCACGATCCGTCGGGCTGACGCTCCATATCATATTTCTTATCCAGATCGAGTTGCACCTTGCGGGCATCGGGCGCGGTGATACGGAATTCGGCTCGGCTACCGGGTAATATCCTCGGGTAAGCCGACCGGCGCACTGCATAATCAGATGTCACAGGCTCTGACACAACCTGCGCAAAGGCCGATGAGGCCGTTGCCAACAAAGCCATTGCCAAAAGTATTTTTTTCATGATACCAATTATAGTTTTGAGGTTAATCTCCATCATGGAGACGGGAACAAAAATAGATATATTCCGGAGATGATGTATTCAAAATTGGGTATTCTTTTTTCAATTTTGGACATCGGGAATATCATATTTCCGTTTTATTGTCTCAACACTATTGATTAGCAACATGTTGCTAATCGCACGCCTGACCCGGGAGTGTTTTTACGGTAATCCGGTCATGGAATACGGGCGGATATTTGTAACTTTACCGCACAATGTCAAAAAAACGATAGTCGTGCAATCGGCATGACAGACTATAAGCCTTCAAAATTACATACTCGCGATGAAAGATCCAATCCCGATGCACCGCCACGATGACTTTTCGGACAATGGCCTCCTCGTAAAGATGGTCACTTCGGATGATGTAGGCCATCATCCGGTGGAATACGCCCATCGCGATGACTACTATATATTCGGGATCATTGTTAGCGGAAACCTGTGTTGCGATATTGATTTCAATAATCACAATATATGCGAAGGCGAGCTTCAATTCATACGTCCGGGACAGGTACACCGTTTCATCGGGGGAGAAAATTTCGAAGGGTGGATGATAATGCTGGAGAGCGGACTGGTCGATGCCCGATGCAAGCTTATATTCGAGGAAGCGTCAATAAACGGAAGTTCCACTGCAGCCTCGGATCATGAGCTTGAAGAACTCAAGACATTATTCCCGCTCATTCATAAAATGGCCAACCGGGACGGCAACACACCGGTCGTGAGAAACCTTGTTTCGGCTTTCATAGGCATTGTGGCCGAGTGTTTCCAGCGGACATGTTGCGAACGTCCACAGTACAATAGCCGACAGACCGAGATTGTGGTTAAGTTAAATTCATTATTGCAGACTGATCTCGCCGTGAGCCATAGCCCGAAATTCTATGCCGACAAGCTGAATATCTCGCCTGTGTACCTGAATGAGGTCGTGAAAAATGTAACCGGATTCAACGTGAGCAATCATATACGCAATGAAATAGTGGTAAGGGCCAAGCGACTGTTATACACCGACATGCCTGTAAAAGAAATCGCGCTATCTCTGGGGTTTGAGGACAATGCCTATTTCTCGCGGTTGTTCACAAAAGCGACAGGTAAGTCTCCTGTCAGATTCAGGCACGAACCTTGATTTGTCCAACATCTTACGTATTCAGTCCATTGCACCACCCACGTCAGGACAGTAATTTTGCAGTCTCATCCATCAGGACTGCTTTATGAAAAAAATCACCAAACTACGTATTTGTGACTGGACATTGCTACTCCTTACAATCGCTATTCTCGCCTCGGGATCGCAATTGGAAGTAAACCCTGCGGGAGAAATAATGTGGGTGTGGGTGCATATCGTTCTCGGAACGATTTTTATAGCCATGATATTCTGGCATATAGGCTTGCATCATGGATCACATAGTCATAGGCCATCCCGACATCAAGGCAAAAAACACCGGGACCTCGGAATCCTGTTCATACTCACTATACTGAGTGGGATTATCGCCACATGCCATTGGGTAGGCTCATACGTACACTCGACAATAGGAGGCGTACATGGAAAAATCAGTTTTCTGTTCATTATATTGGTCATAGTACACATACGGAAAAACTTCAAATTTTTCCACCGACGCAAAAGGGGCTAAGTAAAACATATATTCGGGCGGGGTCGCTTGCTTTTTATCCGTCATGTCATGAAATTCGGAGGGTTATTTGTAACTTTGTATATCCAACCGGATGCGAGGCCTGCAACGATTCGTGGCGAGCGACGGTTGTGATTATAATTATAGAAGACGACGTATGCAAGACTTTGTTGCAATAGATTTTGAAACCGCCAACGGATGCCGGTCGAGTGTATGCAGCGTGGGAATAGTTGTGGTGCGCGATGGCCGTATCGTGGATAAGTTCTACAGCCTGATACAACCTACCCCCAACTATTATACCTACTGGACAACTGCAATACATGGGCTGACGCGGGCCCATACCGATGGACAACCCACATTTCCGGAAGTGTGGGCACAGATAAGGGAGAGAATAGCGGGCCTTCCGCTCGTGGCACACAACCGACCTTTTGACGAAAGCTGCCTTAAAGCGGTGTTCAATACTTACGGGATGGAATATCCAGGATATGAGTTCTATTGCACTCTTGCCGCCTCGCGCCGCAGGCTGAAACTGTCGTGCCACCAACTCCAGGTGGTCGCCGCAGCCTGTGGCTATGACCTGTCGGAACACCATCACGCGCTTGCCGATGCCGAGGCTTGCGCCGCCATCGCGCTTAAGATACTGTAACCACCGATAAGTTCAGAAAATAATGTTGAGGCCGGCTTTCTTTGCCTGGGAATGTTGATGCTCACGGGGGATACGGTGGATGTATCCATTCTTGACAAGATAAGAGCCGGTCTGATGAAACGTAAATGACACGCCCGCTTCCTTGCACTGGCGGTGCATGTCCAATACCCAATTGTAATCCAGCGGGCGTGCATACTTTCCGGATTCCCCTCCCGCCGAAACCGACTCTATCAAGCCCGAATCAAGATAACGGAGCAGATCAATCCGCTCGATCAGCGGAGCGGCTATTATCATACGGTGCTTGATAGGCAATTCAAGAAAAACAGGCAACCGGAAATCGGCCCTATCCTGATTCTCAACGGTGCAACCGATGGCGACATTATCGTATCCCCTGCCCCAGTCAGCGGGAAGAGCCTCACGGAGCCGTTCGATACGCTTGGTGAAGAAAAAGAATCTACAGTCGCTGCGCCGACGTATCATATCCCATATATCGTAACGCCAACCGTCGGCTTCCTCGATGAGGAAATCGGAGGTCATGCACAACGCAAATTCCGTGCCCGACGGGTATTTCCAATTGCGTTTACGGTCGAGCCTCACAGGCATGTGAAACGATGAGGTGATGCGCACTTCGCTCGACGGTATAGACGTGCCAAATGCCGCATCCTCACGATAGACGTAACAATGCTTACACCCGGCACTTATCTTATGGCATCCATGCCACGGATTCCACATCAGCATAGCTCAATACACAATGGTTAACCCGACACGCCGGCGATCCACAATATGGATAGGCCAGGCGCAGAACGGACATATACAAAATTAGCGAAAAAATGCCTGATATGGAAACCGGTGCCCAGAATATCACATACGCCAGAGTCGTGCGACAACATTTTTTTGCTTTCTGCCCCATAAACAATTGAATTTGGCCCGGTGTTGTTACACTACATCTATCATAATAATTTAGCCTCATTTAGATTGTATGGACAAGAAAAGACTTACCGCTGAAAACGGACGCCCTATCGCCGACAACCAAAATGTACAGACTGCAGGTCTACGCGGACCTGTCACACACCAGGATCCCTGGTATTTAGAGAAAATAGCACATTTCGACCGTGAAGTAATCCCCGAAAGGCGAATGCACGCCAAAGGCTCGGGTGCGTTCGGCACCTTCACCGTCACCAATGACATCACGGAATATACCCGCGCCTCGATATTCTCGAAAGTAGGCAAGCAGACCCCGTGCCTTGTGAGGTTCTCGACCGTGGCCGGAGAGCGCGGTGCCGCCGATGCCGAGAGAGATATCCGAGGATTTGCCATGAGATTCTATACCGACGAGGGCAACTGGGATCTGGTGGGCAACAATACACCAGTGTTTTTCATACGTGACCCGCTCAAGTTTCCCGATCTCAACCATGCCATCAAGCGCGACCCACGCACGGGGATGCGCAGTCCTACCAACAATTGGGATTTCTGGACACTCCTACCCGAAGCGTTGCATCAGATCACCATTTCCATGTCGCCACGCGGTATTCCGGCATCGTTCCGCAATATGCACGGTTTCGGAAGCCACACCTACAGCTTCATAAACAAGGACAACAAGCGCACATGGGTGAAATTTCATTTCATCACCCAGCAGGGCATCAAGAATCTGACCGACAAGGAGGCCGAGGCAATCATAGCCAAGGACAGGGAGTCGCACCAGCGTGACCTGTTCGAAGCCATAGAACGAGGCGATTATCCCAGCTGGAAACTGCAGGTACAGCTCATGACCGAGCATCAGGCAAGGGAATATCATATCAACCCGTTTGATCTCACCAAGGTGTGGTATCACAAGGATTTTCCCCTCCATGATGTGGGCATACTCGAACTGAACCGTAATCCTGAGAATTTCTTCGCTGAGATCGAGCAGGCAGCATTCAATCCCACAAATATTGTGGATGGCATAGGACTATCGCCCGACAAGGTGCTTCAGGGTAGATTATTCTCCTACGGTGACGCCCAGCGCTACCGTCTGGGGGTGAACCATAACCTGATTCCCGTAAACCGTCCGAAATGTCCGGTCCACTCCTATCACCGCGACGGTGCCATGCGCACCGATGATAATTACGGGCGTACAGTGTCATACGAGCCCAACAGTTTCGATGAATGGAAGGACTCACCCAACCTGAAGGAGCCACCTATGGCCCTGAATGGCGATATGTACAATTACGATGAGCGGGAGTATGATGACGACTATTACACCCAGCCTGGAAAGCTGTGGAGACTGATGAGCGCCGAGGATAAGAAAGCCACATGTGACAACACTGCGGCACAGATGGAGGGCGTGCCTCTATTCATCAAGCAACGTCACGTAAGGGCCTGCCACTCGGCTGATCCGGAATATGGTCAAATCTTGGCCGACTCTCTCGGTATAAGTCTCGATGAGGCTCTCGTTGCCGAGGATCCGGCTCACCCCTCATGGGATAAACGTGACCTGTAAGACAACTACATATACATGATAGCATTTTCCGGCCGTCAACCCCCTGATTCCTTTCGGGGTGGTGACGGCCGGAGCTGTTGTTTTTACGTCAGGTTTATTTTACAAGAATCTTTGTTGATTTATCGCCTTCACGTTTTATATATATTCCCGGGGCGAGAGGCGGGTTTACCGGACGCCCCTGGATAGTGAAAAATTGTGGGATATGATTGGTGCCATCAGTCTTGATATCATCTATTCCGGTAGTATCACCGCCCTTGGCCACCTCGATCTTCACAATCCGCCCGACCGGGGCTGATTTACTGATAATATTTTCCTTGCCATTTTCTGTCACGATCATACTTCCGTCAATTACAGGCATAAGCCAAAGAACCTTTGAGATACCGTCATAAGGAACCGATACAATATTATCGGATTCCGGCTTATTTGCTTTATTAGCGATCATATTAGCAGAATTCAGTAGGTCATCATGTGTGACTGCATCGCCATCATTAAAAATATAGTAATAGTCTAACTTCGAGCTTTTGATCTTATCAGGCAGTTCATCGGTAATTAATCCTATGACATTATCCTTATCAATTGGATTCTCCTTGTCGACAGGTCTTATGTTAAAGTAGTCTTTGCGATATAGTGACAATTTCTTTGATTCATTATCTACCTCTAACCGAAATCGATACTTACTACCGGTGCCTTTAGAATATACTATGCTGATTGTATCTTTACCACTTTTCAACGATGACTTAAGACGAAACATTCCGTCATTACCGGCAGTCTCATCATAGTCCATTCTAAAACCATCTGACGACTTCATCTGATTCATGGATTTCCTTACGAATTTAGGCGCATTATCAACCATAGACGTGGCAAGACAAAAAGACGGATAGCTGATATAGAATGGCATACTTTTTACCCTGTTATTAGCTGAAACAGCTATGGATTCAAGATTCATTGCAACAAGCTCCTCATCTTCCGCTGTAACCGTTATTGACTCCTTATCATCGGAGATCGGAACTTCCATGGGTATTATGAGATTACTCTCGGATTTTAGTTGAGGCATAGCCTCTCCAAATTCAGGTATAGCGATAATATATTCGGAATAAATCGAGGAGAACGTCTCCACTATAGCGAGAAATTCGGGATAATGGACACGGTAATAGGTGCTCTGGGCGCGGAGGGGAGTGACTGATGGAATAAGGGCTGAAATCACCGACGTGATTGCTAAGACTATCGTTCTCAGATAGCCTCCTTGGGCTGGAGGTTTCATGGTGGGAGGGATTATATTTAAAATAGTTGAGACGCGAGTGGCAGGTTTGTGTTTAGGGAGAGGAGAGATTCTTTTGTACTATGTGACATAGGAATAACGCCCAAGCGCAAATTTATTCATAATATGCACAGAACGCACGTAATAATTGTTAATTTTAATTAAACAAACCTTAAATCAATCCATTTTCATCTGTCTTACCATATTTTTGCCGGAAAGTGGCTCATAAAACAGCTATTATGCCGTTACTTGATAAAACCATGCACATCATGACCCAACCATACATGGAAACCCCAAGACTCATCCTCCGTCCCTGGCTCGAAACCGATGCCGAGACATTATATAAATATGCCAGCGATCCGCAAGTGGGAACACCTGCCGGATGGCCACCCCACACATCGGTAGAAAACAGTCTGGAAATAATCCGTACCGTATTCTCCGCTCCCGAGACTTACGCTGTGGTGCTGAAAGAAACCGGCGAACCCATAGGATGTTGCGGACTTGTCCCTCCCGAGATATTCCACAGCAAAGCCATTGCCGATAATGATGCAGAAATAGGATATTGGCTTGCCCGTGAATATTGGGGCAACGGCATTATACCCGAGGCTGTGAACGTCATAATAGACCATGCACGCAACAGGCTGAAAAAGTCTACACTGTGGATAGCTTTTTACGACGGCAACGACAAATCCAAGCGGGTAGCCGAAAAATGCGGATTCACATTTCATCATTCCGAGCTGAACGGTTCAGTGACCGAGCATTTCTACTCGCTACAAGCATAGGAACCGTTTAGACACACACTCTCTCTTGGGATTATCTATCTACGCTTTTGCGTAAAACATTTGTGACACACCAGGTGTTATAAAGTCGTAAACAATAGCCATGCGATTGTATGAACCAACTCATAACATTCATCACCTGCCTGTTCTCAACATTGCTACTGATCCCTCTGCATGGGGAATGTTCAGAGCCAGGCGAGTATGAACCTGAGACCGAAACCGAATGTGTGGTCATGACATCAAGCGCCATTGCCGGCCAGAATGTCAATGACAATGCCGACGCGACATCACAACATCTCTATATCCACCATGCGATACAATCATCGGCAGTCGTCCATGCCAAAGACATGGTTGCAGTGTCGCGCATCTCGCTGAACATACTCCTATGTAATCTACGGGAATAGCCGGTATATGTTGAATCTCTCTCCGATACTCTCACCGGTAATGCCCGGCAGTTTCAACTTATACCACTATTTATGACTATAATATTATTATACCTTTTTGGAGCATTGGCAGTATCGTTCATGTGCTCCGTACTCGAGGCTGTACTGCTTTCGACTCCGGTCTCGTTCATTTCGATGAAAGAAAGTCAGGGCGTTGCCACGGCTTCGCTCATGATGAAATACAAGACCAATGTAGACCGCCCTGTAGCGGCTATACTCACACTCAACACCATAGCCCATACAATCGGAGCCGCCGGTGTAGGCTCGGAATCAGTCAAGGTGTTTGGCGAGGCTTATTTCGGAATCATCTCGGCAATCCTCACCCTGCTGATACTTGTGCTTTCCGAGATTATCCCCAAAACCATCGGAGCATCCTACTGGCGCACACTCGCCATGCCGTCCACCAAGATCATAAGGGTACTGATTGTGATAACCTATCCTTTAGTGTGGCTTTCCGAGATCATAACCCACTGTTTCTCGCCCAAAATCCAGCCCCTAACCGTGAGCCGCGAGGAAGTGGCGGCGATGGTGAATGTAGGAGCTGATGAAGGAGTATTTGAAAGTTCCGAGAACAAGACCATACAGAATTTCCTGAAGCTCGTGAATGTCCATGCCAAGGAAATAATGACCCCATTCGTGGTGGTATCCTCAGTTCCGGCCTCAATGACAACCAAAGAGTTCTATGCCGACAAGTCCTTGGCCCCGTACTCACGTATTCCTGTCTACGACAGCCAGAGGGAATTTATAATCGGCTATGTGCGTCGCGCCACTGTACTCGAAATGCTGTCGCAGGATAAATTTTCGGTGGAGATGAGCAAGATTGTACGTCCTATACTGTTTTTCCCAGAAACAGAACGAGTATCCGATATATGGCAGAAAATGCTTGAAAAGAAAGAGCATATTTCGGTCATCACCGATGAATACGGCTGTATGCGCGGTATAGTCACTATGGAGGATGTGATCGAGTCGATGCTCGGCGTGGAGATCGTGGATGAGTGCGACACCACCGAGGATCTCCAGGTAATGGCTAAGAAGAAATTCCCCTGCTCCCGAAACGGCTGATCAACCCCCAATCATAAATAATCACGCGGGGGAGTTGTGACTCAACATGAGTTGCAACTCCCCCGCGGATGTATATTCTGCCGTCTACCGGCGTTTTATGAAATCAGATGATAATTTCACGGCATCGTTGAATGCCTTGCTCTGTCCGGCTACCGTTATAAACAGGTGTACGGCACCCGGAAACAAGTTATAAGAAACATCGACACCTATGTCGCTCAGTCTACCGGCCAATTCCCGGCCTTGATCACAGAGGATGTCACGCTCAGCTGATACAATCATAGTGGGAGGGAGTTTTGCGAGGACAGAGTCGGGAGCCTCAGCCGGAGACACAAGCATGTCATGCACGTCTCGGGTATAGGCCCGGTTAAATACCGTCATAAGGTCACTGTCCAGACCGTAACCACAACCGTATTTAGCCCAGCTTTCTGAATTATCCTCATAGGCCATCGTGACAGGATAGAATAATACCAATGAGCGCAATGCCCCCTCGGGCATGGACAACGCCGTGGCAAGAGCGAGATTTCCGCCCGAGCTGTCGCCACCTACCGACACTCCGCTACATCCCCACGCCTTAACACTGTCAAGAGCTATCTTAACAGCCGACACACAGTCTTCAAGCCCCCGGGGATACGGATGCTCCGGCGCAAGTCTATAATCAACGGCCAATACAGCCACTCCATTCCGAGCCATCGCAACGCAATATGCGGAACAGCTGTTGATGCTGCCGAAAGTCCATCCACCACCGTGGAAATAAACCAGAAGAGGGGTATCACTTCCCTCCACGTCCGAAGCCTTGGCGCGGAATAATCTCAACCCGGCCCCCACGTCAATAGCCTCTACCCCTTCAGGAAGCTTAGATGGTATGTTACGCGACTCGCGTATGGCTGTCAGATCGCTGTTGTCACCCTCTATCGCTTTTCTTATAGCCTCGGCTTGCACAGTCTGCAAATCTCGTGGCATCCTAAGCAGAAAAGTGTCGGCTTCGGCGACATACACATCGGCAAGGGCGATCAATCCGATAAAAAGAAGTGACACTAATATCGTAAACCTCGGCAGTGACATTGGAGAGACATTGGATCTATATATACTGGACTAATGCTTTATGAAGCGCAGGAGACCGTAGACGTATCTACGGAAGCCGGGAGTGTAGGCAAGCACGCGGTTGAACCAGCCTATGCGCTTGTCGGTGAACTTCACCACTATTCCCACGAAGATCATGGCAAACAATGTGCCAGGGCCGATCACGTTGATCAGCCACTTGCCAAAGAACAGATAGCCGAGAATCACTGCAATGGTCACCAGTGTGATATCGGTACCGATCTTAGCCTTGGCAAACGGCATTCCGGTCAAACGGCTTATTGCGGCCGGCACACCCTCGCCCGGCATGGTCACCGATCCGCAACGTATCTCAAAGGCAATAGCTATTCCAAGCACCACACATCCGGCCACCTGGGCAAAAATCTGTCCGGCAAGTGTTACAGGCGTCAGCGGTGCGGTGAGCCACATGCTCAGGTCGAGTACCCCCCCGAACACCGTGCCTATGATGAGCTGAAACAGCTGCACCTTTTCAAAGCGCTTCCGCAATATCAGTATCTGGATACCTACAAGCAACACGTTCATTATATTAGTGTAATCCCCTATCGACAGTCCAGGGGCCTTGCCTACGTCTCCCGCAAGCATCATCGCCATAGGTATCGATGATATCACACTGCTTCCCAGGCTTGAGCGGATGGAAAGCGCGACACCGAATGTCATCACAAACAATGACACGAGCAACAGCAGGTGTTGCCACACAAATGAAATTACACGTAACTTAACTGAATCTTTCGAGCTGGATGATTGGTAAACTAATTCTGATGATTGCTGGTTGTTCATTCGTTATTACTATCTTATCGACTGCAAAATTACAAAAATTCCGCCATACGGCAATCATCTTTTTATTTCGCAGGGTGATCCTCCTCCCTAATTATCAGTAGCACATCACCTTTCAACAGACGTTTCTGACCATTAGGCACTATATATTTGTCGCCCCTTCTGATCATCATCACCAGTTCACCCTCGGGAAGTTTCACATCCTTAAGGGTATTTCCCGGCGCGAGGTCAGCCTCAGTGAGCACATGGGTGTGGAGCGATGTGGGGTGCTCGTCGGCAAGTTCAACACCGAAATCCTCCTCGCCCGGCTCATGCTCCTCGATAAGTTTCAGCCTCTTGGCGGCGGCGATCACAGTAGTACCTTGAAGCACAAGCGAAAGCAATGTCACAAAGAACACGATATTGAAAATTTGGGAGGCTCCCGGCACATCGGCCACCACAGGATAGGTTGCGAATATGATCGGTGCGGCTCCACGGAGTCCTACCCATGAAACGAATGTCTTGGTGCGCAGATTTATTCCCCGGAACGGCCACAGACACAGGAACACACTCAACGGTCGGCCGGCCAATATCATGAACAGACCGATGAGGAACGACACAGCAGCCACCGACAGCATCTCGTGGGGATTGACAAGCAATCCGAGCATGAGGAACACCACTATCTGGGCGAGCCATGTGAGCCCATCCATGAACTTGGTGATACTCCTGTAATATGGCAAGGATGAATTTCCAAGCACTATACCGCTCACATACACCGCAAGATACCCGTTACCGCCAATAGCCGTGGTGCTTGTGTAGATAAGGAACACAGCTCCGATCATCAGTATCGAAATCATTGCCGTTGCCTGGCCGGCATCCTCATTGCTCTTGCCGTTGCCGATGCGCCTGTACACCCCTATGAGCCACTTGGTCACCATTGCAAGACCGACACCCATGAGGCCACCGGCACCGAATTGCAGCACCAGTTGCCCTACCAGCATCCCTACCGACAGATCGCTACTCATCGTAATAGCCTCGATGAGAATAATGGTGAGCATATAGGCCATAGGGTCGTTGGATCCGCTCTCAAGCTCAAGCATAGGCCGGAGGTTGTGTTTAAGACCTACCTTGTGAGAGCCAAGTATGCCGAAAACCGATGCCGAGTCGGTCGACGACATCGTGGATGCAAGCAACAGCGACGGGATCAGGGCAAAATGGATATTGGTCCAATCCATGCCCGAGAGCCAGAATATGAACAGTCCGGTGAGCAATGCCGTGAGCAGGACTCCCGCCGTCGACAATACCAGACCGGGCAATAACACAGGCCTGATCGACGACACGCTCGTTGACATACCGCCCGAAAACAGGATGACGCACAGCGCTATCATGCCTATGAACTGGGCATCGTGCATGTTGCTGAACTGAAGGCCGAGGCCATCGGTGCCGAATCCCATTCCCACAAGCAGGAACACCAGAAGCAACGGCAAGCCGGTGCGGTAACTGCTCTTGCCTATAAGCACTCCGGCAATCAGCAACAACGATCCAAACAACAATATATTCTCGCTACTTATTATTCCCATTATGTTATATTAGATTTAAATTCATTTACCTGCCTCATCGCCAACACTCCGTCTCATCCTCTATCTCGGGTATCGTCGAGGACTCATACACCGGATCGAGGCCCATCTTGCGTTGGCGCTTATAGTCGGCGAGCAATATCAGCGCATATCTTCCAAGAGCGAGTATGGCGGCAAGGTTGCACAGCGTCATCAACGCCATGGTAATGTCGGCAAATCCCCACACAAGATCAAGCGGGACCACCGCCCCGATGTAAACGATACCGCTCACAAGGAGACGATACACATTGACCGCCCACTTATTGTCCTTTATGAAACATATATTTGTCTCGCCGTAGTAGTAATTGGCTATTATGCTTGTGAACGCGAAGAAAAATATCGCGATGCAAACGAATGTCGATCCATACTGGTGTCCTCCGCCCAATTCGGCATCAATGGCACGCTGGGTAAGAACAATGCCGTCATACCCCTCGGCATATATTCCGCTACACAAGATTATGAACGCCGTGGCGGTGCATATCAGCAACGTGTCGGTGTACACACCAAGCGTCTGTATCAGACCTTGTTTCACGGGATGAGTCACCGAAGCCGTAGCGGCGGCATTAGGGGTTGAGCCCTCACCGGCCTCATTGCTGAACAATCCGCGTTTCACACCCATAACCATGGCGGCACCAACCGTTCCTCCAAGGGCCGGTCCGAAACCGAAAGCACCCTCGATGATCATGGCAAATATCTCGGGAATACGGTCAATGTTCATTATCACGATCACAGTTGCCAGAAGAATGTAAGCGATGGCCATGACCGGCACAACCAGTTCGCTGAACCGCGAAACCCTCTGGATTCCACCCCAAATTATCACCAATGTCATCACTGCCAGGATTATGGCCATCCACTCGGGAGGGAAACCGAAGCAGGAATCAAACGCGCTCGCAATGGTGTTGGACTGCACGGAATTGAACGCGAATCCAAATGTAAGAGTGATGAGCACGGCAAACGTCACAGCCCACCACCGCTTATGTAGCCCTTTCTGTATGTAATAGGCCGGGCCTCCCATAAACGACTTGTCGCCCTTGACCTTGAACAGCTGGGCAAGCGTGGATTCCACAAACGCGCTCGATGCTCCCACCAGCGCGATAACCCACATCCAGAACACAGCTCCCGGGCCACCCAATGCTATGGCAGTGGCCACGCCGACCATATTGCCGGTGCCCACTCTTGAAGCAATCGACAGCGCGAATGCCTGAAATGAGCTTACGGTACCATGCCGGGGGCTGTCTATCTCGCGATGATCATTGTTACTCTTGCCCGATTTAAGCAACAGCCTCACCATCTCGCCTATCATGGTGAACTGCACGCCCCGAGTTGCCACAGTGAATATCAGCGCGGCCACAAGCAGAACGGTCACCATTACATAGTCGGTAAGCACTCCGCTCACCGCGCTTACAATATGCTGTATCATTAATTCCGGTTGCATTTTATGTTAGATTTTATACACACTCATGGTGGTTGTTCACTACTTACTCGGAAGGCAGATGTGCGGCTATGTAGCCGGCAAGTTTCGACCGGTAGCTTTCTCCTACCGGTATCTCCCTGTCGCCCACCACTACTTTCTGCCGGTCGAGCCTGGTGATACGTCTCGTATTCACTATGAAGCTCCTGTGGACCCTCATAAAACTATTCTCGGGAAGATGCCTTTCGATCACTCTCATCGACCCGAGCATCACAACGGCACCGGGCCTGTCGGCCATGTGTATCTTCACATAATCCTTCAGGCCCTCCACGACCATGATGTTGTCGGTATCTATCTGCTCCATCCCCTGTTTGGACTTCACAAGTATGCGTCCATCGGAACTCACCGCATCGATACCCTCATCGCTACGTGGCGGATTGAATCGGCTGTAAAGCCTGCGTGCCGAAGCCGAAAATTCGTCAAAGCTCACCGGTTTGAGCAGATAATCGGAGGCCCCGACACGGAATGCCTCCACCGCATACTCGCTGTAAGCAGTGATGAACACAATCCTGACACTGTCAGGCACCAACCGTGCAAATTCTATGCCGTCGAGCTGAGGCATCCTTATGTCGAGGTATGCCACATCAACCTCGCCAGCCACGATGCTCTTCACAGCTTCGCGCGCCGACGAGTACACCCCTGTCAATTCCATGAAAGGGGTCTTTTCTATATATGACGCGATCAACCGCGCTGCAAGGGGTTCGTCATCGACGACACAACATCTCATAATCATAGGCTCGTGATACAGCCATAACAATCAAAGCCTATACTTTGATTCTCAGCTGTGCCACAAAGATACTATTTTCATGCGAAATTTCCAATCGGCCCATCTTTCCATATATGAGAGACAGCCGGCGCCTCAGATTTTCAAGCCCCACTCCCCCGCTACTCTTACGGTCATCAACGGCTATTGAATTGGCCACATCACACTCCACATCTCCCGATGCCGAGGCTGTGATACGTATAGCCACATAGGATCCGGCCTCGCCTTGACCACCATGTTTGAAGGCATTCTCAACAAGTGTCACAAACATCATCGGAGCAATCTCGGCATCATCCATCAAGGGATCGATCTCCACCGTGAGCGACACATTAACCGTAGAGCCGAGACGGGCCTGCATCAACCCCACATAGTCCTCAACAAATGCGACCTCGCGTCTCAGTTTCACGGTAGGAGAATCAGCCTCATAGAGCGCATATCTCAGTAATGTGCTCAGGCTGTGCACAGCCTTCTTGGCCTCCTCAGGATCCACTTCGGTGAGAGCGTAAACCGTATTGAGCGAATTGAACAGGAAATGGGGATTCAACTGGCTCTTGAGCTGCTTCAACTCCTCACGGCGATGTGTCTCCTCGATATTCCTGAGACGTTCCGAAAGACTCACGGCCACACTCAACCCCACGATAAGCATGAGCATGGCCAGGTCGCGGATCATGATAGGGGTATGGGGATGCGGACGTGCCGTCACACTATCGGCATAGCTCATAAGCACATACAACACGCCCCACCCTACGGCCACAAGGCAAAATGTGCCCGCAAGACGCGCCCCCTTGGAAACAGCAGGACGCATGAGCATGTATTCCAGGTAGAACACTGCCACAAACACAGCCACCTTGACATAAGGCATCCACCCGAGGTGGATGTTGCGTGGAGCACTGCCACTTGCCACCACCTCGGGTAGAATAAAGATCATGACGATAACCACGAGGTGGATCACCACCTTCGACACTTTCTCATTCATATCGGATTGCCTCTATCGGATCAAGATTGGATGCTTTCATTGCCGGTACCCATCCGAAGAATATACCGGTGAATGTACACACAGCGAAACTCAGCACTATCGACGAGGCCAATATTGACACCGGCCATGCCGCAAACTCGTGCACAGCCCAGGTGGCGCCACAGCCCACTACCACGCCGATCACTCCACCCGTCACCGATATGATTATAGCCTCGATGAGAAACTGCATGAGGATATCCACACCACGTGCCCCGATGCTCATTCGCAGGCCTATCTCGCGGGTTCGCTCGGTAACCGACACATACATCATGTTCATGATGCCGATTCCGCCTACAAGTAGCGAGATGAAGGCTATACAGGTCAACAGCACGGTCATCATGTCGGAGGTAGAGTTCATCATCTCACTCAGTTCCTGTTGCGACCTGATATCGAAATCATCATCCTCACCGGCCCCGAGACGGTGGCTTGTGCGCAGGATCTCGGTGATCTCGTCGGTAGCCTCGTCCGAGAGGTCCTCGGTGAGAGCCGATGCGAATATCGAGCCGAGATAATCGACTGCAAGAACCCTCTTCATCACTGTGGTGTAGGGAGCGATCACCACATCATCCTGGTCCATGCCCATCGAGTTGGTGCCCTTGCTCTTGAGCACGCCTATCACCGTGAGGGGAATTTTGCCGAATCTCACCACTTTCCCTATGGGATTCTCGCCTCCGGGGAAAAGGTTGTCTATGACTGTCTTGCCGAGTATGCACACCTTGGCAGCCGATTTTATATCGGCCTCGGTGAACATCTCGCCATCCTCGACCGACAGTTTCCTGATGTCCATATACTCGGGGGTAACGCCGTTGATGCTCGAGGGCCAGTTGTTATTGCCCACCACCATCTGGCCGGAACTCGATACCACAGGGCTCACGGCCGACAGATAGGCCGAGCGGTCACGCAGGGCCTCATAGTCGGCGATCTTAAGTGTCTGCATGTCATCGGCGCTCTGCCTCACACCGCCCCTCTGCATATTACCGGGATGGATCATGATCATGTTGCTGCCCATCTCCGAGATCTGAGCCTTGATGCTCTCCTTGGATCCTTGCCCGATAGCAAGCATACATATCACGGCCGCGATGCCTATGATAATGCCGAGCATCGTGAGTATGGCACGCAACTTGTTGCGGTTAAGAGCCTTGAGAGCTATCTTCAATATATTGAAAAACTTCATGGATCAATCGTCATTGGCCGGAAGCGAGGCGAGCATCTCTGCCGCCGAGGCCGGCTGTGGGTTGATAGTATCCGAGATGATCTTTCCGTCACGCAACACGATGTTACGAGAGGAATAAGCCGCTATCTCGGGGTTATGGGTCACGAATATTATGGTACGTCCGCGTGCATAAAGCTCCTGAAACAGAACAAGCACGCTGAACGATGTGCGGGTGTCCAAATTACCGGTGGCCTCGTCGGCAAGTATTATCACAGGATCGTTGACCAGCGCACGGGCTATCGCCACACGTTGCTGTTGACCGCCGCTCATCTGGTTGCTCAGATGATTGAGGCGTTCGCCAAGTCCTACAGCCACAAGCGCGTCGATGGCACGCTGGCGACGTTCGGCCGATGACACTGAGGAATTGTATAGCAACGGCAGTTCCACGTTCTCTATAGCCGAGGTCTTGGGCAAGAGGTTGTAGTTCTGGAACACAAATCCGATCTTTCTGTTTCTCAACCTCGCACGCTCGTTCTTGCTCATCTCCTTCACGCTCGCGCCATCGAGGATATATTCTCCCGATGTGGGCGTGTCAAGACAGCCCAGAGTGTTGAGCAATGTGGATTTTCCCGATCCGGAGGTTCCCATGATGGTGACAAATTCACCCTCATGTATGGTGAACGACACTCCACGCAGGGCATGTACCGTCTCGCCCCCCACCTTGAAATCCCGGCGGAGATCCTTTACCTTTATTATCTCTCGTTGTGACATGATGATGCCTCCTCCTTACCGGTTATTTTTTACGTTGCGGAGGTTTCGGAGCAAACGGGCTTCGTTCCGTACCGTCCTGACCATTCTCCTCGGGCATCGGAGCAGAGTACTCGATAGCGACCTGTGCCCCGGGCTCGATACCGCCGGTCACGCTGTAGTTAATGCCATCGCTTGCTCCGACGGTGATGAATTTAGGCTCAAGCCTGTCACCCTCGACCACCCATACCCTCTTTTTGTCGGGATCGGCCGCATCATTGAACGGAGCGGTGTCGACACCTTCAGGCAGGGACGGGAGATTCTTCACGCCCTCATAAGCGTGGGGGATAAACCGTGTGGCCTTGGCGGGCACGAGGGTCACATTGTCCTCACGGAGCATATAGATTGTAAGATTGGCTGTGAGGCCGGGGATGAGCTTATGCTCCGAGTTGTCGGCCGACACGAGCACCTCGTAGGTCACCACATTGCTCTCGGTCGTGGGGCTGATACGTTTCTGGGTCACCACTCCGCTGAACACTTCATCGGGATATGCGTCCACAGTGAATGTCACGGCCTGACCTTCCTTCACGCGGCCTATATCGGCCTCATCGACATCGGCAACCACTCTCATGTGGTCAAGATCGGCAATGGTGAAAAGATTGGCAACAGTCATGGACGATACCACAGTCTGGCCCACCTCAACATCACGGGAGATCACTATACCGTCAATGGGAGAATATATCTCGGCATAATTCAGGTTCTTGGCGGCCCTCACACGGTCGGCCTTGGCTTTCTCATAGGAGGTCTTGGCTACCTGATAGTCCCTCAATGTGGTGTCAAACTCATAGTCAGATATGAGTTTGCGCTCATGAAGCTTCTTATCCCTCTCATAATTGGTAGAGGCATACTCATAGGAAGCCTTCGCGCTCTCTACATTAGCCTCGGCCGATGCAAGCTCGCTCTGAAGCAACACTTTATCGATCTCGGCCAGAAGTTGCCCCTTGGTCACCTCGGAATTATAGTCCACAAGGATTTTGTCAATGATACCGGTCACCTGTGTACCCACATCCACCGTAGTCTCCGACTCAAGTGTGCCTGTGGCGGTAACACTCTCGCTGATTGAACCGGTCACCACCGGTTCGGTCACGAGGCGTATCTCCTCCTTCTTCGAGCATCCAGTCATCATAATGACCACCGATGCCATTATCAACGAATATCTGATCCGCATAATGTTGAATTATATTTTGTGCAATGTTTATTTTGATACTTTTTTTAAAGATCCACGCTTCCGTTTCGCATGAATTCCACCATCTTTCGAGCGAGCACAGCCATATATTTGGCTCTGAGCACCTCATGGCGAGCCGAAACGAGAGCCTGGTGACTCTGGAGCAGTTCGGTTATCTGGACATATCCCACCGAGAAACGTTCGCCCACAAGTTCATCGGTCAGCGCCGCCTCGCGCTCGCTTTCCAATGCGGCCTGATACCTTGATTTGGCCGACTCATGATCGATATAATATTCCTCGAGGCTCTTGGCAATCTCGGTCCTGCGCGCCTGGGAGTCAAGCTCGCTGCTCAATCTCGAGATCTTGGCCTGGGCTATGGCCGTCTTTGTCTTTTTCCTGTCATATATAGGTATGCTCACCGTGAGTCCTATATTCTCATTGAAACCTCTCTTCATCTGCTCGCCCCAACCTTGCGAACCGGTGCTGTAATATCCTGTACCCACTCCTGCCGAAAGTGAAAGGGATGGATAAGCTCCGGCCTTGGCGGCGCGTATATCCTCATCGGCCATCTTGACTGAAAGCGAATCATACCGCAGTTTAGAATCGGTATTCAGGGCAAGCGCATAGCTCTCGGACAGAGGAGGCAGCTCGTCCATCACAAGCTCTCGGCTGAATTCCAACGGGAGAACATCAATATTACGGTCAATATCGAGCTCAAGCAAAGTTTTCAATGCAAGCCTGCGCGTGGCCACTTCGGCCTCGGCTGTCACCAGATTGTATCGGTCGCTCTCGGCCTGAGTGGCCAACTGCTGATAATCGACCATAGAGATCTTGCCCGACTCCATCATCTGCTTGCCACGGTTGGCCTGGGCCACGCTCACATCGTAGAGCGAACGGTTTACCTCCACAGCCTCACGGGCATATAGGATATTCAGGTAACCGGTCAAGATAGAGGTCTGTATATCCTTATACTCCTGGTCGGTGGCCCATCCCGAGCGTTGCACATCGGTCGAAGCTCTGCGGATATCGCTCTCACGCTTACCGCCGTCCCAAAGGGTCCATGCGGCATTCACTCCGTAATTACTGCTGTAGACATTCTTTGTACCTTCACTCCACGGCGTGTTGGTGAGCCCCTGTGTGGTGCCGAAATCAAACGACGGAGTCCACTGCGCCTTGGCACTCTCCAACGACACAGAGGCCGACTGCTCCGTCAGCGCCGAACGCTTGAGCGAGATATTGTTGACACGTGCATAGTCCACACATTCCCTGTAGCTCCATTGTCCGTCAGCGTTCTCGCACCACATCGACATCGGCAACACAAGCATCCCTACGGCTGTCAATACTTTTAACGGTTCATTCATTTTGCATTATCTGGTTGTTAAGCAAGCCCTAAAGGCTGACTCATGGATTTATTAACTTAAGTAAGATTTTTACGACTTACTTACAATGCAAAATTAGTTTCTCCGCTCTATAAATCCTAAAAATTTAGACGTATCCCCTCACATCGGCTATTTTTAACACATTATAGCTCTACCAAGCCTTGCGCAAGCCTTGGAAATTAACATTCATTAGCAAATAATGGCATGAAACGATAATCTGTTCAGTCTATTTTCCGACCTGTCTTATCAATATAATACCTGTCATCACTCTCCCAGTACCAATGTTCTGCATCATATCGTCTTTCTTCCCCGGTATCAGCTACTCTCGCTTTACCATTCTCAAAAGGAAATGCACATTTGAAACGTGGAGTAATAACGGTATTTCCATTCTCATCGGCATACCCGATCCGCCCTTGATCATCAACTATGCGGTACATACCATCTACCACATAATCATCACCATTGTCAAAATGGAAAGCGGGATACCGTTTGCTATACCTTTCATCATAATCAGCCATATTAAATTTTATAGAAAGCGCCATGCGCCAATCGACTGGCTCAAGGTCAAATGTGGCAGGCTTAAATCGAGGGAAGCCTAAAATCAGCCTCATTGCTTCCGCATCAAGTGATGGGTCTTTGCCTCTTATAATTTTTACAGAATCTACTTCTCCTGTCTTTCGTACAAGGAATGTCAGGACTACGCGACCCTGTATGTTTTTGTCAAAAGCATCCTTTGGATATTTCAAATTATCATAAATATATGATAGCATGGCACCCTCTCCACCCGGAAACTGTGGAATGGTCTCATGCTCTGGATATATTTCATCCTGACTGTTGTCTGTCTCCCGGTTCTGCTCCGAATAGCCGGTCCCGCTATACGGCACAACATTCTTATATGATTTGGAACAACCACTTAGCAATAATATGGCAAATGCCACTGACAGGAAAACTTTTGACATTCTCATAGGCTTGTTTTTTATTAAAACGTAGGCATATTATCGTTTGTTATACCTATGATAAAATATAGGATGGGGTCGACAGCCTTACTTCTTACCCCACCGTCAAGGAAGATCTTGAACAGCCACAACGCAGAGGCATGAGGCAGTGATTATTGTATCTCAATCAAATAACGATGCTATAATATCCATAATACAACTCACAAACATTATCATGGGTATTAAACTGATAATAGCTAAAAACAAACCCATTATTCTACACCCTGAAGGATTGCTATACGCTCCATCTTTCTTATGAAAGCAAAATCTCAAAAGAATAATGACTATTATAATAAAGATACCCAAAGGAATAGCCACCATCTCTACTACATTCATACACCGAATCTAAATATTGTTTACCAAAAATAAAATTTCCCCATAACAGATATCGTTTTGTTTTCCTTTCACACTGCATAGTTGCAACAGCCTCATTATATGGGTTGAAAATACTTGGAATTCAATTAATTTATCCTGGTCTTGAACTCTAGGCTGATACACATGCCGAACTCAAACGCTATATCCTTATGAGCGTATGCAACACCATACCGTCCTGCTTTGGCTTGAAGTGATATAGCATTGGTTCGTGCCACAAACTCCTTGACGCTTATCTTAAAACTGTTTAGACCTGACTGATTTCTAATTGTGGCGAATTCGCCATAATTAGTTGCTTCGTTACATAGATTTATTTTTGAGCCAGTTTATTAACAGGTACACTAATAAACCTATACCCTGACAAACATTGATAAACAATATCGAAATCATCAGAAGCAAACATGTGCCTTCACCATGGCTCGCAAACAAACCTAAGAATAGTACCGCATTAAAAATAACGGCGACTATAAGATTTGTCAATGCTGTTCTCTTACTATAACAGGAGCATAAAGCTGTTGCTCCAATTAAGAACAATTGACTGAATAGCATAAGACGCCCACCTGCTTCACCGCGCCCATGATTAGTTGTACTTAAAAAAATAAAACACCACAAGCACACGCCCCAAATAAGCCAAAATAATTTTTTATTCAACGGCTTCATAATCATTCAGTTTTTCATTGAGTAAATCACAAACTTTATTCTTGTTGCCTATAAGACCTGTATTCAGTGATTTATCGGCTTGAAACAAATTATTCAAGAAATGCGCTTGAATAATTTGAACTCCTGATACCTTTATTACCGTGAATATCTCCACATCACAAAAATAAATAGTCTGCCACCCGGTGAATAGCGTGTAATTCACTACTCTGTCATTATAAATTCTAATTACAGGCCTTTTCTTCAAAGCCCACCAAAGTACATATAGAGAAAATCCGAAACCTATAATAGATACCAATTCACATATTCCACCTATAATAATTTTAGCGATACTGGCATTTTTAAGTGCTACATATACCATAAGGGCAAACACAACAAATCCCAAAGTCAATAACAAACTTTTGGAAACGCTGACATATATATTAATTGGGTTTGCCATACGCAAAGTTAACTATTATTCCTCAATCACAGCGGATTTAGACAGATTCCTACACCGATAGCCTCTGGCGCGACGTTACCGACACCGTCAGCAACGTCCTCACTCGCAACATCTCCCGTCGTTTCGTTGCATAAAATCACTTTATGTCTGGTAATGTTATTTTTAGATATACCAAATCTGTATCAGTCGGTCTTGCAACCTTATAGAGTGATATATACAATAGATTGTCACCGACAAAAAACGAGGTCACAGGCAATTCCAATTCTTGTGAAGTATAATAATCAACCACAGCTTCGCCATTTATACCGTTATATATAAAACTAAAATTTTCATATACATAATCTTGACTATGAATGTAAAAGTGTAAATCAAGCGGCACATCACAATCGTGCTGTTTTTGAGCAACCATTATACCTTTTGGAGAAATAGCAAAAGGCAATATTATATTCCCTAAATACTTGCCTGTTCGCGCATTGTAACAATGTAATTCACAATCATGTATAGTAGGTAACATAAATCCATATATCCCCAACTTTTTTGCGTAAGTTAAAGAGCTCGTATGAAACAGATTTTCATATTCATCACCTCCAAGAGGTATGTCGTAATCCTCTCTTTGTGAACTATCCATTCGTTCAAATCGGGTACGAACGTCTGATACAATTATGCGTGTAATATCGTTTTCAACAACGCTATCGCAAAAATAAGTATAAGCATATTTTTGCTGACTATTTTCAGCACGTTCAAATTCTTCCTTATTTATTTCTTCTACCGAAAATATTACTTCCACACCTTTAACCTTTTCGGTTTTGGTGGTGCTTATATTACCACATGCGGTTACTGCAACTGCAAGGGCGATGCTTACAAGCAAAGTAAGGAGAGTGAGTTTTTTCGCCATACACTATCGGTTATTTGGTTCAGTAGCAAAGATAATCTAAATAATCGGTAATAGCAACATTATCAACTGTTTTGCGAAATTCGGGACGTTTTTTATCAGCCCCATTTCTTACCTCCTTTTCGCTAAAGGCAGATAAATAACATCGCTTTTGTACTCTCATTGTACCACACGATTGTAACGGCCTCATTTTACGAGTTGAAAATACTTGGGATCCAATTATTCAGATATGGGGATGTTGCTTTGGTAGGCTTCCACAATATATAAGTCGATGGTTGGATAATCGGCAGACACTCTATTCAGAACATCTTTCACATCATCCCATTTCAAGCCACCCAATCCGGCACCAATAGCAGGGAGAGCGATTTTTGTCACATTGTCCTTCACAGCTAATTCAAGCATCGCTTTAATCGACCGCTCGATATATTCTATACGTGCTTTTGTTCTCCAGGTAGCCTGTGTGCCAAGGTTATATATGTGTCCGTTCCCATAATTGTAATCGAAAACATCGCCGGGTTTATAAATCCCATCCCTGCACATCGCTTTATATTCCGAATACATCTCCGGGTATTTGCTACGAAACTGCAAAGCAATTCCTTTGCCCATCGCTCCGGCACAATTACATCCGTGGGCATAGCTGTTTACGCCACTGATATTGAATATGTCTCCTTTCTCGATATACTTTATCATCGTGTGTTTTATTTCAAAAGTTTACGGTCATTGTCGCCACTCTCCAACACGCTCATCTGATGAAAAGCATTTAAGCCCGCTTCTTTTCTAAACCCCTCGAATTCGAGGGGTTTGAAATCGG
>JAMPHR010000005.1 GCA_023663345.1 Paenibacillus sp. | reverse complement strand
CAGTGATTGTGCTCACCGACCCAATGTCCATCCTCCGCTGGAGCCTGCCCACCCGAGAGGGCCCGCCCGGCCTCACAGCGGACGATGCACCTGATCTCCCACCCCCCATACCCACTTAAGCGGAGAGCCGACCTCCGCAGTTCCACCCGGAACCAGCAATAAGGTTACAGAATGAAGTTACAGAAAAAGGTTACAAAAAACAATACAACAGGTAAATAGGAAAAAATGGAATAATAGTCCCGGGCATGTCAGCGGATTGTGTTCATGGTAAAAAAGAACATGCCCTTAAACTTATAAACCAATAAACTCCTAAACAACCAATAACCTCCTAACCCCATAACCTTATAACCTTTCAGCCGTAAGGCTGAAATAAACGCTCGGCAAGAGCCCCTTGACATACTGCTACATCAATACAAAATCAAATGACTCCCACCCGTGAGGGCAGGAGCCATTATACCTATAAAAAAGATCTATGGACCTATCATATAACAATTGTATATTGCGTAGATCCCTTGATCAATGTCTCCCCTGTTATTTTACCGCAAGCTGGCACTGCAAGAGCCACAACAACTCTGGTCTAATTCCTATACTCTATACTTTCTGAGGGATGATCTCGCCGGCAACCTTACGGAACTTGTCAGCTATTTCTTTGTTGCACAGATTGCTTATGCTACCGGCATGAGTGTGGTTCACCTCGCGTACAGGGCGGTAGGAACCTTCCTGCACCTCCTGTCCTACCTTCTTGTAGGCCTCACGGAACGGCATTCCGTCGAGCACCAGACGGTTCACTTCCTCCACAGTGAAAAGATAGTCGTAACGGGGATCCTCCACTATACCATCCTTGATTCTTATATGCTGCAACATGAAGTCGGCCATGTCGAGACACTCGATCAGCTCGGTCGATGCCGGGAAGATTATATCCTTGAGCAACTGCAGATCGCGGTTATATCCGAGAGGCAGATTGGCTGTGAGCAGAGCTATCTCGTTAGGGATGGACTGCAGACGGTTGCACTTGCCACGCATTATCTCAAACACATCGGGATTCTTCTTGTGAGGCATGATGGATGATCCGGTAGTAAGCTCGTCGGGGAACGATACGAACCCGAAATTCTGGCACATCCACATACACACATCCATCGCCATGTGCCCGAGGGTCGAAGCTATCGAAGCTATCGCCATCGAGGCCGCACGCTCGGTCTTGCCACGCGACATCTGCGCGGCCACCACATTGTAATGCAACGTCTCAAACTCAAGCAAGCGAGTGGTCATCTCCCTGTCAAGCGGGAATGATGATCCATATCCGGCAGCCGAGCCGAGAGGATTCTGGTTGGCGACATTATAGGCGGCCACAAGCATCTGCATGTCATCGACAAGCGACTCGGCATAAGCGCCAAACCACAGGCCGAACGACGAGGGCATCGCCACCTGCAGATGGGTGTATCCAGGCATAAGCTTATCCTTGTGTTCCTCGCTCAATTCCTGGAGACGGTGAAACAGTCTCTCGACAGCCTCGGCGATATGCTTGAGCTCATCGCGCATGAATAGCTTGAGGTCGACAAGCACCTGATCGTTGCGCGAACGTCCCGAATGGATCTTCTTGCCTATATCGCCGAGCTTGGCCGTGAGCATGAACTCTACCTGGGAGTGTACATCCTCAACGCCTTCCTCGATGCGAAACTCTCCACGCTCGATCACTTCGGCGATCTCGCCGAGAGCTTTCAGCAATACCTCGAGTTCATCGGCTTTCAGCAGACCGATACTCTCAAGCATACGTATATGTGCCATCGAGCCCTGCACATCATAGCGGGCCAGACGCAGATCAAGCTCACGGTCGTTACCTACTGTGAACTGTTCTATCATTTTATCAGGCTCAAAGCCTTTGCTCCAAAGTTTCATAGGATGGATCGGATATCAGGATGGTGTCCCCACCTGAAAGTTCAACATTGATATAATTCTATTATACATATCTATCCCCTCGGCTATTTCGCTGAGAAGGATGTATTCATCGGCCGAATGGCTGCGCGACGATTGTCCGGGCCCTATCTTGAGCGACGGGAAATCGTGCATTAGCGACATATCGCTTGTGGTGGGCGAGACAAACGGTTTCAGTCCCATGCCGGTGGCGGCCACCACAAGCGGATGACCGCTGTCGATCACCGAGGCGCGCACACGCGTGGAACGCGGAGTGAGAGTGCTCCACCTCACGCACGAGCGCAACATCTCCACCACCTCCTCATTGGACTGCGCATCGGTAGTGCGTATATCCACCACCCATTTACATTCATCGGGTATGGCATTGTGCTGCCATCCGGCATTTATCTGGGTCACATTAAGCCCCACAGGCCCCAGCACAGGAGAAACCGAGGGGAACTCGTAAGCCTTGAGCAGATCTATATCCTCCATGGCACGGTATATGGCGTTTATACCCTCGCCTCGTGCCGCATGTCCGGTCACACCTTTGGTCACACAATCGAGCACCACGAGTCCGCGCTCGGCCACCGCCGGTTGCATACTGGTAGGCTCACCCACGATAGCACAATCGATAGTGATCCCCTCATCGGCAAGCATCGGCAGGAACGCTCTCATGCCGTTCTCACCGCCCACCTCCTCCTCTGCCGTTATGGCCAGAAGCAGATTGAACGGCCTTGTACCTCCACGCTGTGCAAGAAACGCGCTTATCAGTGACACCGCCGAGGCTCCGGCATCATTGCTCCCAAGTCCATACAGCTTTCCACCCTCAACGGTGGGACTGAACGGATCGCGGGTATAGGAAGCAGCCGGCTTCACAGTGTCGTGATGAGAATTTAGCATAAGCGTGGGGAGCGACGGATCAAAATTTTCCGAAAGAGCCCACACATTGTTGCCACACCTGCGAGGATCAGCTCCCGCAGCGGCAAGGTAATCATATATGATCGTGGCCGTGCCATCCTCCTGCCTGGAGAAAGAGGGCATGGCCACCATGCGGCTCAGAAGCTCTATTTCCTTGTCGATGTTCATTCAGCCGAGAGGATTGTGCCGGTATCATTGGTGAGATTCGCGGCATGTTTTATTATCACGCTCCTCACCCCTGCTCCGATAGCATGGAACGAATTATCGAGTTTGGGGATCATTCCCTTGTTGACGACACCGCGCTCCTTGAGAGAAGCATAGTCTGCGGGAGTTATGCGAGGGATGAGTGAATCCGGACGGTCGATGTCCTCCATCACGCCGGGTTGCTCGAAACAATACACGAGATCGGCAGGTGCGAGACGCGAGGCTCCGATCGCTACCGACGACGCTATGGTGTCGGCATTGCAATTGAGAAGCGTGCCGTTACCGTCATGAGTGATGGCACAGTACACCGGAGTGATGCCGGCATCGAGCAAAGCTCCCATCAGGGAAGTGTTCACCCCCTCGGGAGCTATATCTCCCACGAAACCGTAATCCACAGGCTTGGCCTCACGGCGGGTGGCACGGATAGCATTTCCATCGGCTCCGCTGAGACCGAGGGCATCACACCCCTCGGCCTGAAGCATCGACACGATGCGCTTGTTGACAAGACCGGCATATACCATGGTGACAACATCGAGAGTTTCCCTTGAGGTCACACGGCGACCCTCGATCATGGTAGTGGGGATCTCCAGGCGGGTGCTGAGGCGCGTGGCCTCCTTGCCTCCGCCATGAATCAATATCTTGCGTCCCGGAAGCGAGGCAAAATCCTTGACAAAGCGGGCCAGCGCTTCAGGATTGTCCACTATATTGCCTCCGATCTTAACTACAGTGATATCACCGGAGACAGGCACAGTCATCTCACTCATAGGCTTTCAAGAAGACGCTTTATTACTACCTGAGCCGAGATCTCACGGTTGGCGGCCTCGGGTATCACTATGGAGCGCTCCGACTCGATCACATCATCAGTCACGATCATATTGCGGCGCACAGGCAGACAGTGCATGAAGAAAGCATTGTCGGTAAGGCCCATCTTCTCGGCATCGACAGTCCATGAACGGTCGGTCGACAGCACCTTGCCATAATTTGGATCGGCATAGGCCGACCAGTTCTTGGCATAGACAAAATCGGCTCCTTCGAGCGCCTTGCGCTGATCGTACTCCACACGGGCGTTGCCTACAAACTGCCGATCAAGCTCGTAACCCTCGGGGTGAGTGATCACGAAATCATAATCGGTGGCGTTCATCCACTCGGCAAACGAGTTGGGAACAGCCTGAGGGAGCGCACGGGGATGAGGCGCCCATGTCATCACCACCTTGGGGCGGGGCTTGGTCTTGAACTCCTCGATAGTGATAAGGTCGGCAAAGCTCTGCAACGGATGGCGCGTGGCGGCCTCCATCGAGAATACCGGACGGCCCGAGTACTTGATGAACTGTGAGATCACACGCTCCTCATAATCCTCGGCCTTATCCTTGAGTCCGGCGAAAGAGCGCACACCTATAATGTCGCAATAGGATCCCATCACGGGGATAGCCTCGAGCAGATGCTCGGCCTTGTCACCGTCCATTATCACTCCGCGCTCGGTCTCGAGTTTCCAGGCTCCCTGGTTTACATCGAGCACCATCACGTTCATGCCGAGATTCATGGCAGCCTTCTGTGTGCTCAGACGAGTACGCAACGAGGAGTTGAAAAATATCATGAGCAACGTGCGGTTCTTGCCCAGATCGGTATATCCGAAACGGTTGGCCTTGACCTCAAGAGCCTCCTTCACGGCCAGGTCGAGTGGCCCTATATCATTTACGTTGGTGAAATTACGCATCTTTCTGACCGGTTATTAATTGTTTGAAATTTTTGAGGAATACATCAGCCTGCTCTCTCGTGAGTCCAAGTGCCGGAAGCAATCTCACGGTGTGCTCTCCGGCACCTCCGGTGAATATCTTGTTGCCGAAAAGCAATTGCTTTCTCAATGCTCCGGCATTGCCCTTTATCTCTATGCCTATCATGAGTCCACGGCCACGCACCTCGACGATCTCATCGGTGTTGCGGGCCATCTCTTCGAGACTGTCAAGCAGATACTTGCCCACTTCGGCGGCATTTTCCACCAGATGCTCCTCGGCCATCACATCAAGGACAGCTATCGCGGCCGCACATGCCAGATGATTACCACCAAACGTGGTGCCGAGCATACCTTTACGAGCCTCTATGTCGGGTGAGATCAGCACGGCTCCCATAGGGAAACCGTTGGCAATACCCTTGGCGCACGTCACCATATCGGGACGCACTCCGGCATGTTGATGGGCAAAGAACTGGCCGGTGCGTCCGTAGCCCGACTGTATTTCGTCGAGAATCATGAGCGTGCCGGTATTGTCGCACACGGTGCGCAACTGGCGCAGGAAATCATCGGCCACCATACGTATTCCGGCTACACCCTGAATTCCCTCGATGATCACGGCGGCAAACTCCTTGGTGGCGAGTTTACGACGCACGGCATCAAGGTCGCCAAGCGCTACGAACTCCACGTTTTCAGTGGCATTGAACGGAGCCTGTATCTTGGGATTATCGGTCACAGCCACGGCTCCGGAAGTACGGCCATGAAACGCGCGGTCAAAGGCCAGGATCTTGGAGCGTCCCGTGGCAAACGAGGCCAGTTTCATAGCATTCTCATTGGCCTCGGCCCCTGAATTGCACAGAAACAGCGAATAGCTCATGTAACCGCTCTGACGGCCCAGCTTCTCGGCAAGCTTCATCTGCAGGGAGTTCTTCACCGAATTGGAATAGAACCCGAGCTTACCCACCTGCTCGCTCACGGCTGCGACATAGCGGGGATGCGCATGGCCTATAGAAATCACGGCATGACCACCGTAGAGATCGAGATACTCGGTGCCGTCGGCAGTATAGACATAGGATCCTTTGCCGCTCACCGGCTCTATGTCATATAGCGAATATACGTCAAATAAATTCATCTTTTTTTCAATCAAAAATATATTCACGGCAATCAGCCATCATAAGAATCGCCAATCCCCGCCCGGCTTGCCGGAAATTATCAAAATGCCGACGGCTTAAGGGCAAGTCCCTCTTTCTCGGGCAGGCCGAACATCAGATTCATGTTCTGCACCGCCTGACCTGAGGCTCCCTTCAGGAGATTGTCGATAGCACTTAGTATTAACAATTTGTCGCCATGTTTTTCAAGCGAGATCACACATTTATTGGTATTCACCACCTGCTTAAGATCTACAGGACGGTCCGATACATGTGTGAACGCCGCATCGGCATAGAAATCCTTGTAGAGCGCCACAGCCTCATCTATACTCATCGGAGTGGTGATATCGGCCATCACGAATATACCACGGGCAAAATCGCCACGCACTGGTATGAAACTGATCTCAGGCTCCTTGCCCCCCTGCAGGGCCGACAACGTCTGCTTGATCTCCTTGAGATGCTGATGCTCGAAAGCCTTGTAGACCGACATATTATTGTTTCTCCACGAGAAGTGGGTGGTGCTTCCGGGCTTTACTCCCGCTCCGGTCGAGCCGGTGATACCGGTCACATGCACCTCACCGTCGAGCTTTCCGGCAGCCGCCAACGGAAGCAGCGCCAACTGGATGGCAGTGGCGAAACATCCGGGATTGGCCAGCAGATCACAAGCCTGCACTGCATCGCGCTTCACCTCAGGTAGTCCGTAGACGTATCCGTCGCTCTCATCGCGGTAATCCTGGGCAAGATCTATGACCTTGAGTCCGGCAGGCTTCTCGTTATCCTCCCAGAACTTACGGCTGAAACCGTGTCCCTGACAGAGAAACAGCACGTCGCAGGCCGAGAGGTCATACTCCGAAGCGAATGTGAGATCCGTCTCACCCACGAGTCCCTCATGAACATCTGACACAGGAGCACCGGCATTGCTTGTGGAGTGGACAAACGCCACCTCCACCCCGGGATGGTTTATGAGCAGTCGGAGCAGTTCGCCGGCTGTGTAGCCCGCGCCGCCTATAATTCCGGCTTTAATCATATCGTCGTTATATTAAGGTGTGAGTGGTGACTTACTCGGCCAGGCCGTTGCGCTTCTGCACATTGTGGTATATCTTCATCTGGTTGCCGAGGATCTTGGTGAATCCCTTAACGTCGTCGGCGCTCCATGCCTTGTTGACCTCTCCATATTCACCGAAATCGGTCTTCATGAGATCAAAAGGAGAATCCACACCCACGAGTGTGTAGCCGAGCGGACGGAGAGTGATCTCTACCGTACCCGACACATTGCGCTGGGAGTTCTCGAGGAACTTCTCCATGTCGCGCATCACCGGCTCCAGATACTGCGACTCGTGGAGGAACATTCCATACCATGTGCCTATCTGGTCCTTCCAGTACTGCTGCCACTTGGTCAGTGTATGCTTCTCGAGCATCTTGTGGGCGGCGATGATGAGCATGGGGCCTGCAGCCTCAAATCCAACACGGCCCTTTATACCTATTATAGTGTCGCCTATGTGCATGTCACGGCCGATGCCGTAACGTGCGCCCAGACGCTCTACCTCACGGATAGCCTCGATACGGTCGGCATACTCCTTGCCGTTGACAGCAACTACTTCACCCTTGTCAAATGTTATGGTCATCTTCTCCTCGCCGTCGGCTGTCACCTGGCTGGGATATGCGCTGTCGGGCAGAGTCTGCTCGGAATGTAATGTCTCCTTACCACCGATACTTGTGCCCCAAAGGCCCTTGTTGATGGAGTACTCCATCTTCTTGTAGTCAGCCTCGATGCCATGCTTGCGCAGATAGTCGATCTCATACTCGCGGGTGAGAGTCATGTCGCGTGTAGGGGTTATGATCTCGATCTCGGGAGCCAGGATCTGGAATGTAAGGTCGAAACGCACCTGGTCATTTCCGGCACCTGTCGATCCGTGAGCCACAGCGTCGGCTCCGATCTTCTTGGCATACTCGATGATGGCTATCGCCTGGAATATACGCTCCGACGACACCGATATGGGATAAGTGCCGTTACGGAGCACATTGCCGGCTATCATGTAGCGGATGCTCTTGTCGTAATAGTCGCCTGTCACATCGAGGGTGGCATGGGAGGCCGCTCCCAGATCCATGGCCCGTTTCTCGATACGCTCGAGCTCCTCGGGGCCGAAGCCTCCGGTGTTGGCTATCGCGGTGTGTACCTCATATCCGAGGTCTTCCGAGAGATACTTGGCGGCAAACGAGGTGTCGAGACCGCCACTGAAGGCGAGAACTACTTTCTTTTTCATTTTTATATAGTATGTTGCGGGTGGGCTGTATACAATCCTCCCTATCGGATTGGATACAACTCGCCCAAGGTGAGTAAAATCAATAAGTTAAAAGAATGAAAATCAGAGGTGAATCAATGCTTGAAGAGTTTTGCAAGCCTGTTCTTGATCCACATCATGTAAGGACGGCTCTTGGAGGGACGCTCAAGCTTGGCCTTAGGATCGTAGAGCATACCTGTACACAGGCACATGCGACGGTTGTTGCGCTGAAGGATGTCATAGTTGACACATCCCTTGCATCCGGCCCAGAACTCCTCATCATCAGTGAGTTCCGAAAATGTTACCGGGCGATAACCCATCTGCGAATTCAGCTTCATCACGGGAAGCGAAGTGGTGATGGAGAAGATCTTCGCGAAAGGAAATCTAAGTCGTGCAAGCTCGAATGTCTTTGCCTTGATACGCGCAGCCAGCCCCAATCGTCGGAACTCAGGATCGACAATGAGGCCCGAAGTGGCCACATAATCACCATGTTCCCAACTCTCTATGTAACTGAACCCGATCAGACGGTCGTCACAGAGAGCAACTACAGCCTTACCGCCCTTAATCTTCTGGGCGATGTACTCAGGCGAGCGCCGGGCTATGCCGGTGCCACGCTGCAAGGCCGATTCATAGATGAGGTTTACTATCTGCTCAGCATACTTGCAGTGTTCTTCCTGAGCAAACATCACCTTTATCTGGTCATTGTTCATCTGACTGTTGCGGTACTTAGAAATTGTTTGTTTAAATACTGATTATTAAAAATATCATGCAAAGATACGCATTTATCTAACAAAATCTTATATATCGTATAATATTTTATAGAAAAATGACAATTCAATATCGACAATTCGTACAATTTAACCTTAATAGCCACAGAAAAAAAGAAATGAGCTACGGAAATTCGCCTGACGGATCCGTAGCTCAGATTATTTTTCTACCTTTTACCATTACTGATAAAAGATTTTTCTTAATTTGAGTTTATCCTAATTTATCACCGCAAGTCCACCCTGGGAGGTCTCTTTGTAGAGCGACGGTAAGTCGTGTCCGGTCTGCTTCATTACCTCCACGATACGGTCGAAGCTCACTGAATGTTTGCCATCCGAGAATGACGAGTAGAGATTGGCATCCAATGCTCTGGCGGCGGCATAGGCATTACGCTCGATACACGGTATCTGCACCATTCCACACACCGGGTCACATGTAAGTCCCAGGTGATGTTCAAGTCCCATCTCAGCCGAATACTCTATCTGAGCCGGCGTGCCACCAAACAATTGCGATGCCGCCGCGGCCGCCATGGCACAGGCTACACCCACCTCGCCCTGGCATCCAACTTCGGCGCCCGAGACCGAGGCATTATTCTTGACCACAGCGCCAAACAGGCCAGCCGTGGCCAATGCCCTGAGTATGCGTTTCTCGGAAAAATCCTTGGAGGTGTGCAAGTGATACAGCACTGCCGGGACTATGCCACACGAGCCGCATGTGGGAGCCGTGACAATCTCTCCACCCGAGGCATTCTCCTCGCTCACGGCAAGAGCATAGGCATACACCAGGCCACGGCTTTTCAGACTGTTGCTGTAACCCGAAGCATGTACATAGTAGCTCACAGCCTTGCGACGCACTCCCAGTCCGCCGGGCAATACCCCCTCGGCCTCTATGCCACGCTCGACTGCGGCCTTCATCACGCGCCACACTTCACGCAGGTAATCCCATATACCGGGTCCCTCGCACTTGTCGACATACTCCCAAAAGCTCGATCCCGTGGACTCGCACCATTTCTGAATGTCAGCTATCGTGTGCATGTCGTAGACCTGACGCGAGGCACCCTCACGGCTTTCCCCTTCCTTGAGAATGTCACCGCCACCTATACTGTAGTAGGTCTCGCTGAAGGTCATATTGCCGTCATTGTCAAGAGCCTCAAACTTCATTCCGTTAGGATGAAACGGGAGAAATACCTCAGGCAACCACACGATCTCACACGGAGCATCGGGTGTGAGCACACCGAGGATGGCCTTGTCCGTGAGGTGACCGCGCCCGGTGGCAGCAAGCGAGCCATAGAGCGTGACCCTGCGGGCCGAGGCTCCCGGGGTAACTGATAGAAATTCCTGCGCGGCCTTCAACGGTCCCATCGTGTGACTGCTCGACGGGCCGTGACCTATCTTGAATATATTCTTGATCGATTCCATAAATACACATCTTCGGTGGTGCAAAGTTACTCAAAAAAACGATGCGCGACTCAAAAAAGTTGAGACGCGCATCGATTATTTATTCCTGACCGGAAACTACAACA
The DNA here is from genome assembly GCA_023663345.1 of Paenibacillus sp. Classification (GTDB taxonomy): domain Bacteria; phylum Bacteroidota; class Bacteroidia; order Bacteroidales; family Muribaculaceae; genus Duncaniella. The sequence continues at coordinate 56,126 of JAMPHR010000005.1, read as the reverse complement.
TCCTATTCACGAGTGAAATATACACGGATCGGAGCCATTCCCCACAGATTGGTCTCATCGTAGATCCACCAGCACAGCTCGCCACCGAACTCATCCTCGAGCGGACACCAGTCACCAATCCAACATTCCAGATATTCCTTGCCGTCGATGTCCTTAAGCTTAAAGCCTATCTGGGCATCACGTATATCGGACTGCTTGCTTGAGAACGAATAATTTATTCCGGGGAATTTAAGACGTGTGAACTTGGGATAGTTACCGCTCTGATCCCTGAATTCCTTATCTTCCATAAGGAATGTTACCTCGCGGGCCTCGGTACCGAAATACTTTTTGAGGTCACCCGACAACTGGGGAGTGAACTGATATTTAAGATAGGAATCGCCCGAGAATATCAGCTTGTCGGCCGACGATCCTGTAGGAGCGAGTTCAGGATTCACCATGCTGCCCCAGTCGGCATACATGAGCACGTCGTCCAGGTCGAAGTGGTCAAACACCCATGTGCCGTTATAGACATCCGGACCCTTGATAGTAACGGTCATGGCCGGAACGTTGCCGTTGGCATATCCATCCTTGTCGTCCAAGCGCATCACTATCCTGTCATGTCCGGGCTCCACCTTGAGCATATTTATTTTCAGCACGCCTTCTCTTGCTCCGCTGGCATACTTTATCACATGTCCGTCGGGCATTTCATAATGCTCGCCCTCGACAGCGGTAGAAAGTTCCTCATCAATGACTATTCCGAAATACTCATCGGCCTTGGGACGGTAGATGCTTCCCTTCATGTCGTAAAGCACAATCTTGAACTCACCATCCAGTCCCACGGTACCCTCGGGCTCCTTGAACGACATCACATAGCCGTTGTTGCCGAGCATATTTACCGTAGCATAATTCATGAGTCCGAGCTGATATCCGGCGGGAGCTCCGGCAAGGTTGATGAACAGCTCCAGATCATCATCTGGAATATTTTCCGTGACTCTCGATATCACCAACGATCCCTCGGTCTCACCTGCCTTGATCACGATCTCGGAATTTTCGACTGTGAAATCAATATCGCGTACAGCTGTGCCTGCAAATTTCACCGGTATCGCCACATCCTGGCCGGGAGCAACATCAGCTTCCACTTTGATCTCAACCTGCCCCTTGGCCATCGAATAGTAAGGCTGTTCGATGAATATCTGAGGCAGTTGTCCGCTATCACTGTCATCATCGGAGCACGACACCAGCACCGGCATCAGTCCCAGAATCAGTGACAACAATGCAAATCTATATTTCATATATCTCATAATCACTCTGTTTTTAGCGTCATGTTGGACACACTATTACTTTGTGGCCGCCTCGTATTCGGCCTTGATAGCATTGAACTCGGCTACCTCATCGGCCGTCATCACGGTCGGGTCAGGCAATTTATAAGCCTTGGATGCCGATGATTCCTTGTAGGGTGGCATCTCATCCACTTTCTCACATGCTCCCATCACAATTCCGGCACCTACTACGGCGAGTATCAGGAAAGCATCATTTATATGTTTTTTCATCTTGACAGTCTTTTATTTGTTTATAACTTCTGTGTAACCCGGATTCTGTACCAGATTATTGGTAATGTCAAACTCCCTGACAGGGATCGGGAAAGTGTACATATAACTGCGGGTAGTGTATTTCACACCGTTGTTATACGATGAAAACTCGGGCGCTCCATTGCGCTTAAGCTCAAAGAACCGGTCTCCCTCAAGAAACAGCTCCTTGCGTCGCTCGCTGAGTATCAGCCCCATGAGCGGAGTAAGCTCGGCTCCGGTGGCATCCTTTTCTATGATCTCGCTTGCCGGCACGGCGGGGATCTCATCCATCTTCATGTCGGTGTACCCGGCTATGCGGTTGGAGCGCAACCGGTTGATGGACTTCAACGCCTCGTCGGGCTGATTCATATGGTAGAGACATTCAGCCTCAATGAGTGCAAACTCGGCGGCTCTCATGCCACAGAATATCTTATTCTTGGCCTGACGCTTGGCGTTGAAACACAGGTCATAGCGCACATCGGTATTCTTTTCATCGCCATAAAAGCAATTAAGCATCCTCACGCTCACCGGGCGGGTCGACAGCGCGGTCAGAGCTCCCTCGGTGGTCTGATTGTTGCCCGATGCCGAGCGGTAAGCCTTTATCAGCTGATTTCCACTGAGCTGACCTACAGTCATCATCATCGCCACATACTCCTCTCCGTTCAGCAACGGATATTTGCGCAACAGTTCCTGAGCCAGCGGAAGAGCCTTGTCCCACTGCTGAGTCCAAAAATACAAGCGGCACAGGTAGCCGGTGATCACATCGTCGGTAAACCGGTAGTCACCATCGGTCATGTGGATCGACAGCGCCATTTTCAGATCATTCTCGATAAATGACACAGTCTGGGCCATAGTGCTCCGGGCAGGAGTAGCCTCCATGTCAAACACCTCGACCAAAGGCAAACCGAGCTGTCCCGACATATTTCCGGCCTCAGGGGCCTCGCAGAAATAGCGCATCAGCTGGTAATAGGCCACGCCACGCATACCATAGGCAAGCGCCAGCATCTTGTCGGCCTCCTCGGTGCCTCGCTCCTCCATCTCGGTGAGTACAATATTGCAGTTGCGCACCACTTCATACAGACCGCTGTAGATGGCATCGGTATTGTTTTTGGATATGACATCGCCCACATACGACCGGAGCATACTTATCGCACTGCTTGAACTGGAGGTGAGGCACACCTCGAAATTATCGCTGAACTCTGCATCAAGGCTTAAGGCCGTGTGCGAGAAATTAGGCACCATATAATTGGTGTTGCCCTGATCGATGGCATCCAGATCGCTGTTGAGCAGAGCCGAAAACTCCTCGGCAGTGGTGGGGATCACCTTTCCGTAGGGCTTCACATCGAGATAATTGCTGCACGAGGCCATTGCCAATGCCAGCGCCATCCCGGAAAAAATTCTATATATCTTCATGTTGTAGTTTCGGTTAAAAGTTTACTGAAAGTCCCATGGAGTAAGTGCGTGGCTGAGGATATACCGCACCGGGAGTCTCCGGATCGATACCGTCGTAATTGGTGATGGTGAACACGTTGCTCACACCACCCGAGAGCGTTATGGAGTTGATGAAAGCTCTCTTGAGCCATGCGTAATCCATCGAGTAGGTGAGCATGATGGATCCGAGCTTGAAATACGACACATTCTCCATCATGGAAGCGCGGGTTATCTTATCGCTTGTCACCATGTAGCGGTCAAGGCCGAGCTTCTCACCATAAGCATCGATGATGCGGGGATAAGCGTTGGTGATGGGGTTGGACGGAGTCCAGCGGTTCACGCGGTCCTTGGTCACATTCAGGAAGTTGGTGTAGAGGTCATTTTCCTGAGTGGGGATGCTCTCGACCACCGATCCGTTGAGCGTCGAATATCCCACGGGACATGAGATATTGTTAAGGATCTTTCCTCCCCATGAGAACGATCCGCCCATGCTCAGTGTCACTTTCTTATAACCCACCGAGACTGAGTAACCGCCATTGGTGGGGGCATTGCTCGTGCCCAGGTAGAAGGCGTAGTTATTGCTCTTGCCACGGTCGGCAGCTGTCGACATATTCACGTCGGGGCGCACCTCGTAGGCATATATACCGAGCTTACGGTCGATGCCGAGTACATGTCCGCTTATTATGGCACCGATGGGATATCCCTCATAATTGCTGTCAAACATGCTCGTTGTAGGAGGATTGTACTTGAGCAGCTTGTTGCGGTTCCATGCGATATTGGCCGACAGCGACACTCTCCAGTCACGGTTGCTGAACGCAGTGGCGCTCACGCTCAGCTCGGCTCCCTGGTTGAGAAGTTCGGAGGTATTGAATGTCTGTGTTCCGAATCCGGTTGTATATACCACCGGCACTGACGACACGGCATCACGTGTACGGCGGTCGTAGAGTTCGCCCTGCACGCGCAGACGGTCGTTGAAGAATCCCATGTCGAGCGACACTTTCATGTCTCTTGTCTTCTCCCAACGCAGGCGCGGGTTGGGAGCATTGTGGATGTCACCTATGCGGAAAAAGAAATTGCCCAGATTACGGAAATTGCTCAGATAATCCATCACCAACTGGGGTGACACCGATTTATTGATATTTCCTGTATAACCCATCGCCGCGCGTACCGACAGGGTGCTAAACACGGGCTTAAGAGACTGCATGAACGACTCCTGATCTACGTTCCACGACAGGCCGACCGATCCGGTGGGGTTGAACTGCTCGTCGCTACCGAAATTATTGGAGCCGTCAGTACGGCCTGTGAGGCTGAGTATGTAGCGGTTCTTGAGCACATAATCGAGCGTGAGATAGAAGGATGCGAATGTGGTCTTTTCCCTGCTCTGGCCCGAAAGTCCGTCCATGATCTTGGCATACGACAGCAGGGTGGAGTAATCCACATTAGTCCCCTCGGGATATACAGGGAATGATGAATTTCCCGTCACGGGATCATATCCGTAACGCTTCTCATAGATACTCTTGGCATACTGTCCGCGTATCTCGGCACCTGCAAGGGCGCTAATGTAGTGATCATCGGCAAACGTGTTGCTGTACAGGAAGTGTCCGCGCAGATTGTAGCTTGTGTTGTAGGCCGAGGTCTGTGTGATCGAGCCATACGAGCGTTTCGAGGTCAGCGAGGTCTCAAACGGCCTGTCCTTCCATGCGGCGTATGTACCCTTTCCGTTCACATTGTCGGTGTGGTTGTCGGTATAGCCGTAGGATGCAAGTCCCTCAAACGACAGGTTGTCTATTATATTATAGGACAGTGTGGCGATGGCCTGGGCCGACAGATTCTTGCTCTTGGAGGAGGTCTCGTTGATCTCGCGCATGATATTGAAGCCGTTCTCAGGTTCCATCATGCCCACCGAGCCGTTGGATATAGCCAGGGTATTGTAGGTATTGTCAGAGGCATAGGAGCCGTCGGCGTTGTACACCCTCTCGTAAGGATTGGCGAAGTAGGCATACTTGAACGGATCCACATTGAGCGACGGACCGTTGGACTCCTGCATCGACAGGTCGAGCTGCACGCCTATCTTGAGTTTGCGGTTGGGCTTGAGGTCGAGTTTCGAGTTGATGTTGTAGCGGTCATAGTCGGTGTTCTTAACCAGACCGTTGTTCTTGGCATATCCGAGCGAGACATAGTAGGATGTCTTGTCCGATCCGCCCGACAGCGACAGGTAATGACTGTTGGATACCGAGTTCTGGAACAGTTCGCCAAACCAGTCGGTCGACTGCGAGCCGAGCCTCTGTATCTCGGCATCCTGCTGTTCCGTGGTCCATCCGGCATACTTCCCGTATCCCGAACGGATCTGCCCCACGGCACCGATCACCGGGTAGCGTAGCCCTTGGGCCATTCGGTCAGCCGAAAATTCATCCCACAGCTCCTGTTCCCATGCCAGTTTCTCGGTCGAGTTCATGAGGTTGGCATCATGAGGCGGCTTGGTGACAATCGACACGTTGGCCGAATAGCTCACGTTGAGTTTGCCCTCCTTGCCACGCTTGGTGGTGATGACGATGACACCGCCTGCCGCACGCGAGCCGTAGATAGCGGCCGCCGAAGCATCCTTAAGCACCGTGATCGACTCGATGTCGTTGGGGTTGATACCCGAGATACCGTTGCTGAATATGTCGTTGAAATCACCGGCCTTCACCTGAGAGCTGGATATCGCGGGAATATCTTTCTGCAAGGGCACACCGTCAACCACCCACAGAGGGTCGGCATTACCGGTGATGGTATTGGTTCCGCGTATGCGCACCTTGGCCGATTCGCCCGGACGGCCCGAAAGAGCCTTCACGTCCATACCGGCCACCTTGCCCTGCATGAGCATGTCGAGATTGGCGGTGGGGGATCCTTTCAGATCCTCGGCTGAAAGAGTGGCCACCGATCCGGTGGTGCGCCGTTTGGTGGTACGCTGGTATCCGGTCACCACCACCTGGTCGAGCTGGGAGGAATCATCCTCGAGTGTGATGGTGCCCTTAACGGGTTTTGTGACACGCATCGACACGATCTTCATGCCCACATATCTGAATTCGATACGTGCGCCCTTGTCGACCCACAGACTCACATGGCCGTCGGCATCGGATATCACACCCTGCGACTTGCCTGAAATCTGCACTGTAGCTCCGGGCAGTGTCTGCCCCTCTGAGTCCACCACTGTCACGTCGACCTGTACCATAGCATCGGGCTGGGCTTTCTGAGCCGCGAGCGTCAATGCCACGGTGAGGAAGCATACCGACAGCAGTGCCTTGACTGAAGTGTAAATGTTCATAAGGTTAAAGATTCTGTTTTTGTGGGATTCGGGCCTTGACGACCTCATCCCTTAGTTATGATTGATAATGTTACTATGCTGTGTTTTGGCCGGAGCGAGGAGATTGTCTACGAAATAATACCTTATCAGATTCTGATAATAAGGGCACATCACTCCGTGATCCTTGCCAGGGAGAACAAACATATCGAAGCGCTTCCCCTCCTTGATCAGCGCGTCGGCCAGGCGGTAGGTGTTGGACGGAGGCACATTCTTGTCCACATCTCCCGTTATGAGCAACAACCGCCCTCTGAGATTGCCGGCAAGCTCCATATTGGTAGGTATATCGGTCCTGAACACGGTCTTTCCGGTCACGCTGTCGGTGGTCTCGTCGAGTCCGTGGAACACCTCGCCCCACCATTGTATATATATATTGTTGTCATGGTTGCCTGATGCGGCTACCCCCACCTTGTAGAACTCGGGATAGGTCAGCATCGCTGCAACGGTCTGGAACGCTCCGCCCGAGTGACCGAATATCCCCACACGGTCAAGATCGATGAACGGATACCGTCCGGCAAGGGTCTCGATCGTGTTCTTGTCATCGGCCAGCGGATAGTCACGCAGATTGCCGTAGCCGTAGGTGTAGAAATCTCGACCGCGCAACGGCGAGCTGCCCCGCGATGATGCGTTGATCACCACGAATCCCAGTTCGGCCAATGTCTGGTTGCCATTGTCGTCCACCACAAAATCGCGGGCTATCTGGTCGTCCTGCGGACCGGGATACACATTGCTTATCACAGGATATTTCTTTGCGGGATCAAAATCCGACGGCACATACATCATACCGTAGAGATCGGTCTCTCCGTCGGCGGCCTTTACAGAGAACAATTTCGGGGCCTTCCATCCGGCGGCCACAAGTCCGCTCACATCCATCGAGTCCACCACATTGCATCGGCCGGGCTCGTTGATGCTCACCGTCTGCATCACTGTGGGCATATCCACTCTCGAATACCGATCGATAGCCCACTCTCCGTCTCCCGAGATGGCGAGACTGTGATTGCCGTCGCCCGGAGTGAGCAACCGCTGGTCTCCGCCGTCAAGCGACACCTTATAATAATGGCGGTAGTAGGGATTGATGCCGGGTTCATTGCCATATCCGGAAAACACCATGTAGCGCCGGGCCGAGTCTAAGCGCTCGATACGGCCGGCCACCAGGTTTTCGCCTTCGGTGATACGGTTGAGCAGTCGGCCATCCCCGTCATAACGGTAATAATTGCCTCGGCCAGTGCGTTCCGACCACCATATTATCTCCTTTCCATCGTCAAGCAAGCGGTAGTTGAACAGCGTGAGATTCATGTGAGGCTTGCACTCCTCGGTGATAATCTCGGTCACGCTACCGTCGGCAAGATTGATGCGGCACAGGTCGATGTGGTCGGCTTTACGGCTACGGCGGGTGAAGAATACCGCCCCGTCCACATTGTTGAAGCCTATCTCCACCGTTTGATCGGGATACTTCTCTATAGGTACATAGCGACCCTCGCCCGTATCGGCATTGAACCAATATACTCTCACGCGCCTCACACCATCATCGCCGGGCATCGGCATCCTGAACACATTCACTTTCGGACGACCGTCGGTGAGTGATTCTATGAATCCCATCTCCTTTATGTCGCTGTTGTCGTATATCACCTGCATGAAGCGGTTGCCATACCACGAGCCGTTCACTCCGCCCACTACGGTATCGGCGGTGCAACGGTAAGTGTGGGATGCACCCTCCTTACCATCATCGGTGAGACGTCTCACCGCTCCGGTGGCATTGTCGCGCACATACAGGTCATATCCACACCCCATCATCGTATGGGTAGAGTCGGCATTGCTGGGTGACTTATCGGTCCAACCGTCTAGATGTCCTCCGGGCTTTCCTTTATTCTTATCCTTATGCTCGCGGAGCCGGCCCGAAGCGATGTCATAAACCATCTTCTTGCCCTTGTGCGACACGATAAATTTCCGCGGGTCCCCCTCGGGAAATTCCAGGCCGTAGATGGTGAGCTCCTTAGGGTCAAGGGTGTCACCGGTCATGCGGGCATAATCCTTTACAAAGCGCTTCCTATCCCTTATCATATCCCTGCGCTTTCCGGTGGGCGCGTCCACTATATAATAATGTGTACCGTCGTCCTCCCTCACATTGTAATAGAAACAGGAGGTGCCGTGAATCCATGTGGGATAGAGGCTCTTTCCCTTGATGCAACGAGCAAGTGAGTCGCCCGACATGTTCTCGGCACGGGTCCAGTCAACGGAACTATGCTCCGGAACCCGGGCTGAGGCCGAGAAGGATCCTATGGCCAACATCACACCGGCCACAGCACATACTATTTTCTTCACACTGTATCTCATACCCTCGGTCACTTCAATAGTTGGATGCAAGTTTTACAGCCTCAAGTGCGTCAATGACACCACCTCCGCGACACATATCGCCGAGAGCATCGTTCCTGCGACAACTTTTCACCAGGATCTCCTTCACCTCCCTGGCTTTCAATTTCGGGAAATATGAGCGGATAAGGGCGGCCACTCCCGAAGCCACGGGGCAAGCCACACTTGTGCCGTCGGCATACATGTAAGTGTTGCCTACAGTGGTGGAACGGATATCCACTCCGGGAGCGAACACATCCACCTCATTCCTGCCATAATTGCTCATTCCGGCCGGAGCGCCTGCCATATCCGAGGCACCGACCCTCATGTAATTCGCATATTTCGCTCCCTTGGGATCACGTCCGGTAGGGAAATACGGCGTGGCATCGACATCCTTATGGCTGTTGCCGGCTGCCTGAAGCAGGAGCACATCATGAGCCAGAGCATAGGCCACCGCATCGCTCACCATCACGCTGTCGGGCGAACAGGTCTTTCCGATGCTCATGTTCACCACCTTGGCTCCGTTGTCCACGGCATAGCGTATGGCAGTAGCTATATCCTTGTCATACTCATCTCCCTCGGGGGCTGCGCGGAGTATCATCACCCTGGCATGCGGACAGACTCCGGCACACTCCTTCTCGCCTATCCCCTGACCGGCTATCACTCCGGCCACAAAGGTGCCGTGCTCGCACCCCTCCACGTCAAGACATGGATTTCCGTAATATATATCCGAAGCATCCTTCAGATTATCACCCATCAACAACCGCTTGTCAGGATCCTTTTCTATCCCCTCAAGACGTGTCTGCATCAGAGCCAGATCCTTGCGGTGCTTGTCATACAGCGCACTCCATGTCACCCCCTTGGCCTGACGCATGAAATCGGGCAATATAGCCTGGAGCGACATCGCCACATTCTCATCATCGGGTAGCAATACCGCCATGTGAGTCACTGTCACGGTATCCATCTTTTCGGGAAAATTAGCATGTCCTATCGAATCTATCAGCCGGTAGCAATCTCCCTTTCGGGCTGTATATGCCGCCATCATTATGTAGCTATCGATACCGGCCTTACGGCGCATAAGACGATAATAGTCATATTCGCCACGGTCGGCAACGGTAGCACTGTCAGCATCCTTGTATTTGGGGTAAAGGCGCTTGAACTCGCGAAATTCCTCGGTGCCTGCGCTTGTCATGTTGAAACTGCCGTCACCAGTCCCCAGGAAATTCCATCCGTGCATATCATCGGTATATCCGTTTCCATCGGTATCCTTCCCGTCGAGCCGTTCATCAGGATTGACCCACAAGGCTGGCTTGAGGTCGACAGAAGCGGTGTCCACACCCGAATCAATTATACCGACAACGATTTCATGACGTGGCTTGAGCTTGCGCGACTTGAGATATGACAATGCTTCGTCGAGATTCACACCCTGACAACTGTCATTGTACACCTTATGCCACCCTACGGGAGCATGATCGACAGCCCCAACTGCCGTAAATGAGACCGCCGATAACGCAGCGGCAGCCACCAGATGCTTTAACTTAATGCTTAACATTGCGATAATCAGGTTTGAGAACGAGTTCTTGCGATATTGTTACTATTACACGAACTTTAGTAAATGTTTTTTAATCTTTCAGATTGGAATTTTACAAAAATACACATTTATAAATAATATCTCATAATTTTAACTGTCGTTAACTAAATTTATATTGATGGCTTTTTGAATTGATATTTCAGCGGAAAAATACTACCTTTGTGTCTCAGTCATGAAAAGCCCTGAAGTCTCCATAATAATGCCTGTCTATAATGCCGAGCAGTTTCTCGACTGTTCGGTAGGATCGGTATTGGCTCAGACGAGTCCCGACTGGGAGCTTATATGCTTCAACGATGCCTCTACCGACGGCAGTTCCGCAAAGCTGCACACATTCGCATCGGCCGATCCGCGCATACGGGTCATCGACTCCCCCGTAAATGTAAAGCAAGGCGGAGGCCGTAACCGTGCGTTGAAAGAAGCTCATGGTCAATACGTGATGTTTCTTGATGCCGACGACGGTCTCGCACCCTCAGCAGTGGCCACGTGCCTCGACACCGCCCGCAAGGAGAAAGCCGACATGGTGCTGTTTGACTACTTTCGCTTCGGAGGAAATCTTCCGGCCACGCCTGTTGATGTAGTGTCACCGCTCGAACCCGACTCCGCAACCCTTACCGGCGATGATCTACGCCGACGCATCACCCTATCTCCCACCCCTATATGGTCGGCTATGTACAAGCGCTCGCTCATCACCGGCAACGATCTGTTTTTTCCCGAGCGGGTGTTCTACGAGGACAATGCCGTCGCCCTGGCCATACAGCTCTCGGCCTCGGTGCCCGTCAAGGTCAACATACCCCTCTACGGATACCGCACCGACAATATATCGGTCACCCGAAGCCTCAACAATTACCGGTTCTTCCACCGCCTGCAATCAGCTGTGACCCTCAAGGGACATCTAACAAGGCTCGGGCTGTACGGCAGATGGAAAACCGAGATCGACCACCTGATCCTCAACCAGTATCTTGTACACACAGTGTACGGTTGCATATACCGTTTCGACCGTCTCCCCTCCATGCGGCTTCATTACGTAAAGGCCACTGTGGAGAAAGTTGTGCCCGGTTATAGACGTAATCCTCTGTACCGCAACCGGCCCCTTAAGGACCGTCTTAAACTTACCGCCCACATGTACTTCCCTCGCACCATCCACGCCTTATGGCGATTGAAGCGAGCCTTGACCGGACATTGACCGGACACTCGACACCACATTCCGAAAACAATACCAGTTAACACCACAATATCTTCCATGAAACTTGTAAAAACAATCTGCCTGCTGTGCCTGCTGGCCATTGCATTTCCGGCAATAGCCGAGAACTACCCCTACCGCGACGATTTCCAGTGGATAACAATCCCCGACCATTATGACTGGCTCTATGAGACCGGAGAGAATGCGACTGTCGATGTCCAGTTGCTCCGCTACGGACAACCGGCCTCGGGTGCGGTCATCACCTACACACTCGGTGATGATATGCTCCCCGATGACGTGAAGAACTCCGTGAAACTCGATGCCGACGGACGTGCCAGCATAAATATGGGCACCATGGCCAAGCCGGGATTCCGCGATCTGCGACTCACAGCCGACTGCGACGGCATGAAGACCACTCACCACATCAAGCTCGGATTTTCACCCGACCGACTCAAACCCTTCGTTAAGGAACCAAAAGACTTCCTCGGATTCTGGGAAAAAGCTGTGGCCGAGGATAAGAAATTCCCTCTGCAGTACACTGTGGAACCGGTGGAGAAATACACCACCGACAAAATGACTTGCCAGCTCGTGAAACTGCAGCTCAACCCTCAGGGCCGTTGCATGTATGCCTATCTGTTCATCCCCAAGGGCGGTGGCAAATATCCTGCGGTGATGTGCCCTCCCGGAGCCGGAGTCAAGACTATCAAGGAGCCGTTGCGCCACCGCTATTACGGCGAGGGGGGCATGATACGTTGCGAAATAGAGATTCACGGTTGCCATCCCGAACTCAGCGAAGAGGAATTCGCACGACTCCGCCAGGAGAAAGGCAAATACCTTGAATTCGGACTCGAGGATCCCGACAATTATTATATGAAGGACGTGTATCTCGGATGCCGTCGCTTTCTCGATCTGCTCACGTCTCTGCCCGAATGGGACGGACGCAACCTCTTCACCCAGGGTGGTAGTCAGGGAGGAGCGCTCGCCATCACCACAGCGGCTCTCGACCCTCGTGTCAACGGCTGTGCGGCCAATCACCCCGCACTCAGCGACATGACCGGTTATCTCAGCGACAAGACCGGCGGATATCCCCATCATTTCCGCAAGAACCGCAACGATGCCACCCCCGAGAAGATCCGCACGCTCGAGTATTACGACGTTGTGAACTTCGCCCGCCATCTCAAGTGTCCCGTGCGCATGACATGGGGTTTCAACGACAACACCTGTCCCCCCACCACATCCTACGAGGTCTACAACGTGATCACCGCTCCCAAGGAAGCACTCATCACACCCGTCAACGAGCATTGGACCTCCGAATCAACCGAGCGCGGGCATTACACCTGGCTCAAGTCCCAGGTAAAGTAACGCCTGTGGCATATCGACATCTACGGCATAAGGTCCACCCTTGCGGGAGATCTTATGCCGTAAAACATATTATTTCCATTTTGGAATAATCTTGGAAATATCTAATTTTGACCCGTCAATTATTATCGCCATTCCAATCATCACCCCTTAAGATCTACAAATGAAAAAGCAATTGATGGCTTTTGCTGTCATTATGGCAACGACCTGCGGGATGCACGCGCAGAATGTAACAAATTCCTGCGAAATAGAGTCTCATGAACTGTTGCGTCTCGGCATAGACGTGCGAGTGGATTACCAGCATCTGTGGCACGAGGACCGTACCGACGATGCCAATACCGGCTTCGAGGGAAAATATTTCATGCTCCGGGCCGACGGAGAGATCATTCCCGGCCTGACGTATTCATGGCGACAGAGGCTTAACAAGAATCACGATGATTCATCATTCTTCGATGCCACCGACTGGATATACCTTAACTATTCCACCGGACGCTTTGAGATAGCTGGAGGTAAACAGATCGTTTGCATAGGCGGATGGGAATATGACCGTCATCCGGCCGATCTGTACAGCACCTCGGTGTTTTGGCAGAATATACCCTGCTACCAGCTCGGCGGATCTGTGGGCTTCCATGCCTCGCAATCCGATCTGCTCACCGCACAGGTGACCCAGAGCCTGTTTCATACATCGGCCTACCGCAACATGTATGCCTACAACGTGATGTGGAACGGTTCACATGGTCCGTACTCAGCCTTATGGTCGGCCAACATGGTGGAATATCTCCCCGGACGATACATCAGCTACCTGGCTCTGGGCAACCGTGTCACCCTCGGAAACGTCACCGTGGAGCTCGACTTCATGAACCGTGCGTCACGCGGGCAGACATTCCTGTTCAAGGACTGCTCCATAATGGGCGAGGCCGCCTGGTATCCCGATACCCGCTGGAGACTTCACGGCAAGGTGACCTACGATGTAAACCATGCCAACAATAGCGCCGACTACACCGTCCTACCCGGCACCGAACTCACCATGGCCGGCGGTGGCGTGGAATTCTACCCCATAGTGAAGAAGCGCGGAGCCGTGCGCCTGCACGCCAACTGCTACTACTCGTGGGGACGCAACGCCAACTCGGCCGACCTCATGCAACACAATAGCGTGATGCTCTCGGCGGGCGTGCGCTGTCACTTCGATTTACTCTCCTTCAAGCATAACAGATAAACAATGGACAACACCTCACCTGAAATCACCTCCAACCCGGCTGCTGAAATCTCGGCCAAGGGTAAACGCCCGTTCTCAATCACCCGCTACATTCCCTCGGGTGTGATATGCCTCGCGGTAGTGTTTGGTCTCTTCTGGTATCTCGGCTCGGTAATGGGCATGGCCCAGATGCTCAAGACAGTCATGGCCACAGCCCACGACCTGCTGCTCAACACCGTGTTCTACCTCATGGGCATCTGCGTCGTCACCGGCGCGCTGGGTCGACTGTTTGTGGAATTTGGCGTGGTAAGTATGCTCGAGAAGATACTCAAGCCCCTCATGGGTCCGCTATTCCGTCTGCCCGGCGTGGCATCGCTCGGAGCGGTGATGACATTTCTCAGCGACAATCCCGCCATCATCTCGCTGGCCCAGGAAAAGAGATTCAGCTCCTACTTCAAGAAATTCCAGTTCATATCGCTCACCAATTTCGGCACCGCCTTCGGCATGGGCCTTCTGGTGATGGTGTTCATGGTGGGTCAGGGCTATTTCTGGCAGCCGCTCGTGGGATTTGCCGGAGCTTTTGTAGGCTGTGCGGTTTCAACCCGCCTCATGCAACGATTCATCCTCAAAGCCTATCCCCACTTCGCCACCGAAAATGTAGTGGAGCCCGATGAGACCCTCGAGGAGAAAAAGGAGGCTAACGACGATAAATCACTCTTCATCCGCATCCTCAACTCGTTGCTCGACGGCGGACGCTCGGGTGTCGACGTGGGTATAGCCATCATCCCGGGAGTGCTCATCATCTCCACACTGGTGATGATACTGACATTCGGAGCCTCGGCCGACGGCACATATACAGGTGCGGCCTACGAGGGTGTGGCCATCCTTCCTTGGCTGGCCGAAAAGGTCAACTTCATCTTTGAATGGCTCTTCGGCTTCGGCGATCCCCACCTCGTGGCATTCCCCATCACAGCGCTCGGAGCTGTGGGCGCAGCCCTGAGTCTCGTCCCCAACTTCATCGAGCAGGGATGGGTCGACGGCAATGCCATTGCTGTGTTCACCGCCATAGGCATGTGCTGGAGCGGATATCTCAGTACCCACACCGCCATGCTCGACTCGCTCGGCTACCGCGAACTGACCACCAAAGCCATTCTCGCCCACACCATCGGCGGAATCTGCGCAGCCATCTTCGCCCACGCACTCTACATGCTCATTCTATTCCTCGGCATAGCGGCCTGACCGCAATATCACTGAACATCGTGGCCGGGCCTATCACATTGGATGGAGCCCGGCTACTCTTTTTCGGAAATATTGTGTAAATTTGCATTCGGTTTTTACGTCAGGCCTCGGTCCATGGCTGTCAACCACACTAATGCAATGGAAAAAACTATCGAAAATTCATCCCGGGCCATCCTCCACGATCCCTTCGACCGCGAGCACCTGTGGCATCCCTATACTTCCACCATCAATCCGCTCCCTACTTATAAGGTGACCGGAGCCGAGGGTGTGAGGATTCATCTCGCCGACGGACGCGAACTCATCGACGGCATGTCGTCGTGGTGGTGCATGATACATGGCTACAATAATCCCCGTCTCAACCGCGCGGCGATCGACCAGATAGGCAAGATGAGCCATGTGATGTTTGGTGGTCTCACCCATGAACCTGCCATAGAGCTGGGCAAGATGCTTCTTGAAGTCGCTCCCCCCTCGATGCACAATATATTTTATGCCGACTCCGGCTCGGTGGCCGTGGAGGTAGCCATGAAAATGGCGGTACAGGCCTCCATATCAAAGAGTGGCGATCATGCCAAGACCAACTTTGTGACAATCCGCAGCGGTTACCACGGCGACACATGGAATGCTATGAGCGTGTGCGATCCCGTCACAGGTATGCACGGAGCTTTCGGTCCGGCTCTCCCGATACGATATTTTGCACCCGCCCCCACCATCAAGCCGTGGGAGGAATGGGATCGGGCGGATTTCGAGCCACTCGAAGCAATAATCGAAGCTCATCATCATGAACTCGCCGCCCTCATTCTCGAACCCATGGTGCAGGGAGCGGGAGGAATGAGATTCTACCATCCCCAATATCTGCGCGAAGCCCGCAAGGTGTGTGATAAATATGGCATATACCTGATATTCGATGAAATAGCTACCGGATACTGGCGCACAGGCCGCATGTTTGCATGGGAACATGCCGGAATTGAACCCGATATAATGTGCATAGGCAAAGGCCTCACCGCCGGATACCTCACCCTCAGCGCGGTACTTACCACCGCCGAAGTGGCCGACACCATCTCGCGTGGCGAGGCCGGAGTGATGATGCACGGCCCCACATTCATGGCCAATCCCTTGGCCTGTGCCATAGCCATCGAGTCATTGCGTATGCTCCGCGAGCAGGATATGTCCGCCATAGTAGGACACCTGGAGAGCGAGATAAAACGTCTCATCGCCCCGGCGGCCTCCGTCCCCGGAGTGCGCGAAGTCCGCACACTCGGCTCAATAGGTGTAATCGAGATGGAGGAGCCGGTCAATCTCGCCGAGTTCCAGCGCAAATGTGTGGACCGCGGTATATGGGTGCGACCGTTCGGAAGGAATGTATATTTCATGCCTCCGTATATAATCAGCGATGAGGATCTGCAATATCTCATCGAGCAGACCATTGAATGTATCCGATAACGCCCATCCATCACACATGAATCCGTTCCGCGACACAATCGACAGGCTTTCGGCTGAAGGCAACCTCCGCATCATCCCCGCCTCGGGGCTTGGCGACGGCTTGATCGACCTGTCGTCCAACGACTATCTCGGTCTCGCATCCCGTCACGATCTCCAGGAGGAATTTTACGCCCGGCCAGGAGTCACATCCATCCCCATGTCATCGTCGGCCTCACGTCTGCTGGCCGGACGGCAGGAGGAGTACTCCGCGCTCGAGGGATTGCTTTCCGGGCTATACGACCGGCCCTGCCTGCTGTTCAACAGCGGTTACCACGCCAACACAGGCATGGTCTCATCCATTGCGCAGGGTGCGCGTACCATCATAGTGGCCGACCGTCTGGTACATGCGAGCATCATCGACGGCATCACTCTCTCCAAAGCACCATTCACCCGCTTCCGACACAACGATCTTGACCATCTTGACCGCATACTATCCAAAGAGTCCGGAAAATACGATCGCATACTTGTGATAGTCGAGAGCGTCTATTCCATGGATGGAGATCGTGCCGACATCGACCGCCTCGTGGAAATCAAGCGTGCTCATCCGGGCGTATTGCTGTATGTCGATGAGGCCCATGCTTTCGGAGCCGAAGGCCGTGGCGGACTCGGACTGTGCCGAGACTCTGCCGGATACCCCGATATAGACATAATAGTAGGCACGTTCGGCAAAGCATGTGCCTCGATGGGAGCGTTTTGTGCCGTTAGCGCCGATATACACGACTATCTGGTCAACCGCGCCCGCAGTTTCATATTCTCGACGGCCTTACCGCCAGTGACAGCCGAGTGGACCCGTTTCATGATCGGGAAATTCATCCACATGGATGCCGAGCGGGCCCATCTGCGCGATCTCGGCCACAGACTCCATGAGATACTTGCTCCGCTTTCACCCGGCTTCCCTGTCCCCCCAAGCCATATACAGCCTCTTGTCGTAGGCGACCCCCACCGGGCAGTAGGCCTGTCGCGGGCACTGCTTGAGGAGGGATTCAAGGTATTGCCGATACGTGTGCCCACAGTCCCTCCGGGCACCGACCGTCTGCGCATAAGCCTGAGTGCCAATCTGTCGCTTGCCGACATTGACCGTTTCGGCGATGCGCTCCGTAAAATGATTGTGAAATTATGAAATTAGAGTTCATAGACCGTGACACCTCCCGGCCAGGCCGGCCACTAATACTGCTCTTTGCAGGTTGGGGCATGTCTCCGGCTCCATTCCAAGGGCTGACGCGCTCGGGCTACGACATTGCTGTGGTGTGGGACTATCGTGACCTCTCCGCACCATGGCTCGACCTGTTGGCGGATTACCGCGAGATCGCACTCGTGGCATGGTCCTATGGCGTACACGCAGCCGCCCGGTTCATGTCGTCTCATTCCGCGCTCAACATCACCGCCCGCATAGCCGTCAACGGCACACGATTCACAGCCGATGATACCCGAGGGATACCGCGCGCCATATTCGATGCCACCCTTGCCGGGCTCGATGCCAGGGCTGTGACTAAGTTTAACATGCGCATGTGTGGCGGAGGCGAGGTTTACCGTCGGTTTGTCACAATGGCACCCGACCGCCCCGAGGATGAGTTGCGCGAGGAACTGCAATCCTTCGACACCGATCCGGCTCCCTACATGATGTGGGACAAAGCGTTCATATACTCCGACGACCGCATCATTCCTCCCGCCAACCAACGCAACGCTTGGGCCGACGAGGCTGTGGAAATAATCGACATGGAGGGTCCGCATCTGCCTGATTTCAGCATGATACTCCGCATGGGGCTTAACGACAAGGGCCTCATCGAGCAATGCTTCCGTAAGGCCGAGTCTACTTATGATACCCATGCCACAATGCAACTCGCCACGGCCCGCAGGCTCATCGACCTCGCGTCGGCCCATATCCAGGCTCCGGTCAGAAGGATGATCGAGGTGGGATGCGGTACAGGCCGGTCAACCGAAATGGCCCTTGAACGGTTCAAGCCTGCCGAGGCGATCCTCTACGACCTCCACATCTCCCCCCAAGTGGAATCACTCACCCGAGAATACACCTCAGGGAAAATCTCGACCCAGAGCTGTGATGCCGAATCGGGCATCATGCTTCAGCCCGGCTCATCGGCCGATCTTGTCATATCAGCCTCCACGGCCCAGTGGTTCAACTCGTTCCGGGCATTTCTCTCGCAAGTAGCCCGGGTATTGGTTCCAGGTGGTATATGCGCCATCTCCACCTACGGCCCCGACACCATGCGCGAGGTTCATGCAGCGATGGGCACCACTTGCCGTTTTCCCGACATCGACACAATACGTCACCGCATCATCCCCTCGGGCTTCGAGGTGCTGTCGCTAAGCGAGGAGCGCGACTCTCTGCTGATGCCTTCGGCAATGGATGCGCTCACCCATATCAAGCGCACCGGAGTCAACGGCACCGGACATAACCCGGCCGACAAAGGTCTTGCCTCGGGCAAGGAAGTTCTGCGCAACTATCCTCTCGACCCTCAGGGGCGCGCACCTCTCACCTATCATCCCATCTATATGATATTACGAAAACTATGAGCAAAGCATATTTCATATCGGGCATTGACACCGATGCCGGAAAAACCTATGTAACCGGCCACATAGCCCGTCACCTGATGCACGAGGGCAAGAGAGTGATCACCCAGAAGTTCATACAGACCGGCAACACCGGCATGTCGGAGGACATCGAGGTCCACCGTCGCATCATGGGCACCGGAATGTTACCCGAGGATCTGGACCACACCACTGCTCCTGTCATATTCAGCTATCCCGCATCGGCTCAGCTCGCCGCCCGCATCGACGGTCGTGAGATCGACCTCGGAGTGATCGACCATGCCACCGAGAGACTCCTGTCGCTCTATGATGTGGTGCTCGTGGAGGGAGCCGGAGGTCTCGCTGTCCCCATCACCGACACTTTCATGGCCATTGATTATGTCGAGTCGCGCCGGTTGCCGCTCATTCTCGTCACCAACGGAGTGCTCGGATCCATCAATCACACAGTGCTTTCGCTGGAAGCCGTGCGTGCGCGTGGCATCGAGCTCGCCGCCGTGATCTACAACGAGCATTTCGACACCGATACCGTAATTGCCACCGATACACGCGGATTTATCGAGCGGTATGTGAAACGCAATTTCCCCGACGCACTGTTTGCCACTGTCCCCAGCATTTGATTACCGACATCGAATATTAATGGCTCCGGTGCATGATAATCCTTGAAAATGTCGTACCTTTGCAATATGGATAACCAAAGTTTCAGCATAGCTATTGACAAACGTAAGGTAGCCGAAATGCCCATCGTGACATTCTCGGGTGCCATAACCGTGGTTGAGCAACCCGGCGATGCGGCCGAGGCTGTGCGTTATCTGCGCGGACAGTCGATAGTGGGTTTCGACACCGAGACCAAACCAAACTTCCGCAAGGGCATGACCAACCGTGTGTCGCTGATCCAGGTTGCCACCGAACAACACTCCTTCCTATTCCGCATCAATAAGATGGGATTCACCCCCGAACTGAAGGAGTTCATGGAGTGTGACGACATTGTGAAGATAGGCCTATCGCTCAAGGATGATTTCCACATGCTTCACATGATCGGCGAGTTCGAGCCACACAATTTTGTGGAACTGCAGGAGATGGTGAAGAAATACCATATCACCGACTCGAGCCTGCAGAAGATATATGCCATACTGTTCAACCAGCGCATATCCAAGGGACAGCGACTCACCAACTGGGAAGCCACCAAGCTCACCGGTCCCCAGATGATATATGCGTCGATCGATGCCTGGGCATGTCTGAAGATATACCGATACCTCAACTCGGGACAATTCGACCCCTCAACCTCACCATATATAGTTCCTGATACCCCCGAAGCCACTCCTCCTGTTGACCAACAATGAAGATACTGACTCCAAAGGAAATCACTGAAGCCGCATCCAACGCCGGCACCGCCAAAGCCAATCTCACCGCATCATCACCCGGCAAACTCATGCTTTCAGCCGCTCTTGCCGGAGCCTATATATCGCTCGGAGGCATATTGTCGATGACTCTGGGTTTCGGATTCCCCGAGATCACTGCCGCCAATCCCGCCATGCAACGGTTGTTGAGCGGGGTGGCCTTTCCCATCGGCCTGATACTCGTGGTAGTGCTCGGAGCCGAACTTTTCACCGGCAACAACGCCGTGCTCATCCCCTCGATGGCCCAGCGTCGACATTCACCCAGCCTGACGCTCGCCAACTGGACTCTCGTCTACATAGGCAACCTCATCGGCGCTCTATTATTCACTTATTTTATGGTGTATCAGTGTGGCCTCACAGCCTCCGATCCCTGGCACTCGGCAGCTGTAAAGATAGCCGAGGCCAAGGTCTCCATGCCGTGGTTTACAGTATTCCTCAAGGGAATCGGAGCCAACTGGTGTGTATGCCTTGCCGTGTGGCTCGCTCTCAGTGGTAAAACCTTGTTTGAGAAAGCTCTCGGATGCTGGTTGCCGGTAATGGCATTTGTGGCGCTCGGATATGAGCACTGCATAGCCAATATGTTCTTCATCCCGCTCGGAATGATGGAGGGAGCCGATGTGACAATAATCCAGTCGATCACCGCCAACTTCATCCCCTCCACACTCGGCAACATCGTAGGTGGAGCACTCCTCGTAGGAGCGATCCACAGTTACCTGCATCTACGCAAATAACCCCCTGCGACCTCTATACTTTCCCCTCTATACTCCATTATCTTTCCAGGAATCTTGGGGCAAGAATGAAAGCACCTATCGAGATACCGAAATTCCAACCTATACCACCAGTGGTATAGTTTCCGTAGGCACTCACTGTACCGAGAGGCAACTTGAGACGCGCCTGCAATTCTCCGAAAAATTCAGGATTGCTGAACCATTTACCGTAGTAAGGCACAGCATCCGCGCCACACTCGATCTTGCGCAGAGGGAGGAATCCGTCAACAATACCCCTTATCTGAAACGATCCCGAGACCTTCCACACCGGCTCCAATGAAACCGATAGGAATGAATTGGCCCTGAGCGAGCGGCTGAACAGATTGTAACTCGACGGCGTGGGATGAATAGCCTCGGCAGCCACGATTGAAGCCTGATAGGTCGACAACAGCTTGCGTGTCGACAGGAGCGCTCTTGCGCCTGTTCCCAACGCGAAACTCCGTCCGAGATCCATATAGTGCAACGCTCCCATATCGAGTTGAACCCACTTCACGTCGCGGCTTGATGACGAGAGCATAGGATCGGTTGTCGAGAACCGGTATTTTCCGGCTACACCCATTGCCGTGGCATAGAAACGATTGCCCGATGTAGGGATGGATGGATCGTCGAGAGCATTGCGCTCCCATCTCACAGCAGCCTGCCACAGATTGAACACTCCGGTATCCTTACCCTCGGCCGAGGCAGCGTTGAGCAGATCGGAATGATAGCTGTCGGTGAGATGTCCCCAACCTACCTGCATATCGAGACGCGATCGTATCCCGGTACCTATGGAATATCGCCCTTGCACAAAAAACTCCGACCGCCTGATGAAATCGGGATCCTTAAGCTCGTAGAACAGTTTCTCGGTCTCATGAAACTTCAGTCTCGAACCCACCACTCTCAACGTCAGCACCGAAGGATGGCGTGTATTGAAATAAGCGTTGAAAGCACCCTCGCCGGCCAGATAGCTCTGGCCCACCCAGGCATTCACGTTGGCATTAAGCGACTTGAAACTGAGAGTATTGTATCCGGCATGAAAAAAGAGCATACTTGTGGTGGATGATGACACATATCCGCCTATTGATGCCGTATAATTCTCCTTCACCACAGCACGGTAATTGAGCGTGAATGTCGAGTCGGACGGATTGTACACCGGTGTAGGCACGAAATTCTGCAACTGACCCGAGCTTATAGCCTTGTAATAGGCATCCTTGGCCTCGGGCAACGACATTGTGTGCTGTCCTCGAGCCGGACGGAACAGCGATTCCAGATAACTGTTCTCGCTTGCACTCCCGCCGGTCACAGTCACCTTGCCGATACGAACCTCGGGCGTGGCCCGCTTGAAGGCATCACGCCGCTCACTCACGGTCCTGGCCGGAGCCACCTCCTTGATCTTCATGCGTATGGAATCGATCATCTCAAGTCCGCGCTTGTATCCTATATTATATATCTCCTGATACTTTCCGAAATCGAGCAGACTGAACTCATCAAGGTCGATGCGTATGTTTACCCCCTTGTCGACAGGAAACGGATAGTTATGCGGTTGCATTATCATCTCCTCGAGTTGCGACATGGGATTGCGGCTCGACGGGGGAGCGTCCTTCGACCCTACATTCACACCTATCAGAGCCGACGGGTTGAAATCCTCCACCATCACGTCCACCGGATAATTGTCATAGATACCGCCGTCATACATCGGCACCCCGTCAAGCTCGATAGGCTCGAACACCATGGGAAACGACATCGACATCCTCACAGCATCGGCCAGCGAACCCTTGGACAGCACCACCTTATGCTTGGCATACACATCGGAGGTCACACAGCGGAACGGCACGAACAGCTTGTTGAAATCTCCCTCGCACTGGGCCGTGTAACGGCTGAATATCTCCAGAAATGCTATATTCATGGGGATGGGGTTGATCAGACTCATGGGCAGTACCGAGGTGATGCTCGTGGAATCCTTGCCAAAATTGATATTGAGCATCGAGGGAGTCTCCGACTTGGAGAGCACATAGTAGAGACTGTTGGTATCGATCTGACCGGTCGACCATCCGGCAAATCCCGGCGAGGCGATCAGCGCTATCATCTCGGCAGGCGTATAGCCCGACGCATACAGTCCTCCCACAATGGCACCCATCGAGGTACCGGTGATATAATCGATGGGGATATCATTATCTTCGAGAGCCTGAATCACGCCTATGTGCGCTATGCCCTTGGCCCCGCCACCGCTGAGCACAAGTCCCACGGTACCGTGACGCGATGTCCTGGTCACAGCATCATTGTCATTACCGGCCGCACACACCGATGTACCGGTCACGATGGCCACTGCCATCAATATCGCCCATAGCTTTCTCATAAATACCTCGTTAAATTTTTTCGCTTATCGATAGTTGAAACGTCACGGCCCATTCAAAACCACGAGCCGTTCAAAAAAATAACAATCCAAGATTGGCATTTGCTTAAAAAAGGTGTAAATTTGCATAACGAACTGATTCAACTGAATGAACTGATTCAAAACCGCAATTATATAAGATGAAACGACCGCTCATCCTCACAGCCATGTGCGCTCTTGCCTGCGCCGGCTCTGTGGCCCAGATAAACAGTCCTGAAGCAGCGGGTTATCTCGAGCGAGGTATCCTCATGTGCGACGACCGCAATTACGAAGGATGCCTCGACCAGATGGCACGTCTCTACAACCTCAACGCTACACCACAGCAACGCGAGACCGCGCATTACTACATGTGCAAGGCCACTCTTGGTCTTGGCGATGACGAGGCGCTGGAGATGTTGCAGAATTTCCTGCGCGAATATCCCGTATCAACACTTCGCGCCGATGTGATGATGATGGTCGGAGACTACTATTTCAATCACGGACAATATGCCGAGGCGCTCGCCGAATACAGTCTCGTTGACCCTCTGGCCCTCACATCGGCCCGGCAGGACGAGATGAACTACCGCCAGGCCTACTCCTATCTGCTGCTCGGCGAGCCCGATATGGCCGCTTCGCTGTTCCGCACTCTCCAGAGCAAACCGGCATGGCGCAACGCCGCCCACTTCTATCTCGGCTACATAGCCTACTCCAAGGGCGATTTTGCCCAGGCTCTGCATTATTTCCGCGGACTAGACACCACCAAGGAGCCGGCCAATGCCGCCCCCTACTACGAGGCTCAGATCTACTATGCCCAGGGCGAATATGACAAGTGCCTCACCACTGCCCGCAACCTGCTGTCGGGTGGAAATGTACCACAGTTTGTACCCGAGTGCAACCGCCTCGCCGGCGAGTCGCTCTACAACCTCGGACGCACCCAGGAGGCCATCCCCTATCTGTGGAAATACTGCGCCGAAACCAAGGATCCGGCCCCGTCGGCCTTCTACATTCTCGGTGTGAGCGAATATGAGAAAGGTGATAACGATGCCGCCATCAAGCTGTTCCAGCAGGCCATAGGTTCCCACTCGGCCATGGAGCAGAGCGCATGGCTCTATCTCGGACAGGCTTATCTGAAACGTGGCGATAAAACCCAGGCCTTGATGGCTTTCGAGAACGCCTACAAGGTCAACTACGACCGCGATGTGCGCGAAACGGCCTTCTACAACTATGCCGTTGCACGCATGGATGGCGGACGCGTCCCCTTCGGAAACTCGGTATCGCTCCTCGAGAACTTCCTCAACGAATACCCCGATTCCCCCTACGCCGCCGATGTCCAGCGCTATATCGTCACCGGATACATGAGCGACAATGACTATGCAAGCGCTCTCAAGGCGATCAACCGGATGAAGAATCCTACCGACCAGATGCTCAAAGCCAAGCAAAGAGTGCTTTTCGTACTTGCCACCCGCGAATACTCCTCAGGCCGCGTGGCCGATGCCATAAAGCATCTCACCGAGGCCCGGTCACTCTCGCGCTACGATGCCTCCATAGCCCGCCAGTGCAATATGTGGCTCGGCGACTGCTACTATACCCGTGGCAACTACGATGCCGCCGCGCGCTCCTATCTCGACTACATATCGGCCACTCCCGCATCGGCCACAGGCGATCTCGCCCTCGCCCGCTACGACCTTGGCTACACCCGTTTCGCCCAGGAGAAATACGGCGAAGCGCTCACCGATTTCAGCGACGCCGCCAAGCTTCTGGCTTCGGGCCGCACCTCGCTCCCCGCATCGCTCCAGGCCGACTCCTACAGTCGTATCGGCGACTGCCGTTACTATTTGGGCGACTTCTCCCAAGCGGCTACCGACTACAAGCGCTCCTACGACCTCAACCCCTCGGCCGGTGACTACGCTCTCTACCAGCAGGCCATCATGAAAGGTCTCCTCAAGGATCACAATGGCAAGATAGCCACCATCGACGACCTCACCGGCAAATTCCCCTCCTCGGGTCTTCTGCCCCAGGCCCTCCTGGAGAAAGCCGAAAGCCAGTCGGCCATCAACGATATACGCGGAGCCATCAGCACCTACAATCAGCTCGTGCGCCAATATCCCGGCACTGCACCCGGCCGTAACGGCTACCTGCAGCTCGCCATCACCTATATTAACAATGGTGACCGCAACAAGGGTATCGACACCTATAAGAAAGTGATCAGCACATTCCCCTCGAGCGAGGAGGCACGCATCGCCGCCGACGACCTCAAGCAGATATATGCCGCCGACGGCAAGCTCAACGACCTCGTGGGATTCCTCAACTCGGTGCCCAACGCGCCTAAGTATGAAGCCTCGGAGCTGGAACAGACAGCATATCAGGCCGCCGAGAATGCCTATATCAACACCGGTGCCACCGCCGGCCTCCTCGGATACATCAAGAATTATCCCGATGGAGCATCGCGTGCTTCAGCTCTTTACTATCTTGCCGATGCCTCATGGAACGAAGGCAAGGCCACCGAGGCACAGGGCTATGCCACACAGGTGCTCCTGAGCCATCCCGACTCGGAGGTGGCCGAGGACGCGCTACTCATAAAGGCCCAGGCAGAAAGCGAGCTTGGCAAGACCGAGATCGCCTACAGTTCGTTCCTCGAACTTGAAAGCCACGCATCCGGCTCCAATATGCTCAGGGATGCACGTCTGGGACTGATGCGCACAGCAATGGATCTCGGCAAATATGCCGAAGCTGTGGCTGCCGCCGACAAGCTCATGTCGACCACCGCCGCCAACTCGCCCGCCGACATGGCCGAGGTAAGATTCACCCGTGGCATGGCCAACGACCGCCTGCGCAACTATGACGAGGCTTACAGCGACTGGGAACAACTCGCCGGAAACACAGCCGACATATATGGAGCCAAGAGTGCCTACTACATGGGTCAGTCGCTCCTTGATCGCGGACAGACCGCCAAGGCCAAGACCGTTACCGATGCGCTCATATCCTCCGACACTCCTCACCAGTACTGGCTCGCCCGTGGTTTTGTGCTCTACAGCGATATTCTGCGCAAGCAGGGCAACGAGTTCGAGGCCAACGAATACCTCAAGTCGTTGCGCTCCAACTACCCAGGCACCGAGGCCGACATATTCCAGATGATCGACTCACGACTAAAAAAATAATCACCGACACCCGATAAACCTCTCCTCCCATTACTGAAATGATGAAAAAAATCGCACTGATAGCATCGGTTTTCGCACTCTTTAGCCCCGGGTGTCCGTGGGCCCAGGATCTACACAAAGATATCACTGTGGAGCAGGCCATCACCCCGGCCAAACGCGAGGCATCGCGTATCACCGTGCTCCCGACCGTGCAACTCACACCTGTAAAAGCCGCCTCGCTCAACTACAGCAGCAAGGTGGTGACGACTAATGTCCCCAACTCGTTCAAAACCCTCGATCCCGTGGCGTGGGGAGACAAGCTCTACACCTCGCCCTACCGAGGATACTTCGACCTCAGCATCGGTATGCCGGTATATCTCGGCGGAGTATCGGCCGGATACAGGATGGTCGACAATGACCGCACCCGTCTCAGCGCCTGGGGACAGTACAACGGTGACGTGTACAAGCGCGAGAAAGTGACATGGCATGACCACACGGCCTCTCTCGGACTTGATCTCCACCAGGCCATCGGAAGCCGCAGTACTCTCGACGGCGGACTGAACTACACTTACGGATTCCATGACATGCCGGGCGACCTTGGACGCTTCTCCCAGTCCACCTCGCGCATCAACGCATCCGTCCTGTTCAGTTCGAGCCACTCGGGCCTCAGCTACAATGCCGGAGTCAAGTATCAGCACTTCGGATTCTATAATCCCCACATCCCCGGCGTGGAGTTGAACGATCCCGACATTTTCAATGATCCCTACAACGGTTACGAGCCCGTGAGACAAAACCAGATAGGTGTATCCCTTGCAGGACGCCTTGAAACAGGTGCATCAAGCCATGCCGGACTTAACATCAACGCCGACCTGCTCGCTACGGGCAAATACTACGAGGCTTCGATCCCCTATTTCGAAGAATCTGTCGCATTGTTGAAATCACGCAACACTGCCCTCGTGAACCTCAACCCCTACTTCGAGACCCACAACCAGTCGGTGACCTTGCGCGTGGGAGCCAACGTTGACTTCTCCAAAAATTCAGGCAAGGCCTTCCATATCGCACCCGATGTCACCCTCGCATGGCACGGTTCACAGATATTCGGCATAGAGCTTAAGGCCCATGGCGAATCAAGGATGAATTCGCTCGCATCGCTCTACGACATCTCACCCTACATGAACGGCTCGGTAGCCTATCGCCATAGCCATATCCCCTACGCTCTTGATGCCAAGATCGCGTTCGGCCCCTTCTTCGGAGGCTCGATCGAATTGTTCGGAGGATATGCCCGCGCCAATGACTGGCTCATGCCCGTGATAGGCGAGATCTATCCGGCTGGAGGCGTGTGGGAACCCGTCGATGTGAAGGGATACCATTATGGAGCCAAGATCAGCTATGACAACGGCAAGAATCTGGCCGTGAGCGTGAAGTACGAAGGCGCTCCCGGCAAATGGGATCGTGCATATTACGAGTGGCGCGACCGTGCCCGCCACGTGATCAACGCCGAGCTTAAGGTAAGACCTGTGGAGAAGCTCCTCATCACAGCCGGCTATGAGTTCCGTGCCGGACGCTCATGCTACGCCTATACCGGAGAGCCCACCATGATCGGCGATCTCGAGATGTGGACACCCGAACGCGTGTCCATGGGTGTGGTCGGCAACCTCTCGGTAGGAGCCGGATACAGTTTCACCGACCGTCTCACCCTGTTCGCCCGTGGCGAGAACCTACTCGGACGCAAGTGCGTGTACATCGGTGGGCGCCCCATGCAGAGCGCTAATGTAATGATAGGCGCGGCTCTCAAATTCTGATCATCTCTTAGTCGTCGGCCACATTGCTGACCCTACACAAGATTTACCCTCCCGGGCATAGAACCTTATGCCCGGGAGGGTTGTTATATCGTAACAAACACAGAGACTAAACTTAAACATTCTTTTACGATATGACAGCTAAAAAATCCAAATCCATCAAGGGCACCAAGACCGAACAGAATCTTGTAAATGCCTATGTGAGCGAGTCAACAGCATACTCACGCTACGTATTCTATGCATCCCAGGCCGAGAAGGAAAGCTATTTCCCCATCCAGGAAGTATTCCAGGAGACAGCCGACAATGAGCTACGTCACGCCAAGATATTCTTCAAGTATCTAGAAGGCGGCCAGGTGGACTGCGGAGTGAGCGTAGATGCCGGTGTGATAGGCGATACAGCCTCCAACCTCGCCACTGCCGCTCATGAAGAGATGGTGGAGGGTGTAGAACAATATCAGGCATCGGCCAAGGTTGCCGATGAGGAGGGATTCCCCGAGATCGCCGAGCATTTCCGTGCCATCGCCGAGATCGAGAATCATCACCGCGAGCGTTTCGAGACCTATCTGAAACAGGTTAAGGACGGCACCGTGTGGAAACGTGAGAAACCCATCAAGTGGCAGTGCCTCGTGTGTGGTTACATCTTCGAGGGCACCGAGCCCCCAAAGGTATGTCCCGCTTGCGATCATCCCTACCAGCACTACAAGGCTCTGGATATCGAATAATCGAAACCAATTTATCTTAACCTGAATATACTTGGACATCCGATCTTTTATCGGATGTCTTTTTTGTATCCGGCTGTTTGTTAAGCAACCATATATGACAAGCGGGACGTGTCACCATCGGACACGCCCCGCTATAGGTTTGTCAGAGGCCGGCAGAATACGGCCTTCTATCATGTTTTGAGATTATCGGGTTCCACCGAATATCCACACCGGCTCGGAGAATACATAGAGTCCGTCACCGTATGCGGCACGCACATTGGGGTTGGACGATACGCCCGAGTTTCCGTATGGCAGACGCAACGGCCAGCGGTTGGACGAGCCGTTTACATTCTTGGGATTGGTCATGGCCACGAAAGTCTCATTGAGAGCCTTGCAACGGCGCAGGTCATTGAATGTCTCCACCTGCTCATTGCGGCACTGTGAAAGATACTTCTGTACCATCACCTCCTTTACGGCATCGGCCGAGAGGCGAGACGACAGACTTGCCACATAGTCTGCTGCGGTCATCGCTACAGTACCGAAGGCCTTGGTGTCGGCAAAGCTGGCCTCCACAGCATCGGTCAGAGCCTGGGTGCAATCGTCACCGTTGCGGGCCTCGAGCTCGGCGATGATGAAGTTAACCTCGGCGAGCGACATCAGCTGGGTGGTTGCGGCAGGATACATAGGGTAAGTTCCGGCGGCATTGTATGCGATCCATTTGGGTGCGCTCAGGTCCCATGCGCCCGAGGCTGTAGCCTGGGACTCGTCGCCCGGAGTTCCGCAAAGGGGTGCATAATAATCAGGATCGGAGGGATCGAGAGCCTCGCCGGCGCTATAATAATATATGTATATGTTCTCGCGGGGATCCTGACGGTCCTGGAGGAGCGACTGCACGGTGGTCGAACAAGCGCAATAGTCGCGGCTGTACTGGAAGGCAGCCCAGGGGGTCATGAGCGACTCTGTGCCATCGTATATGTCAAGGGTCATACCCTCGAAACCGGCCGCGATGGCAGCCTTGGCCTCAGAGAGAGCCTCGGCGGCGGCATTGGTGTCGCGTATCATCATGTGGAGCTTGTAGCGGGCCTTCACAGCATGTGCGGCGGCAAGCCACTTGGCATTGTCATTGCCATAGAGGATATCCTGATCGCCCACATTGTCCATACCTTCGGCCACAGCATCGGTGAGATTGGCGATGGCTCCGTCGAGCAAGGTGAAGATTTTGTCGTATATATCCTTCTGGGCATCCAGCTTGGGCTGCATCAATGCACCGCCCTGAAGAGCCTCGGAGCAAGGGATGTCGCCGTGCATATCGGTGAGCACACCCCAGTTCATGGCGGCGAGCACCTGGGCCATACCGAGGAGGTCCTTCTGTCCGGCATTGGTACCACCCTCCTCACACTTGGCCATGATGGTCTTTATGGTAAGGAGATTGGCATACACGCTGTTCCAGGCATTGTTGAAGGTCGATGATCCGGCCACCTCCGAGAGCTGGCGCAGCTCGGCATTCTTGAACTGGTTGTTACCGGTTCCGAATATCTGCTCGCAGTAGACCGACGAATAATAGGAATAGTCACCGCTTACGGTGGAGAAACCTGTCGATGTGATGGCATCGGTGATCATGAGACGGCCGTTGATCACACCGACGGGCGGATTGCCGTTATCAGTGTTTATGCGGTCCATCTCGTCCTCGGAACACGACGATGCGAGGAGGAGTGCGACGACGGGTAGGATTCTATATAGTTTCATCTTTATTTTATGAGATATGTCTATGTTGTGAATATGAGAAAACATTTGCGCGCATTATCAGAATGTGAGCTTGAGACCTCCGCCGAATGATGCGGTGTTGGGGAGCGAGTAACGCTCGAAATAACCGCCGGCGTTGTTGTTGCCCACCGATGATTCGGGATCGAAATCCTTCATCTTGGCCCACACGAGTACATTGCGGGCAAAGCCTGACACGCTGATGTCAAATCCTGCTATGCGGGGCAGACGGTAAGTGAGTGTGATGTCACGGAGCTTGACAAAATCGGTGTCAACGATCATCGACTCGGAAATGTCATAGTATATCTGGTTCCAGTCATACAGGTCGACATCATGCTCCACACGGTTTCCTGTCTCATAGTCGATACCTACCACGTGGAGAGGCACGTCGCGGTTGATAGACTCGGTGGTGGCACCGAACATCTGCATTGTGCCATAGGTGCCGTGATACATCTGTCCGCCCTTCTGCCAGCTCCATGTTGTGGAGAGGTTGAAGCGCTTGTAGCGGATATTGGTGCTCCATCCCATATTGAAGTCGGGTGTACACTCGCCGATTACGGTTGACTCACCGTTGGTCATGGGCAGACCGTCGGAATCGAGTATCATGAGACCGGTGGCATCATCGCGCAGGAACGAGTTACCGAATATTACGGGATAACCGTAACCGGTGTAGGCACGTACCTGAGGCTCAACGAATCCGCCGAGCATGATGTTGTCCACGCCGGGGGCCAGCTCCTTGACCATAGACTTGTACTTGGTCCAGTTCAGACCCACCTCCACGTCGATATCCTTGGAAGTGTAGGCTGTCACCGACGCATTGATCTCATGGGTGTTGGTGGTGATGCGACCGCCGTTGGTCATGATGCTCTGGTAACCGGTTGCTCCGTCCATGGGCACCTGGAATATCTGGTCGCGCACATCCTGATAAGAGTAGGTATACTCAAACTTCACACGGTCGTTCCAGAGACGCAGGTCGAGACCCAGCTCATAGTTCTTGGTGGTCTGAGGCTTGAGGTTGGGGTCATACTCACGCCAGTAAGGCACAAACGATGTCACACCCTTGATGGGGTAGTTCACGGGGTAAAAGGCATAGAATCCACCGCCGTAGGATGGAGTGTAAGCGAAGTTGTTGACGTATGCTCCGGCCTGGCCTACCTCGGCATACGAGGTGCGCACCTTACCGAAGGTGAGGATATTGTTACCTTTCAGAGCCTCGAGCTCGGTGAACACCCATGCGAGCGATACCGAGGGATAGAAGAACGAGCGGTTGCCGTTGGGCATGGAAGATACCCAGTCGTTACGTCCGGTCACATTCAGGAACAGCATGTCGCGCCACGATGCCGATGCGTTGAAGAACAGACCCACTGTGCGGTCCTGGGCGGGAGCCTCATATCCATAGGTGAGGGTAGCGCAGTTGCCGATGGTAGGCTGGCCGTAGAAAGCAAGGCCCGAACCGATATAATCGGTGGCGGTGAGATGATCGTTGTTGATCTCATTACCCACGAGCAGACCGAAGTTCCACTCACGGTCGGCACCAAATTCAGCGGTGAAGTTGGCCGTGATAAGGTTGTTGAATATCTGGCGGGTATAGCTCTCGTTCTCGATATAACCTGAAGCATTGCCGGCCGAGCCTACCTCCTGGATATTGGAGTAACGCGAGGTGTAGGCATCGATACCCATCTGCTCCTTGATCACGAGATCATAATTGTCCCCCCAGTTGATATTGGGACGGTATTCCACGTATGCGTTACCGAAGAATCGCTGGGTAGACTGTCTGTAGGAGTTGTTCTCAGCCCACCAGTAGGGGTTGTTGAAGCTGGTTGAGCGGAACGATGTCTGCTGGGAGGGATCTCCGGGCACTGACGAGGGTATCCCCTTGAGATCATACTCGGCGGGAGCGGAGTACACCACGTTCACGATACCCGAGTTGGCCTGGGGAGCTGTGCGGATATTGGTGTGTACATAGTTGGCTGTGAAACCGAGCTTCCACTCCTTGTTGATGTACCAGTCGAGTGCGCCACGTGCGCCCCAACGGTCAAGGCCGGTATTCTTCACCACACCATCCTGGTGGGAGTTGTTCAGGCCGAAAGCATACGAGGTGCGGTCAGTGCGCTGCGAAATCGAGAAATTGGCATTTTCGGTGAATCCGTTGGAGAAGAAATCGCCCACATTGTCATAAATCTGCGGCGAGGTCCATCCGTCGAGACCTGCAAGAGCACGCTTGGTGCTGTAATACATGCCGGGATGCTTGCCGTACAGCTGGGTGTACTTGTTATCGGTATTACCGCCATAGGTAGCATCGTTGGGCAGCTCGGAGATCTTCGGACCCCATGTCATCGAGGCAGTAGGGTTGTACTCTCCGCCCATACCCTGGGCATACACATCCTGATGCTTGAATTTACGCGAGATGCGCTCGGACGAGAGGTCGGTCGACACTGTGATCAGAGGCTTGGACGACTGGAGACCTCCGCCACGCTTGGTGGTGATCACGATCACGCCATTGGTGGCACGGATACCGTAGAGGGCGGCTGCGGCCTGGCCCTTGAGCACGTTGATCGACTCAATGTCGTCAGGGTTGATATCGATGCTACGGTCAGCATAGCTTGCATCTGTCACCATGCCGTTGGCGGTCTGCACCACGTCGGGGGTCGATTCGATAGGCATACCGTCGATCACATACAGAGGTGCGTTGTTGCCTGAGAATGAGCGCACGCCACGGATGGTGATGTTGCTTGAGGCACCGGGAGCACCCGATGACGGACGTATCTCCACACCCGACAGTTTGCCTTGCATGGCGCTTGAGAGCGATGTTGTTCCGGCCGTGTTAAGGTCGTCAGCCTTAAGATCCTGCACGGCATATCCGAGACCTTTACGGTCACGCTTTACACCGAATGCTGTCACCACAACCTCGTCAAGAGAGGTCTCGCCCTCGAGAGTGACCACCATTTCCTGTCCGGGAGTGATGTCAAACTCCTGGGTACGCATACCCACGTATGACACCTGGATTTTCTTTACTGTAACGGGGAGCATGATGTCAAAGACACCATTGATATCGGTAGTGACACCGACATTGGTCCCTACTCCCTTGACGGTAGCTCCTACCAGAGGTTCAGTACCGTTGTAAACGCCAAACACTATACCCCTTACCTTCTGGTCCTGAGCCAGAGCGGTGAGGCTCATCGTGATGACGGCCACAAGTAGAAGAAACAATTTTTTCATACTTGATAAATAAATGTAGTTAGAATAATAGATGATAGTGTATTTATGTACTTATTGGAATGTATCGCAGACTTCCCCACGCCGGAATCCAATATGATGATAAGGCGCATTATAGGAAGTTTACAGGTGTTATTATGAAGATTTGTATATAATTCTTATGGAAAGATTACACTTTAATAAATGATTTGGGCGCAAAAGTAATAATCTTTAAATACGTGTTAAAATATATTATGTCAATAAATGTTAACAGAGCATCGTTTTAACATTTCATCTGTCACGAATTGGCCTAATTTGCCACCATTATGCTACTTTTTCGACAGATTTTCAAACACTACAACTTCATTGAATACTAAATTCCGATAATACGGATTCTTATATCTAATAATGCGCCTTACGGGCACTAATATCATCAAAACCAACACGGTAGCATCACCATTCTTATTACACGGCACACTATAGGACGTGTCAACTTCCAATTTGGTCATGAAGGCAAAAATCCATAACTTTGCACTCCCATGGACACTACCGACAACGAATATCATTACGCCACCCTCCCGTCGGGGCTTAGGGTGGTGATGCATCACCGACCGGGAAGCGTGGCCGAACACTGCGGAGTGGCTGTAAGAGCCGGAAGCCGCGACGAGAGGCCCGAACACTACGGCCTGGCTCACTTTGTGGAGCATACTATATTCAAGGGCACTATGCGTCGCCGGTCATGGCACATACTCAACCGCATGGAGCGCATCGGGGGCGAACTAAATGCCTATACCACCAAGGAGGAGACCGTGGTCTACACCACCTATCCGGCCGGACATCTGGAACGCGCTGTCGACCTGGTAGCCGATCTTGTGGAGAACTCCCAGTTTCCCACGGTGGAGATCGACCGCGAGCGTCAGGTGGTGGCCGATGAGATCGACACCTATCTCGACATCCCCTCCGAAGGCATATTCGATGATTTCGATGAACTGATATTCGCGGATTCCCCACTCGCCCACCCTATACTCGGAAGCCGCGAGAGCATCGACAGGCTCACCACCGAAGTGTGCCGTAATTATCTCGATGAATACTACACGCCGGCCAACATGGTGTTCTTCTACTCCGGCCCCGAAAAGCCCGACCGCGTGGTGCGCGTGGCTTCGCGATGCTTCCGCAAGAGTAGCCCCGTAATCACGGCTGTTGAAGCCGGACGCAAGACCACAACGCCACCTCCAATCCCCGCCAAGGCAGATGTGGTGAAGGAGATAGGTACCCATCAGGCCCACACCATACTCGGCGCAAGGATACACGACATGTATTCGCCCAGGCGTCATGCCATGGCCCTGCTCACCAATATACTCGGCGGACCGGGCATGAACTCCCTGCTCAACGTGGCCCTGCGCGAGCGTCGCGGATTGGTGTACACCGTCGACGCCTCGGCTTCATTACTTAGCGATGCCGGTCTCTTCACCATCTACTACGGATGCGACACCGGCGACGTGGATCGTTGCCGCAGGATCATTGAGGGAATCATTGAGAAACAGGCCAACGAGTGCATGACCCAGAGACATCTCGATGAAGCACGCCGGCAATACATAGGCCAGCTCACACTCGCGTCGACCAACACCGAGCAACGCGCATTGAGCATGGCACGGGCCATGCTGTTCCGTGACGAGGTGATCCCGTCGGCACGCCATCTCGAGGCTATCCGGGCCATCACGCCCGCCGACGTGCGCGAGGCCGCCGGCTCGTTGCTCGGCATGTCACGGCTTACATTGCTGTGAATCTTGTATATTTGAGGCATATACACTAATTTTGCATCATAATATTTAATCACATATAAATGGAAAAGAAATTCAAGCGCACACTCATCACTACCGCGCTCCCTTACGCCAACGGCCCTGTACACATCGGCCATCTGGCCGGAGTGTATGTCCCGGCCGACATCTATGCCCGTTACTTACGTCTCAAGGGTGAGGATGTGGTGATGATAGGCGGCAGCGACGAGCATGGCGTGCCCATCACTCTGCGCGCCCGCAAGGAGGGTGTCACCCCCCAGGAGATCGTGGACCGCTACCATAATATCATCAAGGACTCGCTCAAGGAGCTGGGAGTGTCGTTTGACATCTATTCCCGCACCACTTCCGACCTCCATCACGCCACAGCATCGGAATTCTTCCGCCGTCTCTACGACAAGGGGGAATTCACCGTACAGACAGCCCTCCAGCCCTACGACGAGAAGGGGGGCGAGTTCCTTGCCGACCGTTACGTGGTGGGCACCTGCCCCAAGTGTGGCAACGAGCGTGCCTATGGTGACCAGTGCGAGGCCTGCGGATCATCACTCAACGTCACCGACCTCATCAACCCCTGCTCGGCCCTCACCGGCGAGCCGGTGAAGATGCGCGAGACCACCCACTGGTATCTCCCCCTCGACAAGTGGGAGGGCGACCTGCGCAAATGGATCCTCGACGGCCACAAGGAGTGGAAGACCAACGTGTATGGTCAGTGCAAATCATGGCTCGACGGTGGCCTGCAGCCCCGTGCTGTGAGCCGCGACCTCAACTGGGGCGTGCCCGTACCCGTGGAGGGTGCCGAGGGCAAGGTGCTCTACGTGTGGTTTGACGCTCCCATCGGCTATATATCCAACACCAAAGAACTCCTCCCCGACTCGTGGGAACGTTACTGGAAAGATCCCGAGACACGTATCATCAACTTCATCGGTAAGGACAACATCGTGTTCCATTGCATCGTGTTCCCCGCTATGCTGATGGCCTACGGTGACAACTTCCAGCTCCCCGACAATGTACCGGCCAACGAGTTCCTCAACCTCGAGGGCGACAAGATCTCGACCTCCCGCAACTGGGCCGTATGGCTTCACGAATATCTCCAGGAATTCCCCGGCAAGCAGGATGTGCTCCGCTACGTGCTCACAGCCAATGCTCCCGAGACCAAGGACAACGACTTCACATGGACCGACTTCCAGGCCCGCAACAACAATGAGCTCGTGGCCATCCTCGGCAACTTTGTCAACCGCGCCCTCGTGCTCACCCACAAATATTTCGGTGGCATGGTACCCGTGGCCGGCGAGCTCACCGACACCGACCGTCAAGCCCTCGAGGACATCCGCTCGGCCGTGAGAGCCGAATCCGAGGCCCTCGATACATTCCACTTCCGCGAGGCTCTCAAGCAGGCTATGGAAATAGCCCGCGTGGGCAACCGCTACCTGCAGG
The DNA here is from genome assembly GCA_023663345.1 of Paenibacillus sp. Taxonomy (GTDB): domain Bacteria; phylum Bacteroidota; class Bacteroidia; order Bacteroidales; family Muribaculaceae; genus Duncaniella. Next base: position 18,529 of record JAMPHR010000005.1, on the reverse strand, counting down.
AGACCGAGCCGTGGCGCGTGGCCAAGACCGACATGGCCCGTACCGGCACCATCCTCAACATCGCGCTCCAGATATGCGCCAACATTGCCATAGCCTTCGAGCCGTTCATCCCCTACACCTCGGCAAAACTCGCAGGTATGCTCCGTCTCGACTCACTGAGCTGGGACAAGCTCGGAGACACCGATCTTGTGGCCGACGGCAAAGAGATCGGCCAGGCCGAACTCCTCTTCGAGAAGATCGAGGATGCCACTGTCCAGACCCAGGTACAGAAACTGCTCGATACCAAGAAAGCCAACGAGGAAGCTGCATGGCGTCCCGAGCCCCAGGCCGAGGATGTGGACTTCGACACCTTCTGCCGCAGCGACCTCCGCGTAGGTACCGTGCTCGAGTGTACCAAGGTACCCAAGGCCGACAAACTGCTCCGCTTCCTCATCGACGACGGCATGGAGAAGCGCACCATCGTGTCGGGCATCGCCAAATACTACAACCCCGAGGACCTCGTGGGCAAGCAGGTATGCTTCATCGCCAATCTCCCTCCGCGCAAGCTCAAGGGCATCGAGTCTCAGGGCATGATCCTCTCGGCAGTCGACAAGGACGGCTCGCTGGTGCTGATCTCCCCCTCCGCCCCCACCGCCCCCGGCTCCAAGATAGGGTGATAAGAGCACCGCTCATTAACACTCTTTAAACATAGTGATATCGTCTGAATACGGGAAAGACACTTTTAATCTTTCCAATATTCCGACGATATTTTTTTACATTTTTATCTACCAGATATCGATAACATACAAAATATCATATGTAGATCCATGCATTTAATGTAATTTAACTTTTAGGGGGGGGTAATTTGATAATATTTATTTAACTTCGCGGATGGATATTACACAAATTTTAACCAAATTACATTTCTAAATGAAAAGATCGTTAATGCTATTTACAGCAATCCTGTTGGTTGCTGTAACATTTGTGGCATCAGCTCAGACACGCAAGGCCATCGGTACGGTGGTCGATGCTGAGGACGATGAGCCCCTGATCGGAGCCACAGTCACAGTGGTAGGTACTCCGGCAATCGGAACAGCCACCGATCTCGATGGTCATTTCACTCTGACCAACATTCCGGCCAAAGCCACCAAGCTGCGTATCAGCTATGTGGGCTATGAGACAGCCGAGGTCAACATCGCTCCCGAAATCCAGGTGCGCCTGGTGAGGACAGCCAAACAACTTGACGAAGTGGTGATAGCAGTGCCCTACGGCACCGCAAAGAAGTCTACTTTCACCGGAGCCGCAAGCTTTGTCGACGGCAAGGTGATCGAGCAGGCTCAGGTTTCCAACGTGTCAAAGGCTCTCGAGGGAACAGTGGCCGGCCTCCAGTCATTCGCTTCCACCGGACAGCCCGGCTCGGATGCGTCGATCTTTATCCGTGGTGTCGGTTCTATCAATGCTGATTCCACACCTCTCTATGTTGTCGATGGCGTGCCCTATGACGGCTCCATCTCCAACATCTCCAACTCGGACATAGCGTCAGTAACAGTACTAAAGGATGCCGCCTCGGCAGCCCTGTATGGCTCACGTGCGGCCAACGGCGTGATCATGATCACTACCAAGAAAGGTAAGCGTGACTCACGCCCAACAATCGAGCTCGGCATGAAATTCGGTTTCAGCGACCGTGCCCGCAAGGATTACAAGCAACTTGACACCGACCAATATTTCCAGCTCTACTGGGAAGCTCTGCGAAACTACCGTCTTGATCAGGGCGATGACAGCTCTATGGCTGCGGCATACGCCTCGCAAAACCTCGTAGGCCGACTCGGAATCAACCCCTACGGCACCGCCTACCCCCAGCCTGTGGGTACCGATGGCCGACTCGTGGCAGGAGCCACCCCGTTGTGGAACGACGACTGGGAGGATGCTCTTACTAAAAACGCCCATTACACCGACCTCAATGTACGCGTGAGCGGTGGCTCGAAAAACTCCACCTACTATGTGAGTGGAGCCTACCTCAACGACCAGGGCGCATATATCGGCTCAGGCTTCACCCGTTACAATGTGCGCACCAATGTGGTCAGCGATCTCTCCGATTGGCTTCAGTTGGGTGTCAACCTCTCGGCATCACATTCCGTGCAGGACTATCCAAAGCAGGACGACTCCACCATCAGCAACGTGGTGCTCTTCGCCCGCAATCTGCCTCCGTTCTATCCCATCTATGAGCGTGACCGTGCCACAGGCGAGTACCTGCTCGACTCGGATGGCAACCGCATATATGATTACGGTGCCTACCGCGCAAGCTCATACGCCAATTACAATCTGGCCGCCTCAGTGCCCCACGACCTGAACAAGCGTATGCGCGACGCGGCCACCGTGCAAGCCCACATCATGGTGACACCCATCAAGAACCTCACCTACAAAATGACTCTCAATGTGGACTACAACAACCGCACCGACCATTCCTATGCCGACCCCAACTGGAACCGCCGCTCCACCGGATATTCCGCCAAGGAAAACATCCGCACGACAGGCGTGACATGGAACAACGTCATAAACTACGAATGGACACTCAACGAGCTCAACAATTTCCACGTGATGGCCGGTCACGAGTACTATGAATACAATAACTCGGACTGGGGCGGACAGCGCGACAACAGCATGGTGCCGGGCTTTACAGAACCGAGCGCATCGAGTGCCCTCTCGGACTTCTACGGATCGAGCGACAAGTACAAACTGCTCAGCTTCTTCGGTAACGCCGAGTACAACTACAACCAGCGTTATTTCCTCTCGGCATCAGTCCGCACCGACGGTTCATCACGTTTCGATCCCTCAAAGCGCTGGGGTACATTCTTCAGTGTAGGTGCCTCATGGCGCCTCTCCCACGAGAACTTCATGAAGTGGGCCGAACCTACGCTCAACAACCTCTCGATACGCGCATCCTACGGTGGCCAGGGCAACGACAAGGTAGGCTACTATGCCTATCAGGCTCTCTATGACATGCAGAGCAATCTCGGATCATCGGGCCTCATAGCCAGCCGTCTCGCCACTCCCAATCTCACATGGGAGACCAACTATAACTTCAACGCGGCCGTGGACTTCGCTCTGTTCAACTATCGCCTGCGCGGTAGCATCGAATACTTCAACCGTCACTCCAAAGACCTCCTTTTCTCGCGTGACCTCGTGCCTTCATCGGGATTTGAAAGCACCACCGAAAATATCGGAGCCATGCGCAATGCCGGATGGGAGTTCCAGATAAGCGGCAACATCATCCAGACTCAGGATTGGACCTGGACACTTTCGGTCAACGCCACCACCTATACCAACAAGATCACCCGTCTCCCCTCGTCCGAGATGTGGAGCGGAAACAAAAAGTGGGTTGTGGGCGGATCCATCTACGACTGGTGGATGTATGAATGGGCCGGCGTGAATCCCGCCAACGGTAATCCGCAGTGGTGGCGCACAAACGCCGACGGACAGCGCGTAAAGACCGAGGACTACAGCTCGCTCGTGACAGCCGACAAAGTGAAGCTGGGATCATCGCTCCCCGACCTCACCGGTGGTATCCAGACCGATCTGCGCTACCGCGACTTCACCCTATCGGCTCTCGCATCCTATTCGCTCGGAGGCAAGATCTACAATGGTGACAAGGTATCGCTCATGGGACAGTCATCGACAGGATCAGGCTGGAGCGCCGACATGCTCGACCGTTGGACTCCCGAAAATCCCAATACCGACATACCGCGCCTCACCACCCAACCTCAGAGCTCGTGGACTCAGGCTTCGTCACGATTCCTCGTGGACCGCTCCTATCTGCGACTCAAGACACTGACATTCAGCTACAACATCCCCGAGAATCTTCTCTCAAGAATCTCGTTCCAGTCAGCATCGGTATTCCTCCAGGCCGAAAACCTGTTCACAATATGCGGCCAGCAGGGTCTCGACCCGGAACAGACCGTAGGCGGCACCACTTACTACCGCTATCCGGCCATGCGCACAGTATCATTCGGACTCAACTTCAAACTCTAATCCAAAATGAAATCTCTATATAAATCCATATTGCCGGCCATGGTCACAGCGGCATCACTGCTGACAGCCTCGTGCGACCTACAGACCGACCCCACCACCTCAGTATCAGCATCGGAAGTATTCAAAACCTATGAGGACGGCGAGACCGTGCTCAACGGCACCTGGCGTTTCATGATGGAGAGCTGGTGGTCATACGCCAATCCGGGATACGGCGCTTTCATGCGTGCTTCGGATGCCATGAGCTCCGATGTGGTGCTCAACACCCGATACGGCTTCAGCTCCCACTATGCGTTCTCGGCCATATACGGTCGCGGGGGCACCAATTCACTGAGCTGGGAAATATCCTACCAGACAATCAACAACTGCAACAACGTGATAGAGCAGATGGACTATGTGAGCGGATCCGAGACCGACCGCAACCGTGTAAAGGGTCAGGCTCTGGCTCTGCGCGGATTCATCTACCTGCACCTCGCATCGCTCTACTCTTTCGCCATCGACCATGACCCAAATGCGGTGTGCGTGCCCATATACACCCATCCCACAGCAGGCGACTATCTCTCTCAGGCGCTCACCGGCGCACCGGCCTCATCGGTCAAGGAGGTATATGACCAGGCTCTCAGCGATCTCACCGAGGCCATCGCTCTCATACCCGAATCCTACAAGCGTAGCGATGCCTCCGACAAATACAAGATAGACCGCCGCACAGCCAGGGCAATCCTTGCCCGCGCTGCCCTGTATGCACGCCAATGGGATGTTGCCTACGATGCTGCCGAAAAGGTTCTTGCCGACAACGACTATCTCATGACCGAAGCTGAGTTCAAGGGCGGATTCAACGACATATCCAACGGTGAATGGATATGGGGACACCCGCAGACCGACGATCAGTCCAACCCCTCCTATCAGTTCAATTACCTTGACACCACTACCCCCGGTTCCTACTACTATTCATTCAATGTGGATCCTTGGTTCCGCGAGAACTATGGAGACGGTGACTACCGCAAGGAAATGATATACTGGGCCACTGATCCGGGAGGCGACCCCAGCACAGCCGGTCTTGTGTGGATGCGCAATTCCAAATTCCGCTTCCGCAACATCGACACCATGGTAGGCGACATAATACTCATGCGTAATGCCGAGATGTATCTCATAGCCGCCGAAGCGGGAGCACACTTGGGTAAAGCCAACGCCTCACAGCGCCTCAATGATGTACGCACAGCTCGCGGAGCTCAGGCACGCACCTCTACAGGCGACCAGCTCCTTGAGGATATATACATGGAGCGCCGTCTCGAACTGTGGGGCGAAGGATTCGGTCTCGTCGACATTATACGCCTCCAGAAATCGGTCGAGCGTAAGGAATGGCCGGCCACTGAAGCCGATTATGTAGCCTACACCTGGACCGACGACAATGGCGAGGAACACACCCGCATGATACAGCCTCAGGGCCACCGTATAATAAAGTTCCCTGACGGTTCGGCCTTCTGCCCCAACTCCAAGTATTATCTGTTCCGCATCACCAGCAACGAGGAACTGACAAATACACAGCTCTACTCACGCTTCCCTCGCCCTTCGTTCTACTAATCAACTACAGTTAATCGACCACCACAACACCACACGGGTCAGACACCGGTCTGGCCCGTGTTTTTTCATGTCCCGAATCTTGCATAATATAGGGATTTACACTAATTTTGTAATCAACCTTCAATAGCTGTAAAAAACCATGACACCCCGTATCCTTATCATCTATACCGGTGGCACAATAGGGATGATCGAGAATCCCGAGACCAAGGCTCTCGAACCCTTTGATTTCACTCACCTCATGGACAATGTGCCCAAGGTAAAGATGCTCGACTATCATATCGACAATATCCAGTTCACCCCCATAGACTCGTGCGATATGGGTCCCGAGGGATGGAAGGAGATAGCCCTGTCGATAGCCGAGAATTACGATAGCTACGACGGTTTCGTGGTGCTTCACGGCACCGACACAATGGCCTACACAGCCTCGGCCCTCTCATTCATGCTCGCTCATCTCGACAAGCCCGTCATAATCACCGGCTCGCAGCTCCCCATCGGCGAGGTGCGCACCGACGGCGAGGAAAACCTCATCACCGCCCTGCAGATAGCCGCAGCCACCGATTTCAACGGCGATCCTATGGTACAGGAGGTAGCGATACTGTTTGAGAACTACCTGTGGCGCGGAAACCGCTCCACCAAAATGAGTGCCGACAATTTCAATGCCTTCAAAAGCAACAACTACCCCGAGCTTGCCAAGATAGGACTCGGCATACACTTTGCCGAAAAAGCCCTGCGCCGTCCCAACGAGCGCCGTCCCCTCCACGTGAACACCCAGATGGATCCCGGAGTCATCACCATCGACCTCCATCCCGGCATGAGTCACGACGCGTTGCGCTACATGCTCAATACCCCCGGCATAAAGGGAATAGTGCTCCGCACCTATGGCGCCGGCAATGCCCCCACCGCCCCATGGTTTCTCGAGGAAATCAAGCGCACTGTCGACCGCGGAGTGGTGATAGTGAACGTCACCCAGTGTGTCAACGGCGGTGTTCATGCCCGCCGTTACGTCTCAGGCGACCGCCTGGCCAACTGTGGCGTGATCTCGGGACACGACATGACATCCGAGGCCGCTATCACCAAACTGATGTATCTGTTTGGCCTTGGGCTCACCCCATCGGCTGTCGCCACACGGTTCTCGGTCAACCTTTGTGGCGAGGTCACGCTGTAGCACCACCTGCTCCCCACCACCGTACAATCCGGAACGATTAACGATAAAACAAAAAAGTATCGTTCCGGAGGCTTTTTTCTCCTGACATAAACCTCTACAGATCTGACAATTGTGACAAATTTGTAATTTTTCTCAACTTTTTCTCAACTTTTTGTGAACTTTTTCAGAAACACATTTGTTTATCTGTTACACATAAATGTTTTATATACCAAACCTAATTAATTACATGGAAACTTCCAACTCTTTCTTCAATGCCTATGGAGCCTATGCAATTGACGGTTCCGCTACGCCCAACTCGCACGACTTTCTGGCCGACTGGACACCCAACCAGGAGTCACGTTCCTCTTCCCAGCAGGTATATGCAACAACCGATTACCTGTCAGAATCCCGTCCCTCTAACGACTGAAACGTGCCATAGTAGTAATCTAATCTAAGATCTAAAGCCCGACAGCTTGCTCACCGTTCAAGCTGTCGGGCTTAAATTTTTAGAGACATTCCGATAGATTGTCAATATCTATTTTACACACGTCATTGATCTATCAGTTGATCTACAATTTTCGTGAATTGATCGATATCTGAAAATCCGGTTTGCTTATTTACCAATTCATGCTTGTTGTTGAAAAACAAATAAGACGGAAAGGCTGTCAATTCAAATCGTGTAAGTATCCTTTCCATATCTTTGGAGGATAACCGGATCTGTACTCCTCCGATGTGTGGAGCCAATCTCTCCCACTCATTAAGCGGGGAAGATTCATCGCAAATATATAGACGCAGAATACCGTCAGAACTACTACCGGCCTTAAAAACCGACTTCATTTTTTTATGAGCTTCTATGCACGGAGCGCACCACGTATTCCATAAATCAACAATAACGGGTGTGCCTGGATACTCTTTCAAGAATTCATCCAATGAAAATTGTTTACCAATATAGTCTGCAATGAGGGTATTCGGATCTAAGTCCGAAATCATAGAACTGTTAATGTCCAAGATAATCGAACTAATATCTGCATTGAAACCATCTTTTATATTGTTGATTTGAATATTATTCAATGGTCTATTGTATTCTTTGATCTGTTGCAGATAGGAGGTCATTGCCAACAGATCCATTAAAACAGGCTCCGGATCGGGCATTATGGCTGTTAACTTATCTTTGATTTCTTTTTCCCATGTATCTACGGGTGTTTCTCCGATAGGTTTAATTTCTATCGGAAGTTGGGTAATCATTTTATCTAATAAATAATACGGACCAAAAATAGTGGAATGATTCAATATGGAAGAGAAATCTATGTCATTCAAGAAAGCATAGTACTCCAACGGCGGGGCATCCACTACACCTTTTACATTAAATGTTCTTTCTGCCCGCTCTTTATAATTGAATCGCCAATTAGCCGCATAGAAATATTTCAAGCTGTTGATGAGCCAATCGTTTACGGCCTCGGGTATGGTTCTGCCATTCAAAGCATGTTCTAACTGAATTTCATATAGAGAATCCAGCTTTGCCTTGACTGATTTCCAATCATTGTAATCGTCACTCTGTATTGATGGCTCTCTTTCGTCTAAGCCGATTCGGTACGATACAAAACGATATATGATATTAGCAATGTCTATGCTCTTATTTTCCGGCGTAGGTCCTAATTCATATTTATTGACACCTGTATCATTTGATTTGGAAAGTATTAGCACTCTATTGGGATCAAAATATCCATCAATTATTAGCGGACTGTTTTGAGATATCTCGATCATTCCTACTGCAAATCGTTGTTCAGGTGATTCAATCTCTATCCCGACAATCGCATCGTTGGTATATAACGGCACTGATAGTGCAAAGCTGTTACCTACTCTATTCATTTTGACTGTCATACTCTCAAATGGCCGATCAAATAGTGATAGAGTGATGATGGATGCCTCTAAGCTATCCGGAATATTTCCGTTATCCTCTATGTTCAATCTGACCTCAGCAACACCATTGCGCATAAAGTTAGTCCTGTCAAGCGCAGATGATTGGCCACAGATAGCTCCTATCAATACGAATAACGCTATGGCGATAGATTTAGGATAAACAGACATAGATGTAAGCTTTTAATTTTTCACAAATATAAGTGATATCTTACTAACATACAAGTCCACAATACTAGTATTGTGGACTTGAAATATTATCACTGCCAAAAGCTACTCTATTCTTCATCTCTGAAAATATCGGAACAATATAGCTCCTTCTCGAAAGCTAATTGGTTGTATACGCATCGTCCATAATATGTAATATAATTATGCGTCCAAAAACAGGGATCATGGAATTTTTTGCCTATACAAGCATCCAATTTAGGTTTATCTATAGATGCCGGGAGGAAGTTTAGATCATCTGTTGATGTTGAAGGATCAGCCACAACACCCTTAGCCTGTGCATCATCTAGACGCTTGGCATCCGATAAATCTTTTTTATTGCTTGAGTCCATAATTATAAGATTAATGGTTTAGTATATGTAACATCATGCAAGCAATAAACGTTCAACAACATACTAACAAATAAATCATTATTAACCTATTTTGCGACATATACATAATCTTCTACAGAATATGGGGCTGTTAGAATCATTCCATTTATTAAAATTGTAGGAGTTCCAATAAACAGCTTATCTTTTCGCCACAACACATGTTTTTGAAATTCATCTACTACATCCGACTTTTCAATGTTTAAACCAACAGATTCAAAGAACTCTTCATTTTGTTTTTTCCCAAATTCATACCAATTAGTAAGCATATTCCAACAATGTTCAGCGCCAAATCTTTTATAAAATGCTATTATATATCTATTTATGTTATCTAGTAGTGGAGAAAAAGATGTGAATACATACTGAATACAAACATCATGAATAATTATTTTATTCAAACGTTGATGCATTTTTGCGCATGGCTGACAATAGGGATTGCTTAATACAGTAATCTTATATTTTGAGTTGGAATTTCCAAAGATGATGCTTGAACAACTATCTTTGTCTGTTTTATATAATGGCATATCCTTAGTGAAAGCATCTATTACTTTATCATGAACTTTAAGACTTTCGTATTCCAATTTCCATATAAGTGACTCCCTCATAGCTTTTATAAAAGGTATAATCCTATTTATACACAAAATACCAATAATATAGCTAATACCCGTAACGAAAATATATTTAACATTAAAGTTCTCAAATTTAAACATACCAAAAATAACGCATAATATCGCTTGTACCCACATTACACCAATGGTCATGAGACATAATACACACCAGCTTTTGATACGATATTTCTGATACCATATACTCCAAAAAGTGAATGGCAAAACAAAAATTGCAAATAATGAAAAATATGCCTCCAAATTTGGATTTAAGAGTAATGTGATTATATTTACACTGAAATAAGCAAATCCTATTTCACTTAATTTGGCAATACCGAATATAGAACTAGCCTCTGATTTTGTAACTTTATCACAACTGTGATACCCAATTAAAGAACATAATTTATCAGCTATATTATTTTTTATTAATAATTCATTTTGGAGAAGTAAATATGTTATATAGACACCTAAAATATTAGAAATTAAAATCGCGTTATATGAAACTGATGTAGTTTCAAAATTTTGGACATAGATAAATACAATCAAGATAATAGAACAACCTATTAATAATGCATTTTTTAAATTTAAAATTATATCACTCACATTATTTTTTTTGAAGTTCGGTTCCCTTGAGTTTTCACTGGGATAAATAAATAATCCTATGCCATCCCATTGGGCAAAGAATTCAACACCAGTTAGCTCTATTTCCTGCCCCTCTGCGTCTATAAGAATAACAGAACTACCTCTTACCCTCGATAAAATGCAGAACCGTCCTTGATATGCGATTATTACTGGAGGTAATGAGTTTTTTAACACATTCTTCTTCTCCTTAAGTTGGAGACATTCATGCTTAATATTGTAATGATCCAATAATAATCCTATACCATATAAGGTATTTCTATATGGTTGGTTTATAAATAAGCTATTAGCATATCTCTCAGTATATTTAACTTTGAGAAATGATAGTACCTGAGTGAATATATTGCTATGCATAAAAATAAGAGTATCCCTAATTTTAAGTAGAACAAAAACATCAAAACATAGTTCAACTTGATATATCATAACTTAACATAGTATCTAATAAAAATTCCATATTGATAATTCGCATTTTCGATTCATATTATAACCATTAACTATATATAGCGAATCCCATAGTCTGGCACTCTTTGGTTTTGACAATTGGAAAAAATTTTCTAAATTTGCACGTATTCAATCATCAATCATCCGCAGGAACAGCGGTGTACCAAAAATCTTAATACGCATTATGGAAACAAAGCGCGTTTCCGCCAAGAGCAACATCTGGTTATATCACATTTTCGCATGCCTCGTAGTCACAGCTTGGGGCCTCTCGTTCATATCAACCCGTGTACTGCTCGACAATGGCCTGCATCCGATCGAGATCTACATCTACAGGTCACTTCTCGCCTACGTGTGTATGCTGGCCATCTGTCATAAGAAAATATTCGCCAATTCTCTCAAGGATGAGCTTCTGCTCGTCGTGTGTGGCATGGTAGCCGGCTCCATCTACTTCATCTCGGAGAATGTGGCGCTCGAGTACACCCTGGTGAGCAACGTATCGCTCATCACCTCGCTTCCCCCACTGCTCACTGTCCTGCTCATGGGTGTGATATACAAGACCGACCGTCCCGGGCGCGGAGCCTATATAGGATCGGCCGTAGCGTTTCTCGGTGTCGGACTCGTGATATTCAACAGCAGTTTCAATATGAGCATCAACCCGCTGGGCGACCTCCTGGCACTCCTCTCGGCATTCTGCTGGGCCATATATTGCCTCCTCATCAAGCCGCTCAACGCCAATTACAGCGCGAGATTCATCACCCGCAAGGTCTTCTTCTATGGTGTCCTCACCGCCCTCCCCTTCCTGGCCATCGAGCCTACGATAGCTCCGCTCGAAGTGATGATGCGCCCCACCGTGATCTACAACCTGCTGTTTCTCGGCCTGATATGCTCAATGGCCGCCTTCCTCCTATGGGCCATAACAGTTATCAAGATCGGAGCCATGATGGCATCCAACTATCTGTATTTCCAGCCGGTTGTCACCCTCGTGTTCTCGGTGATAATCCTCCACGAACCCATCACACCGATCGGCCTCGCCGGATGCACGTTGATACTCGCGGGCGTGTGGCTCGCCGACTATCTGCAACGGCGCGAGTGGAAATGACCCTTACCTCTCGGCTCTCCCCTCATCCCCTCCACGCTCCAAAGCGATACAAGTACATAACATACCATACACCAGTCAATGAAACATCTCATTTCTTACATTCTCCTCACCGCCTCGGCCATGAGCGCCGGAGCGGCCACCCCTCTGTGGCTGCGTGACGTGAACATCTCGCCCGACGGCAAGACCATAGCGTTCACCTACAAGGGGGACATTTTCACCGTGCCGGCGGCCGGTGGAGACGCCAAGCGCCTCACCACTGCCGACTCATACGAGTCAGTGCCCGTATGGTCGCCCGACGGCAAGACCATAGCTTTCGCCAGTGACCGCGAGGGCGGACAGGATGTCTACGTCATGGATGCCAAAGGAGGTCCTGCACGCCGCATCACCTTCAACTCGGCCTCGGAAATCCCTCAGACATTCACTCCCGACGGAAAATATGTAGTCTACACCGCCAACATCCAGGCCCCCGCCTCGAGCCTCGCATTCCCCAAAAGCCGTCTCGGACAGGTCTACAAAGTACCCGTGGAGGGCGGACGTCCCCAGCAGATACTCGGCACCACAGCCCTCGACATCGAGTTTCTCCCCGATGGAAAATCGTTCTTGTACATGGACGACAAGGGCACCGAGAACGAGTGGCGCAAGCACCACACCTCATCGGTGACACGCGACCTGTGGAGCTATGATGCCAAGACAGGCCGTCACACCAACCTCACCGCCCGCGGTGGCGAGGACCGCAATCCCGTGCTCGGAGCCGACGGCAACACCGTCTACTTCCTGAGCGAGCGCAACGGCGGTAGCTTCAACGTCTACTCCTTCAACCTTTCCGATCCCTCCAAAGTAAAGGCCGTGACCAGCTTCAAGACCCACCCCGTGAGATTCCTCTCGCGCGGAGCCGACGGCACCCTGGCCTTTACCTACAACGGCGAGATCTTCACCCTCAACGAGAAGGGCGGCAAGCCCGCCAAGGTGGCCATCGACATCGTGACCGACGATGTTGACCAAACCTCACACCGCCGTGTCAACGGTCTCCAGTCGGCAAGCATGTCACCCGACGGCAAGCAGGTGGCCTTCACAAGCCACGGCGACCTCTTCGTGACCTCGGTAGAGTACCCTTCCACACGCCAGATCACCGAGACCCCTCAGGCTGAGAGCAGCCCCACATGGGCCACCGACAACCGCACCATATATTATACCTCCGACCGCGACGGCTACAGCAACATCTACAGCGCCACTATCGGACGTAAGGATGACCCCAACTTCTCCAACGCCACCATCATCGAGGAGAAAGCCCTGTTCAGCGACGGCATCGACCGCCAGCACCCCCAGGTGTCGCCCGACGGCAAGCGAATGGTATTCATCCAGGACGGCAACAAGATCGCCGTAATGGACATCAAGTCTAAAAAGGTAAAACTGCTCACCAACGGCGAGACTTACACTGCCCGCAACGGCGGTATCGCGATCGACTGGTCGCCCGACAGCGAGTGGCTCACTGCCACCATCGACGTGCATCAGCGCGACCCCTACTATGACATCGCCCTCATCAATGCCACCACCGGCGAGCTCATAAACATCACCAATGATGCCTACTCCAACTACAATCCCCGTTGGGTGATGAACGGCAATGCTGTGATATTCTCCAGCGACCGCTACGGCATGAAGAACCACGCATCATGGGGTGCTACCGAGGATGTCCTCATGGCCTTCACCAACCAGGAGGCTTATGACCGCTACCGCCTCTCCGACGAGGATTTCGCTCTCCTCAAAGATGTGGAGAAAACCCAGAAGAGCCAGGCCAACAGCAAGAAGGACGACAAGAAGAATAAGAAGGACTCCAAGAAGGGGGATAAGAAAAGCGACAAAAAGGACTCCCAAAACGACAAGAAGGAGAGCGCCGACAAGCCCGACAACAAGATCAAAGTCGAGGCCGATGGAATACGTGACCGCATCGTGCGCCTGACCCCATTCTCGGGTGAGATAGCCGATGCCTACGTCGACAATGATGGCGAGAACCTCTACTTCATAGCCAAGGTAGACGAGGGATATGACATGTGGAAAAAGAATCTCCGCAAGGGCGACGTAGCCATGTTCAAGAAGATGGGAGGTCCAGTGGGAATCCAGGCCGATGCCTCGGGCAAGAACCTTCTTCTCATGGGCTCGTCTCTGCGCAAGATGTCGATTCCCGGTGGCAATATGACAAATATCTCGTTTGCTGCCAACCAGGAGATCGATCCCGCCAAGGAGCGCGAGTACATGTATGACTACATCGTGCATCAGACCGGTCGCCGCTTCCTCGTCGAGGACATGTTTGGCGTGGACTGGAAGGGTTATGGCAAGAACTACCGCAAGTTCCTCCCCCACATCAACAACAACTATGACTTCGCCGAACTGGCCAGCGAGCTTCTCGGCGAGCTCAATGTGAGCCACACCGGTAGTGGCTACCGCGCCGGTGGCAGCAACGAACCCACCGCATCGCTCGGACTGCTCTATGACCTCACCTATACAGGCGACGGCCTGCGCGTGGCCGAGGTACTGAAGCGTGGCCCCTTCGACCGTGTAAGCTCCAAGATGAAGCCCGGTGCCGTAATCACTGCCATCGACGGCAAGTCGCTCAGCGGCGAGTCCGATCCTCTGGCTTCGCTCAACTCCAAGGTTCGCACCAAGACCCTCGTATCATTCACCCTCCCCGGTGGCGAAAAGGTCGAGGAGGTAATCCTCCCAACCAATGCCGGTGCCGTGAGCGAGATGCTCTACAAGCGTTGGGTTGAGCGCAACCGCCACATCGTTGACTCCATCTCGGGCGGACGTCTCGGATATGTCCACATCGAGTCGATGGACGACCCCTCCTACCGTCAGATATATGCCGACGTTCTCGGACGCTATGCCGACCGCGACGGCATCGTGATCGACACCCGCTTCAACGGCGGTGGCCGTCTGCACGAGGACATCGAGATCCTGTTCAGCGGAAAGAAATATCTCACCCAGGAAATACGTGGTGTGAAGAGCGGCGAAATGCCCTCGAAACGCTGGTTGCGCCCCTCGATCATGATCACCGGCGAGGCCAACTACTCCAACGCCCATGGCACCCCCTGGATGTATAAGCACAACAAGCTCGGCAAGATCGTGGGTATGCCCGTTCCCGGCACCATGAGCTCGGTCAACTGGGTTACCCTCCAGGATCCCAGCCTCTACTTCGGTATTCCCGTGGTAGGCTTCCGCACAGCCGAAGGCAATTTCCTCGAGAACACTCAGCTTGAACCCGACGTGAAGGTTGCCAACGATCCCGCCCGTCTTGTAAAGGGCGTGGACGACCAGCTTATCACTGCCGTAAAGACTCTCATGCAGGACATCAACAAGAAGTAATCACTCCACATTACTTTTCCCGGCCCAATTCCGGCCCATAAAAAAGTGTACATCGCCACTCATTATCGGCGGTGTACACTTTTTTTACGGCAAATCTGTATTAAGAGGTTGTTTAAAAACGACCTCTAAGTAAATCTAAACAGCTTCTTATAGCTCCATAACTGAATTACGCCCCATGCCCAGTGACGTAAATCTACGGTTTACCTACAATTAAGAGCTGTAGGTTGATAATCAAACACGCCGCCTGACCAATGGATCAGGCGGCGTGATGATATTAAATGTACTATGAATACAAGAGTGATGATACCTTCTGGATATCCTTGTCAGAAACGGCCGGGCCTCAATCGGTCGGGCCGGTCCATTTGGGCAGTGAGAAGATGAACTCAAGGCCTCCGGTCGAACGGTTGTGTACCGAGATGGTGCCTCCGAGCGTGATCACGGTACTCCTCACGATAGGCAGGCCGAGTCCCGTACCGCCCTGCTTGCGCGAACGGCCCGTGTCAATGCGGTAGAACCGTTCAAACAGGTGAGGCAGATGCTCCTCAGGCACACCCACGCCATCATCGTAGAAAGCAAACATATAGAATCTCTCGCTCTCGGATATGAGGCGCAGACCTATGTTCTTGCCGCCTGAATACATGGCCGAGTTACGTATCAGGCCACATATCATACCGTTGAGCAGACCGAGATTTCCGGCCACATCACAATCCAACGGTATGTCAAACGAGAATTTCAGATCCCCAGCCAGATTATTGGCCGGCATGTCATAATCGATCTGATATACCAGGTCGTACATATCCACCTTGCTCACGGCTATCTTATCGGTACCGTTTTCGAGTCGGGTCATGGTGGAAACGTCGTTGAGCAGATTGGTGAGACGCTCTATATTGCTGAGCATACGCTCCAGGAAGCGTGTGCGGGTGGCGGCATCCATGTCGGGATCTCCGAGTATCGACTCGAGATAGCCCCTGACAATACCTACCGGAGTCTTTATCTCATGATTGATATTGTTGGACATCTGGCGTGTCACCCTCGCTTTCTCCTCAATGGCGTGTATAGCCACCTTTCGCTCCTTGCGTATCTGCTCCACGGCCTCCTCACGGTTGCGGTACATGGTCACGATATCGCGTGATATATCGCCCAGCTCGTTGCGGGGAAACTTGTCAAGCCCCGTGAACTTACCACCCGTCGAGGCCCTGTAGGCGAAATCCTTGAGCAGCGTCACGCTACGCGACAGTCGGCCGGTGAAGTAATACGACACTACAAGCGTGAGCAATATGCAACCGGCTATCACCACCCACACCATCGAGTCGATATCGATGGCATCGCTCACATCAGCGTCAAACGGGATGGCCGAGTACACGGTTATCTTACCGTCGGGGCTCACAGCCCTGCTCATGTAGAAGAGATAGCCCTTGGAATTGCGTATCACATTGCGATCCGTCTCCTTATTGTCGATCTGGCGTATCACCTCCATTCCGTCATCCTCCCTCTGGATGGGGATTCCGAGCGAATATTTGATCAGGCCGTTACGGTCATACACCGTGATACGCACATCCTCAAACGGAGATCCGGCAAAATACGATGCGAGGAACGCATTGAACGGGCGCAGGTTCTGGTCCTCCTCATAGGCATTTATCACCCTGCGGTTGATCATGTCAAGCTGCATGGTGAGCATTTCCGCCCTGTATATCGCCTCGCGCTTATACTGATACCAGATGAGCAGGCCGAAGACCGCACACATGCTCAGTGCAATGGGCAGAAACAGTTGCCAGTGATAGTTAATCCTTCTCTTTGAAGCCATAGCCGAATCCCAGACGGGTCTCGATATTATTGCCGTAAGCTCCTATTTTTTTGCGCAAGCGGGTGATATTGGTGTCAATGGTACGGGTGGTCACTACAACATCGTCGTCCCATACACGGCGTATGATCTCTTCGCGCGAATAAATGCGGTTGCGGTGTGTGAGGAAAAAACTCAGTATCTCAAGTTCGGTCTTGGTGAGGGGGACAAGCTCGCCGTTGATATAGCAGGTCTTGTCGTTGGGGTCTATGCACAGTGTCTGGTACTCGATGCGCTGCTCGAGTGGATCGGCGTCAGCCTGGGGTGCCGAGGCTTTGGCGGCCGCAGCTGCAGCGGCCTTGCGTGCAAGCGCGGCACGGCGCAACACGGCATTGACTCTCGCCACCATCTCGCTCATCTTGAACGGCTTTGTGACATAATCGTCAGCACCTATGTTAAGACCCATCACTGTATCGTCCTCGCCATTGAGCGCGGAACAGAATATTATCGGCACAATTTCGGTACTGTCGGAATTTCTTAATTTCTTGGCGAAATCAAATCCGCTCAGTCGCTCCATCATTATGTCAACAATAAACAGGTCGTATGGATGCAGGTCCATTTCAAGTGCTTCCTCGGCACTGTAAGCAACATCGACCTCATAGCCTTCTTTACTTAGGTTGTATTTTAAAATTTCGCAGATCGATTCCTCATCGTCGATCACTAAAATGCGTGCATTCATTGTTCAGCTGCTCTGTGTTTTGTATTTTCCGTAAAATTACAACTTTTTTTTCGGCCTAACCGTTAATGATTGTTAAATCGAATTTATCTTTGAACTTTTTCTATCCTCCGGAGTTTTACTTATGTAGTTACTATTATTTGCACTGTGTTTTCATGGTATTAGATTTAAGGTTAAGAATCACGGGGCTGTCGAGATGACAGCCCCGTGGTTTGTGTCGTCATATAAGCCCATGGCCAACGGCCCATAATTTACGACTGATCGGCACTCCAAATGTTAAAAATTTAACCGTCACAGATATGTCACAACATTGTTTTATACTTGTAACGTCTTTGTAACACAACTGTAGTAAATTTGCAGTGTTGATAATAAAGAACCCCATCAAGAGGGTCACAAGATATAAAGATCAAATACCATAAGAGAAAACTTACGGTTGCAAAGAAATAGTTTTTTAGTAGAAATAAACCTAATTGTTATCGCATTCAATAGAGGGCTGTCGATCGACAGCCCTCTAATATTTTTCCCTTACTCATAATATTTCCCACTCAATCTTTCACACACCAAGCCCCGAATGGGGGGTCAGCGGATTTTTCCGGTTGGCAAAGAGGTGGATCAGGCATAAAGTTTAG
>JAMPHR010000004.1:445781-455146 GCA_023663345.1 Paenibacillus sp. | reverse complement strand
CCCGGAAAAGCGATGCAAAGGTACAGCCTTTCCTGATACCATGCAAATATTTCATACCAATTTAACACTATTTTAACACAATTCCGCCGAACTTTTTACTTTTGGAATAATTATTAGCCAGTTTTACTTGTAAAAATTACACTCATTTTTTCACTCATTTTCATCGGTACTCACCAAAGATTTGGATAATCTCGGGATTCTTGCTAATTTTGAGGAGCAAATAATACTGTAATCTATGAAACGTATCTCCACCTTAATATATATAGCAGGAGTCTCGCTATGGTTTTCGTCGATCGCATCGGCAGTGACTCCCGGAGAAGTGAGATGGCACAACGAGGCCTCCGATACTACCCGCATCAACGGTATCCTCACCGAAGCCATGGCCATGAACGACCGCCACGCCAATGAAATCATGACTTTCATAGGCGAAAAATTCGTAGGCACCCCCTATCAGGCCGGCACTCTTGAAGGTTCGCCCGAGGCTCTGACCGTGAATCTCGACGGTATGGACTGCACTACCTTTGTGGAGACAGTGGCCGCGCTTGCCCTCACGGTGAGCGAGCGCCGCAATTCCTGGCAGGATTTCATATTCAATCTGGAGCAACTGCGCTACCGTCAGGGCCACCTCGACGGATACGCCTCAAGGCTTCACTATATCAGCGACTGGATCGTTGACAATACCCACCGAGGCAATCTGCGCGAGGTCACTGACCGTATGCCTGGAGTGAAGTACCAGGTAAAGACCCTCGACTACATGTCGCGCCACCGTGACGCATATCCGGCTCTCGCCGATGATACGGCTTTCGACAAGATCAAGAACTGCGAGGTAGGATACCGTTCCCACCGATACCCCTATATGCGATCATCGGCGCTGATGGCTAAAAAGGCCCCGACATGGATAAAGGAGGGGGATGTGATAGCATTCACCACCAAAACCGATGGTCTGGACATAACCCATGTGGGAATTATCACTATTAAGAATGGCGAGCTGCATCTGCTGCACGCTTCATCGAAAAACGGCAAGGTGCTGGTAGACCCCATGCCCCTCGCCGAATATCTGCGCAAGAACAACAACATCACCGGAGCGCGCTTCATCCGCATCGGTGAACAGCGTTAACACGCGCTCCCATCCATACAAGAAAGCCGTCCCCACCACGCTATCCGCGAAGTGCGTCCGCAGGACGGCGACATGAGACCGCTAAAAGAATACGGGAAGGAGCATCACTCCATCCCGTATTCTTTAATTTTCCTATATAATGTACGTTCCGATATATTGAGCTCGGCGGCTGTAGCCTTTCTCCGCCCGCCGTTGCGCTCGAGCGCCCGCCTGATAGTCTCGCGCTCGGTGGCCTCAAGCGTGGCCGGAACATCCTCCACCACCCTCGGCGCCACATCCTGGTCGGCTCCGCCCCTGTACCTGTCGGCCGGCTGATGACCAAGTGGCGAACAGAACGGCTCAAACTTCACCAGCGAATGGCCCGGAGAGGAGACTGACGGTTCGGAAGCCTCGGCCATCTCAATAAACGGAGTGGTGTGATGGGCCGACGGCTCCATACGGTCGAGTCGCTCGGTGAGCGCCCCTATCTGCTCCTGTAATCTCACTATCATTCCGAGAAGCATCTCACGCTCCACCGCATAGTCATGCTGGGCATCACCATGCGAGCCGGGCAGGGTGGCGAGCCCTACGCCGTTGCCGGGCAAATAGGGCCTGAGTATTGACGAATCCACATCATCGCCCGCGTGGAACAGAGCTATCTGCTCCACCACATTCTTAAGCTGTCGCACATTTCCAGGCCAACGATAGGCCATGAGCAACTGGCGGGCCGAGTCGTCAAACGAGATGCGGGGCATGGTATAACGCTCGGCGAAATCGGCGGCAAACTTGCGCGCGAGCAATGCTATGTCGCCCCCGCGCTCACGCAGTGGAGGGATGGAGATCGACACAGTGGAAAGACGGTAGTACAGATCCTCCCTGAACCGCCCCTCGGCCACCGCACGGGCCATATCCACATTGGTGGCGGCCACGATGCGCACATTGGCACGCTGGACTGTCGAAGATCCCACCTTGATGAACTCTCCGCTCTCGAGCACCCTCAGCAGACGCGCCTGGGTGGTCAACGGCAGTTCGGCCACTTCATCAAGGAAGATTGTTCCGCCATCGGCCTCCTCAAAGTATCCCTTACGGGTGGCGACGGCCCCGGTGAACGCGCCTTTCTCATGCCCAAACAGCTCGGAGTCGATCGTGCCCTCGGGGATAGCGCCACAGTTGACGGCTATATATCTCGAATGTTTGCGCGACGAGAACCCATGGATTATTTTCGGGAAAAACTCCTTGCCCGTACCGCTCTCGCCGGTCACGAGCACCGACAGGTCTATCGGAGCCACCTGCACGGCCCGGGCCACCGACTCCATCAGAGCCGGCGAATTGCCCACGATCCCAAACCGCTGTTTGGCCTGGATCACCTGAGGCGGATAATCATTGCGTTCCAGTTGCATCATAGTCATTTCAGTTTTTGCAAGGCATAAGTCTTGGCTTTGAGCCACTCACCCAGCTCGGGCACCGACGCGGAGTGGGCCTTGATCTCCTCGGGCGTGATGATGTCGCCCACCGAGATATGCAGGGTATCCCCCTTGCGGCGGAACACCTCGGCCGGCAGGCGGAGTGTGCGCAACTGCCAGCTTATCACGCCGAGCGCGCGGAACCACCAGCTGTTGTAGCCGTGGAAGAAAATGGGGATCACCGGCACACCCAACTGCTGGATGAGACGTATCACCACCGGTTGCCACTCGCGGTCCTCAAACCTGAGATGCTTGTTGTAATTGCCCACGGCACCCGCCGGGAAAAATCCTATGGGATACCCCTTCTTCACCTGCATCATAGCCTCCTTGATACCACGCATCGACACCGCCTTTTTGGCGGGATCATCGCTGGCCGTCTGGTCAACGGCTATGAAATTGGGGCGCATGGCGGTGATGTGGTCAAGGATCATGTTGACCATAACCTTGTACTCGGGCCGACGGCTACCAACGATATCGATAAGTGTGATGCCGTCGAGCGCGCCAAACGGATGGTTGCTTACGGTGATGAAAGGTCCGTCGGGCAGATTGTCGAGCAGCTCCTCGTTGTCGATTCTCAGCTTTATATCGAGATCGTTGAGCAGACCACGGCAGAAAGCCGGGCCGGGAGTGTCGAAATTATGGTCGTGGATCCAGTTGACCTTGTCGATGTCGAGCATCTTCATCAGGCCCTCCACCAGCTTGCGTTTTCCCTTGAAAAACGGAGCCATTTCCACTATGTCGTCGTAATCGAGCACGGTGCGCTTCACGGGTGCGTCCTGTGCCGGAGCCGTAGTTTTTTCCATGATGTGAAATTTTACACAAAAGTAATAAAAAAGAGCTAATCCCCGAGCCTCGCCCCGCAATAATTGCGTCCAAACGGCTCATCAGCACTCCCAAATGAGCCTCATTTCAATAAATTAACACTTAAAACACCGCACAAAGTGTAACTAAGTGTGAAAAAATTTCTAACTTTGCCCCCTGCAAGCGCAAAAATCACCAGAAATACCGCGCAAAGCCATCATTTTGTCACAGGAATCAACGATGAATTTACTCCAAGAGAAACTCAGCAAGTACACCACTCCTCAGCAGGTTAAAGCAGCCGGCGTGTACCCTTACTTCAGGGCCATCTCCAGCGAACAGGACCCCGAGGTGATAATGAACGGAAAGAAAGTGCTGATGTTCGGGTCCAACTGTTACACAGGTCTGGTCAACGACCCCCGCATTAAAGAAGCTGCCATCGAAGCCACACGCAAATACGGCACCGGATGCGCCGGTTCGCCATTCCTCAACGGCACACTCGACATACACAAGGAACTCGAAGCCAAGCTCGCCGAGTATATGGGCAAAGAGGACGTGATGGTCTACTCCACAGGTTTTGAAGTAAACCTAGGCGTAGTATCCACCCTCACCGGCCGCGAGGACTATATACTGTGGGACGAGCAGGACCACGCCTCCATCATCGAAGGCCGTCGCCTGTCGTTCAGCCAGCAGCTCAAATACAAGCACAACGACATGGAGTCGCTCGAGAAACAGCTCAAGAAATGCGACCCCGACAAGGTGAAACTCATCGTCAGCGACAGCGTGTTCTCCATGGAGGGCGACGTTGCCAATGTGAAAGAGATGGTGCGCCTGGCCAAGCAGTACAATGCAAGCGTCATGATCGACGAGGCCCACGGCATCGGAGTATTCGGCCCCGGCGGCCGCGGTGTGTGCCACCAGTATGGCGTGGCCGATGATGTGGATCTCATCATGGGCACATTCTCCAAGTCGTTCGCATCGCTCGGCGGATTCATAGCCACCAACAAGGAGATCACCAACTTCCTGCGTCACCACTCCCGCTCCTACATCTTCACCGCGAGCATCACTCCCGCCTCCACAGCTGCGGCACTCAAGGCTCTCGAGATCATGCAGGCCGAGCCCGAGCGTCAGGAGAACCTCTGGAAGCTCACCAACCACGCTCTCGAAGGATTCCGCCAGGCCGGATTCGAGATAGGCAACACTTCCACCCCCATCATCCCCCTCTTCATCCGCGATGACTTCAAGACATTCGCCATTACCCACGATCTTCAGGAAGAGGGTATCTTCGTCAACCCCGTGGTTTCGCCCGCAGTAGCTCCGTCCGACACTCTCATCCGCTTCAGCCTCATGGCCACCCACACCATGGAGCAGGTCGACCGCGCTCTCGAGACCATCACCCGCATATTCAAGAAATACGGACTCCTCGAGAAGTAAACACTTCCCGCAGGACACATCCCCCATCCGGCTCCCCCTCTATGGAGCTGATGTGATAAGGGCCGCGAATGATTCTTCATCCGTGGCCCTTATCATATATGGGACCTTGCCGTGGCTCACGCGATCGCGTGAGCGTCACCGTCACTGACGGTTTGTCTGGGCCAGTTGTTCATCCTTCTCGAGCTGTTCCTGCAGGCGTGCGTCCTTCTTGAACTTGAGTTCATCAAATCCCTGCCCATACACGCCGTTCACATTGGCCTGGGTTATGAACGCCGTCGGGTCGATGCTCTTCACGATACGGAATATGGTCACCGACTCAATCTTGCGACATACGATCAGAAGTATCTTCACCGAATGTTTGGTGTACCAGCCCATGCCGTCCATCACCGTGACACCACGGCGCGCATAGTGGTTGACAGCCGTAGCTATACGCTCCCACTTGGGCGACACTATAAGGAACTGCACCGCCTGGCGGTTGGTGTTGATGATCATATCCACCATATACGAGCTGATTATGAGCACAACAAAGCCATACAGCACCTTGGCTATCTCATGGGTGAGCAGATAGGAGGACGAGATTATACAGAAATCCACATACAGCATCGTGCGCCCTATGGTCACATTGGTGCGCTTGGCCACGATGGCCGCCACGATATCGGTGCCGCCCGTGCTGCCGTTGTGTATGAACACAAGTCCCAGCGCTATGCCCACCATTATGGCCCCGATGCACACATTCATGAAAGGTTGCCCGGGCACAAGCGGTTCAGGGAACAACGGTGGAAATATTATCACAGCCAAGGCGACAACTGTAGCACCGAAAATAGTCTTGATCACAAACTGCTTGCCCACGATGAAATAGGCGGCCGCGAGCAACACCAGGTTGATGGCATACTGGGCCACACCGATCATATAGGTCTTACCCGTGATAAGATAAGCGATGGTACCGAGACCGGTCACTCCGCCTATCACCACCTTTTCAGGCAGTATAAAGGCCGAGAAGCCCACTCCGAAGATCGTCAACGCCAACACTATCATTACATAGTCGCGGGCCGACATCCAAATTTTTTTCCCTGAAAGGACCATATCTGCACTCGTTTTAGAAAAATTTGCGTCACAAATGTATGCAAAAATTTTTCTATTGCAAAACAAATTTTAACCCTCCTCCGGGCCCCTATGCCACCTCAGCCACCTGTTTGCTTCACAATTATTATCCACTGTAAGCAAAAGGGTTATAAAACATCCGCTGTGCGGGCAAAAAATAAATCAATCCGTCACTGTCATTTTTTCACCACGGGCTCCCATCTCGCATCCCCACGCGCACGCCCGCGACAGACCAATGTTAATAATACTTAACGCCACGCGGATAATTCATAGAAAATCATTACCTTTGCGGTCCGATTATGTCCAATTAATAAACCCTGACAACGAGAAGCCCGAGCTTTTGGCCGAGCGGAGGCATATCCGAGTCGCAACAGTAACTATCTATTAATTAAGCATTAAAACGTGGATACTTTAAGCTACAAGACCCTCACGCCCAACGCACAGCAGGTTGAGCACAAGTGGGTTGTAATCGATGCCACCGACCAGGTACTTGGTCGTCTCTGCGCCACCATCGCCCTCATTCTCCGTGGCAAGAACAAGCCCAGCTACTCCCCCAACATGGAGTGCGGCGACAACGTTATCGTGATCAACGCCGACAAGGTGCGCCTCACCGGCAAGAAATGGACCGACCGCGAGTACCTCTCTTACACCGGCTATCCCGGCGGACAGCGCGTTGCCACCCCCGAGATCCTCATGAAGAAGTCGCTCAACAAGCATGTTAAGCCCGGCTACCACCCCTTGTTCACCAAGGTTGTCAAGGGTATGCTTCCCAAGAACCGTCTTGGCCGTCGTCTCATCGAGAACATGCACGTGTACAACGGTGCCAACCACCCCCATGAGGCTCAGAACCCCGAACTCATCGATATTAACAAAATCAAATAATTGAAGAATGGAATCAGTTAATGCAGTAGGTCGCCGCAAGGCCGCCGTGGCCCGCGTAATCATGAAGGAAGGCAACGGCCAAATCACCATCAACAAGCGTCCCCTCGAAGTGTACTTCCCCTCTTCAATCCTCCAGTACATCGTGAAGCAGCCCCTGCTCACCCTCGACTCTGCCGAGAAGTATGACATCCATGTCAACCTCGACGGCGGCGGTTACAAGGGACAGGCCGAGGCTCTCCGTCTGGCTATCGCCCGTGCTCTCGTCAAGGTTAACCCCGAGGACAAGTCAGCACTCCGCGCCGAAGGCTTCATGACCCGCGACCCCCGCGTCGTTGAACGTAAGAAGCCCGGTCGTCCCAAGGCTCGCAAGCGTTTCCAGTTCTCCAAGCGTTAATCCTTTTTCGATTATCCGCCTGGAATTGCGCATAGCAATATAGTGTTTAGCATCTAAACCCCGGAGATGGACACGTTCCCTACTCCCCGGTTGTATTTTTCAAGAACGTAAACAACACCCATCGACACAACATGTCAACACCCAATTTCGACCAACTCCTCGAAGCAGGCTGCCATTTTGGCCACATGAAAAGAAAATGGAATCCTGCAATGGCTCCTTACATCTTCATGGAGCGTAACGGTATCCACATCATTGACCTCTATAAGACCCAGGCCAAGCTCGAAGACGCAGCCAACGTGCTCCGCAACTTCGCCAAGAGCGGCAAGAAGATCCTCTTCGTTGCCACCAAGAAGCAGGCCAAGGAAATCCTCGCCGAGAAGGCTCAGAGCGTAGGTATGCCCTACGTGATCGAGCGCTGGCCCGGTGGTATGCTCACCAACTTCCCCACCATCCGCAAGGCTGTGAAGAAGATGGCTTCCATCGACAAGATGGCCAAGGACGGCACTTTCGACAACCTCTCCAAGCGCGAGAAGCTCCAGATCACCCGTCAGCGCAACAAGCTCGAGAAGAACCTCGGCTCTATCGCCGACCTCAACCGTCTTCCCTCGGCCCTCTTCGTGGTTGACGTTTGCAAGGAGCACATCGCCGTTGCCGAGGCCAACCGTCTCGGAATCCCCGTGTTCGCTATCGTCGACACCAACTCCAACCCCAACGACGTTGACTACGTAATCCCCGCCAACGACGACGCATCCAAGTCGATCGACCTGATCCTCTCTACCGTATGCGACGCCATCAACGAGGGTCTCGCTGAGCGCAAGGTTGAGAAGGCCGACGAAAAGGCTTCTGCCGAGAATGGCGAGGCTCCCCGTCGTGAGGGTTCACGTCGTCGCGTGACCCGTCGCAACGAGGCTGAGACCGCTGAGGCTCCCGCAGCCGAGGCTCCCGCCGAAGTAGCAGAGTAATACTCCACCTCTTTTGCCGAGGGCTCCGACCCCGGGCCCTCGACACTTTTTTTTATCCCATCCCTATTAAATAACTACCAAAACCTATATACTACTATGGCAGTTACAATGGCAGAAATCACCAAGCTGCGCAACCTCACAAGCGCAGGTCTGATGGACTGCAAGAAAGCTCTCGCCGAGACCAACGGCGACATTGAGGCAGCAGTAGAGATCCTCCGCAAGAAGGGTCAGGCTGTAGCCGCTAAGCGCGAAGACCGCCAGGCTTCCGAAGGACACGTTATCGCCCGCACCGACGGCAAGTTTGCAGCCATCCTCGCCCTCAACTGCGAGACCGACTTCGTGGCTAAGAACGAAGGCTTCGTTTCCCTCGCCACCAAGCTCATGGACATCGCTATGGAGAACAAGTTCAAGAGCGTAGAGGAGCTCAAGGCATTCACCGTAAACGGCCAGACTATCGCCGACCTCATCACCGAGGAGAGCGGTAAGACCGGCGAGAAGACCGAGATCGGTGCTTACGTTACCATCGAGGCCGCTACCACCGCCGCTTACAACCACTTCAACAACAAGCTCGCCGCTATCGTAGGCTTCAACCTCGAGGGTGTTGATCCCCAGGTAGGCCGCGAGGTGTGTATGCAGATCGCTTCCATGAACCCCGTTGCCGTTTCACGCAACGACGTTCCCCAGGCCACCATCGATCAGGAGATCGCTGTTGCCGTGGAGAAGACCAAGCAGGAGCAGGTACGCAAGGCTGTTGAGGCCGCTCTCAAGAAGGCCGGTTTCAACCCCAACCACTTCGATTCCGAGGATCACATCGAGTCCAACATCTCCAAGGGTTGGATCACCGAGGAGGACGCAGCCAAGGGTCGCGAGATCATCAAGGCTACTGCCGAGGCTAAGGCAGCCAACCTCCCCGAGGCTATGATCCAGAACATCGCCAACGGTCGTCTCAACAAGTTCTTCAAGGAATCTTGCCTCATGGAGCAGGAGTACGTTCAGGACAGCAAGCTCACCGTGGGCCAGTTCCTCGACAACACCACCAAGGGTCTTGTTGTAGTTGACTTCAAGCGTGTAAACCTCAACCAGGACTAATATTCAGCTTACCACAAAGCCGAATATAATAAGCTTTATAGCGTGCCAGGTCTTCCCAGACCCGGCACGTTTTTTTATTTGATGTATCAGTATGTCAAGGGGCTCTTGCCGAGCGTTTATTTCAACCCTGGCGGGTTGAATGGTTA
>JAMPHR010000004.1:406597-445681 GCA_023663345.1 Paenibacillus sp. | reverse complement strand
AAATAGCCAAAAAGAACAAGATTTATTGGGCAAGCTCTTTAGGACTTACATATAGAGGTTAATTTTTAAGACTTACTTATAAAAATATACAGCCCCAGAAATGTCAACCCTGAACCAATTTGACAACGCCTTGTCGCTGTGCCGCGACATATTCGACAAGAAGCTACGCGATTACGGAGCTTCATGGCGCATAATGCGTCCACGATCCATAACCGACCAATTGTACATCAAGGCCAAACGGATACGCACTCTCGAAGAGGGTGAAGCCATGATAAACGAAGGGATCCTAGGAGAATTCATGGCGATAATAAATTATGGGCTGATAGGGCTGATACAACTCGAGCTGGGATATGCCGACGAGGCCGACATCCCCGCCGAAGAAGCCATGAGACTCTATGACAGCAAGGCAAAAATAGCCCGTGATCTCATGGCCGCCAAGACCCACGACTATGGAGACGCATGGCGCGGAATGCGCGTGAACTCCTACACCGATTTCATCCTCACCAAGATACAGCGCGTCAAAGAGATCGAGGGCAACTCGGGACGCACGCTCATCTCGGAAGGAATAGACTCCAATTATCTCGACATCATAAATTATGCAGTCTTCGCAGTCATCAAACTCACAGGAGAGGACAAGGCTTAGAGAGAGGTTATTCTCCCCTACCGGAGTATGGGCCTTACGTGTCATACTCGGAGCTGTATTCATCCTGTCGGGCTTTGTCAAAGGGATTGACCCCTGGGGCAGTGTCATAAAAATCTCCGAATACTTCACCGTGTGGGGATGGGATATTCCCCGCACATTGGTCACATGTATGGCTTTCGCATTGGGAGCCTACGAGTTTGTGTGGGGATGTCTGCTCCTCATGGGCTGTTACCGCCGGGTATCAGTATGGGCGCTGTCCCTCATGATGTGCGTGATGCTTCCGCTCACACTTTATATCGCCATATATTCACCTGTTGACGACTGCGGATGCTTCGGAGACTTCCTGATAATATCCAATACAGCCACATTCGTAAAGAACCTGTTCATATCGGCAGGACTGGTATATCTCATATATTACAATTCACGCGTCGCTGGCGCGTACATCCCATATATCCAATGGATTGTAGGAGGCATTGTCACAATATACATTCTGGCGATCGAACTCTACGGCTACAACATACAACCGTTGATTGATTTCCGGCAATATGCCGCAGGCGTATCCCTTGTGCCCGACGAAGAAGATGCCGAAGACGACGGTGCCGAGACTGTGTACGAATTTACCTACGAAAAGGACGGCCAGACTCAAACATTCACGATGGACAATCTGCCCGACTCGACATGGACATTTGTCGACCGTAAACTCGTGAACGGAGAGGAGGTCAGGACTGACGGCTTCACCATACTGGAGGACGGAGAGGACATAACGGACGATGTAATAGACCCCGAAGCCGAACAGTTCCTTATTACCATCCCCGACATCGACAACGTGGACCTGTCATACACATACCTGATAAACGAACTCAACGACTTCCTGACACAGCGTGGCGGATCGGTAGTGGCGCTCATCAACAGCGATGAGGAAGGCCTCGAGCGATGGAAGGACATCTCCATGGCATCATATCCGATATATCAGGCCGACCCCAAGATGCTTAAGGAGCTGGCACGCGGAAATGCCGTCCTCGTGTATCTCGACCACGGCGTGGTGCAATGGAAACGCACCCTTTCCTCAATCGGTTACACCCTCGTGACCGAGACCCATCCCGACAAGCTCATCACCACATTAAACCCCAATACAGGTTATGTGCTGAAACTTGTCACGGCACCGTTTGTTATAATATTATTGATCATCCTTGCCCTCGACCATAGTGGCAAACTGCTTGCATGGCACATAGCGCGCCGTAAACGCATCAATGCCTCCAAAGTTGAAGCCAAGAATCATCGTCAGGATCCGGAATAATCATTTCTCCACCCGTTGGACCAACCTCTTACCTTATGCCTCACAACCGCACCGACATAATGCAATGGGACAAGCTCATATCCGACAAGCGTTTCGGCCTTGAGCATTACCATGATCCCAAACCGGGAGCCCGGAATGATTTCCAGAGAGATTTTGACCGGCTTGTGTTTTCCTCGCCTTTCCGCAGGCTTCAGAACAAGACGCAGGTGTTCCCTCTACCCGGAAGTATTTTCGTGCACAACCGTCTGACTCATAGTCTTGAGGTGTCGTGTGTGGGGCGTTCACTCGCCCGTGAGGTGGCCATCAGGCTCAGGGAGCGTTACGAAAACGATCCGCAGGTCCTTGACAGCCTCAACTATATAGGCGATATAGTGGCAGCCGCCTGCCTTGCCCATGACCTCGGGAATCCACCATTCGGACACTCGGGAGAAAAAGCCATACAGGCATATTTCATCGAAGGTGCGGGCCAGGAGCTTCATAGCCTGCTGAGCGAAGAAGAATGGAACGATCTCACCCATTTTGAGGGAAATGCCAACACGTTCCGCCTGCTGACCCACCAGTTTAACGGACGCAGGCAGGGAGGTTTTGCCATGACATATTCCACTCTGGCCTCGATTGTAAAATATCCGTTTGAATCCACCCTCGCAGGAAAGCACGGAAAATTCGGCTTCTTCACATCGGAGAAGAAGGATTTTATAAAGGTGGCCGATGAACTGGGCATGATCCCCCTCTCCACGCCTGACGGCAAGGTGAGATACTCTCGACACCCGCTCGTGTACATCGTGGAGGCCGCCGATGATATATGCTACGAGATAATGGATATCGAGGATGCCCATAAACTCAAGATTCTTTCTACCGAGGAAGTGTTGCCACTGCTCCTCAGCTACTTCGACACGGCAAAACAGGAGCACATGAAGCGCGTGATGAGCCATGTGGAGGATCCTAACGAGAAAATAGCCTATCTGCGCTCGTGCATTGTAGGAGTGCTCGTGGAAAAATGCGCCGATGCCTTTGCCGAACATGAAACAGAGATACTGAGCGGCACATTCTCCGGATCTCTGC
Organism: Paenibacillus sp.; assembly: GCA_023663345.1. Lineage (GTDB taxonomy): Bacteria > Bacteroidota > Bacteroidia > Bacteroidales > Muribaculaceae > Duncaniella. The sequence goes on along the minus strand of JAMPHR010000004.1, from coordinate 442,679 downwards.
TTGACCATATCTCACCCCGCGAGAAAGAAGGCTACCGCCGGTGTGAGGCTCTGTCGTGGAAACGTATCTACTGCGCGAGCGACGTAGTGGAGATCGAGCTGGCCGGCACACGCATCATATCATTCCTCATTGACGAGCTCGTAAAAGCCGTAAACAACCCCACCCTGAATTACTCACGGCTCCTGCTCGCCAAAGTCCCGGAACAATACGAAACACAAGCCTCATCTCTATACGGCAAGATACAGGCCGTGCTTGATCACATATCTGGCATGACCGACGTATATGCCCTCGACCTGTACCGCAGGCTCAACGGCATGAGCCTTAAAATCAATAATTGACATGACACATCTCAACCGTTATTTCATACTGCTGATAAGCATTGTCATCTCACTCGCCTCAACGGCTATGACCGTCGACGAGGTGCCCAACGTACACCTGTCGGCCCGCAACCGTTACGTGTCCAACCCCTCGGGAGTACTGTCACCGTCCACAGTCGACCGCCTCGATGCGACCATCGGACGACTGTGGCAACAGACATCGGCCGAGATGGTGGTAGTCGCGGTGGACAAGATCGATCCCGGCATGACACCCGATGAGTTCGCAACCGCCCTGTTCGAGAAATGGGGAATAGGAAAATCCGATAACGACAATGGAATACTGCTCCTTATATCCCGTGACGACCGCGCCGTGCAGATCAGGACCGGATATGGAATGGAGGGTGTGGTACCCGATGTCATAGCCGGACGTGTGATACGCGAGGATATAATCCCCCGCTTCCGCGAGGGTGATTACGATGGTGGCACGACCGCCGCTGTCGAGCATCTCGCGCAGATAATCAGCGATCCCGAGGTCAGGGATGAGATGATGTCGAAATATGAGAATGACCGCATGGCTTCGGGCATCTCGGATTACAACGGTGAGGAAGTCTTCTCATTCTTCCTTGAGGTTGCCGGAGTCATCGCGGCAATAATGTTTGCTATTATCATCTATTACATCTGGAACACCCGTAAGATGGACGACGTAGAACGGTGGAGACAACTCAACACCCTGTGGCTCCCCTCGGCGATAGTCGCGTTTGTGACACTCGGATTAGGAGCCATCCCGTTTGCTATCCTGTCGTGGAAGATGCACAGGGTGCGCCGCCATAAGCGTCCATGCCCACATTGTGGCACAAGGATGAAACTGGTCGATGAAGTTCACGATAATGATTACCTCACCCCGGCCCAGGACATGGAGGAACAGCTCAAATCGGTGGACTACGACGTGTGGCACTGTCCCAAATGCTCGCAGACCGACATATACCCCTACGTCAATCGTTCGAGCCGATACACCGTATGTCCGGTGTGTCACGCACGCACCATGACCCTCTCCGACCGGCGTATCCTGCGCCAGCCCACCACCCGCCAGGAGGGAGAGGGCGTGGATATCTACTATTGCCGGAATTGCGGCAACCACACCGATAAACGGTTCCGCATACAGCGCAAGCCCGACATGGAGGCCGCAGCGGCCGGAGCGATCCTCGGCAGTGCGCTCGGCTCCAGAAGAGGTGGCGGATTCGGTGGCGGAGGCTTCAGCGGTGGCTCATTTGGCGGTGGCAACACCGGAGGTGGCGGTGCCGGAGGCAGCTGGTAGAAAACTGCTCCATGAAGAACTTATAAATACCCCATACGCCCTTTAGACAATCACCCAACTGACTAATACCACTGACATTGATAACTACCATTGCCGACTTCCTATGTGGATATCCATTGTTCATTCTTCTCATCGGGGGAGGATTCTTCCTGTTTTTCTATTCAGGCATGGTGTCATTGAGGCATCTTCCCACAGCCCTGAAGGTGCTCAAGGACAAGCAAAGCCGGGATAGTGGCAATCAGATATCCTCAGTGCAGGCATTGGCTTCAGTGGTTGCGGCCACGGTTGGCATGGGCAATATAGCCGGCGTGGCGATAGCACTTGTGATGGGCGGTCCGGGAGCGATATTCTGGATGTGGGTGAGCGCTCTCGTGGGAATGTCGACAAAATTCCACGAGGGTGTCCTGACCACACGATACAAGACCACCCTACCCGACGGCTCACCCGCCGGAGGCACAATGCACATTATAGACCGAGGGCTGGGCAAGAGATGGCACTGGCTCGCCATCACATTTGCCGTCGCAGGAATGTTCGGCACTCTGTGCATCATGAACGCCAACCAGTTGACCGAGGCTATCGTATCGACATTCCCGACTCCTGACTGGCTAAAAGAGAGCCATGCCATCAATTTCGTAGCCACAGCATCGGGCTGGGGACATGAAAGTATATTCCGGCTACTGATAGGTCTTACCATAGCGGCCGTGGTGACAGCCGTGGTGATAGGGGGCGTGAAAAGAATAGCCCGCATAGCCACATGGCTTGTCCCGTTCATGGTGGGCGTATATTTCCTGAGCGTGTTCTACATAGTGATCTCTCATATATCCGAGGTTCCCGCCGTGATGAAATCCATCTTTGCCGAAGCATTCAATCTCAGGGCCGGATGGGGGGCTCTGGCAGGAATTGCCATCATAGGAGCACGCCGGGCTGCCCTCGTCAATGATGCCGGAGTGGGCACAGCCACAATCATGCACGGAGCCTCGACAAACACCCATCCGGCCCGCGAGGGACTCATAGCCATGCTCGGACCAGGCATTGATTCGGGCTTCGTGTGTACTCTCACTGCCCTTGCCATCCTCCTGTGCGGAGATATCGAGACTGCTGGAGGCATAAAGGGTCTTGAAATTGCGATGGGAGCTTTCGACAAAGCCATTCCTGGAGGCAAATATCTCCTGATGCTAATTGTACTGTGCTTTGCGCTGTCGTCGATGTTCAGTTACAGTTTCTACGGACAGCGTTGCGCAGCCTATCTCGGAGGCGAGAAAAGGGCCAAAGCCTACACATGGTTCTTCATCATCACGATAGTGATATTTGCCGTGGTGCCCTTGGGTATAGCCGTGGGAGTGTGTGATCTGTTCTATGCTCTGATGGCATTTCCTACTATGATCACCCTTATATTGTTGCGTAAAGAAGTAAAACGCGAAATTAGAGCCATCGGGAGCGACACATTGACATCAAGCGAGAGACTTGCCTAAAAGTTTTCAACATTTTAACACGTTTTGTTACTCACCGGCATTGATTTTTCGCATATTTTTGGTTACTTTGCAGAGAATTTGTCGGCACTCGTAGGCTTCAACCCTAAGAGTGGCGACATATAACCGTAGACATGGGCAAAATCATCGCTATAGCCAATCAGAAAGGTGGTGTTGGCAAAACTACCACCACCATAAATCTGGCGGCCTCTCTCGCCGCCGAGGGTATGCGCACACTCATTATCGACGCCGACCCTCAAGCAAACGCGACTTCAGGGTACGGTATCGACCCGAAGAAGATGCCGTCGTCGATATATGAATGTCTTGTGGACGACTATCCCATGGCGGGATCCCAGGTAGCCACCTGCTGCAAGGGTCTCGACCTCGTGGGTTCACGCATAGACCTGGCAGGAGCTGAGATCGAACTGATCAACAAACCTACACGTGAGAATGTGCTCAAGAAAGCCATCGCCCCGATTTCCGACCAGTATGATTTCATACTCATAGACTGCTCCCCTTCTCTCGGACTCATAACCGTAAACGCTCTCACAGCGGCTGATTCGGTGATAATACCTGTTCAGGCCGAATATTTCGCGCTCGAAGGCATCACCAAACTACTCAACACGATACGCATCATAAAGTCGCGGTTGAACCCATCGCTCGAAATCGAGGGATTCCTGCTCACGATGTATGACGCCCGCCTGAGACTCGCCAACCAGATATACGAGGAGCTCAAGGGGCATTTCGGTGAAATGGTGTTCGACACCGTGATACCGCGCAACATCCGCCTGAGCGAAGCTCCGAGCCACGGACTCCCCGTGATATTGTATGATCCGTCATCCCGAGGATCCACATCCCATATAGCTTTGGCCAAAGAGCTGATAAACAAGAACCAGCACTAAACAAAACTATCAAGAATGGCACCAAACAAACGACCCGCGCTCGGACGCGGACTCGATTCACTAATAGCGATGGACGATGCGCCCGCGCGCGATGCATCGTCCATAAATGAGGTTGAGCTATCACGCATATCGCCCAACCCTGACCAACCGCGCTCACTGTTTGACTCGGAAGCACTCGAGGAGCTGAGCCAATCAGTGCGTGAATTTGGTATAATACAGCCTATCTCCCTTCGCAAAACCGGCCCCGACACATACCAGATCATAGCCGGAGAGCGTCGCTACCGCGCGGCCCAAATGGCGGGATTGACCACCATCCCGGCCTACATCCGCACCGCCGATGATGCTCTTGTGACCGAAATGGCCCTGATCGAGAACATCCAGCGCGAGGATCTGAACGCGATAGAAATTGCCTTGGCGCTCAAGAAACTGATCGACCGGTATGAGCTCACACAGGAACGGCTGAGTGAACGCATCGGCAAGAAACGCGCCACCATAGCCAATTTCATCAGACTGCTTCGTCTGCCAAGCGAAGTTCAGATTGGCCTACGCAACAGGCGTATCGAAATGGGTCATGCACGTGCCCTCCTTAGCATCGACAATCTTAAACTGCAATTGCGCCTGTACAACGAAATACTCAAGCAAGGACTATCCGTGAGACGCGTGGAGGAACTTGCCAAGAAGTATCAGCAGGCCGGAGCAGCCGAGGATGAAAATGCTGAGAAATCGCAGTCAAGGCTCTCCAATAAAGATTTTGATATTCTTAGAGACCATCTTTCCCACCGGTTCTCGACCCCTGTAAAGGTGTCGTGCGATGCCTCGGGCAAGGGCAAGATCTCGTTCTCGTTTCGTGACGATGACGAACTCCAACGGTTAATCGCCATCTTTGACACGGCAAAACAGTAATTACGAAATGCGACCCACGGAAAAGACCGCATCACATACCTCAAAAAGATTCGTGACCTCTATAATTGCTATCTTCTGTGCAGTTGTAGGGTCACTCGGCGTTTATGCACAGGAGCCGGAGACCAGGCCTGACGAGCCTGCCACCGGAGCCACAAATGTGACAACGGCGACCAATGCCGATCCGGAGAATCCGGAGAGACCCGCCCGACGCAACCGCCCCGTAAGACCTCAGCGCCGGCACACATCTCCTATATCCGAACTGCCTGACTCGATACCTATGGGACAGCAGGTGGATCTGCCGGCCATGGTGGTCGAAGACAGCCTGTCGACGAGCGGAGCCACTCCTGTACTCATCCCCATCGACTCAATCCCCATTGTCAACTCGGCTGAAGTCGAGAAAAAATTCACATTCAACCCCGACCCAACACGAGCCGTGTGGATGTCGGCCTTGTGCCCCGGCCTGGGACAGCTGTACAACCGCCGGTATTGGAAACTACCCATAGTGGTAGGCGCTTTCATGGGGCTTGGCTATGCTACATCGTGGAACAACACCATGCTCCGCGACTACACAACGGCCTACAGCGACATCATGGACAATGACCCCACCACCAACAGCTACATGGACTTCTTCGCCCCCACCGTCAATGAGGCTGATCTGGACCGTAGCTGGCTCACCAACCTGTTGCGTACACGAAAGAATTATTTCCGCCGCAACAGGGACCTGTGTATAATCTGTATGATAGGTGTGTATCTCATAGCCATGGTCGATGCTTACGTCGATGCCCAGCTTGCACACTTCGACATATCTCCATCGTTGTCGATGGACGTGGCCCCGGCCCTGATGAACAACGATATACGCAGCGGTTCCTCCCGGCCAAGCTTAGGCTTGTACTGGGCCCTTACATTCTGACCAATCATTATCCCTGCAAGCGGGTAAGCCTCCTGCCTAAATGCCCGCACACGCAGTCAATATATCGCACGAGCAATGAAAAAGACTTTATTCACCATCCTGTTATGTCTTGGCGGAACGCTATCGGCTTCGTCAGCACAATCCATACTCGAACTACGCTACTCTATCACTGATGACAACATCATCGCTCCTGAGAGTTTCGAGACTCAAACAAGATTGCTTGAAGAAAATTTTTATCTGAAGAACTTCGTGGTTCCCGGCATTGACACCGGCAATGCCACCACAGCTACACCCAAGGAATATGAGGAACGGTTGGCTAAACTCCCCACCGTGATCGATCTCCCCTATAATTCGATTGTAAAGAATTATATCGAGATGTATCTCACCCGCCGTCGCGGGCTGGTAGCCGACATGCTTGCTCTGCACAACTATTACGGTAGAATCTTTGAAGAGGAATTGCTCAAGGAAGGGATGCCGCTCGAACTTGAATACCTGCCCGTGATCGAATCGGCCATCAACCCCAATGCCGTGTCACGTGCCGGAGCTGTAGGCCTGTGGCAGTTCATGCCGGCCACCGCCAAAGGTCTGGGCATGGAGATCAACTCGCTTGTCGATGAGCGTCGTGATCCGCGCATGTCGTCGCGTAATGCCGCACGGTATCTCAAGCAACTCCATGACATATACAATGACTGGTCACTCGCAATCGCAGCCTACAATTGTGGCCCGGGAAATGTGAACAAGGCCCTTCGCCGTGCCGGTGTCGAGGAAGGCGATGAAAATGCGAAAAAAGATTTCTGGGAGATATACAACTATCTGCCCTCCGAGACCCGTGGATATGTGCCGGCGTTCATCGCTGCAAATTATGTGATGAACTATTACCGACAGCACGGCATCTCGCCCACTATCGTGAAACGTCATCTCACCACCGACACCGTACAGATCAACAAGAACGTGCATTTCAATCAGATCGCGGCTGTACTCAACATCCCCGTCGAGGAGATAAGGATGCTCAATCCCCAATACCTCAAGGATATGATACCCGGCGATTACCGTCCATACAATCTCACACTCCCCACCCAGCAGTGTCTCAGCTACATCATGAGTGAGAAACGGATTCATGAGTATGACAAGGACCTTTATGCCCGCCGCACCACTGCCGAGCCCGGAGGCTCCACTTCTACTACAGCTGTAGTATCGGACGGCGGACAGGCCAATCTGGCTAAAGCTGAGAAACAAACTGCAAATGCCGACAGCAACAAGGAAATAGCATCTCAGGCCACCGAGAGAATCATAAACAAGACCCACATTGTAGCTCGTGGCGAAAATATCCGCGATATAGCGAAGACCTACGGAGTGTCGGCCACCGACATAAAGCGCTGGAACAAACTCCGCCGAGGCAAAGTCAAGGAAGGAGACCAGCTGACAATCCAGGTGGTTGAGCATGTCACTCCCGATGAAGTGCGCGTGGTAGCGACACCTGAAGTTGCCCAGGTATTTCCGTCTGAGGCAAAAGAGAACGGCAATACACAGGAGCAGGCTCACGCTACCGACTCAACCAACACCAAGGCTAATGCCGAGCAGGCCAAACCGCGAGAGAACACCCAGCAGACCAAGGCTGTACGTACCACAACCCATGTGGTAAAGAAAGGTGATACACTTGACCGTATAGCCCGCAAATATGGCACTACTGTAGCAGCCATCCAGGCCGCCAATGGCATGAAAAAGACTCAGACAGGCATACAGATAGGTCAAAAGCTGAAGATCCCTGCCAAGGGCGGTGCCGTGTCATCGTCAAAGAAAGGCACTACCAAAAAGAGTACACGAAAAAGGACTACACGTCGTCGTAGATAATGAGTGAACCACGCACACAATTCGCTACCCGTCTCGGGGTCATAGCCACCACAGTAGGTTCAGCTGTAGGACTTGGCAACATCTGGCGATTCCCTTACGAAGCCGGAGAACACGGTGGAGGTGCGTTTCTGTTGCTCGACCTGTTCTTCATATTTATAATAGGTGTGCCCGTGGTGTGTGCGGAATTCATCATCGGCAGACACACCGGCAAGAATATACGTGGAGCATTCAGAGCACTTGCTCCGGGCAAGGCCTGGGGACTGGTGAGCTACGTGGGACTCACCGCATCCATCATGATCCTCAGTTTCTACTCCGTAGTGGCCGGCTGGACCATGCACTATACCGTGAGCTCGATCACCGAGTTCTCAGGCAAAATGTCGGCATCGGCCCTCCATGAGAGATTCGACTCGTTTGCTTCAAGCGACATGGCCATGGTATGGACCATCGTATTCCTGATAGCCAACTATCTTATAATCTCGCGTGGAGTCCAGAAAGGTATCGAGAAGATGAGCAATATCCTCATGCCCATACTTTTCATCACGTTGCTGGTGTTTACCATCAATTCCCTCATGATGCCGGGAGCGGCCGAGGGTCTTGCGTTCCTGTTCAACCCCAAATTCTCGGAAATCACCCCCTCGGTAGTACTCAGTGCCATGGGGCAGGCATTCTTCTCCCTGAGTCTCGGATTGGGATGCCTCATCACATATTCGAGCTATTTCAAGAAGGATACACCACTGATACGCACCTCATTCATTACAGCAGGGCTGGATACTCTGGTAGCAGTGCTTGCGGGCGTGATAATATTTCCTGCGGTATTCACTTTCGGACAGGAACCGACAGCAGGACCCAAATTGGTATTCGAGGTGCTGCCGTCGATATTCACGAGCATAAGCGGAGGTATGATATGGTCTACCCTATTCTTCTTCCTTCTGTTTCTCGCCTCCATCACATCCACCATTTCGATGGCCGAGATCACTACCGCTTATTTTGCCGAAGAATTCAACCTGTCGCGCAAGCGGGCAACAGCCCTTACCATAGGTATATCCATGATACTGGGCACGCTGTGTGCGCTTTCTTTCGGAAGATTGGCCGACATATCCATATTCGGCATGACGATCTTCAACCTATTTGATTACGTGTCCTCCAATATACTTCTACCTCTTGGCGGACTTATCATATCAGTATTTGTAGGTTGGATCCTTGACCGGACAATCGTGACCGACGAACTGATGTGCAACAACAGCTCTCGCATAATCACACGCTCAGTCGTGTTTTGCCTCAGATGGCTCGCCCCGGTGTGCATAGGTCTTGTATTCATTTTCGGGCTTGGTATTTTCTAAAAATGTTCTAATCGAGAGTCTAATTTCACAGCTTATCACGGCTGAAAAATAGCACTTTCCGCCCGATTATCTCCATGTATTCCATCGGTTATATGGAGCGTGATTTCTTTTTTACTGAAATTTTTCTTTAATTCAGAAATTATCTATTATCTTTGCAAGGCAAAATAAAATGTCGGAACCGGGCAGTGTCTGAACCGGCATAAAAAAAGTGACTGAGAATTAATACCATAAATCATGGCAGAAAAGAAAGAAAAATTGTTTGAGCAGTTTCCCCCGATTTCCACTGCAGAATGGAAAGCCAAGGTGGAGGCTGATCTGAAAGGCGCCCCATTTGATAAAAAGCTTGTGTGGCGCACCAACGAAGGCTTCAATGTCCAGCCCATGTACCGCCTGGAGGATATTGAGGATCTGGCTACCACCAACTCTCTTCCCGGAGAATTCCCCTATCTCCGCGGTACCCGCACCGACAACGACTGGCTGGTGCGCCAGGAGATCATAGCCGAAACACCCGAGGAGGCCAACCGCCTCGCACTCGATGTGCTCACAAAGGGCGTAAACTCTCTCGGATTCAACATCCAGGATCCTTCGGCTGAAACCCTCAAGACCCTTTTGGCCGGAATCGACCTCAAGAAAGTAGAAATCAATTTCACCTGCTGTATCAAAAAGGCTCAGCCCCTGGCCGAAGCTCTTGTAGCATATCTGAAAGCAATCGGATGTGCCGAAGAGTTCAAGGGCTCGATCGACTTCAATCCTTTCAAGAAACCATTACGCAAGGGCGTTAACTTTGCCGAGGCCGACCTCGTGAAGATGGCTTGCGATCTTCTCGACGCAGTAAAGGATGTACGTGGCCTGCGCGTTCTCTCGGTTGACAGCGACATGCTCAGCAATGCCGGAGCATTCATATATCAGGAACTCGGTTATGCCCTCGCATGGGGTGCTGACTGGATGACTCTGCTCACCGAAGCCGGACGCAACGCTTCCGAGGTGGCTTGCCGCATCAAATTCAACATGGGCGTATCAAGCAACTTCTTCATGGAGCTTGCCAAGTTCCGTGCCGCCCGTATGCTCTGGGCTCAGATCGTGGCTCAGTACAAGCCCGAGTGCGGTTGCGCACCCAAGATGGTGGCTCACGCTACTACATCGCGCTTCAACCAGACACTCTATGATGCACACGTGAACCTGCTCCGTAGCCAGACCGAATCAATGTCGGCCGCTCTCGCCGGAGTTGACTCAATCACTGTAACCCCGTTTGATACCCCCTACAAGACTCCCGATGAATTCTCGGAGCGCATCGCTCGCAACCAGCAGCATCTCCTCAAGGAAGAGAGCCATCTGGACAAGGTGATCGACCCAGCCGGTGGTTCCTACTATGTGGAGACACTCACCGTTGCCATCGCCAAGGAGGCTTGGAAACTGTTCCTCGACGTGGAGGAGAAGAGAGGATTCCTCGCTGAGTGCAACGCCGGTGAAGTACAGAAGGCAGTACGCGAAAGCGCTGAAAAACGTCACACCGATGTTGCCCGTCGTAAAGAGATCCTGCTCGGTACCAACCAGTATCCCAATGTCAACGAGATGGCAGCCGAGAAGATCGTGGATCTCAAGGGATCGCTCGGATGCTCATGCGGAAAGCACAATGGCGACGCCTGCGACAACGCCGCCGGCCTGCCCACCAAGCGTGCTGCAAGCGATTTCGAGGATCTGCGTCTGGCCACCGAGGCGGCAAGCAAGCGTCCCAAGGTATTCATGCTTACCATCGGCAACCTTGCAATGCGTCTTGCCCGCGCACAGTTCTCGACCAACTTCTTCGGATGCGCCGGTTACGAGATAATCGACAACCTCGGATTCAACACCGTGGAGGAAGGCGTGGATGCAGCTCTCGCCAAGGGCGCTGACATCGTGGTGCTCTGCTCAAGCGATGACGAGTATGCAGAATACGCTCCCGCAGCCTTCAAGTATCTCAATGGCCGTGCCGAGTTTGTAGTTGCCGGAGCACCCGCTTGCATGGAGGATCTCAAGGCCCAGGGCATCAACGACTACGTACATGTACGTTGCAACGTCCTCGACACCCTCCGCGACTTCAACAACCGTCTGCTCAACAAGTAAAACATTCATCCCCTATAAGATATGAAACCCAATTTCAAAGACATTGACATTGTAAAAGACGCTTTCGGTGACCGTCACGTCCCCGAGACACAGGGGGAAGAATGGCTCACCCCCGAGCTTATCCCCGTAAAGCCCATATATACCAAGGATGACCTGGAAGGCCTGGAGCACCTGAACTACGTGTCGGGTATTCCTCCGTTCCTCCGTGGCCCGTACAGCGCCATGTATCCCCTTCGCCCCTGGACAATCCGTCAGTATGCAGGTTTCTCCACCGCCGCCGAGTCCAACGCTTTCTACCGTCGCAACCTTGCGGCCGGTCAGAAGGGTCTGTCAGTAGCATTCGACCTCGCCACTCACCGCGGATATGATGCCGACCACGAGCGTGTGGTAGGCGACGTGGGTAAGGCTGGTGTATCCATCTGCTCACTCGAGGATATGAAGGTACTCTTCGAGGGAATTCCCTTGAACAAGATGTCGGTATCCATGACCATGAACGGTGCTGTGCTCCCCGTGCTTGCATTCTACATCAACGCAGGTCTCGAGCAGGGCGCCAAACTCGAAGAGATGGCCGGTACTATCCAGAACGACATCCTCAAGGAGTTCATGGTGCGCAACACCTATATCTATCCCCCTGAATTCTCGATGCGAATCATCGCCGACATATTCGAGTACACATCTCAGAATATGCCCAAGTTCAACTCCATCTCGATTTCGGGTTACCACATGCAGGAGGCCGGTGCTACTTGCGACATCGAGCTCGCCTACACCCTATGTGACGGTCTCGAATACCTCCGCGCCGGTGTCAACGCCGGTATCGACATCGATGCCTTCGCACCCCGCCTGTCGTTCTTCTGGGCTATCGGCATGAACTACTTCATGGAGGTTGCCAAGATGCGTGCCGCACGTCTCCTCTGGGCCAAGATCGTTAAGCAGTTCAACCCGAAGAATCCCAAATCGCTCGCACTCCGCACCCACTCCCAGACTTCGGGATGGTCGCTCACCGAGCAGGATCCTTTCAACAACGTAGGCCGTACCTGTATCGAGGCTATGGGCGCCGCTCTTGGTCACACCCAAAGCCTCCACACCAACGCTCTCGACGAGGCTATCGCCCTCCCCACCGACTTCTCTGCCCGTATCGCCCGTAACACCCAGATCTACATTCAGGAGGAGACCATGGTCACCAAGCAGGTTGACCCGTGGGGCGGTTCCTACTATGTGGAGGCTCTCACCAACGAGATCGCCCACCGCGCTTGGAACCATATCCAGGAGATCGAGAAACTCGGCGGCATGGCCAAGGCTATCGAAAGCGGTCTGCCCAAGATGCGTATCGAGGAGGCTTCAGCCCGCACTCAGGCCCGCATCGACTCAGGCCGTCAGACCATCGTGGGTATCAACAAATATCGCCTCGACCACGAGGATCCCATCGATATCCTCGAGATCGACAACACCGAGGTTCGCAAGGACCAGGTAGCCCGTCTCGTTGACCTCAAGGCTCATCGCGATGAGGCTGCTGTCAAGAAAGCCCTCGAAGCCATTACCGAATGTGTACGCACCAAGGAAGGCAACCTCCTCGACCTTGCAGTGAAGGCAGCCGGTCTGCGTGCCACCCTCGGAGAGATTTCAGATGCCTGCGAGGATGTCGTAGGCCGTTACAAAGCAGTAATCAGAACTATTTCAGGCGTGTATTCATCAGAAACCAAGCAGGATCCCGACTTCATCAAGGCACAGCAGATGTGCGAGGAGTTTGCAAAACGCGAAGGCCGTCAGCCCCGTATCATGATTGCCAAGATGGGCCAGGACGGTCACGACCGTGGAGCCAAGGTAGTGGCTACAGGCTATGCCGACTGCGGATTTGACGTGGACATGGGTCCGCTCTTCCAGACTCCCGCCGAAGCCGCCCGCATGGCTGTGGAGAACGACGTACACATCCTCGGCGTATCGTCGCTTGCCGCCGGCCACAAGACCCTCATCCCCCAGGTGATCGAGGAGCTCAAGAAACTCGGCCGCGAGGATATCCTCGTTACCGCCGGTGGTGTTATCCCCGCTCAGGACTATGACTTCCTCTATAAAGCAGGTGTGGCAGCCATCTTCGGCCCCGGCACCCGTATCCCCCTCTCGGCCATCAAGATGCTCGAGATTCTCGAGGGTGAGGAATAATCCCTTATAGAGATACATAACATCTTTTCCGGGACATAAGAAATGCCATTGCTCATGGACTTTCTTATGTCCCGATTTGTAAATTACAAATCAATTGTAACGCTACATGAACAATTTTTCTTACATAACACCTACACGCTATGTATTCGGTCATGGCGCAGAGGAGAAAGCCGGTGAACTCGCCAAGGCCAATGGCATGACTCGTGTGATGCTCGTGTACGGCAAGGGCAGTGTGGTGAGAAGCGGACTGCTCGACCGCGTCAAGAAATCACTGTCCGACTCGGGCATCGAATCTATCGAGCTTGGTGGGGTACAACCCAATCCCACCGATGAAAAAGTGTATGACGGAATAGCTCTCGGTCGCGAGAACGGAGTGGACGGCATCATTGCCGTGGGTGGTGGCTCGGCCATCGACACCGCCAAGGCCATCGCCGCCGGAATACTCTACGATAGTGATTTCTGGGATTTCTACACCGGAAAAACCGCTGTGGAAAATGCTCTTCCAATAGGTGTAGTGCTGACAATCCCAGCCGCCGGAAGCGAAGGTAGCGGAAATTCGGTGATAACCCACCGTAACGGGATGAAAAAACTGTCCCTGCGCACCGATATGGCTCTCCGCCCCAAATTCTCATGCCTCAATCCCGAACTCACATTCACCCTCCCGCCCTATCAGACCGCCTGTGGAATATGCGACATGATGATCCATATTTTCGAGAGATACTTCTCACCCACTACCGGAGTTGAAGTGACCGACCGTGTGGCCGAAGGTCTCATCAGGGCCATTATGACAGAAGCGCCTAAAGTGCTTGCCGATCCTTGCGACTATGACGCACGTGCAAACATAATGTGGAGCGGAACTCTCGCCCACAATGGACTGTGCGGCACCGGACGCGCCGAGGACTGGGCATCCCACTTCATGGAGCATGAGGTGAGCGCCCTGTATCCCGAAGTTGCCCATGGTGCCGGTCTCGCCGTGATGGTTCCTGCATGGATGACATACGTGTCACGCACCAATCCCGGCAAAGTGGCCCAGCTGGCACGCCGGGTACTTGACGTGAACGAGGAGGACGACACCAAAGCCGCGCTCGAAGGCATCGACCGTCTGCGCTCATTCTTATCCTCACTCGGACTGCCATCCACCCTGTCGGAACTCGGAGTCAAGGAAGCCGACATCCCCGTGATGGTGGAGAAACTTCACATCAACAAGGGGGAACACGTGGGAGCCTACGTACCTCTCACCGCCTCCGATACCGCTGAGATATACCGCCTGGCCATGTAATCACCGGCACTGCCGGGTAAAAACAACGCGATCCGGAACCTTTCGGGATTTTAACATCCCATGCGGTTCCGGATCGCTGTATTATTCTGTATTTATCGGAGCCTTATGATTCAGGAATACATCTTCTCACGGGTGGCAAGCACCTTGGCATCGGTGATGTAATCATCGTAATCCATCAGCTTGTCGATGATACCACGCGGGGTAAGCTCGATGATGCGGTTGCACACGGTCTGAATGAACTCGTGGTCATGGCTCGACAGAAGCACATTGCCCTTGAAGCCCTGGAGGGTATTGTTGAACGCCTGAATCGACTCAAGGTCGAGGTGGTTGGTCGGAGAGTCAAGCACCAGAGTGTTGGCATCGGTCATCATCATACGGGCGATCATACAACGCATCTTCTCACCACCCGAAAGAACCGAAGCCTTCTTGAGCACCTCCTCGCCCGAGAACAGCATCTTGCCAAGGAAGCCCTTGAGATAGATCTCGGAATTATCGTTGGAGTACTGCGACAGCCAGTCCACCAGATTCAGATCGGTGTTGAAGAACGCCGTGTTATCGAGGGGCAGATAGGCAGTAGTGATGGTCTGTCCCCATTCGTAAGTGCCAGCATCGGCCTTACGGTTGCCGGTGATGATCTCAAACAGCGCGGTCATAGCACGCGAGTCGTGACTGAGGAAAGCGATCTTATCCCCCTTCTCCACCTGGAAATTCACGTCGCTGAACAGCACCTCGCCATCCACGCTTGCCGACAGTCCTTTTACTTCAAGGATCTTATTGCCAGGCTCACGGTTGGGGGTGAAGATGATGCCCGGATAACGGCGCGACGACGGCTGAATCTCCTCCACATTGAGTTTCTCAAGCATCTTCTTGCGCGAAGTGGTCTGCTTCGACTTAGCCACATTGGCGCTGAATCGCTGAATGAACTCCAGGAGCTCCTTGCGTTTCTCCTCGGCTTTCTTGTTGGCCTGCTGCTGCTGACGCAGAGCGAGCTGAGATGACTCGTACCAGAAACTGTAGTTTCCGGCAAAGAGTGTGAGTTTATTGTAATCGATATCGAGAGTATGGGTACACACCGAATCGAGGAAGTGACGGTCGTGGCTCACCACGAGCACGGTATTCTCAAATTTTGACAGATAGTCCTCAAGCCATGCCACGGTATCGAGGTCAAGGTCGTTGGTAGGCTCGTCGAGAAGCAGATTGTCGGGATTACCGAACAGTGCCTTGGCAAGCAGCACTCTCACCTTCTCGTTACCGCTCATGTCGCGCATCAGCGTGTAATGCTTGTCTTCCTTGATGCCCAGGCCACTCAACAGCGCGGCGGCCTCGCTCTCGGCATTCCATCCCTCGAGCTCGGCAAAACGTTCCTCAAGTTCCGAAGCACGTATTCCGTCGGCATCCGAGAAATCCTCCTTGGCATAGAGGGCATCCTTCTCCTGCATGATATCCCACAGCACAGTGTGACCGCGCAGCACGGTCTCGATCACTGTACAGTCATCAAACTTGAAGTGGTCCTGCTCAAGCACACTCATTCGCTCACCGGGCCCCTGGGTCACCGATCCGTGGGTAGGCGTGAGCTGGTCGCTGAGTATGCGCATAAGTGTGGACTTGCCGGCACCGTTGGCACCGATGATTCCATAACAGTTTCCTGGTGTGAACTTCAGATTTACGTCCTGAAACAGCACCCTTTTACCAAATTGTATCCCTAAATTGTTTACAGCTATCATAATGGAGAAAAATTTCAAGGTGCAAAGTTACGAAATTTTTCCCAATCAATCATCAATTTGACTTCCATTTAGCCATACGTTGCACATAATCAGTGAGATAAACCGTAAATAGCGGGAATATCACCATGCCCATTATAGGCAACACCACCGCCACGAGCTTACCCACCACCGTCACCGGCGAGATGTCACACCCGACTGTCGACATATTCATGAACGCCCACCATAGCGCCGACCAGTAGGTCTGCACCTGGGGATTGCACGGCTGCTCCATCTCATAGAATATCAGCGAGCAGAAATAAGTGATCATAAGAAGTATCACCAGATAGGACATGAACAGGCTCGTGACCGCATTGCTCGACAGATACCCCATCACAATCGACATGGCCAGCGCTCCGCGCGCGAGCGGAATGAATCTCACGAAATAAAGTACCTCGCCCGATATGTGTATATCCAGGAGGTTTATAATGTTCAGGTAAGGGATCGACAGAAATAGGAAAGTGATGCGACGCTTCGTAAAGCTCCACTTGTCAGGCGCGTAGGCCAGCTCCACAAAGAAATCTATCATGAAAAATATGCACACCCAGAACTGAAATGTCATATATCTGTGGCTCTGCAGGAAATCGATCTTCTCGAATGTATCTATCGAGATAAACACTATGAGAAGCGTCGACAGCAGAAGCACCAGCAGATTCATTACCGTGATGATGCGTGGAGTGTGATGAGACGGTTGGGGTGCCTGACCAGCCGTAGCCGTTGTAACGTGAGAATTATCCATAGCTCAGTAGCTTTAACATAAGTTAAACAACTAAGCTCTGATAAAAGTTGCCCCCTCGCACCCTTTATGCCACATCAAGCCGAGACATCGGCATAACCATTTAATATAAAAAGGATTACATAGGGGGGGGATCTCTCTCATCCTATCCCTGAGCATCATCAGCATCTGGGCCTTCTGCTTTTTCACTGTGATCTCGGCCACCCCGAGACGGCTCGCAATCTCGGCATTTTTCAGCCCCTCCTGATAGCTCATCCTCAACAGCGTCCTGTACTTCACCGGCAGAGACTCTATGGCGGCATACAGCCGGTCGAGCGTCTCCTGCTCCAGCATAGCCACTTCCAGGCCCGGAGTCACATGCTCGTTTTCTGTCGATTCCAGATAATTATTGCGGGAATTATGCTTTCTCACCAATCTTATCGCGCTGTGATATATGCACTTGAGTATATAGGCATACCATGCCATCGATGTCCTCAGCCGCTTACGCTCGGTGTAGGAGCTCATCACAGCATCCTGCACGCAATCCTCGGCCAGATATGAAAGATCAGGCCCGAGATGACGCGAGGCATACACAAGCAACCCCGGATACAGATCTTCATAAAACGGGGTCACATCCCCTTTCACAAACGATCGATATATGTAATCGTAATCATGCACGGCACAAATTTAACCAAATATTCCCAATTACCAATCATTTGACATCATTTTGACAAAATATTTAAAATTTTCGTGAAAATATATATACTTTTTCGCACCTATCGCTCTTTATCAGTATCAACACCCCGATAAAGGACATGACTGATATCCGAGAATTACTGTACCGCAATGCTATAGGCCAGTGTACCGCCGACGAGAAAGCGCGCCTGGATAAATGGGCCGAAGGCTCGACCGAACGCCAGGACCTGATCAGACGGCTCGCCGACCCTGACTTCATAGCCCGACAGCTCGACCGCCGGGCCTTCGTCCCGGTCGACCGCCCCATGGCCGACATGCAACACCGCATTTCAGCCATCAGGAACCGTACCCGTCGCAGGATCATATCCATCGCCGCCTCGATTGCGCTCCTTGCCGGCATCCCGGTCACCTATTCTTTATATAATAGCGACACATTGTCCACAACCGGTACCGCACTGTCCGAGTCCACCCCCGCTGTAGTGGATCTCGACTCCATAATGCCCGGCACCACCCGCGCCCGCCTCATATCGGCATCGGGAGCCACACTCGAGCTTTCCGCCTCCGACACCTCCGAGATAAAGCGATCCGTGTTACTTGCCGGCAACTGTGAGGTACAGACCCCACGCGAGCTATGCCTCGACGTGCCACGCGGTAGCGAATTCAAGATCATACTTGAGGACAGCACCGAGGTGTGGCTCAACTCCGAGTCCACTCTCAGCTACCCCGAGGTATTCAGCCCCACTGAAAGGCGTGTACGTGTCACCGGCGAGGCCTACTTTGCCGTGAAACACGACTCCAAACGCCCCTTCTACGTAGAGACCGATGAGCAGACCGTAAGGGTGTATGGCACGACTTTCAACGTGCGCGCCTATGCCGACGATCCTTGTGTCTACACCACCCTCGAACAAGGCTCCATCTCCATCACCCGCACCGATATCCACTCGGGTGAAGTCATGCTCTCCCCCGGCCATCAGGCACTTCTCAACCGCGAGGACAATAAACTCAATATGCGCCAGGTAGATCCCGCCATCATCACCGGATGGCGAAACGGCCGCTTCGTATTCGAGGAGCAACCATTGTCAAGCATAATGCGCGACCTCAGCCGATGGTACGACTTCCGGTATGAATTTGCCACCCCCGAGGTAGCCGACATCATATTCATGGGCAGTATCCCGCGTTATGCCGACTTCGCCACCGCCATATCCATTATCGAGAAAAGCGGAGGCCTACGATTCACTACCCGCGATGACAAGGTAATCATCTCGGCCCGATGATCGACATTACCTCCGGAAATGAATATATCACCTTTACATCACATTATTTTATATCAATCAATTACACAATGAGAAAAGTACTGTTAGCCCTTCTGTTGGCTGTGACGATGCTCGTGCCGTTAAGTGGCTACGCACGCACCTACAATGCCAGCTTCGACAAGGCTTCACCCGAAGCAGTGATCAATGCTCTCCGGCAGGAAACCGGCCTTGAGTTTGTATATCAAAAAGAGCTTCTGAAAAACGCTAAAAGCCCCGTCACCTGCAACTACACGGGCCTTTCGCTCGAACAGCTCCTCAACCGGGTGTTGTCAGTCAACATGCTCCTCGGCTATGAGGTAGTCGACAAGACCGTCATACTCAAACGTCCCGATGTCAATGTCGATTATGTACAGGGAGAAATCAAGGGAATCGTATGGGACTCCGAGGAAAACGAACCGTTGGCCGGCGCTACGGTCATGATCGACGGCACTACAAATATAACAGTATCCGACGTTGACGGACATTTCACCCTCAAGAATGTAACTGCCCTCAACCCCGTGGTATCTGCCGTATTCGTGGGCATGAAACCTGCTTCCATCAAAGTTACTCCCAAGAATCAACACAATATCCGTTTCAATCTCGAAACCCACGTCACAATGATGAGCGAGGTTGTAGTGACCGGATACCAGGATATCAAGAAAGAGAAAATGACCGGCTCAGTGGCTACCATCAGTGCCGACAAGCTCGAGGAGCGTTATACCCTCAACCTGCTCGACAATCTCGAAGGTCGTGTAGCCGGCCTTTCCACCTATGGAGGCAAACCCATCATCCGTGGTGTCGGTACACTTAACGGCTCGAGTGCCCCATTGCTCGTTGTCGACGGTCTCCCCATCGAAGGCAGCATCGAGGACCTCAACCCTTACGACATAGAGAGCATCAATGTGCTCAAGGACGCATCGGCATCAGCTATCTACGGTGCCCGCGCTGCCAATGGCATTATTGTCGTAACCACAAAAAATGCCAAGAAAAAAGGTAAAATCGACATCGACTTCTCGGCCAATCTCACTTGGTATGAGAATAAGAACATGGACTATCACGACAACTTCTATATGAGCCCTGAGGAGCATATCGCCGCTGAACGTAACTGGATGGAATATTATTTCTTCGAGGACGACGGATTAAAAAATAATCCGGCACAAAATGTCATGATGGAACAGATGTATATTGACATGGGATATCTCACTCCGTCTCCTATAGAATATGCCTATTACCAGCTTGCCAGCGGTGTTATCGACCGTAAGCAACTCGATGAGCGCATATCGGCTCTTTACGGAAACAATTATGCCCAGGATTATGCCGATGCCGTTTATCGCCGTCAGGTAATACAACAGTACAACTTCGCTCTCCGCAGTGCGTCCGACAAGTCTCGTAACAATATCGTGTTAAATTACAAGCACGACAACAGCGGAATAATCAATCATAAATCAGAATGGCTCAATGCGTCCTACAAAGGTAGTTTTGATATAGCAAAATGGCTCACAGCCACTCTGTCCATCAACTCCATCTTCTCCAACAACCGCTCTTTTGGCACCGACTATAACACCTATGCAACAAATCCTTGGGCATACGCTCCGTATTACCCATTCTATAATTCCGACGGTTCACGCCACCGTTACTATTCATGGTATTCCGGTAATGAATATGGCAACCTTGACCCTGCATTCCACGATCTCAGCGAGGATCCTGTAGAGGAAATGTACAACAATACATTGACCACCCGCCGTCAGAATATGCGTTATCATGCCGACCTATTGTTCAAGATTATTCCCGGTCTCACTGCCAATGCCCAGTTCATATATGAGACTGAAATGACAAGTAGCAAACAGCACGCCACCGAAACCAGCCATGCTTCGCGCGTACTACGCAACGCATATACTGTCAAGGACGGCAAGGGAGGTTACAAGTACCTGACACCCGAGTCGGGCGGTTTCCTGCAGACCAACGAGACTAACGGAAATTATTGGACTGCGCGTGGTCAGCTTAATTATTCACGTACATTCGGCAAGCATGATATTGCTGCGATCGCCGGTTTTGAGTTTAGAGAGACCACTACTAAAGGCACCAAGGCGCTTGCTTTGGGATATGACGAGCAATTGCAGTCAAGCTCCACCCACACTGTTGATTTCGGAGTACTAAGCCAGATGAGCTATAATACCGACTATATGTCCGACTTGGGAGGATATCCCTCTAACCAGTTCGCATTCCGTCCTTATCTTGAAGGAGGTATGGGACTTATCCCCGAAGTACATCACCGCTATGGATCCGGATATTTCAACGCCACTTATACCTACGATGAGAAATACAATATATTCGGATCATTCCGCAAGGACTACGCCGATGTGTTCGGCCTTAACTCCGAGTTCCGTGGCAAACCGTTATGGTCAGTAGGAGCAGGCTGGAATATTCATAATGAGCAATTCATGCGCGACCTTGCCCCGTGGGTATCATTCCTCAAATTCCGTCTATCCTATGGTGTGACAGGTAACATCTATCAGGGTGCGACATCAGTAATGACAGCATCGGCCGGCAATATCAATGACTACACCAATCAGCCTTACGGAACTGTGACTTCTCCTGCAAATCCCGATCTGCGATGGGAACAGAACCGCACAACCAACGTTGGCCTCGATTTCAGTCTGTTCAACTACCGTCTGCGCGGAAATTTCGATTTCTACAACAAAGTAGGAAAAGATATTTTCAACAATATGAATCTTGACCCGACATTCGGCTTCACATCCATTGTCGCAAACGCAGCTTCCATCCGCAACCGTGGTGTCGAACTCGTAGCATCCTACGATTGGTTCGTGCCCCGCAGTCGCAGTGATTTCTCATGGACCACAAGCCTCACATTCTCTTACAACGAAAATGTTGTGACCGATGTTGAAAATGACGCCACCGTAGCTTACCGCCTCATATCCACACCCTATAAGAAAGGTTATCCAGTAAACGCACTTTGGAGTTACCAATTTGCAGGAATTTCTGACAGGGAAGGGGAAGAAGGCCGTACACTTTTCTATATTGAAAATGGAGGAACTTCAACCAACGTATCAAGCAGAAGCATTGATGTACTTGAATTCTCGGGACAGAGCGATCCTAAATACATTGTGGGAATGGATAACACCTGGAAATGGAATGGTATAAGCCTCGGAGTAGTCATGGCCTACTACGGTGGACACAAAATGAGGGCTCTTCCTTATAGCGAAACATTTGCCGGATCATATTCAACTCCTATGGCCTCATACTTCCTTAATTCATGGACTCCGGAGAATAAAACCGATATTCCAGGCAAAGATAAGTATGCGACAACCGCATCAAGCACTCAAACCAATTATGCCAACCGAAGTGTGCATGACGCCTCATTCATAAAGATCCGTAATATCACCTTGGGTTATACTATTCCCGAGACATGGACCCGTCGCTTCGGAATTAATCTGCTGAATTTAAGATTCCAGATTAATAATCCCAAGGCACTGTGGACGGCCAACGACCTGGGAGTTGACCCGGAGACTCTTGGTATCCGTACTCCCTCCTCCTACATGGTCGGACTCAACCTGAACCTCTAATTCCTCAACATCAACCAATTCATTATGAAAATAAAAATGAAATTCAAATATATCTCGGGGCTACTCATTTCAGCGTCGATCGCCATGACTTCGTGCTCCGATTTCACTGATATCGATGCCAAGGGAAATAACCTTCTGGCAACTGTCAATGACCTTGAGCAACTGCTCAATCCTGAGTATGGATATGACTATACTACCGGAGTAGACCTTGGTGGAGTTGATATGAAGGAGCTATGTGGAGACCAGTTCTACTCGTACAGCTTGTTCTCCAACTCTATTATGGTTCCGGTAAAGACAGCCAAGTCCATACGCTGGACATGGGATGAGGATGGCTGGATCAACAATCTGCCCGAGCTGACCACCAGTGATTCATTCTACACAAGTTGCTACTACTACATTGGACGTATCGCCAATCCTATACTTGCTCAGATTGATGATGCCACCGGTGATGCAAGCAAGAAAAATGCCATACGTGCCGAGGCATACACCATACGTGCCTACTTCCATTATCTTGCGATTCAGAAGTTTGCTCCGGCCTATAATCCGTCAACAGCAGCCAATACCATAGGGCTATGCTATATCACGGAAGACATGAATATCAAGACGCCTGTCCCTCCAATAAGCCTCGAGGAATATTATACCAAAATCCTTGATGATATACAGACGGCCATTGATCTTGATGCACTTCCTGAAAATGCTATCAACCGTATGCGCTTTAACAGAGCTACCCCCTATGCTATAAAGGCTCTTGCATTAATGTCGATGCAGAAATACGACGAGGCGGCCATCTCGGCACAACAGGCTCTTGACATTGATGATACCGTAGTCAACTACAACGAATCCATGTCTACCACAATGATTCGCAAAACCGACCAATCACCATTAGAGGAACACAAAGTGTTCATCAGGCCGCGTCTTGCTTTCAATGAAGATTATTTCACCATGTACGGATTGATCATGAACGAGTGTATCACTCCCTATGCCCAATCATTCATAGAGCCCGGACATGTTTTCAATTATTATCTCAATAGTGTATCTTTAGGAAAAGATGTTGAGGAACGGGACAAGGACTGCATGAAACGAATCGGTGAAAAAGGCTATATCATAGCAAGTGATGACTTGTCCAACTGGTATCCACCCTGTGGACTACGTTCTACACAGATGTATCTCATCCTTGCCGAAGCTGCAATACACGACTCCCGCATCAATGATGCTATGGGATATCTCGACAAAATCCGTATTAACCGTATAGTACCTGAGGAATATGCCGATCTGCAAGGTGTAGTTACTGACAAAGCTACTGCTATAAAGTATCTCAAAATGTCGGCTCAGACCGAGGGAATGTTCAGTATCTGGAATTTTGTCAACCGCAAACGCTGGACTCAGATCGAGGATTTCAAGGAGACTATCACACGCACTGTATGCGGTATTGACATGACCCTTACCCCCGACTCCAAACTGTGGGTATTCCCCATACCTCAGAATGTAATCAATATCAATCCCAATTTCAAACCATTTCTTAACGACTAAACCTTGATTCAAAGGGGCATAATGGCTAAAGCACCGATTGATTGAACAATTGCTTCCCCATTCCTTATTGTCCACGGCCATTATGCCCTTTTGACTCATAACCTTTCAACTATAAGTAACAATGAAACACTTCCCAATCATTGCACTTGGAGCACTCGCAATAATGAGCTCATGCAACTCTCGTCCCGCCAACCAGTTTGACCTCCGTGGTTCAATCGACGGAGCCGACGGACAGACCATCTATCTCTCTTATTCCATAGGCGATTCATCGGTCGTTGACAGCACCGTGATAGCCGACGGAGCTTTCGTATTCACCGGAACTATAGACGGTCCGACCAACTCCATCCTTTACACCGGTAAACCGTTATGGGAAAGCAAGACGGTCACCTCAATCTATCTTGAACCTACGGAAATCGCAATATCGGGCCTTAATGCCGAGGATTATTCATCGGCTTCAGTGACAGGTTCAAAAACTCAATCGGAAGTTGATGAGTATTCAGCTATAACCAAGCCTATCTCAGCGCGAGTTATGGAGATACGTCAGATCATGCCTACAGCCGATGAGGCCACTCGCCCGGCTCTTGAAGCAGAATCCGACTCTCTCTCTGGCGCATATTCATCGGCAACAATCGACTTCATAAAGAATCATCCCGATTCTTACTACTCGGCAAACCTTCTCACACTCCGGGCAGGTCAATGTGATTACGAAGAGCTGAAAAGCCTGTATGACGGACTCTCGCCCGAAGTACAAGCTCAGGCCAAGGATGTAGCCAAGGAGCTTTCGGCTCTCGAATCAGTAATGCCAGGCCAGCCTGCACCCGACCTCATCGGCATCAACCCCGACGGCAAGGAGATCAAACTCAGCGACCTAAAGGGCAAAGTGGTACTCGTAGACTTCTGGGCCACTTGGTGCGGACCCTGCCGTGCCGCCCTGCCCCATGTGAAAGAACTTTACAACAAGTATCACGACAAGGGATTTGAAGTATTCTGCGTAGGTGATGACGACTCCAATGTTGACGGTTGGAAGGAAGTGATCAAGCAGGAGGGCATGGAGAACTACTACAATATACTCCGCGGACTGAAACGCATTAATGATGAAAACGGCAAGTTCAAGGACTATGACCGTACCAATGACCAGAGCGACAAATATGCCGTCCATTATCTTCCCACCAAATATCTCATAGCCGCTGACGGCACTATCATCGGCAAAATGGGCCCCAACGAGGAACTTGATGCCAAACTTGCCGAGATATTCGGTGAATAACTATTGTCTTTAACCCGACTTCTGACATATTTCCATATTTTGGATTGGATGGGACGGCTCAACTGAGTGAATCAGGGGGCCGTCCCCTTTATTTCATCAAAAAAAATTGGCATTTTGCTATTCACGTAAAATATTTTTCACTATATTTGCATGGATGTTACAAAGCCCGGGAGATTTCCCGAGTTCCTAAAACTCACGAACTCACGATTCTCACTATCATTCAACAATACTATCACTTTTCTAAACCAAAGATGAAAAAGTTATCGATTCTCGGCCTCGGCACACTCGCAATCATGTGTGCCTGCAACTCCAAGCCTTCAACCGAGTACACTATCAACGGTACCACCGACATCCCCGACGGAGAGATGATCCACATCTCTTTCCGCGTGGCCGATGATTCCACATTCAAGGACAGCTGTGCGGTAGCCAACGGCGCTTTCACATTTACCGGCACCGTGGAAACTCCCAAAATGGCTTACATCAGCCGTGGCCCCGTAAAATATATTGATGAGTCAGTTCGCCCCATTATGATCGAACCCGGCACCATCACTATAGCCCTCACAGGGGACAAATACAGCAAAGCTGAGGTGACAGGCTCGGCCCATACCCAGCAGATGGACTCGCTCAATGAACAGCTCAGCGGAATATATGACCAGATGAAAGGCCTGAACGAGCAGTATGCAGCGGTGCAGAACGACACCGCCGCCGTGGCCGACCTCAGAAAGAAATACATGGCTCTCAGCGACCAGGTAAAGGAGATGAATGTAAATTTCGTAAAGACCCATCCCGCTTCGTACTACTCGCCCGTGGTGATGCGCACCATCAAGAGCGACATGACTCTCGATGAGATCAAGGAGATCTATAACAGCTGGACTCCCGAGATCCAGGCAGCCGATGAGGCAACCGCCAAATACATCGCCGCCCTCGAGAATATCCAGCCCGGAGCCAAGGCTCCCGAGATCACAGGCAAGGATCAGAACGGCAACGAGGTGAGCCTCTCGGGCCTCAAAGGCAAAGTGGTGCTCCTCGACTTCTGGGCTACATGGTGCGGTCCCTGCCGTGCTTCGCTCCCCCACATCAAGGAGGTGTTCGAGAAGTATCACGACAAGGGCCTCGAGGTGCTCGCCGTATCCCGCGACCGCAGTGAGGAGCCCTGGAAAGAATACATCGCCAACAGCGGTATGGGCATGGAGAATTATGTAAATATCTATGATGCCCCCGTAAACAACGCCGCTAACTATGCGATCCAGTACATCCCCTCAAAATTCATCATCGATGCTGAGGGTAACATGGTAGGCCGTTTCGACAACCCCGACGAACTCGACACCAAGCTCGCCGAGATCTTCGCCGGCAAGTAATCCCAGCCTCACAAAAGAATTATGCGGTAAAACAAAGCATAATGTCTAATCATCATAGCTGTAATTTCAATTAATCATGACATTGATAATAATGTCGCTTACAAGTATTTTGAACAAGCTTTAAAAACAACTTTTTCAATCCAATAGACTGTAAATCGGGACGGCACATCTGAGAATAGACAGGCTGTCCCGATATTTTTTACCATTTTCGGTATCCGCCTCTTCATACATCTCTTTTTGATAATGAGACAGTTGTTTTATATGTAATTGATGGTGTGGATTAAAAAATTCTCCGTATATTTGCACGGTGAACACCCATTCACAACCTCACTACTAACTAACAACTAACATTCCAATCATTTTAATTTTCTCAAAATGAAAAAATTATCTATTCTCGGTCTTGGCGCACTCGCCATCATGAGCGCTTGCGATTCCAAGCCTACCACCGAGTACACTATCGCAGGTACAACTGACCTGGCCGATGGAGAGATGCTCCGCATCGAATTTCCCGTATCCAAGGATTCAGTGTTCAGCGACAGCTGCGTTGTGGCCAACGGCGCTTTCACCTTCAAAGGCAATATCGAAGTGCCCCGCGTAGGTTACATCTACTACGGTGAACCCTCTTATACCAACGAAAAGATCCGCCAGATCATGGTAGAGCCCGGTCAGACTTCAGTGGCTCTCACCGGCGACAGCTATAAGGCAGCCGAGGTGACCGGATCCGAACTCACCATGCAGATGGACTCGCTCAACGCGATCCAGAACGCCGCTTTCGAGAAGATCATGCCTCTGCGCGAGCAGTTTGCCGCAGCTCAGGGCGACTCCGCTACCATGGCCGGCCTCGAGAAGCAGTACTCCGACATTATGGACGAGGTTAAGAACGCACAGGTAAATTTCGTAAAGACCCATCCCGCATCATTTTACTCACCCATCGTGCTCCAGCAGCTGAGAAGCAACATGGACCTCAATGAGCTTAAGGAAGTATATGCAAGCTGGACTCCCGAGGTTCAGGCTGCCGATCCCGAGACCGCAACCTATATCACAGCACTCGAGAACATCCAGCCCGGTGCCCAGGCTCCCGAGATCTCAGGCAAGGATCAGAATGGCAACGACGTGAAGCTGAGCGACCTCAAGGGTAAAGTAGTGCTCCTCGACTTCTGGGCTACATGGTGTGGTCCCTGCCGTGCATCACTCCCCCACGTTAAGTCAATCTACGACACTTACAATGACAAGGGTCTCGCTATCCTCGCCGTGTCTCTCGACCGCGACCAGGAGGCTTGGAAGGAATTCCTCAACACAGCCAACAGCGGTCTCGAGCTCTACAACAACGTGTTTGACGAGGGTGGCAAGAACGCCGACAACTACGCTATCCAGTACATCCCCTCCAAGTTCATCATCGATGCCGAGGGTAAGATGGTAGGCCGTTTCGACGACGAGAAGGAACTCGATGCCAAGCTCGCTGAGATGCTCAACAAGTAACAACCATCCATCCACAGGATTCCACGAAACAGGAATCCTGACCGATATAATAATCCGGTTAAGAACTCAGATTCCTAACCGGATTATTTTTTCAGTGATAAATGAGATTTTCAGGACCGATCAATGACAAGACCGTGAATATTGCACGGATGCTGTCAGATCCTCTTGCCCTTGAGATAGACTTGGGTTATCATCGGCTCAGTGTAGGAGTACAGCAGATAGGCGGCCGAAGGCAGAGGCTTGGTGAGGAAGAAAGATGCCGTCTTGCCCGGCGTGATCGAACCGTAACTTTCGCCGAGTCCCATGGCCACAGCTCCATTCTGGGTGGAGGCATTGATTGACTGCTCGGGTGTCAGGCGCAACTGGATACATCCGAGCGATGACATGAAACGCATGTCGCCCGAGGGGGAGGAACCGGGATTATAATCGGATGCGATGGCTACAGCCGCACCTGCTTTGATCAACTCGCGAGCCGGTGCATGGCACATGTTCAGGAAGAACGATGCTCCAGGGAGCACAGTAGCGATAGTCGATGAGGTAGACAGCAGGTCGATCTCGGCCTGACCGATATTCTCAAGATGATCGACCGATGCGGCTCCATGTGCTACACCTACCTGAACGCCACCGGAACAGTGGAGCTGATTGGCATGTAAGCGCGGAGCTATACCATATCGGGCGGCCTCGTTGAATATACGGTCGGTCTGAGCGACAGTGAAAAATCCCTCCTCGCAAAACACATCCACATAATCGGCGAGCGATTCCGATGCGACAGCCGGAAGCATCTCGCGACACACATAGTCGACATACTCCTCCTGCCTGCCCTCGTAGGCCCGGCCTACGGCATGGGCGCCAAGGAATGTAGACTTCACGGCAAGAGGGAAATCCTGCCGTATGCGAGCAATGACGCGGAGCATCTTCAGCTCATCGGTCAAATTCAGGCCATAGCCACTCTTGATCTCCACGGCTCCCGTTCCGAACGAGATTATGTCCCTTATGCGCGATGAAGCCTCGTCGTATAACCGATCCTCGCTGTAATCATGCAAGCGGTCGGCCGAATTGAGAATACCACCACCTCGCGCCGCAATCTCGGCATAGGAAAGGCCGTTGATCTTATCGACAAATTCCTTCTCACGGCTTCCTGCGAAGACCAGATGAGTGTGGGAGTCACAAAATGCAGGGAACAGCCATTCGCCACATGCATCCACCACCTCGGCGGCATCCCATACCGGACATTCCGACATGGGGCCGTAAGAGTGGATAGTTTCTCCATCGACGGCAATCCAGGCATCCTCGAGCATAGGCAAGCTGTTCATGGCATTGCCACGCAATGCCACGTCGGCCCGCTCTCTGACACCTGCGATAGCCCCGATATTCTTGATCAGCAACATTCCTGATTACTGGTTTTGGCGTATGAACTGGACTGACTTCTCGATGAACGGATACATCACCGTGTCATTCTGTATGAACGGAACCTCGCGGCGATAGGCGGTGTGAAGTTCCTCGACAACAGGCGATGATTTCAACGGACGACGGAACTCGAGGGCCTGGGCGGCATTGAAAAGCTCGATGGCGAGCACTCGCTCGGTATTGTCGGCCACGCGCAACAGTTTGGTCGCAGAATTGGATCCCATTGACACGTGATCCTCCTGTCCTTGAGAAGAGGGAATAGAATCCACGCTGTTGGGCCAGCACAGTCCCTTGTTCTGGCTCACTATCGAAGCGGCGGCATACTGCGGGATCATGAAACCGCTGTTGAGACCGGGATTAGCCACAAGGAACGAGGGGAGGGAACGCACACCCGAAATGAGCTTGTAGATGCGACGCTCGGAAATATTGGCAAGCTCGGCAAGGGCTACAGCCAGGAAGTCCATTGGAAGAGCGATAGGCTCGCCGTGGAAGTTTCCGGCCGATACTATTATATCCTGATCGGGGAATACAGTGGGGTTGTCAGTGGGGCTGTTGATCTCGTCCTCGATCTTGCCTTTCACATAGGCGATCGTATCCTTGACAGCACCATGCACCTGGGGGATGCAACGGAATGAGTAAGGATCCTGAACATGCTTTTTGGGATGCACAGCGATCTCGCTACCATCAAGATACTTGCGCATAACAGCGGCAGTCTCGATCTGTCCGGCGTGATGGCGCACACGGTTCACCTCATCGCCAAACGGCTCGAGGCGACCGTCGAACGCGTCAAGCGACATAGCGGCGATCCTGTCGGCATACCGGCTGAGACGGATAGCCTTGATGAGTCCCTCCACAGCGTGGGCCGACATAAACTGAGTGCCGTTGAGCAGGGCAAGGCCTTCCTTAGACTGCAGTTCGATAGGACGCCAGCCCATATTGTCGAGCACCTCGGAAGCGGGGATTATGTGACCGTGCCACATCACCTCGCCAAGACCGAGAAGCGGCAGACTGAGATTGGCAAGCGGCGCGAGGTCGCCCGAAGCACCGAGAGAACCCTGGCTATACACTACAGGGAGGATGTCGGCATTATAGAAATCTATGAGGCGCTGCACGGTGGCAACCTGCACGCCCGAGTTACCATAGGAGAGTGACTGGATCTTGAGCAGGAGCATCAGACGCACGATCTGGGGAGCCACACGCTCGCCAAGTCCGCACGCATGTGACATGACCAGATTCTTCTGTAACTGGGACAGACCCTCACGGTCAATGGAGATATTACACAGAGATCCGAAGCCGGTGGTTATGCCATAGATCGGCTCGGTCTGAGACTTCATTTTCTCATCGAGGTAATTACGGCACTTCTCTATACGGGCCTTGGCCTCATCACCGAGCGAAAGGGATGCGTGGCTGTTGATGATTTCCTCCACTTTCTCAATGGTGAGCCATTCGGATGATATTTCATGGTTCATATTGAATCAGATTTTCAGATTTTACAATGTTGATATTATGCCAGCGAGGATTCGATCAGCGCATCATCGGCCATATTGGGTAGGGTCACTTTCATGCCGGGGGTACGTTCCATCTCGCGCTTGATAGCGTCGATAGCGCCCTTGTTGCGGGCCCATGAACGGCGGGCGATGCCGTTGTTGACATCCCACAGGAGCATACGACTGATGCGGGTGTCGGCTTCCTCAGATCCATCAATGACCATGCCGAAGCCACCGTTGATCACTTCGCCCCAGCCTACTCCACCGCCATTGTGAAGCGATACCCATGTAGCTCCACGGAACGAATCGCCAATGACATTGTGGACGGCCATGTCGGCACAGAAATTAGAGCCATCATATATGTTGGAGGTCTCACGATAGGGGGAATCAGTTCCCGAGACATCGTGATGGTCGCGTCCGAGCACCACAGGTCCTGAGAGACGGCCATCGCGTATAGCCTCATTGAAGGCAAGAGCGATCTTGGTGCGTCCCTCGGAATCGGCATATAGGATACGGGCCTGAGATCCCACCACGAGATGATTCTCGGCAGCCGACTTGATCCAGTGGATATTGTCGTCAAGCTGTCCGCGTATATCATCGGGTGCATTACGGCTTATCTCCTCCAGGACTTCAGCCGCAATGCGATCGGTAACGGCGAGATCCTCGGGACGGCCTGATGCGCATACCCACCGGAAGGGACCGAAACCGTAATCGAAGAACAACGGGCCCATGATATCCTGCACATAGGAGGGGTAACGGAAACCACCATCGGGCGCCATAACATCGGCTCCGGCGCGTGACGACTCGAGCAGGAATGCGTTGCCGTAATCGAAGAAATACATTCCGGCATCGGTAAGTTTATTTATAGCCGCGATCTGACGGCGCAGTGAATCCTGAACCCTATTGCGGAATTCCTCAGGATCATCGGCCATCATAGCATTGGACTCCTCGAATGTGAGTCCGACGGGGTAATATCCTCCGGCCCACGGATTATGAAGCGATGTCTGATCGGAACCGAGATCCACACTCTCACCCTCGGCGGCAAGTCTTTCCCAGAGGTCCACTACGTTTCCGAGATAGGCCATAGAGACAGCTTTGCCCTCGGCTCGGGCCTGACGGATGCGCGGAAGAAGTTCGTCGAGAGAATCGTACACCTCATCAACCCATCCCTGGGCATGACGCTTCTCCACGGCCTTGGGGTTGATCTCGGCTACAACGCTCACCACTCCGGCTATATTTCCAGCCTTGGGCTGAGCTCCTGACATTCCACCGAGACCGGAGGAAACGAACAACATTCCTGCTGTCGATTTCCTATCGTCGATAAAGCGACGGCGAGCGGCATTGAGCACGGTTATAGTGGTACCATGAACTATACCCTGAGGACCGATATACATGTAGGATCCGGCCGTCATCTGGCCATACTGGGAGACGCCGAGGGCGTTCATACGCTCCCAATCATCGGGCTTAGAGTGATTTGGGATAACCATACCGTTGGTCACAACCACGCGCGGAGCCTCCTTATGGGAGGGGAATAGGCCGAGCGGATGTCCCGAATACATAACGAGGGTCTGCTCATCGGTCATCTCCGACAGATATTTCATTGCGAGAAGATACTGGGCCCAGTTCTGGAACACAGCGCCATTGCCACCGTAGGTGATAAGTTCATGAGGGTGCTGTGCCACAGCCGGATCCAGGTTGTTCTGTATCATCATCATGATGGCCGCAGCCTGACGTGATTTCGCAGGATACACATCCACCGGACGGGCATACATATCATATTCCGGACGAAGACGATACATATATATACGGCCATAGGCGCGGAGCTCATCTACAAACTCAGGGGCCAGTTCGGCATGGAGGCTCTCAGGGAAATAGCGCAACGCATTCCTGAGAGCGAGCTTTTCCTCTTCGGGCGAAAGGATGTGTTTGCGACGCGGAGCATGGCTCACTGACTCATCCCTGTCACGTCGAGGAGGGAGCACTTCAGGAATACCACGCCTGATGTGGTCCTGAAAAGCGGTTATTTCTGACTGTGTCATCATTATTATCAGATTTTTGATTCTACGACTTTAAGCACTTCCGCTTCCTGGCGTTCGGCCTCGGTGGCGATGGCCTCGGCACGGCCAACGAGTTCATCGGCCAACTGACGGTTCTTCAGCCCTGCGGCATTGATCTTCACATTAAGCAACGCGCCACGCACAGCGGCACGGGCAGCAAGCGCACCTACACCGGCATCGCTGACTGAGGCGGGATTGCCCTGCTCGGCCATGAGCAACGCCAAGGGGAATACCTGAACGGCCTGCTCCATGGTGCGCAACGGCACGCGGGTGGCATACTCAGTGGCCACCTCCAATGCCTGTGCGCGGGCTTCCTTCTCGGCATCGGTGCCTTTGGGCATACCGAATACAGCCATTATGCGGTTGAACGCCTCGGTGTCCTCATCAACAAGGTGCATGAGAGAGTCAACAAGCACACGACCCTGCTCGGCGACATTGGAAAATTCCTCCCAACGGTCATCCCATCCGGCCTTGTGAGCTGAAAGGTTAGCCACCATGGTGGCGAGGGCTGCTCCGAGCGAGCCCATGTAGGCTGAAATAGAGCCACCACCGGGTGCGGGAGACTCAGAGGCTGTCTCGTCGGCGAAATCCTTGCAGGTCATGTCGACAAGTTTCTTACCTTTATTATCGGAAGCGATCAGGTACTCGATGATCTTCTCGTTGGATTCGAACGGCTTGAGTTCATCAAGTCCCATTGACTTCACGGCCATGCGTATGATCTCTCTCTCGGGGATACCTGAGGAGCGCTGCTGTTTATGGAGGAAATAGCGACCAGCATCCACAATAGCGCTCTTGGGGACAAGACCTACGATCTCGGTGCCTGTGACACGTATGCCACGAGCCTGGGCCGCACGGCATACTTCATCAAATGCCACATGGAGAGGAGTTGTGGTGATATCGGTGATATTCATAGATACCTGGGCGATACCATACTCATCAATGAACCATCCGATAGCTTTAGTGCTGGGGAGTGTACCGGGTATTGTTATAGTATTTCCATCGGCATCCTTCATGGGCTTGCCATTGGGCTTGCCTCCCTCGCGCATGGGGCGTCCTTTCTCGCGAACGTCAAATGCGATGGCATTGGCACGACGGGTAGAAGTAGTGTTGAGGTTGAAGTTGACAGCAATTAGAAAGTTACGTGCTCCGATAGCTGTGGCACCGGTGCGGGCAGCAGCCTCATCAAAAGGACGGTCGCCAAAATCGGCACCAGAGCCAGGTTTGCCGAGACGGTCAACAAGGCCTTCGTATTCGCCCTTACGGCACACAGCAAGATTCTTTCTCTCGGGGGTAAAAGCGGCAGCCTCATAGCAATATACAGGAATGCCGAGTTCGTCAGCCACCCTGCTTGCAAGTTTACGCGACAACTCGGCACATTCCTCGAGGGTGACACCGCTTACAGGAACAAACGGGCACACATCGGTAGCTCCCATTCGGGGATGTGCTCCATGATGGTGGCGCATGTCGATCACTTCAGCGGCTTTCTTGATGCCCTGGAAGGCGGCTTCAACCACATCCTCGGGACTACCCACGAAAGTTACCACGGTGCGGTTGGTGGCCTCTCCGGGGTCAACGTCAAGCAATCTTACGGGCGAAGCCGCACAGATTGCGTCGGTTATAGCCTTGATCACACTCTTGTCGCGTCCTTCGCTGAAATTGGGGACACACTCTATCAGCTTGGTTTCCATTTTACAATTTATGATATGATAATTGGATATGTAGCGGTTATTAGATTTAATTTAAACGTTATGTGCAAAGGTAATAAATTTAAGTATTTTTTATCAGCGTAAAAACAATGTTTTTTAACAGCATCCCGATAAAAATACCGGTTGCGCTGATCCATGCTAAACGAGTTTTTCACTAACTTTGCCCATGTCAATGTTTACAATATCTGATCATGGACTACAACGAATATCTTACATGTGCGATGGAATGGGCCAAGGAAGCGGGAGACGCGACTTTGCACTATTTCAGAAACCGGGATCTGAAGTCGGAGACCAAACAGAATGATTTCGATGTTCTCACGGAGGCAGACAAGGCTTCGGAACGTATAATCATGAATAATATCAGGAACGTTTTCCCTTCTCATTCAATCCTTTCTGAGGAAAGCGGGAACACTGCCGTTGACAACAGCGAATGGCTGTGGGTGATAGATCCTCTGGATGGGACCACTAATTTCAAGCAGGGATTGCCTATATATTCCATCTCCATAGCTTTGCAATACCGGGGTGAGACCGTGGTAGGGGTGGTGTATGCGCCATATCTCAACGAAATGTTCCACACGGCCAAGGGGTGCGGGGCATATCTGAACGGGGAGAGGCTTCATTGCGGGGAGAATGAGAAGCTCTCCACGATGGTGGTGGCCACCGGTATGCCGTATGACCGCGACAGGAACCCCGACAATAATCTCGATAATATAGCCCGAGTGAGTACCCGTGTCAGGGGCATCCGACGCATGGGGTCGGCGGCCATCGATCTGGCTTACACTGCTGCGGGATTCTTTGATGCTTATTGGGAGTTGAATCTGAATCTCTGGGACGTAGCCGCCGGAGAATTATTGGTTAAGGAAGCGGGCGGTGTTGTGGAGTCAATCCGAACCGACAGGAATCATTCAATAATGGCCGGAAGCCAGAAGTCTCTCGGTGTATTCCGAGGTCTTATCAAGTGATTTTTAGACCAGTGGTCTATAGAAGATTCTTTTTAGTATAGAGGGGACAGTATAAAAGTATAGGGATTAGATTTTTAGGCCATATTTTTAGACCAGAGATCTAAAGGTCTTTTATAGATAATGGCTCCTGCCCTCACGGGTGGGAGTCATTGTTTTGTAATAATTGTAGCAGTATGTCAAGGGACTCTTGCCGAGCGTTTATTTCAACCCTGGCGGGTTGAATGGTTATAAGGTTATTA
>JAMPHR010000004.1:396739-406497 GCA_023663345.1 Paenibacillus sp. | reverse complement strand
TGCGAAAGTGGGAAAGTAGATAACCGCCCCTTCAAGATGAGAGAAGCGAAACCTCAGCCGAGGTCTTGCTTCTCTCTTTTTTTATGCTCTCCCGGCACCACCCAACCTCCAGTCGGGTTACTTTTATGATATAGTAACTTGATTTATTTTATTAGATGAGTAAAATGTAGTACTTTTGCATCTTGAAATGTTTCCTAATGTATGATTTCAAATGGAAAAAGGTTCTAAGATTTATGTAGCAGGCCATCGCGGGATGGTAGGTTCAGCAATTATCCGGGAGCTCAAGCGTCTCGGCTACACTAATATTATAACACGCACACATGCCGAGCTTGATCTGGTAAACCAGCAGGCTGTAAATGAATTTTTCGAGAAGGAGAAACCCGAATACGTATTCCTTGCCGCTGCCAAGGTGGGCGGTATCATTGCCAACTCGTCGGCCCTTGCCGATTTCATGTATGACAACATGATGCTCGAGATGAATGTGATTAACGCCGCATGGCGCAACGGTTGCAAGAAGCTCGAGTTTCTCGGATCATCGTGCATATATCCCCGCATGGCACCTCAGCCTATGCCTGAGAGCTGCCTGCTGACATCGGAACTGGAGAAGACCAACGAGGCTTATGCCCTCGCCAAGATCTCGGGTCTCAAGTACTGCGAGTTTCTCAACCGCCAGTATGGCACCGATTATATCTCAGTGATGCCAACCAATCTCTATGGCCCTAATGATAATTATCACCCTGAACATTCCCATGTGCTTCCCGCGCTCATACGCCGTTTCCATGAAGCTAAGGAGCAGGGGCTGACCGAGGTTACATGCTGGGGCGACGGCAGTCCTCTGCGCGAGTTCCTGTATGTCGATGACCTTGCCAACCTGTGTGTGTTTCTCATGAACAATTACTCGGGTAACGAGACTGTCAACGCGGGTACAGGCAAGGAACTTACCATCAAGGAACTTACAGAACTTGTGGCAAAAGTAGTTGGATACGAAGGCCGCATCTTGTGGGATACAAGCCGTCCTAACGGCACCCCCCGCAAGCTCCTCGATGTGTCCAAGGCCGCTAAACTCGGCTGGACTTACCGCACCGAGCTTGAGGACGGAATACGCATGGCCTACGACGATTTCCTGAACAATCCCATGCGTGCCGAGCGTTGATCGCTTCTCCATCACATATCCACCCCGGAAATACTATTAAGTAATATTAGCAACAGGCTTGATATAATATATGCCCAACACTTCTCAACCTCAGCCTCAACAGCAAAAAGCATCCGGCAATAAGTCGGCGAAGAAGCGTAGCCACCGTGGCATCATCGCCACGATGTGGACCATATTCTTATTGGCCATAGCCGGAGTATTCTTCTTCCTGTTCCTTATCTATAACGGAGTGATCGGCTACATGCCCCCTGTGGAGGAATTGAAGAATCCTACCGACCGTTTCGCATCGGTGCTTTACTCGGCCGATGGCAAGGAACTGGGCCGTTACTTCTCCGGTACCGGCAACCGCGTGTATGCCGACTTTGATGAAGTGTCACAGCATGTGATCGACGCCTTGATCTCGACCGAGGATGTGCGTTTCGAGGAACATTCGGGCATTGACATGCGCGGTCTCGGACGTGTGCTTTTCAAGACCGTGCTCATGGGCAACAAGAATGCAGGAGGCGGATCTACGCTCACCCAGCAGCTTGCCAAACAGCTGTATTCCCCCAGCAGTTCCGGACTCATGGCCCGCGCCATCCAGAAACCTATCGAGTGGATGATAGCCGTGAAGCTCGAGCGCTATTATTCTAAGGAAGAGATCATCAAGATGTATCTCAACCAGTTTGATTTCCTCTACAATGCCGTAGGTATCAAGAGTGCTGCTCACATATATTTCGGCAAGGAGCCCAAGGATCTCAATATCGAAGAGGCCGCCACGCTCGTGGGTATGGTCAAGAACCCCGCTTATTACAATCCCGTGAGGCGCAACGAGCGTACCCGTCAGCGCAGGAATGTGGTGCTCGCCCAGATGCACAAGGCCGGCAAGATCACCGAGCAGGAGCTCGACTCCCTATCAGCATTGCCCCTTAAGCTCGATTTCCACCGCGTGGATGCCAAGGACGGCATTGCCCCGTATTTCCGTGAGGAGTTACGCCGCATGTTGCGCGCCAAGCGTCCTGTTCGCTCCAACTACCGTGGATGGGAGAATCAGAAGTTTATAGACGACTCGATCGCATGGGAGACCAATCCGCTCTACGGGTGGATAGAGAAGAATCCCAAGCCCGACGGATCGAAGTACGACATATACAACGACGGCCTCAAGATCTACACCACTATCGACTCGCGTATGCAGCAGTATGCCGAGGAGGCTGTGGCCGAGCATCTGGGCGGAGATCTCCAGAAGGCATTCTTCCGCGAGAAGCGTGGCACCAAGGGTGCGCCCTATACCACCGACCGCGCCGAGCTCTCCGAGATACGCCGCAATCATCTCATACGAAACGCGATGAAGAACACCGACCGTTACCGCAATATGGTGAAGGCCGGAGCATCGCGCGAGGAGATAGACCGCGCTTTCAATACCCCGAGGGAGATGAAAGTGTTTGCCTACGGCGGATCGGTCGATACGGTGATGACACCTCTCGACTCGGTGCTGTATCACAAGCACTTCCTGCGCACCGGATTTATGGCAATGAATCCGCTTAACGGCCACATCAAGGCATACGTGGGAGGCCCTGATTTCGGCTATTTCCAGTATGACATGGTATCGACAGGCCGCCGTCAGATCGGTTCGACCGTGAAACCGTTCCTCTACACCTATGCGATGGAGGAGGGCTTCACCCCCTGTGACGAGTTCTCCAACACCCAGCCTGTGCTCACCGACGAGACCGGCCGCACATGGGCACCGCGAAATGCCGGAAGTGCGAGGGTCGGCGAGATGGTCGACCTGAAGTGGGCCTTGACCAACTCCAACAACTGGATCTCGGCTCGCCTCATTTCCCAGCTCTCACCCCCCTCGCTGGTGCGTACCATGCACAATTTCGGCATCACTGCCCAGTTACCCCCCGTGATGTCACTCTGTCTCGGCCCCGCTGATGTCTCGGTCAAGGAGATGGTGACAGCCTACTCGGCTTTTGCCAACAACGGTATGAGGGTCGACCCCATGTTTGTCACCGCGATCGCCGACAACAATGGAAATATCATATCCGAGTTCTCACCGCGTCACACCGAGGTGATATCCGAGAAGGCCTATTACCGCATCCTTTCGATGTTGCTTAATGTGGTGAACGAGGGTACGGCCCACCGAGTGCGCTCACGTTTCGGACTCACAGCCGAAATGGGAGGAAAGACCGGTACCACCAACTATAATGCCGACGGATGGTTCATGGGCTTTACCCCCGAGCTTGTGGCCGGCACATGGGTGGGTGGTGACGAGCGCTTCATCCACTTCAACACCATGGCCTACGGTCAGGGTGCGTCGATGGCTCTCCCTATCTATGGCCGTTTCATGAAGAAGGTGTATGCCGACCCCTCGCTCAATTACTCCCAGTCGACACGCTTCAAGTTCCCCGCCGGAATCGATCTTTGTGAGAAAGAGTTCTACGGATACTACGAGGACGAGACTGATGCCGACAACAATGCCGAGGAATCATCGATGGAGGGTGTCTTTGATTGACACCTTTCCCGCCTCCGGCTGTCAAAAGTGACTAAAGTATTGCAAGTTGTATTAAAATTTATTAATTTTGCAATCCACATCACTATTTTAAGCGTTGTAAAATAGCAATGCTTTGTTCAATTTTTATCCAAGTCGTCAATTCATGACTATGCGACCTATACGTTTCAACCATTTGGTGTCAGCTGTTGCAATTTCATCGGTAATCCTTTGTGCCTCATCCTGCTCCACTCCCAAGGATGTCACCTACTTTCAGGAAATGCCGTTGCAGACAGTGACACAGCTCGATGTCAAGAGCATAGCTATCAAGCCTAATGACAAACTTTCGGTGATAGTAAATTCACGTGACCCGAAGGTCTCCAACATGTTTAACCTACCTTTTACTGCCCGTACACTCGGACAGGAAACCGCCACCAACGCCACATCCCAGGGCGTGAGTGTCTACACTGTTGATGCCGCCGGCAATATCGACTTTCCCCTGCTCGGCGAGGTCCATGTCGAGGGATTGACCCGCATGGAAGTGGCAAGCCTTATCAAAGGTATGCTCATCGGACGCGATCTTGTGAAGGATCCTGTAGTGATTGTGGAGCTTGTCAACGCCCAGGCTTCGGTGCTCGGCGAGGTAAACAAGCCGGGCCGTTACGCCATCGACCGTGACAACATGACCATTCTCGACCTCATAGGCAGTGCCGGCGATCTCACCATCTACGGCGTGCGCGACAGCATACGCCTCATCCGCACCGTCGACGGCCAGCAGGTCACCTACAATGTGGATCTGCTT
This sequence comes from Paenibacillus sp., assembly GCA_023663345.1. Classification (GTDB taxonomy): domain Bacteria; phylum Bacteroidota; class Bacteroidia; order Bacteroidales; family Muribaculaceae; genus Duncaniella. The sequence continues at coordinate 402,072 of JAMPHR010000004.1, read as the reverse complement.
TCAGGCAAGGATCTCACCTCCTCTCCGGCTTATTATATCCAGCAGGACGATATCGTGTATGTGGAGCCCAATCCCACACGTATCCGCCAGTCGAGGCTCAACGCCAACACCGTCCAGTCGACATCGTTCTGGCTATCTTTGGCATCCCTTGGAGCCACTATCACAGCAATCTTAGTTAAATAATGGAACAGGACAGCATGATGAATCAGAACACCGGCTTGCAGGTGCCTCAGGGTACACCTGTGTATCAGCAACCGATGAATGAAGAGGAGGAGAGCATAAATCTCAGTGACTATTTCTCGCTATGTTTCCGTTGCTGGAAATGGTTTGTCCTGTCGATTGCCGTGTGTCTCGGCATAGCCGTGATGTACGTGCTCATGACCCCCAAGGTATATACCCGCAATGCCCAGGTGATGGTGCAGGACGAGGACGACAAGTCGCAGAGCGTGACCTCCACGCTCAGTGACATGGGCCTCTTCTCCACCCCCGCCAATGTGGCCAACGAACTTCTCGCTTTCCAGTCGCCCGCTCTGATCGGCGACGTGATCGAGCGTATTGGTCTCCGCGCCAGCTACACCTACCGCAAGGGCCTGCGTCCCATGCCTCTCTACGGCGACTCGCTCGTGGTGGCTGTCGAGCTGCCCGATATCAAGCCGCTTGAGTCCATGTCCATGAAGATTGATTTCAAGGAAGGGGGCAAAGTGCGTGTATATGATATGGTACATGGCATCAATGATGTCGATTTTGACGAGACAATGGCTCTCGGTGACACCGTGAAGACTCCGGTAGGACGCATGGTGGTGAAGCCCGGACCCAACTACTCGACCAAATTCGACAGCAAGATATCATTCAGCATGGCTTCGATGCCCGGAGCCATCGAGGTGTATCAGAAGAAGCTCTCCGAGGATCTTGCCAACGAGGATGCTACCGTGATTGACTTCACCATCAAGGATAACGACGTGCAGCGCGCCGATGATTTCCTCAACACCCTCATTGCCATTTACAATGAGAAGTGGGTGGAGCAGAAGGCCAAGATGGCGATCGCGACATCGGAATTCATCAACGAGCGACTCAACGTGATTGAGCGTGAGCTGGGAAATGTGGATAACGACATAGCCTCCTACAAGAGCGAGCACCTTGTGCCCGACGTGCAGGCCGCATCCGAGATGTACATGACCAATGCCAACGAGAGCACCAAGCAGCAGCTTGATGTTCAGACCCAGATAGCCATCACCAAGAGTCTTCTTGATTATCTGCAGTCGCCCGTCAACGGCGGGAAACTCCTTCCCGGAAATCTCGGCATTGATAATGAAGGCATCTCCAAGCAGATCGAGGAGTACAACAAACTGTTGCTCGAGCGTGAGCAGCTGTTGACATCGACCGGACTTCAGAGCCCTCTTGTAAAGGAACTTGACGGCTCCATCGGCAGTCTTAAGTCAGCGCTCACAGCGTCGCTCGGTACCCAGAGCCGTATGCTCAACACCCAGTTGCGTGCATTGGAGAAGAACGACCGCGCCACCAACGCCAAGATCGCCTCATCGCCCTCCCAGGCCAAATTCCTTCTCTCGGTGGAGCGTCAGCAGAAGGTGAAAGAATCCCTCTACCTGTTCCTCCTCCAGAAACGTGAGGAAAACGAACTGTCGCTTGCCTTCACTCCGTCCAACACCCGCGTGATCACTCCCCCGATGGGACAGACCCGCCCGTCGGCGCCCGTGACCACCAATGTGCTTCTCATCGCCATCGTCATAGGCCTGCTCATTCCGGCCATCGTGATATTCCTCTCCGAGACACTCAACAACCGCATACGCAGCCGTGCCGACCTCGAGAGCGTCAAGGCTCCGTTCATCGGCGAGATTCCCGAGGAATCATCGGGCAAGAACCGCATCAACCGCTGGCGCCGTCGTTGGCGTGACCAGGTGGGCAAGGAATCGCGCATAGAGGAGGCTCCTACCCTGGTGGTGAAACCTCATGGCCACAGCGTGCTCAACGAGTCATTCCGCATGGTGAGGTCCAACCTCGAGTTCATGATCAGGAGCGGAAAGAACAAGGTGGCGATGGTTACATCGTTCAACCCCGGATCGGGCAAATCGTTCGTGTCGCTCAACCTCGGAGCAGCCATGGCCATCAAGCGCAAGGATATGCGTGTGGTCATCATCGACCTCGACCTGCGCAGGGCATCGCTTTCGCGTGTGGTAGGTAACTACGGCACCGGTGTGTCAGATTATCTCTCCGAAGCTACCGATGATGTCAAGTCGCTCGTGAAGCCCACCGATCTCGAAGGACTGTCGGTGATTCCCGTGGGAACCATCCCCCCGAATCCCTCCGAGTTGCTCTACTCTCCCCGTCTGCAGCAGTTGATCGACAAGGCCCGCGAGATGTTTGACTTCATCATCCTCGACTGTCCGCCTACCGATATTGTGGCCGACGCCACTATCATCACTCCGCTCGCCGACATGACTATCTTTGTGGTGCGTGCCGGACTGCTTGACCGTCGACTCTTACCCGACCTTAACCGTTTCTACGATGCGCGCCGTTTCAATAACCTCATGGTCATACTCAACGGTACGACATCGATCTCCACTCCATATCGCCGATACGCTTACCACAGCTATTATTCCACACGCGACAAGGAGTAGGAGAGAGTGGATATCACAGTGCAAATAATAAACCAAAATCATGGATCAAGACTTAAAGAAAGAACTTTCAAGGGATTCCGACGGTCTGCTGACCTACGAATACATAGCTAATCACATAGGGTTATGTGATGATATCATGGACGAGCTGATCGACAATATGATACTTGTCGACGGCAACGGACAGTTTGTAGTCTCGGCCGCACGTTATCTCAACGCCATCGACCGCGAGCGCTACTCGGGTATCATCACCCGCCTTGTGGCTTCGGCAATCGAAAAGGACAGGGAGCGCCGCTATCTCCCCTCGCTGATCGAGAGCCTGTATGGCGCCGACTACATGGAGCACGCTACGGAGCTCTCCGCAACCGACAACAATTTCCGCCGTATATACAAGCGACTGTTCCCCACCACTGAAAGTCTCTGATGAGAATCCTTCAGATTATTCCCGGAAAGATCTGGGGCGGTGCCGAGCAGTACATAGTGGATCTGTCCAAGGCTCTTGCCGATCGAGGCAATGAGGTGGATTTCCTGTGTCACGACCGCGAGGCTGTCACCTCTCAGCTCAAGCGTCACGGTATCGGGTACCGCACGTTGCCGTTCTCATGGTCGCTTGACCGTAAGAGCATCAATGCGCTTGCCGATATACTGAGGCAGGGCGATTATGACGTGATACATGTCCACAGCATGATGTTTGTTCCTATAGCCCAGCTTGCGGTCTCCAAGGCCGGAAGCAATGCTAAGGTTGTGATGACGCGTCATGAGGCCCACCGCACCAAGGCCAATATATTCGTGAGGCATCTGTTCAAGAGGCTTCACCGCATAATATTTGTGTCGGATCTCGTGCGTCGCCGTTACCGTGGGGCCAACGGGTGGATCACCGACGGCATGTCCCGGGTGATTCACAACAGCATCCCGCCCTATCCGTTCAAGGAGGTGGAGTCGTTGAGGGAAAAGTATTCAATCCCGGCTGATGTGCCCCTGCTGATGTTTGCCGGACGCGTGAAGAAATCCAAGGGATGTACGGTGATAATGCAGGCTTTGGCCCGCATCGCCGACAAGTCTTTCCACATGGTGTTCATCGGCGCGCTCAAGTCCGGGAAATATCGTGATCAGCTGATGGAGATTGCCCGGAAAGCCGGCATAGAGGACCGCGTGCATTTCTACGGGTTCACCCCCGATGCACGCCAGTTCATGCGCCAGGCCGATATTGCCGTGGCTCCGTCGGTCACGCTTGACTCTTGTCCGCTTTCCAATATAGAGTATCTCCAGTTAGGTAAATGTGAGGTCTCGACCAACAACGGAGGTCAGGCCGAATATCTCGAGGATGGCCGTACAGCGCTCCTCTGTGATCCCGGAAATGCTGTTCAGCTGGCCGATGCACTTGCCCGTGTCATTGACGACAAGGAGTTGCGCGAAAGTCTTGCCGAGGCCGGAAAAAAGTATTTCGATGGAAACATGACCTACGACAAGTTTGTTGACAAGGTACTCGAGGCTTATAGCTGAGACGGCGACGGCAATCACTCTTATTCCTCATTACACATAATTGACCGACGAAATGACAACCAGGATTATTTCCCTACTGCTTATGCTTGCCACAGTGGCGGGCTTGCAGGCAGGCCAGTTTGATAAAGACAATATGACACAAGAATCAACTTCGGCCGGAGATGTTAAGGTGCTTCTTAACACCTCGCTCGGCGACATCACTCTCCTCCTTTACGGCGATACTCCTCGCCATCGTGATAATTTTGTGAAGCGCGTCAATGACGGTGACTATGATGGTGTGCTGTTTCATCGCGTGATCGGTGATTTCATGGTGCAGACCGGAGATCCCGAGTCGAAGAATGCTCCCAAGGGCAAGATGCTCGGTGCGGGCGATGCAGGTTCGCAGATCGAAGCCGAGATCGAGTTCCCCAAGCACTATCATCATCGTGGCGCCATTGCAGCCGCCCGCCAGGGTGATGCTGTGAACCCTGAGAGAAAGTCGTCGGGCTCGCAGTTCTATATTGTCACAGGCAAGAAGTTTTCGCCTGCCCAGCTTGACCAGATGGAGCGCCGTGCGCTGATGCAGCGCAAGCAGGATGTGTTCAATCGTCTTGCATCGGAGAATCGCGACACTATCATGTCGCTTCGCCGTAACCGTGATGTGGCCGGCCTCCAGGCTCTGCAGGAAAAGCTTGCTGAGGAGACCGAGAAGATTACCGCCGATGATGCTGTGATCTATACCCCCGAGATGCGCGAGGCGTATATCAATGAGGGTGGAACTCCTCATCTCGATGGCCAATATACCGTGTATGGCCGTGTGCTTGAGGGTATGGATGTCGTGGAGAAGATCGAGAAAGCTGAGACCGATGCCAACGACCGTCCTCTCGAAGATATACGCATAATTTCCGCAAAAGTACTATAATTAGTATAGAGGAAAAAGTATAAAGTATAGATAATAGATTCTTAGGCCAGTGGGTTTTGTATAGACCATAGGTCCAGAGATCTTTTGTATAGACCAGAGGTCCAAAGATCTTTTTTATAGATATAATGGCTCCTGCCCGTCACGGGTGGGAGTCATTGTTTTTGTAATAATTGTAGCAGTATGTCAAGGGGCTCTTGCCGAGCGTTTATTTCAATCCTGACGGGTTGAAAGGTTATAAGGATAGGAGGTTATTGGTAGTTTAGGAGTTTATGGGTTTATAAGTTTAAGGGCATGTT
>JAMPHR010000004.1:383606-396639 GCA_023663345.1 Paenibacillus sp. | reverse complement strand
GGTTACCTTGTGGCTCGTTGGTTTCATATCACCGGCAAAGGTAGGTTAGTTTTGTTGGGGAAATGGTGCGATAATGTCGTTTAGTGGGGAAGTTTTTTAGACCAGAGTTGTTGTGGCTCTTGGAGTGCCAGCTTGCGGTAAAATAACAGGGGAGATATTGACCAAGGGATCTACGCAATATACAATTGTTATATGATAGTATTTTTAGTATAGAGGTGTTTTTTAGTATAGAGGGGAAAGTATAGAGTATAGGGATTAGATTTTTAGGACAGGGGGATTTTAGGGGTATATTAGTGGAATATAGGATATTAGAGAGGGTGGACGCGGGGATTATAGGACGTCTTCGACGCCCGATTTGGTATGCGTTTCGTTTTCCCCACGCCTCGGGATCGCGCAAATCTGCCCTATCGGGCGATTTGCCCTCGTGGTGGGGGGCTTCAATTACATCGTCCCTTCGGGGCTTAGTGGATGGAAGTCCTGCGGGATATTTGCATATGGGTGCTTGTGGAGGACCTTGGATTGTACCGTCACTTGGTGGCTTAGTCGTATAATTCTCAGAAATCAGGAGCCGTAGGAGTGGAGGCCGGGGAGGAGATAGTTGACGCCGAAGTATGTCATGAGTACCGATGCGAAGGCTACGGAGAGGTATATGAGGCGGTGGCGGGGGGTGCGGAACCAGGGGAATGTGTGCCGGTGGAGGGGGAGGGCGTAGATGAAGAATGTGATCAGTGCCCAGGTCTCTTTGGGATCCCAGCCCCAGTAACGGCCCCAAGATTGCTCGGCCCAGATAGCTCCGACGAATATGCCGGCTCCGAGCAGGAAGAGGGCGGGCGTGAGGAGAACGTCGGCAACGAGAGACATGCGTCCCACCTGTTTCATGGATGAGAGTGATACGAGCGAGAGGAGGGCGAGGATGGCAAAAAGAGAGTAGGAGGTCATGACAAGCATGACGTGGAGTGACAGCAGGCGTGAGCCGAGGACGGGCATGAGCGAGCCTACAGCTGGGTTGCGTGTCCCCATCATGGCGACGAGGAGTGAGGCTCCGGCTACGATCATTCCGAGCGGCATTATCACGGGTATACGTTTTATTGACAGAAGGGCCAAGGCCATCGACACCCATGCGAGCGTAAGCATGGTCTCGTAACCGGTGGCAAGGGGTATGTGTCCGCCGATGATCCAGCGGAGGATGATGAGGAGAGAGGTGTAGGCAAACGTGGCAACGGCGATCCATGTCATTATGCCCCGCGGATTGAGCTTGCCATACATATATAGTGCCAGCGATGTCATTCCGGTCATCAATACTATAATCGCTGACACAAGCGGATAAAAGATGTGATTGTACAGGTGCTCGCTCCGCAGGGCTGTGGTGGACGGGATGGACTGTGGCGACATGGAGCGTTGAAGCTCGCATAGGGATAAGACGGCACGACGGGTGTCGCGGAAGCGTCCGTGACCAATCAGGGAGTATATCTCGGATATGGCTGATGAGATACGTGATTGCATGGCAACACCTATACCGTCGGGGTTGCTTTCGGCCCACGAGTGCCAGGTGGCGGAGGTGCCGTCACTGCCGGGGGCGGGAAATATCTTTATGGCTGATCCGGTGCAGACTGTGGTGATGAGTGCTATGCGAGAGTCGTCGGCGTAGAGATCGCGGGAGACCGGGCCGGGGGCGGACAGGAGTTTTTCAAGACGGTATTCGCCTCCGCTGTAGAGCTGAGAGAGGGATACGTACCGTTCGCCGTCCATGGCGGAGCGTGCCTCCTTGCTACGTAACTGGATCATGGGCTCGCGTTTCCAGGAGTCGTAGTAGAAGATCCATCCGGTGAGAACCTGTTCGGGAGTGAGACCACGGTAGGATTCCTTGCCGTAGACGTTGAGGCAAAATTCACGGGCGAATGTTGAGAGTGGCTTCACACGGTCGCCACTGTAGATGCACAGTTGACCGAACGTGTCGGCGAGTGGACGCTGCAGTACAGTGGGGAGCGGAGCGGTGCCGGAAGCGTGTTCGGGGGCGGGAGTGAATGGGGAAACCGGGGTGGTATTGCCGGCTCCGGCATGGAGTGCCGGGAGCATGATGGCAACGGCGAGAAGCCGTCGCAAAGAGGTACGGAACCGTCCTGACCGTGTGCAAAGCGCCGATAGCATTGAGAGGAAAAGCAGTCCGTAGGCACCGAATGAGATGCCGGTACCCCAGGGGTCGTGACTGATGCCAAGGGTGGAACTGTCGCCCGACATTGATGCCTGGCAGAACCGGTAGCAGTCGATGCTGAGGGTGTTGTTCATAGAGATGCGGTGGATAGCGGTCACTCCGGCACGGCATACCGATATCTCGCTGTAGTAGTCGGCGGGGGTGAGTGTGCCTGTTCGGTATTCGGTGCCATAGTCCATGAGCGTGACAGTGAACGGCAATGATTTGGCAGAACCGTCGTCGAGGGTATAGGAATCGGTAGGAGTGGCAAGGCTAAGTGTCATATTGCCCTGCTTGCCGAAATAGTGTGTGACACCGGCACCGACAAGTATCAGGATGAGGGAGAAATGGAGCATCATCACTGCCACGGACATTGCCTTGCGACAGGCAATGTCCGAGCAGATGCATGATGTGGCCGAAATGATCCAGAGAGCTATCATCCATGGTGCATGGTAGAAATCATCGGTGGCAACATCTGAACCGAGGAATTTCTCGGCCAGGGTGGCGGTAATGAGTCCGAGGGTGATTATTCCAAGCGAGATGAATGATACGGTGCGGATCATAGGGGCGAATTTTAAACAACCTTTAAGAATATGAATCAGATAGCGTCGACAAATGTGATGATGGCATCACGGTCCTCCTTGGAGAGTGCACGGAACAGTTCAATACTGTGGCGGGCATCACTCTCGGGTGAATATCCGTGCCACATGATGGCCTCGAGAGCTGTGCGGGCACGGCAGTCGTGGAGACGGTCGGCGGCCTGAGATCCGGTTACTTTCTGGTGCAGTCCACGGCCCCAGAGGGGGGTGGTGCGGCACCATCCGGTGCGGATATCGTTGGCCATGTGCAGCTTGTGCTGTACCATATCGGTGTAAGGCCATATTGTCTGATGCGGGTAGCGGGGGAGCTCGTTTCCGGCAAAGAACTTGTTGGGGTCACGAATCTCGTCGTCGCCGGTGGTCCATGACGGACGGTGACAGTAGGCACAGCCTATCTCCTCGAATTTCTCCTTGCCCTTGGCAACAGCGGGATTGTCAATGTCGCGGACTGCGGGGACAGCGAGGCCACGGTGCCATACCATGAGGTCGGTGTATTCGTCGTCGGTCATCTCAGCCGGCAGATTTTTGGAGTTGAGGTAGGAGAGGATGCGGGTCTCCATGTCGCCGTCCCACCACTCGGGGTGCTTCTTGTCGGGGTCAATCTTGGCGAGGTAGCTGTCGAAACCGGCCTGGACCTCGGGATCCTTGGCCGAGCAACGAGCCCACGATCCGGCTGCATCCATATAGTGGTACCGGCGGTCGGAGCGGGTGACATTGGTGATGTTCCATATCGCATTGGCTCCGGCGGCATCCTGGAGAGGTCCGCGGGAAAGCGCGTAGGTGAAGCGACGGGGATAAGGGGTGCCGTCGCCCTGGAGACTGTTGGTGTACTGTCCGGTCCAATTGCCGTCGGCATAGAAAGCGGGATTGAGCCGGAAGTATCCGTCGGCTTCCTCCTTGCGGTACTGGGCGAGCAGATCGGCATCGTCGATGGCATCGAGTAGTCCGGTGCCATAGATTCCGATAGTGCTCTCGAGACGGATCTCGTAATCATCGGTTATGTCATATCCCATGCGGTAGGCGTACACGGCATCCTTGGGCATAGTGACTTCAGGATAAATGAGCGAATAGGTCTCACCGTCGGGGAACTTATTGCCCCATTCATCGGTGGCCTCGTGCCATTTCACCTTAACTTTGCTTTCATCGAGCGGAGCCTTGAAGGGAGCCACGGCGTGTCCCTGAGGCATACCGGCGAGCCAGGTGACGTAGGCATCGGTGTTGCGGTTGTACACGGCGAGCAGACAGCCGTTGCCGATCTCATTGGTGTTGAATGATCCCTCCTCGACACGTTTGCCGTGGCCGTATCCCGGGTGGCAGTGTATGCACGATGACCTGATGTAAGCAGGGCCGAGTCCGTTGCGGGTGCCTGAGGCATTGGTCATGAAGGGCTTCTCAAACAGGGCCTCGCCGTTTTTGAACTGGGCGTAGAGGCCGGCGTTCTCCACTGCGGGAGCGGGTTGCTCAAGAGCATTGGAAGTGGCGAGATAGGAGGTGCCGAGCTCTCCGCCGGCATAGTACCATTGGGGTTTATCACCGTCGGTGCCGGAAGTGGGATCGTCTTTTATTTCATCATCGGAACATGCGCACAGGGCTGTGGCCACGAGTGCGGTGCCGAGAAGGCGGTGTGAGAATGTTTGCATTTTCAGGAGTATTTATCTTATACAGATATAATCAGCAACCCCCGAGCACGATGTCAGAGAGGTCGCTGATGTAAAATCAATTGTGTATTTATTTCAGAATCTCGGAATAGGCATCCTCGAGAGCATCGACAAGATCGGTGCCGACGACTACCTTGGCATTGGTGGCAGCTGAACCCTTGGCATTTTTTGTAAAAGGCTCGGGGATGGCCGAAATGGCAGTGATGGCGTTCTCGATGGCGTTACGTACCTTTGCATCAAGCTGAGGATTGCGGGCCTGTATATAGGATGAAACGGAAGCGACTCCTGACTGAGCACCGCAATAGGCATTGCGGATGCTGATGATGTTGTCAACGAAGTCCTCGATGGAATTGAGCGAATATGGAGACTCGATATAGTTACGGTCCTCGTCGCTTGCACCGTTGTTGGGGCGGCCTATCTTGGTGTTGCCCACTTCATCGGCAATATCGATGCATCCCTGCAGGATATCCTCGGCAACCTCCTGATAGGTCTTGAAGAGTGATCCGGGCTGACCGGCGTTGATCATCCACTGGCCGTAATCATAATTCTTGTCGAGCTCGGCCTCCTCGAGAATAGCCTGTTTTTCAGCGCTGATGTTGGCAGAACCGGCCCAGGAAGCCTCAAGGCATACACACTGGTTGCGCAGATCCTCGGTGACGATGGTGAGATACTTGAGTTCCTCGGGGGTGTAGGAGGTAGAGTGGGGGAGTGATGTCTCTCCGTCGGCGCTCAATTCAAAGAGTATGTACTCCACGGAGTGGAATCCGAGCAGTCCGTAATTGAGGTTGGTCTCGATGGAATACTCCTTGCCGGCACGCAGATCGGCGAGCAGAATGTCCATGGCATCCTTGTCGAGAGGCCATGAGTCGATGTGCGGGTCGATGCTGAAATCGGTGGCAGGACCGAAGAGGAAGGCCTCGGAAAGCTCCCAGCTCTTGCGCGAAAGTTTCCAGGTGTCGCCGGCCGACTTGATGTCGGCTGTTGTGAGGGTTCCGGTAGCGTGTTTTGCCTGGATGTCGAGGCACTTCTCGTGCAGTTCGATGGCGGCATCGGACATGGCTTTGTAGGTGGGCAGGACCGTGAGATTGATGTAGGGCGATGCTATGGCCGAGAGGGCTTCTTCTTTGGCTGAGAGAGAGCTGTCGCCGTTATTGTCGCTGTCGGAGCAGGATGTGGTGGACAGTGCAAGCACTGCCGTGGCAATAGTTAGAATTGACTTTTTCATTATACTTGTGATTTTTGGTTTTTTATTTAGTAGACACACTTTCGGATCAGAGGAACCATCCTGAGTAGGCTATGCCGAGTGATATGGAGGGTTCGTTGTTGTATCGCTTGTCGAGGATGCCGATGGAGTATTCGCCCTTGACTACCACCTGAGGGATGGGGTAGTAGTTGAGACCGGCGGCAATGCGCTGGCGGTGGCACCATTCGTTCTTGGGGTCGTGTTCCATCTTGTATTGTGAATCATAGTAGTCGTAGCGTCCGAACACAAACAAGCGCTGCGGGCTTTGGGCGTATCCGTTGACCAGGCTCAGGACATTGTAGCCGGCCTCGATGCCTGTGGCGATGGCGGCACTGCCCACACGCTGGCGCTTTGACACTGAATTCTTGGACATGCCCATGTTGAAATCAGTGATGGCCTTGGCATCGGAGAGATGGCCGTAATCGAAGTGTCCGCGGGCTATGAGATTGCGATGGGTGTAGGCGAAATCAAATGATCCGATGGCTACCGTGCCGTGGACTCCGCTCAAATTCTTTCCGTCGGTGGGATAGAGGGTGTTGCTGAAGCTGTCGCCAAGATAGCCCGATACTGACAGGCGCAGGTGAGGGATGGAGGTGTTGTCGACGCGTAGGGCGGCGGCATAACGGTTGGCGATCTTGAACTCGTAGGGGGATCCGGCTCCATCGTGTATCCAGCCCTGGTTACCGAAACGGTCGCTGTCGAGACCGGGGAGGAACATAGCCTCGTAACGCCAGTCGCCGGCCTGTCCCCAGAGGCTCAGTCCGACTTCGTGCCAGGTGCAGGGCATTATGGTATTCTCACCCTCGGGGCGGTATACACCGAAAAACTCAGTGGGCATGTGGTGGGCGTTGGTCTGACCGACGGGTACTACGAGCATACCGGCACGCACATTGAATTGAGGCATGAAAGACTTCTGTATCCAGAATTGCTCGAGGGCGACCTCGCCACCGCGCTCGATCTCGCTCTCATATTCGCCTGCTTCCTCAGGCTCGATCTCGATGGCGCTCTCGGTGCCACCGTGCTCAAACTCGATCTCGGAACTCATACTCCAGCCTTTGCCGAAGTCGTAGCCGAGGAATATGACCATGTGGGGGATATCGAAACGTCCGTGGGAACTTTTTTTGTAATTCTCGGGTGTGGTGTAGCGCAGATAGCTGTCACTAAAAAAGTTGCGGGTCATGACGGCCTCGCCGTATCCACCGATGCTGAGGCGTGAGTGGCGCTGGGATGATGCGGAAGCCGGCTCGGATGTGGTGTCAGGCAGATGAGATGTGGCCGTGGCTGAGGCTGTCGCTGACAGGGCGATTAGTGTACCGATAAGTAGTCGATTCATGATAGTGTAAGTGAAATGATTGATTATTCCGGTGCAAAATTACTATCATTTCAAGCCTCAAAAATTCACTAAAAATTGGTAAATTTTCATGAAAAAACGCTGTGCCGATAACTAAAAGTGGGTAATTTGGAGTATTTTTGGAGAGAAAAAACAGCTGTTTGCCAATAAAAATGATTATTTCGCCAACGGTGATGTCACCTTTGAGGCATGGGATGTGTCATATAAGCGAGATGTCTCATAAACAGCATTGATTAAATAAAAAAGGAATAAATTATGGATTTAGAAGCAATTTTGATACCTCTTGGTGTATGCGTGGCACTTCCGGTGCTGATAGTGTGGCTCGTGTACAGGTCCAGAACCAATAAGGATAATAAGCGTGCCGAAGTGTTGATAGAGGCTATAAAAGCCAATGGCGGTATTGATGCCGACAAGCTCGCCGAGGCTTTCGGCGAGAAACGCAAGACACTGAAGGACAGGCTTGCCACTTATCTGCTACGCGGTTGCATATTCTCGTTGACCGGAGTGGCCGTGGGTATAGCTTTGGCTTGGATGGGCTTTGCCGGTGGTATGTCAACGGACGGAATGGAATTCTATATCATAGCAACCGGAGTGTTGCTGGCCGTGGGTGCGGGGTATCTTATCACCTATTTTGTGATACGCAAGCAGGAATCCACCGGCGATTGCAAAGAGTAAATGAACCGCGAGCAATTCATATCGCATGTGGAGGGTACACAGGGAGCGTTGAGGCGTTTCCTTGTGGCTCTCTGCTGTGGAGATTCTGCTCTGGCCGATGACATAGCGCAGGAGACTTATATCAAGGCTTATCTTTCATGTGACAATATAAGGGATAGCTCCCGGTTCACGGCCTGGATATACCGCATAGCCTACAATACTTTTGTAAATGCCCGCAGAGTCGTGAGACCGACCGAGCGGGTGGAAGCGGTGGCCGATGAGGTGTCGAGTGATGTTGCCGATGATAGTTTCCGTTACCAGGAGCTCTATAATGCGCTCGATCGCCTGTCGGGACGCGAGCGCACGGCGATATTGCTGTTTTATCTTGAAGGGTATTCGATAAAAGAGATAGCCGAAATAATAGATGTTTCGCAGGATGCCGTGAAACAGCAGTTATCAAGAGGCAGGGCGCATCTGAAGGATATGCTTTCGGCCGGAACTCTTTAAAAATTTTTGATATGCAACAGGATGATAATATAAAGAAGCTGTTTGAGGATTTTAATCCGGAACTGTCGAGCCGACTTGATTTCATTGTGCGTCTGGAGAGGAATCTCGATGCGGTGGAGATGGTGAAACAGCGTAACAGCGCGAGCCATCGGGCCGGACGGCGTATAGCAGTCATGGCCGGGTTAGCAGGTGTGGCCGTGGGGTTGATACTTGCAATGGTGATGCCATACGTGATGCCTGTGCTGGCGAAAATGATAGGGGCGTATGATATTGATGCGGCTGTGGTGAATGATATGGTTACGGTAGGTATCTATTGTGTGGTAGGATTGATCTCTATATTGGTATCGGTCAGCACGTATGATATCGCCTTGGCCGTAAAGACGCGTAATGAACGGTAGGAACGTTAAAGATTGTTTATGCCACTGAAATTCGCATTATAAAAGCTAATTTTGCATCGCGAAATATTGATAAAAGGGACACCGTCATCTCATGGTGTCCCCTTGCTTTTTCTTATTACAGTGTGAATTAATTTTATAAAATCAGATCTTATGTCCGCATCGTCATTGATAGGAAAGGCCGGATTCTGGAAATCTTACAAAGAGGAATACAAGAGCCTGATAAGGCTCGGCCTGCCGGTGTTTGTGACCCAAGTGGGTATAATCGTAGTCAGTTTTGCCGATACCATGATGGTGGGGGCATACGGAACAAACGAACTTGCCGCGGCAGCGTTTGTCAACAGTCTGTTCATGATAGTGATAGTGATGCAGATAGGCTTTGCATCAGGCATGACTCCCATTGTAGGCTCGCTCTTCAGCCGTGGTGAGCATAGGAGGGTAGGAATCACTCTGCGTGGCGGATTGGTGGTGAATGTGACCATCTCGTTGATGTTCACCCTGATAATGGGTGTGCTGTATTTCTTCCTTGACCGTTTCGGTCAGCCCGAGGAGCTGATGCCGTTGATCAGGGAGTACTATGTGATAGTGCTTGCGACGCTGGTGCCCATGGCGGTGTTCAACTGTTGCCAGCAGACGGCCAACGGTACCACTGACACGGCCACTCCCATGTGGATGATACTTGGAGCCAATGTGATAAATATAGTGGGTAACTACGCATTGATATTCGGTCATTTCGGGGCTCCTGAACTTGGTCTCGTAGGTGCCGGCCTCAGCACGCTTACGGCCCGATGGACCGCTATGGCCGGGATATTGCTGTTCATGCTGTTCTCACGCCGATACAGTCCTTATAAGGAGGGATTCCGTGCCGGATGGCGCGACAGGGGCAATACTTGCCGCATGGTGTGGCTGATGTCCTATCCGGTGATGATACAGAGCGGTGTGGAGTGCTTCCTGTGGGCGTTTGGAGCTATCGTGTCGGGATGGTTCGGGAAGATTCAGCTTGCCTCGTATCAGGTGATCAATACCATGGCCCAGCTCGGATTCATGACATATATAAGTTTCGGTGTGGCTACTTCAGTCAGGGTGGCCAATTATGCCGGATTGCGTGATGTGAACGGCATGAGGCGCATCACGTCGGCCGGTATCCATCTCAATCTCATCCTGGGAACATTGGCTTCGGCTGTGTTCCTGATCGGAGGAGAAGGTCTGATACATCTGTTTACGCCCGATCCTGAGGTGACAGTGGCCGCTATCGCTCTGCTCATACCACTTGTGCTCTATCAATATGGTGATGCCATACAGCTGACGTATGCCAATGCACTGAGGGGCACAGGCGATGTGAAGCCTTTGCTTTGGATCGCACTTGTGAGCTATCTTGTGGTGGGAGTGCCTCTGTTGCTATTCCTGTCGCAGGGACTTGGCATGATGAATGTAGGTATCTATTATAGTTTTTCGGGAGCCTTGATTGTAGCATCGGTATTGCTTTTCAGAGCTTTCCGGAAGGCGGTGGCCAAGATGGAGAGAGTGAAGTAAGACCCAAAAGACAGTAAAAAGCAACCCCGCTGTAGAGTGATCTCAACACTACAGCGGGGTTGTGGTTTTATGTGATTGTCAGTCTATGACAACGGGTGGTGCAATGGATTACATCATGCCGCCCATGCCGCCCATACCGGGAGCGGGCATTGCAGGAGCAGGATTCTCCTCTTTCTTCTCGGCGATAACGCATGAGGTGGTGAGGAACATTCCGGCGATGGAAGCGGCGTTCTCAAGGGCAACACGTGTCACCTTGGCAGGATCGATCACACCGGCGGCCATGAGGTTCTCATACTTGTCGGTGCGGGCGTTGTAGCCGAAGTCGGCGGTTCCGTCCTTTACCTTCTGTACCACTACGGCACCCTCTTCGCCGGCGTTGGCTACAATCTGGCGGAGGGGTTCCTCGATGGCACGACGGATGATCTGGATACCGGTGGTCTCGTCGTCGTTCTCACCCTTCACGTTCTCAAGGAGTTTCACGCAACGGATGTAGGCTACACCTCCACCGGGTACGATACCTTCGGCGATGGCAGCACGGGTTGCGCTGAGGGCGTCGTCAACACGGTCCTTCTTCTCCTTCATCTCTACCTCGCTTGGGGCGCCGATGTGGAGCACAGCTACACCGCCTGCGAGCTTGGCGAGACGCTCCTGGAGCTTCTCGCGGTCATAATCGCTTGTGGTCTGCTCGATCTGAGTCTTGATCTGGGCAACGCGGGATGCGATGTTCTGCTTGTTGCCGGCACCGTTTACGATAGTGGTGTTCTCCTTGTTGATGGTCACCTTCTCGGCACGGCCAAGCATCTCGACAGTAGCGTTGGCGAGCTGCATACCCTTCTCTTCCGAGATCACGGTACCGCCGGTGAGAATGGCGATGTCCTCGAGCATTTCTTTGCGACGGTCGCCGAAACCGGGAGCCTTAACTGCGCATACCTTGAGAGAGCCACGCAGACGGTTAACCACGAGGGTAGCGAGGGCTTCCTGGTCAACGTCCTCGGAGATGATCACGAGTCCGCGTCCGCTCTGAGCGGTAGCCTCGAGCACGGGAAGGATATCCTTGATGTTGGAGATCTTCTTGTCGAAGAGGAGGATGAAGGGATTCTCCATCACGCACTCCATCTTCTCGGTGTCAGTTACGAAGTAGGGGGAGATGTAACCGCGGTCAAACTGCATACCCTCCACAATATCAACTGTGGTCTCGGTGCCCTTGGCCTCGTCAACGGTGATCACACCCTCTTTCTTTACTTTCTTCATAGCCTCGGCGATGAGACGGCCGATGGCCTCATCGTTGTTGGCCGAGATGCGGGCTACGTCCTCGATCTTCTTGAAGTCGTCGCCTACTTCCTCGCTCTGAGCCTTGATGCCCTCTACCACGATGGCTACGGCACGGTCGATACCGCGCTTGATGTCCATGGGGTTGGCACCGGCGGCCACGTTCTTGAGGCCAACGTTTACGATAGCCTGGGCGAGTACGGTAGCTGTGGTTGTACCGTCACCGGCATCATCTCCGGTCTTGGAAGCAACTTCCTTGACGAGCTGTGCGCCCATATTCTGGAATGCGTCCTCGAGCTCTACTTCGCGGGCTACGCTCACGCCGTCCTTGGTGATGTGGGGGGCACCAAATTTTTTCTCGATGATTACGTTACGACCCTTGGGGCCAAGAGTTACCTTTACGGCATCGGCGAGAGCGTCGACACCTTTCTTGAGCTCTTCGCGAGCCTTTATGTCAAATTTAATTTCTTTTGCCATGATAATTGATGATTAAAACAGTGAATGGATGGGTTGTGAGATAGAAAAGCTGTTGGAAGGAATAATATTCCGATTACTTTTCAATTACAGCGAGCACGTCGCTCTGGCGCATGATGATGTACTTTGTGCCTTCGAGCTCGATCTCAGTGCCGGCATATTTGCCGTAGAGCACTTCGTCGCCTGTCTTCACTACCATTTCTTCGTCCTTGGTGCCGTTGCCGGTGGCAATTACACTACCTCTCAGTGGTTTCTCCTTTGCTGAATCGGGGATGATGATACCTGCAGCTGTTACCTCCTCGGCAGGAGTGGGGAGGATGAGCACGCGGTCGGCTAATGGCTTGATATTCATGTCTATTGAATTTATGTTATATTATTGTTTCAAGTTTTTCGATATTGGTGCGTCGTTAGTGACGCGTTCCATGGTAATATGTATGCACAAATCGTGCCACACTGTATCGCTGTCAGTCACGACTGACAAAATGGCAACTTTTTCATGTTATAGTACAATTTCCACATTCTATCATAATATAACTTATTATGACAGGCGATTGTTCATGTGCCTGTGGCAAAATTACAGAATATATTTTTTAATTGTGCGTTTAATATATTTTAATATTGAATATTTGATTTGTAGATGTAAAATATGATAACTTTGCAAAACTTATCCACTTTATCAAAGGGGCTGACTGGCTTTGACAGCGTTAGAGGGGATGAGTAAGCATGCAGAGTGATGATGCCTACACTCTTTAATCAGCGACATCAAAAATTCAAATGGCGAAAACAACTACGCTCTCGCTGCTTAATCGAAGAACAGTAGATTAGCTTTATCTCTGCAACAGTTGCGGAGACGAGACATCACCCGATTGTCCTTTTTCCGAGACGGATCGACCAGGTGGTGCAGGTAAATCGGAAATATGGCGACGAAAGCCTCGATAATCGCCGAGACAATTTAGAGGATAAGGTCGCGATTGGCCGTCTCTTGCCTGTCACGACACGAAAACCAACATGAGAATAAGCATGTAGAAAGCTCATTGAATCGACGACTGGACGAGGGTTCAAACCCCTCCAGCTCCACTTGCTACTACGGACACTCTGTAGCCCAAATCAGACAAACCGCAGACTATCAATTAGTTCTGCGGTTTTTTCGTGTCTAATC
>JAMPHR010000004.1:336513-383506 GCA_023663345.1 Paenibacillus sp. | reverse complement strand
TTTTAGGGGTCAAACAAACTTTGGCCGCAGGGGGCATCCGCGCTTGGGTTTTCCATATAAGCTCTTCTGAGATTTGTCCCTTTTTGAGTCATCATCTGCTTCACACCGTCAATATTCTTTTCTGTCAGATTTTCAAGTTCATCCATGAGAATTAAAACACATTCAGACAGCTTGACACTAGACTCTTTGTCCTTTGTCTGTACATATCCCTCGTGAATGAACTCTTGGAACTCTTTTGGCAGAATAGTATGGAACCACGTGGTTTTACCAATACCTTGTGCTCCAGAGAAAATAATTGCTGTTTGGTTGCTTACATTTTCATCCAAAAGGGCAGCGACCATTCCTACAAGCCATTTTTTCAGACACTTTTCAAAATGAGCAGGCTGTGTAACAGTGACAGATGATGCTAATTGTGCAATATAATCAACACCATCCCACTCAGGCAAGTTGGTTAAGTAGCTTGTATAAGGATCAAATTGTTGCACAAAATCCGACCTTAAAATCATGAATAGGGTATCTTTCGAGCATCCAATATTTTGGATTTTTATTTTTCTCAATATGGTGTTGAACTCGTAGCTCTCCAGATAATGGAACGGTTCATCAGTACCCCTAATTCTTACGAGAAGTCTTTGGGTAATTGAGTTGAATTTGAACTCATAATTTGCGATCAAAAAGGCTTGGATTTGTTCAATATTGGAATTAAATCCAACTCTCTGCACTTCAACATCCTCATTTGTTTGTGGAGGGTTCGTATTCATCATATTACACCTCCTCTCTGCTGAATATGTGCCTCTAACATCGCTTGGGTCATATACAACCTGCCTCCGAACTCTATGAGGTTGATAATACCTTTTGCTCTCCAATTAAAAAGAGTCCTTTTGGAAACTTTGAAAAATCTCGCTAAATCAACGAGGTCATACAAGGTAAACTTTTCTTTGTTTAAATCTTCATTAAGAATTTTATTATTCATTTTACAAGAAAATAATAAGCCCCACTGGATGGCTTGTGAATATTATTCACTGGCACTTATTGCTTAACATTTCTTGTTATGTGATGATTGTTGTGTGAGAGTTTGTTGTTTGAGGAATGTTGTATGTTATATGTTGAGTGCTGGTTGTTAGTTGATGTGGTTATCAATAAATTTCCAGTCGGTTAATCCAGTGCTTAACCTATTGCAAAGGTACAACGATTATTCTGAGCATTCCAAATTTTGAAAGTAAAAATTTGTGTAGCTTCCGCGTTTTTCATACTTTTGCAGTGCATAAGGTCTTGAAACAGAGATTGCAGAGTCCGTTGGACTTTTCATTGGACATAAGATTTTGGAGTTAGATAACTCACTGAATATAAAAGTAATAATTCTTTTGGTTCATGAGCCTCCAGCTCCACCAGTTTGTAGAAATAAACCGTTGTAATTCGCGAAGTTACGATGGTTTATTTTTTGTTGTATACAAATATAAATGCATTTTTGGGGCAAATTGTTGATGGTGGACCTACGGGCGGTTTGAGGTTAGGTGCGTGGAGATTCGGATCGCATAGCATCTTAAAGCCTCGGAGGGGTAGTTGGATGAAAAGTTTTGATTAACTTTGAGCCTATGTATAATTTGAACTTATAGATATAATTTCGAGCAGATGGATATAAGACGTTATAAATCATCGGATATTGAGCAGATAGGTCGTCTGTTTTATGAGACAGTACACTCGGTGAATATAAAGGATTATACCGAACAGCAAGTGGGTGTATGGGCGACGGGGAGTATTGATTATGACGAATGGGATGCTTCATTTCATAATCATCTCACGTATATAGCCGTTGAAGGTGACCTGATAATCGGTTTTGGGGATATTGATGAGACCGGTTATGCCGGTTATTTAGACCGCTTATATGTTCATAAGGATTTTCAGAATCGCGGTGTGGCAACAGCTATATGTGATAGGTTGGAAAATGAAATAGGCACGAAAAGAGTGCTCGTACATGCTTCGATAACTGCCAAGCCATTTTTTGAAAAGAGAGGATACGGCGTGATAAAGTCTCAAGAGGTTGAAAGGCAGGGCGTATTGTTGACAAATTTCGTAATGGTGAAAGATCTTATGTGAGTCCGGCCCTGTTTTACTTATTCCATGGATAGTTTTGCTCACTGAAATTCACTACATTTGCAATAGTTATGAATACAGATATTTTTGAACTTCTTAATGATGGAGTATGGGCACATGCCGGGGCGAATGATTTTCCGGAGGTGTCGGAAAAACTTGAGAAATGTGCCGATATGTGTTATGAACTCAACTCGCTCCGTCCATCAATGACTGAGCGGAGACGGGCGCTTGCAGAAGAACTGTTGGGCTCGGTAGGGGAGAACTTTGTGTTGCACAGCCCGTTCAGATGTGACTTCGGGTTTAATATACACATCGGTGACAACTTTGTGGGTAATTTCAACCTTTCAATACTCGATGAGGCGAGCGTGGTGATTGGAGATAATGTGATGATAGGTCCCAATTGTTCGCTTGTCACTATCGTACATGCTCTTGACGCGAGCCAACGAAACGAGGGTGTCATGACGGCCAAGCCCATTGTGATAGGTGATAATGTGTGGATAGCTGCCAATGTGGTAATACTCCCCGGGGTGAGCATAGGAGACGGAGCTGTGATCGGAGCCGGAAGTGTGGTGACGAAATCGATTCCTGGCAATGTATTGGCTGTGGGAAATCCATGTAAAGTGGTGCGCGAAATCACGGATTCGGATAAGGTGACCGTGGTATAATCCAATTTTGCCATGCAAAAATTCCTATTTGGATGTTTTTTCATTAACTTTGCGGTAAGTATTATGCAGCATAACTATGAAGAATAAGTTTTCACCCCTTATGATTTTGGCCATAGCATTGGCCCTATTGCTTCTTCTGGCAGTGGGTTTTGGAGTGACCCAGGTTGCCTCGCTCAAGTCTCAGGTTCAACAGGCCCAGTTGCAGAATGAGGAACTCCGCCTTGATAATGAGCAACTTCAGCTGTCCAATGAATTTGATCTCCTCAACTCGGAATTCCAGCAGTATGAGGATCAGGCCCAGCGTCTGGCCAACGATACCATCCTTGCCAAATATACTGCCGCCAAGGCCAAGGTAGAGCAGTTGATGAACGAGCTGAAAAATGAAAAGGTGAAGTCTCAGGCCCGTATCAAAGAATTGCAGAATGAAATCTCCACCTTGAAAGGCTTGCTGAGGCATTATATAGCCCAGATCGACTCTCTCAACAAGGAGAACGCCGGACTTAGGGCTGAAAATACTGAGATAAAGGCTCAGAACGAACAACTTACATCGAGAGTGCGCGAGGAGACCCGTCGAAACGAGAATCTGAGCGAACGAATGACTCTCGCAGAGAAGCTTAATGTGACAGGCGTGAGTCTGACACCTCTCAAGAAGAATGGTAAGACCGAGAAGAAGGTGACCAAGGCCAAGCAGTTGATGGTGACTTTCACTATACCGCAGAATAATTCCACACCGGTGGGCGAAAAGGTGATATACCTGCGTTTGGTAAGCCCAGAAGGACAGTTGCTCGGCGGAGCCGGGTCGTTCCAGTTTGAGGGTAAATCCATCCCTTGCACCGCACGCAAAAGCATAGAATATGCCGGCGATGAAGTGCCTGGCGTGACAATTTATTGGGATGTGAACACCACACTCACTCCCGGCGACTATACTGTCGAGCTGTTTACCGACGGTTATCGCCTAACTTCCCGTCGCTTTACCCTGAAGAAATAGAATGCAGCAATTCTGGGATGTCATAAACAGTGTGGAGCTTACCTCGACCACGGCTGTGGTTCGTATAGTTCTGAGCCTTGTGCTGGGATCGCTCGTAGGCATCGAGCGAAAACGGAAAGGGCAGATGGCCGGTCTGCGCACTTTCTCGCTCATATCCATGGGCGCTTGTATCGCCATGATGTTGTCGATATATGTGTGTCAGGAGACGGTGGGACTGTTGCGTGGCGACCCCTCGCGAATAGCGGCACAGGTAATTTCGGGCATTGGTTTCCTTGGCGCTGGCACCATCATTCAGATGAAAGGATCGGTGCGCGGTCTCACCACTGCCGCCGGTATCTGGATAATAGCCACTATAGGCATGGCCGTGGGATGCGGATTGTACCTGATAGCCATAGTGGCAACCTTACTTGTCCTATTTATCCTCACCTTGCTTGAGAAACTTGAACACAGGGTGAATGTGGGCAATGAGGCACGTACCATAAGGCTTAAGGTGAGAGGGATTGTAAAATCCATCAAGCCTTACGAGGAAGTGCTGTCGAAATATGGCATCCATCTTTCCAAGGTGTATGTGGAGTATGATTACGACACCAATGTCACCCGTCTCAATCTGCTGATACTCATACGCGAGCACAGCGATTTCATTGATGTGTTCGATTCCCTTCATAACGTGTATCCCACTATCAACATATCTCTGTCCAATCAAGCTGATCTATCATGATGATTCTCAATATGATATTGGCGAGTGTCCAGGCCTCGGGAGCTTTCAGCGTCGAGAGCCTCATCAGTGATCTGGCCTTTATTCTCATACTCGGAGCTGTGACCACTCTGCTGTTCAAATGGATGAAGCAGCCTGTGGTGCTGGGATACATCGTGGCCGGTTTTCTTGCAAGCCCACATTTCACCTATCTTCCGTCGGTGACTACCGAAGCCAACATCGACTTCTGGGCTCAGATAGGTATTGTGATACTTCTGTTCTCGTTGGGTCTTGAATTCAGTTTCAGAAAACTTGTCAATGCCGGAGGCTCGGCCGTAGTCACAGCGCTTTTCATTGTGGCCGGAATGATGGTAGCCGGATTTGCCGCAGGTCATATATTGGGATTCTCGCGCATCAACAGCCTGTTTCTCGGAGGTATGCTGTCGATGTCCTCCACCACTATTATTATAAAGGCTTTTACTGACCTTAATCTCAGGCATAGGAAATTTGCATCGTTGGTGTTTGCTGTGCTTATCGTTGAGGACCTATTTGCGGTACTTATGATGGTGATACTCTCCTCGATAGCCATTAACAATAGCGTGGAGGGTGGCGAAATGCTCTACAGTGTCAGCAAGCTCGCATTCTTCCTTATAATATGGTTTGTGGTGGGAGTGTTTGTGTTGCCATCGCTTCTCAACTCCCAGCGGCGGTTTCTCAATTCCGAGACACTTCTGATAGTTTCTATGGGCCTATGTCTCGGCATGGCCGTTTTCTCGGTGGCATGTGGATTCTCATTGGCTCTCGGAGCATTTGTGATGGGGTCGATACTTGCCGGCACCAGTTTTGCCGAGCGCATCGAGAGGCTTACCACTCCGGTCAAGGACCTGTTTGGATCGGTATTCTTCATCTCGGTGGGTATGATGGTCAATCCGTCGGTCATAAGCCAGTATTGGTTGCCTATACTCATTCTCTCGGGAGTGGTGATCGTGGGCATGATATTCTTTGGGACATTTGGCATGTTGCTCACGGGGCAGACCCTGAGTGTGGCCATAGAAAGTGGTTTCTCTCTTACCCAGATAGGTGAATTTGCTTTCATCATCGCATCGCTCGGCATGAGCCTCGGGGTACTTGATCCACAGATTTATCCTATAGTGGTGGCGGTGTCGGTAGTTACCACATTCACCACACCGTATTTCATAAGGATGTCAGGTCCGGTATCGGACTACGTGGAGCGTCATCTCCCGAGCCGTCTGCACTTTCTCATCGACCGTTACTCCGAGAGTGCCACCGCCGAGCAGAGTGTGGCCAAGGAGCTGTGGCAGTCGTTGCTCAAGCGTTATCTGTGGAGGGTGTTGCTCTATTCGATCGTGTTGATAGCGATATGCGTGATCACGCTACATTATATAATCCCGTTTGCCGAGAATGTGGCTCCAACGTGGGGCAAACTCATCGGCACGGTGGTGGCTCTCGTGCTTATGGCCCCGTTTCTCATGGCTCTCACATATCCGGCATCAAAGAATACCGAGCGTAAGCGCCTGTGTGAGTGCAATGCACGTTTCGATGTGCCGCTTATAATCATGACGGTGGTAAGATTGCTTATCGCCATGATTATAATGGTGTATCTGCTCAGTTCGATCTATTCCATGGCTGTGGGGTGGACTTTCGGAGTGGCGCTGTTCATATTGCTGTTGCTTACATTCTCCAAGAGGGTCAAGGAGCGCTTGTCGCGTATAGAGACCCGTTTCATCGACAATCTCAATGAGCGCGAACTGAGACGCACAGGTGCCAAGAACTCGATTGTTCCCAATATGCACCTTGCATATATGACTGTGGGGTATGACTGCCCGTTTGTGGGCGAACAGCTCAAGAATTCGGGTCTCAGATCGAAATATGGAGTATCGGTGTCGTCCATACAACGAGGCAACAACCTCATCATGGTGCCCGGAGCCGATGCACGAATTTTTCCCGGTGACATACTTGGCGTGATAGGCAGTGATGAGGAATTACAGTCGCTGATACCTGTAGTGGAAGCTGAGGAGGACAGCGAGTCGGCCCACGATGTCGAGAATGTCCGCCTCACAAGTGTGAAACTCAAGGATACCTCTCCGGTTGTCGGATGCACTGTGGTGACTTCCCGCATAAGGGAGCGTTACGAAGCATTGCTTGTTGCCGTGCAACGCGACGACAAATACATTCAGGCGGACATCTCCATGACATTCGCTCCGGGCGATGTGCTATGGCTCGTGGGCGATGTGGAACGGCTGAAAGAATTATAGACCTACTTTTTGAAATTCCTTTACTTGCAGTTGTTGTATGAATCATGAAAAAGCACTTGCGCCCGGCACTGTGATCCAGGGCCATAAACGTTCCTACAGGGTAGTCGATGTGTTGCGCGTCGATGGGTTGGGCTTCGCATACAAGACCGTTACTGAAGTGAAGCGTGGATCGCGTGTAGTGGAGGTTCCCACTGTGGTGCGTGAGCACATGATGATACGTTGCTCCGACCGT
Organism: Paenibacillus sp.; assembly: GCA_023663345.1. Classification (GTDB taxonomy): domain Bacteria; phylum Bacteroidota; class Bacteroidia; order Bacteroidales; family Muribaculaceae; genus Duncaniella. Next base: position 376,560 of record JAMPHR010000004.1, on the reverse strand, counting down.
GGTCCCGATGGTGTAACCGTGGTGACTCCTCCCGATATAGCCCCTACGGTCGACAGCTGTCTTGAGGTTTTTATCCAGTCAAGCCTCGAGAGGGCACGTATCTCGGCCGCATGTCCATGGATAATCAATGTGCTCGAGACATTTCACGCCAATAATACATATTATTACGCTGTAGAGTATCTCGATGGTGACACACTCGAGGATTATGTGGTGAAAATGGGCGGAAGCCTCACATTTGAGCAGGCCCGCAAGGTGCTGGCTCCGATATTTGATGCCGTCCGTACCCTCCATGCCAATAAGGCCGTGCATACCGACATAACCCCCTGGCATATACGCTTCGTGCATCGCGGTGAAGAAATGATACCGGTATTGTTCAGCCTGTATGCCTCGATGCATTTCAATGAGAAAGGCACCCAGCAGTGGTCCATTCCGGTAATGACATGCGAGGAAGGATATGCACCGCCTGAACAGTACACCTCGATAGAACATTTCTGCCCCCAGATGGATATATATTCCCTGGCGGCTACACTCGTATATGCGCTTTCAGGACGCAATCTGCCCGATTCACGTGAACTCACTGAGGATATAGTGCGGGAGACATTGCCACCGACTGTGCCTGAAAATATCGTATCGGCGATACTTAATTCGCTCAATTCCGACCCGGCTGTGCGGACATCAACAGTGACTAAATTCAGGGAGGATCTCGGGACATTCCAGGGCACATCGACCGATGACACATCCCGTTCGATACTTGATGACGATGGTGGCGCAACCGATGATGGATATTCGTTGTTGTCATATATACGTGATAATTGGATAAGGCTCCTGATACCTCTGTTGATGTTGGGCAGTCTTGTCGCGCTGGTAGCCTCAATGTAAGGTGGGAAAAATACCTCGATTTATTATGTAAAGTCATATATTTTTCGTAAGTTTGTGGAGTGACTTACGAATCATACTACTCTTCTCTCCACTTATAATCATCAAATATGAAAAAAAAGACTCTCAACATCCTCAAGAATGACCCATGGCTTGAGCCATACGCCGATGCGATAACCGGACGCCATAACGATGCCTTGAACAAGGAACTGGAATTATGTGGCCCCGACGGCAAGCTCGAAGCCTTTGCCAATGCCCATAATTATTTCGGTCTGCATCGCACTGCCGACGGATGGGTGTTTCGCGAATGGGCTCCTAATGCAACCTCGATAACTCTCATCGGTGACTTCTCCAAGTGGAAGGAGATGAAGAAATATGCCCTCAAGTCTAAGAAAAACGGCGTGTGGGAAATCAAGCTTAAGCCTGAAGCCATACATCACGGCGATCTCTACAAAATGATCGTGACATGGGACGGCGGACGTGGCGAACGTATCCCGGCCTATGCCACACGTGTGGTTCAGGATGAGAACACCCATGTGTTCTCGGCCCAGGTGTGGGCTCCGGAACCCTACAAATGGAAAGTGCGCCGTTTCCGTCCCGACACTCGCCCGCTTCTTATCTACGAGTGTCATATCGGCATGGCTCAGGAGAAGGAGGGTATAGGCACATATACCGAGTTTCGCGACAAGGTGCTCCCCCGCATTGCCGCCGACGGATACAACGCTATCCAGATCATGGCTATCCAGGAGCATCCTTATTATGGCTCGTTCGGCTACCATGTGTCGAGTTTCTATGCTCCGTCAAGCCGGTTCGGTACAGCCGAGGAACTGAAAAGTCTCATTGACCGGGCCCATGAGCTTGGCATAGCCGTGATAATGGATATCGTACACAGTCATGCTGTGAAGAATGAGGTGGAGGGTCTCGGACGTCTCGACGGTTCCTGCAATCAGTATTTCTATGGCGACAGCCGTCGTGAGCATCCGGCATGGGATTCTCTGTGTTTCGATTACGGCAAGAATGATGTGATCAACTTCCTGCTCTCCAATTGCAAGTATTGGTTGCAGGAATTCAAGTTTGACGGTTTCCGTTTCGACGGTGTGACCTCAATGCTTTACTATAGCCACGGTCTCGGTCAGGCCTTCGGATCCTACGATGATTATTACAATGGTGGACAGGATACCAATGCTATCACCTATCTCACACTTGCCAACAAGCTTATCCACGAGATCAACCCCTCGGCCATCACAATTGCCGAGGAGATGAGCGGAATGCCCGGTCTCGCAGTTCCGGTCAAGGATGGCGGAATCGGTTTTGACTACCGTATGGCCATGGGAATTCCTGATTATTGGATCAAGGTGCTCAAGGAGCGTAAGGATGAGGATTGGAAACCCACCTCGATATTCTGGGAGCTGACCAACCGTCGAGCTGATGAGAAGACCATCTCGTATGTTGAGAGCCATGATCAGGCTCTGGTAGGCGACAAGACGGTTATATTCCGCCTTATTGACAAGGAGATGTATTGGCACATGATGAAGGATGACGACAATATGGTCGTAGCCCGTGGCATGGCTCTGCACAAGATGATACGTCTCGTGACAGCCTCGACCATCAATGGCGGATACCTCAACTTCATGGGTAATGAGTTCGGCCATCCCGAATGGATCGATTTCCCCCGCGAAGGCAACGGATGGAGCTATAAGTATGCCCGTCGCCAGTGGGATCTCGTGGATCGTGAGGAACTGAAATACCAGTTCCTGAATCTTTTCGACAATGATATGATCCATACAATCTCGGGTGTGTACAATTTCCAGGCTCTGCCGGTGGTCAAGCTGTGGGAGAAGGACGATGATCAGGTGCTGGCGTTCATGCGCGGTGATCTCGCTTTCGTGTTCAACTTCTCACCCACCAATTCCTATACAGGATATGGTATTCTCGCACCTGCCGGAGAATATGAGGTAGTGCTTTCGACCGATTCTCCAAAGTATGGAGGATATGGCAATATTGATGAGAGTGTCCATCATCTCACCCAGCACGATCCGCTCTTTGCTCCCTCGGGGCGCGAGTGGTTGCGCCTGTACATGCCTCCGCGTTCGGCACAGGTATTGCGTATGAAACGACAGTAAAAACATCTCATATAAATGACTCCCGGGCTCTTAAAAGCATGGGAGTCATTTATGATATTTCAATTCTATAATTATAAACCAATGTCCAAAACAGCATTTTTACTCACGGGCGCGTTGTTGTCTCTCAGCGCATGTGCGCTGGAGGCTCAGCCCAATTATACGGTGACATATCCCGCCGGAGCTGAAGCTAACAATACCATGGCATATCTCATGAATTGGGATTCGGCCGAGAAAGTTGACTCGGTGGTTGTATCCGACGGCGTAGTTAAGTTTGAGGGGCGCATTGATGCTCCGATGATAGGTCGTCTGATGGTCAACGGTAAGCGTGGTCCTATTTTCATTGTCGAGAACGGCAATATTGAGATATCGCAGGACGGAAATTCAGCCGGTACTCCGCTCAACGACAAATTCACGGCCAGCAAGAAGCGCATGACCGATATTGTGAAGGAATTTAATTCCCTTGACCGGAATGATTCCATCCAGGCAGTGAAGGCCAAAGGTCTTCTCGCCGAATATGAGTCGCTTCCGGCCAAGACTTATGCCGAGAATAAGGACAACCTGCTCGGATTGTACATGTACATGCAGGGCGCTTATGAACTGCCCCTGTCGCAAGTGGATGCCGACATGGCTTCCAATCCTGTGCTCGCCAATTCCAAGCAGTTGCAGGCATTGCGCAACACTCTGGCAGTACAGGCCGAGACAGGTGTGGGTAAGCACTACAAGGATTTCACCGTAGAGTACAACGGCAAGAAAGAGGCATTCAGTTCCTATGTGAAGCCGGGCCGATATACCATTGTAGACTTCTGGGCAAGCTGGTGCGGGCCATGCGTGCGTCAGCTCAAGGTGATCAAGGAACTTTACGCCAAATATAAGGACAAGGGTCTCGACGTGGTAGGCGTGGCCGTATGGGATAAACCCGAGGATACTGAAAAGGCTATCAAGAGTCATGAGCTACCCTGGCCTTGCATAATAAATGCTCAGACCATTCCAACCGACCTTTATGGCATACAGGGAATCCCATGTATCCTGCTCATCAACCCCGACGGCATCATCGTATCGCGTGACAAGCAGGGTGCTGATCTGGTCAAGGATGTTGATGATGCAATGGCTACTTACAAGGCTCCTGAAGCATCGGCTGATACCGGCTCTGTGCCTATGGCCACTATACAGCCTGCTGATACTGTGGCTGCGTTCTGATAAGTCGACAGGAGAAATATAGAATATGGGGTTATAAGGCAGCCATTATAGGGCAGATCTTATAGCCCCAATTTTAGGATAATAAGAGGTTGTTTTTAATCAACCTTAAAGGTTAATTATGGATATAAGAAGTCTTAAGAATATCGATTTCGACACCGTTTTTCATGCGTTTGAGCAAGCATTTTCCGATTATGAGATACGTTTTGAAAAGGAGGAGGTGCGGGCAATGCTGAAAAGGCGCGGATTCACCCCCGAATTATCCTTCGCAATGTTCGATAATGGTGATATTGTAGCGTTCACGCTCAACGGTACAGGCATATATAGCGGAGTGCGTACTGCCTATGATACCGGCACCGGTACATTGAAGGCTTACAGGGGTAAGGGGATTGCAAAAGAGATTTTCCAACATTCCATACCTTATCTTAAGGAAGCGGGTATAGGACAATATCTCCTGGAGGTGATAAAGGGTAATGAAAAGGCAATTTCAGTGTACAGTAAACTTGGATTTGAAGTCACCCGCGAGTTTGATTGCTTCCGTCAGTCGAGGAATGAATTGACCGATATGGCTATGTCTCCGGCAGATCCTGAGATCAGTATAATGGAGATTCCTACAGAACGCATTTCCACAGCGTTGTCTTTCTGTGACTTTGCTCCATCGTGGCAGAACAGTGTGGAGTCCTTGGTGAGAGCCGGAAGTGATCTGAAATGCCTTGGCGCGTTCATTTCCGGCAATCTGGTTGGATACTGTGTGGCAGACCCTCTGTCGGGTGATCTGAGTCAGATTGCCGTCGATCGTGACTACCGCCGTCGTGGCATAGCATCATCACTGTTTGGTGAGGCTGTAAAGCTCATGAAATCAGAGCATATCAAGGTATTGAATGTGGATTCCGAAGATAGTGCTATGGCAAAATTCCTTTCCGGTAAAGGTGTTAGGTTGTCCGGAAAACAATTGGAAATGATATTGCCGTTATGAATATCGTTAATATAAAAGAATCACTAATATATGGAAATGACAGAAAAAGACCTCAAGGAGCTGCTTGATACTGAAGCTGTGAGAATAAATGCTCCGGAATTTATAGGTGAGGATCCGGTACAGTTTCCCCGCAGGTTCAGCGACGTTAGGGATATAGAGATAACATCGTTGCTAACCTCGTCCATAGCATGGGGAAACCGTAAGATGATATGCCGTGACTGCGACCGTATGCTCGCTCTCATGGATAATGAGCCTTATGCCTATATGATGGACGAGGGGTATGAGGATCTTGATGATGGTGGCAATATACACCGCACATTCTTCAACCGTCATTTCAAATACTATCTCCGAGGATTGCGCCGTATATATATGACGCATGGCTCCCTTCAGGATTTTGCTGTGAGCGAACGTATAGCTGACGCCGAGCTGCCGTCGTGGAGACTCGTAGAGGGGATCAACCGTGAGCTGGCTTTGGCTAATGGAGATATGGCCGACTCATCGGTAGCATCAAGATGCTTGCCTCAGAACCTGGCGACAACAGCGCTCAAACGTGTCAACATGGCGCTCAGGTGGCTTGTGCGTGACGACGGTATTGTGGATATGGGTGTGTGGGACGTGATCAAGCCGTCTCAACTATATATTCCTCTTGACGTGCATGTGGGTGATGTGTCGCGCGAACTTGGATTGCTTACGCGCAAGAGCGATGACCGCCGTGCCGTGCTTGAGCTAACATCTCGTCTGCGCGACTTCAACCCCGAGGATCCCGTGGTTTACGATTACGCACTGTTCGGGATAGGAATGAGGTTGTAGGAGACTCTCGGTTAGTACTTCTTATTATTCGGCTTCAGGGACCGGATCGGGAAGAATGATCACGCGGGAATCCTTGTCCACCATCTGGCGTACTCGCACTATATCCTCGTTGTGCATTCGCATACATCCGTGGCTGCGTCGTCCGGGCACGGAGTAAGGTGAATTGGTGCCGTGTATGCCTATGCCCCAGAATCCCGGCGTGATGAGTGACACAAAGAATGGTCCGTAACACTTGTCCTTGGTATCCTTATAGGTCCAGTCGGTGGAATTGTACACTCCCATGAGCGCGAAATCCCCCTCGGGTGTCCGCCAATCGTCCATTTTTTCTTTCTGTCCTCTTTTCAGTGATGCGCACACGCGATAACGGCTCAACGTGTCTCCGAACGCGTTTATCACATATAGCCTGGTGTGGGGCTTGTCCACAACAATCTTTTTGGGGAGTCTCATCCTTCCGGGCGCTGCCGAGAACGGTGAATCCAACGGACTCCACACACTGTCGGGATGCTCGGGTAGAGCGGGCACAGCTGTGCCACGGTAATTCTTCAACAGTATCTCCACGGCCTCGGACATGCATGGCACATCAGCAGGTTCCTGGGCGTGTAAGCTCAGGGCCGAGACGAGACATATTACGGACAATAGCGATTTCATAGTACAAAACTACAGAATCTTTATAAAAAATGGAAGTCCCCTTGCTTATATTTTAAGGAAAATAGCTATCTTTGCACGCAATAAACTTAGTCTTTATGTCATTTATTGCTGATAGAGTAAAAATGGACGGACTCACATTTGATGATGTCCTCCTGATTCCGGCTTATTCGGAAGTATTGCCCCGCGAAGTAAACCTCTCAACCCGTTTTTCACGCAACATCACGCTCAACGTACCTCTGGTGTCGGCTGCGATGGACACCGTTACTGAGGCATCCTTGGCTATCGCCATCGCTCGTGAGGGTGGTATAGGTGTGATCCACAAGAACATGCCTATTGCCGAGCAGGCCCGTCAGGTGCATGCCGTAAAGCGCGCCGAGAACGGTATGATCTATGATCCCGTGACTATACGTCGCGGATCCACTGTAGCTGATGCCCTCGCCATGATGAAGGAGTATCATATCGGTGGAATACCCGTGGTAGATGATGACCGCAAACTTGTGGGTATCGTCACCAACCGTGACCTCCGTTTCGAGCAGGATCTGAAACGTCCCATCGACGAGGTAATGACAAAAGAGAATCTTATCACCACTAATCAGTCCACCGATCTTGAGGAGGCTGCTCAGATTCTTCAGCAGCACAAGATCGAGAAGTTGCCTGTGGTTGACAGCGACAACCGTCTGGTGGGTCTCGTTACATATAAGGACATCACCAAAGCCAAGGATAAGCCCAATGCTTGCAAGGACCGTCTTGGCCGTCTGCGTGTAGCAGCCGGTGTGGGTGTGACTCCCGATTCCATGCAGCGTGTCGATGCTCTCGTCGAGGCCGGTGTTGATGCCATTGTTATCGATACAGCCCACGGACATTCACGTGGCGTGATCGGCGTGCTTCGTGCCATAAAGGAAAAATATCCCCATATTGATGTGGTTGTAGGTAATATCGCTACAGGCGAGGCTGCCCGCTTCCTCGTTGATAATGGCGCTGACGGCGTGAAGGTAGGTATTGGCCCGGGTTCGATCTGTACCACACGTATCATCGCCGGTGTGGGTGTGCCCCAGTTGAGCGCTGTATATGATGTGGCAAAGGCCCTCAAAGGCACAGGTGTACCTCTGATTGCCGATGGCGGTATCCGTTATTCGGGTGATATCGTGAAGGCTCTCGCCGCAGGTGCTTATTCCGTGATGCTTGGCGGTATGCTCGCTGGCGTTGAGGAATCTCCCGGCGATACTATCATCTACAATGGCCGTAAGTACAAGTCCTATCGTGGCATGGGTTCGCTCGAGGCTATGGAGAAGGGTTCAAAGGACCGTTATTTCCAGGGCAACGAGACCGACAGCAAGAAGCTCGTTCCCGAAGGCATCGCAGCCCGTGTGCCCTACAAGGGACTTCTTTACGAGGTGGTTTATCAGATGCTTGGCGGTCTCCGTGCCGGTATGGGCTATTGCGGAGCCGGTGACATAGAGCGTCTCCACGAGGCTAAGTTTACCCGCATAACCAATGCAGGTGTTGCTGAGAGCCATCCCCATGATGTAGCCATCACAAGCGAGGCTCCCAACTACAGCGCTTCAAGCCGATAATAAACTTTTGTAATATCATAGATCGAGGGCAACATGAATCGTCGTGTTGCCCTCGATTTTATTTCTGAGTATATAGTGTGGTGGATAGGTTATTTCAGTAGACTGCGGATATTTGTGGCGAGTTTCCATGTCTGGGCATTGGAACTCAGGAGCAGTGTGATCCTGTTTTTGAGTGACAATGGAATTTTATCCTCTTTCAGCAAATCGGATATTAATTTTTTGCCCTCGGTATCATGATTGATAAAGTATTGCATTATTATGAACTGCATTATATCATGATAAGTGTCGGCTATTCTGTTTCGGTCAATTCCAAGAATGGTACATAGCATGGAAGTGAGCCGTATGACACCTGAATAGAATCGGATTGTTTTCAGTGGGTTTTCCGATGATGAAACTGACGGGATGCCTACACTGTAAAGCAGGACAGTATCGGGCATATAGGCTATTCGTCCTACATGGGAAAACATAACATTGAGCTGTAGATCCTCACATGTAATATTAGGGTTGCGGAATAGACATGGGTACTTTTCCATCATATCCACCACGGTACTGCGACGATACATTGCGGTGCACAGGTGAATGAATGTTTTTTCTTTCCGGTGCATCAGCAGAGCCATTGTTAATTCTCCAGGCTCAGCCACATATTTATTACCGGGGATATTGAAGCCGTCAGGAGTGCTGACAGTACCGTCGGGGTACCGTTGCTTCCATCCCGCATGACATAGCACAATGCTGGGGTCAGAATCGAGGATGTAAGCTTGTTTCTGCAGTTTATCGGTTGCTATCCATTCATCATCACCGGCAAGATCAGCTATATACTCTCCCTTGCACTCTTCGATGCAATCAAAGTAATTGTCGACTATACCCTTGTTTTTTTTATTTAAGAATAATCTTATGATTTCGGGATGGCGGCTCTGATAGATCTTGCATATTTCGGGAGTCCTGTCGGATGAGCAATCATCGGCAAGTATAATTTCGTATGGAAAACTCACCTCCTGGCTCAATATGGAGTCGACCGCCCGTCCTATCGAATGTTCCTGATTATAGGTACAAACGATTACCGATACTTTAGGAGCTGATTGCATGTGCTAAATCCTCAGAATGTGAAGTGGAACATGAAACGGAGACCGCCGCGACATGCCTTCGGATTGTCGCGGTAGGTGAGCCGCCAGGTGTAATCTATGCGGAGCACTTTGAATACGTTGTCGAGTCCTATACCCGCTTCCATATAAGGTGTAGATCTCATCAGTTGCGTATGGGCATCGGCAGGAAATTCAAATAGCGAGGGATTCTCCCATGGACGGTTGCGGTGACTCAGGTGGCCATAGAGTCCGCGGAAGAATATAGCTTCACGCAATTTCAATTTTTTTACCAGCGGGATATAGTTGAGTATCGCTCCGTTGGCCCAATATGTCAGATCCCATTGCGCATAGCTGTCGTTGATGAACTCCATGGGGTTGAGGCACGAGAATGATTCGAGCTGGATGAAATAGGAGAGGTTGGCATTGGGTATGAGGAGGTTGGGATAGGGCGAGCGGGTCCATACGTGTCCGCCTTTCACGAATACATCCATAAATCCAAAGGCCGAGAACCAAAAACGTTTGCTAAACGAGGCTTCGGTCGACGAGAGCGCAAACGGATTGCCTGCCACACCCTTGGGTGCCCATGTGTGGCTGAGTGTGAATATCGGGGCATCAAAGTTGATGGGCACACGTCCGGTCTTCATCTGATAGAATTTCTCACCGGGAGCATATCTCAGTTCCACCGTGGCGGAATTCATGGTGTAATGACCGAACGACTGGTCATAACCGTTGATGAACGGCATGAATCGGGTGGGTTCCTGCCGCTCGTTCTGAATACGGGCCTTGACGGTGAAATTATTCTCCATCTCGAGGATGTATTCCAGTTTGGTGACCCGGTGATAGGTCATCTGTACATCCTCCATGCGTTTCCACGACATGAACATGTTGTCCTGATTATTGGATACAAAGTTCTGTCCCAGCATATTCATGTCATACATGTGGGTGGCGCGTATCGAATGTACAGGAAATTCTCTCGAGTGTTGTCTCTTGTCTCGGAATGAATATTCCAGCTCTCCGCTGTATTTCCATCTGTGGTCTCGGAAGCCGTAAGCGGCGTAACCGCGCGCAAACCACCGGTTGGATAGCGCGGCGGTGGTCATGCCTCCCAGTCTCATGCGGAATCCCTCGACAGTGTTGCTTGAGAAGGTCGACGTGAGCGGGCCGATATCAAATTTTGATGGTCCGCCGGTGGTGATGTATCCTGATGCGAATGTCTTGATGGCTTTTTCACCCCAATAATATATCGGATCCTTTCTGAGCCGTTGTATCATCAGCTCCATTGAGTTTTCTCCGTGGGCTATGGCCGATGTGCGGTTCTCGGCCCAGAAAGTGGTGTCGCGGGAATACACTCCGGGGGCATACACCTGGGCTTGTCCGTGGTCGAATACCGATTGGTCTTCGAGCCTTTTGAAATTATGTCCGGTATATACTGTGTTGCGTCTTGCATACATTCCCGGCATACCCGGCAGTATGGTGGCCTCCATTATCATGTCATCACGCGTCTTCAGTCGTGTGCCGTCGGGCATACGCTCATAGTCTTGCGAGATGAGCATACTGTTGATGAAGTTGAGGTTGATGTCGTGGGGCACGCGCAACACTATGCGCTTTATGAACATGGTGGAATCGCCAAGCGGGACATAGAAACGCCCGGTGAAACCGAATGTGGCCGCATTGCGAGGCACGAAAGTTAGCTCCACGCATTTGACCGTATCTACCATCACGGTATCAGTGAGATAGAATTTGTAGAAATCGGGCGCGATGCGCGACAGCGGACTCACGAAACGGTTCTGAAGTATGGTCACATCATTGCCATATACATCCACCTCTCTCATCACATCCTCATAAAATGTTTTCATGCTTTCCTGGTCGAGAAAATCGTCCATTCCGGCTTGGCGCAGGCCCTTCACGTATTCCTTCTCCCCCTCGGGATCCTTGCGGTAGTTGACCTGAGAGGCTTTTTCCCTTAATGCCACATTAAGGATAGGCACGCCGGTGAGGGCCGAGGTGTCGATGTATTCCTTTATGAATGAGAATTTTTTATCAAATCCTCTCTTGGCCGAATCGTTGAATTGATAATTGTTGATCGCGAGGGTTATACGCTCATATTTATCATAGTTATAGTTATCCTTGCGCCGTGGATCGCCAAGATCGCGGGCCGCGCGTATTCTCTCCATGAATCTTACCGCAGGATTGTCCTTCTTGGAATAATGCTCCTTTTTAGGACGGGCTATCACGGTGTTGAGCAGGACTCCGGTAGAGTGGAGGTCAAAGTCGATGCGGGCCTTGCCGGAACGCTTGTTACCACGGGGGAGTGTCTTGGTGTCATATCCCATTGCCGAGGCTTGTATGGAGTCCCATTTCAGGGCAGTTGTGATAGTGTATCGGCCATTATCGTCAGTAAGGGTGCCACGGTCAGTGCCAGGCAGAAATATCGAGGCAAACGGTATAGGTTCGCGGGATAGCGAGTCACGCACCACACCCGTCACTGTTACAGTGTCGGCGATGGCATGTGGCAACGTTGTCAATATAAATATAAATGCTAAGAATAGTGTGCGCAAGCGCATATCTTTTTTCAAGCTAAATCCTGATTGGAAACTCAATTTTCTATAACTTTGCAAAGTTACTCAAAAATGCCGAAACGGACTAATAATTGAACTTATGGCTAAGGAAATAGAGCGTAAATTTCTTGTAAAGGACAATTCTTTTACCATGATGACCAGCGAAAAGCGTCACATACGGCAGGCTTACCTCTCGGTTAGTCCCGAATCTACGGTCAGAATCCGGGTGAGTGACGACCGTGCATGGATCACTGTAAAAGGGAAGAACTCAGGGGCGGTGCGCGATGAGTGGGAGTATCCCATACCCGAAAATGATGCCGAGGAGATGGCCCTAAGGCTTACAGGTGGCTGGGCGATTGACAAGACACGCCACATAGTGATGTACTGTGGATTTTGCTGGGAAGTGGACGTGTTTCACGGTCGCCATGAGGGACTTATCGTTGCCGAGGTGGAATTGCCTGATGAGACAATCAAGCCGCCTCTGCCTCCGTTCATTGGAAAAGAAGTGACTGGCGATCCGGCATACTATAATTCGGTTCTCAGCGTGAGATAGTTGGGTGGGTGACTATTCATCGGCGGAATCGCGTAGAGAGGCCGCGAGTTGTTTTGTGGCTTTGATGCCGAGGGCTTTCAGGTCCTCGGCGCGTTTCTTGAGATTGCCTGTGCCGGTTGATAGTTTGGTCATAGCGTCGGAATGGGCTTTAGTAGCATTGTTGAGCGCTGTGGATATACGGTCCATATCCTTGGTGAAGTCGGCAAACTTGTCATACATTTTTCCCGCATCCTCGGCTATCTTTATCGCATTTTTGGTCACTTTGTCGCGGCTCCACAGCTGCTCGATGAGCCGGAGGCCCGACACGAGATGGGTTGGGGAGACTATGAGCACCTTGCGGTCATAAGCCTCCTGCCATAGCCCCGGATCGAGGCGCATGGCTGCGATGTAGGCCGGTTCATTTGGGATGAACATCATGACGAAGTCCAGACGTGATTCACCTATGTATTGCTGATAATTCTTTCGGGCGAGCTCGTCGATATGTGATCTCACCGATTTCAGATGACGGGTCGATGCGTCGGCCTTTATCTTCTCATTATCAGCGTTGGCATATTCGATAAATGCTGTAAGCGACACTTTGGAGTCTACTATGACACAACGTCCGTCGGGGTATTTTACCACCACGTCGGGGCGTAATTTGTGGCCATCGTCATCACGTAGCGATGAGCCGTGCTCGTCGTTGGTAAGCTGGAGGAAATATTCCTGTCCCTCCTGGAGTCCGCTTTTCTCGAGGATAGATTCAAGCACCATTTCCCCCCAGTCGCCCTGAACCTGATTGTTTCCACGCAGAGCGAGAGTTAATTCCCTGGCTTCGCGAGAGATGGTGTTGTTGAGCTCTACAAGTTCTCGTATGCGGTCGGTGAGCGAGAATCGTTCGCGGGCCTCGGCATTGTAGGTTTCGGTCACGGTCTTGCGGAAGTCATCGAGATTGGTGCGCAGTGGCGAGAGAATCTCTTCGAGTCTTTGTTCGTTCTGGGCTTTGAAGTCGGCGGAGTTCTGTTTTAGGATATCGTTGGCGAGATTTCTGAAACGTTCCTCCAGCTGACGTTCGTGAGACTCGCGTTCCTCCTCGATATGGGCCAGCGATGTGGCAAGGCGGGCATTTTCTTCGCGGGCTTGCGAAAGTGCTTCGCGTGTGTTGGCGAGGGTTGAGCTCAGAGAGTCGGAGTTGAGGCGGTATTCTTGTTCGGTACGGCCGATCTGTTCCTGAAGATTGCTGATGAGTTGCCTTGCGGTGGCAAGCTCAACGGCCGACTCTGATCGGGTGCGTTCGGTCTCGATGCGCGAAGCCGAGAGATCCGATTGCGAAGAAGTGAGTGATTTTTGCAGGGATATTACTTTCCATGTTGCCAGAACGGCAACCGCCGCCAAGGCTATTACGAGATATATCATACGTTCAGTTGAGTATTATTCCGATGGGCATTTCTCTGCCGGGAAGACATGTGTACACGCGGGCGAATTGCCTGATGCGCTCCAGTGTGATGCGTGATGGACCGGATGCTCCTGACAGTCTCTCGGGCTGGATGGAGGGGTGTGATGAAAAATTAGGCTTTTTGTCCATATATTTACATGGGGATGATATAGCATCAACGTTCATGCCTTGGGTCTTATTGTGGTGTCACCGGTAAAACGATAGGCTTAACAGATGTTAAAAATAGGTTTTTAAACATATTTTTTACCATGTGTTTCCCTTTGGAAATCTCGGGCGAAAACGCTTACTTTGCATGTGTTATTAATCATTTGCTGAAAAATGGATCTGGTAATCCCATATTATGGCGACGTTGTGATGCCGCTCCCGTTCTATCTTGCCCAGGAGGAATGGCTGGCTACCAGGTATCCCGACAGGGATTTCTTCTTTATATGGCAGGTTGAGCCTACTGTGATTGTGGGTCGTAATCAGTTGCTTGAAAGCGAGGTGAATGTGGATTTCTGTCGTGACAACGGCATAAGTCTGTGCCGTCGCAAGAGCGGTGGAGGCGCAGTGCTGGCCGACATGAACAATATCATGTTTTCCTACATTACCTCATCGACATGTGTCACTACCACTTTTTCAGCTTACACCTCCATGGTGGCCCGGTCGCTGAGATTGCTCGGGCTTGATGCCTCGGATAATTCACGCAACGATATTCTCATTGGTGACCGGAAGGTATCGGGCAACTCCTATTATCATAAGCCGGGACGCAGCATTGTACATGGCACCATGCTGTATGATTTCGATGAGCGCTTGATGGCCGGAGCATTGACCCCGCCCCAGGCCAAACTGAAATCTCATGGCGTGTCATCGATCCGCTCGCGCGTCACTACCATAAGGGAGCAGTTGCCTGATCTCACCATTGAAGAGTTCAAGCGCCATGTGCTCGACACTATTCCTGATGGGACCGATCCGCTCAGTCTCACAGCCGATGATGTGAGGGAGATCCGTGAAATAGAGGAGGGCTATTATCGTCAGGAATGGCTTGCCGGCAAGAATCCTAAAGGTACGCTCGTGAACTCGGCACGCATCGATGGGGTAGGAACACTGAATGTGTATATGGAAGTGGCTCGCGGACTCATAAAGGGTATAACTCTCACGGGCGATTTCCTTGAGACAGCTGATGCCTCGGCCGAATTGTCTCGTTCTCTATCAGGGATTCGATACAATCGGCAGGACATCCTTTCGGTGCTTGACAGAGCAGGGACATCGAGCCTTATTCCTGGATTGAGTTCCGCGACGCTGGTCGACCTCATTATATAAAATGTGACAATTAAAATATCCTTATAATAATACCACTCATCAATTATGGAAGAGTTCAAGAGAACATGCCTCCACGACCGTCATGTGGCCCAGGGCGCACAGATGGTACCCTTCGGGGGATTTGACATGCCTATTCAGTATGAAGGAATCGTCGAGGAACACAATGCGGTGCGCAATGCATGCGGAGTCTTTGACGTATCCCACATGGGCGAGGTACTCGTGACCGGCCCTGATGCCGAACGTTATGTAGGCCATATCTTCACCAACGATATACGCGAGATCCATGCAGGAAAAATCCTGTATGGAATGATGCTCAATGAGAATGGTGGAACTGTTGACGATCTGCTTGTGTACAAGCGGGGCGATAACGATTTCCTTCTCGTGATAAATGCCGCCAACATCGACAAGGATGTGGCATGGATCATGAAGAACGCTGAGGGGTATGACGTGGAGATACAGAATCTGAGCGACGACCTGAGCGAACTCGCCGTGCAAGGCCCAGAGGCCGAGGCTGTGATGGAGCAGGTGCTCGGCATCCAGTGCAAGGAATTGGAATTCTATACATTCAAGGAGTCCATGCTCGATGGCCGGCATATACTTGTGAGCCGTACCGGATATACCGGTGAGGACGGCTTCGAGATCTATGCGTCCCACGATGCCATAGTGGAGATGTGGGATGCTCTCATGGAATCCGGACGCGCCAAGCCTTGCGGTCTCGGATGCAGGGATACGCTGCGTTTCGAGGTGGGACTTCCATTGTATGGCGATGAGTTGGCCGAGGACATTTCACCCGTCGAGGCCGGTCTGTCGATGTTTGTCAAGCTCGATAAGCCCGAATTTATTGGCAAGGAGGTCATAGAGCGTCAGAAAGCCGAGGGCACTTCCCGCAAGCTTGTGGGTCTCGAATTGGCCGACCGTGCCATACCCCGACATGGCTATGAGGTGCTCAATGATGCCGATGAGGTTGTGGGATATGTTACCACCGGTTACCGTGGAATCTCGGTTGACAAGAGCATCGCAGTGGCTCTGGTGGCTACCCCCTATGCCGGTAAGGATAACGAACTCAAGGTGAGGATACGTCGCAAGACTTTCCCAGCCCGCGTCACCGGAAAGAAATTCTATAAGAAATCCTATAAGAAGTAATCACTTTATAAAATAACTGAATATCAATCAAATAAAAATACACAGAATTATGAAGATCTATTATGCCCCCTCTCACGAGTATGTAATGGTTGACGGAAATGTCGGCTACGTAGGTATTAGCGACTATGCTCAGAAGGCTCTCGGCAACATCGTGTACGTTGATATGCCCGAGCAGGGCGACGACGTTACAGCCGGTGAGGAGTTTGGCGCTGTTGAGAGCGTGAAGGCCGCCGAGGATCTGATGTCGCCTGTGAGTGGTGCCGTGATCAATATCAACGAGGCGCTGATCGACAATCCCCGTCTGCTTAATGAGGATCCCATGCACAACTGGATCATTGAGGTTGAACTGACCAATCCTGCCGAGCTGGAGGAACTCATGGATGAAGAGGCTTATGCCGCTCACTGTGAGGCTGAACAGCACTGATTCTACCGGTACTTCATGCAAGGTCAAGAAAATATCGACACATGATTCATAGATATTTCCCCCACACTCCCGAGGATATAGCCAAAATGCTCGGGAAGTGTGGTATGAAGAGCCTCGACGAGCTCTACGCCGATGTTCCTGACTCGCTTCTGCTGAAACGTGATTACGACATCCCGTCCCAGATGAGCGAGGAGGAGGTGAGACAATATTTCCACGAACTGGCCGACAGCAATATCCAGGTGAAATGTTTCGCCGGATCAGGATTCTACGACCACTATGCTCCTGCCGTGATAAGCCACATCATATCACGCTCGGAGTTCCTTACCGCCTATACCCCTTATCAGCCCGAAATCTCGCAGGGTACTTTGCAATACATATTCGAGTATCAGACAATGATGGCCGAACTCACCGGTCTTGATGTCTCCAACGCCTCGATGTATGACGGATCTACAGCTGTAGCCGAGGCCATGATGATGGCTGTGGCCCATGCCCGCAAGCGCAACAGGGTGCTGGTGAGCTCCACGCTCAATGTGATCTATATTGATGTGATTGCCACCTATGCCCGATATCACGGTATAAAGGTTGATCTTATTCCTGAGGATAACGGCGTGACCGATCTTAAGGCCATGGAGGAGATGTTGTCTCAAGGTGATGTGGCAGGTGTAATACTCCCGTCGCCCAACTGCTATGGTATTCTCGAAGATTACACCGGCTTTGCCGACAAGGTTCATGCCGCCAAAGCCCTTCTCATCATCTCATCACCTGCCTCAGCTCTCGGTGTAATAAAGAGTCCGGGTGAATGGGGCGCAGACGTTGCCGCCGGTGAGGCCCAGTCGCTCGGTATGCCACTCAATTACGGAGGTCCGGGCCTGGGTTACATGTGCTGTACCAAGGCTCTTATCCGAAAACTACCCGGCCGCATCGTGGGTGCCACTACCGATGCCACAGGCCAGCGTGCGTTTGTGCTTACGCTCCAAGCCCGTGAACAGCATATACGTCGCGAGAAGGCTACTTCCAACATCTGCTCCAATCAGGGACTGATGGCGCTCTACGCGTCGGTGTACCTGTCACTTATGGGACCTGACGGATTGCGTGAAGTAAACGAGATATCATGCTCCCGCACTCATTATATGGCCGATAAACTGGTGGAGACAGGCTTGTTTGAACTCGCTTATCCCTCGCGTCCGTATCTCAATGAGGTGGCTTTGCGCTACAAGGGCTCGGTGGCATATGATATTCTGCATCAGTCGCTGTGTGTGGACTATGGTATGCTTGCCGGTGTACAGCTCGAGGATGATATGGTGGTGATGTGTGCCACCGAGAAGCGCTCTGTGGAGGAAATCGACGCTCTGGCCGCTGCCATTACCGATGCGCACAACGAATTAAAAGATATCGACTCACAACATTGAAACCAAGGATATGAACAGACAAGTTTACGGAAAAGTAATATTCGACTTATCCAAGCCCGGTAGGCGTGGCTATCATCTGTCGCCCGCAGGTTGTGAGGATGCTCTTCAGTCGCTCCCAAAGTCTTTGTTGCGTGAGAAGCCTCTGAGGCTTCCTCAGGTTGACGAGCCCACAGTGGTGAGGCATTATACCAATATGTCGACCAATAATTTCGGCGTTGATTCCGGATTCTATCCTCTGGGATCATGTACGATGAAGTACAATCCTAAGATCAACGAAGAGATGGCGGCGCTTCCGGGGTTTGCTTCCCTGCATCCGCTTCAACCCATTTTTACGGTCCAGGGTGCGCTGAAGGCTTATTACGAGCTTCAGAAGTTGCTGTCGGAGATCGGCGGTATGGCGGAATTTACCCTCAATCCCTACGCCGGTGCGCAGGGCGAGCTGACAGGACTCATGGTGATACGTGCGTATCATGACAGCCGTGGTGACAAGGCACGTGTGAAAGTGATAGTTCCCGACTCGGCTCATGGCACTAATCCTGCTTCGGCAGCAGTGGCCGGACTGCATGTTGTACAGGTGAAGTCACTGCCTGATGGTACTGTGGATGTCGAGGCTCTGCGTCCTCTGCTCGACGAGACCGTGGCGGCTGTGATGATGACCAATCCCAATACAGTAGGAATATTCGAGCACAATATCCCGGCTATTGCCGAGATGGTACATGCGTGTGGCGCATTGTTGTATTACGATGGTGCCAATCTCAATCCTATGCTTGGCGTGGCACGTCCGGGCGATATGGGATTTGATGTTATGCACATCAATCTCCACAAGACATTCTCGACTCCTCATGGCGGTGGTGGCCCGGGCTCCGGACCAGTAGGTGTGCGTGCTGGACTTGAGGAATTTTTGCCCAATCCGCGTGTGAAGATGCTTGAACATGAGGGACAGAAGCTGTATTATCATACGGTTGAGGACACCTCTCTGGGACGTATATCATCGTGGGTCGGAAACTATGCGGTTGAGCTGCGTGCTCTCGCTTATATCCTCACCATGGGACGTGAAGGTCTTAAGATGGCAGGTCCGTTGGCTACACTTAATGCCAATTATATCAAGGAGTCCTTGCGTGATCTCTATCTCCTGCCCATCGACCGCGTGTGCAAGCATGAATTTGTGTTTGACGGTCTGGCCGACAAGTCGACAGGCGTCACCACACTAAATATTGCCAAGCGTCTCCTTGACCACGGATTCCATGCTCCTACCATCTATTTCCCGTTGCTATTCCACGAGTCGTTGATGATAGAGCCTACCGAGACTGAAAGCATCGAGACTCTCGACGAGTTTATCGCCGTGATGCGTGATATCGCCCGCGAGGCTGCTGAGACCCCCGATGTTGTGAAGGATGCTCCCCATAACACTCCGGTGCGTAAGCCCGACGATACGGCGGCTGCCCTTAATCCGGTGGTGTCATATTTCCAACTTGACAACGTTCAGGTATGACCCCTACCCACGATATTATTATAATCGGTGCCGGCCCAGGCGGATATGAAACCGCCGTGGCCGCCGCCCGTTCGGGTCAGCGTGTGGCTCTTATCGAGCGGAGTTATCTCGGAGGCACTTGCCTGAACCGTGGGTGCATCCCCACAAAGGCTTTGTGTCGCAGTGCCGAGGTGGCCGTTACCATCAGGGAGTCACGGGAGTTTGGCATTGTCATGGATTCTCCTGAAGTCAAGGTAGATTATGAAGCCGTGGCATCCCGTAAGGATGCTGTGGTGGCCCAGCTTCGTGACGGTGTGGCTCAGTTGCTCAAGGATGTTGATGTCATTACGGGTGAAGCGGGATTTATCTCCCCTTCTGAAGTAAGCGTAGGTGACAATGTGTATTCAGCTCCCAGCATAATCATCGCCACAGGCTCGCGTCCCGCCGCTCTTCCGATCCCGGGGACAGAGCTTGCAATGACCAGCGACGACTTGCTGTCGCTCACTGTTTTGCCGAAATCCATCGCTATTATAGGAGCGGGAGTCATAGGCCTCGAGTTTGCTTCGGTGCTGAACGCTTTTGGAGTGGATGTCACGGTGATCGAGTATTGCAAGGAGGTGTTGCCTCCGTTTGATGCTGAGGTTGCCAAGCGTCTGCGCATGTCGCTGAAACGCCGTGGTATAAATATTCTCACCGATACTCAGGTTACGGCTATCGAACCGGGCGTCACCGTGCGATGTACTGCCAAGGGTAAGGAGAAGTCAGTTCATGCTGATGCGGTTCTTATGGCCGTAGGCCGTAGACCGGTATTGCCTCCGGGCATAGAGAATCTCGGTGTGAAAATAGAGCGTGGAGCCATCTGCGTGAATGATAACATGGAGGTGGAGTGGGAGAGTGGCCACACACCCGCTGGAGTTTCGCTCTATGCGATTGGCGATGTCAATGCCAGGTGTATGCTGGCTCATGCAGCCACTGCCCAGGGCGAGATCGTACTGGGACATAAGCGCAATCTTGATGTGATACCTTCGGCTGTATTCACCATGCCCGAGTGTGCCATGGTAGGTCTCACCGAGGAGCAATGCCAGTCACGTGGACTTGAAATAAGGATCGGTAAGGCCACATTCAGGGCCAACGGTAAGGCTGTGGCAATGGGCGAGACCGACGGTATGGTCAAGGTGATAAGCGATGCGTCGACCGGTGCTCTGCTCGGATGCCACATCTGCGGGCCTCATGCCGCTGATCTTGTACAGGAAGCCGCTACGGTAATGACGGCAGGACTTCCGGCGGTGACGATTGCCGATGCCATTCATTCTCATCCTACATTGGGCGAGACATTGCGTGCCGCACTGTCATAGGCGCCAATAGCTGTAAAATAGTTACGGATTCATAATACAATCCCCTCGGTGCTTATACTGATGAAGCGCCGAGGGGATTGTGTTATGGATGAGGACTGATGTCAGTCTTTTCTCAGAGATTTATTACATGTATTTGCCGAGATTTACATTGCGCATGTCGCCCGATGCAAGGAACTCGGTATGGAATGCGAGCGAGGCTTCGAGAGTGTGGGGTGTTTGTCCGCCACGTGTCGACATCTTGAGATAGTCGCGGAGCAGTTCGCGATACATGGGATGGGCACAGTTGTCGATGATAACGTGAGCGCGCTGTACGGGATCGAGTCCGCGCAGATCAGCTATACCCTGATCGGTCACGATGATGTCTACCGAATGTTCGGTGTGGTCTACGTGCGATACCATGGGGACGATATTGGAGATCTTTCCTTCCTTGGTGATCGAGGGGCAGGAGAAGATGGACACGTAGGCATTGCGGGTGAAGTCGCCCGATCCGCCTATACCGTTCATCATGCGTGTGCCGGTTACGTGGGTCGAGTTGATATTACCGAAAATGTCGGCCTCGAGTGCTGTATTCATGGCTATGACTCCAAGACGGCGTATCACCTCGGGGTTATTGGAGATCTCCACGGGACGGATCACAAGATGCTCCTTGAAGAAATCGATGTTGGAGATAACCTCCTCCTCAACCTCGTTGCTGACGGTAAGAGAGCTTGTGGAGCCAAATTTGCAACGGCCCTTCTTCATAAGGTCGATCACGGCATCCTGGATCACCTCGGTGTACATTTCAAACGGAGGAATCTCCTTGGCATCGGCCAGGCCATAGAGCACTGCGTTGGCCACATTGCCTACACCCGACTGTATGGGGAGGAAAGTCGATGGAATACGTCCGGCTTTCATTTCACCGATGAGGAAGCGGCACACATTAGCACCGATCATCTTGGTGGTCTCGTCAAGCGGAGTAAACGGTTTCACGCCCTCGTAGCTGTCGCTCATCACCACGCCCACGATCTTCTCGGGATCGATCTTCAGCACGGGTGAACCTATGCGGTCACTTGCCTTGAAGATAGGTATCTCGCGGCGGTTGGGGGGATCCAGGGGCAGGTATATGTCATGGATTCCATAGAGAGCGTGGCGGAGCTTCTCGTTAAGCTCGATGATCACTCTCTTGGCCATCATGGCTATTGTGGGCACGTTGCCTACGCCTGTACCTACCACTACAGTGCCATCATCCTGAATGTCGCTGACTTCTATGATAGCGAGGTCGATATCACCGATGAATCCGTAGCGCAGTTTCTGGGCGGTCTCCGACAGATGCAGGTCGAAGTAATGCGCGTCGTGGCTGTTGATGCGTTTGCGCAGGTCGGGATGATTCTGATAGGGGGTGCGTCGTCCTATAGCGTTGGCGCGGGCAAGCATACCGTCACACTTATCGGAGGTCGAAGCTCCGGTTACGATATTGATCTTGAAGGGCTCACCCTGTGCATGAAGTCTTT
This sequence comes from Paenibacillus sp., assembly GCA_023663345.1. Taxonomy (GTDB): domain Bacteria; phylum Bacteroidota; class Bacteroidia; order Bacteroidales; family Muribaculaceae; genus Duncaniella. Next base: position 354,140 of record JAMPHR010000004.1, on the reverse strand, counting down.
CGGCCTTGGCGGCGATAGCCTGGGTTACCACCTTTGGTGCTCCTGGAGCTGTAAAGCCGGAGAATCCACAATTGCAGTCGTTGTAGAAGAGTTCGGCGGCCTCTTCGGGAGTGAGAATGGGGAATCTCATGATGATTGATGGTTTATAAATGACTTAGTATTGATGTTATTGCTATGATGTGAAAGGTCAGGCGTGGTTCAGAATTTTCTTTCCAGTACCTGAGTGTCGAGTATGGCCTGACGCCAGCGGGCATAGTGGGCTTCGGTTGACCTGTCGGCATGTGCCGGTGTTGAGGATGCTGTTTCCATCTCATCGGTCAGTTCTACTATCTCCATGTCCATTTCCGTTTCGGGAATATCGAGAGGCTTGTAGGCCGGTTGTTGCGGTTTGGCAGTCTTTACAGTCGTGGATGGAGTCATTGTCTGAACCTGTGCCGGAGCCGGGCGTGGACGTCTCATCTCCTGGGCTGATGCCGGAGCCGGACGCGGTATTCCACGGGTGGCATTGTGGCGATGGCGGTTGAGGATCTCCTCTTCCGCCTTCTTCTGCTCGGCACGTTTTTTGAGTTGCTCGAAAACGTATCCGGCCACTATGATCACTATCCAGATTATTATACTCTCCATTTGCGAAAAAATGTGTAACTTTGTGCAAAGTTTGCGCAAATTTACTGAATGTTGCGCTAATTCCCAAATAATCAATGGACCAAAACCGCTTATTATATATTGAAACTTACGGTTGCCAGATGAATGTCGCCGACAGCGAAGTCGTCGCTTCCGTCATGGCCACAGCCGGATACGATCTTACCGATGACATTGACAAGGCCGATGCTGTGTTGCTCAACACGTGCTCGATCCGCGATAATGCCGAGCAGAAGATCATATCTCGTCTCGCATTTCTGGGGTCGTTGCGCCGGAAACGGTCCCGCTCGCTTCCCCGCCTGATAATAGGAGTCATAGGATGTATGGCCGAGCGTGTCAAGGACGAGCTTGTGACACGTCACGGAGTGGATCTTGTGGCCGGCCCCGACTCTTATATGGATCTGCCGGCCCTCTTTGCGTCGGTCGAGGCCGGCGAAAAGGCTGTTAACGTCACTCTCAGCACATCCGAGACCTACCGCGATATTATTCCGGCCCGCATCACCGGCAATGTTGTGTCGGGGTTCATAAGCATTATGCGCGGATGCAATAACTTCTGTTCCTACTGTATAGTGCCATATACACGTGGCCGCGAACGTTCGCGCGAGCCCCGCAGCATCCTTGCCGAGCTTGAGGATCTGCGTTCACGTGGATTCAAGGAGGCTACCTTGCTTGGACAGAATGTTAATTCTTACAGGTATGAGGATTCCGATGGCAATGTGGTGGATTTCCCTGCGTTGCTGGCCATGGTAGCTGATGCGGCTCCCGACATGCGCATCAGGTTTACCACATCCCATCCCAAGGATATGAGCGATGAGACTATCGATGTCATAGCTTCGCGTAAAAATATATGCAAGCATATCCATCTGCCGGTACAGTCGGGTAGTGACAGTGTGCTGAAATCCATGAACCGTAAGTACACCCGCGAATGGTATCTTGGACGTATAAGGGCTATCCGTGAGCGCATACCTGATTGTGGCATCTCTACTGACCTGTTCACCGGCTTCCATAACGAGACTGAGGAGGATTTTCAGCTTACTTTGTCATTGATGAGGGAGGTGGGATTTGACTCATCGTTCATGTTCAAATACTCCGAGCGTCCCGGCACTCTTGCGTCTCGCGTGATGCCCGACAATGTTCCCGAAGAGGTGAAGATCGACCGCCTGAACCGCATGATCGCTCTTCAGAACGAATTGTCGCAGGAAAGCAATCTAAAGGATGTCGGCAAGACATTTGATGTGCTCGTGGAGGGCGTGTCCAAGCGTAGCAAGGAACAGATGGTTGGCCGTAATGAGCAGAACAAGACTCTGGTGTTTCCGCGAGGCAATTGCCGTGTAGGAGATACCGTGAAGGTGCGCGTGTTGTCGGCATCATCGGCTACTCTCATTGGCGAACTGGCCTGAGGCCGGTACCGCTGAGGCGGAAAACTTTTCCTCCGAGGAATCTTTTCTATGGTTAACATTGTTTAAAGAGAAAAGAGGAGCTCCTCACCTCCTCGTGACGCGAACCATTTAAAACGAAAAGACATGGATTACAAGTCGCTGCTATTCAACATTGATATCCCTACGGGGCATGATCCGGCTCCCGGAGCTTTGCTCGTGTCAGAGCCTTTTCTTCATGAGGAGTATTTCAACCATGCTGTGATCGCACTTGTGGAATACGAGCCGGGTGGCGGAGCCATGGGTGTTGTGCTCAATAATGAATCGGACTATTCGTTGCAGGATCTGGTGGAGGGGGTTACGGTAAAGCAGCCCATCCCGGTGTACTGCGGAGGTCCGCTTGCCGGCGACAGGCTGTTTTTTATCCATACACTTGGTGATATCATTCCCGGTACCCAGCCGTTAGGCAATGGCTTGTGGGTGGGAGGCGAGTTTGATCCCATGCTCTCGATCATCAATGACCGCTACGAACTGGAGGGGAATATACGTTTCTTCCTCGGTTACAGCGGATGGAGCGAGGGACAGCTCGAGGAGGAGATCTCAAAGCGCGTGTGGGCAGTGACCCCTATGCCGCAATCTTCTCACGACCTGCTCAAGGGTGACGGTGATCCCTATTGGCATCGGGCAGTGCGTTCGCTTGGTGAGGATTTCCGGGGATGGTTGTTCCACCCCCAGAACCCTATGGTGAATTGACCGGCTGTTGCCGTATCGTGTTATGATTTACTGAGGTGCAATGATGTCCAGCGGTCAAGCACGGTGTGGTCGACATAAACAAGCCCCATTGCCTCGGCAACTTTCATGATCACCGGTATGTCCTCTTCGTAAAAGCCGCTCAGGATTACTGATGCACCTGGCGACAGAGTGTCGGTATACGCGGGTAAGTCGGCGGTGATGATGTTGCGGTTGATGTTGGCTACAAAGATGTCGACATCGCGTATTGTGGCGAGTACCGAGGCATCGCCTAAATGGGGATGGATTCTGGATGTATTGTTGAGTCTGATATTCTCCTTGGCATTTTCAAACGCAAATTCATCTATCTCAATCGCGTCGATGTGGGCGACTCCGCGCATGTCGGCGATGATTGCAAGGATACCGGTTCCTGTACCCATATCCACCATCTTTTTCCCTTCGAGATCCATGGTGAGAAGCCTTCTCAGGATCAGTGTGGTAGTGGCATGATGTCCGGTCCCGAAAGCCATCTTGGGATCGATCACGATGTCATACCGGCATATGGGGATGTCCTTGTGGAATGACGAGTGTATCACGCACTGGTCATCAATCACGATAGGCTTGAAATAGTTTTTCTCCCATTCGGCATTCCAGTCCTGTCCCTCCACAGTAGTGTGGGTCGAGGTGATGATGGTTTCCATGGGAAACTCTCGTATCACCTCATCAAGGGCATCAGGGTTGAAATCTTCCTTTCTTATATATGCCGTAAGGCCCGTTGCATCGGGCACAAAACTCTCATATCCCTTCTCGGCAAGCATAGCTGCAAGGATATCGGTCAGTGTCTCGGAGCAGGGGTCCAGTCCAAGGCGTACTTCAGTGTAATCGTTCATTATATATATTGGCTATGATTGGTTCGTTGTAGATGTGAGAGAGGAGGATGCGGGAGGAGGATGGACTCAGCGTCTCCTTAGCGCTCTTGTCACGGAGAATACTCTGCGTCCTGCGCGCCATGCCAGCAGGGCTATGTCGATATAGCTGAATGCTCCCAGTACTTTGCCGAAAATATTCTTGGGCACTCCCGGCTTCAGGCCGTTTTTGCGCATGTTTTCCAGCCGGGTTGTGACACGTTCGCGGTTAAGCTCAAGCCTGGCCGCTGTATAGGCTCTCACATAGCGTAGCTCGTCTATGTCATAGCCGTTCCACTCAGTGGTGTGATGGGGGAGTTGCTTGTTTTGAGTCATGGCTATTTGAGGAATAAGTGAGACAGGAATCGGGTGACCGGATTGATGATCAGTTGCTTTCTGAATATGATTGCCGCAACCAGCATCACGGCATATATCCCGGCCATTATCATGCAGGCTCCGAATAGTCCGGTGCTCTTGGCCAGCAGCAGCATGAGCCCGAGCGATATTATGAATATCACTATTGAGCCGAGCAGGAGGCATATCAGCGCGAGTCCCATCATGGAGAGCAGCACACTCAGTTTCTCGGTGGCCGTGAGCTTGGCATAATCAATATGGAGGCGTAGGGTCTCCCTGATCTCTATCCATATACTCGTTAACTGTTCGCGTATTTCAGGCATAAGCGTTATAGGATGAAGTATGGTGGTGATGATGTGAGGAGGAGGGTGGTAGTGATGGATTTGTGAAAGTCCGTAACATAACGACAGGGGCACGTGTCATAGAGATGTGACGTGCCCCATGTCGGATATTTTATCATTCAGCCATTGCTGACTGTATGGATGGATCAATCGTCGATTTCGGTGGTGAGCTGCTCAACCAGGGCATCGATCTCGTTGTCGGAGCACAGGATGCCTTTCTTGCGCAACAGATCGGCGATGCGGGCACGTACATCTTCACCTTTTTCAGGGGCAAAAAGGATGGCGGCTCCGGCACCTACGATGGCACCTCCGATGAAAGCGTAAAGCATGGATAGGTTTGACATAATGCTATTGGGGATTGAAAATGAGTGTTAGTAGTAGGGTTGCGATAGATGATTACTTGCCCAATTCGTCGGCAATTTCGTTGGCGAGTTCCTCGATCTTGCTTTTCTGGAGCTTGATGCCCTTGTCTTCGAGGTATTTCACGATGTTCTTGCGGGTGCGTTCTCCCTTTTCAGGGGCGAGAAGGAGACCTACTGTTGCGCCGGCGATGGCTCCGCCGACTACTGCGAGCACAATGTTCAATGCTTTCATAATTGATGTAATTTATTTTAGTGCATCCGCTTTTAAAATCCCTTGGGGAATTTCGGGTAGCGTATGCCGGTTAGATTCACATGTCACTATAACGTTTGGCCGGTGGAAATGGTTCATTCACGAACCGATTTTTTGCCATGACGAGGATAAAATGCGTTATCCGACCTCTAAATTACGTACAATTCTTTCAGTCTCCAAGAAAAACAGCCATATTTTTTTCAGCTGTCTATTTCACCTGGCTTATCATCCTCTCGATCTGAGGCAGTATGGCAGTGTCGCCGTCATTGTCTATGAGCTTGGTCGCAGGGTGTACCGATGTGGGGATAAATGAGTCTTGGGATTCGATACGGGCCAATACCTCGTCGCGTGAGAGGCCGTTGCGTTTCATCACGCGCTCCACCCTCACCTCGCATGGTGCATCCACATGCCACACCTCGTCGACCATGGCGTCGAGTCCGCTTTGGTACAGGATGGCTGTCTCCACGAAGCATATCGGATCTGCCTGATGCTCGGATGAGTGCCATAGGGCAAGGTGGTCTCTCACCGCTCCATGCACGATACCGTTGAGTATCTCGAGTTTTTCAGGGGATGAGAATACGGTAGCGGAGAGTTCCTTGCGGTCGATCTCTCCATCCTTTATGCACGCGGGGGCGATGTTGTCGGCTATGGCCTGCTTTATGGCATCATTGTTATCCATGATTTCACGGGCACGGCTGTCGCAGTCATACACAGGATAACCCATCGCGTCAAGTATCCGGCTTACTACGCTCTTCCCGCTGCCTATGCCTCCGGTGATCGCTATCAGTCTCTTCATGTCACTGTATGTTCTCGATGATATATTCGACACTTTCGGGTGACACCGATACACTGTGGTATATGCTCGGAAGCATTGACAATGATACCGGTATCTTATTGCCTGGTTTCTTCACATCGTCATATTCGACAAAGGCTTTCAACGGATATTCATCGTTGTAGGCGCTCATGGGCACAAGGTAAGAAACCTCCACTTTGGACGGGAATGTGACCAGATGCTTCCCTTCGGGCACGCCCTGAGGCTCGATCACGGCTGTGCGTTTCTGGGCTATGAGAGGTTCCACAGGCACTGTTACCATCACCTTGTCAGGTATGATCCTCACGCCCGATATCGGTTTCACTTTCACTTCATAGACAGTGGTGTCCTTCAGGCCTGACTTTACGATAGGCTCTGTGCTGACAACCTTGAGCGAGTGGGGGATATCTGTAGCGGAATAGAGTGTTACTGAGTCCACGTCGGCATAAGGCTGGCTTGACATTATATACTGTAGGTTGGTGCGTATGTCGGCCTGGATGTTAAGTTTGACTTTCACACCCGGTAGTGTGGTGAACGCTATGTGTACCGAGTCGGGGCGATATGATACCAGCTCCACTCCCGGCCCGAAATATTCCCTCATCTTGGTCTCGATGCGCGTGGGGCCGAGGTGCATGAAGTTGTCGGTCACATTGTCCTTCCACTTGAATTTCACAGGCGACATCTTGCCCCACAGAAACCGTAGCAATTGCGAATCCTTCCCCTTGACGCTCACGGCCATTTCGGATGGTACGTTGCCTATGAGGGTCACGCTGTCGGGAATCTCGACTATCTCGAGCGGGACCTCGAAATCACGCTGTACCTCGGTGTCAAGCGACAGGAACACCCAGAATACGAATGCCACCGCTACAAACATGAGGTAGGTGAGCACATCCTTTCCCCGGCTTGAGCGCAGGGCTGTGCTTACTTTCTCGGCGATCACTTTTGCCTTTTCCTTCAATGGGCTTATATTGTCCTCGGGCATGTCGTTATGCTGATTTGTTGCGGTGTGGGTGTAAAGGTGATGCGCCCTCGCCGGTGTCGGACCGGAGAGGGACGCTTATGTTGTGGCTTGGAGGGTGTGCTCTTACAGCTCCGCCGTATTATTTCTTTTCGGCCTGGGCTGCATCCTCGGATGCCTGCTGGGCTGAGGGATATACGGAACCCTTGTCTATGGTGATGCGCACATCCTTGGCGATCTCGAGCGAGAAAGTGTTGTCCTCGACCGAGCGCACTTTACCGTAGATGCCTCCGGCGGTGACTACGCGGTCGCCCACCTTGATGCCCTCGCGGAATTTCTTGATCTCGTTCTGCTTCTTCTGCTGGGGACGGATCATGAAGAGATAGAAGATGGCGATGAGCACGACGATCATAGCGATATTGGCCCATCCGGTACCCTGATCTTGAAGAAGAATAGTGTTAAGCATGTCTTATTGTTAAATTAATGTTTATGTTTATTTATAGAATATGTTTTATGGCCGGCTGGTTCGTTGCCATGTGGCATATTGTTGAAGTTTTCTTATCCTTTGGTTATGATGCCTTCGTCGCGGAGATGTTTAGTCAATGAGTACAGGATTCCGTTGATGAAAGCTCCGCTTCGGGGTGTCGAATAGTAGTTGGCTATTTCGATGTACTCGTTGAAGGTCACGGCGAGCGGTATCGCGGGATAATCGATGATCTCGGTGACTGCCGCTACCATTATCACTATATCCATGAACGCGAGACGATCGGCATCCCAGCGGGAGGTGTTGACGAATTTCTCGATCAGCTCTTTGTACTCGTTGCAGTGCTTTACGGAACTGTTGAACAGGTCGGCACCGAATCGTCCGTCCTCCTCGTCCTTGTACATGGGCAGGATGGGATTGTTGTTGGATGCTCCCTGCGACAGGAGTCCCATGCGGCGTATGGTCTTGATCACGAATGTGCCCATCTCCTGGAGGTCATCGTTCCAGTAGATTGATTTTGACTCGAGGGCTTCGGCAAGAGCGTCGGAGGGGAGTATCACGTCCTTGTACAGCACTCTCCACAGGTTGGCATCCTCTTCGAGAGTTTTTTCTCCGGGAGCTTCCATGTAGGCCTTGTAAGCCTCGGATTCCAGAATCTTGTTGAGGAGTTCCTTGATGGTGATGTTCTGTTCGGTCCACGACAGCTTGTTGTCCTCGACGTATGTGCGGTATTCCGGGTTGTCTCTCAGCGCTTGCACGTATTTGTTCTCGACAAAACGCATGTCGGGGTGCAGGTCGGCATCGGTAGGATAATACTTGTGCTTGGCATTGTCGAGTCTCTCGGCCTGCTCGTCGGTTATCTCTGATGCAAGCTGGAGCAGTGAGTAATACAGCTCATATGCCTTCTCCATCGAGTGGTCGAGTGAGTTTCTCGCATGGATGAGCAGTGCGCGGTTGTCGCCATAGTTTCCGAGGGTGGATTTGAGCAGTTCGATACCACGCTCGAAGCCTGCCATGGTGAACTCGGGGTTCTTGCGTGCCGCCGTCATGAACTCGGGGTTCTTGGCCATGAGGTTTTCAGCGATCGAAAGCCACAGCACCACCTCGTCGTGAAGCGAGGGCGACTTGATTTTGGTGAAACTCTTATAGGCGGGAAGCTCGGTGATGGCCCTGTAAATCGAGGGCACCACGCTGTCGAATAGCTCGGGATTGGCACGGCCTTTTACGATAATGTCACGGATCTCAAAATTGGCATTCAGCGATTTGGCCAGCTGGCTTTGGTTGATATGCTTGTTGAGGGTCAGGCCGTGAAGCGGAGATTCTCTGCGTCCGTTGCTCACGTCTATTCCCGAGAGTTCAAGCACAAGCATCAGCAGATCGAGGTATAGTGCATATCCATACTTTTTGTCGCGAGAGGGATTCTCGACTTGTGATTCGATTCGGAACTCGTTCTGCGACAACAGGTAGGAGTATAACAGCTGTACTACCTTGATACGTATCAAAACTCGGTTTATCATAATTTTAAAAGAGCTATTTCTTGAAACACACTGCAAAGTTATAAAAAATCCCGCATACTCACAGCCCGCTTGATGAATAATTTTATCTCAATGATATATGGCGAAATTTTTTTGAGAAAAAAACATCCGAGCGCTTGGCGGTTACGACGATAATCGCTAACTTTGCACCGCCATTACGAATACAAGCGTCCTACCAACGCGTAACCAATTGATTCGTTAACTCATAACCGCAAAATAACAATGAAAGCAGACATCCATCCCTCCAACTACCGTGAAGTAGTATTCAAGGACATGTCAAACGATGAGATCTTCATCACTCGTTCCACCGTAGCCTCACGCGAGGAGATCGAAGTTGACGGCGTAACCTATCCTCTGGTTAAGCTCGAAATCACCAGCTCATCTCACCCCTTCTTCACCGGCAAGCAGAAGCTCGTCGACACCGCAGGTCGCGTGGACAAGTTCATGAGCCGCTACGGAAACCGCAACAAGAAGAAGTAATCCACTTCCGCGGTACACCAGTACTTCGACTAAAGGAACTTTCAACAGCAGGGACGCTTTGCTTCGGCATAGTGTCCCTGCTGATTTTGTATCCATGCGTGCCTCTATCGGTTTTTTCTTTGCTAAATTTTTCCTAACTTTGTAGAAAAATTTCACGTATGGCCGACAATTCACTTTTGACCCGTCTGGATGGCATAGAATCGCGATTTGAGGAGGTAAGCACCCTCATCACCGACCCCGCCGTGATCCAGGATATGAAACGTTACGTGCGTCTTACCAAGGAGTACAAGGATCTTGAGAAACTTACAGCCGTGACCCGCCGTTACCGCACGTTGCTGGGCAATATCGACGAGGCCCGCGAGGTGCTTGCCGCCGAGTCGGATCCTGAATTGCGCCAGATGGCCAAGGATGAGCTCGATGAAGCCACTGAGGCTCTTCCCGCTCTGGAGGAGGAGATCAAGTTGCTGCTCGTGCCCGCCGATCCTGAGGATTCCAAGAATGTTGTTCTCGAGATACGTGGCGGAACCGGTGGCGACGAGGCCGCCATCTTTGCCGGAGACCTTTTCAAGATGTACTCCAAATACTGCGAGTCCAAGGGCTGGAATGTGGCTGTGACAAGTTTCAGTGAGGGCGCTGCCGGCGGTTACAAGGAAATTGTGGTGAGCGTGACCGGCGAGAATGTCTACGGCACCATGAAATACGAAAGCGGTGTGCATCGCGTGCAGCGTGTGCCTGCCACCGAGACCCAGGGGCGTGTACACACATCGGCCGCCACAGTGGCTGTGTTGCCCGAGGCCGAGGCCTTCGACGTGGAGATCAACGAGGGCGAGATCAAGTGGGACACTTTCCGCTCGGGCGGTGCCGGCGGTCAGAATGTCAACAAGGTGGAGTCGGGTGTGCGTCTGCGCTACATGTGGCGCAACCCCAACACCGGCGAGACCGAGGAGATACTCATAGAGTGTACCGAGACCCGCGACCAGCCCAAGAATAAGGAGAGGGCATTGAGTCGTCTGCGCACATTCATCTACGACAAGGAGCATCAGAAGTATATCGACGATATAGCTTCCCGACGCAAGACCATGGTGTCGACTGGCGACCGCTCGGCCAAGATTCGCACCTACAATTACCCTCAGGGGCGCATCACCGACCATCGCATCAACTACACCATCTATAACCTTCAGGCATTCATGGACGGTGACATTCAGGATGTGATAGACCAGCTTACCATCGCCGAGAATGCCGAGAAGCTTAAGGCTGCCGAACTATAGGAGATTCTCCTACCCATCCCGGCCAAAGAATCCGATTTTTTCATCCTCAGTCATCTCTCCGCCAGTATGACCACCACGCCTCCTCCCTACCGTCCTGCTTCGGGCAGTGATGAAGTCCGCAATAATAATGTGACCATGTCCAAGGTCAAGTTCACATTATTGTGTGCGTTCTGCATCCTCTCTGGCTCATTCGGTTCGCTTGTCATCTGGGATACTGTTCTCAAGTCCCTCTACGGGATTGATGAGCAGGTGGTGATAGAGAGAGTTTCGGAGCCTGTCGTGGAGCAGGACCACTCATCGGTTGTGGATCGTATGGCCTCCCATTATGTGGCCGACAGCGAGATCAGCTTCATCATGAACAGTGCCGCCGGATATGTCCACGTCCCGGCCGGGCGCGACTGGGTGAGGCACTACAGGCTCCGTAAATCAAGGATCGCTCCCGCCGGTCCCGACAGCGTGATCACTGTCAGCGACGGTACTTACCGGTTCTCGGCAGATGTTGCCCGACTGAGGGAGATGGCAGGCGACGGTGCGAGGGCACTTCCTGTCAAAACCGTGCTGACTGACATGGCTGGGAAAAAGGAAACTCCCTTTCACATCACCCACATGATAGTCAAATTCCGTGACAATGGCTTGGTTGATGCTGAATTTGAAGGCTACCTGTTTGACTGAGCGTTTTTCTCCTCATATACATCTATAATATCTCGACAATATTACCGACCATGGACATACCTCCCCCTTATATTCCGGATGAGCCTCGGAAACGGAAGTCAAAGATTTCCGTCGACATGCTCATGCAGGCTGTGAGCGGTGCATGGAGCCGTTTCCCCGTCACGATGCTCTACATAGCCTATACCACTGCATGGGCCATGATTTTCATCATAAACGACAAGGAGCTGTGGGTCTACGAGGCTTCCAATGTCACATGCGCCTTGTGGTATCTTGGTGGTGTAGGTATTCCGCTTACTCTTGCTGTATCGCTGTGGTGTGAGTATCTCTCTTATCGCTCTTGGGTTCCCATGATCGTGGCCAATCTGTTGCTCGTCATCGACACCATATATATTATGGTGCATGGTTCCGATCTCAGTGAAGCATGGAGCATCGGGCGCATCGCCATAGTCACCTCGCTTGTGGTGGCCGTGATATTTTTGCCCTCCAGGAAGTCATGGGCATGGAATTTCTCCAACTCCCAAGTGGTAGGCGCCCTCACCTCCACGGTGTTCTCATGGGCGTTCTGTGCAGCCATAGGTATCATCTTCCTCACCATATTCGGGCTCTTCAATGTCGAATCCCTCCAGGTCATGTTCTGTTTCCAGGTATTAGGGGCTTGCTCCATACCATTGATAATATTCCTCCACCTCATCCCCCGCACCGATGAAGTGACTGCGCTTGAGCACGGCTTCAAAGCCTCCAGGTTCCAGTGTGGCACGGCCAAATTCTTTTTCCTCCTGCTCACGGTGGTCTACATGGCCATTCTTTATGTCTACGGACTCAAGATCCTTTTCACTTGGGAATTGCCCCGGGGCATAGTCACATGGTCGGTGACCGGACTTACAGTGGCGGTGCTTGTCACACTGTTCCTACTCGAAGGAGTGCGCCGCACCCATCCCGACGACTCTATCACATTGCTGGCCATCCGGTGGTTGCCCATAGCCATCCTCCCGTTGTTTGTGTTGATGAGCGTTGGTCTGCTTTACCGTATATGCGAGTATGGCCTCACCGTGTCACGCCTCTATGTCCTTACGTTCAACCTGTGGTGCTACATCGTGTTCGGTTACATGATCATCTCGCGCCCCCGCCGGTTCAACGGCATAGCTATCTCATTTGCCGTGGTGTTCCTGCTCACAAGCATATTCCCTTATGTGAATTATACCAATCTTGCTGACCAGATCATGCGTACCAAACTGAGGTCGGCATTGCAGGAGATGGGATTCTCCACTTTCCCTGTTGGTGAGAAGGAGTTTGCCGAGGCATTTGCTTCATTGCCTCGGAAAGAGAGAATTGACGTTGAGTCCAAGGTGAAGTACCTCGACTCTCATCACGACCACTCATTGCTTGAGGATATTACCGGGGCTACCTACTACGGCAAGGGTGATAGCTATATAAGTGAATACTTCCTGTTTGTCGATACCATAGAGGATACTCCTACGGAAGTCATAGGCCCTCACAGGTTTGTATCATTGAAGGCCAAGGCTGATTTTGTGACACTTCCTCAGGGATATAGCTCAGTGGAGTATCGCCGTATGCGTTGCTCGTCAAGCTCTATGCCCGAGGGTAATGAGCAGGTGGTGATAGGAGGTATAACCTACAGATTGCCTGTCGACAGTCTGATTCAGCTCGACAATCAGCAAGACTTCTCCCCGGTGATGCTTCACACGGCTTCGGGCAACCCAGATACGGTATATGTGGCCCGTGAGATAGAGATGAGCTTGTATAGCTCAACCGGTAAGGATAAGACCCGCGAACTCAGCTCGCTCGAACTCGTTGGCTTTACATTTGCCAGATAAATACAGAATAATATAAACAATCAAACATATATAGTTTTTATGAACCGTTTAGAACTTCTTGAAAACATCCGTAAGAAGGGATCATTCCTTTGTGTAGGACTTGACACCGATATCAAAAAGATCCCCGAGCATCTCCGCGATCATGAGGATCCCATCTTCGCTTTCAACAAGGCTATCATTGATGCCACAGCTCCCTATTGCGTGGCATATAAGCCTAACACTGCGTTCTACGAGAGCCTCGGTGTAGAGGGCTGGAGCGCTCTTGACCGCACTGTCAAATATCTGCGCGAGAACTATCCCGACCAGCTCATCATCGCCGATGCCAAGCGTGGCGACATAGGCAATACCTCGTCGCTCTATGCCCGTGCTTTCTTCGAGAATATGGGTGTCGATGCCATCACCGTGGCTCCCTACATGGGTTTTGACAGCGTTAAGCCTTTCATGGACTATGCCGGACGCTGGGTGATTCTGCTCGCTCTCACCTCCAATCCCGGTAGCCGTGATTTCCAGTTCCTCACCGACATGACCGGCACACGCCTCTTCGAGCATGTGCTTGAGACCGCCCGCAAGTGGGGCAACGAGGATCAGCTCATGTTTGTGGTCGGAGCCACCCAGGGTGCGATGTTCTCCGAGGTACGCCGTGTGGCCCCCGACAATTTCCTCCTTGTTCCCGGAGTGGGAGCTCAGGGTGGAAGCCTTGAGGAAGTGGCCAAGTGGGGCATGACCCGTGAGTGCGGTCTGCTTGTCAACTCATCACGCGCCATCATCTACGCCTCCACCGGCGAGGACTTTGCCGAGGCTGCCGGTGCTGAGGCCCGCAAGCTCCGCGACAATATGACGATGCTTCTGTCGTCCCACGGTGTCATCTGATAGCGCCCATGTCATTTCGCCGTCGCGAGGAGTCATGACGCGCATATAAGTAGAGAGCCTGGATCGTAAACACGGTCCGGGCTCTCTGCCTTTTATATCTATGTATGGTGTAAGTTGCTAAGTTAACTCATCAGAAGTACTATCACTACTCCCCACAGGATCAGCAGGGTGTTGCCTATGGCGTATGTCACGGTATAACCCATGGCAGGAATTGAACTGCCTATGGCATCCTGGATGGCGCCGAGCGAGGCTGTGGTGGTACGGCTACCTGCACAGCAACCTAAGTTGATAGCGGCCGGGAACTTGAAGATCTTCTTACCGATGATGACTCCGAGCAGGAGGGGTACTGAGGTACATACGGCGCCCATCACGAACAGCAGCCAGCCCACTTGCTGGAGACCGCTCACAAACGATGGTCCTGAGTTGATACCTATAACGGCGATGAACATGTTGAGGCCAAGGTTATTGAAGAGCCATACAGCCGGACTCGGGATATGCCCCCATGTGGGACGGCGTGAACGTAGCCAGCCGAAGAACAGTCCCGCGATAAGTGCTCCACCGCTCGTGCTGAGGCTTACGGGAACTTTGCCGAAATGAATGGTCAGCAGGCCTATGATACCGCCGATGAATATTCCGAGTCCCACCAGTATCAGGTCGGATTTATCGGATTGTTTGTCGGCATATCCCAAGGCCGATGAGGCTTCGGCAACTTCGCTCTGAAGACCTACGATGGTCATGACATCGCCGGGATGTACCTGCACTTGTGACAGCACGGGTATGGAAGCGCCTCCGCGGGTGATGCTCTTGATCGATACGCCATACATTTCCTTCATGGCACGTATCTGGTCTACGGTCTTTCCGCCACCGCCTTTGCGCGATATTGTCACCTGCATCTGCTCTGCCGGGAACGACAGGAGTTCAGCATCGTTTACCTCGGTTCCGATCCATTTCTCATCACCGATTATATACTGTCGGCGTCCGCTTAGCACTATCTCATCCCCTTTTGCAATTTTGAGGTCCGATGAGATTTCGGTCACCTTGCCGTCCTGGCGCACACGTTCCACAAACAGTCTCCGCCCTTGATCCTTTAGGTAGGATTCCACGTCGGCAATGCTCTTGGGAGTATCGAAGAAGTCAGCCTCCACCTTGTAGGCACGGAAAGCCACGGGGCGCAGGGCGTTTATATAGTTGGGATCCGAAAAGGCCGATCCCTGGTTCATTTGGCGTTCCAGCTCGGCTGTCTCGGCTTTCACCTTCTTGAGTCCGCCGAGCATTGCGGGTCCTACATTGGCAAGCAGATAGGCCGATCCGATGGTACCGTACACGTATGTGACGGCGTAGCACACCGGCATGATGTCAACCCATGCCTTTTTCTCAGCGGCGGTTGCGTTCACCGAGTTTAGCGTATCGGTGCCCACTCCGAGAATGGCCGACATGGTTTGGGTGCCGGCAAGAAGTCCCAGGGCTTCGCCGATATCGTAGTGCATGATCAGCGCTACAGCCCACGTGGTGAGCAGACACAGCACGCACAGCACGCAGGCAAACAATACTTGCTTTATGCCGTCGCCCCTGAGCGAGTGGAAAAACTGTGGTCCCACGCTATAGCCGATAGCGAAGAGAAACAGCAGGAAAAATGCGTTTTTGATAGGGCCGGGTATAGGAATATCAAGTTGTCCTACAAGCACTCCCACAAGGAGTACTGACGTGACATTGCCCAGTGAGAATGTCTTGTACTTAAGCTGGCCGATAAGAAATCCCAACCCTAACGTGAGAAATATAGCAAGGGATGGATTGTTTCTGAGCGATTCTACAAACCAATGTACCATAGGTGAAACGGAGTGAGGAATTGTGGGTTAATAAATGAGTTTTTATGAAGGTTGTGAGCCTTTGCTCATTTATATTAACAATACGGGATTGGCAAAAGTTGGAGATAGTGGTAAAAGTTTTGCCCCCGCCACAACAAGAAAGTGGCGGGGGCATGATGAGAATGTATAAGTCATAAGAGTGTGTTACGGAAACTGTCACACTCCGGTGTTTCCTTATTCAAGCGAGATTTCGGCTCGGCGGTCCTGGGCATTATTGGCGTATGCGTGTGTCGGACCATACCCTTTGGCCTTGATATGAGAGGCAGGTACGCCGTGGGCTATCATATAGTTGCCTACAGCCTTGGCCCTGCGCTCCGATAGTCGCTGATTGTAAGCTGCATTGCCGGTTTCGTCGGTGTAAGCGCGTATCACTACGGTTTTACCGCTCTGGTCAGCCTGATTGGCTACCTTGGTGAGTGATGCTGTCTCGGGAATAGTCGAGCTGTCAGTGTCAAACAGATACACTATCACAGCCGATGGTTGTCCCTTGCCGGCCTGGGCGTTGACACCTGCTGTCGAGGCTACTGCTTCTACCAGCTCAGTCACACTGTCGGTCACCATAGCCCCTTCGGCACGGCTTACGGTAGTGCCCGCCGGAGTGCGGTATCCTGTCACTTCGTATATCTCATATTGCGGAGCGCCCGAGTTCATAGCTGTGACAGGCTGTTGGTTATGGTCATTGAAGCGCGGAGGCCACAGGCAGGCGGCGAGCACCATTAGCGCGAGTACTGCCAAAGCTACCCATCCCGCACCGCGGAACACTCCGGTGGCTTCCTGCGCATCAGTCGTTGGAGGCACCTTACCACCTCCGCCGGCCATTGCGCTACCCATCGCGGCAGCTGCGGCAGCCTTATGATGGGTCTTGTGGGCAACAAGTCGCTCAGGCTCCTTGTGCGCCTCGAGTAACGGTTCTTCCGGAGCTGCAGCCAATAACGGTTCCTGCTTATGGGCTTCAAGCCGAGGCTCCTGAGGGTTCATACCGGGAAGAGGAGACCCTTTAGGAGAACCCGTGTCATTTATACCGGGGTTAGAGTTCTTAGTATCCATAACTGTAAAGATTTAGTATCCATAACTATATAATAGTATTCAAAACTATAGAATAGTATTTATAACTATAGAATAATATTCATAACTATAGAATAGTATTCATAACTATAAAATATAGTATTTAGAATTGAAACACACTCCCGCCAATCTAAGTTCGCATCTCCCACAGCCATAGAAAGTTAAAAAATAAAAAGCTCTCATAATTCATAACAACTCCCCCCGAACCCCTCCGCTCCCAATCCCTCCGCCCCAACAATCTAATCCCTATACTTTATACTTCACCCTCTATACTTTAAAGGCCATTAAAGGCCATCTATACTCTATACTTTAAAAATAAAAACCTCTGGCTCTCTGGTCTAAAAAATTCACCACAAATTGGACCACAAACTACCCTCAGGCCTCCCACCCACTAAGCCTCGAGGTGGCGATGAAATCGTAGCCACCACAAATTAGACACAAACATCCCGCAGGC
The DNA here is from genome assembly GCA_023663345.1 of Paenibacillus sp. Lineage (GTDB taxonomy): Bacteria > Bacteroidota > Bacteroidia > Bacteroidales > Muribaculaceae > Duncaniella. Next base: position 336,887 of record JAMPHR010000004.1, on the reverse strand, counting down.
CACCAACCCTCTAAGCCGTGAAACGGCGATGTAATTGAAGCCCCATCACGAGCCAGACAAGCAAATCGCCCGTCAGGGCAAGATTTGCGCCGTCGGGCGAGGTATGGGGAAAACGAAACGCATACCCAAATGGGCGTCGAAGACGTCCTATAATTCCCCTCGCCACCCTCCCTAACTTCCTACATTCCATCAATATACAAAAACCTTATTCTCTGGTCCTCTGGTCTAAAAACTCTAATCCCTATACTCTATACTTTCTCCTCTATACTAAAAAATCCCTCTATACTTAAAAACAACACGACATTATCGCACCATTTCACCGACAAAACTAACTTACCTTTGCCGGTGATATGAAACCAACGAGCCACAAGGTC
>JAMPHR010000004.1:299728-336413 GCA_023663345.1 Paenibacillus sp. | reverse complement strand
GGGAGAGGTAGAGGAGTGCGGTTGCGCCGTCGGGGGAGGTGGCGAGGCGGTAGTCGAGGTAGCTCCTGAGGAGTTCGGTGGAATCGTAGCCTTTTGGATCTACGATTACGATTGGGCGAGGCCGGGAGAGTCGGCGGGCGCGTTCGAGCCGGGATATGACGGTTTTCTCGGTTGGGGTTAGTTCCCGGCCGAGAAAACGTGAGAATGGGTGGCACCAGATGTCTGGGCGACGGATTCTTTTGCGTAGGTGGGTTACCTTGTGGCTCGTTGGTTTCATATCACCGGCAAAGGTAGGTTAGTTTTGTCGGGGAAATGGTGCGATAATGTCGCGTTGTTTTTAAGTATAGAGTTTTTTTGAGTATAGAGGGGAAAGTATAGAGTATAGGGATTAGATTTTTTGTCAGAGGGTTTAGACCAGAGGACAAGAGGGGTTTTAGGGGGGGGAGTATATTGGTGGAGTATAGGAGGTTAGGGAGGAGGAGCGCGGGGAATTATAGGACGTCTTCGACGCCCATTTGGGTATGCGTTTCGTTTTCCCCATGCCTCGCCTGACGGCGCAAATCTGCCCTGGCGGGCGATTTGCTTGTCAGGCTCGTGATGGGGCTTCAATTACATCGCCTCTTCGAGGCTTAGTGGGTGGGTGGCCTGCGGGATGTTTATGCCTGATTTGTTGGGAGAAAACGAATCGCATACCCAAATGGGCGTCGAAGACGTCCTATAATCCCCCGCGCCATCCTTGCTAAATAACTGAAAAAACAATATAAACAACCACCCTCCTGACCTCTGGTCCAAACCCAAATCCCTCTGGTCCTCTGGTCTATTCCCCAGACCAACAATCTAATCCCTATACTTCCCCCTCTATACTTCTAAATACCTCTATACTAAAAAACTCTATACCAAAATTACATGTATCGCATGATTTGGGTGGCGCGTTTGCGGAGGTAGGGGGAGGGGTGGGCGGGGTCGCGCTTGAGTGGGGACGGGAGGGTGACGGCTATGAGGGCACACTGGCGCTTGGTGAGGCGGGAGGGGGCGGTGGAGAAGTAATGGTCGGACGCGGCTGAGATGCCATATATGCCCGCGCCCATCTCGATGCTGTTGAGGTAGACTTCCATTATGCGGTCCTTGGACCAGAATATCTCTATCAGGACCGTGAAGTAGGCTTCAAGACCTTTGCGCACCCAGCTGTGGCCGGGCCAGAGGAATACGTTTTTGGCTGTCTGCTGTGTGATGGTGCTTGCTCCGCGCTCGCGCTTTCCGGCGCGTTTTTCCTCAACGGCTTTGCTTATGGCCTCGAAGTCAAATCCGTGGTGGGAGTAGAAATGACCGTCCTCGGAGGCTACGACCGCCTTGGGCATCCATGAGGATATTTCATCGAGCGGCACCCAATGGTGTTTCCAGTGCCGCTCGCGTTGTTGCTGTTTTTCGGTGCCATGGGGATTGATCGCGCGGATGATCATGAGCGGAGTGACGTAGACGGGGATGTAGCGGTAGGCCACTACAGCAAGTAGCGTGCTACCGATGAAGAGCGCCAACACCCATTTCAATATCCTTACCAATAGATTCATTCAACAGAAAATAAGTAAGTCTTAAAAAATTAAACGCCATATGTAAGTCCTAAAGAGCTTGCCCAATAAATCTTGTTCTTTTTGGCTATTTTGACTTTGTCACTCAGTCGCATAGCTCGCTATGCTCCTTCATTCCGCAGACAAAATACCACAAAAATAACTGCGATTTATTTGTGCATTAATTTTTACGACTTACTTAAGAGGTCACGTATAAGAGGCTGTTAAAAACAGCCTCTTAGAGATTTATATCAACATTTTTTCGGACAGTCCGAGAGGGGGCGGGCGTTACTTGAATATGAGCGTGCCCACGTCCTGAAGCTGAATGTCCATGTTGGGCGACTTGATATTCTCGAACACGAGGCCTTCGATGGGCTGTTCGGGGAGGCCCTTGGCATTTATGAGCGCGGGGCATGAGTTGATGGTGATGTCGCGGAAGGTCATGTTGGCAAACTTAGGTTTGAGGGAACCTTGCATATCGGCAGGGTAACGCTCGGCAAGCGGACCGAGCCACTCGACGGAGCCCAGCATGTCGAACTTGAACACGGTCTTACGGCTGTTCTCGACGGTGACACGCTCTACGAGCACATTCTCGGCACCTCCGCCACGCGGACGGCGGGTCTTGACGTAGAAGGGGAAGGAGGGGTTCTCCATCACGCAGTCGTGCATGTAGACATTGCGGATACCGGCGGCGGTCTCAGTACCCATGGTGATGCCACCCACTCCGCGCTTGACACGGCAGTGGCGTATCACCACGTTCTCGGTGGGACGGGCACGCTTCACGCCGTCGATGCCTCGACCCGACTTAAGGGTGAAGCAGTCATCGCCACAGTCGAGGGTAGTGTACTCGATGAGGGCGTTGACTGAGGAATCGATGTCGATACCATCAGTGCGGGTGCGTCCGGCACTGGCCACGTTGACACCACGTATTATAATGTTCTCGCAATAGACGGGGACGATGTTCCAGAATATGGAGTTCTCCAAGGTGACACCCTCAACAAGGATGTTGCGGCTGTTCATGGGACCGAAGAATACGGGGAGAAACACGAGAGCGCCGTCGCTACCGTCGTAGACGCGTTGTTCAAAGGGCAACCGGCCCACTTCCTCCTTGATGCCGCCCTCCTGACGGAGCTCGAGCTCACAGCCTTTTTCGGGGCCGACGAGCTTACCTTCGCCGGTGAGTGCGATGTTCTCCACGCCATCGGCATATATCATGGCTCCGAGCGAGTTGACATCAATACCCTCGTTGCGGGCGGGCACCACGGGGAGATAATCTTTTATATCGCCACTGAAATGCAGTTCGGCGCCACGGTCGAGGTGCAGACAGATGTTGCTACGGAGCTCGATGCGCCCGGAGAGCCAACGTCCCTCGGGGACAATCACTGTGCCCCCACCCTGCCGGGCGAGCTTGTCGATGGCTTTCTGAATGGCCTTGGTGGATAGCACACCCTGCTTGGCTCCGGTCTTGGCTATGCTGAGCGAACGGTCGGGGATGACGGGTCGCGAGAGCTGAGGCATATCGAAAGGAGCGTTGACAGGCTCTATTTCAGCGGGGATGGCCTGAGAGCGGGCCGTGGCACAGCAGATGATCATAGCCATCGCCAATAGCAACTTTACTGTTTTCATCATTAATCTAAGGTATAATTTTATGAAATATATTAGCAAAGGTAGCTCTTTCCGGTAAGATTAACAAATCGTCGGTGCCGATGATGGCCGGCGCAGACGGGACAGACAGGCGGAATTTGCAAATAACCTATATTTCCCTTAACTTTGCCCCCGGAAATCACAATATCCATGCTCAGACACGTTTCAATACTCATGGCCATATTCACCCTGATGATGTGCGTCGCTCCGGCGATCGTACACGACAGGTGCATGTCGTCATGCTGTGTTGAATCGGAGTGCAACGACGATTGCTGTGGTGACGAGGGATGCGACTGCTGCTCGCCGTTCATCGCTTGCAACACATGCACAGGTTTCACGACTTCAGCATCCGCAACCGCTGTTAGAACTGATGAAACCGAGCAGAGGATGATAATCCCCACCACTACCGGGATTATGACCGCTTATATTCCAGTGATCTCACCCCCTCCGAAACATTGCTGAACCATGCGCTGAAAAGAAGCGCTGAACTGTCTCCCCCGTCGTTGTTAGAAATGACCGGGGACTACTGAACCACAATCGATTTTTTGAACCAAGAGGCAGTGATAAACTGCCACTGAGAGAGTGTGTGCGTGAGAGCTAATACTCACACGCTCATATAAACCAATCACTGAAATTCAGCAATGAAACATATAATATTCACGATGATAGCACTGCTGTCATCGGTGGCGCTACATGCCCAGAACACATTCAAAGCCAAGATAAAGGACGGATGCAATGACGAACCTCTCGCGGGAGCGTCAGCCATGGTCAAGGGTACACAGCTCGGCGGAATAGCCGATGAAAACGGCCTTGTGACCATCTACAATATCCCCGACGGCAAGCAAGCCATAGTGTTCTCGTTCATAGGATTTGAATCAGAGACCAAGACATTCACATTTCCCCTATCCGACCCCGATGCCATAATAGAGATAGAGCTGGAGGATGATGAGGAGAACGAACTGGATGAGGTAGTGGTCACCGCCACGCGCGGTACCCGCACATTCCGCGACATCCCCACCCGAGTGGAATTCATAGGCAGTGAGGAGCTCGAAGAGAAAAGCCTCATGAAGCCGGGCGACATACGTATGCTCCTCAACGAGAGTACCGGCATACAAACCCAGCAGACTTCGGCCATATCGGGCAACTCGCTTATAAAGATACAGGGCCTGGACGGAAAATATACCCAGATACTTAAGGACGGTTTCCCGGTGTTCTCAGGCGCCGCCTCGGGTCTGGGCCTGCTCCAGACTCCACCGCTCGATCTCAAGCAGGTAGAGATAATAAAGGGCTCGTCGAGTACGCTGTATGGCGGAGGTGCCATAGCCGGACTCGTGAACCTCGTGTCCAAGACTCCCGAGGAGAAACGCGATTTCCAGATACAGCTCAACGGCACCACGGCCAAGGGGCTGGACGCAAACACATTCTACGGACAACGGTTCGGGAAGGTGGGCACCACGATATTCGCATCCTATAACCGCAACTGGGCCTACGACCCGTCGGAGGTGGGATTCACGGCCATACCGGAGTTTGACCGCTTCACACTGAATCCACGCCTGTTTTTGTACTTCAACGAGAAAAGCACCCTCAACCTCGGTATCGAGACCATGGTGGAGGACCGCTTGGGTGGCGACATGCAGTATGTGCGTCACGGCTACAGCGAGGAGCATCCCTACTTCGAGCGCAACCGCTCGCAACGCCACTCGGCGAGAATGTCGTTCAGGCATGAGTTCAACGAGAACAGCATACTCAGCGCCAAGAGTAGCGTGACGCTGTTCCGTCGCAAGATCGACATTCCCGACTACCGCTTTGACGGCGACCAATGGTCATCGTTCAGCGAGCTCTCCCATCTGCTCCGCACCGGACGCTCGGAATGGGTGGGCGGCCTGAATGTATGGACCGAGCATTTCGATGAGAAACAGCTGTCGGAGATGCCTGTGCGCAATTATTCGCTCAACACATTCGGAGCGTTTGTGCAGAACACCACCACACTGTCGGACCGCGTGACCGTGGAGGCCGGATTGCGTGGCGACTATGTGCATCACTACGGATTCGTGCTCCTGCCCCGCATCTCGACCCTCGTGAAAATCAACGAGAAGTTCTCGACCCGCATAGGTGGCGGATTCGGCTACAAGCCACCCACAATATTCTCGGAGGAGAGCGAGAGGCTGCAGTTCGAGAACATACTGCCCATCGACAAGAATCTTAACAAGCTGGAACGGAGCTACGGAGCCAACGTGGATTTCAGCTACCGCACCGCCCTGGCCGACGGACGCGTAGCGCTGTCGCTCAACCAACTTTTCTTCTACACCTATCTGCGCCATCCGCTCGAACTGCGCTCGGAGCCCGACGGGCTGTACCGGTTCTACAACATCAAGGGCAACATGAACAGCAAGGGTGCCGAGACCAATGTAAAGGTCAAGTATTCCGACTTCATCCTTTTTGCGGGCTATACCTATACCGATGCCCGCGTGCATGAGAACGGCATGACTTCGACCAAGACCCTCACGCCGAAGCATCAGGTGAACTCCATGCTCATGTATGAGGTGGAGGATGAGTGGAGAGTGGGTTACGAGCTGTACTATGTGGGCAAACAGCGCCTCACCGACGGGATGATCGCCAAGGACTATGTGACCATGGGACTGATGGTGCAGAAAATCTGGGACAAGTTCTCGCTTTACGTCAATTTCGAGAATTTCACCGACCGCCGTCAGACCCGTTTCGACACCATATACACCGGCTCCATCACCGACCCGCAGTTCAGGGACATCTATGCCCCGCTCGACGGATTCGTGGCCAATGCCGGTATCATCCTCAAGCTGTAGCCGAAAAAAAGTTGGAGTTATTTGCATTACGAAACAAAAAAAGTAATACCTTTGCATCCGCAATGGTATCTCCAGGTCCAGGAGTGGACCTGCCGGACATGATTTATGTCCCGGAGGAGATTGAAAAGGGAATCCGGTGAGAATCCGGAACAGTACCCGCTGCTGTAAGTTCCATATAACAGTCCTGTCGCACCATGCCATTGGGAACCGGCCCACCCCGGATCTTGAGAAGGCGCGATGAAAGGACGGAACGGAGTCAGAAGACCTGCCATAGCCTCATATCGATTATGCCTACGGGATTATGGGCCAAGGTCTACTTGATGAAGGACAATTCAGCATTGCCGGCATCGGTTGATTCGTAATGAATCATACCTCCAGACAATACATACTCCCGTTAGCGCGACCGATAGCGCAAACGGGAGTTATTTTGTATTTCTATTAACCAATCAATACACACAATGCGAAAACTTGTACTTTCACTTACCATTGCCGCCGCTTGCCTCCCGCAAGTATCGTGCAGCTATGACGACAACGACATCTGGAATGCCGTCGACAATGTGACCAACCGCGTGGATGCGCTTGAGAAGGCATCGGATAAAATGAATTCCGACATCGAGGCCCTGCAGAGAATCGTGGAGGCCCTGCAGAACAATGTCACCGTCACCGATGTGGTGACCGGTACCGACGGATACTCCATAAAATTCTCGGACGGAACCGAAGCCAAGATCACCAACGGTGTCGACGGCCTCGACGCTCCCCAGATAGCCGCCAAGCAGGATGCCGACGGCGTGTATTACTGGACCGTGGGCGGTGAATGGATGCTCGTGGACGGCAACAAGGTGAAGGCCAACGGCACTGACGGCATAGCCCCCAAAGTGCAGATCAACCCCACCACCAAGCAGTGGGAGATCTCGACCGACAACGGCGCCACATGGCAGGGGACCGATGTAGTGGCCGAGGGAAGCTCACTGTTTGAGACCGTCGATGCAAGCAACAATGATTACGTGCGTTTCGTGATGGCCGACGGCACTGAGTTCAATCTGCCCCGTGCCGGAGCCGACACACCGATATTTGCCATCGAGGGGGTCGACGGTTTTCAGAAGATAGCCTACGGAACCACCCAAACTTATAATGTGACCGAGAGCAACGTGGCCCAGTACACTATCCAGAAGCCCGACGGATGGAGAGTGTCATACGCCGGAGGCAAGCTCACCGTAACCGCCCCCGTGGAGGAGAACAAGTATGCCGAGCCTACCGGAACAATCTCGGTAGTGGCCATTTCGGAGTCAAACAAGAGCATGATAGTGAAGTTCCAGGTGGGTGTCTACGAACTGAGAGTGCTTACATTCGAGGATACCGATGCCAAGTTCAGCCCCTTCACCCTCGATTATTGCTCCAAGAGTATCAACACCTGGAGCGACCTTATCGCCACCAAGGAATATGGCGATCCACTGCTTTACGGTGATGGATACGGTATGGATGAGCCTTACTACTGGTATGATGAAGGCAACACGGAACTGATGCACGTGATGCCCGAGATGTGGGGCATGTACTGCTACTGGAGCGGAGGTCATGCCGTGTCAAATCATGCCTCGACCGACATCAAGGGCCATGGCGACTTCATGAGCCAACTCACAGTCTACGGCAACGGTGGCAACAACGGCTCTCGTAACTTTGCCATACATTTCGGCTATAACGACGATTCAGGGACCAATCTCTCGGACAAGTTGCCCACCCTTGAATTCTACGACGGCGTGGAGCGCGTGATCGACCACATGTATGTCAACGCCACTACCTACGCCCTCAACTGCTATATCGACGGCAACGGACTCACCACCAATATCGGAGAAAATGACTGGGTACAGCTCGTGGCCCACGGATATGATGCAGCAGGCACCGAAGTGGGCAAAACCACAATATATATGTGCAAAGGTAAGGGGCTGATGGTCAAGGATTGGACCCGCTGGGATCTTTCCGTGCTCGGCAAGGTAGCAAAAGTAGCCTTCAACGTCACCGGATCGAGCGACAACGGATATGGCTTCAGCCAGCCGGCCTATTTCGCATACGACGACGTGGCAGTACGTTTCTGATAACTCACTGACTCCATGATCAGACCACTCTTTTCATTCATCGGCATTGCCCTGGCCATCATGGCCGGAGCAATGCTCCAGTCGTGCAACAAGGACGATGTGATCGAGGCCGCCGTGGCTCCCGGGATAGAGATCGACAGCGAGGACGGCATATACACCGTGAAGGTGGGGCACGAACTCACCATCTCGCCCGTCTACAAGGATGTGACCGCCGATGCCACCTATCGGTGGAGCATCGACGGCTCGACAATAGCCACAACCCCTGCCCTTACCTACACCTGGGCTGCCTCGGGTGAATACTATCTCGACATCACCGTGACCACGCCGGGAGGCTCGGCCACCGAGGAGCTTAAGGTCGAGGTGGTCGAGCTCGCCGTTCCGGTGATCTCGCTCCCGCTGTCGGCCGACGAGGTGACGATAGCTCTCGGATCGGACTATGTGATCACCCCCGACATCAGCAACAGCGACATCGAGGGGTTCAAGGTGGAGTGGACACTCGACGGCCAGCCTGCGGGCGAAGAGTCATCGTTCACATTCAACGCCACCGCGACCGGATCTTTCAAGATCGCCGTGACTGCCTCCAACATCGACGGAAGCGACACCCGCGAGATCACGGTGAATGTAGTGGAGAAACTGCCCATACAGATCTCATTTCCCACCCCGGGCTACCTCATCAAGTCGACCGACCGCTACACATTTGCCGGCCGTCCCGTCTACCTTACACCTATAATAGAGGGCGCGGAGCCTACCTCCTACGAGTGGAGCGTCAACGGCAAGGCCGTGGAGTGCGAGGGACGCACACTGGAATTCACGCCCGAGACCGCCGGAGAGTACATAGTGAACCTCACCGTGGACCACTCGGTGATCTCGACCGTGAAGGTGATATGCCCCGACGCTACCGAGGCGCAACGCTTCCGCAAGGCCACGGCCACAAGCTCGGCCACAAGCACCACAGTGTATGAGTGGATACCGGCTCCGGGACAGTATATCAACGAGACCCAGACCGGAGGCATGACCGGATCAGAGACCACTCCGGAGCTCGCCAACGAGTGGGCGCAGAGCAGACTCGACAAGCAACTGTTCGTATCGCTCGGCGGATTTGGCGGATACATAGTGGTGGGATTCGACCATAGTATCCCACGCAGCGAGGGTGATTATGATTTCTCAGTGATGGCCAATGCGTTTCTCAACGCAGCCTCGGGATCGGGCGGATCCAACGAGCCGGGCATCGTATATGTGATGCAGGATGTGAACGGCAACGGACTGCCCGACGACGAGTGGTATGAGCTGCGCGGAAGCGAGACCGGAAAGGCCGATACCCGTCAGGACTATGCCGTGACCTACTATCGACCATCAGGACCCAAGATGGCTACCCAATGGACCGACAATTACGGGGCATCGGGAACAGTGGACTATCTCAAGGCTTTCCACAGGCAGGATTATTATTATCCCGCATGGGTCGAGACTGACACCTACACCCTGCGTGGCACATGCCTTTCGGCTCGCACAACCCAGGACTCATCCTCGGGATTCTGGGACAACAGCGCGTACCCATGGGGATATGCCGACAATATCGGTTCCGACAACATCACCGGCAGCGATGCGACAAGCGGAGCGGGACAGCGCAACGGGTTCCTCATCAAGAACGCCATGTATCCCACCTGTCAGCATGTAAATCTCCAGTACATCGACTTCATAAAGGTACAGACCGGCGTGAACTCCAAGGCCGGATGGCTGGGCGAGGTCTCCACCGAGGTGTTCAACTTCCGCGACCTCTCAATGTAATTCTCAGGAGACCGCTACCATAAGACGACAATTTTTCTTTTTATCTGCCAACCCCGGAGGGTATGCGACATTATCGCACCTTCCGGGGTTGTTTCATGATGTAATTTTGAGACGGTCAAATGGTTTTTAATGGTATTGTTTATGAAACGAATTCTCATCCCTGCAATCGCATTGCTCACCGGCACGGTGGCTGGCTATATCATCAGTTCGACGGGTAGCGGACTCAGGCACGATCCGGCGGTAATGTGTATGCCTGTCCCGGTCAGCATCACCGAGACTATAACTGTACGCGACACTTTGCGCCTGCGCATCCCCATACCCACCGGGCGGATGGACTCTTCACGCACAGTCACAATTCCGACTCAATGGGTCACCGCTCATCGCGACAGTGACTCACTGACTGTCCAGGCCGAGACACGTGTCTACTCATGCTCCACATTCAGGGCGGTGGTGAGCGGAGTGAGACCGTCGCTCGACTCTCTCACCCTCTACCGGACCTCGCCGGTAATCACCCACACCATCGCTGTCCCGCAACCGGTCTCTCGCTGGGGCATAGGGGTGACGGCGGGCATGACGGCCACATCGCGCGGACTCGCGCCGGGCGTAACCGTAGGAGTCACTTACCGGTTGTGGCCGAAATGATACCGGTCATGACAGCGGTCATTCCTTTCCGGCAATACGCCGAGCTACCGTCGTTGCGGCCGACCGCTTGGTGGCGAGTCGTTGCCTCACCTGCCGGTATCCCTCAAGCTGGGCTTCGCGCTGAGGGGTATCCCCCAACAGCGGGGCGAGCTGTGCATCCACAGTGTCGGGCGTACAGTTGTGGACAAGCATCTCGGGTATTATCCATCCACGCACCCCGCTCTTCACAGCCTCGCGGTTCACCTCGTCACGCGCCTGGCGGTCGATGCGTCCGGTAATGAGATTGGGGAGCGAGCAGTAAGGGATCTTCAGTATGTGCATGAAAAGGTCGTGGGCCCATTTCCACCCCACCGCCCTGTAACACACCACCTGGGGCGCTCCGGCCAGGGCACTCTCGAGCGACGCCGTACCCGAGGTCACAAGCGCGGCGCGGGCGTATGACATCAGTTGCAGAGTGGTGGCATGTACCACCGGCAACGAAGTGTACTCCCTGTACACCTCGGGCGATATCGACGGGGCACCGGCCACCACGGCCTGCATCTCGGGGTGACGGCGCGCCACGGCATCCATCACCGGCAGATTGGCCTTGATCTCGCCCATACGGCTTCCGGGCACGATAGCGAGTATCGGTCTCTGGTCCAGGCCGTAGATACGGTTGAATTCCTCACGCGACGGCAGGCCCTTGAGCGCCTCGTCGACCTCCTCGACCGATGGGTTGCCCACATATTCCACCTTCACGCCACGTTCGCCAAACCATTCCGGCTCAAACGGGAGAATGGAGTAGATGCGGTCAACGTACTTGCGCAGTTTCTTTATGCGGTACTCCTTCCAGGCCCACAGCTTCGGAGCTATATAATAGTGTACGGGGATTCCGAGCGAATGGGCATATTCGGCCAGTTTTAGGTTGAATCCGGGATAGTCCACCAGCACCACAGCATCGGGACGCATAGCGGCGATCGCCTTCTTGGCCGTGGCGAGATTTCCGAGCACTTCGGGCAGATGCCGGGCCACATCGATGAACCCCATATAGGCCATGCGCCTGTAATGTATGAGCGGATCGTGACCGGTGGCAGCGGCCATCTCGTCGCCACCAAGGAAGGTGATTTCCGCATCGGGATCCTGCTCCCGGAGCGAGCGTATCACTTGCGCGGCATGTATGTCACCGGAGGCTTCTCCGGCCGAAAAGAAGTACTTCATCAGCGGTTAGTTTTCACAAATTTACTACTTTTTTGCGACAGTTTGAAGAAAAATCACTAACTTGCGTGTTATATTAGGGCATCACCTCACGCAAACAACATTGCTACATCATGAACTCAAGACGATTTCTCACATCACTTCTGCTCATCCTTGCCGCAGTCTGCGCCAATGCCCGCACACCCATACGTGGTGACCAACAGGCCGATCCTGAAAGAATGTATCAGTATGTGGCCGCCCGCAACCCGGCTTTCTCACGCGAGATCGCCCAGGCTTTCTATGAGATAGGCGAGCTGTATGGCATACGTGGCGACATCGCCTTGTGCCAGGCTGTGATCGAGACGGGATGGTTCCGTTTCGACAACGGCACTGCCGTGAAGCCCTCGGCCCACAATTACTGCGGGCTCGGAGTGAAACGCCGTGGCGACCGCGGATGCTCGTTCCGCTCGGTAAGGGAGGGAGTCACCGCCATGATACAGCACCTCTATGCCTACGCCTGTCACGACGACATACCTCACGGCGAGAATATGCTCGACCCGAGATTCTCGTTTGTGAAGCGCGGATCGGCCTCATCGTGGGAATCACTGTCGGGCAAATGGGCCATGAACAAGAACTATGGCCGGAACATCCTGTCGATATACAAGAATATGCTGTCCCATAAGGTCACGAAGATGGATGTGGAGTCCATCGAGGTGATGATACCCGATCATCTGCTGTCGGCCGAGGATGATATACCCGTTGATAACTCTTTTTTTGAATGAAACAGACTGAAATTCTCGACAATATACACAAGCGCACCCGTGTCACCGAACTCAACCCCATGCAGAAACGCATGTCGGAGATCCCGGTACGCGGCACATTCACTCTCCTCGCACCCACAGGATCGGGCAAGACCCTGGCATTCGCCATTCCGCTGCTCAAGAGCCTGGCTCCCGCACGCGGACAGGTCCAGGCCGTGGTGATAGCTCCCTCGCGCGAGCTGGTGCTCCAGATCGCCGAGGTGATACGTCCCATAGCCACCGGACTGAAGACCGTGGCTTTCTACGGCGGCCACTCCATGCAGGAGGAGGTGAACTCACTCGCAGTGACGCCCGACATCATTGTGGCCACTCCGGGCCGTCTGCTCGACCACATCAAGCGCGGACAACTCGACCTCGGCACAGTGTCGTCGCTCGTGCTTGATGAGTATGACAAGGCTCTGGAGCTGGGATTCGCCGACGAAATGAAGCGCGTGTGCCGTCGGCTCACCGGTCTGAAACTGGTGATACTCACCTCGGCCACCCCGCTTGCCGCCATCCCCGACTATCTCCCGGCCTCCGATCCCATGGTCATCGACTTCAGCGCGTCCGATACTCCGCGCCGACGTATGCAGATAGTGAGGGTCGAATCACCGTCGCGCGACAAGCTCAATACCCTGGGTGATCTCCTTCACTCGCTCCCCAACGGACGGGTGATAGTGTTTGCCAATCACCGCGAGAGCGTGGAGCGCATATATGACGCGCTCAAGAAACAGGGTCTGCCGGTGGGCATCTACCACGGCGGACTCGACCAGAACGACCGCGAGAATGCCATAGTACAGCTCGCCAACGGATCGACACCCATACTCGTATCCACCGATCTGGGCGCCCGTGGCCTCGACATTCCCGAACTCTCGGCCGTGATACACTACCACATGCCCGTGTCTCCCGAAGCATGGACCCACCGCAACGGCCGTACCGCTCGCCAGGAAGCCAAGGGGGACATATATGTGATAACCGCCGAAGGGGAGGATATACCTTATTATATAACCACCGACCGCGACTATGCCCCCACAGGGCACAGCGCCGACCCGATACGCTCCGAGACCGCCACGCTCTACTTCAACGTGGGCAAAAAGGAGAAGATCTCCAAGGGGGATATCGTGGGATTCCTCATTGCCAAAGGCGGACTTACCTCCGATGAGATCGGCGTGATCACCCTCCGCGACCATTCCGCGCTCGTAGGCATCCCCCGTGCCAAGGGGAAGGCCCTGGTTGACCTCCTTGGGCGTGAACGCATCAAGAACACCCGCGCGAAAATCTCATTGCTGTAGCGAGGACGCATGAAACACCTCTTCATCACCGACATGGACGGCACCCTGCTCGACCCCGACAGCCGGGTGAGTCCCGAGAGCGCGGCCATAATCACCGGACTGTCGCGCCGTGGAGCGCTCATCACGGTGGCCACTGCCCGCACTCCGGCCACCGTAGAACCTCTGCTTCACGACACCCTCACCACTATCCCGGCCATTGTGCTCACCGGCGCGGCGATGTGGGACCGCAGCACCATGAGCTTCATGGATCCGCTCGTCCTGACGGAAGATAAGTCCATATCCCTTGAAGCGGCTTTCCGAGGACATGGAATCAGCCCGTTTGTCTACAAGCTGTGCCCCCACGGCCACATGGAGGTGCTTCACGACAATGGCATGACCGTACACGAGCAGAAATTCTACTCGGCGCGCAGTTCGCTCGACCTTAAGAAATTCATTTTCTCTGATCCTCCACATTGCACCGAAGCCACAGCCGACCCTACCGTGCTAATGCTTGGAATCGGCTCTACCGACCGTATCAACAGCCTGGCCTCGCAGTTGCAATCCGATCCCGGCCTTTCCATCTCGGCCTATCCCGATCTCTTCACCCCCGACCTATCGTATATCGAGGTATTCCGCTCCGGTGTATCAAAAGCCGCGGCGGTGCTACGGCTCAAAGAGATGCTCGGGGCCGACCGCGTGACAGTGTATGGCGATCACCTCAACGATCTGCCAATGTTTGCCGTGGCCAATGAATCAGTGGCTGTGGCCAATGCGCTCCCCGAGGTGCTGGAGGCCGCCACGCGAGTAATAGGTCCCAACACCCTCCCTTCGGTTGCGCTCGACATCGCATCCCATTTCCCAACTGACTCCAACCTACAGATATGAAACAAGCCCTCTCACTACTGCTCCTCATCCTCTCGTGCATCACCGGCTTCGGCTCGACCAAGCACACCTACATATATAATATAGCCGACACCGACACTCTGCGCCTCGATTTTTATCCGGCTGTGTCCGAGACTCCCGCTCCGGTGGTGATATTCGCTTTCGGAGGCGGATTCAAAGGGGGCGAGCGCGACAATCAGTCCTACATCCCCATGTTTGAATATCTCAGCGACAACGGCGTGTCAGTGGCCTCGATCGACTACCGCACCCTGCTCAAGAATGTAGCGCCCCAGACCCTCATGTCGCCCGACGGATTCAAGTCCTCGCTCATAGCAGCCATCGACACGGCAGTCACCGATCTGCTACGTGCCACATCCTATCTCGACGCCAACTCGGCCAAGCTCAACATCGATCCAAAACGCATGTTCACCCTCGGCTCCAGTGCCGGAGCCATCACAGTGCTACAGGCCGAATATGATATATGCAACTCCACGGTATCGCTCCCCTCGTTCGGCCTCCCAGCCGAGTTCAACTACGCAGGAGTGATCTCCATGGCCGGAGCCATATATTCCGAGGGATTCCCGCACTTCGACAGTGTACCCTGCCCCATACTCATGTTCCACGGCGATGCCGATTCAGTGGTACCGTTTGAGAAAGCCGTGCTCGGCGATTTCGGTCTGTGGGGATCAAGCACTCTTGCCGGTATTCTGGAGGAAAAGACTGTGCCTCACCGTTTCCACCGCGTCAACGGAGCCTCCCACGAGATGGCCACCCGTCCCATGACCGAGGACCGTGGCGAGATACTCGATTTCATACGCGCCGTGAGCAATTTCGAGGCCGGAAATATAGTGAACACCGTGGAGACAACTCCCGGCCTGGCCGACTACAAGACCGATTTCACCATCCTGGACTATATCAAGTCCAACCTTTGATATTTCACGGGCGATATGCCGGTGCATGAGCATTGGCAATAGTGTTCTTGATAGAGTTTTCAGCTTAGTATTGATAACTTTAGCTGAAAATCTTTTGCAGTTAGGAAACTTTTTTGTAATTTTGCCCCGCTTATACGGAGAGATTAGGGTTAACCCTATGAAACTTCGGCAATTATAAATTCTAAACATTTCCAACCAAAGTAACACTACAACATGATCATCGTACAAGTAAAAGATGGTGAGAGCATCGAGAAGGCTCTGAAGAAGTTCAAGCGTAAATTTGAGAAGACCGGTATCGTTCGCGAGCTCCGCTCACGTCAGGCCTTCGAAAAGCCCTCGGTGACCAACCGCAAGAAGATGATGAAGGCTGTTTACGTACAGCAGCTCCGCACCAACGAGGAATAATCCTCTGCTGGTAACAAGCGAGCTTAGCTTCACATCATAGCGACTTTACACTGTAAGCCACATCTTAACCGAAAGGAGGGTAGCATACCGAGTAAGGCAATATCACCTGAAATTATTTGAATCATCTACTATACCGATGACGGTGAGGATTTCAATTATCCAATAGAAATTCTCATCGTTATTGTTGTATCCGTCCAATCCATGTTCAGGCTTCCGCTCATATCGCTGATCATAGCTACATGCTGGTGCTCATGTATCCGTTCGACACCCGGCAGTGATGCGCTGTATCACACCGGGGCCATCGACGTGTACCCCGACAGCATCATCATTGGCAGTGTGGAGTATCGCGCCGTCAACAGCCACGAGATCACCAACGCATGGATGGATACAGCTGTCACCGACGATGATTCCCCCTACCCCCGCCTGCACTCCTCATCGAGAATGGCCGACGCGCTGTTCACCAAATCCCTTGCCGGCTACAGCTCGGCACCCCTGTCGGCCACCGACATTTACCTATCCGGGGCCATCATGGATCCCGACCGCGCCATGACCATGCTGCGGAGCATGGTAGGCGATGACGGCACCATCCATCATATAGACTATCCGCTCAGGGCCACGCGTGAAGCATGGGCGGCAGCGGCATGGCAAGTCTACTGCGCCACCGGGTCGGAAGCATGGCTGAAGGAGGCCTACAAGGTGATCAACCGCACCCACTCCCGCGAGATTTCCACGATCTCGGCCGGACGCGGACTCATCCACGGCACCCCATCCTACATGTCCCCCTCCCAGGCATTTTTCCCCTCATGGATGCTTCCTGTCGACGAGTTCATGACCATCAGCCTCGGTACCAACCTGTGGCACTATTCCACGCTGTCAACAGCCTCAGTCATGGCGGAGAGGCTCAACCTCAAGGCCCAGCGGGAATGGGAGATCCGCGCCACGCTCACCCGCAATTCCATCAACGATAATTTCTGGGTGCCGGCTACCTCGCTCTACGGGCAATATTTCTATGGGGACATGTATCCCATACTGTCCCCCTCGGCCGACAATTACGCCAACGCTCTCGCCGTGATCCTCGGCGTGGCCACCCCCGAGATGGCCTCGCGCCTCATGGCCTCGCGCCCGTCACGTCCCGAGGGGATGCCTACGGTGTTTCCGCCTGCCAACGATGGCGGAAATGTGGTTCTGCCCGTGACTCAGACCCTCCAGGGCATTGCGGCGGCTATGGTGGGCGACGAGGAGGCACTGCTCGCTTCACTTGGAGCGTTATGGTGCATGTCGCTCGACGAGACACCATCCATCCAGTGGCCGTCATTACTGCTAAGAGGCATTTTCGGAATCAACCTCTCGCCCGAAGGCATATCGTTCTCCCCCGTCATTCCGGGCAAACTGCAAGGCAAGAAATCCCTGACCTCGCTCCGCTACCGCAATGCGGTGCTCGACATAAACATCCACGGATCGGGTGACAAGATAGCATCATTCGCCATCGACTCCATCCATTCCGACCGTGCCTTCATCGACTCGTCAATCACCGGACACCACCGCATCGACATAATTATGTCGGGCAACAACATCACCGGCCATGCCCGCCCGCCATACTTCACGTCCCAGGAGACAGCTCCGTCCACCCCGCGCATCTATTGGGAAGATGACCGCCGGGCCAGGATTATAAATTTCGACAAGGGCGCCACTTACGAGGTCTACCTCAACGGCATCCTGTCGGAAAACATCTCATCGCCTGAATACACGCTGACCGATACCGGCACCACAGTGGTGTCGATAGTCCCGGTTGTTGAAAATATGAGCGGATTCTCACCCCGTGGACATGTTTCGGCGCCGTCACAGTCACGGATACATATACCCGCCACGGCCATCACTCCGCGCCGTCCACCCCGCCATCTGATACCCTATCCCGAGTTGGCGTCAAGGTATATCGAACTGGCCGCACGTCATAACACGCGGCTCACATTCTACGTCCAGGCTCCCGCCGACGGCGAATATTTCATAAACATAGCGTACTCCAACGGCACCACTGACACGGCCCTGCGCTCGCTCGAGGTGAACGGTTACTATTCGGGCACGCTCGTGTGTCCGCCGGGACCCCACAACGACTGGATCACCACCCAACCGTCATCTACCCTCACCACCACACTCAACGCGGGTCCCAACAAGCTATCACTGACCTACATAGGCACCACTATACTCCTTCACGACATATATCTGCTGAAAAAATGAAACGAATAGGTATTCTTTCCGACACCCATTCATGCTGGGACGACCGATACGCCACTCACTTCGCAGGATGCGATGAGATATGGCACGCCGGCGACATAGGCGATATCTCCATAATACAGCGCCTCGAAGGGATAGCCCCCGTGGTGCGTGCCGTGCATGGTAATATCGATCACGGCCTGGTCAACAAGCGCTGTCCCGAATACCTGTGTTTCGAGACCGAGGGTGTGCGCGTATGGCTGACACATATCGCCGGATACCCGGGAAAATATGCACCCGGTATAGAGTCCAACCTGCGTCAGAACCGCATCAACCTCATGGTGTGTGGCCACAGCCATATACTTAAAGTAATGCCCGACCACCGTCTCGGTCTACTGCACGTCAATCCCGGAGCCGCCGGATACCACGGCTGGCAACAGGTGCGCACCCTCATCCGCCTCACCCTCGACGGCGGCGTCATAAAGGACCTCGACGTAATCGAGCTTGCCAAGCACACATCCGCTCAATAGCGGATCGCGCCTGTTATTTCATCTCCACATTGTATTTGGCCAGGATATAGGCGGGGTGGTATGATTCCTTGGCGTGGCGCAGGCCGGGATCGCCTACATCCTCCTCGCGGTTGATATACCTTACCTCGGGATGATGGCCACGCATATATTCGGCAAACAGCTTATTGATAGTCTCGCCCGCTCCGGCTACCTCGTGATTCATTTTCTCGATGTGGACATACAGCGTGTCGCCTATCACCTCGCCGAGAGCGAAAGCCACGATACCGTTGGCCGGAGTCGACAACACCGCACCCTCAAACGGATAACAGTCCATATTCTCAAGCACATGTATCACCTGCTCGCGCTCCACGTCGGCCAATGCCGGCTTGGACAATGGCAGATGAGTGTTGCGGTAAAACTCCATCACTCCTGGAATCATCCCAGCGGTGAGCGGTTCCAGCCTGTAATCAGGATTATCGGCCATGAAACGGTTGACATGATTACGCTTCTTGCCGAGCTTCTTGCCCGACAGTGTGGCCAAAGCCTCCGCCTCATACAGATAATCACCCCAATCCTCAAGAGGGGTCACCTCTTTGACACCAAGACGCTCGAGCGGCTCGACATACATCTCGGGAACGGCTGAAAATACCAACGGCATACAATCATTGGCCCGGCAATACTCCTTGAGCAGAGCCACCGACTCGGAAAGCGGAGCCTTGCCCACCGGCAATGAGAACGCCGGACGGCTCACGTCATCCTCAGTGACACCTTTAATATATAGGGTGTCATTGTGTATGGCGTAGGAATAGCTGAAATAGTCGGCCCACATCAACAGTCCGCCTATCGTAAAATCGCATGTACGCGATTTGGCATACTCAAGATATGGCCGTATGGTAGATACGGCATCAAGTGTCAACGGCCTGAAACGCAATTGCGGCTCCCTGCGGGGACGGGGAGCTGTGATTACTGTATATTGTCGTGGAAGTTGAAACGGTGACATAATAGTGTATATAAAAAGCAGTGTTATTATAGACTCTTCACTATAATAACACTGCTTGTGGGATGTAAGTTTATCAATGCCTCCCGAGGCTCGTCTACAAGCCTATAAATCCGCAGGATTATAAACTTATAAACTTATAAACTCATAAACTTCTTTACACAGAAATCACTGCTTGCCTGAAGTAGCAACGCCACGGGCGATCTTGCCTACGAGACCCTGGAGTACCTTGCCCGGGCCGAGTTCGATGAACTCGTCGGCACCGTCGGCCACCATGTTCTGCACGCTCTGAGTCCAGCGCACGGGAGCGGTGAGCTGAGCCACCAGGTTAGCCTTGATTTCGGCGGGATCGGTGTGGGGCTTGGCATCGACATTCTGATATACGGGTACCGAGGGAGCGTGGAACTCGGTGCGCTCGATAGCCTCGGCGAGCTCGGCACGCGCGGGCTCCATGCAAGGAGAGTGGAAACCGCCACCCACCTTGAGCTTGAGGGCACGCTTGGCACCGGCGGCGAGGAGCTTCTCGCAAGCTGCGTCGATAGCCTCAACCTCGCCCGAGATCACAAGCTGACCGGGGCAGTTGTAGTTGGCGCATACTACGGTGCCGGGAACCTCGGCGCAGATCTCCTCAACCTTCTCATCGGGGAGGGCGAGCACTGCTGCCATTGTGGAGGGATTGATCTCGCAAGCCTTCTGCATGGCCTGGGCGCGGGCCGATACAAGACGCAAACCGTCCTCAAAGCTGAGAGCGCCGGCAGCTACAAGAGCCGAGAACTCGCCGAGCGAGTGGCCGGCCACCATAGAGGGATCGAACTCCTCGCCCATGGTCTTGGCAAGAATCACAGAGTGAAGGAAGATGGCGGGCTGGGTCACCTTGGTCTGACGCAGGTCCTCATCGGTACCCTCGAACATCAGATCGGTGATGCGGAAACCGAGGATTTCGTTGGCCTTCTCAAACATCTCCTTGGCCACAGGATTATTCTCGTAGAGGTCTTTGCCCATGCCTACAAACTGGGCACCCTGACCGGGAAATACAAATGCTTTCATTTCGTATTTTGTTAAAATTATTTTCAAAATTTTCCGACTGCAAAGGTAGTGATTATTTTGCACATAAGAACCTTATTTGTGATAAATTGTTAAATAATAGTCGGTATATTAAGAGTTTTCACTAACTTTGCCGACTGAAAATCCGAGGAGCACCCCGCCCCGAGGATGCACATCATATCTGTATTATGAAGAATCTCGTGATAGTCGAGTCTCCGGCCAAGGCCAAGACGATAGAAAAGTTTTTGGGAAAGGATTACAAAGTGATGTCGAGCTTCGGCCACATCCGTGACCTGCGCAAGAAGGATATCAGCATCCGCGTCGATTCTGACTTTGAGCCGGAATATGAGATTCCCGCCGATAAGAAGACACTCGTAGCCGAGCTTAAGAAAGCCGCCAAGAGTGCCGACACCGTGTGGCTCGCATCCGATGAGGACCGCGAGGGTGAGGCCATTGCATGGCATCTCTACGAAGTGCTCGGGCTGAAGCCTGAGAACACCCGCCGCATCGTGTTCCACGAAATCACCAAAAACGCCATCCTCAATGCCATCGAGCACCCGCGCTCGATCGACATAAATCTTGTGGATGCCCAGCAGGCCCGCCGAGTGCTCGACCGCCTCGTAGGCTTCGAGCTGTCGCCCGTGCTGTGGAAGAAGATACGCCCCGCCCTCTCGGCCGGACGTGTGCAGTCGGTGGCCGTGCGCCTCATCGTCGACCGCGAGAACGAGATCAACGCCTTCACCTCCGAGCCCTATTTCCGTGTAACCGGACGGTTCATTCTCCCCGGCAATGTGACACTCAACGCCGAGCTGTCCAAGCGTCTCCCCGACGAGGCATCGGCCCGCAGCTTCCTTGAGGCCTGCTCCAAGGCATCGTTCACCGTGGGCGACATCGTGGTGAAACCGCTCAAGAAATCACCCGCGCCCCCGTTCACTACCTCCACTCTCCAGCAGGAGGCCGGCCGTAAGCTCGGATTCTCGGTGTCGCAGACAATGATGATAGCCCAGAAGCTCTACGAAGCCGGACACATCACCTATATGCGTACCGACTCACTCAACCTCTCATCGCTGGCCGTATCATCCATCTCGGCTCTGATCAAGGAGGAGATGGGCGAAGAATACATCAAGATACGCAAATATCACACCTCGAGCAAGGGTGCGCAGGAGGCTCACGAGGCCATACGCCCCACCTACATGGACAAGGAGACCATCGACGGGACCGCTCAGGAAAAGAAGCTGTACCGACTCATACGCCTCCGCACCATCGCGTCGCAGATGGCCGACGCCCAGCTCGAGAAGACGACCGCCGAGATCAACGTCAGCGGCCGCGACGAGCACTTCACCGCTTCGGGCGAGGTGATCAAGTTTGACGGTTTCCTCCGCATCTATATGGAGGGAAGCGACGACGAGAACGAGCCCACCGACAGCGATACCACCCTCCCCCGCATGACCACCGGCGACACCCTGGGACTCGATGACATCACCGCCACCCAGCGCTTCACCCTCGCACCCCCGCGTTACACCGAGGCTTCGCTCGTGAAGAAAATGGAGGAGCTGGGCATCGGACGCCCGTCGACCTACGCCCCCACAATCTCGACCATCCAGAACCGCGAATACATTGTCAAGGGAGAGAAGCCGGGTGTGAAACGCGACTACACCGTGCTCACCCTCGACAGTAAACATAAGATTTCCGACAGGATCAAGAGCGAGAACGCCGGAGCCGAGAAGGGAAAACTTATCCCCACCGACACCGGTATCATAGTCAACGAATTCCTCACCGGACACTTCCCCGACATTCTCGACTACGACTTCACCGCCGACATGGAGGAGAAGTTCGACCGCATAGCCGAGGGGGACAGCAACTGGAATCAGGAGATAGCCGATTTCTACCGCATGTTCCACCCCAATGTGGAGAAAGCCAACGAACAGCGCACCGAGCACAAGGTGGGCGAGCGTATACTCGGCACCGATCCTGCCACCGGCGAGCCTGTATCGGTCAAGATAGGCCGTTTCGGCCCCATAGCCCAGATCGGCTCCACCGAAAGCGAGGCCAAACCGCGCTTCGCATCGCTCCGCAAGGATCAGAGCATTATGGATATCACCCTCGAGGAGGCCCTGAAGCTCTTCGACCTGCCACGCGAGGTAGGCACATTCGAGGACAAGACTGTGACAGCAGCCGTGGGACGCTTCGGCCCCTACCTGCGCCACGACGGCAAGTTCGTGTCGATCCCCAAGGATCTCTCGCCCACCACAATTACTCTCGAAGAAGCCATCGAGCTGATACAGGCAAAGCGCACAGCCGACAGCAACAAGACCGTCAAGACTTTCGATGAGGATCCCGACCTGCAGATACTCAACGGCCGATATGGCGTGTACATATCCTACAACAAGGCCAATTACAAGATACCCAAGACCGTGACCGACCCTGCGGCGCTTACCTACGATGAGGTCAAGGCCCTGATCGAGCAACAGGAGGCCGCCCCCAAGAAGACCACGACCCGACGCGCATCGTCATCGCGCAAAAAATAACCCAATATGCCCCGAAAGACTTTCAATACCAAGCCCGGAGCCGAGAAGCGTCCCTTCAAGCCCGATGTGATAGAAAAATACCAGGTGAAGGAGCCGATGCCTCTGCTCGAGTTCCTCATCAGTGCCATGCCCGACCGCAAGCGCACAGCCCTGAAGGGCTATCTGGCCCACAACCAGGTGGCTGTCAACAATGTGCCCGTGAAGCAATTCGACACTCAGCTACACAAGGGGGATGAGGTGAAAGTCAACCTCTCGCGCGAATTCCGCGTGTTCTACAACCGCCGGTTGAAGATCGTGTATGAGGACGACGACATCATCGTGGTCAACAAGGGCTACGGACTGCTTTCGATGGGCAACGACAAGGTTTCGGAAGGCACAGCCTACACAATCCTGCGCGATTACCTGAAATGGCAGGATCCGCGCAACAAGATATTCATCGTACACCGTCTCGACCGCGACACTTCGGGCCTGATGGTGTTTGCCAAGACTATCGAGGCCAAGGAGAATCTGCAGCACAACTGGAACAACATGGTGCTGTCGCGCAAATATCTCGCCGTGGTCGAGGGCCGTCCCGATCCCGCCGAGGGGGAAGTGCGCAGCTATCTTGCCGAAAATTCCCGCTACGAGGTGTACTCCACCGACGATCCCAAGGAGGGACAGCTCGCCGTGACCCGCTACCGCACCCTCAAGAGCCGCAACGGCTATTCACTGATGGAAGTGGAGCTGGACACCGGCCGTAAGAACCAGATACGTGTCCACATGAAGGATCTGGGCCATCCCATCGCCGGCGACCGCCGTTACGGAGCCGGATCATCACCGATCCACCGCATGGCGCTCCATGCCCAGACTCTGAGATTTGTCCACCCCATCACACGCAAGGACATGAATTTCTCCACCCCCGTGCCCATCTCATTCTCCAAGATGGTGGGTGGCAAGGAGTATTACGAAGACGAGGATTAAACCATAGGTTGATATGGCAAAGATAGGCGATACCGTAAGATTTCTCAACAGTACCGGAGGCGGAGTGATACGCCGCATCGAGGGCAACATAGCTTATGTAGACGAGGACGGATTCGAGACCCCCACTCTGCTCAGGGAATGTGTGGTAGTGGCGGCAGCCCCCGACATGTCCAAGGTGAAACAAGTAAACGAATTCAAGGCTCCGGCCAACACAGCTCCGGCAGTTTCCACTCCGGCCCCTGCCCCCAAGGCCACGGCCAAGGAGGAGGCTCCCGCTCCCGTGGAGATCGAGGAGACACCCGGTGGCGACAAGCTCAATGTGGTGCTCGCTTTTGAGCCCGAAAATCTGAAACGCCTCAACGACACCACCTTTGCCACCTATCTGGTCAACGACTCCAATTATTACCTCTATTTCACCTACATGACCCGTGCCGACGAGGCACGTGACTGGACCCTGCGCTACGCCGGCATGGTGGAGCCCAATATCCAGCTGTATATCGAGGATATAGTCGGCACCGATCTCCCGGCAATGGACCGCGTGGCCGTGCAGTGCATCGCGTTCAAGGAGAGCAAGGAGTTCTCCATCAAGACTCCAGTCTCGGTCGAAACCCGCCTCGACACCACTAAATTCTTCAAACTCCATTGCTTCCGCTCCAACCCTTATTTCGACAAGGAGGTGATAGCACTCGAATTGGTAAAGGACGACATGCCCATGCGCCGCATGGTGCTCGATTCAAGCCGCATCGAGGAGGGGATCAAGGCCAAGAAGAGTGTGGACCGCCCGCGCCGTCAACCTGTGCAGAAGCACCGTCAGACACGCAAACCGGGACTTCTCGAGGTGGATCTCCACATCTCGGAACTGATCGACTCCACAGCCGGACTCTCTCCGGCCGATATGCTCAACCTGCAGATCGATGAGTTCCGCAAGGTGATGGACGCCAATCTCAAGAACAAAGGGCTTAAGATAGTATTCATCCACGGCAAGGGGGAGGGAGTGCTCCGCAATGCTCTGATGAAAGAGCTTAACCACCGCTACAAGGGACATCAGGTGCAGGACGCATCGTTCCGCGAATATGGCTTCGGAGCCACACAGGTAACTATCTGAACCGATGATTCTCTACTTCTCGGGCACAGGCAACAGCAAGGCTGTGGCGCAGATGCTCGCCGGAATTCTCGGTGAGACAGCCCGACCGATACAGCCGTCAATGCGGGGCGGAAATGTGGAAATCACCTCAGCCGACCCTCATCTCGTGTGGGTATTCCCTATATATTCATGGGGCGTTCCCCCTTATCTGCTCGACGTGATACGTTCGGTCGACCTCGACGGAATCGATCCGTCAACACCTCATCATGCCGTTGTGACATGTGGTGACGACTGTGGACTCGCCGACCGCATGTGGCATAAGGCCGTGAAGTCGCGCGGATGGACACCCGGAAGCGTGATGTCGGTACAGATGCCCAACAACTATGTGGCCATGAAGGGCTTTGATGTCGACTCAGATGCGGTGGAGACAGAAAAGCTCAATGCCTATCCCGGACGCGTGGCTGAGATAGCCCGCAAGATTCAGGAATCGGACAGGACCGGAAATTATCTTACCGACATAGTGCGCGGGAGCTTTGCATGGATAAAGACCAGGGTTATATATCCGTGGTTTGTACGCAATGCCATGGATCCGGCCAAATTCAGCGTCTCGGAATCTTGCATCGCTTGCGGGAAGTGTGCCCGCTGGTGTCCGCTCGGCAATATAACCATGTCGGGCGCAGGCTCCAAGGCCAAACCATGCTGGGGCAAGGATTGTGCAGGATGTCTCGGATGCTACCATATATGCCCCACCCACGCAATCGATTTCGCCAAAGCCACCCGCAACAAGGGGCAATACATCAATCCCTCATCACGGTAAGAATTTTCCTTTGAGTAAACCTTATAGGCTCAGTTGAAATGCCCGGCGGGGAGTGCCGTTGGCCACACGTATGATTCCGCAATAGAGGAATCCGCGTTTTTCTATCCAGCCAAGCATGGGAAGATTGTCGGAATGTGTGTCGATACGGATATTCACCCCTCTTGTCAGGCAGTAATCAAGACATGTATCGGCCACCCCCCTTACTCCCGGCGCGGCGGCGATGCGGTGTATGGTTCCATAGGGATAATCGTCTGGCCACGCACCATCAATTTCGGCATACGAAGGATCATCACCGACAATGAACGTGAATACTCCTGAAATCACGCCGTCCGACTCAATAACATAACTGTTTCCCGCATCTATGTCAGCACTTATGATCTCTCGCGAGGGATAACCGTCGATCCATTGCGACGGATTGCCTCCCTCGGCCATGCGCTGACGGGCATAATCGTATATCGCCATCACCGAGTCGATATCAGCTACCGACGCATGACGTATCTCCACTTGCTTATCCATGATCAATTATATATCGTTTAGAAACGGTAACCAAGACCGAGCATCAGATTGCCGGGATACTGGAAACGCAACAGTTTGTATCCCGTGAGCAGGAACACACGGTCAGTAACAAATGTCTTGAGCGAGAATGTGTTGTACCATCCACGCTGGTCAGGTCCGCCGGGAGCCAACACGCTGTGACCGAGACCTATGTTGATCGCAAACAGCGACATGCGTGCCTCGACCCTGGCCGACACGCCCAGCATGATGCGGTCGCTGAACGATGGGCGGTAAAAACGTGGATCGTCCGTGGGTGTCGACTCCACGTAATAGGACGAAAGGTTGGCGCCCTCGTCATACTGCCCGTCAAGCGACAATCCTGCCGACACGATGGGATTGAACCTGTACATGGGGTTGATGCTGAACCCTACCACGGCAAACTTGCCGGGAATCAGGCACTGCTCATTGGCCTCCTCCTCATATTCGGAATTCAGGTAGGGATAGTATCCCCATTTACGCCATGCCCCGTAGGCCGACACGTCATAGACCATTCCAGGCTCGAAATCGCTCCAGTCGGCACGACGTGTTCCGGCGGGGGTACCGAGCGTATAACTCATGCCTATGCGGGCGCCGAGCATGTTGAGGCCGGGGTTGGGATCCTCGGTATTACCATTGGAATAGTGGGTCACCTCGACCGCTCCAAACAGGCTGAGATTGGAGTTGAGCCTGTAACGCAGATACAAGCCAAGATTAATGTAGGCTGTAACCGACGAACCGATGCCGTCGTAGACCCTTATGTAATCAGGATCCTCGGGGTCGAGTTTCTTCCAGCCCATTGCCGCACCGAAATTCCACTCGTAATCAAGCGACAGCCTGGGTGACAGTGACGCAAGGCGTGCGCCCTGCAACGCATAGAGCAACGCCGGCGTGCCGAGTATGCCACCGGGCTGTGAGAACTGAACACCGGCTCCTATACCCTGATAGGCAGTGGGATACCACCGGCCATAACGGGAACCGGGAGCATTTCTCACGGTGAATTCAACCACAGGAGCAAACGATGAGTTCAACCGCTCGCCTTTCTCATTGGACCCGCGCAGGAACACATTGGTAGGAAGTATCTTCAAGGCTCTGACACCCACGCTGAGTGTGGGGTCGACCACTCCGCGACTTTTTAGCGTGTCGGCCTGTTCCGTTGCCACAGAGGTCAAGGGGATGATCAGCGACAATGCCGATGCGAATATAGTGTAGAATAAACGTTTCATTTTGTTGTGTATGCGTATTCCTCAGTCTGATCCATGGAAAGTTTCATCGGTACGATGCGGGTCACGCCTGTAAATCTGTTTCTTACCTTAATTTCGAAATCAAATATAATATCCTCGGTCACATTCCACAATGTCACCGTCGATCCCGGTTGCACCTCCACCGGTGGAATAGGTGGATAGTGCTGAAGATGAGTATAGCTGAGATCGCGCATGATCTTGACGGAATCGCCCCTCAACTCCCAGTCGCTCCAATCCAATCGGGTCTTGGTAGGAACCGGAACTTTCTGTCCGATAAGGGCCGACAGATACTCCTCCCCGTCACTGAACACCGACATCTTATAGAACGTGAGCAAGCCGCCGGGCAATACCGGTTGCCACGATTGCGACGGTTTACTTGACGGGAGCGAAAACTCAGCGAGCTCATAAGCATCCTTGTGCATTGTGGATCCCCACGAGTACAACGTATAATCAACGCTTTCTATCTCCAGGCCGTTGATGCGACTTACGGTCATGTCTATGTCCTGCGACACATTAGTGTCATCATTGGAAGCGACAAGCATCATGTGGATATCACCACGCCCCACGGCATAATTGACATGCACTGTCACGGCTGCTCCACGGCGCGTGACCGACATGTCGATAAGTTCACCTTTCAGCACTATCGAGCCGTCGCCTATAAGAGTCTTGCCTATGAACGGTTCGCCACCTACTGGTGTCACTGTCATGACAGCGCCGGTCCCCGCATCACCACAGGCCAGAGTAAGATTATTCCAGTCGTCGGAATGGAATCGTATAACCCGCGAATCATCCTCCCCGCCAAGCACCAGATCGGTGACATCGGGGGTGAAATCGTCCACGAAAATATCGGAATTGCATGAGTACAGCGTCATGACAAGGATAGATAGCAATATTGATCGTATAAGCATCTGCTGTGTTTATATGTATGTATGTTGTTTTCGGTTAAAGATATCACAAAGGTAATGAATCAATGCTTATCTGAAAAACTATAAGCATAATTTATTGAGCCATTCAATACGATATTCAGAATAAATAACGTATCTTTGCCCTACATATTATCAAAACACTCCATTAAGCTGTAAAAACCTTAAAATCATGCTTCCTGAAAAGAAACGCCAGTCAATCATCGCCCTGATGAACCGCGAGGTGGTTCCGGCCATGGGCTGTACCGAACCCGTGGCAGTGGCCCTGTGTGCGGCAAAGTGTGCCGAAGTGCTCGGCTCAGTGCCTGAAAAGGTCAACATTCACCTGAGTGCCAACATTCTGAAGAATGCAATGGGCGTGGGTATCCCAGGCACAGGCATGATAGGCCTTCCTATCGCCATAGCCCTCGGTGTGACCATCGGACGCTCGGAATACAACCTTGAAGTGCTCCGCGACGTTACCCCCGAAGCGGTGGAAGCCGGAAAGAAATATATCGACGAGCGCCGCATATCGATCAACCTTAAGAAAGGTATCACCGAGAAGCTGTATGTCGAGGTAGAGGCTACCGACAAGGATGGCAATTCGGCCACCGCCGTGATATCGGGTGGACATACCAATTTCGTACACATCTCGCGCAACGGCGAGGAATTGCTCGGAAAGTCCTCCACGGCTACAGCCGCCGAGGAATCTAAGGACGAGGAGCTGGATATGCGCACAGTGTACGAGTTTGCCACCACAACTCCTATTGATGAACTCCGTTTCATCCTCGAAGCAAAGAAACTCAATAAAGCCATAGCCGAGCAGTCGCTCACCCGCAACTATGGTCACTCGGTGGGCCGCACATTGCATTGCGACCGCCAGCGCACCATAATGGGCGACAGCCCCTTCTCCCGCATACTCAGCTACACCACTGCCGCATGTGACGCCCGCATGGCCGGCGCTCCCATCCCCGTGATGAGCAACAGCGGCAGCGGCAACCAGGGCATAGCCGCCACAATGCCTGTGGTAGTGTATGCCGAGGAGATCTCGGCCACCGAGGAGCAGACAATCCGCGCCCTCGCCCTGAGTCACCTCACTGCAATATATATCAAGCAGAGCCTCGGTAGGCTCTCAGCCCTGTGTGGATGCGTGGTCGCTACCACCGGCTCGGCCTGCGGTATATGCTACCTGATGGGCGGTGATTTCGACCAGATTGCCGCCACAGCCAAGAATATGGTGGCCAATCTCACCGGCATGATCTGTGACGGCGCTAAACCCAGCTGTGCCATGAAACTGTCGAGCGGTGTTTCCACTGCCATCATCTCGGCCATGATGGCAATGGAGGGTCAGAGCGTGACTTCGGTAGAGGGCATCATCGATGATGACGTGGACCGCACCATCCATAACCTCACCCACATCGGTCGCGACGGCATGAACGAAACCGACCGCCTGATCCTTGAGATCATGACCAGCAAACACTGATAAGTCCTCAGCCGGACATATCCAAAAAATATCAATACACGGGAAGGTGCTCAGGCTGATGCTTGAGCACCTTCCTCTTTTTATCCCTTTATTCACTTTTTATCCCCTTTATTATGGAATCCTACAATATTGATGACTCAATAGAACGCTTTGTAGTGGCGCAGGACACTGCCATGTGTGATTACAACCTCGCTCTGGAGGAGATCAAGGCCGGACGGAAATCCTCCCATTGGATATGGTACATATTCCCACAACTCCGCGGACTCGGGTATAGCCGCATGTCACACTACTTCGGAATCAGGGATCGGGCGGAAGCTGAGGCTTATCTCTCGCATCCGGTGCTGGGGCCACGGCTCAGGGAAATCACAGCCGCATTGCTGACGCATAAGGACCGGTCGCCCGAACGCATCCTCGGGGAGATCGATGCCTCGAAAGTGAGATCGTGCATGACACTGTTTGACTCCATCGCTCCGGGCGACGTCTTTGCCGAGGTTATCGACTCGATGTATGGCGGACAGCGCGATCCGAGATCCATAGTGTGACACCCTCTTCTCCGGATATAACAGGCTATATTACAGTGGAATCGGTATTCCTGTAATATTTTCGCGATTTATCCCCTCGGGCGTGAACCATTGCAGAATATGGATTGTTATATTTACCGAGGAGCATCGGCTCCCCGGTATTTTTTATTAAAATAATCATATAACTCTCATACTCCAAAATGGATAAGAAATCACTTAAAGGCACCCGCACCGAGCAGAACCTGCTCGCAGCATTCGCCGGCGAAAGCCAGGCCCGTTCCCGATATACCCTCTTTGCCAAAAAGGCCAAAGAGGAAGGCTACCGTCAGATCGCCAAAATATTCAAGATTACAGCAAAACAGGAGATGAGCCACGCCGAGCTGTTCTTCAGCAAGCTCGAGGGTGGCGTTGTCACCATCCAGGCCGGCTATCCCGCCGGTGTTGTAGGCGACACTATCACCAACCTGCGCGAAGCCGCCGCCGGCGAGCGCGAGGAGTGGAGCGATCTTTATGCCAACTTCTCCCAGACCGCCATGGATGAAGGTTTCCCCGATGTAGCCGCTCTCTTCAAGATGGTGGCCAAGGTGGAGATCGAGCACGAGAAGCGCTACCTGCGTCTGCTCGAGCGTCTCACCGAGGATCAGGAATTCTCGAGCGACAACGAGGAGCAGGAATGGCAGTGTATGCATTGCGGATACGTCCACAAAGGCAAGAACGCGCCCAAGAAATGCCCCGTATGTGGCAAGGATCAGGGCCACTTCGAGCGTAAGGCCGAGAACTATTGATAAGTTTTAAACCTGACTTAAATTCATAAAAAGAGTATTGCCGGATGTCGTCATAAGCACGATATCCGGCAATATTTTTTTGATGTCACGCGCCGGGCGGCGCGGAAGGTTCTTGTCAACCCTCGGCCTGAGCCAGGTCGTCGGCCCCGTCATCGGCAGGCTGGTCGGCCAGCTTGCTGTAGCGGTTGTAAGCCGAGGCCATGCGGGTGTGGTAGGCACGACGGGCGTAGGACGGGCCATTGTAACCACGGGCAAAGGCGGCCCAGTTCTTGGACTGCAGATGCTTGAGCAGGCCGGTCGAGGAAATGAAGCTGGCAAACATGTCGAGCTGGTCGCGTTCCGATCTCGACATCAGTTCCACGAACTGGTCGATGCTCTCGGCTCCGCATTTCTTCCAATTGAATCCGCCTATCTGGAACATTCCCCAGAATGTGCCCTCGATAGCGGCATGGGGATGTATCGACTTTGCGGCTTCGAGGCGGCGGTTGGCCTGCTTCTGCGACCCACGGTGGGAATTGAACACCACCGAGTGGGACTTGCCATACTTTGATAGATTGACCCCGTGCCGGGTGGCAAAACGGCGGAACATGGTGAGGTCAAAATTGATGAGCGGTTTGCCCGGAGCGGAAAACCCCTCGTGAGTGCGGCCGGCTTCAATTTCTACGACGGCCTTGATAGCTGCGACTTCCACGCCCAGCGACTGGGCCACTTCACGGAAGTCATCTTCGGTCAATGTGTGAATAGTGTCATTCGGCTCTGTGAGCTGTTTTGCCAGGGCAATCGGTGTCTCGTGCGAGGGCAGATCGGCTGTGTGCGAATTACCGTCGCCATTCATAGTGAAGATCACTGAGGAGACTAACACCGTTGCTGCGAGCAGGGCTGCACGATGTAGCATAAGAATGGTTTTAGTTCGACAATTCCCTTGCGCGCCAGTCGCGGCGCATAGGGGGATAACTGTAGTATAGCGACTATCGGGAGCGGGATACATGGCACATGTTGCCACGTGCTTCATCCTGCCCTGGAGAGAGCACTATTTTTCTATAACGTAGTAAGTGGCCGATTTGTTGTGTGTTAGGTTTGAAAAAATTTTGGAAGTGAGCCATGGGCCATGCGGTTTTACCGCCGTGACACATGCCTCACCTCCATTTCAGGCCCCCCTGACGGGGATATTTCATCTCTTCCCGGCCTCTGCCGGGCGTTTCATAATAAATGTTAACGGATGCTTATTTCTTAAGCTCGGCCACCTTTTCGAGAGTGCGCTTGAGCTGGCCGTAGAAGCGCTCTACTGCCGGGATGTGCATACGCTCCGAGGGGGAGTGAACGTCACGAAGTGTGGGACCGAACGATACCATGTCGAGGTGGGGATACTTGGTGAGGAACAGTCCGCACTCCAGTCCGGCATGGATAGCCTTGATGGCGGGCTCGATTCCGTAAAGCTCCTTGTAGGCGTCGCGTGTGATCTTCATGATGGGCGACTCGAGGTTGGGCTGCCATCCGGGATATCCCTCGCCATGCTCCACGCGGGCACCTGCGAGCAGGAAGTGGGCCTCGACCTGGCCGGCGATATCGAGCTTGCGCGACTCCACCGAGCTACGCTGGCTGGTGGTGATCACGATGGTGTTGTCGGCTACCATCTTCACCGAAGCGAGGTTGGTCGAGGTCTCCACGAGTCCTTCGAGGTCACGGCTCATTGATACAACTCCGTGGGGAGCGCTGTAGATGGCGCGCACGAGGTTGATGGAGGTCTCCTGATCGATAGCGAAGTCAGGGGTATCCACGCTCTCCATTGTGAGCTTGAGGTTGGGCTCGAGACCGGCATACTCATTTTCGAGCTCGGCGATATAGTTGTTGAGATCCACACGCATGCTCTCTTTCTTGGAAGTGTGTACGCCTATCACGGCATGTGCGGCGCGGGGAATAGCGTTGCGCAGGTTACCACCGTCGATCTCCGAAATCACCACTTCATGCTTGCCCGAGAGGCGGAACAGGAAGCGGGCGAGCAGCTTGTTGGCATTGGCACGGCCCAGATGGATGTCGCCGCCCGAGTGGCCACCGTTGAGACCCTCCACATTGATGCGGAAATAAAGGAAATCCTTGGGAGCGAACGAGCGGTTGTAGGTGAAGAATGCCTGGGTGTCGATGCCGCCGGCACAGCCCACGAAGATCTCGGCGTCATCCTCGGAGTCGAGGTTGAGAAGCATGGTGCCGGTGATCATATCCTCGCCAAGATTGTTGGCTCCGGTCATGCCGGTCTCCTCGTCCATGGTGAAGAGGGCCTCGATCGGACCGTGCTCAAAACTCTTGTCGGTAAGTATAGCCAGCGATGCGGCCACGCCGATACCGTTGTCGGCACCGAGGGTGGTACCCTTGGTCTTGATCCACTCGCCGTCCACATAAGCGGGAATAGGCTGGGTTGTGAAATCGAAACTCTTGTCGTTGCTCTCGCACACCATGTCCATGTGTCCCTGCAGGATCACAGTGGGCGCGTCCTCGTGTCCGGGGGTAGCGGGCACGCTGAGCACAACGTTACCTATCGCATCGGTCTTGGATGCGATGCCGTGCTTCTCGGCAAATTCAAGAAGATAGGCGCGTATCTTCTCCTCCTTCTTGGAGGGACGGGGGATACGGGTGATCTCGTCGAAGATCGAGAACACGGCCTGAGGCTGAAGATCTTTGATTTCCATATATCAGAAATAGGTGTTAAATGAATATATCGTGTTTTTTAGAAATTTTTAGCTCATGCGAGAATCAAGTACAAAAAATACTTAATTGCACCACTAAATTATAAAATAAAATTGATATAGGCACTATTATTAGGCCAAAATCACTACATTTGCAGTGGAAAAGCTCTAAAGATGATGACTATCCTACTCTCAATAAGCCTTGCGGCTATACTTTTGGCTATGGCTGTGTTGCTGCTTGGCGTGAAGGTGTTCTTTGTCAAAGGAGGCCGGTTCCCCTCGGGGCATGCTCACGACAGTGCCGAGCTGAAGCGCCGGGGCATAGGTTGCCACCACGACCTGTGAAACATATACAATACTCTCTACAAGATTCAAAAGTAATTCTATTACCCTATTTTATCACAGATTTTTTTGACATGAAAAAGTTAGCAATGTCAGCTTCCTCGCTGCTCCTTGGCGCAATGGCCTTGAGCATGACCGCTTGCGGAGGAGACTCTGCCGCCGACAACAGCTCAGCCACTCCTGCCGCCGGCACAGCGACTCCGGCCGATGGCGCGACAACATCATCTATCAACATCCGCTACATCGACAGCGACTCGGTGCTCTCTCAGTATCAGCTCGCCAAGGATGTGCAGGATGCTACTGTACGCGCAATGCAGCGCATCGAAAACGCACGCAATTCCAAGGGAGCGGAGATCCAGAAATTCGCCGCTTCGATACAGCAGAAAGCTCAGTCCAACGGTTATCTCACCGAGGCAAGCTATAACGCCGACATGCAGAAGCTCCAGAAGATGCAGCAGGACGCCGAGAACTATCTCGCCGGACTCGGACGCAATGCCGACAACGAGCTCGCCCAGCAGCAGATGCAGCTCAGCGACTCCATCGAGAAGTTCATCAAGGAATATAACGCCACCCGCAAATACGATGCCATCCTCTACAAGAATGCCGGCGTGTATTTCAACCCCGCTCTCGACATCACCAAGGAAGTGATCGAGGGTCTCAACGCACGCTACACCAAGGCAGCCGACAAGAAATAATCCTGTCGCTTCCCTACTCCATGGTGTGACCCTGATTCAGATATCCACACTCAAATAAATACGTGAATGGCGCGGATCGCTCTTGATCCGCGCCATTTGTTTTGTGATTGTTTGAAACGATGCCTTTAGCACCTCTGTAGGAATCCGCCACAGCATAAGCGTCATCCACTACACGAGGCCAGGCACTAAAGCGACAGCACCGTCCTGAGCCACATTTTGCAATACGCCAGGCGGCTCTCTATCTCCCCGGTTGACATTCCTGTCTCCGAGGCTATCTCATCGTGGCTGTAGCCCACAAAATACATCATGGCGGGCACACGGTAGCGGTCGGCAAGCGAGTTGAACACATGCGTAGCCTCCTCGCCACTCACGGCACCCTCTATCTCCGCGCTGTAGCCGGCAGTGAGATTTATCGTATATATATCCTCGTCATAGCGCTCCACGTTGTCAGTGACACATCCCGACATCCGGGAATACTTACGGTCATAGATCGCGTGCATGAGGCTTATGACGCGCCTCTTCAACTCAACATCATCCCCTGCCGCTGTCTCACCATCAAAGGCCCTTGTCGTACTCTCGTCAACAAGCTGGTGAGCCAAAGCATGGTCCGAAGTCAGGGAGAATGCATAATCGAGGAGATTGCTCCTCAGGTTCATCAACCGGTCATTATCGTAGTGATTCATTAACAAAACAGTTTTTTAGTAGAAATTAGAATGATGTAAGTAGATTAACTCTATACAAAGTTACAAAACTGTTACATATTTCAACAAAACAGAATGTAAACTTAACAAAAAATACACAAAATTCTCATTCACGTTCATGATACACAGCTAACGCTCAAAACTTTACATCGCCATCACGATTATTACACTCCTATTACAACACCCCCGGCTGTAATCTCGTTGAAACATAATGCCCGGTTCACCTCTATAAAAACACTCAACCCCATTGCCTACCGGCAACAGGGCTGAATATCTAACGTCAATGGACTATCGTAAGAATTGCATTTAACCAAAATCAAAACCAAAAAAGAAAACTTTTTTACCAATTATACCTATCTAATTAACCAATCTTTTTTACCTTAGAAGCACGGCTGAAACAACCGGCCTATCAATCAGTACCTTCTCAGGAACTCATATAATCTCTATAAATATCTTTAGCTTTAATCCGTGAGGTTTGAGAGTTTAGTATAGAGGGGGAAGTATAGAGTATAGTGATTAGCTATCATGCTGTCGTTTAAACCTATAAACTCCTAAACCTATAAACCATTAAACTCTTAACCTTATAACCTTCAGCTCTGCTGAATATCAACGGTAGTCGGCGAAGCGGGTCTGGAGTTT
>JAMPHR010000004.1:257069-299628 GCA_023663345.1 Paenibacillus sp. | reverse complement strand
TCTGTAACCTTATTGCTGGTTCCGGGTGGAACGGCGGAGGTCGGCTCTCCGCTTAGATGGGTATGGGTGGTGGGGGATTTGGTGCCTCGTCCGATGTGAGGCCGGGCGGGCCCTCTCGGGTGGGCAGGCTCCAGCGGAGGATGGACATTGGGTCGGTCAGCACAATCACTGTGGTCTCGACCGGTGGTTCGGGTTTCGGGGGCTTACGGGTGGTGTGCCCCTGGAGGCCGAGGTAGAAGAAGGCGGGGATCTGTTCCTTGTCGACGTTTATGTGTATGACAAGGAAGCCGATGCGGCACAGCAATGGGAATAGTGCGGAGCATAGGCTGAGGAATTTCCCCGGGTTGGGTTGCATGGGTGAGAAGCCTTTATATTCCTGGGCGTTGAGCAGGAGCATGAAGGCTGGGGAGGTGCCTCGGACGCTGTCGGGGCGGGAGTAGGATGCGTAACGGATGCGTTTGTGGAGGGTT
Source organism: Paenibacillus sp. (assembly GCA_023663345.1). Lineage (GTDB taxonomy): Bacteria > Bacteroidota > Bacteroidia > Bacteroidales > Muribaculaceae > Duncaniella. The sequence continues at coordinate 299,158 of JAMPHR010000004.1, read as the reverse complement.
TTGACCTGACGGCGGGTGTAGCCGGTGTATTCGGGGTACATGCCTCCAAATTCACGCCTTTTGCCCTCCTGGGAGAGGTAGAGGAGCGCGGTTGCGCCCTCGGGGGATGTTGCGAGGCGGTAGTCGAGGTAGCTCCTGAGGAGTTGGGTGGAGTCGTAGCCTTTGGGATCGACGATTACGATCGGGCGCGAGCGGGAGAGTCGGCGGGCGCGTTCGAGCCGGGATATGACGGTTTTCTCGACGGGGGTTAGTTCCCGGCCGAGAAATCGTGAGAATGAGTGGCACCAGATGTCGGGGCGACGGATTCTTTTGCGTAGGTGGGTGACCTTGTGGCTCGTTGGTTTCATATCACCGGCAAAGGTAGGTTACCGATGTGGGTGATATGGTGCGATAATGTCGTTTAGTGGGTAAAATTAAGACTAAAGGACCAAAGGTTTTGAGTATAGAGGGGAAAAGTATAGAGACGTATAGGCAAAATTTTTTAAGCCAAATAATTACATGGTTTTTAAAGCATAAAAATATATGCCCGTCGCTTATCCTCCATAGACATGAAATTTAGGCAGGTGGCAACGGGCATTATCAATAAGGCGTTTAAGAAACTGTTTAAAATTCATTTCACTATGCTTTTGAGAGTCTTATCGTTGTCATTTTGCTCGTTCTTCAGTCATGTAGCTACAGCTACACTCCTTCATCACAAACAAAATGCCATTCGATAATACTCTCAAAATCTTTATCAAATAAATTTAAACAGTTTCTAATGTTTCAAACTTAAATTACGTTTCTTTGCTCCTCGGATGCTTTTTAATATATCATTGAGATCCCAAGTATTGAAATCATCGAGATCTGTGCGAGATTTAGATCCTCCAACGATGAATTGACCTACTGGCACCATCTCATCGTAAGCAATGAAACCAGACTTGGGCAAATAGTCGATCTCATCAGCAGAAACTGTGACTTTATATTGTACAACTGAGTGATAACGATTATCGTAATCATTAAAATCGCTGTCCTCATCGCTGTCATAGTAGTGCACATATATTTTGTAGTTACCAACCGGAGCATCTTTCCATGTCACATGTTCAGGACCAGGGCCGGAAGTGTCATCTCTGTCAAGTTCTCCACCTGATGCGGATTTCATATTATCATACCATATCCTCTCTCCATACGGATCTACAACATGAAGGTCAAGATCTATTTCTTTGGCATCCGAACTCCAGTCTAATCTGATAGTGACATCGGCCTCGGTTATGGTTGCCTTGAAATATACAGGATCGGAGATTTCAGTATTTGTAATCAGATCGATAATAACGGCTTCAACCAATTGATCCCCCTCTTTTCCCAAATACCATTCGGTTTCTGCAACCCTACTACCTTCAGCTGATACAACTTCTTCTGTCAGATGACCATTACCTTCCAATACCTTAAACTGTATTTTATGATAACTACTTGATTCGTAATACATGCCATCATCCCCCTTTGTTTGGATATAAACTTTTAAAGGCAACAATAGTTTCTTCTCCGCTTGTCCAGTCTGATTATCTCCGGATGCTACAAAAAGTTTGGCTGTAGTGCATGTTCCAACCTCGTTGTCATAGTAGCATAGACAGAAGTTTAATTCCTCAGGAGATTCCAAGCAGTATGCAATACGATTTATGATATTAGTTGTACCCTTGACTGTATTATAAATAAGAAAAAATCTGGATCCGATTTTTCCGATTCTCTGAATATTTTTCCACTTCCCGTTTTTTATGAGGTTTTCAGAATGGTCCGATGAGAGATAATCACAAACGGTTGTTGAGACTTGTCTTAATATGCCCCAAATATCTTCGTCACGGATTGTTATTAGCAATGAGCCACAATTATTAATTATGAATTGTGTGAAATCAGTGGGATCGTTGACTGCTAATCCTAATGTGGTTATAGTGCTATAGCCGATTCGTAAGCACATATCGAGTAGTGCCCGATTGTTGGTCCGAGATAAATTGAACTTGTATTCCCCCTCTTTATCAAAATAGAATTCAGTCTCTGAACCATAATGAATTTGGTTGTGCAGAACCCATTGTCTGATGCCCCAATCGTCAGCGGTAATTACACTGAATTCCTGGATACCACCATCGGGAAGAGTCACTGAACCATAATACGATGGTGTGAGTCCTGTATTCTTCAAGACCAATTTATTTCCATATATCGAGGCAGATATCGGGTATATATTGGGATTGGTATAATTACCTCGCGATTGCGTGTCGCCTGAAGATATTGGATCAAGAACAACAGCCCCAGAACCGTCAAATTTATCAGGATTAAAGTCTTTAAGCAGATCTTCCATCAAATTCCCTAATGCCATTATCATTTCGGTGTTATTTTCGTCAAGAATATCATGCTTTGCCTTGATCAGTTTCTCGACCTCATACAATAGAGAAGTGTAGGCTTGACTATTTGTAATACGCTTATATACTTCATCGTAACTATCTATCTGTAACGGAGAGTACAATGGATTCATCATAACAAGAGCTAACGCTGTGGACTCAGCATTAAATTCTATTTTCGTATTAGGGAAAACAGGAGTGCGCACAGCCATATATACATCATCGCCCTCTGAGATAAAAAAGGTCTGAACACAGTCATTCGAGTTGGATTTTATGAGAATTTTGCCGTCAGAAATTTCTGTCTGCTCGACAATTGACTCAATCTTACATCCTGCATAAAACTCGGTTGGATTACTAATTGTTCCTATGCTACATTCTGTAGTTATAACGTCATAAGCAGGCGTAGTTACATTTTCAGTTTTATCGTCATCCTTGACGATGTTTTCTTCATTATTGTCCTTGCATCCTACGATCACAAGTGCCATGGATAGGGACAATATCACAGAATAAATTTTACCCATGTTTCAAGAGAATTAAGGTTTATTAGAAAGTTGATTGGATGGAGGGACTTTGCCCTCATGAAATTTTCGATAAAATCGATACTTTATAACATATATCAAATCACCCAATACAGCTCTTTTTCTTGAGTGGAAGGTTCTTATGTTTATACATAGAAGCGTGGAGCTGTAAGCCACGTCCTATGGTGAAGGTGGTAGGAATACCTTTGAATACAGATGTGGATTAACAGCCCCACGCTATATGCGTGGAGACCGTTAGGCCATCTCTTGTATTCATGTGATTAAGTTTCCTACGCTTTTCACCAACAAGATGAAGACTTAACGCCTCTTTTACAAATATGTGACATGATTGGTGTTAAGCCAACCATGTCGCAAAGTTAAGGATTATATTTTTAATTTAAAATGGTGAGCAAAAAAACATGTCTAATAAATCTCATCTTTTAGGCTATTAACCGTTCAAGATCAGGCTTGGGTGGATCTGTTTCAACGCAAAATGGACAATCTCCTTTAGTCGTAGCCTTTTGGGTCGACGATGACGATGGGCGCGGGCGGGATAGTCGGCGAGTGCGTTCGAGCCGGGATATGACGTTTTTCTCGACGGGGGAGAGTTCCCGGCCGAGAAAACGTGAGAATGGGGGGCACCAGATGTCGGGGCGACGGATTCTTTTGCGTAGGTGTGTAACCTTGTGGCTCGTTGGTTTCATATCACCGGCAAAGGTAAGGTACCGATGTGGGTGATATGTTGCGATAATGTCGTTTAGTGGGTGAAAATTAAGACCTGAGGGTCAGAGTTTTTTATTTTTTAAGAATCGAGGGTAAAGTGTGGTGACCGACGCTACACTTTCCCCTCTATACTAAAGATCCTCTATACTAAATTATTTCTTGCTAAAGAACCGTGCAAGTATAAATCCTATCATAAATATAAGAAGAGTACTGATCACGATACTCAGATTGATATGTACAAACTGAGGTATTCCCCACCAGTCGGTGAGCTTGGTCTGAAGCGCGATAAGCACAAGCGAAGCCACACCTACGACCACTCCGGGCACCACATGCCATTTCTTAGCCTTAGGACAGAGGAACGCCAACAGGAACATGCCGAGCACACCGCCCGAGCATACACTGCTCAATGCCCACCAGGCATCAAGTGCATTATCCACCAAGAGGAAACACAGTGCAACACCAATGCCAAGAATACCCACTGCAACCGAAGCGACACGCAACACTATGACCTTGCGGGCATCGCTGGAATTTGGGAACATGTGGGAATAAAAATCGGTAAGTACAATAGTACCCGAGGATGTCACACTTGTGGCCACCGTGCTCATACCGGCACAGAATATCGAGGCGATGAGCAGACCCACAAGGCCCACAGGCATTTCATTGATAATGAAATAGGGGAACACATAATCACTCTTGATCCCCTCGGGAAGCGATCCTGAATTGATATAATAGAATGCAAAAAGACCTGATCCGATGAGGAAAAGTATGAGATTGACAGGCAACGTGAGCAGCGAACCCCAGAATGCACTCTTACGGGCCTCGCTCAACGACGGAGCCGCGCAATAGCGCTGGGTATAGCTCTGATCAATGGCGAAGTTATTGAGATTGGTGAACATTCCATATATGAGGCATACCCAGAATGTGCTTTCCACGATACCACCCTCAAAACTTCCGAGTGAGAACTTGTTATGCTCCATACATATATTTATAGCCTGCATAGGACCCTCGGGCATACCCCAATATAGGGTGATCAGGCATATCACAGCTCCCACCACAAGAATTGCTCCCTGGAGAGCCTCGGTCCATATCACCGACTTCAATCCGCCTTTCTGACTGTACAGGATGATGCCGAGACCTGTGACGGTGACGACAAGAGGAATACTCCACCCCATAAGCACATTCATAGGCACCGCAAGGAGAAACAGAATGGCTCCCGAACGGCACACCTGGGTAAAGAGATAGAAAACCGACGCATACAAACGGGCCCAGCGGCCAAAACGCTTCTCAAAATAGCTGTAGGCACTGATGCTGCCCAGCGATCTGTAGAACGGCACGAAATAATACATCGCCAGCAATCCTGCCGGCAATATGGAGATAGTGAACACAAACGCATTCCAGTTGCCCATGAACGCCGATGAGCAATATCCTAAAAATGAAATCGAACTGCAGAATGATGCAAAAATGGAAAGACCTACTATCCATCCGGGGACTTTGCCTCCGCCCCTGGTAAATTCGTCACTGCTCTGTTTCTTACGGCCAAACATGTAGCCAAACAGGATAGTTCCGACAGTAAATATTAGAAATACTATAATATCAATAAAATTCATGGCATGGAATCCAATCGAGACATCTACTCTCGCATCGGAAATTATAAGGTTAGATTAAAGAAACTCGAGTTGGGATTCAATGGGAATCCCAACTTGAGTCCGGTTTATGGTGTTTTTAGAAAATGAGCTTTCCGTCACGTATGGGCAGACGGTCGAGAGCCTCCTGGATCTTGCGACGCTCAGGCTCGTTGAACTTATGGAACGGAGCGGCCACAAAGTCATCCTTGATCACGCCAAGCAGCGAACATGCACACTTGAGACCCTTGAGATAGCTTGAGCCATGCTTGCCGACACTGTAGATCGAAGTACTGATCTGCATGATGTACTGTTGCAGGCGCCACACCTCCTGGAGATTTCCGGCCTTGGCGGCATTATAGATAGCCACGTACAGCTCGGGGAACATGTTGGCGCCGCCATTAATACCGCCATGGGCACCAAGCATCACACACTCGGCTGTCACCTCCTCGGGACCCATCAGCATAGCGAAATCGGGACGGTCCTTCATGGTGTACATCACCGACTGGAAATAAGGAAGGTTGGCCGAACTGTCCTTGAATCCCACCACCTTCTCATTCTCGGCAATACGATGTATGGTAGCCGGCGAGAAGTTCACTTTCACATGGCTGGGCATATTGTAGAGGAACAGAGGCAAGGGAAGCAGGGGCAGAAGATCCTCGTAGAACTCGGCGAGCTCAGGCTGGCCGGTTGCGAAATAATAAGGAGCTGCGCTCACCACGGCTGAGGCTCCGCAATCGGCGGCAACCTTGGCAAGATTGGCACTCTCCACAATCGATGTATCGGTAATACATACAAGCACCGGCAGACGTCCGGCATTGATGCGGCAGGTCTCATGTATCATCTCCTTGCGCAGACGATAACTCAGGCTCTGCTCCTCACCGGTGGTACCGAGGATGAAAAGTCCATGCACGCCACCGGCGATAAGGTGTTCTATGAGGTTCTCAAGGCTGGCAACATCGAGCTGATCATTGCCGAGGAGAGGTGTGACGAGGGGAGGGATGATTCCGCTGAGCGGAGATTTGAAATTAGCTGTCATAATCTTATATTGTTATATGATTAGTTTCCGTTGAAGAATATGTATAGTGATATCATTACCAATGCGAGGGCGATCCAAGCGATTCTCACGCTTGCCGACATCTTGGTCTTGACCACAGCCATGGGAGCACGCTCCGCAACTGCCTTATCGGCAAAACTGATAGCGACCATACTGAGGATAAGAACCACAAATATCAGGAATGAAAGCATCATGAAATGGACCTGCTCGGTAGCATGAGGTATCACCCACAGGTAGAGCACTCCGCATCCGATACTGAATATAGTACCGAACGTAAGCACCACATTGGCGGCAAGGGTTGTACACCGCTTCCAGAACACACCCATCACAAACACGGCTGCCATAGGGGGAGCGATGAAGCTCAGTACCGACTGGAACACATTGAAAAGGTCCATCCCCTTGATATTGTCGACCGCCACAGTGATAACCACCGATACAAGGGCACCTACGATAGTGACGATATGACCTGTGCGGACAATCTCTTTCGACGTGGCTCCGGTGTTGATATTCTTGAGATAAATATCCATCGTGAACACTGTGCTGAGTGCATTGAGGGCCGATCCGATGGTACTGATGAGCGCGGCTGTGAGCACGGCGATCACAAGTCCTACCATACCTACCGGGAACAGATGAGTCACAAGTGTCATGTAGGCATTGTCAGGTTCGATGGTGGCACTGCCAAAGAAACCTTTCTGCCACAATGCGAAACACACCACTCCGGGGATTATATAGATAGCCACATCAAGAATCTTGAGCCAACCTGTGAAATTGGCGCCCTTCTGACCCTCGTTGATATCACGGGCGGCGAGTACAGGCTGAACCATCGACTGGTCGGTACACCAGAACCACAGTCCCGAAATGGGATAGCCGAGCAGAATCGGAAGCCAGGGGAACTCCTTATGGGAATTGGGCTGGAACAGATTCCAGTAGTGCGAGGGCACAACATCGGGATCGGCAAGGGTGCTTACTCCACCCACCACCGACTCTCCGCCGAGATGCCATATACCCACTATAGTGAGCGTGGCCGACACGAGTATCAGCAACACCATCTGATATACATTTGTATAAGCGATGGCCTTGAGTCCGCCAAGTATGGTGAAAAACGCCGAGATACCAAGCAGTATAAAGGCCGATAACCACATGGGGATACCGAACACCTGACGGATGATGATACCGCCGGCAAACAACGTGAGCGCGAGCCATGAGATAAGCACCGTCACAATGGTGTACCAAGCAAGCATGTTTCGGGTCGACTCGCCAAAGCGCTTACCCATAAATTCAGGCAACGTGGTGATCTTCTCACCAAGATAGCGCGGAGCAAACACAAAAGCGAGCAAAGCGATGAACACGAAAGCATACCACGCATAATTGCCCGACACGATACCGGCTGTGAATCCGGCACTGGCCGAGGCAATGAGCATGGAGGGGCCCACATTGGTTCCCCACATGGAGAAACCTATATGGTGCCACCTGAGGGAATTTCCGGCAAGGAACTTATGCTCCCCCTTCTTGCTTCTCGAGCTGGCCCATAGGCCAACTGCGAGAAGGATTACAAAATATGCGATGAGGACTGCCCAGTCCATCGGTCGCAATGATAAGTCATTCATAGGGTATGATATGTAGATTTAAGTGTTTCCTATTTTACTGTTTTCCCACGAGGCGACGAGCCAGGGCCACAGCAGTGTTGGCATTATCGCTATAGCCGTCGGCACCGATCTCGTCAGCAAAATTCTGTGTGACGGGGGCACCACCTACCATGACTTTTACCTTGTCTCGCAGACCGGCATCTTCCAGAGCTTTTATCACTTCCTTCATGTAGGTCATGGTAGTGGTGAGCAGGGCACTCATGCACAGGATATCGGCCTGTGATTTCCTCACCTCCTCGACAAATGTCTCGGACGGAACATCTATACCGATATTTATCACCTCAAATCCGCAACCCTCCAGCATCGAGGCTACAAGATTCTTGCCTATGTCATGAAGGTCCCCCTTCACTGTACCGATAACAACCTTGCCGATAGTGGTCGAGGCCGATCCAGCCATCATGGGTTTGAGCAGTTCGAGCGCCGACTTCATGGCGCGTCCGGCCATCAGGAGCTGGGGCACGAAAGCCTTTCCATCCTGGAACCTCTGCCCCACTTCACTCATGGCGCTGATCATGCGGTTGTTTATAATATCCTGCGGAGCGACTCCGGCATCTATAGCCCGGCGGGTAGCATTGGCCGCATCATCGGACTTTCCTGCAACTATCGCATCAAACACATCTTTACCTGCCATCTCGGCATCCACCTTGGCCACCTTGGATTCAGGCTCGCAACACGGGCACGGCTCAGACGCCGAGGTCAACTTCACGGGACGCATCGCCCCTTTCGGAGCCACAGCTTCCTTGGGTGCTGATGTGGAATTGGTGATATTGATCTTAGGTACATACGATGATGCTCCATCATTCCCATCGACATGGATATGCACATGAATATGTAATTCCTTCACACTGTCGGGAACTGAGACCTTGATCTCTGGAACTGAAGATGACACCTCTACCGAGTGATCTGCGGTCGGAACAGCCCCTGCTGTTGCGGGTTCAGCTTCCGTGACAGCCTCGGGCTCGGCCACAGTTTCATTCTCGACCTTTTCAATTATACGCGCTACTTCGGCATCAGCATCAAATGCCGGGGAGTCAATCTTTATAGCTTCGGTCTCCTCTCTTTTTATAGCCGGACGTCCACGATATTCCTCTACGATCTTCATGGCCTGCTCGACTTCATCCTCGTTATGGAAATCCATTTCGAGATGCACGCCGTCACCACCGATATTGTCGAGCAATGGACGTAGCTCATCAAGAGTCACCCAGCAAGCCATGATGCTCTTGCCGGCTCCGAGAATACGGCGGTACAGGTCATACCATTTCGGAGATCCGCCCTGAGGCTCGCCCACACCGGGAGTCCACTGCACGGCGTTCAGCTCCTCAACCTCGAGGAGTGCGGGGAGATGATGCAAGGCACCCACACCGTCGAGATGATAGAGGGTATAATCGATACGCTGGCACTGCTCGCGGATGAACGGCTGTACAAACCGGCGGTAATCCTCCACGCTGATCATGGTGGATATATCGCTCTGGATCTTGGCCATCTTGCCGGGAGCCCATGAGGAGAAATAGCAGAACGCCATCTCATCACCCTCGCGGATTATATCGTACAGCTCATCGAACACCTTGAAATAGATCTCATTGATCTGGCGCATCTGCCGTTCGAGCACATCGGGCTGCATCACGGTATCAAGAAGCACCTTGTCAGTACCCTTCATGGCGGCAAGCACATCGAGTCCCTCCATGAGGTCGGGCATACCCACGTAGTAATGCCCGTCGGCCTTGCGCTTGCAGGCTTTCAGAAGCTCCTTATGCAAAAGCCAGTTGGGATGATTCTCATCAAACTTTATATCATCCGTGTACTTCGGGTCGGGGTGGATCCATATAGTATCCTCGCCACCCTCAAAGACACCGCCGAGTATGGCGGCAAGTGAGCCGGGGCCGAGATGGGTATTGGCCACAGGGAGTATATCGGCCTTAAGCGAACTGTGTGCCACATACCAGTCGAGATAATCGGCACGCCATTTCGGATCAAACCATTTCTGGTTAAGATCCACAGGCGCAACAGGAGCCGGCACATCGGCATGTGGAGTCACTCCATTCTGGAAATGCTCCCACATGTTGAGCACGATACCCTTATGGTTCCACCAGTCTATATAGCGTTTCTTGGTCTCTTCAAGATTCTTTTTCCATGTATTCATCATTGCTCCTCCTAATTATTCTGCATCGGAAAACAGTTCCTTAAACTCATTCCACACGCCACGAAATCCGTCACCTACAGTCAGCATCACGGTCTTGTCGAGATCCATCTGATCGGTGCAATCCACAACCTCGGGATAGAACGGTATAACCGCTCCATGTTTCACGTAGACCGGCATGTCCTCCATCGGCACATACACATCCTTGAGCCAACGGCCACCTTCGAGTACCTCACCGGTAAAGAAGTTCACCCAACGACCTTCGGGCAGATATATGTCCCTGACATTTTCGGAGTTCATCACGGGAGCCACCAGGAAGCTGTCGCCGAAATAATACTGATCGTCGATGTGGAGACAGGTGCGGTCATCGGCATTGTGGAATATCATGGCCTGGACAAGCGTCGAACCGCTCACGGTCGACTTCTCACTCTCCTTCAGTATATAGGGGATCAGCGAGTAGCGGAGTCTCCACCAACGCTTCACCAGCGGGGCGATTGCCGGATAGAACCAAGGCTCGCGCTTGCTGGTACCGTGATAGCGGATATGGGATGAGAATACGCCAAATTGGGTCCAGCGCATGTACACATCATCCTCGACAGGCGAATTCATGAAATTGGGCAATGAATGGAATCCGGGCACATCGTGGCTCCAGAATGCGAAGCCCGACAGGCCGAAATGCAATCCACCCTTGAGCGATCCGGCCAGACCGTCCCATGAACTGCACGAGTCACCGCCCCAATGCAATGGGTAACGCTGACATCCAGCCCAGGCAGCACGAGCCCACACGATACCGTCGCCGGTTACATCCTTGGTGATCTCGTAGGCGGCTTTCTGATACAACAGGGCATAGAGATTGTTGAGCAATTCGGGTTTCATCCCCTTGTATACGGCATCCATGTGGATATTCTCGCCAAAGTCGGTCTTTATGCACACCACACCCATATCGAGAAGCCTCTTTAACAGACTCTTGTACCACTCGGTGGCGGCAGGATAGGTGAAGTCGATTGTTCCGGCATAATCAAGCGCCGAGAAATTGGATCCCTCCGAGGCCTGCTCCTTGGTAAGAGGCGCTATATAGTCATTGGCCCTAGCCTCGTCAATCTGTTCGGCATCACGTGCCACGTAGGGCAACTGCCACAGCGACACACGGAATCCCTGATCTTTGAGTCCGCGTATGAATCCCTCGGGATCGGGGAAGCGCTCCTCGTTGAATTTCCATTCACACAGCCAGTCGGTCTTGAACCAACCGGTATCGAGATGGATCACATCACAGGGATAGTGCTCCTCGCGCAGACGATCGCAAATACCGCTGACCTCCTCGGCGCTGAAATATGTCATACGGCTCATCCACACACCGAAGCTCCACAGCGGAGGCATCGTGGGATAGCCGGTAAGGTCACGGTATCCGCGTATGATCTCCTCGACAGTTTCTCCTCCAATAACAAAGGCATCCACCAGTGCCTGGTCGCTCATAAACTGTACCGAGCGGGTAGAATGACCGGCCAGCGAAAGTTTGCTATGGGAAGTGGTATGATAGAATGTTCCGTACATACGGCTCGATACGTAGAACGGTATATTCTTATAAGTGCGGCGGTTGTTTACACCCTGTCCGTCCTGATTCTTCAGGAAGAATGTCTGTCCGCTCAGGTCCATCTTGGCAAAGCGCTCGCCTGTACCGCCAAAACACTCGTCATGCTTGCATTCAAACGACAGTGTGGCACGTTCACGCTCACCGTTGAGCTTGCAATAAGCTATGGGCAGGGCATCGTAACGTGGGGGCGAGAAATGGTCGTAGGCAGCGAGGCGCACTTCATGCTCTCCGTCCGGGTACAGACGCAGGTCGAGAGTCTCCTGCGGATCGGGAAGCAACTCGCTCCAGCGATCCAACTCAGGCTCGCGAACATTGATTACCGCACGGATCTCCCCTTCGCGCTCGGTGGATATTATCCACTGGCCATCCTCGAAGCGCACAGAGAGCGGCAGTTTGTCCACACGCTCATTGAGCATAAGCATCTCTGAACTGTCCGACATCTCCACGTCGCCGAATCCCATGAATACTCTCAGTATCTTGGGACCGTACTGGCGCATGATCATGGTGTGCGACTCCCGCGGGACTTCAGTGTCAGGAGCCATGTCATTTGCTAAAATCTGCTTCTGGAAAGGCACTGTGACATGTATATCACCGTCATGCTCCTCCACTGCTGTAGGCTTGCACGCTTTCCACAGAGACTCGGGCTTGCTCAGCTCAATATCAAAGTCGAGAAAATCAAATAAATGATAGTTCGTAGGTTTCATTCTCTATAATCTTCTTTTTATCTTTCTTATTTATCTGCGAAACGGTTGTTCAGTTTCACATCAGGACCATTGTTTCTTATTTTCATCGCCGGACCGGGCCGGTTGTATCCGAACTCAGGATCGGGGCACAGGTTCCCTTCCACAGTGAAGCCATCGGTAGCCTCATCGAAATAGATATAGAATCCGCGGTCATTTGTGGCATAAGGAGCCTTGACAAGATTCTCGATTCTGTTGCCAGATATTACCGATCCGGGTTGATTGGACAACGTGTATATGCCACCGGCATCATATAACTGTGAAGCGAAATGATGCACGTAATTATCAGTGATGCGGTTGTTGCGCATACCGCTTTCAAGTGAAGTCCATCCCCACCCAACGCATATACCGGAATAGTTGAGGAGGGACAACTCATTGTCACTGATCGTGACATCGCGCACGTAACCGGCTCCTATACCCACACATCCCCAGTCCTCATTGGTGACATCGGTGATGAGATTACCGCTCACTGTGATATCCGAGCATATATCGCTGTCAACAGCGGGAATATATGGTACATGGGTCTCGAATCCTCCGTCGGGGAATGTTCCCATCTGCAATGCCGTACCGCCTATGTCCTCAAAGGTACATGCCGTAACCTCCGAATTCTTGACAGCTGTGATAAAATCAAGGCCAGTTGCGCCGAGATGGCTGAAACGACAGCGGTCAAAATCTATTCCGGAAGCATGGCTTACGGTCACAGCCGCCTCAGGTCGGGCGATCCATGCCTGATTCTCGAGCTCCGCTTTCTCAGGCAGGCCGGGTACCTTTAACTTGTAGGCATCAAGGAGACGGAATCCGCCCTGAAGCGTGACATGTCCCTCGCGAGAGGGCCTGGTCCATGCGGCATACTCGAACGCCACATTCTCAAATCTCACGTCACTCACCGTGCGTTCACGCGTACCGTCAATTGCGAGTATGGTCTCAAGCACCGGAATCACCACATTACTGCGGTTCATCTCCTCCCCCTCGCGCGGATAATAATATATGCGTCCTGAGGGATAATCCTGATACCATTCTCCGGGTGTGTCAAGCAATTCAAGCGCATTGGCAAAATAATAGGATGAATTTCCCTTCTCTCCGCCTATCACCGGCTGAGGCCACGGATGTGCAAACTCCAACCTGCTTTCAGGGTCATGGAATCTCACCACCACGTTGCCATTGCCATCGGGGGTGATGCTTTTCACTCTAAGTATTGCGATTGCCCAACGCTGGTGAACATACATCTCGAGCTGCGAGGCCGATGACAGGTCAATGGAAGGTGCCGGCACAGTGATGGTGAGTTCCGACGGATTGAAATCAACCATCCGCTCCATCTTGCCCGGCTCAAACTGGGATGCCCTCACGGCCTTGCGTCCGTTGACATACAGCTGGCGGGTCTCCACCATTCTATTTCCATTCATAGGAGCATCGGCAACCCATATCCTGTCTCTTAACGATGGCGAGATGCGCTTGTCATCGCAACCTTGCCTCCAGCCGGTCACCTCCACACCGCCACTTATCACAGCCTGCTCACCTTCCGGCGAGCAGATTATAGTGGCCGAGCCAGGCTTTCCGCTGTCCTCGGGACGCACGAAAAGTGGCTCTGTTTGCCGGTAGACACCATCGGATAATATTATGCGTATATCTCCATCAGCCTCAGGCGCATTAAGTCTACGCCACTCGCGGGCACGCTTCATCGCCTCGGCTACGGTACGCAACGGGGCATCGGCACGCCCTGATAATGAATCATTTCCGCATGTCGACACATATATGTCGCCGGCTTGCATATTAAAAGCCGTGGCAAACAACAATCCGATTATTGAAAAGATCGGTTTCATGGTATCACTGGTTAACTTTATGCAAAATTAGGGATATTTGTGTAATTCTTCAAAATTATTCTTACAATAAGTGTAAAATATAAGCAATATGTTAGAGCAAATTTGCGTATATTTGCGGTCAAATTTCCTAAACACCTGTTTTACCATGAAGATAGATATGACCCGATGGATGCAGGAAATAATTGACCGCAAGGACGTTGTGGCAATTCCCGTAATGACGCATCCCGGAATTGAAATAACCGGCGACACTGTATTGAAAGCAGTCTCGGACGGAGTTGCCCATTGCAATGCCATCGTTGCCTTGGCTAATAAATATCCCACAGCGGCCGCGACTGTGATAATGGACCTCACGGTCGAGGCTGAGGCATTCGGGGCTGAGATTTCCTTTACTGAAAATGAAGTACCGGCTGTAATAGGCCACATGCTTAATTCAGCCGACGACATATATAATCTCAAAGTCCCGTCGCTGAAGGCAGGACGTGTACCGGAATACATAAAGGCCAATCTTCTCGCCGCAAGGGCCATCACCGACCGCCCGGTGATAGGTGGATGTATCGGACCGTTTTCATTGGCGGGACGCCTGTATGACATGTCGGAAATCATGGTGCTCATATATCAGGATCCCCAGGCGGCACACGCCCTGCTTGAGAAATGTACCGAATTCATCCTGCGCTACTGCCTCGCACAGAAAGAGGCGGGCGTGAATGGCGTGATGATGGCCGAACCGGCTGCCGGACTGATGTCCAACGATGATTGCCGACGCTTCTCATCCGATTATGTGAAACGAATCGTGGACCGCGTGCAGGATGATAATTTCGCTGTGCTCCTCCACAACTGTGGCAACACCGGTCACTGTACCGAAGCCATGGTGGCAACCGGAGCCGCGGCATACCATTTCGGAAACAAGTGTGATATGGAACAAGTGATTCGCGATGTCCCGCCCACAGCCCTTGCCATGGGCAATCTTGATCCGGTATCGGTATTCAAGGACTGCACCCCAACCCAGATGCGCGAGGCAACCACTAAACTGCTCAAGAAAATGAGCGCTTACCCCAATTTCGTACTGTCGAGCGGATGCGACACCCCGCCTCACACTCCTATGGAGAATATCGACTCGTTCTTCGAGGCCCTGCATGACTACAACTCATGATCGAGAACACTCTATCCTACAATGACCTTGGCATATCGCCCGCCGACATATATGAGCAGATGGGATATGGCAATGCGACTCCCGACGAGGCCACTGCCGAAGAGACCCTTGCCATGCTCTCGGAAATAAGCGGTATTGTCAAGGCACGATACTGCTTCTTCATCACCGACGGATCGCTCGATACCGCCACCGACACGCTTTCGGCTATGGGATATGACTTTTCGATCGGTAAGATCATCGCACGCCAACTGCGTGGCTCTCAGCGCTACGCATTTTTCGTGGCCACTGCCGGAAAGGAATTCGGAGAATATCTGGAGGCGGTGTCTTCAGGAGGAGACATGGTCAAGACATTCATAGCCGATGCAATAGGCAGTGTTATCGCCGAAAAGACCGCTGATATGATGGAGCTATCCCTCGAAAATCTCCTATCAACGACCGGATGGCATCACACCAACCGTTTCAGCCCCGGCTACTGCGGATGGCATGTCTCGGGTCAGCAGACATTGTTCTCGCTATTTCCCACCGGTAAGCCATGTGGTGTCACACTTACCCTATCGAGCCTCATGTTGCCGATAAAATCAGTCAGCGGTGTGCTCGGGCTTGGGGACAAAGTGAGAAAACTCGAATATTCGTGCGGATTGTGCGACTTCAAGCAATGTTACAAACGCAAGCAGCCTCCTCGGCGTGAAGAAATAAGGAAATAGAGTTAAACGAATTTTAAACAGTTTCTAACAATTTTGACGGATACTCTTTCAAAACTTTTCCGTACATTTGCAATATCATTGAAAAACTTATATTATCGGTAATAATATCAAATATAAAACTATTACTATTATACCATGAGCAAATATCCTAAAATTGGCATTCGCCCTATCATCGATGCCCGCCAAGGCGGCATCCGCGAGAGTCTTGAGGACAAGACAATGAATCTGGCCAAAGCAGTGGCCGACCTCATATCGACCAATCTCCGTTACCCCGACGGATCTCCCGTAGAATGTGTCATCGCCGACAGCACCATAGGCCGTGTGCCCGAAGCAGCCGCTTGTGCCGAGAAATTTGAGCGCGAGGGTGTAGGCGCCACCATATCAGTCACCTCATGCTGGTGCTACGGATCCGAGACAATGGACATGAATCCCCATTGGCCGAAAGCCGTGTGGGGATTCAACGGCACCGAGCGTCCCGGCGCTGTGTATCTCGCCGCCGTTCTCGCCGCTCATGCCCAGAAGGGCCTTCCCGCATTCGGCATCTATGGTCACAATGTACAGGATCTCGCTGACAACACTATCCCCGAGGATGTAGCCGAGAAGCTCCTCCGCTTTTCACGTGCCGCCCTCGCCGTGGCTCTCATGCGCGGAAAGTCCTATCTGTCGATCGGATCGGTATGCATGGGTATCGCCGGATCAATCGTTGACCCCAATTTCATCCAGGAATATCTGGGTATGCGTGCCGAATCAGTCGATATGACCGAAGTTGCCCGCCGCATCACTCTCGGCATATACGACCACGAGGAATATGCCAAGGCTATGGCATGGACCGAGAAATACTGCAAGCCCCGCGAAGGCGAGGACTTCAAGAACCGTCCCGAAAAGAAAAAGACCCGCGAGGAGAAAGATGCCGACTGGGAATTCGTGGTGAAGATGACTCTCATTATCCGCGATCTCATGCAAGGCAATCCCAAACTCAAAGAGATGGGTTACAAAGAGGAGGCACTCGGACACAACGCCATCGCCGGAGGATTCCAGGGTCAGCGCCAGTGGACCGACTTCTACCCCAACGGCGACTTCTCCGAGGCCCTGCTCAACACATCGTTTGACTGGAACGGCATACGTGAGGCATTCGTATTCGCTACCGAGAATGACGCTTGCAATGGCATAGCAATGCTCTTCGGCCACCTTCTCACCAACCGTGCCCAGTTCTTCAGCGACGTGCGCACCTACTGGAGCCCCGAGGCTGTGAAACGTGTCACCGGCAAGGAACTCACCGGACGTGCCGCCGGTGGTATGATCCACCTCATCAACTCGGGTGCTACTACTCTCGACGGCACCGGACAAGTATCGGATGCCGAGGGCAATCCCGTAATGAAACCCCATTGGGAAATGACACCCGCCGATGCCGAGGCTTGCCTGGCAGCCACCACATGGTATCCTGCCGACCGCGACTACTTCCGTGGTGGAGGCTTCTCGTCCAACTTCCTCACACGTGGCGGTATGCCTGTGACCATGATGCGCCTTAACCTTGTCAAAGGCCTTGGCCCCGTGCTCCAGATCGCCGAAGGATGGACTGCCGATGTTGATCCCGAGATCATGAAGGTGCTCGACATGCGCACCGATCCCACCTGGCCCACCACATGGTTCGTACCCCGTCTGTGCCCCGACCGCGAAGCGTTCAAGGACGTGTACTCGGTGATGAACAACTGGGGTGCCAACCACGGCGCTATCACCTACGGCCACATCGGACAGGACCTTATCACTCTCGCTTCTATCCTGCGCATCCCCGTATGTATGCACAACGTCGAGAACGAAAAGATATTCCGTCCCGCCGCATGGAATGCTTTCGGCATGGACAAGGAAGGTGCCGACTACCGCGCTTGCTCGACCTACGGTCCCATCTACAAGTAATATCCATCTCTGAACGATAAACCAATGGGTAAGGACGCTTCCCGCAAGCGTCCTTACCACTTTTAATTATACCTATTACGATGGAAAACAAAGAGACCGGCTATCCAATGAGACCATATAGCGTGCCGGTAAAACGATTTTGCCGTACACTCGATCTTAAGGATGATCCCGAACTCATAGCCGAATACCGTCGCCGACATGCCGAGGAGAACTTCTGGCCCGAGATACTTGCAGGTATCAAGGAGGTGGGTATTCTCGAGATGGACATATATATACGTGGGACACGCCTGATGATGATACTTGAAGTTCCGGCCGACCTCGATCTTGACGAGGCCATGACACGTCTTGCCACACTGCCCCGACAGCAGGAATGGGAGGATTTCATGTCCATATTCCAGCAAGCTGCCCCCGGAGCATCGTCAGCCGAAAAATGGCAACCGATGGAACGTGTGTTCCACCTCTATGACTGACACCACCACACAGGACACTTCCTCACTACCGACTATCCGACTATCTCGCCTCAGTCAATACGAATCCAGAAATCTAATCATGAATCATTAATGATGAAAGAGAATCAATCGCTCCTTCGATACAACGGTGTCAATTATCTGATACCGTTTATCCTCATCACCAGTTGCTTTGCCCTATGGGGATTTGCCAATGACATCACCAACCCCATGGTGAAGGCTTTCTCCAAAATATTCCGTATGAGCGTCACCGACGGCACGCTCATCCAGGTAGCTTTCTACGGCGGATACTTCGCCATGGCTTTCCCTGCCGCAATATTCATCCGCCGGTACTCCTACAAAGCCGGTGTGCTCACCGGTCTCGGCCTTTACGCCATTGGAGCATTCCTGTTCTATCCGGCCATGCTCACAGGCAGTTATTATCCGTTTCTAATCGCCTACTTCATCCTCACGTGCGGACTCTCATTCCTTGAGACAAGCTGTAACCCCTACATCCTTGCGATGGGATCGGAAAGCACCTCGGTGCGCCGACTTAATCTTGCCCAGGCGTTCAACCCCATAGGCTCGCTCACCGGCATGTGGGTGGCAATGAAATTCATCCAGGCCAAGCTCAATCCGCTTGAGACCGAGGCCCGCGCCACGTTGAGCGATGCCGAATTTGAGGCTGTGCGCGATGCCGACCTCATGGTACTCATCACCCCCTATCTGTTCATAGGACTTGTAGTCCTGATTATGTTCCTTGTCATCAAGTTCATGAGGATGCCAGCCAATGGCGACGACTCTCACGACGTGCATTTCTTCAAGAGCCTCAAGCGCATATTCTCGCTGAGCCGTTACCGTGAGGGAGTCATTGCCCAGTTCTTCTATGTGGGTGCCCAGATCATGTGCTGGACATTCATCATCCAGTATGGCACACGCGTGTTCATGAACGAAGGCATGGATGAAAAGAGCGCCGAAGTGCTGTCGCAGCAATACAACATCATAGCAATGGCCATATTCTGCTGCAACCGTTTCATCTTCACTTATCTTTTACGCTATATCAATGCGGGACGCCTGCTTGCCATTCTGGCCACATGTGGTGTAGCCCTAACCGCCGGAGTGATCTTCATGGACGGACGCATGGGTCTGTATTGCCTCGTGGGTGTATCGGCTTGCATGTCCATCATGTTCCCCACCATCTACGGTATAGCACTCGAAGGCCTCGGTGACGATGCCAAATTCGGAGCCGCCGGCCTCATCATGGCCATCCTCGGCGGATCGGTGCTTCCCCCCATCCAGGCCCGCATCATCGACTGCGGAACCATAGCAGGTTTCCCCGCCGTGAACCTCTCGTTCATACTCCCGCTCATATGCTTCGTGGTCATAGTGTTCTACGGCATGAGACGCATACACAATTGATCCACAGATTCCCCCCTCTCTCCTCAATCGTACCGCTATATAAAAACATCTCAGTGGCCATCATGGTCACTGAGATGTTTAATTTACGTGGGTGGAGATTGTCAATGCAGCAATCTCCCGGTATTACCTGTTTATCAGAACTTCACAAGGATACGGAACACCTTGCCGGGAGCGGCATCCCACTTGGCAAGGGCATCGCCGGCCTCATCGGGAGTTACTGTAGCCGAAATCAGTTTCTCGGCATTGTCACGTCCACCGGCGAGGAAATAACGTATCACTGCGGCGAAATCGTTAGGCATGGCGTTGCGCGAGCCACGGATATCAAGCTCTTTCTGTACGAACAGCTTGGTGTGGAACGAAACATCGTCCTTTGCATAGCCTATGCACACCACACGTCCGCAGAATGCCACATTCTCCACAGCAGCCACGTAAGTGAACGGTGAACCTACAGCCTCGATCACCACGTCGGGACCGTTGCCGTCGGTCAGGCGGTTGAGCTCATCGGCAAGATTGCATGTAGCCGAATTGATCGAATAGGTCGCACCAAGCTCGCGGGCGAGAGCCAGTTTCTCATCATCGAGATCGATAGCGATCACTGTGGCTCCGCGCAGAGCGGCACGCACGATAGCTCCAAGACCGATCATACCGCAACCTATCACGGCCACAACATCGATATCGGTCACGGCTCCACGGTCAACGGCATGGAAACCAACGCTCATAGGCTCAACGAGAGCACACTCGCGGGGGGTGAGGCCCGAGGCAGGGATGATCTTGCTCCAGGGCACTGCGATATAGTCGCTCATGGCACCGTTGCGCTGTACGCCCAGAGTCTCGTTGTGGCGACATGCGTTAGGACGGCCACGACGACACGACGAACACTTGCCACATGCTGTGTAAGGATTCACTGTCACGCTCATGCCTTTCTCAAGGAGTCCGGCAGGAACGTCAGCGCCGATCTTCTCGACTGTACCACCTATCTCGTGACCGGGTATCACCTGATCAATAGCCATGGGGTTCTTACCCCTGTAGGTGTTGAGATCGGATCCGCAGAATCCTACATAATGAATCTTGACCAACACTTCGTCGGCCGCAATCTCGGGCATCGGCTGCTCCTCTACCACTACTCGGCCGGGAGCAACAATTTTAACTGCTTGCATTTTCTTTATATACTATACTGTAGTGATTGTTATTCTGACATATTCTTCACGTAAGGAAGAACGGGAAGTTCGCCGAATCCGTAGAACTTCCTGGCATTATCTCCAAGGAAAGCATTCTTCTCATCGGCTGTGAGTAATGTAGACTTTGTGATGAAATCATAGGACATCCGGTAGGTGATGGCCGTAATAGTGCGTGGATAATCCGAGCCCCACATCAGCTTATCCATACCCACCTCATCGGCGGCCTCCTTGATAGCCTTTACGGCTGACGGGAATGGGTAGAATTCGGAATTGAACAGCCATGTGATACCGCCCGACTCCACCATGACGTTTTTGGCATGGGCGAGCTTGATCTGCTCCATCCATCCGTCCACAGTCACCATGCCGAAATGTCCGATGGCCACTTTCAGGTCGGGACATTCCTGTATCACCTCCTTCATCTCGCCCACCTGCATGTCACCGTCGGCAAGCGTGATGGAGAGTATGGCACCACGGCGCTCCATCTCTTTAAACAGAGCTATCATCTCGGGAGAGTTAAGCCACATACGACCCTCCCCCTCAAGCGGTAATCTGTGACCGGGTATCGCAAGACCCTTGAAACCGGCATCGAGCAATCCGATACCCTCCTCAAGAAATCCAGGCTCACGGAACTCACACATGCCGTTGACAAAGAATCTCTCGGGATACTTCCTGGCGACCTCGGCAAGATACTCATTCTGCTGACCGTCGATAAATTCCTGCACGATCACCGCTCCGGCAACCTGTGCATAATCCATATTGGAAAGAAACACTTCGGCGGTATTACGACCATCGATCATGAACGGAGGAAGCATCTGCCTTTCCTCGCCCATGAAATCACACCGGCCGTTGGGCAACGGACGTATAGGCTTACCGTTGACCACGGTATCCTGCTTGAGCCACAGATGGGCGTGAGCGTCAATTATAAAATGATCCATCATTCACAGGGTGGTTATGAGTTAGCCCAGCTCACGCGGAACTGGTCGCCTATTATATCTCTGACCTCAGCCACAAGCTGCATGTCGGCAGGCTCCTCGATAAGTTCGAGATTACGACGCACATTGTCGGGATTGGCCGAGCTGAACAGAGTGGTGGCAATGCGGGGATTGCTTATGGAATAGCGTATGGCCAGATGCTCGATGGGGCATCCCTTGGCCTCGCAATGCTCCACAGCCTTACGGCAAACCTCTACAAGGGGCTTGGGAGCAGGGTGCCAGGCAGGCACACCACGCTTGGTGAGCAGACCCATGGAGAAGGGAGAAGCGTTGATCACGCCGATACCTCTTGACTCGAACAGATCAAGGAAATCGAGGATCTTATCATCATTAAGAGTATGGTGACAGAAATTCATCACACTCTCGATCATGCCCTCGGGGGTGTGTTCCACCACCCATTTGATATTCTCGAGCTGCAGGTCGGTAATACCTACATGTCCCACCACACCTTTATCGCGAAGCTCCACAAGAGCCGGGAGGGTCTCGTTGACAACCTGGTTGAGATCTGCAAATTCTATATCGTGGACATTTATAAGATCGATATGATCGATGCCCAGACGCTCCATGCTCTCATATACGCTCTCGGTGGCACGCTTGGCAGAATAATCCCAAGTGTTCACCCCGTCCTTACCGTAACGGCCCACCTTGGTGGAAAGATAGTACTTATCGCGGGGTATCTCGCGCAGAGCCTTTCCAAGCACAGTCTCAGCCTTGTAGTGTCCATAGTAAGGCGATACATCGATAAAATTCATCCCGCCGTCAACAGCAGCGTGGACAGCCTCAATGGCACGGGGCTCGTTGATATCGTGGAAAACTGCACCGAGTGACGAGGCTCCGAAGCTCAAAGCCGACACCTTCATGCCGGTCTTTCCTATTTCATGATACTCCATTTTTTATTTTCTGAGTTTAAGGATTTATGACACTTATTGTCTTTTACATTGCAAAATTACTAAAATTATATCAACAGTCAAGCAATGTGATTCAGTTATGTGTCCCGGATAGATAATAAAACACGTACTAATGTTAAATTTAACGCCTGCAAGTTAAAAACAGTGCAATACGCCAAGGGGTATAAAACTATTTCCCCGAGCGATATGTTTAAAAAACATAATGTAACGATAAAATGAGCGGAGATAAATCCTACCCCGCTAAAAATGTCGCGAATTAATGCACATATAAATATACAAATAAATATACAAACCTCTTCAACAATTTACTTCCATGCTCGACCCCAAAAACGACCCCAATTTCCGCAACGGTGATGCCAAGACCGATGTGTTCGGATCTGATGCCATGCTTCAGCCCGCTCCTGTAGACCGTATTCCTCAGGGTTCCACCACCCCCGAGATCGCCTATCAGATGGTAAAGGACGAGACATTCGCCCAGACTCAACCTCGCCTAAACCTTGCAACATTCGTCACAACATACATGGACGAATATGCCACCCGACTGATGAACGAGGCTGTGAACATCAATTATATCGACGAGACCGAATATCCACGTGTAGCCGTGATGTGCCAGAAGTGTATCAACATCATGGCCAATCTGTGGAACACCCCCGAAACCAACAAATGGAAAGCCGGCGCGTTGGCCATCGGCTCATCCGAGGCTTGTATGCTCGGAGGTATCGCCGCCCTCAAGCGTTGGCGCGAACGTCGCAAGAAAGCAGGTAAGCCTTACGACAAACCCAATATGATTATCTCCACCGGCTATCAGGTCGTATGGGAGAAATTCGCCACGTTCTGGGATATCGAGATGCGCTGTGTGCCCCTCTCGCTCGAACACCCCACTCTTGACATCGATGCGACAATCAAACTGTGTGATGAGAACACCATCTGCGTAGTTCCTATCCAGGGTGTGACCTGGACAGGCCTCAATGACGATGTGGAGGCTCTTGATGCCGCACTTGACAAGTATAATGCCGAGACCGGCAACGAGGTGTGCATCCACATCGACGCTGCGAGTGGCGGTTTCATCCTCCCGTTCCTCAATCCTGAAAAGAAATGGGACTTCCGACTCAAATGGGTGCTCTCGATCAGCACCTCGGGCCACAAGTTCGGCCTCGTATATCCGGGCCTCGGATGGGTAGTATGGAAGGACAAGAAGTATCTGCCCGAGGATATGTCGTTCACTGTCAACTATCTCGGAGCCGAGGTCACTCAGGTGGGCCTGAACTATTCACGCCCAGCCGCACAGATTCTCGGCCAGTACTATCAGTTCATCCGCCTCGGATTCGAAGGCTACAAGAACGTCCAGTACAATTCACTCCAGGTAGCCAAGTATCTCAAGGAGAAAGTTGGCGCGATGCCCGAATTCCAGCCTTACGCTCAGGAGGATCTTCCCAACCCGATATTCGTATGGCTCATGAAGCCTGAGGTACAGAAGACATCCAAATGGACCCTCTTTGACCTCCAGGACAAGCTCGCTCAGAAGGGATGGATGGTACCTGCCTATACCATGCCTGCCAATATCGAGCAGATCGTGGTGATGCGTACCCTCTGCAAGCAGGGATTCAGCCGCGACATGGCCGATCAGCTTCTCGCCGACATACAATTTGCCGTGGACGAACTCAACAAACTTGAGTACCCCACCCCGACCCGTATCGCCATGGAGAAGAATGTGCCCTTGGTAGCGAAGACATTCAACCACACCGGTAAGTGATCATATAGGGCACGACGGCTGTAACGATACAACGACCGTCCTTCCACCCTTTTGATCCTACTACTGATATAGATCCGGCTGACGACCGCTCACCATAGATGACGTGCGCCAGCCGGATATTTTTTCACCAACCGCCCATAGAGTACTTTTACCCACCTCCAATTTCAACTTATGGATATCAACTTGACAAAACAGCAGATACGTGATGCCACACAGCAGGCCTACGATTACGCTTCCAAAATCACCGGTGGAGCCAATGCCAACTATATCCCGTATCTCGCCAATATAGATTCTTCGCTGTTTGGTCTCAGCGTGATGTTGCCCGACGGTACCGCCGTCAATATCGGCGATACCGACTACCGGTTTGGTATCGAATCGGTATCCAAAGTCCCGACAGCGATACTGGCCATGCGCCAACACACTCCCGAGGGTGTGCTCAAGAAGATAGGAGCCGATGCCACCGGGTTGCCGTTCAATTCCATATTTGCCATACTCCTTGAGAACGACCACCCATCCACACCGCTTGTCAACGCCGGTGCGATCTCGGCATGTTCAATGATAGACCCCAAGGGGGATTCCGATGCCAAGTGGAAAGCCATCACCGACAATATCACCGACCTGTGTGGTTCGGCTCCTCAGCTCATCGACGAATTGTATCACAGCGAAAGCGCCACCAACTTCAACAACCGTGCCATCACATGGCTACTCAAGAATTATGACCGCATCTATGACGACCCCGACATGAGCCTCGACCTCTACACTCGCCAATGCTCACTCGGTGTCACTTCTGCTCAACTCGCAGCAATGGGAGCGACCATAGCATCAGGAGGAAATTGTCCCGTCAATGGCAAGAGGGTGTTTGATACCGCTATCGCCCCCAAAATCACCACCCTGATCGCCACCGTGGGATTCTATCAACACACGGGAGACTGGCTCTATACCTCAGGAATCCCCGCCAAAAGCGGAGTAGGCGGAGGCGTGCTCGGAGTGCTACCAGGCGTGTTGGGAATAGCGGCTTTCGCTCCTCCGCTCGATGATGCCGGAAATTCGGTAAAGGCGCAGGCCGCGATCAAGAAATTCATGCAGATCCTCGGACTCGGCATCATGAACGGCGATCGCGTTACTATAGCATAGACTTCTACAATTCATATTTTCACTTAGAGGTTGCTTAAAAACAACCTTTCAATTATTATTGATATGGCTACACAATCTCCTCCCTCCACAGCATCCAAAGTGAAATCTGCGGCAAAACTGGGCGTAGGTACCCTGATGATCATGAACATCGTGGCCGTAGTCTCGCTACGAGGCCTTCCGGCCGAGGCCGAGTACGGCGTGAGTTCAGCGTTCTATTACCTTTTTGCGGCACTGGTATTCCTCATCCCGGTGTCACTCGTAGCCGCCGAACTGGCGGCAATGTTCCCCTATCAGCAGGGCGGTATGTTCCGGTGGATAGGCGAGGCTTTCGGCAGTAAACTCGGATTTCTCGGCATCTGGCTACAATGGGTCGAAAGTACTATCTGGTTTCCCACGGTTCTCACCTTTGGTGCCGTATCTCTGGCATTTATCGGCATGGATCATGTGGCCGACTCTCATCTCGCGTCCAATAAGTACTATACCATCATAGTGGTGCTCGCGATCTACTGGCTGGCGACACTCATATCCATGAAAGGACTCGGATGGGTAGGCAAAGTGTCGAAGATAGGAGGTATGATAGGCACCATCATTCCCGCCGGACTTCTTGTGGTGTGCGGAGTGGTATTCCTTGCCACAGGCGGACAGTCGCAAATGGATTTCCATGGAGATTTCCTGCCTGACCTTTCCAATTTCGACAACGTGGTGCTCGCCGCCTCGATATTCCTTTTCTATGCCGGTATGGAAATGTCGGGCGTGCATGTGCGTGACATCCAGAATCCGGCGGTCAACTATCCGAAAGCCGTATTTGGAGGAGCTCTCGTCACGGTACTCATTTTCGTACTCGGAACCTTTGCCCTCGGAGTGATAATCCCGGCCAAGGACATAAACCTCGTACAGAGTCTTCTGGTAGGATTCGACAACTACTTCAAGGCGTTCCACATGAACTGGTTCACACCCGTCATAGCCATTGCGCTCGCCTTCGGAGTGCTTGCCGGAGTACTCACATGGGTTGCCGGACCATCCAAGGGCGTATTTGCAGTAGGACAAGCCGGATTTCTTCCACCTTTCTTCCAGAAAGCCAACAAGAATGGCGTGCAGCGCAATATCCTGCTCATCCAAGGTGGAGCCGTGACACTGCTCTCACTCCTTTTCGTGGTGATGCCGTCGGTACAGAGCTTCTATCAGATACTCTCACAGCTCACCGTGTTGCTCTATCTCATCGCCTATCTGCTCATGTTCTCGGCAGCCATCTATCTGCGCTATTCCATGAAGAAAGCCCCTCGCCCATTCCGTATAGGGCGTAACGGCAACTGGCTCATGTGGGTAGTGGCTGGCGTAGGATTCCTCGGATCGCTGTTGGCATTTGTGCTCAGTTTCTTCCCGCCCGATCAGATTTCGATGGGATCAACCACCGTATGGTACAGCGTCCTGTTTGGCGGAGTTGCACTCTTCACCATCCTTCCGTTCATAATCCTTGCATGTCGTAAGCCGTCGTGGGTAAATCCCAAGAGCGATTTCGTGCCGTTCCATTGGGAAAAGGACCCCAAAGCCCAGGCACTCCTTGAAGCAGCCCGCAAGGCTTTCGAGGCAAAACAGGCCGGCGATACGCCCCCTGCCGACACTCTACCCGACAAATAATGAACTGATATAAGACTTGACCGGGATGCACATTGAACAGTGCATCCCGGCCTTTATTACATCAGTCGCTGTATCATGACACCTCCGGACTGGTAAAGCTACGGTAGGACGAGGGAGCAAGATTCAGCTTGCCCGACGCACGGAGCATCTTTCTCAGAGAGGTCACGAACTCCTGACTCTCCTGCAGGACGTTGAGATAGACATATACTACGGTCATATCGGACGCATCACCCTGCTGTATGTAACCATATGCCTCCTTCGACCTTGCCGACAGCTCGTTCTTGATGCGTTCACATCGGCGACGCAGGGCGTCTATGACCTCGGGCTGGCTCACCTCTATCGCAGCTTCGGCATCAAGCAACACATCACGAATCTTGTCGCATATAGCTGTGAATGACTTGTGGAAATGCTCGGGAAGAGGCCGGAAATTGTTATCCACATGCTCCTTGCACACCTCATTGATACGTCTCAGATTATAGGTCATCGACATGGCCATGTTGTTGCTCAGGTGGAACCATGTGTTCTTCTCCATAGCTATCTCGGGAGTCACCCGTCTCAGACACAGGGTGAGTTTCCGGCGCTGGCCTTTCAGAACATCCTTCTCGGTTATCAATACTTTTTCGGAACGCGACATCGCCTTGTTGTCATCATTGATGAAACCTGTGGTGACCTCGGAGTAGGCATCGGCGGCAAATTTCAGGAACATCCGCTCTTTTTCATTGATATACACCCTTAGCAGAGGCCATACATCAGCAGGATTCTCGGTGGACAGGATGGTCTGGAACAGCGTGTCACTCTCCATCTCCTTCTTCTTGTTCTTGAAGCGGATATTACTGCGTATAAGCAATATCACGGCTATGGCTGCTCCGGCAAACATCACCGGCACACCACCCTTGTGCATGAGACATACCACGATACCTGCACCGATGAAGGCCACTCCGGCTGTGATGAACCATCCGCCTATCACCGAGATGACACCCGTGATGCGGAACACGGCACTCTCACGTCCCCAGGCTCTGTCGGCAAGGGATGTTCCCATCGCCACCATAAATGTGACGAAAGTGGTTGACAAGGGCAGTTTCATGGATGTACCCCAAGCGATGAGCATACCTGCGAGCATCAGATTGACAGCCCCCCTCACAAGATCAAACGCTGCTCCATCCTCAGGCTGAGCCTTGGTCGCATCCAGTCGGCGCGACAGCCATCGGCGCATTCCGGCTGGCATAATCTCCATGAGGCTGTTGTAAACCTTAAGAGTGGCACGTACAAGCGCACGCCCTATGCGCGATGAACCAAACATCTCGTCACACTGGCTTTGGGAACTAAGACCCACTGTGGTCTGTGTTACCCGACGGGCCTTGCTCGATGTTGCGAGTGCCACCACCATTATCATTCCGGCTCCCACAAGAAAATAAAACGGAGTGTCGGCCGGACC
The DNA here is from genome assembly GCA_023663345.1 of Paenibacillus sp. Lineage (GTDB taxonomy): Bacteria > Bacteroidota > Bacteroidia > Bacteroidales > Muribaculaceae > Duncaniella. The sequence goes on along the minus strand of JAMPHR010000004.1, from coordinate 270,267 downwards.
GTTCAGGCTTCCCATCATGAACCCGTGTACATCACCGCTACCATTGGCCATGTAATCCTGATATGACGCTATCGAGGTAAGCGGGACACCGATAAAGTTCACCAGGTCATTACCGGCAAAGGCCATGGCCAACGAGAATGTACCGAGAAGTACAACCGTCTTGAGCACATTGACCCTCAACGCATGTAAAGCCTGCATAAGTACAGTGAAACCTACGAAACATACTCCGAGAAGCATCGCGGTGTTGTCCGCAATCCATGCCTTTAGCTCGGGAGTCATGATGGTAAGGTCCTTGATCCCTTTTATGAGCATGAAGTACACGATGGCCGTACAGGCAACGCCTCCAAACAGCCCCACTTTCCACTTCATGCGGCTCTTGTACTCAAACGTGAACACCAGTCGTGTCAGGAACTGCACCACTGTACCGAACACAAAGGCGATCGCCACCGACAGGAAGATGCCGAGTATCACCGACAGTGCCCTTTCGGCATTGATCAGGTCGGCCAATCCAAGTTCACTCCCGGGAGCGGCGATCTTGAACAAAGCCACTACAAATGTAGCTCCGAGCAGCTCAAACACCATCGACACCGTGGTAGAGGTGGGCATACCGAGCGAATTGAACACATCGAGCAATATTATATCCGTCACCATCACAGCCATGAAAATGGCTATGACATCGTAGAACGACAGATTCTCCGGCCGGAATATGCCATGACGTGCCACATCCATCATGCCGTTGCTCATGGCCGCACCGATAAATACTCCTATCGACGCTACAATGAGTATGCGCTTGAACGACGCGGCCCTCGACCCGACAGCCGAGGTGAGAAAATTCACAGCATCATTGCTCACTCCCACCGTCAGATCAAATATCGCCAGCAGGAACAGAAAGATTACTATGATGAGAAATAGAATATCCATATCTGAATCATTAATTGTTTCGGATTCTGTGATTTATTTAGGCATCACAAATTTCCACAATTAATGTTTCACGATTATGAATATATTGTTGCTTTTTTATTGCACCTATCTTAAAAAAAGCTATATCAGCCTGAACGTCATTTTAAGGCCGTTGTCGCTTGTGGCAGTGATAGTACCGCCGTGGAGTCCTACCGCATTCTTCACTATGGACAGGCCAAGCCCCGTACCCCCGGCAGCTCTCGACCGCCCCTTGTCAACCCGGTAGAAGCGCTCGAAAATATGAGGCAGATGCTCCTCGGCTATCCCGCATCCATTGTCGCTTACCATGAAATACCCGTCACGGTCGGCTACAACTCTTATCTCCGTACCTCCGCTGTAAGCGATGGCATTGTCAATCAGATTACGGAACACCGATTCAAGCAATTGTCGGTTGCCATTGATCGTGAGGTCGGGCACATCGGTGATTATAGACATATCGGTACGCAGCCTTTCCTCCTCGGCCACCTCGTCAACGAGCTGCCTAAGGTTCACAGGCTCTTTCTCAATCATTCCGGCCCCCTCATCCATGCGGGTTATCACCGACACATCCTTGAGCATGGAATTCAACCGCTGGGCATTGGCATATATGCGGTCGATGAACTCGGTCTTTTTCTCAGGAGGCAATTCGGGATGATCACGCAATAGCTCGAGACTCACTATCATAGAGGCTACCGGAGTCTTCAGTTCATGGTTGATATTGTTGGTAAGCTGTTTCTTCAGCCTGATTTTATCCTGCTCCTGACGCAAAGCCTCGCGGTGTTGCTGGTCGCGCTGCACATACAGCCTGACTATATGGCTCGCGATACTGCCCAGTTCATCGTGAGGGAAAGCCTCATCACCATATATGCGCTCTCCCCTCTCGGCCCGGCCGGCAAAAACATTGAGCCTGGTGATGCTCTGCGATATGCGTCTCGCCACCATGAATCCGGCCAGACTCATCAGCAGTGTCATCACAGCCATTATCCACAACAATGTGCGGTCGGCCCGAAGAAATTCCTTTAGCGAATGGGTGTACAGCGCGGCCGACCTCACAACCATGCCATCATCGCCGAGACGGGCTGAATAGAAATAATCGGTGTCATCGCTCTCGGAATGTCGGGCCGTGGAGTATCCCACCCCCTTGGCTCTGGCCTCGACTATCTCGGGACGGTCATTATGATTGGTCGACGGATACGGAGTGTTCCTGTTGTTATCATACACCACATTGCCGGCACTGTCGACAACAGTCACTCTCAACTGGCCCGTCTCATCATCGGTAACTCCGTGAACCGAGTCGGGCGATATTCCCATGCGTAGACAGTTGATTATATGCTCATTGTAGATCTGCAGACGCGTGTCGAGCAGCTCTTTCTTGAACTCCTTCTCACGATGATACTGAAACGCCATGCACGTGCCCACAAGTATCCAGCACAAGGCAAGCAGATACAACAGCACGCGCGACCGGAACGACAATCTAATCCTGCCAGCCATAACCGTAACCCGATCGCGATATTATGCAACGGCCATAAGGCGAGATCTTACCGCGGATGCGAGTCACATGCACATCCACCGTCCTATCGGCCACAACCACTTTCTCGGGCCACACCCGCTGAAGTATCTCGTCGCGTGAAAACACTCTGCCCGGATGATCGAGCAACAAGGCAAGGATCTCAAATTCTTTCTTTGGCAAACGCACTACATTACCGTCCACCGTACACGTGAGGGCCTGCCGGTCGCAATGCACCCCTTTCGCCTCCTTGGGCCTGGTTCTCCTCATCACAGCCTCGATTCTCGCCATCACATTCTTCACCGAATATGGCTTGGTGATATAATCATCGGCCCCGAGCCTCAGCCCGGCCACCATATCATCGTCCTCATCCTTGGCCGTAAGGAATATTATGGGAATACCGGCGGTGGCAGGATTCTTTTTCAGAATCCCGGCCATCTCGGTACCGCTCATACCGCCCATCATTATATCGAGCAATATGAGGTCATATCCGGCAATATCAAGTTTGAGCGCCTCCTCGGCGCCTGATGCGATATGCGCATCATAGCTTTCGAGCTCGAGGTAGGTGCGGAGACCCTCGGCGAGAGTCTCCTCATCATCTACAATCAGTATTTTCACTTCTCCTTTATATTCTTGTTCTTTCCGGTGTACTCGATGGGTGTGGACGACACGAAATGGCAACCGGTGAATGTGGCATCGGTCACATTATTGACAGTCATGGCAGGGCCTTCAAGCGGTCGTATCGTCACATTGTCGAGCAATATATTCTTTGATTCCGAAAGCAGACCTCCCTCACGGGCAGTGAACACCGAATTGGTCACGCGGATATTGTCGATAGGCATCTCGGGAATACCATTGAACTTCAACGCCTTGCCCGAGCGGAACGAGGTGACATCATTGATGAATATGTCGCGGAACTGGGGAGTGGTCTCATCTACGGGCGGAATCTCGGTGGGAGCATTCTTCACGAAATAGTACAGGTCAAACGTGATGGCATCTCCCGAAATATCGAGCATGTTCACATTATCAATGTATATGTTCTTCACCACGCCACCACGTCCGCGGGTACTCTTGAAACGCAGACCTATGTCAGTACCGATAAACTGGCAGTCGGCAACCGACACATTGGCCACGCCTCCCGACATCTCGCTACCAACGACAAAGCCTCCGTGACCATGATATACACGACAGTCGCGCACGATCACATTCTCGGTGGGTATTCCGCGCTTGCGTCCGGCCTCATCCTTGCCCGACTTCAGACAGATGGCGTCGTCACCTACGTCGAGCGTAGAACGGTAAACGATCACATTACGGCATGATTCCACATCCAGGCCGTCGCCGTTCTGAGCAAAATCGGGATTCTTGATGAACACTCCGTCGATTATGAGATTCTCACACATGAGGGGATGCACATTCCATGCGGGAGAGTTCTGGAATGTGACACCCTGAAGCATCACATTCTTGCATCCCACGAGCTGTATCATCACGGGGCGCAGATAGCGCTTTATAGCCGAGGCTTCTTCTTTGGTCAGAGATGCGCGACGGTCCCCCTTGCACAGCTCCTCGCCATCGATACTGCCCTGGGTGGGATACCACAGGCGGTCATCCTTGACCACACCACCGGTAGCTATCAGCTTCTTCCACTCACCGGCTGTGAGCTTATCCCTTTTCACAGGACGCCATGCACCGCCGTTGCCGTCAATCACGCCATCGCCGGTTATGGCCACATTCTCGAGATTGATTCCGGATACCGGCGACTGGGTGCGCCACGCCTCATATCCCTCATATACCACGTAGCGGGTCTCATAGAGGCTATCGTCAGACGAGAATGTTATTATCGCGCCTCCGTCGAGATGGAGATTGATATTGGATTTCAACTCTATCGGTCCGGTGAGCCATACTCCCGCCGGAACATTAAGCGTGCCACCACCCTGGGCTGAGAGATGATTGATGGCATCGGCAAACGCCTTGGTGTTCAATGTCTCGCCATCGGCCACAGCTCCGAAATCGGAAAGCGAGACAACGCGGTCAGGAAACACTGGGCTATCGATTACAGGCATCTCAAACTGCAGGCCTTTATACAGATGATCATAGTTCCCGGCTTGCATCACACCGCATCCGAGAGTCATAGCTACCGACATGGCGGCAATGGCTGAAAATAGTTTCATGGTAACACTATAAAAATTTAACTCTACAAAATTAATGATTCCATAGGAATTTTCAACCCGCACGGATATAAAACTCTCTATTTTTGTATATCTTTGCAGTTCAATCTCATCAATAATTCAATCTCATCAGTAATTTGTGGAAAGAGTATTAGAGGTGTGCTGTGGCAACATAGCATCAGTCAAAGCCGCCAGAGAGGCCGGAGCCTACAGGGTGGAGCTATGTAAGGACCTTCCGCTCGACGGGCTGACACCCGATGAGGCCACGATCAGCGAGGCAGTGGCGGATGGAGGTCCACGTGTCAATGTGCTTATACGCCCGGTCGACGGAGGATTTGTATATGACAGCACGATGTTTGATACCATGCTCCGGCAGATACGTTCTGCGGCTTCGCTCGGAGCATCGGGCGTGGTTATAGGAGCCCTCACCTCCGAGGGGGATATCGATATGCACGGGTGCGCTCCGTTGGTGGAACTGGCCAAAGCCTCGGGCCTGACGGTGACATTTCATCGCGCGTTTGACCGATGCGCCAATCCCGACAAGGGGCTAAGGGATATTATAGCTCTGGGATGTGACCGCGTGCTCACATCAGGGCAAGCCCCCACTGCTCTCGATGGGATACCTCTGCTCAAGGCACTCAATGAAGAGTACGGCGACCACATCATCATTATGCCGGGTGGAGGTGTGAACCTGTCCAACGCCCGTACAATCCTCGATGAGACGGGATGCCGCGAGATACACGGATCATGCCGCACAGCCGGAGATGTCTCCGATCCATCGCTGATTCGCGCAATAATGCAATCAATCGAATAATCATATCCATCGATACAGTCCATACACCATGAAAATAAGACATCTGCTTTCAGTGGCGACAGCTGTCGCAGCCATAAGCTCGGCCATGGCCGTAAGTCCGGAGGAAAAAGAGCGTACACTCGATTACCTCTATTCAGTGATGCCTCTCCCCGACTCGCTCAACTATTCGCGTGACTTTTGGGAAAAGAATATCGCGACGACTCTCGAAGCCCGCGAGACAATGCCTTGGGGCCATAAAGTACCCGAGCGCGAGTGGCGTCATTTCGTGTTGCCTGTCCGTGTCAACAACGAGGAGCTCGACTCATCGCGCATGGTGTTCTACCGCGAGTTGCGCGACCGCGTAAAGGGTATGACTATGACCGAGGCTGCCCTTGAAGTCAACCACTGGTTGCACGAGAAAGCATCCTACCGTCCGTCAGATCCCCGTACCTCTCCGGCTCTTGCCACAGTGCGCACAGGCTGGGGACGTTGTGGCGAGGAAAGCACCCTTGGCGTGGCTGCCATGCGTTCGGTGGGTATTCCCGCACGCCAGGTGTACACTCCGCGATGGGCTCATACCGACGACAATCACGCCTGGGTCGAGGTGTGGGTCGATGGCGCTTGGCATTTCCTCGGAGCATGTGAGCCGGAACCGGTGCTCAACCTTGCCTGGTTCAACTCGCCCGCATCGCGTGGCATGATGATGGCTACCAACGTAGCCGGAAAATATGACGGTCCTGAACAGCAATTGTACTCCGACAGCTGCTTCACCCGCATAAATGTGACAGCCAACTATGCGCCCGTGCGCCGTGCCACAGTGAAAGTCACCGATACTTCGGGGAAACCTGTAGCCGGAGCGCAGGTGGGTTTCCGTCTCTATAATTATGCCGAGTTTTACCCGTTGCTCCAAACTATCACCGACTCCAACGGACAAGCTTGGGTGGAATGTGGATATGGCGATATACTCGCCTGGGCCAATACGCCCGGCAACGGTGCTTATGGCTATACTCTGCTAAAAAGTGATGCCGATGGCCCTGTTACTCTTGTATTGGACTCTCCATCAGGAGCGATTGACCTCGATGTTGTACCGCCGGCTCCGTCAGGCTCTGCCCCGTCTCCATCCCAAGCTATGATTGATGAGAACAACCGCCGTAAGGCATACGAGGATTCTCTCCGGGCTGTGAGAAGCGCTACATTCTTCAATCCCGAAACCGCCCGGGAGTTTGTGAACCAGACTTTCGCCACCACTGATTCCGCCGACCGCAAATCACTCGAAACCCTTCTTGTAGAAAGCTACGGTAACCATCCGGCTATAACAGCGTTCCTGACTGCCAACAACGACAAGCCACGCGAAATCGTTGACTTCTTCTCAAAACTCCAGGCCAAGGACTGGCGCGACATCTCCCCCACCGTGCTCGACGCATGTTTCCGACCGGGACGCATAGTGGATCCGCGCGTCGAGTGGGAATCACTCACGCCGTTCCCCGTACAGTTCGACTCCATATTCGGTGAAGATGTGCGCCAGCGCTGGAACACCAATCCCGATGAGGTACGCCGATGGGTGGAAACCAATATCCGGATCGACAACAGCCGAAACCCCAACCTATATCCCATCTATCCCGCAGCCGCAGTTAAGGCCGGCGTGGCTGACAGCCATTCACGCGAACTGCTCTACGTAGCACTGTGCCGATGGGCCGGCATACCTGCCGCCATTGATGAGGTGACCGGTCAGACTCAAAGCGCTGTTGACGATGCCTCAGCAAAGGCGCTGTTCCGTCTCACATATCCCGAGAGCGGAACTGTGCCCGACGATCCGAAATACTTTGTACACTTCACTCTGTCATCAATCGGGAAGGACGGCCGTCCGCATCTGCTTAACTATCCCGAGGAAGCCACTTGGCGCTCGATGTTCAAGGAGGGCGTAAATCTTGCTCCAGGCCGTTACATGCTCACCACCGGGCGCCGTCTCGCATCAGGATCGGTCAACGCTCATGTGGAGATATTTGACATAGCCGGAGCAGATACCATCATAATGCCATTGACTCTGCGCCACGATCCTTCGGCTGCGGAAATTATCGGTTCGGTCAACGCCGATCCGCTTCTGCCACTCACAGGGCGCGGATTCTTTGTGGCCGCAGCGGTAGCCCCCGATCATGAGCCGTCGTCCCACTTCCTCAACGAGCTCGCCGCCTCGGCCAAGCAATTCGAGGCATGGGGCCGACCTATAGTGCTTCTGTTCTCATCGGTAGAGGAAGCGGCCAGATTCAATCCGGCCAAGCATCCGGGCCTGCCGTCAACCGTAGTGGTGGCAACCGACTCCTCGCTTACCCGCCCGTTCCTGGAGGAGCTCAACGGACAATTCCATTTCGCCCAGGGCGATAACCTGAACACCGGATTGCCAGTGGTGGTAGTGGCCGATTCGTTCAATCGCGTAGTGCAGATTTCCACCGGTTACTCGGTAGGATCGGTCGACCGCATCGCCAACATCCTCCCCATGCTTCCGGAATAATTCATATCCATTCCCGCAATCACACTTCAAGACATCATGATACGTAATCTCATATTTGATTTTGGAAAGGTGCTGGTTGATTATGACTTCCAGCAACTCATCACACAATTTTTCAGTGACAACGACAAGGAGGCCGAAAAGGAGTTCCTTGACATCATCACATCCGATGAATTTCTCGATCAGTGTGATCTCGGAGAGATGAATCTGGAGGAACTGGTGAATCACTACACCGAACGGTATCCCAAATTCAGCCGAGAGTTCAGGCTGTTCAATGACCGATACATCGAATTTGTACTCGGAGAGATGCCGGGAATGCACGAATTGCTCACCCGCCTCAAAAGGATGGGTTACCGCCACTACGGCCTCACCAACTGGTGCAGTGTGGTGCATGAAGTGATGCGTCGCTATGAGATATTCGATCTTCTCGACGGACGCGTGGTATCGTCGGAGGAAAAACTGATCAAACCCGACCCGGCCATCTACCGATGCCTGTGTGAGAGATACTCCCTCAAACCGGAGGAATGTTTGTTTACCGACGATAAGGAGAAGAACGTGGCGGGAGCCAAGAGCATAGGCATGGATGCTGTGGTGTTCACCGATGCCGAAACCTACCGCAAAGACCTGGCCCGCATCACCGGTAATTCCGAGATATAGCCCACTCCCGCGTTACAGACGATATAGAATCAGAGCGTCGTGTTCACCGGCTTATGCCCGGCACACGGCGCTCTGATTTTTTTGTTTCGGGAAATCAGGAAGTTCCCGGACAGAGCCGGGAAACATGATGGCTACTCAGCCTCGATCATCCGGAGAAATTCATCCTCGTTTATGATCGCCACGCCGAGCTTCTGGGCCTTTTCCAGTTTGGCCGGGCCCATATTCTCACCGGCAAGAATAAAATCGGTTTTCTTAGATATCGAGCCGGAATTTTTACCTCCGTTTTTCTCGATCATGGCCTTGTATTCCTCACGTGAATGACGGCTGAACACTCCGCTTATCACTATACTTTTACCTTTGAGCAGATCGGTGTGGCCGGATAGATCCTCCTCGGGCAATGACATCTGCACGCCATGGGAACGCAACCTTTCGATCAGTTCCACATTAGGCTGATATGCGAGATATTCGATGATTGAATCGGCTATGCGCGGACCCACATCGTCGATGGCAACCAGTTCCTCACGGGTCATGGCCATAAGGGTATCCATGCTACGCACCGCACGTGCAATCTTGCGCGACACGGTCTCACCCACAAACGGGATGGAGAGCGCGTAGAGCACCCTGTCGAACGGCACATTCTTGGAAGCCTCCACGCCCTCGACAATGCGCTGGGCCGTGCGCGGGCCTATGCGCTCCAGTTTTTCGAGCGGAGGTGTGGTGAGGGTATAGAAATCGGAAATGTCACTGACCAAACCGGCATCGTAAAGCAGGGAACAGTTCTCCTCGCCTACGCCGTCAATATCCATCATGTGACGGCCCACGTAGTGTTCGAGGCGGCCTATGATCTGAGGGCGGCAACCATATTTGTTGGGACACATCCACGCGGCCTCACCCGGCTCGCGCACAAGTGTTTTTCCACATGACGGACATTCCTCAACAAATTTTACAGGCTCGCTACCCTCCTCGCGCTCGCTCAACTCCACACCGGTGATCTTGGGGATAATCTCGCCCCCCTTCTCCACATACAGCATGTCATGCTCATGGATATCGAGCGACCTCACGATATCGGCATTGTGCAAGGAGGCGCGCTTCACTATCGTGCCCGAGAGCAACACCGGTTCAAGATTGGCCACGGGAGTGACAACACCCATGCGTCCCACCTCAAACGATACCCTGATCAAGCGGGTCAAAGCCCTCTCGGCAGCAAACTTATAGGCAATGGCCCATCGCGGAGATTTGGCGGTATAGCCCAGGTTGAGCTGCTGACGCAGATTATTGACCTTGAACACCAGACCGTCGGTAGCGACCGGAAGATTTCGACGCTCAACGTCCCAACGCTTGATGAAGTCGTCCACCTCATCGGCACTGTGGAGCAGAGTCATGACATCGCTCACCTTGAAGCCCCACTCGCGCGCCTTGAACATGTTTTCATAATGATTGTCGGCAGGAAGCTCATCCGATAGCAGATAATAGAAATAGGCATCCAGCCCACGGCGGGCCACCTCGGCCGAATTGAGCATCTTGAGTGTACCGGCGGCAGCATTGCGGGGATTGGCAAAGAGCGGTTCCTCATTGAACGCCCTCTCCTCGTTGAGCCGTTCAAAGGCCTTCCATGGGAGCACTATCTCGCCCCTAATCTCGAATGATTCGGGCCAGTCGCCTGCGGGGAGCACAAGGGGGATGCTACGGATCGTCTTGACGTTCTCGGTGACATCATCGCCCTTCACTCCGTCGCCACGGGTGACAGCTCTCACCAGACGGCCATTCTCGTAGGTTAGCGAGATGCTTGTGCCGTCAAATTTCATCTCGCCCACAATGGGTACTGACAGCATACCACCCTGATTGCCGAGCGAATCGTTGCACCTGTCCACCCACTCGTTGACCTCCTCGAGCGAGTAGGTATTGCCGAGCGAGAGCATGGGCCGAGCATGAGTCACCTGAACGAAGCCCTTGGAGAGATCCGATCCGACACGGTGGCTCGGCGAAAGAGGATCGTCAAGCTCGGGATGCTCATGCTCGAGTTTTTCAAGCTCCTTCATGAGCATGTCGTACTGGCGGTCGTCAATCTCGGGGGTATTCTCCACATAGTAGAGACGGTTGTGGCGGTCGAGCTCACTTCTCAACTCGCTGATACGTTCGGCTGGGGTCATATTGGATGGTCGGAATAAACAAAGGGTAAGAGGCCCTGGAGCCTCTTATCCTTGTATTGATATAGGGTAATTTGTATCGGTCAATTATGAAGAGGTTATCCGCAATGGAAATACTCCTTTACGAGAGTCTTCACCTCCTCGGGATTGTTTTTAAGGAAAGCCGCAAGGTCGCGGTCGTCAAATGCGCGCAGCTTGGCTATCGTTGCGTCGATCATCGCGGGAGCAAACACGCCACGGGCCTCAAACATCGAGCGCATCTCCTCGAGCTTGTCGGCCGACTCCACGCAACATGTCGGGAGAGTGGTCAGCGAGGCAAGCTTCTTGGCATTGGCGGCTGCATGGATGTTTACGTCCACGTAGGTATCCTCGGCCACCTTCAGCGCATTGTCCATCTCGAAGCCTATGCGGGCGGCCACGCAAAGCGAAGCGATGAGGGTGTAGACATCGGCCGAGCAATCGGGCGAACGCATCTCGAATGTCTGCTTTCCGTAGGTCTCGATCTCGCACGGCGAGTTGGGATTGGTCTGCACGCACATATCCTTTCCGGAAGTCCATCCGAGGGGTACACGTACCAGCACCGAACGGTTTCTGTCGCCCCAGCACACTGCGGTGGGAGCCTCCTGGTGTGGCACGAGGCGCAGATAGGAGGTGGGATTGCAGTTGCCGAAAGCTGTGATGGCGGGAGCCATCTTCATGAGTCCGGCTATAGCACGCTTGGCATCGTCGCTGAGAGTGCGCTCGGCGGTCTGGGTCACGTTCTTGCCGTCCTTCATTAGACGCATGTGGATATGGAATCCTGAACCGGCCTTTCCAACCGAGATCTTGGGCGCAAACGTCACTTCAAGATCGCGCTGTGCGGCGAGATTACGTATCACCCATTTGGCAAGCATCAACTGGTCGGCGGCACTGAGTGCGGGTCCGGGCAGGAACTCTATCTCGTTCTGCTCATAGATCATGCCTCCGAGGGTGAAGTTACCCACCTCGGAGTGACCATACTTGATCTCTCCGCCTATAGAGGCGATGGTGTGCATGGCCTGGACACGGAAATCATTGAACTTGGCAAACGGGGCCGATTCATGATAGCCTTTCTGGTCGGTGGCGGGGAAAGATCCGGGATCGGCGGCGATCACGTAATACTCCAACTCGCCCATGCACTCGAAGTCCATGCCGGTGACCTCCTTGAACTCCTTGCACGCTCTGGCGAGAACGCCACGCGAATCACTGTCCATGGGGTTGCCGTCCTTGTCGAAGAAACTGCACAGCATGGTGAGTGTGGGGATGGGGGCAAACGGATCGATGAACGCGGTGGAGTAGCGCGGGATCACGTAGAGGTCACTGCGAGAGGCCTCGATGAAGGGGAATAGGCTCGAACCGTCGACACGCTCACCGGTAGATAGCACAGTCTCGAGATATTCGAGCGAGCTTACCACAAAGTTGAGGGTCTTGAGTCGGCCATCGGCGGCAGGATACATGAAGTTGACCATCTCGATACCGTTGTCACGGATATATCCGATGATCTCCTTGCGGGTCCAACCGGCGGGGTCGCCCATGGCACGGACGAGCGGATTACGGCTCATGGCATATTTGGCAGTCCGGGGGTCCATTGTTGATTCCATATTGAATGAGAAGGGAATTAATGAGAAGGGAGTGTTTTAGAGTTTGGCATATTCGATCTTGCCTACAGCCTTGCGGGCAGGCTTGGCGGGCTCGTTGATGGCCACCGACGGCTGATGCAGCTCACCGGGGAAATAGAGGAAGAAACGGTCACGACCGGCGGGTACGTATGACACCTCCTCCTCGGGAGTGAAGAATGTGCGGTCCTTCACGGGATCATATTCCTGAGTGGGGGTAACACGGCCCACAGGCACACCATACAGCTCGTTGTCGGCTCCGTCAAATGTGTACTGGAGGTCGATGAATTTATTGTGAGACTCGGTGCGGGTGCTCTCCGCATTCTTGGGGGTATATTCCATGATGTTGACCCACAGACGGTCCTCTACAAGCACATGCTTGCCCAAGGGGAGATTGTCGATGTCGGCCTCGGCAAGAAATGCGAACAGCTTGTCCCACAACTCCTTGTTAGCGGCATATTGCTCGGCAAACTCTACAGCATTGACTGTGGCGTCGGCATTGACATTCCATCCATTGGCCCATACACGGCTATCGACCCAGGCCTGGGCCTCTTCGGGGGTAAATTTATTTTCGTTTGACATGATAATGATATTAAGAAATACTTAATTGATGATTCTATGCAAATTTACTCAACTTTCTCTAAAGATAGGTAGGATTCATCAACTTTTTCTCACCCGTAAGTCTTAAACAATGTCAAAAGAAGGTGAATAAGTAATGGCTCCTGCTCTCACGAGTAAGAGTCATTTTGTTATTTGTAATATTGTCGCAGTATGTCAAGGGACGCTTGCCGAGCGTTTATTTCAGCCTTACGGCTGAAAGGTTATAAGGTTATTATTCAGCGGAGCTGAA
>JAMPHR010000004.1:179325-256969 GCA_023663345.1 Paenibacillus sp. | reverse complement strand
ATGCAAATTTTGCCCTACGGGCAATTTGCATCCGCCACTCGTGGCGGGGCTATAACTACATCGCAGCTTCGCGGCTTAGTTGGCGTTCGAGGCCTGCGGGATATTTGCATTTATCACTCGTAGCAACATTTCATCGCCGCTTCGGTATGTATGAAAAATCATCTCGGTATGTATGAAAAATCATCTCGGTGGTATGAAATGCCGAGGTGATTTTGGTATTTGAGGTGATTTTACATGAGGTCAGGGGTATGTATGAAAAATCACCTCGGCGGGATGAAGTGCCGAGGTGATTTTGGTATTTGAGGAGATGTTGAGATTTATTGAGTGGTAGGGGTTATTTTGCGGGGTCGAGGGTGAGGACTTTATAGTTGCCCTGGCTGTTGATGGCCTTCATGAAGTCCATGACGTCCTGAACGGTGATTGCGTTCACGGTGTCGATATTTCCGTTGAAGGTGTCCACGCCATTGATCTCATAGCCGGAAAGAGCGCCCATCCAAGCGCCGTTCTTTTCCTTGCTTTCAGTGAAGCTCTTTACCATGTATTCCTTGATGGGGTTGAGCTCCTCGGTTGTAACGTCGCTCTCCATAGCCTTGTACTGGCTCTTGATGAAGTTGAGTACTTCTTTCTTCATCTCGGGTTTCATGGGGAATGAGGTGGAGATGGAGAACGGGTTGAGACCCATGCGTGAGCCTGAACCGGAAGCTCCGATGGAGTAGACGGCACCCATATCCTCGCGTACTGTGCTGATGAGACGGTTGGTGAGGATCTGTCCAGCGATAGATGCGAGAAGAACATTCTTGGGAGTGTAGTCCATAGTGCCGATCTCGGTAATGGCAGTGAGGGTCTGAGGAGTAGCCATTGTGGTGGAGAAGCTATTGTCGGAAGCTCCGGGGAGCATGAAGTCGGTGGGATCGTAGGAGGGGATACCCTTACGTGCTTTTGCGGGGTCACCTGGAAGCGATGCGATGTAGGTCTCAACGAGGGGCTTGAGGGTCTCGGGGGTAACGTTGCCGACAAAGAAGAATGTGAAGTCGGCGGCGTTGTCGAGCATGGCATGAGTGATCTCGGTGGTCTGGTCAATTGATGCGGCCAGTACATCCTCGGGGGTAGTAACCTTGATGAAGGGGGAGTTGTACCATGTCTCACACATCTTTTCGCTGAACACGTGGTTGGGGTTGTTGGCCTGGTTGGCGAGTACGGCAGCTGATGATTTCTGCAGAGCCTCGAATTCCTCGGCATCAAAGCGGATGTCGGTGAATGCCATATAGATCAGTTCCATGAGGGTGGGGAGATCCTTGGGTGTGGCGCTGCCCGATACTGAGCGGGAGTAGTTGCTGAAATCTACACCCAATCCGGCCATCTTGCCTGCAAGATACTTGGGAAGCTCGGATGAGTTGTATTCACCGAGGCCGAATGTCCCGAGGGCATTGGGAAGGAACTGAAGAGTGGCGGCATATTCCACAGGGTATTCCGATACTCCACCGAGAGCCTGGGCCGCAAAGCGGATCTCGTCCTCCTTGAACTTGGTGGTCTTGATGATGACCTTAGCGCCGTTGGAAAGGGTCCATTCGGTAGTTCCCCATGTGGGATTTTCCTTGGAGGACACGATCTTGCCAGGCACGGGTGTCTTGGTGATCAGGGGTACGTTCTTGACGTTCTCGGTGTAGGGGGTAATCTCCTCGGCATCAACAGCAGTGAGAGCCTGGGCGAGTTGCTCCTTGGTGGGGAGTGTGATACCCTCCTTTTCAGGAGCGAGCACCATGATCACGCGATTGTCGGGGGTGATGCCCTGGGCGAATGCCTGGTTGATCACCGAGAGGGGTATGCTGTTGGCGAGCTGCTGGAACATGGGCCATTCCACCTCTATGCCTGGTATGGCCTCGCCATCGATGAAGCTACGCACGTACTCATTGACGAAAGTGCCGTTTTCGCGGGTGGCACGGTTGTTGTAGGCACGCTCAAGAGAAGAGAGCATGTTGTTGCGGGCACGGTCGTATTCGCTCTGAGTGAATCCGCCACGCTGGGCGCGGAGCATCTCGCGGTATACGGCCTGGAGTGGAGCGACGATGTCATTGCTTTTGGCAACAGCGGTTCCGCTCAGGGCATCTTTGGTCTTGGCAACGAAGTATTCGCCGTAGCCAACCTGAGCGCCGGCAAATGGGGCATCGGCCTTGGACGCGATATCGCTGAGACGGTTGTTGATCATCATCGATATCATCCCCTTGATATAGCCGTCAGCATATCCCATGAGAGTGTTGCGCATCTCGCGTGGCAGAGGATCGGATAGGAACATGATCTGGGCAGAGAGCTGTTTCTGCTCGGGATCGGCACCGATGCCGTAGAGGGTGCCTTTGTGGTCAGGCACGGGTTCGTAGGTACGTGGCTTGGGATTGGCAGGCATCTCGATGGATGAGAACATCTCCTTGATTTTACCCTCGATACGGTCCACGTCAATGTCGCCGACCACCACGATGGCCTGCTGGTCGGGGCGGTACCATGTCTCGTAGTAGTCGCGCAGGGCCTGGGGCTCGAAATTGTCGACCACTTCCATGATGCCGATAGGGAGCCGATGACCATATTTAGTGGTGGGATACATGTCGGGGAGTATGCGCTCGATGATGCGCATCTGGCCCTGCATGGAACGGCGCCACTCCTCGTGGATCACGCCACGTTCCTTGTCGATCTCCTTGGGGTCGAGGGTGAGGTCGTTGGCCCAGTCATGTAGAATGAGCAGGCAGGAGTCCTGTACGCTCTGGCGTGCCACTGGCACATTGGCGATGTTGTAGACGGTCTCGTCGACAGCTGTGTAAGCGTTGAGGTTCTCGCCGAATTTCACGCCGATAGATTCGAGCCAGTCGCGGAGCTGGTTACCGGGGAAATTGGTGGTACCGTTGAAGCACATGTGCTCAAGGAAGTGAGCCAGGCCACGCTGATTGTCCTCCTCAAGAGCCGATCCCACTTTCTGGGCGATATAAAAATCGGCCTGTCCCTTGGGGTACTCATTGTGGCGAATGTAATAGGTGAGTCCATTAGGGAGCTTGCCGATACGAACAGCCGGATCGACAGGCAGTTGAGTGGTCATGGGGTTTTCACCCTGAGCCATGGCCGTCAATGGCATCATGCACAAGGCCATGATAGCTACGACAGCTGTTTTCAACAGATGTTTCATGTAATATTGAAAATTGGTTAGAAGTTTATCTGTGACACGTGAGAGGAGAGCAAGGAGTGGGGGTGTAGCGTTGAATAATAGATCGGGTTAAATCCTATTAATTAGACGCAAGGGTCGGATTATAGTTACAGGTATAATAGTCCAATTAAGTTTTTTTAGCAGTCGGTCAGAATACGAGCGAGGGTTGCGGCTTGTGCTGGAGTATGGCCCTCACTTCGTCGGCCAGGTAGGGCAACGATACTATCCAAGGCATGGAGTAGGAGGGGTGGAACACGCCGAGTTTCATGCCCGAGACGCGTATCGAGTAACGCTCTTCGAGAATGAAGCGGTAGATGCTCAGTTGCAGGGCGTAATGCCAATAGGAGGTGTCGGGGATGTGCGACACGGGATGAAGCCCCATGCTACGGAACGGTGAGGAGCTGATGATGCGTCCGTCGGGAGCAAGGAGTTTCTTGGATCGTTTCCAGTCGTAGATGTTGAAGGTGCCGTCGGGGGTGAGTTCGAGAAAATCGAGAGTGCCGGCCAGGTCGTAATCCTCATGGAATATGCGCCACTCGGTGCGGTAGGGGTACAGCCGGTTGTTGGCGGCGAAAAGTCTGAACAGTCTGAATGAATCAGTGTCGTCGCCGCAGTCGTCGCCCAGATAGTACCGCTCGATGAGCTCGTGCATGGTGGTGCCGAGTTCGCGGGCCTGAGTGGCCTCGCGGTTCCAGCGGTCGAGTATCACCTGAGGGTCAACACCTTCTTTCAGGGCTTTGCGTGCGGCCCAATATTCCGCATCAAATTTCGGGAAGCAATTTTCAACAAGCGTAGTGACGGATATCATCGGACGCTCACAATAATAGTAGGTGTGAGTGTCGGGGTCGAAGCTCAGGAGGCGGTCGCGCTCATGGGCATTGATGTCATTGTAGCTCGCGGGGCAGTTCACGTTACGGTCAGGCGTTACTGGATGATTCCAGGCGTTTGGCCTCATCCCACAAGGCATCCATTTCGGCGAGGGTAAGCTCCTTGAGAGGCCGACCCATCTCGGAGGCGCGGCGCTCGATGTGGTTGAACCGCCGGATGAACTTAGCGTTGGTCTTTTCGAGGGCATTCTCGGAATTTATGCCGTAGAGGCGGGCAGCATTGATCACGGCAAAAAGCACGTCGCCCATCTCGGCTTCGCGCTCGGCCTGACCCATTGACTCGGCAGCCTCGGAAAACTCTGTGATCTCCTCCTTGACTTTCTCCCACACATCCTCGCGCTTTTGCCAGTCGAAGCCCACATTGGCGGCCTTCTCGGTGATGCGTTCGGCCTTTATCATGGCCGGCAGGGCGGTGGGTACACCCGACAGCACTGTCTTGTTGCCGCCCTTTTCCTTGAGTTTCAGTTCCTCCCAGTTCTGGAGCACCTCGTCGGTGGAATCGACATGGGTCGATCCGAACACGTGGGGATGGCGGAATATCAGCTTGTTGTTGAGGGCGTCGCACACGTCGGCAATGTCGAAAGCTCCCTTCTCCTCACCAATCTTGGAGTAGAAGAGCACGTGGAGCAGCACGTCGCCGAGCTCCTTGCGTATGTTGGCATTGTCCTCCTTTATGAGAGCGTCACATAACTCGTAGACTTCCTCTATGGTGTTGGGACGCAGGGATTCGTTGGTCTGTTTAGCATCCCAGGGGCATTTCACCCTGAGGATGTCGAGCGTATCGATGACCCTCCCCAGGGCCTCTAACTTTTCCTGTCGGTTGTGCATAACAATTGATGTTTGTGCAAAGGTAAGAAAACTTTTCGGGTGAAACCGAAATACTCGGTCAATAATTTGTATATAAAAAGCAGTTATGTTAATTTTGTGGGGAAATACAGCTGTTATTTTACCGACATGAAGAAATTTTTTATGGCCTTTCTCGGCACTTTGGCCGGGATATGGTTCTCATTGTTCATAGCGTTCTTCGGACTCATACTCATCATAGCCGCTGCCGGCGTGTCGTCGCTCAGCAACGGAAAAATAGTGCAGGTGGATAGCCACAGCTATCTGCAGCTTACCCTTGCCGGCGAGATAGCCGACCGTCCCGGACAACTCGATCCCATAGCGATGATGCGCGGAGACGACACTATGGCCCAGGGGGTGTATGAGATAGCCGGAGCGCTCGATGTGGCGTCACACGATGACCGTATCGAGGGCGTGGTGATAGATTGCCGTGGCTCGGTGGCCGGACTGGCCCAACGCCAGGCTATCAGGGAGGCGCTGGAGCGTTTCAAGGCCGAGGCTCCCGACAAGTGGGTGTATGCCTACGGAGATGTATATACCCAGGGCGATTATTATATCGCATCGGTGGCCGACTCGGTGTTCATCAACCCTATAGGGCAGGTGGATATACACGGGCTCGCGAGCACAGGATTGTATTTCAAGGATATGCTCGACAAGCTCGGAGTGCAGGTGCAGGTGGTGAAGGTGGGTACTTACAAAAGTGCCGTGGAGCCGTTCATCCTCAACGGCATAAGCGAGCCTGCCCGCGAGCAGCAGAAACTTTTCATGAGCAATATATGGGAGAGCCTCACGGCACAGATAGGCGCCGGACGCAATGTGCCCGCCGATACAGTGAACAGCTGGGCCAATGCCTCGACCTACGCCATGCCTACAGCCAAGTATGTGGAGGCAGGCATAGCCGACCGTATGGTGTACAGACATGAATTCCTGGAAATGCTTGTATCGCTCACCGAGAAGAAGAATGTAGACGCTCTCACCCCTGTCAGTCCGGCTGATTATTGCTCCGTTCAGGATATTTATAAGAAAGGTGACGGCAAGGGTGCCAATATAGCAGTGCTCTACGCTACCGGCGATATCACCGATGAGACCGGCGACGGAATAGTGGCGAGCAAGATTGTGCCACAAATCTTCGATCTGATAGAGAACGGAGACAACATAGACGGCCTGGTGATGTATGTGAACTCGGGAGGAGGATCGGCCTATGCTTCCGAGCAGATATGGGAGGCGCTTCAGCAATGGAAATCAGTGACAGGGAAGCCTCTGTATGTGTCCATGTCGGACTATGCCGCATCGGGAGGATATTATATCTCATGCGGAGCCGACCGTATATATGCCCAGCCTACGACGCTTACCGGGTCGATAGGTATATTCGGACTAATCCCCGATGTGAGCGGCCTGCTTTCGGATAAATTAGGAATACACACCTCGACGGTGGAAACCAATCCCGGAGCCGGATTCCCCTCCGTACTCCAGCAGATGACTCCGGCCCAGAAGGCAGCCATGCAGGGGTATGTGGAGCGCGGATATGAACTGTTCACCTCGCGTTGCGCCCAGGGACGCGGCATGAGCCAGGATTCCATCAAGGCCATTGCCGAGGGGCGCGTGTGGGACGGCAAGGAGGCTCTGAAGCTCGGCCTTGTGGACGAGTTGGGCGGACTCGAGGACGCGATAGCAGGAATGGCCCAGCGCCTGAACGCATCGACCTGGACCGTCAGCAACTATCCTGAGCGAAAAGAGAAATGGTATGACCTGCTGATCGAGGCCGGAACGGACATGAAGGCCCGTATGGTGAAAAGCGAGCTCGGAGAGGCCGCAACCCTCTATGAGACCATAAGCCGTATCAAGGGGATGTCGCCGTATCAGGCACGTATGGAAATATTGGATGTAAACTTATAAACAAACGAGAATAAGACCCATGGCACGAAACCGCCTGCTTTCAGCGCTACTGCTTTATCCCATCTCTCGCCTGTATGGCCTGGGAGTAGCGTTGCGTAACAAGCTGTTCGAGCAGGGGATGCTTAAACAGCAGGAGTTCAGGGTGCCTGTAGTGGTGGTGGGAAACATCGCCATGGGAGGTACCGGCAAGACTCCTCATGTGGAGTATATAATAGAGGCTCTGATGGATAAATACAACATCGGAGTGCTTTCGAGGGGGTATAAGCGTGCCACCAAGGGATTTGTGCTCGCCACGCCACAGTCGCGCCCCGAGGATATAGGCGATGAGTCCTACCAGATATACCGGAAGTTTGGCCCCGAAATCACTGTAGCCGTGTGCGAGAAAAGAGTGGAGGGGATCAACCGTATGCTCGAGATCAACCCCAAGATCGACCTTGTGTTGCTCGACGATGCTTTCCAGCACCGCTATGTGAAACCGTCGGTGTCGATAGTGCTTACCGAGCACAACAGGCCTGTGTTCAAGGACAGTCTGCTCCCCTATGGCCGTCTGCGCGAGCCCCGTGGAGCTCTCAACCGTGCCGACATTGTAGTGGTGACTAAGTGTCCGCCCGACATGAAGCCCATGCAGTACCGCATATTTGAGGAGAATCTGAATCTGTTCCCGTTCCAGAAACTCTACTTCTCGCGATACAATTACGGGCATCTTGTGCCAGTGTTTCCCGATGTTACCGAAACGATACCATCGCTCGACAGTCTTGAGCCTGGCACGCCGTTGCTTGTAGTGACCGGCGTGGCCAATCCCAAGCCATTTGTGCGTTATCTGCGCCGACGCAAGGCCAAGGTGAAGCTCAAGCGTTTTGCTGACCATCATAATTTCACAGCCTCCGACATGGAGGAGATCGAGAAGGAGTACAACGCATTGCCCGGAGATGGAAAATTCATAGTCACCACCGAGAAGGATGCCGTGAGGCTCTTTAACAATCCCTATTTCCCTCACGTTCTTAAATCCAAGGTGTTCTATGTGCCTGTCAAGGTGAGATTCATCGACAGGTCGACCGATATTCCTTTCGAGCAATGTGTGGAGAAAACTATCCGTGATTCGCGATTGTTCAAATCTTAGGCGAGTTACGTTCCGTCAGCAGTAAAGGCGGGAATAAATGTTTCCGGTCTGCCGATAGTATAATACGGTAATTTCATATCTATAAATAATAACGGGATCGGGCCTGAAAGGCCTGTCTACCCCAATAAATCATCAATGACAGCCATGCTCGAAAAAATTAATCAGACAGCTGAGTATCTGCGCTCACGCGTAGCCCAAATGCCCACCACAGCCATTATTCTCGGCACAGGCCTCGGCCCGCTGGTGGACCATATCACTGAGAAACAGTTTATCCCCTACAGCGAGATCCCCAACTTCCCGGTGTCGACCGTGGAGGGGCACAGCGGAAACCTTATATTCGGGAAACTCGGCAACAAACCTGTCATAGCCATGCAGGGCCGTTTCCATTATTATGAGGGGTATGACATGAAGACTGTCACCTTCCCTGTGAGAGTGTTCAAGGCTCTCGGAGTGGATACTCTCTTCGTTTCCAACGCATCGGGCGGAATGAACAAGGAGTTTGTGGTGGGCGATGTCATGACCATCACTGACCATATCAACCTGTTTCCCGAGCATCCCCTGCGCGGAAAGAACTATCCCGAACTGGGTACCCGTTTCCCTGCCATGACTTATGCCTACGATCCTCAGCTCATGAAGCTCGCTGATGAGATTGCCGAGGAGAAGGGCATACGCCTGATGCACGGAGTATACGTAGGCGTTACAGGTCCTACATTCGAGACCCCGGCCGAATACGAGTACTACCGCATCATCGGCGGTGACTGTGTTGGCATGTCCACCGTCCCCGAAGTGATTGTGGCCAATCATGCAGGTATGCGTGTATATGGCATCTCGGTAATCACCGATCTCGGTGGCAAGGATGTGAAGCAGGTACCGACTCACGAGGAGGTGCAGCAGGCAGCAGTGATAGCCCAGCCCAAGTGTCTTGAGATCATGAAGGAGCTCGTGAACCGTTGCTGATAATATATAGACATACTCTTAGTACATATACATGGAAATATCTCAACTTGGAGAATTCGGACTGATCGATCGCCTTACGCAGGGCCTTCCGGCAGTGAACGCCTCGACGATCAAGGGTGTGGGCGATGACTGTGCCGTGTTGCGCAACCGCGATACCGATATTCTTGTCACCACTGATCTGCTTCTCGAGGGTGTGCATTTCGATCTCACCTATGTGCCTCTCAAGCATCTTGGATACAAGTCGGCTATTGTGAACTTCTCGGATGTATATGCCATGAACGGTACTCCGCGACAGATCACCGTGTCGCTCGGCATATCCAAACGTTTCACGGTGGAGCATATCGAGGAACTGTACAGTGGCATACGTCTCGCTTGCGAGATCTATGGTGTGGACCTTGTTGGAGGCGATACCACCTCATCCCGTCAGGGACTTGTAATCTCCATCACTTGCATCGGCGATGCGCCTACCGATAAGGTGGTGACCCGATCGGGTGCCAAGGATACTGATCTGATATGCGTCTCGGGTGATTTCGGAGCCGCATATATGGGTCTACAGTTGCTTGAGCGTGAGAAGGCCGCCTCGGTGGGGCAGAAGGATTTTGTTCCCGATTTCGGTGGCAAGGAGTACATAGTGGAACGTCAGCTTAAGCCTGAGGCCCGTCGAGATATTGTGCGCGAACTTGCCGAGGCGGGCATCGTGCCCACTTCTATGATGGATGTCAGCGATGGCCTCAGCTCCGAGCTGATGCATATATGCAAGGCGAGCGATACCGGATGTCGCATTTTCGAGGACCGCATACCTATCGACTATCAGACGGCAGTTATGGCCGAGGAAATAGGCATGAATGTCATCACAGCCGCACTCAACGGTGGCGAGGATTACGAACTGCTTTTCACTGTGCCACTTCACTATCATGAGAAGGTGAAGGATCTGCCGGGTGTGAAGGTGATAGGACATATCACCAAACCCTCGCTCGGATGTGCCATGGTGACACGCGACGGCGGTGAGATTCCTCTCCAGGCTCAGGGATGGAATCCGCTTAAGTAAAGCGTAAGCAGTACCGACGCCAACGGATGAGTTAACATTAATTGTACCATCGAGGGTTAAACCCTTTGCCAGACAGGGCCTCTAATAGAGAAAAACTACACCGTTAACGCTCTAAATCAATAAAACTATGAGAAGATTCATAAATATCGCGGCGATTGTCGTGGCAATGATTGCCATGGCCGCCCCCGTGGCCGATGCCCAGCGTCATCACGGAGCAAACGGAAATAATTCTCGCACCGAGCGTCCGCGTCAGTCGGCTGTACGCCCGTCGTCAGGCCATTCGCGTGGCGAGGCTACTCCCGGTCACAATACTCGACCGTCGGTAGGGCAGGGTAATGGTAATCATGGCAATAACCGTCCCGGTAACAATCAGGGCGTCCGTCCCGGCAACAATAGACCTCAGCGTCCGGAAGGGGGCAATTCCGGCAGACCAACTGTCGGCAATTCCAATCGACCGTCGGTAGGTCAGGGAAATGGCAACCATGGCAATAACCGTCCCGGTAACAGTCAGGGTGTACGTCCCGGCAATAACAGGCCCCAGCGTCCTGAAGGTGGTAATTCCGGCAGGCCTAATGTGGGGAACTCCGGCAGACCCAATGTAGGAGGATCATCTCACCCTGGAGTGGGTAACAACCGTCCGGGCAATCATCCCGGAGTGAGCAATCGTCCTGGTCAGGATCATCGCCCGGGTGTGGGTGATCATCCCGTGCCAGGGCCATCGTTTGGTCATGGACCGGTTGCCCGTCCTCCACGTCCGGCAGTCGTGCGCCCTCCTCATCGGCCTTATCGTCCGGTGATGTCCCGGCCTCATTACCGTCCGGTGCCTCCTCCCGCATGGCGTCCGCGCCGTGGCATACCTGTGATAGGCGGAGTGCTCGGTCTTACATTCGGAATAGCCTTCAACGCATCACTCGATTATCTCTACAACTCAGGATATGTGGTGGATGGCTACGGAAATAATATCGTGTATCTGCGCAATGTGCCGGCCATGAATTATGTGTGGACCGATGCGGCTCTCTACTATGGCAACGGAGGATTGGATGCGTCCAGTTTCTATTACTCCACGCCCGGTTACGATATGTCACGCTACAACTCAGTGTACTCCCATCTGGTAAACGTCTACGGTATGCCGGTATCGACGGGTAACAGCGGAGGAGTTATGACCTCTACGTGGTTTGGCGGCAACCGTGGCTATATCACTCTCACTTTCGGAGCGGGTGATGCAGGGCGGTTCCTCACCACTCTCACCCTGGGCATGTAGCCGGTGATCCCGACAATAAAAAAGCATGTGTCATGTCTCTGATGCTGTGGCACATGCTTTTTTATTGTCAGGTGTTGTGGTTTATGGTTTTATTTTGTAACTTTGTATATATCTCGCAGGCCATCTGTGTTCTGTTGCTATACTTATCGTCATGACATGGAATCATAAACTGGCCCGCACATAAGTTCAGGATCATAGACCTGGTCATTCTATAGAAACGCCTATTTCCCCCTCCTGCTATGGATAAGAAAACAATCTGGGATCTTCATCGGGTGGATGTCGAGCATTTCCGCCGACAGTCCAAGATGCGCCTTACAGTGGTGCTTGACAACGTGAGGAGCCTCAATAACATCGGAGCCATATTCCGCACATGCGATGGTTTTGCCGTAGAGCGTGTGATGCTGTGTGGCATAAGTGCGTGCCCTCCGTCTCCCGAGATCCACAAGACTGCTCTCGGCGCTGAGGAATCGGTGGAGTGGGAGTATTTTTCCACTACAGCCGAGTGTATATCATCGCTCCAGCGCGATGGTTATACCTTGTGTTGTCTCGAGCAGGTGAAGGGCAGCATCGAGTTGCAGGATTTCCGCCCGCAGCCTGGCCGCAGATATGCCCTTGTGGTGGGACATGAGGTAAACGGTGTGGATCAGGAGGTTGTCAACCAGTGTGACGTGTGCCTTGAGATCCCCCAGTGCGGAACCAAACACTCGCTCAACGTGTCAGTGTCATGTGCTGTAGCTATATGGCAATTTTTTACACATATATCCCCCGATCTTGCCAAGTAATCTTTTTTACGGTTTCCTTGTTGCATTTAATAGGATATTTTTGTAATTTTACATTAATAATAAAGAAGAAAGTCATTATAAAGTATGAATAAAGATTTTAGAAACTATGCCGTTCACCATCTCGGAATGAACGGTCTTGCTCTCGACCAGTACACCTCGGCGGCTGCTTCGCAGATCACGTCGTCCTATATATCCCCCACCATCATCGAAGAGCGCCAGCTAAACGTAGCCCAGATGGACGTGTTCTCGCGCCTGATGATGGATCGTATCATCTTCCTCAGCACCGATGTCAACGACTATACCGCCACAGTGGTACAGGGTCAGCTCCTGTATCTCGATTCAGTGGATCCCGGCAAGGATATCTCCATCTATCTCAACTCGCCCGGCGGATCGGTCATAGCAGGTCTCGGTCTCTATGACACCATGCAGCACATCAAGAGCGACGTTTCCACTATCTGTATCGGCATGGCCGCATCGATGGCCGCCGTTCTCCTTGTGGCCGGAGCTCAGGGCAAGCGTCTTGCTCTCCCCCATTCACGCGTGATGATACATCAGCCTTTAGGTGGAGTGCAGGGTCAGGCCTCGGATATCGAGATCACCGCCCGCGAGATCCTCAAATACAAGGCTGAACTTTACAAGATCATCGCCGACCACTCGGGCATGTCGCTCGACCGCATCGAGGCTGATGCAGACCGCGACTACTGGATGACAGCCCAGGAGGCCAAGGATTATGGTATGATCGATAATATACTCCTTCCCGAGAAGAAATAATGGCTAAGAAAAGCAGTAACAATAATAACAGCAATAACGGTCAGGTGACGTGCTCTTTCTGCGGGAAAGAGCCCACCTATACCGATATTCTGGTGCCAAGTCCGCTCGGCGACGCTTACATCTGCAGTGATTGCGTCGATCAGATCGAGGGCTTGCTCAAGGATTATTTTTCCGAGGGCGAGCATGGTGCCGGAATGGGCAAGCATAAGAAACCGCGTAAGGAGGAGCCTAAAAAGGAGATTCCTACTCCGGCTCAGATATGCGAGTTCCTCGACCGTTACGTAGTGGGTCAGGACGATGCCAAGAAGTATCTATCGGTGGCTGTGTATAACCACTACAAGCGTTTGGCCCAGACACGTGACGATGTAGATATCGAGAAGAGCAATATCATAATGGTAGGCCCTACCGGCACAGGAAAGACATTGCTTGCCAAGACAATTGCCCGCCAGCTCGACGTGCCTTTCGCCATAGTTGATGCCACTGTGCTCACCGAGGCAGGATATGTGGGCGAGGATATCGAGAGTCTGCTTGTACGCTTGCTCCAGGCCGCTGACTATGATGTGCCCAAGGCTGAGCGTGGCATAGTGTTCATCGATGAGATCGACAAGATAGCCCGTAAGGGGGACAATCCGTCGATCACACGCGATGTCTCGGGCGAAGGAGTACAGCAGGGTTTGCTCAAGCTTCTTGAGGGATCGATCGTGAATGTACCCCCGCAGGGTGGCCGCAAGCATCCCGAGCAGAAGATGATTCCGGTCGACACCAAGAATATCCTCTTCATCTGCGGCGGTGCGTTTGACGGCATAGAACGCAAGATCGCACACCGTCTCAACACCCATGTGGTAGGTTTCACCGGACGTGCCGAACGCTCCAAGATCGATTCCGACAACTATCTGAAATATATCGCTCCTCAGGACCTCAAGTCCTTTGGTCTCATCCCTGAGATAATAGGCCGATTGCCTGTGCTGGTGCATCTCGATCCGCTCGACCGTGATGCGTTGCTCAAAGTGCTTACCGAGCCTAAGAACGCTATCATACGCCAGTATGAGAAGCTGTTTGCAATGGACGGCGTGAAGCTTACGTTTGCCCCCGATACTCTTGAATTCATTGTCGACAAGGCTATCGAATACAAGCTGGGAGCCCGAGGCCTCCGCACCATTGTAGAGACGATCATGATAGATCCGATGTTTGAAACCCCGTCCAAAAAGATTGACGAGCTTGTGATCACCAGGCAGTATGCCGAGGAAAAGATCAAGAAAGCCTATATAGGCTGAGCCCGGTCAAAATCTCCTGATCACCTTAACACAAAATGTAGCCTCATCTCTCAACACCACCTCCATATCCATGAATCACAGTCTTCACGCTGCGCTCAAAAAACACTTCGGCTTCGACTCCTTCAAGGGCAACCAGGAAGCCATAATGAGCAGTCTCCTCGACGGGCACGATGTATTCGTACTGATGCCCACAGGAGGAGGAAAATCCCTATGCTATCAGCTCCCCGCCCTGATGATGGAGGGGACGGCCATAGTGATTTCACCGCTCATAGCGCTGATGAAGAACCAGGTCGATGCCATACGCCATTTCAGCGAGGCCGACCATGTGGCTCATTTCCTTAACTCATCACTCAACCGTTCGGCGATTGATGCTGTGAAAGGGGATATCAGGGCTGGACTCACCAAGCTGCTCTACGTGGCGCCCGAGTCTCTGACCAAGGAGGAGAACATTGAGTTCCTCAAGACGGTGAAGATTTCATTCTATGCCGTGGACGAGGCTCACTGTATATCGGAGTGGGGCCATGATTTCCGCCCGGAATACCGCAGGATACGTCCCATAATCAATGAGATAGAGGTGCGCCCTGTGATAGCTCTCACCGCAACTGCCACCCCCAAGGTGCAGAATGATATCCAGAAGAGCCTCGGGATGGCTGATGCCGTGGTGTATAAGTCATCGTTCAACCGTCCGAACCTCTACTATGAGATACGTCCCAAGACGGCCTCCATTGACAAGGATATCATCAAGTTCATCAAAGCCAATTCAGGCAAGAGCGGTATAATATACTGCCTGAGCCGCAAGCGGGTCGAGGAACTTGCCGAGATGTTGAGGGTGAACGATATAAAGGCTCTGCCTTATCATGCCGGAATGGATGCCGCCACTCGCAGTGCCAATCAGGATGCCTTTCTGCTTGAAAAGGTGGATGTCATAGTGGCTACGATTGCATTCGGCATGGGCATAGATAAGCCTGATGTGAGGTTTGTGATACATTACGATATGCCCAAGTCGCTCGAAGGTTACTACCAGGAGACCGGTCGTGCCGGCCGTGACGGTGGCGAGGGACACTGTATCACGTTCTATTCTGCCAAGGATCTCCAGAAGATGGAGAAATTCATGCAGGGCAAGCCGGTGGCTGAACAGGAGATCGGACGACAATTATTAATCGAAACTCAAAGCTATGCCGAGGCAAGTTCTTGCCGCAGGCGTTCTCTCCTTTTCTATTTTGGTGAACAATTTCACGAAGACAACTGTCAAAATTGCGACAATTGCTTAAATCCAAAGAAAAAAGTGGAAGCTAAAGACGATTTATGCGCAGTGTTAGAAACTGTGATTGCGCTTAAGGAAAAATTCAAGGCTGATTATGTGAGTGACGTCGTGCTCGGACGTTCCACCCCAATGGTAAAATCGTATGAGCATGACGAGCTCGAAGTGTTCGGATGCGAGAAAGGTGCCGATGAGCGCCTGATAAGTGCGGTGATACGCCAGGCTACCCAGATGGGGTATCTCGAGCGCGATATCGAGAACTACGGCACTCTTTCCATCACGGCCAAGGGTAAGAAGTATCTGAATTCGCCGGTATCATTCAAGGTGGTCGAGGATTCGGATTTCTCCGATGAGCCGGAACCCGAGATGGTGAAGAGCGGAGCATCATGTGCCGCCGATACCGAGCTTTACAGTATACTCAAGGATCTGCGCAAGAAGGTGGCCAAGCAGTTGGGCCTGCCTCCCTACGTGATATTCCAGGATCCGTCGCTCGAGGCGATGGCCACCACATATCCTATCTCTATTGAGGAACTTCAGAATATACCCGGCGTGGGCATAGGCAAGGCCAAGAGATATGGAGCCGATTTCATAAAGCTTATCAAGCGTCATGTGGAGGATAATGAGATAGACCGTCCCGAGGATCTGAGGGTGCGCAGTGTGCCCGACAAGAACTCGACCAAGCTCTATATCATCACGCTTATCGACCGCAAGATACCTCTGCCCGAGATAGCACATTCCAAGGGTCTCGAGTTCAGCGAGCTGATCGACGAGATCGAGGCTATAGTGTATTCAGGCACCAAAATCAACATCAATTATTACATCAATGAGATCATTGACGAGGATTCGCAGGAGGAACTCTTCGAGTTCTTCAAGGACTCCGAGACCGATGATCTGAATGAGGCTTATCGGGAGTTCGGTTCCGATTTCACCGAGGATGAGATCCGCCTCGCCCATATCAAGTTTGTCTCCGAGATGGGTAACTGATGCGGTCAGTACCAGTCTCACGTAATTATCAGCAAGTCCATGCCATCAGTTATCGACTATAAGGATGTGACCATCCACCGTAATTCGCTCATCACGCTCAAGCATGTGAGTCTGAAAGTGGAGCCGGGCGAATTTGTGTACATAATAGGCAAGGTGGGTAGCGGAAAGTCCAGTATGCTAAAATCAATGTATGCCGATGTTCCCGTAGCCACGGGGCGTGCCCGAGTGCTGGATTACGATCTCAGGTCGATACGTTCGCGCGATATTCCGTATCTGCGCCGTCAGATCGGTATCATTTTCCAGGATTTCCGCCTGCTTACTGACCGAAGCGCCGAGGAGAATCTGCGTTTTGTGCTTAAGGCGACCGGCTGGACCGATAAGGCCGAGATTGACCAGCGTATACAGGAGGTGTTGAAGAGTGTGGGAATGGCCAACAAGAACTATAAGAAGCCTCACGAACTGTCGGGTGGCGAGCAACAGCGCATAGTCATAGCAAGGGCTCTGCTCAACCGTCCGCCGCTGATTCTTGCCGATGAGCCAACGGGCAATCTCGATCCGGCCACCGGAGAGAGCATTGTGAGCTATCTGCATTCGGTAGCCCGCCAAGGCACAGCTGTGATAATGGCTACTCATAACATGTCGCTTGTCGAACAATTTCCCGCAAGGACTCTTGTGTGTGACAGGCGCACTATATCGGAGTAATATAAACCTTGTAAGTAGGCCTGACGTTATAATTTTCAG
Organism: Paenibacillus sp.; assembly: GCA_023663345.1. Taxonomy (GTDB): domain Bacteria; phylum Bacteroidota; class Bacteroidia; order Bacteroidales; family Muribaculaceae; genus Duncaniella. Next base: position 239,957 of record JAMPHR010000004.1, on the reverse strand, counting down.
AGAGTGGACCGTCCGCTCTCTGAAAATTTTTATATATTCATGTCTCAACTCCCACGCATTGTCATCCTCGGCGGAGGCTTCGCCGGACTGAATGTAGCCAAGAGATTGGATAAATCCCGCTACGAGGTCCATCTTGTCGACCGCAACAATTATCATTCTTTTCCTCCACTGTTTTATCAGGTAGCTTCGGCTGGGCTTGACCCCACAGGCATATCCTTCCCGCTCAGGCGCGAGATGCGCAAGATGCGTCCGCGCCATATACGTTTTCATCTCGGGGAAATTAAGGTTGTCGATGCCGGTAATCACACAGTGACCACCGATCATGAGACATTGCCGTATGATTATCTCATAATAGCACTCGGCACAACCAACAATTTCTTTTCCAATCCCGGTCTGATCAACGAGGTCTTCACTTTGAAATCGGTAGATGAGGCTATACGTATGCGCAACGAGATCCTATACCGTTGTGAAATGGCTGCCATCACTACCGAGGAGACCGAGCGGAGGCGTCTGTTGAGTTTTGTGGTCATAGGCGGAGGTCCGGCCGGCGTGGAGATTGCCGGAGCACTCGGAGAGCTGAAACGCTATATCCTGCCACGCGATTATCCTACGATTCCTCCCGGGGATATGTCGATAAATCTGCTGGAGGGAAGTGACAGATTGTTGCACACGATGAGCGAGAAAGCCTCGGCAACAGCCCTGAGTGATCTTACCAATCTGATGGTGGACGTGAGGCTCGGGCATGTGATGACGAGTTACGAGAATGACAGGCTCACGCTTGACGACGGCACTGAGCTACAGGCAGGAATGGCTGTGTGGACAGCCGGAGTCACGGCTGTGCCTTTTGAGGTAAAGGGAGTGGATGAGAAATCGTTCCGTGGTCCCGGGGGCCGTATCATCACCGATAGTGCATGTCGGGTGATAGGCCATCCCGAAATCATGGCCATAGGAGACATTGGATATTTCCAATCGGAAAAATATCCGCACGGTCTCCCTCAGTTGGCTCAGGTTGCAATCCAGGAGGGCCGGTATGTGGCCGATGGATTGAATGGGGGCGGAGTGTTCCGACTACCGTTCACGTATCGTGACAAGGGATCAATGGCTACAATAGGCAGGAACAGGGCCGTGGCCGATATAGGCAAGTGGTATCTGAGCGGATTTGTGGCTTGGGCGGCATGGATGTTCATTCACCTGATATCCCTGTTGGGGATGCGTAGTAAGCTAAATGTGTTGCTCAACTGGGTATGGGCCTATTTCACCCACAACACAGCACTGCGCATACTCTTCCAGGGATCGCCATATCCGCGCCGTGGCCGTATGCACGACAAAGGGGATGTGTGAGCCTCACATACGTGTTACTCATGCACATCCCCCGTAGGTCTGATTGTATGTCGCTGTATTTCCGGCTTATTTTATGTCAGCCAGATTCTCGGCAATCTCCTCGTCGCTCACGCTGTAGTTGATGAGGTCGCCTGACAGGTATTTGTCATACGAAGCCATGTCTACAAGTCCGTGGCCCGAGAGATTGAACAGGATCACCTTTTCCTCGCCGGGTTTCAGCTTTTTCACCTCGCGGATAGTGGCGGCTATGGCATGGCACGATTCAGGAGCGGGGATTATACCCTCGGCACGTGCAAAAAGACATCCGGCTTCGAACGATTCCAGCTGGTTGATATCGACGGCTTCCATAAGGCCATCCTTGAGCAGCTGGCTCACGATAACACCGGCTCCGTGATAGCGCAGACCTCCGGCATGGATATTGGCGGGCTTGAAATTATGGCCGAGCGAGAACATTGGCAACAGTGGTGTGTAACCGGCCTCGTCACCGAAATCGTAGCAGAATTTACCCTTGGTGAGCTTGGGACATGATGCCGGCTCTGCCGCGATGAAGCGGGTGTGGCTCTTGCCCTCCTCTTCGGCGATCTTGTGACGCATGAAGGGGAACGAGATGCCTCCGAAGTTGGAACCGCCTCCGAAACATGCTATCACCATGTCGGGGTACTCTCCAGCCATCTCCATCTGCTTCTCGGCTTCGAGACCTATGATGGTCTGATGGAGGGTCACATGGCTGAGCACCGATCCGAGGGTGTATTTACAGTCGGGGGTAGTGCGGGCGAGCTCTACGGCTTCCGAGATAGCTGTGCCGAGTGAGCCTTGGCAGTTGGGATCAACGGTGAGAATATCTTTACCTGCGCGTGTCGACATGGAAGGTGACGGTGTTACCTGCGCACCGTAAGTCTGCATGATGCTACGGCGGTAAGGTTTCTGCTCGTATGAGATCTTCACCTGATACACGGCGGCATTGAGCCCATAGAGCGATGCGGCATACGACAGCGAAGCGCCCCACTGTCCTGCTCCGGTCTCAGTGGTTACGTTCTTCACGCCTTCCTTCATGCAGTAGTACGCCTGGGGAATGGCTGAGTTGAGCTTGTGAGATCCCATGGGCGATACGCTTTCGTTCTTGAAATATATGTGGGCTGATGTCCCAAGTGCTTTTTCAAGACCGTAGGCGCGTACCAACGGGGTCGAGCGGTAATATTTGTACATCTCCCTCACCTCGTCGGGGATGGGAATCCAGGCATCGGTCATGTTCAGTTCCTGGTCGCTACATTCCTTGGCGAAGATAGGGTAGAGATCCTCGGCCTTCATAGGCTCGCGGGTGGCGGGATTGAGCGGAGGAAGAGGTTTGGTCTTCATATCGGCCTGGATGTTGTACCATTCGCGGGGTATTTCATTCTCAGGCAGGATGTATCTTTTGGTTTTTTCCATAGTTGTTATTGTTATGAGGCGACAAAATTACTCATAATATCCCGGCTTGCAAAGAGTGTATGGCATGTATGTATGAAAATTTTCGTACTTTTGCAGTCAATTAACGTATTTCCAACAATATCCTTGGCCGCTTAAAGCCACGGATTAAAAACAGGTACATAAATGAACGATAAAAAAATAGGTATGCTTTTCGACCTTGACGGCGTTCTGGTCGATAGCGAAGGTGAATACTCCAAATTCTGGGGTGGTATGGGCGAGCGCTACGGACTTGTTCCTACGTTTGCCGCCGATATCAAGGGTACAACCATAGGTGAGATCCTTCAGAACTTTCCTCCGGCTGATCACGATGGTATTCTCAAAGCGTTGCATGAGTTTGAGAGCAACATGGAGTATCCCGTCTATCCTGGAGTAATAGATTTTCTTAACGAACTGAAGTCGGCCGGAATTCCGTCGGCTATTGTCACCAGCAGTGACAATGTGAAGATGGAGATGCTGTTCTCGCGCCGGCCTGAACTGCGTGGCATGGTCGATTATATTGTCACCGGCTCAATGGTCAAGCATAGTAAACCCGATCCCGAGGGGTATATGAAAGGTGCGGAATTGATCAATGTGCCTATCGCTGACTGTTATGTCTTTGAGGATTCCATGCAAGGACTTGAGGCAGGACGTGCATCGGGGGCGATGGTCATAGGCATAGCTACCACCAATCCGCGTGAAAAGGTCAGCCCTATAGCCGATCTCACGGTCGATTCGATGGCTGGGATGTCGCTGTCGCGTCTGCCTAAGAAATGATCGGTTGATCTTATCCACTGAACAACATCAGGCCCTCATTGTCTATGGGAAATTTGATTCCCGGCAATGAGGGCCTGATGTTTTTTGGGTGATAGAACTTATTCGTATCTTGTCAGTCGGGTTAGGGCAAGATTGTATTCGTACACGGTGTCGATGTAATCACGTCGGGCGGCTATGAAATAATTGGTTTCCTCGATGAATGTGAGGAAACTGATCTGGCCGGCAGTCAAAGCTTTACGCAACAGTTCATAGTTGGCCTTGTCATTAATCACAGGCTCATATTCGTCCATCACTTTACGCAGGTCCTTGAGCTGTCTCAGGTCTCCCTTCATCTCGGCCATACGGCGGGCAAGGGCCATCTCGGCATCCATGAGTGAAGCCTCAGCCTCGAGGGTCGAAGCTTTTACCTGATGCTTTCTGCCCCATACCGGCAGGGTCATTCCCACGGCAAATCCGTTGAAATGCTCATCTCCCTCGGTCTCATGCTCGAATCCTACCGAGAACCCAGGGATACGGGAGCGCTTCTCCACCTTGACCATGGATTTGGCGGCCTCAACCGATACGAGAGCGGCGGCATATTGCGGATCACGTTGCTTGATCACCTCTTCCGATATGGTGGACTCGTTCACCGCCGGAGTGATGGGATAATCGCTACCGAGACGTTTCACCATTTCGTTTACGTCCTTACCCGCATTAAGAGCTTCGAGCGATGACATCAGTACCTCTCTCTGGGCTTCGAGTGTGTGGAGCTCACGGTGTACGGCTATGCGCTCTATCACGGTCTTATTGTAGTCAAGACGTGTTTCGGCGCCGGCCTCGGCCGCTTTCTTGTAGTGCTGTTCCATCTGGTTCATGCGGTCTACAAGTTCGGTTTGCATGTCGATGAGCTGAGTGTTGTGGATTATGTCGATGAGCAGTGTACGCACCTCCTGTCTCAGATCCAGCACAGTGGTCTCGGTGAGATATTGGGCAGCGATCTTAGCGGTGCGGGCGGCCTCACGACGGGCGGCATACACGCCAGGCCAGTCGAATGATTGGCTCACACTGAGTCCCCACTTGTTGCCGAATTCAGCTTTGGTGCCCCAAACGCGAGAGAATTCTATTTCAGGAGCCTCGAGAGTATTTTCGCCGAGGATGCTTTCCACCTGGGCCTGCGAGCGCGAGGCCTCGGCACGGGCAGTGAGATTGTTGGACATTACCTCTGACAGTACGTCGTCAAAAGTGGTTGTTGCCCCCACCGTTGCAGGCAATAGAGCTAGGAGGAGAGGTAGATGCCGGATTGTCATTGCTTTTCTTTTTTTCTATTTGTTAGATAATACATTATGGGTACTATGAAGATATTGAGAAGAGTCGATGACAGCAGTCCGCCAAGGATCACTATAGCGAGAGGCGACTGTATCTCGTTGCCGGGCTGATGGCCATTGACAGCCAGCGGTATGAGAGCGAGCGCCGAGCTGAGAGCTGTCATGAGGATGGGGTTGAGACGGTCGGCCGAGCCGTGGAGTATGCGTTGCATCAGGCCCTGACCCTCTTCGCGCAAGGTGTCGTATCTCGACATGAGAAGCATACCGTTGCGGGTGGCGATGCCCATGAGCGAGATGAATCCGATGATGGCGGGGATGTTCAGTTCGCCTGAGGTAAGACGCAGGATGAGTATTCCACCTATAAGCGCCAGGGGCATGTTGAGGAGAATTATGCCTGACTGGACGGCGTTGTGGTATTGTCCGTAGAGCAACAGGAATATTATCACGAGTGCGATGAGTGATACGATCATGAGTGTGCGTGAAGCGCTTTCCTCGCTTTCAAACTGGCCACCGTAATTCACGTAGTATCCCTCGGGGAGCTGTACCTCCTCTTCAACCTCGCGCATAATGTCGTTGACCACTCCGCGCAGGTCGCGTCCGTCCACATTGGCCGATACCACTATGCGGCGGCTCACATTTTCGCGGTTGATGGTGTTGGGACCAGCGCTCGATATCACTTCTGCTACCTCGGTCAAGGGGATTTTACCCTTGGGTGAGTCTATCATGAGTGATGACAGCCGGTCGATGGACTCGCGAGCGTCAGACTCCATTTTCAGTACCAGATCAAACGGACGGCCTTTCTCATACACCTGCGATACAGTCTCGCCGGCGAGGGCCACACGTATGAAGTCGGCAAATTCATTCATGGGGATTCCATAATAGGCGAGCATGTCGCGACGGGGGCGTATGTCGAGCTGCGGACGTTCCATCTGCTGTTCGATGTTCACGTCCACCACTCCTGGCACGGTCGATGCGACGGCCTTGATCTTGTTGCCTATGGTGAAAAGCTTGGTGAGATCATCGCCGAACAGCTTGATGGCGATCTGAGCCTCGGTACCCGAGAGCATGGCATCGATACGGTGAGATATAGGCTGGCCTATCTCGATATTCACTCCGGGGAGATGCGAGAGCTTATGGCGCAGATCGGCCACCATCTCTTTGCGGGAGCGTCCTTGATCGAGAGTATAGGGAGCCTCGATCTCGCTCACGTTCACGCCGAGAGAGTGCTCATCGAGTTCGGCGCGTCCGGTCTTGCGGGCCACGGTGCGAATCTCAGGCATGGAGAGGATTATTTTTTCAGCTTCACGTCCCATGCGGTCACTGTTTTCAAGTGATATTCCGGGGAGTGTACTTATGTTTATAGTGAGCGATCCCTCGTTGAACGGCGGGAGGAAGCTGCGTCCGAGAGTGAAGAACAATCCTATACAGAAGATGAACAGAAGCGAGACGCATATCAGTATCGGCTTTATGTGCTTGAATGATCGGTCAAGCACGCCATGATACCACTGGCTAAGTTTTCTTGACAACCAAGGCTCTTTTTCGAGCTTCGCGGCCATCTTCTTGTCGCCAAGCAGATAGGTACACAGCACAGGAGTGACAGTCAGCGCCACCAATGTGGATGCTATGAGCGATACCACAAACGATATGCCAAGAGGTATGAGCATTCGGCCTTCGATACCCTGGAGGAAGAAAAGAGGCAGGAAGCTGGCCATGATGATGAGCGATGAGTTGAAGATGGGCATTCTCACCTCCTTGCTCGCCTCATATACTACCTGCACCACAGGGCGGCCTGCCTTAAGATTCTGTCTCAACCGTTTGTACACATTCTCCACGTCCACGATCGCATCATCTACCAGCGAACCGATGGCGATGGCGATACCTCCGAGACTCATGGTGTTGATGGTGAGTCCCATGAAGTGAAGCGCTATGATAGTGACGATGATAGACAATGGCAGTGCCACGAGCGAGATCAGAGTGGTGCGCAGGTTCATGAGGAAGAAGAACAGCACTATGATCACGAAGATCGCGCCTACGAATAGCGATTCCTGAAGATTGCCGATGGAGCGGTCGATGAAATCAGACTGGCGGAAGATATCGGTGCGCACTTCCACATCGGAGGGGAATGTACGTTGCAGATCGGCAAGTTTCTTTTCTATCTTCTCGGTGAGTTCGATAGTACCGGCACCAGGTTGCTTGGTCACGGTGATGAGCACGCCCGGTTCGGCATTGACCGAAGCGGCGCCAAGTCGCGGTTCCTCGGGGCGGGCTGCTACCTCGGCTATGTCGGACAGACGCACGATGCGAGTCTCATCGCTCACGATCACAGTGTTGGCTATGGCCTCTACATCATTGGTGGTTATGTCGCCCTTGATCAGGTATTCGTTTCCGTAGTCATACAGCACTCCGCCAGCGGCATTGCTGTTCATACCGGTTACGGTAGCTCGTACCTCGTTGAGCGTCACGCCCTGGCGTTGCATCTTGGCGGGACACAGCAGTATCTGGTACTCCTTGGCATCACCGCCTATCACAGATACCGATGATACACCCGGCAGTGACAACAACTGAGGGCCAACCTCGCGGTCGGCTATGGTGCGTAGCTCCATCGGGCTTGTTATGGAATCGGCTGTAAGGCCTATTATCATGATCTCGCCGAGAATCGAGGATTGCGGACCGAGTGTGGGGCTTCCGGCTCCAGGGGGGAAAGTGCCTTCGAGTTGAGTGAGTTTTTCCGAGACGATCTGGCGTGCAAGGTACACGTCAGTATCCCAGCCAAACTCCACCCATACGACCGAGAAGCCCGATGTCGATGTCGATCGTACTCGTCTCACGCCCGAGGCTCCGTTTACAGCAGTCTCGATGGGGTAGGTGATGGTGGTTTCTATTTCTTCAGGTGCCATTCCCGGGGCCTCGGTCATGACCACAACTGTGGGGGCATTCAAGTCAGGGAATATATCCACCTCGGTACGCATCAGCACCACCATGCCGTAGATGAGCATGAGGCCTGATAGCACGAGTATCGCCAGACGGTTGTCAAGCGAAAATTTTATAATCTTGTTAAGCATCGCTTTTCGTGATTGACAGTACTGGGGTGAGATGTATTAATGATTGTGGGAGTGTCCCTCAGGAGCCACTGTAGCTTGCTCGGCAAGTCGCACAAACGTAGCACCTTTCACTACTGCTACCTCGCCAGGCTGGATACCTTCGGTGATTTCGACACGTATGCCGTCACTGTTGCCCAGCTTGACAGGTTTCTTTATATATACATGGTCTCCGTGGCGCACGAATACGAATTTGGTGCCCATCTGCTCGACTATTGCGTCGATCGGGAGTGATATAACACCCTCTCTTGATGCACCTTTCAGATACACCTCAGTAGCGCTTCCGGGAACTACCGGTGCTGTTCCATCGAAGGAAAAGAATACGGGTACATAGCCGGGGGTTGCGCCACCAGATGCTGATGCCGAAGAGAGGAGTCTACCCTTGTAATCGCCAAGATCTATGGCCTGACCGTCATGGAAGCTCATTATTGCCCCACTTACTTTGGGGAGGAATCCGGCTTGTGCGGCCGGTACGAGCGCACGCAGAGTCAGCGAACTGTTGGCTGCCACTGTGGCTACAGCCTGTCCGGTGGTCACATATTCTCCGTCACCGATATTGATAGCGGTGATCACTCCTGAGCGTGGAGCTGTGACGGTGCCGGAAGCAGCAGCGGGGCTATAGGCGGCCTTGGCTGATTCGTAAGCAGCGAGAGCATCGTTGTATTCCTTGCGGGTCACGAGGCCATCGGCAAGGAGGGGGGTGATGCGGTCCAGTTCTCTTTTGGCGTTCTCCACAGCCACGCGTGCGGCTGTGTTGGCGTCACCTCCACTTATATTGGAGGCCGTCACATGTGCTATGGCCTGTCCGGCTCTCACCTGTGATCCGGGGTTGATTCCGGCAACAAGTTTCACCACGCCGGTAGTAGGGGCAGCTGCAACGCCACGGTCGGCTGACGAGGGCATGATTTCGCCGGATACTTTAAGTGTCTCGATAAAAGCAGAGGCTTTCACCGTGTCCACTTCCACGCCCATACGTTCGGCGTCATGGGGCTCAAGCACAATTTCATCTGCTCCATGATTGTGTCCATGTTCATCTCCTTCCTCCTGATGGGATGATTCGTTGTGCTGGTGGCAGGCAGCCATCCCGAAGGCAAGAATCGGGGTGACTAAAAATAACTTCAAGCGGTTTCCGAGTCTCATGATAATTGATAATTGTTTATTCGGTTGGTTACTATTTCCCCCAAGAGCATCAGAGAGCTCTTGGCTGCTACAAAATTACAGCTCCGGGTGCTAATGGTCGTTGCACTATTGTGACTATTCTTTGCAAAGTTACAACTATTTTTATAATGCTGTGGCTCATTAATGACCGGCACTTCACAATATTTGTTAAAGTAATGGGGTGACGATGGTGAAGCCGGTGATTGACCACGCTCCAGCTAATGTCGCCTGCAAGATATAAAAATCCCTTGCATGAGTCATAACCGACTCTTGCAAGGGTAATTTTATGAGTTTAGGTATATAGCAATTTATGGTGTTATTGTAGCCCATAGGAGAATCGAACTCCTCTTTCAAGAATGAAAATCTTGCGTCCTAACCGATAGACGAATGGGCCCTCGGAGCGCTCCTGATTAAGCGGCGAGCTTGGCTATGTGGTGAGCAAGCTTGCTCTTCAGGTTAGCTGCCTTGTTCTTTGAGATAGCCTTCTTGGATGCGAGACGGTCAAGCATGGCTCCGATCTTGCGGAAAGCCTCCTCGGCCTGTGCCTTGTCAGTCATTTTGCGAAGGTTGCGCACGGCGTTACGTGCGGTCTTGGCATAGTAACGGTTGCGAAGACGACGGGATTCGGTCTGACGGATTCTCTTAAGTGATGATTTATGATTTGCCATCTGTGAAAATGATTTTTTTGTTTTTTATTGTAGCCCATAGGAGAATCGAACTCCTCTTTCAAGAATGAAAATCTTGCGTCCTAACCGATAGACGAATGGGCCATGCTCTTCTGCATAGTTGCTCAAAAGCGATTGCAAAGTTAGTGAGTTTTTTTCTATTGGGCAAATTTTTTTGCCAATTTTTTCGTAATTTTGCCTTGCTGATATTTCAGAGCGTATTTTTATACCCGTCAATCCCAGTGAAACTTACATTTATTTCGCTTAAGACTATCCGTTACAGTGACACGCAGTCCATCCTTTCGGCCTACAGCCTCGAGCATGGGCGCGTTTCGCTTGCTGTGCCATCGGGTAAAGGGAAGGGTGCATCGCGCCTGAGGGCTCTCACGATGCCACTGAGTGTGCTGGAGTGTGAGACCGATTTCCGTCCCGGCCGTGAAGTGTTGCCCATGAGGCAGGCCCGTCCGGTCGAGGTGTTCAACGGGATACATGCCAATCCGGTGAAGCAGATGATAGCCATGTTTCTTGCCGAGTCGCTTTCGATGCTTCTGCGCGAGAGTGTGCCAGATGTATCGGTCTATGAGTTTCTTCATTCTTCAGTGAAATGGCTCGACAGTATTCCGGCCGAATGTTCAGCCAATTTCCATGTGTGCTTTCTGCTTAATCTCGGCAGGTTGCTCGGGATAGAGCCTGACCTGTCCACCTTCAGGCAAGGATACGTGATGGATCTGCGCGACGGTATATGGCGGTCGACGATGCCGTTGCATGGCGAGTGGCTTGCCTCGGATGAGTCACTTGCCGCCTCACGTATGCTCAGGATGACTTACTCCAATATGTCACATTTCCGGTTCTCGCGCCAGCAACGCAATCGTGCGCTCGATCTTGTGTTGCGATATTACAGCCTTCATCTCGCGCCACTCAACCATCTTCATTCCCTTGACATACTACGCTCCATCTCATGATAGCGTTCCTCGTCGTAATGTTCCTCCATCACCCGGCGGCGTAGCTCGGCCAGAGCCTTGCGGTGAGCACGATGTATATACATGCGGTTAAGGCACATTCCGCTCATAGCCACGAGCACCACCAGTGCGATGATGACCAGCCACATCAATATTTCGTGAATGCCGGGGATATTCATAATCAGAAGTTTTTAGTAGGGGGGTAACTGTAAGATTCCTTTGAGTGCCTTTCCTTATTTTAAATACAAAATATGCTGTAACTTTGTTCTTAAAGTGTGTTTGAATTTAACACACTGAATGTTATATATTAAAGGAATTGGATAAAATCGTTTCGCATTAATCTTGAGGCCAATTTTGGCGTTTTTATTACCATTCATCAGTCACGTAGCTCGCTACGCTCCTTCTTCATGTTAATAAAATCACTCAAAATTGTCTCTCAATCTTAATACGAGTTAAATTCAAACACACTTTTATGAAACTGACTGAAAATACATTATTTCTCCGTCAGGCGATTGTCGCTGATGCTGAGGCCGTAGCTGAGATCTATAACTATTATATATGTAACAGCACCGCCACATTTGATGAGGAATCGGTGACTATTGATGATATGGCGAGGCTCATTGGAGCTGTCTCGACCGATTATCCTTTCATTGTAGCAGTCGACGACGGGGGTGTGGCGGGCTACTGCTATGCCCACCGATGGAAGGCGAAGCCCGCTTACAAGTGTACATTGGAGACTACGGTGTATTTGCGTCCGGGATACGAGGGCAGGGGTGTAGGCCGGATGCTGATGAGGGAAGTGATAGCCGAGTGTCGCCGTAGGCCAGGGTGTCATTCACTGATAGCGTGCATAACGAGTGAAAACACGGCAAGCATAGAGTTCCACCGGCGACTTGGATTCCGCGAGGTGTCGTGTTTCAAGGAGGTGGGGTATAAGTTTGATCATTATCTTGATGTTACCGACATGCAACTCAAGTTGTGATATATATTGGTGTTATGTCGATAATAATAGCCGGAACACAAACAAGCACCGGTCCGCGTTTCACGAATCTGTCGTTTACGGCGGGCCGGCGCTTATATTGATGTGTCCGGATGTGTGCCTTATGGCTTATCCTCCGAAGTTGTCATAGTGGACCGAGGTGGGATCTACACCGAGGTCGTCGAGCATTTTGTTGACGGCAGCACTCATCGGGCCGGGACCACACATGTAATACTCGATATCCTCAGGATCGGGATGATTCTTGAGATAGGTCTCATAGATAACCTGATGTACGAAACCGGCGGTGTACTTCACTCCTGCGGCATCGGCTGCCGGATCGGGACGGTCGAGCGCAAGATGGAACTTGAAGTTGGGGAACTCTTTCTCCAACTCGAGGAAGTCGTTGAGATAGAATACTTCGTTGAGCGCGCGGGCTCCGTAGAAATAGTTCATAACGCGGTCGGTGGTGTGGAGTGTCTTGGTCATCCACATGATCTGGGCGCGTAGCGGAGCCATACCGGCACCACCGCCTATCCACATCATCTCGGCCTTGGAGTCCACGATGGGGTGGAAATCTCCGTAGGGACCTGACATCACTACTTTGTCGCCAGGCTTGAGAGTGAAGATATAGCTTGAAGCTATGCCCGGCATCACATCCATGAATCCTACCTGGGGTTTCGGCTTGAATGGAGGGGTGGCGATGCGCACTGTGAGCATTATGCGGTCACCTTCCTCGGGATAGTTGGCCATGGAGTAGGCTCGCACGGTGGTCTCGGTGTTGCGGCACTTAAGGCCAAACAGACCGAATTTCTCCCACGCAGGCAGATATTCGTCGCCGATAAGCGACTTGTCGATATCCTTGTTGTAGTCCATCTCGTAGGTAGGGATCTTGATCTGGGCGTATGAGCCGGGGATAAAATCCATGTGGGCACCCTTGGGAAGAGCCACAATGAATTCCTTGATGAATGTGGCCACATTCTTGTTGGAGATCACCTCACATTCCCATTCCTTCACGTCGAGAGCTGAGGCAGGGATGCCAACCGAGCAATCCTCCTTGATTTTTACCTGGCATCCGAGACGCCAGTGATCCTGCTGTTGTTTACGAGAGAAGTGTACTTTTTCTGTGGGCAGTATATCGCCGCCTCCGCTGAACACCTGGCATTTGCACTGTCCGCAACTGCCCTTGCCACCACAAGCTGATGAGAGGAATATATTGTGATCGGCAAATGTCGACAGCAGTGATTTGCCCGATTCGGCTTCGATTACCGTGTCGTTGTTGATGGTGATCTTGACCTTACCGGAATGAACCAGATATTTCTTGGCGATCAGCAGTATTATGACCAGCGCGAGTGTGATGATCAGAAAGATGCTTACGCCTGTCAGTATCGTTAACATTGTATAATCGTTTTGTTTTACAGGTTCTGTTATTCTTGTTAGAGATCCTCTTTCAATGAGGCATTACAGTTTTATGCCGAGGAAGCTCATGAACGCGATGCCCATGAGGGCGGTGAGTATGAACGTGATGCCCACTCCGCGCAGAGGCTTGGGGATGTTGGAGTACACGGCCAGTCTCTCCCTGATGGCAGCAATGGCAGTGATGGCGAGGAGCCAACCGAGTCCCCATCCTCCGCCTGCGCATACGGCTGTCCAGATGCTGGGGAAGTCACGCTGTTGCATGAACAGTGATCCGCCGAGGATGGCACAGTTCACGGCGATGAGCGGAAGGAAGATGCCGAGCGATGAATACAGCGACGGGCTGTACTTTTCCACTGCCATCTCCACGAGCTGGGTCATAGAAGCGATTACGGCGATGAACATTATGAGCGACAGGAAGCTCAGATCGACCTGAGCATATTCCTCGCCAAGCCATTTCAGAGCGCCGGGGCGCAACACGTAGTTCTCGAGTAGATAGTTGACCGGAAGAGTCACCACGAGCATGAATGTCACCGCTATGCCCAGGCCAAATGCCGTCTTCACATTCTTGGATACAGCAATGAACGAGCACATGCCCAGGAAGTAAGCGAATATCATGTTGTCGACAAATATCGACCTGATGAATATGTTGAGATTTTCCATATTTTACGTTGTCGGTTTCTTATGGTGATATATTAATCTTCCTGCAGGTCTTTGTTGATGTTGCGCTGCACCCATATCACACATGCCACCACGATCAATGCCATGGGGGGAAGGATCATGAGACCATTGTTGACATACCCGTTGTCATAGCACCACTGCGGTATCACCTGATAGCCGAGCAGTGTGCCCGAACCGAGCAGTTCGCGGAAGAAACCTACTATGACTAGTATCACGGCATAGCCGAGGCCGTTGCCCACGCCGTCGAGGAATGACGGCCAGGGCTTGTTGCCCATAGCGAATGCCTCAAGGCGTCCCATGAGGATACAGTTGGTTATGATCAGGCCTATGAAGACCGATAGTTGCTTGGAAGCGCTATAGGCGTAGGCCTTCAGCACCTGGTCGACGATCACTACAAGGCCGGCCACCACCACGAGCTGCACGATGATGCGGATATTGGTGGGGATGGTGTTGCGTATCAATGATATTATAACATTGGCGAATGCCAGCACAGCGATCACGGATATGCCCATTACTATCGCCGGCTCGAGTTTGGCCGTTACGGCCAATACGGAGCAGATGCCCAGCACCTGCACCACGACGGGGTTGTTCTTGGAAATAGGGTTGAACAGTACGTCAGTATTTTTTATCTTTTCTGCCATAATTGGATCTGTTGGAGCATATTATTTTTCACCGAGAGACTGGAGGAATTTACGGTAGGGCACCAGGCAGTTGTCGAGCATGGAGCCGACACCCTTGGAGGTGATGGTGCCACCCGAGATGCCGTCCACATAGTCCTCGCCGTCCAGCGGTTGCTGACCGGCCTTCACTACGGCTATGGGGCGGAAACGTCCATCCTTTATCACATGTTTTCCTTTAAACTGATCGCTGAAAGCGGGTTTCTCGATCTCAGCGCCGAGGCCCGGAGTCTCGCCTTGATGTGCGAAGTATGCGCCATATATGGTTGATCCATCGGCGTCGAACGCCACATAACCCCATATCGGACCCCAAAGACCGGCTCCATACACGGGAAGAATGTATTTGGGGTCATTTTCCTTGACCATGCACACAAACACGGGCAACTCCCTGCGGTCGGCTGCCAGCTTGCTCTGATTGGCCACATTAACATCGAAGGCTTTCACGCCGTCGACCCTTTCTCCCTGGGCGTTGACCACATACTGGTCGGTGATGTAGCGGTTGAATTCGGCTACTGTCTCGCCATCGGCGGGTGTGATCAGGGCTGCGGCGAGTATCTGTTTCATCTTGTCGGCATCAATGTTCTCCTGCTGGCGTCCCTTGAGGGCAAGCGAGGTCGCGGCCAGAGCCGTGCCCACCAGCACTACCAGTACGATGATGTAGATGATCGTATATGTATTGCTTTGCTTATTCATAATAATGTATATGAAATGGATGTCATTATGCGCGGGCGCGTTCCTTGAGTCGTTTCATGCGGCGCGACACATTGGCCTGCACCACGCAATAGTCAATCAGCGGAGCCAGGGCGTTGCCCAGGAGCACTGCAAGCATGGCTCCCTCGGGGTAGCCGTTGTTGTAGGTGCGGATGAGCACGGCCACGACGCCCACGAGCAGTCCGTAGACATATTTTCCCGTACCGGTTCTGGCTGCGGTCACCGGATCGGTGGCCATGAACACTGCGGCGAAAGCGAATCCGCCATACAGCAACTGGTCAACCGGCGAGAGGAACGAGGCAGGGTAGGTGGGAGTCTGGAAAACGTTGGCGATCCAGCCCATAAGCAGTCCGCCGGCTACCACGCTGAGCATGATGCGCCACGAGGCCATGCCGGTGGCGAGGAGTATCACGGCACCGATGAGGATGCACAGGGTGGATGTCTCTCCAAATGAGCCGGGTATCAGGCCGATGAACGCATCCCAGGCTGAAATGGCGTCGCCTCTGAGGTTGAGCAATTCGAGTTTATCGCCTGTGAACGATGCTATCTGTCCGAGCGGAGTAGCACCGGTGAATCCGTCGGGCAGATCATATCCGAGCCCGAGAATCGAATTAGTGCTTACGAATACCTTGTCGCCGCTCATTTGGGCGGGATAGGCGAAGAAGAGGAAAGCGCGTGTCACAAGGGCTACGTTGAATACATTGTAGCCTGTTCCGCCAAACACTTCCTTGACAAATATCACAGAAAAAGCGGTGGCTACTGCGAGCATCCACAGCGGTGTCTCCACCGGGCAGATGAGCGGGATCAGTATGCCTGTCACGAGAAATCCCTCCTGGATCTCCTCGCGACGCCATTGGGCTACGGCAAATTCAATGCCAAGACCTACCACGTAGGCCACAAGAATGCGGGGCAATACTGCCAGGAAGCCATAGGCCAACAGTTGCCAGAACGGAAATTCGGTGGCACCGGCGGCAAGCCAGTTCTGATAGCCGGTGTTGTACATTCCGAAAAGCAGACACGGCATCAGCGCGAGCACCACTATGATCATGATGCGCTTGGAGTCGAGGCTGTCATGGACGTTCACTCCCGATTTGGATGTGGTGTTTGGGGTGTAAAGGAACGTCTCGAACCCATCAAATACGCTCTGGAAGCTTTGCAATTTGCCTCCGGGCTCAAAGTTGGGTTTTATGCGGTCAAGATAGTTTCTTAATGATTTCATCTGTAATTGTGTATATGCAATTATATAATGAGCGGCGATGTGTCACGTGTCACGGACTATGCCTCGTTGCGCATATAGTCAAGGCCTTGGCGGACTATGCGTTGCAACTCCAGCTTGGAGGGGTCGGCATATTCTGCCAGAGCGAAATCCTCAGGTGCGACCTCATAGATGCCGAGGGCTTCCATCTTGTCGATGTCTCGGGCTATTATGGCTTTGATCAGAGGTTCGGGCAATATGTCCATCGGCACGTAATCGTCATATATGCCTGACATTATCATGGCTCTGCGTCCGCCGTTGATGCGTGCGTCGGGGTTAAATTTCTTTCCGAAGAAACGACCAAGGAACGATCGGCTCTCGCTCATCTTCGACGGGCTCATAGATGCCCAACCCATGAATTCATTGGTGTCATCTCCCTCAGGTATTACAGTAATCTGTCGGTAGGGGTAACGGAGGTATCCGGCATCTCCCTCAGGTGTGCCGGTGAGGACGTTGCCCGATATTACGCGGTGATTGCGTCCGTCGGCCTTTTCGTTTCCTGCCAGCAGTTCGCCAAGCTGTGCTCCGGGCACAGTTCTGATCACCTTGGGGGTGATAACTTCCGATCCGGTTATTGCTGTCTCCACCGAGTAGTCAATCTTTCCGGAGAGTGCGGCTTCGCCGAGTTTTGCGACAGTGACGATGTCAGTTGTCCATGCCACTTCCCCTTTGTTGACAGGCTTGATGTTTGCTATCTGTACTCCGGCGTTTCCGGCAGGATGCAGCATCGGCAATTCCACCATCTCGGCTCCTTTCACATCTGCCAGTTTGCTTCCCTCGGCTACACATATATATATTGTGCCGTCGGTGAGTTTGCTCAACACCTCTACGCCCTTGGCTATCTGATCATCCTTGCCGTCCACCATCTCATCGATGTTGAGGGCGAGGGGGGCTGTGTCGAGGGCTGTCACGAATATGTCGCGCGGACGGTCGCTTTCCATCGGGATGATGTCGTATGGACGGCGGCGCATCATGGCCCACAATCCGGTGCTTTTCAATAGGTGGCGTGCATCTTCGGCTGATGTTACACCAGTTGCCGGTAAGGTGCTCACGGTCGACGGAGCCGAGGGGTCGGTCTTGATCTCTATGCGTTCGATCTTGCGTCGTGTGCCTCTTGTCACGCTTGTCACAGTCCCGTTTACTGGTGATACGAGATGAACGTCAGGGTCGTTCTTGTCGTGCATGATAGCGGATCCCGCCATCACGCTGTCACCCTCCTTGACGTCCGGTTTCGGCATGAATCCGGGGAAATCATCCGGGACTATGGCTACATTTGCCGGGATCACCGTGGCGCTCACGTGTGTGTCGCCGAGAGCTCCCTCAATCCGCAGGTTAAGTCCCTTTTTGAGGTTGATGGTTTTTCTCATTATGTGTCTTGCAAAATAAGTGTTTGTACCTTTATATTGGAAGCAACAAAGTTAATGAATAAATTTTAAATAACTTTAAATTAGTTAAGTAAAAAATGAGTAAAACTTGCGAAAATCACAATATCCATTCTTTTCTTTTGAATTTTTAGAGATTTGTTCCTAAAAAAAAGGATAAAACGTTTGTCTACGTGGAAATTTCATTCTAAATTTGCATACCGTAATGTAATAACCTCCTTTTGGAGTGGCGTTACATTCGTTATAATCACTCTATTCTTTAACCCTTAAATTAAATATCAGTATCCTACACACGCACACCCTTTACTTCAGTTCTCCACGGATATTTTGATGGTCGCAGGCCTCAGGCCTCAACACTCCGCCGATCCACAGGATTCTCTGTACGGTGATTGCCGATAGGAACTAATCAGGAAATCATCAAAACTAATAATCTCAAACTAATAAACCAAAACAAAAACAGTTAAAACAAATTATGGAAGCTCAAAAGCCCACCGCCAAACCGGCTGCTAAGAAAGCCGAAGGCAGCAATGTTGCCGGTATCAAGAATGCATTTCTTGTAATCCTTGCTTGCTTTGTAGTAGCAGTTCTTCTTTTCATCTTCTGGTTCGGTCACGAGTCTCACTTCGAGGAAGGCCACCCCATTGATCTCTGGGGCACCATCTACAAGGGCGGATTCATCGTACCTGTCCTCCAGACCCTCTTCCTCACTGTGATCGTCCTTTCTGTAGAGCGTTGGATCGCCCTCTCTTCTGCTAAGGGTAAAGGCTCTATCGAGAAGTTCGTAGCCGGTGTTAAGAAGTGCCTCGCCGCTAACGATATCCAGGGTGCCAAGAATCTCTGCAAGAACCAGAAGGGTTCAGTTGCCGCTGTAGTAGCTGCCGCTCTCAACTCTTACGAGGAAATGGACAAGAACACCGTTCTCACCAAGGAGCAGAAGGTTGCCAACCTTCAGAAGACTGTTGAGGAAGCTACCGCTCTCGAGATGCCCGCTCTCCAGCAGAACCTCCCCATCGTTGCTACCCTCACCACTCTCGGTACTCTCGTTGGTCTTCTCGGTACTGTAATGGGTATGATCAAGTCATTCCAGGCTCTCGCTCAGTCAGGTGCCCCCGACTCAACCGAACTCTCAACCGGTATCTCTGAGGCTCTTATCAACACCGCCTTCGGTATCGCAACCGGTGCATTCGCTGTTATCTCTTACAACTTCTACACCAACAAGATCGATAACCTGACCTACGCCATCGACGAGATCGGTTTCTCTATCGTGCAGACATTTGCCGCTTCTCACTAATTCCACATTACTTTATCAAGAAGATAATCCAACAATCTTTATTTAACACTCTTCAACCGATAACGTAATATGGGAAAAGTAAAAATTAAGAGAAAAAGCACCCTCATCGACATGACCGCGATGAGTGACGTGACTGTGCTCTTGCTTACTTTCTTCATGTTGACATCTACTTTCTTGCAGAAGGAGCCGGTCACTGTCCTGACCCCATCTTCTGTATCGGAGCAAAAAGTACCGACCGCCAACCTCGCGTCGATCCTTGTAAGCCCCGAGGGGAAAATCTTCATCTCCATTGCCGGTGACGCTGACGCTGAAACCAAGGACACATGGGGATCGGAGGCTCTCCGCAAGACGATTCTTGATGAAGCAGTAACGCTCTACAACAAGCAGCACCCCTCAAACCAGGTGCAATTGTCCGTAGCACAGCGCGACGCGTTCTCTAAAATCAATATGTTTGGTGTTCCTTTCCAGGTACTCCCCCAGTTCCTCTCCATGTCACAGACTGATCAGGACAAGTTCATCAGCGACATGACTCAGAAGGGCGTCGGGATACCCATCAACGACAACAAGGACATGGAACATCTCAACGAGTTCCAGATTTGGATGCGTGCCATCTACAATTCAGGAAACGATAACCTTCAGCGCGCAATGAAAAAGGGCGAAGGTATCGCAGTCAAGGCCGACAAGGACACTCCCTACAACACTGTCCATGACGTGCTCGACAACCTCCAGACTTTGAAGATGAACCGCTTCAGTATCATGACAGCTTTAAAAACTGAGCAAGAATAATCATTATGGCACAGATAGAACAATCAGACGGCGGCAAAAAGAAAAAAGGCGCCCAGAAGAAAATGTCGATCCATGTGGACTTCACTCCCATGGTGGACATGAACATGCTTCTGATTACATTCTTCATGCTTTGTACCACAATGATTAAGTCACAGACTCTCACTATCTCGCTTCCTTCAAACGAGAAAGTAGACCAGACTGAGATGAACAAAGCTAAGGAATCAGAGGCTATCACCCTCATCCTGACTACTGAACGCAATGCCAACGGCGAGGTCAAGAAAGACGAGGCAGGTCGTCCGATGAATACGGTTTACTACTATGAAGGTATGGCCGATTACACCGACGAGAATGGCGACGGACTCCTTGACAACAACAAGCTGAAAGTTGAACACTTCGTCGGCAACGACGGCAAGATTCAGCAGGGCATTCGCAAGATCCTCCATGACCGCAACAAGGCCGTACTTGAAAAGATTGAGAAGGAGAAGGAGACTTGGCGCAACAAGGGATTCTCATCCATCTCTGCAATCAACGACTCAATCTATCAGGCCCGTGCTCGTGAAATCCGTAACGACTCCACGCTCACACGTCCTGTTGTGATTATCAAGGCTACTCCTGAAGCTTCATGGGAAAGCTTAATCAGCGCACTTGACGAGATGCAGATCAATCAGATCTCACGCTATCAGATTGACAACATCAATAAGAACGACTCAGTGCTTATTCTTGACTACCTCGCCAAGAATCCCAAGAAATAATCTGTTGATGACTGATATATATTAACCCGAAAAATCTCTATTGAAATATGGCAAAAGATGTAGATCTTTCATCATCAGAATGGATTGACCTTGTATTTGAAGGAAAGAACAAAGACTTCGGTGCATACCAGCTCCGCAAGGCTTCAGCCAAGCGCCACAACCGCGCTATGCTCGTAATCCTCATCATTCTTCTTCTGGTCGCTCTTCTCGGACTCCTCGCCAACACCGTGCTTCAGAAAGCTGAAGAACGCCCCGAGGACCAGATCGAGCAGACCATCATCGACTACTCAGCCGATGAGCAGGAGGAGGAAGAACCGGAAGAACCCGAGCAGCAGCGTGTGGAAGAGCAGCAGCCCGAGGCTCTTCAGGAAGAGATCCTCAACACTGTGAAAGCAACCGAGCTTGCGATCGTCCGTGACGAAGAAGTCCAGGAGGAGATCAAGAGCCAGGATGAACTCAAGGATACCGATACTGCCGTGGGTACCACCGACTTTGACAAGGGTACCGATGACCTTAACGTTGTCCGCGAGCACAAGGATGAGATCATCGTTGAGGAGAAGAAGCCCGAACCTGTCGATGACAACCGTGTATTCGACGTGGTAGAGCAGAAACCCCAGTTCCCCGGTGGAGAGGCTGCGCTTCTCAAGTATGTGTCCGAGCATATCCGCTACCCGGCCATGGCTCAGGAAAACAACATCCAGGGTCGTGTGGTTGTACAGTTTGTCGTTACCAAGACCGGTGACGTAGGTGAAGTTAAGGTTGTCCGCGGTAAGGACCCCGACCTCGATAAGGAGGCTGTCCGCGTGGTTAAGTCACTTCCCAAGTTCGTCCCCGGTAAGATGAACGGTCACGCAGTGAACGTGTGGTACACACTCCCCATTCAGTTCAAGCTCCAGGGCATCTAATCCCTGCACAAGCTTACGGAAGCTATTTCCGTGACTCTAATATAAAGGATCCCGAATCGGTAGCCCCCGATCCGGGATCCTTTTTTATATCTGACACTCTCATTCCTATGAACCGATCCTGGTGGCATTGGTTCCCGATGTGCTCCATGTACTTAAAATCGGATTGGACGGGAGAGAACAAAAGCGTGTCGCACCGGCAATTGGCGCGACACGCTTTTTATCATATACAAGGGCTGTTTTACAGCTCCCGGTGTTCTTTATACGCAGTTTTAAAATCTTTAAACTGATTGCTCAATAGATTCAGGCACCGGCCTCAACTTCAGGAGCGATGAGTTTGTATCCTTTGCCGTGGATGTTGATAATCTCGATAGAGGGATCGTCCTTAAGATGCTTACGCAGTTTGGTGATGTAAACATCCATCGAGCGGGCGTTGAAGTAATTATCATCAATCCAGATAGTCTTCAGGGCGAAGTTACGCTCCAGGATCTCATTGACATGAGCGCAGAGCAGGCTCAGCAGTTCTGACTCCTTGGTGGTGAGTTTGGTCACCTTATCATCAATGAGGAGAACCTGTTTCTGGGTATCGAAAGTGAATTTACCGATCTTGTACATTGTGATCTCTTTGCCTTTCTTACCCTTGACGCGACGCAGGATGGCCTCGATACGGAACACGAGCTCCTCCATCGAGAATGGTTTGGTGATATAGTCGTCCGCACCGATCTTGAATCCCTCCAGTATATCCTCCTTGAGTGACTTGGCGGTGAGGAAGATGATGGGTACTTCCGAGTTTACAGTCCGTATCTCCTGAGCCAACGCGAATCCGTCCTTTTTGGGCATCATGACGTCAAGCACACACAGGTCGTACTTGCCTTTAAGGAATGCCTTGTAGCCGCTTTCGCCATCGGGAAACAGATCGGCGTTCAGACCCTTGGCCTGCAGGTATTCCCTGAGGAGCATGCCGAGATTCTCGTCATCCTCACATAATAATATGCGCAAACGATCTTCCATAATTTCTTAATTTAGTGTTATTGGTAGAGTTATTATAAATTTTGTTCCTACATTGATTTCACTTTCCACAGTGATTTCGCCACCCAGCTCGCCCACCATCTTCTTTACGTAGGCAAGTCCGAGGCCGAAGCCCTTCACGTCGTGACGGTTTCCGGTGGAAACACGATAGAATTTCTCAAATATTTTTTTCAGGTCCTCGCGACGCATACCTATGCCGTTGTCGCTTATGGATACCTGTATGCATTCTTCGCCGTGAGACTTCACGTTGCGGGTTGATACCGTGAGTTCGAGGGGTACATCCTCGCGACGATACTTTACGGCATTGTCGAGCAGATTGAATATCACATTGGTGAAATGCATCTCATCGACATTGATGGTCGACTCGGTTGCCTCGGTTACAGTTTTGATATGGCCGCCATATTTCTCCACCTTGAGTTTGAAAGTGGACGTGATACCGGCTATCAGCTGGTTGGCATCGACATCTTGTAGACGCAGAGTAGCTTTCTGACGGTCAAACATCGACATTTGCAACACTTTCTCAACCTGGAATCTCAGTCGTTTTGTCTCATCGTTGATCACAGTGGAGATATGTCCTAGCATGGCCGGTGATTTCAGCACGGCATTGTCGTTGAGCATCTGGGCAGCGAGCGATATTGTCGATATCGGGGTCTTGAACTCATGGGTCATGTTGTTGATGAAGTCGTTCTTCATCTCGGTCAGCTTCTTCTGCCTGAATGCGAGGATGATGGTACACACGAATGTCACCAGCAGTATGAACGTGAAGATGAACGATGGGATCATGAAACGGATCGAGTCAAATATGTAGTCGCTCTTGGTGGGGAAGTACACCTTGAGGTAGTACATCATGTTTTTGGGATCGTTTGGGAACAGCGACTGGACAAACATGCTCGAATTGTCCTTGACGGTGGGTTTGAATCCTGCTGATTTGTAATTATAGGCACCGGCACGGTTTACCACGGCAAATTCAAACGGCAATGTGAGTCCGTTGTTGTCAAGCTCTGATCTCAGGTAACGGGTCACCTCGGCCGAATCGGCACGCTCGGTGATCGGACGGTCGCTTGACTCATTGATTATCGAGAGGATCACATCCTCGAGCAGACCTTTCTGATACAGATATTTTCCGCGCATACGCTCGCGCAAGGAGGGGGAAGCCGACCGGCGGTCCACCTTCATGTTGAGCGACAGATCATAGTTGATCCCCTCGGGAGTGGTGAATGTGTTGTTAATACCTACCGATCCGTCTGGGTTGATGCGGGGATACAGGTCGGTCTGCAGCGACATCATATCCTCAAGAAAATATTTCGCTTCATCTTGTTCCAGACTTGTACACACGGCATAAAGCGACCTTTTTACCCCTTCGGCAAACTGGTCGTCGCGCATCTTCTTCATGTTGTTCATGTACATGATCTGTACATAAAGCAACCCCAGGAAGGTGAGCGCCATGATTATAGTTAAGAACCAGATAGTTGACTTCTTCATAATTAATTTGTAGAGTGCATCCCTCTTTGACGAGGCGGATTCATACTATGTTAACAATTGGGATGTGTAATTGTTGTAAAAAATTAACAAAATGTATAAATGTCAATTTAACATTTATCCCCAAAATTAACATAAAAATGTGAACGTCACAAAATCCTGCTTCTCTTTTTGCGTATGATTAAGCTTTTTTATGTAATTTTGCGCCTTGCAATTGAAAAGAGAAAGAAAAAAGCAGTAAAAGAGATGAATTTAACTGGTCCGTTGGACTTTCGGCCGAAATTGTTTTCCGCCCTTAGTCATTATTCGTTTGACAAGTTCAAAGCCGACCTTGTGGCCGGTATCGTAGTGGGCATCGTAGCCCTTCCCCTCGCCATCGCTTTCGGTATAGCCAGTGGCGTTAACCCCACGGTGGGTCTCATCACCGCCATTATCGGCGGTTTCATAGTGTCGGCAGCGGGCGGATGTTCCGTCCAGATCGGCGGTCCCACCGGAGCTTTCATTGTGATTGTCTACAATATTATTGCCACGTTTGGACTCGAAGGGTTGGCTGTCGCCACTTTTATGGCCGGTCTGATACTGGTGTTGCTTGGAGTGTTCCGTCTGGGCACGGTCATCAAGTTTATTCCATATCCCATCGTGGTAGGCTTCACAGCAGGTATCGCACTGACCATCTTCTCGACCCAGATCAATGACTTCTTTGGCCTGGGATTGAAGAATGTGCCCAGTGAGTTCATTCCCAAATGGGGAATGTATATATCCAATTTCTCCAATATCGACCTCACTACACTGGCTGTAGGCATTGTGTCGCTACTGATCATTGTACTCACCCCCAAGATCTCGCGACGTCTGCCGGGAGCTTTGCTTGCCATCATCATTGTCACCGCCGTTGTGACCCTGATTCCGGGCGTGCATGTCGAGACTATCGGCGACCGTTTTGGAGCATTGCAGACCGATATCCCTCAGCCTCATGGATTTGAGCTGAATATGGCTACCATCAACCGTCTTCTTCCCTCGGCTTTTACCATCGCCATCCTTGGAGCTATCGAGAGTCTCCTCTCGGCCACTGTGGCCGATGGTGTGACAGGCTCGCGCACCAATTCCAATACCGAGCTTATCGGTCAGGGTATGGCCAATGTGATTGTGCCTTTCTTCGGTGGTATCCCTGTCACCGGAGCCATCGCACGCACCATGACCAACATCACTAATGGCGGACGCACCCCTGTGGCAGGAATTGTACATGCCGTGGTGCTCTTCATCATCTTCCTGTTCCTCATGCCGCTCATCAACCTGGTACCGATGTCATGCCTTGCGGCTGTATTGCTCGTGGTATCCTATAACATGAGTGGCTGGCGCACTATCCGCTCCATATTCCACAATCCCAAGAGCGATATATCGGTGCTTGCCGTCACATTCCTTCTCACAGTGATCTTTGATCTTACTATCGCTATTGAGATTGGCCTGATGCTCGCTATCATCCTTTTCCTCCGCCGAGTGATGGAGAATACCGAGATCAAGGTGTATTCCGAGCAGCTTGATATAGCCGAGGGGTCGGAATCCACTGTCCACGAGGTGCTGAACGTGAATCCCGGTGTGGAGGTCTACGAGATCGACGGCCCGTTCTTCTTTGGAGTCGCTACCAAGTTTGATGAGATGATGCGCACCACACTCGGCCGCAAGCCCAAGGTGAGAATAATACGTATGCGCAAAGTGCCTTTCATCGACTCGACCGGTATCCATAACCTTGAGACCCTCATAAAGTCCTCGCAGGAAGAGGGTATCCACGTGGTGCTCTCGGGCGTGAAGGAGAATGTCCGCGCATCTCTCGTTCATGCCGGTGTTGACCGTCTTCTCGGAGAGGATCATATATGCGACCATATCACCAAGGCCGTTGTGATGGCCAACCGTCTGGCTCCTGTCAATAAATCGGGCGCGCAGCTCGCATAAGCCATGTGGGTACTTCTCGCTACATTGTCGGCACTGTGCCTTGGCTTCTATGATGTGATGAAGAAGCTTTCCGTCAACGGCAACAACGTTCTCGGGGTTCTATTCCTCAACACTCTGTTCGGGGCGTTGCTCATGTTACCGGTGATAGTCATCGGTCTGCTCCATGGCAACTATGGCCTTGGCAACACCATCGAGGGGCATGGATATATCCTGCTTAAATCGGGTATAGTGCTCGGCTCGTGGCTTCTGGGATATGCCAGCATCAAGCACCTCCCGCTCACCATTGCCGGGCCGGTCAATGCCTCCCGCCCGGTGCTTGTCCTCGTTGGTGCCCTGCTCATTTTCGGAGAGCGACTTAATCTGTGGCAGTGGGCCGGAGTGCTTCTTGGCTTCTGGTCATTATTCTTCATAAGCCGTGTAGGAGGTAAAGAGGGTTTCTCGCTGAAACATAGCAAATGGGTGTGGATGGCCATAGGCGCAACCTCGCTCGGAGCCATAAGCGCGCTTTACGACAAGTATCTGCTTACCCGTTTCGAGCCACTCGAGGTCCAGGCCTGGTACTCGCTCTATCAGCTTGTGATAATGGGCATCACTGTGTTCATCATCATGAAGATGAGCGCAGTGTCCACTCCTTTGCGTTGGCGATGGACCATACCGCTCATATCGGTATTCCTCACCGTGGCCGACATTGCCTATTTCTATTCATTGTCGATCGATGGATCGATGATAGCTGTAGTGTCGATGATAAGGCGCGGAAGTGTGATAGTGTCGTTCTTCTACGGGGTCATCGCTTTGCATGAGAAGAATATCAAGCTCAAGCTGATAGACCTGACCCTGTTGCTCATCGGCCTCACATTCCTTGTTATAGGAAGTCTTGAATGATCATTGCATGTCGCGTGGCGCGCATCACAGTATGCCACTGGCCTATGCAATGACAAAGTGGTAAAAAAGTTTCTTAAAAACTTTATAACCGTATTCATTAAGTGAGTAAAATTCGCTAACTTTGCACTCTAAAAAATCCAATAGCTACCCTCATGTCAGATAATAAACGAATCAAGACCGCGCTCGTATCAGTATTCTATAAGGACGGGCTCGAAGAAATTCTGTCGCTTTTGCACCAGGATGGTGTGAAATTTCTATCCACAGGCGGTACCCGCTCTTTCATCGAAGGATTGGGCTACGAATGTGCAGCAGTCGAGGACCTCACCGGCTATCCCTCCATTCTCGGAGGACGTGTAAAGACCCTTCATCCCAAGGTGTTCGGTGGTATTCTCAACCGTCGTGACAATGAGGGCGACCGCGAGCAGATAGCTAAATACGAAATCCCCGAGATCGACCTCGTGATCGTGGATCTGTATCCTTTCAGCGCCACCGTGGCTTCGGGAGCTCCTGAGGCTGATATCATTGAGAAGATCGACATAGGCGGCATCTCGCTCATCCGTGGCGCCGCCAAGAACTACAAGGACGTTGTGATCGTGGCCTCCAAGGCTCAGTACGGTCCCCTCGCCGAGATGCTCAAGCGCAATGGCGCCGAGTCGTCGCTCAAGGAGCGTCGTTGGTTCGCAGGTCAGGCATTTGCCGTATCGTCGGGCTACGACACCGATATCTATAACTACTTCGCATCATCTGCAGTAGAGTGCCCCATCGAGCCTTGCGATGAGCTCCGTATCGCATTTGATCATGCCAAGACCATGCGCTATGGCGAGAATCCTCACCAGAAAGGCACATTCTTCGGCGATTTCGATGCTATGTTTGAGCAGCTTCACGGCAAGGAGATCTCCTACAACAACCTTCTTGACATTGATGCTGCCGTAAGCCTCATATCTGAGTTTGCCGATCCCACATTTGCCGTCCTCAAGCACAACAACGCGTGCGGTCTCGCATCGCGTGCCACTGTTGCCGAGGCATGGAAAGATGCTCTTGCCGGTGATCCCGTCAGCGCTTTTGGTGGCGTTCTCATCACCAACGGCACTGTCGAGGCTGATGCCGCCGAGGAGATAAACAAGATATTCTTTGAGGTGATAATCGCTCCTGCTTACACTCCCGAGGCTCTCGAGGTGCTCAAGCAGAAAAAGAACCGCATCATCCTCGTTCAGAAAGCTCCTCTCACCACCACCCGCCAGTTCCGTTCATGTCTCAATGGTGCGCTTGTTCAGGACCGCGACCTCAAGATCGAAAATCCCGCCGAGCTCAATCAGGTGACCAAGCTTGCCGTTACACCCGAGCAGGCCGCAGATCTTCTGTTTGCCAACAAGATTGTGAAGAACTCCAAGAGCAACGCCATCGTGCTTGCCAAGAACGGTATGCTTCTTGCCAGTGGAGTAGGCCAGACCTCGCGTGTCGATGCCCTCAAGCAGGCTATCGAAAAGGCCCGTTCATTCGGTCACGATCTCCAGGGTGCTGTTATGGCCTCGGATGCTTTCTTCCCCTTCCCCGACTGTGTGGAGATTGCCGATCAGGCCGGCATCACTTCAGTGATCCACCCCGGAGGCTCGATCCGCGATGCCGAGAGCGTGGCTTACTGCGATGAGCATGGCATGGCTATGGTCACCACCGGTTTCCGTCACTTCAAGCACTAAGAAATAAGAAATTACGTATGGCCGTGTCACGATACGGCCATACGCACTGCAAACCCATCCCCCCTTTCCCCTCATAAATACATAATTACTAAATGGGACTTTTTTCATTCACCAAAGAGATAGCCATTGACCTCGGAACGGCCAATACTATCATCATACACAACGACAAGATCGTCATCGACGAGCCCTCGATCGTGGCCATTGAGAAGCGAACCGGCAAGCTCATTGCCGTAGGTCGCGAGGCCAAGCTGATGCAGGGTAAGGAGAACGACGGCATCGAGACCATCCGTCCTCTTCGCAAGGGTGTGATCGCCAACTTCAACGCTGCCGAGATGATGATACGCGGCCTCATCAAGAAGGCAAGCTCCAAGAGCAACTGGTTCTCACCCTCCATGAAGATGGTGGTAGGTATCCCTTCGGGATCTACTGAGGTCGAGATCCGTGCTGTGCGCGACTCTTCCGAACACGCAGGTGGCCGTGACGTTTACATGATTTACGAACCCATGGCAGCCGCCTTAGGTATCGGTATCGACGTGCTCGCTCCTCAGGGCAACATGATCGTCGACATAGGCGGTGGAACCACTGAGATCGCCGTGATCTCGCTTGGCGGCATCGTATCCAACAAGAGCATCCAGGTTGCCGGCGATGACCTCACCGACGACATCATGGAGCACATGAGCCGTGTGCATAACGTGAAGGTGGGCGAGCGCACTGCCGAGATGATCAAGATTCATGTCGGATCAGCCCTCACCGAGCTTGAGAATCCGCCGGAGGATTTCATCGTGCATGGCCCCAACAAGATGACCGCACTCCCCATGGAGGTACCCGTGAGCTATCAGGAGATCTCCCACTGTATCGAGAAATCCATCTCGCGTATCGAGGCTGCCGTGCTTCAGGCTCTCGACGAGACACCGCCGGAACTCTATTCCGACATTGTGATGAACGGTATCTTCCTTGCAGGTGGCGGTGCCATGCTCCGCGGTCTCGACAAGCGTCTCACCGACAAGATCGGCATCCAGTTCCACATCGCCGAGGATCCGCTACTCGCCGTTGCCAAGGGTACCGGTGTAGCTCTGAAGAACATCGAGACATTCTCATTCCTCATCCGATAATTCCCCATTTCCTCCATATCTTATATAGAAAGCATCCACAGTGAGCGAACTGCTTAAATTCCTCGTAAGATACAGTTCGTGGTTCCTGTTCATCTTATACTTGATTGCCGGAAGCGTGTTGCTCTTTTCGGGCAACCCGTTTCAGCATCATGTGTACCTCACGTCGGCAAATGAGCTGTCGTCAGGATTGTACAGGGCCACTAACAGCGTGTCGTCATATTTCTTCCTCAAGGAGATCAACGAGGATCTGCAGCGTCGCAATTCCGATCTTGAGCTTGAGATATACCGTCTCAATGATGTGATACGTGATTACCGCGAGCAGGCCATGGCTGATACCATGACCGTCGACTCGGCTCTCACACGTTATCACTTCATAATAGCCCATGTGATAAACAACTCTATCAATAGGGCGCATAACTATATTACCATCGAGAAAGGACGCCTCGACGGTGTTGAACCCGAGATGGGCGTTATGGACCAGAACGGCATCGTGGGTATCGTGAACGTGGTGGGCGATCACACAGCCCGTCTCATTTCGGTGCTCAACCCCTATCTGAGACTTTCATGCAAAGTGAAAGGGCATGATCAGGTGGGATCGCTCGTGTGGGACGGTCAGGATCCATCGGAAGCGGTGCTTGAGGAGTTGCCCAAACATTCTGAGTTCACCCCCGGCGACACCATTGTCACCAGTGGATACTCATCGGTATTTCCCGAGGGAGTTCCGGTTGGCACAGTGCTGTCGAGCACACGTGACATGGAGGACAATTTCTATACTCTGCGAGTGAAACTGTTCACCGATTTCTCCACTCTTTCCACTGTGCGTGTGATCCGCGACAATATGCGTGACGAGCTTGCCACGGTAGAAAAGGAACTTGAGATCAAGAATATCAACTGACCTATTGCTACGACATCAGCATAAACATCACTAACCAGCGCATTATCAGTACACGATGAGCAAGACTACACTGCAATTTCTACTTCTCGGGCTAATACTGGTGCTCGCTCAGGTGATTGTGTTCAATCACATCTGCCTCTTCAATGTGGCTGTGCCCATGGTGTTCATCTATCTGATATTCAGGTTGCCCATCACTCTGTCGCTCAACTGGACCCTTACCGTCAGCTTCTTCCTGGGACTGATTGTGGATATATTCTCCGACACTTACGGCATGAATGCTGTGGCATGTACTGTCGTTGCCATGCTTAAGCGCCCTGTGCTCAGACTCTATGTGCCGCGCGAGGAGGATCTCACACGTCCCGAACCCTCGATGTTCTCGCTCGGAGTGGCTGTGTACATGAAGTACCTGCTCACAATGACCGTGATATATTGCACGCTGATTTTCATCATCGAGGCATTTACTTTCTTTAATCCTCTCCAACTGGTGCTCCGCATTGTATTCAGCACAGTATTGTCAATGATAATAATGCTCGGCATCGACTCTCTAATGACTCCCCGAAGTGAGAAAAGACTATAACCTGGCCAAAAGGCAATATGTCATAGGCGGATTCATAGTTATAATCGCTATAATATATGTAATACGTCTCTTCGGTCTCCAGGTGATGGAGGCGAAGTATAAGGATTTTGCCGACTCCAATGCCTTTCTACGTAAGGCTGTATATCCATCGCGAGGTATAATATATGACCGTGACGGGCGGTTGGTGGTGTTCAACCAGCCTGCCTACGATGTCATGGTGATACCGCGCGACATAAAGGATTTCGATACCATAGATTTCTGTAACGCAGTGAATATCACCCCCGAGGATCTGGTGAAGCGCATGGCCGACATGCGCGACAAGCGTCGCAATCCCGGATGGTCACCATATTCCCCTCAGAAACTTCTCACGCATCTCTCGGCCGAGGAATATGGTCGTCTGCAGGAGAAACTGTACCGTTTCCCTGGTTTCTATATCCAGAAGCGCATCCTGCGAGAGTACAATTACAAGTGTGCCTCCAATGTGCTTGGCAATATCCGAGAGGTCGCTCCCGCCGACATGGAGAAGGATCCCTACTACATGCGGGGCGACTATATGGGCGATATAGGTGTCGAACACACCTACGAGCGTTTTCTCCGTGGTGTTAAAGGCACCGAGGTACTGATGCGCGATGCCCTCGGGCGTATCCAGGGCCGATATGAGGAGGGGGCTCTCGACCGTGAGGCCGTGGCCGGAAAGAATATCAAGCTGAGCCTGAATATCGAGTTACAGCAGTATGCTGAGTCCTTGATGGTCAATAAGAAAGGTGCTGTGGTGGCCATTGAGCCGTCGACAGGCGAGGTGCTGTGTCTTGTCACCGCTCCGACCTATGACCCCACATTGCTTGTGGGACGTGAGCGCGGCAACAACTATAACAAGATGATGGGCGATCTCGACAAGCCCCTGCTTAACCGAGCCATCCAAGCCACTTATCCCCCCGGATCGACATTCAAGCCCACCCAAGGCCTCATATTCCTCCAGGAAGGTATCATCACCCCGTCCACTCCTTATCCGTGCTATCACGGATTTGTGCTCGGGCGTCTCAAAGTGGGATGCCACGGCCACGGATCCCCGTTACCACTGAAACCTGCGTTGCAGACCTCTTGTAACGCATACTTCTGCTGGGGTTTGAAAAACATGATCGATAAGAAGAGCAAATATGGCACTTCGGCCAAGGCGTTTGACATCTGGAAGCACCACATGATTTCCCAGGGTTACGGCTATAAGCTCGGCATAGACCTTCCGGGCGAATACCGTGGATTCATCCCCAATGTGGAGTTCTACAATAAGCGATACGGCGACGGACACTGGAGCGCGACTACCATCATATCCATCGCCATCGGTCAGGGCGAGATTCTTGCCACCCCGTTGCAGATAGCCAATCTCTCGGCCACGATAGCCAACCGCGGCCATTATATCACCCCCCATGTTGTGAAGGAGATACAGGATACAGTGGTGCCGGGTGAATATCTCGAGCGTCACGACACGTCGATCGACCGGAAATGGTATGAGCAGGTTGCCGAGGGTATGCGTATGGCTGTGACAGGCGGTACATGCCGTGTGGCCAATCTTCCCGATATAGAGGTGTGTGGCAAGACAGGTACCGCCCAGAACCCCCACGGCCGTGACCACTCGGCGTTCATGGGCTTCGCTCCATATCATGAGCCCAAAATAGCGGTGGCTGTGTATGTGGAGAATGCCGGTTTCGGTGCCACGTTTGGTGTGCCTATCGGTTCGCTTGTTATGGAAAAGTATCTTAGGGGCTATATCCCGCCCGAGCGCAAGTATCTCGAGGAAAGGATGCTCCAGAGCAATACCATACAGTATGCCGGCACTAAGAAGCACTAAAACGTTGTGTTTTAACAACCCATCAATAATCAACAGGATCTCGAAAGAAATACAATAATTCGGCAATGCAGCAGAAGGAGACAACGGCATCGGTATTCAAGTATGTGGACTGGTTCACGGTGATACTATATCTTATCCTCGTGACATTGGGCATGGTGAGCATCTATGCCGCAAGCTACGATTTTGACCATGCCAATATGTTGAGTTTCGCTGAATTTTCGGGCAAGCAGTTCCGCTGGATCGGATTGTCACTTGCTCTTGGCCTGGTGATTCTTCTCATAGATGTCAGGGTGTATGAGAATTATGCCTATGTGATATATGGCGGATTGCTTATATTGTTGCTGATCACCATATTCATTGCGCCCGACATCAAGGGATCACATTCGTGGCTTGTGATAGGTCCAATGAGTCTTCAGCCGGCCGAGTTTGGAAAATTTGCCACTGCCCTGTGTCTCGCCAAGCTGTTCTCCAGCTACAATTTCAGCCTCAATGCCTCGCGCAAAAACTATCTCAGGGCATTTCTCATAATATTCCTCCCGGTGATACTGATTCTGGGACAGAACGAGACCGGATCAGCCCTGGTGTATCTGTCACTCTTTTTCGTGTTGTATCGCGAGGGAATGAGCGGGCTTGTCCTGCTTGCCGCCTTGTGTGCGGTGGTGTTCTTCGTGGTTGAGGTGAAGTTCACCGGATCATTGTTGTTGGGCATCCCAATCGGCCAGGCTTCGGTATTCATCATGATTATGGTGCTGATAGTGGCCATGCTTGCTCTTTATTGCAAGGATATGGTGGCGGCACGTAACGTATCGCTGTGGTTCATAGGGAGCGGAGTTGTGGTAACAGCCCTCACCATGGCAGGACTCGAGATACCCGGGCTGGTGTTCTTCCTCTCAGTGATAGCTGTAGCCCTGATCTATTGCATATTGCTCATGTTCAAGACCAAGGCCAAGCCACTTCTTGTGACAGTGTGTGCCGCGGTGGTGTCGATCGCCTTCATATTCTCGGTCAACTACACATTCACATCGGTGCTCAAGGAGCATCAGCAGATGCGTATCAAGGTGTCGCTTGGC
This sequence comes from Paenibacillus sp., assembly GCA_023663345.1. Lineage (GTDB taxonomy): Bacteria > Bacteroidota > Bacteroidia > Bacteroidales > Muribaculaceae > Duncaniella. The sequence continues at coordinate 205,849 of JAMPHR010000004.1, read as the reverse complement.
ATCGAGGATGACCCGCAGGGTGCCGGATACAATGTGAATCAGTCAAAGATAGCAGTCGGATCGGGCGGAATGTGGGGAAAAGGATTTCTCAACGGCACTCAGACCAAGCTTAAATATGTGCCCGAGCAACACACCGACTTCATATTCTGTACCATAGGTGAGGAGGAGGGCTTCGTAGGCTCAACAGTAGTCCTGTTGCTGTTTGTGATACTTATCCTGAGGATTATCGCACTGGCCGAGCGGCAACCCACGGTGTTCGGGCGTGTTTATGCCTACTGTGTGGCCAGCTATCTCATATTCCACATAGCCATCAATATCGGTATGGTCATCGGGCTGTGTCCGGTGATCGGCATTCCGTTACCGTTCTTCAGTTACGGCGGATCATCGCTGTGGGGCTTCACGTTCCTGCTTTTCGTCCTTCTGCGCATAGATGCATCGCGTCGTGAAAGGTCATTTTAATGGCGACGAGGGGTGATATGACCGATTTTTATGCATTTTTGACGTATTTGTAATTGTTTGCCAAGTGATAAATGCTTACATTTGCGTGACCGGATTGCTCAATCCGTAACACAACCTTTTTTACCGACACATAATCATCATGTCTATTACCAAAACTACCTATCCCTCATCGAAGGGCGAGATCACACATTTTACCATTACCAACAAGTCGGGTGCGAGCGTTACATTGTCGACCCTTGGAGCCGGCATAGTTTCGATAATTGTTCCTGACAAGAATGGTGTCATGGCCGATGTGGCTCTCGGATATAAGGATGCCGCTTCATGGATCGGCGACGGCCCCTGTGCCGGAAAGATCCCCGGACGTTTCGCCAACCGTATCGCCCTCGGGCATTTCACCCTCGACGGCAAGGAATACACTCTCGCGATCAATAACGGCCCCAATGCACTCCACGGCGGTCCAGAAGGATTCATGAACCAGATATGGGATGCCCGCGAGGTGGGCGACAACAAAGTGGCCATGGTGTATTGTGCCGAGGATGGCGAGGAAGGCTATCCGGGCAATCTCACAGCTACAGCGGAATACACATGGAGCGATGACAACGAACTCACCCTGCGTCTCGGAGCCACCACTGATGCTCCCACTGTGATAAATCTCACCAATCACGTATATTTCAACCTCGATGGCGAGGATTCAGGCTCGGTGCTCGATCACGAGATGAAGCTCAATGCCTCGCGCTGGTTGCCCACCGATGCTACCCAGATCCCCACCGGAGAGCTCGCTCCCGTGGAAGGCACCCCCATGGACTTCACATCGTTCAAGACCATAGGCCGTGACATCAATGCCGATTTCGAGGCGCTGAAGATAGGCAAGGGTTATGACCACTGCTGGGTAATCGACGGATACGAGAAAGGCAAGCTGCTCACTGTGGCCGAGCTTAAGGGCCCGAAATCGGGTCGTAGCCTGATTGTCGAGACCACTCAGCCCGGTATGCAGATCTATACCGGAAACTGGCTCGACGGCTGTCCCGAGAGCATTTCGGGACATGCCTACAAGGACTATGACGGTGTGGCAATCGAGTGTCAGGGATTTCCCGATGCACCCAACAAATCTCAATTCCCCAGCCCGGTGCTCCGTCCCGGTGAGGAATATGACGAGACTATAAAATTTATCTTCAAATAATCATTAATTACAATAGCTAAGTAAAATATGAAACCAACACTTTTTGTACTTGCCGCCGGCATGGGTAGCCGTTACGGAGGTCTCAAGCAGCTTGATCCGCTGGGTCCCCAGGGACAGACCATAATGGACTATTCTATCTATGATGCCATCCAGGCCGGATTCGGTAAGGTTGTGTTCGTGATACGTAAAGATTTTGAGAAGGATTTCCGCGAGAAGATCCTGTCGAAATATGAGGGACACATCCCCGTTGAGGTGGTATTCCAGGCCACCGACAAGCTCCCCGAGGGCTACACATGTCCTGCTGACCGCACCAAGCCCTGGGGCACCAACCATGCCGTGATGATGGGCAGCGAGGTGATCAAGGAGCCGTTTGCCGTGATCAATGCCGATGACTTCTATGGCCGTGACGCTTTCCGCGTGATTGCTGAGGATCTGATGCGTCCCCGCGACCGCAAGGGCGACTATTCTATGGTAGGCTTCCGCGTGGGCAACACCATGACCGAGAATGGTAGCGTGGCCCGTGGCGTATGCTCTACAGGAGCCGACGGCAATCTCACCGGCGTGGTGGAGCGCACAGCCATCAGCTATGCCCCCAATGGCGACATCGTGTTCACCGATGAGAACGGCGTTGAGCAGACTCTCGATCCCATGACTCCCGTATCTATGAACCTGTGGGGCTTCACTCCCGACTACTTCGACTACAGCGAGCGCGAGTTCAAGAAGTTCCTTGACAAGGATCTGAACACACCCAAGGCCGAGTTCTTCATCCCCTTGTGCATCGACACTCTTATTCACAACGGAGAGGCTACCGTAAAGGTACTTGACACCGATTCTCGTTGGTTTGGTGTGACTTATGCCGCCGACCGTCCCGGAGTGGTGGAGAAGTTCGCCCAGCTGCACGCCGATGGTGTGTACCCCGACAAGATGTTCTAAATCTCAATTAACACAAACACACACAAATACTTACCTCAACCATATAAAACCATGGAATTAAAAAACAAGATTGTCAAAGCCTTTGACGAGCATTTCGGCGGTAAAGGCACACTTTATGCTTCGGCCGGCCGTATCAACCTCATTGGTGAGCACACTGATTACAACGGTGGCTTCGTGTTTCCCGGAGCTATCGACAAGGTGATAATGGCTGATATCCGTGCCAACGGCACCGATACAGTCAATCTCTACTCTCTCGATCTCAACGAGGAGGCCCATTTCGGTCTCAACGAGGAGGACGCACCTACCCAGCAGTGGGCACGCTACGTGTTTGGTGTATGTCGCGAGACCATCAAGCGCGGTGGAACCGTCAAGGGTTTTGATGCTGTGTTCGCAGGCAACGTACCCCTTGGAGCCGGCCTGTCATCATCGGCCGCCCTGGAGTCATGCTTCGCGTTCGCACTCAACGATATGTTCAATGATAACACCATCGAGAAGTTTGAACTCGCCAAGATCGGCCAGTCCACCGAGCACAATTACTGCGGAGTGAACTGTGGCATCATGGACCAGTTTGCTTCAGTGTTTGGCAAGAAGGATTGCCTGATCCGTCTCGACTGCCGTTCGCTTGAATATGAGTATTTCCCCTTCAAGATCGACGGCTATAAGCTGGTGCTTGTTGACTCGGTGGTGAAGCACGAGCTCGTGGATTCGCCCTACAACAAGCGTCGCCAGTCATGTGAGCGTGTTGCCAAGCGTCTCGGTATCGAGACACTGCGTGATGCCGACATGGAGGCTCTCGAGGCTGTCAAAAGCGATATCACGGCTGAGGACTATATGCGTGCCAAGTTTGTGATTGAGGAGAAGGAACGAGTGCTCGACGTGTGCGACGCCCTCAACCGTGGCGACATCGACACCGTTGGCCGTCTCATGTACGAGACTCACCGCGGTCTTTCCAAGGACTATGAGGTATCATGCGAGGAGCTTGATTATCTCAACGACATCGCTAAGGAGTGTGGCGTGACCGGTTCACGCATCATGGGTGGCGGTTTCGGCGGTTGCACCATCAACTTGGTTGCCGACGACAAGTACGATCACTTCATCGAAACAGCCAAGGAGAAGTTTGCTGCCAAGTATGGCCACGCTCCCAAGATCTACGACGTGATTATATCTGACGGTGCCCGTCGCATCGAAGAGTAATCTAAACATGTCCTATGTCATCTCCATTTGGGAGATCATCGTGGATATGCTACATTGAACCGTGATTATCGAACGGTTTGACAGCTTTATATTTAACCCGGACAAGTATTCTCTAAGAATACTTGTCCGGGTTTTCTATTTGAGAATCGCGGCACATGAACCTCCGAATGTGAGCATGTGCATCCACTCGCGGGTCAGCTTGCTATGAGGCTGTTGTAAATCATAATCGATGAAAAGTCTGAATCCAAGATGTTTCCGGGCCTTGAATGTCATAGTCACACCTGTGGAAAAACACATCGCGTCATTCTTAGGTATCCGATGGTCGCCTATGTGTAGTGTGGGATAGTGTACAACCCCTCCTATAAGTTTTGTGCCGAGAGCCCATCTCACTGACAATGGTTTGGAGAAATATGGGCCAATCAAGAACTTAACGGCATCAAGCTTTGCTGTCTCGGTCTGTTCATCGTTTAGAAGGACGTTGGTGTCAGATATTGTAAGTCGTCCTCCCACTCCGAAATACGCATTGCCGAACCATGCACCTTCGATACCGGCATTGCTTCCCGATGAGGTCCCGTAGCGGTATTCATTATTTATATTGTATCCGCTCGGTAAAAGATTGATTCCAAGATATAGGCCAATGAATGACGGTGGAGCATAGCGATCCAGTTTCTCCTCGGAATCAAAATTGGTGATTCCTCGGTCTTTGAATATCAGGTCGGCAAGATAATATCCCAGTTCGGTGGCAATGATTCCGATGCCGGCACCTGTCATAACGTCCGACAGCCAATGCTTATTGTTGGCCATGCGCATCAATCCTGTGGCGGTGGCCACGGAGTATGACCCGATTCCGATCCATGGCGACAGATGACCATATTCCTTGGTCAGCATGGTTGCTGTCATGAACACGGTGGCTGTATGTCCCGAGGGGAAAGAGTGGCGGTTTGAACCATCGGGACGCTCGGTTTTGACTGTATATTTCAGAGAGTTTACAGCCGTTGCCATTATCGCAGCAGAGAACGCATCGGATGTCAGCATACGTCCCCAACTGCTTCTGCTTTGCACGCCTGCCACTTTCATGCCAAGCATTATCGCGGCAGGTGCATATTGGACATAATCGTCGATATGATGTCGAAATTTCGGGATATAGTCATTGCGAAGCGAGCGGAAGTGATAATCTTGGTTGATTATTTGTCCGCATACAATCAATGGTACCCCGACGTAGGTCATGCGAAAAAGTTTTGAAGAGGAGAACCTCTCCATTCTGCTACGTTCAGGATTGTCGCTGATGTTAAGAAGCGTATCCGGTTCGGGGTGATGGATGTATGAGAGGGAATCTTTATTTGTTGTTTGTCCTGAAATATTGAAATGAAAGAATAGAGAGATTACTAAAAGTAAAACAGTCTTAAGTTTCATTAATCGTTGGTTTATTATCTTTTATTATAGAAGTTGAGTATTCGGTTGCGGAGTATCATTTCATATTTTGCCTGTACCTGTTCCGAAAGGGTGGTGATATAATTGGTGCGGGCCTGTTCCCATTCGGTGGAATTGGCGCGTCCGTATATTGTCTTTTCCGTCATCGCGTTCAGGGCCGCTTTGGCCGCTACCACAGCTGTCTCACCGGCCTTATAACGGGCTTCGGCACCTTGGGCCTGGCAATAGGCCTGCTGGATGGTCTTGTTGAGTTCGCTCTCACGTCGCTCAAGCTCCAGTTCGGCCGACATGCGCTGTAGTTTGGCCTGGCGTATCTGGTTGCGCGTGTTGAAGGCGTTGAAAATAGGAATGTTAAGCGAAAAACCGAGCGACTTGGAGAAATTGTCGCGCATCTGTCGGGAGAATGATGGTCCCGGGGCACCGGAAAGAGTATAGTAGCTTGAGTTCACTCCGGCACTGAAGGACAGTTGCGGCAGGTAGCCCGACTTGGCTATGGATATGGCGTGATCGGCCAGTCCGATTGCCGACCGGGCCATGCGTATTCCCGAATAATTCTCGATGGCGTTACGGTACACAGTCTCAGCTGATGCCAGCGTCGGGAGCTCATTGTCGAGATCGAGAGGCTGTATGTCAAACCCCTCGGTGTCATCAAGCTCCAGTGCCCGGGTGAGATCTACCATGGCAAGCCGATAATCGTTTTCGGCATTTATCACCGATACCTCGCCCGATGCAACCTGTGATTTTGCCTGAAGCACATCCACTTCGGGTATTTTGCCCCCTTCAAGTAATGCTTCCTGGCGGGCGAGCTGGGCGCGTGACAGGTTGAGCTCCTCGCGACGCACTGACAGCAGTTCCTTGTTGTAGAGAGCTTGTAGGTAGAATGACATGATGGCGAGTGTAGTTTCATCGCGGGCATATTCCACCCTGATATCGAGGTCCCTGACATTGGCTCGGGCCTGACGTAGCTGACGTATGGCGCTCAGTCCCTGGAACAGAGGGAGTGACAATGATCCGCCCCAGCCGAATGATGAGGTGTTGCGGTTGGCATAAGTGTTCTCCGAGGTGAGGCCACGTCCGAAATTCCAGCTCTGTGAGGCTGAGGCCGATACATTAGGCAGAAATCTGTCCTTGGCCTCGGTCACGTTGAGGTCTCCGCGCTGGCGTTCGAGCAACGCCGCCCGCACATCGAGATTATGTTCCACGGCATAGCTGATGCAGCTGTCGAGACTCCATGGGTCGGCCTTGGCCGACAGAGAGGAGGCGAGGATTGCTGAGGATAATATGATGAATGGCAGTTTCATGTCTTTATTACGTATTGGGTTTATCCGTCTTGATGGCTCCGCGCAGAGGGGTGTCGGCCGAGATACCCGAGTTGATCTGTATGTTTATTCCGTCGGAAAGACCTGTGGTCACGGGAGTGCGGGTGAAGTTCTGGCCTTTGACCGAGTCGGTAAGGACATAGACATATGTGCTGTCGCCTGCCCACTCGATAACGCTTTCTGGGACGGTCATCACGCCTGAGGCATTGTTCAGCACCACCTTGGCATTGGCGCTGTACCCGGCGCGCAGATGCTGTCCTTCGGGGACATTCAGCGCGGCCTTTATCTCGAAGGTGTTGGCTCCGTTGGTCTCGGTGCCCTTGGGGGCTATATTCTCGATCACGGCATCGAGATGCAGGTCGGGCAACGCCCCTATGGAGATCTCCATGGGCTGGTTGACCGAAAGGAGTCCCACCTCCGTCTCATCCACTTTTCCCTTGAATATCAGGTTGTTCATGTCGGCTATAGTCGCCACGGTGGTACCGTCGTTCATCGTGTTGGCCTGGATTACCGATGAGCCCACTTTTACGGGGACATCGAGCACAAGTCCGGTGATGGTGGCGCGGACCATGGTGTTGCTCTCCTTGGCATTGGTCTTGGAGACTCCCTCCTTCACTATAGAGTAGGCATCCTCGGCGGCATTCAGCTCGGCCTTGGCCTGGGAGTATGTTGTGGCTGTAGTCTCGTACTCCTCACGGCTTATCACTTTTTTCTCGAGAAGCATGGTGTTGCGCTCATGCTTGGCCCGAGCATCCTCAAGCGATATGCGGGCGGTAGCGATGCGCGAGAGGGCCGATGATAGCTGACCCTCGTCGGGGATGATCTTGATGCGGGCTATCACGTCGCCCTCCTTCACCATATCGCCGGCCTCGACATTTATTTCCGAGATGATACCCGAAACCTGAGGCTTGATCTCGATCTCGTCGCGAGGCTCGATATTACCGGTGAGTATGGTGGTACGCTCTATGTCGCCTGTGCTTGGCCTCACGATTTCATATCGTGTCTCCTTGGGGCGCGAGTTGAGGAACAGGTACACAAATGTGCCCAGGAATATTGAGGCTACAAGTACCCAGATGAAGATTTTGAAAAACTTTTTCATATTGCGGTTCTATTATTTGTCATTGAGTGCTTCGATCGGTTTTATTCTCATGGCTTTTACTGCCGGGATTATACCGGCGGCGGTGCCGAGGACAAGGAATGTGAGGAGGATACCGGTGGCATCGGAGAAAGTGAGCTGGAAATGTATGGGACCTGAAGGTCCATCGCTCAATGCCTCGGCTCCGCCGAGAATGAGCGCTGCAAACACTATGCCCGAGATTCCTGCCACGGTGGTCAGCACCATCGACTCGGAGAGTATCTGCACTATTATGTCGCGTGGTTTTGCCCCGATGGCACGGCGTATGCCTATCTCGTGGGTGCGTTCGCGCACGATTATCCACATGATGTTGCCGACTCCTATCACTCCCGAGAGTAGAGTACCGATGCCCACAAACAGAGCGAGGAGGTTTATGCCGGCAAATACGTTGTCGACCATCTCAAACATTTCGGAAATGTTGAAATAGTGGAAAGCTCCGTCATCGTCGGGAGCTATGGGATGGTTGGAAGCGATGATGCGTCTGAGCTGTTTCTCATAGTCGCCGGGCTTGTAACCCTCGCCAAATGTCATCATGAATGTGTCGATGCGGTCGCCCAGGTTATAACTGCGGCTCATGGTGTTGTAGGGGATGAATACCGATTCATCCATCTTTGCTCCGATATTCACTTCCGAGGTCTGTCCTACTACACCTATCACCTTGTAATATATTCCGTTGAGCTGTACCTCGTGGCTCAATGCCGAGGCTGTGCCGAATAGTTCGTCGGCTACCTTCTTGCCGATCACACACACCTTGCGGTAATTGGCCTCGTCGGCCTCGTTGATGAAACGGCCCTCGAAGATTATGGGCTCGAATATCTTGGAATAGTCTTTCTCAACACCGGTGAGTTGAGCGCTCGATTTCTTGCGCCCGTACAATGCCTCGGTGCGTGAGAAGTTGACCACCGAGGATCGGTCGATCTGTGGGACAGCCCGGCGTATGTTGCGGGCATCCTGAAGATTCAGTTCAAGTGCCATGCCCTTGTTGAATCCGGCATGGCTTTTGGTGGTACGGCCCGGGAATATGGCGGCCGCATTGGTGGCGAATCCCTCGAAATTACGGCTCATGAAGTGCCTTAGACCGTCCGAACCTCCTATGAGAAGGGCAAGTATCGCCGTGCCCCAGAAAATACCGAAGGCGGTCATGAATGTGCGTGTCTTGTTCTGGGCAAGTGTGGTGCCTATCTCACGCCAGTTCTCTATGTCGAATACCGGATTTCTCATACCGTGGAGTTATTCATCTCTCAATGCCTCGACAGGCTTGATTTTAAGTGATTTCATGGCGGGAAACAGTCCGGCTACAGCTCCGGCGATTATGAGGACCACCGTCACCTGGACGGCCACCCCGAGATCTACCGAGGGATCCTTGATGAACTCTACCCCCTTGCTTTCGGCCACCGAGTTGATTATCCCGGTGACTATCACACCCAGCACTATGCCTACGTAGCCGAATATGGTAGTGATGGCCACACTCTCGAGTATCACCTGTTTGAGGATGCTGAGAGGCCTGGCACCGATAGCACGGCGCACGCCTATCTCATGGGTGCGTTCCCTTACGGAGACAAACATGATGTTGCTCACGCCTACGATGCCCGAGAGCATGGTGAGGATGCTGATTATCCACACAGCAAGTTCGAGGGCTCCGGAAGCGGTGTTCTGTGTGAGCCGTTGTTTTGCATAGTTTCTTATCCATAATGCTCCCTGATCGGTAGCATCGAAGTTATGCTCGTTGCCGAGTGTGACATACATATCCTGCTCGGCCTTCTCGCCGTCGGCTATCGAGCTGATGGAGCCTACGCCCACCGAGATGTTCTTCACCTTGTCGCTTCCGCCCGACAGGTTGCGGGCTGTGGAGTAGGGGATGTAGCTGCGGGTGTTCCATTCATGCTTGAATACACCCACCACCGTGAAGGTGAGATCATTCATCTTCACGAGTTTACCTATGGGGTCTTTCTCGCCAAACAGGTTTCGGGCATTGTCGGTGTGGAGCACTACCACACGCCGGGCCTGGCGTATATCATTATCGTTGATGAAACGGCCATTGAGCATGGTGGCTCCCTCGCTCTTGAGTCCCGAGGGGTACACCCCCTGATATCCGCCTGTCACGTAATCCTTGCCGGTGGATATGGTGGCAGTGTCGTTGCTGATTGTGGCCGAGATGCGCGTCACCAGTTTCTCGTTGCGGTTGCGTATGAGGTTGATGTCACGCTCGCGCAATTGCACTTTGCGGCCGTCGGTCAGTCCTTTGTACGGTTTGAAAGCCCATCCGCCTTCCACCGTCATGGACTCGGTGTCACGGCGCGAGAACATGTCGTTCATGCCGTTGACAAGCCCGTGGGAAACGCTCAGCAGCACAATGAGGAGGAATATGCCCCACGAGACTGCAAATCCCGTGAGCGCCGTCCTCAGTTTATTATGCTTCAGGGTGGCGAGTATTTCGTTTACAAGGTCGATCATTGGATGGAGGGTGTGATGATTGCCTGAGTGTCGGTGATGGATTGATCGGGTGTGACTATACGGCCGTCCGATATGCGTATGATGCGGTTGGTCTGTTCGCCCACTCCCGGGTCATGGGTCACTATTACTATGGTGCGCCCCTCGGCGTTGAGGTCGCGGAACACCTGCATCACCTCTTTGGAGGTTTTGGAGTCGAGAGCGCCGGTGGGCTCATCGGCGAGAATGATGGACGGGTTGGTGATGAGGGCGCGGGCTATTGCCACACGTTGTTTCTGTCCGCCCGACAGCTCGCCCGGCAGATGGGTTGCGCGGTCGGCCATACCCATTCGCTCGAGTTGTTCCATGGCCATGGCGTTGCGCTTGCGGCGCGATATGCCACGGTAGAACAGCGGAAGCGCCACGTTCTCGAGGGCATTCTTGTATCCGATGAGGTTGAACGACTGGAACACAAATCCTATCATGTAGTTGCGCAGGTCAGCAGCCTTGTTCTCGGTGAGGTTCTTTATGAGTACACCGTCGAGATGATATTCGCCCGAGTCATAGTTGTCGAGAATACCGAGAATATTGAGCAGGGTGGATTTACCCGATCCGGATGCACCCATGATGGATACCAGCTCCCCCTTGTTGATGCTCAGATTTACATCTTTGAGCACATGGAGCGGAACCACACCGGGATATGATTTGTTTACATCCTTGAGTTCGATTATCATGATCTGAAATTGTTACGCTATGAAGAAACGTGTTGTCTTATACAGGTTACTTATATGACGCAAAGGTAATGATATAGTTTCATGAAGATAGAACAAATTTAAACTAATATATAAAATAAATGTTAACCGTCACGCGATTACATTGTTTTAAAAATATTGCTTATTTAATAGGAAAAGTATAATTTTGCACACTTGGAACTCTCCAATATATGTTCACCCTCTCAATGTCCAGTATGATTGACAGTCACAAGATTTACGGCCTGATAGGTTATCCGCTCGGCCACTCTTTTTCCAGAAACTATTTCAACGACAAGTTTGCCGCCGAGGGGATAGATGCTGAGTATATGAATTTCGAGATACCCTCCATCTCCGATCTCAAGGAGGTGCTTGAGGATCATCCCGAACTGTCGGGTCTGAATGTGACCATACCTTATAAGGAGCAGGTGATGCAGTATCTCGATGCTCTTGATCCTGAAGCCGAGGCTATCGGGGCTGTCAATGTGGTAAAGATCGTGCGTGGCGATTCAATTGACGATGATGATTTCGAACTGATAGGATATAACTCTGATGTGGTAGGATTCCGCAACTCGATCTCTCCTTTGTTGACCCCCGAGCGGAAGAAAGCTCTGATACTCGGGACCGGCGGTGCCGCCAAGGCGGTGCGCCAGGGGCTGATATCGCTTGGCGTGGAACCTGTCTATGTGTCACGTACACGGCGTGACGGAATGTTGACTTACGATGATCTAACCCCCGAGGTGATGGCTGAATACAAGGTGATAGTCAATACCACTCCTCTCGGCATGTATCCCAAGGTTGACGCATGTCCGCCCATCCCTTACTCGTGTCTCACTCCCGGGCATCTTCTCTATGATCTCATATATAATCCCGATGTCACCACGTTCATGAAAAAGGGACAGGCCCACGGAGCTGAGGTGAAGAATGGTCTGGAAATGCTGTTGCTGCAGGCGTTCGAGTCATGGAGGATATGGAATATGTAAATATCAAACATAAGGATAATCAATATATTACATCTACATGAAACTACCTGCTAAATACATTTACATTCTGCTGGTGATAATGGTCGTGTTTCCTATCGACCTGTTGGGCACGGGCATATCGGTTGCTCCGTGGTTTGCACTGTTTCTCGGTATCGTGTTTGCCCTCTTTTTCGAGTGCCCTTATCCAAAGTTCAACAAGAAGACCTCGAAATATCTGTTGCAGGCATCGGTTGTCGGGCTCGGTTTCGGCATGAATCTCACTGAGTCGCTCAAGAGTGGTAGCGAGGGTATGCTCTTCACTGTGGTATCAGTAGTGGGGGTCATGGTGATAGGCGTGCTTGCCGGCTACTGGCTTCACATCAACCGCAAGACCTCCTATCTCATCTCGTCGGGTACAGCCATCTGTGGCGGTAGCGCCATAGCCGCTGTGGGTCCTGTGCTTAAGGCTGATGACCATGAGATGGCCGTATCGCTCGGAGTAGTGTTTGTGCTCAACGCAATAGCGCTGTTCATCTTCCCCCCTATAGGAGCGTATTTCGATATGAGTGCGGCTCAGTTTGGCACATGGGCGGCAATCGCCATCCACGACACATCGTCAGTAGTGGGAGCAGGTGATGCCTATTCAGGAATCCTTGCCGCCCAGGGTGTTGAGAATGCCGGTGACGCTCTCAAGTTGGCTACTCTCATCAAGCTCACCCGTGCCCTGTGGATCATCCCCCTCGCACTGGTGACCATGCTCATATTCCGTGACAAGAAGAGCAAGATCTCCATTCCCTGGTTCATATTCTTGTTCATCCTCGCAATGGTGGTAAACACCTATCTGCCGTTGCCCGCATGGCTTACCTCCACTCTTGTCTATCTCGCTAAGAAGGGATTGGTACTCACTCTGTTCATGATCGGAGCCGGACTGTCGGTCAAGATGGTCAAGGCTGTAGGCGTGAAGCCGTTTGTGCTTGCTATCCTGCTGTGGATAGTGATAGGTGTGAGCAGCTTCTTTGTTGTGATGAACACGATAGCCTAAATTCCAGCTCTTTTCAGGCTGTAATGCCCTGATAAACCAGATTCATTACCAATCTCCTCACATTCTTCTCTCCTCCAAGTGTCACGCTCGTTATATCCCCTGTTGTCGCTCGCAGTGGCATTCATGACAGGTATCATAATCACCGGGACGGTATCCACTCCTCTGTGGATATCTGTCCCGGTGGTGTGTTGTGTGGCGTGTATAGCCTTGCGTCGTGCCTATATTGCCGTGATGTTGCTTGGGGTTGCCACCGGTGGGATAGTGGCGGAAATGCACCGGCCTTATATGCCGGGCATAGCCCTCAGAGGGACTGAGGTGGAGTGCTCGGGTACGGTCAAGGAGTTACGGGAGAATGACCGGGGCCGTATGCTGGTAGTGGAGGTTGACTCGGTTGCCGGAATGGGTTGCCGGCCGTTCATGTCGAAATGTATGGTGCCGTCGTTGATGCCGTATATGGATGAGACTTACAGGCTGAGATTCTCTACGGTATTCAGGCCATTGACAAGCCGCTTGGATCTGCCCGATGAGATAGATTATAACCGTAGGTTGCGTGACGCGGGCGTCATGACCGAGGCTTTCGTTGTGCCCGACAGTATAGTGTATGCAGTCGCGGAGCCGGGAATCTTTAACGCGATACGTCGGTTCAGGGGCGATCTCCAGGCCCATATAGCTGTCATGCCTGTATCGGCAGGCACACGACAGTTTCTCACGGCGACTCTGACCGGTGACAGGACATGGCTCGATCCGTCCACACGCGATATGTTTGCCTCCACCGGCATTGCCCATATCCTTGCGTTGAGCGGGTTGCATGTGGGGATACTCACGGCATTGTTGACCCTTGCTTTGATGCCTTTTACCATGAGTCGCGGACGATATGTGAGGATGTCTCTCACCGTGATAGCGCTGTGGGCTTTTGCCGTGATGACAGGATTGTCTCCATCGGTGGTGAGGGCTGTGATCATGGCCACGCTTTTCATGATCACGACAATGATGCAACGGGTGTGGTCGCCACTCAATGCACTCGGTGCATCGGCTCTGGTGATTCTGCTTTTCGATCCTTTGGCTGTGTATTCTTTGGGATTTCAGCTCACATTCATAGCGGTACTTGCGATCATAGTGTTTGCCGGAAAGCTCAATCCGGTCAGCCGTAAGCACAGGGTGTTGCGGATCATTGCTGATTACGTGTGTGTGACTGTGGCGGCCATGCTCGGTACAGGGATGGTGAGCGCTTGGCATTTCCATATATTCCCGGTGGGATTTCTTGTGGTGAATATGGTGGTTGCCGTGTTGTTGCCTCTGATATTGGGTGGAGGGGCGGTTCTGCTGATGCTCAATGTTGCCGGATTACATTCCGTGTGGCTCGGACGGATAGTTGATTTCCTTTACCGGTCGATCGAAACGGTGGCCGGATGGGTACTCGGGATTCCCGGGGCTGTTGTGAGGGATATATACGTTTCCGGATGGATGATATGGGCTTATTTCCTTGTGTTGGCAATGTTTGCTATATGGCTTTACAAACGTAGACCGGTATGGGGAATCGCCACTGCGATGACGGTGGTGTGTGCTGTCATGGTGATGTGTATTAAGGAGGATTCATGGCCTGACAGTGAGGTATATATCACCCGGTCGAGCACCGAGACCACGATGGTGGTTAAGTCGGGTAATAGGTTGCATGTCGCTACCACGGCCCGTCAGACAATGGTCGATGAGGTTATGGACCGTTGCGCCCGACGGTACAGCATATACATGATGCGCCGGGGTATAAAGGAGGTCGAACTGATGCCCGAGGGTATTGCTAATGACCGACTTGCCAGAAAAGGGAATGTGATATTTGCCGGAGGCAAGAGCTTTGTATTGATCTCGGCCAATGCCCATGCCACGGATTATAATTTCCGTCCCGATTATGCGGTGGTGTGCCGTGGATTCATGGGGGATGTGTGCGGTATGGCCCAAGTGGTGGGTGCTGACAGTGTGTTGCTGAGTTCCGATCTAAATAAGATGAGGCATGACAGGTATGCGGGTGAACTTGCTGAGGCTTCAGTACCGTTCCGATCGCTCAGGAGTGGTCCCTGGGTGATGCGGTGACATGTCAGCGGGCAAGGGAGAGAGACATGTTGATGCCAAAAGAGGTATTGGTCATGGGGTAGGATGTTGATGAGACAATGGGGGTGTTGATCTGATGGTCGAAGAAAGCACCGATGGTGAGCCGTCGCGACATTATGTAGTTGGCGGCAAGGTTGAAGTTAAGGGTGCGCGTCCCCGATGTGGCCTGAGTGTAGGCTGTCTCGATGCGGCGTATCAGCGCCTGCGTCTCGGCTATCGAGAAATCTCCGCTCACGGTGAGGTCGTTGGATATGCCGTGGCCTGTCCCCTTAAGTTTCAGTACGGTGTTGAATCCTATTATCTTGTAACCGAGCCCTATGGTAACGCCTTTCTGGCTTGCCTCCACCACTTGACCTGCCGAGGTGTTGAGGGTGAGTGTGCGGGCATCGCGGTATTCGGCCGAGAGGGTCATGCCGTTCTTCAGAGTGGCTGACGCGCCTATAAGTGGAGCGAACCGCTCGGTGATGGCTACCGACGAGATGTTGTAGGGGGAGGAGGGGATGGGATTACCGCTCAGTTCGTCAAGAGTGAATCCCAGTCCGTCGGCTTCGGGGGATGAGGCCCAGTTGAGGAATGATGAGTAGGAACCAACGCTGTAGGTACATTGATATGCGTGGCTGAGGGTGAAGGACTGGAATATGTTGCGCAGGTTGCCGAGTTGCAGTAGTCCGTCGTAGGTGACGCGCCAGTTGGGGAGAGCGTGGGCGAACGAGGGGAACGGTGACAGGTATTGCTTCTCGGGATCAGTGCCTGAGTATGCCGCGATAAATGCAGGGATGAGCACATCGCTTGATGTACGGCTCACCGTGCCAACCTCGGGGTTATAGGGTTGACCGGCATTGATATTGCCCTCCATGAATCCCCTCATCGGATAGGTGACGTTGCGGTACTGCCGCTCAAACCGTTCGGCTATGACTGGAATATTGTCAAGGAATGAATTGAAGGCTTCGGAATTGTATCCGTTGTCGGCCTTGAAACGCTTCAATGCCGTGCGCATCGCTATGTGGGTCTTGGTGTAGGATCCGGCCATGGTGGTGGGCATGTTATCATACATGAACTGTACCGAATGTGTACGGTTGTCGGTGCGGTTGGTGGTGAGGAGTATTTTCAGGCCTTTCACGGGTTCGAGTGTCAGTTCGATGTTCAATTCGCGGGTGTTGGCGAAGTTGGCCGGTGAGGTCTGTCCGTCATCAGTGATGAGCCATCCTCGCCTCAGTGCCTTGTCGATAAATTCCTCTCCGGTAAATCCGAATGCGAATCCCAGGCCTGGTGCCATGGGACCGTGACTGCGTGTCTGACCGAACGCATTGCCTATCTCGGGCCGGAAAAGCGGGAGGGACAGTGAGCGCGTGTTGCGGAATCGTATTGAGGCTGAGCGTGGCGACATGAGGAGTCGTGTGCCGTATTCGGCAACCTCGCGCCATAGGCTCTTTTGCTTTTCAGGAAGTTCCTGAATGGTGAATTTCAGGTTTTGGTCGCCACGTGTGAGAATGGTGATGTTGTTGGCATCGACCACTTTGTGGGTTATCCTGACAGGTTTACCATCTACAGTAGTCGCGGAGACTTTCACTTTCGGCGATCTGAGATTGTGGCGGATGTTGAAGGAGGTATCGGGTTGCAGGGCGAATGTACGCTCGAAGCGTTTGGGCTTTTTCGTGGTCACTTTGGGGCGATTGGCCATGAAACGCTGGTCTACCGCTTTGGTGAACGACCATTTACGGTAGATGTTCTCGAAATTGATGCGTCCGTCGGCATTGACTGCCGCCTGATTGGCTATTGAGTTGCCCATTGAGATGCCGTCGACTTCCGCACCACGGTCCCAGCGGTAGGTGGCGTTGTAGGAGAGGTTGCCGGTGAGCCAGTCGAGCACCGGAATCTTGGAGAATGGTGCGCGGTAGCTGACCACGAATGACTGGTTGTAGCTCCAGGGGGTACCAAGGTGCATGATGCTCCGCAACACCGTGTCCTTCCATTCACGGTATTCATCGGGGAACAGACGGCGGTTCACAGCGCCCATCGTCTCATCAATGCGGGCCGAGGTGTTGCTACTGAAATTCATGCTGAGCGACTTGGTGAAGTTCCATGAGAGGGAGAACTGCCGGTCCCAGATGAAGTTTTTACTTACCGATACAGGCAGACGGAAATCTATATCGGTCTCCGAACGGGTCTGCATCTCGTAATAGTAACGCGAAATGGTGGTGAGGAATGATATGGTGGTGGGTAGGTAGTTGAATTCCCATTCACGGAAGAATTTCAGGTTGCGCGACCGGCTCTTGATGAACGCAAGCGGGCGCACTCCCTTGTTGTAGGGGGAGTAGGTGTATTGCAGTGAGCCACGGTAATCGTTGGTGTACTCGTATTCGGTAGTGGGATCGTTGCGGGTCTGCTTATTGAAGGAGAAATTGAACGTGAAGTTGGCGGGATCCCACGGCTTCGGAGTCTTGCTTTTCACATCGAATTTCAGTCCCGAGATTGAGAAACTGCGTATGGTGGTGCGCTCCACGGCATAGTTGAGTATTGAGTCCTTCTGAGCCTTGGTGATACAGGCATCGAGGGCATCTTTCAGTTCCACATCCTGATCAAGAGGATTGTATTTGGGCGTGATTTTTTCTTTTGACACCGAGTAGTATATGGGTGCTCTGAGCCGGGCTTTCTCGGGGAAAAACCGTCCGGCATCGATCTGCATGGCAAAATTATACTGCTCGTAATCGTCCATGCGCCGGGCGTTGAGGGGCTGATCCACAGCTCCGAATCCGGCTGTCTCGATGTGTGCACCCATGTTGAGGGTGGCTATGTCGGATACACCGAGATTTACGTTGCCTTTGGCGGCCCATCCTCCTGAATTGTTGAAATCGGTGACTTTCAGTTCATTTAGCCATACTATGCCGTCCTTGACAACGGGGGAGTTGTTGCGTACACCTATCAGCATGACCCTCACATCGCTGAGCGACGGGTTGCCGGTCACGGTGATGCGGTTGCGCTCATTGCCTGGATCGCGTGAGGTGTAGGGGACGGCAAATCCTACTCCCGGCTCATTCTCGTTTTTGGCACGGTTGCGCTCCTTTTTCAGGTCCACGAGTGCCTGTAGCTCGAAATCCATATAGTTGTTTCTCGGCCACACTATGCCACGGTCGGTTGCCGAATCATCGGAATAACGTCCGGCTGGAGTGAGCTCGAGCGGAATCTCGTATTCATAATAATTGTCCTTCACGTCGGATCCGAGACGGATGAAGGCCGACAGTTCGCCGTTGCCGAGATTGGTGAGATCATCGATCAATCTCTCGGCATGTATCCACATCTGCATACGCTTGTAATTGCGCAGATCGAGCATGGTGTTCTTATAGATGCCGCGTGCGTCACCGGCCTGGAGGCCTTCGACCTTAAGCGAGATGGACTGCTCGTTGAGTTGTACTATCTGGCTCTGGCCCGGATCGGTGATGCGTGACACTCCGGGGGGGAGCACATAATTGACCGGTTCACGCTCGGCGTTCTCCTCGATGTTGACCACCGAGACATCCAGCTCACCCTCAGCAGGAGCATCGCCACGGGTGTTGAGGTTGAAACCATAGGGGCGCCACTCGCCTTTCACAAGTTCGAGCGTGGCAAAACGCAGATGGGTGGGTGCCTTGAATCCGGTCATGAACATGCGGGCGAAGCGGATGGTGGAGAAGTCGGAGATGTTTCCCACCACTTTCTCGTAGTCGCTCAAGGGGATCTTGAACTGATACCACACAACCTCCTGGGTAGTGCCGTCGTGGTTGACCACGGTAGAGGTCTGCTTGTCGGTGATGTAGTTCTTGCCTACCTCGAGATCGGCGGGGCGTATCGACACGCGGTATTGGAAATAGCGCTCGTACTCATTGAGAGTGTTGTCCTGGTTTATGTCCTCGACATCGGGCACCGATTTGGAAGATTGGTAGAGAGGATCGGGAGCCTCGTCGGGCGACAGTGAGTTGCCCTCCACGCCGTTGTAGCGTTTGTATCGCTCGAGTACACCGAGACGCTGTTCGTCGTAGTCATATCCCCGGAAGAAGTGGTAATTGTCGCCGGCAGGGTCGTTGAAGGGGGAGAAACGGTCCTGTTGCATACGGTCGATGGCTTCGGGGGACAGGCGACGGCGTAATCCTTCGAGATAGGTGGAATAGGAAGGGAATGAGAACTCGTCATCGTTCTTTAGTCCGTCGAGACCCACGTCCTGGATAGGCCGGGCGCTGTTGTTATTATCGAATGCGTAGGTGAGGGAGTTTTGCGAGGACACACGTCCCCACACGGTCTCCTTCATGAACTGATTGTCGCCGTTAACCGGGATGCCGTTCTCGTAGCTTTTCAGTCCGTCCTTGAGGATATCCTCGGATATTTCGCCGAAGTTGAAATACAGATCACCTCCCTCGAGATTGTCGTTGTCGGGGTCAAGGAACGGTGACAGCATCCAGAACTGGACATACTCTATATTGGAAGCCTCGAAATTGGTGTTGTCCATGCGGCGCATTACTCCTCCCCACCGTCGCTCGGGGTAGAGGAGGCGCCCTTGGTCATCAATGTCGGTGGCATCGAGGTTGTAGGGTCCGCGCTCGGAGGGATAGAATGACAGGTTGAGGGTCTGGATGGTGTTGGACTCCCCATAGGTGAGCTGTCGGCCGGGGAATATCTCGCGTGATGTTACCTCACGGATGTAGGGGTTGTTCATCTGGGCGGGATCGCTTTTGATATAACCCGGGCAGAGCGATGAGTTACGCTCGGTGAACATGCGGTCGATATAGTACCAGTTGATGAGGGCTCGGTTCTTGCCGTAGTCCACATTGTCGCTCAGGGCCGCTTCGGGAAACAGGGCCGTGGATGCCGGATCGTATGGGGTGGAGGCAAGGAACCATGCGTAGGGGGTGCGCAGGTCTATGCCTATTTGGGTGGACTCGAAATCGTCGATATAGCTTGATCCCTTGTTGGAGCCGCTTTTCTGGGTGCGTGGTATAAGCTGGGCAAATTCAGCCTGCACCGACAGGGAGGATGGCTGTACGGCATTGACAGTGGGGATCTTGTTGAGGAGATTGGTGAGCCACATAAACCGTGTGTTGTACTGGGTGTTCAGTCCCCATATGGTGTTGTTGACCACCTCGTCCCCGATGTTTACTTTCTCGGTGAGCGATTTTTCCGAGAAGTGCATGAGGGTGGCCCCGACGTTGAAATCCTTGTTGAACCGATAGTTGAGGTCGAGACCCACGAGGGTCTTACGCTGGGTGGAGTAGAGCGACTGGTTCTCGAGTGTCACGCTGATACTCTGCCCCGAGTCGATGATGCTCTGGTTGGTGATGGTGACAATGCCCATGGCATAGTCCACGGTGTAGTCGCTGTTCTCGTTGAGCACCACTCCGCCGGCTGTAACTATCACCGATCCTCGGGGCACGTTCATGGCGTTGAGCCTGATCTGTGAGCCTGAGGATGCCTGATATTTACCGGTGAGGATGAATTTGTTCTTGTCGGCAAACTGTCTGGCCACGATGAGAGTGGAGTCGTAAAGCTCCTGGTACACGTATTTCTGAGCCAGCACAGGGTTCCCGATCTTCTCTGCAAGGTTGCGCCCGAATGGCTCCACCACGGGGAATATTATCTTGCCCTGGGAGGCGAGTATGGTGTATCCGTCGATGAAGTCGAAAAATCCGTCGGGATTGGAGGCCTGGTTACTGTCGATGCGGTCGAGCCCCATTACCTGAAGCAACGGCACTGTGGAGAGTCCTGCTACCGGCAGATAGTTTATCTCGATGCCCGTAGTGTCACTCAGATACTTGATATTGAGACGGAAATTTTGTTGCTGTACCTGATATGCTCCAAGCGGATACACGTTTTTCATCATCAGACGCCACATAGGCAACCGGGTGTTCACGGTGGTAGACTTGAGCATCTTTAGATAGAGAGACTGATTGGTGGTGGTAATGTCGGCTGAAAATTCTCCCACCTGAAATGTGCGTCCGTTGTAGGTGTATTCGTAGGCTACGCCCAGCACCTCGTCGGCATTAAGCGCGTTGCGGAGCGAGATATAGCCGAGAGTGGGGTTGAGGGTATATTCCGATGACGAGAGCAGACGTGCCGATTCCACTTTCTCGTAATCGCGTCCGCCCTCGATGCCGTAGGCCGTAAGGGGAGCAAGGGCCTGGGTGACGGTGTTGATGTTTCTTGCCTCGGGATACTCGGTCTTTAATGTGGACAGCAGATTGTTGGAGCTGTTGGAGGGAACGGGTGAGGAGTGGTCAGGTTGCCAGTAGTCGCTGGCCAGGGTGGAGTTCTCGCCGAGGTCCATGAAGGCTACAAAGTTGCGGCTTTGGTCGAAATGGCTGTTCTTGTTGGTGACCCACACCTCGATGCGTGTGATATTTATGCCCGAGGTCACAAGCGGAAGACGGGAGGCAAACCGGTCGTAATTGTCATGGAAATACTGGGCCAGGAAGAAATGGCGGTTCTGATCGTACTCATCGGCCCGGATCTTGAAATCGGTGGTCTGAGATCCGCCTCGGGTGCTCACGGTGGTTGATTCCGAGTTTTGTTGCGAGACGAGTGCTGTGGCCGTGAGTTTTCCAAATTGCAGTTTGGTCTTGATACCAAAGAGGGCGGTGCTTCCCCTTATCAGCGATGACCCGGTGGTCAGCGACACGTTTCCGGCCTCGATGGATTTCACTATGTCGTCCTCTTTCCCCTCATAGGCCAGTTTGATATTCTTGGAATCGAAATCAAATGTGGCATCGGTGTTGTAGGTCATGTTGAACTTCATGCGGTCACCCACCGTGGCCTGTATCGTTGCCTGTATCTTCTGGTCGAAATCAAAGTAGATCTTACGGCGCGAATCGAGCGAGAGAGCCGGATTGTCGGTCTTGTTGGATTTGATGCCGGTGGAAATATTTATCGATCCTTGTGTGCGTAGGCTCACACCGCCTGGACCGAATATCTTTTCAAGCGGACCGAGCGCGAAATTCATGTCGAGGATATTGAACGGCTCGCGTGATGGAGCTGTCAGGGCCTCGGTGTTGCGCATACGGAAATAATCGCGCATAGACCGGCGGTTCTGCCAATCGTTGTACTGCTCGGGGGTGAGGTAGAACGGTGTCACTATGTCCCTGTCACCGAGCCTGGTCCTCACCACATAGCATCCCATCTGAGGGTCATATTCAGTGACGGTGCTGATGTTGGACGGAGCGGTGAGATCGGCGGCATATTCCCCGGCCATGAAGTCGCGGTAGCGCATAGGTACCGTGGGACTTACCTGGAAAGGCAACATCACTGAGTCGGCCTCCTCCACGAGAGGATCGGCTGTCACGATCGAGGCCGGAGGGGTGAAGTCTGGATCATTGCCCCGGGCGTAGCTATGCAATGCAACCACCATGAGCATCAACACAATGCCCGTGGCGGCTGCTATGCAATATATGTGATGAAATCGTTTCAGAAATCTTGGTAGGACAATGCGTGGTTACATCATGCCCAGAGCCTGCTTGATGGCGGCTTCTACCTTGATGGCCGGATCGACATCGAATATGCGTCGGAGCACCTTCTGCGACTGTGGCCGTGGGAAGCCGAGGGCCGTGAGGGCGGCAAATGCCTCCTCGTAGATTTCGTTGTTGGCACCCGGCAGGTTGGGCTGTATGGATAACGCTTCGTCCGACGGTTTTATTTTATCTTTCAGGTCAACAATTATCCTTTGGGCTGTTTTTGCCCCGATTCCTTTAACTGCCTTAAGGCGAGTGTGGTCGCCCGATGTTATAGTGACCTCGAGTTCGGCCGGGGTGATGGATGAGAGGATGAGGCAGGCGGTGTTGGGGCCTACTCCCGATACGCCTATGAGCAGGCGGAACAGGTCGCGCTCTTTAGTGGTGAAGAAGCCGTAAAGCACCCATGCGTCCTCGCGTATCACTTCGTGGAGGAGCAGTTTCACCTCGCCCTTGCAGTTTTGCAGGGCTTCGAATGTGTTGAGGGAGATGTTCACCATGTAGCCTATGCCCGCGGCCTCGACGGCTACGTAGGTGGGGGTGTTTTCGGTGATTATTCCTTTGATGTATTCGTACATAGTCTATTGAATATCTGAGTTATGGGTCACAGTCCGGGATGACTGTCGAGCGTCAGGGCAAAGCCGTCGCGTGGCGGGAGCAGAAGGCGGTGAGGATCGGGTGAGGTTCTGGTCCTCTGCCATGATATGAGGCCTGGCGTCGAGGGGTTGAGACGGTCGGCCACGTGCATCGCTACCACTCCCATTGTCATGCGCAGGTTAAGCTCGATACATGGATGGATGCGAGGTTGCCCGTCGGTGTCACGATAGATCATCATGTCGATGCCGAGCCAGCCTGTGTAATGGGGACAGATGAGGCCGGAGAGTATAGGCTCGAGGGATGATACGATGTCGTGGATCTGCCGGGGCAGATCAGTGGCGGAATGGCCGTCGGCATCGAGGGCGGACCGGTCGATCATGTCGAGAATCATTGCTTGCGGAGCCACCACGTTGCCTGAATATACGCCACGGTTTTCGGTGATGAACAATGAGAGTCCGCGGAACGTCACCTGCTTGCCGTCGCTATTGAACAGAGAGGCGAAATCTGTGATCTTGTCATATCCACGCTCCACCATCACGCTCCCTTGCCGATGGATGATGCCTTTGGCCTTGGAATGGATCACTTCGGGAGATATGCCTCCGGCACAGAATACACCGCGTCCGCTACATGACCAAGGGGATTTGAAAAAGCATCCGGGATGAGCGGTCTCGATCGATACCGCCACGTCGGGGTCGGTGACCTCGACGGGCAACAGGCGTTCTTCGCCGAGCGAGGAGAGGATGGCTATTGACGATCGCCGATGGCTGAGCTGTCGCAGAGTGGTGACATTATCGGCGGAAGGGAGCTGTTCTTGAGATAATCCTGCCAATGAGAATTGCCGGCAGGTGTCGAGGCTCCATCCCCATGGTGAGGGGAGATGGTTGCATGATTCGCTGTCAAGCGATGAGTGGATAAGAGGTTTCAGTCCCCACTGCCGGCTGAGCCATTCTGTATCGGCGAGATATGACTCCCGATCGGAGGAGGGTACTATGATGGTATCCACCTTGGCAGCCCACCAAGCGGGTATAAGAGCCCCCGCCCTGTGAAGCGCGGCGGCATGGGGCGGGGGTGTGTAGTGTCGGCATCCGAGCGCGAGTGCGAGATCGTTCTCGGGGTTGAACAGATGTATTTGATTCAATACTTCTTATCTTTTGGGAAGATTCATCTTGGCGGCAATTTCGGCGGGGATGGCGTCGCGGTGAACGAGGATGCTCATGGTCTTGCCCATGAAGTAGGGCTCGGAAACGTAGAAGAAGCCACCGTATTTCTGGTTGGTGTCCCAAGAGTTCTTCACCTTATAGTAGCGAGTGCCGTTCTGGTCAACTGCCTTGCCCATGATCACCATGCCGTGGTCGTCGGTGGTCTCGTGGTTGTCGAACATCTCCTGGCGCAGTTCCTGAGTAACGACTACCTCCTCGCGGGGCTTGCTCACGTCGTTGTTCTCGTTTTCACGCTCCTTGTCGCTGAGGGTGACCCAGCGGGCGAGTTCAGTGCCAGAGAGGTCGGCCTCGGTCTTTTTCTTGGGGAGTACGGCGTAACCGTCGGTCCACTTGAATCCGGGTTCGCTCACATCAGCACCCCATGCGATTGAGTATCCGTTGTCGAGGGCGTTGTCAACGATGGCTTTCATTTCCTCGAGGGGTACATTGTAGGAATCCTCCCACAGCCAGTTGTCGGCGATCTCGAGGGGGAAAGTGGTGTAGAAAGGATGGTGGGTGTAGGAGGTCACGGGGATGTAGTCGGCCATGTTGAGGTTGAGCATCTTGGCGAACGACTGGGGGGTGTAGGTCTTGCCCTCGTACTCGAAAGTCTCGGGAAGTTTGCCCAGATATGCGTCGAGCACACCGTTGAAGGCTTTTTTCCAGGCTGTGGATTTCTTGCCTTTCTTATTGTTGACGGCATCAACTATGCCACGGAGAGCGGGCTCCATCTCATAGTGGTCGTGCTTGTCTTCGCCGTATTCGAGTCCGCGGTAGGCGCTCTCGGGTACCATGCCGTAGCGGTCATATACATATCCGACATCGGTGGTGCCACCGCCCTGGGCGAAGTTGATCTTGCCTTCCATGCGCACGTATTTATCGGCCTTGTCGTTGTAGCAATGACGTACAACCCACATCTCGCTGAGGTCATATTCCTTGCCGGTGGTGCGGAGCAGTTCGTCCTCGAGGAAGCTTATTCCCGAGAAGCTCCAGCATGTTCCTGACTTGTTCTGGTCCTTGACGGGAGTTGTCTTGTTGACTTTCACGTCGGTGAACTGATAGCCTTCGGGCTCCTTCTTGTCTTTCTTGGCGGGCTTGCCTTCAGCAAACGCTCCGAGAGAGATTGTGGCCATGAGGATGGCGGATAGATACTTTTTCATTGGTTTATGATGATGGATTATTAAGGTAACTTAATAAGGTGAGTTACTATAATATGTGTATAATGCAAAGTTACACTAAAAATATGTAAACTCCCGAAAAAATAACGAAAAATGTTGTATCTTTGTCCATCAAAAATTATAGACACTGACATGAAACGAAGCTTAACAGCCCTACTTATAGCCTTTGTGGCACTGTGTGCCACCCCTTTGGCCAACGCTCAGATGCGTTGGGGTGCCACTGCCGGAATTAACGTAAACAGCATGAAATTCAAGCAGGATCTTTTCGGAGTGAGCAACGGTGTGGGCGAGTCGTTGGGTGTGCGTGGTGAGATGATGTTCCCCGGCATCGGTTTCGGCCTCGAACTCGGCCTGATGTACCAGCAACAGGGCGCTACATTGCATCTTGCCGATGAACCCAATATAATATGGAGTTCGCAGGGATATGGAAATGAGAGAGTCTTTCTCCACAATATCTCGATACCTTTCAATCTGAAGTTCAAGTGGACCCGTATGCAGGGTCTTGAGGATTATGTGGCACCGTTTGTATTCGGTGGTCCGATTATCCAGATCCAGGCCGGTCACAGCAAGTGTGACGCGCTTAAGTATTCGGGCGGAGACGTGGAGTTGTGTGCCGGTCTCGGTTTCGAGGTGCTTAAGAGATGGCAGATTGCCGCTTCCTATACATGGGGTATGACCTACGTGCTCAAGACTGCCCAGCTCGATGATGTAAGTGCCCGCAACCGCACATGGGATGTTAGGGTTACTTATTTCTTTTAAGCGTATTTTTAGTATAGAGGGGAAAGAACCTTTATTAGTATAGAGGGAAAAGTATAGAGTATAGGGATTAGATTTCTAGACCATATTTTTAGACCAGAAGACTAAAGATCAAGTATATACAATAAATTTTGAGACCAGAGATCCAGAGGTCTTTTATAGATATAATGGCTCCTGCCCATCACGGGTGGGAGTCATTGTTTTGTTGTAGTTGTAGCAGTATGTCAAGGGACGCTTGCCGAGCTTTTATTTCAGCCTTACGGCTGAAAGGTTATAAGGTTATTATTCAGCGGAGCTGAAGGTTATGGGGTTATTGGTTGTTTAGGAGGTTATGGGTTATAAGTTTAAGGGCATGTTCTTTTTTACCATGAACACAATCCGCTGACAT
>JAMPHR010000004.1:133348-179225 GCA_023663345.1 Paenibacillus sp. | reverse complement strand
TGGACAGTTGGACAAAGTTATCACTATTGGACAGCTATTGGACATGTCCAAATTTCACTATAGGACAAGATTTTTACCGATGGATGGGTAATCTTAAAGGACATCTTCGATGCCCATACGACTGATCATATCGTTTTCCCCACACCTCACGCCTGCGCGATTCTGCCCTGGCGGGCGACTCGCTTGCCGTTCGTGGTGGGGCTTCAATTGCATCGCCACTCCGTGGCTCTCCCGCCCATCGTGGCACGGGGTCCAATCGTCTAATCGTGAGGCATTTGTCCAATAGCTGTCCAATAGTGAGTGGTTTGTCCAATAGTGTCCAACTGTCCACGTTTCACTATTGGACGTGGACAGTGTTTGTCCAATAGCTGTCCAATAGTGAAGATTTTGTCCAATAGTGTCCAAGTGTCCACGTTGCACTATTGGACGTGGACAGTGGTTGTCCAATAGTTGTCCAATAGTGGAAGTTTTGTCCAGTAGTGTCCAATTGTCCACGTTTCACTATTGGACGTGGACAGTGTTTGTCCAATAGTTGTCCAATAGTGGAAGTTTTGTCCAATAGGGTCCAATTGTCCACGTTTCACTATTGGACATGGACAAAAGGTATTCTTCTCTATACTTCTATACTTTATCCTCTATACTGAAAACTCTCTATACTGAAAAACCCTCTATACTAAAAACTACGCGACATTATCGCACCTTTTTGGGGGATTGGCGGGGGTAATTTTGCAGTGGGAGTGAGATATGTCTCACTCTATGTTTCAAATAATCATAAATCTATAATCTCCCCCAGCCATGAATGACATCTTCAATCCTAATGGTACTGTGAACTATCCCAGAACCTCTAACTACCCCGGAACCTCACATACCACCGAGCAAGGTCCCGACTATCGCAGTGACGCCCTCAGAGTGCCACCGCCTCCGGCGTTTCCCGGGCCACTGTCACCCATCTACTTGAGCCCGAGCATATCTCCCCGCCAATCGCCCACGGATGGAGCCTCGCGCAGTGAGCCTAAAGCCGGTTATTACGAAACTCTCGCAAGGGTGGGCGACACGTTTGACCCCAATGTTGACTACGGTGAGATACGACGTGCGTTTCTTGCCTCGGAACCTCCTTGCCCGAAGAGTAGCACCTCAGGCGAAAAGCCCGAGCGTGTGCCTGTGCCTCAGAAGGCTCCTGTGTCAGCCAAACCACGCCCCATCACCCGCGTGATCACGGGCGACAGACTGGTGGCCGAGTCGTGTGGGCTGGCAGTGCAGCGCCGGTTGTGCGGGCCATTGTGGTATGAGGGGGAAATATGTATCCTCTTTGCCGATACCAATGTGGGCAAGTCGCTACTGGCCGTGCAGATAGCCGACATGATAGCCCACGGGCGCAATTGCGCCACGTCACTGCCCGAGCTGAGGCCCGAGACCGATGTGCAACCGGTGATATACGCCGATTTCGAGCTGAGCCTGGGGCAGTTTGCCCGCCGTTATTCGTGCCCGAGTCCGGCAAAGGTGGGTGAGCGGATATATCACGATTTCGGGGCCTATTTCACGAGGGTGGAGCTGTACTATGATGCCGTCGATGATGTCGTGGACGACTACACCGACCGCTCGTTTGCTGACCAGATTATCTCGGACCTCGAGGCGCGGGTGGTGGAATACGAAGCCCGGGTGCTGATCATCGACAATATCACCTTCATGGCCACGAGCACCGAGACGGCTGCCGATGCCATGCCACTGATGAAGCGACTGGTGGCACTGAAGAAACGCCACGGCCTGAGCATACTCCTGCTGGCCCACACTCCCAAGCGATGCCTGAGCAACCCGCTGACTCGCAACGACCTGCAGGGCTCCAAGATGCTCATCAATTTTGCCGACTCGGCCTTTGCCATCGGCGAGAGCACCATAGGCAAGGATGTGCGCTACATCAAGCAGATCAAGCAGCGCAATTGCGAGCAGTTCTACAGCTCGGGCAACGTGCTCCAGTGCCTCATAGGCCGCATCGACGATTCATTCATCGGACTGACCTCCACCGGCACTTCGGCCGAGGAGATCCATCTGCAGGCTAAGCGCAAGCGCCGTGACAACGCGGACGACCGTATCGGGATGGCCCGTATGGCCTTGGAGCTGAAGGAGCAGGGGCTGAGCACCCGTGAGATAGCCGAGCGTCTCAAAGTGAGCAAGTCCACGGTCCACAATCTGCTGTCAATGCCGGCGCCGGAGTGACCCGATGAACCTGCCTTGTCCAATAGCTGTCCAATAACTGTCCAATAGTGAAAATTTTGTCCAAAAGTGTCCAACTGTCCACGTTTCACTATTGGACGTGGACAGTTGGTATTCCTCTCTATACTTTCTCCTCTATACTAAGACCGGAGATCAGTTGCCGGTACTTGTCCTGGGTGACACTTTTGGAGAACAGGCGCTTTACGCGCTCGGTGGCGTTGCGTCCCATGCGCGAGCGCAGGGAGGGGTCGCGGAGCAGGCGTGAGATGGCTTGGGCGAGGGGGGCAGGGTCGCTGTTGGGCGACTCCAGTGCCGTCTCTCCGTCGACCGATACCCAATTGACCCCCGATCCCTCCACGGTGAACGTCACCGAGGGGCATCCGCAGTACATCGACTCGGCCAGGGCTACGCCGAACGCCTCGTTGCGGGTGATTGACGGGAAGGCAAACACGTCGGCGGCATGGTAGTAGAGCTTCATCTCCTCCTCGCTGATGCGTCCGAGCCAGTGTACGCGAGGCGATGAGCAACTCTCCTGCAGGCGTCGGGTCAGTGGCCCATGGCCTGCGATGAGTATCACGCACGGGTCGGGGATCAGAAGCTCGGCCTTGAGGAGATATTGCAGTCCCTTGTACTCCACATGGCGCCCTATGAAGTAGACTATGGGGAGGCCGTCGTAGCGTTGCCTGATCTCGTCGACGCGCCTGAGGTCGGATGGCGTGAGGTCAAACTGTGACTCGTCGATGGAGCATGGTATCACCTTCACCTTGTGGCTGTTGACTCTGAGCGCGGGTGAGGCCTCGGCATATCCCGGACTTGTGGCCACTATGGCTGTGGCACGGCTCAGGAGTCTCGACTCTATGGGCGAGATGAGCCTGTGGAGGGTGCGCTGTGCCACTATGTCGCTGTGCCAGTGTACTATGAGCCGGCATCCGGGCTTTATGGCCGAGAGTATGTAGAGCGCTCCCAGGGGGTTGGGGCAGTGGAAGTATATCACATCGGGGCCAAAGGTGCGTATGGCGCTGACTATCTCCGAGCCGTAGGCCAGCGACAGCGGTTGGCTCGCCAGAGTGATGGCCGATGCGGCGCGGGTGACGGGCACTCCGCCTATGGTCTCCCTGACGGTGACGTTGCGGTCGTTGAAGGTGATCACCTGCTGGTCGTGCCCTTCCAGAGCCTGGACTATGAAGTGGCTCACGGCCTCGATGCCCCCCTCGATGGGAGGATAGTATTTGCCTATGTGGAGTATCTTCATCTTTCGTTGGTCGGGATGTCTGCCCTGCCCGTGATCCTCTCGAGGATATGGCGGGCTGTGGAGCGGTAGCTGTATCTTTCTCTGAGGGCGGGAGAGAGGTCGATGCGCCCCGTGGTGGCGAGGAGGGCCGTGACCAGCGAGCGTGGATCGCCGGCGCAGAAGTAGGTGACCGGGAAGCCTGAATAGACCTCGCGGAACACCTCGATGTCCGAGACCACGGCCGGAGTGCCCATGCTCATGGCCTCGAGGGGCGGTATGCCGAATCCCTCGTAGACCGACGGCTGTATCAGTGCCTTGGCCCGGGAGTAGAGCGAGGGGAGCATGGACGCGGGGATGTGGCCCGGTAAGTATATACGTCCCGAGGCAGTGCCACGCTCAATCGCCTCTGATGTATCAACGTCGAGACCCGACCGGAAATTGTCTCCCGAGCCTGCTATTATGATCCTGTGCCCCTCGGGGAGCATCGATGCGGCTCTTGCGAGGGTGTCTATCCCCTTGTGGGGTTTGAGATTGCCTACATATAGGTAATAAGGGGCCGATGTGGCCCACGCGGGCAGGGGAGAGGTGGCGGTATCGGAGAGGGTTAACGACTCGTCGAGGCCGTTGTAGCACACCGAGAGCGATTTCACGCGGGGGAAGTGGGCGAGAATCCTTGAGCGGGAGAAGCGGGAGACGGTGAACACATGCAGGCTCTGCCTCAGGGCCATCGCCAGGTAGAATCTCCTCAGCAGGTATCCCGCCCGCGAGGTGAGGTGGGGCATATCCATGTACAGGACATCGTGGACCACCGTGTAGACAGGTACCCTTATGCCCAAAGGCAGGTTGAAGGCGGGCGAGAGGTAGGCATCACACCGGTTCACCTCGCGGTAGGGGAAGCGGAGCTGTTCGGCCACCGAGAATATGGGCAACGTGCAGTGCAGCAGTTCGGCTCCGGCCGAGGCGTAGGGTGCCAGCCTCGCAGTGTCGCCTACGAGGAGGTAGGTGGTGGGTCCGCCGTCACCGCTCCGGTCGAGCAGATGGGCCAGTATGCCACGCAGGAAGGTGCCTAATCCGCCACTGTCGATCAGGCGGCAGTCGATACATATTTTCATGGGAACAGGATGTTGCTGTAGGGGATGAACGGGTCACACACCTGAGGGTCTACCACTATCTTCCATAGCGAGTAGGCGCTGTAGACGATGATGAGGCCCATGAGCACAAGGCGCCATCCGTGGTCGCGTGTCAGCCTCACGAACAGCGGGAGTATCACCACCTCGAGTATCTTGAAGTAGCCCGAGGTGCGTATGGCAAACTCCGAGTTGGCGTTGAACACCATGTAGAGCACTACTCCGTAGAGGTAGAGGTTGAAGAATATGTGCCACGGGTCGGAGCCGGGCGACCGTCTCACCGCATGGTAGAGCCCCATGAGGATGGCCAGTCTCATCACAAGCGAGAAGTTGACTCCCAGTTCGTGGCCGAACCCCTTGGTGTCGAGGGCATAGGCCACCATCTTGGTTTGGATATGTCCTGCTGGTACGAAATCGGCCACAAGGAGTATTATCGAGTTGATATTGATGAAGTAGAAGGCGGCTCCGCATCCCATGAGCAGTGCCATGGCCGGGAGGCTGAACCTGTGGCGGTAGAACAGTAGCGTGGGCCATACTATTATGGTGGAGTAGTGGCATAAGAGGGCAAGCAGAAGCACCGGCACCAGCAGACGCAACCTCCTGTGGGTGACCAGGAGATGGAAGTACACGAGCGTGACAGCCATCCCCAGGCCGTAGCGTATCTGCCCCATGTCGGCTATGAGAAACAGCGTCACATAGTAGATCATCAGGCTCAGGAACGGGTAGAAGGAGTAGCGCCTGAAGAACCATAGCTTGACCGTGATGGCCGGTATGGCTATGAAGCAGAGCAGGTAGTGGAGATTGCCCAGAGGGATGAATATGCGGAACAGCAGCTGATATATCGGCTCAAACAGATGGGTGGCAAGCCTGTGGGGGTTGTTGAACAGCATCTCGTACTGGTCGTAGTCATATCCCACGAAATCGCCCCTCAGGCCCGAGAAGATAACGAGCATCGCCCCGAGTGCAATGTAGAGCCTCCTGACGGTGGCACGCCTCATGCGCAGAAGCGACAGCACCGAGAGCATGGCCAGGAGCGCGAATATGAGCCAATAGATCATCATAGGCCCATAAGCTCCCTCCATGAGCTGAAGAATCGCCCGGGCGAGTAGCCTTGGCTGTCACTGAGGGCCGTGGCCGACATCTCATGCAGTGTGGCGGGTGAGGAGGCGAGGCGGTCTATGGCCCCGGCAAGCGCCTTGACATCGCCCGGAGCCACAAGTAGGCCCGAGGCTCCGTCGCGTATTATCTCGGCAGGTCCCGTGGGGCAGTCAAAGCTCACTGCGGGAAGTCCGTGGGCCATGGCCTCGATTAGCACCAGTGGCATACCCTCGAACCGTGAGGCCATCACATAGATCGAGGCGTTGCGGTAATGGGCGCTGATGTCGGATGTGGGCGGATGTAGGGTCACGTTGCTCTCGGGTCCCATCGAGGCGATAAGGTCCGAGATGGCTTCGCGCTCCTCTCCGTCGCCCACTATGTGGAGCTCCCACCCATCCTTACGGCACGATGTGAGCGACCATGCCTGCAACAGCAGGTCGAATCCCTTCTGTCTCGACAAGCGTCCCACCGACAGCACCACACGTGCCGAGAGGTCCGAGGGTGTCACTCTTTCGAGTGTCACAGGGTTGGGTATGCACGTCACGTTTCCGGCTCCGTACATTGTGGTGTAGGCTCGGCTGTCGCGCATGGTTAGAGTGACCACTCTGTAGGCCAAGCGTGATGCCAGGCGCCTTGCCAGCGGGGCTGTGAGGCCGTTCCATGTCACCGAGGCGTTGAAATGCTCCCATGTGATGACCCGGCAACCTGTGCCGGCACAGGTTGCCGGGATGCTCACAAGTGACATGGCGCTGCACACATCTATGATCCATGAGGGCCTGTAGCGCTTCACGAGGCTTCTCAGCCTTGCCACATACGCGGGATACTTCCATGCCCTGTAACGGTCTCTGTCATGCCCCAGATGCTCGATTGCCACGGCAGGCGACAGCGGGAAGAACGGCTCCGCCGAGTCAAGCAGGGTGCAGAATGTGACCTCGACCCCGTACAGCGATGCGAGATGATTGGCCAGGAGGGTCGATACCCTCTCGGTGCCACCCGGAGTCTCGAGCGAGTTTATGAGTAGGAATATCCTCGTCATTTCCTGCGGTAGAGATGCCTGTAATAGAAAGCCACCAGCCTGCGTGAGCGTTCGAGGCCTATGTGGCGTATGAGGAAGCGGTTCACTATGTTGCCGTAGCGGGCTCTTGCCGATATCCAGCTTGCGGCATAATGGTGGATCGAGCGGGTGAGGGGAGTGATGGTGATGCGTCCCGTCTCGTAGTCCTTGGGGTTGAAGTATTCGCGGGGATAGATGTGGCATCCGGCCACTTCCTGGATGCTGTCGGTGGCCTTGAGTCCCATGCCGTTGAGTACCGAGGTGGTGTACTCGCCCACAGTGCGGCAGTTGAGCGATCCGTCAGGCTCCCGAAAGCTGAGGGTGGAGTATAGGTCGAGCATGGTGAGCAGCAGAGGCATCCCTGCGGGAGCTCCCATGCCCAGTCCGGGAGCCACTCCCGACTCGTGGAACTCATCGCTCCAAGCCGGTTTCTCGCATCCCATGAACGCACCTCTCTCCACGATGTCGTCTATAGGGGCAACGAGCTCGACATCGGTGTCGAAATACACCCCTCCGTTGTCATACAGCACCTTGAAGCGTGCGTAATCGCTCACGAAGGCATATTTGCCGGCCTCATAAGCCTGGGCGGTGAACGGGATGGAATCTACATTGAAATTCCTCTCGTTCCATTCCACTATGTCGTATCCGGGCATATACCTGCGCCACGATGCGATACATCTGCGGGCGCTTGTGGGCAGAGGCTTGCCTCCAAACCAGCAGTAGTGTATCACCCTCGGGATGATCTCTGTGGAGCCCTGTGGGCGTCTGTGGTCTATCTGTTCCATATTCCTGAGGCTTTTCGGTTGATGATGAGCCGGGATTGCACAGCTCCGGCCACAGCCTGTAAGAGATACACGGCCGAGGGGAATGTAAGGAGTCCCGGTAGGCCATGGTGACGGCACATCCACGTCATTACGGGATAGGCCACGATAGCCGAGGCCACATATATGAGCATCTGGAGAGTGACTTTGCCTATGCCGTTGAGCGGAAACAGGTACACGTTGGCCATGGTGAGCAACGTCACGTAACATGCCACTGCTATGTTGGTGGAGGATGCCACTGGGACACTGTCGCCTATCCACAGCCTGTAGGCCACGGGTGCGAGCAGGAGCATGAGTCCTGTCACCGGTATCAGCCCAAGGCCTGTGCGCTCAAGCATACGGAGGGTGGAACACATCCACTGATAGTTGCCGAGGGTATAGGCATCGGTAAAGGCCGACCAGAAGGGGTTGAGAGCTATCCCGAACACGAGCCATACCACGTTGAAGTACTTGAACGCCACATTGTATTCCGTCACGGCATCAGGACCCATCTCTCGCGATATTATCACATTTGAGAGCTGGAACACCACTATCATCGACAGGGTGATGGCAAAGAACCTGGCACCCGTCGCGAGGATGTCTCTCACAAGCGCCATGCGGGCAAGCCTGAGCGATGGAGCCACCTCGCGGTAACGACCCCTGTAGAGCAGGGCCGAGACAAGAATGAGCACGCAAGGCGGTATGCCGCAACTGAGCATGGCGAGCACCGGAAGCGATCCATCGCCTTGTGGGGTGAGGCGGGTAACGATGATGACAGCCAGAAGTACCAGGGCCTGGTCGGCCACGCTGATCATCATGCTTATGGCCGGACGCTGGTCGCCCGACACCATGTAGCTGAATGTCTGTGCAACCATGTTGGCTCCGAAGCACACAGCCATGATCATAAACGTCCGCGACAGCTCCATGCGGTATCCGTCAGGAAGATTCAGGGCCGAGCTCCAGTCGATGAAGTGGTTGAGAGGCAGTATCACGGCAAGAAGCACCCCGGAGCCCAAGGCCGATGCCACGTAGGTGGTGGATACATACTTCCTGGCCATCTCCATGTCGCCACGGGCCTTGGATTCGGCAAAACGGTTGCGGAGCCCCATGCCGAGTCCCATGTCGCACATGTAGAACCAGCCGATGATGGAGCTTAGCGTGAGCCATATACCATATTGTGTGGGGTTGACATAGCCTATCACCAATGGCACTGTCACAAGCACTATGGCGATGTTGATGCCCTTGAGCATGATGGACATGACGATGTTCTTCTTCAAGAGCACCGTGCGTTCACTTCCCTTCATGAGTCTGTCGAGAATCCTGCTGTACAATAGTGACTATGGTTGACTTATGGATACTTTTAATCAGTGGCCCGGAACATATATGGCTGAACGATAATTGGATACACGATTCTGTGGGGCTGACGTCCGAAAATCTCCCTCCTGTGTGCAGCACTGCCGGGTCACATTACGGTACACAAAATTACACATATTTTTCCTAACAGCCTGCCTGACGGAGTAAAAATCAGTTGACCGATTGCTGTCATTTGAGACCGGCAGAGGGGAAAAGATATGATAATTAAGTTAAAATAAGTGAAAATGATATGGCATACTGTACAAATTGCTATATTTGCACACGTATTCGATAAATAGCAATAGAATATAATATTTAGGTAATGGGCCGTAGTCCTTTGTGAAAAGAGTTGCGGCTTTTTTCGTATCCAACCAGTCCGGAAGGTGTGTGACAGGCCCTGAATCCGGTAAAATCTACGCATATCACAGCATGGGAGTATTCCGATTCAAGCGATTCTCTATCGACGACAGCCGGTGTGGCATGAAGATAGGCACCGACGGTGTTTTGCTCGGGGCATGGGCCCGGGTCGATGACTCGTGTGGTCATGTGATAGATGTAGGCACAGGGTCGGGACTCGTGGCTCTCATGATGGCTCAGCGCTATTCGGGAGTGAAGGTGACAGGGGTGGATGTGGACCCTGACGCCTGTCTCGATGCTTGCGACAATGCCAAGGCATCCCCTTGGGCCTCACGTGTGAGCATAGTCAATGCCGATGTGAGGCAGTGGACTCCGGTGTCTGTAGATGTCCGGGATGCCTCTGTGTGTATAGTGTCCAATCCTCCGTTTTTCACCGAGCAGTTGCGTTCTCCCGACACCACCCGTGCTCTTGCCCGTCATGGCGAGGGATTTGACGTGGAGGCGCTGATCGCCTGGAGCGCCGGAGTGATCTTCCGTGATGGTGACTCGCTGTCGTTCATAGCTCCTGCCGGGAGAGACGATGCCATACAGTACTGCCTGTCGCTTCACA
This sequence comes from Paenibacillus sp., assembly GCA_023663345.1. Lineage (GTDB taxonomy): Bacteria > Bacteroidota > Bacteroidia > Bacteroidales > Muribaculaceae > Duncaniella. Next base: position 169,384 of record JAMPHR010000004.1, on the reverse strand, counting down.
GGCTCACCCCCGCGAGGATCACCGACGTGGTGCCGAAAGCCGGTAAGGCTCCCCTGAGACGGCTCTACGAGGTGAGACCCGACAGATGGGTCGCCGGCCCGTGCGAGATGTCTATGCTGTGCCTGCGCGACAACTCGGGGGCCTTTACCGATGAATACAACCGACTGACCGACCAATTCTATCTCGACCGAACATGACACCTCTTGATAACACTCATAATATCTCCGACACCCCATCCATGCGCTACACCTTCGGCATCAGGATTTTCTACTTCCTGCTTATCACCTTTGCCGGACTCATGGTGGCACTTGTGGCTATGTCTCTGGCTCTTGGCGGGGGCGTTACGGCCATGTCGCTACGTATCGGCACAGTGGCCCAGGATCTGTTCCTGTTCATTCTCCCGGCCATAGTCACTGCAATGATGGTCAGCGTGCTTCCTGCCCGGATGTTGTGTGCCGATCGTCTACCGTCTTTCATGATCACTGTGATGGCACTTCTTGCGTGGACATGCTCTATTCCGGCCATGAACGCTCTCGTGGCCTGGAATGAGGGTTTGTCACTCCCTTCGGCTCTTGCACCCGTGGAGCAGTGGATGCGTCAGGCCGAGGAAGCCGCCCGCTCTCAGGTTGAGGTCCTGTTGGGGGGCACTTCGGCAGGAGCTCTTGTTGTCAATATTCTCATCGTGGGAGTGCTTGCCGGGGTGAGTGAGGAGTTGTACTTCCGTGGAGCCCTGCAGAGGCTCATCTCCTCGGGTGGACGTGTCAACCATCATGTGGCGATATGGGTCACTGCCGTGCTGTTCAGCGCGTTCCACATGCAGTTCTTCGGCTTCTTCCCCCGTCTGGTGCTCGGAGCCTTCTTCGGCTACCTTATGTGGTGGTCGGGTTCGGTATGGCTTCCGGCACTTGTCCATGCTGTCAACAACAGTCTGGTGGTGTGTGCCACATGGAGGCAGAATGTGGCTCTTGCGTCAGGTGAGGGTAGTGACATGGCTGATCCGAGTGCCTGGGGGGCTGATTCGATGCTTGCCGTGAGCCTGTCGGTGGTTCTCACCGCTGTGACCTTGTGGCTACTGAAGAATACAACACATTTCCGGAATGGTGTAACGCGCGATTGAGCCTTAAGCCGTAACTTTGCGGCATGAAACTACAACATTTCTTCCAGTCCCTTTGGGGGATCGTCAACGAGATGTCCCCCTATATACTCCTCGGCTTCATTCTTGCCGGGGTGCTTCACGTGTTCATCAAGCCCTCGGCAATGTCGCGTCACCTGTCGGGCCGTGGCTTCGGCCCTGTGCTGAAAGCGGCTCTGTTCGGCATACCGTTGCCTCTTTGCTCATGTGGAGTATTACCTACAGCGGTTGCCCTGCGTCGTCAGGGTGCATCCAAGGGTGCTACTACATCGTTTCTCATCGCCACTCCTCAGACCGGTGTCGACTCCATTGCCGCTACCTACTCTCTGCTTGGATTACCATTTGCCATACTCCGTCCTGTGGCTGCGCTCGTAGGTTCGGTGTTCGGTGGATGGACTGTCAGCCGTGTAGCCGATGATAAGGACACTCCCGTCGCCTCTACCGTTGAGCATGATGGCTGTGACGATCCTTCCTGCTCATGCCATGGAGGGGAGGAATCATGCACATGCCACGATGGATGCGGATGTGCTGCCAATGTTGAGACCTATGAATATGCCGGCATGAGCTTTGGTCGCAAGATGCTCGCATCGCTCCGCTACGGTCTTGTGGACATGGTAGCAAGTGTGGGTAAATGGCTCGTGATTGGTCTTGTGGTCGCAGCTCTGATTACGGTACTCGTGCCCGACGAGCTGTTCCTCAGCCTCAGTGCCCGTCCTCTGTTGGCCATGCTCGTTATGATACTTGTAGCAGTGCCAATGTACGTGTGTGCCACCGGATCTATTCCCATCGCCTTGTCGCTGATGCTCAAAGGGCTTACACCCGGAGTGGGATTCGTGCTTCTCATGGCCGGTCCTGCTGCCAATTTCGCTTCAGTGATGATACTCTCCCGCACCATGGGACGTCGTGCTACTGTGATATATGTGGCCTCGGTTGTGGTCACAGCCATAGGCTTCGGCCTCATTATCGACTACCTTATGCCTGCCTCATGGTTTGTGCCCTCGATTTCCCATGCGGCATCATGTCATGGTCATGGCGAGGTGGCATGGTTCCCCACAGTGTGCTCGGTGATACTTGCCGCTCTGCTTGCCTACACCACCTTTCTCTCACGTACAGGCCGTCTCAACGGTTCTCATGGCCACAGCCATAATCACGACCATAATCACTCCAATATAGATAAAACCGTTACAATCATGAAGAAAGAATATCATGTCACAGGTATGAACTGTGCCCATTGTCAGGCCACCGTATTGAAAGCCCTCTCTGCCCTCGATGGAGCCGAGAATGTGACCGTAGATCTCCCCACAGGCATAGCCGTTGTCGAGGGTGATGTCGATCCTGAGGCAGTTCGTCAGGCCGTCTACAATGCCGGCTTCAATCTGGCATAATCCCCATCATCTAATCCGATTTTAAAATAATCGTCTGTCCATGTCCAATAGTCCACTTTCCACTATTGGACATGGACAGACTTCTGCTTATATTATCCCTTCTATACTCCAACAATCTCTCCAATTGAAAAATAAATTGAAAAAATAGTGGATGGCACTTGCAGGGGTACGGTAAAATTTGTACCTTTGCGCCCGAATTCTAATACAAATCACTTTAATGGCAACAAAAATCAGACTGCAACGTCATGGTCGCAAGAACTATGCGTTCTATCCTATTGTTATCGCCGATAGCAGGGCACCACGAGATGGTAAATTTATTGAAAGGATAGGTTCTTATAATCCGAACACTAATCCTGCTACAGTAACTTTGAACTTCGAGCGTGCTTTGTATTGGGTAAACGTTGGTGCTCAACCCACCGACACCGTTCGTACAATCCTCTCCAACGAGGGTGTGCTCCTGATGAAACACCTCCAGGGTGGCGTTAAGAAGGGCGCATTCGACGAGGCCGAGGCACAGCGTCGTTTCGATGCCTGGAAGGCTCAGAAGAATCAGGTTGCTGACAAGTTCCGTGCTTCTCAGGAAAGCCAGAAGGAAGCTGACGCTAAGGCTCGCCTTGAGGCCGAGCAGGCCAAGAATAAGGCTAAGGCTGAGGAAGTAGCTAAGAAGAAAGCCGAGCTCGCCGCCGCTGCCGCTGAGGCCGAGGCTGCCGCTAACGCTGAGGAGGCTCCTGCTGAGGCTGAGGCTCCCGCCGCTGAATAAGCTCTTCAACGCTTATTGTCGACTGAATTCTCACGAGGATGGTAGTGTCACCCCTACGGGTGTCGTGCCATCCTCTTTTTTATATACATATAAATAATATAGCATAGAGCGAATGGATATCATGAAAACATTGTTGATGCCGGTAGTGGCCTGCATGGCTTTCGGAGCCGGGGCGCAGGACTTTGGCAAGCATTTCGCTGATTCTACTTTACGTCTCGATTACGTGTTTGGTGGGACGGCTTCAGTCGGTGGATCTGTGGATTGCACAGTGCTGTTTGACGGTGGTGTGCGCACTCCCGGGTGGGCAGGACGCAGGCACAACCTGGATTCAGTTCCTCTACGAGGCAACGGGAAACTGACATTGAAGGATGCTGAGACGGGAGAGACGATGTATGCCACTTCGTTCTCCACTTTATATCAGGAATGGCTCACTACAGCCGAGGCCCGGAAGAGGCCAAGGGCGTTTGAGAACAGTTTCCTCGTTCCTGTTCCGCGTCGCAAGGCTGTTGTTGAAGTGGTGCTATATGATAGCGGCAATGGTATCCTGGGCAGGATTGAGCATGAGGTGGATCCGTCCGATATCCTGCTGTCCGACAGGGGAGGGGTTGCGCCCAATCCTCATCGCTACATCCATCGTGGCGGAGATCCTCGGGAAGTGATTGACGTGGCTATACTCGCTGAGGGATATACGGCCCAGGAGGCTGAGAAGTTCTACCACGATGCGGGAGTGGCTGTCGAGTCTATCCTGGAGCATGAGCCGTTCCGGTCACGGGCAGGCGATTTCAATTTTGTGGCAGTGGCTGCTCCTTCGACCGATAGCGGGGTAAGCGTCCCGCGTCTTGGCGCATGGCATTCAACAGCCGTGGGATCCAATTTCAGTACATTCTATTCCGACCGTTACCTCACTACAGCCAATGTCAAACGTATCCATGATTGCCTTGTCAATATCCCCTACGAGCATGTGGTGATTCTTGCCAACACTTCCGAGTATGGTGGCGGTGGCATATACAATTTCTATACCCTTACTACGGCCGGTCACAGTAATTTCCGGCCTGTGGTAGTGCATGAGTTCGGCCACAGCTTTGGCGGATTGGCCGACGAGTATTTCTATGATGACGACGATCTGGCCACAGCAATGTACCGTGCCGATGTGGAGCCCTGGGAACAGAACCTCACCACACTCGCCGATTTCCCGTCCAAATGGCAGGATATGCTCGCTCCGTCAGTCACGGTTCCCACTACTGCTCAAGGTGCTGGCGTGCATCAGGTGGGAGTATATGAGGGTGGCGGCTATCAATCCAAGGGGGTGTATCGTCCGGCCATTGACTGCCGTATGCGCACCAATACAGCCAAGGGCTTCTGCCCTGTGTGCTCGAGAGCTATCAGCCGTCTCATTGATTTTTACATCAAGTGAGGATAATTGACGGTAAATAATGTTGTTGAGCAACTTTTTTGGTGCCAAAGATAGTTTTTGCCACTGAAATTTGCTAAATTTGCGAAAATTTTTTTCCGCCTCGGATCTGAGGCTTCAGTAAACCAAGCAATACATCTCATCATGTCCAAGAGATTTAAGGAATACGGCGGGCTGAATCTGCCCGAGATCAATAAGAGTGTGCTCGACTTATGGAACAGCGAGAATGTGTTCCACCGCACGATGTCGGAACGCGAGGGCTGTCCCTCGTTTGTGTTCTTTGAGGGACCTCCATCGGCTAATGGTCGTCCCGGCATCCACCATGTGCTTGCCCGCACAATCAAGGATATCTTCTGCCGTTACAAGACCATGCAGGGATTCCAGGTGAAGAGAAAGGCCGGATGGGATACTCACGGACTTCCCGTTGAGCTTGGCGTTGAGAAGAACCTCGGTATCACCAAGGAGGATATCGGCAAGAAGATCTCGGTAGACGAGTACAACGCTGCTTGTCGCAGAGAGGTGATGAAATTTACCGGTGAGTGGGAGGATCTTACTTCCAAGATGGGATATTGGGTGGACATGCCCAATGCCTACATCACCTATGACAACCGTTATATCGAGACCGTATGGTGGCTCCTGAGTCAGCTCTATAAGAAAGGCTATCTCTACAAGGGATACACCATCCAGCCTTATTCTCCCGCGGCGGGCACTGGCCTCAGCTCTCACGAGCTGAATCAGCCCGGATGCTACCGCGACGTCAAGGATACCACATGTGTGGCTCAGTTCCGCATCGTCAACGATGAAGAGCCCGCCTTGGCTCCTTATCGTGACATCCTCTTCAAGTGGGGCACTCCTTATTTCCTCGCATGGACCACAACCCCCTGGACTCTTCCCTCCAACACAGCTCTGGCCGTAGGTCCCGAGATCGTGTACAATATAGTACGCACCTACAACGCATATTCCGGCAAGCCTATCACCGTGGTTGCAGCAGATGCCCTTATGGGATCGCTGTTCAATCCCAAGGCTGCTTCCCTCAAACTCGACGAGTATAGCAAGGGTGACAAGCTGGTGCCTTACGAGGTAGTGGCCCAGGTTAAGGGCGTAGACCTTGTAGGTATCAATTATGAGCAGCTCCTCCCCTGGGTGAATCCCGGAGAGGGTGCGTTCCGCGTTATTCCTGGCGACTATGTGACCACCGAGGATGGTACCGGTATCGTGCACATAGCAGGTACATTCGGTGCCGATGACCTCCGTGTGTCAAAGCAGAGTGGTGTCCCCCCCTTGCATCTCATCGACAAGGATGGCAACATCCGCCCGATGGTCGACATGACTGGCCGTTTCTATCTGCTCAGCGACCTCGATCCCAAGTTTGTGGCCGATATGGTCAACGTGGAGGCCTACACTCCGTGGCAGGGCAAGTATGTGAAGAATGCTTATGATCCCGAGGCCACCGAGGAGACCGAGACTCTGGATGTGCAGATATGTATGGAGCTCAAGGCTACCGACAAGGTGTTCAAGATCGAGAAGCACACCCACAACTATCCTCACTGCTGGCGCACCGACAAGCCCGTGCTTTACTATCCTCTTGACAGCTGGTTTATTAAGACGACAGCCGTTCGTGAGCGCCTCATGCAGCTCAATGAGGGTATCAACTGGAAGCCCACATCGACCGGTACAGGCCGTTTCGGCAAGTGGCTTGAGAATCTTCAGGATTGGAACCTCTCCCGTAGCCGTTACTGGGGCACTCCGCTCCCCATCTGGCGCACTGAGGATGGCACTGAGGAGCTGTGCATCTCATCGGTTGAGGAGTTGTGCGACGAGATGGACAAGGCTGTCGCAGCTGGTCTCATGAAGGAAAACCTCTATCGCAAGGCTGGATTCGTGCCAGGCGAATACAATAAGGAGAACTACGAGAAGATCGACCTCCATCGTCCTTATGTCGATGACATTGTACTTCTCTCGCCCAATGGCAAGCCCATGTACCGCGAGAAAGATCTCATTGACGTGTGGTTCGATTCCGGCTCGATGCCCTATGCTCAGATCCATTATCCGTTTGAGAGCAAGGAGGCTTTCGACAATCGCGAGGTATATCCCGCCGACTTCATTGCCGAGGGTGTGGACCAGACACGCGGATGGTTCTTCACACTCCATGCAATCGCCGGTATGCTCTTTGATTCCGTGGCCTATAAGGCTGTGATCTCCAACGGACTTGTGCTCGATAAGTTCGGAAACAAGATGTCCAAACGTCTTGGCAACGCTGTGGATCCCTTTGGTCAGATCGAGAAGTTCGGTGCCGACCCTGTGCGCTGGTACATGATCTCCAACTCATCGCCTTGGGATAACCTCAAATACGATGAGAACGGTGTAGCCGAGACCTCTCGCAAGTTCTTCTCTACTCTCTACAACACTTACGGATTCTTTGCCCTGTATGCTAATCTTGATGGCTTCGATCCGGCTTCACCCTCGATCCCTGTGGCCGAGCGTCCCGAGATAGACCGTTGGGTGCTGTCGTTGCTAAATACCCTCGTGGGAGATGTCACCGAGGCTCTCGATGACTACGAGCCCACCAAGGCAGCCCGTGCCATATCCGAGTTCGTTGACTCGCTCTCCAACTGGTATGTACGACTCAACCGTAAACGCTTCTGGAACGGTGACACAGCCGCTTATCAGACCCTCTACACCTGTCTTGAGACCCTCTCGCGCCTCATTGCTCCATTCGCTCCCTTCTATGCCGATGAGCTGTATCGTGCGCTCACAGGATCGGACAACTCGGTTCACCTGGCTGAATTCCCCAAGTGTGATGCATCTCTCTCGGCTCCCGAGCTTGAGAAGCGTCAGCGTCTGGCCCAGAACATCACCTCCATGACACTTGCTCTCCGTCGCAAGGTCAACATCAAGGTGCGTCAGCCTCTGTCGACCCTCATGGTTCCTGCTCTTGATGATGAGATGCGATCTATGCTCGAGGCAATCTCGGGTCTTGTAAAAGATGAGATCAATGTCAAGGATCTCAAGATCGTGGGCAACGAGGACAACATCATCGTGAAGAGTGCCCGTCCTGACTTCAAGAAACTCGGTCCGAAGCATGGCAAGAACATGAAGGCCGTAGCCGAGGCCATAAAGAACCTCGACTCGGCTTCGGTAGCCCGTTTCGAGTCTGAGGGATACATCAATCTCGACATTAACGGCGTTGAGACCCGTGTTGATCTGTGTGACGTTGACATAATCTCTGAAGATATCCCCGGATGGCTTGTAGCCAACGATGGAGCCCTCACAATCGCTCTTGACGTGACCATCACTCCCGAACTCAAACGCGAGGGTATAGCACGAGAGATCGTTAACCGCGTGCAGAACATACGCAAGCAGAGCGGTTTCGAGGTCACTGACCGCATCAACCTTGTGTTCTCCCCTTGCGAAGCCACCGATGAGGCCATCCTCGAGTACAAGGACTATATCTCGCGTCAGGTGCTCGCTAATTCGCTTGAGATTGCTCCTGTCGAGCCGGCAGAAGAGGGCGTGAGCGATCTCGCTCTTGATGATGTGAACTTTTACGTTAAAATTACGTTAAACAAGTAAAGAGTTAACATCAGAACATTCATTACTTAAAAAAGCATGTGATTATGAGCGAGAAGAAGAGATACAGCGACGAGGAGCTTCAGGAATTCAAGGCATTGATTCTTGAGAAGCTTGCCAAAGCCCAGAAAGAGTATGACTCCCTCCGCGCCAATATCAACAATACCGAGGGCAACGATATAGCAGACACGTCTCCCACTTTCAAGATACTTGAGGAGGGTGCCACAACTCTCTCCAAGGAGGAGGCGGGCCAATTGGCCACCCGTCAGCTGAAATTCATTCAGCATCTGCAGAACGCGCTGATACGTATTGAGAACAAGACGTATGGAGTGTGTTGCGAGACGGGCGAGCTTATCCCCAAGGAACGATTGCGTGCTGTGCCTCATGCCACTCGTAGCGTCGAGGCCAAGAATATGAAGAAGAAATAGAAATATGCGTTCACGAGGCACTATTGTAGCCATTATTATTGTCATCACGGTTATCCTCGACCAGGTATTGAAAATTTGGGTTAAGACCAGTTTCTACTTGGGCGAGGATATGCCCATTTTCTCATGGTTCCATCTGTTGTTTATCGAGAACAACGGCATGGCTTTCGGCATGACCATAGGGAGCAAGTTGGCTCTTACACTTTTCCGCATAGTGGCTGTGTCGATGCTTGTATGGTATATCCACAGCATATATAGGATCAAGACTGTACCTGCCGGCTATCTGGCATGTCTTGCATTCATCACGGCCGGAGCTGCAGGCAATATATTCGACTGTGTGTTCTATGGTCTGATATTCAACAATCCTATGCCTCCCCAGTTGGCTCAGATGTTCCCTGCGGATGGTGGATATGCACCGTTATTCATGGGCAAGGTGGTCGACATGCTATATTTCCCGCTATTCTCGTTCACTTGGCCATCATGGATGCCGTTTGTGGGTGGAGATCATTTCCTGTTCTTCCAGCCGGTGTTCAATCTTGCTGATGCCGCCATCTCGTGCGGGATCTTTGTGCTCATAATCTTTTATCACAACTACGTGTTGTCACCGGCCGGATTGCGTAATCTTTCTCCCGACAGCACCTCGGTCGAAGAGGATAGTAAATCTTGATGAATAATATGCGTCGACTGCCGGTAATAAGTCTCCTTGTCATCATGCTTGCCGCTTGTAGCAAGACCCCTGACTATGTTATATCCGAGGATCGCATGGCCAGCCTCATGGCCGACCTGTATATGGGTGATGCGGTAGTGGAGAATGACAACAGGGCATATCGTAACGACTCAGTGCGCAAGGTGTTGATTCAGTCGGTATATGCCAAACATGGAGTCACACGTCAGGACGTGGATACCTCCTTGCAATGGTATGGCCATAACATGCAGGCCTATATGGATATGTGCAATCTCACTGAGGAGATACTCCAGAAGCGCATAGACGAGGCTGAGCGTGCAGGAGGTAAGACCGACAAGGCCCCGCGTCGCACCAGCATGGATGGAGACTCCGTGGATGTGTGGACCGGTATCCGTACACGCAGAAATACGGTGGATATACCGTCTGACTTCATTTCCTTCAACCTGTCTACTGATAAGAACTGGGAGCGTGGTGACCGCTATACTCTGTCGGTTAAGGGCATGAATACCCGCACGCCTGTGACAATGAGTCTGGCAGTGGACTACAATGACGGCACCACCGAGTACAAATGGTATCGTGGCACCGGTGACGAGATGTCCCGGTTGCTTCTGGTACTGGACTCTGCCAAAGTCGCCTCTACTGTTTACGGAACTATCCATTATGCGGCGTTGCCTGGAGAGGTGTCGTATCTCGACTCCATTACGCTTGTGAGGACACGTGGCCGTAATGATAATGTGGTGGCTCGTCAGGGGCAGAATGTAGTACGCTATCGTTGATATTTAGTGAGATATAGTAAGGAAGATGGCTTCAGTAAGATGTCATGCTGCTATTGTCAACGGGGATATTGTCCGCAATGCTATCGTGCGTTATGATGCGGACATATTGCCCGGTGATGCCGGTATCATCATTTCTGTTAATGAGTGTTCGGTGGTTTCAATGGGGCATGAAGAACACTCCACAGTTTCATTCAACGGTGTTGCGGTCATTTCGGAGAAGGAGATTCGCTTCATCCCGATATCAGAATACATGAAGCCATGACATTGCCTGTTGCCATGATTTATTATCGTGACAACCTTTTGGCAATAGAACGGTGCATCTCGGCTTTCTCGCTGTCTCCGATTATATCGTATATCTCGGCTATGATTGTGTGAAGTCTGCTTTGTAGCGGACGGGGACACTCTATTTCTTCGATCATGTCAAGCGCAAGCATACAACGGTCCATGGCATTGTGTATGTCGTTAATGGCAAGGTAGCACGAGGCCATCTCGATGATCGGTTTTATATCGGTGTTGTCAAGCGATACTATCAGCGAATAATCCTCTATAGCCTTGTCGTATTCCTCCATGAGCATATACGCCTTGGCACGGCCTTCAAGTGCCTGGCGGTACGATGGAGACAGAGTCAGAGCCTTGTCGTAATTCGCTATCGCGGGCAATGGCATTTCATCCTGGAGACAATCATCCCCGAGCGATGTATATTCACGGGCTATGTCGGCAAATCGCTCGGCATCCTTCCTGATGCGTTCCTCCAGTTCCCCTATACGAGATGTGAGTGAGTGTACTATGCCCAGTTTCCTGCGTGCAAGTCTCATGTGGGGCATATTGTGCAGAATCGAGCGGTTCCTCAATCCCTCTGTAAACATGTCGAAAGCTTCAGCCAGCTTCCCTTCGTCGGCATATTTCAAGGCGTTGGCATAGCAACTGTCGGCCCTCGCTTTTTCAAGCGCGTCATTGATGAGCTCATCATCGTTGAATGTACGGGAGAACTGTGAGATGGCCGGATTGACAAATATATCCCTATCGGCAATAGTGGATGCCAAGGTCATGCCCTCGAAACTGCGACATCTCGACAAGGCTACATAAGTTTGTCCCCCTGCAAAGGCTCCGTGACCAAGGTCTATGATCACATTGTTGAACGTCAACCCTTGGCTCTTGTGCACGGTCAATGCCCACGCAAGTTTCACAGGATACTGGGTGAAGCTTCCCAGTTCCTCCTCCTTGATCTCTTTTGTGGATGGATTGAATGTGTATTTGATATTGCTCCAGATTTCCTGCTTCAACCTATGGGTATCTCCTGATTCGAGAGTCACTTCCAGCAGATCTGTGGCAAGTGCCGATACACGTCCCACAGTGCCGTTTACCCAGCGGTGATCAGGGTCATTCTTTATGAACACCACCTGTGCCCCCTCCTTAAGCGACAGTTCGAGATCGGTAGGTAATGAGTTTTCGGGGAAATCCCCTTTGATCTTACCTATGAATGTCACAGTAGGTTTCTTTATCCCATTCAGGTGATCCTCGTTTATATGATCCACCATGTCTCTCCGTGTGGCGAGGGTCATGGTGAAATCCTTCTTGCTCCGCTGTGGCCGCATTGGGGTAGGAGCTACCCTCGAGTTCAACTTGGCAAGATCGGTGGGTGTAGATATTCCGGATCTGATGCGGTCGAGCAGTGAAATGAAGTCAGGATCGTTTTGTCGGTAGACTTTCCTAAGCTCTATGGGTACAATCTTTATGTCGGCAAAAGCCCTGGCCGAGAAGAAATAGAAATTTCGGTAGTATGGCCTGAGTATGTCGCGCATATCTCCAGTAACTACCGGTTCGAGCTGAAATATATCGCCGACAAGCAACAGTTGTTTCCCTCCGAATGGCTGACGCTCATTTCGGGTATAAAACCTCAGCAGTTTGTCAATGAAATCTATAATATCCGCTCTCACCATTGATATTTCATCAATTATGATAAGCTCGAGATTCCGTATCAGTTTTATGAGCGATGCTGGATACTTCATGCGTTGACTCAGACGGTCCCGGGCAAAGTCTGGATCCTCGGGAGTGATCGGCTTGAATGGAATCCTGAAAAATGAGTGCATGGTTTGCCCTCCGGCATTCACAGCAGCGATACCCGTCGGAGCCAATACTACATACGGCTTTCTTGTATGGGATGTGATGTACCGTAGGAAAGTCGATTTGCCTGTGCCGGCTTTTCCCGTGAGAAATACTGACTGATTGGTATATTGCAACAATTCCCAAGCTTTCTGAAACTCGGGATTGTCAAGGTCAATCACCTCCTCCGCTTCATTACGACGCGAAGGAGGTGACAAGGTCTTTTTTCTGGCCATTAATTAGATGCTGGAATTAGAATCTTACTCCGAGAGTAAGCACTACCTGGCTGTTGTTATCGGTTACGGATGCCTTGGGAGCCTGTACGAGATAGTGAGGCTCTACATTCTCGTTGTAATCGGTGAACGCATGATAGTCGCTCTTGCGGTGGCGGTACACGTATGCGAGATCGGCATAGAAATTCTTGTACTTGTATCCGAGGCCACATGTTATGTAATTGGTCGAGCGGTCGAGCGTGAACGAGGGCTGAGTTTCGGTGTCGTCATATCCCGAAGTGTACACGTAGGAAGCCTGCGATCCGGTGGGGTCAAGAAGCTCGGTTTTTACGGGGCTTGACTCGTAGCTGTATCCGGCTCTTACGCTGAACGCGGGAGTCACGCGATACTCGGCACCGATGCGGAATATGTTGGTCGCCTGATAATAGGTCTTTACATCTTCGTTGGTATCGGTATAGTTGTAGCCTTCCCAGTCCTTCACTTTCATGTCGCCATAAGCGCGATATTCGTAATCGGCACTGATGATGGCACGTCCGCCAATGACACCGGCCACACCAAACATGAGACGCCACGGTGACTGCAACTTCCAGTCGAAATCATCGTACTCGCCATCTTGTCCACCATCAGCAGTTCCGATGGGTGCGGTATATTTATAGTTGGTCCAAGCCTGGCCTTCGTATGACAGATTGTAATATGTGGGAGTGTGGACGGCAAGTCCGAAACGGAGTTCGTTTATGGGTTTTACAATTACACCGGCCTTGAAGTTGAATCCGCTGCCCCATATATGTTTATAGTTGGTGAGGCCTAAGTTTGCATCACCGGGTGTATGGGTCACATTCTCTTGCCCGTTCTCAGTGTAAGTGTAAGGAACATTTCCGTTGCTTATATTCTCATTATAATGGGCATACTGCTTGAAATCGAGATCGGTAATACCAAAACCGATACCCCAGTACAGCATGTTCATCACATTACCACCGAAATTGATGGAATACTCATCTACATGGCCTTTTTCTTCAATATCATACCACGCTGTTCCGGTAGATCCGTTATACTCACCCGTTCCGTTACCATAATTCCACAGGCCTACAACACTGTTGGCTCCTGGATTGGTGGGATTGATAGCTCCTGAATTATACATGAGCACACTGCTCCATGAGGCAGGAGAGTCAAAGTATGGATTGTAGTTTGTCCCTGAGCCGAGCTGGGGAATGGTAAACATGCCATCGGCGACATCTTTATTTGTGAAATCCGCTACAAGGTTGGTGTATGATGTTCCCAACTCACCGAGCGAGCCTCCATATCGGCGGTCGAATGATGCCGATCGTGAATAGCTGACACCCCAGTTGAAGAATGGCATGGTCTCGCTACCGGTATATACCGATCCGATATATCCGAAGTTATTGACCTTGAACTTTGTCTGGCTGTTCTTGTCTATGCCTGATTTGGTCGACTGAGCCTCGAGATCAAATGTCAATGACAGGTCGCTGCTACGGTATAAACCTATACCACCTGGATTCTGGTTGAGGGTGGAGATATCTCCACCGAGAGCCGTAAAGGCTCCGCCCATCGACATGAAACGTGCGGTGCCACGCAGATCAGACTGTGACACGGAATAGGCATCGACTGCCGACTGCGCAAATGTTCCCACCGGGATAGTGAGCGAAAGTGCTATGAGAAGTGGCTTGTTCATAAATATCGAGCTGAGTAATGAGGTTACTTGTAATAGTAAACGTTTTTTATTGTTAATTGGTTTATGTCTCCCGTCCGATTTATCCGGACGGGAGACATTAGCCTTATTGTTCAATAGTGAAATGAGTTGCATTAATGGCGTCCACGGCCACCACCGCTGGATCGGCCACCTCCGTAGGAACCACCCCCGAAAGAGCCTCCTCTCGAACCACCACCGTATGATCCGGTTCCGTAGCCCGAGCTACGACCGCCATTGGTATTGTACGGGCGGTTGTAATTCCCGTTGTTGGTGTTGGGCGTATATCCGTTGTTGGATGGGCGGGTTGTGACATTTCCGTTGGAATTTGATCCCACTCCGGGCCTGCGGTTGTTGCCCACCGATGGACGGCTATTATTTCCTGCCGGTCTATTGTATGAGTTGTTTGTCACTCCTGGGCGTCCAGCACCTACGTTGGGACGTCCTACGTTACCTGAGGGATAACGGTTCGTGGCAACATTGCCGGGATGACGGGCACCTTGATGACGGGGATTGTAGGGTCTGTTACCCCACGATGGTCCCCAGTCCCATGAAGGACCCCATGACGGGCCCCAACCCCAGGATGGTCCCCATCCCCACGAAGGCCCCCAGCCGGGACCCCAACCCCAGGATGGACCCCAGTTCCATGCCCAGTACGGATCATACCAGCTGTTCCAGTACCAGGGTGAGTTCCATCTCCAGTTATAGCTCCAATAAGGGGAATACCACGAGAAAGCAGGATAAAAATAATCATATCCCCAATAGGATGAAGGGGTGTTCACATACACGTTCACTTGCTCAGGCTCCATGTAATATATGGTAGCAAGATCCTTGTCGCCCGATCCGCTTACCACCTCCGGATTATAGAATTGCTCTATACGGCGGGTGTATGCGAAATCAGTCGCGGTGGTATCATTGGAAAGGGAGTCTTTGGCAAAGATGCCGCGACGGTTGTAATCGTCCACGCTTATGGTGCGAGTGCCTTTGACGGTATAAGTGTCAGCAGCCGGATACTCGGCTACAATGACGGTCGACGGTGAAGTGAATGTCTGCTTTACCGTCTTCTTGGGCTTGGGTGTTTTATCCTTGGAAGCATCGTAATATATGTCGTCATCATAATACGATTGGGCCGTTATGGCTGAGGTGGCCACCACTGCCGCTGCAAGGGTGAGTATGATTCGTTTCAGTTTCATCGGAAGAGAATTTGTATAGTTGAGTAAACTGTTCTTTATAATTTAGACACCTGCCGGGCGAAAAGGTTTAAAACATGATAGTTAAATCAGTTATGGCCGATGCGCTATGCGGACATTTACAAAAATAGCGATTTTTATTGAAACTATCAATAGCCCGAGCGGATATTTTTACTATTTTTGCCACTGATATGGAAGAAAAGAACAATCTGAAGATATTCTCAGCCCCGATCCAGGGCCTTACCGAATTGCCATGGAGACGTTTTCATCATGATATATATGGCGATGGCATCACCGGCTATTTCACGCCGTTCCTACGAGTGGAGCGTGGCGAGGTGCGTCGGCGTGATGTCCGTGACCTTAATTCGGAAATGAATGGAGGAGTGCCATTGACCCCGCAGATAATATTCAGGGACGTGGCCGAGTTTGAGATGCTGTGCGACATTGTGTGCGCCTCAGGTTTCAGTCATATTGATATCAATATGGGCTGTCCATTCCCACCTCAAGTCCATCACGGGCGTGGGACAGGCATGATCGCTAATGTCCCTCTGCTCACGGAGATTGCCGCAATGATGAAAGGCCGCTATAGCGATGTGACGTTTTCGGTGAAGATGAGATTGGGAGTTGACAGTCCTACTGAGTGGAATGATGCGTTGCCCGTCATCAACAATATGCCGTTGTCACATCTCACAGTTCATCCACGCACCGCACGTCAGCAATACTCCGGAGAGTTGTGGCTGGATGAGTTTTCGCGGTTGCTTGATGCGATTGATCATCCTGTTGTGTTCAACGGCGATCTGCGTGAGCCGTCGGCGATTGACGATATTTATGCACGTTTCCCTGGATTGTATGGAGTGATGATCGGTCGTGGGCTTTTCTCGCGTCCGTCAATGGTGGCAGAGTGGCTGGCAAGGGAGGAATGGACTCCGTCCAGGCGTATGCAGGATGTCCTCAGATTACATTCTCTTGTTTATGGATACTACAAGGATTCCCTTAGTGGAGACGCTCAGGTATTGGGCAAGATTAAACCATTTTGGGAGTATATGGTGCCCGATCTTGATAAAAAGGCATATAAGGGCATAAAGAAAGCGTCGTCACTTAGAAAATATGACGACGCTGTATCTATGATAATCAATAACCGCTGATGGCAGTTATTGATTATTGATTGCTGGATGATTATTATCCGCGGATAGCTGCGATACCGGGGAGCACCTTGCCCTCGATAGCCTCGAGAAGTGCACCACCACCGGTGGATACGTAGCTCACCTTGTCGGCAAGGCCAAACTTGTTGACACATGCTACAGAGTCACCGCCACCAACGAGTGAGAATGCACCGTTCTCGGTAGCCTCAACGATTGCGTCAGCGATTGCGCGTGATCCGGCAGTGAAGTTGTCAAACTCGAATACACCGGCAGGGCCGTTCCAAAGGATTGTCTTGGCACCCTTGATGGCATTGGCAAACATTTTGCGGGTCTCGGGACCGGCATCGAGTCCTTCCCACTCTGCGGGAATCTCGCTGCAGGATACCACCATTGTGTTAGCCTCGTTGCTGAAGTCGTCAGCGGCTACGCAGTCGGTTCCGAGCACGAGGTTCACACCCTTCTCCTTGGCCTTCTTGATGATGTCGAGGGCGAGGTCGAGTTTATCCTCCTCACAGATCGACTTGCCTACGTTTCCGCCGAGAGCCTTGGCGAATGTGTAGGTCATACCGCCGCAGAGGATCAGGTTGTCCACCTTGTCCATGAGGTTCTCGATGATACCGATCTTGGTGGATACTTTCGAGCCACCCATGATGGCGGTGAAGGGACGTTTGATGTCCGAGAGGATGTTGTCCACAGCCTTTACCTCTTTCTCCATCAGATAGCCGAGCATCTTGTTGTCGGCATCGAAGTAGTCAGCGATTACGGCAGTGGAAGCGTGGCGACGGTGAGCGGTACCGAAAGCATCGTTCACATATACGTCAGCGTATGAAGCAAGAGTCTTTGCAAACTCCTTCTGCTTTTCTTTCATCTCTTTCTTGGCGGCATCGTAAGCGGGATCAGCCTTGTCGATACCCACGGGCTTGCCCTCCTCTTCGGGATGGAAGCGCAGGTTCTCGAGCAGAAGCACTTCGCCGGGCTTGAGTGAAGCGGCGAGTTCGGATGCTTTGGCGCAATCGTCAGCAAACTTTACTTCTGTACCCAGGTATTTGGCTACGGTGTCCTTGATCTGGCCAAGCGACATCTTGGGGTTAACCTTGCCTTTGGGCTTACCCATGTGGCTCATGATGATGAGGCTGCCACCGTCAGCAAGGATCTTCTTGAGGGTGGGGAGGGCACCGCGGATACGGGTGTCGTCGGTGATGTTGCCGTTCTCATCCAGGGGCACATTGAAGTCAACGCGCACGATTGCTTTTTTGCCGTTGAAATTGTACTGGTCGATAGTCATTGATGATGTTATTATATGGTTGTGTATTTTCAACCGCAAATTTACTGAATTTTTTCTTTAATTGTGCTATCTCAGTATCATTTTATGTTAATCGGGCCAACTTTTGTCGCGTTTTGACTTCCCGTGTCAATGTCGGTTGCTGTCGTGGGCTTCTTCGTGGGCATGTTCGGTATGGCTTGATGGAGAGGGCAAAGTAAGTCTCAGCAATATGTATCCTCCGAGGCCGGCTATCAGTGACCCTGCCACTATGCCGAGTTTCGCGTCGTTGAGCATAGCTGCGCCCTGTGCGGTGGCTGTGTCAAACGTAAGCGAGGCGATGAATAGCGAGACGGTAAATCCTATGCCTCCGAGCAGTGAGATCGCGCTCATCATACGCCAGTTTGCCTGTTCGGGCATGGGAGCTATGCCGAGTTTTACGCTTGCCCACGAGAATAGCAGTATGCCTACGAATTTGCCTATCACCAACGATACGAGTATCGCGAGGCTTATACCGGTCACTACAGTTGCGGGATTGATGTCAAGCAGGAAGATGCCGGCGTTGGCAAAAGCAAACAGCGGGACAATCAGATAATCGGTCAGCGGGTGCAATTGGTCCTCCATCTCCTGGAGCGGGGATATCACGCGATCCGATGCCGTTTCTATCTCTTTCAGCCAGTCCATCTGCTCATGGCTCAGGATGGTGCGCGAATTCAGGTCAACATCATCGTCCTCCTTGAACTTTCTGATGTTCTCTCTGATCACCTTGATATACTTTTTCGGTGCGTACACCGGTACGGCTGGTACGCATAGTGCCACAAGCACGCCCGCGATAGTGGGATGGATGCCCGAGTTGAGCACGAGAAACCACACCACGCCTCCGATCATGAAATAGAACATCTTGGATTGGATCTTCATTACGGCGCCACCGGCCAGCAGTATGAGTAATCCTATCGCCGCATAGCCGAGGAAATTCAGGTCGATATGTCCCGAGTAGAAAGTGGCTATTACTATGATGCCGCCTATGTCATCGACCACGGCCAGTGTGGTTAGGAATATTTTTAGCGAGGAGGGGACTCTCGATCCAAGCATCGCGATTATGCCGAGTGAGAACGCTATATCCGTGGCCATCGGTATGGCCGCGCCGTCGATATAATCGGTCCCGTGTGCCATGATGAAATACAATCCTACAGGAAAGGCCATTCCTCCTATAGCGCCCATGATCGGTAGCAACGCCTGTCTTATCGACGATAGTTCTCCCACAAGTATCTCTCGCTTGATCTCGAGTCCTATGTTGAAGAAGAATATGGCCATCAGAGCATCGTTTATGAACTGCAACACAGTCATGGGATGCCCTGCGTGGGAGAATATATTGAAATCCCCTATCTGCAATCTCATTTCCTGTTGCCAGAAATCATTGTATATGCTGTTTATGCCGGGGATGTTTGCTACGATCAATGCAAGCACAGTGGCAAGCATCAGCACATTTCCGCCTGTGGCGTGATGTGAAAGCGCTCTTCGGGCCGAGAAAAAGACATTACGTGCGAATGTCTCTTTCCCGGACCCGTGGGCATCTGGAGTTGAAACGTGTGGTGTCATTGTCTTTGTTTTTGTATGTTTAACAATTGTGGGGGGCAAGGTGTTTCAGCTTTGTGCGAAAATATGCAATATGGATGTATGCAAAAAATAAAGCCATCGCGCGAACATAATCGCGCGATGGCTTATGTGGATTGATCCGTCAGCCTACTGATTTAGTATGGACGGGATCGGTTGAATTATGACCGATGATTATTCAGCCTTGCCGTTGGAGCCAAGCACATCAACGATCTTGTGCTTGTAGAGCTTCTCCATGTTGTCGCGGGCCGGGCCGAGATACTTGCGGGGATCGAATTCTGCGGGCTTCTCAGCGAGGACCTTGCGTACAGCTGCGGTCATGGCGAGACGGCTGTCGGAGTCAATGTTGATCTTGCATACAGCGCTCTTGGCGGCCTTGCGGAGCTGCTCTTCGGGGATACCGATTGCGTCGGGGAGCTTGCCACCAAACTTGTTGATGGTGTCGACTTCGTCCTGGGGAACAGAAGAAGATCCGTGGAGCACGATGGGGAATCCGGGAAGCTTCTCCATTACGGCGTCGAGTACGTCGAATGCCAACGGCGGGGGAACGAGCTTGCCCTCAGCGTTGCGTGTGCACTGCTCGGGAGTGAACTTGTATGCGCCATGGCTTGTGCCGATCGAGATTGCGAGTGAGTCGCAACCGGTGCGGGTAGCGAAATCGATTACCTCCTCGGGGTCGGTGTATGTGTGGTGGTCGGAAGAAACCTCATCCTCGACACCGGCGAGTACGCCGAGCTCACCCTCTACGGTAACGTCATGCTGGTGGGCATATTCGCATACCTTCTTGGTGAGGGCAACGTTCTCCTCGTAGGGGAGGTGTGAGCCGTCGATCATCACAGATGAGAAGCCATTGTCGATGCAGTCCTTGCAGAGCTCGAAGCTGTCACCATGATCGAGGTGGAGTACAATCTGGGGATGCTCCCAGCCAAGGCTCTTGGCATATTCCACTGCGCCCTGTGCCATGTAGCGGAGAAGAATGGCGTTGGCATAGTTGCGTGCGCCCTTGGATACCTGAAGGATTACAGGTGATTTCTCCTCGGCTGCGGCCTTGATGATGGCCTGGAGCTGCTCCATGTTGTTGAAGTTGAACGCGGGAACGGCATAGCCTCCCTTGATGGCCTTGGCAAACATCTCCTTGGTGTTTACGAGACCTAAGTCCTTGTAATTTACCATCTTGTATAGATAGATTTGGTTATTGATGAAGTATAATTTAAAATCGTACCGGCCACAAAGTTAACAATTATTTTTCATTCAATGGCATCGGTGTGTGAAAATATTGTTAATATGGCTTGAATTTTGGATTAATGTTGCATTTGGGCAATCTATGGTTGCAATTCATAGCCGTGGTCAGTGAAAATGCTATTTTGTCAATTGGAAAATAATGGCTAAATTTGTGGAATGATATTGCCGGAGGCTGGATGATATGTCTCCGGTGTGAAATTATTGAGATCATCATTTTCAGGTAGAAGATGGATAAAAGGCTTACATTCTCATTTCTTGGCTTGGCGTTGGCTGTAGTGTCAGCTTCGGCTCAATATGGGTTGGAGTATGATGTGTCGTTGACCGTCGGGGCAGGTAGTGGGGATTTCGCGCCCTACTATATGTCATCTCTGCGTCATGGCCGGTTTTTGGATGCTGACAATGTCCAGGCCGAAGTAGCGGTCAGTCGGCCGGTTGATGAGAACAAGCGTTTCTCCTATGGATTTGGTCTTGACGTGATTGCCGGCTACGCGTCATCTGTCGACTATCAGCGGTATGATGTCGACAATAAGGCCTGGTTTGAACATGCGGTCAGGCCTTCATCTGCCCGTATCCAGCAGTTGTATTGCGATATCAGGTATCGTGGAATATTTGTATCGGCAGGCATGAAGGAGCGGGGTTCGGCCCTGCTCAACAATCGTCTTACAAGCGGAGACCTCATAGAGAGCGGCAATGCCCGGCCTATTCCGCAATTGCGCGCGGGATTCAACGATTTTCAGGACATACCTTTCACCGGTGGCTGGGTGCAGATACAGGGTGAGATAGCCTATGGGAAAAAAGTCGACAATGGTTGGTGGCAGGACCATTACAACTATTACAACGGCTTTATTTCACGTAATGAGTATTATAATTACAAGCGTTGCTATTTCCGCACTCGTCCGTCCGAGCCGTTTTCGGTGACGGTAGGTATGCAGGCCGCCGGAGCGTTTGGCGGAACGACCGATTTTTATGAAAAGGGAGTTTTGCTGAAATCTGAGACCCGGTCGGTGAAAGCAAGGACTTTGCTTCAGATGCTGTTGCCTGTGCAGGATGGCGGCGAACTGTTTTATTCAGGCAATCACCTTGGATCTTGGGATTTCAGGGCACGATACCGTCTGAGAAGTGGCAGGGAGATATACGCCTATTTCTCATGGCCGTTTGAGGACGGATCGGGTATAGCCAAGAAGAATGGCTGGGATGGTCTGTGGGGACTCGAATATCGGTCTCCCGTCCCCTCGATAGTGTCGGGCATAGTGGTGGAATACCTCGATTTTACCAATCAGAGTGGCCCGATACATTACAAACCCGACGATTTCCCGGGTACTACGGTCACCGGTCATGTCTCAGGATCGGATGATTATTATAACCATTCATTCTATAACTCCTACGCTTATTATGGCATGTCTATCGGGACACCGGCTATAATGTCGCCTGCTTATAACCTTGACGGGTATAATAAATTTGCGGCTAATGTGATGCGAGGATTTCATATCGGCGTGGAGGGATCGGTTTCTTCATCGGTCGATTACAGATTGAAAGGTGGCTACCGTAAGGCTTACGGTGACGCCCAGATTCTGTTACCCCGTCCTTTGCATCTCACGTCTGTTATGGCCGAGGTGTGTTGGCGTCCGGTGAGGTTGCCCGGTATGTCGGTCAACGCTACTGTCGCTTATGATAATGGCTCAATGCCATGCAATGCTTTTGGCACGATGGTCACTGTCAGGTATAACGGATTGTTAAATTTGTGATATACATTATGCGCATACGCATCATATACATATTGTTTCTGTTCATGACCATGTCGCTGTCTACGGGATGCTCCCATAATGACGGTGATATCGGTGATCTGTTTGGCCGATGGAAAGTTGAGGCTATGCAGGCCGATGGGCAGGATCTGACCCTTTATGATGAAGATGTGCTCATGTACTGCTGGTCATTCCAGGGTTCGCTTGTGTGGATACAGACACTTCATCCTCACCATGATTTCGTGAACGTTAAGGGCATGTGGAATCGCGATGCCGACCTGTTGTCGCTCGATTTTTCTTTTACTGGCGATGATGGAGACGTTTTCTATCGTCCTCCTGAGCCCTTGCATCTTGTCAACAATGGCATAACTGCTCTCAATATAGAATCATTGACCTCTTCCCGGATGCATTTATGGTACGTGTCCTCTACCGATGGAGTGAGGTATGATTATTATTTAAAGAAATACTATTAACGATGATATCAGAAAAAGTTCTCGTCACAGGAGCTGACGGCTTCATAGGTTCCCATCTGGTGGAGGGACTTCTCTCTGCCGGATACTCTGTCAGGGCTTTGAGCCAATATAATTCATTCAACAACTGGGGTTGGCTCGAGGGGATTGACAATCCGGCCCTCGAAGTGGTCACTGGCGATGTCAGGGATCCCAATCTGTGCCGTGAGATAGTCAAGGATTGCTCCACGGTCTATCATCTTGCGGCCTTGATCGCTATCCCGTATAGCTACGTTGCCCCCGACAGTTATGTTGATACCAATATAAAAGGTACGCTTAATATGTGTCAGGCTTGTAGGGATGCCGGCGTGAGTAGGCTTGTGGTCACATCTACGAGCGAGGTGTATGGTACAGCCCGTTATGTCCCTATTGATGAAAAGCACCCCAAGCAGCCGCAATCGCCCTATAGTGCTACCAAGATCGGCGCCGATGCGATAGCACTCAGTTTCCACAATGCTTTCGATCTGCCAGTAGTGGTGGCTCGTCCGTTCAACACTTATGGCCCCAGGCAGAGTGCGAGGGCTATCATCCCCACTATCATTACCCAGATAGCCTCAGGAAAGAGGGAGATCATGGTAGGGGATCTCACTCCAACACGTGATTTCAATTTTGTGGCTGACACGGTGGCAGGCTTCATCGCTCTTGGCAATACTCCTGGTATTGAAGGACGTGAGATCAATATAGCCACAGGCACTGAGGTGACGATGAGGGAGACCCTTGAGACCATTGCCGAAATTATGGGCGAGGATGTCAGGTATGTGACCGATCCGGCCCGCTTGCGTCCGGCAGGAAGCGAGGTGTTCAGGCTGTGTGGCGACAATTCGCTCATCACTTCCCTTACCGATTGGCATCCGCGCTACTCTCTCCGCGATGGCCTTGCAATCACCGTAGACTGGTTTACCAAGGCTGAGAATATTGCCGGATACAAGGCCGGTATATATAATGTGTGAGACTGCCGGATGTTGATATGGTGAGAAATCAGGAAAGGATTAATATTTTATTTCTTGGCGGTGCCAAGCGCGTCTCTTTAGCGAAAAAGCTTATTGACGCTGGTGCCGATATGGGGCTTGATGTCTCTATTTACAGCTATGAATTGACATCCCAGGTCCCCATCGCATCTGTCGGCACCGTTATTGTAGGCCACAGGTGGGATGATCCCGCGTTGCTCGATCATCTCCACGATATTGTGGAGGCTGCTGAGATCTCGGTAATGCTTCCGTTCTTTGATGCTGCTGTCGTTGCCACGGGAAAATACATCTCTATTTATGGCGATGTGTGGGCACCCGTGATGAATCCTCATCTTGCAGAGTCATTTTATGACAAGACCATCTCGGCGGTGCTTTTTGAAGAGAACAATATTCCCATCCCTGCCACATACAAAAGTGGTAGGCCACATTTCCCGTTGATTGCCAAACCACGTTACGGTACCGGTGGAAAGGGTATCATGATCATAAATGACGTGAATTCGTTCCGGCGGGTGTTGCGCCACAAGGAGGAGTATCTGTTGCAGCAATATTTCAGCAATATTGAGGAATATACTGTCGACTGTTACATCCCTCAGCGCGGTAAGGCTGTCTGCATAAGCCCAAGGCGACGGCTCGAAGTGCTCGGCGGAGAGGTCGCCCGCACTGTCACTGTCGATTCTCCTGAGATAGTTGAGGCTTCAAGCCGGGCTATAGAGCGCCTCAGACTACGTGGCGCGGTGACGCTCCAGTTCCTTAGGGATCTTGACTCGGGTAATCTGATGCTTATGGAGATAGACCCGAGGCTTGGTGGCGGGGTGGTGTGCTCGATACATGCCGGAGCCGAGATCCCCCGCCATATTCTTGAGGAGGCCAGGGGCATCCAGCCACGTCAGCGCAAAAAGATTAAACCCGGAGTCCTGATATGCCGTTATTTTGATGAGGCAGTTTTTAATGTGTAGCATACGGCTGCCGAAATTGATTGTTTTGCATAGCTAACAGGTAATGAAAGAAACTCTCTCACAGTCACTCGAACAACGTTTGCAGTTGCGTCTGTCGCCACTGCAGATGAGGCTTGTGCGTATGCTTGAGATGTCCGAGCCCGAAATCGAGGAGGAGGTGCGCCGGGAGCTTGACGATAATCCTGCTCTCGAGGTGGCCGAGCCATCGGTTGAGGTTGAATCGGGCGAGGAGCCTTACACCGAGACCGCCGAGGATCTTCAGCTTGCCGATTATGGCAATGAGGATGATATTCCATCCTATCGCCTTGAGGCAAATAACCGTAGTGCCGGCGATAATGTATTCGAACCGGTTGCGGTCGACGATGGAGAGTCACTTATGGATTATCTTGTGGCTCAACTTGCCGAGACTGACCTGTCTGATCTTGAATTGCAGATTGCCCGCTATATAATAGGTAATCTGGATGATAATGGATACCTCACTCGCACTTTGCAACAGATTGAGGATGATCTCGCCATAGACGCCGGTCTGGAAATAAGCATGGCTGAGATCCGCAAGGTCTATGATGCTATCCGTTCGCTTGATCCGGCAGGAGTCGGAGCCGCTGACCTGCGGGACTGCCTGTTGCTGCAATTGAAGCGTCTTCCCGATTCTGCTCCGGTCAATCTCGCCCGTGAGATCGTAGGCGACTATTTCGATCTGTTTTCTCTCCGGCATTTCGATCGGCTGGAAGCCATGCTTGGAGTCTCGCGTGATCAGCTCAGGGAAGCTGATGACGTGATACGCTCTCTCGATCCAAAGCCGGCAAGCAGGATAGGGGAGAGCCTTGCCGATGATCGGGCCCGTCATATAATCCCTGATTTTTATGTGGAGCTTGACCAGAACGACCGCCTGTCAGTCTCGATGCCCAATAATGTGCCTGAGCTTGCGATCGAAAGAAGTTTTTCGGCCCAAGGCGAGGATTCCATGTGGCAATCCCGGTCACAGCATGGCGATGCTCCTAAAGCCGAAGCCCTTGCCTTTATCGCCAGGAAACGCGAGGAGGCTACCGATTTCATCGAACTTCTGCGTATGCGTCGCAATACTCTCATGAATGTCATGGAGGCCATTGTGCGCTGGCAACGAGATTTCTTCATCTCGGAGGACGAGAGCCGTCTGCGCCCCATGGTGTTGCGTGACATTTCCAGTGTGACAGGTCTTGACATTTCAGTAATATCCCGTGCGGCGGCGGGTAAGTATGTGGCGACCCAGGCCGGAGTGTATCCGTTGAAATTCTTTTTCAACGAGCGTGTCAACGATGAGGAAGATGCCTCGTCGCGCGAGATCCTTTCGGTATTGAGATCGGTTATTGATGAGGAAGATCCCTCCTCTCCGCTAAGTGACGATGCCCTTACCTCCGAACTTGCCGGGCGAGGTTACAACATAGCCCGGCGCACTGTCGCCAAATATCGCGAGCGTCTCGGAATCCCTGTGGCGCGACTGCGTAAAAAAATATAATATTCCTCTTCTCACTAAAACAGCACAGTTATGAAACGAATATCCCAATTTCTCTCCTACATCTTCTCCCCGCTGTTGGTTCCCACCTACGGCATGATCCTTGCGTCGTTTCTATCGGTGCTGTCGGTTCTTCCTGCGCGGGTCCTGTGTACTACGGTGGCCATAACATTTGTCATCACATGTATTATCCCGGCGTGTGGCATAATGGCTATGTATAAGACCGGATTCGTGTCCGATCCCGGACTCAATACCCGCACCGAACGCTCCTTGCCTTATGCGCTCACGGTGCTATGCTACGTAGGGTGTTGTTTCTTCCTGTATAGAGCCGGGGCGCCGTCATGGCTCACCATGTTCTATGCCGGAGGCGGAGCCGCCGCGTTGATTAGCGCTGTGGTGAATCTGAAATGGAAGATTTCGGCTCATGCCGCCGCTATGGGTGGGCTCGTGGCCATGCTATTCCGCATTGCAGCCATGCACCAGTCCGTTGTGGATCTTAATATATGGATCTCGGTCATAGTGGCTTTCGCCGGAGCGGTTATGACAGCCCGGGTATATCTCCAGCGTCACACTCTCATGCAGGTGATAGCCGGATGCGCCAATGGCTTCCTGTGTGTATGGCTTCTCACCATGCTCTCTATACACCATTAGAGATAGTTTTTTGCAATTCTTTTAAATCTGAACCACATAACCCATATTTCTTTCTTTGAAAAAAATGAAACCGATCGTTAGTATTATTATGGGAAGTACGAGTGATCTTCCCATTCTTAAGAAGGCTGCCGATTTTCTCAACGAGATGCAGGTGCCTTTCGAGATGAATGCTCTTTCGGCCCATCGCACACCGCGCGAGGTCGAGGAGTTTGCTACCGGAGCCCGCGACCGTGGCATTAAGGTGATCATAGCCGCCGCCGGTATGGCTGCCGCGCTTCCCGGTGTGATCGCAGCCATGACACCGTTGCCTGTTATCGGAGTGCCAATCAATTCATCGCTCAATGGCATGGATGCTCTCTATTCCATCGTCCAGATGCCTCCGGGCATATCGGTGGCCACTGTCGGCATAAATGCCGGTATGAATGCCGCTGTGATGGCTGTGCAGATGATCGCTCTTTCCGATCCTGAACTCGCCGCCCGTTTCGATGCTTATCGTTCGACCCTCTCCAAGAAGATCGTAAAGGCCAACGAGGAGCTTAAGGAGGTTAAATACGAATATAAGGTATAAATGTTACAACAAGACTGGAAACGTCGTCCCACATGGCCGGTCCATGTGGGTGACGTTACTATAGGAGGTGACAATCCCGTCGTGGTTCAGTCCATGACCACCACCTCCACCAACGATACTCCTGCCTCGGTGGCTCAGATCGAGCGTATAGTTGGTGTCGGTGGCGAGATCGTGCGTCTCACTACCCAGGGAGTCCGCGAGGCCGAGAATCTGGCTCAGATCAAAGAGTCACTCCGCTCGCGTGGATGCAACGTGCCGCTCGTGGCCGATGTCCATTTCAACCCGCGCGCCGCTTTCGCTGCGGCTACGAGGGTCGAGAAGGTGCGTATAAATCCCGGCAACTTTGTCGACCCCGGACGTACTTTCAAGAAGATAGAGTTTACCGATGCCGAGTATGAGGCCGAGCTGCTCAAGATCCGCGATGCCCTCGTGCCGTTGATCGATCTATGCAAGGAGTATCACACAGCCTTGCGTATAGGAGTCAACCACGGTTCTCTCTCTGACCGCATCATGAGCCGTTATGGCGACACTCCGGCCGGTATGGTGGAGAGTGCCATGGAGTTTTTGCGCGTATGCGTGGCCGAGGATTTCCGTGAGGTTGTTATCTCCATCAAGGCCTCCAACGTACTCGTGATGACCGAGACAGTGCGCCGCCTGGTCAAGGCTATGGATGCTGAGGATATGCACTTCCCGTTGCACCTTGGTGTCACCGAGGCTGGTGACGGCGAGGATGGTCGCATAAAGTCGGCTGTGGGCATTGGATCACTTCTCATGGACGGTATTGGTGATACTATCCGTGTATCGCTCAGCGAGGAGCCCGAGTGCGAGATCCCTGTGGCCCGTGGCATTCTGGATCATGTCAGCGCCCTTTCCACAGGTGCCAAGGACTATCAGTTGGATGTTACGCTTGACCACGCATCCCCCTGTGCTCCTTCGCGTAGGGCTTCGGCATGGGGACAACGTACTACCGTTGTACTCGGTCTTGATGACTTAGGCCATGATCTGGACTCTACTGTCACTGTATCACTCTCAGCCGGAGGTGATGTCGATGAGGCTTACGGCTTCATTTCTGCTCATCCCCGGTCGGTAGTCCTGCTTTCGGCCGATGGCCCTGATCGCTCCCTGCGTGTCAAGGCGTTTGTCGCCGGTATGGTCGAGCGAGGCATGGATAATCCTGTCATAGTGTCATTCTCCTATGATACGGCCGATGTTGATGCTCTCACAGTTCAGGCTTCCATGGATTTCGGTTATCTTCTCTTGTCAGGTATCGCCGATGGTATCCGCATAGATGCTCCGGCGTTCGACAGGGAGTTTCTCAACCGTCTGTCGCTCAATATACTTCAGGCTACCCGCCACCGCATTTCCAAGACCGAATTCATTTCGTGTCCCGGATGTGGTCGCACTCTCTACGACCTTCAGTCAACCCTCCGCGAGATCAAGGCCGCTACCTCCCATCTCAAGGGACTTAAGATTGGCGTTATGGGCTGTATAGTCAACGGCCCGGGCGAGATGGCCGATGCCGACTATGGATACGTAGGTGCCGCTCCCGGACACATAAGCCTGTACAAAGGCAAGGAGTGCAAGGTGAAAAACATCCCCACCTCCGAGGCTCTTCCCCGCTTGATCGCCTTGATAAAGGAGAATGGCGACTGGGTTGATCCGGAGTAATACATCAGGAGTATGCAAGTCAACGAAATATATATGAGGCGTGCGCTCGAGCTTGCACGTCACGGACTGCTCGATGCCTCCCCCAACCCTATGGTCGGGGCGGTGATAGTCTCTCCCGATGGCAATATCATCGGGGAGGGATGGCACCGCCGTTGTGGCGAAGGCCATGCCGAGGTCAATGCTGTCGCATCTGTTTCCGAACCTGACCGGCTGACTGATTGCACCATGTATGTCACGCTTGAGCCGTGTTCCCATTATGGGAAGACGCCCCCCTGCGCCGAATTGATCATCTCCAAGAGGATACCTAGAGTCGTGGTCGGCTGTCTGGATCCTTTCGAGAAAGTCTCCGGCCGAGGGGTTGCTATGCTCCGAGACGCGGGTGTCGAGGTCGTTACCGGATGCCTCGAGAGTGAGTGTGTCAGCCTCAACCGTAAGTTCATGACGGCCCATCGCCTTCACCGTCCTTTCGTAACCTTGAAATGGGCCGAGAGTGCCGATGGATATATCGACGGTCATATCTCCACCCCTGTCACCTCGATGCTTGTCCACAAGCTCCGTGCCACCCACGATGCTATTCTTGTGGGCAGTGGCACAGCCTTGGCCGATCGCCCGTCTCTCGACACGCGCCATTATGCCGGACGCTCTCCGTTGCGTATCATACTCGACAGGCGTGGCCGTGTTTCGGATGATATTGTTGCCCCGGGCACACTCGTTTACAGGGATTACACATCGCTCATCGACGTGCTGTCCGACCTGTATTCCGCTAAAAAAGTGACAAGCTTTCTTGTGGAGGGTGGGGCGCAGATTCATGAAGCATTCCTCCGCGATGGTCTCTGGGACGACATCAGGATTGAGCGGGGATCAATTCCCATTGGCGGAAATGTCAAGGCTCCGCGCCTCACACCCGAGTGTAGGGTAGTGGATTCGGAGATAATTGATGGCAACACCATTATAAATATTTCTAAACTGTAAGTAAGTTATTGAAATGAAGATTATACCAGCGCGTCAGTCCGACGCTCAGTTCATAGGTGCCGCGGTTGTTGAGGCTATCGGATCCGAGATTGCCAACGGCCTCGCCGGCGAGAATCATTCCGTAACCGATGTTATAGACCTTTTCGCTTATCTCGCTGCTCGCGAGGATACCCAGTACAGCTATCTCAACACCCTTGTAGCGGTTGATGATGATGGCAAGGTGGTGGGTGCGTGTATCGCTTACGATGGCGGGCGTCTCCACGAATTGCGCCGTCCGTTCTTCAAGGCTGTGACCGAGAGATTGGGCATAGACCTCGATAATGTGGAGGACGAGTGTGGCCCTGATGAATTTTACCTCGATACCCTTGCGGTCCTTCCCGAATATCGTGGCCGTGGCATTGCATCCGATCTGCTCCGTGCATCCATCGACCGTGCTGCCGCATGTGGCAAACCGGCCGGACTCCTTGTCGACAAGATCAATCCCCTTGCCCGTCGGCTCTATGAGCGCGTTGGCTTCCGCAAGGTGGGAGAGAGGCCGTTTGTACATGTGCTGATGGACCACATGCAGTATCCCGATTGATCATGTTGCCCTCTGATATATCATCGGTCAGCACCTCACGCGGGCTATTGGCATTGTCGCCGGTAGCGGTATTCTTGTGCCTGTATCTTGTAGTGTCGCTTGTCATTGGCGATTTCTACAAGATGCCTCTGTCTGTGGCTCTGCTTGTGGCATCCATGTGGAGTGTGGTCATATATAAGGGTGGAGGTGCGCTTGTACAGCGCATCGAGACATTCTCGCGATCGGCCGGACACACCAATATCCTATATATGATATGGATATTCATCCTTGCCGGTGCATTTGCCTCTTTGGCCAAGGAGATTGGTGCCATCGACGCTACTGTGAATTTCACCTTGCGCTTTTTCCCATCCCAGTACATAGTGCCGGGTCTTTTCGTGGCGGCATGTTTCATTTCCTTGTCGATCGGCACCTCCGTCGGTACGGTAGTCGCTCTTTCCCCGCTCGCGGTGGAGATGGCTTCAGCTTCCGGTGCGAGTTTGCCGTTCTATGTGGCTGTGGTCCTCGGCGGAGCGTTCTTTGGCGATAATCTTTCGTTCATTTCCGATACGACTATTGCCGCTACACGGTCCCAGGGGTGCAATATGGCCGATAAGTTCAAGGCCAACCTGTGGATAGCATTGCCGGCTGCGGTGATAACGCTCGGTATATACGTGCTCATGAGCATCGGCACCCCTGAGATCACGGTTGGCGATAATGCCGATCCGTGGCTCATACTCCCTTATCTTGTAGTGCTTGTGGCTGCTGTGGCCGGTATAAATGTCACTATTGTGCTTACGCTCGGCATCGTCACGGCACTGGTCATGGGGCTTATGTATGGCCATGATATAATATCGCTTTTCGGATTCATGGGGTCGGGCATAGACTCTATGGGCGAGTTGATAATAGTCACTATCCTCGCTGCCGGTATGCTTGGGGTGATCAAGGCCGCCGGAGGCATACAGTATCTGTTACGTGTCCTCACCGCCCATGTGTCGGGTGTGCGTGGCGCACAGGCCTGTGTGGCTTTCCTTGCCGGACTTGTGAATCTGTGTACCGCTAATAACACTGTGGCGATTATTACCGTCGGAGGTATATCGCGCGAGATTGGCGAGCGATTCGGGATCGATCCTCGCAAGAATGCTTCCCTGCTCGATTCGAGCTCGTGCATA
Organism: Paenibacillus sp.; assembly: GCA_023663345.1. GTDB lineage: Bacteria > Bacteroidota > Bacteroidia > Bacteroidales > Muribaculaceae > Duncaniella. Next base: position 137,496 of record JAMPHR010000004.1, on the reverse strand, counting down.
GTCCAGTGTCTCATCCCTTATGGCGCACAGACTCTTCTTGCCTCCTCATTGGCCGGAATAGCACCTGCCGCCCCATTCCCTTATCTATACTATCCCTGGGCATTGGCCATGATGGTGGCATTGTCTATCATATTTCAGTTCCCGCGTCGGCTCAATCGGGCGGTGCGTTAATCTCATCTCTCTGCTCCCCATGTCGTTGTCACGTTCATTCATTGTCACTCTTCGGGCCCTGCTGTTGTTGGCAGTCCCTTTGGTATCCTTCGGCCAGGTGAGAATACATGGTCGCATTACCGATGTCAACAATGAGCCTGTCGAGTTTGCCACAGTGAGGGTAGGGGGTACCCCCATCGGTACCACTTCCGGCCTCAAGGGTGAATACTCCCTCTCATGCCCCGAGGCCGATACTATTACGGTGCATTTCTCCTGTATCGGGTTCAGGGATCTGACCCGCGTGCTTGTCGATAGGCCTTCCGGCGACGTGACTCTGAACGTCCGTATGCAGTTCACCTCCAATCAGCTCAAGCAGGTCGAAGTGACCGAGCTTAAAAAACAGACCGGTTCCATGTCCACTATTGATGCCGAAGCCTTGCGCCGTTCGCCCGATGCCACCGGTGGCAGTGTGGAGTCCTTACTCGCCACTCAGGCCGGTGTGCAAGGAGCCGATGAATTGTCATCCCGTTATTCGGTGCGTGGAGGTGCCTATGACGAGAATTCGGTGTATATCAATGGTATTGAGGTCTATCGTCCTCAGCTCATATCTTCGGGCCAGCAGGAAGGTCTCAGCATCATCAACCCCGATCTGGTAGGAGCTATCGGTTTCTCCACCGGAGGGTATCCGGCGGAATACGGTGATAATATCTCCTCGGTTCTCGACATTACCTATCGATCCCCATCGGCTTTTGAAGGGTCGGTTACAGGCAGTCTCATGGGTGGCTCTGTGGCGTTGGGTCATGGCGGAGGCCGTTTCAGCCAGCTTCACGGTGTCAGGTACAAGTCCACCTCATCACTGCTCAGTTCCATGGACACCAAGGGGGAATACGATCCGCGCTATTTCGATTATCAGACATCCCTCACTTATCGCTTCTCCGATCGGTTTGACATCTCTTTTCTTGGAAATATTTCTGTCAACCGTTACCTGTTCACTCCCGTTGACCGTTCCACTGATTTTGGCACGGTCGATGATGCACGGCGGTTTACGGTCTATTTCGACGGTCATGAGAAGGACCGTTTCGAGACTTGGTTTGGCGCTCTCTCCCTCGGCTATCGGCTCAGTAGGTCTACCGCCCTTAAACTCGTTGCATCGGGATTTCTTTCCGATGAACTTGTCTCATACGATATTTCGGGCGAATATTGGCTCGATCAGGCCGGATCTTCCCAGGCCGGAGGCGAGCTTGGCGTTGGCCGTTATCATGAACATGCCCGCAATCGGCTCAGGACCTCGGTTATGGCTCTTGACATGAAGGGTGCCACGGCTTTTTCCGGTGGACACACTCTCTCTTATGGCTTATCCGTGCGTAGCGAGAAGATTATGGACCGTAGTCGCGAATGGGAGCTTCGCGATTCAGCCGGATTCTCTCTCCCTTCGGTCCCCGATGAATTGCGCATGATCTACGCTCTCGACTCTCACCAGGATCTCTCCTCAGTGCGTTTCAGCGCCTTTGTGCAGGATGCTTGGAAATTCGCCACCCCATCGGGCTTTTTCACCCTCAACGGAGGCCTGCGCCTGAGCCATTGGGACTTCAACCGAGAGACCGTAGTGAGCCCAAGGCTTTTAGCCGGCTTTATTCCTGAGAAATATCCGTCATGGGTATGGCGCATGTCAGCCGGACTTTATTATCAGGCTCCTTTCTATAAGCAGTATCGGGTGCCTGAGGTCGATGCGCATGGCAATATACGCCTCGTGCCCAACGATGATATAAAATCCCAGCGTAGCTTGCATTTCATTGCCGGTACCGATTATACCTTCCGGGCACTTGGTCGGCCGTTCAAGTTTTCGGCCGAGGTATATTATAAGTTGCTTTCCGATCTTGTGCCCTACGAGATCGACAATCTCCGGCTTGTCTATTCCGGCCTCAATGAATCATCGGGTTACGCTACAGGTATCGACATGAGGCTTTTCGGCCAGTTTGTGCCCGGGAGCGATTCATGGATAAGTTTCTCACTTATGCGCACACGCGAGGACATCCACGGTGTCAAGGTGCCGTTGCCCACTGACCGAGCGTATTCTATCGGCTTGTTCTTCAACGATTATTTCCCCCGTTTTCCGCGACTTCGGTTCTCATTGCGTGGAATATTCATGCAAGGACTCCCCTCTACTTCGCCTCACACCTCCCGTGCCGACGGATATTTCCGTATGCCCCCCTACAAGCGTCTCGATGCCGGACTGCAGTATGCGCTCCTTGCCCCGCCCAAGGATGGTGAGGCTCGCACAGGCATTGGCCGTGCTCTTAAGAGCGTGTGGATAGGTGTGGATCTCTTCAACCTCCTCGACATATCCAACGTCTCATCCTACTATTGGGTCACCGATGTCAATGACATCTGCTATGCTGTCCCCAATTATCTGACGGGTCGGCAATTCAATGTACGTTTCAGTGTCGATTTTTAGCAATTTAGGTTTGAGCTGTGATTTTAAAGTCCTGAAAATTTGGAAAGTTCGACAGTTTTTTCTAATTTTGCGCCCGGAAAAGAGTGCAACATCCTGTTGATGTCGCATATCTTTCTTTAAATCAATCACTAATCATTCACCAAAATGAATCATTACGAAACCGTTTTCATTTTAACTCCCGTTTTGTCTGACCAGCAGATGAAGGAAGCGGTAGAAAAGTTCGAGAAGGTGCTCACCGACAACGGTGCATCTATCGTAAATGAAGAGATCTGGGGTCTTCGCAAGCTTGCTTATCCCATCCAGAAGAAATCTACAGGCTTCTACTCGCTCGTAGAGTTTGACGGCGATCCTACACTCGTTAAGAAACTCGAGACCGCTTTCCGTCGCGACGAGCGCGTGCTCCGATTCCTCGTGTTCCGCAACGATAAGTATGCCGCTGAGTATGCTGAGAAGCGTCGCAACCGCACTAAGTCAACCACAACTGTCAACGAAGAAGCTAAGGAGAACTAAATCATGGCACAAGCATCAGAAATCCGCTACCTCACTCCCCTTTCGGTAGACGTTAAAAAGAAGAAATATTGCCGTTTCAAGAGAAGCGGTATCAAGTATATCGACTACAAGGATCCCGAATTCCTCAAGAAGTTCCTCAACGAGCAGGGCAAGCTCCTTCCCCGTCGTATCACCGGAACTTCACTCAAGTTCCAGCGTCGTGTGGCTCAGGCTGTTAAGCGTGCTCGCCACCTCGCACTCCTCCCCTACGTTACCGACTTGATGAAATAACTTTAAAAGCTAATCAGGAATTATGAAGATCATTCTTAAAGAAGACATCAACGGCCTTGGCTACAAGGACGATGTAGTCGAAGTAAAGAGCGGATATGGCCGCAACTACCTTATCCCCACCGGCAAAGCCGTGATCGCATCTGAGTCGGCTCTTAAAGTACTTGCCGAGAACCAGCGTCAGCGCGCTCACAAGCTCGAGCGTATCAAGGCTGAGGCCGAGGCTGCTGCTGCAGCTCTCGAGGGTGTTAAGCTCACCATCGGTGCCAAGACATCTTCTACCGGCACTATCTTTGGTTCGGTTAACGCTATCCAGATCGCTGAGGCTCTCGAGAAGCTCGGTCACAATGTTGATCGCAAGCTCATCAGCCTCGACGCTGTTAAGGAGGTTGGCAACTACACCGCCACCATCCGTCTCCACCGCGACGTCGCTGTAGAGATCCCCTTCGAGGTTATTGCTGAATAATACAGGCATCTATCTCGATCACATACAACCCGTAGAGTGCAACCCACTCTGCGGGTTTTCTTATTCTTCATAGATCTAAAGATTAAGTATAGAGGAGGAAAGTATAGTGTATAGACAATAGATTTTTAGACCAGAGTTGTTGTGGCTCTTGGAGTGCCAACTTGCGGTAAAATAACACGATGTATTGACCAAGGAATCTACGCAATATACAATTGTTATATGATAGAACCAAAGGTCTTTTATAGATAATGGCTCCTGCCCTCACGGGTGGGAGTCATTTTTTGTAATAATTGTAGCAGT
>JAMPHR010000004.1:122608-133248 GCA_023663345.1 Paenibacillus sp. | reverse complement strand
AAAGATTTAGTTAAAAATGCCAATTCGCTTGCACGGCAACATAGAAGTATAGGGAATAGAGTTTTAGACCAGAGGGCCAGAGTTTTGGGTTTAGACTAGAGGATAAGAGAATTTTGGTATGTTGGTGGGATATAGAAAGTTAGGGAGTGAGACGAGGGGAATTATAGGACGTCTTCGACGCCCATCTGGATGGTGATTTCGTTTTCCCCATGCCTCGCCCGACGGCGCAAATCTGCCCTGACGGGCGATTTGCTTGTCAGGCTCGTGATGGGGCTTCAATTACATCGCCACTTCGTGGCTTAGTGGGTAGGAGCGCCTGCGGGAAGTTTTGGACCCGATTTGTGGGAAGTTACGACTTCATCACACCTTCGGGGTTTTGTGGGTGGAGGTGCCTGCGGGAAGTTTTGGGCCCGATTTGTGGGAAGTTACGACTTCATCACACCTTCGGGGCTTGGTGGGTTGAGGTGCCTGTGGGAAGTTTTGGACCCGATTTGTGGGAAGTTACGACTTCATCGCCCCTTCGGGGCTTGGTGGGTGGAGGTGCCTGTGGGAAGTTTGTGACCCGATTTGTGGGAAGTTATAACTTCATCACACCGTCGGGGCTTGGTGGGTGGAGGTGCCTGCGGGAAGTTTGTGGCCGTGTTCGTGGTAGGATTGGATTGTATCGCCGTTTCACGGCTGTGGGTGGTGTGGCCTGCGGGGGATTTGTTGCCCGGAAAAAATGGATCAGTAGATTTTTGATCTTTGGATCTATCATATAACAATTGTATATTGCGTAGATCCCTTGGTCAATGCCTCCCTGTTATTTTACCGCAAGCTGGCACTGCAAGAGCCACAACAACTATGGTCTGCCACCTACCGAAAACTTCATGTCCGATCCATATGGTTGCCAACCGGAAAAGTCGGCTGGCCCAGAAATGATGGGTCAGGCAAATGCCTGAATTACATGCGAAAAAATACAAATGATGGGATAGGCAAGTGCCTGAATTACATGCGAAAAAATATATATGATGGGATAGGCAAGTGCCTGAATTACATGCGAAAAAATACAACAGTCCCCGTTAAGATGCATGCACCTTAACGGGGACATCCACAGAGCGTCAGTACGAAGCTGCGCTTTTTGTATTTTTGCGCTCTTCAGTGTAATTCTAATTTAGTTCTCTCATGTAAAATTAAAATGGTGACATTAAACTTAATTGTAGTACGTAATACGCCACCGCGTTAGATTACGGTAAGAAGTCTGCTTAAGTGAATGCACACGTATCACGTGCCCGAGTGACATCACGCCGGGGTTATAAAGCGTGAGCAATCGCGTAAGCGTAAGATATGGAATTTGGGATGATTGTGTACTGATGAAGTCGATACCATGACAGACATCGCCTTACAGTAAAGGAGAAGAGGAGAATCGGGGATTAAAATTTGTGGGGAGCGTTGTAGATGTTGCTGTTGTTTTGGGGTGAAAGGAGTGTTTGTAGAAGTTATAGACCTTATGGAGGAGGCCTATGGTAGAGTCACCGTTTAGGCGATAGGAACATGTGATATTTATAAGTGTTATATAAATATTGACGAAAGTACTGCGCTTTATGGACGGTTATGTAGAGTTCTTATATGCGCTAATACATTAAAAATACATTGGACTTGTTAATGGGTATTCTTCAAGTCACGACAAAGGTAGAACAATATTTTTATGATTCCAAATTTTTTTGCTCAATTTTTAACCACTTAAGATAGGTTTTTTGAAAATATTATACCTCTCAGTGTGCCATGAGGCACAATTGGGCAAAATGATGGTTCGGGAGAATGAAAAACGTCCATCCCGTGAAGGCCATGGGCCCTGTCAGGGATGGACGTTATTTCAGTAGATCGCGAATGGTATCAGAAAGCTGCCGATTTCATGGTGAGGCCGATGGTTTCCTGAAGGCCGAACAGCAGATTCATGGTGTGTACGGCATTGCCGGCCGCTCCTTTCAGGAGGTTGTCGATTACCGCTGTGATAAGCAGTTTGCCGTCCACCTTATCGAGATGGATGATGCACTTGTTGGTGTTGACCACATCTTTCAGATCGGGTATCTTGGAGGTGATGAATGTGAAGTTGTGGTCATCGAAATATTCCTGATACAGTTTTATGATCTCGGACAGTTCGAGCGGGCAGTCGAGGTAGGTCACAGCCATGATGCCACGGGAGAATGGCCCTCTCATCGGCACCATGTGGAGCTTGGCCTTGAAACTGTTTTGCATGGCCGAGAGCGTCTGCAGGATCTCGGGCTCCTGGGTGTGCCTGAACGGGCGGTATACCACCATGTTGTCATTGCGCCATGCGTAGTGTGTGGTGGGTCGTGCCTCGGCACCCTCGCTTGTGGCTCCGGTGATCACGGTGGTGTGAATGTCGGAGTTGAGGAGCAGATTCTTGGCCAGAGGTATGAGCGACAGCTCCACTGCCATCGCCAGGCATCCGGGGTTGGCTACATGCTTGGCACCGCGCACCATCGGTTTGCGGTTGAGCTCCGAGAGACCGTAGACGAAATCATGAGAGGGATCAGTGATGCGGAAGTCGCGTGCCAGGTCGATTATGCGCAACGACTCGGGGATCTCGTTGGATGCAAGGAACTCGCGGGTCTTGCCGGCGGGCCGGCAACAGAACAGCACATCGATGCTGTTGAGGTCGTAGGTGCTTGAGAATGTCATGTCGATCTCTCCATGCAGTCCTTGATGCACGTCGACGATGCGCTGGCCTGCCACGGTGCGTGAGTGGACCCATTTCAGCTCCACATCGGGGTGATTGATGAGTATGCGCACCAACTCGCCGGCGGCATATCCCGATCCTCCTATGATTCCGACCTTTATCATGACTGGCTTACAGGCTTGATTGAAGCTATTCCCCGCTCGATGCGTTTCACGGTCTCGTCAAGGCCGATTAGTTCGGTGATGTCAAATATGTGTGGACCCTTACATTCGCCCACAAGTGTGAGGCGCCATGCGTTCATCACGTTTCCGAGATGGTAGCCGTTGTCCTCGACCCATTTCAGAACAATGGGCTCGGCTTCCTGGCTCTTGAATGACGGGAGTGCGCGAAGTACTCCTATCAGCTCGGTGAGTATGGCGGGGGTGTCCTCCTTCCAGCGCTTACGTATATCCTTTTCGGCATATTCGGTGGGAGCGGTGAAGAAGAAGCGTGCCTGATCCCAGAGGTCGGCCACAAAATTGATGCGTCCTTTCACGAGACCCACGGCGCGGGTGATGTATTCTTCCGAGAAATCGTCAGGGTTGACGCCATGGGCCCGGAGCACGGGGAGGAACAGTTCGGCCACACGGCTGTCGGGGGTCTTCTGGAGATATTCGTGGTTGAACCAGCGTCCTTTCTCGTAAGCGAATTTGGCACCGGCTCTTGAGCAGTGGTCGAATGAGAATTTGGAGATGAGCTCCTCCATCGACATGATCTCGGTATCGTCGCCGGGGTTCCATCCGAGCAGTGCGAGGAAATTGATCACAGCCTCGGGGAGATAGCCCGATTCGCGGTAGCCCGATGAGATGGCTCCCGAAGCGGGATCATGCCATTCGAGGGGGAACACAGGGAAGCCGAGACGGTCGCCGTCGCGCTTGGAGAGCTTGCCTTTGCCGTCGGGCTTGAGCAACAGGGGCAGATGCACGAAATCGGGGCGGGTGTCGGCCCATCCGAAGGCCTCGTAGAGTAGCACGTGGAGCGGTGCCGAGGGCAACCACTCCTCGCCACGTATCACGTGGGTCACCTCCATGAGATGATCGTCCACGATGTTGGCCAGATGGTAGGTGGGCAGGTCGTCGGCACTCTTGTACAGCACCTTGTCATCAAGAATCGACGAGTTGATGGTCACCTTGCCACGGAGCAGGTCGTTTACCACCACATCGCGTCCCGGCTCGATAAGGAATCTCACCACATAAGGGGTGCCGGCGTCGATGAGCGCTTTAACTTCATCGGCAGGCATTGACAGCGAGTTGCGCATCGACATGCGGGTGGATGCGTCATACTGGAAATTGGATGTGGCGGCACGGGCGGCATCAAGCTCGGCAGGGGTGTCGAACGCGATATAAGCCTTGCCGGCATCGAGGAGCTGTTTCACATGCTTGCGGTATATGTCGCGACGCTCGCTCTGCTTGTAGGGACCGTAAGACCCGCCCTCACGCACGCCTTCGTCGATCTTTATTCCCAGCCATGCGAGAGCCTCGTTGATGTACTCCTCGGCTCCGGGCACGAAACGCTGGGAATCGGTATCCTCGATGCGGAGTATCATATCACCGCCATGACGGCGTGCAAACAGGTAGTTATATAGCGCAGTACGTACACCTCCGATGTGGAGAGGTCCGGTAGGAGAGGGTGCAAATCTTACTCTGACTTTACGGTCCATTGCAATCTATGATTATTTAAGAGTGTGTCTAAAATATGTTTTACCGACAAAAATACTCAAAATTCATGTGTTCTCTAAATTTTCGGGAAAAAAGTTGTACTTTTGTATCCATGAATATATGCCGGGCACTTTTCGGCCTGAATGATTTTGTCAACATGCTCTAATATGATGGAAACTCCCCGACATCCCTACGTTCCCGAGCCGGCCATACGCCGCCTCCCATGGTATCTCGCATGTGTACAGCGCCTTATGGCTGAAGGAGTGGAATACGTGTCCTCGACCGCGATTTCCCATCAGCTCAATGTGGATGCGTCGCAGATAGCCAAGGACTTGTCCTATCTCAATATCAAGGGGAAGACCCGCATAGGATATGAGGTGGCCGAGCTTGAGCGCGGTCTCAACGACTTCCTCGGTTTCCGCAAGTGCCATAATGCCGTGATGATGGGGGTGGGTAGTCTTGGCCGGGCTCTGATGAGCGACTCGGGTCTCTCGCGCTACGGACTCGACATAGTGGCCGGTTTTGACGTGAATCCTGATGTCACCGGTAGTGAAGTGGAGGGTAAGCCCGTGTATGACATATCCGAACTGGCCGCAAGGCGCGAAGCTCTCGGTGCCGAGATCGCTATTATAGCAGTGCCGGTGGAGAGTGCCTCGCAGGTCGCCCAAATGTGTGTTGATGCAGGTATAAAGGCGCTGTGGAATTTCACGCCATTCCATTTCAAGACATCATCCGAGATCACCATAGAGAATACTTCGATATATGCGCATCTGGCCGTGATGTACAACCGCATGGAACAGAAATGAAGATAATACGTTTTATTGATACCGATCCACAAGCGGTCTCCGATGTGGATTTTCATCCCGACTCGGCACTGCTGTTGCCGGGTCGCCCTATGTTTTACCCCGATTTTGGGGGCGAATGGACTGCTATGCCTTATATGGCTGTGCATGTCAACCGCCTCGGAAAAAGTGTGGGGGTGAAGTTTGCTTCCCGTTATTATGATTCCATGACTCTGGGACTGAGGTTTGCACCTGTATCTCCCGATGCAATACCTCCGGGCTTTCTCTCGGGGATGGATTCCACGATCACTCATGGCGAATGGATGCTGGTGGAGGAATGGAGAGCGTTGCGGTCGGTAGAAAGCAGGATTGAGAGTGCCGGAGGTGACGACATGCCGGCTGTAAGGCTTGAGATCCCCTCGTCGGTGACTGATGAGGTGGACAGGGCCATTGTCCGCGTGAGCGAGCTCACAACACTGAGGATGGGTGATGTGTTGCTGTTGCCGGTCGCCGGTATGGAGTATCTGAAATTGTCGCCCCGCTCCCGCATCATCGCCACGGCAGCTGACGGCCGTGAGATTCTCAATATCAAGGTAGTGTGATGCGCGATCGCTCATCGTGGCATTGCAAAAAAAAATAGTCGGGCTGTTCTCACGAACTGCTCGACCTTTTTATTCACTTTTGGGTTGGATATGAAAAGTGAATAGGGGATTGGGATGATTTGTAGTGGCAAAGGTAATGCTTTTTGCGGGATAATCAATAACATTCAACTATTTTTGTGAGTTTTTGCCATTGGTTACGGGGAAAATACTTAGATTTGTAGCAGAAAATATTACCCCAAAATCTATTACAGAATATAGTATGCAGGAAGTGAAAGCTATAGCACGGGATCTCATGGAGTTTCTCGATGCAAGTCCGGTGAATTTTTATGCCGCCCGCACTGTGGCCACTCGTCTCGATAATGCGGGATATACCCGTCTTGACCCGGCCGAGGCCTGGGAGATCAAGCCCGGTGGAAAATATTATATGGTGAAAAACGACAGCGCGGTGTTTGCTGTGAATGTTGCCGATGCGGCCCCGTCGGCAGGATTCCGCATCATATCAGCCCACAGCGATTCGCCCACATTCCGTATAAAGCCTCATCCCGAGATGGTGAGCGACGGTGGTGTGGTGAAGCTGAACGTGGAGGTGTATGGCGGCCCCATCATGTACACGTGGTTTGACCGTCCGCTGTCGATAGCCGGCCGTGTGGTGCTCAAGGGTGATGATCCGTTGCATCCCCGGAGCGAGCTTGTGAGATTTGACCGTCCGTTGCTCACTATCCCTCATCTTGCCATACATTTCAATCGTGCCGTGAATGAAGGCAACCGGCTCTCGGCCCAGAAGGACATGCTTCCCGTGATAGGGATTATCAAGGACCGTGCCGAGGCCGACGGTATGTTGCTCCGGATGGTTGCCGATGCCGTGCAGTGTCGTCCCGAGGATATTCTGGATTTCGATCTGTCGCTCTACGACACAACTCCGGCATGTCTTGTGGGTATGGATGATGAGTTTGTAACCTCGGGTCGTCTTGACGACCTGAGCATGGTTCATGCCGCCTTGATGGCATTGCTTGAATCGGACTCTACTTGCCCGCAGACACGCGTGATAGCTATATTCGACAACGAGGAGACCGGATCGGGCACCAAGCAGGGTGCGGCCTCCCCTGTGCTTGCCAACATGTTGCGCCGTGTAGTGGAATCGCTCGGTGGTGGAAACGAGGATTTCGCTCGCGCCATAGCCAATTCATTCATGATTTCGGCCGACAATGCCCATGCTTTCCATCCCAACTATGCCGAGAAGTACGATCCCACCAATCATCCTGTACCCGGTGGAGGCCCCGTCATCAAGATTAATGCCAGGTGCAAGTATATGACCGATGCTGACTCGGCCGGAGTGTTCCGCGCTATATGTGATAGGGCCGGTGTGCCATGCCAAACTTTCGTCAACCATAGTGACGTGCCCGGAGGATCTACCCTCGGAAATATTCTCACAGCCCAGATGGATCTGCGCGGAGTAGACATGGGCAATGCATTGTGGGCCATGCATTCGGTGAGAGAGACAGCATCGACCGTTGATCAGGCCTATACGGTAAAGGCGTTCAAGACATTCTTTGAATAACCAGGGACCTGTCCCCTCTATTGAAAATACTATATGGCCATCCCCGTCGGCTCCATGTGCTGTGGCGGGGATGGCTTTTATGTGTCTGGTGGGGAATTATACATGTGGTCAAGGCATATGGAACGGTAGTTTTAATTAATTATGAGGTTTATGGTTTGATAAATTTGTTTTTTCCTTGGAAAAGTCTTAACTTTGTGACCGCAAAAAGGCAAAGAACCTTATGCCAATCGGGGTGTAGCACAGTTGGCAGCGCGCCACGTTCGGGACGTGGAGGTCGGAAGTTCGAGTCTTCTCACCCCGACAGTTATAGGAAAATGGTTTAACTCACTGAGTTAAACCATTTTCTCGTAATTAGCGATGGCTAATATAGAGCAATGTATTTTGAGAATCATTTTCGGAATAGCGCACAAAATTTTGTTCATCAGTGTTTTATTCATATATTTGTATTTGAAAGTTGGAATAAAATATAATGATATGAGTGAAGAAGAACTGAATTCATATAGATTTCTAAGTGGAGAAGAGCCTACCGACGAAATGCTACACGCTATAATGTCGGAAGCACGTGATGTTGCCGTCAAGAAAGCTCATGAGGCTGAAAAGAGATTCGAAGACGATTACGAAAAACAATATCAGCGTAGGCTATCGGAATGGAATTCTTACATTACATCGGCGCAAAATGGGCAATTTGAACCATAAACCGGAGTTGATTGTCATTGCTGGTCCAAATGGGGCCGGCAAAACAACTGTGACAACCCAGTTCCTTCATCATGAATGGTCAGATGGTGTCATGTACATCAATCCTGACCAAATTGCGGAAGATAAATTTGGAGGATGGAATGACAGGTCTGCAATTTTGGACGCTGCAAACTATTGTGCGGATCTGCGTTAAAAATGTCTCGCTGAAGGAGTATCGTTTGTATTTGAAACGGTTTTTTCTGCATTTGACAAGATTGATTTTATAAGGCGAGCAAAGGCAGCCGGTTTTTTCATAAGAGTATTCTTCATTGGTACAACTTCCCCAACAATAAATGCGTCCAGAATAGCTAAGCGCGTCATAGAAGGCGGTCATGATGTTCCGATTACCAAAATCGTAAGCCGATATCAAAAATCCATGATCAATTGTCGTATTATAGCAGGTACAGTTGATCGACTGTATGTTTATGATAACTCCATTGATGGCCAGGTCGCTCAAATATTGTTCCGTCTTAATGAAGGTCGATTGGCTAAACGATATGTGGATCAGATGCCGAGATGGGCTGATAAAATATTGTCAGAAATCGGAACAAGTCATAAAATTGTGTAAGATAGCGTCAAAAATAGATTCGGATATTTCCTATATTGAAAAAACGGACAACCTTTCAGCCGATATGGTTTGAAAGGTTGTCCGTTTTTTTGTTATCTGTTTTTAGATTGTTTACCATTTGTTGAAATGAACGTTGGCTGTGTCCCATTTCTCTTTGGGTTTCTGAGGGCCGGTGGGGTAGCCCACGGGGACTACTGCGAGAGGGATTACGTTGGCAGGCAGGCCGAGGCGTTCCTGTACGGCTTTCACTCGCTCGGCATCAGGATACACACCTGTCCATACGGCTCCGAGTCCCATGGCATGTGCGGCGAGAAGAAGATTCTCGGTTGCTGCTGATACGTCCTGGATCCAGAACCCTTTGTCGGCATCCTCGCCCTCGATGGCTTTGGAGAGATCTCCGCATGTCACGATGGCAAGAGGAGCCTTGGTGAGCATACGGGCATACGGAAGTACCTCGGCGAGCGAGTCGAGGGCTTCCCTTTCATCAATGGCTATGAAGGCCCAAGGTTGCTTGTTGACTGCAGTGGGTGCTGACATTGCGGCACGTAGCAGTGTCTCGATAGTGTCGCGGGAGATGGTGTGGTCAGCTTGATACTGGCGCACGCTTGTGCGGGAGAGTATGCACTCGAGGGTTGCATTAGCCGATGAACCACCGGTAGCGGTTTCGGGTGCGGATGATTCTGAACATGAGATGAGAGCCATGACTGATGCTATTATAGCGGTGTAGATGACGGATTTTTTCATAAGAAGTTATAAATTAAAAACTCTCCGGCAGAGAAAAAGTTTTTCCAAGCCGGAGAGATGTATTGATTTTCAATCAGAAATAACGGATTTTAGATCCAACGAACGAACGCGAAGTCCTGACGGTGGGGCAGGTTGGGGTTGGTGGGATACATACGGAAACCGTAGCGGAACACACCGGGATCGCGGAGCTTGTCCTGAACCTCGAAGGTCACGATCTGACCTTCTTTGCTAACCACCTTGAAGGGAGCGGTTACCCAACGCTTCTCGGTGTTGTTCTCGATCTTATCGACTACAAGCTCGAGAGCTATGTCGTCGGCGATACCGTTGGCGTCGATCTTAACAACCGAGGTGAAGGGTTCGCCGGTGGTGTTGTTCTGGTGGATATCCTCTTTGGTGTGAACGTCGAGCACCTTGATGCCGTCCCAAGCAGCTGCCACTTTCTGCTTCCAAGCGGCAATCTCCTTGGCGAGCTTGTCGTTGTCGGCCGAGAGGGCTGCGAAACGCTTGGCTTCGGGAGAGTAGAAGCGGGCGATGTAGTCCTCGATCATGCGCTGCATGGTGTACTGAGGAGCGATGTGGCCGATGGAGCGCTTGATGTACTGGATCCACTCGGGCGAGTATCCCTTGGAGTTCTTGGCGAAGTAGAGGGGGATGATCTCGTTCTCGAGCATCGAGTAGATAGTAGCTGCGTCGAGCTTGTCCTGCTGAGCCTGGTCGGTGAATGTGCGCTTGTCGGTGAGAGCCCATCCGGCCTTCTCGTCGAGACGGTAGCCTTCGTACCACCATCCGTCGAGTACCGAGAAGTTGAGCACGCCGTTCATCTCGGCCTTCTCGCCCGAAGTACCCGATGCCTCGAGGGGACGGGTGGGGGTGTTGAGCCAGATGTCGACACCGGTAACGAGACGCTTGGCCACAATCATGTTGTAGTCCTCAAGGAAGATGATCTTGCCCTGGAACTGAGGCATGTGGGAGATCTCCATGATGCGCTTGATCAAGCCCTGGCCGGCGCCGTCGGCGGGGTGAGCCTTGCCGGAGAAGATGAACTGCACAGGGAACTGCTCGTTGTTGACGATGCGTGCGAGACGGTCAAGGTCGGTGAAGAGCAGGTGAGCGCGCTTGTAGGTGGCGAAACGACGGGCGAAGCCGATGATGAGGGCGTTGGGGTTGATCTTCTCGAGGATTTTGATCACAGCTGAGGGATCACCCTGGTTGGCGAGCCATTTCTCCTTGAAGTCGCGGCGAACGAAGTTGATGAACTTGTTCTTGAGCTG
>JAMPHR010000004.1:68446-122508 GCA_023663345.1 Paenibacillus sp. | reverse complement strand
CCAAATCCCCCACCACCCATACCCACTTAAGCGGAGAGCCGACCTCCGCCGTTCCCACCGGAACCAGCAATAAGGTTACAGAACAGGTAAATAGGAAAAATGGAATAATAGTCCCGGGCATGTCAGCGGATTGTGTTCATGGTAAAAAAGAACATGCCCTTAAACTTATAACCCCATAAACCCCTAAACCAATAAACTTCTAAACCTATAAACTCCCCTCATAGCTCGGCAAGCGCCCCTTGACATACTGCTACAACAATAAAATACAAATGACTCCCACCCGTGAGGGCAGGAGCCATTATATCTATTCCCTGCTATGTGCCCGATGAAATTTATAGCCAACCGTCATATCGCATTTTCCTGTCGATAAGCATGTAAAGAGTATAAAAAAGTGGCCCGTTGTCGTGCGGGCCACTCAAAACTCTCTCGATCTAAAAAATGTCTTTTATTCTTCTTTCTGCTTCTGCTGGTTAGTATTATCTATGTGGATTATATTGATGAACCAATTATTCTTTTCGCTCCGATATAATGTTTGGAGTAATAGCCGTTGTCGGGGAAATTCTGGTAGACAACTCCACGCTTGGATGAGGAAGCATGTATGAATCGGCACGAACCGTCCTCATTGACATCTGTTACCATCGCTACGTGTCCTACACGACCCTTACCGCTCGAACGGCTTGAGAAGAAAAGCAGGTCGCCGGGCTTCAGATCGTTCTTGTCTACCTTTTCGCCCTGCAGGAACTGACTGCGTGAATCGCGGTGCAGGTCAAAGCCGAAGTTGCGGAATACGTAACCTACAAAACCCGAGCAGTCAAACTGTTTCGGACCGGCTGCGCCAAGGCGGTAGCGTGTGCCTAAGAACTGCGATGCAAACTCTTTCATTTGACCTATCAGCTGAGAGTGCTCGTCATTGTTCTCCTCGGCCATGTTTTGAGTCATGGCGAATGGCGAATTTTCGCGTGCGCTCTCGAATGCACATTTCACCAATTCTTCCGACGTGTCCACTACGCTTTTGAAATGCTGTGCGGGCAGGCGGTAGTTATTGGCGGTAGGAGCGGCTTGTAGGCTTGCTATTCCTGAGAGTGATATGATTATTGTTAATATATGCTTGATGTTTAATGTCATTTTTCCAATGATTTGCTTGTCTGTGTTGACAATTATTAATTTGGTTTCAATCCATTCATGCAGTCTTGTCTCGACTTGCACTGCAAAGTTACGAATAATTTCGCACCTTGCAAAATGCCAACTCTTTGATGCTGGCCATATTGGGCATATTGAAAACATCCTTGACGCTTAGTAACGCCTTTTAGCACTTTGTGTGCAGTTTGTTAACAAATATGCCGTTTTGCTCTGTTTTTATACAATAATTTGCATAAATTAACTAAGTGAATCGCCGATTAATGGATGGAATCTTTAAAAATTATTGGAGAGAGTACAGAATGTTTTTGAATAATGTTAAATCAAACGTGCGATATAATTTGATAACTTGCGGATATGTTGTGAAATATACATCACTGCCGGGATTTTATATTTTACAATAATTTGCGTATTTTAACTAAATACATTCGCTCTTGTGGCCAGATTTCAGGATTTTGTTCGGGAATAAATATCTCCATTTAGCCCTCGTTACAATTATTAGGTATTTAGTTTTGAAAAATTCATTTCTTTTTGTTACTTTTGCGATTGATTTCACAAGCAAAATTCTACAATATACATCAATATCTAAGATAATGAAAAAAAGTGCGTTGCAGATTGCCCGCGCGGCTTATCGCCCCCAGCTTCCCATCGTCCTCACAGGCGGTGTGAAGGTTAAGGAAGGGGAGCCTACCCAGTCGGCCGGTGATCAGGAAGAGATCAAGAAGCTTTTCCCCAATACTTATGGTCTTCCCGAACTCGTGTTCGAGAAGGCTCCTGCTTCCGAGTCGTCCAAGCCTGTTAACGTAGGCGTGATTCTTTCAGGTGGTCAGGCCCCTGGCGGTCACAACGTGATCAGCGGTCTTTTCGATGGCATCAAGGCTATCAATCGCTCCAGCAAACTTTATGGTTTCCTCATGGGCCCCGGTGGTCTTGTTGATCACAACTACAAGGAACTCACCGCCGACATCATCGACGAGTATCGTAACACCGGCGGTTTCGACATCATCGGTTCCGGACGCACCAAGCTCGAGACCAAGGAGCAGTTCGACAAGGGTCTTGAAATTCTTCGCGAGCTCAATATCTCGGCTCTCGTTATCATCGGCGGAGACGATTCCAACACCAACGCCGCCATCCTCGCTGAGTACTACAAGTCTATCGATGCCGGTGTACAGGTGATCGGTGTGCCCAAGACTATCGACGGCGACCTCAAGAACAATGTGATCGAGACCTCTTTCGGTTTTGATACCGCTACCAAGGTTTATTCTGAGGTTATCGGAAACATCCAGCGTGACTGCAACTCCTCCAAAAAGTATTGGCACTTCATCAAGCTCATGGGCCGTTCAGCTTCGCATATCGCTCTCGAGTGCGCTCTCCAGTGCCAGCCCAACGTTTGTATCATCTCCGAGGAGGTTGAGGCCAAGAATATGACTCTCGACCAGGTGGTTGATGAGATCGCATCGGCTGTCGTAGCCCGTGCCAACAATGGCATGAACTATGGTGTTGTCCTCATTCCTGAAGGTCTGATCGAGTTCATTCCCGCTGTCAAGAAGCTCATCGCCGAGCTTAACGACCTGCTCGCAGCCAAGGCCGAGGAGTTCGCCGCTCTTCCCGCCGAGGATCAGCGTGCATGGGTCATCAGCAACCTTACCCCCGAGTGTGCAGCCACCTACGAGTCTCTGCCCGCAGGTGTTGCCCGTCAGCTCACTCTCGACCGCGACCCCCACGGCAATGTACAGGTGTCGCTCATCGAGACCGAGAAGCTCCTCTCCGAAATGGTAGGAAAGCGTCTTGAGGAACTTGCTGCCAAGGGTGAGTACAATGGAAAATACTCCACAATGCACCACTTCTTCGGTTACGAAGGCCGTTGCGCCGATCCCTCCAACTTCGATGCCAACTACTGCTATGGCCTCGGCTTCACAGCCGCTTGCCTTATCGCATCGGGTGTGACCGGATACATGTCGAGCCTCCGCAATCTCACCTTCGCTCCCGTCAACTGGGTAGCCGGTGGTATCCCCATCACCATGATGATGAACATGGAGCGTCGCCACGGCCACATGAAGCCCGTTATCCGCAAGGCTCTTGTAGAGCTCGATGGCGCACCCTTCCTCAAGTTCGCCAAGGAACGTGAGGCATGGAAGATCGGTACTTGCTACACCTATCCCGGCCCCATCCAGTACTTCGGCCCGGCTGAGGTGTGTGATCTTCCCTCGTTGACACTCGTTTACGAGCAGAAGCGTCGCAAATATTGATATGGTGGCACGAATCCCGTAACCACGGTATTTGTGACCTATACAATAGAAAAATAGCGCGATGCCCGGCCGAAACTGAGCGTCGAAAGCTATATTAATCCTTACTTACAGCTTGCAAAGCGTCCTCGTCCCCCGATTCAGGATGAGGACGCGCTTTTTAACTGTTTTAAACATCCTGGCGGGTTGTATTGTTATTATAGGTGAGTGTGTGATCACTCCAACTGTATAGTCTCACAAGCATCAAAACAAGCACTATATGAAACGCTTACTCTTCTCGGCCATTGCTTTCGCGCTGTTGATGGTATCGGTCCCGGCCCGCGCGCAGTATTATGAAATAGCCAACCAGATTCCGAGTCTGCTCTCTCCGGCATTGTCCGGAGGTCTGAATTATAAAGGCTATGTGGATTTCAGCGGTACGGCCGGTATCGGTGACAACCGGGCTAACTTCATAGGTATTTCCACAAGCCAGGGATTCAGGTACACGTCATGGTTCTTCATGGGTGTAGGTCTCGGCGTGGATGTCGCCATGTCTCAGGGCCACGATCTGCTCGGCACCGAAGCCCCGCAGGATCCGTATGATTACTATGAGACTACCAAGACCAAGGTGATGATACCTGTTTTCACCGATTTCCGCTTCAATCTCGGCAACGAGTCGTCGGTATCGGCGTTCATTGATCTGAAAGTAGGTGCCGCATGGCTGTTGGGCTCAAGCTATCTGCGCATGGAGAATGCTTATTTGTCCAACGAAACCCAGTTCTATCTGAAACCGACAATAGGCGTGCGTATCCCCGTCAACACCAAGAACAGCCGTCAGGCGTTCAATGTGGGTATATCCTATCAGCTGTTGACCTCCAATCACAACTACTATTGGAAGTCCGGATCGGTCACGATGAACAATGTCGGAGTGACCATCGGATATGAATGGTAATAGCGCACCGTCAGAACATATTGTAAGGCACATATTGGATTTTCTGCATAAATCGAAGAGTGACATCCCCAATGCGTTAGGGGGTGCCACTCTTTTAATAGGGGCGCTTTTGCTGCGCGTATGTTTTCAACTCGATATGGAGCGGATCTTTAGGCTGATATTATGTCCTCTGCCTGTTTGCTTCCTTGATCATGCCGTGACGGAAGGCATATAGTAGTTCGGTGAGCTCTCCGATTTGGCTTTGGAGCACCTTGCCGTTGTCGGTGTCTCTCACGCACTTGCGGCTTGCGGTCTGCTCCACCATCTTCTTGGATCTCACGATGTCGCTACCGTTCTTTATTGCATCCTCCACCGATGTGAACGGCTCGTGCTCCACCAACTCAAAGTTGCTGCTGTGATATATCAGCGTGTATCCGGCTATGCCTGTGGTCTTGTGGTAAGCCTTGGCAAATCCGCCATCAATCACCATCAGTTTGCCGTTGGCGCGTATGGGGCTTTCTCCACGGCCGGTGCGCACGGGTACGTGACCGTTTATAATATGGCGATCCGAACCTTCCACTCCAAATTCATCAAGGATCATGTCGCACACCTCCTCATTGTCCCTGAGCTTGTAGTAGGCGCCCTTCTCCTCCTTTTTGGCTTCAGGATCATCGATGAAATATCTCTCGAAGGTCGTCATCTTGTTTTTGTCATACAAGGGGGAATCAGGTCCGCACCACAAGTACCAGTAATAATCCCTGGCATAATCCTTGTCCTGTTCAGGGGCATCGTCATTGAATGCTGAGCGCAACATCATCCCGATTCCGGTCATGAGCTCTTTACCCTTTAACTTGCGGCCTCTCACCTCCACTTCTTTCAAGGTGCCGTCGTCATTCAGTGGCATAGATGCGTGAAACAGCAGGTTGCTGTTGTAGATTCCATACATGCAACCGTGCGACAGAAGCGTCTCGATGTGCCTTCTTAACCCTGTGCTTACAGTGAATGAGTGGTGCAGTTTGTGGACGAGGTGCAGCTCTTCTGGTGTCAGAGCGTATGGATCTTTGGGGTTTATGGTCGGAAAATGGGTGTCGTTCATCTTGTAGGTCTTGCCGTCGATGTTGACGGTACCATTCTCGAAATCTATCTGATGCAGGAGCCTGCGGTCGGCCATGCCCCATTCGGGATGCTTTTCTATCAATGCTCCTTCGAGCTTGAACTGTATGATGGCTATGGCCTTGTGCATCTTGGCCATCAGCTTGAGGGTCTTGACAGTGTGGGTGTTTCCTTCCTCAACCGATTTTGTCTCGAAGTCCTTGCATGGATCGTCGGCGTAAGCCTCCATCGCAAACGTGGCCAGTGGCATCAGGTTTATTCCGTAGCCGTCCTCGAGAGTGGCCAGATTGCCGTAGCGCAACGATACTCTTAGCACGTTTGCGATACAAGCGTCATTGCCGGCGGCTGCTCCCATCCATAAAATGTCGTGGTTGCCCCATTGGATATCCCAGTTGCCGTAGTGGCAGAGGGTGTCCATAATGATGTGGGCTCCGGGGCCACGGTCGTATATGTCACCGAGTATGTGCAGCTGGTCGATGCTGAGCTTCTGTATCACGTTGCACAGGGCAATGATGAACGGCTCGGCTTGTCCGGTGGTGATGATTGTCTCGATGATGCGGTTGAAATAGGCATGTTTGTCGTAGTCGCCGCCTGATTCGTGCAGGAGCTCCTCGATGATGTAGGCGTATTCCTTTGGCAGAGCCTTTCTTACCTTGGAGCGGGTGTATTTTGAAGATACGCTCCGGCACACCTTCACCAGTTTATGCAGTGTGATATTGTAGAAATCATCGAGGTCCTCCTGTTCGGCTTTTATAGCCTGGAGTTTTTCCTCGGGGTAATATATCATCGCGCACAGCTGGCGGATCTCGCTGTCGAGCATAGTGGTGCCGTACAGGTCGGTCACTTTGCGCTTTATA
This sequence comes from Paenibacillus sp., assembly GCA_023663345.1. Lineage (GTDB taxonomy): Bacteria > Bacteroidota > Bacteroidia > Bacteroidales > Muribaculaceae > Duncaniella. Next base: position 116,245 of record JAMPHR010000004.1, on the reverse strand, counting down.
TTTCCTGACGCATTCTTCAATATATGCAGGAAAGCCTCGTGCTCGCCGTGCAGATCGGCTACGAAATGTTCAGTCCCCTTGGGTAGATTCAGTATGGCCTCGAGGTTGATTATCTCGGTGCTTGCCGCGCTTATGTTAGGGAACGTCTGCGCCAGCAGCTCGAGGATACGCCGGTCGTTGTTCACTTTTTCCGGCGTTACATTTATTGTGTGCTGAGTCATGGTCGTTTTTGGCACTAATGGATTTTATGACGCAAATGTACAAAGAAAATGAATGTGCTTTTGTGTTTCTTAAGAAAAAATATTTAAAATTATTGGCGTCAATGCGGATATTACTGTAAATTTTGAGTACCTTTGCTACCGTTACCTGTGACCTTGAAATCTATAACACTAAATTTATACTAAAAATGGTAAACTTTTCTCTCGAGGGCAAGGTGGCCCTTGTGACCGGCGCGGCTTACGGTATCGGCCTCGCTATTGCCCAGGCCTATGCTGAAGCAGGTGCAAAGATAGTGTTCAACTGCTCTCGCCAGGAGACTGTCGACCGTGGCATGAAGGCTTACAAAGAGCTTGGAATCGATGCAAAGGGCTATCTTTGCGACGTGACCGACGAGGCCGCTGTCAAGGCTATGGTCGCTGACATCGAGGCAACTGTAGGCACAATCGATATTCTTGTGAACAATGCCGGTATTATCAAGCGTATCCCCATGACCGAGATGAATGTTGAGGATTTCCGTCGCGTTGTCGATGTGGATCTCATCGCTCCCTATATCTGCGCCAAGGCTGTAATTCCCGGAATGATCAAGAAGGGTCACGGTAAGATCATCAACGTATGTTCGATGATGAGCGAGCTTGGCCGTGAGACAGTAAGCGCTTATGCGGCTGCCAAGGGTGGTCTCAAGATGCTTACCCGCAACATCTGCTCCGAGTTTGGTGAGTACAACATCCAGTGCAACGGTATCGGCCCGGGCTATATCGCTACCGAGCAGACTGCTCCTCTGCGTGAGATCCAGCCCGACGGAAGCCGTCATCCGTTTGACCAGTTCATCATCTCCAAGACTCCGGCCGCACGCTGGGGTACACCCGAGGATCTGATGGGACCGGCCGTGTTCCTTGCTTCGGATGCTTCTGACTTTGTGAACGGACATGTGCTGTATGTCGACGGAGGCATACTGGCTTACATAGGAAAGCAACCTAAATAATGGAACAGGTATTTTCCTATATCATAGGACTGGGCGCGGCAGTGATGATGCCTATCATCTTTACCGTGCTCGGCCTCTGTATCGGCATCAAGTTTGGCGATGCGCTGAAATCGGGACTTAAGGTTGGCGTTGGTTTCATCGGCCTGTCGATTGTGACAGCCCTTCTCACCACCGCTCTCGGCCCGGCGCTTGATACCGTGGTAAATATATACGATCTCCAGCTCAAAGTGTTTGATATGGGCTGGCCGGCTGCCGCATCGGTGGCCTACAATACAGCTGTCGGAGCGTTTATCATCCCGGTATGTCTGGGTGTTAACCTCCTGATGCTTATTACCAAGACTACCCGCACCGTAAATATCGACCTGTGGAACTACTGGCACTTCGCGTTTATCGGCGCGATCATATATTTTGCGAGCGATTCCATCATGTGGGGATTCTTCGGTGCTATAATCTGCTACATTCTCACACTCATTATCGCCGACATGACCGCCAAGAAGTTTCAGGGCTTCTACAAGGATATGGACGGCATTTCGATTCCTCAGCCTTTCTGTGCCGGTTTCGTGCCTTTCGCATGGGCTATCAACAAGGGGCTTGATGCTATTCCCGGAATGAATAAGCTCGAGATCGATGCCGAGGGCCTTAAGAAGAAGTTCGGCTTGCTCGGCGAGCCGTTGTTCCTCGGTGTCGTAGTGGGAGTGGTGATAGGTTGCCTCACATGTAATACATGGAACGAGATCGTCGAGAAGATCCCTTACATCCTCGGCCTCGGTATCAAGATGGGTGCCGTCATGGAACTTATCCCCCGTGTGACCGTGCTGTTCATCGAAGGCTTGCGTCCTATCAGCGAGGCTACCCGTAGCCTTGTGGCCCGTAAGTTCAAGGGCGCCGACGGTCTCAACATCGGTATGACCCCCGCGCTTGTGATCGGTCATCCCACCACTCTCGTGGTGTCGATTCTTCTGATCCCCGTGACCCTCATGCTCGCTGTGGCGCTTCCCGGCAACCAGTTCCTGCCGCTCGCATCGCTTGCCGGCATGTTCTATGTGTTCCCCCTCGTGCTTCCTTATACCAAGGGTAGTGTGGTGAAAACCTTTATTGTGGGTCTCGTAGTCCTCACTATCGGTCTTTACTTTGTCACCAACCTCGCTCCGGCGTTCACTCTCGCCGCCAAGGACGTGTTTGCCGCTACAGGCGATGCTGCCGTGGCCATCCCTGCCAATTTTGATGGCGGAAGCCTCGATTTTGCATCAAGTCCTCTCGCTTGGGTCATCTATCAGTGCTCGATCGGCCTCAAGTGGATTGGTGCCGGCATCCTTGTGCTGATCACGCTTGGCCTCATGGTGTGGAACCGCGTGCTGATTATACGCAATCAGAATAATATGATTGCCAAGAATTCCGATACTATCGAAACAACAGAATAACTACTATAATGAAAAAGATTTTTCTTACAGTTTCACTTGCATTAGCCTCAATTTCTGCTATGGCTCAGACTGAATATACCGTCCAGAGAGCTTGTCATCCCGATGATGTCAAGCATTATGACACCGCCCAGTTGCGTTCACGTTTCATGATGCCCAAGGTCATGGAGCAGGACAAGATCAATCTCACTTACTCGATGTATGACCGCTTGATATTCGGTGGAGTTATCCCCGTGTCCAAGGTCATGGAGCTTGAGACTATTGATCCGCTCAAGGCCGAGTATTTCCTCGAGCGTCGCGAGCTGGGTGTGATCAATATCGGTGGTGACGGTATCGTGACTGTCGATGGCAAGGATTACGAACTCCGCTTTAAGGACGCCCTCTATGTGGGACGTGGCAACAAGAAGGTGACTTTCCGCAGCAAGGATGCTTCCAATCCCGCGAAATTCTATCTCAACTCCACTCCCGCCCACAAGGCTTACAAGACCCAGCTCATCACCATTGATGGCCGCAAGGGTTCGATCAAGGCCAATAGCTTTGCCGCCGGATCGATGGAGGAGAGCAACGACCGCGTGATCAACCAGCTCATCGTGAACAATGTGCTTGAGGAGGGTCCCTGCCAGCTCCAGATGGGCCTTACCGAGCTCAAGCCCGGTAGCGTGTGGAACACCATGCCTGCCCACACTCACGACCGTCGTGTGGAGGCTTACTTCTATTTCAATGTTCCTGAAGGAAATGCCATCTGCCATCTCATGGGCGAGCCCCAGGAGAACCGCGTGGTTTGGCTCCACAATGAGCAGGCCATCATGTCGCCCGAGTGGTCGATTCATGCTGCTGCAGGTACCTCCAACTACATGTTCATCTGGGGCATGGGTGGAGAGAACCTCAACTATGGCGACATGGACAAGATCACCTATCCCGAGATGAAGTAAACCGGGTTGTCAGCACCTGACTTCATCATTAAATTAACAATGATCCTTACACTATGCGTGATCCTGAAAAAAAGGAATGCACGCATAGTGTAATATATAGTATCGGTGGAGGAGGGCATGGCCCAGCTCACCGATGAAACAGAACGACTTCAAATAAATCGGCATGAACGAATTTAAGGAAGTATCCGAGAATTACACTCTTCCCGAGGCGGTGCATGAGGCACAGAGGTGTCTGCACTGCAAGGTGCCCTTGTGTAAGAAGGGGTGTCCTATCAGCAATGATATTCCTGAGTGGATCGCGGAACTCGCCAAGGGAAACTTTGGCAATGCAATGTCAATAATCAATACACGCAGTAATCTCCCTGCCGTGTGTGGTCGCGTGTGCGGTCACGAGAGGCAGTGTGAGGGAAGTTGCGTGCTTAATAAAAAGGGCGAGCATATCAACATAGGTAAGCTCGAGCGGTTCGTTGCCGATTTTGACTGTGCCGCAGGTCTCACCCACGAGGCCATACCGGAAAAGACGCGTGGATCGGTTGCCGTGATAGGCAGTGGTCCTGCCGGACTGACTATCGCGGGCGATCTTGCCCGTAAGGGTTTCAAGGTAGAGATATTCGAGATGGAATCCGAGCCCGGAGGCGTGTTGATGTTCGGTATCCCCGAGTACCGCTTACCCAAGGAAGTGGTGCGTCGCGAGATAAAGAAGATCGAGAATCTTGGCGTCACATTCCATCTCATGACCACAATAGGTCGCGATTTCACTATCGATGACCTTTTCGCCCGCGGATTCGATGCCATATTCATGGGCACCGGAACCGGCAAACCCAAGAAGCTCCCGATCCCCGGGATTGATCATCCCGGAGTGCGCCAGGCTATATGGTTTCTGCGCAGGGTGAGTCTCTACCAGTCGGGCTTCATTGACCGTAAGGAGGTGATAGTGGGCAATGGCGATAAAGTGGCCGTGATAGGATGCGGAAATACCGCAATCGATGCTGCCCGTACAGCCTTGCGTATGGGATCGTCGGAAGTCACGGTTATCTATCACCGCACCGTCAACGAGATGAGCGCCTTGAAAGCTGAGTATGATGACGCTGTGGCCGAGGGCGTGAAGTTCCTATGGAAATCCTCGGTGACCGAGATCGAGGGTGGCGACGACAATCGCTTGCGAAGCATTACGGTAGACACCGAGGGCGAAAAGTCCCGCATGGATGTCGACAGAGTGATCCTGGCCGTGGGTAGCGCTCCGGCATCACGCATTGTTTCCACTACCGAGGGTATAGATGTCGATCCAAAAGGATATGTGCTCACCCGTGAGACCCCTTACGGAATGACTACCCGCCGTGGCGTGTTTGCCGGAGGTGATGTCACCAATCGTCCAGCCACTGTTGTCCATGCAATGCAGGATGCCAAGATGGTGGCCGAAGGAATCATCAAGTATGTCGATGCCAAGAGACTTATGGAGGGCATAGATGCCGATGAAGCTCGGCATAATGCACCTGAATGACAAGAACAATTATCAAGAAAGCCAAATAAAACCTATATATCAAATTTTAACCATGAGTAAAGTAGTTACTTTAGGCGAGATCATGCTCCGCCTTTCCCCTGCCGGGAACTATCGATTCGTACAGGTAGACAATTTTGACGTCATCTGGGGTGGCGGCGAGGCTAATGTAGCCGTAAGCTGCGCCAACTATGGCCATGACGCATATTTCGTGTCAAAACTCCCCAAGCATGAGATCGGTCAGGCCGCTCTCAACGCCCTCCGCCGTTATGGCGTTCACACCGACCACATCGCACGTGGTGGCGAGCGCGTAGGTATATATTACTGCGAGACCGGCGCATCCATGCGTCCCTCCAAGGTGATCTATGACCGTGCTCACTCAGCTATCTCTGAGGCTGATCCCGAGGATTTCGATTTCGATGCAATCATGGAAGGTGCCGACTGGTTCCACTGGAGCGGTATTACCCCTGCTATCTCGGACAAGGCTGCCGAGCTTACCCGTCTCGCATGTGAGGCTGCCAAGCGTCACGGCGTGACCGTATCGGTTGACCTCAACTTCCGCAAGAAGCTCTGGACCAAGGAGAAGGCTCAGTCAATCATGCGTCCTCTCATGCAGTACGTTGACGTGTGCATCGGTAACGAGGAGGATGCTGAGCTGTGTCTCGGCTTCAAGCCCGATGCTGACGTAGAAGGTGGCGAGACCAACGCCGAGGGATACAAGGGTATCTTCAAGGCTATGGCCAAGGAGTTTGGTTTTAAGTATGTGATCTCCACACTCCGCGAGTCGTTCTCGGCTACCCACAATGGCTGGAAGGCTATGATCTACAATGGCGAGGAGTTCTACGAGTCCAAGCGTTACGACATCAACCCCATCATTGACCGCGTAGGTGGTGGTGACTCGTTCTCGGGTGGTGTGATCCACGGTCTTCTTACCATGGACAACCAGGCTGACGCTCTCGAGTTTGCTGTGGCCGCATCGGCTCTCAAGCACACTATCCCCGGTGACTTCAACCTCGTATCGGTTGACGAAGTTAAGTCGCTCGCCGGTGGTAACGCCAACGGTCGCGTACAGCGCTAATCATGTCATACTACGGGATGCGCCCATGGGCGCATCTCTCCGATAGATAAAAAAAGCAGTTCTTATTTTGCGCATAGGCAAAATAAGAACTGCTTGATATTTAATCCCTCGGTTGGAGCGTGAGTGATAGAGGAGTAGATGGAGAATGTGTAAAAAAGTTATGATAGCTTAATCAGTTGGCGTTCTGCTTGTCGGCCTGAGGCTGGGCGGGTTTCTGTCCCCGCGGGCCACCCTTGTGCTTGCCGTCCTTTCCGGGCTTGCTGTGGTGCATCTTGCCTTTTTTGCCATGTCCCATGACCATGCCGCCACGGTCGTTGAGGAAAGAGTTCTCGAGGAACTGTACATACTGCTCGGGAGTGAGTATGCCCTTGATCTTTGCGAGATAGTCCTTGCGGGCCTGCATCTTATCAGCCTTGGCCTGCTGTTTCTTGGCCTTGTCCTCGGCTTTACGGGCCTTGCGATCGGCGTCGTTTTTCTTCATCTCGGCCCTGCGGCTTTCGGCGAGCGCCTTGAGCTCGGATTGCTGCTTCTCGGAGAGGTTCAGCCCGTCAAACGGGTTGGGGCGCTTCTGCTGTTTGCCATCCTTGCAACATGCCTTCTGCTCCTTGTTCTGTGGAGTTGAGGCAGGAGTCTGGGCCGATACGGCTACAGGGCCTGCAAGGCAGGCGAATGCAAGAGCGATGCTGAAAAGTTTCTTCTTCATGTTCAGTTTTATTTGTTCGTTATTATTTGTTTGTTATTTGTTTGTTATTTGTTTGTTATTTGTTTGTTATTTGTTTGTTCGTTTGTTTTTTGTTCCGTCAGGTCGTCGGATGTATAATTATGACTTGGCAAATCGAGAGAAGTTTAGTGAAGTTTTGAAATTTAACATTCTTTATGAATACGATATTATTGACTTATTGTGTAATAATTATTACCTTTGTGAAACTATTTCACACGTTAATATCAACAAATTAACGTCCAAAATCGTTTCCATAACATAATCAATAAACAACATTAATAAGTAATATTTATCATTAGTATTTAATACAAAAAAGCCAGCCGCGAGGCCGGAAAATATCTAATCACTTCACATCCAATTCTAAAAAGCTATCATGGACAGCAACGAAAAGAAAGGTAAAAGACCACGCATCGGAGCGCGCCCTTATTCATCCGATTCGCATGACAATGGTCGAGAGAATGTGTCGGGGGATTTCGCTCCTTCGACCGAGAACAATGCCGAGGGACAGCATGAACAGCACAACACTTATGGTGGACAGGCTTATGGGGACCGTCCGCAGCGTTCTTATCAGCCTCGTAACAACTACAACCGCCAGGGTGGATATCAGAACAACCGCTACAATAATCAAGGCGGTTACCAGAACAATCGATACGGTAATCAAGGCGGCTATCAGCCCCGTCAGCACAACGGTGGCTATCAGCCCCGTCCACGTGTACCTCAGGTAGAGGGTCAGCCCACCGACGGAGCAGTCTCGGAAAATGCAACTGGCGAAAACGAGACTCCTGCATCGGGTGGCTATCAGCCCCGCAACAACTATAACAACCGTCAGGGCGGATACAACAACCAGGGCGGTTATCGTCCCCGCCAGCAGGGCGGTTATCAGCCCCGTCAGCAGGGTGGCTATCAGCCCCGTCAGCAGGGCGGTTATCAGCCCCGCCAGCAGAGCGGTTATCAGCCCCGTCAGCAGGGTGGCTACCAGCCCCGTCAGCAGGGTGGCTATCAGCCCCGTCAGCAGGGTGGCTACCAGAACAACCGTCAGGGTGGCTATCAGAACAACCGTCAAGGCGGTTATCAGAACAACCGTCAGCAGGGCGGATACCAGAACAAGGGCCCGCGCCAGAATCAGTATGGTATGCCCCAGGGTGGACGTAGCTTCACTCCGAGACCCAAGCGTATAGAATACGAGACTCCGCTGCCCGATCCCAACGAGCAGGTGCGTCTCAACAAGTATATGGCCAATGCCGGCTTGTGCTCGCGTCGCGAGGCCGATGAATTCATCCTCCAGGGATTGATCAAGGTGAACGGTGAGGTAGTGACCGAACTCGGAACCAAGATTAGCCACAGCGATGTGGTAGAGTACGATGAGAAGGTGGTGACACTGGAAAAGAAGTGCTACATCCTGCTCAATAAGCCCAAGGACTGTGTGACCACAAGCGATGATCCCAACGGACGTCTTACTGTGATGGATCTCGTGAAGGGAGCATGTGACGAGCGTATATATCCCGTAGGTCGTCTCGACCGTAACACCACCGGTGTGCTCCTGCTCACCAACGACGGAGATCTTGCATCGAAGCTCACTCATCCCAAATTTGTGAAGAAGAAGATCTACCATGTGTGGACCGACCATGATATCGCCGAGGACGACATGCAGCGCATTGCCGACGGTATCGAGCTTGAGGACGGACCCATCCATGCCGATGCCATCTCGTATGCTACCGAGACTGACCGCAACCAGGCCGGTATAGAGATCCACTCGGGTCGCAACCGCATCGTGCGTCGCATCTTCGAGAGCCTCGGCTACCATGTGACCAAGCTCGACCGTGTGTACTTCGCAGGTCTCACCAAGAAGAACCTGCCCCGTGGTCGCTGGCGCTATCTCACCCAGGAGGAGGTAAACTACCTCAAGATGGGTTCATTTGAATAATTAACCTAAAATATTTCGCAAGTCAGGCCGATGATTCAGGCTTGGCTTGCGAAACAAATATATTGCCAATCATTATGAAAAGAACCACCGTAAAGGATCTGCTTTCGGATTCATCCCTCATGGGAACGGAAGTCGAGGCTAAAGGCTGGGTGCGTACCCGCCGTGGTAACAAACATGTGCAGTTTGTACAGCTCAATGACGGTTCATCGGTCAATAATATCCAGGTTGTGCTCGACATGAGCCGGTTTACCGACGAACAGCTCAAACCCGTGACCACCGGCTCGAGTATCCGTGTCATCGGCAAGCTCGTGGAGTCGATGGGCAAGGGACAGTCGACCGAGATACAGGCCGACACTCTTGAGCTGTATGGAACAGCCGATCCCGCATCATATCCCTTGCAGAAGAAGGGACACACACTGGAGTTCCTGCGCGAGATCGCACATCTGCGTCCCCGCACCAATTTCTTCGGATCAGTGCTCCGCATCCGTAGCTCACTCGCATTTGCGATACACAAATTCTTTAACGAGCGCGGATTTTACTACTTCCACACCCCCCTTATCACAGCCAGTGACTGCGAGGGTGCCGGCGCTATGTTCCAGGTGACCACTCTCGACCTCAACAATCTCCCCAAGGATGATGAGGGCAAGGTGGATTACAGCAAGGATTTCTATGCCAAGCCTACCGCTCTTACCGTATCGGGTCAGCTCGAGGGAGAGCTTGGAGCCACAGCGCTGGGACAGATCTACACATTCGGCCCTACATTCCGTGCCGAAAATTCCAATACTCCGCGTCACCTCTCGGAGTTCTGGATGATTGAGCCTGAGATGGCTTTCTACGACATCTCTGACAACATGGATCTTGCCGAGGATTTCGTGAAGTATTGTATCAATTACGCTCTTGAGCATAATATCGATGATATACGTGCGCTCTCGGAGCGTTTCGACAAGGATCTGGAGGAGCGTCTCCGTTTTGTGGCCGACAATGATTTCGTGCGTCTGACTTATACCGAGGGCGTGAAGATTCTCGAGGAGTCGGGTCGCAAGTTTGAGTTCCCCGTTCACTGGGGTACCGACCTGCAGAGCGAGCATGAGCGTTATCTCGTGGAGGAACATTTCAAGAAGCCCGTGATTCTTACCGACTATCCCAAGGAGATCAAGGCGTTCTACATGAAGCAGAATGAGGACGGCAAGACCGTGCGTGCGATGGATGTGCTGTTCCCCAACATCGGCGAGATCATAGGCGGATCGGAGCGTGAGGAGAACTATGACAAGTTGCTTGCACGTATCGAGGAGCTCGATATCCCCATGAAGGATATGTGGTGGTATCTCGACACACGCCGTTTCGGCACAGTGCCTCACTCGGGATTCGGACTCGGATTCGAGCGTCTGGTGCTGTTCGTTACAGGTATGACCAATATCCGTGACGTGATACCTTTCCCCCGCACACCCGGAAAGGCTGAATTCTGATTCTGCAACAAGGAATATATAAAAGCTGAAGCCATGCTGATTTTAGTGTGGCTTCAGCTTTTTTTCGACTTTATTGTGATGATAATTAGATAAGATATTGTAACTTTGTGAATCTGAAAAACTGATCATTTCACATTATTTATGAATAAGATTGTATCCAAGGAGCATTTCTCGGAACATGTGGTAAAACTCGTGGTCGAGGCTCCTATGATAGCGCGTTCGCGCCGTGCGGGCCACTTCGTCATAGTGCGTGCCGGCGAGGGGGGAGAGCGTATCCCTCTCACTATAGCTGATGCTGACATCGAGCATGGCACCATCACCCTGATAGTGCAGGAGGTGGGAGTGTCAACCCGTAAGATCTGTGCCCTTGAACCGGGCGAGTTCCTTACCGATGTGGTAGGTCCGCTTGGACAGGCTACACATATCGAGAAAGTGGGTACCGTGGTGTGCTGTGGTGGTGGCGTAGGTGTCGCTCCGCTTCTGCCTATAATCAAGGCCATGAAGCAGGCCGGCAATAGGGTGATATCTATTCTGGCCGCACGTACAGCTGACCTTGTGATTCTTGAGGATGAGGTGGCTAAGTACAGCGACGAGGTGATAGTGATGACCGACGACGGATCGGCCGGACGCAAGGGCCTTGTGACTGCCGGAGTGGAGTCGGTGATCGAGCGTGAGAAAGTGGATCTCGTTGTGGCCATCGGTCCGGCAGTGATGATGAAGTTTGTCGCCCTGACCACCAAGAAGTATGACGTCCCCACCATGTGCTCGCTCAACACCATTATGGTTGACGGCACCGGAATGTGTGGCGCATGCCGCGTGACAGTTGACGGCAAGACCAAGTTTGTGTGCATCGACGGTCCCGAGTTTGATGCTCACAAGGTGGACTTTGATGAGATGATGATGCGATTGAAGAGTTACAATATTTGAGAATCAGCAGAAATGAACCAAGATAATACCCGCGATGCCCAGTGGCGCGTCGCTCTCCGTAATGCCAAGACTGCAAAGGATCGTTCGGCAACACCGCGCGTGGTGATGCCTCAGTTGCAGCCCGATTATCGTGTCACCTGCAATGAGGAGGTGAATCAGGGATTGTCGGCCGAGCAGGCTCTTCTCGAGGCCTCGCGCTGTCTCGATTGTCCCGATCCTCAATGTATGCAGGGATGCCCGGTGGCAGTAAATATACCCGGATTCATCAAGAATGTTGAGCGCGGAGAATTCCTCGAGGCTGCTGCGGTGCTTAAGAATACAAGTGCTCTGCCCGCTGTGTGTGGCCGTGTGTGCCCCCAGGAGAAACAATGTGAGTCACGTTGCATATACAACAAGATGAAGAAAGCTCCCGTGGCTATCGGTTATCTGGAGCGTTTTGCCGCCGATTACGAGCGTATGGAGCGTGCCGCCAATCCGGTGGAGGTGAAACGTCCCGAGAGCAATGGCATAAAGATTGCTGTTGTGGGATCAGGACCTGCCGGACTGTCATTTGCCGGTGATATGATCAAGCGTGGCTATGAGGTCACAGTCTATGAGGCTTTGCATGAGATAGGCGGTGTGCTGAAATATGGTATCCCTGAATTCCGTCTGCCCAACAGCGTGGTCGAGGCCGAGATTGACGGACTGCGTGCGCTCGGTGTTGAATTTGTGAAGGATTGTGTGGTCGGCAAGACTCTGTCCTATGATGATCTTCACGCCATGGGCTACAAGGGGATTTTCGTGGCTTCGGGTGCCGGACTACCCCGCTTCATGGGTATCCCCGGCGAGAACCTCATTGGCGTGATGTCGAGCAATGAGTATCTCACCCGTATTAACCTGATGGGTGCCGGCCGTCCCGGTGAGGACACGCCTGTGCTCAAGGGGCATCGCGTGGCCGTGATCGGTGGCGGTAACACCGCCATGGACTCGGTGCGCACAGCACGCCGACAGGGAGCCGAGGCGATGATAGTGTATCGTCGCAGCGAGGCCGAGATGCCTGCCCGAATCGAAGAAGTGGAGCACGCCAAGGAGGAGGGGGTACAGTTCATGACCCTGTGCAATCCTACCGAATATCTGGCCGATGAGCATGGACGCATACGCGCCATGAAGATACAGCGCATGGAGCTTGGCGAGCCTGACGAGTCGGGACGCCGTTCGCCCCGGCCAATACCCGGAGCTGTAGAGGAGATTCCTGTGGATCTGGCTATCGTGAGTGTAGGCGTATCGCCCAACCCGCTTATCCCCAACGCTATCGCCGACCTTGAGATCTCGCGTCGCGGTACAATCGTGGTCAATGAGGAGACCATGAGGTCGTCGCTCGGTGATCTGTATGCCGGAGGCGACATAGTGCGTGGCGGTGCCACAGTGATCCTCGCTATGGGCGATGGACGCAGAGCTGCCGCCTCCATGCACGAGGCTCTTTCAAAATAATTATTTTTCAAGTACACGATCTCGCTATATGATATCATCGTTACGTAAGATCACATATCTCGCTGTGCTGACGGGTGTGCTCGCCACACCCGTCGCATCGGCGCAGGCCATAGCCGAGGATGGCGAGGTGGCGCGTGTGGTAGCGGCTGCCAAGGATGCTCCGCGCAATCAGGGGCTCAACCGTGCTGCCGGGGACGCGCTCAAGGGTGCGGGCCGGTATGCCGAGTCGATACCTTTTTACATGAAAGCCGGAAACCAGGGAAATCTCGGAGCCGCCGAGGCATCATATTATATGTATGATTTCGAGTCGGCCCGCGAGTATCTCGATAAGTATCTGGAGAAGCGCACCAAGGCCGAGGCCGAAAAGGATGTGAACTATTCTTATGGCCTGGATTCGGGACCGGTTGACTGGACCGATTACCTGTCGAGTCGCATCAGCCTCGGAGAGTCAATGCTCGACCGTGTTGAGAAGATCCAGATAATCGACAGTATCAATGTCCCGGCCGAGGAATTTTTTGATTTCGTGAAAATAGCCCGCAGTGCCGGTTCATTCCAGGGGACTCCTATCGTGGAGCGCGTGGTGACAAGCCAGGCGCTTGACAGCCTTGGGCTCGATGATATCGTTTCTCCGGCTTATCTCACCGAGACCGGCGATGATATGATATGGGTAGGAGCAGATCCGGCCGGAGGATCGGTGATGTATGAGTCGTTCCGCCTGTCGGACAACACGTGGGATTCACCGCGCAAGCTGTTTGACTACGCTTCGGTGTTCGGAGCTGATACTGGTACGAGCGTGGCTTATCCGTTCCTTATGGCTGATGGCGTGACACTCTATTTTGCCGCTGATGGCGAGGAATCGCTCGGAGGTCTCGATATATTCATCTCGCGTCGTGACGAGGATGGATTTTTGCAACCGTCGAATGTGGGTATGCCCTATAACTCACCATTTAACGATTATCTCTACGCCGTTGATGAGATCAATGGAGTAGGGTGGTGGGCTACTGACAGGAATCTGATACCTGACAGCGTGACGATCTATACATTCATTCCCCAGGAGTTGCGCATCAATTACGAGGTGGGTACGCCAGGCCTTGCCGGATATGCCAAGGTGACCTCAATAGCCGACACATGGGTGCAGGGAGTGGACTATGAGACGTTGAGAAACTGGATCGACAAGTCTTCGGAAGCCCGGCGCACTGTAGCTTCTAGAGATTTCGATTTCGCACTGCCCGATGGCAGGGTGGTGCACCGTCTGAGCGATTTCCGGTCAGCAATGGCCCGTACAGCGATGCAAAATTATCTCAAGGAGCAGAAGGCTATAGTCGAGATGGAGAAATCCCTGTCACAGCTCCGTGATCGCTATGCTCACGGCGAGAAATCGGTGACACGCGAGATCCTGAATATGGAACGAGACCTGGAAACCCGAAAGGCCGACCTGAAACATCTCTCCAACCAGGTGGTTAATTCCGAAATATAGAAACCCAATAATATGAACAGTATGATATTGACAATAGTACTGCTTGCAGCCGCACTGCTTGTGTGCCTGAGCGTATTTTTCTACTATGTGCCATTTTTCCTGTGGATATCGGCGCGGGTGAGCGGAGTGCATATCTCGCTCATGCAGCTGTTTCTGATGCGCATACGTAAGGTGCCCGCATCAATTATAGTGCGTGCGCTCATCGAGGCTCACAAGGCCGGGCTCAATGACGTGAACCGCGACGACCTTGAGGCCCATTATCTTGCGGGCGGAAATGTCGAGAAAGTGGTTCATGCACTCGTTTCGGCCTCCAAGGCTAATATCGATCTTGGCTTCAAGATGGCCACCGCCATTGATCTCGCCGGGCGTGACGTGTTCCAGGCAGTGCAGATGTCAGTGAACCCCAAGGTAATAGAGACACCTCATGTGACCGCCGTGGCCAAGGATGGTATCCAGCTCATAGCGATAGCCCGAGTGACTGTGCGTGCCAATATACGCCAGCTTGTGGGTGGTGCCGGCGAGGATACAGTGCTTGCCCGTGTAGGCGAGGGTATAGTATCGTCGATCGGATCGTCAGAAAGCCACAAGCAGGTGTTGGAGAATCCCGACAACATCTCCAAACTTGTGCTCCGCAAGGGACTTGACTCGGGTACGGCATTTGAGATCCTTTCTATTGACATCGCCGACATCGACATAGGCAAGAACATCGGAGCCGCACTCCAGATCGACCAGGCACAGGCTGATAAGAATATAGCCCAGGCCAAGGCTGAGGAGCGTCGCGCAATGGCGATAGCCCTCGAGCAGGAGATGCGTGCCAAGGCTCAGGAGGCACGTGCCAAGGTGATTGAGGCCGAGGCAGAGTTGCCACGTGCAATGGCTCAGGCTTTCATCAACGGTAATCTCGGTATCATGGACTACTACAAGATGAAAAACATTGAGTCGGATACCAATATGCGCCAGAACATAGCCAATCCTCCCACGTCGGCCAAATGACAGGAGGACTGTCCTGAAACGTAATAATGCCACAGGAGACGGACCGGAATGTCCGACTTCTGTGGCTGCTCCATCTATCTACACGCACACTTTCTCTCATTAAAATAGGTTTCCAATTACAGAGTACAAATGAACTTACACGATATAATATCTTCGACACGCGACTATAATTTCCATTCACATACACAATTCTGCGACGGGCGTGAGCCTATGGCTAAAATGGCAGAGACTGCCCTGGCCTGTGGCATGAAGCATTACGGATTCTCGCCTCATTCGCCCATACCGCTGCCCTCGTCATGCAATATGTCGGCCCTCAGCGTGGATGATTACGTAGTCGAATTCAATAGGCTCAAGGCCCTCTATGCAGAGAAGATAAATCTGTATCTCTCGATGGAGATAGACTTTCTCGGTGACAGGTGGGGCGCTTCCAATCCCTATTTCGACTCTATTCCTCTCGATTACAAGCTGAGCTCAATCCATTTCGTGCCCACGCCCGACGGGGAGCGCGAGATCGATGTTGACGGAGATCCCGGTCATTTCAAAGGGAATATGGCTAAGTATTTCGATAATGATATACGATATGTGGTTGATAAGTTCTATGAACGCACCCTTGCTATGATTGAGAAGGGGGGATTTGACATTATGGGTCATTTCAACAAGATCGGTTTCAATGCCTCGTCATTCTCTCCCGGTATTGAGGATGAAGCGTGGTATCGCCGTCATATCGACAATGTGATTGATGCCGTGAAGGGTACCGATATAATTGTCGAGGTCAATACCAAGGCCTATCCCGCCCCGGTGGGAGCAACTGAGGAGCAGAAGGCTTCATATGTGCCCCGCCTTTTCCCATCGCCCGACATTATATGCCGTCTCGTGTCGGCCGGAATACCTATTGCCGTAAACAGCGATGCCCATTACTCATCGCGCATCACAGCCGGCCGCGATGATGTGTTTGCCATAATTGACTCGGTGAAATAAAAGTGTGGTCAATGATGTGATATGAAACATTTTCACGATCACTTTCTTTGCTAAATAAAGTGATCTAAAGGAAATATTAAGAACCTACAACGGATAAAGGTCTTTACATCAGTCCTTTTTCCGTTGTTTTGTTGCAGGGTGAATTGTGATGAATTCATCTTCTGATTCTTCCTGCTTGTTTTCGTTGAGGTCTATGTCCACCTTTACTTTTACAGAATCGGGCTTCTCCTTTTCTTCTTTTTTCTTTTGCAGTTTCCTTCTCAGTGGACGCAGGAATGAGAAGATATTGTCGAAGTCACGCTTGAATACGACGCCTATGCCCTGGGTGGTAAGAGCGCTTTTCAGATAGTAATTCTGGTCATTGTAGCGGTTGTAGGCTTTCAGCTGTATGGTGCCGGCTCGGTTGAGCAGGTAGCGGATGTCAAAATCGCCGATAAAGCTGTTGTTGTTGAGCGACTTGTCGCGGTAGCCGAGGTTGCCGTTGAACAGCAGTCGGTTGTCGAGAAGCTGACTCGACAGCGCGACGTCGACCTCTACATCGGAGAAATCTCCTCGGTCACTGCGAATGGCCGGTGCTATACTCCAGTTGTCGCTAAGCTGTCCGAGCATTGATCCGAGGCGGGACGATAGTGTGGATGAAGCCACCGAGACAAGCTCGTTGCCGTGGGTAGTGGCCATGTATTCCGGTGTATAGAATCGGTTGAGGGCGAGAAGATATATTATCTGTCGTGACATCATCTCGTCAGTTGATATGATGGATCTTACCTTACGGTAGGTGTCGGCCGTGAGGGTAGGGAATTCGAGATCAAATTTTATGTCAGGTTGCCTCATGTCGCCAGTTACGATCATTATGGCATTGACTTTCACATTGGTGCGTGTGAGTTCTCTGTCCTCAAGGAATGATTCGTCAAGGTCGCTGAGGTTGGCGTTCAGCGAATAGGACGCCCGTATGTTGAGCTGTGCGGCATATGGGTCTCCGAGGAATGTGATCTTACTCCCTTCAAGTATGGTGAAGTCCTTTATGATGATGTCCTGAAGCGTGAAGTTATAGGAGCCTTTATTGAGAGTGTATTCACCATACATTTCTAGTTCGCCGTCAGAAGCATAGTTCATGCGCAGGTGTCCTGATCCGTGGGCTGTGATCTTATCACCGCCTATTGGATCCATAATCAGGTTGAGGGTAGCCTCGGGGGTAATGTCTACCACAAATTCCATGGCATATACCGTTGGAGCGCCTTCCTCCTGCTGCTTTATGCGCTGACGCAGTTGCTTTACAATGAGCGGAGTGGGATCGAGGGCTTCGATGGAATCCTTTTTGGCACGGTCGCGGTCGCGAAGTGTGATGAAATCGTATTCCACAGATTGCTCCGCATCGCTTAGTACGAATGTGAATGTCGATTTGGGAGCTGTGCGCATCTTCACGCCGATGTCGATCTTTCCGGGTACGCCTGTTACAGTGGCGGAACCTGTGCCATATATACGGCCATACCATGGATCATCGGTGTCATGCTCACCCACGTTGTACACGAGCATATTGTTGGCATCGGTGATGTTGAACTTGAACGACGGGTCATGGAAATACTTGTGCGTAACCTCGCCCGACAGTTTGGCCCGGTTGCCGTCGCGGTCAGTGAGTATCACGTCGTTGAAAGTGATTACACCGGGGCTGATGTGTACAGAATCCGATACGGTATAGGTGGTGTTGGTGAAGTCGAGCTTCATTTTGAGATTCTTGGCATATATGTCGCCCGACAGATCGAGATCCTTGAAAGTGCCATACAGGCGCGCTTCACCCGAAACGGCGCCGGTGACACTCGACGTGAATGCCGACATGAACGGAAGCATAAAGTCGGCGGGAGCATCATCGGCTGTGAACGTGAAATCAAGCTCCTCGCTCATCGGTTTTATGATGCCCGATACTTTGGAGTACTTTCCGTTCAGCTGTTTCAGCTCGGCACCGATGGTGATGGTCTTTGTATTGTTGTCCCACCAGCTGTGTATATCACCTGTGCCGAAGTTGCAGTTGTTATAGCTCATGTTTTCCACAAGCAGTCGTGGGGTGTACAGGATGGGATCCTTGGAAAGAAGAGCCTCACCGAAGATGCGTCCCGATGCTATACCGCCGAATTTCACGGCATCGCTCAGAGCCAAAGTCTCGAACACGTAGTCGAGGTCGATATGGTCGAGTGCGATCTCAACACGGCTCAGTGAGTCAGCCGCCGCCACTCCATTTATGGCGAGGACCTGGCCGTTGCGGGTAGCTCCAAGGTTCTTTACGAGTATTTCTCCCGGCTTAACATTGATATCGGCCTGTGTGACATCCCATACCGAGTCGTTGAATACCACAGTTCCCGGATTGATCCGAATGTCGGTGAGTAATTGATTGTCCTCATTGCGACTGAATATCGATGCCAGTGAGATGTCGCCGTGAAAGTCACTTTTGCGGTCAATACGCCAGTGTATTGCTGTGTTGAGCAGATCGTTCACCCCGTTGGTCTTTATGCTCAGGTCCATCTGTCCGTCCTTGGTCGGGATAAGTGAGCTGAACCCCATGTAGCATGTGCTGTCATTGCCATCGATCCTGGCAGTGAGGGTGGTTTCCTCTATGAGTTTGTCTTTCTGTTTGAGATAGGGGGCATTGAGCATGAGCACGGCAGTGTTGTCGCGACTGTCGGCGATAGCTTCGATCTGCAACGGATGAATCACTTCTACCGGCAGACGGAAGAATCTCGATATCATCGTGTCGGGATTGATTACGAGGTGCATCACGGCTTTGCTGGACATGTGGCACTCCTTATCGTTTGCAATGGCGAGATCTTTTTTTCCGACTCTTTTTGCTGTTGGCAAAGTCGTGGTGGCCGGTGATGGAACAAGGGCAGGCAGTACGGTAGATGCGAGCATTTTGATGTCACGAATCAGTCCAGGATAGGAAAACTCGCCGTTGACTTTCATGTCAACAGGCCCTCCTGTCAGAGACAGGGAGTGAACAGAATCGCTCGCCTGGGCTGTGATTGCTATCAATGGCAGATCGAGGTCGCGCCCATTGTTGTCATTATTGTACAGGTGCAGGCCCTTGATATTAAGCCATCCATCCATGTCGTCGGCTTTCAATCCGTGAACCGAGGCATCGATTTCAGCCCTGAGGGTGTAATCCTTGAACATGCCTTTCCCGACGAATGGTGAGAGTGAGAAATTACGGATGTTGGCATACATCTCGGTGAGAGGATCTGAACCGGCGCGGTCAAAGCCTCCGCGGATTGAGAAATCGGCCATAGCCGCATCGCTATCGATGGCTAGATCGACATGATGGCCGGCAAATGTCGCATTGCCAGCAATGTTTTCATAGGCTATGCCATCCCAAATCGCTTCATCGATTGATAGATCGATGTTTCCGTCTATCGCTCCTGATTTGCTTATGGACAGGTCGGCCGATGATTCGAGGGTAATGCCGGTGAGTCTGGCAAATCTGGCATCAAGACCTGATGGATCCAGATTCATTGTGGCGATATTACCATCGATCTTAAATGGAGAGTCGGGGGTGAGGCGCATTGCTCCGGCATCGATGTCGATGCTTCCGCACGAGGTGACTATCGAGCCGTTGAAATCCATACTTCTTGATGTCGCGTCCATTTGCCCGAGGATATTTATGTCACCCAAGCTCGCGAGAGGATGAAGTTTTTCTGCCAGTGATGCGGTCTTTGGGTTTATACAGCTGATGGCCTTAAGTGCTTCGGGGATATTGAAATTAGCCGTGATACGCTTGATCTCAATATCTATGGAGTCGCGGTTGCGGATATAATTGCTTATATTGCCATTGAGCGTGATCCACGTGTTGCGGTCACGTATCGATACTCCGAGACGGGATATGTCTATGTGTGACACATCTCCCGTCGATTCCAATTCAAGATCGGCGATCAGTCCCATGCCGTTAAGAGCCGGCACGAATGGGGTGAGGTCGGCTGTGGACAGGTATGAATCGGGCAGAAGCCGCAGTGCTGTGTGGATCTTTTTGAAATCGAACCCGGGGACAAGTGGGGAGCCTTCGATCTCGATATTGTCGAAAGCTATGGAGGAGTTAGGCAACTGTATTGCCAGGTCGGAAAGTGAAGCCTCCGACATATCCATGTGCAATGAGGCAGTGAGGGAGCTGAGCGTGAATCCCGATTGCTCGGTGGCAGCCATTCGCTTGACTACCACGTTCACGTCACCGTTGGAGATGCGTGGAGCTCTCAAGTCAGCCCTTAGACCATAGACTTTTATATGGGATGGATCAAACACTCCATCTTCGCGTACAGGAGCCGAGAGTATGTCGTAGGTCATGCCCGACCTGCGTATCACCACCATATTTACAGCCAGGTCAAACGGCGATTTCTCTTTCTTGTCTTTCTTTTTGAATCGGGCGAGAATGGGATCGATATTCAGAGGAGAGCCTACGGAGTCGCGACGCAGGGATAGCTGCATATCTATGATCTCGGCATAGGTAATGATGAGACGTTTGTTCCATAGAGTCTCACCGATGCTTACTCCCGCTCCAAGATGTCCTATATGCAATGCTTCCCGGCCGGTAGTGTCATTGACCGATACATCCTTCAGCACTATACGTGTGAACGGGGAATAATCCACACCACCGATTCTTACTTCTGTGCCAAGCAGGGTGGTCAGTTCTTTTTCAGCCTTGTTCCCGAGCGATTTCTGCACGCCCGGAATCGACAGGATGATATAGAGCAATGCCGGTACTGCCAACGGCAGCACCAGCATCAGTACCAATACGGTGCGAAGAATTTTGTAAAATCTCTTCACAATGTGGTTAGAGGTAATAAATTACATGCATTTGGCAACAGCCTTGTCGAGATCGGCGATATCAAGCACACGTTCCACAAGCTGTCCGTCACGGTTGAATACAAATGTCGTGGGTATTGCACCTACATTATATTGCGAGAGGATTTTGCTTCCGTTGGCCACATTGTTGAGCACTGTGATCCAGGGGAGATTCTTGGCAGTGCGTTTCCACGCATACTCATCCTCATCAACCGAAACCTGATATATCTCCAGGCCGTTGGCATGATATTTCTCATACACTTTGTTCAACTCTACATTGAACGCCGGAGACCAATCGGCGGCATAGGCGGTGAAGTTGAGGATTACGGGCTTGCCACTTGCTGTGAGTTCAAGCAGGGAATGCTGCTTTCCTTTGTGGTCAAACAGGTTGATCTCAAAGGCGCGTATCTCCTGAATGTTCAATTGACGTCCTGCTTCAGCCTTCTCGCTCGGGCGACGGTTGTCGAGGTAGAGCTTGGTGAGATATTTGGTGCGGGGATCGTTGGGGCGTAATTGGGCATACGAATTAGCCACAGCGCCGATGATGCGGTGGTCAACCGATGTGGTGGGGTTGAACAATGGCATGTTGCCGATGCGTTTGCTGATCACATAGTAGCTTACCACGCCTGCCGGATCGGCAAGTATCATCTTGCCGAGCTCACGCTTAAGGTTGTCGTCAGTGACTACTGCTTTTACCCCATTACGGGTGGCTGAAACTGTGAGCATACTGTCAACCTTGGCGAGATTTACGGCCTGAGGCGTGCCACTGAGGGTGTGGTTGGATGCGATATCGGGAGCGGTAGCCGTTACAGTGACAGTTTCGATGCTGTCGATCGGGAAATATACCGAGCTTTCACCTACACGTACACGGAAAATGTCGGGGTAGCCATGAGCATCCCCGGCATATTTTATAGATCCGTCCTTGGCGGGATGGATCGTGTCGATCACGTACCAGTATCCCTGATTGTTACCTTCGAGGATTATGTCATCACCATCGGCCAGACCTTCGATCGAGCCGTTCAGGTGCCATTGGGGGCCATTGTTGGAGCATGATGCCATAATGGCAGTCATGCCTAAAAGGGCAATACGATATATGGATTTCATTTGTAGAGATTATTTCGGATGAATATTTAGTGCAAATTTACGCATTTTCTATAATTTATCCATCCTTAAATCTCGTTTTTTGCCCTTTTTATAAGGCCGATTCTTTTTTACGCGGTGTTGAATATTCTCGGAGGGGGATTTACTGGTTGTTTTGGATCTCGCGCATACGTCGCATTTCTTCTTTCCGTTCACCTGATTTCTCATAGGAGCGACCCATGAGCATGAGCAGAGATCCTATGAGTATGATTGCGCAGATCGACAGTGCGGTGGCGGTGGTGGCAAATGCTACGGCTCCCGACAGAATTATTATAAGATATGCGAGTACTACTCCGATGAGGGCTACAAATCCTATCCAAAACAGGGCTTTTCCTATGGCTTTCATAACGTTGAAATTAATGAGGGTTGAATATTTCGATAGTGATTCATCATGGGGCGGTGGTGCCGTCACATGCGCGTCACTTAAATATATAAGGAAAAACACCTCCTAAATGTTCGCTCGGATATGAGATAGATGGTCCTGTCGGCATGATGAAATTAGCAACGGGCCTTGTAATGATTTTACAAGGCCCGTTGCTAACTATTGTTTAAACTTGGGGTGAACAGTGGGGGTCGAACCCACGACCTTCGGAACCACAATCCGACGCTCTAACCAACTGAGCTATGCTCACCATCTTTGGTTTTGCGGTGCAAAGTTAAGGAGGATTTTTGAAACTACCAAACATTTTGTCAAATTTTTTTCAATCAAAAAATAATTTGTACCTTTGCATACTACTTGAAATGCCCTATGAAGAATATTCGCAACTTCTGCATAATAGCCCATATAGACCACGGCAAGAGCACACTTGCCGATCGTCTTCTTGAGTACACCAACACTGTCGCCGGAAAGGATCTCCAGGCCCAGGTGCTTGACGACATGGATCTCGAGCGCGAGAGAGGTATCACAATTAAGAGTCATGCCATCCAGATGAATTTCCGGTTGAATGGTGAGGATTATATATTGAACCTTATCGACACTCCGGGACACGTGGATTTCTCTTACGAGGTGTCGCGTTCGATCGCGGCATGTGAGGGAGCACTGCTGATTGTGGATGCGTCGCAGGGCATCCAAGCCCAGACTATTTCCAATCTCTATATGGCCATTGACAATGACCTGGAGATTATACCTGTTATAAATAAGGTGGATCTTGACAGCGCGAAACCCGACGAGGTGGAGGATCAGATAATAGATCTGCTCGGATGTGACCGCGAGGATATAATAAGAGCGAGCGGAAAGACCGGAATCGGAGTTCCCGATATACTTCAGGCGATTGTGGAGCGCATCCCGGCGCCTCAAGGTGATCCTGAGGCTCCGTTGCAGGCGCTGATATTCGATTCGGTGTTCAATCCGTTCCGTGGCATTATTGCCTACTTCAAGATTGAAAACGGATCGATACGCAAGAATGATTTTGTAAAATTTGTCGCCACGGGCAAGGAGTATAACGCCGATGAGATCGGTGTGCTCAAGCTTGACATGCAACCATGCGATAAACTGTCGGCCGGCAATGTAGGATATATCATATCGGGCATAAAAACCTCCAAGGAGGTAAAGGTAGGCGATACAATCACACATGTACAGAGCCCTTGTGCCGAGGCTATCGACGGATTCGAGGAAGTGAAGCCGATGGTGTTTGCCGGTGTATATCCCATCGAGACCGAGGATTTCGAGAACCTCAGGACATCACTTGAGAAACTTCAGCTCAATGACGCGTCGCTTACGTTCCAGCCTGAGTCATCAATGGCTCTTGGTTTCGGTTTCCGATGCGGCTTCCTTGGACTCCTTCACATGGAGATCATTCAGGAGCGTCTGGGCCGCGAGTTTGATATGGATGTGATAACTACGGTCCCCAACGTGTCCTATCGCGTGTATGACAAGCACAACACTATGACCGAGGTCCACAATCCCTCGGGCTTGCCCGATCCTACTTTGATCGAGCGTATCGAGGAGCCTTACATCCGCGCTTCAATCATTACCGCGGCCGACTATATCGGCCCGATCATGACCCTGTGTCTGGGTAAGCGTGGTGAGCTTGTGAAGCAGGAATATATCTCGGGCAACCGCATGGAGATGATTTTTGACATGCCTTTGGGCGAGATTGTGATCGACTTCTATGATAAGTTGAAGAGCATTTCCAAGGGCTACGCATCGTTTGACTATCATCTTCACGATTTCCGTCCCAGCAAGCTTGTCAAGCTCGATATACTTCTCAACGGCGAGAGCGTTGATGCCCTGTCTACTCTGACTCATGTGGACAATGCCGTTACTTTCGGTCGTCGCATGTGTGAGAAACTTAAGGAGCTGATACCGCGTCAGCAGTTTGATATCGCTATTCAGGCTGCAATAGGCGCTAAGATCATAGCCCGAGAGACTATCAAGGCTGTGAGAAAGGATGTGACGGCCAAATGTTATGGCGGTGACATATCTCGTAAGCGTAAGCTGCTCGAGAAGCAGAAGAAAGGAAAGAAGCGCATGAAGCAGATCGGCTCGGTCGAGGTGCCTCAGAAGGCATTCCTTGCTGTGCTCAAGCTTGACTGATGCGTGATTATGTATTTTTAAGATTCCTCGTGTTGTAAAAAAGCGATATAAGGAACACCTATTTATAAACGGGATTGTTATAGTAAAATATAGCAGTCCCGTTTATGATACAAGAAAGTGATAAAAAAGTAGTAGGAATAGGGGAGATCCTTTGGGATATTCTCCCTGATGGTAAAAAAATGGGTGGCGCACCGGCTAATTTTGCATATCATGTATCGCAATTTGGCCTTGATGGTTGTGTGGCAAGCGCCATCGGAGATGATCGGCTCGGAACAGAGCTGATGACATGTGTCGAAGACAAAAGACTCGACGCGATGCTCCCTGTAGTCGAATATCCGACAGGCGCTGTGCACGTGACTGTCGATGAGATGGGAGTGCCTACGTATGATATTAAAGAAAATGTGGCGTGGGACAATATTCCGTTCAGTGATGATCTACGAGCGCTTGCTGCTGAGACATCTGCCGTGTGTTTCGGATCGTTGGCCCAGAGGAATATAGTATCCAGGGATACTATCCATCGGTTCCTTGACGCGATGCCGGTTGGTAAAGATGTCTACAGGATATTTGATATCAATCTCAGGCAGGGATTCTATACACCGGAAATAATTCACGACTCGTTGACGCGTTGCAATATCCTGAAGATCAATGATGAGGAATTGGTGATAATAAGCCGTCTGTTCGGTTATCCGGGCATAGATCTCCAGGATAAATGTTGGATATTGCTTGGCAAGTACAATCTTGAGATGCTGATACTTACCTGTGGTATAAACGGAAGTTACGTATTTGTGCCGGGTAGTGTGTCGTTCGTGCCTACCCCTAAGGTTAACGTCGCTGATACAGTGGGTGCCGGAGATTCCTTTACGGCTACTTTCGTGTCTTCCATACTGAGTGGAATGTCCGTTGAGGATGCCCACCGTTTGGCTGTAGAGGTCTCGGCCTATGTGTGTACTCAGGCCGGTGCAATGCCATGTATTCCGAAAGAGCTGATTGACAAAATAAAGAATATTAGATAACACACAGAACTATTATGGAAAATAAAGTTATAAAAGTAGGGTATGACCGCAGTGGGATCACTACAGGTATTTTGCATATCGGCGTGGGGAATTTCCATCGCGCTCATGAAGAGTATTATACCGATGAATTGATGAAGATATGTCCCGAGCAACATTCCTGGGGCATAACAGGAGCTATGCTCATGCCTCAGGATGAGAAGTTGTTTAATGCGCTCAGGGCCCAGGACGGGAAATATACGCTCACCGTGTGTGGACGCGATGGCAAGGATGTATGCCATGAGATAGGATCGCTCGTGGAGGTGATATGGGCCTATGATAATTCTCAGGACATAATAGAGAAAGTGGCCGATGGTGATGTCAAGATCATCTCCATGACCATTACCGAGGGTGGTTACAATATTGATAAGGAAACGGGTCGGTTTGATCTTGACAATGATGCCGTGAAGGGGGATATCGCCGATAGGCATAATCCTCACACCGTGTTTGGATATCTTGCCGAGGGTTTGCGTCGCCGCCGTCTTCGCGGACATGGGCCTGTGACCATTCTCACTTGTGATAACCTGCAGCACAACGGCGATACGGCACGAAAGGCTTTCATGTCATTTTTCGAGGCGCAGGATCCCGAGCTTGCAGGCTGGGTTAAGGACAACGTGACCTTCCCCAACAGTATGGTAGACCGCATAACTCCGGCCACTCTTCCGGCCGATGTGGAGCGGTTGAACAGTATAAACGGCACTCTCGACAAGGCTCCGGTGTACTGCGAGGATTTCATCCAGTGGGTGATCGAGGATAATTTCGCCGCCGGCCGTCCCGAATGGGAGAAGGTAGGCGTAGAGTTCACTGATGATGTGACTGCATATGAGAATATGAAGTTGAGTTTGCTCAATGCGTCGCATACCTTGCTGTCATATCCATCATATCTTGGTGGATACCGTAAAGTGGACGATGCCATGCGTGACGATCGTATCTGCTGCTTAGTGAAGGAGTTTATGGATATAGATATAACTCCTTATGTGCCGGCTCCTGGTAACACCGATCTCGAAAAATATAAGCAGACTTTGATAGAGCGTTTTGCCAATAAGGCCGTGAGCGACCAAGTGGCGCGTCTGTGCTTTGACGGCTTGTCAAAATTCCCGGTGTATGTGACTCCTAATCTTGCCAAAATGGTGAAGGACGATAAGGACTTTACTCGTGTGGCATATCTTTTGGCCGCTTATCGTCATTATCTGAAATATCGGCTTGACGATTATGGCAACAGCATCGATATTGCAGAGCCTTGGATGACCGAGGCAGATCAGGAGCTGATTGACAGTGACAATCCTCTGGACTTCCTCGGGTTGGCGGCATTTGCCGGAGCTGACCTGATGGGATCGGAGCATTTTAAGGATAAGTATCTCGAAATGGTGGAGTCGATAAGAAAGAATGGTGCGATGTCCACTCTCGAGATGTCAGTGCTTGGTAAATGATGAATGATAAGACGAGATATACGTTGGGGCCTTTTGTGGTCCTTACGTTCATATATTTTATCGTCGGGTTCCTGACAACTGTCAATGGACAGTTTCAGGGGCCGATGAAAGTGGCATTTCTGTCGCGTACTGATGACCTGCGCAACACTCTCACCACCATGATCTCGTTTTTCTTCTTTTTAGGTTATCTGCTCAACAGTGGAACGGCCGGAAAGTGGATCAACGCGTGTGGCTATAAGGTTACCCTTATGAGGGCGCTTATATTCATGGTGGGAGGATTGTTGCTGTACAGCTTGTCGTCATGGGTGGCTACCAACTATAATGACGCCAATGTGGCTATAGGGAATGATATCATCCCGTGGGGATATTTCATATTTCTTCTGGGGTCTTTTCTCATGGGTTCATCGGCGGCTATGCTCCAGGTTGTTATAAACCCATACGTGTCGGCTTATGAATTGCCCGGCACAAATGCTGTGCAACGCATGAATATAGTGTGTGGCATCAATTCCATCGGCACCACAATAGGCCCGTTCTTCGTGTCGGGAGTGGTGTTTGCAGGTGTGGCGTTGGATGCGGTGTCGCCCGGTCAGCTCATGATGCCGTTTTTGCTCATCGCTGGGACCATAGTGATAGTGACTGCGGTCACCTCAAGGCTGCATTTACCCGATCTTTCCGATACCCGTTCGGCCGAGAGGGAGGGCGGAGGCAGGAGTGTATGGTCATTCAGACATCTTGCTCTCGGTGTTGTGGCGATATTCTTCTATGTGGGCACCGAGGTGTCAATAGGAGTTAACGTCAATCTTCACGCAATGCAGTTGATCGAAAGCGGACATCGGCTTTCTTTCTTCGGACTCGACAGGATTGAGGTAGTAGGATTGGATCTCGGCATACCGGCTCTGCTTGCCACCCTGTATTGGGGTGGAATGATGATAGGCCGATTGCTTTTCAGTTGCGTGAATAATGTGTCGCCGAAGCGTCTGCTGATGTCTACCTCTGTGCTTGCCTCTGTGCTGATAATTATTGCAATGATTACCGATAACCTGTGGGTGCTTGTCTCTGTAGGTCTGTGTCATTCTGTGATGTGGGGTTGCATATTCACATTAGCTGTGGCCGGACTGAAGAATTATACCTCCAAGGCTTCGGGCGTATTCATGATGGGGGTGTTTGGCGGAGCCGTTTTCCCCGTATTGCAGGGATTTATGGCCGATGAGCTTGGCTCGTGGCAATGGACATGGTCTATAGCTCTCGTTTGCGAACTCGTCATGCTGTCGTATGCTATATGGGGCTGTAAAGTCACTGACAAGGAGGCTTTGCAGAACATTCATCTTTCTCCCGTCGACCCGGGATAGGATGTCGCTCGACTCCTGTCGCTGATTATGCCGGAGGTTCATAAAATCATCGCCCTGCGCAAATGTGTGACGCAGGGCGATGATTTATTTTATGTATGTGTGCACGCTGTTTATTCCAGATCACCGTGCTCGCCGAGCAGGCGCAGGGCCTTCTGGACATCCGACTCGAACACCATGAGCCGTGCTCCGCCGATGGCCGATGGCATAGGGAGCACCGAGAGTATGGTGCCGTTGTCAACAATGGCTCTTATGCCGTGGCTTTCGAGCATTCCACGGGCAATATCGGCCGTTACGGGATTGGAGAATTGGGCTATACAGGTGAGATTCATGATCAAGAAGAGAGTAAGAATCGTGATTATTTCTCGCGCATGTAGATATTAACGGGCGTGCCGTGGAAATCCCAGTTCTCGCGGATCTTGTTCTCAAGATAGCGGCGGTACGGCTCCTTGACCCACTGCGGGAGGTTGCAGAAGAATATGAATGTGGGGATGGGGGATCCCTTGAGCATGGTCACATACTTGATTCTTACAAACTTTCCCTTGTTGGCTGGTGGTGGATAGGCAGATATGGCTTCGAGCATCACAGTGTTGAGCTGTGAGGTCGGGACTACGCGCTGACGGTTCTTGCACACATCGAGTGCAGTCTCGAGCACCTTGAATATTCTCTGCTTGGTCAAAGCCGATGCAAAGATAATGGGGAAATCGGTGAACGGTGCGAAACGTGAGCGTATGGCGTCCTCGTAATGACGTATGGACTCCTTGGATTTGTCCTCCACGAGATCCCACTTGTTGACAACCACCACAAGACCTTTCTTGTTGCGCTGTATGAGCGAGAATATGGCCACATCCTGAGCCTCGATGCCTCGGGTAGCATCGATCATGAGCACACACACGTCGGATGCCTCAATGGCCCTGATGGAGCGGATCACCGAGTAATACTCAATATCCTCGTTTACCTTGGTCTTCTTGCGGATTCCGGCGGTATCTACCAGATAGAAGTCGAATCCGAATTTATTGTAGCGGGTATAGATCGAATCGCGGGTGGTTCCGGCGATATCGGTCACGATATGGCGCTCCTGCTCCATAAATGCGTTGACGAGCGATGATTTGCCGGCATTAGGACGACCTACGATACATATCTTAGGGATGTCGTCAAGCTTTTCGTCCTCATCCTCATCCTTCTCGGGCATCTTTGCCACTACTTCATCGAGCAGGTCGCCGGTGCCATACCCGCTCACAGCTGACACACCGTAGGGATCACCGAGGCCGAGGGAATAGAACTCAGCTATATTATAGAGCGAGTCACCCGCATCAACCTTATTTGCCACAAGAATGACGGGCTTGGTGGAGCGTCGGAGTATTTCGGCTACATGGTCATCGAGGTCGGTGACACCGTTGGTGGCGTCGACCACAAAGAGTATTTCATCAGCCTGCTCTATGGCCAGATGCACCTGCTTGTTGATCTCGGTCTCGAAGACATCCTCGCTGCCTACTACCCAACCGCCCGTATCGACGATTGAAAATTCCTTGCCGTTCCAGTCCACTTTGCCATACTGGCGGTCACGTGTGGTTCCGGCCTCGTCGTTGGTAATGGCTGTGCGTGTCTGCGTCAGACGGTTGAAGAGGGTAGATTTGCCCACGTTGGGTCTGCCCACTATGGCTATTAACTGTGACATATTGATGATTACGTTTTTTATAAGCTTCTCATACAGAAACAATCATAATGAACGAGGAGTTCAATCCCGGCATGGGGATGCGTTTCCGTTGCGAGGGTGTGATTATTACCGCAAAGGTACAAAAAATCTCTCTATTGCCCAAACCTGTGGCATCAGAGAGATTTTATTGATTAGTGTTAGCTTTCCCGCATCTGCCGAAAAGCCTGTTGCCGGTTGGCCGGATGTAGGTTAACGCTCGATAGGATTGTCAATGATGCAGGCGTCTATTCCGGTCGACGGGCGGTATCGCTTGGGGAACTGCCCTTTGTGTTTGTCCATCACGCCCGACATCTGCAGATAGTTGCTCTCATCTCCAATGGAGAATATACGCAGTACCTTGGGGAATTTCTCCATAGGTATATCCGTGAATTTATCGGGATATTTGATGAACAAGGTGTCCCCCTCGATGTGGTTTACAAGACCGTTGAACATCCAACGCACTTCATTGTCCGCATCAGTCACTTCGAGTACTACTCCGGGCAGGCCGTTGAATTCACGTGGAGCACCGCGGTGGGGCAGGTCGGTGGTGAACCATGCTGTCCAGTCGCGTCCGTCTTTGCTGATCGTGGCCTTCTTGCACTTGTATTCGCCAATGGTCTTTTCCTCATCCGATATTTTCCACTTGTTGTCGCATGTGGTATCCTTGAGCTTGAACTCGTCGGCAATGATGCGGTATGTGTTCACGCAACGTCCCGATTCAGGATAATAGAAGTAATAGGACGGGGTGAGATGATAGGCCAGCGAGGGGTCTCCTCCCTGCTTGTCCTTATTCTGCATCTTCCAGCGTACCTCACCTATGCCCTCATAGCTCATGTCGAGAGCTACTTTGGGAGCGATGAGCACCACGCGGTCCTCCTCAAACGTGAGGTTCTGTTCCTTATTGAACAGATATTTCAGGCGGTATCTCACTCCATACTCTGCTGTGTCGGCATTGGCGTAATATGCATCTGCCTCAGCCTTGGCTTTAGCCTGCATCTCCTTGGCCTGGGCCTCGCGGTCGGCACCTTGCTGTCCGCGTCCCTGATGCTGACCGCGCCTTTCGCCCGGTTGCTGTGCCGAGGTCGCTATAGCCACGGCCAGGGCGAATACCGATGTGATTATCGTTTTCTTCATGTGTCAGGGATGGGATTACTTGGTGAAACGTTCTTTGATGAGAAACACGGGCACGGTCTGCTTGTAGGACATCTGGAAGTTGCGGTATTGTTGAGGATTGCCGTAGAGGGAGAATGTGGAACTGACGATTGCGACCAGATTGCCGCACTCGTCGAAGATGGGACCGCCACTTGCGCCTACGCCATAGTCGGCTGTGATCTCGGTGATGTACTTGGTGGATCCTTTGCGGGGATCTGTCTTGCGGGTGTTGTTGCTCACGATGCCCTTGGTGAAATGATAATATGCGCCGCTGGGGTGGGAGAGGCAATACACCGTGGCTCCCTGGGGCAGATCATCTCCGATAGTAGGAGCCGTGAGCTTGGTGCCTTTGGTGTCGACCTTTATGATGGCGAAGTCATTGAGCGGATCGATGGTGAGGACATCGGTCACGGGATAGCAGTTGCCGTCATAATCCATGACAAAACGACCGCGGTCGGTTTCTACCTTGTAGTCCATGGCTCCGCGTAGCACCATGTCGGCTACTACGTGGAAATTGGTGGCGCATACGCCGTCGGGGGTCAGCACCACTGCCGATGCGTTGGAGTAGGCGGAGTCGGCCTTGATATAAGGCACATGCTCCATCTTGCCGAACACAAGCGAACTGCGGTGGCATTTCTCAAACACCTGCTCGGCCGAAAGCTTTTTCTTGCTCGCGCCTTTCAGATCGGAAAGTTTCCCTACAGGGCCGTCGATACTCATGTCGGTGAGTATGCGCGCTTCGATCGAGTCCACATGTGCGTCGGGATTATTTTTGAGATTCTCGCGCATCTGGGCTGTGGCGTTGGTGAGCTTTTCAGGAAAATCGGTGAAATGCTTGTTCGTTTCACCATGGGCCGGTGATATACCCAGCAGACTCACGACTGCCACTGAGGCGGCCATGAGTCTGCGTGGATAAGATATGAATTTAATCATGCTCGGATTGAGTGACGATTATTTCTCGATATTGCTTAGGGTGCGTCCCGCAAACTGGATAGCGATGGGGCTCATGTTGCTGAGACGGGTGCGGATGAATTTGGATACACTCTTGGCCGATGCTGTCTCCTCTACGTTGATAAGACGTGGCAGATTCATGATCAGCATTTCCTTGTTACGGTCGCTGAGGCTGTCATAGTTGTTCTCGCAGAACGCCATGAAATCAGCGTCATTGAGGGCGTTGCGCTGCTCAATAAAGTTGAATACCGAATTGTATCGGTTGTCATCGTTGAGGCCGAGGTCTGCAAAATCCTTCTTAAGCTGGGCGTAAGTGTCGGCATTGAACAATCCCTCCTTGCGCTTGTAGCCTGAGAAATAGGTGTTGAGCTCATTGTTATAGAGCTGGCCTATGCGTTCCTTGACTGCAGGGGCTACCGATGCGCTGAATTTGCCACGGTTGGCTACCATGAAGCGGGCGCGGTCATTGTCAAGATCGACGGTGTAGGTGGTGAAGAGGAAACTGTTCTCATCCTTCAGGCGGTCGGCATCATTTAGCGAAGCGAAATATTCGTCGATCACCTTGAAGCCGTTGGCCTCGTCGCGGGCCTCCATAAACTGCATGGCATAAGCGTTGACCAGTTTGGGATTACGCTCGCCGGCGGCATAGCGCTCCTTGATGCGGGCGGGTTGCATGTCGGGGTCGAGGCTGCTCTCGAGCTTGGCTATGAACTTGTCGCCATCCATTGCTCCGCTGAACTTTGCCTGGATGTCGCCGGCACTGTTCACTATTACATAAGTGGGGTAGGCGGTCACGCCATATTTCTTGGAGAGTTCCAGCCCCTCCTTCTCGGCATCGAGTTTCAGGGGGATGAACTTGGCATTCATGTAATTGCCCACCTCAACCTGAGGGAACACCTTGTTGGACATCATCTTGCAGGGACCACACCATGTGGTGAAGAAGTCGATGAAGATGAGCTTGTTTTCCTGCTTGGCTGCTGTGAGAGCCTCATCAAAGGTGATGTGACGGAAATCGGTCTGAGCAGACGCTGTCAAGGTTGCTGTCCCTACGAGGAGGGCTGCTAAAAACTTTTTCATATATTTTGAATTGGTAAGAGTTATGTGACGATTGGATAAAAAGAGGCTTGTCTTAAAAGGTACTGCTTTTCGACAGCCTTTCATATTTAAGGCGGGTCAAATTTAGCAAATATTCATTGATTTGCAAACTCTTGTCGCCATAAATATCGACTTATAAATATTTGACTTAAATAATTTCTGAAAGTTTAACTTGCTTAAGGAAAAAACTGCCCGGGAAAACCCGATAGTCTTAGGATTTTTCCAGGCAGTTGATTTTTTATGATGTTTTTATATACCGGAGATTGATGTCGTTAGTATATAGCACCATCTTTCCATAGAACTGACTTAATTTCAAGATCTATTTCCCAGTCTTGACCATCCAAATGTGTGAATTCGATCTTGTCAGCATTTTCAATCGTCTTCATCTTATAAAGATGTCCTTTGTTGCCGTCGAAAGTTGCAACCCAATAATTGGTCGCGTCATTTGTAAGATTGTTTTCTCTAGGAGAAACGAATTCAGGTGCAAGATATGTGATGTTTCCATCAAACTGTTTGCTTTCGAGTCTCTTTGCCACATAATCGTAAGCATATAAAGTATTGCCTACTGAATAATATATTAAGGAGGTGGCACCGGAGGCAAAGAAAATATGCTCACGATCCAGGAATCCGGTCATTGATGCGATATCAAGATTACAGAAATATGGATTTCGGATTGCAGGTTGAGGGTTCCATCCCATTGAAGGGAAGCCTAACTCAAAACGATACAGACAATATTTGTCATCGTTATCCTTCATGATGAAATTACAACGACCACTGGAAAGTCTATGATCGTTTTCTCCATAAACCAAAGTTCGTCCGTTGGGCTGATTCATCAGATAGATTCCTAATTGCTGTAATACAACCGTATTTGATATTTGTCCCATGTGGGTAAAGCCAAGGGCAGAACCTATTACGTATGAGAAGCAGTCGTTGTCAGTATCATACAAGATTACAGGCGAATATTGACTGCTATAGTCTGTTTGGGCATGTGATAAATTCTTCCTTGTATTATAGAAAATATAGGGATAGAATTTGAAAAATTGCTTAGAGGTATTGGTATACCTGTTGATCGGTTGATTCATCTTTTCAGTACCCTTGTGCCCAAAAAACTGATCTTCTGTTAAATAGAATCGAGGCACCTGGCTAAGAGCGGCCGCATATCTATTTCCTTCTCCCTTTTGTAGCGCCAAGCCAATAAGCTTTATGGGCGTTTTATGAGGTTCGAGACATTCTATTAAGCCAAGGTCATTAAACTCCTCACCGATGGATTCAAGAGTCTGTTCATTAGTGAAGATTGGATTGTACGTATCATCCTCAGTCTGAATGTAAAAACGGTTGGTTCGAGAATTGCCGGTAAGGTACATAGCCTTGGCATTCCGGATTTTCGTCTCGGAATTGTCAAATACGTCCTTGGCATAGATTGTATCATTCTTACCTTGAATCATTGTGAGCATATCCAATCCAATCATGTTGTCGGAATGAGGACGGTTGCCGAGGATAAGAAATCCTCTGGTGAATGGAGAAGAAAGCACAAGATTAGTGCTTAGATTCTTCTCATAGCCAGTAGCCTTATCTCTAACAACGAGATAAAGACTATGTGTGCCTGGAGATGCTTGAGCCAACCATTCCAGATCTTTGTCATGACTTATAGTGTCATGTACATGGTTGCCTCCACAACGATACCACGTGTATTCGTAGTTGGAAAGGTCATCTCCGGAAAGGGAACCTGTGATTTCAGGCTTGATTGAAATCACATCATTATAGGCCATTCCATAGTAGTTATCTTCCAATCCTCCAATGGAGATTTCATTGATAGGAGTGATGTCGTAGTTGGTCTCATCCTCGACACAGGCTGTCGACAACAGCCCGATAGCGAACAGTGAGATATATAATTTAGTTTTCATTATTTGAAATATTAGTACGGCTATTATTACAAATTACATGTATTCAGGTCTTGAATCCTCTCCCCAGGGAAGTAGTGAGCTCGGGCACCACATCATTGTTCCATCAGGATCAAGAACCCAGTATTCACGGCCTTTGTTGTACTGCTCCAATAAGTACTCGGCAAGAAGTGTCTGGGCCATTGTATAGCGGGTAGCTGGTGGCCACATGTTAGCATTGTCATTCCATGTGTCGATTGTCCAGCCAAGACGTTCATTGGTAGTGTCAAGAAGAATTCGCATCTTAGTCTCTGACCATATACCCATGAAATTATCAACCCATCCAGGAGGAGAAACAAGGAAATTATTGATGAAAATATTATGGATAGATGGATCGAGATTCAAATGGTTGTATTCATTTAGCAGAGTTGCAGAATTGTGAATAATCGGCATTTTACCATATCCGGCAGTATCAAATGGAAGAACGAAATGTTCGCCAGGCACTAATCTGACCTGAAGCAGTAGATTCTCATCATCCATGCGCTCAGTCTTATGGAATAGTATTCTTACCAAGGTACGGGTTTGTCCGGCACGAATAACAGCATCTTCTTCAGGAGCTACAAGTTCAAACTCGACACCTTCCAATGCAGTTGTGCTATCATTAACCACTTCGATGCCAAAAGGACGGTCGTAATCTTTTACTGATCCTGCCACTTGGATATTCAATCTCAGGAGAGAATCGGTCTGAGCAATTCCGCCAAAACCTATTTTAGAATAGGCTTGTTGCATATTTTTACCGCCTCCGGTGGGATCTATGTTATTTTCAAAAGTGGCAACACCCCATTGTTGTGAGAAATATAAAGCGTCCATGCCACTATATAGATCGATGTCTTCCTTGGTACATCCGGACCATAATGATGTTATGGTAAGGATAAAAGTGAGATATATTAATTTTTTCATGTCCTTATCTTTAGAAAGAATTACTTACCTGAATGTGTACGTTTGTTTAGTTCGGCTTCAGGAATTGGCCATATATAATTGGAGAGTAGCATATTAAAGTCATAGGAACCTGTACGGCTTATGATGCGTGTCTCTTGGCGACGCTTATAGAAATAATACAATTGTCCTTCTGCGAGCATCTCTCTTGTGAATTCATATAATAAATCGACATTGAAATTACCGCTGGTTTCCAGGCTCGGACAATTTCGATGGAGACGGACTTCATTCAATAACCTATAGGCTTCGTCAACATTAGATGCAGATTCTGCAGCTATCAAGTACATTTCGCTCAGACGTATCATTGGAAGCATGTAACGGAATGTCTCTTCGGTTGCACCGCTTTTAAAATCATCATACTTTGTTAGATACAATGTGGTTCCGATTGGATTATCATCATCTCCAGCACCCTGAGGAGGATCAGCCAAGCTCCATTGATCACGGCGATAATCATTTACGTAGTCATACAGAAGTCCTACCTTGGAGTCTTCGCCATCTTTATTCTCTCCATAAAATGTGAGACGCCGGGAAGAAGATAAGCTTGATGCAAATACTGCACTATTATACTTGCTCCTTGTGTTATGGTAAAGCGAAAACATAACCTCAGTAGAGAACATCAGGTCGGGCTTACCATCGGCATGAACACGCTCATCGGTAATCCAGGGGAATACTTCAAGTGATTCAGTTGTTACCTTATCAATGATTTCTTCCTTGGCTATTCTGTATGCATTGGTTTTGTCTCCAATCCACTGGTATGCACGTGCAAGAAGACCCTGAACGGCATAATAGTTCAATCGAAGTTGACGGAATGACATGTCATAGCTTGCCACGCCATTGTCTTCTACTTGAGTGTCTTTGATGCCCTCAGTGATAATCGGGTCGGACTCCTTGAGCAATGAAGATGCTTCGGCCAGATCACCAATGATGCGTTCCATTATTGCTTTATTTGTCAGGAATGGCTTGATTTCACGGCTGGTATCGTCCTGATATGGTATCGTTTCGGCATCAGGATTGGTAGCATATATCGCACCATGTCGGCGAAGTACATCGAAATGAAGCATTGCTCTCATGGCTAATGCTTCACCACGAAGGACATTGTATTGGGTTTGGCTTAACGGAGTATCGCCGACGCTTGTGAGATGATCAAGTATAGTATTGGTGTTGGCGATAAGGGTATAAGCCTTATTCCATAATACGCCATTCTTGCTTTCAAAACCGGCATCACTGAAGCTATACGATTGGTATATCCTATAGGTATTATCTCTCATGTCGTCTGTCACGTAGTAGTACTGTGCCATTACATCAAGAATATCATTGAGAGATCCTGTAGTGTAATATTCATTTAATGACATATATACTCCATTAAGAGCTGCCACATATCCTGGGTAGTTGCTGAAGAGCACCGGTTCCATGATCTTGTCCTCCATCTCAACCTGCAACCAATCCGAGCAGGAGGAAAGGGAGAGCAATATAGATGCAGATGCAGCAACCTTTATAATAGTTTTTTTCATTTTAAAATCCTTTAGAAATTTAAGATTAGAAGCTCAGTCCGAGAGACATTGAGCATGAGCGTTGGAACGGATAGCTCAGACCGCGTTCCTCCTTGATATTCGAGATACGGAAGATGTCGTTCATGTAGAAGCGGAGATCAACCGAAGATGCACCGATAGTATTAAGGAATTTTGCTGTTGATGTCCTGTAGCCGATATTGATGGATCCACAGGTGAGTGTATTCTCCGTCTTGATGAAGCGCGTTGTAATATGAGACGTTGAGGTATCATCAATACGCTTGTATTTGGCGATATCGCCCGGTTTCTTCCAACGGTCGGTCAGAGCGCGAACATCTTGATTGTATTGTCGAGCATCAGCACCGATGTTTTCTACTTTATCCATGAGTGTGGATAGTGTCACATCTCCACCCATCTTGAATGAGAATGAAGCTCCGAACGAGAATCCTTTATAGAGGAATGAGGTTGAGAAGTTGCCTTGGATATCAGGAGTGGAGTCTCCGATGAGTACTTCGTCATCGGAATTCCATTCATAGGTAGGGGTGCCATTCTTCTTCAGTAGCAATTCGTTACCAGTCGCGGGATCGATACCGAGTGAACGTACAGCATACAGTCCGGAAATGCTTGCTCCATCATAAATGCGTGTGAGAGATGTGCTTGATGCACGACCTTCTTCATTGTATTGCTCAAGAAGATTGCCTATGCCGTAATACTTGGTGGAGTAGTGGTTCATATTACCACTGATATACCAACTGAAATCATATTTCTTTATAATATAGTATGTTGCACTGAGACTGATGGAACGGTTATCTGTGCCACCGACATTCATAGGTGCGGAGGAAACACCGGTGGAACCTGGAAGGTCTATACGGACGAGCTGAGGATCTGTTTTGCGGATCTGGTAATCAGCGTTAAGAGACAGCTTGTTGTTGAACAAAGTTGTGGTGATACCAACGTTATATGTATTGGTCTTCTGCCATTTCAGTCCGTTGTTACCCCATTGATCTATAATATTGGCGATTCCAAATGGATTGGAATAATCATCGAGAAACGCATATATTGAAGCTGCAAGTTTTGCATCATAGTTCTGGTTTCCGGGATTACCATAAGAAGCTCTGATTTTGAGATAGTTTACGACATTGGATGCTTTAAACCATTTTTCATTGTGTACATTCCAACCGATACCAACCGACCATGTGGATGTAAACGGGTCATTGATACCGAACTGAGAAGCGCCACTCATACTCCAGTTGAAATCGAGAAGATACTTCATGTCGTAGGAGTAGTTACCATTGGCATAGTAACTTACATTTCGGGTCTTAGAATCAGATGAGGACGGTTTCCCTTCGGGATAGCCTTGAGAGAAGTTGGGGTTCCAAAATGTATCGCTCGTATAGCCTTGAGCACCAAAAGAATACGATTTGTTATTTTTCTCCGAGAACTGCATACCGCCGACAACGTTGATAGTATTGTTGCCGATGGCAGTACCATAAGTGGCGTTTATACGCCCATTATAGCTATTGGCTGTTGAGTTTTGGTTGGTATAGCTACCTCTCTTCAGAACGTCCAGCTGAGCTTGTGATGTTTCGTTGGGTGATTTATATGTCTCGTTGGTGGTTTTTTGCATTTGGTACTGGAAGTTACCACGTAGACGTAATTGACGTGTTGCACGCCACTCAAACTGGAAATTATTGGTTATGCTCGTAATGTCGCTTTTCTTGAAACTGTTCTGTTGCATATCCCATATTGGGTTCCAAACATAAGAATCACCATCCCGATATACATATTTAGGAGCTTCTCCGGTGTAATCATCATATTTGGAGTAAAAAGGATTCATTTTCGAGAATTCGCTGAATGCAACAGTTTCACTGTCAGAACTCACATTGTTGATTGTGGTCTGATTAGTGAAATTGAAATTGTCAACGCGATATGTAAGATTTACATTACCGTTGATGACATCTCGATTTGACCCTTTCATGACACCCTCATTCTTGTTGTAGGATAGACCGGCACCATAGCGGAATGACGGGTCGCCACCTTGAATATACACATTGTGTGTCTGTGAGATAGCAGTACGGAGAGGTTCATTCATCCAGTACGTATTATTTCCCATATCTACAAGCCTACGACGGTTGTAGTAGGCATTTCTATTGCTTTCTCCTATGGGGAGACCGTCTTCGCCAAGAGTGCCATATTCGCCGGAGAGAAGCTCGTATTGTAGCTTCTGTTCCGAGTTCATGAGGTTATAATCTGAAAGGTCGGCCCATGCAAACTGGAGAGTACCGTTATAGCTGAGCTGCAGACGGCCGGCCTCAGGCCTTTTGGTCTCGACAACGATCACACCGTTTGCGGCTTTTGAACCGTAAATAGCTGTAGCGGAAGCATCCTTAAGAATGTGGATGCTCTCGATACGGTCCATGTTAAGGTCGTTAATAGCTTGGAGTGTCGACTCGAATCCGTCAAGGATGAAAAGAGGCTGGTTGGGGTCTGTCTCATATTCCTGCGCGAGTGCCTGGGGATTCATTTCACCGTTGATTGTGAACTTCGGCATTGTATTAGGGTCTGATCCCATAAGAGTATTCTCGGGCATAATGATCGATGGATCAAGCGCCGACAGACTCTTGAGAATGTTGTTGGAGCTGATCATTTTCAGATCATCTTTATTGAATGATGATACTGAACCTGTGAAGCTCTCGATGTTACGTGTGTAAATACCGTTGGCTACAACTTCTCCGAGTTGTTCGGCATTGGATTCCATGCGTACAGTGACAAATTTATTGGCACCTGCTCTAACCTCAATAGGCTTCATGCCTATCGAATTGAAAACGAGTGTACTGGTCCCTTTGGGGCCGGGAAGGATGAAACGTCCGTCAATATCGGTAGCTACGGCAGCCGTTTTTCCCTTGATGCTGACCGTCACGCCCGGTAGTGGTTCACCTTCTTCGTCGATGACCTCACCTCGGTAGACAACTGTTTTGGGATTGTCAGACATTACAACTGACTGAGCTTCAATGGAGTTAGCCCCCCCTAAAGCCAAAAAGACAGCTGTAAAGATCGCTGAAAATCGCATTGCGTTTTTTCTCATGCTTTTGTCCTTTGGTTTGAGTATAATGATTGATTGATAATGTGACTTTTTAGAGTCCTGTTAAGTATTAAATGTTAGGATTTTTAGCAGAGCCTAAATATCCGTTAAGGAGAAATGTTAATTTTAAATAATCTTTGATGGTGAATGATTGGATTTAAGTGATTTTTACTTTTTGCAAAATAAGGAATAAAAAATGTAAAAAACAAGCAAAGTATGCAAAAAGATGGATTTTTGTTGAAAAAAAGAAAGAAAATAGAGTCGCAAATTTCGTTTAGGCAGGTGTAATCTTTGAAAAATAGAATAATGACACTGATGTGCCAACGTGCTCACAGGTGCCTGTGAGCACGATATTGGCATCTATTTGTTATCGTTAAATATACAAATAGTCGCTTTTGTTGTTGAAATCGGTAAAAACCGCTTAAAAAAGAAAATAATTTTGTGCATAAACTGCCATTTTTGTCAACTCCGGAGAATTTCTATGGCTTTGCTGGCCTTAAGTCATCCTTTTTCGTTCAGTTCATTTGCGTTTTGGCGTGTGAAATCGGCCATGTTCTCACG
Source organism: Paenibacillus sp. (assembly GCA_023663345.1). Taxonomy (GTDB): domain Bacteria; phylum Bacteroidota; class Bacteroidia; order Bacteroidales; family Muribaculaceae; genus Duncaniella. Next base: position 74,922 of record JAMPHR010000004.1, on the reverse strand, counting down.
TAAATCTGCATCAGCCGAGGAAAAATGGAGGGGTAGGGACGTAAGAATCATTTCCAGCTCAGCCGGCATATATAAATAAGGTAAGGAATGAGCGTTTCATATTACGTTTGGTATGGGCTGTAAAAGTAAGGTTTTAATCGGCCTTGTCAAAAAACATCATCCATAAGCAGGATAAATCAATGTTTTGCATTAAATTTGTAGCCGAATAACAATTGATTGCTATGTTTCATCCGCTTGAAAATCTCAATAAATACAAGGTGATACTTGCCAGCGGATCGCCACGCCGGCGAGAATTGCTCGGGTTGCTTGACATTGAATTCACTGTGGATACCTCATATCCTGTGGATGAATCCGTCCCCGCCGGCACCGAGGCCCGCGATGTGCCGGTCTATCTGTCCTGCCTCAAGGCCGATGCCTATCCGCTCGCCCCTGACGACAACCGCCTGGTGATTACTGCCGATACGGTGGTTATTCTCGACGGGGACGTGCTCGGCAAGCCTGCCGATGAGGCCGAGGCTATGGCAATGCTCCGCCGTTTGGCCGGCCGGGAGCAGACTGTGGTGACCGGCGTTACGTTGCGCACCTCGATGCGCAGTGTCACGTTCAGCGCCACTTCCCGGGTTGAGTTCGGAGAACTCTCCGATGATGAGATCCGCTATTACGTTGACCGCTATCGGCCGCTTGACAAGGCCGGGGCCTATGGCATCCAGGAATGGATCGGTGCGGCGGCGATAAAAGGCATTACGGGCAGTTTTTATAATGTGATGGGCTTGCCTGTCCATCGGCTGTATGAAGCATTGAAGAGCTTTTAGAGGGTGTTTAATAACAAATGTTAAGCCAGAGTGGATGTATTTTTGAGGTAAATTATTCATAATCAGAGGGAGCATAGCTGTAGCTATGTGACCGATGGTTAGGGATAATTTAACCAAAAAGACATCCATGAGACTAATCACTTCTTATTCCTTAAAATGGATAAAAACTTCGTGTGATATGAAACAAAAAGATAATACATTGTCCGCATCTCATGATATTGGACTCTGGCTTTAATATTTGTTATTAACGCCCTCTTAACATTTTTTGCTTTACAGTCGCACTTTTTGGCATGGTTTTTGTTATACTTTCAAGCAAGGCTTAGAAAATTAACACTCATCACTCCACCAGTTACTAAAGAAATTAATGGAAACAGTATATTCTCAGAAATTTAAGGATACGGTCAACTCCACCCCGGTACTCGCCGCCCGTCATAACAGCCGTTATGTGATGCCCGAGCACCTGTTGTTGGCCTTACTGTCCGATTCCGGCTCAGATGCCTCTCGGCTCATCGACCGGGCTTCGCGCGACAGTTCGTCGGCCCAGCTTCAGGAGTCGCTCGACAAGGAGCTGTTCAATGCCGCCGCCGAGAGTGGTTACACCGGCACCGTGGCTGTGTCTGACGTTTCGGTGAGCGATCTCACCAGCCGTATCATCAAGCTCAGTGTCCTCGAGGCCCGTATGCTCAAGAGCAACGTGGTCGATGCCGTGCATCTCTTGCTTGCCATCTTCCATAATTCCGATGCTCAGAACTCGGCGTTCATGGAACCCTTCCGTCGTGCCGGAGTCACCTATGAGTCGCTTTATCGCCTTTTGGCCGGAGCCTCTTCCGATCAGCCCATGAGTCTTCAGCGCGATGGTGACGACGACGATGAGGACGACGATGATGACACTCCTTCAGCCTCAGCCGGATCTGCCGGTCGTCAGCCCTCAGGACCGCGACGCGAGGCTCAGGGTGGCAACTCCCGTGGCAATACCGACACTCCTATGCTCGACAAGTTTGGCTACGACATGACACGCGCAGCCGAGGAGAACCGCCTCGATCCTGTTGTCGGTCGCGATGTTGAGATTGAGCGTCTCGCCCAGATCCTCAGCCGTCGCAAGAAAAACAATCCCGTGCTCATCGGCGAGCCCGGAGTCGGCAAGTCGGCCATTGTCGAGGGCCTTGCTCTGCGCATTGTCAAGCGCAAGGTGTCACGCATCCTCTTCGACAAGAGGGTAGTGTCGCTCGATATGGCTTCACTCGTGGCAGGCACCAAGTATCGCGGTCAGTTCGAGGAGCGTGTCAAGGGTATCCTCGACGAGCTTGCCAAGAACAAGAACATCATTCTGTTCATCGACGAGTTGCACACCATTGTCGGTGCCGGCAACGCCGCCGGCTCGATGGATGCCGCCAATCTGCTCAAGCCGGCCCTTGCCCGCGGAGAGATCCAGTGCATTGGAGCTACCACTCTCGATGAATACCGCAAGAATATCGAAAACGATGGTGCCCTCGAACGTCGCTTCCAGAAAGTGATGGTCGAGCCTACCACACCCGAGGAGACCCGTGTTATCCTCGATAACATCCGCGAGAAATACGAGGCTCATCACAATGTGATATACACTCCCCAGGCCCTCGACGCTTGCGTGGCGCTTACCGAGCGCTATGTCAGCGACCGCAATTTCCCTGACAAGGCTATTGATGCCATGGACGAGGCCGGTAGCCGTGTCCATGTGACAAATATAGCCGTCCCGGCCGCCATCGAGGAGCTTGAGAAGGAGATCAACGAGGTCGCGGCCGAAAAGCTCCGCGCTGCCCAGGCTCAGAACTTTGAGAAGGCCGCGTCCTATCGCGACCGCGAGCAGCAGCTCAAGGCTCAGCTTGATGAGGCCAACGCCCAGTGGCAGGAGAAGCTCTCGACCATGCGCGAGACCGTCGACGAGGACAAGGTTGCCGAAGTCGTGGCCATGATGACAGGCGTGCCCGTCCAGCGCATCGCCCAGGCCGAGGGCAAGCGCCTCAAGGAGATGGGACCCTCGATCAAATCCCAGATCATAGGACAGGATCCTGCGATCGACAAGATCGTAAAGGCTATCCAGCGCAACCGCATTGGTCTCAAAGATCCCAACAAGCCCATCGGCACATTCCTCTTCCTTGGCCCCACCGGTGTCGGCAAGACCCATTTGGCCAAGAAGCTCGCCGAATATATGTTTGACACATCCGATTCCCTCATCCGCATTGACATGAGTGAGTATATGGAGAAGTTCACCGTGTCGCGTCTCGTCGGAGCGCCTCCGGGATACGTAGGTTACGAGGAGGGCGGTCAGCTCACCGAAAAAGTGCGCCGTCATCCTTACTCCATCGTTCTGCTCGACGAGATCGAGAAGGCTCATCCCGACGTTTTCAACCTCTTGTTGCAGGTGATGGACGAGGGCCGACTCACCGATTCGCTCGGACGCCGTGTGGACTTCAAGAACACCATCCTTATCATGACCTCCAACATCGGCTCGCGTCAGCTTAAGGATTTCGGTGGCGGTATCGGATTCAACTCCCGTCCGGCCGACGATCGTGAGGTTAGCCAGGGTGTTATACGTAAGGCGCTCAACAAGGCTTTTGCTCCCGAGTTCCTCAACCGCATCGACGACATCGTGATGTTTGATCCCCTGAGCCGTGAATCCATCTTCAAGATCATCGACATTGAGCTTGCAGGCTTCTACAAGCGCGTGGCTCAGCTTGGGTACAAGCTCACGTTGACCGACGAGGCCCGCGACTTTGTCGCCGACAAGGGCTATGACTCTCAGTTCGGAGCACGTCCGCTTAAGAGGGCGATCCAGAAGTATCTCGAGGATTCGCTCGCCGAGCTTATCATCGATGATACCGTCAAGCCTGGCGATGAGATCTATGTCTCATTTACCCCGGGAGCGGATAAGCTCACCACCGAGATACGGCATTTACAAGAATAGCAGATATTTGTAATGAATATTTTAAGGGCTTGCAATAGGCTCGTTCTAAGCGGACGTGACTATTTCTATATAATCCTCGGCATATTGATATATGCCGTAGGATTTACCGTTTTCATCCTCCCTCACCATGTTGTGATCGGGGGGATGTCGGGTTTTGGCACATTGGTCTACTATTTTTCCGGCGAGCGTATCCCGGTGGCCGTTGCCATGTATTGCAGCAATCTCTTGTTGCTTATATGTGCGTTCCGCTACCTCGGACGGAGTTTTGTCCTGAAGACGGTTTTCGGCTTCACCATGCTGTCGCTTGTGATCGGTGCCATGGAGACATATTTTGCGTCTCGCCCGCCATTGGTGAGCGACATGACCATGAGCGTGCTTATGGGCGCCATGTTGCTCGGCGTTGGTATCGGTATCTATTACAGTCACAACGGCACCACCGGTGGCACTGATATTGTCGCCGCTGTTATGGAACGTGTCAGCTCGGTCAGTGTCGGCCGCACCATGATGATTGTCGACATGTCCATAGTGGCCGCATCATTCTTCCTGCCGTTCGACGGTGGCGATATGGAAGCCCGCATCCAGGCCCGCACCGAGACTATCATCTATGGCTGGGTTGCGATATTTGTGTACTCCTATATCGCCGACCGGTTTATTGTCGCCGACAAGCAGACCATCCAATTCTTTATCCTTTCCGATAAGTGGGAGGAGATTGCCTATCGCATCACCCACGAGACCGGCCGCGGAGTCTCCACTATCGACACTCACGGCTATTGGACCGGAGCGAGCAGAGTCCTCCTTCTGGTATGGTGTCGGCAATATAACACAGCTGAAATATTCCACATCGTCCATGAGGTCGATCCCAATGCCTACATCACCGATTGTGATGTACGTGGAGTGTGGGGCAACGGATTCGACACGCTGAAACTTAAGCCTCGTAAATGACTATATATGTAGCGTCCCTTTTTAAGACTTACTTACCATGAAAAAATTATTCTTGTCACTGTTTGCTTTAATTTCCTTAATGGCCTCGTCCCAGGAAAAATTCGAGATGCTTCTGTGGAATCCCGAAGCAAAAGATGTTAAATTAGATGTGAAGGATCTTACCCGTGATCCCGGCATTACGGTCTATCGTCCCTCCAAGCCAAACGGCATTGCCATAATAATGTGTCCGGGGGGAGGCTATTCCCATCAGGCTATAAATCATGAGGGGCACGACATGGCATCATGGTTCAACTCTCAGGGTGTCACCTATGTTGTGCTGAAATATCGTTTGCCCCAAGGCGACCCTATGATCCCCTTGTCCGATGCTGAGCAGGCTGTGCGCCTCGTCCGGTCTCATGCCGGAGAGTGGAACATTGACCCTGCCAAGATCGGTATTATGGGAGCTTCGGCCGGTGGTCATCTGGCATCCATGCTCTCTACCCATTATTCCGATTCGCTTTCCCGACCTGATTTCCAGGTGCTATTGTATCCGGTTATCACCATGGATCCATCGTTTACTCATGGCGGATCCCGCACCAATTTGTTGGGCAAAGAAATATCACCTGAATTGGAAGAAAAGTATTCCAACGAGAAGCAGGTCACATCCTCCACACCTCAGGCATTTGTCGTACTGTCATCCGACGATCGTGCAGTACCTCCTGCCAATTCCCTAAGCTATTATTCAGCCTTGATCGCCAATAAGGTACCGGCCACTATGCACATATATCCTGTTGGTGGCCACGGTTGGGGCTTCCGTGACTCATTCTCCTATAAACGTGAATGGACCGGTGAACTTGAAAAATGGCTCCGCGAGCAAATCCTTAAAAAATAGCCTCGCTACAATCCTTGTTAAACCTCTATAAACTAACACTATAAATACGACTCCTTGGCCTTTGTCCCAAATCCTATCAGGCAACACCAACGCTCCTATGGTCTAAACTCCCGCTGGCAACACCACCCACAAAGCCGAGAAACGGCGATGTAATTGAAGCCTCCCACCAAGCCATATCCACGTAAATCCCCCGCAGGACCACTACCCACAAAGCCTCGAAGAGGCGATGTAGTTATAGCCCCACCACGAGGGATCGTGCAAATCGCCCGTCAGGGCAGATTTGCGCGATCCCGAGGTGTGGGGAAAATGAAACGCATACCAAATCGGGCGTCGAAGACGTCCTATAATTCCCCGCATCACCCTCCCTAACCTCCTATATTACACCAATATACCTCTAAATCTCCTCTTGATCTCTGGTCTAAACCCTCTTAATCACTATACTATACTTTCCCCTCTATACCCAAAAACACCTCTATACTAAAAAATCTCTGGCCCCCTGGTCTTAGAATTCCCCACCAACAACACGACATTATCGCACCATATCCCCGGCAAAACTAACTTATCTTTGCCGGTAATATGAAACCAACGAGCCACAAGGTAACCCACTTACGCAAAAGAATCCGTCGCCCAGACATCTGGTGCCACTCATTCTCACGTTTTCTCGGCCGGGAACTAACCCCAACCGAGAAAACCGTCATATCCCGGCTCGAACGCGCCCGCCGGCTCTCCCGCCCGCGCCCGATCGTAATTGTAGACCCCAAAGGATACGACTCCACCGAACTCCTCCGCTCATATCTCGACTACCGTCTCGCCACATCCCCCGAGGGCGCAACCGCACTCCTCTACCTCTCCCAAGAGGGCAAAAAGAGAGAATTCGGTCAAATGTACCCCGAATACACCGGCTACACCC
>JAMPHR010000004.1:0-68346 GCA_023663345.1 Paenibacillus sp. | reverse complement strand
GGGTGTAGCCGGTGTATTCGGGGTACATTTGACCGAATTCTCTCTTTTTGCCCTCCTGGGAGAGGTAGAGGAGTGCGGTTGCGCCGTCGGGGGATGTGGCGAGGCGGTAGTCGAGATATGAACGGAGGAGTTCGGTTGAGTCGTAGCCTTTGGGGTCTACGATTACGATCGGGCGTGGGCGGGAGAGTCGGCGGTCGCGTTCGAGCCTGGATATGACGGTTTTCTCGACGGGGGTTAGTTCCCGGCCGAGAAAACGTGAGAATGAGTGGCACCAGATGTCTGGGCGACGGATTCTTTTAGTTAGGTGAGTGACCTTGTGGCTCGTTTGTTTCATATCACCGGCAAAGGTAAGATACCAAATCCGGTGATATGGTGCGATAATGTCGCACAGTCACAAAAAAAGAATGAGCACCCACTGCATCACGCAGGGGGTGCTCCTAATTATAATCATCAATTCTAATTATCGGTATTCTTTTAGCATTGATACATCAAGCGCAGATAACAATAACATGCTTTGATGGAAAAAGGGATAGAATAAGTGTTTCTTGGAATCAGATGATTGATTAGAAGATTGGCATTATGATTTCTGTAGTTTTTTCCTGCATGGCTCCTTTGCAGAAGCCACACATCCATTGATTGCAATCAATCGTTAGGTTTGCACTATGAGATACTATTGGCATCAGTATGTTTTCATATAATTGATACTTCCATGTAATTTCTGTAGTGCAAAATTACTATAATAAAATGCTATCTGCAAGGGCTTTAACTCTATTTGGTTAAAGCATATAGGGGTTTAACACAATCGGCATGAAACCGGTTGCGTTACGATTAAATTTTACTAAAAATGTGTGAAACTGACGTGTGGGGTATGGCTTATCCGGCTCTTTAACGACCGGCGGAAATGGCGCGGAAGAACTCTTCGCGCAACTGAGGGGAGTCCTTGAAAACTCCGGCGCTCTCTACGGTGGTTGTGGCGGCCATCTGCTTCTCCACGCCTCGCATCTTCATGCACAGGTGATCGGCTGTACAGGTGACTATAACGCCTTTGGCTCCGAGTTTTTCCATGACTATGTGGCATATCTGGGCAGTCATGCGCTCCTGTACCTGCAGGCGACGGGCATAGAAATCGACCAGTCTTGCAAGTTTGCTGAGTCCTATGGTGCGTCCGTCGGGGATATATCCGATGGATACCTTGCCGAAGAACGGCAGGATATGGTGCTCGCAGAGGGAATAGAATTCGATGTCGCGCACGATCACTATATTCGAGCCTTCGTGCGAGAAAATAGCCTCGTTTATGATGGTGTCGGGGTCCTGGCGGTAACCGCGCGTGGCATAGACCATGGCCTTGGCGGCACGCATGGGGGTCTTAACCAGGCCCTCGCGGTTGATGTCCTCTCCGAGAAGTGTGATTATCGCCGCATAGTGCTCGGCGATCTTCTCGATAGTATTTTCAGGTAATTCGACAGTCGAATTCATCATTTGATAGGATGGGTATTGATCTATAGGAAATGGGAGAAGTGTGCTTTACGGCACCCTCCCGATGTTATGTTCAGTCGGGCAGGCTGATGCGGTCACGCACCACGCGTATCTCCTTGCTGTAGGCGGGGAATGCCTTGCGTAGCTCATCGGCGACGGCGTTAGCTTCCTGCTGGGTGCGGAAATCGCCCACTTTCAAGCGCCAATAGGGTGAGGTGTAGCGCACGTAGGTCTGATACTGAGGGAACCGGGCCGATATGACGCGCTGTTTGGATGTGGCTTCGGCCTTGGCTGTGCGCACATTGTTGTCGCTGAACACCTGTACTCTGTAACCTGCCTGACGGCCTCCGGGCAACTGGCGCGATGGTTCGTCCTGATGCGTCTCCTCCTCGGTCTCCTCCACGATGGTCACGAGCCGTTGAAGCAGAGCGTCGGGTTGCGTCACGGTGTTCCCGGTGCCGGCTGTGATATGGTCGACTATGGTCACGGTAGCTTGCTGGGCCGACAGCGACACTGACATGAGTGTGAGGCATATTATCAGGAGATAGGCGCGCATGTTGTGTGGGGTATGTGTGGGTTGAGGTGTTACAGGAGATGTCATAGAGGAGAATTGCATGGACGCGACATCTGCGCGTCCATGCAATGATTATAGTGGGTTTCCGTTATCAGAAAGCGTTCACGATGCCCATGAACGAGTCGGCCTGCAGGGCAGCACCGCCGATGAGACCGCCATCCACGTCGGGCTTGGCGAAAAGTTCCTTGGCGTTGGTGGGCTTGCAGCTGCCGCCGTAGAGGATAGAAGTGTTGTCGGCTACTTCCTTGCCATACTTTTCAGCGATGGTGTTGCGGATGAAAGCGTGCATCTCCTGAGCCTGGTCGTCGGTAGCGGTCTTGCCGGTGCCGATGGCCCATACGGGCTCGTAAGCAAGCACGATTTTGCCGAACTCCTCGGCTGAGAGGTTGAAGAGGCCTTCCTCGATCTGAGCCTTCACTACGTCGAAGAAAGTGCCGTTCTCACGCTCCTCGAGTACCTCGCCGATGCAGAAGATGGGGGTGAGGTTGTTGTCGAGGGCGAGGCGTACCTTGTCACGGAGAGTCTCGGAGGTCTCACCGTAGTACTGGCGACGCTCGGAGTGGCCAAGGATCACGTAGGTAGCGCCGGTAGAAGCTACCATGGGAGCGGAGATCTCGCCGGTATATGCGCCGCTCTTGTGGTCGGCACAGTTCTCGGCACCAAGGCCGAGCTTGTTCTTGTCGATTACATTGTTGATGGAAGCGAGGTGGGTGAAGGGCACACAGATCACTACGTCACACTTGGGAGTGGCGGTAGCGAGGGCGGCGTTAACCTCCTCGGCAAGCTTGATACCTTCAGGCAGGGTGGTGTTCATTTTCCAGTTGCCTGCAACGATATTCTTTCTCATTTTTACCTTAATTATATATTGGGTTCTAATTTCGGAGCAAAATTAGCGATTTTAGTCGAGACTGACAAATCAAAAATATTTTGTTGAGAAGAGAATATACAGACAAATGTGCCATAAAAGATGAAAAAACTTTTATGGCACATTCCCATTTTGAAAACGATTTATGACTGGCAAAAAAATGATAGAATGATTTTATAAAATAATTGAATCATGAAAGTTTTATGCCGTCCTTGGAATACCAATTATCTTTTAAAAATTAAACGCCATATGAATATATCTGAAAGAAGTTACTTAAGATGCCGTTTTTTAACACCCTCTAAGTACTTTCTCAGTAATTGTTGTTAATATAAGGGTTAGCACTCAATACATCCTGTCCAAACGGGAATATCCACATATTGGATTCCGCAGGAAGAGTGTATGTGTTATCATTAATCTTGCGAACAAGGTTTTCCTTATAGCCGTCGATCAACGACCATCGTTTCTTATTGATAAAATTATAATATGTGAAGATGTTCTCTCCGTGAGATGTCTGCTTGAGATGCTGAATCGCATCGGATATTGTTGAGACTGATCCTTCCAGTGGCTTATATTTGGTTGGGTCTATACGGTTTATACGCACTTTGTCAAGGTTCTGCATAGCCAAATCTATATTGTTCTCGTGTAACGCAGCTTCGGCAAGTACAAGATACATTTGAGAAGATCTCACTCCAACACCATTGAAATTTGAGTTAATATCAAGATTCATGAGAGCATTAGTTACTCCATTAGTGTTGCCACTGCTCATGAAATCCATATTCCGATCAAATGTAGCCATGTGGTCGCGCAGGACATGTCCCTCTTCGATTTCATCAAGTGACTCGGTTGAATAGCTGTATATCTCCATCCACATGGTGGCATAGTAGTCCTCCTCGCAATCAAGTTTCTTGCGTTCAAACATAGGCGTACCGAACAACATGGAACTTGCTGTCAGCATATTGTTGTAATTATCCACAACATCATTTATTGCCAATGCCTGATGAGCCGCTGTGGCCGCTCCGTCAAAATCCTGCATGCAGAGCAATACCAGGGCTTTCACTGCGTAGGGGGTGGGCTTGCTGACTCGAAAGCGGTTGATGGCATTAACGGGAAGTGCGTCTAACTCGATTGCCCGGTCCAAGTCGTCGAGAATATGACTGTATACATATTCAAGAGTACGCTGTGGTTGTGGCTCAAGCAGGTCATCGTTTTCGAGACAGTAAGGTATTGCCATCGCGTCGGCGGCATATTCCGATGAATAAGCCTTGGCGAATTTCTGTACTGCTATGAAATGAAACAGTGCTCTTAGGGTCAAACCTTCACATATGATTCTGTTTTTGAGAGCCTGGTCGCCATTCACGTAGGGAGCGCGCTGCAATGCTGTATTGGCAACCCTGTTGATGAGCGAGTAACAGGTGTTGTAGAGCGCATCTTGTTCGGTGAGCGAGGCCAGATAATTGTCATGACCTTCCTGGTCCCACGTGAGGAGTATTGAATATTGTGTACGTGTGGAACTTGAAATCAGACCGGGCACGTCAACGTTGTTGGAGTACACCATATCGCCACACATCGTGGACGTACTTTCCTGTGAGATGTTGAATGTGTAATTGAAAAGAAGATCAAGCTCCTCGGCGGTGGCGAGTATATTCTCACCTTTGGGATCAAGTTCTGTGAAATCAGCACATCCTGAAAGCGACAGTAGTGCTCCTGCCATTAGCGAAATATATTTATTCTTCATAATCGATAGCATAGTTTAGAGATTTAAGTTAAGCCCGAATACGTATGAGCTGCGTCCGCGTATGCTGAGTGTCTCAGGGTCGATGCCGAGTTTGTTTTTTGTCCAAAGAGCTTTCGGCTCATTGAGTTGCATGCGCAGTTGACATCCTGATATGCCTGCGTGGCGGAGCCAACGTGCGGGAAGGTCATAACTGAGCGTGATATTACGTATTTTCAGGAAATCGGCATCCCTTACGGCCGCGTTTGAGTAGTATGCCTCCGAGCATATCATGGAGTTGCTCACGCTTCCGTATTGTCCGAATCCCGGGGTGGAGGTATGGTTGTCAGGAGTCCATGCGTTCAAAAAATATGAGGATATCGGGCTGTCGGGGATTCCCCACATTTCGGTTTCGGCGAGTGCTCTCATTTTATGTCCGCCATAGTATACCATGGTGACACCAAGGCGCAGGCCGTTCCAAGTCAACGTGTTTTCCATGCCCATAATCAATTTGGGATCACGTTGTCCCGAATACTCAAGTATGGATGGGGCCAATGAAGACACGCGATGCTGTCTGTTGCCCTCCTCATCGCTGTACCACAAAAGCTGACCTTCTTCTCCCGGTTGATCTCCGATGCCGGCGAAGCGGTAGCTCCAGATTGCTGATACAGGATAGCCTGTCTTGAATGGAGTGTTAAGAAGCTGTGACGCGGATTTGGCCGGAGTTTCGACATTGGTGACAATATTCTTGTTATGAGATAATGTGAGACTTGTAGTCCATCCGAAACCTTTTCCTTTGCTTGGACGAATCCAATCATAGGCGATGGCTACTTCAATACCTCGATTACGTATTGAGGCCACATTTCCATTCATTGACGCGAAGCCCGATGTCGGGTCGAGCGTGCGCTGGGCGAATATATCCTCACCTTTTTTGATGTAATAATCCAATGATCCGCGCAGACGGTAGTTCAGGAAACTGTAATCCACACCTAAATTGGTTGTACGGTTCTTTTCCCATCGTAGGTAAGGATTGGCCGGACTCTTCACGCGGGCCTCAGGCTGCTTGGTTATCGAGTTGATGTCGGTGGTGGTAGCTGTCATGAAACTATTTGCATCCTGATATATATTACCTGTAACACCGTAGCTGAAACGGAGTTTTAGGAAATTAAGCCATGTCATGTCGTGTATGAACGATTCGTTGTGAATGTTCCAGCCTATGCCGGTTGACCACAGTGGCTGGCCTCTGAACTTGGAGTTTAATCCATACACATCGGCGTAGTCTTTTCGGTAAGATCCGAAGATATTGTAACGGTCATCGAAAGTGTAGGTCAGGTTTGCATACCCGGAGGCATATCGGTGATGCTTTTCCACATCAATACCGAGAGCATTCTGAAAATAGTCCATATAGAGCATTGATTTGGCAGGATACATTGAGCTTGTGCTTGTCCGGGTGGAGCATATGAAGTATGGAGCATAGTCCAGGTTGGCAAGCGTGTCGAAACCGGTAGTGTTGGTGAATGTCGACTGTAATTGGTCGTCATATCCTATGGCGAGTGAGTGCACACCTGTGTTTTTCGTGTCGCGGAATTCCAATCCGGCGATAGCCGTGATTTCGTGTTTATTCCAGAAAATACGGTTGTAGTTAAGTTGGCCGCGGACTGTCCAGTAGTTACCGTTGCGGTTGGTGGTTTGCATCATGCCGCCGTTTTCTGGGACGTATCGCGTGATGTTGCCGTTTTTGTCCTTGTAGGCGTAACCGTTGCGTATTGACCGGGCTGCGTGGCTTGTTTTATCGGCCTCCCATTTTATTTGTGTATTTTCCACTTCATATGTGAACTGTGCGTTGGCAGTCAGCCCGGGTATAATCATGAAAAGCAGGTCGGCATGGTAACGCATGTTCTGGCGACGTGTGTGGCGTACATTGGCATAAAGTTCGTTGATAATATCCACGCCAAGATCCTCCATCCCCTCTTGTCCTGTCCAATATTCATTACCGCTGTATGCGTAGTATTGCGTGCGACGTGTGCCATCGGTGTTGTAAAATGGTGTATATGCGGGAAGTGACCATATATTGGTATAATCGGCGGTAGAGTCATCGCCGGCTTGTTTGCTGCTGTCATATATCCCGTTGATTCCTGCGGTGACAGTAAGCCATTTGGCTAAATCGAAGCTCCCTTTGTATGAAATGTTCAGACGGTTGTCATTGCTGTTAATCATACCGTTGTTATTATGGCGGTAGTTGATTACAAGGTTGTTGCGCATCTTGTCGTTGGAGCCGCGCAGTGACAGGTTGTATTGCTGTATTACTTGACGGCGATATACGGCATCTGCATAATCACGAGCGAAATTGTTGCTTTTTAACTGATTGAGACGTGAGTCAAGTTCTTCTTGTGAGATGTTGCCCGATGCGAGTTCATAATATCCGTATCTTATCGGTGAAATCTGGTTGCCTTGCTCGATGGCTGATTTAGTCAGGCCCAATGGATCGGATATGGAGCCGCTGTTAAAGTAATAGTCGTAATATTCTGCCTCGGCATTTACTTGCTGTTCAGGAGTCATGTAGAAGTTGTCGGAATAATCTACATTACGGTTTTCATATACGGTGATATCGGTGGAGAATCCTATGTCGATTTTCCCTTTTGTACGTGCATTTTTAGTTGTGACGACTATAATGCCATTGGCGGCACGTGCGCCATAGATAGCGGAGGCGGCAGCGTCCTTAAGTATGTTCACACTCATGATGTCGTAAGGATTAAGATCGGAGATGCTGCTTTCAACGGGCAGTCCGTCCACAACGAGAAGAGGTGATGACGAGCCGTGCAAGGAACCGACACCGCGGATCACAGCTTGTCCTCCATAAGTGGACAAACCTGCTACACGTCCCTCCAGATTGTTGAGAAGATTAGGTGTGTAGCGTTCGGCAAGTTTTTCTGCCGAAATTGTGGTGACTGAGCCTGTCATTTTTTCTTTCTTTACTTCCTGATAGCCGGTCACTACAACTTCATTCATTATTGAGGCATTGGTCTGAAGCACTATTCTGAGGGGCTTTTTAGTGTTTTCAGCCGTGAGCTTCATGTCATAGGGCTTCATTCCTATATAGCTGACAGAGAGTGTGGGATTGATTGCGTTTACATCAATGGCGAATTTGCCGTCAATATCTGTCGCCACAATGTTTTGAGTGCCTTCTATTGTTACGGTGGCACCCGGCATCGGTGTGTCATCTTCATCGACCACGGTGCCGGAGATCTTACGTTTGACGGCATTGGTCTGCACATTGGCTTTATTGATGGTAACGGTATTGCCGGTGACTTTATAGCTCATGTTGAGCTGATCGACGATAGTCTTATCCAACAGGTCGTTGAGAGAAATGTCTTTGTATTCTCCGTTGACATGGTTGCCGTTGGATTCAAGCAGTGATTTCTGGTAGACGAAATCGTGGCCGGTGGCTTTCCTTAGGATCGCCATGGCTTCGGTGGGGCCGGCATTGTGGAATGTCGCACTGTAGCTTTGGGCCAAAGCCGATAGTGAGGACACAATGATGGCCGTCACGAGCAAAATGACTTGTCGTTTCATGTGTAATGATTGATTAGTGAGACTATTTATGTGAGATTATTACCTTGTTGTCGCGGATGGAGAAGCGAACTTCGCCACTATCCTCAAGTATGCTTATGATGGTGCGGAAGTCGGAATATCGGGAGACGGATCCCATGAATATGATCTCTTTGACCGATGGGTCGGCAAACTCGTATTCGAAGTCGTACCATCGGCTGAGGTCGCGCATAATGGTTGAGAGGGGTGTTTCCTCAAACACGAATTTGCCGTGTCTCCATCCGGTGACGATCTCGGGATTTACAGTTTTCATGGTGACTTCCTCATCGGTCTTGTCGAATCTCGATTGGTGACCCGGCGAGAGGTACAGTTCGGCATTTTCGCGTCCGGAGGCTGAAATCGCAACGCTACCTGTCTCGAGAGTGGTGAGTATAGCATCCTCATCGGGGTAGCCACGCACGTTGAAAGTAGTACCGTAGACACGTATGGATTGTCCTCCAGACTCGACATAGAATGGCCGAGACTTATCAGGTCTCACTTCGAAATATGCTTCGCCTGTTACTGAGACCCTGCGGGAATCGGAGGCAAATGACTCGGGGTAACGGAGGGTGGATTCGGAGTTGAGCCATACTACGGTGGAGTCCTCAAGTATGATCTTGAATTCACGTCCGCGTCCCACTTCAAGGCTCAGGTCGTCGGAAGGGCGGGAGGCCGAGCAATGACTTGAGGCCATGAGCCGGTTGGCTACTATGGATGTGTCGGAGGCGTTGAGTGTGATCGCACTGCCGTTGGCGCTTCGGTATATGGCTCCCGTGTGGCCGGGGATGATGTCATCGATCGACATTATTACTGAAGTCGTGTGGCCGGGTCCTGTGGTAAGGTCAATGCGTTGACCTGGCAACAGGATCCACAATGCGATGCCGATGATGACTGCTGCAATGGCGGCTGCCGATGAGAGTATGAGCCGACGACGGGTGCGTGAGGCTTGCAAGGCAGATATCCTCATCTCCATGTCACGGGCAGGGCGACGCCAGTTGACGCGCTTCTCGCCCGCATACTCTTCATCGAGCGCTGTTGGGTCAAGCAGTCTTTCGGCTAAGGCGCGACGGGCAGGAGAGCTGTCCATCCATGCCTGTAGCTCGGCTGTCTCTTGAGCGGAGAGGGAGGAGGTGAGTTGCTTTAATATGAGAAAGCTGATTCTGTCCATTGCTGATTGATACATTTTATTACTTACATGCTCGAGGTGTCAAAAAGTATACACTTTTTTGAATAAAAATTTAATTTTTAGTGAAAAATTTGTCAAAAGAGCTAACTTTGCATCCATAATCAATAATGCCGTGACTGATTTTCAACATATATTCAAGTCGTTTCAAGCGGGCCGGATGAAGCCGTTCTATTCGGTGCTGTATCCGCGCCTGTTGTTCTATGCCTTGCGTGTGCTCGGGCCTCAATTGGCTTACATGGCTGAGGACTGCGTGCAGGAAGCTGTGATGAATGTGTACATGAGACGTTCGGAACTGAAGGATGTGGAGCAGTGGCGCGGATGGTTGCTGACGGCTGTGCGCAACAATGCGCTGATGTTGATAAGGAGGGATGATCTGAGCAAGCGCTATGCCGAGCATGGGATGCTTAGCGCTGATGAGGCTGAGGATGTGTCTCTCGCTATGATTGAGCAGAATGTGTATGTGGAGATATTCTCGATAGTAGCTTCTCTTCCTGAAAAGTATAAGACGGTCTTTGAATTGAGTTTCGAGCAGGGGCTAAGGAATGTCGAGATTGCCGAGATGCTGAACGTGGCTGAGATCACGGTGAAAAAACGTAAGGCCAAGCTTCTCGATATATTGCGTGAGAAGCTCGGCCGTAATGTGGACGAGAGGTATATAATATTTATCGTTGCCGCCGGGTCGGTATTTTCCGACAATATGGCCGGATAGCAGGGCAGTAGCGTTCAGGCGAAGAGGGTGCGGAGGGCTTCTTCGACTTTGGCGATTTCGATGATGCGGATGTTGAAGGAGGAGGTGTCGATACCTTTGAGGTTGCCGCGCGGGATGAGTATGGTGTCCATGCCGAGTTTTTCGGCTTCGCGTATGCGTTGCTCGATGCGTCCCACGGGGCGGATTTCGCCCGAGAGGCCCACCTCGCCGGTGATGCAGGTGGTGTGGGGGATGGGGATGTCGATGTTGCTTGACAGGATGGCGCTTATGACAGCGAGGTCGATGGCGGGATCGTTGACCTTGAGACCTCCGGCTATGTTGAGGAACACGTCCTTGGCGGCGAGCTTGAATCCGGCACGTTTTTCGAGTACGGCGAGGAGCATGTTCATGCGTTTGGAGTCGAATCCGTTGACCGACCGTTGCGGGGTGCCGTAGGCGGCGGTGGAGACAAGGGCCTGGACTTCGATAAGGAATGAGCGTATCCCTTCCATGGTCACTCCGACGGCTATGCCCGAGAGGTCTTCATCGGTGTGGGTGGACAGCAGCATCTCGGAGGGGTTCTTGACCTCGCGGAGTCCTCGCTGGCACATCTCGTAGATGCCGAGCTCGGATGTGGAGCCGAAGCGGTTTTTTATAGCCCGCAACAGGCGGTAGATGTGCTGACCGTCACCCTCGAAGTGCAGGACGGCGTCTACGATGTGTTCGAGTACCTTAGGGCCGGCCAGGTTGCCGTCCTTGGTGATATGGCCGATGAGCATGACCGGGACGGATGATTCCTTGGCGTATTTGAGCAGGCGGGAGGCACATTCACGCACCTGTGACACGCTTCCAGCCACGGATTCGAGTTCATCGGAGGCTATGGTCTGTATGGAATCCACTATCAGGAGGCCAGGATTGATCTTTTCGATGTGCTCTTCGATGTTCTGCAAGGAGGTTTCGCATACGATGAACACATTGTCGCTGGGACGGCCTATGCGGTCGGCTCGCATTTTTATCTGCTTGGCGCTTTCCTCGCCCGAGACGTAGAGGATGGTGCGCGACTTGATGGAGAGAATGTTTTGCAGGACGAGTGTGGATTTGCCTATACCCGGTTCTCCACCTATGAGGATTATGCTTCCGGGCACGAGGCCTCCGCCAAGCACACGGTTGAGTTCGGCTGACGGCATCTTGATGCGTGGCTCGTCATCGGTGGTGATTTCGGATACAGCCACCGGAGTAGACTTCCGTGAGGCTGACGGTCCGAGAGAGCGGGCCTTTTTCTCGGGACGTACTTTTTCCTCCACCATGGTGTTCCATTCGCCACAGGCGGGGCACCGTCCGGCCCATTTGGGCGATTCGGCTCCGCAACTATTGCAGAACCACACTGTCTTGGCTGTCTTCATCGTGATGAGCGGAATTTTGAGATGGTTATGGCTGTGGCGATAGCCGCATTTAGGGATTCGCCGGTGGGACGGTCGGGCGGGAATGATGGTATAGTGAGCCGGCGGGTGACTGTGGATGCCACCGGATCGGATATACCATTGCCTTCGTTGCCAATCACGATAATACCTGACGATGAGAGCTGTACGCTGTCGATGTCCTCGCCGTCGAGAAATGTGCCGTAGACTTTTCCGCAACCCATCTCCCGTATCATCCCGGGCAAATCGCCGTAGTGGAGCGACACGCGCGAAATGGATCCCATAGTGGCCTGTATCACCTTGGGGGCATAGCAGTCGGCCGTCTCGCGGGAACATATTATAGTGGTGATGCCATACCAGTCGGCCACACGGATAATGGTACCGAGATTGCCTGGATCCTGGATGGTGTCGAGTGCAACTACAAGATTTCTTTCGGCAGCATGGTTGTCGAACGGACGATTGGGGATGTCATAGACTGCAATGACGTCGGATGGAGTTGTGAGCGACGACATTTTCCTAAGATCGGAGCGGGATGCCTGAAAGGATTCTTGCCGTGATGCTATGTCGGGATGGCTTTCCAGCCACTCGGCGGTAGCAAAGAGGTTTCGCAGTGAGAAATGATCGATCGTGTCGAGAACGCATTTGGTGCCCTCGGCCTTGAAAGCCCCTTCGCGACGGCGGTGTTTACGCTCGTCGAGCGAGGCTACAAACTTGCATACATTATTGGTGATAGTTTCCACATTGCAAATTTAACTAATTCTACGTATTTTTGTCCTATGGAATTGAAAGAATTATACATTAAATATACAGGGACGGCGCCGTCGAAGATCGAGCCGTTGACTCCGGCAGGATCAAGCCGGAGGTATTTCAGAATCTCGGGTCTGCAGACCGTAGTGGGTGTGGAAGGGACTGATGCGAAAGAGAATGAGGCTTTTATCTCCCATGCCCGCCATTTCCACCGTTGCGGACTTCCGGTGCCGGAAGTATTGGCCGTGAGTGAGGATGGCATGAGTTATCTTGTCAGTGATCTTGGAGACCGTTCGCTGTTTGATATGCGCGATGATGAGGCTATGCTTGAGAAAGTGGTGAGGATGTTGGCCAGATTTCATTATGAGGGATCGGCCGGAATAGATTATTCCAAGTGCTTTCCCGTAGAGGCTTTTGACCGAAAAGCCGTGATGTGGGATCTGAATTATTTCAAATATTCCTTTCTCAACACCTCGGGTGTGCCTTATATGGAGCCGTTGCTTGAGGAGGATTTCGTAAGGCTGGCCAAGGCTGTAGAAAATAAGTCGCTCGGAGATGGCGGAGTGTTCATGTTGAGGGATTTCCAGTCGAGGAACGTTATGGTAAAGGATGGAGAGGTGTATTTCATCGACTTTCAGGGTGGACGGCGCGGACCGGCCTCCTATGATCTCGCATCTTTCCTATGGCAGGCTAAGGCAGGATTCTCGCCTCAACAGAGAGAGTGGTTGATAGAAGCGTATGCCGATGAGGCGCGAAGATATAGGGATATCGACCTTGACAATCTGAAACGCGAAGTCAGGGAAATGGCTCTCATAAGGACCTTGCAGGTGCTCGGGGCATACGGATTAAGGGGAAAATTCGAGCGTAAACCTCATTTCCTGCAGAGCATACCGATGGCGTTGGCGAATCTCAAAACACTTCTTGATGAGGGAATCGGGGATTATCCGTATCTCAATGCCCTGTTGCCACGCATGATCGAGGCGAGTTCGCCTGTTGCCGTGGAGAACGGAGAGAGGTATGACGGACTGACTGTGAGAGTGACAAGTTTCTCCTATAAGAAAGGTATTCCGGAAGATCCATCGGGCAATGGAGGCGGATATGTGTTTGATTGCAGAGCCATGGATAATCCCGGTAGATATGAGGAATATAAACGCCTTACCGGCATTGACCGCGAAGTGATAGATTTCCTTGAGGTACGAGGTGAGATAACGGTATTCCTTAATTCCTGCTATGCGTTGGTTGACAAGGCTGTGGAAAATTATCTGGAACGGGGATTCACTTCTCTGGCAGTAAACTACGGATGTACCGGCGGACAACACCGGAGCGTGTATTCGGCCCAGCATACAGCCGAGCATATCAAGAGCTTGTATCCCCAGGTGAGAGTGATACTACAGCATCGTGAACAAAAAATAAGAGAGATCCTATGAAGGGAATGATATTTGCCGCTGGCCTTGGCACACGTCTCGCGCCTCTTACCGATACTTGCCCTAAAGCGCTTATTCCGGTGGGGAACAAGCCTATGCTTAGGCGTGTGATCGAGAGGATGAGGGAGGCCGGCATATCGGATATAGTGGTGAATGTGCATCATCATGCCGATATGATAAAGAAGTACATCGCGGAAAATGATTTCGGAGTGAGAGTGCGCATAAGCGATGAGAGCGATGCGTTGCTTGATACAGGCGGCGGTGTGGTTAAGGCTATGGATATGCTCGCCGGAGATGAGCCGATATTGCTTTATAATGCCGACATATACACGAACTTTCCTATATGCGAGATGCAGTCGCTGTTCAGAAGCTCGGACGCAGATGTGATGCTTCTTGTAAGTGAACGTGAGACTTCCAGGTATCTGCTTATGGATGAGGATGGATATATGCGCGGATGGAAAAACGTCTCAACCGGTGAGGTGCGGTCTCCCTATGGGGCTGATGAGTTGGACGGGTGCGGTATCAAGGCTTTTGGAGGTGTCCATATAATATCGCCAAAAGTGCTTGATGAGCTTAGGAAATATAAGCCGGAGGGGAAATTCTCGATCACACCATTTTATATAGATGTATGTGACAGGCTTGAGATCATAGGCTATACTCCTGCTCCCGGCTATAGCTGGATTGATATAGGAAAACCAGAAACGCTCATCAAGGCCTGCGAAATGGCAATGATTCATGATGCTGATGCGAGAGGTCACGATCAAAGGTAAGTGGGTAAATAGACTAATAAAACGGAAAAAGAGGAAAAGGATGAAGGAATTAAAAAAATATTGAAAAAATGTTGGTGATTTGTGTCAGAATGTCTAACTTTGCCACCGATAGAATCCAAACATCTATAAATAACGGCAACAATTGGACAAAATGACAACAAATGCCAAAGATCGCGAGGTGATTAGATTCACCAAGATGCACGGAATCGGCAATGATTATATCTATATAGATTGCATGAAGTCGATTCCTGAACGGCTCCCGGAGCTTGCCCGGGAGATGAGCGACCGCCACATAGGGGTAGGAGGAGACGGAATCGTCCTGATCTGCCCGTCGGCGACAGCTGATTTCAGAATGAGGATGTTTAACAATGACGGGTCGGAAGCCCGCATGTGTGGCAACGCCTCCAGATGTATCGCCCGCTACGTGCACGATCACAATCTCTCAAGTAATAACCCTCTAAGCCTTGAAACCCTTTCGGGAATCAAGGCTTTGTCTCTTAATATCAAGGAGGGTGACGTGGTAGATTCGGTAACAGTGGATATGGGAGCGCCATCATTGGACAAGTCCGAGATTCCGGTAGAAGTAGCCGGAGATAATGTGGTGGAGATGAGGGTTGAAACCCCATTCGGTCCAGTTTCAGTTACGGCTGTATCAATGGGTAATCCTCATGGCGTGATATTTGTCGAGGATCTCGACAGTATACCGTTTGATGATCTCGGGCCATATATGGAGACGCATCCAATGTGGCCCGACAGGGCAAACATAGAGTTTGCACAGGTGCTGAATGACCGAGAGATAAGGATGCGTGTGTGGGAGCGTGGCACAGGTGAGACTTTGGCTTGCGGGACAGGTGCATGTGCTACGGCAGTTGCCGGAGTGTTGACCGGCCGTACCTGCCGGGATGTTACACTCAGACTGAGAGGTGGCGATCTGAATATCGAGTGGCGAGAAGCTGACGGCCATGTGATGATGACTGGACCTGCAACAGAAGTGTTCACCGGGGAGTATTGTCGCCAGTCATGATTTACTTATAATAATAGGAAAATTCACAAGGTACAATAATAAGGATGTCGCGCAGGGCTGTTCAATCCGGATGAGTGGCTCTAACGGCGGAATAAAATAAGGTAATTAATCTGAACAGTTACTTACGACTTACATTACGATATACATTAAGAAGAGAAGATATGTTTAAGGTAAACGATAATTTCACCAAATTGCCGTCATCATACCTGTTCAGCGAGGTGGCACGTAGGGTGAGGGCCTATTCCGAGGCTCATCCCGAAGCCGATGTGATACGCATGGGTATAGGTGATGTGACGCGCCCGTTGTGCCAAGCTGTCACTGAGGCCCTGCACAAGGCTGTGAATGATGAGTCTTGCGGTGAGACATTCCACGGATATGGCCCGGAGCAAGGTTATGATTTCCTGATTTCAAAAATTGTAGAATATGATTACCACCGTCATGGAATAGATGTTGCGGAGGATGAGGTATTCGTAAGTGACGGAGCGAAAAGTGATACAGGAAATATAGGTGACATCCTCTCGACCGCCAACCGAATAGCTGTCACTGATCCGGTGTATCCGGTGTATGTCGACACCAATGTGATGGCCGGGCGAGCCGGCGAGCATGGTGATGACGGGCGGTGGAGTAATATAGAATATCTGCCGTGCACGGCTGAGAATGGTTTTGTACCGTCCTTGCCCACCGGTAATCCTGATGTCATATATCTGTGCTATCCCAATAATCCTACCGGAACCACGCTTACCCGGAGCGAACTGGAGAAGTGGGTGAAGTATTGCAGTGAGCATGGTGCTTTACTGCTTTTTGATGCCGCATACGAGGCGTTCATACGTGAAGATGATGTGCCCCATTCGATATATGAGATCGATGGAGCGCGTGAGGTGGCCATAGAGTTTCGCAGCTATTCCAAAACAGCCGGTTTCACCGGTATCCGTCTTGGCTATACTGTAGTGCCCAAGGAGTTGAAAGGTGTGGATGCCCAGGGCAACAGGGTGGCGCTTAATCCGCTGTGGCGCAGACGGCAAACCACCAAGTTCAATGGCGCAAGCTATCTGACCCAACGTGGTGCCGAGGCGCTATACACCGCTGAGGGTCAACGTCAGATAAAAGAAACGATAGATTACTATCTGGAGAATGCCAAAATAATGAGAGATGGTCTTGAGCAGGCCGGATACGATTGTGTGGGAGGTGTGAATTCCCCCTACGTATGGATAAAGGCTCCAGAAGGGATGACCTCGTGGGAATTCTTCGATTATCTCCTTGACAGGTACCATATAGTGGGCACACCAGGTAGCGGTTTCGGGCCTTCAGGCGAGGGATATTTCCGCCTCACGGCATTCAATACCCGCGAGAATACCGAGAAGGCCATGGCTCGACTGAATAAATAACAAGATAAAAAACAAGTCATACATTTCCATTAACATCAAAACTTACGTCTTTATGTCAAGTTTAAGATTCAAAGTCGTTGAGGAAGCTTCCAACCGTAAACCGGTAGCAGTAGAGATTCCCAAGGAACGTCCGCAGGCCTATTACGCCAGCAAGGTGTTTAACAGGGCCAAGATGTTTGAGTATCTCCCCCTCTCCACCTACAACGCACTCATCAATGCTATTGACAACAAGGAACCGTTGTCGCGCAGTATCGCCGACAGCGTGGCTGAAGGAATGAAGCAGTGGGCAATCGATAACGGATGCCGTCATTACACCCACTGGTTCCAACCTCTGACCGAGACTACTGCCGAAAAGCATGACGGATTTGTGGAGCATGACGGTAAAGGAGGGATGGTAGAGGAATTTTCAGGCAAGCTGCTGGTACAGCAGGAGCCGGATGCCTCGAGTTTCCCTAACGGCGGTATCCGCAACACATTCGAGGCCCGCGGATATTCGGCATGGGATATATCATCGCCTGCATTCATTATCGACAACACTTTGTGTATCCCCACCATCTTCATTTCCTATACAGGTGAGTCACTTGACTACAAGACACCTCTGCTCCGAGCCCTCTCGGCAGTGGATAAGGCCGGTACAGCAGTAGCACGCTATTTCGACCCAAATGTCAAGCATGTGATATCCAATCTGGGTTGGGAGCAGGAATATTTCCTTGTGGACGAGGCTCTGTATGCCGCACGTCCCGACCTTGTACTCACAGGACGTACACTCATGGGACATGAGTCGGCCAAGAATCAGCAGCTTGAGGACCACTATTTTGGAGCTATCCCCAAACGTGTTGAGGCATTCATGCTCGACCTCGAGATCGAGGCCCATAAGCTCGGTATTCCGTGCAAGACCCGTCACAATGAGGTGGCACCCAATCAGTTTGAGCTTGCGCCTATATTTGAGGAGACCAATCTCGCCAATGACCACAACATGCTACTCATGTCGGTGATGAACGAGGTGGCCCGTCGTCACAATTTCCGTGTGCTTCTGCATGAGAAACCGTTTGCCGGAATCAACGGATCGGGCAAGCATAACAACTGGAGCCTCGGCACAGATACCGGAACTCTTCTTTTCGCTCCCGGCAAGACTCCTAAGGATAATCTGCAGTTCATCACTTTCGTAGCCAATGTAATGGCGGCTGTACACCGCCACAACGGTTTGCTCAAGGCCTCGATAATGTCGGCAACCAACTGTCACCGTCTGGGAGCCAACGAGGCTCCTCCTGCCATCATATCTATATTCACCGGATCACAGTTGTCCGAGGTGCTCAACAAGATCATGAACTCCGATAAAGATGAACTGATTGAGCTCTCAGGTAAGGAGGAGGTTAATCTTGGCGTGACCCAGATACCTGAGCTGATGATTGATAACACCGACCGCAACCGTACTTCACCATTCGCATTCACCGGCAACCGATTTGAGTTCCGTGCCGTGGGATCAAGCGCCAACTGTGCGTCGGCCATGATCACCCTGAACGCCGCTGTGGCTGAACAGCTGGCTGAGTTCAAGAAGAATGTCGATGCACGTCTCGAAGCCGGAGAGGAATTGCAACATGCTCTTCTCGCCGAGATCAAGGCTCTGCTTCTGTACTCCGAGCCGATCCATTTTGATGGAAACGGATACTCCGAAGAATGGAAGGAGGAGGCTGCACGTCGTGGCCTGGATTGCGAGACCAATCCTGCTCTGATATTCGATGCATATCTCAAACCATCATCGGTAGAAATGTTCCGCAGGACCGGCGTGATGAATCATGTGGAGCTTGAGGCCCGCAATGAGGTGAAATGGGAGATGTACACCAAGAAAGTTCAGATCGAGGCACGTGTGCTCGGCGATCTTGCCATCAATCATATCATCCCTGTCGCCACACGTTATCTGTCGATTCTGCTCGACAATATGGTGAAGATACGCCAGCTTTTCCCCGGGAACAAGGGTGTGGAGCTTTCATCGCAGGATGCCGTGACAGTAGAGAAAATCATGGGGCATTGCTCAGTGATCAAGGAGGAAGTCGCTAAGATGGTGAATGCCCGTAAAGACGCCAACCGAATTGAGAATGAGCGTGACAAGGCTATCGCATATTCGCTCAATGTAGCACCATGTCTCGAGACAATCCGTTATCACATCGACAAGCTCGAATTGCTTGTCGACAACGAGATGTGGCCATTGCCCAAGTACAGAGAACTCCTGTTCATACGCTGATAAGGGTAACGTAATACATATATTGACGGATGCCGATTTTCTCACATACGGGAATCGGCATCCGTTATTTTTGCCACGTATGTGAGTCTGGATAAATGCCGGGAGTTGCATAGGTGAGGATTTTTAGGTACTTTTGGAGAAGTAATACACCGATTATGATATACGCAGAGGTTTTGCTTCC
Organism: Paenibacillus sp.; assembly: GCA_023663345.1. GTDB lineage: Bacteria > Bacteroidota > Bacteroidia > Bacteroidales > Muribaculaceae > Duncaniella. The sequence continues at coordinate 49,067 of JAMPHR010000004.1, read as the reverse complement.
GGTGCCGATAGCCGGGACTTTCACATACAAGATACCCGCCGATATGGAGGGGGAAATAGCCGTGGGGCACAGAGTGATAGTTCCTTTCGGACGGAGGAAGTCATATACCGGAATCGTGAGTGCCATTACACCGTTTGAGCCAAAGGGCTATGAAGTGAAGGATATCACGATGAGGATAGATGACCGTCCGATAGTCAGACATCCTCAACTGAAACTGTGGGGTTGGGTAGCGGATTATTACTTGTGTACACCAGGTGAGGTATTCAAGGCTGCCGTCCCGGCAGGATTGAAGATCGAGAGCGAGACATTCATATCGCCTGTCGCGGGATTTGAGGAGGATCCGGACTCAAGATTATCGACCAAGGAACTGGCCCTGCTCGAAGGGTTGCTTGCCACGGGAGAAAAACGGGTGACGCTCGAGTCTCTTGCAAAAAAGACCGGCATCACGACTGTTGGTCCGGTTGTGAACTCTCTGTTGGCAAGGAATGCCGTGATGATTTCGGAAAACCTGGTCGAGCGGTATCATGCCCGTAAGGAAACCTATGTGAGACTCACGGCCGCCAAAGGGGATTGCGATGCTCTGCACAAGGCATTTGATGCCGTGAAAAAAGGCTCAAAGCAGGAGACAGCCCTGCTCACGCTGATAGAAATGTCGGGGTATATGAGGCAGAGCCTGTCAGAACCTATCGAGGTGACAAGGGCTTCACTTATGGATAGGTCGGGGGTAACATCCCCGATAATCAACGCGATGGCCAAGAAAGGTATCGTGGAGATATATACGCGGAAAGTGAGCCGTTTCTGCTACACAGGAACTCCGGTCGGAACTATGCCGGAACTTACGGAGCATCAGGCCGTGGCGCTTGATAAAGTGCATAAATCGTGGTTTGAAAAGGATGTTACGTTGCTTCATGGAGTGACCTCAAGCGGTAAGACCGAATTATACATCCATCTGATAGATTACGTGCTTAAGCAGGGCAGGCAGGTGCTGTATCTTGTGCCTGAGATAGCGCTGACCACCCAGTTGACCACGCGCCTGCAGAGGGTGTTTGGCGAAAAGGTGCTTATATATCATTCCAAATTTTCGGACAACGAACGAGTTGAGATATGGCAGAGGCTTCTTGATGACAATTCGCCATGTGTTGTTATAGGTGCGAGGTCGTCGGTATTCCTGCCGTTTGCATCTCTTGGCCTTGTGATTGTGGACGAGGAGCATGAGTCGGCCTATAAGCAACAGGATCCGGCTCCGAGGTATAATGCCCGGGATGTAGCTATCGTACTCGCGTCGATGCATGGGGCGAAAACCCTTTTGGGAAGTGCGACTCCGGGAGTCGAGACATATTGGAAAGCATGTAACGGACGGTATGGACTCGTGGAGCTGACCGAACGATATGAGGGGGCTCCGATGCCTGAGATGAAGCTCGTGGATATGACGTTGGCAAGGAAAAAAGGCGCAGTAAACGGCATTTTTTCCGATGACTTACGCCAGGAGGTGAATCTCGCACTCGGGAAGGGTATGCAATCGATACTGTTTCTCAACAGGCGTGGATATGCTCCTGTGGCGAGGTGCAAGATGTGTGGGTATGTGCCAAAATGCGATAACTGTGATGTGTCACTGACATATCATCGCCGTATTGATAAGTTGCTGTGTCATTATTGCGGGACACCTTATGCTGTCCCGGAGGTGTGTCCGGCTTGTAAGGAACCCGGTATCGAGGTGCTCGGTTATGGCACAGAGCGTATAGAAGAGGAGGTCGACTCATATTTCCCTGAGGCTAAGATTGCCAGGATGGATCTCGATACCACACGAAATAAGGATAGCTACGAGAATATCATCGAGGATTTTTCGCAGGGAAAATCCCAGATACTGGTGGGTACGCAGATGGTCACCAAAGGCTTGGATTTCGGTAATGTAAGCGTCGTGGGTGTGGTCAATGCCGATGCCGTGATCAATTTTCCTGATTTCAGATCTTCGGAAAGGGCTTTCAATATGATTGAGCAGGTAGCCGGACGTGCCGGACGAAAGAATACCGATGGCAAGGTGGTGGTGCAGACCTATAATGTGTCGCACCCGCTGTTTCCGTTCCTGATGGCACATGATTATAAAGGCTATTATGCCAATGAGCTGGAGGAGAGGCAGCGGTATAATTATCCGCCATACGTAAGGGTAGTGTACATCTATGTAAAGCATAAGGATCCGGTGGCTGTGGGCACGGTGGCTAATGAGCTTGCTACACGCTTGAGGGAACTACTAGGCAACCGCATTTCAGGTCCGGAGGAGCCGACTGTGGCGAGGGTTCAAACATTGTATATAAGGCGTATAATGCTAAAAATCGAGACTAATGCCTCGATTTCGAAAGTGAAATCGCTACTTAATGAAGTGAGAATAGATATGACCAACCGTGGCAGGCTCTCAGGGGCGACGCTTTACTACGATGTTGATCCAATGTAGCATACGGCAAATGGGAACGGCCGTGAATGAGCCGAGAGCATTGGCGAGCGCATCCATCGGATCGTTGCCAGTACGCCCGAGATGAGTAGCATACTGGAGATATTCCACCAAGGCTCCGAGCAATGCTGAACATAGTGCTACAAATAGTGCCTGGCGCATGTTCAACGGTGAGCCTACACGCCATCGGTCAAAAATGAATGTGCCTGCAAGTCCACCGAACATGATGAAGTGGACTAATTTATCGGCACCTTCAAACAGATGAATTTCCTCCTCCCCCAGAGGCTGGGGAAGGATGGTGAGATACAACACCGCTACCAGCACGGCGACCGTAGGCTGGTAGGGTGGGATAGATTGAAGTATGCTGTTTATTTTGCGGCCCACAATGTCTGATCCATCTGAGCACGATAGGCGAGGAGGCCTTCCTCGGTGAGATCAACGATCATACTGCTGCCATCGGTCGCGGGCATCTTGACATGGCTGTCATCGATGAATGTCATGAAATCGATGTTCTGTCCGTTGGGCATGGCTACCGACCAGGTCTGTTCGGCAACATCAAAGTCTAGGCGAACCTTGGAGCCGTCGTTGTCGGAAGTGATGGTATAACCCTTGCCGTCACATTCAACGATATAGCGACCATCCTGACCGTCAATTACCTTCTTGCCGGAAGCCATGGGGTTGGATCCGCTCCAGAATTCAATCGAGTTGATAACAAGAACATCGGCGAGAGCTGATACCTCGTACACAGGAAGAATCCAAAAGCCGATGAACACGAGCTCATTGACAATCTTGCTACCAAGGCTCTGGTTCCAGGTGAGGAGCTTGTTGGTGAGGGCGAAACTGCCGATACATGATGTGAAAACCGGAATAGAGATGGCGGCGATCAATGCCACAGGAATAAAACGTTTTTTCATTAGAAATGTATCTTTATCGGTTAGATATGATAGTGAAAGATGTTTATTATTTTATATTTTCAACCGTGTACCTTGGATTTCGCATAGTATGAATAAACGCGGTTGACGTAATCGAAAGTCTCACGTCCACGGGAATATCCGTATTTTACCACCGGGTCCTTGTAGTAGCGCGGATTGGATTTCCAGAGGATAGCTTTAGCCACATTGTCATCCCATTTCTGTGGATCGAGGCCATATTTGTTGGCCAGGGCTATAGCGTCAAGCACATGGGCGAGTCCTGAATTGTAGGATGCAATGACGAATTTCTTTCGTTCCTGTTCATCAGGAACCCGACTTGAGAGTTGCTTGTCGAGATCGCGCAGAAGTTTTAGAGAGGTCTCGACTGCTATGTCATTTTTCATTACACTTCGGGCTGTCTGTCCGTAACCTTTTGCCGTGCGGGGCATAATCTGCATCAAGCCTCTTGCTCCGGCCCACGAAACGGCTGTGGAGTCGAATTTGCTTTCAACATAGGCCTGGGATGCAAGCAGTTTCCAATCCCAGTCATATTTCTCGGCGTACCGGCGGAACAGGTTGTCGAAAGGCGATACCCGGCCTGCCGTAGAAACGAATCCATTACCTGGCTCGTTCTTGCTCAACTCGAAGTAGCGTTTCAGAAGCCTTGCCTGCTCGCCACGGTTAACATCCGTGTTGAGCCAAGCATCGATGCTGTCGCCCAACCATTTTTTATCGGGAGCTACCGCCCAGCCTGAACGCTGCTCGAAGCTCAAAGGCATTGTGATGTCAAGATCGTTGTAGTAAGTCTTGTTGATATGTGCTATATCGCTGTCGACCACTGTCAACGGAATCTTACCTTCACTGACCATCGCTATGAGGTCCTCGGTGATCATGGTGTCGCGGTTGACCGGATGGATACGTATTCCGCCACCAAGCTCCTGGTTGAGATTCTGCATACGGGCTTCGTATTTTGAATCGGCCTCGACATACACATCTTTACCTACAAGATCAGTGACATCTGTGATGAGTTCATCCTCGCCACGACGTGGTTGAACAAGTACCTGGGTGGTGATGTTCTCCGGTCCGCATGTCACCACTTTCTCCTTATATTCAGCTGTCACGGGGACCTCATAAGCTATCAGATCGACTATGCCGGAATCGAGCATCTCGATGGCCCGTGACAATGACGGGGCTATGTTCACCTTGAGGGTGAGCCCACGGTCTATGGCAAGAGCCGTAATGAGTTCATAATCATAGCCCATTTCCTGGCCACGGTATATGAAATAGGATGCCGGACTGTAGAGCGTGACCACCCGCAAGGTGTCAGGCACCTTGTGGGTCTCATCTCCGCTCCTGTGGCCGGATGATTCATTACGGCCACAGGAAAGAGTGCCTGCCAATATAGTCAGAACTAACAGTAACGCTGGAAGTAGGGTGAGGGGACGTTTCATGAGTGAAGGAGAGAGTAAAGGTGTTTAATATTCGAAGGTTCCGGCCTCGTTTATAATAGTGAGGCGGTTGGATGGAGCTTCCTCGACACGTCCCACGATGCGTGAGTCTATGCCAAATGAAGTGGCTATGTCCATTACCTGGCTTGCGTGTTCGGGGGATACGTAGATTTCCATGCGGTGTCCCATGTTGAACACCTTGTACATCTCGCTCCAGGGGGTGCCACTTTCTTTCTGGATGAGGTCAAAGAGGGGAGGAATGGGGAAAAGGTTGTCCTTTATTACGTGCTTGTTGTTGACAAAGTGCATCACCTTGGTCTGGGCTCCACCGGTACAATGTACCATACCGTCAATGGCAGGACGCATTTCGGCAAGAAGGCGCTTGATCACGGGGGCGTAAGTGCGGGTGGGGGAGAGTACGAGTTTACCGGCATCAATGGGAGAGCCCTCCACTGAGTCGGTAAGATGTTTTGAGCCGGAGTAAACGAGATCCTCGGGAACAGCGGCATCGAATGTCTCAGGATATTTGGCTGCAAGATATTTCTCAAATACATCATGACGGGCTGATGTGAGACCGTTGCTTCCCATGCCTCCATTGTAGCAATCCTCGTAGGTGGCCTGGCCAAATGATGCGAGACCTACGATAACGTCGCCGGCCTTGATGTTGGCATTGTTAATGACATCGGCCCTACGCATACGGCAGGTGACAGTGGAGTCAACGATAATAGTGCGAACGAGGTCACCTACATCGGCAGTTTCTCCGCCGGTTGAGTATATGCCTACACCCATCTCACGAAGGCGGGCGAGAAGTTCCTCGGTGCCGTTGATGATTGCCGATATCACTTCGCCGGGGATGAGGTTCTTGTTGCGACCTATGGTCGAGGACACAAGGATATTGTCGGTAGCTCCGACGCAGAGGAGATCGTCGATGTTCATTACCAGGGCGTCCTGGGCTATGCCGCGCCACACGCTTAGATCACCAGTCTCGCGCCAATAAGCATAGGCGAGCGATGATTTTGTGCCGGCACCGTCGGCATGCATAATGTTGCACCATTCCGGATCGCCACCGAGTATGTCGGGGATGATCTTACAGAAAGCCTGGGGGAAAATGCCTTTGTCGACATTTTTGATAGCGTTGTGCACATCCTCCTTGGAGGCTGATACTCCACGTAGATTATAACGACGGTCACTCATGAGTTTGTGATGATTAATGTCAGTTCGGATAAAATAATTCTTATAAGAATCGGTTAGTTGAAACTACCGTGCAAAGGTAAGAAAAAATGGGTGAAGTATCAAGATTAATATATAATCAGATACTCAACCTGAGATTTTTGCTAACCTTTAACCGGAATTGACATCAACGGAATATCGGAATGGAATAGCAGTCGATGAGCCAGCGAGGGATTGAAAAGACGGGAGAAAATATTCTTTCTTCTGCTGGGTATCACTATCATATCAACCGCATGTCCCGAGGTGATTTCTCCAAATTCTTCCACGGGATTTGTCAGGGACAGTGGTGATGCCTTGAACGAGAAGGCCGGATAGTTGGAACGGCAATATTTTAAGAGTGGTTCCAGATCCTCGGGGCGAGGTTTGGAGAATCGGCTCGGAGGGAGTGCCACAAGAGTGACTTTCAGGGCTGTATCGGGCAATAACCGGTAGAGGGTATCAAGTGCTATGATATCCTCCTGAGATGCTGTGGTGAAATATACGGCATGGGCAGGCATTCCTTTTGTGGCCCATGCTGTGTTTTCGGGCACTGTCAGCACCAGGGTGCGGCAACTGTCGAGCACTTCGGCGGTGACACTTCCGAGTATTTCCCGATTGTTGTTGTTGGCTCCCTGGGTACCCATCACAGTCAGTATATTCTTGTGGGAGGATACATAATCATCGATAATCTCCTCGGGAAGTCCCTCGGCGATCTCAGATGAGAATTTAACGCCGGGGATTACTCCAGCCTTGATTTTATCGCGGATCTGTTCCTCGAATTTTTTCATTGATTCGTGAGCGATGGAAGCGAGAGTCTTATCCACCTCCATCCCGTCGACCGGGTCCAGTCCTTGGTCGAAGGTGAGAGAGTCGGACAATTGCATCACTGACTGTCCGGAGAATGAGGGATCGATATATGTATGCAACAGATGTATGCCGGCTCCGAGCGATGATGCGAGTCTGAATGCCACGATTGTAGCTTTCATGGAGTTTTCCGAGAAATCAACGGGGACCAATATGGATCCGTGGGCATGTTCATGAGGACTGCAGGTGGCTGATGGCGCGAGGATTTCGATGTTTTCAATGACTCTCAGAGCTTGCGGAAGATCACATTCCTTGATGCGTACACGCACTCCTGCCGAGATGGAGGGGTTGGTCAGATTGACATTCTGGAGAGAGACCATGATCCCTTCCCCCTCGAGTATTGCTTTCAGGCGATGAGCGCGGTCGTAGGTGTGTATGGCTACAGTGATGAGGCGGTCAGATAACATATTTAGGAATTGCAAAATTAAGAGTGAGCCCAAGAGGCTGTTTACCATAAGTAAGACTGTCTCCAAGCCACTACATTAATAAAAACGGCAAGGAGAGCAAAAAGTTGGCCGATATGCCACTTTTGCTCTCCTGTGTGATAAAAAAACAAAGCGAGACGTGTCTGTTGCGGTACAGATTACGCCTCCTTGTTAAGGCTCTGGATTATATCCACAGCCATGTCATAAATAGTGGTGTCGTCAAGCACCACGATGCCACCATCGGGTCCGGGCTCGATATGTACGCCACAGTTCTTACCAAATTCGTAGTTGGTACCGCCGAAATAATTGCGCACGGTCTGGGGAGTAACGTTGAGACGGTCAGCTATCTGACGTATCGAGCCGTCGGGCAAACTGTCCTTGATGCGGCGCAGGTCGTTGAAGGTGATAGTTTTTGTCATGATTTAGTTTCGGGGTTTTTGTGGTTAGAGTATGGGGGTTTGTAAAAAGTTTAGTTTTAGTGCGTCGTTTGTTTTACGCGTCACTAAGTTATGATTATATAACGATAAAACCAAATATTTTACTTTGAAATAAAGATGTTATAAAACATCTTTTGTATTAATGTGCTGTAATTCAAATCTTCTCGACTGCGGCGGAGTTGATCCAAGCACGGTGGCTATTGTCTACCTCGACGTCATACCATAGAGAATGGATGGAATCGGTGGTGGAACGTACCGAGTCAAGGATCTTGACCTTGGTGCCCTCGTGAAGCAACATTGCCTCCTGCGAACGGTCCTGAGGCACGCGTGGTGTTGTGCTGAGGATAGTGGAGGGGACGTTGATTATGGCGGTGTCGTCGGACAATGCGATCGCGGCCGATCGGAATGAGAAATACAGGCTCACACAACATGCCACAAATGTGAGCATACCTCCGAAGAAACCTACTTTACGTATCTTTATTATATTGGAGAAAAGATATGCAAGAACCGCGGCGAGGGTGAGGACGAAAAATGCAAAAGCTGTCCATGCCCATGCGTTGGAGTGCATATAGGCTGAGATGGCGTCAAGGGCATTTCCGAGAAATGTGCCACGCTCGCCGGGGCGGTCAGTGATGCGGGCATTTACAAATGCGAGGTTGTTTCGCACATCATCGTCGGACGGATCAAGGCGCAGTGCTCTCTCGTAAGAAAGAATGGCATTGCCCATCTCACCGAGGCGATAATATGAGTTGCCGAGATTGTAATACAATTTGGCCGAAGCCCCTTGTTGCTGTATCACGTTGAGATAAATATCGGCTGCCTGACGGAAGTCATCGGCATTGTAGGCTGAATCGGCTTGGGATATCAGTGGCGATTCAGCGCGGAGAGAGAGAGCTCCGAGGAGCAGAAATATGGCGAATAATATCTTCTTCATCGTTTCTCAAGATTGTTGATTGCTTTTACGCCTTCATCATATACGCTGTCCATGCGGGATGAACTGTCGGGGGTATAGCGGGCCATTTCACATTCGTCAAGGACATTCACTATTGATGCTGTCGCTTCGGAGGAATATCCTTTCTCGGCCAGTTTATCCACGATATTCTGACGGTTGAGCTGAGAGAGGGGAATGGTGAGCTTGTCGGACAGGTATCCCCAGAGAGCACGTAGCATCTCTTCGTAGAATTTGTCGTTGTCGCCAGCCGAGAGATATTTGCCGGCGGTCTTGAGTCGCTTGGATGCGACTTTGCTTGCTTTTGCTGTGCGCATACCGGTGATATCAGCATTCCGGCGGGCGCGGGCACGGTTGGTGGCAATTATCACGATGGTTATAATGAACAGACCCAGATAAAGCATCCAGTACATAAGAGTGGTAACCACGAGAGTGTGATCCATAGATGGATTCTTGTCACCAAGATATATGTGTCGGATATCGGAGTTTTTATTCTCTATCGCTTTCTGATCCTCGGTAGGTGCGGGAGATGAGAGGCCCTTGGCTACCTTGATAGGATAGGTGGGTGTGTTGAGGGTTACATAGTCGCGTTTGGCAGGATCGAAATATACAAATTTATCGCTACCGATAGTGAAATTGCCCACGCTTTGGGGTACAAAGGTATATTCCACAGTCATTGTGCCTGACACCTCGTTGCCTGACACGTTGGTCTTGATATCACTTTTCGGAGTATATTGCTCAAACTCGGTGGGGAAATCGATCTGAGGCTCTTTCAGGTATTTGATATTACCTGTGCCGGAGATTGTGTATATGAGAGTGGCCGGGTCGTTGGTGCGGAATGAGTTACCGACAAGACGTGAGTCGACTGTGAATTGGCCGACAGCTCCATTGAATCCCTCGGGTTTGGGGGAGGGGAGTGGTAATATGTCGATGGTTCCGGTATTGGAGCTTACCTTGATCTTGGTTTCGCGTGGCTGTCTTACCTGGAACATGCCCATGTTCACATTGTCGTACTGGACTACCGATATATCGTAATTGCCGGAGTTGATGGTCAGTTTCCCGCTTTTCTGGGGGAATATGATGCAACGTTTCAGGATGGCAGTCATGTAGTCCTGGCCACGATAGGTCTCAATCTCGTTGAGTGCCGGTTGCACATCAAGCTCCTGGATAAGAAATCCGTCAAATGATGGCTGACGTGTAGGCATGAATGAGGAGATCGAGTATTTGGTGTACAGCTTGATAGTACATCCTATGGCTTCCTGCTCGTAGGCTGAATTGCGTGACAGGATGATTCTTACGAACACATCGTCGGCATTGACTTTTCGCCCGGCAGTCTGTGTGTCCACATCATCAACAGCCACAGGACGCTGTGAGGCAGGAGTGTCGCGCTCGGCACGCGGATGCACGGTGAATTGTGCGGGTTTGGTAGTCAGCCTTTTCCCGTCAGCGAGCACCGAAGCGGCCGGAATAGTGAATTGTCCGGCCTTGTCAGCCCGATAATAATATGTGTATTCTATGGCCGACGAAGACTCTGCGCGACCGTTGACCACGCTATAGCTCTGGGATTGGGAGGTAGACGGGCCAAAGAGCAAGGTGCAACCGTCAATGGCCGATACCTTGAGATCGGAGCCGTCGGCATTGGTCAGCCTGAAAGTGATGGGGAATTTATCACCTTCATATATTCGACCCGGAGTCTTGACCGTGAAGTTGATATTGCCCGCCGCGTTTGCAGTAACGGCAATAAGGGCAAAGAGTATAAATAGTATGTGGAAACGTTTCATGTGCGGAATATGTGGTTAGACCATACATTACCAAGGATTTGTAACCTGTCGGCGTGCCGGCGCGCCATTCTTCTGTCGCTCGGCATTTACTCGCTGGCGGGTAGCATTCTCTTCGTTCTCCATAGCCTTAAGGATCTTTTCAGCATTCTCCTTGCTTATGCCTGATTGCTGTTGAGGCTGTTGCTTAGGTTGCTGATTCTGATCCTGGGGCTGTTGTTGCTGATCCTGGTTCTTGTCCTGGTCTTTGTTCTGGTCCTTATTTTGATCCTGGTTGTTATCCTTGTTCTGGTCCTTGTTCTGATCTTGCTTCTTGTCGTCCTTCTGATCCTGATTTTGGTCCTTGTTCTGATCCTGGTTCTGTTGTTCTTCAAGACGCTTTTGTGCAAGACGCAGGTTTTCACGAGCCTTGTCATTATCTGGATTCCGGCGCAGGGCATTCTTGTAAAGTTCGATGCTTTTGGCGTAATCCTGTCCGTTGAAAGCGATATTGCCAAGATTATAATAGGCCTTTTCGGCGATGGCCATATTTTCAGCGTCTGATGCAAGTTTGCCGAGTATCTGAGAGGCCTGTTTTTCGTTCTCTCCTGTAGCCGTGCCTTGACGGAGCAGGGCTGCTGCAAGGTTGAATTGGGCGATCTCGTTCATCGCATCGATTTCGAGTGCCTTGCGGTAGGCTACCTCTGCGTCGGCATATTGTTTATTGCGGTACAGCTCGTTGCCCTCTACGATGAAATTGCGCTCGTGGCGGGTTGAGTTATCCTCGGCATGAACAGATAACGGGGCTAAGGCCATGACCGAGCCTAATAATAAGATATGAGTCAGTTTCATTTTTCTCCTCCTTCCTCTTTGGTGAAGAAACGATACTTTTTCAGCCACGAGATCTTGCGTGTTACTACAAATACATCAATAACAAGCAATATCAGAGCAATCCAAGCCACAATGGGGAACTGCTCGCTCTGAGGCGAGAATGATTTGCGCTCAAATTCGGCCTGCTTCAGCTCATCCATCTTAGTGTCGACAGCATTTATGGCCGAGGTGGTAGCGCCATTTACATATATTCCGTCGCCTGCACGGGCTATTTCGGTACCGGTGGATTCATCATGTTTGGTCACCACTTCCTCGCCCGTCATGGGGTTGACCATATAACGTCCGTTCCCAAGAGGGATACGGGCTCCGCGGGCTGTTCCGAGGCCGATCACGTCGACCTGTATGCCGGCTCCCGAGGCACGCTTGGCTGCATCCACGGCATTGTCCTCGAAATTCTCGGCATCGGTGAGGAGGATAATGGCTTTACCCATCTCATCATTTGGCGTGAAGGAGTTCATAGCCATCTCCAGAGCAGCTCCGATCGCAGTGCCTTGGGTGGGCACCATGTCGGTAGTGATCGAGTTGATGAACATTTTGGCCGAGATATAATCGGATGTTATGGGCAACTGGGTGTAGGCATCACCTGCAAAGACGATAAGGCCGACCTTGTCATTGTTCATCTTGCTGATGAGTTTTTCAAGAATGAATTTCGCGCGTTGCAGACGGCTCACTCCGGCCTCATCATCGGTAGATGATGCGAGCATGGAGTTGGATACATCGAGGCATATCATCACTTCAATGCCTCGTGAAGTCTCGGTCTCGGCTGCATCGGCATCAAGTCCCGAAGTAGCGCGGGGACGTGCCAGCATTATTACTAGGACTGCTATGATGAGCAATGACATGGCAAGTTTCACCCAGGGCATATACCGTGAAACATCGGGCATCAGAGCCTGTAGAGTCTCGGGATGGCCAAATTTACGCAACTTGCGTTTGCGGGTATATCGAGCCCATAGGAATAATCCTGCTACCAACGGGATGAGCAGCAGGAGATATAACAGGTGGGGATAAGCGAATGTAATCATACCTAAAAAAGAGTTTTAGGGTGTTGTGCGCAGTATAGTGTACCTAAGCAACACCGCGAGACCGAAAAGGCTGAGGGCGGCGATAGCCCAAGGCATATAATCGTCCTCGGTAGAGGAGAAGTTTCTCAAATCCATCTTGGTCTTTTCGAGACGGTCGATTTCAGCGAAAATATCTTTGAGCACGTTGTTGCCGGTGGCTCGGAAGTATTTTCCTCCGGTGTTTTCGGCTATGGTTTTTAATGTTGCCTCATCAATCACTACCGGGAGCGGGGTGTAGACTATACGTCCGAACTCATTCTCCTGAGGGTAGGGGGCTGTACCGTTGGTGCCTATGCCGATAGTATAGACTTTTATGCCAAGCTGTTTTGCGATTTCCGATGCAGTGATGGGAGCTACGTTACCGGTATTGTTTGAACCGTCAGTGAGAAGTATGATACTTTTTGATTTGGCTTTGCCTTCCTTGATACGATTGATTGAGGTGGCAAGACCATCACCAATGGCGGTACCGTCCTGCAACATACCCATTTTTATGTCATTGATATAGTTGGCTATCATCGATCGGTCGGTGGTCATTGGCAGGGAGGTGAAACTCTCGGCCGCAAATATCACCAGACCAATATTATCACCCTCTCTACCGGCCACAAATTTAGCAGCAACCTCCTTGGCCGCTTCAAAACGGTCGGGCTTGAAGTCGCGTGCCAGCATTGAGGTGGAGATGTCGAGCGCAAGGACAATATCGGTGCCTTCCACGCTCGATGTATTCCATGAATCGCGTGTCTGTGGGCGGGCAAGTATTATAATCACGCATGAGATAGCTCCCAGTTGAAGCAAGAATATAAGGTGCATGAGCCATGCCCTGAAAGGCATACCAAGTTTTGCGAATGGCTTTGTGGATGATATGCCAAGCGACGGTTGCAATGTGCGGTGCTTATACAGATACCATGCTATAAGCGGCACAAGCAACAGCAGTAGCCATAAGTAATGTGGATGGGCCAGTTGCATATCGGTTATTTTTCAGTAGATGATTTTTTCAATTGATCTTCAGTATCATTCTCTTCTGCCTCGGGTGCTGCAGGGCGAGGTTTTGTATCTTCGACAAACTGCATGGCAGAGTTGAATGAGCGCATATTATCCTCAGGAAGCGGACGTACTTTTGCAAACTTCACGAAGTCGGCGGTCTCGAGCACTTGATCCATGTTGCGTTTGCTGAGACGTGTCTCTTCATTAGCCTGGAGAATCTGTCGGATCTGGGTAGATGTCATCTCCATAGCGTTAATGCCGAACCTGCCTTGCAGATATTGACGCAGGATGTCGGTGAGGCGAGTATAGAATTCACGCTCACGTCCCTGCTCGCATAACTTGTCGGTACGCAGGGTGTCAAGCTCGCGCATCGCAAGCTCGTAGGGCGGAATGGTGATGATAACTTCCTTGGCGATATTCTTGTTGCGGGTAAGCCGCTTGAATGTGAAGTATGCGAGTATCAGTATGATTATCGCGGCGAGTATCCATAGGCCATAATCGGCAAGGAAATCGGGGAGATAGTCCACTAATTTACGGTCTACGTCCACTACGTCGGCATAATCGTGAATTGACGTGAGGGTATCCACCGGAACCGGGAGGACTTTCAGCACAAGTTTATTGGAGGCTATGGTCTCGGCCCCTTGAATATAGCGGATAGGGTTAAGTATATACGTGCCGGAATCAAAAGCTTGCAACAAAACTTCCTGATTCACCTGTATGCGGCCGTTCTTTATATCGGTGGTGTCGGCCGGTAACGATCGCAGGATCTCCACTTTGTCACAGATAGTATCCTGCGGGATCACAAGATGTCCGGTGGCTGATGCCGGGGCTATCAGCTCGACATGCATCGGAGTGGCTTTACCCATCATCAGATAGGCTGAGTCAAGAGACACCTTTATGGATGTCTGTGACCATGCCGGAATTACCGATGCGATGGCCAGCGTAATGACGGCTGTAAATATGCGTAATTGTCGGATCATACAAGTTGAACGTTTATCTTATCACCTCGGTTTTATGTTGTCAGTATCTATTGGGTGGAGGGGAAGTGGCTCTATCTTACTCCACGGTTCTTGAAAAGAGCCATCAGAGCGCGGGCAAAGTCCTCGTCGGTGGCGATTGAGGCAAGATCCACACGGCTCTTGCTCAAGGCCTCGGTCATAGCCTGCTGCCGTTCATACCACCACTTGCTATAGGCCTGACGGGTGGATCGGGAAGAGGTGTCGATCCATCCGGTTTTCCCTGTCTCGAGATCCGAGACCTTCATGAGTCCGATGTCGGGCAGAGAAGTGTCACGCTTGTCATATACCTGTATGGCTATGATGTCGTGCTTGTTTGAAGCGATCTGCAATTGGCGAGAATAATCGTGCCGGTCAATGAAGTCGGATATGATGAAGGTTGTGCAACGTTTTTTGAGCGCATCAGTCATATATCTTAGCGCCACACCGATATCAGTACCGGGATTCTCGGGAGTAAAGTCAATCAGCTCACGGATGATAAGCAGGATGTGTTTCTTGCCTTTTTTCGGAGGAATGAATTTCTCGATTTTGTCGGAGAAGAATATCACGCCTATCTTGTCGTTGTTGGTGATGGCCGAATAGGCTATGGTAGCGGCTATTTCGGCTATCATCTCGCGTTTTTCTTCACCGACAGCGCCAAACAGACGGCTCCTCGACACGTCGATGAGCAACATTACCGTGAGCTCGCGCTCCTCTTCATAGACCTTGATATAAGGACGATTGTGGCGCGCAGTGACATTCCAGTCGATATCGCGCACATCGTCGCCATACTGGTACTCCCTGACTTCAGCAAAAGTCATGCCTCGACCTTTAAAGGCTGTGTGGTACTCTCCGGCAAATATATTCTGGGAGAGACCGCGAGTCTTTATGTCGATTTTGCGTACCTTTTTCAGGAGTTCATTGGCTTCCATCAGTCTGCGATATTACGGTTGACTTACGAAAATTAGGGCACCTCGACCTTGTCAAGAATTTCCGAGATGATCTGGTCGGTGGTGATGTTATTGGCTTCGGCCTCGTAGGTGAGTCCGATGCGGTGACGGAGCACGTCGTGGCATACGGCGCGAACATCTTCGGGAATCACATAGCCGCGACCACGGAGGAATGCGTATGCCCTGGATGCACGAGCGAGGCCGATGGATGCACGGGGCGATGCTCCGAAGCTGATCATGCCTGCAAGATCCTTGAGCTGGTAGTCCTGAGGATTACGGGTGGCAAATACAATATCCACGATATAGCGTTCGATCTTTTCGTCGAGATAAATTTTTTCGACAATCTTCTGTACTTCCAGTATCTCGGACGGACGGAGCAGGGGCTGCACCTTCTTGCGCTCACCGCTGATGTTCTGACGAATTATGATCTTTTCCTCCTCCTTGGTGGGGTAGCCGATGATTACCTTGAGCAGGAATCGGTCAACCTGGGCTTCAGGCAACGGATATGTGCCTTCCTGTTCGATGGGGTTCTGGGTAGCCATCACGAGGAACGGTTCGTCAAGCGTGAAAGTCTCTTCACCGATGGTCACCTGGCGCTCCTGCATGGCCTCGAGCAATGCGCTCTGTACCTTGGCCGGAGCACGGTTGATCTCATCGGCAAGCACGAAGTTGGCGAAGATGGGACCTTTCTTTATCTGGAACTGTTCTTTCTGGATGCTATAAATCATTGTGCCGGTAACGTCGGCAGGGAGAAGGTCGGGGGTGAACTGGATGCGGCTGTATTTTGCATCAATTACTTGGGCAAGTGTCTTGATCGCAAGTGTCTTGGCAAGACCAGGCACGCCTTCAAGCAGCACATGTCCATTGGAGAGGAGGGCGATAAGCAGGGAGTCAATGAGATGTTTCTGCCCGACGATGGTCTGGTCCATCCCTTGTGTGACCAGATTGATGAAGTTGCTCTTGCCTGCAACGAGGTCGTTGAGCTCTCTGATATTAACCGTTTCGCTCATAGTGAGGTTGGATATATATTGACGTTTTGAGTTGTTTTGATTCTATATTATGAATACAAAATTATATATTATAACAAATAATGTGTGAAAGAGGTGTGTTAATTTTATCTATTTTTTCTTTAGTATTAAGAAAATTAACTCAAATTTTAGATGAATTTTGAAGTATTTTCAGGAGTGTAATCAAGTGGGGCTCCATCGGCTTTAGACAGCTGATGAAGCCCCGCTTGGATAAGTAAGTCTTAAAAATTAAACTCTGTAAGTAG
Source organism: Paenibacillus sp. (assembly GCA_023663345.1). Lineage (GTDB taxonomy): Bacteria > Bacteroidota > Bacteroidia > Bacteroidales > Muribaculaceae > Duncaniella. The sequence goes on along the minus strand of JAMPHR010000004.1, from coordinate 32,470 downwards.
ATTTAAAAGAGGCTACAGGATTATGTTTCCTTTGATATTATCTTGGGAATTTGGCAAGTATCTTGCCTGCCTTTTCATTGGCAGTCTTTATGCTTGCCTGACTTGATGCGTTTATTCCGTATTTCTCGGCCTGAGGGATAATCAGTACCAATCCAGGACTTACGCGATTAGGATTAGTGATTTTTGCCTTATTTTCTTCATAGATATATACCCAAAAGCATTTGTTTCCATAATGTTTCTTGGCCATGTCATGAAGTAGATAACCGGCTCTCACTGTGTCCTTGACCGGTTCGGATTTCGGTTGTTCTACAGGCTCTTCGGTTTTTGGTGCCTCATTGCCGGTTTCAATAGCCTTCGACTCGGCAACAGGCTCTTGTGCTGAGATTGCAGTGTCGCCTCGGAGCACGGCTTCAGCTTCGGCCAAAACCTGGGCTACCTCTTCGTCGCTCGCGGCATCCTCAATCACAGATTCCTGTGGCGCAGGAGTCGGGATAATGTAGTCGATAGCAAAATATACGGCACATGCACCCAATGCGAGTCCTACGATAATACCTGTCAGGAATCCCCATCCGAAGCCTGGACCTGACTTCTGTCCATGTGCTTCAGGCAAGTATTCCTCAGGCTCCTCTTCCGGGAAAGATGGAGTCGGGGTTATTGTTGAGACCACGGGCTTTTCCGCGAGTTTTGTCACGGTGGTGTCAGGAGCCTTATCGGTAGCAACTGCCGTGGGTGGCTCTTTGATTGGAGCCTTGGCTGTAGGTTGCACTAATTCAGGTTCAGCCGCTGGTTGAGCCTCAGCCTCGATAGCTTCCTCCGTAGTTTCAATAACTTGTGTGGTTTCCTCGATGGTCTTTACCGGACATGGGGTCTCGGCTTCTGCAACAACAGAATCATTCTCATCTGTCCTATTATCCTCATTCTTTTCTTCGGCAGGGACAGTTTCAGTAGCGGGTTCATTCTTAGCTGCTTCTTCCGATGGGATGGTCGGTATGGGAGAGTTGTCATCAGTGCTTGTTTCAGAAGCTGATGGCTCGTCCTCGATCGATTCTGTCACATTCACAGGTGCATCTATGTCAGCAAGGGCCTCGTCACTTAGAGTGTCGCTCAATACCTCGGGTTCAAATAAGGCGAACGGGGCATTAATCGTATCGGCAATTTCTGCATCAGGGGTGAACGACACCGGGGTGTCTTTCTCTCCTGTGAGCCCGAATGTGCCGATTCCTTTAATTTTTACCGATTCGCCTTCGCCTAATGATCCAGCAATCTGGTCGAAGAAGTTTTTGATAAAATCTTCGGCTTCTTCGGGCGATATATTGCAGTTGGCCGCAAGAAGTGAGGCCAGTTCATGGAATGGTATCTTACGATTCATCGCGAGAGTTTTTTACGCAATACTACACTTGGCTGAAACTGCATCTTAATGCTCGGAGGCACGAGTGTTCTTTTTCCGGTAGCGGTGTCGGTGATGACACATTCATCGGTCTTTACAGAGGTGAATGTGCCAAAGCCCGGTATCGCCACCGAATCAAGCTCGGATCCGATCTCGGCCATGAGCTTCCCGAGGGCATCGGTCATGGTGGCCGTTTCCTCCGGAGTCCTGTTTATGGTCTTAGCCAAACGGGTGTTGAAAGCCTTGCTGTCCATTTATGTGTTGTGAATGTGAGGTTCAGGCCGGAATGGCCTTGGATGATGCCTGTTTAATAATTTCGGGCGAAGATAACTCTCTGGGCCGAAGGCTTGCCTGTGACCATACATACTCCGGGAGTCTTGTCTCCATCGAACGGTATGCATCGGATTGTAGCCTTGGTCTCCTCCTTGATCTTCTCTTCGGTCTCGGGAGTTCCATCCCAATGAGCGAGAATGAAGCCACCCTTCTCGATCTCTTTCTTGAATTCCTCGTAAGAATCGACTGTGCGGGTGAGTGATTCACGATGTGCGACTGCTTTTTTGAAGATGTTGGTCTGGATCTCTTCAAGCAAATCTTTGCAGTATTTGGCAATTCCTTCGAGGGGTGCTACATGCTTCTCGAGTGTGTCGCGACGCATCACTTCCACGGTGCCGTTCTCAATATCACGGGCACCGATGGCAAGGCGTACAGGAACACCCTTGAGCTCATAGTCGGCAAACTTGAATCCTGGACGCTTGTTGTCGGCATCATCAAACTTGACGCTTACGCCGAGCGAACGGAGCTCCTTGACGATGGGAGCAACTGCATCAGCGATGAGTGAGCGCTGATCGTCGTTCTTGTAGATCGGTACGATCACCACCTGGATAGGAGCGAGGTGGGGAGGCAGTACCAGGCCATTATCATCGGAGTGAGTCATGATGAGGGCTCCCATCAGACGGGTTGATACACCCCAAGAAGTTGCCCATACGTACTCGGGCTGGTTATCCTTGTTGACATAAGTAACGTCAAATGCCTTGGCGAAGTTCTGTCCGAGGAAGTGGGATGTACCAGCCTGAAGTGCTTTTCCGTCCTGCATCATTGCCTCGATACAGAGGGTCTCGATAGCGCCTGCAAAACGCTCGTTGGCGCTCTTTACGCCCTTTATGACAGGAACTGCCATGAAGTTTTCGGCGAAATCGGCATATACGTCGAGCATTCTACGTGCTTCTTCCCATGCCTCCTGCTCAGTGGCGTGGGCTGTGTGGCCCTCTTGCCAGAGGAATTCGGCTGTGCGGAGGAACATGCGGGTACGCATCTCCCAACGCATCACATTGGCCCATTGGTTGATAAGAAGAGGCAGGTCACGGTAAGAATGGATCCAGTTGCGATAGGTATTCCAGATGATTGTCTCGGATGTGGGACGGATTATGAGTTCCTCCTCCAGTTTAGCGGCGGGATCTACCACCACGCCACTGCCATCCTCGGCATTCTTCAGGCGGTAGTGGGTTACAACCGCACACTCTTTGGCGAATCCTTCTACGTGATCGGCTTCACGCGAAAGGAATGATTTCGGGATCAGGAGAGGAAAATAGGCATTCTGGTGCCCTGTTTCCTTGAACATGCGGTCCAGCTGTTGCTGCATCTTTTCCCAGATGGCATAGCCGTAAGGCTTTATTACCATACATCCTCTTACAGCCGACTGCTCTGCGAGGTCGGCCTTAACCACGAGATCGTTATACCATTGCGAATAGTTTTCGCTACGCTTGGTGAGGTCTTTAAGTTCTTTAGCCATTGCTTATGTGTGTGAATGCTTTTATTGTATTCTTATTTTAAGGTACCCTTATGGGCTTGAGTTATCATTTTGGGGCCGGGAATCAGATATATCTCCACCCGGCGGTTGGCTGCACGACCCTTGCGTGAGTCGTTGGGCTCGATGGGTTCAGTATCGCCCATCTCGAATGGGATCACTATCAGATCCTCGCTTACCTGACTGAGCAGCCAGTCGTAAACCGAATTGTTGCGTTCGTGTGAAAGATACATGTTGTATTGAGCGGATCCGGTGTTGTCGGTGTGTACAGCATATACCATCTTGAACATCTCCGGATCGCGTAGCATCGATACTATGGGGCCGAGCTTGGCCGGAGCGGAGGGGGAGAGCAGTGTGTCGTTGGGCAGGAACAGGTCGTCGGATGGCACGGTGACGAGTACCACCTCGTTGTCGCGGGTCATGTCCACGATGTATCCTTTGTTGGCGAGTTCGTGGCCGATACGTTTCATGTATTGGCTCACGGCATTGTGTTCTCCCTTTGCAACCTCGGGAGTGAGTATGTTCTGCTCAATGTCCATGTCCATGAAAGCCGATTCCTCATATCCTTTGTATGGGTCGGTGTATTTGTCTTTGGCCATGGATGGGAATCCGGCCAAGGAGATGGCAATGAGCGCGAGGAGTGAAAAGGTCCTGATCATATAAGGGATTGTTCGTACTGTAATTCAGTGGCCACGATAGGTTCCACTTCATCGGGGCGTATGGGCGACATTTTGTCTTTGGCGAGCATTTTGCGCACGTGGCTGTTGAGCGCTTCCACATTTACGTCGTCATCATCGGCTTCGGCGTCAATGTCAAGCAGGCCCTGGTCATCGTACCAGTCCCAGATGATGTCGATGATATTGAGTAATTCATCATCGCTGCACCGCTGTGAAGCTTCAGGAGAAAGTGCCTCACGCATCGCGCGGATTGCTTCTTTTTCGTCAAATTCTTTCATGTGTCAATTGTTGAGATCGACAATCCCCTGCGGTAGGGAAGTGTGGAGTGAGTTGTTGTCGGTGTCGATTTCATCGATAAATTCATCGGCAACAGGGATATATATGTCCTTGCCGTCCGGACTGGTCACAATCAACAGTATGTTGTCGGTAGAGTCATTATAATCGGTGACTTCGCCGAGTTTCCCCATAATGCTGTCGATTACCGTGTAGCCGATGAGTTCCGAGGCGTAAAGCCCGTCCTCACCATCGGTGTCATCCTCGGGTATATCGCTGTTGAGCAGATAGAAAGCTCTGCCCGAAAGAGGTCGGGCTTTCTGTTCCGAGTCTATGCCGTCGATGGTGAGGAGACAGGTTTCAGCCGTCTTGGGACGCACTGATTTAATAAAAAACGGTACGAAGATGCCTTCCACGTCCATTATGATACATTTGACCTCGTTGAGATCGATATCGTAATCAAGCGTAGCGGAAATCTCGCCTTTAATGCCGTGGGGCTTGTTAAAGATTCCGGCTTCAGTTATATCAGTGCGCAGTATCATCAGCGTTTTCTCTTTTTCTTACCTGTGGCTGGAGGAGCCACGATCTTAAATTCGTGAAGTCTCGTGGTTTCTGGATCGAGCCGGATCATTCCGTGGGAATATTCGGCCAGATCCTTGAAGATTTTGGCATCATCGACATTGTCCTTGTTGACGGCGATGAGCAGTTTCTTCATGTGGTTGGCCAGAAGCAGCACGAGTTCGTCACGCTCGGGACCCTCGGGCATCTGGAGCGCTTGTTCGATAATCAGTTCCACTTCCTTGCCATAATGACGGTAGCGGATATGCCGTCCCGGATAGGGGACTTTTTCCGGAGCTGTCGTGTACTTTTCCGGTGATGAGATCTCGACCGGGAAGTCCACATCGAGCTTGAAACCGCTCATGTAGGCAAGATGGTCCCAAAGGATTCTTTTCCAGTCATCCTGCTCCTTGATTTTGGGTTGGATGCGGGCCATGGTGTTGATTATCGAGTAGGCGCATCTGGTGCGTTCCTCACGGTCGGGTATGGTGACGCAGTGGTCAACCATGCTCTGTATGGCTCGGCCGTATTCGGGAAGAATGAGACGCGGACGATGGGTGTTGTATGTTAACATTCAGTAGTTTTGGGGGATGGGGCTTGATTACATGTTCATGCCACCGTCAACCTCGATCACCTGACCCGATACATAGCTTGACATATCGGAAGCGAGGAATGTAGCGACGTTGGCGATGTCCTCGACCTGACCGGCACGACGGAGGGGGATCTTCTGGGCCCATGCCTTGCGCACGTCGTCAGAGAGGGCGGCAGTCATGGCTGTCTCGATAAAGCCGGGAGCGATGGCATTGGCGCGGATACCGCGTGAGCCAACTTCCTGGGCGATGCTCTTTGCGAGAGCGATGAGGCCGGCCTTGGAGGCTGCATAGTTGGCCTGTCCGGCGTTGCCGTGTACGCCTACCACCGATGCCATGTTGATGATCGAGCCGTGGCGCTGACGCATCATGATGGGGGTAACAGCATGGATGAAGTTGAATGCGCTCTTGAGGTTAACGGCGATTACGGCATCCCACTGAGCCTCGGTCATCTTGAGCATGAGGCCGTCTTTGGTAATACCGGCGTTGTTCACGAGTACGTCGATGTGGCCGAAGTCTTCCTTCACTTTGTTGACTACTTCTTCGGTCTGGGCGAAATCAGCAGCGTTGGAGGCGTATCCCTTGGCCTTTACACCAAGAGCCTCTATCTCCTTTACGGTAGCTGCCATGTTCTCGTCGTCGAACAGGTCGGTGAAAGCTATATCAGCGCCTTCTGAGGCAAATTTGAGAGCGATACCTTTTCCGATGCCACGTGATGCACCGGTGATGAGAGCAACTTTTCCTTCAAGTAATTTCATTTCGAGATAAGTTTTATTATATGTTTGGTTTAGAATTGATTGCAGTTGAAAATGTTAAGTCCGATATCGGTCATTCGGTTTTCTTTACGAGCGTGTTGGTTATGAATAGGATCACGTCGTCCCTGAATGATTCGGGATTTATGCCCATGGCTTCGTAGCTGTCGCACAGGTGGCAGTAGTCTACGCCCTGGAACAGCATCTGGTGTATCGCCGGGAGCAACGCTCCTTGGTCGGGGTCGAAGACTCCTTTGGCTATTCCATTGTCGATCATGGATCGGAACAGTCCCTGCTCCTTTTCCACAGCCAGACGGCGTATTCTTTCCAGTCTCTTGTGGTCGAGAGTGATGTAGGATATGAGCTGGCTGGTGGTAGAGGCTTTTATTGTCTCGTCGACTACATCAAACCTTGCGCAAAGATAGGCCTGGAGCATTTCGACAGGTTCGAGATCGGAATGGACGATGTCTCTGAATCTTTTGACAATGACATCGGCCTCACGTTCGATCACGGCATCATATATCTCCTTTTTATTTTTAAAATAGGTATAGATAGTGCGCCGCCCCTTGTCGGAAGCGGTGGCGATGTCGTTCATCGTGGTGCGCTCCACGCCGTTGGAGGCGAAGAGCTGTCGGGCTACGTCAAGGAGCCGTTCACGTGTCTTTGTGGCTATCGCTGTCATTTGTCAGAGTAATTCAAGTTGCAAAGGTAAGAAAAAATCTCGGGCCTTTACATCTCTATGCCCTGATTTTTGAGAAATTCCTTAAGCACGACCGAGAAATGCTCGTTGGCAGCACGGGGATAACGCACGTCGGCATATACTTGCGCGAGATTCTCTTTCCCGTTTTCCTCGACGAATTTCCGGTAGGATTCCATGCTCTCTTTTTCGGCATACAGGCGCTTGATGTCGGAGTCGGAAAAGTCATGGTAGTGGCCACCGTGCAATATACAGTCGAGGTCAAGACGCTCGGGGATTTCTGGGTTTTCAGCCGGATATCCGAGAGTGACGGTGAGGAGCGGTACCACTCCATGAGGCAGTCTCAGTTGCTCGGCGATCATGGGTGCGTTGTAGGTGGTGGTGCCGAGATAGCATGTGCCTAAACCGTTGAGTTCGGCCAATGTCACGAACTGTTGGGCGAAGATGGCGGTGTCCATCACTGCCCAGGTGTATCCTTGCAGGTTGTTGAGTCCGGGCTCGGCTCCGCCGTCAACGCACCACTTATGGTATCGGTTGAGGTCAAGGCAGAATGTGAGCACCGCTTTGGCTCCGGTGATTGCCGGCTGGGAGAAATGTGCCGGAGCGATGGCCTTAATTTCATCAGGGCTGGTGGTCAGTATCACGCTGTAGAGTTGCATGTTGCCTGTGTTGGGTGCGTGGGCGGCTTTGCTCAGTAGCGAGCGGATAAGCTCAGGATCAATCTCCTTGTCGGGAGCGTAGGCGCGTATGGAGCGCCGAGTGCTGAAATATGAGTCGTTAAACGTGAGTTCCATGTCTCCGTAAATAATGTATTTGTTCTGGGTTGATATCAGTTTCCGGAATTATACTGCAAGTTACGATAAAATATTCAAATGTTAATAAATTGAAGTGATATTTTTTGGAACATCACGGAAATTTCGTCATCTTTGCAGTCGCATTTTATCTAAGGACACACTTGCAAATATTCCAGGATTTATCGAATGGACCCCAAGACATATAGCTATGACGAGGCTTACGAGGCCTCAGTGAAATACTTTGATGGTGATGAGCTCGCTGCCCGTGTGTGGGTGAGCAAATACGCGCTTAAGGATTCCAACGGACACATATATGAATGTACTCCGGAGGATATGCACCGCCGTATAGCATCGGAAATCGCCAGGATCGAGCGTAGGTATCCCAATCCTATGAGCGAGGGTGAGATAATGGAGCTTCTTGACAAGTTCCGTTACATCGTGCCTCAAGGTAGCCCCATGGCCGGTATTGGCAATAATTATCAGGTGGGCTCGCTGAGCAATTGTTTTGTGATTGGTCTTGACGGACACCCTGATTCTTACGGAGGTATCGCCAAGATCGATGAGGAGCAGGTGCAGCTGATGAAGCGCCGTGGAGGAGTGGGGCATGACCTCAGTGACCTCAGACCCAAGGGTACGCCAGTCAAGAACTCGGCGTTGACATCCACAGGCCTTGTGCCGTTCATGGAACGTTACTCCAACTCGACCCGAGAAGTGGCTCAGGATGGACGCCGTGGAGCCTTGATGCTTACGGTATCGATCAAGCATCCCGATTCGGAGCGTTTCATCGATGCCAAACTCGAGCAGGGAAAGATCACCGGAGCCAATGTGTCGGTCAAGATCGACGATGATTTCATGCGGTGCGTGGAGAGCGGTGAGGTGTACCGTCGCCAGTTCCCGGTGTGGAGCGACAAGCCCGAGGTGAGCATCGATACTGATGCCCGTGCCTTATGGGGTAAGATCGTGTACAATGCCTGGAAGTCGGCCGAGCCCGGAGTGCTTTTCTGGGATACAATCACCCGTGAATCGATCCCTGACTGCTATGCCGATCTCGGATTCCAGACTGTATCCACCAACCCGTGTGGCGAGATTCCATTGTGCCCTTACGACAGTTGCCGTCTGGTGGCTGTGAATCTCTATTCATACGTGAAGAATCCGTTCACAGACAAGGCTGAGTTTGACTATGAGCTTTTCGCATCGCATATAGCCAAGGCCCAGCGCATAATGGATGATATCATCGATCTGGAGATGGAAAAGATCGATACCATAATAAGCAAGATTGAGAAAGACCCTGAGACCGATGAGGTGAAGGAGACCGAGCTCAATCTGTGGAAGAAGATCAAGGCCAAGACTCTCAAGGGTCGCAGAACAGGTCTCGGTACCACAGCCGAGGGTGATATGATAGCCGCGCTCGGCCTGAGATATGGCACGGCTGAAGCTACAGCCATGTCGGTGTCGGTACACAGGGCTCTTGCAGCCGCTGCTTTTGGCTCGTCGGTCCAGATGGCCAAGGAGCGTGGGGCATTTGAGGTGTATGATGCAGCCCGTGAACGTAACAATCCCTACATATCTCGCCTCAGGGACTTCGCTCCGCAACTTGTGGAGGAGATGGAGAAGCATGGTCGCCGAAACATCGCGTGCCTTACTATAGCTCCTACAGGCACCACATCGCTCATGACACGTACATCCTCGGGTATAGAGCCGGTGTTCATGCCTGTGTACAAGCGTCGCCGCAAGATCAATGCCAATGATGTCGAGGCCCATGTGGATTATGTGGATGAGTCGGGCGATAAGTTTGAGGAATACATAGTGTACCATCCCAAATTCATCGAGTGGATGCGTGTCAACGGCATTGAGGTACGCGACAATTACACTCAGGCTGAGATCGATGCCATTGTGGCCCGTTCGCCCTACTACAAGGCTACGGCCAATGATATCGACTGGCTTGAAAAGGTGAGGATGCAGGGTGCTGTGCAGAAATGGGTGGACCACTCGATTTCGGTCACCATCAACCTGCCTGCCGATGTGGATGTGGAGCTTGTAAACCGCCTGTATCTCGAGGCATGGAAGGCCGGATGCAAGGGTTGCACCATATACCGCGACGGTTGCCGTTCGGGTGTGCTCATAGCAGCCGAGGATGAGAAGAAAAAGAAGGAGCAGAACAAGGCAGAGGAAGCCGGACTTCCGTTGCCTGACAGCAATGCCGGACATCCGTTGATGCTCAAGCGTCCTATCGAGCTTGAGGCCGATGTGGTGCGTTTCCAGAACAATAAAGAGAAGTGGATTGCGTTTGTAGGCCTTGTCGACGGCCGTCCTTACGAGATATTCACCGGTCTTGCCGATGATGAGGATGGATTGTTCTGTCCCAAATCGGTGAGCAAGGGCAAGATCATCAAGGCTATCGATGAAAACGGAAGCAAACGTTACGACTTCCAGTTCATAAATAAGCGTGGACTGAAGACTACGATCGAGGGTCTGTCGGACAAGTTCAACCCTGAGTACTGGAACTATGCCAAGCTCATATCAGGAGTGTTGCGGTATGGAATGCCCATTGATCAGGTGCTGAAGCTTGTCAATGGCCTTGAACTTGATTCCCAGAGCATAAACACCTGGAAAATGGGTGTGGAGCGTGCCTTGAAGCGCTATTTACCCTCGGGAACCCCGGCCAACGGTCAGAAGTGCCCTCATTGCGGCCAGGAGACCCTGATATACCAGGAGGGGTGTCTGATATGCACATCATGCGGAAATTCGCGTTGCGGATGATGCCGTCTCGTCCCCTCATAACGATGAATATATTATGAAGATAGTCCCTCTGATGTCATCAATGATGACCGGCCTTGTCCTCACGATATCGTGTGGCGACCTGAGCAGCGAGGCGAAGAAGATTGCCGGAGATTACATAATCCCGGAAGTCTCCCAGACCGAGCCTGTGATGGAGCTCAACCGTGATGCCACGTGTGTGGTAAGGGCCATCAAGCCCGGTGTGCTCTCGTATTCGGTAGAGGGCACATGGAATGTGGCAGGTGATTCGCTCGTCATGACGCTTGACCGCTCCACGCTCAAGGCCGAGGGGGACACGATGTTGATAGGGGATATACCTCACTATTCGGCACGAAGGATCGTTGAGGCTTCGGATTTCAGCCTGCAGCTTGAAAACGATGGCGTGGTATATTACTATAAGAAGATAAAGGATTGAAACTGCTTGTTTTTACTGAAAATGACCTGACGGGAGGACTTGAAAAGATGCGTTACATATTGTTTACAGCCATAATCCTGATGTTGCAAGGGTGCAATAACGCACCTGTGGCCGAGCGTATAGCATCGGCCGAGATCGCTTATGCTTCCGAGGATGTGGCATCGGCGAGGAAGATATGTGATGAGATAGCCGGCGAGCATCGTGCCGACGGCGAGATCACAGCCGTGGAGCTCGGTCGCATGTCGATACTGTACATGCAGCTTTATGACCGTACCGACGATGACGATGCCCTCGAGCTTGCCGAGCGTTGCTATCGTGAGGCATTTGCCGCAGATGCTGATTCGGCCCGCTATTTCTATTCCCATCTGCCTGTGGAGCAGGACAAGTATGCCATGTCACTGGCCACGCTTGTACATTCGATTGACAACCCCGGGGATATCTCCGACGACCATTCCGGACTTGACTCCGCCTTGATGAGCGAGCCGGAACAAAACTTTTAACGCTTAAAAGAATCCTTGCATTATGGATTGGAAAGAACTGTTGGCTAAGAAGGTAGAGGAGGGCAGTCTGGAGCGCACCGAGTATGTGCCCGAGGAGGAGAATGTACGCGATGATGAGCGGAAATCCCAGGTGCTCCACGTGTCCATCGACCGTAAGGGGCGTAAGGGCAAGACGGCCACTATCGTTGATGGCTTCACATGTAGCGATGATGAGCTTCTGTCCATAGCCGCCTCGCTCAAGGCCCGTCTCGGCACCGGCGGATCGGCACGTGGCGGAGAGATACTTATTCAAGGCGATGCCGTGGACAAGGTGAAGAGCATACTTGCCGGCATGGGGTATAAGGTGAAATGATCAACATCTACAAGGCGTCGGCCGGGTCGGGAAAGACTTTCACGCTCGCCCGCGAATATATTAAACTGATCCTCGGGCATAAGACCGATGAGGGTACTTATGTGCTCAACCGCCCGGGTGATGCGTCATCCCACCGCAATGTGCTGGCCATGACATTCACCAACAAGGCCACCGAGGAGATGAAATCACGCATAATCCATGAGTTGGCCGTGCTTGCCGGATGTGAGCCGGGGTGGACTGACCGGAGTCCGTATGAGGCGGATCTGTGCAAGGAGTTCGGCTGTGACTGCGTCCGGTTGGCCGAGGCCTCGCGCATGGCGTTGAGGAGCCTGCTGTATGACTTCGGACGGTTCAGCATCTCTACGATCGACTCGTTTTTCCAGATGGTGCTCCGCTCGTTTGCCCATGAGGCCGAGGTGTCGAGCAACTACGCCCTCGAGCTTGATGACAATGAGGTGATAAAGATGAGCGTCGACCAGTTGCTCCAGTCGTTGAACCATGGCCGTCCGTCGCGCCGGTCCCACGAGATAGAGACATGGATCACGGGATACATGAAGAGTCTCATCGAGGATGGCAGCCAGTTTACGCTCTTCAACAGGAACGGAAACGTACACGACGGACTCATCAAGTTCATAGGTAGTATCCATAACGACACATTCAGGGAGAATGAGAAGCTGATCATGGATTATCTCTCGGATCCCGGGAAGTTCTCGCAGTTTCGCGACTGTATCCATGAGAGCGGAGTGGCCCTCAAGGAGGAGACCGCCCGTGTGTGTCGTGACGCTTTGGCCGAAATAGAGACTTCGCCCTGCAAAGATTCGCTCAAGGTGGCTGTGGTCAATGCCGTGAAGGGGTGGGCCGAGACCGGATGGCACACCAACAAGGATGGCTCCCTGCAGGCTGCCGTAACATCGGCTGTGGCTGATGCCGGCTCGGTGTGGAAGGATGCTGCGCGGAAGAAAGGAGCGGTGTCGCCCGTGGTGGAGACGCTCGTGGCCGATGCTATGGCTATGATAGTCAGGTGTCATGAGTCAATGACTATGCTGAGGGTGGTGAGGACTAATCTCTATCAGATGGGACTTCTGAGCGCCCTGATGGAGCTGATCGACCGGTTCCGAAAGGAGAATTCCACACTTCTGTTGAGCGATACCAACTCACTGTTGAGCAAGATTATCGGTGATGAGGATTCCCCGTTTCTCTACGAGCGTCTGGGCGTGAGATACCATAATTATCTTATAGATGAGTTTCAGGATACATCCCTCAGCCAGTGGGCCAATATGCGACCGCTGATGAAGGAGAGCCTGGCTTATGGCTACGACAACCTGGTGATAGGCGACGAGAAGCAGTGCATATACCGGTTCAGGGACAGCGATCCGTCTTTGCTCCATTATCTTGACCGTGAGCCGTGGGCGGTGGGCTACACCGTGACGCGCGGAGCTGATGTGAGCGAGAACACCAACTGGCGGTCGTCGGCCGATGTGGTGAGGTTCAACAATTCACTTTTCTCGGCCATAGCACGACGGTGGGGCATGGACGATGTGTATTCCAATGTGGTCCAGCAGGTGTCGTCCAAGCATGGATCCCACAGGGGATATGTGCGGGTGAAGTGCTTCAATAGCCCTGAGGCTACTGATGATGATGCCCTGGCCTACATGTGTGGCGAGATGCGACGGCAGTTGTCGTCGGGCTACTCCCCTGGCGACATAGCTATACTCGTGAGGCGCGCCAAGGATGGCGAAAAGGTCATAAAGTATCTTGAGGAGGTGAGGAAGAATGATCCTGACTTTCCACGCTTCGATATAATATCCGATAAGTCGCTCATGATATCCCAGTCCGATGCCGTGCTCAACGTCATAAGCCGGTTGAGGCTGTTGTCGAGCAGCGATGTGGTGGTCGACAAGTACCACAAGAGCAACCGTGAGGTGTCGATGATATTGAACGACTATGAGCGGGTGCTCACCGACGGTGCTTCACCGGCCGAAGCTCTCGGGAAAGCTCTCGGGAATATGCGTCGTCGTGCGTCATCCGATGCCGGAGGTGACATTGCTGTCACAGAGCAGGACAGGCCCGAGCATCTGACGCTCCATGGAGTCGATCTGGTATCGCTCGTGGAGTCGCTTGTGTCGGCATTGCCCGCAGGAGTGAGGGACAAGGAGAATATCTATCTGTCGGCCTTCATGGATCTGGTGGTGAAATATGTAGGGCAGGGGAGCGCCGATATCCGCTCTTTCCTCCAATGGTGGGACGACACTGGTCGCAGAGCCTCAATCTCGGGAGGAACCGACTCAAGGGCGCTCAACATCCTCACCGTGCATAAGTCCAAGGGCCTGGAGTTTCATTGCGTGCATGTGCCGTTTGCCGAGTTTGCCGTTGTCGGCAATAAGGATGTGGCGTGGTTTGAACTGCCCTCCATTCCTGGAGTGCCCGATGAGATTCTTCCCCCTATGATGCCTCTCAAGGTGAGCAGTGCGCTTGCCTCCACACCATTGGCCGAGCAGTATAGAGAAATACAGCGGGAGAATGTGCTCGACCGTACCAATCTGCTGTACGTGGCCTTCACCCGTGCCGTCGATGAGCTGATAGTGGGCGTGAAGGTCAGCAAGAGCATTACCGACGGCCGTGGAGATGCCGAGTGGCCATCGGTGGCCCAGACCATATATGATGGAATAGCCGGAGGTGGCGATCCCGATATAGAGCCGTTGGCCTTTGACGACGGGATGGAATACCGCCTCGGGAACCCTACCACGAAAGCCGTGGAGGAGAAAGGGAAGTCTACGGCCATGCGTCCGTCTACGTCCGACAGACTGCCGGGTTACGAATCGACAAGTGCCGTCTCGGTGTGGAAAAACACCAATGTCGACACCGGACGCCTCAACCGCATAGAGGTTGCGAGGGAGCGTGGATTGATACTCCACGGAGTTATGTCACATATAAGGCACCGTGGCGATGTCGATGCTGCTATGAGGATGTTGCGCTCCACCCCTGATGCCAGGCGATTGACGTCGGCCGACATGGAGGCTCTGCATGACCTTGCCCGCGAGCGGGTGGATGATCCTGAGGCCAGGCAGTGGTTTGATGGGTTCAGCAAAGTATATGTGGAGCGAGAAGTGCTCTCTGCCGACGGCGAACTGAGGCGAGTGGACCGCGTAGTGTGGACTGCCGATGGTGAGATTCACGTGATAGACTATAAGACAGGACGGCAGGACCCCAGAAAATACAAGCGTCAGGTGAGGGAGTATATGGAGTTTTTCAGAAAGGTTGAGAATCTTCCCGTCAGGGGCTTCCTATATTACCTTGATTCCGGCGAGATTGTGGAGATAACCGGCTGATTCCGGTATGGAGTTTTTTTAGTATAGAGGGTTTTCAGTATAAAGTTTTTTCAGTATAGAGGTGAAAGTATAGAGTATAGAGAGGAATACCAAGTGTCCATGTCCAATAGTGAAACGTGGACACTTGGACACTATTGGACAGGAATCCCACTATTGGACAGTTATTGGACAAAACGATCACTCTCTACTTTCACCTCTATACTGAAAACCCCTCTATACTAAAAAACTTTCCACTCTATACTTAATCATGGCCGGTCACATCATGGGATTGTCCATGTCCAATAGTGAGATTTACACTATTGGACGTGGACTATCACTTGATGTGTCTGGCCTCTCGGCTCTTGTAGCGATGACATTTGCCATCCGAAGGATGCTGTCATCTAAAAAATACCGGTGACGACCCATGTCGTCACCACCTATTTTATACATATATAGATATATTACCGTAGAATACGGTTGATATATAGCCTCCCCCTTCCCCTATCTTCCTATATAGATGACGGGGGAGAATGAGAGAGTTATATAGTGCAAAGATACACCCCGAAAACCGCCGGAAAGGTGCGATAATGTCGCATAGTTTTTAGTATAGAGGTGAAAGTATAGAGTATAGAGAGGAATACCAAGTGTCCATGTCCAATAGTGAAACGTGGACAGTTGGACACTTTTGGACAAACTTTTCACTATTGGACAGCTATTGGACAGAACTGTCCACGTCCAATAGTGAAACGTGGACACTTGGACACTATTGGACAAAATTTTCGCTATTGGACAGTTATTGGACATGTCCAAATTTCACTATTGGACAAGATTTTCGCCGATTGGTGGGTATCTTAAAGGACATCTTCGATGCCCATACGCCTGATTATATCGTTTTCCCCACACCTCACGCCTGCGCGATTCTGCCCTGGCGGGCGACTCGCTTGCCGTTCGTGGTGGGGCTTCAATTGCATCGCCACTCCGTGGCTCTCCTGCCCATCGTGGCACGGGAGTGTTAAACTACATCGCCACTTCGTGGCTCATCCGCCCATCGTGGCACGGGAGGGTTAAGAAAAGTTGGACGTAATGCTATACACGATGCTCCAGCTGTCTGATCGTGGATCAATTGTCCAATAACTGTCCAATAGTGGAATTCCTGTCCAATAGTGTCCATGTGTCCACGTTTCACTATTGGACATGGACACTTGGGACGCTATGCGGGACGTTCGGCAGGGGTGGAATGGTTGTCGATCATTTCACGGATGAAAGGGGCTGTGGGGGATTCGGCCTTGGCGACCTGGGCAGGGGTGCCGGTGACTATGATGTTGCCTCCGTTCTTGCCTCCTCCCGGGCCCATGTCGATGATGTGGTCGGCGGCGCATATCACATCGAGGTTATGCTCGATTACAAGCACGGTGTTGCCTTTATCGACCAGACGGTTGAGCACGCCGAGAAGCACCCTTATGTCATCGAAATGGAGGCCGGTGGTAGGCTCATCGAGGATGAAAAGGGTGTTGCCGGTGTCGCGTCGCGACAGTTCGGCCGCGAGTTTCACGCGCTGATTCTCTCCACCCGAGAGGGTCGATGACGGTTGGCCGAGCTTGATGTATCCGAGGCCTATGTCCTGAAGCACTTTTATCTTGCTTAATATGGAGGGGATGTTCTGGAAGAACTCTACGGCCTGGTTGATGGTCATGTCGAGGACATCGGCTATGGATTTGCCCTTGTATCTCACCTCGAGGGTCTCGCGGTTGTAGCGTTTGCCTCCGCAGGTCTCGCATGGCACGAGCACGTCGGGCAGGAAGTTCATCTCGATGGTCTTGTAGCCGTTGCCCGAGCATGTCTCGCATCGTCCGCCCGATACGTTGAATGAGAAGCGTCCCGGTCGGTAGCCACGGATCTTGGCTTCGGAAAGGGAGGCAAAGAGGTCGCGTATGGCCGTGAAAACGCCTGTGTAGGTGGCGGGATTGGATCGTGGCGACCTGCCGAGGGGCGACTGGTCGACTCTCACGGCCTTGTCGATGTTCTCAATCCCCTCGATGGATTCGTAAGGCAGGGGCGGGGTGAGTGACCGGTAGAGCTTCTGGCTCAATATGGGTTGCAGGGTGGCGTTGACCAGTGTGGATTTACCGCTTCCCGACACGCCCGACACGCACACGAGTTTCCCCAGAGGCAATGTCAGTGTCACGTTGCGCAGGTTGTTGCCGGTGGCTCCGCGGAGCACTATCTTCTTGCCGTTGCCCTTGCGGGGGTGCATGTTGACGGGTAGGGACAGCTCGCCGTTGAGATAGCGGGCTGTGAGGGTGGAGGTGGCGAGCATGTCGGCGGGAGTGCCTGAGAACACTACCTCGCCCCCTTTGCGTCCTGCTTTGGGGCCTATGTCCACTATGTGGTCGGCCTCGAGCATTATGTCCTTGTCATGCTCCACGACGAGGATGGAGTTGGATGCGTCCCTGAGGTTTTTAAGCGAGTCGATGAGCCGACGGTTGTCGCGCTGATGGAGTCCGATCGAAGGCTCGTCGAGGATGTAGAGCACGTTCACCAACCGGCTTCCGAGCTGGGTGGCGAGGCGTATGCGCTGGCTCTCACCGCCCGAGAGGGTAGCTGACGGCCTGGAGAGTTGCAGGTAGTCGAGCCCGACGTCGATGAGGAACTTCAACCGGCTGCGCACCTCTTTCATGATCTCGGCGGCTACCAATCGGGATGAGGGCGCGAGGCGGTCCTCCAGTCCGTCGGTCCAAGCGTAGAGGTCGGAAATGTCGAGGCGACACAGTTCGGCTATGTTTTTCCCGTCAATGAAGAAGTGCAGGGCCTCGCGGTTGAGACGGTCACCGTTGCACTCGGGGCACACTCCACGTGTGAAGAATCCCTCGCTCCACTTCTTGGCGGCGGCCGAGGCCTCGTCGCCCTGCTGCATCTCAATGTATTTGACCAGGCCGTCGTAGGACTGGAAGAAGTTGTGGGTGGCCATGGTGTCGTTGTCGATCACAAGCCTTTCGGGGGTGCCGTTGAGAATGTCGCTCATGGCCTCCTCGCTGAGATCGCGTATGGGGGTCTTTATCGTGTGGCCATACTTCTTGCAGATGGCATCGATCTGCCAGAACACCATCGAGTTGCGGTATTTGCCAAGGGGGACTATGCCTCCCTGGTGTATCGAGAGGGAGTCGTCGGGGATGATCTTCGCACGGTCGATGATGTTGACATATCCCAATCCCTTGCAGCAGGGGCACGCTCCCAAGGGGGAGTTGAACGAGAAGTTGTGGGGGGCAGGTTCCCTATAGGAAATGCCTCCCGAGGGGTCCATGAGCGTCTGGGAGAAGTATGCGGCCTTGTCGGCCTCCACGTCGTAGACCATCACCTGCTTTTCTCCCTGGCGGAGGGCATCGGTGACGGTAGCTTCGAGCCTTGTGAGGTCTTTGGGCGATACCTTCAGGCGGTCTATCACAAGCTCGATGTCGTGGTTGCGGTATCGGTCGACCTTCATGCCGAGGGTGAGCTCACGCAACTGACCGTCGACCCTTGCCGTGAGGAATCCTTTCTTACGCATCTGCTCGAAGAGCTCCTTGTAGTGGCCTTTGCGGTTGCGCACCACCGGGGCAAGGATATAGACCTTCTTGCCCTCGTAGCGCTGGAGTATGAGGCTGACTATCTGGTCGCGGGTGTATTTGACCATAGGCTCGCCGGTGACGTAGCTCACGGCTGTGCCTGCTCGGGCGTAGAGCAGTCGCAGGAAGTCGTAGATCTCGGTCACGGTGCCTATGGTGGAGCGCGGATTGCGGTTGATGGTCTTCTGCTCGATGGCTATCACGGGCGACAGGCCTGTGATCTTGTCGACATCGGGCCTCTCGAGATTGCCGAGCATGTTGCGGGCATAGGCCGAGAATGTCTCTATGTAACGGCGCTGACCTTCGGCATATATGGTGTCGAAAGCGAGCGAGGATTTACCGCTCCCGCTCAGTCCGGTCACCACAGTGAGTGTGCCGTGAGGGATGGATACGTCGATGTTCTTAAGGTTGTGTACCCGTGCTCCCAGCACCTCGAGCGACTGGGTGCGGGCAGGCACGGTATTTGAAGTGTTGTTGCAACTATTATTTGTAATGCTCATTTTGTCAATCTGTTAATAAATGGCTCGTCATGGAGCCTTTTATTCGGTAACCCATGCGGGGTTGTAGACTTTTGATCCCTGCTTGGAGCGGGAGAGGGATTTCGGGGATGGTAACTTCACGGAATATGTCTTGCCCGATTTGTTGGTCAATGACTTTGCCCTGATCCAAGGGTTATGCTCGCGCAGAGTCATGTAGTCGGTGCCATGCTGTGCTGCCCATGTTGGCCAGTCGGCCACAGCGCCTCTCACCTCGACAGTTGTGTATTCCACAGGCTGATACAGCTGGTCGGCACGCAACTGGAAGCCGTATTCCTGAGGGTTCTCCATGATGAGTTTCATGGCCAGGAGCCTGAACATGTAACGCATCGTCTCGTCGGCCAGCCACAGGTCGTAGGCCGATGAAGCCTGCTGGGCCTCGAGCTCGTTGGTGATGCGGGCCATGCCTCCGTTATAGCTTGCAGCCACCGACTCCCAGTTGCCATACTTGCGGTAGGCATCCTTGAGGTAGCGACATGCGGCACGTGTGGATTTCTCCACATTGTATCTCTCATCCACCTCTGTGCCTACCTCCAGGCCATATTCCTTGCCTGTTGATGGCATGAATTGCCACATTCCGGCAGCCTTTGCCGGGGATACGGCCCTCGGGTTAAGGGTCGATTCTATGGCGGCGAGATATATGAGGTCGGCCGGTATGCCCTGTTCTTTCAATATAGGTGCCATTACGGGGAAGTATCTGTTGGCGCGCTTTATGGCCAGCAGGGTGTTGCCGTGGGTGTAGCTCATGGCCGTGAGTTCACGGTCCATCCTTTCCCACATGTCGATAGGATCGAGCGAGACCTCTTTGCCTGCGAATGTCATGGACATGGGCACTTCGGGCACTATCACGTGTGATGGGGCTGAGTGGGTGCCTGACGTGCTTCCCGATCCGTCTGTGGATTGGTCTTTTCCTGTGGATGCGCTTGCCG
The DNA here is from genome assembly GCA_023663345.1 of Paenibacillus sp. Taxonomy (GTDB): domain Bacteria; phylum Bacteroidota; class Bacteroidia; order Bacteroidales; family Muribaculaceae; genus Duncaniella. The sequence continues at coordinate 12,518 of JAMPHR010000004.1, read as the reverse complement.
GTTCGATAGGAGCGAACGCTCCGATGAGAATCAAGGCTGAGACAGAGCCTAACAATGATATGCGGTTGAGTTTCATACTTAAATCTTCGCTTTTAAAGTTTCTGTTTAATGCTATTGCGATAAACCATTGGAATACTCATATAATAGATATTTTATATCCGGGTCGGTTTTATCGGTAATCCAAGATATTTATGTCGCCTGAGAGCCTGTAGTCCCTGCCATCGGCACCACGTGCTCTTATCACATAATAATACGTACCGGGCGGGACAAATTTACCCCCTTGCCGTCCGTCCCACCCTTGGGCTGGATCGGAGAACGAGGTGATTTTCCTGCCATGGCGGTTGAATATGTGACATTCAAATTCAATGATCGAGGAGTAGCTCACCTTCCATTCATCGTTCACCCCATCCTGATTGAATGGAGTGAAAGCGTTGGGGCATTTCAGGGACGATTCCCCGATGCTTACCGTATAGGTCTCGCTGATGTATTCGCATGTCGCATCTTCATTCGTACAATATAAACGCACATACGTGGTGCCTCGTTCATCGAATGTGTGGGTGAATGAGGTCTCCTGCTCCCTGAACGAGATCTCCCGGAAATCCGGTGACGGAGAGAATTGCCATTCATGAAACACTACGGCATCGCTCACCACAGCGCTGAAAGTTATGGTGCAGGGAGCCGATCCACCGAGATTCCCGTTGGCCGGAGATGATGTCTCGTTGTCGGCCTGAGAAGTGACTACAGTCACCTTGGTGTGGGCCGACACGCTTTTGGGATAGATGAGCCGGGAGGTGTATGTGACAGGCCGACCCCATTCGGCCAGAAATCTGTCGCCGGAGAGGGTGAAGGTGGTGGCACACAATGGAGATGGTATCCTGACTGTTTTTAAAATGTGATCGAGCGAGGCATTGGCGTGAGTCACGGCGTATTGATCCCGGCTTTCATCCAAGGTCAGGGTGTCGTAACAGATGTTGATCCCCCTTGACAGGGTGTTGCGTTGCCCGTTTATGCCATGATATGCGATCTCGTCGGCCGAGCCTGAGAAGTCAAGTACCATCGTCTGGCAGTCTCCTTCTTCTGATGATCCTGAAAGGTCTGAGAATACAAGAGGGTATGCGCTGTGATCCACAAGCCACAAATAGGTCACGGTGTTGCCGTCCTCAATGACATATCCGGTGTTTCCCTCGGGATTGTCGAGCCACGATGAGGCACCGTTATGCCCTGATGTGGGTAGACCTATTGCGTAAGCAGCGCCAGCAGTTGTGAACTTATGCCATTTCACGCCACCTGGGTCGGATGATGAAGCCTCGATGCGCAGACCGCTGACTGATGGAGCCACGTATATACCGCCATTGAGCCCCGTTGAAGCCGGTGCGTCGAGCCTTATCACGTCATCTGATCCATGTCCTGACACGGGCCATGAGAATGTAACGACAGTAGCCGGGACAGGCCAGGCCAGGCAACAGGACAGTATGAAAATATTCAGGCGCTTCATCATTTAACTTACAAAGTTACGAAAAAACAGGAATATTTCAAACAGGCGGCAGATTCTGTTATATTACTTTAATATATACCCTACCGATTATTACGAAATGTATCCAAGAGGCGGGATTTTTATAGGATTTGCAGATTTTTGGCAGATATATTTGGCAGATTGTAAAAAATGACATACCTTTGCAGGGCAATCAGAGAACAACTTCATTGCACAGAGAAATGAATTCACGATTTTACGCATATTCCTTTTTTTATTATTTTTATTTTGACAAAAAATAAGAAGCGGGACATTGCGTGCATAATCCAAAATGAATCAAAAAGCCTGAGGGCGCAATAAACAAGATACACAACGGCATCCCGCTTCCAACTATCGGAGGCGGGATTTGTTCATTATAAAGACGATGAAAAAGATTACTATCCAGGGCGTGGCCGGATGTTTCCATGATGCGGCAGCCCATCTGTATTTCGAGGGCGAGGAGGTTGAGACGATCCCTTGCGAATCGTTTCCGGCAATGTTCGACACATTGTCATCCGATGCGTCTCTGCTTGGCATAGTGGCTGTGGAGAACACCATCGCCGGTCCGCTTCTCCAGAATCATGAACTGCTGCGCCAGAGTAATCTCAGGGTGATAGGAGAGCTCAAGATGAGGATATCCCATGTGCTGTGTGCGCTTCCCGGTCAGGAGATCGACGAGCTCACCGAGGTCAACTCCCACCCCATGGCTCTCATGCAGTGCGAGCAATACCTCAACCGCCACCCCAATCTCAAGATCGTTGAGAAGTTCGATACAGCAGGTAGTGCCGAGGAGATAGCCCGTGACAACCTCATGGGACATGCCGCCGTCTGTGGCCAGTATGCCGCCGAGCTGTATGGACTCCATGTGCTTGAGCGGGGCATTGAGACCAACAAGCGCAATTTCACCCGTTTTCTCGTCCTGGCCGATCCGTTGGTGGCCGGAGAGATAGGTCCGAAGGAAAAGGATGTCGACAAGGCCTCGATCGTGTTCACATTGCCCCACACCCAGGGGGCTCTGTCCAAGATACTCACCATACTGTCGTTCTATGACGTGAACCTCTCCAAGATACAGTCTACCCCGATTGTCGGCCGAGAGTGGGAATACCGTTTCTATGTCGACCTGACATTTGACAGCGTGCTGCGTTTCCACCAGGCCATAGATGCCGTGCGTCCTCTCATACGCGACCTTGCAATCCTCGGTGAATATGCCGAGGCCAAGATTACTCACTGATAATAATTACGTACACTTATGAATATACAACCCTCACAGCGAGTCCAGCAGATCAAGGAATACTATTTCTCCACCAAGCTGAAGGAGATAGCCGCTCTGCGCAACCAGGGCGTGGACATCATATCGCTCGGCATCGGAGGTCCCGATCTGCCACCTCCGGCTCAAGTGGTCGAGACAATGACCGAGGCTATCCACAATCCGTCCAATCATGGCTACCAGCCTCATGTGGGAGTGCCTGAACTCCGCGAGGCATTTGCACGCTGGTACAAGCACTGGTATGGCGTGGAGTTGGATCCACGTAGTGAAATCCAGCCTCTGATCGGCTCCAAGGAGGGTGTGACCCACATCTCGCTTGCGTTTCTGAATCCGGGTGACAAGGTGCTGATCCCCGATCCCGGATATCCCACCTACTCATCCATAAGCCGCATGGCCGGTGCTGAGGTCGTGACCTATGATCTCACTGAGGAGAACGGATGGCAGCCTGATTTCGAGGCCATCGAGAGCTCTGACCTTTCGGGTGTCAAGCTCATGTGGCTCAACTATCCCCACATGCCTACAGGAGCCAAGGCCCGTCGGGAGACATTCGAGAAAGCCATAGAGTTTGGCAAGCGTCATGGCATAGTGATAGTGCATGACAATCCCTACTCATTCATCCTGAATCCCGAGCCCATGAGCATCATGTCGGTGCCCGGAGCCAAGGATATAGCCATCGAGCTGAACTCTCTCAGCAAGAGCCACAATATGCCGGGATGGCGTGTGGGAGTGGCTGTGAGCAATCCCACGTTCCTCTCATGGATCCTGCGCATCAAGAGCAATATCGACTCGGGCCAATTCAAGCCGTTGATGCTTGCGGCAGCCAAGGCTCTTGACGAGGGCCAAGAATGGCACGACACCCTCAACCGTGAATATGCCCGTCGTCGCGAGGTGGCCGAGCAGATCATGGAGGCATTGGGGTGCAGGTTCGATCCCACACAGTCGGGACTGTTCCTGTGGGGCAGGATAATAGATCCGGAAGTGTCGTCCGAGCAGCTTGCCGACCGTATGCTTGCCGATGCACGGGTGTTCATCACTCCGGGATTCATCTTTGGCAAAAACGGAGACCGGTACATACGCATATCCCTATGTGCTCCGGTCGAGAAACTCAACGAGGCCCTTGACCGCATACGCTTGGCTGTGGCTTCAAAGTGAAACAATAAATGATTAAGAAACTTACTAAACACACACTATAATGGAAGATATTTTACCTCTCGCAATAGACGGCGTGGAACTTGGCCGTCCTCTCATCATCTCGGGCCCTTGCAGCGCTGAGACAGAAGAACAGGTTCTTGCCACAGCCCGTGGCCTTGCACGTGCCGGCATCAAGGTGTTCCGTGCAGGAATATGGAAACCCCGCACCAAGCCGGGAGGTTTCGAGGGTGTAGGCATCCCCGGACTTGCCTGGCTGAACAAGGTAAAGGAAGAAACCGGCATGAAAGTGTCGACCGAGGTGGCCAACCGTGGCCATGTGGAAGCTGCCCTGGAATACGGTGTCGACCTCCTCTGGATCGGTGCGCGTACTTCGGCCAATCCGTTTGCCATGCAGGAGATAGCCGATGTGCTCCGTGAAAGCGGAAAGGATATCCCCGTGCTTGTGAAGAATCCTGTGAATCCCGATCTGGAATTGTGGATCGGAGCCCTGGAGCGTCTCTACAATGCCGGAATACGCCGTCTGGGAGTGATCCACCGTGGTTTCTCGACCTATGGGCCTCAGATCTACCGCAATCACCCTCAGTGGCGCATACCTCTCGACCTGAGAGTGCGTTTCCCGAAACTCCCCATCATCTGTGATCCGAGCCATATCGGCGGAAAGCGTGAGCTGATAGCCTCACTGTCCCAGCAGGCTCTCGACATGGGTTTCGACGGACTTATCATCGAGAGCCATTGCGAGCCTGACTGCGCATGGAGCGACCGCAACCAGCAGATAACACCCGAAGTGCTCGGAGTGATACTCGACAATCTCGTGTTCCGTGATGCGCCTGTGCCTTCCGAGAACCTGGTACACCTGCGCCGTCAGATCGACCAGCTTGACAACGAGCTCCTCGAGATCCTTGGCAAGCGTATGAACATCTCGCGTGAGATCGGTACCTACAAGAAGGCTCACAACATGCCTATTGTGCAGCCCGGACGTTTCGACGACATCATGACATCACGTATCCTTGCGGCCAAGGCCATGGGCATGAGCGAAGAGTTCATGCGCTCGGTGCTGTCGTCCATCCATGAGGAATCAGTGAGAATACAGGTTGAGCTTACAAAATAGCGACAGCGATGAAGATTCTTATTCTCGGAGCCGGAAAGATGGGATCGTTCTTCTGCGATCTTCTCTCGTTTGACCATGAGGTAGCTGTGTATGACCCCGATCCACAGCGCCTGAGGTTCACGTTCAATGCCATGAGGTTCTCGGACACGGCCGAGATTGACGAGTTCGAGCCTCAGCTGGTGATCAACGCCTCGACAGTCAAATACACCCTTGATGCTTTCAGGCAGGTGTTGCCTCATATCCCTGCGACATGTATCATAAGTGATATCGCATCGGTCAAGACGGGATTGCCCGAGTTCTATGCAACATGCGGGCATCCTTACGTGAGCACCCATCCCATGTTCGGACCTACGTTCGCCTCGCTCAGTAACCTGGGCAATGAGAATGCCATCATAATCTCGGAGGGTGATCATCTTGGCAAAGTGTTTTTCCGCGACCTCTATTCGCGTCTCAGGCTCAATATTGTGGAATACACGTTTGAACAGCACGACGAGACCATAGCCTACTCGCTGTCGATTCCGTTTGCAGCCACTCTCGCGTTCGCATCCGTGATGAAGCATCAGGAGGCTCCCGGCACCACATTCAAGCGCCACATGCAGATAGCCGAGGGGCTTATGAGCGAGGACGAGTATCTGGTGAGCGAGATCCTTTTCAACCCACACACTCCTTCTCAGCTCCAGGGGATACTCGACAAACTGTCCGACCTGCTCGAGATAGTGAAAAAGAAGGACTCCAAGGCCATGTCGACCTATCTTGCCCAGGCACGAGAGAATATCAAGTGACACGTGGGCAATAAAGAGGTGATGGACCACGTTAGCATCTTATGATGTTACATGAGGTCATGAACAAGTGCATGTGTGCGGTGATAGTGTCGGCTGCGTGCTGTGCCGGGATTCCGGCCGGAGCGCAGAGCGGAGGGGATACGTTCTACTCCTTTCTCGACATACCCACATCGGCACTTGCCTATGGCCTCGGTGGCATGAATATCTCCAACATAGATGACGATATAAACGCGTCGGACCGTAATCCCGGACTGCTTGGCCCTGAAGTGGGTATGCAGCTCGGGGTTAACTATATGCGTTACGTTGGCGACAGCAATTTTGCCGGAGTCAAGTTTGGCCACCGCTCGGGCGATCATGGAGCCTGGGCTGCCTCGGTGCAGTATTTCGGCTACGGATCGATCAAGGGAGCCGATATCAACGGTGTGCTCACCGGAGACTTTTCTCCCAAGGATCTGGTGGTATCAGGCACATACGCCCACGACATCACCGACCGATGGCGAGGAGGAGCCACGCTGAAATACGTGTACTCCTCCTACGATGCCTACTCGGCCATGGCTCTGGGAACCGACTTAGGGGTGAATTACTACGACCCTGAGAGCGATTTCTCTTTCTCGGCCATGGTGGCCAACCTCGGTGGTCAGTTCAAGCGTTTCGACAGCCGGTATGAGCGTATGCCCGTGGATGTACGCCTTGGTGTGAGCAAGGGACTGAGCGGGATACCGCTGATACTGTCAGTGACGGCCAGAGACCTCACCAAGTGGCATCTGCCTTACTATGACAGCGGAGATGGGGCTGACGACAGCAAACCTCAGATCAAGGATAAGTTCGCCTCCAATCTGTTCAGGCACCTGATATTTGCAGGAGATTTCCGCCCTTCCGACAATTTCCACATAGGCATAGGCTACAACTACCGCACACGCACCGACATGTCCACCTACCGGCGTAGCATCCTCTCGGGCTTCTCGACATGTCTGGGGCTCAATGTGCGCAATTTCGCACTCGGGCTTGCCCTTGCACAGCCTCACACTGGGGCTACCACAGTAATGATAAATATTTCCACAACATTATATGAATTCTAAGAGAATGGAATCCTCACGCAAGATCATCATAGCCATCGACGGGTATTCATCGTCGGGCAAGAGCACAATGGCGCGTCAGCTCGCCTCGGCAATCGGTTATCGTTATATCGACTCGGGAGCAATGTACAGGGCCGTCACCCTATGGGCCATGCGTCATGGGCTGGTAGCTCCGGGAGTTGAGCCTCAGGTCGAGGCTATTGTGGCGGCTCTGCCCGATATCCACATAGATTTCCTTGTCGACGGTCCCCGCCAGCTCACCACTCTCAACGGCGAGGTGGTAGAGAGCGAGATCCGCTCGCTCGAGGTGAGCAACTGTGTGTCGCCCATAGCGGCTATCCCCGAGGTGAGACATGCGCTCGTGAAGATGCAGCAGGCTATGGGAGAAAGCAAGGGCATAGTGATGGACGGACGTGACATCGGCACAGTGGTGTTTCCCGAGGCTGAGATGAAGGTGTTCTGCGACGCTTCGGCCGAGCGGAGAGCCGAACGTCGTTACAAGGAGCTTATAGAGAAAGGTGCCGAGGTGACTCTCGAGGAGGTGCTGCAGAATGTGGTGTCACGTGACCACATCGACGAGACCCGTGCCGAGGGGCCTTTGCGTTGTGCCGACGATGCCGTGAGACTCGACAACTCGGCCATGACCATTGATGAGCAGAACCGTTGGCTGATGGATCTGTACAATGAGCGCGTCAGCGACAATATGCCCTCCTGACACCTTGCCTGATATGGATAGCAATAACAAGAACGACATCCCCCGGAGGGTGCCTGTGGTGGAGATTGATGCCCGATCGGGATTCTGCCACGGGGTTGTCACGGCCATACGTAAGGCCGAGGAGGAGCTCGAGCGCACCGATGCACCGCTGTATTGCCTGGGCGATATCGTGCACAACAGCGATGAGGTGGAACGCCTCGAACGCAAGGGCCTGTCCACCATCACTCACGGCGACATGGAGGGATTGCACGGTGTGAGAGTGCTTCTGAGGGCTCATGGAGAGCCTCCGTCGACCTACGGGCTGGCCTGGAGGAACGGAATAGAGATCATCGACGCGACATGCCCCGTGGTGCTCCAGTTGCAACGGCGCATAAAGGAGACCTACGACAATGACAGCTCCCGCCCCCAGATAGTGATATACGGCAAGGCAGGACATGCCGAGGTGAACGGACTGGTGGGACAGACCAACGGCGAGGCTATCGTGGTAGAGAACCTCGATCAGCTCGACCGCATCGACTTCAACCGCGACATAGCCTTGTATTCCCAGACCACCATGTCGCTGAGCGGATTTGCCGAGATGACCCATGAGATCGACAGGCGTAAGGCTCCGGGTGTGGTGTTCAGGTATTTCGACACTATATGCCGTCAGGTGGCCAACAGGGTTGACCATCTCAGGGAGTTTGCAGGCAGCCATGATGTGATCCTTTTCGTGGCAGGAGCCAAGAGTAGCAACGGCAAGGTGCTTTACAATGAATGTCGCGACATAAATCCCCGCACTCACCTTGTGTCGGGAGCCTCGGCGTTTGACCCGTCGTGCATACGTGGCGCTCTGTCGATAGGGATATGCGGAGCCACTTCCACTCCGCGCTGGCTTATGGAGCAGGTGAGGGATGCCGTGAATGCTTATATACAGTCGGAGTCATGAGAGGAAAATCAGTAGTCATACCGGCCCTTATGGCCCTTATGTGCATGGGGCTTGCAGGATGTGGGGGCGACGGTGGCCGTGTGAGCCGTCATGTGCGTGACCGCCACGCCTATTCGCTGGGCAAGGAACACGCCGAGCGCATAATCAGGCTCCGCGACGATGAGCCTGCCTTGCAGGACGGGTTGCTCGACGTGAGGGCCCGCATCACAAATATCAACGACCGTCTTGGTCCGCAGGCCGCCACCGATTATGAGCGCGGTTTCGTGGACTATATTACCGAGCACGACGATTCACTGGCCAGGGTGCTGTTCTGACGCATATCCGCGGTCAGGGGTGTAGGGTACTTTAGGTTTTTTTATATTATATGGCTGTTGCCTGTAAGATATAAATTCACTATTTTTGCCCTCGGGGAATATCCTCACATAGAATACATGCTATATTTGTTGCATTCGGTAATCCATATTGAACGATGAAATTCTATAGCACCAATCGTCAATCCCCTCCTGTGGGTCTGCGTGAAGCCGTGATGAGCGGTCTTGCGGCCGACGGAGGTCTATATATGCCCGAGCGTATTCCGGTGATCCCGCGAGCCTTTTTCAACAACATCTCGGGGATGGGCATACGCGACATAGCTTTTGTGGTGGCCGACATGATGCTCGGAGCCGACATCGATGCCGCCGAGATCAGGCAGATTGTCAATGACACATTCACGTTTGACATCCCTCTCGCAAGGGTCGACCGCGACATCTATTCACTCGAGCTGTATCATGGCCCTACACTGGCTTTCAAGGATGTGGGAGCCCGTTTCCTTGCCCGCGTCATCAGCTACTATTCGGCTCTCGGAGGCTCGGGGAAGGTGAAGGTGATCGTGGCCACCTCGGGTGATTCGGGCGGAGCTGTAGCCGCAGGATTCAAGGATGTGCCCGGCGTGGAGGTGTATATACTGTACCCCTCGGGACGACTGTCGAGGATGCAGAGGGAGCAACTGGATGTGCCCGGGGGCTCGGTTCATGCCATCGAGGTGCTGGGCACGTTTGATGACTGCCAACGCCTGGCCAAGCAGGCTTTCGGCGATGCCGATCTGCGGCGGGAGTATGAGATCACGTCGGCCAACTCGATCAATATATGCCGTCTGCTCCCCCAGATGTTCTACTTCTTCCGCGCCTATGCCTCGCTTATGGCGAGTGAGGGCGATTCGCCCTGCGAGGTGGTTATGTCGGTTCCCTCAGGCAACCTTGGCAACCTCACAGCCGGACTGCTTGCCTGGCGCATGGGATTGCCTGTGAAACGGTTTGTGGTGGCCAATAATGTCAACGACGTGACGGTAGATTATCTCAACACCGGGCGTTTCGTGCCCCGCCGTGCCGTGAAGTCGCTGGCATGTGCGATGGATGTGGGCAACCCGTCCAACCTCTCGAGGATCAACGACCTCTTTGGCGGAGATTTCGGCCCCCTGTCGAGGCTCATAAAGGGGTATTCCTACCGCGATGAGGAGATCACCGGCTGGATGTCGCGCATCTACTCGGCCGACGGCTATCTTCTCGACCCGCACGGAGCCACGGCATGTGCCGCGTTGCACGAGGATCTCAAGCCGGGCGAGAAGGGCATATTCCTTGCCACAGCCCATCCCTCCAAGTTTGCCCGCACCGTAGAGGAGGCAACAGGTGTGAAACTCGGGCCCCAGGCTCCCGCCGAAACGATGCACCGCACTCCCCATCCGCGCATATCGGTATCCTACGAGGCCCTGAAAAAGATACTCATGACCGAAAACAACAGTTAGCCCCACGGCGTTAGGAATATAAGGCAAAGCCTCTCTCCCCAGTCTATTTAACACCATTGTAATCATCCATTCTAAAAACATATACTTATTATGGCAGCCAACAAGCGACTCCTCAAGAAGGAGATACACCGGATCTGTGGCGCGCTCGCAGGAGAGTGCGTATTAGCCAAGATAGCAATCCCCGGCATCGACCGCGAGAAGCTCAATGAAATCATCTACCAGCTGGCCGACCTCCAGGAATCGGCCCTCAGGCTCGTAAGCGTCGACTTCCCGGGCTCGGCCTCCTCCTATGCCACACGTAAGGAGTATGTTGATGCCCGACGTGCCTATTTCAAGGCCTCGTATGCTCGCCTGAAGGAGCATTTCAACGCCCGCGTGCAGGAGATACTCCGCGAGATGAACGCCACCGTGCCCGACGCCTCCACCCCCGAGGCCCGCAAGGCTCAGATGAAGCATCTGCTCGAACTGGGATTTGCTGAGGAGAGTAAGGATAAGAGCGGCGAGTAATGGGTTTCTGCAAAGGAGTACTCAAGCTGTTCGGATGGCGGGTGAAGTGTGATGTCCCCGACTATCCCAAGTGCATAATCTGCGTGGCACCGCACACGTCCAACTGGGACTTCGTGCTGGGCGAGTTCGCCTGGTGGTCGCTGGGACGCAAGGCTGGGTTTCTCATGAAGGAATCATGGTTCTTCTTCCCCATGAAGTACCTGTTCAGGGCTCTCGGTGGCATCCCCGTGTCGCGCAAGGGGGGCTCATCGCTCAGCGAGACGATAATACATAAATTTGCCGTAACGCCCCGCCTCAACATAGCCATCACCCCCGAGGGCACACGCTCCAAGGTGGCCCAGTGGCACACCGGATTCCTGTATATAGCCCACGGAGCCGGGGTGCCTATAGTGCTCGGAGCGGTCGACGGTGCCAACAAGCTGGTGCGTCTCGAAAAGACGTTCACACCCACCGGCGACGTGGAGGCCGACATGCGTGCCATCAAGGACTATTACCGTCAGTTCCAGGGCATAAGGCCCGATAAATTCTCGGCAGAATGAAGATATGCAGCATCCCTCTCGACATCGTCTATGCCTCGCCCGGCGATAACCTCAGGCTCGCCCGCGAGGCGCTCTGCGATGTGGAGCCCGACACCGATCTCGTGGTGCTTCCCGAACTGTTCACCACAGCCTTTGTGCCCGATATTCCCACCGTCACCTCCATCGCCGAGAGCGACAGCGGGCCTACAATGACAGCCGTCAGGGAGTGGACCCGTGACCTGGACATGGCCATAGCAGGCAGTTTCCTGGCCACCGACGGCGAGGGACACTTCTTCAACCGAGGCTTCTTCACCCGGCCTACGGGCGAGACCACTTACTACGACAAGCGCCACCTGTTTCCCCTCTCCACCGAGGACAAGGTATATAGCGCCGGACGCGAGCTCCCTCCGCTCATCACCTACAAGGGGTGGAAATTCAGGCTCGTGCTGTGCTTCGATGTGAGATTTCCAGTGTGGACCCGCAACAGGCCCGAGGATATGTATGACGTGTTGCTGGTTCCGGCCAACTGGCCTCATTCCCGTGCCGGACAATTCAAGATACTGCTTGCAGCCCGAGGCGTGGAGAATCAGATCTATGTCATAGCGGCCAATCGCTCGGGCGAGGACAAGTATGGTGTGTACGAGTATGCCGATTCAGGTATGTACGACAACCTCGGCACGCCCGTCCACGAGACCCGTGGCAACGGCTACCATTACGCTCTGCTTGACCGTGAGGCCCTCATGTCGGGACGCAAACGTTTCCCCGCCTACGTCGCCACCGACCGTTGGAGCATTGACCTATAAACAACCCGTTTTTGTCCATGTCCAATAGTGAAACGTGGACACTTGGACACTATTGGACAAATTTTTCACTATTGGACAGTTATTGGACAGATTTTGTCCATGTCCAATAGTGGAACGTGGACACTTGGACACTATTGGACAAAACTTTCACTATTGGACAACTATTGGACAGTTATTGGACAGATGCCCCACGATCAGACCGCTGGAGCATCGTGTATAGCATTACGTCCAGCCATTCTTAACCCTCCCGTGCCACGATGGGCGGGAGAGCCACGGAGTGGCGATGTAGTTTAACCCTCCCGTGACACGATGGGCGGGAGAGCCACGAAGTGGCGATGTAATTGAAGCCCCACCACGAACGGCAAGCGAGTCGCC
>JAMPHR010000003.1:493358-515095 GCA_023663345.1 Paenibacillus sp. | reverse complement strand
GGTTACCTTGTGGCTCGTTGGTTTCATATCACCGGCAAAGGTAAGATACGTTTACCGGGGATATGGTGCGATAATGTCGTGTTGTTTTTAAGTATAGAGGGTTTATTTTAGTATAGAGGGGAAAGTATAGAGTATAGGGATTAGAGTTTTTAGACCAGAGTTGTTGTGGCTCTTGGAGTGCCAACTTGCGGTAAAATAACACGATGTATTGACCAAGTAATCTACGCAATATACAATTGTTATATGATAGGGCCAGAGGGATTTGGGTTTAGACCAGAGAACAAGAGGAGTTTTAGGGAGTATATTGGGGGAATATAGGATGTTATGTAAGGGTAGACGCGTGGATTTATAGGACGTCTTCGACGCCCGATTTGGTATGCGTTTCATTTTCCCCACACCTCGCGTCCGGATGCAAATTTTGCCCTGGCGGGCAATTTGCATCCGTCGCTCATGGTGGGGCTACGACTACACCGCCTCTTCGAGGCTTAGTAGATGGGGATGAAATCGTAACCATCACGAACTGTGTCCACAAATCACCCGCAGGCCAACATTCCAACGAAGCCGTGAAACGGCGATGTAGTTGAAGCCCCACCACGAGCCAGGCAAGCAAATCGCCCGTAGGGCAAGATTTGCGCTGACGGGCGAGGTGTGGGGACAATGCCAAACGACCATGCACCGGCCTCGAGGAGGTCGATTAAATTCACCTACGACGTGGCTTGCGGAGGATTCTTCAGGACCTATGTTGAGAACTGCGGGGGTGACTTTGGAGATGACTTTGGAGATGACTGCGTGGTGATTGCAGGGGACTGCGTGGTGACAGTCGGATGATGTCAGGATGATTGTGGGGTGCCTGCAGGATGATTGCGGGGGAAATGGGCGTTAGGTTGTGAAGGTATCGAGGGTGCGGGTGAGGAGGGTTTTGAGGGGATTGGAATAATATCGGAAATCTTTCATCTCCCGGATGGCTTTGGCGAATTGCGGGGCGTATTCGTCGAGCAACAGGCGCGATTGGAGGAATGTGAGGGTATCGGCAAAGAGACGGTTGATGGCTTCGTTTGAGGTATCCTTGAGCGTCTCTTCCCGTGCCATTTTGCATAGCTCGAGAATGGCGAAAGCCATCAGCTCGCCAATGGCCTCGTCGCCCGGATCGAGGATGGTAAATTTCTTGATCGTAGCCCGGATGCGCGGTATGCGCGGGTGGTAGGCCCTACGGGTGTATCGCCACGCCTCCTTCAGCACAGGCTTCTTGTATTCCTCGAGCTTCTTGTTGATGTCGGGCACGGCGTAGAAATCGAGTATTTCTTTGGCTTCCTTGCTTTTGGCGTATAGATCGAGTATGAGCTGACGCAACTGGGGCGCATCAAAGCCCTCGAGTGATTTTTTTACGGTAGTCTTTGACATGTGCTATAAATCAGTTTCTCATGAATATGAGCAGGGGAGATGCAACATTATGCACCTCCCCTGCCATTTAACGGATTAACTGTGAAAAGTGTTTACTTTGCAAAGCTCTTGATACCCTTTTCGAGGAAGTTAGTGAACTTGGGTATATCCTCCTCATAGGAGAAGGGACCAGAGAGGAGCGAGCCTTTATCGTCGAGCACTACATAGTAGGGCTGGGCGTTGGCGTTGAACTTGTAACGCTGGAGGTAGCTCCACTTGTCACCATAGGTGTAGAGGGTAATCTCCTTGCCGTATTCAGTAACCTTGATGGGCTCGGGGAGGTTGGCTTTCTCATCGACCATGAGTTTGATCACTACGAAGTTGTCGGTGATCATGTTCTTGACATTGGGGTCGTCGAGGACAGCGCCTTCCATCTTACGGCAGTTTACGCAACCGTAGCCTGAGAAGTCGATGAGGACGGGTTTGCCTTCCTGAGCGGCAACCTTCATGCCTTCCTCATAGTCGTCGTACTCCTTGAAGCTCTCGCCATAGAGGTTGAAGTCCTGGGTGTAGAGCGGCGGAACGAATGCGCTCACGCCCTTGAGGGGTGCGCCCCAGAGACCGGGGATGAGGTAAACCGACATCGAGAGGGAGATCATGGCAAGGAAGAAGCGGAACACACCGATGCTCGAATCGGCAGGACCGTAGTGGGCAAAGTTGAATTTGCCGAGCAGGTAGAGACCGAGGAGCGCGAACATCACGATCCAGAGGGCGAGGAAGATCTCACGGTCGAGGATGTGCCATCCGTAAGCGAGGTCGGCAACGGAGAGGAACTTGAGCGAGAGGGCGAGCTCGACGAAGCCGAGAACGACCTTAAGGGTGTTCATCCAGTTGCCCGAGCTGGGAGCGGCCTGGAGCATGGTGGGGAACATTGCAAAGAGCATGAAAGGCAATGCAAGGGCCATTGAGAAGCCGAGCATACCTATCGCGGGACCCCACATGTTGCCCATCGAAGCGGCCTCCACGAGAAGGGTGCCGATGATAGGACCGGTGCAGGAGAATGATACGAGGGTGAGGGTGAATGCCATGAAGAAGATGGAGAGCATACCCGAGGTGCGCTCGGCCGATGCGTCCATGCGGTTGCTCCACGATGCGGGGAGCTTGATGTCGAATGCTCCGAAGAAGGAGATGGCAAACACTACGAGGAGGAGGAAGAAGATGATATTGAAGGTGGCCGAGGTGGAGAGTTCATTGAGCTTGCTGGCACCGAAGATGGCGGTGATGATGAGACCGAGGGCCACGTAGATCACGATGATGGAGATACCATAGATGCAGGCATCCTTGATGGACTTGCTGCGGTCCTTGCCTTTCTTGAGGAAGAAGCTCACAGTCATAGGAATCATAGGCCATACACAGGGGGTGAAGAGGGCCACGAGACCTCCGAGGAAGCAGGTGAAGAATATATACCAGAAAGAACCGGCCGAGATGGGTGCGCTCTCACCGGCGTCCTCATAGTTGACGGGAGTCCAGAGGTCGGAGTCGGCCTTGGTGTCGGCAACCACGGGAGCAGCCACACTGTCGGTAACGGCCTCGGCGGCCACGGTTTCCTCGGCAACAACCTCCTCAGCGGGAGCGGCTTCCTCAGCTTTCTTCTCCTCGGCGGGCTCGGCAGCGGCCTTTACCTTGGCCTTACCTTTGAAGCTGAATGATTCACGGGAGGGGGGGATGCAGTTCTCATCGTTGCAAGCACCGTAAACGAGCATCATGTCGATGGCAAACTCGGGCTTGGTGGCGGTGAAGTTCTGGGTGATGGTCACGCTCTGGGTCCACCATGCCAGTTCCATACCAAACATCTCGTCCATCTGGCGATGGGCAGCCTTGGAGGGGGTGGGTTTGCCCTCGAGCTTTACGCCGTCGAGCTTGGGGAAAGTGAACTCGAGAGATTGGGGTCCGCCGTCGGGGAGATCCATGGCGTACATGTGCCAGCCGTCCTGGATATTGGCTGTGAGGACAATTTTGCCCTTGTCATCACCGGTCATGGTCATCTCGGATGTCCATGTCACCGGAGTCATGATCTGGGCGGTGGCGGCGAATGTTATCGCCAGCACGGTCGCAAATAATGCAAAGAAACGTTTAAACATGATGATTGGTTGAGGTAACTGATTATAAACGTGTAATTACTATTTAATGTGCAAAATTAAGTATTTTAATCAAATACACGCAAATTCTAACCAAGATTTTTAGTTAGAATTTGACAAATTTAATTGTTCAGGATACTGTTCATACCAAAGCCCTCTTCACTTCATCGACACCGGGGATTATGGCAATGTGGCGCATGATGGACTGGAGTTCGGTGAACGAGTGGACCGAAAAGGTTATGGAGCAGGTGACGATGGCATCCTCGGTGACGGTGTGGAGATTGTCGATCGAGAGGTTGAGGTCGTTGGTGATGCAGTCGACCAGGTCGATGAGCAGATGGTAACGGTCCACGGCCCTGATGTTGATGGTGACGGGGTAGAGAGTACTGTCGGGTTGGAAATCGACCGACACGATATTGTCGCCCATCTGGGATGCGAGCCTGATGGCTACAGGGCAGTCGCGCTTGTGGAGGGTGATGCGTCCGGAGGCATTCTTGAATCCTATGAGCTCCTCGCCGGGCATGGGGTTGCACTCGGGACACCGGTCATAGCGTGGCTTGGGTTGCTGCTTGAGATAGGTGGTGATGGCCTTGCGTGCCTTGTAGGTCATGGCAGTGTCGAGCCAGTCGGGCGTGGGGTGTATATCGGGATCGGTGAATATCTCCACTATGTCGCCTCGGTGCAGCTTGGTCTTGACCGATGCGAGCAGCTGGTTGTTGATGCGGGCATACTTGGCGTGGAGTCCCAGCTGGGTGTGTACCTCGAAGGCGAAGTCCATCACTGTGGCCCTCTGCGGGAGGATGATCGGTTTTCCCTGAGGGGTGAAGGTCATGATGTCGTCGTTGTAGAACGATCTCACCACCTCCTCGATGAAGCTTGTGCCCTCCTGCCCTCGGGCAGCGATGTCGCGCAGGACCATGCGGAATTTCTTGATCCACTGCCAGATGTTGTCGTCGTTGCGGCTCGCCACGCATCCGAGCTGGGAGTCGCGCACCATGCGCTCACTGCTGATGTGTACCTCCTGCCATCGGCCGAACGAGGCGAGCAGTTTCACGTGGTAGCTCTGGTAGCCGTTCTCCTTGGGGGAGTCGATGTAGTTGGCTATTCCGCCGGGTTTCTCCTTGAAACGGTCGGTGAGGATTGAGTAGATGCGCATCACCATCTCCTTCTCGGCCTTCCCTTCGGGAGCGTCGAACACCACTTCGGTGAAGTGACGGTATTTCAGGTGGTTGAAGTCATCGCCGTATTTGCGCATCTTGCGCCACAGGCTGTAGGGCTGGCGGTATTCGATGTACACGCGGGCCTGTATGCCGTGGGTGGTGAGCTCGTGGCTGATCTCCTCGCAGAATTTCCTGAGACGGTCGCGTTGCAGGTCCTCGTCGCGCTTTATCATTGTCGTGAGGTCCTCGAACTCGTGGGGACAGCGGAACTTGAGGCTTAGGTTCTCAAGCTCGGTCTTCACATTGTAGAGGCCGAGGCGGTTGGCGAGCGGGGCATAGAAGTAGTCGGTCTCGCCGGCTATCTTCATCTGCTTGTCGGGGCGCATGGAGGAGAGAGTGCGCATGTTGTGGAGGCGGTCGGCGAGCTTCACGAGGAGGGCGCGGATGTCGTACTGCACGGAGTCGAGCATCTGTTTGTAGTTGTCCACCTGCTTGGACTCGTCGTATTTGTCCTTTTTCTGCTTGGTGACCACTCTCACAAGGAAAGCGACATCGTGGCCGAAACGGCTCTCGATATCCTCCATGGTGTAGTCGGTATCCTCGACGACATCGTGGAGAAACGCCGCCATGACGGGGTTGGTGTCGAGCATCAGCTCCTTGGCGCATATCGTGGCTACGGCTATGGGGTGGAGTATGTAGGGCTCTCCGGTCTTGCGTTTTTGGTCGGCATGGGCATTTCGGGCCAGCTCGAAGGCCTCGCGGATGCGCTGTAGATCGGAGGGTGATACACGCTCGGCCATCGCGTCAAGCACAACGCGGGCTCTATCCTGGATTATCTTGTCGTAGTCGGAACTTGTCACCATTAGTCCTTATTTGGAAGCGGATTGAGAATTATGGCGCAATTTAGTGAAAATTTGTTAGAAATCCATCAAGTTTCAGCCAAAAAATCCCTACGTGCGATACTTGTGGCCCGATTTTTTGGCACAGGCATGATTAATTCACTATTTTTGTCGTCACGAACCTGTTCAAAAAAATAATATGCCAACAAAACAGATCCTTATCATTTCGATGATGGCATCCTCGCTCCTGCTTGCCGGTTGTGGCGGGGAGCGCAAGGACGTGATGTCGCCCGACGGCAATATAAAGGTTGCCGTGTCAGCCACCTCTATTTCGGATATGAAATACACTGTCAGCGTGGGTGACAAGGAGTTGATACTCCCGTCGGTATTGGGTGTGAAGACCGCCACGCCATTGCTGGGCGATGATGTGAAGATAAGCTACCGCCATGCCGATGAGGTGAATGAGGAGTGGACCCAGCCCTGGGGCGAGAACAAGACTGTGACCAACAATTACAATGAGATGACGGTGAGCCTGGAGGACGGGCAGAATCGTGAGATGGCCGTGCGTTTCAGGGTGTTCAATGATGGCGTGGCTTTCCGGTATGAGTGGAATCTCGGCGAGAGCGCCGACACGGTGGTGGTGACCGATGAGCTGACGCAATTCGGATTTGCCGGCGACGGAAAGTCGTGGTCGATCGCGGCCAGCGCCGATACCTACGAACTGCCCTACAGGATAATGCCCATCGGGGAGGTGAGCGATGCCAACACGCCGTTCACTTTCCGCACCGAGGCTGGGACTTATGGCTCGATCCATGAGGCCGCTCTCTACGACTATCCCGAGATGACGCTCAAGCGCAATGCCGACGGTGTGCTCCAGGCCGAGCTGTCGCCGTTGCCCGACGGGGTGAAGGCTTACGTGCCCTCGCGATTCGTAACTCCTTGGCGCACGATACAGATTGCCGACAAGGCTGTTGGGCTGATAA
This sequence comes from Paenibacillus sp., assembly GCA_023663345.1. Classification (GTDB taxonomy): domain Bacteria; phylum Bacteroidota; class Bacteroidia; order Bacteroidales; family Muribaculaceae; genus Duncaniella. The sequence goes on along the minus strand of JAMPHR010000003.1, from coordinate 508,595 downwards.
ACAGCGCAATGATACTGAATCTCAACGAGCCGTCCAAGATAGCCGATACTTCGTGGATCAAGCCGCAGAAGTATGTGGGTATATGGTGGGGTATGCACCTGGGCACGCAGACCTGGATACAGGGCCCGCGCCACGGTGCCACTACCGAAAATGCCATCAAGTACATCGACTTTGCCGTGGAAAACAATATACAGGGTGTGCTGTTTGAGGGCTGGAACAAAGGATGGGAGAACTGGGGCGGATCGCAGAGCTTCGATTACCTCGCTCCGTATTCCGATTTCGACCTGGAGCGCATAGCGCAGTATGCCAAGGAGAAAGGCGTGGAGCTGTGGATGCACAACGAGACGGGCGGTAATCTGCCCGAGTATGAGGCTGTGCTCGACTCGGCGCTCGCATATTACCAGTCGCTCGGGATACATACCCTCAAGACCGGATATGCCGGCGGTATAGCCAACGGCGGTACGCATCACTCGCAGGCTACTGTGCGCCACTATCAGAAGGTGGTCGAGGCATGTGCCGCCCACGAGATAATGCTGGATGCCCACGAGCCGATAAAGGAGACCGGAATACGCCGCACATGGCCCAACATGATGACCCGCGAGGGTGCCCGAGGTATGGAATGGAACGCGTGGAGTGACGGTAATGATTCGGAATACCTGTGCATACTGCCGTTTACCCGTCTGCTGTCTGGCCCGATGGACTATACTCCCGGTATATTTGACATTGACTATTCGCGTGCCAAAGCCGACAAGGGGCGCATAGAGTGGAACGGTCCTAACGCTCACTGTTGCATTAAGACCACCCTTGCCCGCCAGATAGCCAACTGGGTGATCATCTATTCCCCGCTCCAGATGGCCTCGGATATGATAGAGAATTACGAGGGGCATCCGGCGTTCCAGTTCTTCAGGGATTTCGATGCCGATTGTGACTGGTCGGAGGCTGTGGCCGGTGAGATAGGCGAGTACATAGCCGTGGTGCGCAGAGCCGGAGAGAATTATTACCTCGGGGCAGGCACCAACGGTGAGAAGCGTGAGATAGAGATTCCGCTCGGTTTCCTCAAGGAGGGCGTGAGCTACACGGCCACGGTGTATGCCGACGATGATCAGAGCAATGATCCTGAGGCTTATAAGATCTCGAAGCAGACTGTGACCTCGGCCGACAGTATCACAGTGAGGATGAACGCCAACGGCGGTCAGGCCATCACGTTCATGCCGGCTAAGTAGACCGGCATAACAGGCTGTGATATAAATGATAATGCGTGGGCTCTGATTAAGCAGGACCCACGCATTATTATAGTCTGTCCGATGGAAAGCTTATGGTTATGATACGCTTATCAGCTCGATCTCGAAGATGAGGCTGGAGCCTCCTGGTATGCCGGGCTGGTTTGACTTGCCATAAGCCTGCTCGGCGGGGATATATACCTCCCATTTGTCGCCCGGGTGCATGTGCTGGAGGGCTATTATCCATCCGGGTATCAGTTCGCGCAGACGGAAGGCAGGAGCCACTCCGCCACGGCTTGAGTCGAAAGTCTTGCCGTTGATGGTCTTGCCTGTGTAGTGTACCGTCACCACGCTGTTGCGGTTGGGGGTGGGGCCGGCCTGATTGCCACGTTTGAGGGATTTGTAGCAGATACCCTTGTCGATGAGGGTCACGCCGGGTTCTTTGGCCTTCTCGGCCAGCCACTCGCGGTTCTTTATGATATAGTCCTGTTTAGCCATTGGATTCAGAGGTTTTTGCAAATATACGGCGTGAGGGGAAGGAAAATTGTGGAGGAATGGGTCGTGTTAACTAATATTAACTATAAGTCACGGTTATATTTCGTAGCTTTGCAGTGCAAATCGGCTTCATGGCCGACAGGAAGATTACATCACCTCGGCAATTCGGCCTCGTCAAGTCCTCGGAGGAGGGTGGCGGACTGAAAGTGATGGGACGGCTCTTCTTCCTTAACGCAACTTACATTGGTATTGTAAAACCAGTCTGCGTCCCGTCTTGCAGAATCATCCGTCTTGGCCCGTTTCTGGTCCACGCTTCAGTCGTATGGCGTGATATCGGTGAGCGGGATGGGAAGGCTATGATTCGCAGGATGTTCTTTTTACACTCTGACTATACGGATCAGCCTGAGGATGATAATTGGTGACTCAGTGGTATCACCTAACTTATCATCATATATCCTTAACGATTTAAAATGACGATCAAGGGGCCTCACGGTTACAACCGCCGTGAGGCTCCTTTGCATCGTCGGGCCAAGGCGGTAATAAGTGTAGAGTGACAGGCCGAGGGATATGTTTTTTACATTTTTAAGACGTTGATGGAGCGGGGGTGGAAATTTTTTCGTACCTTTGCGACTTGTGATGTATCTATATATGTATAGGTGCGTTGCAAGGATGTTTCAACATTTTGTCAATAATAGATTCACAAGTATATAAAACTACAGTACGAAACAATGGCTACCCAGGAAGACGTATTCAAAAAAATAGTAAGCCATGCCAAGGAGTATGGTTTTGTGTTCCCCTCGAGCGAGATTTACGATGGACTCTCGGCTGTGTATGACTACGGTCAGAACGGCGTGGAGCTTAAGAACAACATCAAGCGTTACTGGTGGGATTCGATGACACTGCTTCACGAGAATATCGTGGGCATTGACTCGGCCATCTTCATGCACCCCACCATCTGGAAGGCTTCGGGCCATGTGGATGCGTTCAACGATCCCCTGATCGACAACAAGGATTCCAAGAAGCGTTACCGCGCCGATGTGCTCATCGAGGAGCAGATAGCCAAGATCGAGGATAAGATCGAGAAGGAAGTGGCCAAGGCCGCCAAGCGTTTTGGCGAGTCGTTTGACGAGGCTATGTTCCGCCAGACCAATCCCCGCGTGCTGGATCATGTGGCCAAGCGCGATGCTCTCCACGAGCGTTTTGCCAAGGCCATGAATGATGGCGACCTTAACGAGCTGCGCCAGATCATCATCGATGAGGAGATCGTATGCCCCATCTCGGGTACCAAGAACTGGACCGAGGTGCGTCAGTTCAACCTCATGTTCAAGACCGAGATGGGATCGACCGCCGACGGCGCCATGACAGTGTATCTGCGTCCCGAGACTGCCCAGGGTATTTTCGTTAACTATCTCAACGTGCAGAAGACCGGCCGTATGCGCATCCCCTTCGGTATCGCACAGATCGGCAAGGCTTTCCGTAACGAGATAGTGGCCCGCCAGTTCATATTCCGCATGAGGGAGTTTGAGCAGATGGAGATGCAGTTCTTCGTGCGCCCCGGCTCTGAGATGGAGTGGTTCAAGAAGTGGAAGGAGTTCCGTCTGCGCTGGCACAAGGCACTCGGCCTCGGCGATGAGAAGTACCGCTACCACGATCACGAGAAGCTGGCTCACTATGCCAACGCTGCTACCGACATCGAGTTCCAGATGCCTTTCGGCTTCAAGGAGGTTGAGGGTATCCACTCTCGCACCAATTTCGACCTTTCGCAGCACGAGAAGTTCTCGGGCAAGAAGATACAGTATTTCGATCCCGAGCTCAACGAGAGCTATACCCCATACGTGATCGAGACCTCGATCGGTGTGGACCGTATGTTCCTGAGCGTGCTCTGCTCGAGCTATGAGGAGCAGGCCCTCGAGGGTGGCGACACCCGTGTGGTGCTTCACCTGCCGGCCGCGCTTGCTCCCGTAAAGTGTGCTGTGATGCCCCTCGTGCGCAAGGATGGTCTGCCCGAAAAGGCCCGCGAGATCGTGAACGAGCTTAAGTTTGACTTCTCCACCCATTACGAGGAGAAAGACTCGATAGGCAAGCGTTACCGCCGTCAGGATGCAATAGGTACCCCCTTCTGTATCACTGTGGATCACCAGACCCTCGAGGATAACACCGTGACCCTGCGTGAGCGCGACTCGATGGAGCAGACCCGCGTGAGCGTCGACGATCTCCACAAGATCATCCACGACCGCGTATCGCTCAACTCGTTGCTGCGCAAGCTCGGCTAAAACTAATTTGATTGCCGGTCAGTTATTATATAAGGGTGCGTTGACAAAAAACGCACCCTGAGTGATCGGCAATTAAACTACTATTAAGCAATTAAGCAATTAGAACAGATGCGTATTAAATTATTTCTCCTCATTGTGGCTATGTTGCCCATGCTCAGTTCCTGTAACTACAACTCGCTTGTGGAGCAGAAGCAGGGAGTGGAGCAGCAGTGGGCCGAAGTGCAGAACCAGTATCAGCGCCGTGCTGATCTGATCCCCAATCTGGTCAACACTGTCAAGGGATATGCTTCCCACGAAAGTTCGACTCTCGAGAAGGTAACCCAGGCCCGTGCGGCCGCAACATCGGTCAACATCAATGCCGACGATCTCAATGAAGAGACCATGGCGCGTTTCCAGGCAGCCCAAAACGAGCTGACCGGTGCGCTCAAGTCGCTCCTTGCCGTGACCGAGGCTTATCCCGACCTCAAGGCCAACGAGAATTTCCGTGACCTTCAGGTTCAGCTCGAGGGGACCGAGAACCGTATTGCCACTGCCCGTGGCCGATACACCGAGGCTGTGGCCGGATACAATACCTCGATCAAAAAGTTCCCCACCGTGATTTATGCCGGCTGGTTTGGCTTCACGCCCCAGCCTCAGTTTAAAGCCGACGATGCCGCCCAGCGCGCACCCGAGGTGAAATTCTAATGATTAGATGACAACCCACCATTCATTATTACTCCGCTTGCTCCCTGTGCTGTTGCCCGCAATGGCCCTGTTCATCACGGCATGTAGCGACGATGACGACACTTGGGATAACTACACGGAATGGCGTGATGCCAACAATGCTTTCTTTGAGGAGCAGAAGTTCCTGATGACCCCCGAGGGCACCAATTACTATACCACCATCACCTCGCCGTCCAATTCGGCGGCGCATGTGCTGATCAAGTATCTCACTGACCGCTCCAAGACTGTAGGTAACCTCTCGCCCATGTCCAACTCTACAGTGACCGTGAAATATATCGGTAAACTGTATAACGGCGAGGCTTTTGACTCGTCCTACAACCAGACCGACAGCGTGCTCAACTTCAACCTGTTGTCGGTGATACCGGGATGGACCATAGCACTCCAGGACATGAGAGTGGGCGACAGCGCCCGCATTGTGATCCCCTCGGGTCAAGGCTATGGAGCGTCGACCACCGGATCGATCCCGCCATACTCAACACTTGTGTTTGATGTGAAGCTTGTGGATATTCCCGGCTACGAGATACGTCCCTGAAAAAACAAGAGACTGTAGAGAGCAGAGCCTATGGATTTCCAATTGCAGTCCACAGCTCCCGGCACCAATGCACGTGCCGGGCTTATCACTACCGATCATGGCACCATCGAGACCCCTATATTCATGCCTGTGGGGACACTCGGGAGTGTCAAGGCCGTGCATCAGCATGAGCTGGCCGACGATGTGAAGGCCCAGATAATACTGGGCAACACCTATCACCTGTATCTCCGTCCCGGAATCGACATTCTCGAGAAGGCCGGAGGCTTGCACCGTTTCATCGGATGGGACCGCCCCATCCTCACTGACAGCGGTGGCTTCCAGGTGTTTTCGCTCGCCGACAACCGCAAACTTACCGAGGAGGGTGCGTGGTTCCGCTCACATATCGACGGTTCCAAGCACCTGTTCACTCCCGAGAATGTGGTGGATATAGAGCGGAGCATAGGCGCCGACATCATGATGGCCCTCGACGAGTGCCCTCCCGGAACTGCCGATTACGATTATGCCCGCAAGTCGCTACGTCTCACCCAGCGCTGGCTCGAGAGGGGATGGAAGCATTATAAGGAGACCGAGGGCCGATATGGCTACTCCCAGGCCTATTTCCCCATAGTGCAGGGCGTAGTCTATCCCGATCTGCGCCGTGATGCGGCCAAGCATGTGGCCGATCTCGGAGCCGACGGCAATGCCATAGGCGGACTGGCCGTTGGCGAGCCCACCGAGCAGATGTATGAGATGATCGATGTGGTCAACGAGATACTTCCTGCCGATAAGCCCCGCTACCTGATGGGTGTAGGAACGCCTGCCAATATCCTCGAGGCCATTGACCGCGGAGTGGACATGATGGATTGCGTGATGCCCACGCGAAACGGCCGTAACGGTATGCTATTCACTGCCCATGGCATAATGAACATGCGCAACCGCAAGTGGGCCGACGATTTCTCACCCATACAGGAGGACGGACCCTCCTACGTGGACCGCGCCTATTCCAAGGCATATCTGCGCCACCTGTTCATCGCCGACGAGATCCTGGCGATGCAGATAGCCTCGATACATAACATATCCTTCTACCTGTGGCTGGTAGGGGAGGCCCGCCGTCACATTATTGCCGGTGATTTCAAATCGTGGAAAACCGAAATGGTGGAGCGCGTGACCCGGAGACTCTGACGCAATACTATAATGTGAGGGGTAATACTACAATAAGGTTATGAAGATACTTGACTGGTACATCATACGCAAATTTCTTGGCACATACGTCTTCGCCATCTTCCTGATTCTGGCGATCACGGTGATGTTTGACATCAACGAGAAGCTCGACGCGTTTCTGAAAGCTCCGCTCAAGGCTACGATCTTTGATTACTTCCTCAATTTCCTCCCGTATTTCGCCAATCAGTTCAGCCCGCTATTCACCTTTATCGCGGTAATATTCTTCACCTCCAAGTTGGCTGACAATTCCGAGATCATAGCCATGCTCTCGACCGGCATGAGCTATCGACGGCTGTTGCGCCCCTACTTGCTGAGCGCTACGGTGATAGCCGCGCTCACATTTGTGCTGAGCGCCTATATCATCCCCCCGGCCAATGTGAAGCGAATAGCCTATACCAACCAGTATGTCAAGGACAAGAGTGTGGGTTACGGAACCAATATCCAGCTGCAGGTGGCCAAGGGGGAGATAGCATACATGTCGCGATACGATGCCCTGCAGAAGACAGGCTACAAGTTCTCGCTTGAATCGTTTGATGGAAAGACCCTGGTGTCGCGCCTCACGGCCCAGTCCATCCGCTGGGACACATTGCACCACTGGACAGTGCGCGACTACATGATACGTGATTTCGACGGACAGCGTGAGCACATACGTCGCGGAGCGCGCCTCGACACCATGATACCTATCGAGCCTCGCGACTTCCTTATATCCAAAAATGACCAGGAGACGCTCACCTCGCCGGCCTTGAGCGAATACATATCGCGCCAGAAGGAGAGGGGTGTGGCCAATATCAAGTCGTTTGAGATCGAGCAACACCGGCGCTATGCTATGACTGCGGCGGCGTTTATCCTCACAGTGATAGGCATGTCGCTGAGTTCCAAAAAGGTCAAGGGTGGCATGGGCGTGAACATAGGCATAGGCCTTGTGCTGAGTTTCAGCTATATCCTGTTCATGACCGTGACATCGACATTTGCAGTCTCGGGCTACACGTCGCCGATGGTGGCGATGTGGATTCCCAACATCCTGTACACATTCATCGCCATATACCTATATTATAGGGCATCGCACGGTTGATGGCGAGGGTACGTGATACCGATATCACGTCTCCTCGGTGCCTTACGATACAACACGATATAGTCGTGTTGAGGAGCGTTGTGGGTGCTGAGGGATCAATGTCCCGGGGCGATCACGCGGTCGCCGATCAGTTTGGCGAGCGGTATGCGCAGTGCTTCGAGGCTCTGGATCTGGCGCATGATGGCAAATATAGTCTCGAAATCATTCTGGGGGCATGTTTTTAGTTTCTCGCGTTCGGCCTTGATGCGGGTCCCGAGAATAGCATTCTTAAGTTCATGTATGGTTCTTGGCACCAGTTCGCCCAACTGCTCACGCTCGGTCTCGACGTGGGCATATTTCGTGTGTACTTTGCTGAGCGTGTGACGCTCTATCACAAGTTCGGTGGCGAGGTTGCGCACTGAATCATCGGGCGACGAGCACAGGAGTGTCGACAGATAGGTGGCGGAGAAATCCTCAAGGCCACGGGCATACTCGGCATCGATGGTGTCGTTGAGTGTGCGCTCCATTGCTGTAATGCTCCCGAGATCGGTGGCCTTGGCGCGTATCTCCTCGATACCTTTCTGAAATTGCGAGGCCCGTTTCTCCTTAAGTTTTTCCTGCTCGCGGCGGTAGTTCTCCTCCCATGAGTCCCGGCTGATGCGCCTTGCTTCGTTGAGGAAGTGGGCCAGGTCGGGATTGGAGAATTTTATATCGTCCATCTCCAGCTCGGCATCGATGTATTCGAGCACCGAGAGCGGGACGGTGTCGCCGTTCTCGTCGACCCCTTCGGCAAAAGGATAATTACCGTAGCGGGCTATGAGCTGAAGCACACCTTTCTCATAGGGTCGGAGCTCTTTGGCGTAGGAAGTGGCAGAGCCCGGCTGATCAGCTACCGGTTGTGGCTCGGTAGCCTGCTGAGGTTGTTCTGCCGATGCGGAATCATACCTTGTCTCGCGTGTGGCGGTGAGGGATTCCTCCCTCAGGCGGTCCTCGCGCGATTTCAGGGCAAACTCGTTGAAATATTTTCCCACCTGGCGTTGCAGCACATCCTCGGATATGAAAAGGATGCGCGCACACTCCTGCACATACACGCTACGGGTGATCTCGTTGGGGATCAAGGCTATGGTCTTGACGATGCGCGTGATCACGTTGGCTCGCGCCGTGGGATCGTCGCCCACATCCTTGAGGAGAATCTGAGCCATGAAGGTAATGAAGTCGGTCTCGTTCTCCTTGATATATTCGGTTACCTCGGTGGAGCTGTGCGATTGGGCAAAGGAGTCGGGATCCTCGCCCGGTGGGAGCAGGAGCACCTTGATATCCATGCCGTCCTGTAGCAACAGCTCGATGCCTCGCAGTGAGGCCTTGATACCGGCGGCGTCAGAGTCGTAGATGAGGGTCACATTGGTGGTAAACCTCTTTATGAGCCTCACCTGCTCGACGGTGAGTGCGGTGCCTGATGAGGCAACCACGTTGCACACCCCAGCCTGGTGCATGGATATAACATCCATGTAACCCTCCACGATGATGCACTTCGCCTCCTTGGATATGGCCTGCTTGGCCTGAAACAGACCGTAGAGCTCGCGACGCTTGGAGTATATGTCACTCTCGGGCGAGTTGACATACTTGGCCATGGACTTGTCGGAGCGCAGTGTACGTCCGCCGAAAGCCACCACTTTGCCCGAAAGGGTGTGGATGGGGTATATTACTCGTCCGCGGAAGCGGTCGTAGACACGTCCGTCGTCGGTTTTGGAGGTCAGGCCGGTGGAGATGAGGTACTCCTCGCTGTATCCGCGCTCGATGGCCTGATTGAACAGGGCATCCTTGGCCTCGGGAGCGTATCCTAAATGGAAGCGCTCGATCATGGGATCGCTTATGCCACGGTGGCGAAAATAGCTGAGACCCACGTCGCGCCCCTCGGGGGTGTCGGTCAGGCTCTTTTTGAAGTATCGCAGGGCAAACTCGTTGACCGCAAGCATATTGTCGCGGGCATTCTCGCGCCTCTCCTCCTCAGGGGTCATCTCCCGCTCCTCAACCTCGATATTGTATTTGCGGGCCAGGTAGCGCAGAGCCTCGGTGTAGCTCAGATGCTCGAGCTTCATGAGAAAATTCACGGCGCTTCCGCCCTCACCGCAACTGAAGCATTTGCACAGCCCTCGCGACTTGGATACCGAGAAGGATGGCGAACGGTCGTTGTGGAACGGGCACAGGCCCCAATAGTTGGCACCCTTGCGCTTGAGCGACACGAAATCGCTGACCACCTCCACGATGTCGGTGGCCTCAAGGATACGCTGTACGGTCGAGTTGCTGATTTTTCCCATAACTATATGACAAAGTTACAGAAAAATACTTACCTTTGCAAGTTAGATTAAAGATACTGTCAGAGGGCACGGCGGGAACACCGCCGGGGCTTCCGGAAACCGACCGGATGACCACCCCCGGGCAGTGGATAATTGACCTTGAATTTAAGTTAACGGGGGTCGTCCGTATGGCTCCCTCACATATAATATATAATGGCAACAATCAACATTACATTTCCCGACGGCGGAGTGAAGCAGTACGAGAGCGGAATCACCCCTCTCCAGATTGCCGAGAGCCTGTCGTCTCAGCTGGCCCGCGATGTGCTGGCCGCCTCAATCAATGGTCAGGAATGGGATCTTTCCCGTCCCGTCACCGAGGATGCCACCCTGCGTCTTTACAAGTGGGAGGATCCCGAGGGCAAACATGCTTTCTGGCACTCGTCGGCCCACCTGCTCGCCGAGGCTCTCCAGGAGCTTTATCCCGGCGTGAAGTTCGGTATCGGCCCGGCTATCGAGAACGGATTCTATTACGACATTGATCCGGGCGAGAATCAGCTCACATCGGCCGATTTCGCCAAGATCGAGAAGAAGATGCTTGAACTGGCACAGGAGAAGCAGCCAATTGTACGCGCTGACATCTCCAAGGCCGATGCTCTCAAGCTGTTCGGCGACCGTGGCGAGGAATACAAGTGCGAGCTTATCTCGGAACTCGAGGATGGTCACATCACTACCTATACACAGGGATCGTTCACCGACCTGTGCCGTGGCCCGCATATCCCCAACACCGCTCCCATCAAGGCTGTGAAAGTGGCCTCGCTCGCCGGTGCATTCTGGCGCGGCGATGAGAAGCGCAAACAGCTGGTGCGCGTGTATGGCATCACTTTCCCCAAGAAAAAGATGCTCGACGAGTATCTCACACTCCTTGAGGAGGCCAAGAAGCGCGACCACCGCAAGCTGGGCAAGGAGATGGAGCTCTTCGCATTCTCCCAGAATGTAGGTGCCGGTCTGCCCCTGTGGCTCCCGAAAGGCACAGCCCTGCGCGACCGCCTCGAGCAGTTCCTCCGCAAGATTCAGAAACAGTATGGTTACCAGCAGGTGATCACTCCCCATATCGGCAACAAGAATCTCTATGTAACCTCGGGCCACTATGCCAAGTATGGCAAAGATTCATTCCAGCCCATCCACACACCCGAGGAGGGCGAGGAGTATCTGCTCAAGCCCATGAACTGTCCTCACCACTGCGAGATATTCCGTGCGCTCCCCCGCAGCTACCGTGATCTGCCCCTGCGTCTGGCCGAGTTCGGCACAGTGTACCGCTACGAGCAGAGCGGCGAGCTCCATGGACTGACCCGTGTGCGCGGATTTACGCAGGATGATGCCCACATCTACTGTGCCCCCGATCAGATCAAGGGTGAGTTCCTCAAGGTGATGGACATTATCTTCTACATCTTCAAGGCTCTGAAGTTTGACAATTTCGAGGCACAGATCTCGCTCCGCGATCCCGAGCACAAGGAAAAGTACATCGGTAGCGACGAGAACTGGCACCTGGCCGAGCAGGCTATCATCGACGCTTGCGCCGAGAAGGGTCTCAAGGCCCGCACCGAGCTTGGCGAGGCTGCATTCTATGGCCCGAAGCTCGACTTCATGGTGAAGGATGCCCTCGGCCGCCGCTGGCAGCTCGGTACCATCCAGGTGGACTACAACCTCCCCGAGCGTTTCCAGCTCGAGTACACCGGCAGCGATAACCAGAAGCACCGTCCCGTGATGATCCACCGCGCACCGTTCGGCTCGATGGAGCGTTTCGTGGCTGTGCTGCTCGAGCACACCGCCGGCCGCTTCCCTCTGTGGCTCGCCCCCGAGCAGGCTGTTGTACTCCCCATCTCGGAGAAGTTCAACGACTATGCCTACGAGGTTTCGCGCCAGCTCAACGCCATGGATATCCGCACCCAGGTAGACGACCGCAACGAGAAGATCGGCAAGAAAATACGCGATAACGAACTCAAGCGCATCCCCTATATGCTCATCGTAGGCGAAAAAGAAGCTGAAAATGGCGAAATTTCTGTAAGAAAACAGGGCGAAGGTGATAAAGGTTCGATGAAAATTGCTAACTTTGCAGCCGAATTGACTCGCGAAGTCAATGAAATGATCAACCAGTAACCCATAAAACAAGACTTTTACAATCCCCTGAATGGAGAAAAAACCTTTTACCCCTCGTCCTCCCCGTCCCAATAACGGGCCCCGTCGCCCCTTTGTACCCAACAAAGAGAAAGACCCCTACGCAACCAATGAGCGCATCCGCGCCCGTGAAGTACGACTCGTAGGCGACAATGTTGAGACAGGCATCTACTCCATACAGGAGGCGTTGAAGATGGCCGAGGAGCTGGAGCTCGATCTCATCGAGATCTCACCTACCGCCGAACCGCCGGTGTGCAAGATACTTGACTACCAGAAGTTCCTGTATCAGCAGAAGAAGCGCCAGAAGGAACAGAAGGCCAAGGCCACCAAGGTGGTGGTGAAGGAGATCCGTTTCGGACCTCAGACCGATGACCACGACTACAACTTCAAGCTCAAGCACGCCATCGGCTTCCTCCAGGAGGGTGCGAAAGTCAAGGCTTATGTGTTCTTCAAGGGCCGTTCGATCCTGTTCAAAGAGCAGGGCGAGGTGCTCCTCCTGCGTTTCGCCAACGATCTTGAGGAGTATGGCAAGGTTGACCAGATGCCCGTACTCGAGGGAAAGCGCATGATCATCATGCTCAGTCCCAAGAAAAAGTAATATACCCCAAGCAGAAACTACAGGCGCGCCGGTCCCCATTGATCACCGGCCGCCACGAATCAAATCATATTTTTAATAACATTTCACAATGCCAAAGATTAAGACTAATTCCGGTGCCAAAAAGAGGTTCGCCCTTACCGGAACAGGAAAGATCAAGAGAAAACATGCCTACAAGAGCCACATCCTGACCAAGAAGACCAAGAAGCAGAAGCGTAACCTGACCCACTTCTCAGTGGTATCTCACGCTGACGCATCCAACGTTAAGGAGCTTCTCGCCCTTAAGTAATCTTGACCCGGACTCAAGCGCACTTAACAGTCATCTTTTCTCCGATCGAGAAAAAACGTGATTTAATTCCAGAATTTCGTTAACCGAATGTTCAGCCACCCCTAAACAGAAATCAAGAGCATAACGTGCCGCTGACATTCACAAAACATTTCACAAAATGCCAAGATCAGTAAATCATGTAGCTTCAAGAGCTCGCCGCAAGAAAATCCTTAAACTCACCCGTGGTTACTTCGGATGCCGTCGCAATGTGTGGACCGTAGCCAAGAACACCTGGGAGAAGGGTCTCACCTACGCTTACCGCGACCGCAAGGACAAGAAGCGCAACTTCCGCGCTCTCTGGATCCAGCGTATCAACGCAGCTGCCCGTCTCGAGGATCTTTCTTACTCCAAGCTCATGGGCCTCATCCACAAGGCCGGTATCGAGATCAACCGCAAGGTGCTCGCCGACCTCGCTCTCAACAATCCCGCCGCTTTCAAGGCCGTTGTTGACAAGGTGAAGAACGCCTAAGAACCTGTAGTAATCAGGCTTCTTTCAAGCTAAAATCTCTATCAAGGACTTTCGGCTCCACAGGCTGGGAGTCCTTGATTGATATTTACTCCTTACAAAAGAATATAAAATGGATACAAATAAGAAGTATTCTCCGTCCACCCTGTGCGTTCAGGCCGGATGGACCCCCAAAAAGGGTGAGCCACGCGTGCTTCCCATCTATCAGAGCACCACATTCAAGTATGATACAAGCGAGCAGATGGCTCGGCTGTTTGACCTCGAGGATTCGGGCTATTTCTATACCCGACTCCAGAATCCCACCAACGATGCCGTTGCCGCCAAGATCGCCGCTCTCGAGGGGGGCGTGGCCGCTATGCTCACTTCGTCGGGCCAGGCTGCCAACTTCTATGCCATATTCAATATCTGCCAGGCGGGCGATCACTTTGTGACCTCGTCCAATATCTATGGCGGTACCTACAATCTGTTTGGCGTTACGCTCAAGAAACTCGGTGTGGAGTGTACGTTTGTCGATCCCAATGCTTCGGAGGAGGAGATCGCCAAGGCTTTCCGCCCCAACACCAAAGCGCTTTTCGGCGAGACTATCTCCAATCCCGGATGCGAGGTGCTCGACATAGAGAAATTCGCGCGCATAGCCCACAGCCACGGTGTGCCCCTGATTGTGGACAATACATTCCCTACACCTATCAACTGCCGACCCTTTGAATGGGGGGCTGACATCGTTACACATTCCACCACCAAGTATATGGACGGCCATGCTGTGAGCGTGGGTGGTGCTGTGGTAGACAGCGGTAATTTCCCTTGGGATGAGTATGCCGACAAGTTCCCCGGCCTCACCACTCCCGATGAGTCGTACCACGGTCTGACCTATACCAAGGCTTTCGGACGCAATGCCTTTATCACCAAGGCTACAGCCCAGCTCATGCGCGATCTTGGGTCGATACAGTCGCCCCAGAACGCATTCCTGCTTAATCTCGGACTCGAGACCTTGCACCTGAGAGTACCCCGCCATTGCGAGAACGCCCTCACTGTGGCAAAGTGGCTTGAGGCCAATCCCAAGGTGAAGTGGGTAAACTACAGCGGTCTGCCCTCCAACAAGTACTATGAACTGTCGAAGAAGTATCTGCCCAACGGCTCATGCGGTGTCATTGCATTTGGCCTTGAGGGTACACGCGAGGATGCCATCAAGTTCATGGATCGCCTGAAGTTTATTGCCATCGTGACCCATGTGGCCGATGCCCGCACATGTGTGCTTCATCCGGCAAGCCACACTCACCGTCAGCTCACCGACGAGCAGTTGCGTGAGGCCGGCGTGGCTCCCGACCTGATACGTCTGTCGGTGGGTATCGAGGATGTCGCCGATATTATTGCCGATATCGAGCAGGCGTTGGCTTGATGACCGATAGATTAAGTATAGAGGGGAAAGTATAAAGTATAGACAATTGATTTTTAGACTATAGATCCAGAGAGATTTGGGGTTTAGACCAGAGATCTAAAGGTCTTTTATAGATAATGGCTCCTGCCCTCACGGGTGGGAGTCATTTTTTGTAGTATTTTTGTAGTAATTGTAGCAAAATGTCAAGGGGCTCTTGCCGAGCGTTTATTTCAGCCTTACGGCTGAAAGGTTATAAGGTTATGGGGTTAGGAGGTTATTGGTAGTTTAGGAGGTTATGGGGTTATAGGGAGGTATGTCGCTACTTTTTTAATCATGAACACAATCCGCTGACATGCCTGGGGCTATTATTCCATTTTTCCTATTTACTTGTCGTATTGTTTTTTGTAACCTTTTTCTGTAACTTCTTTCTGTAACTTCTTTCTGTAACTTCTTTCTGTAACCTTATTGCTGGTTCCGGTGGGAACGGCGGAGGTCGGCTCTCCGCTT
>JAMPHR010000003.1:353486-493258 GCA_023663345.1 Paenibacillus sp. | reverse complement strand
TGGCTCGTTGGTTTCATATCACCGGCAAAGGTAAGGTACCGATGTGGGTGATATGGTGCGATAATGTCGTTTAGTGGGTAAAAATTTAGACCAGAGTTGTTGTGGCTCTTGGAGTGCCAACTTGCGGTAAAATAACACGATGTATTGACCAAGGAATCTACGCAATATACAATTGTTATATGATAGGACCAGAGATTTTTAGTATAGAGGTGTTTTTTGAGTATAGATGGGAAAGTATTATGATTAGATTTTTTGGTCAAAGGGTTTAGACCAGAGAACAAGAGGGGTTTTAGGGGGTATATTGGGGGAATATAGGATGTTATGTAAGGGTAGACGCGGGGATTTATAGGACGTCTTCGACGCCCGATTTGGTACGTGTTTCATTTTCCCCACGCCTCGGGATCGCGCAAATCTGCCCTGGCGGGCGATTTGCACGTTCCCTCGTGGTGGGGCTATAACTACATCGCCTCTTCGAGGCTTTGTTGGTAGTGGGCCTGCGGGGAATTTGCGGGCCGGGTTCGTGATGGCTACGATTTCATCGCCTCTTCGAGGCTTGGTGGCGCCCTGAGGCGGATAAGCCAAAAAGTGGCGATGAAATGTTGCCCTCCATGAGTGCCAAATTCTAATATTCCGCAGACACAACAACTAAGCCTCGAATGGGCGATGAAATCATAGACACCACAAACCCAGCCATCCAAATTCCCCACAGGCTACATCGCCCATTAAGCCGTGAAACGGCGATGTAATTGAAGCCCCACCACGAGGGAACGTGCAAATCGCCCGTCAGGGCATGATTTGCGCGATCCCGAGGCGTGGGGGGGATAAAAAACATACCCAAACGGGCGTCGAAGACGTCCTATAGATCCAATGCCCACCATCTCTAACATCCTATATTCCACCAATATATCCTATCTTCACCTGTCCTAAAATCTAATCCCTATACTCTATACTTTCCCCTCTATACTAAAAGAACCTCTATACTAAAAGAACCTCTATACTAAAAGAATCCTCTATACTTAAAAACTCCCTCTATACTAAACCGGAGATATCACCCACCATTTACATCTTTAGACATTTTCATTTCAATCCGCTCCAAAAGCACATAATTATAATTAAAATCATTAATAAAATTATGCTTTAATATAAATATTTTATACCTTTGCACACTTAAACAGGTAAAAAAGCAAGCTTATGAGCGATAGATTATACATTTTTGACACCACTCTCCGCGACGGGGAGCAGGTGCCGGGCTGTCAGCTGAACACTGTGGAAAAGATCGAAGTGGCCAAGGCCCTCGAGACTCTCGGTGTCGACGTGATCGAAGCGGGATTTCCCGTGTCATCGCCCGGTGACTTCAATTCAGTGGTAGAGATTTCCAAGGCTGTGACCTGGCCGACGATATGCGCGCTTACCCGCGCCGTGGAAAACGATATACGCGTGGCAGCCGATGCGCTGAAATATGCCAAGCACCCACGTATCCATACCGGTATAGGCACTTCCGACCCTCATATCAAGTATAAGTTCAACTCCAACCGCGAGGAGATTCTCGAACGTGCCGTGAGAGCCGTCGCCTACGCAAAGAAATTTGTGGAGGATGTACAGTTCTACGCCGAGGATGCCGGTCGTACCGACAACGAGTATCTGGCCCGCGTGGTCGAGGCCGTGATCAAGGCCGGAGCCACCGTGATAAATATCCCCGACACCACGGGCTACTGTCTCCCCTCCGAGTTCGGAGCCAAGATAAAATATCTAATGGACCATGTTGACGGCATCGACAAGGTGATCATCGCCACCCATTGCCACAACGACCTGGGAATGGCCACTGCCAACACCGTGTCGGGCGTGATCAACGGTGCCCGCCAGGCCGAGGTGACCATCAACGGCATAGGCGAACGCGCCGGTAACACCGCCCTCGAGGAGGTGGTGATGACATTCCGCTCCCACCGCGAGCTGGGAATCGACACCAATATCAACGCCACCCGCATCACCGGCATCAGCCGCATGGTGTCGAGCCTGATGAACATGCCCGTTCAGCCCAACAAGGCCATCGTGGGACGCAACGCATTCGCCCACTCGTCGGGCATACACCAGGACGGCGTGCTCAAGAACCGCGAGAGCTACGAGATCATCGACCCCAAGGATGTGGGCATCGACGAGAACTCGATCGTGCTCACCGCCCGAAGCGGACGCGCCGCGCTCAAGCACCGTCTGCACGTGCTCGGTTGCGAACTCACCACCGAACAGCTCGACAAGGCTTACGAGGCATTCCTCCAGCTTGCCGACCGCAAGAAGGAGATCAACGATGACGATGTGCTCATGATAGCCGGACAGCACCGCAAGGCCTCGTCGCGCATCAAGCTCGACTTCCTGCAGGTGACTGCCGGAGTGGGTGTCCACTCTGTTGCAAGCGTGGGACTCGACATCGCCGGAGAGAAATTCGAGGCATGTGCATCGGGCAACGGTCCGGTGGATGCCGCGATCTCGGCCATCAAGCTCATCATACGCCGCAAGATGCTCGTGAAGGAATTCCTGATCCAGGCCATCAACAAGGGCAGCAACGATGTGGGCAAGGTACACATGACCGTCGAGCACGACGGAGTGTCCTACTACGGCTTCTCGGCCAACACCGACATCGTGGCCGCCAGTGCCGAGGCTTACATCGACGCCATCAACAAGTTCGTGAGATAATCGCCCAGTTTTTTCAGACAGACAATAGACATGCCACAGACACTTTTTGACAAAATATGGGACGCGCATGTGGTTAACCGCATACCCGACGGCCCCGACCAGCTGTATATCGACCGCCACTATTGCCACGAGGTGACAAGCCCCCAGGCTTTCGAGGGATTGCGCCGCAGGGGCATCAAGGTGATGCGCCCCGAGCGCACAGTGTGCTCGCCCGACCATAATATACCCACTCTGCACCAGGACCAGCCGATACAGGATCCCGTGTCGCGCAACCAGGTGGACACTCTCACAAGGAACGCCACCGAGTTTGGCGTCACCCTCTATGGCCTCGGCCATCCCAAGAACGGCATCATTCACGTGATAGGCCCCGAGAACGGCCTGACACTCCCCGGACAGACCCTGGTGTGTGGCGACTCGCACACCTCGACCCACGGAGCGCTCGGCGCCGTGGCCTTCGGCATCGGTACAAGCGAGGTGGAGATGGTGCTCGCCTCGCAGTGCATCATCCAGCCCAAGCCCAAGAAAATGCGCATCACCGTCGACGGCCAACTCCGCCCCGGTGTCACCGCCAAGGATATCGCCCTCTACATAATCACACAGATGACCACCGGCGGAGCCACGGGATATTTCGTGGAGTATGCCGGCGAGGCCATACGCGCCCTCTCGATGGAGGAGCGCATGACCCTGTGTAACCTCTCGATCGAGATGGGCGCACGCGGTGGCATGATAGCCCCCGACGAGACCACCTTTGCCTATGTGAAAGGGCGCGAATTTGCCCCCAAAGGGGAGGAGTGGGACAAGGCTGTGGCCTATTGGCGCACACTCCACACCGACGAGGGAGCTACATTTGACCGCGAGGTGCGTTTCGACGCAGCCGACATAGAGCCGCGCATCACCTACGGCACCAACCCCGGCATGGGTATCGGCATCACCGAGTGCATCCCGGCTCCCGATCCCGAGGATGAGCAGGGCAGAATCTCGTTTGAGAAGGCTCTGGACTATATGGGATTCGAGGTAGGCCAATGCCTGCTCGGCACTCCTGTCGACTACGTATTCCTCGGCTCATGCACCAACGGCCGCATCGAGGACTTCCGCGCCTTCGCCTCCTACGTCAAAGGCAAGAAGAAAGCTCCCGGCGTAACGGCCTGGATCGTGCCCGGATCATGGGGCGTGGACAAGCAGATACGCGAGGAGGGTCTCGACAAGATACTCGAGGAGGCCGGATTTGAACTGCGCCAGCCCGGATGTTCGGCTTGTCTGGCAATGAACGAGGACAAGATACCCGCCGGCAAACTGGCCGTATCGACCTCCAACCGAAACTTTGAGGGCCGTCAGGGCCCAGGAGCCCGCACCATTCTCGCCGGCCCGCTCGTGGCCGCTGCCGCAGCCGTGACCGGCAGGATCACCGATCCCCGCGTGTAGTGAGGGGGTATGGGTTTATAGGTTTATAGGTTTATAAGTTTATCAGGCATCACATGAAAGAAAAATTCTCTACCATAATATCATCGTGCGTTCCCCTGCCCATGGAGAACGTGGATACTGACCAGATCATCCCCGCACGCTTCCTCAAAGCGACCTCCCGCGAAGGATTCGGCGACAACCTGTTTCGCGACTGGCGCTATGACAAGGACGGCAATCCCATCGACTCGTTCGTGCTCAACGATCCCACCTACTCGGGATGCGTGCTGGTAGCGGGCAAGAACTTCGGCTCGGGCTCATCGCGCGAACATGCCGCATGGGCCATCCACGACTACGGTTTCCGCGTAGTGGTGTCGAGCTTCTTCGCCGATATCCACAAGCAGAACGAGCTGAACTGCTTCGTGCTCCCCGTCACCGTGAGCGAGGGGTTCCTCGCCGAACTGTTTGCCTCCATCTCGGCCGATCCCAAGACCGAGGTAAAGGTCGACCTCCCCACCCAGACCATCACCAACCTCGCCACAGGCCGTTCGGAGACATTCGACATCAACCCCTATAAGAAACAATGTCTCAGCGAGGGACTCGATGATGTGGAATATCTCCTCTCCAAGCGCGACGACATAGAACGATTCGAAGCCTCACGACAGTGACACAGGGGATGACCGTAGAAATAATGGATACCACCCTGCGCGACGGCGAACAGACCTCGGGGGTATCATTCTCCACAGCCGAGAAGATGGCCATCACGCGCCTTCTGCTCAACGACCTGCATGTGCCCCGCATCGAGGTAGCCTCGGCGCGGGTATCGGCCGGGGAGCATGAGACCGTGAAACGCATCTGCGCCTGGGCCCAGGGTATAGGACGACTCGAGGCTATCGAAGTCCTGGGATTCCTGGACGGCGGAGCCTCGGTCGACTGGGTAAGGGAGGCAGGCGGAAAGGTGATCAACCTCCTGGCCAAAGGCTCGGAGAAGCATTGCCGACTGCAGCTCAGGCAGACACCCGAGGAGCATTTCGCCCGCATAGCCGACGAGGTGGCACGCGCCACCGGGGCCGGCCTGGCGGTCAACCTGTATCTCGAGGACTGGAGCAACGGCATGAAACATTCGCGCGAATATGTGTTCGCCATGATGGAGAGCCTCAAGGATCTCCCTATAAAGCGTTTCATGCTCCCCGACACGCTCGGTGTGCTCAACCCCTACGACACCTTATCGTATGTCCACACCATGGTGAAGCGCTATCCCGGCTTGCATTTCGACTTCCACGCCCACAACGATTACGACCTGGCCACGGCCAACGTGTTTGCGGCTGTGAAAGGCGGGGCGCGGGGCGTACACTGCACCATCAACGGCCTGGGCGAACGTGCCGGCAACGCCACACTCTCGAGCGCCATCACCGTGATACACGACCAGCTCCACGGCTCCACAGGCATCGACGAGAGCAGGATCAACAAGGTGAGCCACATCGTGGAATCATTCTCGGGAATCATGGTGCCCCCCAACAAGCCCATCATCGGCGAGAGCGTCTTCACCCAATGCGCGGGAGTACATGCCGACGGCGACAACAAGCACAACCTATACTACAATGACCTCCTGCCCGAGCGATTCGGACGCGAGCGCGAGTATGCCCTCGGCAAGACATCGGGCAAGGCCAATATACGCAAGAACCTCCAGGCCCTGGGCATCGAGCTGAGCGAGGAGGATGTGCGCAAGGTCACAGCCCGCATCACCATGCTCGGCGACAAGAAGGAGATCGTGACCCAGAGCGACCTACCGTTCATCGTGGCCGACGTGCTCAAGCACTCCGCCATCCCCTCGAGAGTGAGCGTGGTCAACTATGCCCTCAATCTCACACGCGGTCTCAGACCCTCGGCCACCGTCAAGCTCATGGTGGACGGCGAGGAGTATCAGGACTCGGCCGCGGGCGACGGACAGTTTGACGCTTTCATGAAAGCCGTGCGCCACATCTACACCGCGCGGTTGAAACGTCCCTTCCCAACCCTCACCAACTACACGGTGAACATCCCTCCCGGCGGACGTACCGACGCCCTGGTCCACACCACCATCACCTGGAACTATCAGGGCACCGTGATGAAGACCCGCGGACTCGACCCCGACCAGACCGAGGCGGCAATCCAGGCCACCGTGAAGATGCTCAACCTCATAGATATGTAACAAAATCAACAACAATACACTGAAAATATATGAACCTGAAAATAGCAGTCCTCCCCGGCGACGGCATAGGCCCCGAGATCTCAGCCCAGGGAGTGGACGTGACGACAGCGATATGTGAGAAATTCGGCCACAAGGTGGAATACCGCTACGCCCTGTGCGGAGCCGACGCCATCGACAAGGTGGGCGATCCCTTCCCCGAGGATACTTACCAGACATGCCTGTGGGCCGATGCCGTGCTATTCTCGGCTGTAGGCGATCCTAAGTTCGACAACAATCCCGCGGCCAAGGTGCGCCCCGAGCAGGGACTTCTGGCCATGAGAAAGAAGCTCGGCCTGTTTGCCAACATCCGCCCCGTGGAGACATTCGACTGCCTCGTACACATGTCACCGCTCCGCAGGGAGCTGGTCGAGGGTGCCGACTTCGTGTGCATCCGCGAGCTCACCGGAGGCATGTACTTCGGAGAGAAGCTCGAGGGCGACGACCGCGCCTACGATACCAACGCCTACACCCGCACCGAGGTGGAGCGCATACTCCGCGTGGCCTACAGCTACGCCCGCCGTCGTCGCAAGCACCTCACCGTGGTCGACAAGGCCAATGTGCTCGCCTCATCACGCCTGTGGCGCAAGGTGGCCCAGGAGATTGCACCCGAGTATCCCGACGTGGAGACCGACTACATGTATGTCGACAACGCGGCAATGCGTATGATCCAGGATCCCCGCTTCTTTGACGTGATGGTGACCGAGAACACCTTCGGCGACATCCTCACCGACGAGGGCTCCGTCATCACCGGCTCGATGGGACTCCTCCCCTCGGCCTCGACCGGCGAGAAGACTCCCGTATTCGAGCCTATCCACGGCTCATGGCCCCAGGCCAAGGGGAAGAACATCGCCAACCCCCTCGCCCAGATACTCTCGGCAGCCATGCTCTTTGAGTACTTCGACCTCATGGAGGAGGGTGCCCTGATACGCAAGGCCGTGAACGCATCGCTCGACGCCAACGTGCGCACCCCCGAGATACAGGTGCCCGGCGGAGCCGTCTACGGCACCCGCGAGGTGGGCGAATGGATTGTCAACTACATACGCAACGCGTGAGGCCGATAGTCCCAACACGCTGAATCCCATATCAGTATTGGCCCGCTCGGCGACTTCACCCGAGCGGGCCAAAATGTAATTTAGCTTTAGGGACCCTTGATTTTTGGTTTTTTTGCTTTTCGGGTTACTGAGTTAACGAAAATGTTGTTAACTTTGCAACTTGAAAACAACTGTAGGTCAACAACGGCCATCCATGCACATTGCATTATGACAAAAAGATTTCCTATATATCTGATTGCAACCCTCATCACCGCCTGCCTCACGGTGTCGTCATGCAACGATGACAACGCTGCCGAGGTAGCCTATATCGAGGGCGACTACTACAATACCGGCATCACCGCGTTCAGTCTCGGAGCCAACGAAAAGATCCTGCGATCGCTCGACTCGGTATTCTTCTCGATCGACCTCGTGAACGCCGAGGTATTCAACGCCGACTCCCTGCCCAAGGGAACCGATGTGAGCCGCATGATAGTGAGTGTCACCGGATCGGCGGCCAAATCAATCGAACTGTCTTTCAAATCCCGCTTCACTGGCAACGATACCGTGGTCAACCTCACCGAGAATCCTTCGGACAGCATCAACTTCTCCGCCGGACCCGTGAAAATGACCGTGACCTCCTATAATGAGCAGGCCAAGCGCGATTACACCGTGAAACTCAACGTTCACACCGTGGATGCCGATACCCTCTACTGGGATCAGCTCAAGAGAGTGAAATTCCCCGTCGAGGCCTCCGCACAGCGCACAGCCATGCTCGGCGAGAAGCTCTACACTCTGCTCAACGACGGAAGCAAGTGCTATCTGGCCGTGACCGAAAGCCCCGAATCGGCTTCCTGGACCACCACTGAGGCCACTCTCCCCGCCGGAGCCGACATCAACTCGTTCGCCTCGACCGACAACGCCCTTTTCATCACCGACACCGACGGCCACCTCTACACATCGGCCGACGGAAAGGCCTGGACACAGACCTCCTCGACTATGAATTGCGTCTACGGCGGATATGGCGACATCCTCCTCGGAGCCCGCAACGACAACGGCACCTGGACCCACGTCAGCTATCCTGAATCCAGCGCCCGCACATCGGCCGTCCCCGCAGGATGCCCCGTGAGTGGAACAAGCCAGCTGGTAATCTACCAGACCAAGTGGAGTTCCAAGCCCATGGCCATAATGATCGGTGGCGTGGACGCCTCAGGGACATACACCGGCGAGGCTTGGGCCTACGACGGCGAGATATGGAGCCGCATCAGCACCACCGGCATCGACCCGCGCGCCGGCATGGCACTCATCCCCTACTCCACCCCGCGCATCGCCTCCAACAGCTGGAGAGTCACCTACCAGTCGGCACTCATCGCCATGGGCGGAATATACAGCAACGACGGTGGCATGGTGACCGCCAAGCAGGTGTACATATCCTACGACTTCGGCATCACATGGAAGGACGCCGACACCTACCTCCAGTTCCCCTCCGATTTCCCCCACTTCTCATCGGCCCAGGCCTTTGTGAAGGACTACACTCTCACCTCCCGCTCCATGAGCGACGGAGAGTGGACCGATATCCCCACCGCAGGAATCCCCGTATGGGCCTCGCCCGTGGCATCAGCCACTGTGGCCGGCTCACGCGTAAGCAAGCCCGTGACAAGCTGGGAGTGCCCCTACATCTTCCTGTTTGGAGGACGCGGAGCTGACGGCAATCTCCTCCCCTACGTGACACGTGGCGTGATCAACCGATTCACATTCCAGCCCCTCTATTGATAGTGAACCGCCGCATCCTGACATCCCTTATCGCATTCATCACCCTGTGGACGGTAGCGCCGGCAAGCGCCGCCCAGGCCACAGCGCAACCCGAGACCTACCGATGGGACCTCGGGGCAGGGATAGGAATGTCGGGCTACCTGGGCGATGCCAACGAAAGCAACCTCCTGAGCCATCCCGGCGTGGCAGGCAACATCTCGTTGCGCTATCTCATCAACACGCGTTTCGCCGTGAGGGCGCTCGTCAATATGGCCTCGATCAGCGGATCGACCGCCGACATGGACAACGTGCTCCCCGGCATCCAGCCCCTCGACTTCCGTTCCACCGTGTATGACCTCCAGGCCCGTGGAGAATTCAACTTCTTCAACTACGGCAGAGGCCAGAGCTACAAACAGCTCAGCCGCATCAGTCCATATCTCGCGCTCGGAGCCGGAATCTCCATGGCTTCATGCCGTGGAGGCGACAACAACGTGGCCATGACCATCCCCATGGCCATCGGCGTGAAATACAAGGCGAATCCCCGTCTCAACCTGGGGCTCGAATTCGCCATGACCAAAGTGCTCGGCGACAAGGCCGACGGGCGCGATCTCACCGATCTCTATCTCATCAAGAGTTCATTTATAAAGAATACCGACTGGTACTCGACACTTCTGTTCTCCGTTTCCTACGAGCTGGGAGAGCGTTGCATCGGGTGCAACCGATTAGATTAACCGCAGAGACATGGCCAATATAGCTGACATCGATCCATCACGCCTCCCGCGCCACGTAGCCGTCATCATGGACGGCAACGGCCGCTGGGCTACGTCCCGTGGCCTCGACCGTAGCCAGGGTCATGTAGAGGGGGTCAACACCGTGAGACGCATCACCGAGACTGCCTCGGAAATGGGTATCGGATACCTCACACTCTACACCTTCTCGACCGAGAACTGGAACCGCCCCAAGGCCGAGGTCGATGCACTGATGCACCTCATTGTGATAGCCATCGAGCGCGAGACCCCCGATCTGATAAAGAACAACGTGCGTCTGGGCATGATCGGCGACATCTCTCGTCTGCCCGACGAGGCCCGTGCCCGTCTCGAGCGCTGCATTGCCGACACCGCCCACTGCACCGGTCTCACCCTCACTCTCGCGCTGAGCTACTCGGCCCGATGGGAGATACTCGAGGCTTGCCGACGTTTCGCCACCGAGGTAGCCGAGGGAAAGAAGACTCCGGCCGACATGACCACCGATGCCGACTTTGCCCGATACCTCACCACCGCCGGAATGCCCGATCCCGACCTTCTGATCCGCACCGGGGGCGACCATCGCGTGAGCAACTACCTGCTTTGGCAGATAGCCTACGCGGAAATATATGTCACCGACACCTTCTGGCCCGACTTCTCAAGCCAGGACTTCATCACTGCAATAGCCAACTACCAGGGGCGCGAGCGCCGATTCGGCCTCACCTCTGACCAGATAAAATAGCGTTATCAATATGCGAACCAATCCGTCACATATCATCACCCTGCTTGTCGCAATACTCTGTTGCTCATTTTCCTCCAAGGCCCAGCTCCAGGTGGACACCATCCCGAACCCCACGATGATGTTCAGCGGACTCCCCAAGACCTATGAGATCGCAGGAATCCGCATCGTAGGAGCCGACAACTACGATGAGAAAAACATCATCGGATACTCGGGCCTCAAGGTGGGCGACTACGTGCCCATCCCGGGTAACGACATCACCGACGCGGCCAAGAGACTGTGGAAACAGGGTCTCTTCTCAAGCGTGAAGATCACCGTCGACAAGGTGGCCGGCAACAAGGCATGGCTCTGCTTCAACCTGCGCCAGCAACCCCGCATCGCTTCCATCCGTTACACCGGCGTGAAGAAAGGCGAGCAGAAGGACCTCGACGAAGCCCTGCAGCTGCACCGTGGTAACCAGATCACACAGAACATCGTGAACCGCGCCGAGCAGATCATCAAGAAATACTACAGCAACAAGGGATTCGGCAACGCCCAGGTGAAGATCAATCTCACCGAGGACCTCTCGGCTCCCAACGAGGTGATCGTGGACATCAACGTGCGCAAGCACGACAAGGTGAAGGTCCACAAGATCTATATCGACGGTAACGAGGTGCTCTCCGACAATCAGGTGCAGCGCGCCATGAAGAAGACCAACGAGAAAGGCAAGCTCCTCAACCTGTTCCGCCAGAAGAAATTCGTGGAGAGCGACTACGAGGACGACCTCGACCGCATCATCGAGAAATACAACGAGAAAGGCTACCGCGACGCGGCAATCCTCAGCGACTCGGTGGTTCCCTACGATGAAAAGACCGTGGACGTGTACATCTCGCTCGACGAGGGCAAGAAATACTACATCAACGACGTGACCTGGGTAGGCAACACCGTGTATCCCACCACATTCCTCAACAACGTGCTGGGAATAGAGAAGGGTGACGTGTACAACCAGAAACTGCTCAACAAACGTACATCTGACGACGACGACGCCGTGGCCAACTTCTACATGGACAACGGTTACCTCTTCTTCCAGCTCGTGCCCATCGAGAAGAATGTGCGTGGCGACTCCATCGACCTCGAGATGCGAATCACCGAGGGCCCCCAGGCGCGAATCAACAACGTGATCATCAACGGTAACGACCGCCTGTATGAAAAGGTAATACGCCGCGAACTCTATGTAAGACCCGGCGAGCTCTTCTCCAAGAGCGACCTGATGCGTTCGGCACGAGAAATCGCTCAGACCGGACACTTCGACCCTGAGAACATGGACATCCGTCCCGAGCCCAACGACGAGGACGGCACCGTTGACATCCTCTTCAACCTCGCGTCCAAGAGCAACGACCAGTTTGAGTTCTCAATGGGCTGGGGCCAGACCGGTATCATCGGTAAGGTGGCCATCAAGTTCACCAACTTCTCGATCAAGAACCTGTTCTACCCCAACTCCTACCGCGGACTCATCCCGCAGGGCGAGGGACAGCAGTTCACCATCTCGGCACAGACCAACGCCCGCTACTACCAGGCCTACTCGGTATCGTTCCTCGATCCCTGGTTCGGTGGCAAGCGCCCCAACTCGCTCTCCGTTTCGGCCTACTACAGCCGTCAGACCGGCGTTAACTCATCCTACTACAGCAACCGCTATATGAACAACTATTACAATTCATATTACGGTGGCTTGTACAACAACTACGGATACGGCTACAACGACTATTACAACAATGCCATCGAGAACGCCTACGACCCCAACAAGTATCTCCAGATGCTCGGCGTGAACGTCGGTTTCGGCAAGCGTCTCAACTGGCCCGACAACTACTTCACCTTCCAGGCCGAGCTCGGCTACACCTGGTATCACGTGAAGAACTGGGCTTACCTTCTCAACATGCAGAACGGTACCTCCAACTCGCTCGTGCTCGGACTCACACTCGCCCGCAACTCGATCGACAATCCCCAGTACACACGTAAGGGATCGACATTCTCTCTCAGCCTCCAGATGACCCCTCCGGCATCGCTCTTCGGCAAGAAGGACTGGAAGAAACTCTCGAGCGAGAACACCGACGAGGCTCACCGTCAGCTCTACCGCTGGGTTGAATACTGGAAACTGAAATTCCTCTCCCGCACCTACACCCCGCTCACCGACCCCGACGGCAAGTACACACTGGTGCTCATGACCCGTGCCGACATCGGCCTCCTCGGTAGCTACAACCGCTACCTCAAGTCTCCGTTCGAGACATTCTATGTGGGTGGCGACGGCATGTCAGGATCCTACACCTACGCTCAGGAGACCATCGCCCTCCGCGGTTACGACAACGGCCAACTCACTCCCTACTATGAGGGCGGCGGACGTGCCTACACCCGCTTCGGTGTCGAGCTTCACTTCCCGTTCCTGCTCCAGCCTACCACCACTATCTACGGTCTCACATTCCTCGAGGGTGGTAACGCCTGGTCGGACATCAAGAACTTCCAACCGTTCAACATCAAGCGTTCGGCCGGCTTGGGTGTCCGCATCTTCCTACCCATGGTGGGTATGATGGGTATCGACTGGGCCTACGGTTTCGACAAGGTATATGGAGAGAAAGGTGGATCTCACTTCCACTTCATACTCGGCCAGGAGTTCTAATAATTCAAGCGGGGTAAAACCCGCTTGAATGGTTATAAGGTTATGGGGTTATAAGGTTAATATTGCCTTGATTAAACTTTTACAGCCCGAAAGTGTCTATATTAGTATAGGACAAAAATTTTACATCACCTGAAAAAATCCTCACAGATGAAAAAGATACTTTTCACTCTCATTATAGCCCTCGGCTCGGTGTTGGGTGCGAGCGCTCAGAAATTCGCGCTTGTGGATATGGATTATATCCTCTCCAGCATCCCCAACTATGAGATAGCCAACGAGCAGCTCAACCAGCTGTCGCAACGTTGGCAGAAGGAGGTCGAGGCTGTGGCCAAGGAGGCCGAGACAATGTACAAGAACTACCAGAACGAGATGGTGTTCCTGACCGACGAGCAGAAGAAGAAAAAGGAATCGGAGATCGTGGCCAAGGAGAAATCGGCCGCCGAACTCCGCCAGAAATACTTCGGTCCCGAAGGCGAACTCTACAAGAAGCGCCAGACCCTCATGAAGCCCATCCAGGAGGATGTGTACAATGCCATCAAGGCCGTGTCCGAGGAGCGTGGCTATCAGTGCATCTTTGACCGCGCCTCGTCGATGGACATAATATTCGCCTCGCCACGCATCGATGTATCCAACGAGGTTCTCCAAAAATTAGGTTATTCCAAGTAAATTCACTATCTTTGCACCGCTTGTGTGGAGAGCATAGGCAAGAACGCATTTTGACTATTAGTATAAACAAATAACACCAGAATACAACAATGATCAAGAAACTGTTGCTCGCAATCATGATTGCGCTTCCCATGAGCGTATTCGCTCAGAAATTTGCTGTCATCAACACTCAGCTGCTCATGGAATCCATGCCCGAGATCAAGACTATAAACGAGCAGATCGAGGCTGCCAACAAGAAATATCAGGACGAATTCAGCAAACTCCAGGAGGAGATGCAGAAGAAATATGACGAGTTCCAGAACCTTGAGGAGACCACTCCCCAGACCATCAAGGACCGCCGTATGCAGGAGATGCAGGAACTCGACAACAAGATCCAGCAGTTCCGACAGGAGGCTCTCAACGATCTCCAGCGTCAGCAGCAGCAGCTGATGGCCCCCGTGCAGGAGAAGGTTGTCAAGGCTATCCAGGCTATCGGAGCCGAGGGCGGATACACATTCGTGTTCGAGAACGTGATGCCCCTCTACACCGGCACCGATGTCACCGACATCACCGACACCGTGAAGACCCGCCTCGGCGTGAAATAATCCTCACCCCGGCAGGAACCTCTTCACCCCCCTCAACCTCTAAATGTGACTATTCACGATAATGTGTCGTAAGTAACAGAGATACAGAAAGGACAAAAGCCAACCCCCGGCGGGCGCTTTTGTCCTTTTGTAGCCAATGACACATTCATCATTTTATCCACCTCCCTAATCCCCACAGTATAAAGCAGTGCTACGGATCAAGCGCATGGACCTTTTCATCCTGCAGAGCTTTCTGCCTCTGTTCGTGATGACATTCTGTATATGCCTTTTCATAGTGCTTATGCAATTTCTGTGGCGTTACATCGACGACCTCGTTGGCAAAGGCCTCGGGGTCGACATCATATCCGAACTCTTCTTCTACGCGGCTCTCACCATGGTGCCCATGGCTCTGCCGCTGGCCATACTTCTCGCCTCGCTCATGATATTCGGCAACCTCGGCGAGAACTTCGAGCTTACCGCCATGAAGGCCTCGGGTATATCTCTGCTCCGCACCATGGCCCCCCTCATCGTGCTGATGGTGATGATAGCCACGGGTGCATTCTATTTCCAGAACTACGCCCTCCCGGTGGCGCAGACCAAGATGTACACCCTCCTCTACTCCGTGAGGCAGAAATCGCCCGAGCTGGAGATACCCGAGGGGGTGTTCTATGACCAGATACCGGGCTACAACCTGTTTGTCGACACCAAGAACCGCGAGACCGGCGTGCTCTACGACATGATGATATATGACGTGTCGCGCGGATTCGAGAACTCCTCGATCATCCTGGCCGACTCCGGCAAAATGAGCATCACCCCCGACAAGACCCACCTGTTTCTCGAGCTGTGGACCGGAGAGTCGTTCGAGAACCTGAAGGACGCGGCCACCGGCATGAAGAATGTCCCCTACAGGCGTGAGACATTCGACGTGAAGGAGATCATGGTGCCGTTTGACGCCAACTTCAACCGCATGGACGAGCAGGGTATGCGCAACCAGTATGTGGGCAAGAACATGGCCGAGCTCCAAGCCACCATCGACTCGGTGCAGCACCGCGTCGACTCGGTGGGCAACGAGTATGCCACCGCCCTGCGCTCCACCCCCCACATGAACGTTATACCGTTCAATATCGAGACCGACAGCGCCGGCAACCAAACCTTCCACCCTAATCCCGAAGTAAATATGGCCCGCCCCATCGACGTTGACTCAGTGTTCCGCGGATCATCGTCGGGCGTCTACCTCAACCATCTGCAGACAGCCCTGTCACGCGCCCAGCGCAACAGGCAGGAATACGAATACCGCAACCTCACCATGGCCGACGACAAGAAGTCGATACGCCGCCACTCGATCGAGCTGATGAAGAAATTCACCCTCTCGTTTGCGTGCATCATCTTCTTTTTCATCGGCGCACCCCTCGGAGCCATCATCCGCAAGGGAGGCCTGGGCACACCGCTCGTGATCTCGGTGTTCCTGTTCATATTCTACTACATCATCGACAACATGGGCTACAAGATGGCCCGCGACGGCAAGTGGCCGGTGTGGCAAGGCATGTGGCTCAGTGCCGCGGTGCTGTTGCCTATGGGCATATTCTTCACCTACAAGGCCGTCAACGACTCGGCCGTATTCAACAAGGACGCCTACCTCAACTTCTTCCGCCGTTTCCTCGGAATCACACAGACCCGCTCGATCGAGATGAAGGATATAGTGATGGAGGAGGTGCGCCCCGAATTGGCCGTGACCAAGCTCGGCGAACTCAAGACTATGACCGAGAAATACCTGGCCGAGAATCCCGCCCGCCAGTCGTATCTCGCCTACTGGCGCAAGGGATATGACCGCGACTCGCTCCATGCCCTGCGCGACTATCAGGAGTATCTGGTGGAACGCCTCTCCAACTCGCGCGACAAAATGGTGATACTCAAACTCATGGACATGCCAGTGCTCAGGTCGCTGTGGTTCCTGGAACCCTCGCGCACTCCATGGCTCAGCAATACGATGATAGCATTGTTCCCCGTCGGAATCCCTATATGGCTTTATGGCCGGTACACGCAGAAACAGTTGCGCCACGATCTCGCCACGGTCAACGATGTCTCCTCACAACTCATAAAACTCATACAGAATGGAAAAGATAAAGCTTGATACAATCGAAGAAGCAATCGCCGACTTCCGCGAAGGTCGTTTCGTGATAGTGGTTGACGACGAGGACCGTGAAAATGAGGGCGACCTCATCATCGCGGCCGAGAAAGTGACTCCCGAGCATGTCAATTTCATGATCACCAACGCGCGCGGCGAGCTGTGCGCACCTCTCACCCTCTCGCGTTGCGCCGAGCTGAAGCTTGACCATCAGGTGGAGGACAACACCTCGATGCTGGGCACACCGTTCACCGTCACCGTCGACCTCCTGCCCGGATGCACCACCGGCGTATCGGCCCACGACCGCGCCGCCACCATACGCGCTCTCGCCGATCCCACACGCAAGCCCGCCGACTTCGGTCGTCCGGGCCACGTTCACCCGCTGTATGCTCAGGATGCCGGCGTGTTGCGCCGTCCGGGCCACACCGAGGCCTCGATCGACCTGGCCCGCCTCGCCGGTCTCAGTCCCGCCGCATCGCTCATCGAGATCCTTAACCCCGACGGCACCATGGCCCGTCTGCCTCAGCTGAGAAAACATGCCGACGAGTGGGGACTCAAACTCATATCCATCCGCGACCTCATCGCCTACCGCCTGCGCACCGAATCCCTCGTCGAGAAAGGCGTGGAGGTGGACATGCCCACAGCCTACGGACATTTCCGTCTCATCCCCTTCAAACAGAAGAGCAACGGTCTGGAACACATAGCGCTCATCAAGGGCGAGCTTACCCCCGACACCCCTGTGCTGGTGCGCGTACACTCCTCGTGTGCCACCGGCGACATATTCGGCTCCATGCGTTGCGACTGTGGCGAACAGCTCCACAAGGCTATGGAGATGATCGACAAGGAGGGCAACGGATGTATCCTCTATCTCAACCAGGAGGGACGTGGCATCGGCCTCATGGAGAAGATCAAAGCCTACAAGCTCCAGGAGGAGGGCCTCGACACCGTGGACGCCAACCTGCACCTCGGCCACAAGGCCGACGAGCGCGACTATGGCGTGGGAGCCCAGATACTGCGCTTGCTCGGCATACAGAAAATGCGCCTCATCACCAACAATCCCGTGAAGCGCAAGGGCCTTGAGGGTTTCGGCCTCGAAGTGGTGGAGAATGTGCCCATGGAGATCCCGGCCAACAAGTACAACCGTCGCTACATGCTCACCAAGCAGGAGCGCATGGGCCACAAGCTGCACATGTAATTCCGGCGTAGCGTAACCGCTCCCCGCCAATTCACATACCATGCCCCTTTCTGCGGTCTACCGACCGTCACTCAACGGGCGTAACGGAAAAAAGATCGGCCCGCAGGTGATTTCTCACATGCGGGCCGAGATTATCTTGGAGTTGTCAGAAACAACCGTCAGCTTTCATCAACCGATGAGCGAGTGGCCGGTCATCTCGGAGGGCTGGGGAAGTCCCATGATGGCAAGCATCGTGGGAGCCACGTCGGCGAGACGTCCGTTCTCTACATGAGCGTCCTTGCGGTCGGTCACGAACACGCAGGGCACGGGGTTGAGCGAGTGGGCGGTGTTGGGAGTGCCGTCGGCGTTGATGGCATTGTCGGCATTGCCGTGGTCGGCGATGATGATGGTCTCGTATCCGGCAGCCTTGGCAGCCTCCACGGTATCCTTCACGCACTCGTCAACAGCCTTCACAGCCTTACAGATTGCCTCGTAAACACCGGTGTGGCCCACCATGTCACCGTTGGCATAGTTCACCACGATGAAATCGTATTCCTCCGACTTGATGGCCTCGACCAGCTTGTCCTTCACCTCGTAGGCGCTCATCTCGGGCTTGAGGTCATAGGTAGCTACCTTGGGCGAAGCCACGAGAATGCGCTCCTCACATTCGTAGGGAGCCTCGCGGCCTCCGTTGAAGAAGAATGTCACGTGGGCATACTTCTCGGTCTCGGCGATATGAAGCTGCTTCTTGCCCTGGGCAGAGAGATACTCTCCGAGGGTGTTCTCCACATTCTCCTTGGGGAAAAGGATATGCACGCCGGTGAATGAAGCGTCATAGGGGGTCATGCAATAGTACTGGAGACCGGGGATCACCTTCATTCCTGCCTCGGGAATATCATGCTGGGTGAGAGCCACGGTCAGCTCCTTGGCACGGTCGTTGCGGTAGTTGAAGAAGATCACGGCATCCCCCTCCTTGATTGTACCGTCGACGGTGGAGTTGTTGATAGGCTTGATAAACTCGTCGGTCACGCCATCGGCATAGCTCTCCTCCACGGCCTTGGCCATGTCGGTCGACTGCTTGCCCTCGCCGTTTACGAGCAGATCGTAAGCTACCTTCACACGCTCCCAACGCTTGTCGCGGTCCATGGCGTAGTAACGGCCTATGATCGAAGCGATGGTGCCTGCGCTCTTGGCACAATGGGCCTGGAGAGCCTCGATGAATCCCTTGCCGCTGCGGGGGTCGGTGTCACGGCCATCCATGAAGCAGTGGATGTACACCTTCTCGAGACCATATTCCTTGGCGATGTCGCAGAGGGCATAGAGGTGGTCGAGCGATGAGTGGACGCCACCGTCGCTGGTCAGTCCCATGAAGTGGATGGCCTTGCCGTTGTCGCGGGCATAGGAGAATGCGCTCACGATCTCGGGATTGTTGAGGATGGATTTGTCGGCGCAAGCCTTGTTGATCTTCACGAGATCCTGATAGACCACGCGTCCGGCACCGATATTGAGGTGACCTACCTCGGAATTACCCATCTGTCCGTCGGGCAATCCCACATTCTCACCCGAAGCCTGAAGCTCGCTGTGAGGATAAGTATTCAGAAGATAATCCCAGTAGGGGGTGGCGGTGGAGTAGATGGCATCGCTCTTGGAGTGATTGCCTATTCCCCATCCGTCGAGGATCATTAACAATGCTTTTTTTGCCATAATATTATGTACGCTTATTGAAGTTGTTTCAAAAATTTGAGTGGTGCAAAGTTACGGATTATTTCGTCAAAATTCACATTCCCACGCCAAAAGGTTTTCACTCGGCGAGCGATTTGTGGAGGGTGACACATGAGGGAAGCTCCTCGGGGTAATGGGTGACGAATATGAGCGATGTCCCGCGTGTGCTGACGATGGCATCGATCACCAGGCGCATACGCTCCTTCACCCGGCTGTCGAGTCCCTGGAACGGCTCGTCGAGCACGAGCATGGCCGGTTGGCGGGCAAAAGCGCGCGCCAGCAACACCACCTTCTGCTCGCTTGACGACAGGGTGGAGAAATCCCTCCCGGCCAGATGGCTTATACCGAGGCAAGCGAGCCACGCATCAGCTATGGCAAGCTCCTCGGGCGAGTGCTTACGGTAACGCTCGAGCACGGGGCGCATACCGTCGACCACGATCCCCCTCACAGGGAGCTTGCTGCGGAAATAAAGCTGCATCTCGGGGCACACGTATCCCACATTGTTCTTTATATCCCATATCGACTCGCCCGATCCGCGCTTGCGGTCTAGGATGACGATATCGTTGGCGTAAGCCTGCGGATTGTCGCCACACACCATGCTCAGAAGCAGGGATTTGCCCGAACCGTTAGGCCCCGTGAGCATCCACCGCTCGCCACGGCGCACAGTCCAGTCCACCCCGGCAAACACATCGCGCCCTCCATATCCTGCATGGCCGTCGCGGATGCTGAACGCCACCTCATGGTCAGGCACAGGGCCGGGAGCGCAGGGCAACGGTATGTCCTCACCCTCCCCGGCATGGGTCATGGCCCCCTCGATGGCTTCCTTGTCAGCCGGATCGAAAAGACCCTTCAGGCACAGCGAGTCAATCACGAGCACGGCATCGGTTCCGGCGGGTATCTCGTCGGGATCGCTCAGGAGCAACACTATATTCTGTCCGCGGTCGCGCAGAGCCACCAAGGCATCGCGCAACTCTGCGCGGGAACGTATGTCAAGCCCTATGAACGGATTGTCGAGCACAAGTATGTCGGGCCCGGCAAGCAGGGCGTTTATGATCAGTAGCTTGCGCAACTCTCCGCTCGACAGGAAATTGATGCGCTTCTCCTCCACTCCGGCCAGCGACAACCGCCGGCACATGTCGTGCCACAGATCGCTTTCCATGGCCTTGCCGAATATCTCGCCCACGAGGGGCACATACTCATTCTCGCTCGATTCCAACCGCTGGTCGTAGCGGAGCACATCGACTCCGGTGAAGGAATGTATGTCGGTAAACGCAAGCATCTTCACGCTCATCCCCTCGCGGACAAACTTCACACGGTTGCCGAAGCCAAACCGCCCGCGCTCAATCACATATCCGAGCGTGGTCTTGCCCGAGCCGTTGGGGCCAAGCACTGCGGTGATACCCGAGGGGATGCCCAGTCCACCGGCTCCCGAGAGCTTCACAGGCCCGAAGCACAGTTCGGGCGACTGAAACTCCACGATAAAATCAGTATTCTCCATAGTCAACCATTATTACAGTTGCGCAAAGGTACCACTTTTCGGCCAAAGTGCGGTAATGCATTATCCCATTTGACCAATATATTGGGCAAAACTTCCTCTCACAGCCTTTTTGTGGAACTTTCGAATAATTTAGTTTCCAAAACAGGAACCCTAAATGCACAGTATTTGTTAATTTTGCAGGAGTTTTTGTCTGATAGAAGATTCCTGTAGGAGATAGTTACGTTTCACCTATACCTTAACGTTGTCCCGTTATGCATCTGAAAAATAGAAAAATACTCAACTCTCTGGCCATCCTCCTTGTGGCGGGTGCGCCGGCAACCGTCTCGGGTGAGAAAGTTGTGCCCCTGCGCTTCGGCGACATGGAGCACTGGGCCGAGCGTCACATCAAGGAATCGGCTGTGATAGGCGGCAACGAGAAGATACTCTACGAGATAGGCCCCGATGCTGTGATAGAGGGCAACATACCCTATAAGAACCAGGGCGGATCGCCGTGGGGCAACTCCAACGTCATGGCCAAGGTGGCCGGTGTGGTCAAGACCAACAACACCGTGACCCCCGACACCCACCGCAACGGCCGGTGCGCCAAGATGACCACCCATATCGAGTCGCTCAAGGTGCTCGGGCTGGTCAACATCAATGTACTCGCCGCCGGATCCATATTTCTCGGCGACATGAAAGAGCCGATCACAGGCACCAAGGATGGTGTGAAGGCTCTCAACTGGGGCATACCGTTCACCCAGCGCCCGCAGGCATTGCGTTTCGATTACAAGTTCTCGACTCCCGGCACCCCCAACCGCGTCAAGCAGACCGGATTCAGCCACAAGTCCACTGTCCCCGGTCCCGACTACGGCATAGCTGTGCTGTACCTGCAGAAACGCAAGGAGGATGCCAAAGGCAATATCACCGCCACCCGTGTGGGCACCATGGTGGTGAAGTATGCCAAAAGCACCTCGGGATGGATCGAGAACGCAACCTACGAGATACTCTACGGCGACATCACCGGCAATCCCAAATACGATGCCTCCACAATGGCACTACGCGACACCGACTATGCCCGCAACAGCAAGGGGGTGAGCGTGCCTATAGTCGAGACCGGATGGGCTTCGCCCGATGAAACTCCCACGCACCTGATGCTACAGTTCTCATCATCCCACGGCGGGGCCTTCATCGGCACCCCGGGCAACACCCTATGGGTCGACAATGTGAGACTCGTATATTGATCTCCTCCCCTTCTGACCACTCATCACAGCTGAGTCTATCCCAATTGACCTCCATGCACCGACACATATTAATATTATTGCTTGCATTGTCGGCCGCGCTTCCACGCGAGGCCGTGGCCGCCGAGCCTGCAACAACCACTGCCGATGCCGACACCACAGCCCGGAAGCCGGGGTTCATACGCCGCTTCATCAGTTACTTCGAGGACAGCAACAAGGGCAAGAAGACCACCGGAATGGACTTCAGCATCATCGGCGGTCCCTACTACACCTCCGACATGGGCTTCGGCATAGGTCTCGTGGCCTCGGGCCTGTACCGCACCAAGGATTCCGACCCGTCGCTTCCTCCGTCCAACGCTTCGCTCTTCGGCAAGATCAGCACCAAGGGATTCGGAAGCGTGGGAATCCGTGGCACTCACATATCGCCTGCCGACAGCTACCGCATCACCTATACCGCCGAATTTCTTGCCGACCCCAGCGACTTCTGGGGCATAGGCTATGAGATGGACAACTATGATGCCAACGAGTCGGAGATGAAGCGTACCGGAGTCAAGGTCAACGGCTCGATGCTGTTTCATGTCGGATCCAGCCTGTACATGGGGCCCAAGGTGATGTTCGACTACATCCATGCGTTCAACATCGAGCGTCCCGAGCTCCTCGAGGGTATGCGCCGGTCGGTGTGTAATTTCGGCGTGGGAGTCACCCTCTCCTACGACACCCGCGACGTGCTCACCAATCCCCGGCGCGGTATCTATGCGGCTGTCACCCAGTCGTTCCGGCCCCGCTTTCTCGGCAACCGGTATGCGTTCTCCACCACCGAGGTACAGTTTGACTGCTACCGCACATTGTGGAAGGGGGCGATTCTCGCCGGCGATTTCCGCTCCACGTTCAACATAGGCCACCCCTCGTGGTACATGATGGCCCAGCTGGGCGGTTCATATTATCTTAGAGGATATTACGAAGGGCGCTACCGCGACAAGAACATGATGGCCGCCCAGGTGGAACTGCGCCAGCACGTGTGGCGACGTAGCGGAGTGGTGGCATGGGCCGGAGTGGGTACCGTGTTCAGCCATTTCGATGAAGTGCAGCTGCAACGTCTTCTCCCCAATTTCGGCATAGGCTACCGGTGGGAATTCAAGAAGGACGTGAACGTGCGCCTCGACATCGGATTCGGCAAGAGCGGCCAGAAAGGGTTCATGTTCAATATAAACGAGGCGTTCTGACACGCCCCGTGCAACCATATTCACATTCTTGATTTTGAAAAAGCATAATAAGATAAACGATCCCCGCCTGCTGTATTTCGCCACGCTGATCCTTCTCGCGCTCCCCAACATAGCGCTGTCAATCACCGAGCAGATGTCGTTGATGGCCCGGGCCTGCAACGTGATTCTCCCCATATCCATCTACGCCCTGCTCCTGACCCTTCCGCGCAATCCGGCCCGCGGGGTGTGGATGATGTTTCTGTTCATATTCCTGTCGGCGTTCCAGATAGTGCTCCTGTATCTGTTTGGAAGCTCCATCATAGCGGTCGACATGTTTCTCAACCTCGTGACCACCAATTCCACCGAGGTGGGCGAACTGCTCGGTAGCCTCATCCCCGCAGTGGCCGGTGTCGCCATCCTTTATCTGCCGGTGC
This sequence comes from Paenibacillus sp., assembly GCA_023663345.1. Taxonomy (GTDB): domain Bacteria; phylum Bacteroidota; class Bacteroidia; order Bacteroidales; family Muribaculaceae; genus Duncaniella. The sequence continues at coordinate 469,432 of JAMPHR010000003.1, read as the reverse complement.
TCATCCAGGCCGCCCGCAAATGTATGAAAAAGGATTTCATCCTCCCCCGCCCGTTTATCAGCGAGTCGCGCCGGTATGCCGGGGTGGGAGCATGTATAGGCATCCTGTGCCTCGTCACATGCTATGCCTCAGGCTCCTATCGGGCCATTGACGACCTCTATCCGGTAAACGTGTGCTACAATATAGGACTGGCCGTAGACCGCTCGGCACGCACGGCCCGATATGCCGAGACCTCAGCCGATTTCACGTTTGAGGCCCGCCCGCTCCATACCGCCGGCAAGCGCGAGGTGTATGTGCTGGTGATCGGAGAGACCGCACGTGCTGAGAATTTCGGTCTCTACGGCTATAACCGCGACACCACCCCCCTGCTCTCCTCAACCGGGAACCTCATAAAATTCCCCCGAGCCTACACTCAGTCCAACACCACCCACAAGAGCGTGCCTATGCTCCTCTCGGCAAGTTCGGCCGAGGATTACGACCGCATCTACCGCGAGAAAGGGATCATCACAGCATTCCGCGAGGCAGGATTCCACACGGCGTTCATCTCAAACCAGCGCCCCAACCACTCATTCATCGACATATTCGGCCAGGAAGCCGATTCATGGGATTTTCTCAAGGAGGAGCTTCCGGCATCGGCCAATGTGTATGATTGCGACATGCTCCCGCTGGTCGACAAGATTCTGGCCGACGGCAACCAGCGTCAGCTCATCGTGCTCCACTGCTACGGATCCCACTTCAAGTACCGTGAGCGCTATCCGGCCGAAATGGCCCGTTTCACCCCCGATGATGCCGACGAGGCCATCGCCGAGAACCGCGACGGACTGTTGAATGCCTACGACAACACCATCCTGTACACCGACATGTTTCTCCACTCTCTGATCGGACAGCTCGACCGCACCGGCGCAACAGCCGGACTGCTCTACACCTCCGATCACGGCGAAAATATTTTTGACGACGCATCAGGCCTGTTTCTCCACGCCTCTCCGCGCCCGTCGGCCCACGAGCTGCATGTGCCGTTGCTCGTGTGGCTCTCCGACAGCTACCGGGCCGGTTATCCCGACACCACCACAGCCCTGAACGACAATACTACCCGCCGGGTCATCACGTCGGCCTCGGTATTCCACACCATGCTCGACATCGCCGGAATCTCCACTCCGGTACGCAACGACAGCCTGTCGCTCGCATCACCCGCCTACCGGCAGGGAGATTACAATTATCTGTCGGACCGAAATATTCCGGTGCCGGTCAACGACATTATCGTAGGCGAGCCTATACCTTAACACCGGCTATTAACAAGCACTTTCCGGGCGATCAATACTCCCCTATCTCCTCACGTTGCTTCTTGGGGAGCTTTTTCACCACCTGTTCATAGCTGTGGCGTATCAGCGCCCCGATAAATACGTCGTCGAGACTGCCCGAGAGCCTCAGTTGGTTCCAGTACTTTTTATTCCAGTGCCACGCCGGCTCGATCTCCTCATGGGTCTCCCTGAGTTCCACGGCATAGTCGGGATCGCATTTCAGCACGAAATAATCAGGACGTTCAAGTCCTATGCATGCGAAAATCTTACCGCATACCCTTATAATTAGATATTCATCTCCAAAGGGCATATCCTCGCTTGTATATGGCAACGAAAGGCAATATTCGCGGAATGATTCAATATTCATAATCAGACAAGATTTGTTGGGTAGGTCTTACTTATCCGTTACAAATATAATGAATATTCCTAAAAATACTGTCTAAAAAGTTATCTTGAGAGAGAATCCCTTGTAGGAGCCGGAGACAAACGGTGTGAGCGAACCCTCCACCGAGGGTGACTCGGACTGCCCGTCATAGGCCATATCGGTCTGCGATGGATCGCTCCAGCCATTGCCGGCACACTTGGTGTTGCGTCCGCGGAACAGGTCGATCACCTCATTGATAGGGTCCACGAGAAATACTGCCACGTTGCCCAGGAATTTTGACCCGAACAGATGATAGTCATTGGCCACGATGCTGCGCTTGGCCTTGTAGAACACCTCGCCTATGGCACTGCCCACAAGCGGAGTGATGAAAATATCCTGGATGGACGGGCGCTCCATGAATGCCTCGATACCAAACTCCCAACCGATGGTGGACACACACGCACTGTAGAGCATCGATCGCCAAAAGTTGAACCCGCACGAACGGGCGGCCATGAAATATGCAGCTCCCGCATAGGGATGGAGCACGAAATTGAATATCGGGTTGTCGTGATCCCATTCAGGACCGAGCTTGAACACATTACGGTACCAGCGCTTGAACATAGGCGTGCCGGTGATCTCGGCGCGGTTCCACGAGGTGGCATCGGCCGGCAGACACTGCAACACAAGCAGGGTGCCGACGTATGCACCGCTCAGCACTGCTGTATTGGTCCATAGGCGTTTCCAGTCAGGGACATTGAGCTTGGTAGAATACGGATGGCAGTATATCGACCTGTGGTCGGCAACCTCGGGTATATTGGGAATGGCCATTGCCAGAAGGCTATCGGGCGCATAGGTCTCGGTTGGCTCCACGAGAGGCATTACGGTCTCGATAAGAGCGACGGTGGTGGTGTCGGCTGTGACGGTATCGGCCATGATCGAGTCGACAGCTATCTCCTGAGCCTTCGCTGTGGCGAAGGTGAATAGAGAGACAATCAGGATGTTTAGTAGTCTTCTCATAAATTAATAATTAAAACAGCTTGTGAGTAACAAAAAAACGACTTTCGAGTTTTCAATTAAAACCAATGAGAAGCATGGTGGGTTCAGTCCCCCCACCCCCGTTAACAGATCGTCCCCACCCCCGGAATATATCCGGAGACGGGGACAAAAATGCCTCTCAGGCATCTGAGAGGCATTTATTGAAATTGTTGTTAATTATGTCTTATCGTCATTTGAGGCGGTTGACAGTCTGCCTCAGCTCAGCCGCTACAGCCTGCGGAGTGGCCAGATCCGAGGCCAGCTTACGGCATAGATCCACTATCTCGCCCTTGCGGTGGGAGAGCGTGAACCACCCCAGCGCCTCGGCCATGTTCACCCTCACGGCATCGGAAGCGGAACTATCGGCGAGCACAGCCATATAGCTGTCGAGATTGTAGTGATAGGGATTGTTGCGCACCATGCGTATGGCCGATATCCTCCTGGCATCATCGAGCGAGCTGTCGATGATGCGCTTATGATAGCTCAAAGCGAAATCGTGGGCATGGTCTATCCCCTTCATCACAGCCTCCTTCTCCTCATCGGCCTTGTATCGGCGCGTGCCGGCATAATGGAGGTCGACACATCGCTTCACCTCCTCGCGGGGAAACAGCGACAAGGAGTTGCCTAAGAGATAGTTGACACGCTGGCGCTCACTTCCCCCTATATAAGCATCCACCACGGCAGGCAGGAGCGACACGTCGCCTATGTCACCGGCCATGTCGGCGCTCATGCGGGCTATGCGCTCGTAGGGATCATTGACACCCAGTCTCACAGCCTCCTTGAAATCATCGTTGCAGTATGCCGACAGCAGTTTGAGTGCCTCCATGCGGGTGGTGTTGAATGGCGAGGTGCGGAACACCTCAAGCAACCGGGGCGACATCTCCTTCTCCCCCTCGGTATCCGAGAGCATACGCAGGGCTATGGACTGAACGTCGGCGTGAGGCGATGAGAGCAACGCCTCCCAATAATCCTTGTCCCCCTTGCGCACGGTCATGTCGGCGCTCAGAGTGTTAGGCTCTACCGGGGCAAACCGCATGGTGGGATCCCCCATCATGTGCCCCTCGAGGGTTGCCACAAGGCGGTTGTACTGCCCGGCACGCACTCCGTGGGAGAGAAGACCTATCATCTCGATGGTCCAGCGGTCCTGAAGCACATTGCGGGTATTGCCCTGGGTCACTACAGTGGCTCCGGGGTTGAACAGATACTCCCCGGCGATGTAGTCATCCTCATGAAACGAGCCGTTGTAGCAGGCGTCAAACATCACCATCCTCGGCATTGTGACCCTGTGGTGAAACTCATCGGCCTGAATATCCTTGGATGCATAGCCAAGCGAGTCCTTGGCATGGAAATCCGGATTGTGCAGATCCTTGAAAAAGTCGGGCGTGAGGGCATATTTCTTGGCAAAAGCCTCCACAACCTCGGCCTCGTCATTGCCCTTGCGCACCTCGCGCTCTATGCGCGAGTATATTCCGGCCTTGATCTGAAACATGCGGTCGTCATAATTGGAGGTCTCTCCGTAACCGTTGATATACTGTGTGGTGGGTGCGCCATGCTCATGAAACATGAACAGGTCTATCCCCGGACGTTCCAGTTCGGTGAATATGCGATCCTTCATCGGCTCCATCATGCGGAAATTCCAGTGCTTGAATCCGGTCGAGGTTCCGAACGCTCCGGGGAAATGCTCGCGGTAGGCTTTCTCCTCATCCATCCACGCCATGAGACAATCGGAATTGTAGCCGTGGCCGTTGAACGACACCACCCTGTCCACCTTATCCTCCTTCATCTCGGCCTTGGCGCGGGCGGCCTTGTCGAGAAACATCGAGATCCCCTCGTACTTGTCACCACCACGCAACTGAGGGTAGCGGATGCGCGCCGAGTAGAATGTGGGGTCGAGCTTCTGGGGACAATCCTCGGTGAGCTCATAGTAGAACAGATGTCCATTGGTGCTGTCCTGCTTCAGATACCTGAACTCCAGGTCAAGGCAGTCATAGAAACGGTCGGAGGGCACCGACGAGTCGATATAAGGATACTTCTCCTCGTCCATCTTGAACGCTGTGGTCATGTGCTGACCGTTGCGCACCATCGCCACCGGCACATCGCCCACGAGCACGATCCCTTCGAGGGTCGGATCGGAGGCATACAGCTCCTTGATGGCCTCGCGCACCTGGGTGGGCGAGCTCCAGTCGTCATGCACTATATATGTAGCCAGTCCGTCGGCCTCTACGGCATCGCGGTAGCGGAGCATGGCGGGACGGGTGGCATCGTAGGTGGCCCGGTCGGTGATGATGGCAAACGACGTAGGCGTCCCCTTGGCCACCGGCTTTTCGGTGACAACCTCGGCCAATGCCGATGTTGCCGTTACGGTGGCTAATATGATTGATAATATCGATTTCTGTTTCATTGTCACTGTTTTAACCTGTTGATGGTGCGGAGTGCCTGATTCCTGATGGCTTTTGACTTGGTGGTGCGGCGCAGACGGTCACATGCCGTGAGGATCTCGTCACGGCGGTAGGACTGGTTGTACCATGCGAGCGCGTCGAGCAAGGTCAGTTTCAACGCCTCATCCTCATCGGGATTATCGAGTATGGCGAGGTAATCGGTGAGGGAAGCGTGGATATTGTTGTTGCGGAGCGACTTTATGTATAGCTTTCTCCACTTGCTCTCGGCTCCGTCGCCGAGTATCCCCTCATTGGCCGTGGTCTGCCGGCCGAAAGCCTTGCGGAGCTTGTCGGTGCGGGCACATTTACGCTCTCCGAGAGCCTTCTCGACGGCTTCGGGGCTGAATGCCTGGAGATTGTTCTCGATCTGAAACACTACGCGCTCGGCCTGGGTATCGTCAAAATATGCTGCCACGAGATCAGCCACATATTCATCCCTGCCCACACGGCCCATGCGCGACACGGTGGTGCGGCGTATGAACTCGTTGGCATCGGCGAGCGCCACGGGCAGAATGTCACGGTAATTGTCATCATTGAGCTTCTCGAGCAGACTCAGGGCGGTGTAGCGCTCCATAGCCACCGGCGAGTTGCGGAAAGTGTCGGCGTAGAGTTGCGACAGCCCCGTTGCTCCTCCGCGCCACAGGCGATGCATGGCCAGGTTGCGCAGATCGGTATAGGGGGAGTCCATCAGGGCGCGCAAACCGGCCTCGTCATACTTCCCACGGCATATCTCCGAGGCATCTACCCCGGCCACCGACGGAGTGAAGCGGTGGGTGGGATCCCCCAGGATATGGCTCTCGAGGATGTTGGTCTCCTGCGCCCACTGGCCCACACGCGCCCCAAGCCACAGCAGGCCGAGCATCTCGTTGGCCTGCTTGTCCTGGAGCACATTCACACTGTTGGCAAACGTGGCCACGGTCTTCCCATCGGCAAAAATGTAGCGCGAGGCTATGCAGTCCTCCTCACGGAAATCTCCGTTGTAGCAGGCATCGAATATCACCATACGGCTGTTGGGCTTGAAGGCGGTGATATCTGGGAGCAGTATGCCTCGGTCAGCATCAGTAATGGAGTCGGCCTTGATCACAGCCGGGTCGGCATAGTCAGCCCACCAGGCCGAGTCGAGCCCCATCCCGCGGTTTTTGGCCTCAAGATCGGCAAGTTTCCCGGGATCATCGGCCACCCGGCGGGCGCGGTTGCGGAGCATCTCGCGGTAGAGGGCCACGTGGTCATCGAGTTCATCGCTCGCAGGGATGGATGAGATATACTGGCGGTCGGGCACGCCGTGCTCGTGGAATATGGTGAGGTCGAGATCCTCGCGCACCAACTGGTTGATGATATCATCCTTGGGATAGGAAGCGAAACTGTAGCGGGTGAATCGCGCTCTGCCCGGCGAGGCGGGGGAGTCAAACGTGCCCGGCATCTGCTCACGTATCGTGGCGGCCTCCGATGTCCAGGCATTGAGCGAGTTGGAGTATGACCCCTCGCCGGTGTGGGAATAGAACTGGTCGAGCATGTTGTCGGCACGGTGTTCGGCTATGGCTTTGGCGAAAAAGCGGTTGATCTGCTCGGCGGGGGAGCCTACAGTCTCGGTGCCGGCACCGGTCACAGGCTTCACGCGGGCCGAATAGATGTCACACTTGATCTGCGACGGCGAGTCAGCCGCGAGATCATAGTAGAAGAATCCCGCATGGGTGGAATCGGGCCTGAGGTAATCGAATTTCAGATGGAAATCATCGTAGAATCTGTCAGACGGCACTGATGATTCCCACCAGTCGGTGGTCTCATCCATCTTGAAGGCCGACGTGAGATGCTGGGCCTTGCGTATCATGGCCACGGGGATGTCGCCTACCAGCATCACCCCCTCGAGCGAGTGTTTGCGGTGCAGGTCCTTGATCACTTTTTTCACCTGTTCGGGCGATTTCCAGCGCGAATGGACTATGAATGTGGGCAGATCCTCGGTGCCGAGCTGATCCGCGAAAGTTTTCATGTTGCCGGAGCATTCCTCCCAAGTAGGGGTGTCGGTGATGACGGCAAATGATGTTTTGGTGATTTTGGCGTCAGGCCTGATGACAGTCTGCGCCCACGAAATTGTAGGGCAGACTGTCACCAGGACTGCGACGCCAATCAATGATGACTTGATGTGCATTATGATTGGTAAGTTAAGAAGTCGTATATTGTGAGGACTTTAGAAAGTCACGCCTATGGCAAATGACATGTAACGGCGGTGATTGAAATCGAAATCGCTTGTCTTCACATAATTTATCTCGGCGCGGGCGTATGCGTTCATGCGGTTGTCCCCCTTGATCTGCTGTGAATAGGTGGCCGAGCCGCCCACATTCCAGTAATCAGAGGAAAGATAATTGATATTGCCGGTCTCAAGCACCGTGATGGTGGGGAGCTGAGGGAGAGCGTCGGAATACACATATTCCCCCTTCCCTGCCGACATGACTCCGCCGGTGGCCGCTATGAGCAGGCGACGGTTCATCTTGTCGCCGAGATTGAAATTATACTTGGCAGTAAGGTGGGTGTACACTCCGCTCGAGTTCTTGCGGGCCTCGGGGAGCAGATAGCGGTCCTTCTGCTTGTTGTAGGTCACGCCGGCATCCACACGCCAGGCATACTCATCGGCACGCTTTCTCACGATCGAATAGTCGGCCGTGAGGCGGGTGGTGCGGAATGTGGAGCGTACATCGTACTCAAGCACCGACCAACCCGGATTTTCAAGGTCGCCGTTGTTCTCGCTCACATATTGGATTCCTTTTATGTCGCGGGAGTATCCGCCCAGGTTGATCCGATGGGCGAAGCGGGCGCCGTTGACTGTGGCCTCGATGCTTGCCTTCCAGGTATCATCCTTGACCGATGCGGCTTTCTGAGGGATTGTGGGGTTACGGTCCACATTCTCCACATGGCGGGTGTAGTCGACACCGGCGAGAATGTTGAACGAGGAGCCGTTATTGTAGTTGTACTGCAATCCGCCTCCGGCTATGTGACCGTGGTAGTCAGTCCGGATTCCGCTTCCCATTTCCACAGTGGCGGCACCGAGACCGAAGAGGAAATAGTAAGTCTGGTCGTCAAGATTATTGACATTGCTCATGCGGGAATCCTCCTTGAGCGAGGTGTACTGGAAATCGGCACCGATGGAGTGCTTGCCGTTGATGGAATAGACCAGTGCCGGGTTGATCCCGAGTTCAAAGTAGCGGGTATCCACGCGCGGGTCGCGTTGCTTGGCGGCGATTGCGGCCCGGTAAGTGCCCTCCACTCCGAAAGCGAGCTTGCCCCAATAGAGCGGAGTGGAGGCGCGGAACTTCATGTCATAGTTCTGATTGCGCCAGTCGCTCAGATGCTCATCGGCCATGAAGAACGGCATTCCGCGGAACGGATCGGCGATCGAGGCATTGAACGATGCTTCATTGACGTTGCGTTGCTTGAAGGAGAACTCGCCCCACACGAGGGCCGAACCGAGATTCATGAACCCCTCGCAGTCGACCCCGGCATTGCTCACGCTCTTCCCCTCCTGGGGGCGGTGGAAATTGCCCGAGGTCTGATCGTAGCCTATCTTCACCTCGGAATAGTTACGGGTATCGTCGAGGACGGCACCCGCGGCATTGGACGACTTGAACCACAGCCTCTGCTCCTTGAGGAGCTCAAGAGCCGCCGGAGAGTACCCCTCGGGCGACAGCTGTGACTGAGCCTCAGTCTGAGCCATGACAGCCGGAGCGCTCATCAGCGTGGCAAGAAGCATGGCTCCGGTCTTGGATATATAGTGTTTCATCAGAAATCGTAATTAACAGAATTGATAATTATTTATTGACATGGCTCCATGCGGGAGCAGTGGAGTGACGGTGCATCACGGGGACTACTCCGCTCTCGAAGTCTTTGACCGAATTGTTGGTGTCCTTGTATTTCACATGGCCCGAGGTGGCGGTGGCTTCCTCATCGACAAGGCGTGCCACGCCTACACCGAGATAGGAACTGCCCACGGTGACGAATCCCCCGTCCATGATCGCCGGGAAATTCTTGGTGTCATTATAGGATGCGTTGCGCACACACTCCACGGCATCCACCACATATTCCACAGGTACCTTGGCATAGAGAGTACCATATTTGCTCCCGAGGTCGGTGGTGCTCATGGCGCTGTCATGAACGGGATCCCAGTCGACCCCCTCAGGAACGCGGAATACCATGAGACCTACTCCGAACACCGAGGTGAGATACATCTCTATGGAGCCCATCTCGGCACTGCCGTCGTAGAACACATGCAACATGTTCTCGGCGGGCTGGTCGGTATATGTGGCGCTGTTCATGTAGAACTCAAATTCAGCCTGCGAGCCATCGATGGGGCAGTTGGGGTTGAAAGTGGGCAACTTGTGATTGGCCGCAAACTGGGCCACGACACATGATTCACCGGGCTGCAGAGGATAATCGCTTCCGTTTCCTGGAAATTTCCACACACGTGATGCATACACGTATCCGTCCTCATCCTCGGCCGGCCATATCGGTTTCACTTTGTTGAAATCAATGGGATCGGTATTGGCGAAGTAGAGGCCGTCGAGATACTGCACCTCATCGCTGTTGTTGGCGATCTCATAGAACTGATCGCGGAAATACCATGGACTCGACCCGCAATAGTAGACCTCGGAGAATACAAGGTTACCTATCTGGGCGCCTTTCACCTCGATGTTGATTTCAGCACCGGTAGCCTGATTGCTTCCGGAGGCACTCGAGGCGAGTATGGGACGATTCACGATATTTGCCATGAGAAGAATGGGCGATCCATCCTCGTCATAGGCCGTACCGCTCACCGACATGGAGTAGACTCCCGGCACCACGTCCTTGACCACACACTCGCTTCCCGAAAATTTCTGCTCGTAGTGCAGACCTTCGGTATAGTTGTCCATGGTTATGAGCATATCGTCACCGAATGTCACGTTTCCGCTTTCGGCACGTGATCCGGCCTTGGTCCAGACCGAAACTCTCACATCCTGACCGATTACATTTTGCGCATCGGAGGCTTCGTTGAACTGATCACACGAGACCAGTCCGAGAGTCATTACCGACAGCAGGGCATATATAAGTTTTTTCATCGTTACAATTGATTAGAGGGTGAGCGAAAGTTCCACACCGAAGTAGAAACGGTTGTTCTTGAGATAATAGGTACCGGGTTCACGGACATCGGCACGGCGTGGATAGCTGCGGAACATGTTGTTGGCGAAGAACGACACGCGCATCAGGTCGCCGAGTTCCTTGGTCACATTCATGTTGAACACGAAATAGGGCTTGAATGATTCGCGCTTCTCATAGACGTGCTTACGGTTCTCATACATGTATCCGAATTCCGAGTCGCGGAAGTCCTCGATAGTCGGGAACTGATCCTTCTCGAAGAAATGAGGCTTGCCGTCCTGGAGCGACATGTAGCCCACGGGGATATCATAATTGGTGTAAGTGGCCCAGTTGGCATCCTTCCACACCGCCTGACCGGTGAGAGTAACCACGAAGCCGATGCGGGGCAGGTTGTGGGTGATGCGGAGCGAGGTGTTCATGTTCTCCTCATAGAAAGTGAGCGAATTGCAGTCATATATGGCTATATCCTTACGCTTCGAGGCCACGCTACCGTCGGTCACGTCGCTGAATGTGTATGCCATGTTGCTGCTGCGGGTGCGGAGCCATGCGCCATTGAGCGAGAATGAAGTATTGATCTTTTCGACACGGCCCAAGGTGAGGTCAAACTCCACTCCACGCGAGGTGATGGCGACATCGTTGCCGGGAGCATACCATGAGGATAGTATCTGGGAGGATGATTTCTCCACAATCTGTCCATCGGCATCGCGCTTGTACTCGGTCCAGAGGAAAGGGGAGAATGTATTGAAGTTTTTGGAGAGCGAGTAGCCGTTCTTGAGATTCTCGTAGAAACCGGTGACCGAAAGGGTGCTGCGGCCCAGACGCAGGTCAAATCCTACCTCGGCCTTGTGGTTGGTGGCGATCTTCAGATGGGAATTGTCCACGTCATACACCTTGGTGGTGGTCATGTAGATGCGGTCCTCCTCAGGGATACTGCTTGTGGCAAGCTCGTTGAGGTTGATGTACTCGAAGTAGGAACGCTCGGGGAACAGATAGAGCATTGTGGGCATCTTGGCTGTTATACCATATCCTCCACGTATCCACAGCTTGCTCGGTATCACCTCAAACGAGGCATTGAATCGCGGCGACACCACACCGCCCACACGGTTGGCATGGTCGTAACGCACACCTGCCTGGATACGCAGCTCATGGAGCCCCATCTGCCAGATGAAATTCTCCTCGGCAAAGAGGCCTACATGGTTCAGGAATGGCACATCGCGGTAATCGCGGGGGCGGAACGAGGCATTCACCTGGGTCACCTCGCGCTGGGGTGCGTTCTCGGGGTTGAATCTCTTGCCGTGCCCCACATTGCCGTCGGAGCGGAAATCCACGCCGAGGAGTATGCGGTTGTTCACATATCCGCTCTGCTTGAACAGGGTTGCCACAAGCTTGCCGAACACATTCACCTCGCGTGAATCGATGCTGTATTTGGTGAGATAGCTCGACGGGAGACAGTAGGCATACTTGTCGGCATCCTCCGGCCCGAAGTTGGTGATCTCGTTCCCCTCGGCATCGAAAATCGACTGGCCGGGACGGTTGGTGATCACGGCCCCGTCAACGAGCGATCCGGTATAGGGGGTATTATTGGAGGTGGCGAGTCCCTGATAGTAGGACTGGCGTGAGGTGTAAGTACCCGAGGCAACATAGCGTAGCGACTTGAGCCACCCCTTGTTGATGCTCCACAGACCGTTGGTGTTGAATGTGAGTCCGTAGTCCTCTCCGCGTGATGCACGCTGGGATGACTCATCGTCGGGGTTAAGCGATCGCTGATCCTTGCCGTAGATAAAGTTGAGCGAGGTATTGGATCGGAGATTCCGGGAAAATTCCTTGGAGTACATCACTCTGGCCGAGGTACGCTGATAACTTATGTACGACTGTCTCGGGTCGTTCGTATTGTGAGCATAGTCGGCACTGATATTCAGGCCTCCACGGTTCTCACCGAGCGAGAATCCGGTGCTGATGGATCCCATGTACACCTTAGGATTGGCCTTGGCGGTGATGCGGAGCGGCTCGCGTCCGGCCTTGGAATTTATGATTATGGCTCCCGAGGTGAGATCACCGTGCTCCACCGACGGGATACCGCGTATCACCTCGATCGACTCGATATTGTCGGTGGAGATCTTGCGCAGGTCGGCTCCCTCATTTACATCTCCCACACCTTCCGAAGCACCTACAGTGCCGGTCTCGCCCTTAACCGAAGTGGTGAGGGTAGAGAGATTGGCGTTATTGGAGATGGGAGCGCCGTCACGTATCAGGGCTGTACCCATCGCGTTCATCGCCTCGGCACCCGATTTGGCACTGTTGGATACGTATGGGTTACTCGTTATTGCTTTGCGTATATTGATGGTCTTGGCTTCATCGAGACTGGGCTCGGAAGTCCGTCCGCCGGGCAGGAGCGACATTATGTCGCTGAGGCTCGTGGCCTGCATGTGGTCCATGGCGTTGCGTCCTATCATCGACGAGGTGGCTCCGCCGGCCTTGGAGGCCTGGGCTGTCACCATCACTTCCTTGAGCTTGAAGTTCTCCTCGCGCAGGGTGAAATTGAGGGTCATGGGACCATTCACTTCCACAGGCTTCTCGATGGTTACTTTTCCCACATAAGAGACATTGATCACAGCCTTGCCACGGGGTACGTCCTTGAGCGTATAGGTGCCGTCAGTCGCGCTGGTGGTGGCTATGCCGAAGTCGGGGATCGCTATGACTGCGAACTCCACAGGGATCGAATCGCCTCCCTGGGTGTATTCGTAGACCGTTCCGTTGATACTGAAAGTATTTGCCTGCTGGGCAAATGCTGTCAGTGACGATGACACACCGATGGCTATAACGGCTATCATCATCTTGCAGATGGTTACTAATGTTTTTGGCATTGTGTTTTGAAAAATGAGTGTAATAGTAATGGTTGATTGATGATTCTATGCAAGGTTGTCAGTCAGGCAAGTATGCAAAATTACAAAATTTCGCGTTCATGACCGACAAGATTCATACAGTTTGGACGATTTTACACGATTTTAACTCTAAAATCATAGATAATGGTTAACGATTGGTAATATCTGAACTCACGGGCACAAGACCGTTATACGGTCAGTGCAAAGGTAGTGGTAATCCATCCCCCCGGCAATACTCAAAAGTGGGTATTATACACCTGTCCAATCGCTGTTTTTAGGTATACGGAACAGCCGTTTTTTAAATTGCGCGTGACATATAACTTTTTGGCAGGATGGTGTGTTATAAGAGAAACACGTTAAAAAACTATTTCTATTATGAGACGAATGGTATGCATGGTCATAATCATGACTTTCGCCACGATGCTGGCGATGGCCGACACGCAGGCCGATTTCAACCGTTATATAAAGGCTTACAATTCCCAGGTAGCCTCGCATCAGTATGTACAGGCGGCCAAATCGCTGGCCGGAGCGGCCAAGGCTTGTGCCGAGGCAAAGAATTACGACGGGGCCTTCAAACTCGTGACAGGCCTCGATAAGATAATGGGCGAGCGCGGTGTATCGGCCGACTCGCTCCCCGAGGCCTATTTCTACACGGCCCGCACCCGTTACCGCCTCTACCGCAAGATGAACAATAATGCCCAGGCCGAGGCTTGGCTCCAGGAAATGGGAACCTATGCCAAGAAGATCGACAACACCGCCATCACCAACGACATGCTCTTTACCGAAGCCCAGTTCTACTATTCGGTGGGACGCAATCAGCTCGGCGACCGTTGCATCTCGCGCCTGATACGCCAGTACGAGACCGCCAAGGATTACAAGGCAGCCGATACCGCCTATCAGAAGCTGATCGACAGGGCCGTGTCGTCCAACGATGCCCGTCTCGTGGAGCGTACATTCGAGAACTATATGAAATGGAGCGATTCCATCGAGGCTATCAATGCCGACACCGAGCTTGGCAAGGTGAAGCAGGAGATGGCCGAGAGCGAGGCTGAGGTGGCCCAGAAGCAGAGCACCATCAATTCGCGCACCAGTCTGATGATCGTTTTTATCACCCTTTTTGTGATTGCGGTGGCAGCCCTGGGAATGGGCGCGGTATTCTATCAGCGTGTACGCGCCAAGAACCGCCATATCAAGCGTATGGCTGAGGAGGCCGACATGCGCAGCGCCGCCAAGAGCGCCATGCTACAGAACATGTCGTCGACCATGGAGCCTGCTCTCGACAAGCTCGATCCCGAGGATCCCGCCGTAAAGAGCCTCAAGGGATATGTGAGGAAAGTGGAGGAACTGTCGGCAGTCGACAGCGCTCCGGCTGTGGATCACACCTCGCTCGAGGAGGTGAATGTCGAGTCGATGGCCAACGAGCTGGCCAATGAAGTGCGTCCCCGCCTGCGCAAAGGGGTGACGCTCCATCTCGACGGCACCAAGGGCATGGTGAGAATCGACCGCCAGGGCGTTGAGAAGATTTTGGCCCACCTGCTCGACAATGCCGCCAAATATACCCCCGAGGGGGGACGCATCACTCTCGCCTACCGCAAGAGGGGTGCCACGAGCTTCCAGTTTGTAGTCACCGACAATGGCGCAGGTATCCCCACCGAGGAGCGCGAGGGGCTGTTCAAGGCTTTCAACTCGGCCCACGATATCACCGAGGGAGACCGTCTCGGGTTGCCGATATGCGCTCTCCGTGCCGAGAAGATGGGCGGATCACTCACCCTCGATCCCGAGATCACCAAGGGCGCGTCGTTCATCCTCTCGCTGAAATCGTAACGACCCTCATAGATAAAAGTTAAAAAGACCATAGGTCAAGAGAGCAAAACCAGCCTCTTGACCTATGGTCTTAATATTATGTCTTAATATTATAATGTAGCAGCGTTTACGAGCGCAGGAGCTTGACTGCGAGAATCAGGGCGCGGGTGGTGGCCGAGTCTATGATACGCTCGCGCGAACCGTTGAAACGTGCCGTCTCGTACATCTCCTTGTCGCCGTAGCGCACGCAGATGCACACCGTTCCCACAGGCTTCTCGGCAGTGCCTCCACCGGGGCCGGCGATACCGCTCGTAGCCATGGCCAGGCTTGATGCTGTGGCCCTACATGCTCCGGCGGCCATCTGCCTCACCACAGGGATACTCACGGCTCCGTGAGCCGAGATGTCAGCGGGATCCACCCCAAGCACGCGGGTCTTAACCTCGTTGCTGTAGGAGATTATGCCTCCGTTCACCACATCCGACGCTCCCGGTATCAGCGTAAGCTCGTGAGCTATGTTGCCACCCGTACAGCTCTCGGCAGTGGCTACGGTCACTCCGCGCTCACGGCACTCCTTGAGCAGTATCTCGGCGGGGGTGAGGTCGGAATCGGCAAGCACGGCGGGGCCAAGTATCTCCTTGAGCGTCCCGATCCGGCGGGCCACCTCATCACACACCATCTCGGCATCCTCGTGATGTCCGTCAAGGCGCAGACGTATCAGTCCCGGCTTGGGCAGATAGGCGAGATGGAGATACGGGGGCAGAGCCTCCTCCCACGGGGCTATCTTCATGGCCAGGGCGCTCTCGGTGTAATCGGTGACCATGAGCACGGCATGTTCGATATGCACCGGCGAAGGGAAACGCTCGCGCAGGGCCGGGAACACTGCCTCGGCCATCATGGTCGAGGTCTCGAAAGGCACGCCGGGCATCGACACGAGCACATGGTCGGCATCACGCTCAAACCACATTATGGGCGCGGTGCCCACACGGTTCTGTATCACCCGGCACGAGCTTGGCACTATGGCCTGAGCCTCGGTGAGAGGATTCATCTTTATACCACGGCGGTTGAATATCTCGTGGATATTCTCGGTGACGGCAGGATCGGTGATCATCTCGCCACCGAAATAGCGCCTCAGCACCTCCTTGGTGATGTCGTCCTTGGTAGGGCCGAGTCCGCCGGTGGTTAGCACCACTTGGCTGCTCTCAAACGCCCGGTCGATGGCCCGGGTGATGTCATCGGGATTATCGCCCACGGTCTGCACGTCGTTCACCTCCCATCCGTAGGGAGCGATGTGGCGGGCTATCCAGCCCGAATTGGTATCGGTGACCTGCCCTATGAGCAGCTCGTCACCGATCACTATTATCGATACGTTCATATTGTGGTTCTTGCATAGGGCACCTCGTCGTAACGGCAGAAGATGCGGTCGAGATACTTGTAATATCCGGCTATGGCCACCATAGCGGCATTGTCGGTAGTGAAAAGACGGGGCGGGATGAAAGCTGTGAGTCCACGGCGCGAGCAATACTCAGCCACAGCGTCGCGCACGCCCGAGTTGGCCGAGACACCTCCGCCTATGGCTATGGTCTTCACCCCGGTCTGCTTCACGGCCTTGTCGAGCTTGTCCATCAGTATGTCGATGATAGTTCGCTGGAGCGAGGCGGCCAGGTCGGCACGGTTCTTCTCGATGAATTCAGGATCGAGCTTGAGATTGTCGCGCAGGGTGTAGAGGAATGAGGTCTTGAGTCCGCTGAAACTGTAGTCGAGCCCGGGGATATGGGGCTTGGCAAACTTGAATCGCGAGGCATCCCCCTCGGCGGCCAGACGGTCAATATGCGGACCGCCGGGATAAGGCAGTCCCATCACCTTGGCGCACTTGTCGAAAGCCTCGCCGGCGGCATCGTCGATGGTACGGCCCAGAATCTCCATGTCATTGTAATTGCGCACAAGGATGATCTGGCTGTTTCCGCCCGACACGAGCAGACACAGGAACGGATATTCGGGCACCGGATCGTTCTCCTCACGGCGTATGAAATGGGACAGCACATGCCCGTGGAGATGGTTGACATCCACTATGGGCACACGCAGACCTAAGGAAAGCCCCTTGGCAAACGATGTCCCCACATGGAGCGACCCGAGCAGACCGGGCCCGCGGGTGAACGCTATGGCCGATAGCTCGCTCTTGTCTATGCCGGCACGCTTCAGGGCGGTGTCGACCACAGGCACAATGTTCTGCTGGTGGGCTCTCGACGCGAGTTCGGGCACCACTCCGCCATACTCGGCGTGTACATCCTGCGAGGCTATTACATTGCTCAGCAATATGCCGTCGCGGATCACTGCCGCCGATGTATCGTCGCACGACGATTCGATTCCTAATACCGTTATGCTCATGAGGATTCTTGATTTTTCTGCAAAATTAAGAATCCTGCTCCGTTTACGCAAATCCAAATGCCCAACACGCGAAATCCTATTACGCGACATGAGCGGGCACCGGGTGAGGGTGTCCGCTCATGAAGGGTATAATTAGAATCGATGATTTATGATTTCAATTACTGGAGGGTACCGTTGTTGGCGGCATCGATCATCTGCTGGTTGGCAGTGATGTAGATCTCCACGCGACGGTTCTGGGCACGGCCCTCGGGAGTGGCGTTGGAGGCCACGTAGTCCTGCATGGGCAGACCCTCGGCCGAGAGACGCGAAGCTGCAACACCGCTGTTGAGCAGATAGTTGCGCACGGCATCGGCACGTCCGGTCGACACGCGCTGGTTCACGGCCAGAGAGCCGGTATCATCGGTATAACCGTAGATCTGCACATTGGTATCGGGGTTGCCGATGAGTGAGGAGGCAAACTTGGTGAGGTCATTCTTGGCACTTGCGCTGAGGGTGGTGCCGTTGGTGGGGAAGAGGATTCCGCCGTTGAATGTCACCTTGATAGCCTGGAGACCGTTGGAGTCGGTGGTCTTCTCGATCTGAGCCTGCTTGGCCAGCTCGGCCTCGAGCTCGGCCTGCTGCTTATCCATCTTCTTGCCGATGAGAACTCCGGCACCTGTACCTACGGCAGCACCGATGGCGGCACCGATAGCGGCACCCTTGCCACCGCCGATGAGAGCGCCGAGTCCTGCGCCTACGCCTGTACCTGCACCACCGCCGATAAGAGCTCCCTTACCGGTATTGGTCATGGAGGAGCAACCGGTCATTCCGAGCACGCACACTGCGAGCATGGGGACGCCTATGAATTTGAGTAGTTTCATCTTTATCTCTTTTTTAAGTTAATTGTGTTAAATTTGATGCAAAATTAGCATTAATTGTTGATTTTCCAAAAACGGCGTGTTATATGACACCGTCTACAGGAAGAATATTTGCGAGGGGTGTCACGAATGCCGCCACATCGGTGTCGCCGAAGATGTCGGCCACGGTGAGCCACACAAGCAACAGCACAATCAGGACAATAACCCCTATGATAAGCCAGATCGAATAACCTTTGGATTCCTTTTTACTCATAATAATAGTTGTTTTATTCATCAAAACGTTTGAAAGGGCCGATTTGTTAGAAGAAAATTCGTTAATTTTGTCAATCAACTCAACTGAACATGGCTGAATACAACAGAATCCAGATCATAAAGCGCCGCTTCTTCGCTATGCGCAACGGCATCATCGCCGACACTCTCCGCAAGGCCGGACTTGACTACCGCATGATATTCGGACTCAATCTGCCCCAGGTGGTGGAGATAGCCGACGAACAGCCCCACGAGGCCGCATTGGCCGAAGAGATGTGGGCCGACCGCCGCACACGCGAGAGTATGCTCCTCGCCCCGATGCTCTATCCGCGTGGCGAGATGTCGGGCGACACCGCCCGCCGATGGCTCGCCGAGGCCCCCACTGTGGAGGTGGCCGACGTGCTGTGCCAGAAATTGCTCCGGTATGTCGACGGCGCGTTTGGCATGGCCGTCGATGCTATGACCTCCGACCGCGACATGACCCGCTACACCGCCCTGCGCCTCATGTTCAATCTGCTCACTCTCGCCCAGACCCCTGCCGGGCGCGAGTCCGGGCTGCCCGATGCCCGTGAGCTTGCCCTGGAGATCAGGCCGTTTGCCGAGGCCGAGCGTCAGGCCGGGTGCCGCCTCACCGCCCCGGTGGCCATGCAGCTGCTCGACGAGATAGAATTTCTCACCGAGGAGTGATAAGCCCGTGGAGGACATGACAAAAACACCCGCGAAACCCCATGAAAGGCTAAAATTAAGAAGTTCCGTAAGATTTTTTTGCGGAAACGGGCATTTATCGTATATTTGCAAAAAATCCATAAACCAACTCCATTCATCACATTATGTTTAAGAACCACCCCAAGGGCCTGATACCAGCGGCCCTGAGTAACATGGGCGAGCGTTTCGGATATTACATCATGAACGCGGTGCTCGTGCTGTTCCTGTGCTCCAAGTTTGGACTCAACGAGGAGACAAGTACCTTAATCTATTCCTTCTTCTACGCCGGTATCTATGTGCTGAGCCTCGTGGGCGGTTATATCGCCGACAAGACCCAGAACTACAAGGGCACCATCATCTCGGGCTTGCTCGTGATGACCGTGGGCTACATCATCCTCTCCATTCCGGTGCTCGCCACCGAGGGCAACACCTCATGGCTTCTCACCGTCACCTGCGTGGCTCTGTTCCTCATCGCATTCGGCAACGGTCTGTTCAAGGGCAACCTCCAGGCCATCGTGGGTCAGCTCTATGACAACCCCAAGTACAGCTCACAGCGCGACTCGGGTTTCCAGATCTTCTACGTGTTTATTAATATAGGTGGCGTGCTCGCTCCGTTCGTGGCTCCCATGCTGCGCAGCTGGTGGCTCAACGCCAACAATATGTCATACAACGCATCGTTCCCCGCCATGTGCCACGAGTACCTGAGCGTGACCGACTCGATGACCGACGAGAACATGAACAACCTCTACGCCCTCGCAAGCCAGGTAGGCCACCAGGGCGAGAACATCTCCGAGTTCTGTACCAAGTATCTCGACGTGTTCAACACCGGTATCCACTACTCGTTCATCGCATCGGTAGCCGCCATGCTCATCTCGCTCTTCGTGTTCCTCGCCGTCAAGAAAGGTCTCCCCTCCCCCGTGCGCCGTGGTGCCGCCGAGGAGGTGAAGTACACCGCCGAGGAGAAGCAGGCTATGGCCAAGGAGATCAAGCAGAGAATGTATGCCCTCTTCGCAGTGCTCGGCATCGCCATCTTCTTCTGGTTCTCATTCCATCAGAACGGTACCTCCATGTCGCTCTTCGCGCGTGACTTCGTGGACACATCCACTATCGCTCCCGAGATATGGCAGGCTGTGAACCCCTTCTTCGTGATCGTGCTCACTCCGTTCATCATCATGTTCTTCGCATCGCTCTCACGCAAGGGCAAGGAGATCTCCACTCCCCGCAAGATCGCCATCGGTATGGGTCTGGCCGGTATCGCCTATCTGTTCATGACCATCTACTCCCTCTACATGGGCTATCCCTCCGGCACCGAGTTCCGCTCGCTCACCGAGGCTGCCAAGGCCGGACTTCTCTCCGGACCCTGGGTGCTCATCACCTATTACTTCTTCATGACCGTGGCCGAGCTCTTCATCTCGCCCCTGGGTCTCTCGTTCGTATCCAAGGTAGCTCCCAAGCACATGCAGGGTCTCTGCCAGGGTCTGTGGCTCGGCGCCACTGCCGTTGGTAACCTCATGCTCTGGATCGGCCCGCTGATCTACAACAAGGCCCCCATCTGGGTAGCATGGGCAGTATTCCTCGCCGTGTGCGTGGTATCCATGGGCATCATGTTTGCCATGGTTAAGTGGCTCGAGCGCGTGACTAAATAAAAAGTACGCCTTATAAATCACCTATAATACCCGGGAGAATCGCAATTACAGCCGATTCTCCCGGGATTTTTAATTTACCCACTGAACATGAGACAAAATAACATGTATGTGATACATGAATATGATTGGGAATCGAATACTTTACCATATTTTTGCAAAAAATAATTTTATGAAATATCCTGTCCATATCTTCACACTCGCCGTCTTGTTCTTATTATTATTGCCGTCATGCCATGATGATGAGGATTATGCCGAAGCAGGGACTTCTTGGGTATATGAAAACTCCGGGAGCGAAGCAATTGAGGACGGGACGTATCTGATACGCAACACCACCGAATACAAGGCCCTGATGAGCGCTCCTCTACCCGCCGGATGCAATATCGATTTCAACAAAAACTCACTTGTCATTGCCAAAGGCCACGATGTCAATGGTTATGACGACATCAAAGTGTCAGGCTCCGTTGAGGGCAATGCCTATATAATAAACGTGACATTGGTAAGGGGCACAATCATACGTCCGGCTGTAGCATCATGGTGTACAGCCACGGTTATGCCCAAGAAATCCGATCCCTCGATCAAGCTCAACATCACTACCTCGGCACCGGAATAAAATTTTATTTTCTACGCGACATTATCGCACCTTTCAGAGTGTTTCCCATGATTATCTTTGCGGAGTAAACAATCAAAATCTCCGCAACCATGTCAACCAACGTCCTCCCCATCTCCCGCAAAGCTTATTCCGGTTTCATCCAGCGTATCCGCCAGGTCTACTCTTTCGACCCCGACAGGACTGAAGCGATGGAAAACGCCCTCCGTCTCTATCTCGACAACGACAGCGCTTATTCACTCGCGTTCTCCGAGGCCGACCGACACGCTTTTGAATTTCTGCGTCACGACATCGACACAGCAATCGACCGTTCGCGCCGAGCCCGCGAACGTGCCCGCCTGCGCAAAGAGGCAAAAGCTCAAGCGACATCCGTTGCCGAAGATTCAAAACCCGCCACGGCCAGTAATCAGGAGACACCTAAAGCCGATAATTCCTCGCTCGAAAACATCAAGCTCCCCGAGGGAGCCATAGTAATCCCCGTAGTCACCCCCGACCGTCTGCGCACCGACAGCAACGGATGTATCGTGATCGATTCCGACGAGACCGATCCCATCTATGACGGCCCGGTCGAGGTACGCATCGACCCCTCGGGATGCCAGCCGTATTCCTATTCGCTGAAATATCCGGCACCGGCACCCACCCCAGCACCCGCCACGGTCTCATCAGCGGGCACCCGCAG
Organism: Paenibacillus sp.; assembly: GCA_023663345.1. Classification (GTDB taxonomy): domain Bacteria; phylum Bacteroidota; class Bacteroidia; order Bacteroidales; family Muribaculaceae; genus Duncaniella. The sequence goes on along the minus strand of JAMPHR010000003.1, from coordinate 447,363 downwards.
TCAGCGCCGGGCCGAAGAGCGCCGGGCCAAGAAAGACCTCCTCGCCGCCATGCGCCGCATCCGCAACATCCGATGACCATAATCTCATTAACCGGATACCCTCCCGCAACGCCCCGAAATTACAGGACGTCTTCGACGCCCGATTTGGTATGCGTTTCGTTTTCCCCACACCTCACCCGACGGCGCAAATCTGCCCTGACGGGCGATTTGCTTGTCAGGTTCGTGGTGGGGCTACGATTTCATCGCCCCTTCGGGGCTTAGTGGGCATCCCTAACCCTATAACCATCCGTGAAAGCAAAATAACCTTATAACCCCTTAACCTTCCGCGTAGCGGAATACCGCATAACCCTCTGCGATGCCAAGCCCTAAAGGGACGATGAAATCGTAGCCCCACCACGAGGGAACGTGAAAATCGCCCGCCAGGGCAGATTTGCGCGATTCCCGAGGTGTGGGGAAAACGAAAATACCACCCAAATGGGCGTCGAAGACGTCCTATAATTTCGGGACGTTGCGGGAGGATCATTAACCCTATATCCTTCTACAAAACAGAATAACCTCATAACCCCTTAACCTCATCCACTTCCGCACAGCGGAATAATCCTCGGCGAAAACATAATAACCTCATACCCCCTTAACCTCACACACTTCCGCACAGCGGAATAATCCTCTGCGAAAACAAAATAACCTTATAACCCCATAACCTCATCCACTTCCGCACAGCGGAATATAAAAAAGGCCCGGCGGGATAATATGTACCACTTGCCGGGCCGTGTGTAGAAGGAAATGGCAACTTCTTGCCTTTCCAAGGTCTTTACGGCTAAAGACCTTCTCTCAATGCCGGAGCTTAAAGCTCACCCCAATTCATAGGACGATGCCCTGCGCCGGAGTTTGCGAAGATACCCGGTGAAGGGCTCCTCACATAGCCCGAGACTCGTTGTCAAGGACTACTATATGATAGCCTACGGGGAGAAACATCATCCGTGGTGGATGAGCGGCACTCCTTTCGTGCTTTCATCTATACTAACGACTTGGGGCGGGTAATGGTTTTCCGAGGCATATTGAAATAGTTTTAAAATTCCTGAAAATCTTTTTCAACGATAATGCAGGAATTTTTCACGGAAAAAAGCTACCTTTGTATATATGAAGAGAGACCGCATGACATCCAATCCGCGCCCCCGACGGCAGGAGAGCGCAGTAAAGCCCAAAAAGGCTTTGGGGCAACATTTTCTCACCGATGAGAATGTGGCCCGGCGCATAGCCGAAACGCTGGACGCATGGAAAGGCCTGCCTGTGCTTGAGGTAGGGCCCGGAATGGGCGTGCTCACCAAATACCTCATCGAGCTGGGCCACAATGTGAAAGTGGCTGAGATCGACGGCGAGAGCATCGAATATCTGCGCTATCACTTCCCCGAACTTCACGGCAGGATACTCGATGCCGACTTCCTCAAACTCAACCTGGGGGCATTGTACCCCGACGGGCAGAAGTTCTGCGTGATAGGCAATTACCCCTACAACATATCCTCACAGATATTTTTCCATATTCTCGACTACAAGGATCAGGTGACGGCCTGCTCGGGCATGTTGCAGCGCGAGGTGGCCGAAAGGCTCGCCGCCCCCGAGGGTACCAAGGCCCGGGGCATACTGAGCGTGCTGCTCCAGGCGTGGTATGACGTGAAATACCTGTTCACCGTCGATGAGAATGTGTTCAACCCTCCGCCCAAGGTAAAGAGCGGAGTCATAATCATGACCCGCAACGATGTGACATCGCTGGGGTGTGATGAGAGGCTGTTCAAGTCGATAGTGAAGACTACTTTCGGACAGCGGCGCAAGACGATACGAAATTCCATACGCGGACTGTTTCCGGCCGGAGTGCCGTTGCCGGAATCCCCGTTGCTCACCATGAGGCCCGAACAGCTATCGGTGGCCCAGTTCATAGAACTGACCACCCTGCTGGAACAGGCCAAGGGACTGATCGTCCCCGACGAGCCCACCGTAGTAGAAGAATAAGAGGTCGTGTTCAATCACAACCTCTGAGAGGGAGCGATGCCCCCTCCTGTAAGTATCTCCCACCCGCGGGGTGAGTGCTCACCCCCGCTTTCATACCAGTAGCGAAGAATGAAAGAGTTTAACGAAGAGTATCTGCAGCACCTGCGTAAAATAATCGAGGACCATGCCGACGAGGCGGCCCGCGAGGAGCTGGCCGACCTCCACCCGGCCGACATTGCCGAACTGTACCGCGACCTTGACCTTGAGGAGGCGGAATACCTGTTCAAACTTCTCGACGAGGACACTCAGGCCGACGTGCTCATGGAACTCGACGAGGACGAGCGTTCACTCCTGCTCAGTACGATGGATGCCGAGGATATCGCCAAGCAGATCGAGCACCTCGACACCGACGACGCCGTCGACATCATCCAGGAACTGGATGAGGAGGAGCGCGACAAGATCCTCAGCCATATCGACGACGTGGAGCAGGCCGGCGACATCATCGACCTTCTGCAATACGACGAGGACACCGCCGGCGGTCTCATGGGCACCGAGATGATCGTGGTCAATGAGAACTGGAGTATGCCCGAGTGCATCAAGCAGATGAGGATGCAGGCCGAGGATATGGATGAGGTCTACTACGTGTATGTGGTGGACAACGACGACCGCCTCAAGGGCACTCTGCCCCTCAAGGAGCTGATCACCCACCCGTCGGTGTCCAAGATCAAGCATGTGATGGAGGATGATCCCGTGGCGGTGAAAGCCGACACCCCCATTGACGAGGTGGCTCTCGATTTCGAGAAATATGACCTCGTGGCGATGCCCGTGATCGACTCGATAGGCCGTCTGCTCGGTCGCATCACCGTGGACGACGTGATGGACAAGGTGCGCGACTCTAACGAGCGAGACTATCAGTTGGCTTCGGGTCTTACCCACGACGTGGAGAGCGACGACAAACTCTTCGCCCAGACCAAAGCTCGCCTCCCATGGCTGCTCATAGGCATGATAGGCGGATTGTGCAACTCGTTTATCCTCGGGAAATTCGAGGGAGGTTTCGTGGTGGATCCCGCTCTGGCACTGTTCATCCCTCTTATAGGCGGTACAGGCGGAAATGTGGGTACACAGTCATCGGCTATCGTGGTGCAGGGTCTTGCCAATGGCTCGCTCGACATCAAGAAATCGGCCCGTCAGCTCGTGAAGGAGCTTGGCGTGGGACTGCTCAACGGCGGTATCATCGCCCTCCTTGTATTTATCTACAACTACTTCACCATCGGAGCCGGACATCAGGTGACCACGTTTGCTGTGTCGATCTCGCTGTTCTGCGTGGTGATGTTCGCATCGGTATTCGGCACATTCGTGCCCCTTACGCTCGAAAAATTAAAAATCGACCCCGCGCTTGCCACGGGGCCGTTTATCTCGATCACCAACGATATCATAGGTATGCTCATCTACATGAGCATTTCATCCTGGCTTATCATTGCATTCCATTAATTGGTCATCCGCCTCATGGGGATGCGCCGGCGTGCCTTTTTCTTCTTGGCAGGATATTTTATACTGTCGACCTGAAGCACGGTGATGCCCAACAGCCCCTTGCACACGGGCACGGAGACTGAGTCGCCGTTGCGCACATTGTTGTAGCGCGACAGGGGCACCGAGATGGTTTTCGCCTCGCCGTTGTGCAACATGATCTCCAGGCTGTAGGTGTAGTATTTCTCCCCCGTGGGTATATACCGGCCACGGCGCACACGGCGAGTGCGGTCATGCTCTTGCTTGTAATGGGCTGTCACCACGGCCTTCTCGGTGTGGAGCGTGGAGCGGTCGGCCAGCATATTGTTGACTCCAAAGAATATGAAGGAGAGAAATGCGGCAGTAAACACGGCGTGGCACGCGAGATTGAGCCACATGTTGTCGCTCCCCGTGATGAAGCGCCACGGCTTCCACAGATGCAGACCGGTGGCCACGCCCACCGCGAGAGTGACCGACGGGACTATCCACCACGAAATGATAGCGTCGCGGTAGAGGACGGTTGCCCATATCGACATCACAAGAAATACCACGACTGCAAGGATGATCTTTACGTACTTCATGACTATATTATGGAATCTGAGAAAGGGGCGCCCAATTTATTGAACGCCCCGGAGTATAAACGGTTGTTTATTTTACAGTGATTTCCTGCTGTGATTCAGGCAGATGCACGATGTAACGTCCCGGGCGTACATTCACGCGCTGGGTGGCGTTGTCAAATGTCGAGAATGACTCTGCGTCCAGTGTTATCTCCACCTTCTCGGTCTTGCCGGCAGGAATATGCACACGCTTGAATCCGCGCAGATTCTTCACGGGACCTGAATGGTCGGCAGGACAGCTCACATACACCATCACCACTTCATCGCCATCCATCTTGCCCGAGTTGGTCACGGGGACAGAGACCTTGACAGGCTCACCGGCCTTGATAGTGGTGGCAGAATACTTGGGCTTGCCGTAGGTGAATGTGGTGTAGCTCAAGCCATGACCGAAGGGATAGAGAGGCTCACCCTTGAAATAGCGGTAGGTGCGTCCGGCCATGGAATAGTCCTCGAAATCGGGGAGCTGGCTGTCATCCTTGTAGAATGTGATGGGCAGACGTCCGCCGGGATTATAGTCGCCAAAAAGCACCTCGGCAACTGCCTGGCCTCCGGCCTGACCGGGATACCATGCCTGGAGCACTGCGTCACACTCGGCATCCTCGGGAGTGAGGGCCACAGCCGAGCCGGAGCAGTTGACGTAGACCACCTTCTTGCCCGCGTCCTTGATCTTCTTGATGAGCTGACGCTGAACGTTGGGGAGCTCGATGCTCTCACGGTCACCACCACGGAAACCGGGCACCGACACCTTCATCTCCTCCCCTTCGAGCTGGGGCGAGATACCGCCTACGAATACCACAATGTCGGCATCGGCGAAATCAGGCTCCTCGTTCTTGGCCGAAAGGAGGTCAAATTTCATCACCGCATCCCCCTCGAAGTGCTTGAAGCGGATCTCGATATCATTGCTCGAGCCCTTGGAGGCAGTGAAGATATAGGAAGCCTTGTGGTTCTGACGGCCCTCGGGGTGACGCACTATCACCTCCTTGCCGTTGAGGAGCACAGCCTCCTCCCCTTTGCTCGATTCGAACTCTATGATGTAGTCTCCATCCTCGGGAGCCACGAAAGTACCCTTGTAGATACCCGAGAAATTGGTCAGCTCCACGCCGGGGGCAAACACAGTGGCACCGCCACCGTCAAGATTGATAGGTGTGGTGTAATTGGCTGTAGCGACAGGCTTGCCGGTGGTTGAATGGCCATTCCAGTAGGATGCATTCATGCCACCCTTGATGTTGCCGAACATCGAAGCCTTGTTATCGCTCACCACATGAGCGCAACCGCGCTCATAGCGGGCATCGGGAACGTAGGCGCGTATGCCGTCGAGAATAGTGACGGTGTGGGCCGGTGAACCGTTGTAGTTACCCCACTGCATCACCGAGTCGTTGGCATTCGGGCCCATCACATATATCTTCTTGCCCGACTTGCGGTCCAGGGGCAGTATGCCGTTGTTCTTGAGCAGAGTCATCGACTTGCGGGCCATGTCGAGAGCAATGGCGGCATGGGCCGGAGTGTTGAGATGGGTCTCAGCTGTATAACTGTTCCAGGGAACATCGGGAGCGGCGTCGATCTCGCCCAGACGGTAACGGTAGTCGAGGAGCTTGACCACAGCCGAATCGATGGTTGCCTCGGTGATGAGACCCTGGTCGTAGGCCTTGCGGAGAGCCTTGTAGATGGGGCCGCACTCCAAGTCGGTGCCCGAGATCACGGCATCGGCACTCGCATGGGCATCCGATGGGTGGGTGTTGTGGGCCCAGTCGGAGATGAAGTCACGTATAGCCCAGCAGTCCGACACGATGATGTTCTTGTATCCCCACTCACCACGCAGTATCTGCTGAAGCAGTTTCTTGCTCGAACAGCAGGGCTCCCCCTCATAACGGTTGTAGGCACACATCACCTGGGCGACATCGGCATCCACAAGCACCTTGAACGCGGGCAGATAGGTCTCCCACAGGTCGCGGGGGTCGATATCCTTGGCGTCAAAGGAGTGGCGGTTCCATTCCGGACCGCTGTGTACGGCAAAGTGCTTGGCTCCGGCGAGCGATTTCATATACTTACCGTCGGCCGGGCCCTGCAGACCGTTGACCACGGCCACGCCCATGCGGGAAGCGAGGTAGGGATCCTCGCCGTAGGTCTCCTGACCACGGCCCCAGCGGGGATCGCGGAATATGTTCACATTGGGGGTCCAGAACGCCAGACCCTGATAGCGTTTCAGGTCGGCACCATCCTTGCGGAAACCGTTGAACTTGGCGCGGGCCTCATCGCTGACCATCTCGAAAGCCTCGCCCACGGCCTGATCATCGAATGTGGCGGCCATGCCTATGGTCTGGGGCAACACGGTTGCGAGACCGGCGCGTGCCACGCCGTGGAGCGCCTCGCTCCACCAGTCAAAAGCGGGAATCCCGAGGCGGGGTATGGCCGGGGAGCCGTTCATCATTAGAGAGATCTTCTCGTCGAGCGTGAGTTTTCCGAGCATATCCTCGGCTTTTTCCCGTGAGGTCTGCGCCCACGAGTTCATCGCACCGAGCATAAGCACTGTGATGACAATAAGTTTTTTCATGGAATGTCAAGCAATTATATAATTGTAGTTTTTACATTATCTCCCCGCAAAGATAATAATTATATTCAACTTTACAAAGCCATGACGAATATTGCCCCGAATTTGTCAGGAATGAATGGTAAGTGAAAAACGTATCTTTTTCGTAACTTTGCCCCTCTCTTCTTCATCTTTTTTTAGAGTATTTACACTTAAGTAACTATAATATGAAATACCAATACATTACACAGGGCACATGCTCACGCATGATAGACATTGAGATCGAGGACGGAGTGATCAAGGAGGTCAAATTCATGAACGGATGTCACGGAAACCTCAAGGGAATAGGCAGGCTGATAGCCGGAATAAAACCCGGGGAGGTGGTCGAGAGGCTCGACGGGATAATATGCGGACACCGGGAGACCTCATGCCCCGATCAGCTCGCCCGCGCCCTTAAAATGATTGCCTCGGGAGAGCTTCAACCCGTGGAATGAGGATTTTTGGTAGCAATAGGGGGATTTATGGTAAAACTTAGGCGGATGAAATATGTTAACTTTGTAGTGGCCTGATTTATGGCCTGTACTCTGAATAAATAATCATCAAAATAGTTCCCTCATTTATGGAAATCAATCTTAAGGAAATACACTCTCCGGCCGACATCAAGGGGCTGAGTCTCGAACAGCTGTATGAACTGAGCGGCGAACTGCGTGCCGTGCTCATGCGCAAACTCGCCGCCCACGGCGGACACGTAGGCCCCAACCTCGGAGTGGTCGAGGCCACGGTGGCATTGCATTACGTGTTTGACGCACCCAAGGACAAGATTGTCTTTGACGTCTCGCACCAGAGCTATGTACACAAGATGCTCACAGGCCGCATCGAGGCGTTCCTGGATCCGGCGAAATATGACGACGTTACGGGCTTCACCTGTCCGGGCGAGAGCGAGTATGACCTCTTTGAAGTAGGCCACACCTCCACCTCCATCGCCCTGGCCACCGGACTTGCCAAGGCCCGCGACCTGGAAGGGGGCAAGGAGAATGTGGTGGCTTTCATCGGCGACGCATCGCTCGGCGGAGGCATGGCTCTCGAGGCCCTCAACTATGCGCCCGAGCTGAAATCCAACCTCATCGTGATCCTCAACGACAACCAGATGTCGATAGCCGAGAACCACGGCGAACTCTACACCCATCTGGCCGAGCTGAGAAAGAGCAACGGTACTTGCGAGAACAATATATTCAAAGCCCTTGGCTACGAATACATCTATGTGGAGGCCGGAAACGACCTGCGCGCCCTCATCCACGCCTACAAGGCGGCCAAGGATCAGGACCGCGCCGTGCTGGTACACATCAACACCATGAAGGGCATGGGACTGCCGTGTGCCGAGGCCCACAAGGAGACATTCCATTTCAGCGCTCCGTTTGACCTCAAGACCGGCGCCTTCACCCACCCCATGAGCGGGGAGAGCTACGACGACATCTTCGCCCGGACCATGCTCAAGCGCGTGCGCGAGGACAAGAAAGTGGTGATGATGAATGCGGGCACCCCGGGTGCCATAGGCTGGGACGAAGAGGCACGAAAAGCAGCCGGAAGCCAATATGTGGATGTGGGCATTGCCGAGCAGGATTGTGTGACCATGGCCACCGGACTCGCCAAGGGTGGTGCCAAGCCGGTGATGGGTGTGGTGTCGACATTTGTACAGAGAGCCTACGACCAGCTGTCGCACGACGTGGCAATCAATAATCTGCCTGTCACCGTAGTGGAATTCTACGGTAGCATGTTCGGCATGAACGACATAACCCACTTGGGATTCTTCGACATCGCCATGATCTCCAATATCCCCAACATACGTATGCTCGCGCCGGCCTCGGCCGAGGAGTACACCGCGATGCTCAACCGGGCACTCGACGCGCCCGAGGGGCCGGTGGTGATACGTACTCCGGGCGGACGCGTGGTGCATCAGGACACTCCCGTGAATATGGATTTCACCCGCTATGACGTGGTGGAGCAGGGAGCCGATGTTGCCATCATAGCCGAGGGCCCGTTCCTGGCCATAGCCCGCGAGGCGGCCGCCATGATGCGCGACAAGGGGGTGACTCCCACGGTGATAAATCCCCGTATTCTCTCGCAGGTCGATGCCCAATGCCTCGATTCGCTCAAGGATTACCGCCTCGTCATCACTGTAGAGGACGGAATCATCGACGGCGGATTCGGACAGAAGGTGGCCGCTTATCTCGGCAATGCCCCTGTCAAGGTCACTTGCCTCGGACTCAAGAAAGAGTTTGTCGACCGCTTTGATGTCAAGGAGCTTATGGAGGCCAATGGACTGACTCCTCAGCAGATCGCCGACCTGGCCTAAACATCAGAATCAATCATCCTATAAAAATTCACCGTCCGGAAGATTTACAACCATTCCGGGCGGTGAATTTTTATTTTTTATCTACCTTTGCAGAATACACCACCATATCAATTGATATTCATGAAAATCATCGCATCGCTTGCCTTGGCATTGGCTACAACCCTGACTCTGCATGGAGAAACCCGCACCGTGGTCAATCCCGACTTCGATTCCAATACTGCAAATATTACTTTTTCGATCACCGAAGTCGCCCTCTCCGACTCAGCCACCGCTGTGAAGGCTGATATATACCAGCTGCGCAATAATTGGGTGAGACTTGTACCGGGTTGCTACCTGCACGGGAGATCGACCGGAAAGAATTATCCCATGAAGGAGATCCGTGGGATGGGAGCCGGCGAGAAGGTGACTATGCGTGACTCCACCTATATCTCCACCTCCATGATATTCCCCCCGCTTGACAAGGCCGACACGGTGTTTGACTTCATCGAGCCGGGCGGATGGGAGATCACGGGGCTGAAGCTCAACTCTCCCGAAAACAACGCCCCGGTCACTCATGTGAGCGGAACTGTCAACGATAACCCCGATTGCTCATGGCTGATACTCGCCGAGGCCAACAAGGATATCCGCGTAAACAAATGCCGGATCATACCGGTGAGGAAGGGAAAATTTGAATTTGACCTTAAATCGCCCGACCAGATTGTCTACAGCCTGTCGCCCGGCAACGAGTATCTTAACGGATCATGGCGGTCAGCTTTCTTTTTTACCGAAGGCGGGAATGTGAAGATAACAATCGGCGACAGGGAGAGCCCTATAACCGTGACCGGCGGAAAACTGACCCAGGAACTCTCCCGTCTGGAAGACCGCAACAGTGAGATCTTCAATACGCGTGTGGGGAATAATCCCAATAGTATCCGCTTCAACGAGATGCAGGATACCGAGGAGGCCTACACCGAAGATTTCAAGAATACAATGAGCGAGATGGACCGGCTCCGCAGAAATAACATCACCCCGAGCGACAGCCTCTTTGAAAAGTTTAATAGCCTGGTCTCTAACGATAACCACTACACGCCCGAAGCACGTCAGCTAAAGGAGAATATAGATAATTTAGTATTGCAAATCCAGAATGAATGGGTTGACACCCTCGGGACAATAAAAAGCCCTGTGGCACTGTTTATGTTTGCCCGAAACATGATGTTCGCCACTCCTTCGGCCGAAAGAACCATTGAGGTGTTCTCACGGGAGTTTGCCGACACGCTCACCGATCACCCCTATCATAAATACTTAAGCGGACTGGCCAATGCCAGGACGGCTGTCCCTGGCAACAAGTATCCGGATTTCACAGCTCCCGATCTCAACGGAAACATGCTTACGCTTTCCGAGCTGATCAATGGCAAGATTGCCGTGATCGACCTGTGGGCATCGTGGTGCGGACCGTGCCGCCGCCACTCCATGGCCATGATACCCATTTATGAGAAATACAAGGACAAGGGATTCACAGTGGTGGGTGTAGCACGCGAGAACGGCTCAACCAAGGCTATGGAAAATGCGATCGAGAGGGATGGATACCCGTGGACCAATCTTGTGGAGCTCAACGACCGAGCCGGTATATGGTCGAAATATCAGGCCGGGAACGGCGGTGGCAAAATCGTCCTCGTTGACCGGAACGGAACCATTATCGCAGTAAATCCCACGCCCGAGGAAATCATCTCGGCGATAGATGAATGAATGGATTAAGAGGTTGCCTGACGGCAACCTCTTGCTGTATTATCACTCTAATTATATCCATATCTCATAGCTGTCCCTGCTCGATGAGGGTGGCAACGCGCTCGATGATGGCGTCCTTGCGGTCCTTGTCGGGCTTGTAGGATGTGCGCAGATTCACGCCGAACAGCCGGCCGAACGTCTGCCAGAATCCGGCTCGGAACGACCCGAGGAAAGCTTTCAGAATATTGTAGCTCGACTGATTGGTCTCGCGGTTGATGAGCTTCACGAGCATCTGGGCCTGGCTCTTGGTAAACTTCTTCAACACGGGCTTGTACTGCTCAAACACCGCTCCCTCCATCTTCTTGAGATGCTCCTCGCGTTCTTTCTGAGTGGGGAACGTCTCGATGTATTCGTAGGTCTCGATGAGGGTCTCGCAGATGAGTTTGGCATACGGGAGAGTCTTGCGCACGTCGCGGACCGTCTTCCAGTAGAATTGCTCCTCCTTCTTGTTCTTGAACTTCATGGGAGGGAACACGGTCACGTCCGAGAGCACGAGCATCAGCTGCTCCTCACCATCCTCGCCGGGGAAGAAATAGTAGCCATCCAGCGCACGCTTGCGCGCACCGCGGGCCTCGATCTCCTCGGCTGTGGGGACATCGGTCACCACCTGCCCCACGGCATCGGAAGCCACGAGCAGGATCATCATGATGAATATGTAGCGCAATGGTGAGGGCATATCTTTATAACAACGTATCTCTTAACGTGTTTATTGCATTGCCCTGAGGAAACGGGCTATTCTTCCTTGCGGGGTACGGGGGGATAGTCGACGGTGTAATGGAGTCCGCGCGATTCCTTGCGTTCCTTGGCCTGACGCATGATCAGATAGCCGACGTTGATGATGTTGCGCAGCTCGCATATCTCACGCGAGGCCTTGGAGCACTTGAACAGCTTTTCGGTCTCCTCATACAGAATGTCGAGACGGTTCCAGGCGCGGTCGAGGCGGAGGTTGGAGCGCACAATACCCACGTAGGTACCCATGATCTGACCTACCTCCTTGATGCTCTGGGTGATGAGCACCATCTCCTCGGGGTGGCGTGTGCCCTCGTCGTTCCACTCGGGCACGTCGGTGCGGAAATCATAGTGTCCAACCTGCTCCATGGCATGGCGGGCGGCAGCATCGGCATATACAACGGCTTCGATGAGCGAATTGGAGGCCAGGCGATTGCCACCGTGGAGTCCGGTGCATGAGCACTCGCCCACGGCATAGAGGCGACGTATGGAGGACTCGGCGTTGGTGTCGACCTTGATACCACCACACAAGTAATGGGCAGCCGGAGCCACAGGTATATAGTCCTTGGTGATGTCTATGCCGAGCGACAGGCACTTGGCATAGATATTCGGGAAATGCTTCTTGGTCTCCTCGGGATCCTTGTGGGTCACGTCGAGATACACATGGTCGTCGCCGTGGAGCTTCATCTCAGAGTCGATGGCGCGGGCCACAATGTCGCGCGGGGCGAGCGAAAGGCGCGGGTCATACTTGTGCATGAACTCCTCGCCGGCCTTGTTGCGGAGCACGGCTCCGTAACCGCGCATGGCCTCGGTGATGAGGAACGAGGGGCGGTCGCCGGGATGATAGAGGGCTGTGGGGTGGAACTGGATGAACTCCATATCCTTGACGGTGCCCTTGGCGCGGTACACCATGGCTATGCCGTCGCCGGTGGCTACAAGCGGGTTGGTAGTGGTCTGATATACAGCACCCACGCCTCCGGTGGCGATGAGGGTGACTTTGGAGAGGAATGTGTCGACTATGCCGGTGTCGGTGTCGAGCACATAAGCGCCGTAACATGTGATATCGGGGGTACGACGGGTGACGATCTTGCCCAGATGGTGCTGGGTGATGATCTCGACGGCAAAATGATGCTCGTAGACATCGATATTCTTATTGGCGCGGACGGCCTTGATGAGTGAATCCTGGATCTCGAATCCGGTGTTGTCGGCGTGATGGAGAATACGGAACTCGGAGTGTCCCCCCTCGCGGTGCAGGTCAAATGACCCGTCGTCCTTCTTGTCGAAGTCCACACCCCAGCGTATCAGTTCGTTGATCTGGGCGGGGGCGTTGCGCACAACCTTTTCCACGGCCTCGGGGTCGCTGAGCCAGTCGCCGGCCACCATAGTGTCATGAATGTGTTTGTCGAAATCGTCGACTTCCAGATTGGTCACCGAGGCCACGCCTCCCTGGGCGAGAGCGGTATTGGCTTCATCGAGAGTGGTTTTGCACACAAGTGCCACAGTGCCGTGTCCGGCTACCTTGAGGGCAAAGCTCATACCCGCGATGCCCGAGCCTATAACGAGATAATCATATTTGCGTGTCATGGTTCACAGCGTTGACGGCGCGTAACGTGAGGGGACGCGCCTTATTTCGCACGCAAAAGTACACAAAAAGGATGAGATTATGCACGCAGGAGCCATAAAAAATCATGTCGACAGCCAAGCCGGCAACATGATGGAAGCCCTGCCTGGTCATTTCAGATTGTCGAGCACCCTTTTGAGAGCGGAGAGGTTGCGGGGATCGGCGTTTACGTCCAGGAGGGTGCCGTTGCGGTCGATGAGACGATAGGAGGGATAGCCACTGACTTTCAGGTATTTCTCGATGAGCTGTTGCTGATCGGCGGGGAGGTTGTAGTGGAAACAGTTGTCCCCCTTGACCTGATATTCCTCTATGACATTGCGCCATGCCCCCTCGGGACTGTTGTTGGCGAGGTAGATATACACCATATCGTAAGGGGCAAGCTCGGCATACTCCTTCTGCGACTCAGCGAGCGCCGCACGGCACGGGCTACACCATGTGCCCCACACGTCGACAAGGATTATCTTTCCATTATGGGGTGCGATGATGCTGTCGAACAACACCCGCCCATCCTGCACACTTTCATCAACAGGAATAGAGAGCGGAGTCAAGGGTGCGTCGCCTTTGGCCCTGCGCTCAAGTTCGGCATATTTCTCATTCTTGGCCAAGAGGGCTTCCAGCATGTCGGGGAGCTTGATATTCTCGCGCAGACACTCCACAGCCTCGGGTTCAAGCGACTGACGCGAATTGTCAATAGCCTCGTATCCGCGATGAGTGGCCCATATACTACGCAGGTCCTCATCGACACCGAGCGAATCCATGAAGGCAACGCCCGCGGTGATCTCCTTGATCAAGAACAAGGAGGGAGCCATACGGAACAAACCCTTTTTCTCGGCTATGGAGTCAAGGTCAGGATTCTCGGCCAGTAGCTTCTCACGGATTTTGCCCATCTCGGCTTCCGACAATGTGATATTGGCCGTGTCCCTGCGCACATGGTCGTCAATGAAATCGGAAATAAAAGTGAATACATCGCGATGCAATGAATAGGGCTTGTGGCGGTGATTGCCGAGTAGGCCGGCAAGGTAGGAGGCTACACTGTCGGTGAGCTTAAAACCGGGAGTGCCGAAACGGGCCTGGCCGAGATCGACGGCATACATATTATAGAGATGCCCCTCATACTGATCCCTAAACCGACGGGAAAGCTTGGGATGAGCCTCGCACAGATCACTGAGCATTCCGAGGTGCATATTCAGTTCGGAATCCACAGCGGGGAGGTAAGCATCGATACCTCGCTGAGAGAGAACATCGCGGATCCCGTAGGACTGCCATGGCAACGGATAGGACAACAGCTCGTTCTGAACCCGGCAATCGGGCCCCATGAACAGTTTCTGTCCACGCCCGAAATCATAGAGCAGATAATAGGTCATGCCCGGCTCGAGGACGGTGCGGATGAAGGTGTTTTTCCAATCCATGAAACACTCCATGGTGTTGCGCAACGGCACCTTAAGCTCAAAACGGCCCATGGAATCGACCTTGCATGAAGCCTCCTCGCCATATCTGTCAGAAACAAGATTGCCAAATGATACGGTATAGAGATTTATTTTCTTGGGAGAGTCCTTAAGCCATCCTCTCACTATGGCCGTGTCGCCGTCAACGTACCGGTTGTCAATAAATTCAGTGCGGGTGTCGGCAACGGGATAGTCGGGCAAGGTGCGCCCGGTGATCATGGAGCAGGTGGTCTCGCGCTTGCCAACGGTGATCTTGCGACAACCTTTCTTCAGCTTGCCTATCTTTACCGTGAGGGTCTCGGAGCCATCGGTGATCTCCACCCGTGACGAACTGCCGGGACGGGCGTCGCCGACGTAATTCCAGAAGCGGGAGTCGTAGATGACCCCCTCGTCGAAAAATCCTATCTCCCAATTGCCGGTGCGCTCATCGCGCCAGGTGCTGGGGAGGAGCTGACGGGCAGTGACAGCGGGGTCGGTGATACCACGGATATAAGTATCATCGCTCTCCCAAAAGTCGAATTTCTCCGTTCCCTCGGGCAGAGGCTTGAAATGCAGTTTGAATTCACGGGACTTGTAGTCCTGACATACCGACTTCTTGCCGAGTTCGATCCCCTCGGCCCCTATCAATTCATATTTCCTGTCACCGGCAATAAGATGGGATTCCGGAGATATAAGGAACCAGAAATTGGCACGGAACATCACATCGAAAGTCACAGTGGTGGTGTCGGGGGTAAACTCGACCCTCACGGGAGTGACATTGCAGATGAAATAACCGTCGTGATTGTTAGGGTTGTAGTCGGCCGCGGGATTCTCCCACACCACGGGCGACTTGGCCATAGATGTGAGCGACAATGAGATGAGAAGGAGGAGAAGAGCAAGCAGTCTTTTCATTGATAAGTAAGTCTTAAAACGATCGGAAGCACAAATATACGGAATTTCCCCAATCATTCAGCGAAAAATCACAGGTGTATATATAAGAAGCGGGCCATCTCACGATGGCCCGGTATCTTTAACCTTAAATCTAATACCATGAAAACACAGTGCAAATAATAGTAACTACACCATTATAACACGGTGGCATGGGAATGGTTTAAGGGAAATTTAATTTTAACCTTTGTTAACCAAACGATCAGTTATTCTCGTTCTTATAGTAATAGGTGAGATTGGCCGATACGTGGCATGGCAGGATGGGCTTGGTGGGCTGAAGAGCCTTGAAATCAGCGTCAAACTCAACGGTAGTCACACCTGAGGGAACAGAGGTGCGGATGTGAATGTTGGAGATGCTGCAATCCTTGATCTCACCGGCAGAATCCTTAACCTTTATGGCCTGACCGTCCTCGGTAGTGATATTGAAACCGTAAGGATTGATCTCGACGGGAAGATTCTCGGCATAGAAAGTCATGTTGCTCATGTTCTCCGAGAAGCGTGCATCGTAAACCCACAGGGCAGCTGTGTATTTCGAGGCATCGGTCTTGTCGGCAGTGAGGGAGATAGCCACAACCGAGTCCTCCGACTTGTAATCCTTAGCGGAAGCGTCGTCACCGGTGGGTTGAGCCAACACGTCGCCAAGAAGGAAGTAGGCGGTGGGGAATGCGGTGAACTTATAGCGACCGTTGATGGTGAAATTAACATCAAAGATCGGAGCAAAAACGTAACCAGTAGGAAGCTTGAGAGTACGCTCGACCACACGGAGATTGAAATTGTTGAACACATACTGATCGGTCACACCTTCGGGGGTGATGAGCGAGCTTTTCAGGCTGTAGCTGGCCTCGGTGCTGCTGAAGGTGAGAGGCATATCGGGGAGTTTGAACGAGAGAGATGATCCGTTGGGACCTAACTTGAGGCCGGTCA
Organism: Paenibacillus sp.; assembly: GCA_023663345.1. GTDB lineage: Bacteria > Bacteroidota > Bacteroidia > Bacteroidales > Muribaculaceae > Duncaniella. The sequence continues at coordinate 430,964 of JAMPHR010000003.1, read as the reverse complement.
TGCTCACCGAGCCCTTGTAATTGATGAGGTCGAGCACGATGGTATAGTTGGGATCGGAAGAGATGAATGATTCACCCGACTCAGAGTCGGTGACCATATTGAAGCACTGGCTGCCTCCATAGTTCAGAGTTTGCTCCTGCTTGTTGTTATTGTCGGAGCTGAGGCAGGATGATGTAGCGAACAGAAGCGCCGGCGCCATGAGCGCGGCGATGAGAGTAGACTTATTCATTAGCTTATTATAAAGTTCGTTGTTAAGTGATTGGTATTGTGTTTTAATGTCAGGGCGACCCGGAGAGCATACATGCCCGACGCGCCTCTACAATAAACGCGAAGCGTGCGTGCATATTGTGCGACATGGGGCCAAGGGGTTCATAAATAAAGTTAACGAAATAAGTAAGTCTTAAAAATTAACCGCTATATGTAAGTCCTAAAGAGCTTGCTCAATAAATCTTTTAGCCCCCGTACTGCCGGGATGCGGGATCAATTGGCCGCGAAGTTGACGCGCAGGGTTATGCCACCGCGCACAGGCTTGCCACGCTGGAAGAAGTTGTTGCCGATGGACTCGTAGCGGAACACGTTGAAGCGGGTGTCGGTGAGATTCTTACCCCAAATATCGAGCGAGTAGCGTGAGTGTTCGAAGCGGATGGAGGCGCCCAGCTCGGCATAGAACGGCTGACGGTAGAGGTTGAGCTCGTCCCAGTAGATCGACCCGGTGCCCCGGAGCGAGGGGGCGAAGCTGATGGCGTCAACGAAGCTCGACTTAACCGGCAGACGGTAGGCGGCCGAGAGGAAGAGTGTGTTGGAGGGAGCGCAGGGGACACGCTTACCCGAGAGATCGTCGTCGCCGTCGAAGAAGTGGCGGAAAGTGGCGTTGGTGTATCCGTAGGCCAGGTCGAAACGCCAGCGTGGGGTCGGGGTGTAACGGACTGTGAGCTCGGCTCCGAACGAACGGGTGCGGCCGGCGTTGGTCATCATGCGTCCGGTGGAGATCCCCTCGGGGAACACTGTCACCTGCTGATCACGCACGTCGATGAAGAAAGCCGAAAAGGTAGAGTAGACACGTCCCTCGTCGCAGGAAATGTGTCCGCCCAACTCGTAGTTCCAGCTCACCTCGGGCTTGTAGGAGACATAGTCGGAAGCGGTATATTCCACCTGCACATCATCAGATGCGTCGGTCTCGGCAATACCGGCGGGACGGCCAGAACCTGAACCCGATCCGGAGCCACCGCCCATCATGCTACCCATAAGGTCGCCGGCCTCCTCCTTCATTATATCGATCATCTCCTGCTTGAGGAAATCGCTGAACATCTGTGTGTTGAAGCCTCCCGACTTGTAGCCCTTGGCCACGGAGAGGAACACGGCGGAGTTCTTGAGATTATAGGTAACGCTCAGCTTGGGGAGGAACTGGCGGAAGGACTGCTTCATGCGGTTGGACTCGTCGATGTTGGCCGGGAGGGAAAATTGTATCGGCCGGGGGAGCTGTGGCAGGTTGACGGTGCCGTTGGCCCCGGTGTTGCAGTAGCTGTGATACGAGAGGGCTGTGTGCTCGTAATCGAGACGCATGTTCAGGGCGAATGTCCACCGGCGCCAGTCGTAGGAGCTCTGATGATAGATGGCCGCGCCGTTGACGTGGTGGCGGAAGTCACTGCCGAGCAGGAACTGGTCCTCATCCCAGGCCATGGTGATGAAGGGGGGCAGGTGCTTGCCCATCTCCTTGAGGATTATGTTGTCGATGCCGTCCTCCTTGAATGTGACGGGGGCGTTCATGGTGCCGTATTTGTAGAAGCCAAACACACCTGCCAGCCAGGAATAGTTGCCCACGGTGCCACGGAACACGAGGTCCTGGGTGATGCTACGGTCGTGCTGACGCTGGGTGAGGTTGAAATAGCTGTCGGGCAAGAAGTCCTGGTCGAGAGTCATGTTGTCGCTCAGGTACTGCAATCCGGTGATGGACGCAATCGAGAAGCCGTCGCCGGCCCATTTCACAGTGAGACCGTCGGTCACTGATGTGCGACGGTAGAAACAGGTGTCGTTATAGTTGATATCGCCGGTCTCCACGTAGGCGTAGGGGTATCCGTTCTGGCGGGAATGTCCGGCCGAGAGTACATTTTCGAGGCTGAGCCGCTCGTTGGGACGCCACACGGTGCGCCACCGGCCATTGTAGTCGTAGGTCCCGTCGGCTTTCTTACCGTTGTAGACGTTGCGGTAATATCCGTGGGCATGGGAGGCGTAGGCATTGAGGCTCATGCCCAGACGCGGGGCGAGCTTGTGGTAGATGCCCACGCCGGCACGGTAAGCACCGGGCAGACTCCCCTCGGCCATCACTCTCACACCCTGCCACGACATGGGCGAGAGGGTGTAGACGTTGATGAGGCCGGCTATGGTGTTACGGCCATAGAGGGTGGACTGGGGACCGCGGAGCACCTCGATGCGCTCGATGTCGAGCATGTCGAAATCGTAGCCGTTCTTGTTGAGATAGGGCACATTGTCGACGTTGAGTCCCACGGCGGGCTGGTCGATGCGGGCACCGATACCGCGCACATATATCGAGGAGGTCATCTTCGAGCCGTAGTCGGGCATGTAGAAGTTGGGGGCAATCTCGCTCACGCCCTTCATGCCCACCACGTTGTAGCGCTCGATATCCTGATGGTTGACAGTGGTAACCGTAACCGGCTGACGCAAAAGCGAGAAGGCCTGTTTAATGGCTGTGACGCTGACCTCGCCGAGAGAGTGGGCCGTGGTGTCGGCGGGTGCATATACCGGTTCAGCAATCTCCTCGGCCACGGTGGGCATCAATCCAAAGGAAAATATACAGGTGGAAATCAAGTATTTACGTATCATACCGCTGTCAGCAGAAAAATTTTTAACAAATGAGTTGCAAAAGTAAGCAAAAATAGCGGCTTTTTTGTGTAGTTTTTGTTAAATCTGTCACAACTGCTACCAACGTAGGTGAGATAATCACTACTTTTGCAGGAAACAATCAATACCCATGAAGAAACATAACATTCTCGGCGGACTGATGCTCGCCGTGTCGGCGATGCTCGTAAATGCCCAGGCCGGCGATTACTCACATTATTATACCGATATACCTGTCGAGGTGAAGGCGGTGACACCTATATCATTTCCCGACCGCTTGACCTCCATCACCCGCCACGGGGCCAAGGGGGACGGCGTGAGCCTGTGTACCGAAGCCATCCAGGGAGCCATCGACTCGCTCGCCTCCCTTGGCGGAGGACGGGTGGAGATACCCATGGGTGTGTGGCTCACCGGCCCGATAGAGCTGAAAAGCAATATAAATCTGGTAATCGACCGCAATGCCATACTCTACTTCTCGCCCGACAAGGAGCTGTACGTCGAGCCTAATCCCAAGGCGTCGCGTGTGAAACCGTGCATCACGGCCAACCGCTGCACCAATATCGGCATCACCGGCGAGGGGATCATCGACGGTAACGGTGCCCAGTGGCGTCCGGTGAAGCGCGGGAAAGTGAGCGATGTGGAGTGGCGTGACTTCAAGGCCATGGGCGGAGTGGAGCGCCAGGACGGATCGCTGTGGTATCCGTGGGAGATGAAATCGGGCTATCCCGACATCGCAAAGACCCCCGAGAAGCAGGAGAAGATGAGAAACGACCTGTTCAGAGTGTTTCACTGCGAGAATATACTGCTCATGGGGGTGACTTTCCAGAACGCACCCAAATTTCATGTGCATCCGTTCAACAGCCGCAACATCATTATTGATGGCATCACGGTGAGGTGTCCGTGGAACGCCCAGAACGGCGATGCCATCGACATAAGCGACTGCCACAGGGTGCTGATAGTCAACTCCACAGTGGATTGTGGCGATGACGGGCTGTGCATGAAGAGCGGTAACCGCAAGGAGGGAACCGAGATCAACGGCGTGGCCGATGTGCTGATACAGGATAATATAGTGTATCACGCCCACGGAGGGTTTGTGATAGGCAGTGAGGATATATGCGGTATCGACCGTGTGGTGGTGAGGCGATGCTCGTTCGCGGGCACCGATACGGGCCTGAGATTCAAGAGCGCGATAGGCCGTGGCGGAAAGACCAAGGATCTGTACATAAGCGATATCATGATGGCCGACATAAAGGATGCGGCAATCACATTTGAGTGCTCGTATGCCGACCGCCCCGCCGGCTCCAAGACGGGCGACGCTCCGGTGATAAAGGAGGTGAAGAATGTGCCCGAGTTTACCGACATTCACATCAGCGACGTGATATGCCAGGGATGCAAGACCGGCATCAAGGCTTCGGGCATCGAGGGAATGGACTGCGTGCATGACATCGACATCACCGACTGCACCATAGTGTACCGCTCCAAGGCCACCGACATCGACGAGTCCACCGCCCGCCTCAATCTCAACAACGTGCGCCTTATCCCCGACACAAAATCCGGGAAATAAGACTGTTGAGACATCAAAAAGCTTGAAATGCCCGAGATTTCCGCCTTAAGGGTGGAGATATTCGGGTGTTTTTTTGTAATTTTGCAACTTGAATAAAATTGGACGAACTACATCACTTACATCTGTCAGTTTTTCAATAAAAGTCAAGCAAACGATACACGCTATGCGAAACATCATACTATTTGATCCGGAAAAGGCCCGTCAGGCGCTGTTACCCCTAACTTTCACTCGTCCTGTGGCCATGGTGCGCCACGGCATCACCACTATGCTCGAGAAATGGCAACGCACCATCGAGGGCACATATTCATTTGAGACCCAGGATTATCTGAGCAAAAAATATCCGCTCTCGCTCTCGGATGACGGCAACGACCTGTTCATAGCGGCCAATCTGCACCCCGACAAGGAACTGGCGGAGGCGATACTCGCGCTCAAGCCCGGCCAGAGCCTCAGTCTCGACGGTGAGGTGATAGCCCGCAACGGCAACGGCGAGGCTGGAGATGTAGCCTATACCGGCACCCCATTTGCCATCAATCATATCTGGGACCTGTTCATGAACAATGACGAGGCCCTGCGCCGCGACTTCGAGGCCCTGACCGCCGGTCGCACTTCTCAGCCCCTGAGCGAGACCTGCCGTCTGATAGGCGATCCCGCCAACCTCTTTATCGAGGAGGGCGCTACCGTGGAGGGTGCCATAATCAATGTGAAGAACGGTCCGGTCTACGTAGGCCCCGGAGCAGAGATCATGGAGGGCGCGTGCCTGCGTGGTCCGATAGCCCTGTGTGAGCACGCTGTGGTCAACATGGGCGGCAAGATCTATGGCGCTACCACCCTCGGCCCCTACTGCAAGGTGGGCGGCGAGCTGAACAATGTGGTGATGACCGGATACTCCAACAAGGCTCACGACGGATTCCTCGGCAATGCCGTGATAGGCGAATGGTGCAACCTCGGAGCAGGATGCACAGCCTCCAACCTGAAGAATACCTACGATTCGGTGAAACTGTGGAGCATAGGCGAGGGACGTTTCGTGAAGACCGGCCTGCAGTTCTGCGGTCTCATCATGGGCGACCACTCCAAGGCCGGCATCAACACGATGTTCAACACAGCCACCGTGGTGGGTGTGGGCGTGAACTTCTACGGTGCCGGATTCCCCCGCACATTCATTCCCTCGTTCACCCAAGGCTCAACAGCCGGCATGAGAGAGATCGACATGGATGCATTCTTCGAGACAGCGACCACCGTGATGGCCCGACGCCATGTGGAACTGACCGAGATCGACAAAGAAATACTCATCACCGTGCGCGAACGCCTCCAGGGCATGCGCTGAACCATCATACCCCACAACTATTATGCCTAATGTATCAGAGCGCGGGACGCTGATGCCCGCATCACCTATACGCCGACTCGTGCCTCTGGCCAATGCCGCCAAGGCCCGCGGGACCAAGGTGTATCACCTCAACATCGGTCAGCCCGATGTGCCCACTCCCCCCGAGGGACTTGCCGCCCTCAAGAACATCGACCGCGATGTGCTGGAGTACAGCCCTTCGGACGGCCTGCTGTCGCTGCGTCAGAAGCTGAAGGGGTACTACAAGCGGTTCAACATCGACGTGGATGTCGACGACATCATCGTCACCACCGGTGGCTCGGAAGCGGTGCTGTTTGCCTTCATGGCCTGTCTCGATCCGGGCGACGAGATAATAGTGCCCGAACCTGCCTATGCCAACTATATGGCATTCGCTATCTCGGCCGGAGCCAAAATCGTGACCGTGCCGTCGAGCATCGACGAGGGATTTGCCCTCCCTCCGGTAGAGAAATTCGAGGAGCTGATCACTCCGCGCACCAAGGGCATACTCATCTGTAACCCTAACAATCCCACGGGCTACCTCTACACCATGAAGGAGATGCTCCAGATCCGCGACCTGGTGAAGAAGTATGACCTGTTCCTGTTCTCGGACGAGGTGTACCGCGAATTCTGCTACACCGGCGCCCCCTATATCTCGGCCTTCCATCTCCCCGGCATCGAGGAGCAGGTGGTGCTGGTCGACTCGGTGTCGAAGCGCTACAACGAATGTGGCATACGCATCGGCGCCCTCATCACCAAGCATCCCGAGCTCAAGAAGAACGTGATGAAATTCTGCCAGGCCCGTCTCAGCCCCCCATTGCTGGGCCAGATCGTAGCCGAGGCCTCGATCGACACGTCGGCCGAGTATATGCTCGCCACATATAATGAATATGTGGACCGCCGCAAGTTCCTGATCGATCAGCTCAACAAGATACCCGGATGCTACACCCCCATCCCAATGGGCGCATTCTACACCGTGGTGAAACTGCCGGTGGATGATGCCGACAAGTTCTGCCAGTGGTGTCTGAGCGATTTTGACCTCGACGGCGAGACCATTTTTATGGCTCCCGCTTCGGGCTTCTATACCACACCCGGCATGGGACGTGACGAGGTGCGCATGGCCTACGTGCTCAACAAGGAAGACCTGGCCCGCGCCATGAAGATTCTCGCAGCCGCACTCCAGGCTTACCCCGGCCGCACTGTGTGATTCCGAGGCCGAGTCTCGGAAGGTTATTATTCAGCTTTGCTGAAGGTTATGAGGTTATGAGGTTAATTGTTGAAAGACAATTAACCTCGGCCCGACAGCCTTACGACCGTGTAACCTCATCACTGTTCATAACCTTATAACCTCATAAACTCAAAACTTTTCAGCTCCGCTGAAAATTAACAACGCTGAATAAGTATGAATCGTAAGGATTTTGAGATAATGGCCCCGGTGGGGTCGTATGAATCGCTCCATGCCGCAATAGAGGCCGGAGCCGATGCCGTGTACTTCGGAGTGGAGGGACTGAACATGCGTGCCCGCTCGTCGGTCAACTTCACACTCGACGACCTGCGCCGCATAGCATCTATATGCGATGAAGCCGGCGTAAAAAGCTATCTCACAGTCAACACCATCATCTATGACAACGAGATAGAGAAGTGTCATGCCGTGATCGATGCCGTGAAGGAGAGTGGCATATCGGCCATCATAGCGAGCGACATAGCCGCCATAAGCTATGCCCGCCGAATAGGTGTGGAAGTACACATCTCCACCCAGGTCAACGTGAGCAATATCGAGGCCGTGAGGTTCTATGCCCAGTGGGCCGACGTGATGGTGCTGGCCCGCGAGCTGTCGATGGAACAGGTGTCAGCCATACACCGCACAATCGTGGAGGAGAACATCTGCGGTCCGCACGGCGAGCTGATAAGGCTCGAGATGTTCTGCCACGGCGCCTTGTGCATGGCCGTTTCGGGCAAATGTTACCTGAGCCTCCACGAGATGAACTCGAGCGCCAACCGCGGAGCCTGCACACAGATATGCCGTCGCGGTTACCGCGTGACCGACCTGGAGACTGGCGATGAGCTGGAGATCGAGAACAAATACATCATGTCGCCCAAGGACCTGAAGACCATCCATTTCCTAAACAAGATGATCGACGCGGGAGTGAGGGTGTTCAAGATCGAGGGACGCGCCCGCGGACCCGAGTATGTGGCCCTCACCGTCAAGGCTTATTCCGAAGCTATCCAGGCCATCTGCGACGGCTCGTTTACTCCCGAGAAGATCAGCGGGTGGGATGAGTCGCTCGCCAAGGTGTTCAACCGCGGATTCTGGGACGGATATTATATGGGCCAGCGCTTAGGTGAATGGTCATCGAAATACGGATCATCGGCCACAAAGGTAAAGAGATACATAGCCAAGGGGGTGAGATATTTCCCGAAACTCGGCGTGGGTGAATTTCTCATGGAGGCCGGCGAACTGCACCCCGACGACGAGATAGTGATCACCGGCACCGACACCGGAGCCATCATCATGAAAGCCGGGGAGCTGAGACTGGAATACGATCCCGTGCCCGTGGTGAAGAAAGGGGACAGCTTCTCGCTGAAAGTACCGCGCAAGATACGTCCGTCGGACCGCATGTATCTGTGGGAGGACACCGACAAAAAAGCTTAACCGACACCCTTTTGTCTTTGTCGCGAAAATTTCTTATCTTTGCGTAAGAAAGCATAACTAAATGACTGACGAGAATACAACCAACAATACCGATCTTTTCGATGCCGCATCGCCGGCCACGGCTGAAACCGAGGCCGAGGTCGAGGTGGTGAATTACAGCGAGGACGACATACGCACCCTCGACTGGAAGGAACACATACGCCGTCGCCCGGGCATGTATATAGGCAAGCTCGGTGACGGATCCAATTTTGACGACGGCATCTATGTGCTGATCAAGGAGGTGCTTGACAACGGCATCGACGAGTTCATGATGGGATATGGCAAGAACATCACCCTCGACGTGGTGGACGGCACTGTGACCGTGAGAGACAACGGACGCGGCATCCCTCTGGGCAAGGTGGTGGACGTATCCTCCAAGATGAACACCGGAGCCAAGTATGACTCCAAGTCATTCAAGAAGTCGGTAGGCCTCAACGGCGTGGGCATCAAGGCCGTCAACGCCCTCTCGACCGAATTTTTCATACGCAGTATCCGCGACGGCCAGGCCAAGAGCGTGAGCTACAGCCGTGGAGAGATCCTAGAGGAGAGCGAGCTGGAGAGCACCGACGAGCCGTCGGGTACACTGGTGCGCTTCACCCCCGACCCCACCATATTCCGCGACTACCAGTTCCAGGACAAGTACATAGTGCCCCTGGTGAAGAACTACACCTACCTCAACACCGGCCTTACAATCACCTACAACGGTAAGCGCTTCCTGTCGAAAGGTGGACTGCTCGACCTGCTACGCGACAACATGAGCGTGGAACCGCTCTACCCGCCCATCCATCTCAAAGGGGAAGATATTGAAGTGGTGATCACTCATGCCAACCAGCGTGGCGAGGAGTACTACTCATTTGTCAACGGACAGCACACCACCCAGGGCGGAACCCACCTAACGGCGTTCAAGGAAGCGGTGTCGAGAACCATCAAGGAATATTTCAAGAGAGATTTCGACTATTCCGACATACGCAACGGCATGATAGCCGCCGTGTCGATCAAGGTGGAGGAGCCGGTATTCGAGTCACAGACCAAGACCAAACTGGGAAGCCGCGATGTGGGTCCTGACGGTCCCACGGTAGCAAAATTCGTAGGCGATTTCATCAAGACCGAACTTGACAACTACCTGCACCGCCACACTGACATTGCCGACGAGATAATCCTGAAAAAGATCCAGGAGAGCGAGCGCGAGCGCAAGGCCATGGCCGGCATAACCAAACTGGCCCGCGAAAAGGCCAAGAAAGCCAACCTGCACAACAAGAAACTACTTGACTGCCGCGTACACTTCAACGACCAGAAGGGGGATGAGGACAAGAAACTCGCCTCGTCGATATTCATCACCGAGGGAAACTCGGCTGCCGGATCGATCACCAAGATTCGCGACGTGGAGACCCAGGCGGTGTTCTCGTTGCGAGGCAAGCCTAAGAACTCGTATGGCGTGCCGGCCAAGATCCTGTATGAGAACGATGAGTTCAATCTGCTCCAGGCAGCCCTGAACATCGAGGAGGGGATCGACGGATTGCGCTACAACAATGTGATCATAGCCACCGATGCCGATGTCGACGGTATGCACATACGTCTGCTCCTGCTCACATTCTTCCTCCAGTTCTTCCCCGACATGATCAAGAAAGGGCACCTGTATGTGTTGCAGACCCCTCTGTTCCGTGTGCGCAACAGCAAGACCTCGCGCCGTAATGGCCGCAACAAGCAGGGAGGCAACGAGGAGACATATTACTGCTACACCGACGAGGAGCGCATAGCCGCGATCAACAAGCTCGGTGACAATGCCGAGATAACCCGATTCAAAGGTCTCGGCGAGATCTCGCCCGAGGAGTTCCGCGGATTCATAGGCCCCGACATGAGGGTCGACCGCGTGACCCTGCGCAAAGAGGATGCCGTGGATGAACTGCTGGAATTCTATATGGGAAAAAATACCATGGAGCGCCAGAACTTCATCATCGACAACCTTGTTGTGGAGGATGACACCCATCTGGCCGAAGATATACCCCAGGAATAGTCCAAGAAGCCGAACCACATCGCCATGTCAACCATACTGTTTCCCGGCACATTCGACCCATTCACCATAGGCCATGCCTCGATAGTGGAGAGAGCCTTACCGCTATGTGACCGGCTCGTGATCGCCATAGGCTACAATCCGGCCAAAAATTCGGCCGACAGGATACATGAACGCGTCGAGGCTATAGCCTCGTACTACCGCAACCATCCCAAGGTGAAGGTGATCTCCTACACCGGTCTCACCGTCGATGCCTGTGTGGCAGAGGGTGCCGGGTGCATGTTGCGCGGAGTGAGATCGGTGGCTGATTACGAGTATGAGCGCAACCTCGCTGACATCAACCGGTCAATCGCCGGAATCGAGACCATACTGCTGTACTCACTGCCCGAGCTGAGCTACATATCCTCGTCAATGGTGAGAGAGCTTGCCTCGCACGGCCACGACATATCAAAATATCTACCACATAAGTAATCCAATACAACGAATGAGAAAAGCGCTATATGCACTGATTCTTCTGTGCCTCGGACCGGCAATGACAGCCGTGGCACAGCAACAGATGAAACTGACTCCCGAACGCAAGCTGGCGTTTGCCGAGCAGATTATCGCCAACTATTACGTCGACACCATCGACACCACCAAAGTGGTGGAGGATGCCATCATCGCCATGCTTAAGGATCTGGACCCCCACTCCACTTATTCTAACGCCGATGAGACCCGCGAGCTTACCGAGCCTCTCAACGGAAACTTCTCGGGCATAGGCATACGGTTCCAGATGAACAACGACACCCTCTATGTAATCGAGTCGGTGTCGGGTGGACCATCGGAGCGTGTGGGCATAGTACCCGGCGACCGCATCATATCGTGCAACGATACCATCATAGCGGGCGTGAAGATGCCCAACAGCGAAATCCTCAAGGTGCTGCGCGGACCGCGCGGATCGATAGCCCGCCTGAAAGTGGTGAGAAAGAGCGAACCGACTCCGCTGGAATTTGTGGTGAAACGCGATGAGATACCCATCTACAGCGTGGATGCCTCCTATATGGTCAACGACAGCGTGGGTTTCATCTCGGTGGCACGTTTTGCCGGCACCACCACCGATGAGGTGAACGATGCGATGAAGAAGCTCAAGAAAGCAGGCATGAAGCATGTGATAATCGACCTCTGCGACAACGGTGGCGGTTATCTGCGCCCTGCCACGGAGATCTCCAACAAATTTCTCCGCAAAGGTGACATGATAGTCTACACCGACTCCCCCAAGCACGGCTCCACCCGATTTGAGGCCGAGAAGAACGGCGACTTCCTGGACGGACGCGTGGTGCTGATGGTCAACCAGTACTCGGCCTCGGCGAGCGAGATCCTCTCAGGAGCTATACAGGACAATGACCGCGGAGTGATCGTGGGACGCCGCACATTCGGCAAGGGCCTTGTCCAGCGCCCGTTCCCCTTCCCCGACGGGTCGATGATACGTCTCACCGTATCGCGCTACCACACCCCCTCGGGCCGTTGCATACAGAAACCCTACACTCCCGGCGAGGATGAGGACTACCGCATGGATATGGTGAAACGCTATGAATCGGGCGAACTCAGCTCGGCCGACTCCATCGCGTTCTCCGACTCGTTGCTCTACAGCACCATACGCCTGAAGCGTCCGGTGTATGGCGGAGGAGGCATCATGCCCGACCGCTTCGTACCGCTCGACACCACATTCTTTACCCCCTACTACCGCGACCTCGTAGCCAAGGGTTCGATCAACAAGTATGCGCTCGATTATGTGGATGCCCACCGCAACCAGCTAAAGAAGAAGTATAAGACCGAGGATGCGTTCGTACAGAAATTCGAGATCACTCCCGACATGATCGACGGCCTGATAGAGACCGGCAAGAAGGATGGCGTGGAGTTCAACCAGGAACAGTTTGACACCTCGCGCGATTACCTTATGGCCATCATAAAGGGCCTCATAGGTAGGGATCTGTTCGAGCAGGCCACCTATTACCGGATAGTTAATCCCTATAACACCATATTCACCTCGGCAGTGGAGATAATTTCCGATCCCGTAAAATACAACGGCTATCTCTCGCCATCCAAAGATAAGAAATAGCCACACTCCCAGCCGTATAATTCCATAAGCGCGGGCAAGGCCAGCGACACTCAAGTGAACGTGTCCTGAACCTTGCCCGCGCTGTTACGTTCTATATAATACAAGAGGTTGTAAATATTGGCAAGTTGCTGAAAACGGCAACGAAGATACAGCCTCCTAAAAACGACCGAACGACGGCTATTGATATATGAGAATATTTTCACGGGTATTGCCACGCATGGCGCTTTATTCAATCGTGACCACTCTTGCAGGGTTGGTCCCCACTGCCATGTCGGCCACTTCCCCGACGGAATGTCAGCCCCGCATAGCTGTCAAGACCAACCTTGTTCATGACGCTCTGCTCACCCCCGATATAGGAGTGGAATTATCGCTCCCTCCGCATTATTCGATAAGCCTCGATTGCCTCGGGGCATGGTGGAGCAAGCGGTCGAGCAACCGGTACTGGAGAATATACGGAGGCACAGCCGAGGTGAGGTACTGGTTTGGCGAGAAGGTGGCCGAGAGATCCCTGACGGGGCATCATGTAGGCGTGTACACATCGTTGCACACATTCGACTTCGAGTTTGGAGGCCGAGGATGGCAGTCACCCGACATGACCTATGGCGTAGGCATCAGCTACGGCTACTCAATCCCCCTCAACAAGCGGTTGAACCTCGATTTCGGAGTGAAGATAGGCTATGCCGGAGGACGGCTCATAAAGTACAAACCCCAATGCGGGACATACGTATGCACCTCGCGGTCCTACAACCACCATATAGGCCCCATGGGCGTGGAGGTCACTCTCGTGTGGTTTCCTGGCCGGGGGGACAAAAATATTCCTGACCGTCAATGAATAAAGCTGTCCACATATTATCTGTTCTGCTTATGATCCTCACGGCATCGTGCGGACATAAGGAGATAGTATGCCCGGGCGACAGTGTGCGCACCATCGACATCAAGTTTATATGGGACAAGGCTCCCGGAGCCGATGTTGACGGAATGACGCTTTACTTCTATCCGGTGTCGGGCTGGACCCGCATGTGGAGATTTGACATTGCAGGGCACGACGGCGGAAAGGTGGAGTTGCCCGCCGGACGATACCGTATGATAGCCGTAAACAATGACCTGCCGGGAATAGAATTTGACGGCGCGGATACATTCAACGGGCTCACGGCCCGGACCAGAAGCTCCGGAGGAACATCGTCACGACCTACAGGGATGCTTTATGCCGCCGTGGTCGACAATCTCGAAGTGACACTCTGCGGAGTCGAATACACCCTCGAGGACGGGTCGTGCAAGGAATGTCCCAAGAGCCTTGTGAGATGCTATCCCGACTCCCTTTCCACAGTATATACCGTAGTATTCCGTGACATCAAGGGGATGGACCGTGTGAGGAGCGCCACGGCACGCCTCGACGGCGTAGCCTCGTCCATGACGGTAAGATCTGGCACCACCGGCGACAACACCTGCTCCATCCCGATCACCTTAGCATCGGGAGGCGATGGATCTGCCGGACTGAGAGGAAGCACCACCGGCCTCGGCACCCCTGCGGGCGTGCCCGGTTTCACCCTCACTATAGCCGTCACCCGCACCGACGGAAAGAGCTTCTCGAAAAGCTTTGATGTGACCGATCAGGTGATAAACAGTCCCTGGCTACGAAACGTTTACATATATATAGATGGACTGGAGATCCCCGAAGGCATACCCCCCGAGCCACCCTCTGATGATGATGTGGGCATCATCGTGGATATAGACGGCTGGCATGTGATAGACATATATCTCTGACATGTCCATAATACATAACAGATTATTCAAAATAACAATCGCAGTATAAAAGGATATAAAAACCATTGTGAACATGAAAAAATATTATTTACTATTATCGGCCTTCATAGGGCTGTCGGGTGCGATGCTCCCGGCATGTTCGTCGGAAGAGGACAGTCCCATAGTTGACAACAATGCGGACAATGCCATAAGATTTGCCGCCAACACCGAGTTCTCACGAGTCGGCGACATCACCACCAACAACCTCACCACCTTCAATGTGTATGCCTATACCGGCACGACGACTTCGCCAAATGTATTCATGAACAATGTAGAGGTAAAAAAGACCGGCACAAATACCTGGACCTACTCACCTCTGCAATATTGGCCCGCCAAGGAATCGGTTGATTTCTATGCCTTCGCCCCTGCCTCGTGGCTGGGCACGAGCGATCCTCTTAAGCCCATACCTTACGACAGCTATCCGGGTACCGAAGACATAATCTATGCCGTGAGCCCCAACCTCACAGGCAATGCCGGTATGGCCAACGCCCAGGTGCTGTTCAATTTCCGCCACGCACTCTCGAAAGTGACCGTAAAAATGAGCTCGACCAATACCAATCTACAGGTGAAGGTAACAAATGTCGCTCTTGCCAATATCATGACTAAGGGTAATTTCCATTTTCCTTCGGCATCCACATCGGGAAGTCCATCGGCTGAAAGCATAGGCACATGGACCGACCAGAATACACCTATGGCCTACTTGCTGCACATGTCGCAGGATGCCAACGATATAATCACCCTTACCACCACTGCCACGGATATGGCTACCACCGGCATGGGGATGGGAGGAGCGAAATACATGACTCCACAGACCCTGAACTGGCGCAGCAACGGTGCCGGAGGCGATAACTATATCACCGTGATGTGTTCGGTATACGATGCCAAGAGCGGTGCGAAACTCTGGCCTAACGAAAATACACCGGCTGAGAATATCGTGGAGGGCAGCACATTCGGTGACGGTCTGCTGAAATTCCCGCTGTCGACAAGCAGTTTCTCGGAATGGCATCCAGGCTATCACTATGTGTACAACCTCGTGATCAATTCCAATGAGGATATGGGCGCCATCGAGTTTGGAACCCCGTCGGTAGACTCTTACGTCGACGTGACCACCAATTACCAGTAAACATAATTCCATCCTTATCGACACAGGAGTCCCCGTGGCCGTTGGGGCACGGGGACTCCTGTGTCGATTTTGCGGGATATGCTGTCAATAATATATTATCTCACGCCTGTCGAGGGAATAGGAGATGTGGGGCCGGGCGCCTTCCGACTGGGTGGTCCACACGCTCAGACGCTCGGTCCAGTTGCCACGGCCATCCTCGTCACGGTAGAGATTGAACACAGCAGTGTGGTCACCATCGGCAAGCGGATCGGTGTACTGCCCCACCACCCTGCGGCGGTCGTCGTAGACCGTAACGGAGTAATCACCCATTCCGGTCGACTGCACCACATTGGACGATACGTGCCGGTAACTGAGAGTGTCCTTCAGGAATCCACCGTGAACTCTTCTGAGATTGGGCCGGCGATCCTCCCAACGCACTATGCGCCCCCACTCGTCGCGGCGCAGACGCTCGTCACGCCGGGGGACATAATGTCCGAGCGAATCGAAGTAGATCTCAGTAGTGACTACATTGGCGGGCACAGAGTCGATGATCACCGAGTCGGCATCGGGGGTGACATTATAATATGTATGGGTGGTGACACGTTTCACGCGGTCGCGCAACTCGAAAAGCGACAGGTCGGATGTCTCGAAAAGTTCTTCCCCTGAATCTTGGCCTGACTGCCGACCGTCGGTGGCCTCACCGGCGCACGACAGCATCAGGGATGTGACAGGGGATAACAGAGCAATATACAATAGGGATTTAAAACTTACAGTATTCATCTCTTTATAATTTTCTTATCAACATGACCTGTCACAATCTCATTCCGTTATCAGAAAAAGAGTGTTTCGAGGGCATAGGTGCCGATGCCGGCAAGGTAGCCAATAAAGGCGATCCATGTGAAACGGCGCAGATACCATCCGAAGCTTATCTTCTCGAGGCCCATCACAACCACGCCGGCGGCCGATCCGATAATGAGCATCGAACCGCCCACGCCGGCACAGTAGGCGAGCAATTGCCAGAACAGTCCGTCGGTGGCGAAATCGCCGGTGGCAGCGATGGGATACATCTCCATACATCCGGCCACGAGAGGCACATTGTCGACGATGCTCGACACCACGCCGATGATTCCGGTCACGAGATAGTGGTTGCCATTGGATGCCTCATTGAGCCATGCGCCAAACGAGGTGAGGACGCCTGTCTCCTGGAGGGTAGCAACGGCGAGAAGGATGCCGAGGAAGAAGAGGATGGTGGCCATGTCGATGCGGGAGAGCAGAGTAGTGACCTTGAGATGGGACGACTCGCACAAGAGCGCGTTGCGGTTGCAACGGTATTCGCTCACCAGCCACAGCACGCCGAGGGCGAGCAGGATACCCATGAACGGGGCAAGCCCGGTGAGCATACGGAAGATAGGCACGAATATGAGACCACCCACTCCCACACACAGTATGAGCATACGGTCGGGGTTATTTGCTGCGCCCGGGGCATCGTTGCGCTCGGGAGCCTTCAGCTCGCCCTTGAGCGAGAGGCCCACACAGAATGCCGATACCACAGCGGCCACGAGAGACGGCAGAAGCAACTGGCTGATGACTCCGCCGGTGGAGATCATACCCTTGATCCACAGCATTATAGTGGTAACATCGCCGATGGGTGAGAATGCACCGCCGGCATTGGCGGCTATGATGATCATACCGCCAAACATCATGCGGTCCTTGCTGTCGGCCACAAGCTTGCGCAACACCATCACCATCACGATACTGGTAGTGAGGTTGTCGAGAATGGCCGAGAGAATAAATGTCATGAGGGTGATGCGCCACAGCAGGGCCTTCTTGCTCTTGGTGGCGAGGGTATCCTGCACGAAATAGAAACCGCCGTTGGCATCGACAATCTCCACGATGGTCATGGCACCCATAAGGAAGAACAGGATCTCGCATGTCTCGCCCAGATGATGGAGCAGACGCGAGGATGTGTCCACCCCCTCGGGCGCACCGCCACACGCATACAGGGTCCAACATACCACGCACATGAGGAGAGCGGGTACTGCCTTATTGATTTTTAGCACGCTTTCCAACGCGATACACATGTATCCGAGGATAAAGAAAATAACTATTGCAGTTACCATTGTTAAGCTGTAAGATTAAGGATTTTGATGATAGAGTTGAATTAGCGAGGTAACGTTTTCATGGCAATGCGGGACACAGCCCCGCAAAACAAAAAATACGGTGCAAAGGTCGCAAATATCCAAGTAATAACAAAATTCTACACTTGCGATTTTTTATCTTTCCCGGGAATTTGAGCAAAAGAGGAATCGAAACAGGGACAGACATGGATTTTCGCCATATCTGTCCCTGTAAAGGTCAGTTAAAAAACAGTCTCTTATCCGGAGTGAGAACTCTACTTGTCGAGATACTCGGTATAGAACGCGGCAATCTCATCCATCGGGATGATGTCGAGCCGGTCATATAGATCGCAGTGAGACGCCCCCTTTACGGTCAGCATCTGCTTATTATCACCTTTCAGTTTAGCAAATGTATCCTTACTGAAGTAATAGGAATGGGCCTTGTCGCCATGAACAATCAGTACGGCATTCTCAAGGTCATCGGCATATTCGAAGAACTTAAAGTTGAGGAACGGAAGGTTGGAAGTGACATTCCATCCGTCATTGGAGTTGCCGGAGCGGACATGATAACCACGCGGAGTCTTGTAATAGGCATAATAGTCCTTGACAAATTGCAGAGCATCCTGGGGAAGCGGGTCAACCACACCGCCACCTCGACGGTAGTAACCATTCTTGAAGTCCACTGAGCGTTGAGCCGCCATAGTGGCACGCTTGACATTGCGTTGTGCCGGAGTGTTTTCGGAATCAAAATATCCGTTTGCGTTCACTCGGGTCATGTCGTACATCGTCGATGCGACTGTAGCCTTGATCCGCGGGTCATTTACAGCGACTTCAATGGCTATTCCACCCCAACCGCAGATGCCGAGTATGCCCACTTTTCCGGGATCAACATCTTCGCGATTCACAAGATAGTCGACAGCCGCGGAGAAATCCTCCACGTTTATATCGGGCGAAGCCACCCGACGGGGCATTCCCCCGCTCTCGCCGGTAAACGATGGATCGAAGGCAATGGTAAGGAATCCGCGCTCGGCGAGTTGCTGGGCATAAAGGCCAGAGGACTGTTCCTTGACAGCGCCAAAGGGGCCACTCACGGCAATAGCCGCCAATCTCCCTGTCGCCCCTTTGGGCTTATACATATCGGCGGCGAGCGTCACACCGTATCGGTTGACGAAAACTACCTTGGAGTGGTCAACCCTATCACTCTTGGGGAACACCTTGTCCCATTCCTGCGTCAGCTCCAGATTCTCCATCGGAGCCATAGATGTGTCAGTATTCATGTTATCCGTATTTTGTATTATATGCGAAGAATTTGCTATCTGGGTGCTGAGCGCCAGCATGACCGGCAATATTGTTTTCAGTTTCATATTCATTTTGATTTTGTATATGCAAAATTACGAATATGAAGTAAGCGCAACAGACCAATAAATTTGCTAAAGCGACCAAAATCCACTATTCCGCATCCGTCCAATAGGAAATATCGCGTAATTTTCGTAAATTCGCATCTGTATATCAAGCCCATGAAGAATATCCTCAAAGTCAACTTTCCTGAAGATTACCTTTCGTACATCGGTGCCGCCAGCCGGCATCCGCTCATCGGCGTAGTTGACTTCGGGAGCGTTTCGCCCATACGTTCCAGCCTGAACAACTATGGCGTGTACGGGCTATTTCTGCACAGCAAGGTACGCGATGACCTCAGCTATGGACTTGGTGCTTTCTGTGGCGCTTCAGGAAGCCTCATATGTGTGGCACCCGGCCAGATTGGCGGACGTGAGGATTCCGGGGATCTTATCGACATCGACGGATGGGCATTGCTTTTTCATCCCAAACTGATAGCCGGGACGCACCTTGAAAAAGAAATGAAGGGCGGATTCTCATTTTTTGATTACAGCGCTAACGAAGCTCTGTTTCTTGAGGAGGACGAACGCGAGTCGCTTGTTTCATTGATTAGGAGCATACAGACTGAAATCGAGAAGCCTGCGGATGGAGAGCAGAACGCGATAATCGTGAGCTATATATCGGTGATACTTCATTTATGTAACCGTGCGTATGCCCGTCAGTTCTGCCAGATACGCCAGTCAAGCGATGATATACTGGTCAGACTCAGCGCTCTGTTGAATGAATACTTCGATAGCGGTCGACAGTTGTCCGACGGTATTCCCGGAGTCCTGTATTTCGCTGACAGACTCTGCATGTCACCCAATTATTTCAGTGACCTGCTGAAAAAGACAACCGGAGAGAACGCGAGCAATTTCATACGGGAGCACATAGTGAGGCTGGCAAAAAATAAGCTCATATCCTCGGGCAATATCTCTCAGGTAGCATACGACCTCGGATTTGAGTATCCCCAGCATTTCAGCCGCATGTTCAAGAAACATACAGGCATGACTCCCACCCAATATCTCGCAAGTATTTGAGCTGTCTAAAGCTGCTTAACATTTATTTTTACCCTCCCCTCTAAAATTTAGAACGCCCGGGCTGAGTGAGCCCGGGCGTTCGAGATATGTTTCTGTGTAAGATTTGCGTATATATTACTCTATCAGATGATGCCTTGTCCGATCATGGCGTTAGCCACCTTCATGAAGCCGGCGATATTGGCGCCCTTCATGTAGTTGATGAATCCGTCGGGCTCGGTGCCGTGGGCAACGCACTGCTCGTGGATGTCGCGCATGATCTGGTGGAGACGGTCGTCAACCTCCTGGGCGGTCCACTGGAGATGCTCGGCGTTCTGGCTCATCTCGAGGCCTGATACGCCTACGCCACCTGCGTTGACAGCCTTGCCGGGAGCATAGTTCACGCGGTTTTCGATGAATGTGTCGATAGCCTCGGGGGTACAGCCCATGTTGGAAACCTCGGCTACGATCTGCACGCCGTTGGCCACGAGCATCTTGGCATCCTCACCGTTGACCTCGTTCTGGGTAGCGCAGGGAAGAGCGATATCAACCTTCTGCTCCCAAGGCTTGCGACCGGGATAGAATGTAGCTGAGGGATACTTCTCAGCGTAGGGAGCCACGATGTCCTCGCCGGTGGAGCGGAGATAGAGCATGTAGTCGATCTTGTCGCCCGAGATTCCTTCGGGATCGTAGATATATCCGTCGGGACCTGAGATGGTCACAACCTTACCGCCGAGCTGGGTAGCCTTGAGGGTTGCGCCCCAAGCCACGTTGCCGAAGCCCGATACTGCGATGGTCTTGCCCTCGAGGGTGTCGTTCTTTCTGGCGAGCATGTTCTGCACGAAGTAGAGAGCGCCGAAACCGGTAGCCTCGGGACGGATGCGGGAACCGCCGAAGTCGAGACCCTTGCCGGTGAATGTGCCGGTGCACTCGTTGACGAGCTTCTTGTACATACCGTACATGAAGCCAACCTCACGGCCACCTACGCCGATGTCACCTGCGGGAACGTCGCGGTCGGGACCGAGGTTCTTCCACAAGCAGAGGATGAAGGCCTGGCAGAAGCGCATGATCTCGGCCTCGCTCTTGCCACGGGGTGAGAAGTCGCTACCACCCTTGGCACCACCCATTGGGAGGGTTGTGAGGGCATTTTTGAATGTCTGCTCGAATCCGAGGAACTTAAGGATCGAGAGGTTAACAGATGCATGGAAACGGATACCACCCTTGTACGGGCCGATAGCGTTGTTGAACTGTACGCGGTAACCGATATTATTCTGTACTTCACCACGGTCATCAACCCAGGTCACACGGAAGGTGACGATGCGGTCGGGCTCGACCATACGCTCGATGATCTTGGCTTTTTCAAATTCGGGGTGCTGGTTGTAGACGTCCTCAACACAGATGAGAACTTCCTTCACTGCCTGAAGGTACTCTTTTTCGCCGGGGTGCTTGGCTTCAAGCCCACTGAGAATATTATTAATATCCATGGCTTAAGATTTTGATGGTTGGTATTTATAACAGGTTTTAAAAGGCCGTAAAATACTGTTTGTGTCTAAGGCCAATGCAAATGTAGCAATAGATTTCATAACTTGTCAAGCAAAAAAATGTGTTATGCAACATAAGTTTACAATAGCTTTTTTCTTGCTTTTAACAATTTGATTATTAGGATTAGAAAACGTCACTCTTTGGTCGATTTTATCGGCATAATTCAGGAAATAGTGAAGAAAAGCCCTCGGAAAATTGACACTGAATTTTTCCGAGGGCTTGTATTTTTTTCGTAGTGTGACCGGACTACAGCTATCTATCCGTCCAAAGGTTTACTCCATGCGCCACCAGTCCCAGCGGAAGAGGTCGGAGCCTGAACCGGTGAACTTGAACACGAGGTCGTGGATTCCCTCGGCCTTGCGGAGCTTGCACGATATGGTCTTGAACCGGTCGTCACCTCCGGTCGAGGGTACTTTGCATGTTCCGATAACCGGGCCATCGGCGCTGTCGATGTGGATCTCGATTACGGCACCGCCCTTGGGCGAGGCCACGGATGCGATGAATTTTGAA
Source organism: Paenibacillus sp. (assembly GCA_023663345.1). Taxonomy (GTDB): domain Bacteria; phylum Bacteroidota; class Bacteroidia; order Bacteroidales; family Muribaculaceae; genus Duncaniella. Next base: position 408,940 of record JAMPHR010000003.1, on the reverse strand, counting down.
GCACCGTCCCTGAAATCGACATTCTTGAGCAGGAGGGTCTCGCCCGGGTCAATGTCGCATACGGCAAGATTATTCCTATAGCCACCATCGGGAGCTCCGGCCTTTGACAGCAGGGAGGTCTTGAGGCCGTAGCCCCATGCCATAGTCTCGGCCTCGACACGGCGGTAGGGGTTGAATGTGCCGACCGGCTTGATATAGGTGTCCTTGAAGTAGGGCGACTCGAGGATGGTGCCGTCCTCCTTATAATACATGGGTGCCACGCTCACCGAACGGCGCTCGTGATGGTCGCGTGTGGTGAGGCGGAGTACGTCGTAATTGAGTCCGAACACATAGTCACGTCCCTTGTACTCGATTATGCCGGGATGGTTGCCACGGGTGCGGTCGGTGTGGTCCATGATGTGACCCTTGTACTGCCAGGGGCCGACGGGAGAATCGGACATGGCATAGCCTATTCCCTCGGGGCAACATGTGGACGCGAACGCAAGATAGTACTTGCCTCCACGCTTCCATATCCACGGGCCCTCCTGATAGTCCTGAATGTGGGGATGCTCCACAATAGGACCGTCACATGAGATCATGTCCTCGTTGAGCTTGACATGATAGAGCTTGGGGTTGCCCCAGTACATGTAGGCCTGTCCATCATCGTCGACCAGCACCGTGGGGTCAATGTCGTACCAATGCTCCTTCTGCCACACGAGAGGCTTGCCGATAGGATCGACGAACGGTCCGTAGGGGGTGTCGCTGACAAGCACACCTATTCCGTGTCCATGAAGGGGGCAATACATATAATATTTACCGTTGCGGTACACCACCTGCTCGGCCCATGCACCGTTGTCGCGGCTACGCCACTTGAAATCCTGCAGAGATGCCACGGCTCCGTGATTGGTCCAATTGACCATATCGGTGGAAGTGTAGAGCAACCAGTCGCGCATGTCGAAACCATCGGCTCCATCCTCATCGTGGGTGGTGTAGAGATACACGGTGTCCCCAACAACCAGCGGTGCCGGATCGGCGGTGTATTCGGTCTGCACTACGGGCATACCGTCGGTCGCGCCCTCATATTGACGTGAGGCATTATCAGTCTGAGCATGGCACACTGCCAGCGCCGTGACTCCAAGCATAGCAAGAAATGTCTTTCTCATGGATATATTTCTGGGATTAGTCGTTAGTGAAACTCCATGCAAAATTAATCGGGAATGAGACATCCTGCACCATCAGGATGTCTCATAAACCCTATCTTTTGTCGCACCCTGCGTAAGAGGGCTAAAAAAGTTACAATTTCACGGTCTGCTCACGGCCATCGTAGTCCACCGATGCCGACTTGCCGTCGTGGAGCACAATATTGAATTTTCTCTTGCCGATCATGCCGGGGAACGATCCGGAGCGCTCTCCGATGGTGAGCTTGCTGGCGCGGTCGTTGTAAGCGAATGTGATGGTCGAGTACATTCCCTTCTCATAATTATAGTTGTCCCCTTCATCCTCGTAGAGCGTAAACTCGCCGTCGGCTCCGGGATATACCCTCACCTCAAGATTATCCCAAGGCTTCTCGGTGGCATACTGCACGTCGGGGCCTATGGGCAGGATGCTGCCCGCCTTGACATAGAGAGGGATGGTGTTGAGCTTCACCTGGCGGGAATAGGTCTTTCCGCCCTGTAATTTCTCGCCCGAGAAATAATCCCACCATGCGGTTCCGGCCGGGAGATATACCGAGTGTTCCTTCATATCGTTGAAATTCACGGCAGCCTTGACCTTGGCGGAATTGTCGGTGCCGTTGTCGAGGCCGAGCCACTTGTTGGCCGATATGGCATCCTCGGGAGTATAGGCGGCATGGAGCACCGGAGCTACAAGCAGTGAGCGGCCATACATGAACTTGTCGTTGCAGTCGTGGATGTTGCGGTCGGCGGGGAAATCCATCGAGAGGGCGCGCAGGAACGATCCGCGACGGGCCGACACGTCATGGGCTGTGGAATAAGTGTAAGGCAACAGAGCGTAGCGCAACTTGATGGCCTCGGCTATCGCATCGTAGACAGGCTCGCCGGCCTCGCCGAAATAGTAGATCTCGCGCTTGATGTTCTCGCCGTGGGAGCGCATCATCGGCGAGAAGATTCCATACTGGAGCCAACGCACGTAGAGCTCCTGGAACAGCGGGTTCTTGGGCGCGGAGTTGTCGCCATATACATTATTATATGCCGAGGGAAAGAATCCGCCGAGGTCGGAATTGTAGTTGGGATTGCCGGTGAGCGAGAAGTTGAGTCCGGCAGGGAGCTGGGCACGGAAGCTGTCCCAAGTCGACACCACGTCACCGCTCCATGTGTTGGCACCGGTGCGCTGCTGTCCGGCAAAGGCCGAGCGGGTGAGGATGAATACGCGACGGTCATTATCGATGGCACGCTGATGGTCGTACACACCCTCGACCGATGCAAGAGGATAGGCATTGCGCACCTTGCGGAAAGAACCGAGAGCGGTGGGGATCTCGAGATCCTCCTCCTTGAAATCGAGATGGTCGGGCTCGGTGGAATCCATCCACCAGCCATCGAGACCTACATCATAGAGACGCTTGAGATGATTCCAGTATATATCGCGGGCCTCGGCGCTGAACGCGTCGTAAGGTTTCACGCCCGAGGGATAATCCTCGCGCGGAGGCCAACCCTCATATCCGCTCGACGGCCAGGTCTTGAAATCATAGAGGAGCCCTTTGGCATCCATCTCGCGGTAAGGCTTGGTCATGGGGCCGAACGAGGCCCACACAGAGATTATGGCATGGGCGTTGCGGGCATGTACCTCGTCCATCATGGCTTTGGGATCATGGAAACCGCTGTTGACAAATTCCATGGCGTTCCACTGGTAATTGTTGCCCCAATACTGCCAGTCCTGGATGATACCGTCAAGGGGCACTCCCAGCTCGCGATGCTTGCGCACCATCTCGAGCAGTTCCTCCTGGGTCTTGTAACGCTCGCGCGACTGCCAGAAACCATAGGTCCACAAGGGGTGCATGGGCACATCGCCGGTGAGATGGCGCATGTTGGCCACAACGCCGTCGGCATTGCCACCGCCCATGAAATAATAGTCGATACAGTCGCCCACCTCGGAGTCAAACATCGTGGTCGACGCGTTGTCGCGGAACCATGTGGGGGAATAGTTGTCCCAATACACTCCGTAGCCTTTGAGCGACTGGAAGAATGGCACGAAGTCCCAAGTGTTGCCCTGTATCATCTTACACTCGGTCCCTCGCTGTGACATCTTGTGGTTCTGAAGGATACCGAGACCATAGATAGGCTCATCCTTATCGAGCGAGAAATTCTGGACCACAGTGTAGCTACCCTTGTCGGCTCCACTCCCGCGCATGGTCATCACGGCATCCCCCTCGCGGAGTAATTTACGGCCACGCGCGTCGCTGAAGGTTATGTCGCCGGTCTTCTTATTTACAGTTACAGTGAGTTTATCGCTTTTCAGCGTCATTGCTCCGGAATTGTCCTTGCGGGAATAATTCACATCGGCGGGAGAGGCGATCACGGCAAGGCTCTTCTTTTCGGGAGCCGAGGTCATGGATGACGGATATTTTACCACTCTTACAATGTCGGGGGTGTAGAACTCGATCTCACACGTCATGCCGTCGGCAGGGATCGACACGGAGGCCTTTCCGGTGTCAGCCACAGCAGGCATGGCCAGCATGAATGAAGCGGCAAGGCTCAGGAATAATTGGTTTTTCATCATGGATGCAGATAATGATTGTTGTGTTTATCAGATGTTGCAAAACTACACCATAAATTCCAATAACCGACAACACTCATGTTGAAACATCAGTCACTCATGTTGAAAATCCCGTGCAAATGTCTATCAGACATCGTTTTTTGTCGCATACTCTCCAGGACGGCAACCGTACACCTCCTGGAAACAACGGCTCATGTAGCTCGAACTGCTGAAACCGGTCTTCTCGGCGATCTCTGCCATCGACATGTTCCCCTCCTTGACCAAGCGGGCAACATGGCGCAGACGTATGTCGCGCATGAAGAGGCTGGGCGACCGGTCGAGCAACGCGGTGAGCTTGCGGTAGAGACCGGTGCGCTCCATGCACAGGTCACGGCTCAACTGCTCGACGGAATATCCGGGAGTGTCGAGATTCCTCTCAACAAGTTCCACAGCCCGGGCTATGAAATCGGAATCGGCCGGTGACATTTCGGGGTTCTCCTCGGCCTGCGGTTCATCGGCCACATTACGCTCGGCCTCATAGCGGTCGCACTGCTCGATGAGCGAGCGTATCCTCGTGAGGAGTATCTCCTCGCGGTGCTTACGCTCGAGTTCGCGACGGGTACGCAAAGTGTATAACCTCACGGCAAGGACTATGACGGCCACAGCAAGAACTGCCCATAATACCAATGCCGGCACCGTGAGCCACCACGGGGGACGGACTGTGATGCCAAGCTGTTTCACCGGCGACTCACCACTTCTACCCGAGGCAACCTCAAATACATAATCTCCCGGAGGTAACGAAGTGTAGACGGCCCGCAGTCCGCCTCCCGGGGGCAGATCGGTAGCAGCTACCGAGGTCCACCTGTCATAGATACCTTTCAGCCGGTAGCGGTAACCCGTGCCGGATGAATAAGAGGTGGAGGCGCACTCTATGGTCACGAAATTGCGGTCATGAGGCAATACTATCGCATCCAGGTAGGGGGCTGTGACCCCCATCGGACTCATAGGGCTCGCCGTTGACCGTCACCCCGCTTATCACAGGCGCGTGACCGCCGGTGGTGTCACCGTCATTCCGGCGTATGAATATGTGGCAACCGTCGCGGTCATGAAAATACAATGATCCGTCACTCGCTATAAACGCGCCCCCGCTACCATATTCTCCTGCTGGCTCGGTGGCAGTGACGACGGCCGAGAGGGTGGCGGTGGAATCAATGCTGATGGAATGGCCCGAGAAATACATGCAACCGTTGCGGTCCTCGGAAAACACCTGGGGCGCTGAATGTGCTCCGGGCACCTCAGGAAGACGCGAGGCAGGAATGAATATATGACGGTAGGCGCGTGGGTGGTGATAGAGCAGTCCGCGATTTACGGTGCCGAGCCACAGCGCTCCGTCCACGTCACAATACACGGTGCTTATCTCGGTGGCCAGCACATTGCCCTTGCGTGTACGCAACGAAGGTATATGACGGTGGGCACCGTCATTGACATCCACCTCGATAATCCCCTTGGGACAGCTTATATAGGCGGTGCCGTCATGATCTATAGCCAGAGTGTTGAGATAAAAGTCGGTCTCGATCAGTTTGGTCCACTCACGCGAGGCCATGTCAAACTTGAAGAAACCTCCCTTGGAGCCGTTGCGCAACTGATAAAATCCACCGGGGCCGGGGACAACGAGCGAGGTAGCCGAAAACTTGCCGTAATCCTCGGGGCCGAAGGCAGCCCTGCGGTATTTCTCCTTTCCGGTGCCGAGACTTATGCACGACATCATCCCCGAGCGATAGAATATGTACAGATTGCCACCCGAGGACACCATGTCGAGAATCTCGCCCTCGGCCCTATCCCTCGGGCATGAGAAGCGCGTGACGGGCTGAATGATGCTGTCGCCCGAAACGATCCAGGGCATACTGTCGACAAACACATCGTCCGCCACCCCGTCATATCCCATGGCGGTGAACAGCGAATCGACATTCTCCACATACCTGTTTCTTACAAGGTCGAGACACCGGAGCGAATTGCGGTTCTTGACCCACAGCCGTGGCTCGCAACCGTCGAGATAGAGGTGCAAGTGGCCGTCATATCCCTCAAGGCGGTAGGGCGTAGTGGCGGGAAACGGCAGAGATACCGACCCGGCTCCATCGTAGATCTCCAGACCCGACTCAGTGGCGAAAAGCATACGCCGGTCGGGCAACTGGATGATACCCCTCACCCGGTTGTCGCTCAATCGGGCATCGACCGGCGAGAACATGTATTCGGTAGCATAGGCTGCTGATGCACAGCACAACAGCATCACGAGAGCCAGCAAGCGGTTGATCATAGGTACTGATCGGTGGTAATCAGATTAGGTGGTAATTAGATTATAAAAAACGCTCCCGAGAGGTAATGATCCTCGAGAGCGCTTTATTGGATTCTGAATTGTCAGTCGGACTGAAGTCCCGACAATTATTCTCCGGGGTGGATTGAGCCAGTGGGGCACTCAGCCTCGCAAGCACCGCAATCGATGCAAGTATCGGGGTTGATTTCATAGTGCTCAGCACCCTCAGAGATAGACTCGGTGGGGCAAACAGCTGCACAAGCTCCGCAGGAGATGCAGGTGTCAGTGATAACGTAAGCCATTGTTTCTTAGATTAAATTGGATAAAAAACTCAATTATTGTTGAAATTGTAAGTGCAAATTTAATGCTTTTCGGCGAAATAACACCCAGTTTTAACAAAAACTTTTCAGAGTAAGCATAAAAATAGAAGGGAGATTCTGCAATCTCCCTTCTCAATATTGTGATTCTATATGCCTATCAGGGCAGTACAGGTTTTTCCTTGGGAACAAGGATCTTCATGATAGCCCAGGCGAGGAGGTAAGCAACGCCACAGACACAGAAGATGATGAAATAACCTGCGGGCTTGCCTTCGAAGCCCATGAACTGCATGTTGGTCTCGGCCGCGTGGGTGAAGAGCATACCCGAACCCTTGTTGATGAGGAACGAGCCTACACCGCCTGCCATACCGCCGATACCGATAATGGTAGCGATGGTGGACTTGGGGAACATATCACCTACAACCGAATAGATATTCGCTGACCATGACTGGTGGGCGGCACCGGCGATACCGATGATGATGGTAGGCCACCAGTAGGAGAAGTTGCCGAGAGGCTGGGCAAGGAGGGCGAGAAGCGGGAACAGTGCGAAGATGAACATGGCGCGCATACGTGCCGAATAAGCATCGAGCTGGGGATGCTTGTCCATGATTATGGTAGGAAGTTTACCACCATAGATGGAAAGCATGGTGATGGCGTAGAGCACGAAGATGAGGGTCATGGCAGTGGGGGTGTCGGATGCGAAGCCATACACGTCGGAGATATAAGCGGGGATCCAGAAGAGGAAGAACCACCATACACCGTCGGTGAGGCCCTTACCGGCGATCACGGCCCATGTCTGGGGATACTTGAAGCACTTGCCGAAAGGAATCACATCCTTGTTGGTGTCCTCCTGGGCAGCCTCCTCGCGGGGAGTCTCACCGGGGACGTTGCTGTCCTGCTCGATATAGGCGAGCTCGGCGGAATTGACGCGGGGGTTCTCGGCGGGTTTCTTGTAGAATACCATCCAGAGGCCCATCCAGATAAATCCGAGACCACCAATCACGATGAATGCCATCTCCCAACCGTTACCAACGCCGAGGCCCTGGAAGAAGCGGGCCAACGGGGGAATGGAGATAGGAGCGAGGAGCGCACCGATGGTGGCGCCGGCATTGAAGATCGAGGTGGAGTAAGCGCGGTCACGCTTGGGGAAGTACTCGGCAGTAACCTTTACGGCTGCAGGGAAGTTGCCTGCCTCACCGATACCGAGGACGATACGTGCGGCAATGAAGTAGTAGACCGATGTGATGGCGATAGTGGAAGCCACGGCTCCGGTGGCACCTACCATCTCGGCTGCGCTGTGCAGACCCACGGTGTGCTCAGTGGCCCATCCGCAGAGAGCATGGGCACATGCGCCGGCCGACCACACTCCGATAGCCCAGAGGTAACCTTTCTTGGTACCCATCCAGTCGATGAAGCGACCGGCAAAGAGGTTGGCGATGGCATAGACGATTGAAAAGACTGCGGTGATGGTACCATAGTCATTGTCGGTCCAGTGGAACTCGGGTGCGATAAAGTCCTTCCATGTGAGGGAGAGCACCTGACGGTCCATGTAATTGACCGTAGTGGCCAGGAAGAGCAGACCGCAGATGAACCAACGGAAATTGGTCATCTTCTTAGTCTGTGCTGATGCCGGCGAGATTGTCGAACTCATTTCGTTAATTTAGGAGATTAGTAACCGGTAACCGGCAGTCACCTGAAAAGGGACGACTGCAGATTACCGATCGTGCATTTAGAATTTAAAGTAATTTTTGGCGTTGTTGTAGCAGATGTCTTCGATCATCTGGTTCACGCGCTTCTCCTCGTATCCGGTGTAGGGGATCTCACCGTTCTCGATGTCGGTACCAACGAGGTTACAGAGTGTGCGGCGGAAATACTCGTGACGGGGATAAGAGAGGAATGAGCGGGAGTCGGTGAGCATACCTACGAAGCGGCTGAGGAGGCCCAGGAGCGAGAGGGCGTTCATCTGCTTCTGCATACCGTCCTTCTGATCGAGGAACCACCATCCCGAGCCAAACTGGATCTTGCCGGCTACAGAGCCGTCCTGGAAGTTGCCGAGCATTGTAGCGATCACCTCGTTGGCGCTGGGGTTGAGGTTGTAGAGGATGGTCTTGGCAAGCTTGCCACGGGTGTTGAGCTTGTCAAGATACTTGGCGCAGGTCTTGGCAGTGGTGAACTCGCCGATGGAGTCGAAGCCGGTGTCAGGGCCGAGGAGCTTGAACATCTTGGTGTTGTTGTTGCGGATAGCTCCGTAGTGGAACTGCTGGGTCCAGCCTGAATCATAGTCCATCTCGCCAAACACGATCATCATAGCGCTCTTGAACTTGTTGATCTCGTCGGCGGTGAGCTCCTTGCCACCATATACCTTATCGAAGATGGCGTTGATCTCCTCGTCGGTGTAATCGGCTGCGTAGAACTCCTCGATACCGTGGTCGGAGAGACGGCAACCCATCTCCTCGAAGAAGTCGTGACGCTTCTGGAGGGCGTCGACCATGTCGGCAAACTTGCTGATGGTCACACCGCTTACCTCGGCAAGCTTCTCGACGTAGGCACGGAACTCGGCGGGATTCTCTACGGCCATGGCCTTGTCGGGGCGCCAGGTGGGGAGCATTTTCACCTCGAAACCGCTGTCGCGCACTGCCTTGTGATATTCGAGCGAGTCAACAGGATCGTCGGTGGTGCACACGGTCTCCACATTGTAGCGACGCATGAGGCCACGGGCGGTCATGTTGGGGTCGTTGAGGAGCTTGTCGTTGCACTCGTCAAAGATCTCGCGGGCTGTCTCGGGGTTGAGGAGCTTGTCGATACCGAAAGCTGTCTTGAGCTCGAGATGAGTCCAGTGGTAGAGGGGGTTGCGGAAGGTGTAGGGTACGGTCTCGGCCCACTTCTGGAACTTCTCCCAGTCGGTGGTGTCGGTGCCGGTGCAGAAACGCTCGTCAACACCGTTGGAGCGCATTGCACGCCACTTGTAGTGGTCGCCTCCGAGCCAGATCTCGGTGATGGATTTGAAACGGTGGTCATCGGCTACCATCTTGGGGATAAGATGGCAGTGGTAGTCGATGATGGGCATCTTGGCCGCATGTTCGTGATATAGCTTCTGCGCAGTCTCGGTCTGCAGCAGGAAATTTTCGTCCATGAATGGTTTCATAGGAGGGAAAGTAATTAAGTTTTAAATGTTTATGTGTTTTATATTAGGTAATTCTTACAGAGTGACTCCGTTCTTGAAGATGGAGATCTCGTGGATGCCGGATTTCTCCGAGTTCACAAGCTCGCCATTGGCCACGCTCAGCACGTAGTCGATGAATTCCTTGAGCACCTCGTCCATCGACTGATCCTCGACAAGACGTCCGGCGTTGAAGTCAATCCATGTGGGCTTGCGACGTGCGAGGCCCGAGTTGGTCGACACCTTCATAGTGGGCACGAATGTGCCGAAGGGGGTGCCACGGCCGGTGGTGAACAGAACCATCTGGCAACCTGCGGCTGCAAGAGCTGTCGAGGCCACGAGGTCATTGCCGGGTGCTGAAAGCAGGTTGAGGCCATGCTCGCGGATGCGCTCGCCATACTCCATCACACCGAATACGGGGCTCTTACCCGACTTCTGGGTGCAACCGAGGGCTTTCTCCTCGAGGGTGGAGATACCGCCTGCCTTGTTGCCCGGAGAGGGATTCTCGCCCACGGGCTCGCCATGGCTCAGGAAGTATTCCTTGAAGTTGTTGATGAGCGACACGGTCTCGCCGAGCAGTTTGTCGGAGGCACAACGTTTCATGAGGATGGTCTCGGCTCCGAACATCTCAGGCACCTCGGTGAGCACGGTGGTACCGCCCTGCTCGTCACAGAGCCAGTCGGAGAACTCGCCGAGCAGAGGATTGGCGGTGATGCCTGAGAAACCGTCGGATCCGCCACACTTCAGACCGATGCGCAGCTTGGATGCGGGCACCTCGGTGCGCTCGAATGTGCGGGCCTGGTTGTAGAGCTCGGTGAGGATCTTCACACCTGCCTCAACCTCATCGCCCTCGACCTCCTGGCACACCATGAACTTCACACGGTTGCGGTCGTAGTCGCCACAGAATTCCTCAAAGACCTTGGGCTGGTTATTCTCGCATCCGAGTCCTACCACAAGGATACCGCCGGCATTGGGGTGATGCACCATGTCGCGAAGTATCTTCTTGGTGTTCTCATGGTCATCGCCCAGTTGGGAGCAACCGTAATTGTGGGGGAATCCGAAGATTCCGTCCACACCCTCGGCGCCTGTCTCGGCGTTCACGCGGTCCACGATCTGCTTCATGATACCGTTGACGCAACCCACGGTGGGGATCACCCAGATCTCATTGCGGATACCCACCTGACCGTCGGGGCGCACGTAGCCACGGAATGTGGCCTCCTTGCCCTTGAGGGCCGAACCGGGAGCGGGACAATGATGATCGTTGATGGCTATGTCGGAGTAGTCGAGCTGACCTTCGAGGTTGGTCTTGATATCTTCATGATCGAGGAAATGACCCTTGGCCACAGCATGACGCGCATGGCCGATGGGGAATCCGTATTTGATCACATTCTCGCCCTCGGCGATATCCTTCAGGGCAAACTTGTGGCCTGCGGGAATGTCGCTGACGAGAGTAACGTCGCCCACGCCGTCGATAGTGACAACCGTCCCGTTAGAGAGGGGGTTGATGGCTACGGCAACATTGTCGGCGGGATTGATTCTGAGGAAATCCTTCATCTGAATATTATATATTAGCAATTAGTAATCAGCAACCAGTGGTCAGGCAATTATGAAATAGCACGTATCGTCCCGATCACTAATTGCTGATTACTAATCTACAAATTCACAAATATGAATGTGGAATTTTGGGTTTTCAATTATTCAACGATCTCCTTTACGGTCTCAAGCATACCCTTGGCCTGGATCTTGTCGAGGTATTCAACCACGAGGTCGGTGAGGCCGGGGATGGTGTTGAGGTCTCCGTGCTCGCCCCAGATCAGATCCTTGGCGGCGAGAACACCCTCGGCTACCTTGCGGGTATCGCCTGTAGCCCAGAGCTGGGTGAGTAGATCCATGATCTTGGCATCGTCGTTGGGCACGATATCGGTTCCGTCCTCACGCTTGCCACCCTTGTAGTAGGTGATGAGGGCTGCGAGGCCGAGCACGAGGCCCTTGGGAAGCTCGCCCTTGCGCTCGAGATATACCTTGAGGCCGGGCAGGTCGCGGGTCTGGAACTTGGGGAACGAGTTGAGCATGATCGAGGTAACCTGGTGGTCAACGTAGGGATTGTTGAAACGCTCGAGCACGTCGGCACCAAACTTCTGGAGCTCCTCCATGGGGAGGTTGAGGGTCTGCATGAGCTCGTCGAACTGTACCTTGTGGATGTACTTGCCGATCACGGGGTGGTTGCAGGCATCACGCACGATGTTTACGCCGCTGAGGAATGCAACGGGCGAGAGCACGGTGTGAGGACCGTTGAGAAGAGTAACCTTACGCTCGTGGTAGGGAGCCTCGGAGTCGGTGATGAGCACCTGAAGTCCGGCCTTCTCGGCGGGGAACTCGGCGCGGAGCTGCTCGATGGTCATGTTGGAAGCGCGCTCGATAACCCAGAGGTGGAATGCCTCGCCCTGAACAACGATGTTGTCCTTGTAGCCGAGTTTCTCCTGGATCTGGTTGATCTCCTTGCGGGGGAATCCGGGAACGATACGGTCAACGAGGGTGGCGCAAACGTAGTTGTAGGTGTTGAACCAGTTCTTGAAGCCCTCGTAATCCGATCCGAGATCCTCTTTCCAGAGCTCGATGTACTTGTTGATGATCTCCTTGAGATGGTGACCGTTCTCGAAGATAAGCTCGCAGGGCATGATGATGAAGCCCTTGTCGGGAGCGCCGTTGAATGTCTTGTAACGACGATACAGGAGCTGGGTGAGCTTGCCGGGATAAGAAGCGGCAGGACGGTCAGAGAGCTTGCAGGTGTCATCGTAGGCGATACCGGCCTCGGTGGTGTTGGAGATCACGAAACGCATCTCGGGCTGGTCGGCCAGGGCGAGGAATGCGTCGGTCTGGGTGAAGGGGCTGAGACCGCGGCTGATTACGTCAACGCGGGTGAACGAATTGACCACTTCGCCATCGAGACGGCCCTGAAGGTTCACGTGGTAGAGGCAGTCCTGACCCTGGAGAAGCTGCATCACGAAGGCATCGGGTGTACCCTGCACAACGACTACCGACGAGTTGAAATCGGTCTTGTCGTTCATGTTCTTGATGATCCAGTCTACGAATGCGCGGAGGAAGTTACCTTCGCCAAACTGGATAATTCTCTCGGGAGCGACTGCTTTAGGAGCGGTCAATTTGTTTAAAGCTTTCATATTCGGTATTGATAATGATAATTGTTTCTGTTATCGTAATATTATTAGGTGTTCTATAATGTCGTGTGGATCGGCCTCACTCTCATTTCCCAGCCACGGCAGGAACCCAGGTGGTGGTGCGGGTGAATATCTTGTCGAGGTCGAGCAGATCGGCAGCCTGCTGCTTGGTGGGGTTCTTGGCCCATTCCACGCGCGGCCCTTTGGCGCCGGGCCCCTTGGAGCCATATTCGCCGTAGCGCGAGGTCGTTTCCTTGGACTTGTCACCCCAGTTGTGCCAGCCCTCGGGGCGGATGTGCGATCCCATGTCACAGTTGATGAAAACGGTGTGGGCATACGGACGCCAGGGTCGGCCTAAGTACACCTTGTCAACATCGGGTGCGGCTGTGAGCTTGCAACTGTCAAACACATATCCCACGGGGACATCCTCGGGGGTAGAGGCGGCTGTCACATAGCTGTTGCGCTTGGAGTGGATGAGACAATCCTTGAAATATGCGGTGGCCGGACCGAAGATAAAGTCGGTGGTACCCTCGATATAGCAGTCGCCGAAGTAAAGGCGGGCATTCTTGCCACCGGTAAACAGGGTGTCCTGGTTGCCGAGCAGACGGCAGTTCTGGAACGAGAGGCGGTCACCCTCGGTGTGGAGAGCCACGGCCTGACCCAGCTGGGGAGCGTTGTTCTCGATGGTGAGATTACGGAATGTGATGTCCGAGCCGTCCACCTTGACGGTGTAGGTGCGGAAAGTGCCCATGTTGTCGATGTTGGCGTGATCATCGTTGGTGATCACAACACCCTCGGGGTTCTCCCCCTCGAATGTCACATTTGTGAGCCATGCGGGGATCACGATCTTCTCCTTGTAGGTGCCGTTGGCTATATGCACGGTCACGGTATAATCCATATAGGCACGTATGCCTTCGAGAGCCTCGGTGATGGTACGGTAGTCGCCCGATCCGTCCTGAGCCACATATATGTCATGCTTCCACTTACTGTCGGCTGCGCTTGCGGCGAAACATCCGGCAATAATAACGGCAAGCAATGTAAGGATTCTTGTTTTCATCAAATGATATGGTATATGGGATTTTCCGGATAATTATTTCTTGGTAACGCGGAACCAATCGACGTCAAGCCAACCGCTGTCGTTGCTGATCCAGTTGCGCGAGCAATAAAGGCCGAATTTCGCTCCGATCCAGTGGCCTACGTCCACCTTGACGGGACGGCCAATCTTGGTGTACTTCTTACCGTCGAAGCTGTAGAAGAACGTGGCCTCGCAGGTGTAATCAGGCTTCTGAGTGGGCTTCTTGGGGCCGGTGTAGTCGATGCGCATACGCAGATACATCTCCTTCTCGGGATCGACCTTCACTTCCTCCACATAGGTCTCCTGACCACCTTTATTAGCCTTGTAGCAGTCGGTCTGCACAAGATACACACCATCTTTGCGGCTCTCGAACGAGAGTGTGCCGAAGTTGTAGCCCATCACAACGATACCGGCGCGCTCACCCTCCATGATCTTACCGTCCTTCTTGCGGGGGCAGAACTGTACCTTGGCGGTAGCTGTGAAGTCGCGGGCAGGGAATTTCTGCAGGAGCAGGTTGGGGGCATCGTAGATGGTACCGGGTGTGACAGTCTTACCATCGGCGGTTGCGGCGTAAGAGAAGAGGCGGAGTTTGGATGCGGCGGCATCGCAGAAATACCACAGCGCCGAGGGATTGTCCTTCCACTGCCACTGCTTGCCGAGCTCGATCGAGTCAAACTCGTCGCTCTCCTGGGGAGTCTGCTTGGGATATGTCTTGCCAACGTTGGGCTTTTTGTAAGTTCTCACGGGGATACCGCGCTCGTCACCGTCGGGGTCGACGCCAATCACAGGCCAGCCGTTCTCAAGCCACACCATAGGTTCGAGGTTCACGACACGACCGTAAGGGCCCTTGTCCTGAAAGTGGATGAACCAGTCTTCCTTGCCGTCGGGGGTGTCGATCCATGCGCCCTGGTGAGGACCGTTGATGTCGGTGTCGCCCTGCTCAAGCACATTGCGCATCTCGTAGGGACCCCAAGGATTCTTGGAGCGCATCACCACCTGCCATCCGGTGGGCACACCTCCGGCGGGTGAGAATATCCAGTACCATCCGTCACGCTTGTAGATCTTGGCCCCCTCGATGGTCTCGTTCTCCAGGTGTCCGTCATAGATGATGCGATCCTGGCCTATGGTCGACTTACCGTCGGGGGTCATCTCGATCATACCTATGATGCTCTTGTTGCCGGCACGGCTTCCTGCGTATCCGTGAGCCAGATATGCCTTTCCATCTTCGTCCCACAAGGGGCAGGTGTCAATGATGCCTTTGGCGGGATGCACCAACACGAGCGGTTCCCAGGGTCCGGCGGGATTCTTGGTCTTGGTCATGAAGATTCCGAGATCGGGATCACCATAATAGATATAGAACTCGCCGTTGTGGTAACGTATGGCCGGAGCCCACACGGCATTACCGTGATTGGGGGTGGCAAACTTGGCATAGTCGGGCATCTCGGTTATGGCATGACCGATGATGGTCCAGTTGACGAGATCCTTGGAATGAAGGATGGGCAACCCGGGGATATCCGAGAAGCTCGAAGCGGTCATATAGTAATCGTCGCCCACACGCACAACGTCGGGGTCGGAATAATCAGCATCAATGATAGGGTTGATGTACTTGCCGTTGCCTGCGTCAGGGCTCCACACTTCGGAGACATATTCGGCTGCATTTGTACCCATTGCGCCGGCCAAGGCTACGCTCAGTAGGGTAAGACGAGATGTTAGTTTCATCATTGTAATTTTAAGGTAAAAGTG
Organism: Paenibacillus sp.; assembly: GCA_023663345.1. Lineage (GTDB taxonomy): Bacteria > Bacteroidota > Bacteroidia > Bacteroidales > Muribaculaceae > Duncaniella. The sequence goes on along the minus strand of JAMPHR010000003.1, from coordinate 393,468 downwards.
GCGAGTGGGGAGCGGTGTCACTCGCAAAAGTATAAAATGAGACCCAAAATTACTAATTTTTCCAAGAGTTGGAAAGAAATTGGAGTTAAAAGTGTTAAATCTTTTATTTCGTTCACTATAGATACCGGCTGTGGCTCCGCTCCGAAACGCACCTGCCCCCGGCAAGCACGTCATGGCAACGTTACTGCCGGGGGCGGGTGTTATGATAGTTATTTCCCGCAGGCGCAGGGCTCAGGGAAAGTATCGACGGGAGCGGTGATTACAGGCGCTCCATCTCAAGACAGGCGTTGATGAACGGACCTACGCCCTTGGCGTCGTTATCGCGGATAGGCTCGGAGATATAGTACTCAAACGATCCGTCGCGATAATTCTTGTCGCCACCGAGGCCTGCCACAGCACAGCACTTTGTGAGGGTGACAGATCCGTCCTTGCCGATGCGCACCAGGTGCTTGAGCAAGCCGTTCCATCCGGTGAGGGCAGCGTTGAGATAGCTCTGGTCGAGCACGCCCATGCGCACTCCGCGCAGAAGCGAGTACACAAACATGGCAGATGCCGTGCCCTCGAGATAATTGCCTTCACGGCCGGGGGCGTCGAGCACCTGATACCACACACCGCTACGGGTGTCCTGGGTCTTGACAACACCGTCGGCAAACGAGCGGGCTATCTCTACCAGCTCCTTGCGGCGGGGATGATCCTCGGGCATCTCCTCGAGTACATCGAGCACGCCCATGAATGTCCAGCCCATTGCACGGCCCCAGGCGTGGGGAGCCTGTCCGGTCTCCTTGTCGGCCCAGCGCTGTTCCTTGCTCTCGTCCCATGCGTGACGGTAAAGTCCGGTCTTGGGATCATAGGTATGCTTGGCCACGATGGCAAACTGGTCAGCGATATGGTTCCAGGCCTCTTCCTTCTCCTTGCCTGTCAGGAAGCGGTTGGCATACTTGGCGCTGAACGGCTCGGCCATGAACAGGCCGTCGAGCCACATCTGATGGGGATACCTCTGCTTGTGCCAGTATCCTCCCTCGCTTGTGCGGGGCTGGGCCTGGAGCTGCTTCCACAGGGTCTGCATAGCCTTGAGGTAACGCTCCTCGCCGGTACGCTCGTAAGCCTCGAGCAGGAGGGTTCCGTCCTTGATATTATCGAGGTTGTAGGCCTCCATCTTGAAGCCTTTCATGTCGCCATTGGCATTGACGAGGGTGTCGACATAGCTCAGAGCATAAGCGGCCATGCGGTCATCCTTATAACGGTCGGCCACATTGAGGATGGCATCGAGTTCGGTGCCCACGGCATAGGTCCAGTGGGGACCTTTCATATAATCGAGCATCCAGCTCTCGGGGCAACGTTTCATCTCCGAGAGGGCCATGGCCTGGGAAAGAGGCTCGTTGTCGGTCACGAGTTTGCCGTTGATATAGGTATTGGCCACGCGCACATTCTTGGTGAGACCGCTGATGGAGTTTCCGCCGTTGACCACGCCGTCCCACTTGCAATCCTTCACCTCAATGTTGCGTATGTTGCACAGATCCTCGTATCCCTCGATCACTATGCCCCATTTGCTCTCCTTGCAGGAGATATTCTCCAGGTACACGTCCTGCACCACGGGGGGATAGCTATGGTCACATGCCTCCTTGCGCTCATAGAGCAGGTTGATCTTGAGCACGGCCTCGTTGCACTGGCCCACCTCGATGTTGCGGCAGTAGATCTTCTCGATCACTCCGCTACGGCATGAGTTGGTCTTGATGCGCACCACGCGGTCAAGATCGGGGGAGTCCATGACGCAGTTCTCGGCAAAAAGGTTGGAGAAACCGCCCGAGATCTCCGAGCCAACCACGATACCGCCGTGACCGTTCTTCATGCGGCAGTTGCGCACGATCACGTTCTCGGTGGGACGTGCGGCCACGATGCCGTCGCGGTTACGTCCGCTCTTGATGGCTATACAGTCGTCGCCGGTGTCGAAGAAGCAATCCTCGATCAGCACATTCTTGCACGATTCGGGGTCACAGCCGTCACCGTTGGGGCCGTCGTTCTGAATGTGAACGCCACGCACTGTGAGGCTCTCGCAGAACAGGGGGTGGATCACCCAGAACGGTGAGCGGAGGAGTGTGACATCCTCGATAAGCACGTTCTTGCAGTCTACGAAGTTTACGAGCTGGGGACGCATACCGTAGCCGGGGCCCATCTGGCGCTTCTCCACGGGCACGCCGTTCTCGTTCCACTCCTGGAGCAGAGGTCGGCCTGTCTTCTGGGTTGCCACAGTGCCGGGGCCGGTGTAATCATGTCCTTTCTTGGAGCTCATGCCCCACCAGTTGTCGTTGCTTGCGCCACCGTCAACCGTGCCTTTACCTGTGAGAGCGATATTCTTGGCTCCGATAGCATACACCATGGGCTGATAGTTGTAGCAGTCCATGCCCTCCCAGCGGGTACGCACTACGGGATACTGGGTGGTGTCGGGGGTGAAAAGCAGTGTGGCTCCCTCCTCGAGATGAAGGTTCACATTGTCCTTGATGGTGATGGGGCCGGTGAGCCATGTGCCTTTGGGGATCACAACACGGCCTCCGCCTTCACGCGAGCACACGTCGATCACCTTATTTATAAGTTCGGTGTAGAGAAATCCTTTGGTTTTGGACTTTTTGCCGTAGTCGAGTAGTTTGTAATCTTTGGCCCGGAATGTCGGTTGCTCGATCGACTTCTCTATCTCGGGGTAAACGGTGTTCCACGCCTCATCGGGAGTCATGGCCCATGCACCGGCCGCAAGCAGAAGTCCCACAAGCATCATACTGATTCTCCTCATGGTCATTCTTTTGTTTTTGGGGTTTAAGGTATAATTGTTTTGCTTATTATCTTACATAGCAATAGCTTCCAACGACAGTATGAAAGAAGCCAAATAAAATACAAAATTACTCAACGGCGGGATATAAACTCATATAGCGGTAGTTATTTTTTGTTAACCCAATGTTACCACCACGACATAAATGACAACAATCAGATAGATCTCAATGCTTCTTTTATCCTTTATTTTATTCTCATATCCATCCAAATAACAGACGCTTCGTCTCGTCAAGCTCTTGCCGGAATATAGGATTAGTTATCGCATCATAACATACTAAATCAACCTGACGGTTAAATATCGCTTCCAGATCAAATTGCATGGAGAAAAAATTATCGGCATAATCCTCCAATGCGATATTCTCCTTGTCAAAGCTCACCGCCAAATCGACATCACTTTCATCATTGAAACGTGAAGTCAGGATAGATCCGAAAACATACAAGGCTTTCACCTTAATACTTACGGCACAAGGACACTATCTGGGCAATATTTAATTCTATCAGCTTCATTGTGTGCAAATATAAGACTTACTTATAAGTAAGTCTTAAAAATTAACCGCTATATGTAAGTCCTAAAGAGCTTGCCCAATAAATCTTGTTCTTTTTGGCTATTTTGGTTTTGTCACTCAGTCGCATAGCTCGCTATGCTCCTTCATTCCGCAACCAAAATATCTCAAAAATTACTGCAATTTATATGTGCATTAATTTTTACGACTTACTTATTAAAAACAACTTATTATAACTACTTAAATCAAAAAAGTCCCCCATCACCACGGTTGTGGCAATGGGGGACCGTATAGTCAAGTCAGGTGCCGGGGATTATTCCTGAGGCAGACCGTAACCGTTAGTCACGTTACCCTTGGACTGGTTGAGAGTCTCGTAAGGAATGGGGTGGAAATAGCGTGGAGCCTCGCCGTTTTTCCATCCACCGAGGAAGAGGTCGTCGTTGATAGCCTTGTCCGAGATGAGATCTACACCCCAGTTGGTTTTGGCATAACCATCGGCCTGGAGGGATGCGGCTTCTGCACCTGCGGGGTCGATGTAACGGTCGAGACCCTGTATGGCAAGATTGTGATTGGTACCCTGCACTTTACCGGCAACGGCTTCAATAGTGGAATAATCATATACGCCACGCCAACCAGGAGTACGGGCAGGATCACCGGGAACGGCATCGAATGTCAGCGGATTGCTTAACTGAACCTTCTTGACCCAAATATAAGCGGGCATCACACGGCCGTTACCGAAATCGTGCCACCCCTTGGAGCGGAGGTCGGCTTTCAGGGCAGCCATGGCTGATTTGAGAGCCGAAGTGCGCTCGTGGAATTTACCTGAGCGGATCATATCCCAACGAGCCTCACCCTCGCCGAGAAGCTCGAGGGCACGCTCATGCCAGATGGCTTCGAGGAGAGCTTCTCCCGTAGCTGACACGCCATGATTGTTGTCGCCGAACGCACGGGCACGGATCTGATCAAGCAGAGCCTTGGCTTCGCCGTCCTTGCCAAGATAAGCCTTGGCCTCGGCATTGAGGAGCATTACATCCGCGATTCGGAGCACCTGGTAGTTCATGCCCATCTGGCGCTGTTTTGCCACGAAAGGAGGATTCATGCGGTTTACGTCCCACTTGTTAGTGGAGATACCGCCCTTCAGACGCGATCCCGCCTCAAACGAGAGCATGGCCTCGTTACCCTTGCCGTCGGCTCCGGTCACGGTCATGTTGGCATCGGCACGCTTGTCACCGTCATCGTAGAGCGAGTAGTAGGCTGTGGGGGTGATGCGCACGCCGGCGAACACCTTACAGGGAGCGGCGTTGGAACCGCCACCGTCGGACGGGCGGCCCTGGGAGTATCCGAGCTCGCCCTGCTGGCCCTCTATGCATGCAACCTCGAAGAGCGACTCGGGGCTGGTCTGCATGTCATAGATGTATTGGTAGGAGCGCTGGTAGGGATTGTTGATGCCGGCACGGTCATCTACAGTCACGAGATAGGTAGCGCCCTTGGCCTCCCCAAGAGCGAGGTCAAGGAATTTCTCAGCTGTCTTGACATAGTTGAGATAGTCCGAACGGCGTGCATAGAAACACTTGTTGGCTTCCTGCCCGATACGATCGAAACTCATGTCGCCATAGAGACCGGTGACATCGGTGCGGAGAGTCTGGTATCCGGCCGCATGCATGGCTATTTTACCGGCAAGACCGCAGGCAAATGTACGGCTGATACGCTCGGCGGTAATACCACCCTCTCCGATCTTGTACATTAGCCCCTGCACACGGTCAAGATCGGCCAGAAGAGCATCGTAGATGGCGAAACGGGAAGCGAGGGTGTAGCTGTCAGCCACAGTATTCTCGATACCGTAGGGGACATCACCAAAGTGGAGGCAGAGCTGGAAGTAGCACAGCGCACGCATGGTGATGGCCTCGCCGTAAAGCTGGGTCCAGTCATTGGTGGCACCGGCATCGCGGGCAGAAATGTACTGAGGCTTGTTCTCGAGAATATCGGCGATGCGCTTGGCACGGGCGAGGGTAGCAAAGAGATTGTCAAACTGGGTCTGCTTGCCACCTATAGCAACGTTCTCGGGATGAAGCTTGCCTATCACATTGTTGGGAGAATCATTCTCGGGATAATATTCCACATCGGAGATTGCGTCCTCCCAGTTGTAGTTGCCTCCAGCGGCTACATTATGGCGATAATTGCCGTAGCACCATGAGAGGGTCTTGTAAGTCTCGTCGGGGGTAGATGTGACGAAGGAGTCGTCGGTATTGGCCGGCGATGAGACATCCAGGTAATCATCGCTGCATTGAGCCATCGAGACTCCGAGCGAGGCTATAAGGATTGATTTAAATATAGTTTTCATTATGTAGTATCCGATTTAGAGTGACCTGATTAGAAGTTTACATTCACACCGATAACGTAGCTGCGGGCGCGAGGATATGTGCCCCAGTCGAGACCGGTAGTGGGATATACGGCATGATTGAGGTTGGAGTTGGAGTTCACCTCGGGGTCGAGTCCGTCATATCCGGTGATGGTGAAGAGGTTGTAGCAAGAAGCGTAGAATCGGAGATTCTGGATGCCCACCTTGCCGGTCAACAGCTTGGGAAGTGTGTATCCGAGGGTGAGGGTGTTGAGTCGCAGATAGGATGCATCCTCAATACCGAGCGAAGATATCACAGCCTGCTCGTTGTAAGGAGTGGGCAGAGTGGCGTTGACGTTGGCGGCGGCGAGCTGCTCGGGAGTTGTGAGAGAGTTGAGCGCCCCGTTGGCATCGATGTTATACCATGTATATGAACCCTTCACTATGTCGAGCTTGTTCTCGTACACGCCACGCTCCTTGTAGCCGTAGAGTGAGGCGAGTTTGTTGACATTGTAGACATCGTTGCCGATGCTCCAGTTGAAGTAAGCTCCGAGGTCGAAGTTGCGCCAGTTGACATTGATATTGAAACCGCCGGTAGCATCGGGATTCATATCGCCGATGATCACCTTGTCAGCCTCGGTGACAACATTTGTGCCGTCGTTCTGGGTCTTGCGGTACTTGGGCATACCGGGCACAGCGCCCTGACCCTCGGGGCGGGGGAAACGGTCAGCGCCATGGAACGAGCCGAAGAGCGATGCGTTGATGTCCTGCACGCCGTCCTTGAGTATCCACTGGCCGTTGGTGTAATTGAAGTCATCAGTGGTATAGAAACCGTCGTAGATGAAACCGAATACCTGACCGACGGGCTTACCCTCCTTCAGGAGATAATCGTTGTCGGGGTTGGTACCTGCGATCCAGTGGGTTCCATAGGTGCCGGTCACACCATCGGAGAGTTTGTCGACCTTATTGCGGTTAAAGTTGATATTGGCACCGGCGGTGATGCTCCAGTCGCGGTTCTGGAAGATAGTGCCGCGGAGAGAGATCTCGATACCCTTGTTGGAGGTCTGGCCGATGTTGGCATAAGTGGAGGTGAAGCCGGTGATACCCGGGAGCTGGGTGAGCATCAACAGATCCTTGGTAGTGTTCCAATAGGCATCGATAGTGGCTGTGAAGCGGTTCTGGAGGAATCCGAAGTCAATACCGATGTTACGGGTGATAGTGGTCTCCCATTTAAGATCGGGATTGGCCATTGTGGTCGAGGCGAGGTCGTAGGAAGGCTGGTATACGCCATTGAGGGCGGCCTGCCAGCGCGTATCGTTCTCGGAAGTCCAGTCCTGTGACCAGAGAGATGCCGAGATGCCGTCGTTACCGACCTCACCGTAGCTCACACGGAATTTAAGATCGTTCCACCAGCTGTTCATTCCCTCGAAGAATTTCTCCTCGCTGACACGCCATGCAAGAGCGGCTGCGGGGAAATAGCCCCAGCGGTTTTTTGGAGAGAACTTGGATGAGCCGTCGGCACGCATTGTGAATGTGAGCATGTAGCGGTCGAGGAGTGTGTAGTTGAAGCGGCCGAAATAGGATTCTATGCGTCCTGGGATATTGACCTTGGTGTAGAAGGGATTCTTCTGTGTGTTGTTCTTTGCGTCGTACTGGTTGATCATCGCAAAGGCATTATCCTTGGTAAAGTTGGCCGGGAAGTGGTCGGCTTTCATGGTCATGCCGTTGCCGTCGGAGTCGGTGACCTCCTGACCTACCATTACACTGAAACGGTGGATTTTGGCCAGCTCGAAGTCATAGCTGAGAGTATTGGTCCAGCGTGAGGTCCAGCTGTCATCCTTGTAAAGTTCGGCTGATCCGGCCCAAAGAGCCTCGCCGGTCTCCTCGTCGAGATACTGGTTGTAGACCGGTCCGCCCCATATCTTGTTCTGGTTCCATGTGCGGCTGAGCGAGATCTCGGTGCGGAAGTTCAGACCCTTGATGATCTCCCATGTGAGATTGGCGTTTCCGCGGAGTGTCTGACGCTCCTTGAGGGGCTCATAGTCGCTGATCATGCTGTAGGCATTGTAGGTGTCCCAGAGGGCTTCGCGACCGAAATTGTCGATGTTACCTTCACGCAGGGCACTGATGTCGCCGTAACGCTCGATGGCCCAGGTGGGAACGGAGCGGAAACGGTAGGAACGCGAAAGCCATGATCCTGAGCCCGAGGTGGTACCCTCGTCACCCATAGCCTTGATCTGCGAGTAGCGGGCATCAATGCCTAATGTCACACCTTTCCACAGTTTCTGATTGATCTTGAAGTTGGCGCTCGCACGCTTGTAATAGGAGTTGACCTTCATACCCTCATTATCGGTGTAGTTGGCTCCGAAATATATCTGGGTGCTCTCGTTGCCTCCGGTGACCGACAGGTCATAGTTCTGTGAGAAGGAGTTGTTGTACACATCCTCCTGAAGATCGTTGGACTCCACATTGCGATAGTTGTTGATACCACCGTTTTCGAGGCCAAACAGCTTCTCAAACGGTGTACGGTAAGCCGCACCGTTCACGTCGGAGTTTGCCCACACGAACGAGAGATAGTCGTAAGTGTCAAGGTTCTTAAGATACTTGGTAGGTGTGTCCCATTTCACATATCCGTTGAGATTGACACGGAACTTCCCTTCCTTCGCGCCCTTGGTGGTGACGAGGATCACACCGTTGGCACCACGGGCACCGTATATCGCGGTCGAGGAAGCATCCTTGAGCACATCGATACGCTCCACCTGGTCGGCAGGGATGTCGGAAAGTGTGCCTGCGATACCGTCGATGAGGATAAGAGGCTCATTGGACTGGGAGATTGATCCGCCACCACGCACTCTGATCGATATGTCGGCATCGGGACGACCGTCCTGCGAGATGATGTTCACGCCGGCGAGTTTACCCTGCATGGCCTGTGCCACATTGGATACAGGAGCGGCTACGATGTCCGACGCGCTTACCGATGATACCGAACCGGTGAGATCTTTTTTCTTGATGGTCTGGTAACCGATCACCACCACTTCATCAAGAGCCTCCACATTCTCCTTGAGTACCACATCGATGGTTGTTTTGCCGGCCACAGGCTCCTCAAGAGTGATGAAACCGGTGTAGGTGAAGACAATGGTTGCCGAGGGTGCCACTTCTATGGTGTAGCGTCCGTCAAGATCGGTCAGGGATCCATTGCCGGGATTACCTTTCTCGGTAACCGCAACACCCATAAGCGGTTCATTTTGGGAATCAGTCACGACTCCCGTCACTGTCACAGCCATAGCAGATATGGCTTGCGTGACAATAAGCATCAGGACAAGCCAAGCTCGCCGGATGATTGCCGATTGATTGGTTTTCATGATAAATGTTTGGTTATTAGTGAATTGTATTGGTTAAGTCAATATTTCATGCAAAAAATGTCAGTGTGATGAGAAAGAGAGAGGGGATATTTAGGGTAAGCGTGTGACGAATTTTATATTAATATAGGTGTAACAGATTTAAGATCCCTGAACGATCTCTTGCGGAGAGACATTCATACAGGATGCAAAGTTACGACTAATTTAGTAAAATACAATAGTTTCGAGACATTTAACATTGTATAATTCATCACTTTAACGCCCACATAATGTAATGAATTGTTTAGTCGAATGTTTAAAATATATTAATTCAAAATATTGAGGAATAATCACTTATAATCGATAAAGAATCTCTCCGCAAGAGATATTCATGTATCTTACCAGCAGAAAAAATTTCTTAAAAAAATCTGTCGGGATTACTAAATTTCTATAGTGTAATTCCGACACTCATTTTTGCGGTATATCCATCTGATACAACAATGTTTAGCATCCGTGTCCCGGCTCGGCTGTGATAGCCCTTTGACTCAGCCACTTACACCTATCGCACATCTCTCCGCAAGAGAAACATCCATTATTATACACATGAATTACACCTATTATTATACCGTCAATCACATTGTTCCTAAATATCCCCTCTCTCACTCTCTCATCACACTGACAATTTTTGCATGAAACAATTCTTATTTACCAATTAACCAGTTTACATGAAAGACTCTAATTCAGGTCGTAGCCATTGGCTGCGGCAATTTTCCTCTGCTTCGCACTGGAAAACGATGCTCCTCCTGATGGTGCTCTGCGTAGGTCTGTCGGCCAACGCCCAGAACATCACAGTCTCAGGTGTTGTCGAGGACAGCGCCGGCGAACCGATGATCGGTGCAACCGTGCTCGTGGAAGGCTCAAAGGATGGCGTTGCCACCGACTTCGACGGCAACTTCACCCTCAAGTGTTCCCCCAAGGCTCGCCTCGTAGTCTCTTACATCGGTTACAAGACCCAGACCATCGACGTCAACGGCCAGACCGAGATCAAAGTGGTGCTTCTCGAGGACTCCGAGGCTCTCGAGGAGGTAGTGGTGATCGGTTACGGCGGCACACGTGCGCGTCGCGACCTCACCGGTTCGGTAGGTAGCGTGTCGGGCGTCAAGCTCGCCGCAGTGCCCGTGACCTCGGCAGCCGTAGCCCTTCAGGGTAAGGTGGCCGGTGTGCAGGTGACCACTGTCGACGGCCAGCCCGGTGCCGACATCAACATCCGCGTGCGTGGTGCGACATCCGTGACCCAGAGCAACGAGCCACTCTACATCGTCGATGGTTTCCAGACCGATAACATCAACGATATCCCCCCGAGCGATATCCAGAGTATCGACATCCTCAAGGATGCCTCCCTCACCGCCATCTACGGTGCCAAGGGTGGTAACGGTGTTGTGATCGTGACCACTAAGAGCGCTGCCGAGGGCAAGACTACCGTATCGTTCAACGCTCAGGGCTCTGTCAGCCATATTTCCAAGAAATTGGATCTGATGGATGCTTACGATTTCGTTAACTATCAGTGGGATTACGCTGCAGGTCACAATACCCGTAGTGATCGTGCCAAACTGTTCCGTTTCAATTTCGGCGATCCCACCGACATGGATCTCTACAGGGATGTGATCAGCCATGACTGGCAGGACGAGGTGATGGGTAACGATCCCTTCTCTTACTCGGCCAACCTCTCGATTGGCGGTGGTAACGATAAGACCCGTTACAACATCTCTATCACCCAGAGCGATGACCGCGGTATCATCATGAACACCGGTGTGCGCCGTACCAACATCCTCACCAAGCTCTCGACCAAGATTCTCCCCAACCTGACTTTCCAATATAACCCCAAGATGACGTATCGTCGCGATGAGGGAGCCGGCGGTGACAACATCGGTACCGGCGGTATCATCGACGTGCTCCGCTACCGTCCGACCAATGGTATCCGTGAGTTTGGTGCATTCTGGCCCGAAGGAACAGTTGACCCCGATCAGGAACAGATATTCCAGTACACCAATCCTGTGGCCGATATCGCCACCAACGTGCGAAAGAAGCACACCTATACATTCTCCAATCAGGCTGCTATCGAGTGGAAACCGATCTCGGGCATGACCATACGCACCGATGGCGTCTACACTGTACAGTTCCGCGATGACAAGCGTTTCTGGGGCCGTCTCACCTCGGAAGGCAAGAAGCACGACAACAATCCTGTAGCTTCGATCGAGAAACGACAGACCAATTCCTACACCTGGACTACCACCGCCAGCTATGATTGGTCTATCAAGGATAAGCACAATTTCTATGCACTCGTAGGTTTCGAGCTCTACCACAAGCAGTATGAGCAGACATATCAGAGGAACCGTCACTTCCCTGACAACATCTCTGCCGACAAGGCGTTTGACAACATGAACCTCGGCGATGTTTACGAGTCTAATTCAGAGCTATCCACCGCAAACCGCACTACTTCATACTTCGGACAGCTGAACTACAACTTCGACCACAAGTATCTGCTTTCAGCCACATTCCGTGCCGACGGCAGCTCGGTGTTCGCCCCCGGCCACCAGTGGGGATACTTCCCCTCGGTATCAGCCGCTTGGGTACTCTCCGAGGAGAACTTCCTGAAAGACTATACATGGCTCAATGAGCTGAAGTTCCGTGCCGCTATCGGTAAGGCCGGTAATAACAACCTCGATCCCGATATGTGGCGTTATCTCTACGAGCCTAACGCTACGGGAGGTCCCGGATTTGGCGAGACCACCGTTGACGGAGAGTTATGGTATGGTCCCTCAGAGTTCCTGCCCAATCCTGATTTGAAGTGGGAGACCACACTCACCCGCAACTTCGCGTTTGACATCGCCCTCTTCAACAACCGCCTGCGCATCACCCCCGAGTACTACTGGAACACCACCAGCGACCTTATCTATAAGGCCGATATTCTCTCTAACTCCGGCTATACCCAGCAGTACCAGAACATTGGCCAGGTGACCAACCGCGGATTCGAACTCTCGATCAACGGTGACATCCTCCGTGGCAAGGACTATGTACTCTCTGCCAGCTTCAATATCGGAGCCAACAAGATGAAAGTCGACAGACTCACCGATGATTTCGAGTATCTCTACGATACCCACTCACGCTCCGATGATAATGGCTACAACTACCGTCTTGAGAAAGGTGGCGAGGTAGGCCTCATCTACGGATTCGTTTACGATGGCCTCTACGGATTTGATGAGTTCACCTACACTCCGGGAACAAGCGGTTATGGTTCCTATACCCCCACCATTGACCCCGAGACCGGTAAACAGATAGCTGTCGATATGAGCAATGTGTTTGAAGGATCTCCCTCCGGTGACCCCACACTTCCCGGCAAGCCCAAGTTCAAGGATCTCAACGGCGACAACGTGATCGATGACAATGACCGTACCGTCATAGGTCGCACCACTCCTCGTTTCCAGGGTGGTTTCGGACTGAATGGTCAGTACAGAAACTTTGACTTCACCGCCAACTTCACCTATTTCCTTGACTTCGACGTGTACAATGCTACCGGTATGTACCTGTCATCGTCGATCAAGAACGATAACAACTTCTACAACGTGCTCTCCAAGTACACCGACCGCTGGATTTATACCCAGGGTTCGGAATGTATCTATGGTAATGAGAACTTTGCTGAATTCCGTGACCTTTACAGGGATATCAATACCGGCAAAGCCAACTGGAATCCTGCCGATTGGAACAAGGATGTCACCGCCAGCTGCTTTGTCGAGGACGGATCGTTCCTCCGCTGTACCGACATCACCCTCGGTTACACCATGCCACAGAACCTCATCGGCAAGGCCGGCATGAGCAAACTCCGTTTCTATGCGTCGGTCACCAACCCCTTCATCATCACCAATTATTCGGGCTACGATCCCGAGGTTGATGTGCAGAGTGGCCTCACCCCGTCGTTTGATATGAACCGCTATCCCCGTTCACGCAGCTACGTATTCGGTGTGAATGTCTCATTCTAACCTAAATCTTACACCATTTTTCATAATTAATTGAAGACATGAAATTACGCAATATATTTTTAGCCGGACTGGCGGGTCTTTCGCTCGTGTCATGCTCCGACTATCTCGACGTAGACGCGCCTTCCAAAATATTCCCCAACGATGTTTACGAGAGCAAGCGTGAGGCCGATCGTGCCCTTAACGGCGTGTATGCGGCGATGCTTTCGGGCGACACATACGGCAAGACATTCCTTAAGGAGCTTACTTTCAATACCGATGTCGATTTTGCGACAAGTTCCAACAGATATTTCACTTCTACAGGCTACAAGCGCTACGAATGTGATCCCGATGGCAACACCATCAAGAAAGTGTGGGATGCACTCTACATAGGTATCGAACGTGCCAATATGCTCATCAGCGGACTCGAAAACTCTTCCATATACGATGAAGATGACACTGAGTTCATGCAGATGCTCGGCGAGGCCAAGGTGCTCCGTGCAATCTTTTACCACGATCTCGTGTGGTATTTCGGCGATGTCCCCTACACCAGGGTACCTTCGTTCGATAACACCTCCACGATTTATGATGTCGAGGATCGCACCAAAATCCTCGATGACATGATCAATGATCTTATCGAGGCCGCTCCCTATATGCGTCTAACCTCCGATACCGGATGGAACGACGGCGTGGAGCGCATCAGCAAGGAAATGGCTTGGGCTATGATCGCACGCCTGGCTATGACTGCCGGCGGTTATTCGCTCCGTCCTGACGGTGGCGGTGCTTACGGTTCCATGCAACGTCCCGACAATTATCTCTATTTCTATGAGATCGCCCGCGACTACGCCGCCAAGGTGATGAATGAATCCCAACACTCGCTCGATGATGACTACTATGAAGTATTCGTGAGAGAATGTAACTTTGACGCTACCGTCACCAATGACGATGTGATCTTTGAGATCCCCTTCGCCCGTGAGTCCACCGGTCATGTAGGTTATATACATGGCCCTAAAATGGACAATACCAGCGGTGCCACCGTTCACCAATGGGGTAAGGCCGACAGTTCATCCCAGCTCAACGCACTCTATTGGTACTTCTTCGACGATAAGGACAAGCGTCGCGGTTTTGTAAATCAGCTTTTCGGATATAACATTCAGGGAGAGGCCGAGTACAACAACAGCCGTACTGTCTACAACGGAAAGTGGTCGAAACTCTGGAACAACGGAGGTCTCGGAGCCGCGACTGAAGAGAACACCGGCATCAACTTCCCCTACATGCGTTATGCCGATGTCCTTCTTATGTATGCCGAGGCAGTGAACGAGATCAACAACGGCCCCACCGAGGAAGCAAAAAAGGCACTCGAAACTGTGCGTGCCCGCGCTTTCCGTGGCGTGGCTGATGCAGGCGACAAGATCAGCCGTCCCGAACTATATGGATCAAAAGAAAGCTTCCTCAAAGCTGTACTTGATGAGCGTAAATTTGAATTTGCAGGCGAGAACATGCGCTGGCGTGACCTCGTGCGCAACAACCTGCTTTCCGAGAATGTCTACTGGTCCTACATGCGTTACTTCAACAACGCCACCGGTAGCGATGAAGAGGCGCTCAATGAGTACGATGGAATCGAATGGGCCGACCGCTTCGTAACCACTGTGAAATATCACAACAACTACAATCGATTTGGTTCGGAACTCACCTCCGACCAGGATGGCTACCTCAACGTATGGGAGTTCCCGCAGCAGTCGCCCAACATGAATATCGTGTGGGTAATCAACCGTTTCCGTAGAATGGAAACTGCTGATGATCGCACCAATTATGTTGACAGCGAAGGAGTGTTGCACACACCCGGCACAGCCTATACCACCAATTGGGAGGACTCCAATACAGGAAACCCTGTCAACCATATTCTTTATTGTATGCGTGGATACCTCAATTGCGACGAGGACCGTGGCATCATCGAAATCAATGACAATGGCAACTACATGACAGCTCCATCACCCTCCTCTCATCCCACATGGAGAACTCTCCCCGTAGTCCGTTACATACTCCCCTACCCCCGCGCGATCGTTACACGTTCAATGGGTAAGTACACCAACAAGTATGGTTATAACTAAATCTTAATCCGCGAAAAATGAAAAAAATATTTTTATATTGTTTGACAGCTCTTCTCGGACTGAGCGCGGTGTCCTGTAGTGACAACGACGAAAATATGAACGGAGTAGACCCCACAAGGGATCTCAACCGTATGCCTATGACTCAGTTCCGCCAGGAGGAGACTACCGGTAAAACCGAGACTGCCGATCAGGCCTATTGCTCGAAAACCATCACCGAGGAACTCAATACCATCCGCCTCGCATGGTATGGTATCGAGGGAGCCGCAGGTTATGAGATTAAATACGGTCCCAACTCAGGGCTTAGTTCCGGAGATGAGGCCGATTGGAATAACCCCGAAAATCTTACCGATCATTTCACTGTAGGACCCGATACCCACACAGTATATCTCCGGGATCTTGATTATGGTGAGACCTACCTTTTTGCTATCCGTGTGCTCCATCCCGATGGCATAGAGGAACATCACTCCCACTGGTATGGTATAGCCACACAGCGTGAATGGGCCCGTTTCCTTCGTCTGGTCACAGAAAACCGTTATGATACCCCGGCTGCAATCAACGTCGGTGACATCTCCGAGAATCGTGATGCGTTCACTGTATATGTCGACGTAAATTTCGCCTCATCCATGGCTGATTTCGCCGCAAAATACAATTCGCAGGAACAGATGCTTACCGAGGCAAAGCGTCACTTTGACTTCGTGCAGGACGGAAACGACAGCGATCCGGCCAAGGCAAAATTCTTCTTCGATTATCTCACTGTGACTCCGTCCAAGTCCACTCCGACCGGTACTGTAGACGAACAGTTCAAGA
Organism: Paenibacillus sp.; assembly: GCA_023663345.1. Lineage (GTDB taxonomy): Bacteria > Bacteroidota > Bacteroidia > Bacteroidales > Muribaculaceae > Duncaniella. Next base: position 377,535 of record JAMPHR010000003.1, on the reverse strand, counting down.
TGTACCCCATAGACGTGAGATCATTTGTTGACGGAAAGGCTCAGATCCGTGTCACCGGTCTGTCTCAGAACTGTATCTACGATGTTAACCTCGTAAACACCCAGCGTCCGGTGGCTCTTGTTGACCAGCGTGCCAACTCTATCGCCAAACCCATTTATGGCGATCCCGGCGAGCCTATCACCATCACCCACTCGGTACGCACCACCGATTCGATCCCCGGTGAGGTAGAGTACCAGGCTTGTATGCTTGACAAGGTGTTCAGTGATTTTAACACTAATGTAAATCTTGCCGAAGGCCAGACTTTCTATCTTGAGGGTGACAAGGCCTATTATTTCTACGAGAATCCTACTCTTTGCAAAGGCTTCACTTTGGAGACTCTTCCCGAGGATGTTGCCGCCGGCAAGCGCGCCAAAGTATATCTCGGAGGTATCGGCGTTGGCCTCAATGAATTTGGAGGCTTGACATCCAACATACAGACATGTAATTTCATGTTTGGTCGTCCGCGTGAGTCCGGCGAGGCCGATGCTCCTATCGAAGTCGGCTCGGTAATATTCCGCAACATCGATTTCGATGCGCCCCTCGCCCGTAACTTCGGTCAGGGTTCAGCATCCGGCAACTACTTCGCCAACATGTACTCCAACGGTATGGCTGTGACATTCCGTTCGCTCGAAGTCTACAACTGTACATTCCAGCGTATGGTGCGCGGATTCATCCGTGTGCAAGGCAACAAACAGAAAGTGTTTGACAAGATGGTTTTTGACGGCAATCTTTTCTACAATTGCGGATACTATGACACCAACGGTCGTGGCTACGCATGGTTTGCCGGCGATGGAGGTCAGACCAACTCCAATATCTACAAAGACTTCCAGTTCATCAACAATACCATCTATGACTCGCCCCGTACAGCCATGATGTCCGACAATGACAAGGATATAAACTATGATACAAATGTTCACTGGAGCATCCGTATCGAGGGCAACACATTTGTGAACTTCTCGACCCGCACCACTGGCCGTAACTTCTTCCAGACACGTTATGTCCCCGGAGGATCCTACTACTCGTTCCAGCGCAATCTCATTGTTCTTGCTGCGAGCGAATCCGACAACCGTCAGCTGAATCAGTATGGCGCTGACATCCGCTCGATCAAGGGTGACGGAACATTCAGCTTCGACATCAAGGACAATTATGCTGTAGGATGCCGTGATGCTCATCTCCTTGACAACGGAATCTTCTCAAGCAACCAGGGATTCAACCGCACCAGCAATTCTTTCGGTTCCACCAACTGGAATCCTGGAAATCTCGGTACTCGCGATGACCTCATTGTCAAAGTTCTCACCGACAATAATGGTAATCCCATGAAGGCAACCGACCTCTTCAACAATCCCAATCCCCAGTACACCGGTGGTGGTGATAATGAAAAGGCACATGCCGCTCCCGATGACATCTTCTCGGCACTCAAATTCAAGACTGTACCTTCTATCATCACAGAGAAGAACATCGGCGATCCCCGCTGGCGTTAATCTGCTTGAATAGTCCCATTGGCCGTATTACCAGGCCTGTTATCCCCCTTGCTTATCGGCGAGGGGGATTTTTCATGTCGGGCCAATCCTTTTGCCCTCGGCCGTTGTTATATAGGTAGCAACTCAGCTACGTTAACTATTGTTATATCTATAGGTTACGTTTTTATTTGCTTCATTCACCATAATTTACTATTTTTGCACAGATGCAACCCTCTCTATACATAATAGCCGGATGTAACGGAGCCGGGAAATCGACGGCATCCTTCACCCTGTTGCCCGACCTCCTCAACTGCAAGGAGTTCGTCAACGCCGATGAAATCGCCCGTGGGCTATCCCCCTTCAACCCCGCCGAGATGGCAATTCTCGCCGGAAAACTCATGTTGCGCCGTATTGAGGATCTCCTCGAGGCCCACACATCCTTCGCTATCGAGACTACACTCTCGGCCAAAAGCTATGCCACCCTCATCCATAAGGTGCGTCGCCTCGGCTACCGCATCAACCTCCTATTCCTCTGGCTATCATCCGTAGCCCAGGCCCGCGACCGTGTGGCCCACCGCGTCCAGGAAGGCGGACACAACATCGCCCCCGACGTGATCGAACGCCGTTACTACGCCGGCCTCAGCAATCTGCGCAATATCTTCCTCCCCATAGTCGACACATGGGTAATAGTCGACAATTCACGTGGCGAAAACGAGATCGTAGCCACCAACAACACAGTGTATAACCCCGAAAAACTATCCAAGATCCTATCCGAATGAGCGATAAAGAATACTTTGAAAAAATCTCGCTCGGGCTGAAAATCAGCGTCGAACGCACTCTCAAGCGCAAGGCCGCGCTTGGTGAGTACGTCGTGTACGCTCATCCCGACGGCACCCCCTACTCCATCCCCGCCACCGAGGCTCTGGACCGCTACATGTCAGCACGCAAATAAGCTACACCCCTCGCCTCTCCCCTCCCCGACCGCTACAGCCCAATACCAGGCTCCCGGTCAATGACGCACTGCTCCCGCCCCTCATATCCATCACAATGAATAGAACCGGTGACCATCACCCCTCATTCCGGGGTAACGGCCACCGATTGTCATATATATGGAAACTCTGTTATGCTATATAATCCCTAACCTAATACCGTGGGGATCGCACCCGCCACAGGCAGGGCTGTCGCCACAGGGAGCACGTCGGCAAACAACATCCTCATGGAGCCTCCGTCGCCCATCATCCCGAGCACTATCGCGCCGACGATCAGCAGCACCTCGATAATCACTATCGACACCACCGCCGTGGCCGACATACCCTTGGCTTTGAACAGAGTGGCCATACCCGCCCAGCACAGGCACAGAGCCGGCACCATAACGGCAAACATTGTCAGCGTCATGGCCCATCCGTCCAGATAGGGAGATATGCCCGATATGCCGAAATTCTCCACTAATTTAAGGCTCGTGGCACCGAAGAACAGACAGCACATCCCGGCGATGATCACCAGCGCCACAATTCCGGTCCCGGCGGCCACCAGACCGCCCACCAGGCCGAGAGCCACAAGTATCACACGGCCTATCACCAGAAACACGTTGTTGATGAAGCGCGCCATCTCGTTGCCTCCGTCGGGAACGGGAGCGGCCGGAGGAACGGACGAGTCTATCACCGTCTGCCCCACATTATCTATCGTCACCGGCTCGCCACGCATCTCCAGGATCTGACGCGGAGTCTTGGCCGACGGTATTACCATCCATAATATCATGTACACAAAGATGAACGGCCAGAACAGGTCAAACCTTATCACCGACAGCGCCAGCACCACCACGAGGACACGCAACACCGTCACGTCCCATCCCAGATACTGGGCAAGTCCGGCCAGCACTCCGCCAAACACCTTGTGTCTGTCGTCCCTGAAAAACTTCTTGTGGAACGGAGGAGGAGTCCCGGCTCCGGGTGCGGGAGGCACATCGCCGGTCACAGGTCCATGCCCGGCAGGATCGGGAGCAGGAGCCGGTCTCTTGACACCGCCATACGCCGGCTCTGATCCGGCCTCATAGCTCGCCTCACTCGTGATCTCCTCAGGACGGCCCATCACGCCTATCACATGATTGACATCCTCAAGCACTATGGCCGAGGCGCCCATGGCCACTCGCTGGTCGAAATGCTCCGATATGCGGCACTCTATGTCCGTAACTATCTCCTCCCCCTCATCGCCCGGGAAAGCCTCCCTGAGCTGTGACAGGTAATTCTGGAGCAGGCTGTAAGCATCCTCGTCGATATGAAAGATTTTGCCGTTAATATTCACTTGAAATGTCTTTTTCATTGCGGCAGATATTTTTGGTTGTAGTCTGATTGTAAAATTGATACTGATGCCGCAATCTCGTCCCACGACTGTTGCAGCTGTTCGAGAAACCTATGCCCCACGGGGGTGATGGAATAATACTTGCGTGGAGGCCCTTGGGTCGATTCCTCCCACCTGTAGGCCAGCAGGCCGTCATTTTTCAGACGCGTGAGCAGCGGATACAGCGTGCCCTCCATCACTATCAGGTGAGCCTCCTTCAGTCTCGCTATCATCTCCGAGGCGTAGGCGTCCCCACGCTTCAGGATCAGCAGCACGCAGAATTCGAGCATCCCCTTCCGCATCTGGGATTTTAGATTGTCAATATTCATGATTTCATCATTTATAGGCTGTTTTTATACGACCTTTCATTACCGGCACCACATCACTCGTCGGTGCCACGCCGTTTAATTGGCATTGCAAAGTTAAACACTTTCCATAGTACTTTGCAATACATAGTACTATCATTTATCAAATTTTAACACTTTCTATCACCATTCTCTCCTGGGTTTACGGCCACATATCGGTATCAATAATCCATTTGACCAAAACATGAGAAAATAAAACCTGAAAAAAATCCGAAAAAATCAGTAAATTTGCAACCTGTTTGTCATGAATCCTGTTCTACGCATACCCATCACGTTACTCCTGTCAATCTCCGCATCTGTCGCTTCATTTGCCACAGGCACGGAGCCGGCCGACAGCGTGCCGACCAATCTTATTCCGACGGACAGCGTGCCGGCAGATAGCGTTCCGGCCCGGATAAGTGACACTCCTCAAGATTCATCGGTGATGTTCACTGACTCCGTCATCCCCGCCACGGAAAAAGTGGGTAGCACCTACTGGATACGCCAGCTGATAGACAACGGATTCCGCATCCACGATCCAGCCGTGCATTACCCGCGCTTCCCGCGCTTCTGCCTCAACGTCTACAACTGGGGCGACCGCACATTCAACTCCTACGATCATGATTATGTGGTGGGCACCGGCGACAACTGGAAGCTACAGGGCAAGAGCTACAACTGGATGGAGACATCCACGATGTTTTTCCCGAAACAATCGGTCAACATGCACTCCGAGCTATACAGCGATGCCGGATTCTCGCTCAGTTTCATGGCCGTGAGCGTGGGCTACATGTGGAACATCAACAAGCTTTTCTCCAACCCCGCCAACCGCCGTACATTCAATTTCGATTTCACCTGCTCCCGCTTCTCGCTCAACTATCAGGCCGTGTCGTCCACGGGTGGAATGATCATCACCGATTTCGGCGACTACAACCACGGCGACATGCACTACAAGTTCAGCGACACCTCCACCGAGTCCAAGACATTCGACGCCTACTGGTTCTTCAACCACTACAAATACTCCCAAGCCGCAGCCTACAGCTACTCGAAATATCAGCTCCGCAACGCTGGAACAGCCCTCGTGGGCTTCAACTTCACCGAGCAACATATCCACATGGACTTCTCAGGACTCCCCCCCGAGATACTCGAGCACTCCCCCTTCACCAACCCCGACTATCATCTCGAATACCGCAGCTACTGCGCCATGAGCGGATATTCCTACAACTGGGCCCTGAAACCCCGCCGGTGGTTGCTTAATGCGACCGGCATGGTCGCGCTGGGCTACCGCAAGCTGGTAAACTCGGAGGAGGCCCACGATGCCCGCACTCAGATAGCCAACAATTTCCGCCTCAATCTCGCCGCAGTGTACAACCACAGGGCCCTATTCGCGGCGTTCACCATCAAGACTCAAGGCTTCCTCAACTACAATTCCGGCGACATGACCCATTTCAACGCCTTCTTCTCGTTCACGGCAGCCGTCGGTATGCGCTTCTGAAATCCATCAACCGCACATCTCTCCGAAAGATATCCCCATCCCTCCCGGACATTGGGGTTACGACTTTATGCGGTATTCTTTTGGGGAGAGGCCTGTATGACGCTTGAAATACTTGCCGAAAAAGGATTGGTTAGGGAAGTTCAACGCATACGCAACCTCCTGGATACTCATAGAGGAGTATTTGATCAGATTCTTGGCCTCCAGTATCACGTATTCGTCAATCCATTGTGTCGCGAGCTTTCCGCTGACTTTCTTTATCATGAGACTGAGATATTTCGGAGTCAGTCCCATCTTGCCGGAATAAAACCTGATCGAATGATGTCTTACATAGTTTTCTTCCAACAGCCTCATGAACTTATCGAAATTACTATTCTCACTTGCAGGCAACAGTTCCGTTGCTTCATCATGATATTGAGTTCCGATTTCATGCAACGCACGATAAATAAATGATTTGAACAACGAGTTCAACATCTCGCCATAATATGGACCGGTCTTATCCATCGCCAATAGATTTTCAGCAGTCTCCATCAACAGGCGTATCCCGTCACATGACGAGTCTGTCAACGAGAATATCTGACGGTATTTTATAGTCTGATACAGCAATGGAACGTTCTCGATCTTCAGACCGATTTCATCGACAAATTCACGTGTGAAAACCATTATGTTCAACCGGCTCGACTCAAGAGCATTGATACACAATATATTACCGGGATTGTATATAAACATGTTTCCCGATGAGAGCCTGAGATGATAGAGGTTATACGTCAGATCCATCAATCCTTCCGAACAAACCACGAAAATATAAGCATTTATCCTGACAGGATATTTGAATATGTCCCTGTCCCTATCCGTACTTATGCTCATGATACAGCAATGTTTGCCAAATCTCACGCCTTCTCTAAGTACCTTGCTGACAGACAGCAGTTTATCAAATGACAGAGGATCAATTTCATGCGGCTTTATTTCTGGAACATCTTTCATGGCGCAAATATAAGCATTTATACCTATAACTGTACACAAACAGATTCGGAGCAAACGACTATTTGACCAATTTCTCAATCCGGCAAGCCTCAATTATACGACACGGGGATGAATATATCCAACGACTTGTTTGTTATAATACCAGTAAAAACCCACTATAACATAATCATCATGTTTCAACTTTCACATTACATTAAAATCATCTCATCCATGGGCATGCTTGTTGCCGTGGCTTCCTGTGGGCGGAGCAATCCGGCGATTCACGGTGGCAACACCGATCCGGTCAGGGTCAAGGTCACATCAATGGCCTCCACTCCATCCACCGTGCCTGACGCATATTCAGGCACGGTGGAGGCCGGAAATTCAACCATATTGAGTTTCCCAGTATCAGGTACAATCAGCAGGATATATGTGTCCGAAAGCCAGCATGTGAACAAAGGCCAGCTGATAGCCAGCGTCGACGGTGCGTCACTGAAGAATGCATACGACATCGCACAGGCCACATTACACGAAGCGCAGGATGCTTACTCCCGCATGAAGAAACTGCATGATGCCAATGCTCTCCCCGAAATGCAATGGGTATCAGTACAGGAGAAACTCAAGCAAGCCGAAGCGGCAGCCGCAATAGCACGTACCGGCTTGAATGACGCTGACATACATGCACCCATATCAGGTGTTGTCGCACATAAGCTGGCTGATGCAGGTCAGACAGTAGCTCCCGGCATGCCAGTTGTCGAGATTATGGACATAGGGACGCTTAAAGTAAAGATATCCGTACCTGAGGCCGATCTCACTTCTATGAAGACCGGCACAAAAGCCATTGTCACATGTGGCGACAATGGCTCCCACTCATACAATGCCACATTAGTGGAGAAAGGTGTTGCGGCCAATTCTCTTTCACGCAGTTATGATATGAAATTCCGCATCACCAATCCCGACGACTATCTTTTGCCCGGCATGATATGCAACGTAGCGATTGATGGCGCAGTGCCATCCACGGATAAAACATCCGTGACAGAACTCGTGCTTCCGCCTCAGTCAGTGGTTCTCGACTGGGACAACTGCAGCTATGTGTGGATAAAGAAGAATGGGGTCGCACAACGCAAGAAAATCGAGACAGGCGGTCTCGATTCACGAGGCATAATCGTCACCGGAGGCATATCCGCCTCTGACAGTGTCATAGTAGAGGGTCAGCAGAAACTCAGCAGCGGACTCAAGGTCATATCCATAAACTAAGGCCGCATGGAAAAGTTCAGAAATCCAAACATCGTCTCATTCGGTCTTGAATACAGGCGTATAGTGTTGCTTATAACTTGCGTCTTGATCGCATGGGGTGTATACTCCCTCATCGAAATGGATAAGAACGAATTCCCATCGTTCACTATCCGTGAGGGTGTGGTCGCGGCAGTGTATCCCGGAGCCGATGCAACGCAGGTTGAGCAGGAAGTGCTCAAGCCTCTTCAGGATTACGTGTTCAGCTACAAGGAGGTCAACAAAAAGAAAACCACAGCCCAGGTTTCTGACGGCATGGTGATGATTTTCGTGACACTCGATGACAACGTAGGAGAAGTGGAGTCCGACCAATTCTGGGATAAGTTCAAACTCGGAGTGGACAACGTAAAAGCGACACTGCCTGCCGGAGTCCTGGCCGTACAGACTATATCCGACTTCGGAAACACATCGGCATTGCTTTTGACAATGCAGGGCAAGGACAAAACCTATCGCGAACTTCATGACTACATGACACAACTCCGTGACAGGCTCCGCGCTGTCCCCAGTGTAGGCACAATGACCGTCTATGGCGAGCAGACGGAACAGATCAGTGTGCGTATCAACACCGAGCGGCTGGCCCATTATGGCATCGATGAGAAAACTCTTGCCATCACGATGCTCGCGCAGGGTTTTGAGACCACAGGAGGCCGACTGAAATCAGCCGGATACACAATGCCTTTGTATATGACCGACTCCTTCAATTCGGTCAACGATATAAAGCAGACTGTCGTTTTCTCCACCCCTTCGGGAGACGTGGTGCGCCTCGGTGACATTGCCGACGTGGATCGCGAATATCCGGAGCCGACAAGCTACATAACCAACAACGGCGAGAAATGCCTGCTTCTCAGTGTCGAAATGAAGGATGGCGAAAACATCGTCGCCATGGGAAAGGCCGCCGGAAAAGTCATTGATGATTTTGCCAAGGAGATACCGGCTGATATGGAATTGTTCAAGATCACCGACCAGCCTACCGTGGTAAATCTCAGCGTCATCGATTTCCTCCGGGAACTGGTCATCGCCATTGTGGCAGTCCTTGTAGTCATCATGCTGCTTTTACCACTTAAAGTGGCATTTATCGCGGCTCTCACAATCCCGGTAAGTATTTTCATTTCTTTGGGATTGTTCTATGCTCTCGGCATCGAGCTCAACACGGTGACACTTGCTTGCCTTATTGTGTCGCTCGGCATGATTGTCGACAATTCTGTGGTTATTATAGATGAGTATGTAGGCTTGATCTCTGACGGTATCCCCCACAAGCAGGCCACCATAAACGCCGGAACCATGTTCTTCCGGGCCATTGTTTCTGCCACGCTCGCCATTTCCATAACATTCTTTCCATTCCTCATCACAATGACAGGAATGTTCCGCGACTTCCTTACGGATTTCCCGTGGGCGATACTGATGATTCTCACCATTTCGCTCATTGTCGCCGAATTGCTTGTGCCGTATCTTCAGTTCAAACTCATCAAGCAACCCATCTATGCGATAGAGAAACAGCAGGTCGAAAGCGGAAAGAAAAAGTTCTCCTTCTTTGTCAGCCTGCAGAAATGGTATGACAAGCTCGTGACCCTATGTTTCGCATGGCCGAAAACAACGATTGCCATCGGAGTGATTTCAATTGTGGTTGGAGCCTGGGCATTTATCACAAGGCCTATCCAGCTTATGCCGATAGCCGAGCGTGACCAGTTTGCAGTGGAGATATATCTGCCCGCCGGGTCATCGCTCCAAGCCACCGATGAAATAGCCGACAGTCTTGCCAGAATACTGCGCAAGGATGAACGGGTAGTATCCGTAGCTTCATTCCACGGGATGTCATCACCTCGTTTCCAGACTACGTATGCTCCACAGGTAGGTGGTCCTAACTATGCACAGTTCATAGTCAATACCATAAGCAACGAAGCTACTATCGAGTTACTCAACGAGTACACTCCTGAATATCAGGATTATTTTCCCGGAGCTTATGTCAAGTTCAAGCAGCTGAGCTACTCTAACGCGAAGTATCCTGTCGAAGTACGTCTGTCGGGACTCGATTATGAAAAGAACATGAAAGCGGCCGATACGGTATTGTCCGTGATGCGGCGTATTCCAGGCCTGACATTGGTCAGACCATCTGCCGGCAGCCAACTTGTCGCAGCCACAGTCGAACCCAACCCCACTCAGATGTCCCGGCTCGGATTGAACAACACATTGCTTGAAATGACACTTGCAATGCGTTATGGTTCCGGAGTTCCGATGGGGACATTATGGGAGGGCGATTACAGCATCGGTATCGTAGCAAAGACCCAGAACTCCGACAGTTCCTCTTACTCGGCTCTTATGCATGAACCTATACCGGTAATGGGTATTGGCAACGCTCAATTGAAGTCATTTGCCAATGTCAATCCCTCATGGCATCCCGGCCAGATTGACTACCGAGGAGGAATGCCTACTGCAATCATCTCGGCCGACAATGTGAGAGGCATGAACTCACTCCAGCAGACATCGATCCTGCAGAAGGAACTTGACAAGATAGACTTCCCGGAAGATGTCACGCTGAGCTATGGCGGTGATTATGAACAGTCACAGGAAATAATCCCGCAGATGGGAATGGCACTGATCATTGCCGTTGTGATCATCTTCTTCATTCTTCTGTTCCACTACAAGGGAGTGGCCGTTCCTTTCCTGATGCTCATGTCGCTTGTATTCATCATTCCCGGTGCAGGTATCGGTCTTGCAGTGATGGACGAGGTGATAAGCCTCACATGTACTCTCGGCCTGATAAGCCTCATGGGCATCCTTGTGCGAAACGTCATCATCATGTTCGACTATGCCGAGGAGCTTCAGGAACAAGGAATGTCAGTGAAGGATTCCATTTTCCAGGCAAGTGAGCGACGTATGCGTCCCATATTCCTTACATCCGCCGCCGCCACTATGGGCGTATTACCAATGGTGATATCAGGCAGTGCATTATGGAAACCTATGGGAATAGTAATATTCTTCGGTACGCCGGTCACAATGGTATTCATACTCACAGTCATCCCATTGCTATATTGGAAATTCTGTAAAAAGGCCGCTCCCACTATTGAATCCCCGGTATATCCCGTGGAGGAAGCAGCCGATTCGACAACCCAACAGAAACAAGACAATGAAAAATAAACAGATATTGTGCTCCGCCCTATTGGCGACATTGTCGGCATTTACAGCGTTCGCTGATCCCAAGGAGCCAGCCGATACCATAACCCTGACACTTGAACAATGCCGTCAGATGGCACTGAGAGACAATGCAACCTCAAAGACCGCCACCAACGACATCAAGATATCCAAGGCGACATCCGATGAAGCCTTCACAAAATATTTCCCCGAAATATCCGCATCGGGGGGATATTTCTGGGCCAACCATGACGTGATCCAATATAATGTGATGGACATGTTTGAACTCGGCATGGTCGAGAAAGGATACACCGCAGGGATTACCGCAGTCCAGCCGATATTCGCGGGCGGACAGATTGTTAACGGCAATGCCCTCGCTCATCTGGGTGAGAAGGTTGCACAGCTTCGCAAACTACAGACTGACGAGGAGATATGCGTGTCGGTCGATAAATATTATTGGAAGCTCGTGTCCCTTCAATCGCAGAAAGAGACCCTCGCATCGTTGCTTGTCATGCTCGATACCCTCGCCAACCAGACCCAAGCGGCTGTCGACGCAGGTGTGATCCTGAAAAACGACTTGCTGAAAGTTGAATTACAAAGAAACGACTTCAATGCCACCATGATAGATCTTGACAACGGCATCGCATTATGCTCCAATCTATTGGGACAATACATCGGCGCAGGATTAACCCCTGTAAAGGTGTCGGAACGCGTCGCCACCGGAGAATTGCCGGAATTTGCCTACGACAAGTACCGCAATCCACAGGATGCTGTGGCCAATACCCCCGCATACGGTATGCTCAATTCCGCAATTCGGGCCGCAGAGTTGGAAAAGAAAATGGCTGTGGGCAGTAACTTACCTACTGTCGGACTTGGAGCCGGATGGTTTTTCCATAATATGCTTGAGGAAAATCAGAACTTCGGTGCCGTATTCGTCTCGGTCAAAGTGCCACTGAGCGGATGGTGGGGAGGATCACATGCCATCAAGAAGAAGAACCTGCAGATCCAGAATGCCCGTATACAGTTTGAGGATGGACAGGAGATGCTACAGATAGCAATGCGCGATGCCTGGGACAATATGACAGCAGCATACCGCAAGATGCAGAACGCCGACGAATCAATAGGCCAGGCCGAGGAAAATCTGCGTCTCAATGAGAATTATTATAAGGTCGGGGTATCCTCAATAACCGATCTACTTGAGGCTCAGACACTCTATCGGAAGGCTTGCGACCAATATATTGCGGCATACTCCGACTATCAGGTCAGAACCACAGAGTATCTGAAAGCCACCGGACAATTGGTCAGCGATCATACCGCCGGTGAACGATAGGCAACCACAAAATGTTATATATGAATATGGATAATCTTTTAACAAGGGCTGACAACGCCATCATCGTTGTCGATATGCAGAACGATTTTGTTTTGCCTGACGCAAAAATGCGCGTCATGGGTGCGTATGACACCCTGCCTGCCATTCAGAAATTCCTTGACTTCGGACGAGCCAACAAGTGGGCGGTCATATATGCCTATCGTATTCACCGACCTTCAGGAGTTGATGCGGAACTTTTCCGCCGTCACTATTTCGAGGAGGGAAAACCTTTCTGTCTGCCCGGCTCAAAAGGCGCGCAGGTCGTAGACGCCATCGCACCGAAGCCTGGAGATATCGAGATCACCAAGCATCGTTTCAGCGCATTCTTTGGCTCTGACCTTGACATCGTTCTGCGCGGTCTCGGTGCTAAGAACCTTTATATAGTGGGAACCCAGTATCCCAACTGTATCCGTTCGACTGCCGTTGACGCCATGGGCTATGACTACAACACCACTGTTGTCACAGACTGCTGTTCGGCAGCTACTGAAGAGGTTGCGAAAGCCAATGTCTATGACATAAAAAACATGGGTATTCCATGCGTCACATCTGAAGAGATCATGGGTGTCAAGAAGTAGGCACGAGAAACATGTATCTTATAGAGAGAGTCTGCTTTTTAACCTCGTTATTGACGGTATTAAAAAGTGGGCTCTCACTCTGTTACGGAGACTGGAGCGATTATCCGGTCGGGATCCGTTATATCAGGCACACGGTCAGCGTGAACGCCACCGCATATAAGAGCATGAGCATGGCAGTCATGCCAAGCAGTGGATTCAGCGCGCGTCCGTGCAGGCGGGTAAGCCGGGTATACAACGCCACGTGCAGCAACAGATACACACAAGGGCATATCCACCCCAGCCTGGCCGCCGCGATCCACTCGGGCAGAGTTAGAATCACAGCCATGAATCCGTTGGCCAGATACACGCTCGCCATACCGCGCAGCCCCAGCTTCACGGCCAGAGTGCGCTTACCCACTGCACGGTCATCCTCGATATCGCGGTAATTGTTGACCACAAGCACATTGGCCCCCATCAGCCCTATGCCCACCGATGCGGCCACAAGCCACCATCCGCCGGTCCCGCCTATCAGCATATAGGTCAGGCACACCGGCACCACTCCGAAGAAAGCCACCACAGCCACCTCGCCCCATCCATGATGAGACAGCGGATAAGGTCCAGAACTGTAGGCCACCACTCCGAGCGCAGTGAGCCCCCCTACGGCATACATCCACCACTCACCATACATGGACACAAGTGCTATGCCTATCACGGAAGCCAGCCCGAGTGTCACATAAGTGGCCCGCTTCATTGCCTCGGGAGAGATGTCCCCCTCGGTCACCCCACGGCGCGGTCCTTCACGGCCAGGCTTGTCGAGTCCGCCCTTGAAGTCATAATACTCATTTGCAAAATTCGAGGCCACCTGGGCAAGCACGGCAAACGCCATGCACATTACCCACGGCACCGGGCTGAAACGCCATGAAAGCACCCCTAGGGCACCGGCATAGAGCACGCCGGCTATTGACACGGGCAATGTGCGCAGACGCATCGCCTCGATCCAGCATCCAGTATTTGATGACATATTATTCCTCCTGAATATATAGAGATTGTGTATTGTAGAGAGAGGAGTAAAAACGGCCTGTAAATTCAAGCCACGGAGAGACATTACTTCCGTCGCTCCGTGGCCCGATATATCAAATAATCAAATATACATTCCGATCACTCAAACTTTGCGGCTATCGCATCGGCTACAGCCTGCATCTCCTCAGCAGGCAGTGACTGCTTCTTGGAGAAATCCATGTCGGCCTCGCAATTGATGGGGAGCAGATGCACATGAGTGTGAGGCACCTCAAGGCCCACTACAGCCACGCCCACACGCTTGCAGGGGATAGCTTTCTCAATGGCCTTGGCCACACGGCGGGCAAACATCATCAGCTCGCCATACTCCTGCTCGCTCAGATCGAAGATGTAATCCACCTCCTTGCGGGGGATCACCAGCACATGTCCCTTGGCCACCGGGTTGATGTCGAGGAAGGCATAATGCTTATCGTCAGCAGCCACCTTGTAGGAAGGGATCTCCCCGGCTGCGATCTTTGAAAATATAGTTGCCATGATCAGTAAGAATATTATCAATAACCGATCAGAAGCTGATCTCTACGATCTCAAACTTCATCACACCGGCCGGAACACGGATATCGACGATCTCGCCGAGCTTATGGCCGAGCAGACCCTGGGCGATAGGAGTGGACGAGCCGATCTTCTTCTCCTTCAGATTAGCCTCGGAGTCGGCCACGATGGTGTACTCCATAGTCATGCCGTTGGTGTGGTTCTTGATCTTTACACGGTTGAGTATCTGCACTTCCTCGGTGTTGAGATTGCTCTCATCGATGATGCGCGAATTGGCCACGAGGTCCTTAAGCTGGGAAATCTTCATCTCGAGCATACCCTGGGCTTCCTTGGCTGCATCATACTCCGAATTTTCCGAGAGGTCACCCTTGTCGCGGGCCTCGGCTATCGCAGCTGAGATACGCGGGCGTTCCACCGATTCCAGGTACGAGATTTCTTCCATTTTTTTCTTATAACCTTCCTTGGTCATATAAGTTATTGCCATAATAATAATGCTTTTTTGGTGAGAGATTAAACGTAAAAAAATTTAGAATCTCAAGGCTTTCGGCTTCGAGACCCTATAATTATCGTTCAGTATTTTATTTATTGCAAAGTTACGCCAAATTTGGCTGAGAACCAATTTTAGGGATTTGTTTAACATCTTTTCACTGCTTGAAAAAATGGTTAAAAATGGAATTTCTGTAATTTTGCAGGTAATGGATACAACCTTCCTCATCGGCTACATGGGCAGCGGCAAGACCACCCTTGGCCGTGCCGTGGCCACCCGCACCGGCATACGCTTCATCGACCTCGACGACTATATAGAAGAACGCGAGGGATGCACCATACGCGAGATCTTCGCCTCGAGGGGCGAGGACGCTTTCCGCGCCATCGAGCGCGAGGCGCTGGCCGAGGTCAGCGCCCTCACCGACACCCTTGTGGCCTGTGGCGGGGGCACCCCATGCTTCTCGGGCAACATGGAGCTGATGAACTCGCGCGGTACCACCGTATATCTCACGGCCCCCCACTCCAGCCTGCTCTCGCGACTGAAGGAGGGACGCACCAAGCGACCGCTGATAGCCTCGCTCTCGGATGCCGAGCTCGACACTTTCATACACGACCAGATGTCGTGGCGCCATCCTTTCTATTCCCAAGCCTCTCTTTCATTCGACAGCTCCAGGCTCGAAAGCCAACCGCAGATCGACAAGAGCGTCGATGAATTCCTAAAACTCATAGGTTATGAATCTTGAATCCAACGCCCCCACCGCTCTTGAGCAACCGTGCGACACATGCACCCGCCGCCGTCAGCCCTCAATAGGCCTGCCCCGATGCGAGGATCCGGCCGAGCGACGTTTCCCTCTCACCCCCGAGGGGGTGGCCCAGCTCACCGAGCGTGGATTCCGGATCAAGATGCAGGAGAACGCCGCCTCGACCATCCATTACGACGATGCCAGCTACATACGTGCCGGAGTGGAGATTGCTCCCCGCGCCGAGGCTCTCGCGTGTGACATAGTCATATACCCGGCTACACTCAGCCCGGCCGACGCACGGTGTATGCGCCGAGGGGCAATGCTTCTCACCCTGCTGCGCGGAGCCTGCGCCGACGAGCGCACACTGCGTATGCTGCTCGATCGACATGTAATAGCCATAGCGCTCGACCTCATCGAGGACGAGAGGGGATGCACCCCGTTTGCCGACATTCTCGCCGAGATCGACGGCCGTGCCTCCATAGCCATAGCCTCATCGCTCCTCGCCGATTCACAGCGGGGCAAGGGGATACTGCTCGGCGGAGTGGCGGGCATTGTGCCGTGCGAGACGCTCATCATAGGCTCGGGCATAGCCGCGTGTGCGGCGGCACGCTCCGCCATGGGACTGGGAGCGACGGTGCGCATGTTTGACAATGATGTCTACTCCCTGCGTCGTGCATCCCAGGAGCTTGGCCCGTGGGCCATCACCTCGTCCCTACATCCACGCACGCTCTCCAATGCCCTCAGATCGGCCGACGTGCTGGTGGTGACTCCCACCTCAACCCCGTTCACTCTCCACTCCGATGCCGTGGCCACCATGAAGCGCGGGGTGCTGACATTTGACCTCACCTCCGATGCCGACGGATCGGCCTTTCCATCAATGACCCCGGTGGATCTCGCACTCGCATCGGCGGTAGACGCATCGCTCAGGATAGACAACCGCATCTGCTACGTCCATGCCGGAAGCGCGGTGGCCCGCACGGCCGGAATGGCCCTGACCAATACCCTGCTCACCCTCCTGGACAGCATAATATCATCGGGCGAGGGGGCATCCAATGTGCTGAAGCTCCACCCGGGAATGCAGAAAGCCACTCTCACATTCTTCGGCAAGCCGATACATCAGCGCATAGCCTCGCTTCTACACACCCGCAACGTGGATATATCCATATTCCTCACCCTCTCCTGAGCATTCCACTACCGCTCCTCCCTCCCCGCGACCTCAACAGTAATCCATCAAAGTCCTCTCCGACTATACCCCTATGGCCCCAAGAAAGAAATTCTATGTAGTGTGGAACGGTTACGCCACCGGCGTGTTTGACTCATGGGAGGAGTGCGAACTCCAGACCAAGGGCTATCCCGGTGCAAAGTTCAAGGCTTTTGACTCGCAGGAGGCAGCCGTGGAGGCTTATCGTGGCGATCCGGCCGAGCAGATAGAACTGCTGAGGACGATAGCTAAATACAAGCCCGCTCCGGTCAATTACGAAGACTTTCCCGAGATCAAGCTCGACTCGCTCGCTGTGGATGCCGCGTGCTCCAAGAATCCCGGCCCGGTGGAATATCAGGGGGTGTGGGTGCGCACGGGCGAGCGAATATTCCATGCCGGCCCCATCCAGGGGGGCACCAACAATATAGGTGAGTACCTCGCTCTGGTACACGGACTCGCACTGCTGAAATCGCAGGGACGGCCCGATGTTCCTATCTACACCGACTCGCGCACGGCTCGGTCGTGGGTGAGGAACGGGCATCCGAAGACCTCGCTCACAAGGACTCCGGCCAATGCCAAACTGTTTGAGATGCTCGATCGCGCCACGGCATGGCTCCACGCCAATCCGGTGACTAATCCTATACTCACATGGGATACTCCGAAATGGGGCGAGATCCCCGCCGACTTTGGCAGGAAATAGTGAATTTTACGTGAACATTCCGCTACGCAACCGATCGACGTAGCAGGAAATATACCGGCCTCACGCCTCGACGGCGCGGGGCTTTTTCTTGAACACCTTGTGCTGCACCACGATCGCGGCTATTATCACAACGGTGCCGGTGATGCTCCAGGTGACGGGGTAGATTATGAGCAGATTGTGGAATGTGTGGCCGAACCGATCAAACACCGATACCCATCCGAGGCGCAGCACACATGTTCCGAACACGGTGAGCAACATCGGGGTCAACGAGTATCCCAGCGCTCTCATGTAAGCACCCGAGATCTCGTAGGTACTGGCCAGGCTCTGGAACATCAGTACCGTGTGGAGTCTCATCGAGGCATAGCGCATCACCTCGGGATCGTGGGTGAACAATCCGATGCAGGCATTGTCCTGCCATATAATGAGGAAGTTGCACACCCCGCATATAGCCATGCTGTAGAACATACATATCGCTACCACGCGCTTGCACCGGGCCGGCTGTCCTGCTCCGTAGTTCTGTCCGGCAAAGGCGATGGTGGCGGCACAGAAGGCCGACACGATGTAGTAGCAATAAGCCTCGTAGGTAAGGGCGGCAGCCGATCCGGCTATGGCATCAGCTCCGAAGCCGTTGATGGCCGACTGGATGAAGAGGTTGGAGATCGAGAACACCATACCCTGCAGTCCGGCCGGGACACCTATCTTGAGCATCTTTCTCAAGTCGGGACCCGAGACTTTCCACCGGGTAAGAGTCAGCGTGATGGGGTCGGGCTCTCTCATGAGAAAATACACGATGATGGCCGCGTTCACACCGTTGGCAATCACAGTGCCCCAGGCCACGCCTGCGACTCCCATGTCGAACACCGCCACAAACAGCCAGTCGAGCACAAGGTTGCACACCGTACCGGCCACGAGGGCGTAGAAGGGGAGCTTGGTGTCGCCCACGCTTCGCATTATCGCCGAGCCGAAGTTGTAGATCATCATGAACGGCATCCCGCAGAAGAAGATTGTGAGATATTCCTCAGCCAGATCAATCACGTCGGCCGGAGCGCTCATCACCTCGAGGATGGGACGCGCGAGCAATGTGCCCAGTGCCATGAGAAGGAAGCCCGAAGCGAGCGAGATGACCGCCACGGTGGCGACCGAACGCCTCACGGCATCATTGTGACGCTGACCCAGATAGGTGGCTATGACGGCGTTGGCTCCGACGGCTATGCCGAGAAACAGGTTGACGAGGATACTGATGATAGGGCCGTTGCTACCCACGGCGGCGATGGCCTGGGTAGTGGAATAACGGCCTATTACCGCCACATCGACCGCATTGAACGATTGCTGCAATATTCCGCTTGCAATCAGGGGAATGGAGAATGTAAGTATCTTGCCAAACAATGGACCGTGTATCATATCCATCTGGCCACCTTTCTTCGCTATTGTACCCATAATGATCAGCTACTCTTGAAAACCTGTGCAAAATTACTCAAAAATCCCCGATCATACCACAAAATCACAAGAATCATTCACGGCCTCCTCGTCGCGGAATGCCTTGAATGATTCTTGCCTGCATTTAATATTGAGGGATGTCGTTAACAGAGCATCCCTCGAGTGATTGATAAATGTGGGGAATCAGAACATGGGGGTGAAGGGGGTGGACATGAAGAGCCTGCCGGTAACGTCGCCCACATAGTCGCCACTCTTGCTTACATCGAGCTTCATCACTGATGCACCCTTGCTGAAATCGCACTTCTTGAGGTCGATGTAGAAGAGGCCGGGATTGGTGACGACATCAAAATAGAACAGACGGTCGCGGATGTTGGAGAAGGATCTCCACTGGGTGGACGATACGTTACCCTCGCCCTGCACGGTGTAGGTGTAAGGCACCGACACGTTCATGAGGATCGAGCGGATGATGGATACACCCAGAGCGGCATCGCCGGTCTTCTCGACGTTCTTGTCGAAGAACACGGCCCGCACGTAGCGGTCGGGACTGCTGACGGTGCCGGGGAGTGTGTGGGTGCCACCTTTCTTCTCCCAGTAGGCCTCGATGGCTTTCATGGAGGGATAGGTGGGATCGTTGGTCATCGCGGGGATATCCTGGCCCTGATATATATTTATGGTGCCGTGGTCAAACTCTATGATGGCCGACCGACCCTCGGCATCGGTAATGCCCCAGTGGAGCGCCGACACTGTGCCACCGTCGAAAGTGGCTCCGGAGATATTGAAGTTGTGTGCCCCGATCAGCTCGACGGCCTCAGGGGTTGTGGCGCACAGGTCGAGGATCCATGCGGGGAACATTGCGAGTGACATGGGGGGACGGTTCTTGGTGGAATCGTTCTCGTAGACGGTGCCTTTGCAGAAGAGGCCGTTGACCACGAGACCTTTCTCGTTCATACCCTCGGTGACGCCTCCGTCATAGCCCACGGCATAGATGGCTCCATATTTTGAGGTCCATGTGACTGATCCGGGGAGCGAATTGCCCATCTTGGCCATGCCACGCGGATATACATACAGGTTTGTGGGGATCGGAGTCTTCCAGTCGAGCGAGCGACCTACAATGCGCAGGTTGTCATCACCGACATACAGCACTCTCGAACATGCCTCGGCTCTCTGGCCCATGCCCAATGCAAGGGCCGCCATCATTGGAAATAAATAGCGAAATTTCATTGTGTAAAGCTTTTTATTGAAAAACATCGGGCGGGGTGGCATTGTTCGCTACAGCCGTTGTTTTCAATAGGTTCCGGGAGTGATTGCGGGCTATAAGGGATGCTATCGGGCCGGTGGGAATTGTTCACGAGCCTGCATTAAAAAAAGTTAATTGATTTTAAATTGTTAGGTCAGATATTTGAGAATAGCTAATTTTGTATCGGAAAGAAACGCACCATAGTTGTTTCGTCCTTGGCTGATAAAAATTTTACGCATTCCAATAATTAGTTTTTAACGGACTAAGGAAAAAGGCAACTTCAATGGCAATCGTCGTGATGACGCCGGCCCAATGATAAAAATGGTGTTGTGTAAGTATGATATAATCTCTACATTCATTTGAGTGGCATAGTTGAAAAGCAACTATGAATCTCAAATTGCCTTTTGGCTTTAGTCCGGTGTCCCTTGTCGAAAGGAGCAACGGATTTTTTATTTATTCAGCCTGCGCTGAAAGTTATGATTACATCGCCGTTTCACGGCTCGGCGGGTGTCCTGCGGGAATCTATCTGCCCGTCCGTGGCGGGAATAATCGTTGAAAATGTGAAATAAATTTTGCAGGTGTTGTTTAAATTTATAATTTTGCAATGTAGTATTAGCTATAATCTTCATCGAAATCATAGTGGATTGATTTCTATTGAGTATTTATAAAATAGTTTCATAGTTTTTTATCACATTTTCATAAATCAGTCTTAGTATGAGTAATTCTATTTCGGTTGCATCAAGCAAGAATGCCGTGAACATTTCAGGCTTCGCATTGGCATGGACGCTTATTATGTGGACGGCAAGTTATCCCGGCTCATGGGCTATAGTATCAATCGTTACGTTGCTATTGTGCGTCTTTTTAGTGTCATTGTTCACGTGTGTACGGACTATCGGATTTTCCGGTCTGATGGGCGGTACCAATGTGTTGGACATGTCCATGGGCGTGGTGTGGTTCATTGCATTATTCAGCATGGGTTTTAAACCTGAATTGAAACCTCTCATTGGGTCGGTAGCACAAGTTATCCTCGTAGTAGGTCTTGTGTATAAGGCCATGACGGCGAGCAGAAATTAGGCTGACAGCGTCTAATCTTATAATGATCAACGGCTCTGATTTTTCCATACGAGGGATCAGAGCCGTTTATTATATTGGTATATATTTAGACTAAAGAGCCAGAGATTTTAGGGGGGTATTGGCAAGAATGATCGTTGAAAATGTGAAATAAATTTTGCAGGTGTTATTTAAATTTATAATTTTACAGTACGATATTAGTTATAAATTTCATCAAAACCATAGTGAATTGGTTTATATTGAGTATTTATAAAATCGTTTCATAGTTTTTTATCACATTTACATCAATCAATCATAGTATGAGTAATTCTATTTCGGTTGCGACGGTTAAGAGGGCTTTCGAGGCTTCTTCATTCAGTGGAGCATGGACTCTGGTGATATTAATGGCCAGTTATCCCTGTTCGTGGGGTATATGGAGCGTGTTTTACGCGTCGTTTTTAGTTTTTTTGGTGTCTTTTATAATGCACGTGAGGTCTTGCGGATGGCGCAACCTCTTTGTTCCGGAAAAATCGTGGTGTCTGATATTTGATGTCCTATGGGTGGCCGCGTTTATCGGTGCCGTGTGGGGCGCACCTGAGCTGAAATCTATTATTGCGCAGGCAGCTATTATAATATTGGTGTTGGGCCTGATGTTAAAAGCAATTTTGCCAAAGGAATAGTTTTTTGAGTATAGAGGGGAAAGTATAGAAGTATAGGTATTAGATTTTTAGGATATATCAGTAGCGTATAGATCGTTACAACGTGACAGACGCGAGAATTACAGGACGTCTTCGACGCCCGTTTTATATACAATTTCATTTCCCCATGCCTCGGGATGGGGCTATAACTGCATCGCCCTTTCAGGGCTTAGGAGGGAGGGGAGTGAGTCGGGACACGGCGAGGATGAGGAGTGCAGAGATGGTAGCGACAGCGAAGAATACAATGGCGGTGCTGTGCATGATGTCGCCCAATCCGGCCAAGGGGGTGACGATGGCGGCAAATACGTATTTGATGACGTTGAGGATAGCGGAAGCTGATCCGGCATCGGAACGTCCCTCTTCCATAGCAAGGGCATTGGAGGAGGCAAATACCATACCGGAGCCAAGGAGCATAGGCACAATGGCGATCTCATAGGCGACGATACCACAGTCGAGCCACAGGATGATGGCTTCGGCTACTGCGCCGATACACATCACGGTGCCTCCCAGTACGAGACTGTGCTTTATCACCTTGAGCTTAGACACGAGCATGGAGCCGACGACAAGAGCCAGGGCATTGCCCCCGAGCACCATACCGAAATGGGATGGAGAGACTCCGTAGTGAGTCTGAATGATGAAAGGGGATGAGGAGATGTAGGAGAAGAGGAGGCCGATGGCGATGGACTTAGTAAGGACGTAGGTCATGAACCGGTGATTGTGCATGAGGCCGGAGTAGGCGTGGATGTAGCTTTTCAATCCCGTGGACTGTAGACGACGGGAAGGCGGGAGGCTCTCGGGACGGCGTGTGGTCCATATCCACATGAGCACTCCTATGATAAGCAATACTATGAAGATGCCTTTCCACCCCATGTCATCGGTCATAAAACCGCCGACAAGCGGTGCGCCGGCGGGGACGAATCCGTTGAGAGCCCCGACGATAGACATTATCACGGCGAGGTTGCGTCCGGTGTAACGGTCGGCAGGGATGGAGTAGCTGAGAACCATGGATCCACCGGCGCCTATGCCCTGGATGAGGCGGGAGGCGTCGAAGAGCTGTATGCTTGGGGAGAATATGGCGCACAATGTGCCTATCACGAATATGGCGAGGGAGATTAGGAGTATGCGTCGGCGTCCGTAGCGGTCGCTGAGTGACCCCCATAGGACGGATCCTATGCCGAGACCGAGCATGGTGGCTGAGATGCCGAGCTGGGTCATGGAGGGGGTAGTGTGATATTGGCGCATCATCTGGGGGATGGCCGGGAGGTACATGTCGTTGACCAGGGAGCTGAATGATCCGAGGATGGCGATGAATATAATGAATATTATGTAGTCCCGATGGTCGAATGGGGCAACTGGGGCGGTGGAAGGGTTGGTGTCGTTGGTCATGACGGGAAATTTTATGGTGCCGGAAAACGGATGGCAATTTAAAAGTTTCAACACCGTGAAATTCGATAATGTTTGGAATGTGGTGATTTATTAGCATCGAGGAGATAGTATAGCAGTTTTTTTAGACCAGAGAACCAGAGGGTTTAAGGTGCTTGCCAAAGGGATTTTGGGTTTAGACCAGAGATCTAGAGGGATTTTTATAGATAATGGCTCCTGCCCTCACGGGTGGGAGTCATTTTTTTGTAGTAATTGTAGCAAAATGTCAAGGGGCTCTTGCCGAGCGTTTATTTCAGCCTTACGGCTGAAAGGTTATAAGGTTATGGGGTTAGGAGGTTATTGGTAGTTTAGGAGTTTATTGGTCTATAAGTTTAAGGGCATGTTCTTTTTTTACCATGAACACAATCCGCTGACATGCCCGGGGCTATTATTCCATTTTTCCTATTTACCTGTTGTATTGTTTTTTGTAACCTTTTTCTGTAACTTCTTTCTGTAACCTTATTGCTGGTTCCGGAGGGGAACGGCGGAGGTCGGCTCTCCGCTTAGATGGGTATGGGTGGTGGGGGATTTG
>JAMPHR010000003.1:301186-353386 GCA_023663345.1 Paenibacillus sp. | reverse complement strand
ACCACGGCTCAAACATGGCAATAGACAGGATTGACCTCGAAAAGTGTCGTCCTTATAAGGATTTCGGAAAAGGTTTCTATTTTACCGACATTCGGCATCAGGCTGAAAGGATGGCGGCAAGAACAGTAAAAATGTTCAAGGGTGTACCTACATTGACAGCCTTTGAGTTTGATCTGGAAAAAGCTATCACAATAGGGTTGAAGATAAAGACTTTCAATGCTCCTGACGAGGAGTGGGCGAGGTTTGTTATGTCCAACCGCGATATAAATGTTTCGCAGCCATGCCATGATTACGACATTGTGATTGGTCCGGTTGCTGATGATACAATTGCACGTCTGCTCCGTATGTTTACGGAAAATTTCATATCAGAAGAACAACTTGTAAAGGAACTTACATTCTCACAAGTAACATCACAATACTTTTTCCATACGGAGGCAGCGATCAAAATGCTGAAGAAACTATGAAAGACCGCAACGCACGTTTTTTATTTGAGGGCATATCAGCCGATGTTGTCCGCTATCTTGTGGAACGGGAAGGAATGGAATTGACGGAAGCAATCTCGACTTTCCACAATTCAGAAACATTTTCCAAATTGGAGGACTTTTCCACAGGATTGTATATCGAAAGTCCGGCATACGTCTATGACTTACTGCTGTCGGAACTGAAGAATGGCCGTCTTGTGCCATAACCGGTATTATTCTACAAAATCAAAAGGTAACAATACAGGAGACAAGAGTTGAATGTAAGGATGTAAGATAAGTAGAGGATATAAGTTGGACGCGCGTAGGATATAAGTACAACCCAAGTACCAGCCTAAGTAGTGCCCTCTGCTCTGAGGTGGCAGTCTGTAGCAATTTTTAACGCCGGAAACAGTCGAAAATCAGACTATTATTGCTATCCAAATATAACGATGCTGTTGGAGGTTTATAATTTCATATATCAATGGGGCTTTTGCCGTTTGACCGGTAGGATTTTGCGCCCACATTGTTTTTCTGCTTCGGTAGTTTTTTATTTTCATGGACTTACTGACATATTGTAATGCCAATCAGTCCGATACGATATGAAGACGGGTGTCGTCGGTGATGCACCGGCGACACCCGCTTGATTGGTACGTTTTGACAGATAGATTTGCAGGTAAGAATTTCGTAATGCCTATTTCTGTTCTATGCCACAGAGGAAGGCATGGCCTATTTCAGCTCTGCGCCATCGTGGAAAGCATGGCCTATGCGCTGGCCGAGGGTGTAATAGGAGAGGGTTTCCGAGTCATACATTATGGGGTTGAGGCGCGAATAGTCGACCTTGCCGTCGGCATCGAGTATTGACTGGTCGGCCACTGTCCTGACTATCCTTGCCAATACACGCACGCCGTCTTCGCCGTTGTCGGTGATGGATTCCACTTCACATTCCATGTTCAGGGGGAACGGCTCGAGTATAGGGGCATTGACCTTTGCTCCATGGGAGTATTTAATGCCCAAGTGCTCAACCTTGCTGACTTTCTTGCCGGTTACAATGCCGAAATAGTCCGATTCCTTGAGTGTCTCGGCAGTGCCGATGCTGAGGGTGAATGCTTTCTGCTTGCGCAGGTTCTCGGTAGTCTGGTGGTTGCTCGATATGTTCAGGGCCACTTCGTTGCTCCAGCTCTGTCCGCCCCAAGCCACGTTCATGGCATCGGGCACGCCGTTCTCGTCATACGTAGCCACAATCAACACCGGCTGAGGGGCGATGATTGTGCGGGCGCTTATTTCCTGTTTCATTATGTATTTATGTTTGTAGTGTCGTTATTTCTACAACGTCGGGCCTCCATGTAAAGTTCTTCCGCGTTGATCCGGAACTTGCGAAAAAAAGTCTCCCGCTCCGATGATGATGGGGCGGGAGACTATATTTGGTTGGGGGTTAAAAGACTTGTTGGGTCTATGAGACAGGAGAATCGCTATTCTTCCTTGTTTCGGTTCTTGGTTCTGGCTTTAGATTTGGACGCCGATGAGGCAATGTCCTTTTCTTCTTTAAGGTCTATCTCGTTGCGCTCGTGGTCGATCACGCGGTACTGCAGATATGCGAGGGACTCGTCGGGGACAACCCGGAATTTGAATCCGAACTCCCACTGCCACTTGCGGTAGAGCGAGGGGAAGCCTTTCTTTAGGTAGGCGGCCACATAGGGGTGCACATACAGGACGAAATCCTTGACCTTGAGTGTGTTCACCAGATAATCGAGCTTCTCGTGGAGAGTGTCGGTGAACAGGAGCGATGGCTGCACTTCCCCCTTGCCGTGGCATGAGGGGCAATCCTCGCTTGTGATGATGTCAAGGGCCGGGCGCACTCGCTGGCGGGTGATCTGCATGAGACCAAATTTGCTCAGAGGCAGGATGTTGTGGCGGGCACGGTCGTTGGCCATGACCTCGCGCATGTGCTCGTAGAGCTTCTGGCGGTTCTCGGCCTTGTTCATGTCGATGAAGTCGACCACGATGATGCCGCCCATGTCGCGCAGACGCAACTGGCGTGCGATCTCGTCGGCGGCTCTGAGGTTGACCTCCAGTGCATTGCTCTCCTGGTCGGGAGCGGCCTTGGAGCGGTTGCCCGAGTTTACGTCGATTACGTGGAGAGCCTCGGTGTGCTCGATGATTACGTAGGCGCCCGATTTGAACGACACCGTCTTGCCAAATGACGACTTGATCTGCCGTGTGATATTGAAGTGGTCAAAGATGGGGACATCGCTCTCGTATAGCTTCACTATGTCCTTGCTCTCGGGCGAGATCAGTTCCACGTATTTGGCTATCTGGCGGTATGTCTCCTTGTCGTTGACATGGATGCTCTCGAAGGTGGGGCTGAACACGTCACGCAGCATACCCACGATGCGGCTTTCCTCTTCAAATATGAGGGCCGGAGCGGTAGCTGTCCTGGCTTTGGCCACGGTTTCCTCCCAGCAGCGCAGCAGTGTGCGCAGCTCGTGGTGGAGATCCCTCACGCTTTTTCCTTCGGCCGATGTGCGTATGATGATGCCGAAGTTCTTGGGACGGATACTGTCGATCAGCTGGCGCAGACGCAGTTTTTCCTCCGTAGTCTTGATTTTAGTTGAAACCGATATTTTGTCGCCGAATGGTATCAGCACCATATATCGGCCTGTAAAGGTGATTTCGGTGGTCAGGCGGGGGCCCTTCGATGAGATCGGCTCTTTCACTATCTGCACCAGCAGCTCCTGGCCGGGCTGGAGCACATTGGGGATCGTGCCGTGCTTGTCGATGTCGGGGAGGCGTTTCATTTTCGATACCGATGCGTCGGTCTTGCGGTCGACCAGCACGTTCTTCAGAAACGCCGAGTAGGTAGAGAATTGCGAACCAAGATCCAGGTAATGAAGAAAAGCGTCCTTCTCGTAGCCAACGTTGACGAAGGCGGCGTTCAGGCCCGGCATGAGCTTTTTCACTTTAGCCAGGTAGATGTCGCCGACCGCGTAGGCAATGTTTCGCGCCTCCTTCTGCAATGACACGAGGCGCGAATCCTCCAGCAAGGCTATTGAGACCTCGGTGGGCTGGACGTCGACGATTAGTTCACTTTTCATGATTCCTTGAATGTTCCTTGTTATAGGATGGTTGTTTAAGAGAGCCTTGGGCCCGGCAGGAGCGGGGCGCGAGGCGGGGAGCGGGTCAGGCCGGGGGGATGGATCACCCTCAACAGTGTGGAGGAGATGCCGCCGGCCTCATATTTCAGTAGGTTAGCAACAACGCAAAGAACAAACCTTGGCGCGGGAACCTTCACTGTGAGCGAGCCCGGCTGTGAGTTTGTTCTTCGTGTTCGTTGCGCAACGCTTCTTGTTAAAGCGTCGGGCCGTCAATTACTTTTTCTTGTGACGGTTCTTGCGAAGACGCTTTTTGCGCTTGTGGGTAGCCATCTTGTGGCCTTTACGTTTTTTTCCGCTTGGCATGATTGCTATGAGTTAATGATTAGACTTATTTTGGATTTCTGTTCTTTCGGTTATTAGTCAAGGTTGTTCTTGACCTCCTCCATGAACACCTTGGCGGGCTTGAAAGCGGGGATGCGGTGCTCGGGGATGATGATGGTGGTGTTCTTTGAGATGTTGCGGGCTGTCTTCTCCGAACGTACTTTGGTGATGAAGCTGCCAAATCCGCGCAGATATACGCTCTCGCCGTGAGAGAGTGAATCCTTTACGGTCTCCATGAACTT
This sequence comes from Paenibacillus sp., assembly GCA_023663345.1. Lineage (GTDB taxonomy): Bacteria > Bacteroidota > Bacteroidia > Bacteroidales > Muribaculaceae > Duncaniella. The sequence continues at coordinate 349,210 of JAMPHR010000003.1, read as the reverse complement.
CTCGATGGTCTCAAGTACATTGGCCTTGTCGATGCCGGTGGACTTGGAAATCTCGTTTACGATGTCGGCTTTAGTCATTTCTAAAGGTGAATTTATAATTAGTTAATACACTTCAATATAGCTTTTCCTCGAGGGGGTCTCGAGTTTTGCAGGTGCAAATATCGCAACTTTTTTTGAATTGACAAAACCTTAAGCGGTTTTATTTTTCTTAAATTTCACTTTTTCACCGCTTTACGCTTTTCGGGCGGCAATTCCGGCCCTTGCGAGCGGCCTGAGCGAGTCGGTCACGAGGTATCCGCGCTCCCGCTCGGCTCCATTATCGTCGGGAGCCAGCAGTATGGCTTCCCATCCGGCCCCGACGGCTCCGGCTATGTCGGTCGACGGATTGTCGCCTATCATCAGGTGATGGCCGGGATCGGTGTCGCCGGCCAGCTCCATGGCATGGCGGTAGAGTCTGATGTCGGGCTTGTTCACGCCTATGTCGTCGCTCAGCACGGTCAGGTCTATCTTCCCCTCGAGTCCGGCGGTGCGTATCTTGCGGTGTTGCACATCGCTGAAACCGTTGGACAGCACACCTATTTTATAATTATACTCCCTCAGCGTGTCCACCAGCTCCATCGCGCCGTCCACGAGATTCTTCTGAGCGGCCAGAAAGTCGAGATACTTGCGGTCCATTTCGGCGGCCATTCCGGCAAATTCCTCCTCGGTCATGGCTGTGCGCTCGGCTATGGGGTCGAGAAACCTGTGTACCCTCAGGTATTTCTGGGTGATTTCTGCACGGTTGTAGCGTTCCCACAGGGCATGGTTGTGCCTCATGTAGCTTTCGGTCCATTCCTCAAGGGTGGGAAAATATCTTCGCAGATCGAAATGGCTGTAGGTGAGCCTGAGGGCCTCGGCCGAATTGGCCTTGAAATCTATCAGCGTATCGTCCAGGTCGAGCCACACCCATGTGGCCCGGCTGAAGAGGTCGCGTAATCTCTCGTTGTGGGTCATCTCGGTTACAATTCGTTGATCTTCCACCATTTGTACGACTTGGGAGCCGTCGTCTCCTCCGCTCCCTCATATTCTTTCAGGGCCTTCACTACACGCATCGTCACCGGCAGGATCAGCACTTCGTAGAGAGTCTTGAGCACTGTCTGTGTGGCGATGAGCATCCCTATTTCGTTCCACGCCAGCACGCCTCCGAAGGCTATAGGGAAGAATATCACCGAGTCGACCCCCTCGCCCCACAGCGACGAGATTATGGCCCTGAGCGAGAATCCGCGTCCGTCACCGCCGGCCGAGAGCTTCATGCGCGACATCACGTAGGCATTTACCATCGATCCGCACAGGAATGCTATGAAGCTTGCCGCGAAGATCCTCGGTACGGCTCCGAATATCATGGTCATGGCTTCCTGCCCGGTCCATGATTCGGCTCCGGGGAGCCATATACCCAATTGCAGCAGGAGCGACACGAGCAGGTTCATGCCGAACCCGAGCCATATCACCAGGCGGGCTTTGGCAAAGCCGTACACCTCCACGATGCAGTCGTTGAGGATATAGGAGATGGGAAATACTATCACGCCCGCCGTGATGGTGAGCGGTCCCAGATCCACGGTCTTTATCTCCATAAGGTTGCTCACTATGAGGCACACGCAGAACGTCACCGCAAGCAACAGGAATGTAACTGATATCTTAGCTTCTTTCATTAAAACAATCCGTTTAAACCCTTAAACTTATAAACTTGTAAACCTATAAACTCATAAACCTATAAACTCATCACTCCCGCTCACAGCTCCTCGCCGAGTAGCAGGTTGATAAATTCTCTCACGCACCCCTCGCCACCTTTCAGCGACATCACCCGTATGCCCGGGATGCGTTTCACCTGAGGCATGGCGTCGGCCGGACAGGCGGCTGTGCCGGCATTGCTCAACAGTTCGGCGCAGTTCACATCGTCACCTATGTAGGCCGTCTGGTCGAGAGTGATCCCAAGTTCGTTGCATATCTCAGTGGCGGCCGCGAGCTTGCCTCCGTCGCGCTTTCCTTGCACCAAGTAGTCGAGCCCCAGTTTTTCGGCCCGGCGGGTCACAATGTCAGTGGTCTCGCTCGTGATTATCCCCACCTTCACCCCGGCGCGCTGGAGCAACTGCAGCCCCATGCCGTCGCGGGTGTTGAATTTCTTCATCGTGTCGCCCGTGGAGGTGTAGTACATCCCGCCGTCGGTGAGAGTGCCATCCACATCGGTGAGAAACAGTTTTATATCCTTCATACCTATATTATCGCAAATTAGGATACAAAATTACTAAAATTATTGCTAACTTTGCACTCACCAATCAATTCTCAGAATTTTTAAGAAATGCAGGAAAAAATCATTATCCTCGACTTCGGCTCACAGACTACCCAGCTCATAGGGCGGCGCATCCGCGAGCTTGGCGAGTATTGCGAGATCGTTCCCTACAACAAGTTCCCCTACGACGACCCCTCGGTGATAGGTGTCATCCTGTCGGGATCGCCCTTCTCGGTCTATGACGAGAAGGCGTTCCGTACCGAACTGTCGCGTCTGCGCGGACACCTCCCTGTGCTCGGCATCTGCTACGGTGCCCAGTTCATCGCTTACACATCGGGCGGATCGGTAGAGCCGGCCCCTTCACGCGAGTACGGACGTGCCCATCTCTCGAGCATCGACAAGGAGAATCCCCTGATGCGCGATATCCCTGTAGGCGCTCAGGTGTGGATGAGCCACGGCGACACCATCACCTCGATACCCGACAATTTCCGTGTGATCGCATCGACCGACAAGGTGCGCATCGCGGCTTATCAGGTAGAGGGCGAGCAGACATGGGGCGTACAGTTCCACCCCGAGGTGTTCCACTCCGAGTGTGGCACCCAGATCCTCAACAATTTCGTGGTAGGCATCTGTGGTGGCAAGCGCGACTGGACTGCCGAGTCGTTCATCGAGTCGACCGTGAAGTCGCTCCGCGAGCAGCTGGGCGACGACAAGGTGGTGCTTGGTCTCAGTGGCGGTGTGGACTCTTCGGTAGCTGCCGTGCTCCTCAACCGAGCCATCGGCAAGAACCTCACCTGCATTTTCGTTGACCACGGCATGTTGCGCAAGAACGAGTTCCGCAACGTGCTCCACGATTACGAGTGCCTCGGCCTCAACGTGATCGGGGTCGACGCTTCCGAGAAATTCTTCAGCGAGCTCGCCGGCGTCACCGAGCCCGAGCGCAAGCGCAAGATCATCGGCAAGGGATTCATCGACGTGTTTGATGAGGAAGCCCACAAGATCAAGGATGTGAAATGGCTTGCCCAGGGTACCATTTACCCCGACTGCATCGAGTCTCTTTCCATCACCGGTACCACCATCAAGAGCCACCACAATGTGGGTGGTCTCCCCGAGAAGATGAACCTTAAGCTCTGCGAGCCTCTGCGTCTGCTTTTCAAGGACGAGGTTCGTTCCGTAGGCCGTCAACTCGGTATGCCCGAACACCTTATCAAGCGTCATCCCTTCCCCGGACCCGGTCTGGCCGTTCGTATCCTCGGCGACATCACTCCCGAGAAGGTGCGTATCCTCCAGGATGCCGACGATATCTTCATCCAGGGCCTCCGCGACTGGGATCTTTACGACAAGGTTTGGCAGGCCGGAGCTATCCTGCTCCCCGTCCAGAGCGTAGGCGTGATGGGCGATGAGCGCACCTATGAGCGTGCGATCGCTCTCCGTGCCGTGACATCGACCGACGCAATGACTGCCGACTGGGCACATCTTCCCTACGACTTCATGGCCAAGGTGAGCAACGATATCATCAACAAGGTGCGTGGCGTCAACCGCGTATGCTACGACATCTCCTCAAAACCCCCGGCAACTATAGAGTGGGAATAATAGTTATATAAAAATGGAGCGTATGCAGTACAGCATCTGTTACGCTTCATTTTTTTATTAATTTGATGTCGTATATGGATAAAAAGACACTCGAGTTTGTGACCTATTGTATCAGCAAACTCGCTCATGTTCTTAATATGACTCAGGGCGATGTGTATGACCGGCTCGTTAGGTCAGGTATTCTTTATGATTATATAATACCTTCCTATGATGTGCTCCATACGTTCAGTTCCCGCTACCTGATTGATGATATCACAAGCTATATGAGGGAGAAAGGAGTATTGCAATGATGAAGCTGTACCATTCGTCCGATTTGCCTGTTGAGCGCCCGGATACAGACCATTCTCGTCCGTATCTTGATTTTGGCAAAGGATTCTATCTCACCTCCATTCATGAGCAGGCAGTGAGATATGGTCAGAGGTTTCTGCGCAGAAATAAGCCCGCTTGGCTGAATACTTATGAGTTCGATGACATAAATCTATCGGAATGGTCAGTCCTTAAGTTTGATTCCTATGACAAAGCATGGCTTGATTTCGTCTCAAAATGCCGTGCCGGAAAGGATGATACCGGATATGACCTGATTATAGGTGGCATTGCTGATGATAAGGTGATCATGACGCTTGACCGCTATTTTGCCGGAGAACTTTCCGAGAATGAAACATTGGGGTTGTTAAAGTACGAGAAGCCTAATATCCAGTATTGTATCCGTTCTCAGGAAATGTTGGACAGGTGTCTTGTCCATATAGAAAGCTTAAGATTATGACAGAGGAGAGCCGGCTCGTGTTCCGTGGTAGCAAATGCGCAGGTATAATACTAAGCATGTGCGAATTGTTCGGAATCCCGTTAAAAAAAGCCACTGACATTTATTATAAGTCCGAAACAGCGTCGTTGATTGAGGACGGTGTTGCTGATCTGCAATGCAGGAGTGACAAATATCTCGCGACATTGGTATGGGAGGAATATAAGGAAAAGCATCCACCCGTATCATGATTCATGGCTGTGTAATAATGCCAAAATAGAAATATTTTACCCCTGCCACATCGGGATAGTTGTGGCAGAGGTAATTTTTTTCAGAGATGGAACCTTGAATCTTCCTAATACCATCAGTCCCCGTAATCGAGGATCGCCTGTACCGAGTTGACCTCAAGGAATGTTGCGCCAGTGCCGTTGATGGCTCCGAGGAACGCGATGCGGTCGGTGGGGAGGAGCAATCCCTGCTTGATGAAGTCGCGCAGGGCGGCGAGCGGATAGCGCTGCTGACAGGTATAATCCTTGTAATAGTAAGCCTTTATGCCGTAGGAGATGCTGAGCCAGCGCATGGTGCGGCGACGGTAGCAGATGGCATATACAGGACATGCTCCGCGGAATGATGCGATGAAGCGGGCGGTGCGTCCGTGGAGAGCATTGGCGATAATGGCCTTGGTGCCGATCTCGCGTTCCGACACCACAGCCTGGCGGGCCAGGAACGATGTCACATGCTCGTCGGCGAGTTGGGGGATTGAGTCGCTTGTGATGGTGGCTGTGAGCGAAGCTTCTACCTCGCGGGCCACACGTGCCATGGTGGTCACCGCCTCCACGGGATAGCGGCCGTTGGCAGTCTCGCCCGACAGCATCAGGCAGTCGGCGCGCTGATACACCGCATTGGCTATGTCGCTGACCTCGGCGCGGGTGGGGCGCGGATTGGTGATCATGGAGTGGAGCATCTGGGTAGCCACTATCACCGGATGATGGTTGGCGATACACTTGGCTATCATCTCGTGCTGGATCACCGGGATGCGTTCGGCGGCCACTTCGATACCCAAGTCGCCTCGCGCGATCATTATACCGTAGGAAGCCTCCAGGATGGAGTCGAAATTATCCACACCCTGCTGGTTCTCAATCTTGGAGATGATCTTCATGTCGGATCCGAGACGGTCGAGCTCGTTCTGCACGGCATGCACATCATCGGCCGATCTCACGAACGAGTGGGCCACGAAATCCACGCCAAGCGAGGCCGCTACAGCCAAGGTAGCCTTGTCGCGCTCGGTGAGAGCGGGGAGCTGGATATCGCTTCCGGGCACATTGACGCTCTTGCGCGATCCGAGAGCGCCGTCATTGAGGCACCGGGCTTTGATTATGCCGGTGGTGGCATCGACGTCGAGTATCAGGAAGTCAAGCTCACCATCGTCGATGAGGAAATGCATTCCGGGGTTGATGTCGCGGGCTATGTCGGCATAATTGAGGCATATCCTTCCGGCTGTGGTTGACTCGGTGGTGTTGCCACAGAATTCCACCTCCATACCCTCGCTGAACATTATCTTGTCGTTGGGCTCGGCGTTTACTGTGGTACGTATCTCCGGGCCTTTGGTGTCGATCATGATACCTATGCGCGACGACACGGCACGGCAGTTCTCCACTATGCGGGTCATCCCTTCGGCTCCGAGGTGGGCTGAATTCATGCGCACGACATTCATTCCGGCCTCGAACAGGCTACGTATAAATTCTACATCACAACGGCGGTCCGAGACGGTGGTAATAATTTTAGTGCTTTTGTGGAGCATAGGCTTTCGATATAAAATGCTGGTTGGTTGAACAAGAATGAATGTGACCGGGACTCCTTATCTGCATATGTAATGCCGGTGGCACCGGGGAAAATAGGGGTCAGGATCAATTCAGACTGCAAAATTACGAAAATTATGGGGCCGAAGCAAATGAGGAGTTTTTATGTAAATGATAATTTTTTTGACTACGCGACATTATCGCACCTTTTTGGGGTGTGGCGATGAGTAATTTTGTGGTATAGATATTATGATTTAATCATTGCAAAAATACATTGATGCATTAAAACTCATTTTTATATAGATTTAAGCAAATGATATTGTATAATATACAGATAGCATAATTGCAGAAGGTAATAATGTCGCTATGATTGTATGCGAAATATTAATCTTATGTTTTATAAGATTATATATGATAAATATAAATAAATATCCCCAACAGGCTAAATTAATTAAAGAAAAATCGCTTAATTGCAGGTTGAATATAAATTTCATATTTACAAATTCATCAGTATTTCTAATATTACTTGTATTACAATACTGAATTAAATTAATCCAGAAAAAGTAATAGTACAATAGCATTGGGATGTAAGAAAAACCAACAACTTGAAATATGAATTTTAAGGAAAGTCGATAGTCAAATATATCATTAAGTATTATTGTCGTGGTAATAATGATAAAACTGATTATGACAATAGGAACAAGAGCGCTAGTGATTTTAGAAATACCAAATAATATCTTATAACTATTGGGAATATTGTTTATTCCATATGTACATAGTTGCAAATTGTTGGCATATTCTGTTATAAAGTATGCGCTTAAAGATGATAGTATGATAATTACTAATGAAATATATGCTTTCATTTTAATTAAATCTAATAGATATATAACTTTCGAATAATGCGGCTAATACAATGATAATGGTTGCAACAAAGATCATTGATAGTATTTTTTTTATTTTAGGGAACCTATTATTTTCAACATATTCAGAACAAAAATAAAATCCAACAACTCCAAATAGATTCATCCCAATAAATTCAAATGAATGAGGTAATGTTGCCCATAATATGTCCTCAGAGGTTAAAATATGAGAACTACTACCGATAATATTACCGAAGATGAAGCCATTATAAAAAGATAGAACCAATGGAAGGACACCAAAGCTGAGTAGCCCTAATAGTAAAGACTTAATCGATACAATAAAGTTGTGTTTTAATATACTAAAAAAAGCATCATGAGAATTTGAAATCTCTAATTCTGGAATATCGATGTCAAAATTATTAATTGTGCCAATTGTATTAAATTCTTCTATTCCAAAGCTCAACCCTATTAATAATGCAATGATGTATATTAGGCAAAGTATCACAAAATAATTATAGTAGTTATGTTTTAATTGTATTTTCACGAGATCTTAAAATTCAAATAACTACATCTGTGTAAATAAAGGATATTTAATAAATTACGATAGAACAATGAAAATTTGTATAATTCAACATGTTGCAAATTTTATTGAACTATCGTAATACTTTAATATCTATATATAGATAGTTGTAAGAATGCTTTATCGGATTATTTATGGCGTATAGTAATCCTCAGATTTGATTAAAGACCAACTCCAAGGCCAACCGTAAATCCGACAGGGCCACCAAAGACTGCGCCATAAACGGCTCCGTCAATACCTCCTTGAATAACTCCAGCTACGCCCAATATAGCTCCTGCTTCTGGAGATGCTCCATTTTTTGCTACTAAATAACCAATGCCAACGAATACTTTGGCATTATTAGTCTGTTTTTCTTTTAGTGCAAATGCTGTAGTGCTAGAAATAGCACATACGATGGCAAATGCAAAAAACTTTTTTAGGTTCTTTACCATTGGTTATGAATTTAAATTTAAGATTTGGGGATATTAAATCGTATTCCTTTTAATGTAAGCGCCATACATATGATAAGGCCGAATATGCCACATAAAGTAGCATATGCCATTGATTTTGTGAATCCTATTTTCAGAACATATAAAAAATATTCGGCAGGAATTACGACGCATAGAAATCCTGCAATAGGACACCATTTAAATGGAATTGGTTCTTTGATAAGGGCCAATTTCGTATTACAGTGGTTACATTGTACCGTGTATGCTGTACCATGTATGAAATATTTTGAACATACATTGATTGATACTAGACGATGGCAATGAGGGCATTCTCGTGATTTTAAATTCATAATTAATATTCTTTATAGAGGTTTATGAATGGTGGATTTCATCTATATTTAAACTTTTACGCAAATATATATTAAAAAATACATATATGCAATAAAATAAAACTATAAAATTTGTATTAATTTTAATTTGTAATTAAATTGTGTATTTTTATTGTAATTTTTAAGATTGAGTATAAATGTTGACTACGCGACATTATCGCACCTTTTTGGGGTGTGGCGATGAGTAATTTTGTGGTACAGATATGATCACTTATAAAACTGAAATGCCATGAAAAAGACAGCCATCTATCCCTCTGGACTCTCCATCTCCCGCAATGCTTATAAGCGTTTTGTCGACCGTATCCTCAAGGTTTTTCTTCCCGATGCCGAGTCGGCCGACGTAATGATTTCCGCACTCGATGCCTACCTTTCAGGAGGACTTGATGCTGTGTCGATCGCCGATGCGTCCATGCGCACGGCCTTTGCGTTTCTCCGTCAGGAGATCGATGTGGCCATTGAGCGCTCGCGCCGTGCCAGGGAGCGTGCGCGCATCCGCAAGAACACTCGGGAGGAGGCTCAACGTCTGACTCAGAATCTACAACCCGTGTCGACCAGCGAGGAATCACCGGTGGCAGTTGAGGTCACAACAGCAGAGCAAAATGCCGTGGCAACACAGGAAACAAGATCTTACACTCCTGTGGTTGTTGAAAAGGAGATTTCATCGGTGGAATTATCTGCCCCGAAGACGGATGCAAAAGAACCCGTTCATCACTCCGAACGTCCGGCGGGAAGCAAGGACCGTCGCAAGCGTCGCAGGATCAAATTCCGCAAGGTGCGTATATGATCTCCCGGTGATGGCTTTTGCAATATTGAATATTATTGCTATCTTTGCAAAATATCATCAATTGGACTCTGTGTAATGGAGATTTTATACGATTATCAGACATTTATCGATCAGAAGTTTGGAGGTATCTCCCGATACTTCGCCGAGCTCATGACCCGCTTGCCTGAAGGCTATCATTTCAGGAATCCTGTGGTGCTGTCGTCCAATGTATATCTGAAATCGGTCCCAGGCATGTGGGCCTCCACTATGTGGTTGCCACGCTTCATGAAAAAAGGGAAAAAAGCCTACCGCATCAACGAGTCCATATCGCGCCGTGTGTTGGAGAAAGGTAAATACGACATATTCCATCCCACCTATTACAATCCCTATTTCCTGAAATCGGTGAAGCGCCCTTATGTGATCACAGTCCATGACATGATACATGAAAAGTTTGCCGATATGTTTCCTGAAAGGGACCACACAGCCGAGATGAAAAAGCTCACCGTGATGAACGCCTCACGTATCATTGCCATAAGCAACAATACCAAAAAGGATCTCATGGAGCTGTATGGGATTCCCGATGACAGGATCGACGTGGTGTATCAGGGTTATGGACTCGAGACCTCGCGCGAGGAGAGTGTACCCGGTCTTCCGTCACGTTACATCCTGTATGTTGGCGGGCGTTTCGGTTATAAGAACTTTGACCGCTTCTGCGAGGCTTTCTCGCTGATCCACCGCGAGAACCCCGACATAGAGCTCGTATGTACCGGAGTGCCGTTTGACTCCAAGGAGCAGGCCATGATCGACAGGCTCGGTATCGCCGGATGCACGCGCAGCATATTTGTGAGCGAGCCTCAGCTCACCTATCTCTACAGTCACGCTTTGTGTTTCGTGTATCCGTCGCTCTACGAGGGATTCGGAATCCCCATCCTCGAGGCCTACGCTACCGGGTGTCCGCTCGCCTTGAGTGATGCCAGCTGTTTCCCCGAGGTAGCGCGCGACGGCGGAGCATATTTCGATCCCTACGATATCGGCAGTATTGCCGATACGGTGGGCCGGCTTATTGCCGATGCCGATCTGCGTGCGACACTTGTAGCCCGCGGACGTGAGATACTTTCCTCTTATTCATGGGATAAGATGGCTCGCGAGACTGCGGCCGTGTATTCCCGCACTGTCTGACTCAACATTTTCCTGACTGATGAACACTCAACCCCATAAGATCACGGTTGTGACCGTGTGCTATAACGCCGCTCAATTTATCGAAAAGACATTGCTTTCGGTGGTGGGCCAGACTTATCCCGATATGGAATATATTGTGATCGACGGCGGTTCGACCGACGGCACGGTCGATATAATACGCAAGTATTCCGACCGCATCACCTATTGGGTCTCGGAGCCCGACGGTGGCATCTACCAGGCCATGAACAAGGCCGTGCGTCATGCCACCGGCGATTATGTCAACTTCATGAATGCCGGAGATGTCTTTTTCGACAATCGTGTACTCGAGGAGGTGTTTGCCGGAAAGCATTATGATGAGGATGTGATATATGGTTCCAACCTGATTCATTTTTCGGGCGGATACAAGAGATTTCATCCATTTAAGGTGGATGTGATAGACCATGCCATGCCTTTCTGTCATCAGAGCTCATTTACCCGCACGTCGTTATTGAAGGAACGTCCGTTCAACACCGAGTTCCGCCGATTGGCCGATTATGTGTTTTTCCGTAAGCTGTACGAGGATGGCGGATCATTCCGTAAGGTGGCGAAATACATCTCTATCTATGACGCTTACGGAGTGTCTACCGAGATGACACTCGATGCCTATGCCGAGAACTGCCGGGCAAGGCATTGGAAACCCACCGTCAAGGACTTCTTGCGCCTGTGGGTGTGGACCAAATACCGTCGCATGAGATACTGCAAGCTACGCTTCCTTATCTCCGACCGTCTCAAACCTCAGAAATACTCCCTCACCCGCGACCGCTTCCGGCAGATTGAGGATTGATTAAGACGGTGTTTCATATCCGATGGATTGAAATGTATACGTAAATGATTGATTTTTATGCGATAAAATCCAATAATGTCGGATATTTGTTATACCTTTGTGAACTGATTTAATGAAGGAGATACAATTATGGCAAGACCGATCGCTGAAACCCCTATATTGACCGGTGCTGACGCTATCCGCTTTGAGCGACTCAAAATGGAGGTCGAGAGCCTCTCAGGAGAGCAACGCGCTGAAAATACAAGAAGATTGAAAGAGGCCGTGGCTAAGGCTAAGGAAAGAATTACAATCTGCATATAAATGAGGCTTGTAAGACTCTCTCCAGCCTTGGATGTGTCGAATTTCGATTGTGGAGATCTCGACCTTAACGGATTTCTTGTGGAAGATGCGTTGAATTTTTCAGAAAAACGCATAGCCAACACATTTGTACTTGAGGATGACGGGAATATTGCAACTTATTTTTGTATTCTGAATGATAAGATTAGCCAGCAGGAGGTCACCAATAGTCAATGGAGAAAAATTAAGAAAGGTTTCCCATACGGTAAGCACTTCAGTAGTTATCCCGCAATCAAAATAGGACGCTTTGCAGTGTCTGCTGCTTACAGGGGGCAGAACCTGGGTACTGACCTAATGAATCTTTTGAAGGGAATGCTTAATGAGAATCCCAATTATTCTGCATTTAGGTTTCTTACTGTGGATGCTTATATGTCGGCTATAGGGTTTTATCAAAATAATTATTTCAAGCTGTTGTCAGAAAAAGATGTCAATGATCATACCCGGCTGATGTTTTTTGACATGATGGAATTTGAATAGTAGATTTTTTCAGATTCAAGACTTTAATTATTGAATCTGTAGAATAATTTTACAGATATTTCCGCATAATGCCATACATATTCCCATTATGCCGGAAATATGTAAAATAGAGAGTTGTTTGGGGGTAAGATTCGTATGAAATTATGTACCTTTGCAGTTTGAAAATATAATTGCAAAAGGCATGGTAAAGTATTACGATCATTCCGAGCCGTTCAGGCTGGAATTCGGAGGCACGCTCCCCAAGTTGCGCATAGCCTATCACACTTATGGCACTCTCAACGAGAAGGGGGATAATGTGGTGTGGGTATGCCACGCTCTCACTGCCAACAGCGATGTGGCCGACTGGTGGCCTCACACTGTGGAGGAGGGTAAATTTCTTGACCCGGCCCGGTACTTTATCGTGTGCGCCAATATTCTCGGTTCACCCTACGGCACTACGGCACCTCTGCATGTCAATCCCGAGACCGGCAAGCCTTACTATGCCGACTTTCCCAAATACACTATCCGTGATATAGTTAATGCCCACCGTGTGCTCGCCGATGCCCTCGGCATAGGCCGCATCCACACCCTTGTGGGGTGCTCGGTGGGTGGATTCCAGGCTGTGGAGTGGGCCGTGATGGAGCCCGACCGCTTCGACCGTCTCGCCCTGATGGCAACCGACGGCGTTGCGACCCCCTGGACCATAGCTATTGATGAGACACAGCGCATGTGTATCGAAGCTGATGCTACTTATGGCGAACCTCGCCCCGATGCCGGAGCCGCCGGACTTGCCGCCGCGCGTGCCATCGGTCTGCTCAGCTACCGCGGTCCCATGGGCTACAACATCACCCAGCGCGACGCCGAGGAGATGCCGGTGACACGCAGGGCCGTGTCCTATCAGCGTTACCAGGGTGAGAAACTGGTGAGACGTTTCGATGCCTATTCCTACCACGCGATCCTCGATTCGTTTGACACTCACGATGTGGGTCGCGGACGTGGAGGCATGTATGCCGCGCTCTCGACCATCAAGGCCAAGACACTTGTGATAGGTCTGACTACCGATATAGTGTTCCCGCCGTCCGACATGATTGCTCTCGCGGCACGTATCCCCAAGGCGGTGTATGCCGAGATCCACTCGCCGTTTGGCCACGACGGCTTCCTTGTAGAGCATCTTCAGCTCAATACTCTCATGAAGCCTTTCATGGAGTGTGAGGTGGCACCCAGGCAATGATTGCCGGCTCCGCTCTGACATGCGGTGCTCGTTTTCCGATAGATAAAAAGAGTTTCCAAATATTTTTTTTGAAATGAAGGGTATTACCAAAGGGTATATTCTCGGGGCGGTTGCAGCCATAAGTTACGGTACCAACCCGCTCTTTGCTGTGCCTCTGTATGAGATGGGGATGTCGGTCCCCTCGGTGCTGTTCTACCGTTACCTGATAGCGACGGTGCTGCTCGGTCTTGTCATGATCAAGCGCGGATCGTCGTTCCGGCTCTCGCGCCGTCAGGTACCGCTGATGTTTGTGCAGGGTGTGCTGTTCGCATTGTCGTCGGTAGGTCTGTTTGAGGCGTACAATTACATGGATGTTGGCATCGCCTCCACCATGCTTTTTGTCGAACCGATATTCATAGCGCTCATACTGTGGATATTCTACCGTCAGCGCATATCGGTGGTCACAGCCATAGCCATTGCCGTGTCGTTTGCCGGAGTCATGTTGCTGGCCAATCCCGGTCCGGGAGCCAATGTCACCACGCTCGGGGTAGTGCTCGTGATGCTGTCGGCCCTCAGCTATTCTGTGTATATGATACTCATAAGCAAGACGAGTCTTCAACGGCTTGCCGGACCTACGCTCACATTCTATTCCCTGCTGTTTGGTCTCACGGTGTTCATTGTTCAGCTCAAGGGTCTTACGGCGCTTCAGCCGGTGCCGGTCGATCCCCTCGGCATAGGATGTGCCGTGGGGCTGTCGGTCATTCCCACGATCGTGTCGATACTCACTGTGGCTGTGGCCGTCCAGCTCATCGGTTCGGTACCGGTGTCGATACTCGGAGCCCTTGAGCCTGTCACCGGAGTGCTGGTAGGTGTGCTCGTATTCGGAGAATTTCTTACATTCAAGGCTGTGCTGGGAATAATACTGATATTGGCAGCCGTGTTCCTGCTTGTAACAAGCCCGCAAAAACTATTGAGAAATGGTAAAGCAATGTTTCATCATTTTCGGATGCCTGGCCGTAGGTGAACTCATCGTATGGCTCACCGGCATCTCCATTCCCGGAAGTATCCTGGGAATGTTGTTGCTCACCGCGCTTCTTGAGAAAAAAGCGATCAAGGTTGAGGATGTCGGCCCCATGTGCCGGTTTCTTGTCTCCAACATGGGATTTTTCTTCGTTCCACCAGGGGTGGCGCTGATGCTGTATTTCGACATTATCGCCGATTCCTGGCTTGCAATCACTGTGGCCACAGTGGTAAGCACCGCTCTTGTGCTCCTCGTCACCGGCCGTGTACATCAATATTTCCGCCATGCAGTTCATAGAAAGTGATATATTCCTTGTAGCGCTGACTTTCGGCGTGTACTTCGCCTCGATCAAGCTCCGCGAGTGGAGTGGTATCACAGCGTTTCATCCCGTGCTTGTGACCGTGGCCGTGCTCATCGGATTCCTGCAGATCACAGGGATCAGTTACGAGACCTATTCCCGCCCCGGAGCGATGATAGAGTTCTGGCTCAAGCCTGCCATAGTGGCACTCGGCCTGCCGTTGTACACTCAGTTGCGCACCATCCGCAAGCAGCTCCTGCCCATACTCATGTGTGAGCTGGCCGGGTGTATAGTGGGCATAATTTCGGTGGTTTTGATAGCGAAATGGATGGGAGCCTCGCGCGAGGTGATAATCTCGCTTGCCCCCAAGTCGGTGACTAATGCCATCGCTATCGAGATCACCGGACATCTTGGCGGTATTCCCTCGCTCACAGCGTCGATAGTGGTGCTCGTGGGGTTGCTTGGAGCGGTTGTCGGCCTTCGGGTGTTGAGTTTTGGTAATATCAGTAGTCCCGTAGCCCAGGGTATAAGTATGGGAACCGCGGCTCATGTCATAGGCACGAGCCGCGTTAGCCAATTGTCGGAGCGTTACGGCGCTTATGCGACCGTGGGACTAATCCTTAACGGAGTCCTCACCTCGGTCCTCGCCGGCCCCCTGTTGCAGTTATTGGGAGTATAAATATGGGGCCCGGCTAAGAGCCGGCCCCATTGTATAGGCTATGAGTATGTGTTAGGTTCAAACACACACATTTAGTATCTGAGTAGATCTTTAATGGAATATATTCTGCTGGACGATTCAAACGAAAAATATTGATCATCCATAATCATATAATCCTCGCGTTGGGCTTTGGATAGCTTCTTAATGTCTGGGAACATGGATATGGGCACAATAATCTCTCGCCCGTCAGTAAGGTATGCAGCCATGGCTCCAAATTTTACATTGAAGTCAAGTTTCTTGATTCCCAATGTTGTATCTTTATATCGGCACATAACTGATAAGTGTTATTTCATTAATCTGAAACTGCTCCGTAAAGATACTACAAATCTATCAATATGGGAAATTTGTATTACCGTTACCGTGTTATCACTTGGATGAGGTGGGGGCGGGGGTAGCTGAGGAGATGGCGGCATCCTTGGCATCTACGGTGTCGATGGTGAGGACGTCGGCTCCCGAGGTCTCGTTGTAGATCTGGAGTCCGAATGCCGGAGCTGTCACGGCGATGTGTTCAAACAGGGCACTCTGGATGGCCTCGTAAGCGGTCCATGCCGTGGTGGAAGTGAAGCACCATATCTGCAAAGGTATGCCATATTCGTTGGGTGCGAGCAACCTCACAAGTATCTGCTGGCTCGACGAGATGGATGGATGGGTTAGCAACCATTCACACAGATATGCGCGGTAGAGACCGAGGTTGGAATCAATGGTGCCGTTGATGGTGGCGAGTCCCGGATCGAATATCGGTTTACCTTCGGTTTTCACTTTATCCACATAGTTCTTGAGTACAGGGAATTTAGCCACCATCTTGTCAACAAACTCAGGGGTGGCCTCTGTGATCGAGTAATTATCTATGATGACCGAGCGGGCTATCTGACGCACGCCGCTGTCACTCATTCCGCGCCAGTTCTGGAACGATCCTGATATGAGCGAGTAGGGGGGCAGGGTGACGATGGTGTTGTCCCAGTTCTGTACTTTCACTGTGGTCAGTGACACGTCGATCACGATACCGTTGGCTATAGTGTTGGGCACCACTATCCAGTCACCCACGTGGAGCATATCGTTCTGTGAGAGCTGTAGTCCGCCTACCAGGCCGAGGATACTATCCTTGAACACCAACATCAGCACGGTGGCAAATGCACCTAAGGCAGTGAGCAGGGCGGCTGGAGACTTATCCACAAGTATGGATACGCATATTATTATCGCGATGACCCATACGATGCCTATTATGGTGTCGAGAATACCGCGCAGTGGCAGGTTGCGGGTGTTGCGTTTCTCGTCGAAACGTGTCCACACGAATATTGTGACCGTGCATATCGCCATGCATATCACTATGGTTGTGTATATGAGCATTCCGCGGTACATGATCACGTTGAGGGTGGAGTTGCCGGTGAACGCGAACGGCAACAGGGCAAGTATCACCAATGGAGGTATGATGCTGCAACAGCGTGCGAGCACATGCTTTTCCACAAGGGCATGTCCCAGATCGGGATTTCTTACCATAACAATCTTGCGTATGATGAGCCGGATGCCGGTGCTTACGAGCCATCCTATTAATAGTGCCGTACATACGATTATAGCCACATAGAGTATCTCCTCGGTGAGCTTGTCTTTTTCAAGACCGAATATGTCGAGGAAACGGTGGATGTGGGTGAGCAGCCATTGAGCCAGTCGGTGAGAAGGAATAATGTCAGCTGTAAGCATAATAATTCAGTGTTAAAACGTGTATAATATCAACGTCACAAGTCCGTGATGAGTTTTGGAAAAGAATATAATTTTATAAATAGGAGTAGCTGTAGCGGTATTTTTTGAATCTTCGGGTGGAATGTCTATCTTTGTCCCTATGTTATTCCCGATATATTGTTTGATTCTGGCCGGAGTGTTCCAATCGGTGGAATTCTATGTCATAGCCGTGACCGTAGCGGCCATGATAGTGGCATTGTGCAACGGGCGCGAGGCCCCGGGGCCTGTGAAGGAGATACTGCTCGCCGGAGTCATATCGCGTGAACATGACGTGGATAGTGGAGATGATGACGGCCAGCAGGAGATAGAGCTGATATGCTGTGATGACGGCCAGGTGGTATTGCGTCGTCACGGTCTTACCGGGGTTACTGCGAGTGGCGCTGTGAGCCTTGCGATAGAGGTAAAGGGATTTGAAGTGAGGATAAGGGAGCGCATAGTGGAGGGGAGGGCTGACAGCGAGCCTGTCGACACTGCCTCGTTCATACTTGATTTCATGGCTCCGGAACGCTATTTCATCACCTATAAGTCGGAATTGCCTACCGGGGCTGTCACGGTGGCGACATCGCTGTCGTTGAGCAACCGTCCGGGCAACAGGGTGGTGAAACCGCTTGTGTGACACCGGTGGTTTAACACCGTGAAGCTATTATATGCAACAATTAACGCTCATGGTGAGGGAAAAGGGATAATATGCAAATCGTGGCTCGGGTTATTTTTACTAACTTTGTGATATTACTTATTTTTAAAACAATCTATAACCCGGTCATGGCCGTTGACATGAGCGAATGTCGGCTGTGGCTATCATAAAAACATTATGGAATCTACAGAAAAAAACGAAAAATTCGAGAAATTGACTTTCCCGGTCAGGGGTAGTAAAGTAGCAGGCGGAAACTTGTATTTTCAGATCAATTACAAAGGTCAGGAATATGACATAAAGGCTTTTCAATTCCAAAGGACAAAACGCCCGTCGAAATTACAATGTATAATAAAGGAATATAACCAGGCCGGATTTCCGGTGTTCATGCAGGACATAGCCGCGATATTACCACAGATCTATACCATAGGCGAGGAATATGAGTTCAGAGTGAAAACACCGCTCACCCCCGGTTTTTATCATGAGGTTATGGATTCCAACGGGCTGGTGTTCCGGGTGTATCCGGGCCGAAACGAGAGACTTACGATAAATGAGCGGGTAAAGTGCCGTGTCAAGGGGATAAATCTTGTGAGGATGGATCTTGAGCTGCTGGGCGGACGCAATCATGGAATACCGTTTTTCTCGCTCAACGAATTTCTGAATCTCGATACGAGTCATGCCATCTCGGCCCATCTGCCCCGGTTGCTGTTCAGGAAACTCCCCGAGCTTGCCGATGTGCGTGACCAGCTTGAGGCCGGAAATCCGCTGTGGGTCATGACATGTGCCGATGTTGTGGGACGACATCTCACCGAGTGGCTCAATTCCGATCTGAAGCGCAATGTGGACCCCGAGGTGCTGAGAGAGCGTAAGAAATTGCCCCATCACCGCACAGAACTGCTGGAGATGTTCAATTCGATATGCCTCAATCTGCTCGAGACGAGCGACTATCTCAGGCAATGTGCCCCCCATGAGCGCACCGAGTATCAGGACCGCCTCAACAAGATCATCACCCACACGCGTGACTATCTGCGTGCCTTGCATCTGATCAAGGACCGCAAGGACCAGACATATATCGACGATACTCTGGAGCGCCTGCGCCTGTCGGGCTACCTGTACAATCCCGAGGAGAGGATGCGTGTGGCCATGGCGCTGTTCTCGCTCAGAAAGAAGAGCGTGTCCAACTATATCGACGCGATATTCGACATCATACGCAAGTCGCATGACAACCGTCGCTTCATGCACCTGTTTGCCAAGGCGTTCATCGAGATGCTCGACATGTATATCTCCAACGAGAGCCGGCGCATCGACGCTCTCACAGGTTCGGATACCGATGCCACCGAGATACGCCAGATGATCAAGGCGCTGTCGTTGCGGTTGCTGCTCGGAGGGGGTGATAATGATTCCCAGCTCGAGCTGTACAGATCGATGCACTACCGCTACGTGTCGTTGCTTTCGACAGCCAACTCGGTACAGTTGCTCTACAAGTCGCTGTCGGCGCTGTTCAGCAAGGAACCGTCCCCGCTGGAATTCACCTGGAGCGATCTTGATGATATCACCATGCTGTGTTCCAAGGTGGCTGTGTCCAAGGCCGCACCTCTTTCTAAAGATGGATGGGTATATGAGGGTGATAACGCGCTGATGACTCTCTCGGGTGATGCTTTTGTGTTCACTCCCATCCAGCGTAGCGACAATATGAAATATGGCATACCCACCGACCTGTTCTCACCGGCCAGGATACGCATCCTTCTCAATGACCGTATGCAGGAGAAGCTGAATGCCACACGCAACAATATCACCCAGTTTCACCGCTTGTGGCGCGAGGTGGAGCAGTCGCTCTTTGCTCCCGTACAGCACCTCACTCCGTCGATCTCGGAAAAATTCAAGCCCGACAGCGGCGATGTGGTGAAGGTGTGCATCACGGGAAAGATAGCCAATGCGAGATATGACTACCGCGTGGTGATACAGGATGACAATTTCGAGGGGGAGGGCACGATGACTCCGCTCGACATTGTGTCATATCCTATAATTCCATTTGCCGACGTGTTTATCGATCCCGAGACCGGGTATAATTACATATATCAGGCCACGGTAGACAGGATGAACGAGGACGGAACCTATCATTTCGTGATGCGCAACAATATCCACGAGTTCCTTAAGAATGAGTTGAGCGTTGGTGATCAGTGTCTGGCTCAAGTGAGCAAGGTGGATGCCGACAAGTACATGTGTGTCACCGATGAGGGTATATCCATGTTCATTTCCAAGCGGGAGTGTCACGAGATTCTCCGCGAGGGGGATTTCATAATTACTGAGGTGGATACCATATATCCCTATCCTTTGATCAAAGCTGTATTTGTGGAGCGGACCGATGAGACATTCAAGATCCATGATGCTTTCAAGGTGCTCATGACCACCTACAGCAATGGCGAGGAGTGGAATCCTGCCGATGAGGAGGATACCGACGAGGCTATCGATGCCGGTCTTGATGAGTCGCTCACCACTATGAAGGTGATCGACAACGAGCACATGCGCGAGCTGATACATCTCATTGACCGTGAGGGTATGATGAGCAAGGATCATATCGTGACCTACAATTATCTGGCCATAGGGCGCATAATGGCCCGCCTCATAGGGGACTCGCAGCTGTCGACCTATTTCGCCAACCGCATGGATCTGGTGGAATCGATCAGGCTGTTTGGCGACAGCGGAAAGATCGATGATGAGAGATTGCAGAAACTGTTTGACGACAACAGCGAGTTCATATCCAACTATCCCGATATAGAGACACGCCTCACCCGGTTGCGCATCATAAACCAGCTCGACAAGCCATGGGATAACGATTGGCTGTGGCAGAA
Source organism: Paenibacillus sp. (assembly GCA_023663345.1). Classification (GTDB taxonomy): domain Bacteria; phylum Bacteroidota; class Bacteroidia; order Bacteroidales; family Muribaculaceae; genus Duncaniella. The sequence continues at coordinate 328,532 of JAMPHR010000003.1, read as the reverse complement.
GGCCAAGGACCGTCACGACGACAAGACCTCGCAGCTCGCACGGCTGGTGCTGTCATACAACATGCTTGACAATGCCAACGTGTATGAGGTGAGACGTACATTGCGTCGCAAGATATATCAGCTGATGGAGCTGAAAATACAGATGCCCGACACACTGAAGATAGCCGAGGAGGACCAGTTCACCGAGCTGAAGAGTTCGGCCATATATCCTGCCGGCAAGAATATGCTTCCGGCTCCGGGTGAGCAGATGTCGGTGTTGCTGAAAGTGATGGCCGGATTCATGAATGCCCGTGGCGGCCGGTTGTATGTGGGCGTGGACGATGGCGGATATGCCACCGGTCTGGATGGTGATTTCATCTATATCAACAACCGCCACAAGGATTATGACCTCACGTCGATGAAGGATAAGTTTGACCGCCTGGTGAGGGATGCCGTCCACCGGAGATTGGGGCATCTGGCCAACGGACTTGTGACCACTCAATTTGAGATGGTGGGCGACAAGATCATCTACCGGGCCGATGTGGATCCGAGTCCCGAGGTGGTGATGCTCGACGGCGTGGCTTACGAGCGCCAGGGCAAGTCGATATGGGGTATTCCGGCGGTTGATCTTCCCAAGTTCCGTGCCCGCCGTGCCACCGAGATGAAATAAAGTATCAGAAAAAATAGTAAAGACCGCGACAGCGGGTCTATTTCGCATACTTGAGCGTGTTGCCCGAGATCTCGATGCGGCGTGCCGTGTCGAGATGGGGTGACAGCTCGCTGTGCGATACAGGATGATAGCGGAGTGCCACCGATACCGGATAACGGTTGAAGAACGGATCGTCGTGCAGATAGAGCGAGACATTTACAACGTCGGGCGACGATGATATGCGACGGTGAAATTCTATAACTCTTGCAGCCGTGCGCGGGAGTATCTTTATGCCCACGTGTCCGGCCGGTAGCCCCTTGATCGTCATTACAGCTATGACGTGGAGGGCGGGTCGCGAGTCGGATTCCGCTCTTTGCTCGGGTGTGCTGTGGTGGCTCACCGAGATATGCCGTCCATAGCGGGCATTTATGCCGTGCATGATGGAGCGGAATATGGGGCCGTGGGCCGAAGTGTCGGGCAGACCGTTGTAGTGGATGAAGTAGTGTATCATCTCGTGGATGATGGTGTCATCGACGGTCTCGGCCGGAAGGTCGAGGCGGGTGCTGATGCGAAGCTCGAAACCGGAGTGCTCCTTGCGTCCGTCGGGCAGAGTGGCAACCCGCGACACGCATTGCCCGAGATAGGATTTCGCATCGCTAATTTTCACGGGTATGCGTGGCAACCGGCCTCCGAACATGAGGCTGTTGTAACGGTCGAAGCGTTCCTGTATGTACTCGATAGTGGGGCGCAATGGTGTAGGAGTTATATCACTAAGCCTGCAATGCGAATCATGACCGGTGATGCAGAATATGACAAGACCTGTCCGCACGGCTGTTGATGACACAACGCGCGGACAGGCCCTGTTATTGTATCAGGATTGTGGCCTGAGGATTATTCAGCCTTGGCTTCGGGAGCTTCAGTGGCCTTTTCAGCCTTGGCCTTCTTGGCAGCGGTCTTCTTGGCAGGAGCTTTCTTAGCCTTGGCTTTTGTTTCCTTGGCCTTTTCGGCTTCCTGCTCGCGGAGGAGGTGCTCCTCGTTGAAGTGTTCGATGTTTTTACGCATCGACTCGGCCTCCTTGTTGAGAGTCTCGATCTCACGCTCCTGGTTGCGGATGGTGGTGAGGAGTGATGAGAGCTCCTCGTTGTCGATCGACATGGGGTACTGCTCCTCAACACGCACGATGAAGTCGGCGAGCACGTTCATATAGTTGGTGAACGCATCGAAGGGGGTGTCGTAGGGCGAGAACTGGGAGTGTACCGATCCGTCGTGCATGTTCTTGGTGGACATGTAGAAGAAATGGTCGGCAGCCTGGAGATAGTACCAATCCTGCTTGAGACGACGGTCCTCGCAGAGACGCACGCGCTCGCTCACGCTGTAGAGCTTGTTGAAAGCCTCGTTCTGGAGCTTGTTGCCAAGCCATGCCGAGGTGTCGCGTGCCTCGTCGGCCCAGGAGATGGGGTGAAGCACGGGGAGAGCGTCGACAGCCTTGAGCTTGCTTACGGCAGTGGTGGGTGTCCAGAACTCGATACCCTTCTCGGCGGCGAAGCGGGGGAGGGCCTCAAGGAACTGGAAGATACCGGTCTCGCGGGGCTGGAAATCACCGAATACCTCAAGGTTCATGAAGAGGTTGATGATCTGCTCCTCGGCGGGTGTCGATGCGATCCAGGAGATGTATTTGTCAGCGGTGAGGGGATATTCGTCCCACGAGGTGTTGGAGAAACGGTCGGAGATATCGTCGGAGAACTTATCGTTCTTCAGTAGTATCTTGAGCTTGGGAGCAGAAGCCGCAGAGTAGACATAGTTGGGCGACTTCCATCCGAGGATATGCTTGGCACCCTCGGTGATCACTCCCTTGTAGCCCATCTCGAGGATCTGGGGTGCGAGGTCATCGCAGTAGATCAGCTCGGTGTTGCGGAGCACCTTGGGCTCCTGGCCGAAAAGCTCCTTGATCTTCTCGTCGTGAACCTTTACCTGATTGGCAAACTCCTCGGGATCAGCGAGCGAAGCGAGAGAGTGGGCGTAGGTCTCGGCGAGGAACTCGACGCAACCTGTAGCTGCGAGCTTCTTGAGAAGGTCGATGAACTCGGGCACGTACTGCTCGAACTGCTCGAGGGCGGTGCCGGTGATGGAGATGGCACACTTGAAGGCACCCTTGGTGTCCTCGATCATGCGGAGGAGGGTCTGGGCAGCGGGGATGTAGCTGCGCTCGGCTATGCGGGTGATGATATCGTCGTTGGCGAAGTCATCATAGTAGTAGTGGTCGTTGCCTATGTCGAAGAAGCGGTATCTTTTCAGACGGAATGGCTGGTGAATCTGGAAATAGAAGCAGATTGCTTTCATGTTCTTTCTTATGTTTTGTTTAAGCTAAGCTTAAAAGGGTTTACAAATTAGATTACAGGTAGCCACAAGTCATGAACGGCCGAGCACCTTATTATAAATGTTGATTACTTTCTGTCCGGCCTTGTCCCAGGTGATCTGGTTAACCTCGGCGAGACCGTCCTCACGCAACTGGTTGTACATGGCCGGATAGGTCACGATCGAGTTGATGGCATCGGCCATCGCGTCGATATCCCAGTAGTCGGTCTTGATGACATTGGTGAGGATTTCGGCGCAACCGCTCTGCTTGGAGATGATCGAGGGGACTCCCATCTGCATGGCCTCGAGGGGCGAGATGCCGAACGGCTCGGAAACCGAAGGCATTATATACACATCGGAGGCCTTGAGCATCTCGTACACCTGGTTGCCTTTCTGGAAACCGGGGAAGTGGAAGCGGTCCGAGATACCACGCTCGGCGGCGAGGAGGATCATCTTGTTCATCATGTCACCGCTACCGGCCATCACGAAGCGCACGTTGGGATTGTTCTTGAGTACCTTGGCGGCAGCCTCGACGAAGTACTCGGGGCCTTTCTGCATAGTGATACGGCCGAGGAAGGTCACAATCTTGTCCTTGGACTTGTGCTCGGGCACGTTGAGCTGCTCGGGGGTGAGCGGGGTCACGGCGTTGTGCACGGTGGTCACCTTGGCAGGATCGATGCCGTAATTGTGGATCACGGTTTCGCGGGTGAGGTTGCTGACGCAGATTATGTGGTCGGCGTTGTTCATGCCGTCCTTCTCGATGCCGAACACCACGGGGTTGGGTTTGCCTCGCGAGCGGTCAAACTCGGTGGCATGAACGTGGATCACGAGGGGTTTGCCCGAAACCTGCTTGGCATGGATGCCGGCGGGATAGGTGAGCCAGTCGTGAGAGTGGATGATGTCATAGTCGAGAGTGCGGGCGATGACACCGGCGCATATCGAATAGTTGTTGATCTCCTCGACAAGATTGTCGGGGTAGCGGCCCGAGAACTCGATGCAACCGAGATCGTTGGTGCGCATGTAATTGAAATCGGCGTAAATGTGGTCGCGGAGACGGAAATACAGGTCGGGATCCATGACGTTTCCGATGCGTTCCTGCACGTATTCGCGGGACACATCGCGCCAGCACACGGGCACTTGGGACATGCCGATGATGTTGGCGAAGTGACGTTCTTCATCGCCGAAAGGCTTGGGGATTACGAATGTGATATCCATGTCGCCACACTCCCACATACCCTTAGTGAGACCGTAGCTGGCAGTACCGAGACCGCCGAGGATGTGAGGTGGGAATTCCCACCCGAACATTAATGCTTTCATGGGTGTGAGCGGGGATTAGTCCATAATGAATTTTTTGAGGGTAGTGAGCGTGCGGAGCACTTCGGCCACATTGGTGACATGGCTGATGGCGCCACGGCCCACGTAGGGGGGATTGGCATCGTAGAGCTGAGAGAGTGATCCGATGCAACCCTGGGTCATCTCGTCCTCGAAACCGATGAGCATACGGTCGACGTAGCTTACACCGCTCATACCGAACACCTTGAGGTAGGCATCGGAGTAGAATCCCATGAGCCACGGACGTGCGGGACCGTTGTGGAGAGCCATCTCGCGGTCCTCGGGCGAGCCGAGATAGTTGGGACGGTAGCCGAAGCTCTTGGGCGAGAGGGTGCGGAGACCCTTGGGAGTGAGAAGCTCGCGGGTCACAATGTCGAGTACGCGTTTGCGCTGACGGCGGTCGAGCGGAGAGTAGTCGAGGCCGATGGCGATGGCCATGTTGGGGCGCACGGATGGATCGGCGTATGAGCCGTTGACGTAGTCGTAGAGATAGCCGTAATCGTTGAGGAATGTCTGAATGAACGGCTCGGCCATCTTATCGGCGACAGCTTGATATTTTGCCTGCTCATCGCCGGTGGTGATGCGTGTGGCGAAGATGAGCGCATTGTACCACAGGGCGTTGAACTCGACGAGGTAGCCTGTGCGTGGTACGATGGGGCGTCCGCCCAGCGATGCGTTCATCCACGACATGGGCTTGTCGATACCATAGGTGGTGACCATTCCCGTCTCGGCATCTACCTGCAGGAAGGGATGCTTGCCAGCAAGGATGAAATCGAGGATCGAGCGGATATCGGAGAGGTATTTCTCAGCGGCTTCCTCACGGGAATATGCTTTGGAATACTGCTGGAGCGACCATACGGCCCAGAGGGGGATGTCGGGGAGGTCGATGCCCTGGATACGGCTATCGAGCTCGCCGGTCTTCATGAAGTGGCGGAGGGCCTTGAGGCCGGTCTCGGCGATTTTCTCGAAATCCTCGCGGTGGTTGATGGCGATGGTGGCTCCGGGAAGTGCCATGAAGGTGTTGCGGGCCAGGATCTTGCCCCAGGGATAGCCCGAGAGAAGGAACATGTCCTTGCCGTCCTTGAGGTAGCACTGTTTGACGGCGTTCTTGAGACAGTTGAAGAAAGAGGTGCGGCAAGTGCGCTGTGCGATCTCTTTCTCATACATCTTGGCGAGCGAGCGGGGTGAAACCTCGCTGAGACCTGCCGAGAAGATTATGCTCTCGCCCTTCTTGATGGGAACATCGAAGTATCCGGGCACCCAGAGATCCTCGGTGTATGGCACGCCACGCTCGAGGTCCTTGACGTATTCGAATCCGTTGTACCAATGGGGATCGTAGGTCCACTGAGGTTTGTGGGAAAACTGCATGAACAGGCGGGGATAGCCGTTGTAGAGGCAGGCCGACACTCCATTGTCGATGAGGGGGATCTCGGTGTTGAGGGCATCGTTGGCCACGCACAGCTCGTTGGCGTCACGGAATGCGAGCACGGGGCGGAAGCGCAGTGTGGTGGCTGAGTGGGCCTCTACGAGAGTGTAGCGGATGAGGATGCGGTTCTCGTTGGAGATGAAGATCTTTTCCTTTGTGAGAATCACTCCGCCCACACGATAGGTGGTGCGGGGCACGCTCTCGCAGTCAAATTCGCGTATGTACTTGTGTCCGTTGGGGCTCATTACGCCACCGCTGTATCGGTGCAAGCCGAGGTTGAATGGAGCTCCGTGCTGATAGACGGTCTCGTCGAGCGATGATAGCATGACGTGCCAGGAGTTGCCGAGTTCGGGCACCGGTACCACGAGCAGACCGTGCTGCTTGCGTGTGTTGCAGTCAACTATCGTCGTACAGTGATAGGCCCCTGCCTGATTGGTTCGGAGCATTTCCTTGGGAAGAGATTGCTCCAGATTAATCATGAGGTTCTTATCAAATTTTAGATAGCTCATTTATTTTTAGGTATTTAGGATTAGAATTCCGTTAGAATGATGATGTCTCCGATTTGAGGTAAAAAGGGGGAGAGAAAGACGTCGGTATGTAGTATTTTCGTATTTTAAATTCACGAATTTATGACATTTTGCTGATATATACAAAGAAACAACGGCTTTTTTGCGATTGTTTAAAAAAACATTTGGCGGGCTATGTTATTGAACATAAAATTGGGCCAAAAAAGTGAAAAACGGCCCGGAACCATGGTAGACCATGATCCCGGACCGTGTGAAGATGGGGGTATGAACAAAAAAACAGGGGAGAGAGGAGAGTGTGGGGGAGCTATAGTGGGGATGAAGTGTATTGCCTATCGGCGGTAGCGGGTGCGGGTGTCATGGGAGGAGCTACGGCGGGAGGATTTCTTGCTTACATTGGCGGCATTGTGGATCTCGGCCGAAAGTGTACACTTGTCATGGCCGGTGCCCTCGATCACCAATGTGTACTGGGAGCAATGCCCCTTATTGTCGTCGAAACGGATTTTGTAGACTGAGGCTGACTTGTCCTCGTTAGACTGGTATTCCACAGAATTTTCCCGTTCCTTGCGGAATGCATCCTCGAAGCGTTGGGCGAGTTTCTTGTCCTTGAAAGTGATGAGGCGCTTGGAGTAAATGACCTTGCGGGTTGCCGGATCGCGGTTCTCGCGGTATATAACGTCGCATCCCTTGCTGTCCTCGATGGAGTTGACGAGTTTGGATATCGAGCTTTGGGCTGCCAACGGGATAGCTGAAGCCAGAGAGAGGAGAATGGCGATAATATAGGTACGTATCATATATGGTACAGGTTGGTTATTGTAAAATATGCGGGTTGAGGAGGTGATGGTGTCAGTAATTAAGGGAGGTGCGTGTTACGAGGTCGCGCACATCAGGATTGTCCATGTCGAACGCGGCGGTCATGAGCTCGTCGGCACGCCGGTCGAAGGCTTCAAACTCGTCGGAATCGCCGGTGCCAAACACGGCAAGGCGTGTGTTCATCTCGGATTCGGCTCTTTCGATTTCGGAAAGCACGAGATCCATGTCGGTGATGCGCTGGCCGTCGCGCAGGATGTATCCCTCGGAATAGTAGGTGTCGGTGGCGTCGCGAGATGAGCGCATGTTGAATCCTACGGTGAACAGCACGGCTACCAATGCTGCTGTTGATGCCCATTGCCATGTTTTGAGAGGGAGGATGCGCAAGCGAGGAGAGGTGGCCGGGACTGAGGTGTCAGCTGTTGAGGCAGTGTCCGGGAGGGCGGAGTACCAGGAGAACATAGACCGGTACTTTTCTGCCCCGGGCGGGAGATCGGGCCGGGCGAAGTAGGCATACAGCTCACGCTCCTGCTCGACAGTCGTGCCGGCATCGAGGAAGCGGTCAACCCACTCGGCGTAGTTGTTGTCGTTTATTGTATGATTCATGGGTCAGTTCATGTTTTGTTGAAGAAAGAGTTCCTTGATATGGTTGCGGGCACGCGAGAGCATGGTGCGAATAGCGCCGTTGGACGATCCGGTCAGTGCGGCTATCTCGTCTATCTCCATTCCGTCGATGTGTCTCATCTTTATGAGCGCCTGCTGGGCCGACGGGAGAGAGGAGAGTATGCCTGACAGCCTGTGGCCGGCTTCGGAGTATTCGAGCGACTGGTGAGGGTCGTAGGCCGTGTCAGGGGAATCGTATCCGTCGAGCGGAAGATGCCTGTCGGGGTGGGCTGACCGGAGCAGGTCGATGGCGCGGTTGCGGGCCATGACCATGGCGAGCGCATGGACGCTGCGGTAGCTGTCGAGATCGTCGCGCAGAGTCCACAGACGCAATAGGGTGTCCTGGGCCACATCGTCGGGCAGGCCTGGATCGGAAGATCCCACGATCCTCCTGACCATTGTGACGATGCTGTCCCTGAGTTCCGGGGCTATTGATTCAAACTCTTTGCGGTCCATTCTATATTATAGACGTGGAAGATGGGTGATTGTTACATCGATGGGAATGAATTTATAAACAGTGTGCAACTTTTTTTAACCGAGGTGTGTTATAAAACCATAATAAATGCAAAGCATACAAAACTATTCATCAAAACACATATAAGATTATGAAACATCTCCTACGTCAGACGTTAGCAATCGGGCTGGGCCTTGCCGCCCTCAACGTATCGGCGACCACGCCATCCTCGCGTCAGGAAGTACTTGACTCGCTGATTTCCGATCATCATGTGATCATGATGGGTGGCGGGGAGACTGAGAAGCCGGGCAATGACTCGGTGCGCTCTCTTATAGAGAATTTCTATATCGACCAGTTCCGCAATTATCAGGATCCCGCCGCTCCATATTTCATGTTCATGAGCCATGATGCCAATATGGCCATGGGTATAGGTGGCGTGGTGAGAATGCGCATGTACTTTGATCCGGGCAACTCGATGCCGGGAGCCGCGTTCACTCCCTATAATGTGCCGGTAGGGGATACTCCGCTCAACCGCAATCATGTGGGCACCACTCCGTCGGGCACTTCGCTGTTCTTCAGGGTGCTGGGCCGCAACAGCAGGATCGGGTCGTATCAGCTGTATATTCAGGCCAAATTCAATGGCTATCAGGGGCGTGACTTCAAGCTGTCGAAGGCTTACGCCACGGTGAATGACTGGACGGTGGGTTATGCCACCTCGACATTCTCGGACGGATCGGCCATCGCTCCCACAGTGGATGCCAACGGCTCGACCATGAGCATGGATTTCTCGGCATTGCTCGTGAGATGGATGCACACATTCAAGAAATCAGGCATAACGGTGGCCGCTTCGGTGGAGACTCCCGAGATGTCACTGCCCGACGACGGGACAAACGTGGCTTCGCGATCGACCTCTCTGCCCAATCTTGCGGCCATGGTGCAGTATCAGTGGTCCCAGGACCAGCATGTGCGCCTCTCGGCCATAACAAGATTTCTCCCTTACCGCGATATGGTCAACGGGACCAATCATACTCCCGTGGGATATGGCTTGCAGCTCTCGACGGTGGCTAATCCTGTGAGACCGCTCACAGTGTATGCGATCGGCAACATAGGACGCTCGTACTCCAATGTGGGTGGCGATTTCCTCATGGGTGAGTATGACCTGATACAGAATATGGATGCTCCCGGACGTCTCCGCACTGTGCCGAGCTGGAGTTATTTCCTGGGCATGAGCTATAATTTCTCTCACAAGGTGATGGCCTCGGTGACATTCGGCCAGGCAAGAAATATGACTTCGGGCGAGCGTCCGGCCAACGGATATAAGTATGGAATGTATGGCGCCGCCAATATATTCTACTATGTGACCCCGCGCATAAGCGTAGGTGCCGAGGCTAATTTCGGCAAACGTGAGAACTGTGACGGCTCACATGCTTGGGCGCGACGCATCGGCGCTATGTGCCAGTTCTCGTTCTAAAAAGTTTAAACAGATTTCATTCAGCACTCGTCGCAGTCGTAATGGACGTAGTGGTGAGGCGAATGACACTCATGTATGGCATGGTCGACTATCAGATGACGGTTGGCCATGCCTGCTATTGTGGACATTTCGTGGGATACAAGGAGGATGGTGGTGGTTTTGGAAAGCCGGTCTACGAGTTCGTAGATGGAGTGCTCAAACCGTTTGTCGACGTAGCTCAACGGCTCGTCGAGTACGAGCAGTCCCGGATCCGAGATGATGGCCCTGCCGAGGAGGGCGCGCTGTAGCTGTCCGCCCGAGAGGGATCCGATGCTTTTTGATGAATGTTCCTCAAGTCCTACCAGGCGCAGGGTGTCGAGGGTTAGCGAGGCTATTCTGTCCTTCTCGACATTTCCTCCGATGAGACCTGAGGCCACGACTTCGCTTACAGTGATGGGGAAGCGGGAGTCGATCATGTTTTTCTGAGGCAGATAACCGATGGGGAGATTTTTCACCTGTTTGCCTTCGTTGAGATAGGTCACAGTGCCCGATGTGGGCTTCAGTAACTTGAGAATGATGCGCAGGAGGGTGGTTTTGCCTCCACCGTTGGGGCCGGTTATGGCTATGAAATCGCCCCGGTGTATGTCGAGGTCCACTCCCTGCAGCACGGTGCGGTGGTCCCATCGCTGGGACACGTCGCGGAGTGAGATTATAGTGTCGGGTTGTATTTCAGGATGAGTTCCGGGCATAATACCTTGTAAAGAGTGAGTCTTTGATCGGTCTCTTATACAGCCTCCTTGACCGGGGGCGCGTCGGCGATCGCATCGGCGATTTTCAGGAGTTCCTCTTCCCAGCGGTAGGAGAGGGGGTTGATGTTCACCTCGTGGGCTTCGAGTTCGGAATTAATGGCCGAAACCTGACGGCTGTCGAAATCCTTCTGGAAGAAGAATATGGATGCGCCCTCACGGCGTGCGCGGTCGATGGACGAGCGGAGGTCGGTGATGGAATTTTCCTTATGTTCGGCATTGCCCACTACGACCTGATTGAGTTCGTAGTCGCGTGCGAAATAGCTGAGTGACGGGTGCCACACCATGAATGAGTGGCCACGGCACGGTGCGAGGCGCGAGGTGATCACGCTGTCGATGGAGTCGAGACGGGCCGAGAATGTCTCGTAGTTACGCTGGTAGTAATGCTTGTTGGCCGGATCGATTTTCTCCATGGCCCGGAGCATATTGGACGCGATGGTCTTGGCATTCTTTACCGATGTCCATGTGTGGGGGTCTATCACGTCGTGGTGGTGATGGTCGCCATGGGAGTGTGTGCCGAGGATGGGCACTATTCCTGCTGATGTGTCGAATATGGGCAGGTCGGGGTTTGCCTCGCTTATCTTGTCGATAATCGCGGCTTCAAAACCTATGTTGCCCATTCTCAGGTATCCGATGGATTTACCGAGGTTGAACATGTGGGTTACCGATGGATCGTAGGTCTCGGGATTGGCTCCCTCGGTGAGAAGGCTTCTCACCTGTACCTTGTCGCCCGTTATCTGCTCCAGGATGTATCGCTGGGGCTCGATGCTCACGGTGACTATCCTCTGCTCGGGCGGCCCTCCGGCACAACCGGTGGCTATCCATGTGCAGGCTATTACGGTGATCAGTAGAGTGAATATGTAATTGAATGATTTCATTGTAATGAAATGAGAAGGAGGTGATGTGCTTTTCCCCTATCGGAAATGAGATATTACTCGATTGTAAATTTTTTGCAAATGTAAGGGATTTTTAGCAGATTTCCTAAATTTTGATGAGGAAAATTTAAGTAATAATTGATATAAAGTTAAATAATATTAATCAGATGATGTTTTTAAGCATAAAAATTTGCTATTAGCGAAACTCTCCCTAACTTTGCATCAGTTTTTCATGGTATTAGATTTAAGGTAAGAAGATTATTCGTCGGGATGACGGATAATTTTTTTTGTGCCATAATATGACCCTAAAATTGTGGATAATACATGGAGTTATGGGTTAATTGTGCTAAATTTGTACCCATGAAACTGAGACTTCCGATATTTATCGTAATAATACTCACGCTCCTGAGCATGAGCTATGCCCGTGCCGAGGAGCCGGAGGTAGAGCCCAGCTATGCCTGGGGCATACTGCAGCCTCTGGGACTCCACACGCCTGCTACTATCGACACGATGCTGTACAATTACTACCGTTCGGCTATCCCGTCGGCCATATCGCCGGCATTTGCCACCACGGGTAACCAGGCATCGGCCGGAAAGAACATGATATATATGGATCAGGAGCCGATCAGTCCGTTTTTCCTGAAGGATGCCAAGCGTTACTGGCTACCGTCGGAAAAGGACCAGAAGTTCTACAACACGCGCATACCCATGTCGCTGGTGAGCTATAACACCGGAGGTGGACGCGAGATAGCCCAGGATTATTTCAAATTCCTCTTCTCGGGCAATTTCAGCCCCAAGGGGCAGGTGGGATTGAAGATTGATTATCCCTACTCAAAGGGATCGTACAGCAATCAGGCCGCCAAGGCATTCACCTGGAATCTGTTTGGATCGTATATGGGAGACCGCTACGAGTTTCAGGGATATTTCAATTCCTATAATGCGATGAATCAGGAGAACGGTGGTATCACCGATGACCTGTATATCCTCGACCCGGCCGAGATACAGGGCGGAATGTCGAAGATCAATCCCAAGAATATCCCCACCAACCTGTCGGCTTCAAGAAGCCGTCTTGCTGGTAAACAGCTGTACATGAACCATAGATATAAGGTGGGATTCTGGAAGGAGACTTACGACTCGGTATATGAGGACTCGATCATAGCCAGGGAATATGTGCCGGTGTCGAGCTTTATCTGGACCATGTCGTACAGCGGGGACCGCCATAAGTTCTACAACACCAATTCGAGCGACGAGAAATTCTGGGCCAACCATTACATCTCGGCCGACTGGACCGAGGAGAGCACACAGTACTCCTCAATACGCAACACTCTCGGCGTGGCTCTCCTGGAGGGATTCAACAAGTATGCCAAGGCCGGACTTTCCGCGTTCATAACCCATGAATTGAGAAAATATACGCAGACGGCTGATACCATCCCCCTCTCGGGACCTGACAGACCCGAGGGATTGACCCCATATCCATTTGAGGAGCGTATCGCGGGAAAGGCATCGGAGAATCTGATATATGTGGGCGTACAGCTCACCAAGACCAAGGGCACACTGCTGAATTATGAAGGTACCGTGCAGCTTGGCGTTGCCGGACCGGCGGCAGGTGAGATCAAGGCCGACGGAAACGTGTCGACCCATATCAAACTGCTCGGCGATACCGTGAGTGTCACCGGATACGGACATTTCAGCAATACAACCGCTCCGTATCTGATGAACAATTTCGTGTCCAATCACTTTATATGGCATAATGATTTCGGGAAGACTCGCAGGCTGAGATTCGGCGGTATCCTTGATGTGCCACATACCAATACCCGCGTCAATGTGGGTGTGGAGAATGTGCAGAACATGATATACTTCAACGAGGAGTGTCTGCCCGTGCAGGCCGGAGGAAGCGTGCAGGTGCTGAGTGCCAGGTTGCAGCAGGATTTCCGTTTCAGGGCTCTGAACTGGCGCAACACGGTGATATATCAGAAATCGTCCAACGAGGCTGTGTTGCCGTTGCCACAGATCGCCATATATTCCAATCTGTATCTCCAGTTCAAGGTAGCCAAGGTGCTTGATGTGCAGATGGGCGTGGATATGGATTACTATACCTCATATTATGCTCCGTCCTATCAGCCGTCGACCATGACATTCTACAATCAGAACAAGATAAAGTGTGGCAACTATCCCATGATGAACGCTTATCTCAACATGCAGTTGTCGAGGGCACGTTTCTTCGTACTGTTCTCCCATGTCAACCAGGGAAAGCTCGGTGGAGACAATTATTTCTCGATACCTCACTATCCCCTGAACCCACGCCGATTCCTGATGGGAGTATCGGTGAACTTCCTTAACTAACCATTCGGTGCTTACCGGCGTTATATTATAGTGGACCATCCGGCTTATGGATGGCCCGCTATAAAATTATATACGCATGAGCAATCATTCAGGATTTTTTACACCCCGGCGGGTTTTGGTGATAGCGCTTGCCATACTTGCGCTGGGTTTCATCATCACCGTGAGACATATCCGTGCCGGATATGACCATGCCGGATACGAGTATCGCCGTGGTAATGCCGACACTATCAATGTGGCTATAGCATATTCGCCGATGTCGATGTACAGGTATGACGACACGCTTGGAGGATTGAATTACGAGATCCTCAGGGAGATGTCGGCTATGTATGGCGACAAGGTGAAGTACTATCCGGTGTCGTCGGTGAGCGAGACTCTCGACAAGCTGAGCCACGGAGTGTATGATATAGTCATAGCTGACATTCCGGTCACGGCATCACTGCGCGAGCGGTTCAGGTTCAGCGTGCCGGTCTACACCGACCGCATGGTCCTTGTGAGTCGCGACACCGTGATGAAATCTCCGCTTGAACTGGCCGGAAAGACGGTGTGGGTGGTCGATGGATCTCCTGCGGCCGAGAGGGTCGAGAATCTGTCGCGTGAGATAGGTGACAGTATCATCATACATGACACTCACCAGTATTCGGCCGAGCAGTTGATAATGCTTGTGGCCGCCGGCGATATACCGCGTGCAGTGGTAAATGAGGAGGTGGCCCACAGACTTCAGAAAGATTTCCCGGATGTGCATATATCCACCGGCGTATCTTTCAACCAGTTCCAGTCTTGGATAATTAACAAGGACAGCGTGTCGCTGGCCGATACGATCGATGCCCAGATTGAGCGGTTCAAGCTCACGCCTCAGTATGAGGCCATATTGGGTAAGTGGGTGGATTGTCAGTGATCGCTGTCGGTGTAGAGGTTCATGCCACAGCGCTTGCAGTCAAACTCCACCCTCAGGCGCACATTACCGCTTGTAAGGTACATGGGGGTATCGGGCCACTCTTTGCCTTTGGGTGTGAGCAGGCACCGTCCCAATTCCCGCCTCAGGCAATAGCGGGTGGTCATTACCATTGTCCCGGAACCTGACGGACGCTTCACCTCGACAGCCGGAGTGAATGTAGTGACTCCATGATCGCGGTAGAACTGTTCGGCAAGACGGTTGGCTACATTATCGTGGATTGTGGCGGTGTCGGAAATGAACCGTGTCTCACGTTTTTCCGGTAACCGGTAGCTGTAACTGTAGGTCATGGCATGGGCATTGAGGAGCAGTTCCATGCCCCGGCGCCTCAGGGATGTGAGCTGAGAGGCCGGGATGAAATACTGGCCTGCGAGATCCACGATTTTCCCGGCACGGAATATTGTTCCTCCCAATTTATTGAGGATCTGACGGCGTGGTGACTCCTGGGGAGTGACAGCCGGTGAGATCCCTTCGATATTAATGGTAGCTGTTACCGAGCAGCCGGATTCATCGGTGAGTTCGAGTGCTACGGTATCGTCTCCGGCCAACCTGAGATTCATGTCGACACTCATGGTGCGGGAGGTCTTGGCCGAGGATATGGCATCGTCCCACTCCTTATCGCGGTTGCGGTAGAGAGTGGTACCGGGGCGGATGTTCTGGGGAGTGGCGGGATACAGGCGGTTGCCATCGGCGCGGTTGAGGCGGAATCCTCGGAACTGCCCGCCGGCATCGAAGTATCCGAGCCCGTCGCCGTTGGCGAGCGAGGCCGACAGCGAGGCGGTGATGACCTTGGCGTCACACTTAGTCACTTTTCCTACCGGTAGTCCTGTGGCTTTGGGGGTGTCGAGCGATGCGAGACCCTTGACAGGGGCATGGCCTGAAAAGAAGTAGGTGGTGAATCCTCTGTTGAACGACTTGTCGGGCGACGGGTTGAAACCGGGTTTCGACTTGCCGAACGACTGACGCATGTATCGTCCACCGCTCTGCTCTACCACGCGGTCGAGAATACGGGAATACCATGCAACAGTGTTTCTAACGTAACCTTCTTCCTTGAGCCTGCCCTCGATCTTGAAAGATGTCACGCCGGCATCGGCCATCTCGGAGATGGAGTCGGAACGGTTGAGGTCGCGGAGCGACAGCAGATGCTTCGACTCCACGAGTGTGCGCCCCCGGTGATCGGTAAGCGTGTAGGGCAGACGGCATATCTGGGCGCACTCGCCACGGTTGGCGCTACGGCCTCCGGTCATGCAGCTCGCACGGCAGTCGCCACTGTAGCTCACGCACAATGCCCCGTGGATGAATGCTTCGAGTGGCATGTGGGGTAAAGCCGAGTGTATCTCCTGTATCTCATCACGCGAAAGCTCGCGGGCAAGTACCAGCCGGGAGAATCCGGCATCGGCAAGAAATTCAGCCTTGGCCACGTCGCGTATGTCGCATTGGGTGCTTGCATGTAGCTCGATTGGCGGGATGTCCATGCGCAATATACCCATGTCCTGAACTATCAACGCATCCACTCCCGCAGTGTACAGTGACGAGATGAGGCGTTCAACATCGGCGATCTCATTGTCATACACTATGGTATTGACTGTGGCATACACCTTGGCATTGAACGGGTGGGCCACTTCGATCACCCTGCGTATATCGTCGATGCTGTTGGCCGCCTCCTTGCGTGCCCCGTGGCTCGATGCACCCATATATACGGCATCGGCACCCGACATGATGGCGCTTATGGCGGTGTCGGCATTTTTGGCGGGCGCGAGGAGTTCGAGAGGTATGGGTTGACTGGATTTCTTGGCCATAGGGTAGCGGGTTATGGTTTATCGGGCTGAAAAGGACAAAGGTCCTCGGTAAAATCAAAAGTCAAAATTACTAAAAACTTTTGTTTTTACCGAGGACCTTTGTCCTTTAATATATAAAACTTAATATATAAAGAGTCTTATTCAAATATGTGGCGGAGCTTGGAGAAGATCCTATTCTTGGTCGACTCGTCGGGGGTAACACCCGGCTTACCGCGCAGTGACTCGATGGCCGCCTGCTCCTGAGAACCGAGGTTTTCGGGGATGTACACCATCACATTTACGAGCTCGTCGCCTGTACCGTAACCGTCGGGTGAGGGGAGACCCTTGCCACGCAGACGTAACACCTTGCCAGGCTGGGTGCCTGCGGGGATCTTCATGCGGGCGCGGCCGTTGATGGTGGGCACCTCGACCGATCCGCCGAGAGTTGCTGTGGGCAGATCGAGCATGAGGTTGTACACGATATCGTTGCCGTCACGTATCAATTCGGGATGCTTGACTTCCTCGATCACAATGAGCAGGTCACCGTTGGCACCGCCGTGGGGAGCCGCATTGCCTTTGCCTCGCAGGGTGAGGGTCTGTCCGTCCTGCACGCCGGCCGGAATGGAGAATGATACAGTCTCCTCCTGGCGTATCACGCCCTCGCCGTGGCAATGGGAGCATTTTTCCTGGATGATCTTACCCTCGCCGTGACATTGCGGACATTCAACCGCCGATTGCGATATGCCAAACATAGTCTGCTGCTGGCGTATCACTGTGCCCGAGCCGTTACATGTGGGGCAGGTGTGGAACGCTGTTCCGTCCTTGGCTCCGGTGCCGTGACATGCGGGGTCAGCGACAAGAGTGGGGATCTTGAGGGTTTTGGTGACGCCGGTCGCAATCTCGGCCAAGGTCATCTTGATCTTTATGCGGAGATCGGTGCCACGGCGCTGACGGCGACGTGTGCGGCCACCGGCCGACTCGAAGCCTCCCATGTTGCCGAACGCTCCACCGAAAATATCGCCGAATTGCGAGAAGATATCCTCCATGGAGAAGCCTCCGGCGTGGAATCCGCCTCCGCCGGGGAATCCCTGCGGGCCCATATCGTGACCGAACTGGTCATACTTTGCTCGCTTTTCGGGGTTGGACAGGACATCGTAGGCCTCGGCCGCCTCCTTGAATTTTTCTTCCGCTTCCTTGTCACCGGGATTCTTGTCGGGGTGATACTGGATAGCCTTTTTGCGGTAAGCGCTCTTTATGGCTTTTTCGTCGGCATTCCTGTCGACTCCAAGCACTTCGTAATAGTCTCGTTTGTTTGCCATGAATTTATATTATTGTCCTACCACTACCTTGGCGTGACGCAGCACCTTGCCATTGAGAGTATATCCCTTGGTGGGAGTATCGATTACAATATTTTTCTGAGATTCTTCGGGGACAGGCACCATGGCGATAGCCTCGTGAAGTTCGGCATCAAAAGGCTTGCCGGTCGATTCGATGGCCTTCACGCCATTCTGCTCGAGATATTTAACCAGTTTCTGGTATATGAGCTCCATGCCCTTGCGCACTTCGGCGGGATCCTCGGTCTTGGCGCTTGCCTCGAGTCCGCGTTCAAAGTCGTCGACGATGGGGAGAAGTCCCTTGAGCACGCCTTCACCGGCATTCTTGATCAGCTCGCTTTTCTCCTTGAGGGTACGTTTGCGGAAATTGTCAAACTCGGCCATGAGGAAAAGATACTCTTTTTTCTCCTTCTCGACCTGGGCCTGGGAGTCGAGCAACTGCTTCTTCAAGGCATCGATGTCGTTGAGTTCCTTGTCGAGCATCTCATTGGCTTCATCAAGCTGGGAGTTGGTCTCGTCGGCAGCTTCCTGAACATCGTCCAATGTCTCGGTATCGGGATTCTCACGATGCAGCTTTTCATCGGTCTGCGGTGCGTTGTCCTTATTATGTGAATCTTTGGCCATGATAGTATATCTTATAATAAAAATGTATATGCAAAAATGTTGCCAAACTTTGGCCTGGCGTCACAACGGCGTCAGACTTCGGATCGGCTCTCTAAAATATAGAACAATGAAAGGGGTATAACGTTCAATATATCAAACGAAAATATTGTTTGTCACAAGCTTGCGCGGAGTATGTCACATCCGGGGAACATATCGTCGACCGAGGGTGACAAAATGTCACGCCCGAAGAGTCCGTAGACCGACGCGCCCGATCCCGACATGGATACGTACACCGGACCAAGCGACATGATGCGGTCCTTCACCGAGGCTATCTCGGGATAAGACTGGAACACCGAAGGCTCGAAGTCATTTTTCAGCCGTCCCTGCCAGGATGCGCGTGGACTGTGGAGCAACTCGCACACCGAAACGTCGGGAATGGCCGGTGAAGTGCGGGAATAGGCCACGGCTGTGGGGACGCTCACTTGGGGCTTCACGATGAGGATATCGAGTCCCGACAGGTCCACATCCATCGGACTCATTTCGGTGCCGGTGCCGGTGCATAACATAGGTGTATTATATATAAAGAAAGGGCAGTCGGCTCCGAGTGAGGATGCTATGCGTGCCAGGGTGGCCTTGTCGAGTCCGAGGCAGAACAGATCGTTGAGTCCCGAGAGCGTGAACGAGGCATCGGCCGATCCGCCTCCCAGTCCGGCACCGTCGGGGATGATTTTGCGCAGATATATGTCCACCGGCGGGAGCGGTACCTCTTCACACAAGGCTCGGTAGGCTTTCATCACCAGATTCTTTTCGGGCGGGCAGTCCACCTTGCGTCCGGTGACTGTGAGCGTGGAGTCCTCGCCCCGTGCCGGGACTATCTCGAGAACATCGTGCCATGGCACGGGCACCATCACGGTCTCTATATCGTGGTAGCCGTCATCGCGCTTGCGCAGTATGTCGAGCCCAAGATTTATCTTGGCATTGGGAAAAAGTATCATCGGAAAATTTTCTTATATGGTACAAAAGTACATAAAAATCTCATGATTTTGCGTAATTTTGTATCATATAAAACTGATATCACCGATGCCACAGGACAATAATACATATAATAACAGGAGGGGCGGGAAGCCCGAGCATGTGTCGAAATTCGATCACGGCGGGCGTATGCCACCAAGGGACAATGATCTTGAGGAGGCTGTGCTCGGCGCATTGATGCTTGAGAAGGATGCCTACACAGTGGTGTGTGACATCCTGAAGCCCGAATCGTTCTACGATCCCGGCAATCAGAAGATATATGCGGCCATACAGAGCCTCGGCGCGGCACAGCAGAGCATTGACATGCTCACCGTGACCGAGCGTCTGCGCCTCAACGGTGATCTCGAGGGAGCCGGTGGAGCGTTGCGTATCTCCGAACTGACCTCGAGGGTGGCTTCGGGTGCCCACGTGGAGTTTCATGCCCGCATCGTGGCCCAGAAGTATCTGGCGCGCGAGCTGATACGTTTCGCCTCGCAGATCGAGGCCCAGGCGTTTGATGAGAGTTACGATGTCGACGATCTGTTGCAGGAGGCCGAGGGTAAGCTGTTTGAGATCTCCCAGCGCAATGTGAAGAAGGATGTGACTCAGATCGACCCGGTGATCAACTCGGCAATCGAGCAGATACAGATCTCGGCCAACAGAGCATCGGGTCTGTCGGGCCTCGAATCGGGATTCCATGAGCTTGACAAGCTCACCTCGGGATGGCAGCGTAGCGACCTTATCATCATCGCCGCACGTCCCGCGATGGGTAAGACGGCGTTTGTGCTGTCGATGGCCAAGAATATGGCGGTCAACTATAATATACCTGTGGCGATATTCTCGCTCGAGATGTCCAACCTCCAGCTCGTGAACCGTCTCATACAGAATGCCTGCGAGATCGAGGGTGAGAAGATCAAGAGCGGTCAGCTCACCCAGATGGAGTGGGACCAGCTGATGTCACGCGTGAAGAACCTCTACAGCGCACCTCTATTTATAGATGATACGGCCTCGCTGTCGATATTCGAGTTGCGCACCAAGGCACGACGGCTGGTGAGGGAGCACAACGTGTCGTTCATCATCATCGACTACCTGCAGCTGATGAATGCCTCGGGCATGAAGTTTGGCTCGCGCGAGCAGGAGGTGTCCATGATCTCGCGTTCGCTCAAGCAGCTCGCCAAAGAGCTGAACATACCTATCGTGGCGCTGTCGCAGCTCAACCGTTCGGTGGAGTCGCGAGGCGCTGACTCGAAGGATGGAAAGCGACCTCAGCTGAGCGACCTGCGTGAGTCGGGTGCGATCGAGCAGGATGCCGACATCGTGTGCTTCATTCACCGACCGGAGTATTACCTGCGCTCGGGATTTGACGGCGCCGGCAATGACATACGCGGCCTCGCCGAGTTCATCGTGGCAAAGCACCGTTCGGGTCGTGTCGATGACGTGAAGATGAGGTTTACCTCCAAGTATGCCCGCTTTGAGAACTGGGACGGAGAGGTGTCGGTGGGTAGCGGACAGCGCGAATCGCGCCTCAATGCGCCCGATGAGGCATTGCCGGCAGGGCTTGACACGGGCGGGACACAGTTTGGTGGCGGGACGGCCGATATCATGGCCACAACATCGGATGATGTGGCCCCGTTCTGACAGCCGGAGCGTGTATGGAAATTAACGGAATTATAAAAGATGTGTTAAAAAATTGATTGGTAGGGGATTGTGGGCGCAAGGATTTAAAATATAAAAACTTTTTTCAACGTTCATAAAACCTTTTTTCGGTTGCTGGTGTTAGATTAGTAAAAATAACTCAACCAACAACTATTGTTTTATGAAAAAAGCGTTATTAATTTTTGCAGTTATGCTTGGAAGTATGACCGCATTTGCTCAGAATCTTGACAAGAACGAGGCAAAGCAGCTTAAGGCTTTCCTCAACGAGGGAAACAATGCAACGGAACTCAAGGTGTCCAATCCTAACTCAGTCGCCTCAATCGAAGGCGTAACCGTTGAGGCCGGTCACGTGACAGCGATCGAGTGGAAGGACAAGAAGCTCACCGGAGCACTCAACCTCTCGGGATTCAAGGCCCTTTCCAAAGTAGACGTATCCCGCAACCACCTCACCTCTCTCAACGTTTCAGGCTGCGCCGCTCTTACTGAAGTGAACGCAGGGCGTAACAAACTTTCCGAAGTCAACTTCGAAGGTTGCCAGGCCCTCCAGACCCTCTCGATCTACAAGAATCGACTGACTGACATCTCTCTCTCGAACGTACCTCTTCTTAAGAACCTCAATGTTTCCAACAACCTCTTTGTTGAACTCAGTCTCGCCAACTCGGCAAACCTTCAGACACTTAACTGCCAGGGTTGCCACCTCGAGTCACTCAACATCTCAGGCTGTACCGCTCTTAAGAATCTCTATTGCGGCTATAACAAGCTGACCACCCTCACCCTCGCAGGCGTAGAGAACCTCCAGAACCTCAACTGTGATGACAATGAGATCTCTAACCTCATCGTTTCCGGTCTGCCCTCGCTCTCTACTTTCATCTGCTCTGACAACAATATGGTCACTCTCGGACTCCGCGACTGTCGTGCTCTTCTCGACCTCGTTTGCTCCTACAATGACCTTACCACTCTCAGCGTAGAGGGTTGCCCCAACCTCCAGTATGTAGACTGCTCTTACAACGACCTGACTCAGCTCACTCTCTCTAACCAGACTTTCCTCCAGCGTCTGCTCTGCAACAACAACCAGCTGACCATGCTCGATGTATCGTTTGACCAGGCTCTTACTTACGTAAACTGCCGTTACAATCAGATCATTGACTTCCGTACCATCGCTTGCAACAGCCTGAGAATGGTTGCCTGCCAGTGGAACTACTAAATCACCGGTTTTCCCAATCCCGCCAAGTGAGCATGAAGCTTACAGCGGTAAGATAAAAGAAATTGAAACGATTCTGATATACGCATAAATACTGATCGCCGGAGTGCCTGACTGACAGGTGCCCCGGCGATCTCTTTGTATATACGCTACTCCGGGCCTGTCATCCGTTCCGGCTCTGACGCCGGTTGCCCATGCCGGCCTCACCTATCGACCGGAGTATCATGGTGTTGGCATTGTCGATAGCCGAGGTGTCGAGCGATGCCAGATATATGCGTGTGGTGGACTCGTTCTCATGACCCATGCCCTCGCTGATCACACTTATGGGCACGCCGATCTTGCGAGCCGCCGATGCCCAGCTGTGGCGCGCCACGTAGAGGGTGAGGGGGATGGTGACTCCAAGTGTTGGCGCTATGGTCTTGAGATTGCGGTTTATGCTGGCCGACTTGGAGCGGTAGGCGTTATCGCCACATGAATCGGCTTTATTGAGTATAGGCAGCAGGTAGGGAGTTGAGTTCTCGGGATACTTTCCCAGTATGCTCTGCATCTCATCGGTCCACTTTATGGTGAGCCGTCGGCCTGTCTTGCGGCGTATGTATGTTAGATACCCGTCGCTGAGATCGCTTTTGCGCAGATAGGCCATGTCGACAAAGCTCATGCCACGTAGTGCGAAGCTGAGGATGAACATGTCGCGGGCATAGTCGAGATTGGGGCGCGAGGAGAGATCCATTTCCATGAGTTCCCTTATCATTTCAAGGGGAAGAGCCCGTTTCACGGTGTGGTCCACTCCGGTGTAGACATGCCTGAATGGCCTCCGGTCCATGATGACGTCGGTGTCGACGGCACGGTTGTAGGTGGCCCTGAGGATGCGCATGTAGAACGACGAGGTGTTGTAGGTGACGCCACGGCCAATGAGATAAGCCTCGTAGGCTTCGATCACATCTGAGTCGATGTCGTCGAGCATGATATCCACTCCGCCTCTGAAACGCTTGAAGCTGTTGAGGGTGGCTATGTAGGTGTCCGAGGTGCGGATCTTGCCTTTGTTTTTCAGTTTCAGTGACACTGAGCCGATGTAGTTGAACAGGGTGTACTCCCTGCAGTACTCGCGGAAATCATCCACGATATCGTCGGAGGTGTAGGGGAGGTCGGCTTCCTCAAGGCGTCTGATTATCCTGTGGAGGCGTTCGAGATCGCCACGCACTTTGTGTCTCAGCTCCTTGAGCAGATTGTAGCGTTCGTGCGATGATGCTTCCGTGATGGTGATAGTATTGCGGTTTTCGTTCCACTCCGAGTTCATGATGCGGTAGGAAGTGCTCAGTTGCCTCACTTTCCGTTGGTGGATGATCTGATAGTAGATAGTGCCCTCGGCAGTGTGGCCGGAGCCGGCCGATGGACGGCGGAATTTCACTTTTATTGATGCCATCTGTGCATAGAAAACTGTTAGGAAATATACGTTGGATTAGAGTCCTCCAAATTAACGTATATTTCCTAACAGTTTTTTATTCTGTCCGGCCAATATATTATTCTGTCCGGCTTATATTTTAGACAGGCTCTTATTCCTCTTGCTCCTGGATTTCCATTGGGAGCTTGTTGAGCTGTTCAATGTAGTCGAGCAGCTCCTGCCGTCCGCGGCCATCCTCGCTCGAAGTGATGAAGATCGGCGGCAGCTCCTCCCAGGTTTCGAGGAGGCGTTTGCAGTACTTCTGCACGTTGCGCCGTCCGGCATCGTTGCCGAGCTTGTCGAGTTTGGTGAACACTATGGAGAATGGCACACCGTTTTCACCGAGCCAGTTGAAGAATTCAAGGTCGATCTTCATGGGCTCGTGGCGCGAGTCGATGAGTACAAACAGATTGGTCATCTGTTCGCGTCCGAGTATATATCCGCGTATCATTTTCTCCAGCTGTTCGCGTTGCTGCTTGCCCCGCATGGCAAATCCGTAGCCGGGCAGGTCGACGATATACCACTCGTCATTGATGAGGAAATGGTTGATGAGCAATGTTTTTCCCGGCGTCGACGAGGTCTTGGCGAGCTTGCTGTGGCCGGTGAGCATATTGATGAGAGAGGATTTGCCCACATTACTCCGGCCTATGAAGGCATACTCGTGGCGGGTGCCCTCGGGGCAACGGGTGTGGGTGGAATTGGAGATCGCGAAACGTGCTGAGTTTATGATCATCTTGCAGTGCGGATATTGGTTGATTACGTTATCGATAGGTTGTATCTTGGCAACCTCTAATTTCAGTCGAGCATCAGGCTTATCATCGGACGCACCGAGGGGAAGCGCATTATGTCGCCGATCTCGGGTGACGAGAATGACACGTCGGCGAGCACATCGATGGGTACATCCATGTCGAGCGGGCCTGTATATGTATCATCGACCGTGCATGAGCCTTTACCTATAATATAGGTGTGGGAATTGATCTCGGGGAGCAGACGGTCGGTCACCCTTATGCGGGATTCCCATTTCGGCCTGGCCTGGGCCACTGCTTCGAGCATCATTCCGGCATTGGTGATGCGTGCCATCGCGCGGGGCATGAGTCGTCCGCCCATGGTGTCGCCGGGTCGTCCGTAAAGCAGGAACGGAACACCGGGATGCAACTCCCTGAGCCGGCGCATCGCGGCTGTGCGTGCATCCTCGCTCTCGCCCATGACATCGGTCACAAGCAACAGGTCGTCGTGCATCACGGCCCAAGCCATCGAGGCTATGCGGGGCCCGCGGTCCTCATCGTCGGTGCCTATCACCACAAAATCGCCTCCGTCGCTCTCGAGGTCGGCAAGTATGTTGTCGAGGTCACGGCGGGTGTGGGTCACATAACATTCGCGACGGTGCTGGAAGCGGTTGAAAGCGTCCCAAACATCGGCCGGAGCGGGAGTGTCCATAGTGTGATACACGCCTTTCACCGGAAATGAGTGCATGGAGGTGAACCGCTGCTCCTTGGTGTAGAATACCGTCGAGAAGCCAAATCTTCGGTAGAAATAGTAGAGTGCGCTTGTGGAGGGGATGAGCGTGCAAGCCATGTCGCCACGCTCGGCCGAGGCTTTAAGTGCCATGCGCATGAGCTGGGACATGTATCCCTTGCCCCGTTGCTGGCGGCGGGTGGCGGCTCCGGCCACATAGCTCACCGGCAGTTCGGTGCCGTGAAATTTCATGGCGTAGTGCTGCAGAAGCAGACTGCTTACTGTGGCTCCCGAAGCATCGGTGAGGGTGAGGGCTTCGTCCTCGCGGTACACACGGTCGAAGTACATGTTGACATACGCCCGTGAATCCTTGAAGCTCTCCTGCCAGATGCGGATTATATCATCTCTCTTGCTCATAATAAATAATGTAACACTGGTGGTAAGATTATAACAAGCGGGAGAGATGAATTGATGATTGCAAAGGTACAAAAAATAGAATGTAAAATGTAAAATCAGGCGTAGCGGCGGATGA
Organism: Paenibacillus sp.; assembly: GCA_023663345.1. GTDB lineage: Bacteria > Bacteroidota > Bacteroidia > Bacteroidales > Muribaculaceae > Duncaniella. The sequence goes on along the minus strand of JAMPHR010000003.1, from coordinate 302,903 downwards.
TTCCACACTTTACATTCTATATATCATGTTTCCGGAACCTTGCCGTTAGCCCTGGTGGGCGGGACGGAGAAGGTCGTTGACAGTCTTCACGGGGTTGAAGGTGGAGATGGGCACTTCAACGAACACTGTGTTCCAGTCGCTCATGGCTCCGTTCCACAATCCGGGAAGCTCCATGGCGCGGAGCTCCTTGCCGTGGCTCGACTTGGACGAGATGAAGCCCGTGGCGGGATCCACGTAGGAGGGAAGGTCGAACTTCTTGCCGTGGATATCCTTGATGTAGCACACCAGGTCGACGGGATTGAAGTGGGTGGCTGTGGCCATCATGTTGCGGTATGCCTCGTTGGAAGTATCCACCTGATTGCTCTCGAGGATCTGGGGAGAGGATGATCCGTCGGGGTTGTAGGCGATGAACGGGCCGCCGCCGGGCTCGCCCTCGTTGCGTACCATGCCACACACGCGCAAGGGGCGGTTCAGTTTCTTCTTGAGATATTCCACGATCTCGTCGTCGCTCATATTGTCGAGACGCTCGTCGTTGACGTTGAGGATGTTGCGCAGGTAGTCCACCATGCCCTTGAGGTCGGATGCTGTGTAGACTTTTTCCTCGAGGGCGATGAGGTCCTCCTCGATCTGGTCGTGGATCTCGAGGAGCAGACCGCCGAGGATCTCTTTATATTTAATGGTGTCGGCACGACGGGCATCGGGCACCACATTGTCGATATTCTTGATGAATACCACGGCGCTCTCGATGTCGTTGAGGTTCTGGATCAGCGCTCCATGTCCGCCGGGACGGAACAGCAGATGTCCGTCCTCGAGGAACGGGGTATTGTCGGGGTTGGCGGCGATAGTGTCGGTCGAGGGTTTCTGCTCGCTCATCGACACGAAGAACTTCTTGCCGGTGCGGGCTTCGGCCTGGGGGATCACTTCGTCGAGCTTCTCCTGGAAGAGAGTGCGGTGGTTGGCCGACACGGTGAAGTGCAGATGTACCTCCCCCTTGGAATTGGCGGCAGTCTGAGCGCCTTCGGTGAGGTGTTCCTCCACCGGAGTGCGCGATCCTTCGGGATAGCTGTGGAACTTCAGCAGGCCCTTGGGGAGTCCGCCGTAATTCATGCCTTCCGAGTCCACGATAGCGGCTATGACATCGCGGTTACGGCCCTCTTTGAGAAGTTCGTCGAGGGTCTTGCCATAGAGTTTCTCGCAGGCGGCTTTCAGTTCGGGTATGAAGGGGAGTTTATCGAGGTCGGCGATGAGCTTGGCTACGGGAGTGCCCTCCTTGAGTTCATCGGTGCCGCCGTCAACGTATTCAAACAGAGCCTTGAACATGCGCGAAGCGGCTCCGGAAGCGGGCACAAACTTGCACACTTCGCCACCGTGGGCCAGGTACTCGTGCCAGCGCTCGAGAGCGGCGTTGGCCTCCTCGTCGGAGAGACGGAATATTCCGGCGTCAACACGCGCGGCATCTTTGATCTTGAGGTATGGGAATCCGGTTACAAACCGAGCGAGCTGGGCCTCGGCGTCAGCCTCGCTGATGCCTTTCTGAGCAAGCAGCTCTTTGTCTTCAGGTCTTAGCATTTGGGTATAAGTTTGAATTGAATAATCTGTGCGTTTTATTTAGATGTTTACCTTTCGGTGCCCTCAAATTTAATAATTATTTTTCAATCTTCATCTAAGAAACTGTTTAAAATTCATTTCACTTTGCTTTTGAGCGTCTTATCGGTGA
>JAMPHR010000003.1:275753-301086 GCA_023663345.1 Paenibacillus sp. | reverse complement strand
AGCTGGTTCAGAGCATCTGCCTTACAAGCAGAGGGTCGGGGGTTCGAATCCCTCAGCGCCCACTCCGAGTTTTGACGCCGATTCCGCTTAAGGTTTCGGCGTCAATGTTTTTTTATTAATCATTTTCCCGAAGAATTATATCTATGATCACTCAGGAACAGCTAAAAGAGACTTTTGAACGCAAGCTCGCGTTGAGGAGGTATCTTTGACGTCGACAACAAGAAAATCCAAGTAGAAGAAGAGGAGCTGCGCACGCATGTGCCCGACTTCTGGGAGCATCCCAAAGAAGCTCAGATCCAGATGAAGAAAATCAAGGATCTGCAGAGCTGGATAAAGGGATACGAGGAGGTGGACAAGGCTGTGGGCGAGCTTGAGATCGCATGGGACTTCCTGAAGGAAGGGCTTGTGGAGGAGAGCGAGCTTGATGCCCTGTATGCCAAAGCTATCGAGCAGATCGAGGCGCTCGAGCTGAAGAATATGCTCCGCCGTGAGGAGGATAAGCTCGGCGTGGTGCTCAAGATCAATTCCGGTGCCGGCGGTACCGAGAGCCAGGACTGGGCCCAGATGCTGATGCGCATGTATCTGCGCTGGTGTGAGGCCCACGGCTACAAGACCTCCATTGCCAACCTCCTGGAAGGGGACGAGGCCGGTATCAAATCGTGTACCATCAATGTGGAGGGCGATTTTGCCTACGGTTATCTCAAGAGCGAGAATGGTGTACACCGTCTCGTGAGGGTGTCGCCCTACAATGCCCAGGGTAAGCGAATGACCTCGTTTGCGTCGGTGTTCGTGACCCCGCTCGTTGATGACACCATCGAGGTGAAGGTGGATCCGGCGTTGCTGTCGTGGGATACCTTCCGTTCGGGTGGCGCCGGCGGTCAGAACGTGAACAAGGTGGAATCGGGTGTGCGTCTGCGCTACCAGTTTACCGATCCTTATACCGGTGAGCATGAGGAGATTCTGATTGAGAATACCGAGACCCGCGACCAGCCCAAGAATAAGGAGAACGCCATGAGGCAGCTGCGCTCGATACTCTACGATAAGGAGTTGCAACACCGTCTTCAGGAGCAGGCCAAGATCGAGGCCGGCAAGATGAAGATAGAGTGGGGCTCGCAGATACGCAGCTACGTGTTCGACGACCGTCGCGTGAAGGATCATCGCACGGGTCATCAGACCGCCGACGTGGGCGGAGTGATGGATGGCGATCTTGATCCGTTCATCAAGGCTTATCTTATGGAATTTGCCGGAACCGAGCAATGAAAATCTTCTATTTCACAACTACAGGCAACTCGCTCGCCGTGGCTCGCGCCATAGGGGGCGAGTTGTTTTCTATTCCGGCCCTGCCTGCGGGTGGGCCGGAGAGGTATGACGACGCCGAGGCCATCGGCGTGGTGTGTCCGGTGTATTTCGGCGCGTTGCCCGCTCCTGTGGCCGAATTTCTTGCCCGGGTGGAGCTGTCGGCCCCTTACCGGTTCCTTGTGCTCACGTGTGGCAACACTCCGGCTTTTGCCGTGAGGGCAGGCGGGGAGTGGGACTATGTGAAGAGCATCCGGATGGTGGACAACTATTTCCCTATGTTTGATGTGGCGAAGCAGGTGAGGGATCTGCCCCGCAAGAGGGTGGGGGAGCGCCTGGCTGAAATCGTGGATGATATCCGTGAGTGTAGGCGGTATGTCGAGTCGCCGACGCTTTACGGGCGCATGGCCGGATGGTGGATGCGTATGTTCCCGCTCTCGCCCCGCGCCTACAGGAATTTTCATATCGACGGCGCGAAGTGCAACGGTTGCGCCACATGCGTGCGTCTGTGCCCGGTGGGGAATATCGTCATGTCCGGTAGTCTCCCCGAGATAGGGGCGCGGTGCCTGACATGCGGAGCTTGTTATCATAACTGTCCGTCGGGCGCCATAAGGTATCGCGGGGAGAAGAGCCGGGTGCAGTACAGGCACGAAGGCGTGTCGCTCGCCGATATTGTGGGTGGTATGAAAAGAGAGTGAAATATTTTTCGGAAATGTTTGGTAATTAGCAAAATAAGTTGTAATTTTGCATCGCCTTTGGAAGAAATGTGCCGTCGCGACAACGCTAACTTATTGAGGGTTAGGGATGTCGAGGCGTGAATCGCATGTTAAGGCACCCGAAAAAGAAAATACAGAAATACTAATAACTATAAAGTCAAACAAAAGAAACTAAGATGCCTACTATTCAGCAATTAGTAAGAAAAGGACGTGTGGCTCTTGAGGACAAGAGCAAGTCACCCGCGCTTGATTCATGCCCCCAGCGTCGTGGCGTGTGCGTGCGTGTCTACACTACAACCCCTAAGAAACCTAACTCCGCTATGCGTAAGGTTGCCCGTGTGCGCCTCACCAATGGCAAGGAGGTCAACAGCTACATCCCCGGAGAGGGCCACAACCTCCAGGAGCACTCGATCGTGCTCGTGCGTGGCGGTCGTGTAAAGGACCTTCCCGGTGTACGTTACCACATCGTGCGCGGCACACTCGATACCTCGGGCGTTAAGGACCGCACACAGCGTCGCTCAAAGTATGGCGCAAAGCGCCCCAAAGCCGCTAAGAAATAATAAACGGCAATACTAAAAAGACGCTCCTTTTCTGAATAATCAAAACATTGAATTAAAAACCGAGTCGTTAACCTCTCGTTTTTGATTTGATTGGAAGGCTAAATCACAGGTTGAGTAAATGGCCGGTCCCGCTCGGGCGGGAGAGAGGCCGTTGAAGATGAAAGATGCAGCAACCAAGCAACAAAAACAACAATCCAACAACCCAAAATGCGTAAAGCTAAACCTAAGAAGCGGGTGATTCTTCCCGATCCCGTGTTCAATGACGTGAGAGTTTCAAAGTTCGTCAATCACCTCATGTATGACGGCAAGAAGAACACCTCCTATACTATCTTCTATTCAGCCCTCGAGCTCGTGAAGGGCAAGCTCCCCAACGAGGAGAAGACCTCACTCGAGATCTGGAAGAAGGCCCTCGAGAATGTAACCCCCACCGTAGAGGTGAAGTCGCGTCGTGTAGGCGGTGCTACCTTCCAGGTGCCCACCGAGATCCGTCCCGACCGTAAGGAGTCAATCTCGATGAAAAACCTCATCCTCTATGCCCGCAAGCGCGGTGGCAAGACCATGGCCGAGAAGCTCGCAGCCGAGATCGTTGACGCATTCAACGAGCAGGGCGGTGCTTACAAGCGCAAAGAGGATATGCACAAGATGGCCGAGGCCAACCGTGCTTTCGCTCATTTCCGTTTCTAATAACAACGATTTGACACTTACGCAAAATGGCTAAATCAGACGAACAGCTTAAATATACGCGCAATATCGGCATTATGGCCCATATTGACGCCGGCAAGACCACTACCTCCGAGCGTATCCTCTTCTATACCGGTCTGACCCACAAGATCGGTGAGGTACACGATGGTGCCGCCACCATGGACTGGATGGAGCAGGAGCAGGAGCGTGGTATCACCATCACCTCGGCCGCTACCACCACTTTCTGGAAGTATCTTGGCGATCAGTTCAAGATCAACCTGATTGACACCCCGGGACACGTGGACTTCACCGTTGAGGTGGAGCGTTCACTCCGTGTGCTCGACGGCGCTGTGGCTACTTTCTGCGCCGTAGGTGGCGTAGAGCCCCAGTCGGAGACCGTATGGCGTCAGGCCGACAAATATAATGTGCCCCGTATCGGTTACGTCAACAAGATGGACCGCTCGGGTGCCAACTTCTTCGAGGTAGTTCGCCAGCTCAAGGACGTGCTCGGAGCCAACCCCTGTCCCATCCAGATACCTATCGGTGCTGAGGAGACTTTCAAGGGTGTTGTAGACCTCATCAAGATGAAGGCTATCTTCTGGCACGATGAGTCTATGGGTGCCGACTACTCAGTAGAGGAGATCCCCGCCGGTCTCGTTGCCGAGGCCGAGGAGTGGCGCGACAAGATGCTTGAGAAGATCGCCGAGTTTGACGACGCTCTCATGGAGAAGTACTTCGATGATCCCTCCACCATCACCGAGGAGGAGATCAAGCGTGCCCTCCGCAACGCTACCCTCAAGATGGAGGTTGTGCCCATGATCTGTGGCTCTTCCTTCAAGAACAAGGGTGTACAGTGCCTGCTCGACGCTGTGTGCGCTTACCTCCCCAGCCCTGTTGATTCGGGTGCTATCGAGGGTACCAATCCCGAGGATCCCGAGCAGACTGAGGTGCGCGAGCCTTCGAGCGATGCTCCCATGTGTGCCCTCGCATTCAAGATCGCAACCGACCCCTATGTAGGTCGTCTCACCTTCTTCCGTGTGTACTCAGGCGACGTAGTAGCCGGATCTTACGTTCTCAACAGCCGTTCAGGCAAGAAGGAGCGTGTGAGCCGTCTGTTCCAGATGCACTCCAACAAGCAGAACGCTAAGGAAATGATCGGTTGCGGTGATATCGGTGCCGGCGTAGGCTTCAAGGATATCCGTACCGGTGATACCCTCTGCGATGAGAACCATCCTATCGTACTCGAGGCCATGGAGTTCCCCGAACCCGTTATCGGTATCGCTGTAGAGCCCAAGACCCAGAAAGACCTCGACAAGCTCGGCGTAGGTCTGCAGAAGCTTGCTGAGGAGGATCCCACATTCCGCGTAGAGACCAACGAGGAAACCGGCCAGACCGTAATCTCAGGTATGGGCGAGCTTCACCTCGACATCATCATCGACCGTCTCCGTCGCGAGTTCAAGGTAGAGTGCAACCAGGGTCGTCCCCAGGTTACCTACAAGGAGGCTATCACCAAGCCCGTTGAGCTCCGCGAGGTGTTCAAGAAGCAGACCGGTGGTCGCGGTAAGTTTGCCGACATCATCGTGCGCGTTGAACCCGCTGACGACGATTTTGAAGGCTCACTCCAGTTCGTTGACGAGGTTAAGGGCGGTAACATTCCTAAGGAATTCATCCCCTCGATCCAGAAGGGCTTCACCACCGCTATGAAGAACGGTGTGCTCGCAGGATATCCCCTCGACCGTCTCAAGGTAACTGTAATCGACGGATCGTTCCACCCCGTTGACTCCGACCAGCTCTCATTCGAGCTCTGCGCCATCCAGGCCTTCAAGAAGGCTTCCGAGAAGGCCGGTCCTGTGCTCCTCGAGCCTATCTTCAAGGTAGAGGTTGTAACTCCCGAGGAGAGTATGGGCGACGTGATCGGTGACCTTAACAAGCGTCGTGGCCAGGTAGAAGGCATGGAGACCAGCCGTTCCGGCGCCCGCATCGTGAAGGCCAAGGCTCCTCTTGCCGAGATGTTCGGCTACGTGACCGCCCTCCGTACCATCACTTCAGGCCGCGCTACCTCCACAATGACATTCAGCCATTACGCCGAGGTAAGCAGCTCGATCGCCAAGAATGTGCTCACCGAGTGCCAGGGCCGTGTGGATCTCATAAAGTAACACTTTCATTCAACTAACAATATGGATCAAACAATCAGAATCAAACTTAAGTCTTACGACTACAACCTGGTTGACAAGTCGGCCGAGAAGATTGTGAAGACCGTTAAGGCCACCGGCGCAGTGATCAGCGGGCCTATCCCCCTGCCCACCCACCGTCGCGTGTTCACCGTCAATCGCTCAACCTTCGTCAACAAGAAGTCGCGCGAGCAGTTCCAGCTCTCGAGCTACAAGCGCTTGATTGACATCCACAATTCGACCGGCAAGACAGTCGACGCTCTCATGAAGCTCGAGCTCCCCTCCGGTGTAGAAGTGGAGATCAAGGTCTAATCCACCGACCTCAGGTATCAAACCAAGGATTTAAGTAACACAAACAATCAGTTCACATTTTCTAAATCAAAGAGAAATGCCAGGATTATTAGGAAAGAAAATCGGAATGACATCCGTTTTCAGTGCCGACGGCAAGAATGTGCCGTGCACTGTTATCGAAGTAGGCCCCTGCGTAGTTACTCAAGTGAAAACGGTTGACAAGGACGGCTATGCCGCCGTTCAGATCGGCTTCGAAGACAAGAAAGAGAAGCACACAACCAACCCCATGGCCGGACACTTCAAGAAGGCCGGAGTAACTCCCCAGCGCCACTTGGCCGAGTTCAAAGGATTTGGCGAAGAAGTCAAGCTCGGTGACACCCTCACCGTTGACCTCTTCAGCGAAGACGACTTCGTAGACATCCAGGGAACCTCCAAGGGTAAGGGTTACCAGGGCGTAGTTAAGCGTCATGGATTCGGTGGCGTAGGCCAGTCGACCCACGGTCAGCACAACCGCCTCCGTGCCCCCGGTTCGGTAGGTGCTTGTTCTTATCCCGCAAAGGTGTTCAAGGGAATGCGCATGGCAGGCCAGATGGGCAACGAGAAGGTTACCATCCAAAACCTCCGCGTAGTTAAAGTGCTTCCCGAGCACAACGTACTCCTCATCAAGGGTTCTATCCCCGGAAGCAAAGGTTCAATCGTCTTAATTGAGAAATAATGGAAGTCGCAATCTACAATATCAAAGGTGAGGATACCGGCCGCAAGGCCCAGCTCGCCGACGAGGTGTTCGCAGTCGATGCCAACGAGCATGCCGTTTATCTCGATGTGAAGCAGTACCTCGCCAACCAGCGTCAGGGTACTCACAAGTCCAAGGAACGTAGCGAAGTCTCCGGTTCGACCCGCAAGCTCCACAAGCAGAAGGGTGGCGGCGGCAGCCGTATCGGTGACATCAACTCGCCTGTACTCGTCGGCGGTGGCCGCGTGTTCGGTCCCCGTCCCCGTGACTATCGTTTCAAGTTGAATAAGAAAGTAAAGTCACTCGCCCGCAAGAGCGCTCTCACCTACAAGGTGCAGGACAGCCAGCTCATCGTAGTCGAGGACTTCAATTTCGAGGCACCCAAGACTAAAGATTTTATAAATATTGCTAAAAATCTTAAAGTTGACGGCAAAAAGGTACTCCTCGTTTTACCTTCTGACAATAAAAACGTAACTTTGTCAGCCCGAAATGTGCCCGACGCAAAGACCATGGTTGCATCAGATCTCAACACCTATGCGATCATGAACTCCAACGCTGTGATCCTCACCGAGAGCAGCCTTGAGTGCGTTAATAAACTTTAATAACCTCACCGAGAAAACTACAGTACACAATGGAAATCTCAATCAAACCCATCGTTACCGAGAAGGCGAGCAATCTCACCGAGAAGCTCAACCGCTATACCTTCATGGTTTCTCCCGAGGCTAACAAGTACCAGATCAAGGCCCTCGTAGAGAACCTCTACGGCGTGAAAGTAACCCGCGTCAACACAATCAATGTCCGTTCCAAGAACAAGTCCCGCTGGACCAAGAGCGGTCTGCTCCGTGGCAAGACCGCAGCCTGGAAGAAAGCCATCGTGGACCTTGCCGACGGTCAGAACATTGACTTCTACAGCAACATCTAAGAATAACATGGCAGTAAGAAAATTTAAGCCCACAACTCCTGGGCAGCGTCACAAGGTTATCGGTGTTTTCAAAGGTACCATCACTGCTACAACACCGGAAAAATCTCTTACAGTCGGCAAAAGGGCTTCCGGCGGTCGTAACGCCGAAGGTCACCTCACCACCCGCTACCTTGGTGGTGGCCACAAGCGCAAATACCGCTTCATAGACTTTAAGAGAAATAAGGACGGCGTCCCCGCTGTAGTGAAGACCATCGAGTACGATCCTAACCGTTCGGCCCGTATCGCTCTTCTCTTCTACAAGGATGGCGCAAAAGCTTATATCATTGCACCCAACGGCTTGAACGTCGGCGACGTGCTCCTGTCGGGCCCCGATGCCCAGCCCGAGGTAGGCAACTGCCTCCCCCTGGCCAACATCCCCGTAGGTACACTCGTCCACAACATTGAGTTGCGTCCCGGTCAGGGTGCCTTCATGGCCCGCTCAGCCGGCACATTCGCCCAGCTGATCTCCCGCGAAGGCGCCTATGCAATCGTCAAATTACCTTCAGGCGAGACTCGCAAGATTCTTGCCGAGTGCCGTGCCACCGTCGGTGTCGTAGGCAACTCCGAGCATTCACTCGAGCGTTCCGGTAAGGCCGGTCGTTCACGCTGGCTCGGTCGTCGCCCCCGCAACCGTGGCGTAGTCATGAACCCTGTCGATCACCCCATGGGTGGTGGTGAGGGCCGTGCTTCCGGTGGTCATCCCCGCTCACGCAAGGGCCTCTATGCTAAGGGTCTCAAGACTCGTGCCCCGAAGAAACATTCTTCGAAGTACATTATCGAAAGAAGAAAGAAGTAATCTGATTTAAACCAAGCAACATCTCTATGAGTCGTTCATTGAAAAAAGGCCCGTTTATCAGCGTTAAGCTTGAGAAGAAGGTGGCCGCTATGGATGAGACCGGCAAGAAGTCTGTAATCAAGACTTGGAGCCGTGCCTCCATGATAGCACCCGAGTTCGTCGGTCACACCTTCGCCGTACACAACGGCAACAAGTTTATCCCTGTCTACGTTACTGAGAACATGGTTGGCCATAAGCTCGGAGAGTTCGCTCCCACGCGCACTTTCCGCGGTCACTCCGGTAATCGCAAGAAATAATCAAGGGCCCTGATATAAATAATTCATTTGTAAAAAAGAAAAGAATTAAAATAAAATGGGTGTAAGAAAAAGAAATTCAGCCGACCTCAGGAAAGCCGAGCAGAAGAACATCGCGTTCGCTAAGCTGCTCAACGTCCCCACTTCGCCCCGCAAGATGCGCCTCGTCGCTGACATCATCCGTGGCGTCGAAGTAAACCGTGCTCTCGGCATCCTGAAGTTCTCCAACAAGGAGGCTGCTGCCCGTCTCGAAAAGCTCCTCCGCTCAGCCATCGCAAACTGGGAAGCTAAAAACGAACGCAAAGCCGACGCTGGCGAGCTCTATGTATCCACCATCATGGTGGGCTGCGCTCCCATGCTCAAGCGCCTTCGTCCCGCCCCCCAGGGCCGTGGCTACCGCATTCGCAAACGCGCTAACCATGTCACATTGATTGTTGACACAATTGAAAATAAAAACGCTTAACAAATGGGACAGAAAGTAAATCCAATTAGCAATCGCTTGGGAGTTATCCGTGGATGGGACTCTAACTGGTATGGCGGTAAAAACTACGGCGATACTCTGCTCGAGGACTCCAAACTCCGCAAGTATCTTAATGTCCGCCTTGCTAAATCAAGCGTTTCGCGCATCGTAATCGAGCGCACCATGAAGCTCATCACCATCACCGTGTGCACCTCGCGCCCCGGCCTCATCATCGGCAAGGGCGGCCAGGAGGTCGACAAGCTGAAGGAAGAGCTCAAGAAAATCACTGACAAGGATGTACAGATCAACATCTACGAGGTAAAACGCCCTGAGCTCGACGCCCAGATCGTTGCCGCCAACATCGCCCGTCAGATCGAAGGCAAGATCGCCTACCGCCGTGCCGTCAAGATGGCAGTTGCCGCTACAATGCGTGCAGGTGCCGAGGGCATCAAGGTTCAGGTATCCGGCCGTCTCAACGGCGCTGAAATGGCTCGCTCCGAGATGTTCAAGGAAGGCCGTACTCCCCTCCACACCCTCCGTGCCGACATCGACTACGCTCTCGTAGAGGCACACACCAAGGTAGGTGTAGTAGGCGTGAAGGTATGGATCTGCCGTGGTGAGGTTTACGGCAAGCGTGACCTCGCACCCCAGTACACCAATCCTCAGAAAGAGTCTCGCGGTGCCGCTGGTTCCGACCGCGCTCCCCGTCGCGGTGGTTTCCGTAAGCCCAAAAACAACCGTTAAACTCACCAATTGATTCAACATTACAATGTTACAACCCAAGAAAACCAAATTTCGCCGCGCGCAAAAGGGCCGCATGAAAGGCAATGCGCAGCGTGGCAACCAGTTGGCCTTCGGTTCGTTCGGCATAAAGACCCTCGAGTCTAAGTGGATCACCGGTCGCCAGATCGAGGCAGCCCGTATCGCTGTGACACGTTACATGCAGCGTCAAGGCCAGATCTGGATTCGCATCTTCCCCGACAAGCCCATCACCAAGAAGCCCGCTGAGGTCCGCATGGGTAAAGGTAAAGGTGCTCCCGAAGGCTTCGTAGCCCCCGTTACTCCCGGACGTATGATTATTGAGGTTGAAGGTGTACCCTTCGACGTCGCTAAGGAAGCTCTCCGCCTTGCTGCCCAGAAGCTCCCCGTCACCACCAAGTTCGTCGTTCGCCGCGACTATGACCCAACTCAAAATGTGTAAGCCATCATGAAGAAAGAGACATATACCGAGGTTTCAACCAAGGATCTCCGCGACCGTCTGGCCGAGATGAAGAAGGACTATGCCCAGCTTCAGATCAACCACGCTATCTCGCCCCTTGACAGCCCCGCCAAGATTACACATGCCCGTAAGGCTATCGCCCGCGTAATGACCGAACTGCGCATGCGCGAACTCAATAACAAATAACTCACCCCTCAGAAATGGAAAAGAGAAATTTAAGAAAAGAACGCATCGGGGTTGTTTCCAGCAACAAGGGCGACAAGACCATCACCGTCATGGTGAAATGGAAGGAGAAGCATCCCATCTACGGTAAGTTCGTCAACAAGACCAAGAAATATCACGCCCACGACGAGAAGAACGAGTGCTCCGTCGGCGACACCGTGCGCCTCATGGAGACCCGTCCCCTCTCAAAGACAAAGCGTTGGCGTCTGGTAGAAATCATCGAAAAAGTGAAGTAAGCTATGATACAGACCGAAAGCCGTTTAACTGTGGCCGACAACAGCGGTGCCAAGGAAGCACTCTGCATCCACGTACTGGGTGGAACCGGCCGTCGCTACGCTTCAGTAGGCGACATCATCGTGGTATCCGTCAAGAGTGTCATCCCCTCATCCGACGTTAAGAAGGGTACTGTATCCAAGGCAGTTGTAGTCCGCACAAAGAAGGAAATCCGCCGTCCCGACGGTTCCTACATCCGCTTCGACGACAACGCTTGCGTGCTCCTCAACAACGCCGGTGAGCTCCGTGGAACCCGTATCTTCGGCCCCGTTGCCCGCGAACTCCGCGCCGCCAACCAGATGAAGATCGTGTCACTCGCACCCGAAGTCCTCTAATCATCAATCCCGTCAAATACTTTAAAGTAATGCATAAGTTACACATCAAAAAAGGCGACATTGTCTATGTGCTCGCAGGTGAAGACCGCGGCAAAGAGGGCCGTGTGCTTAAAGTCCTCGTGCAGAAGCAGAAGGCAATCGTGGAAGGTGTAAACATGGTTACCAAAGCCACCAAGCCCAACGCTCAGCACCCCCAGGGTGGCCTCATCAAAATGGAAGCCCCCATCGCCATCTCCAATATCGCCTTGATCGACCCCAAGTCGGGCAAGCCTACCCGCATCAGCATCCGCCGCGAGAATGGTAAAGTCATCCGCATTTCTAAAAAATCAGGAGAGGAAATTAAGTAATGAGCCACCAGACTGTTAAGAAGGACTATCAGGAACGTATCGTTCCCGCCCTCACCGAAAAGTTCAGCTACACCACCCCCATGCAGGTCCCCAAGTTGAAGAAGATCGTCATCAACCAGGGCCTCGGTGCAGCTACCCAGGATAAGAAACTCATCGAGACCGCCATCAACGAGCTCACTGCCATCACCGGTCAGAAAGCCGTTGCAACCCTTTCCCGCAAGGATATCTCTAACTTCAAGCTCCGTAAGAAGATGCCCATCGGCGTGATGGTCACCCTCCGTCGCGAGAAGATGTACGAGTTCCTTGAGAGACTCGTCCGCGTTGCCCTTCCCCGCATCCGTGACTTCAAGGGTATCGAGAGCAAGCTCGACGGCCGTGGTAACTACACCCTCGGCATCACCGAGCAGATTATCTTCCCCGAGATCAACATCGACGCTATCAACAAGCTCATGGGTATGAACATCACCTTCGTTACCTCGGCCAACACCGACGAAGAGGGTTACGCTCTGCTCAAGGAATTTGGTCTCCCTTTCAAGAACGCTAAAAACTAAGCATCCCCCTATGGCTAAAGAATCAATGAAGGCCCGCGAAGTGAAGCGCGCCCGTCTTGCCGCCAAGTACGCCCAGAAGCGTGCCGAGCTCAAGAAGATTGTTAATTCCGGAGTCAACGAGGAGAACCGTGACGAAGCCTACGAGGCCGCACAGAAACTCCAGTCGCTTCCCAAGAACAGCAATCCCATCCGCCTCCACAACCGCTGCTCCATCACAGGCCGTCCCAAAGGATACATCCGTCAGTTCGGCATCTCCCGTATTCAGTTCCGCGAGATGGCATCGGCTGGCCTTATCCCCGGCGTCAAGAAAGCATCCTGGTAATATCGCCCCTCACGGTGCCCACTCAAGGCCGAGGCATACACTCATGATGCCCGCCACGCCCACGGCACCTTCCCTCTAAAAGCCGAGAGTCGACGGCCCGAGACCACGTTATCTCTAAGCAGCATCAGCGCCGGGCAGATCGGCCGTCACCACACAATGGCGGCCTCCTCACCCCGGAGCAATCTGCGGCCGGTCGACACCCCGAGGCTTAATCAACAATCCCCCCCCAACGGACCGATCATTCCCCCCGTCCGTCACCCCCGCCCGGCGGGGGCCGGCAAGCGGTCCTCGGCTTTCTCCTCCCGCTCTGAAAATTCACAGTGAGTATTAAATATTGTTGGGATACTCCCCAATCAATTTAAACAATTTTTCAAATGACTGATCCTATCGCAGATTATCTGACAAGATTGAGGAACGCAATCAAGGCTAACCACCGCGTGGTCGAGATTCCTGCCTCAAACTTGAAGAAGGAGATCACCAAGATCCTCTTCGACCAAGGCTACATCCTCAACTACAAGTTTGAGGAAGGCGAAAATCCCGCCGGCATCATCAAGATCGCCCTCAAGTATGACCCCATCGACAAGGTCAATGCAATCAAAGACCTCCAGCGCGTGTCGCGCCCGGGTCTTCGCCGTTACACCGGTTACAAAGATATGCCCCGCGTACTGAACGGACTTGGCATCGCCATCCTTTCTACTTCCAAGGGCGTGATGACTAACAAGAAGGCCCGCGACCTCAAGATTGGTGGCGAGGTCCTTTGCTACGTTTACTAATCTAAATAGGAGGAATATAATATGTCACGTATAGGTAAAGCTCCCATTGAGATTCCCGCTGGTGTTACCGTCACCATCGACAACGACAACGTAGTCACCGTGAAGGGCCCCAAGGGCACCCTCACCCAGAAAGTCAACCCCGATCTCGAAGTAAAGGTAGAGGACGGACACGTTCACGTAACCCGCCCCTCTGACGACCGCGAGCACCGTGCCCAGCACGGACTCTTCCGCGCTCTCATCCACAACATGGTAGTAGGCGTATCCACCGGTTACCGCAAAGAAATGGAACTCGTAGGCGTAGGTTACCGCGCAGCTTCCACCGGCCAGGTACTCGAGCTCTCGCTCGGCTTCTCCCACGCCATCTATATAAAGCTTCCCCCCGAGATCAAGGTAGAGGCTAAGACCGAGCGCAACAAGAACCCGCTCATCATCCTCGAGAGCGACGACAAGCAGCTCCTCGGTCAAGTGTGCGCTAAGATTCGTTCACTCCGCAAGCCCGAGCCCTACAAGGGTAAAGGTATCAAGTTTGTGGGCGAAGTTATCCGTCGCAAGTCTGGTAAGTCAGCAAGCGCTAAATAATTTTAACGTCTACAACTATGGTTACAAAGATACAGCGTAGAAACAAAATCAAGGCCCGCATCCGCGGCAAGATTTCCGGCACCGCAGCACGTCCCCGCATGTCGGTGTTCCGCAGCAACAAGCAGATTTACGTTCAGCTCATCGACGACCTCGCAGGCAAGACCATCTGCGCTACCTCTTCCAAGGGTATCGCCGAAGGCACCAAGTGCGAAATCGCAGCTAAGGTCGGCGAGGATATCGCCAAGAAGGCTATCGCCGCAGGCATCTCCGAAGTCGTTTTTGACCGCAACGGATACCTCTTCCACGGTCGTGTTAAATCACTGGCTGACGCCGCTCGCAATGGCGGTCTCAAATTCTAATTCATTATGGCATCTAAGAATAACAAAGTAAAGTCCACTGGCGACATCGAGCTCCACGACCGTCTCGTTGCCATCAACCGCGTCACCAAGGTTACCAAGGGTGGCCGCACCTTCACTTTCGCTGCCATCGTTGTCGTAGGCAATGAGAATGGCATCGTTGGTTGGGGTCTCGGAAAAGCCAATGAAGTGCAGGCCGCTATCGCCAAGGGCGTTGAAGCTGCCAAGAAGAATCTCATCAAGGTTCCCGTTCACAACGGCACAATCCCTCACGAGCAGGAGGCCAAGTTTGGCGGATCGCTCGTAGTGATCAAACCCGCAAGCCACGGTACCGGTGTTAAGGCCGGTGGTGCTATGCGTGCCGTGCTCGAGAGCGTGGGCATCACCGACGTCCTCTGTAAGTCAAAGGGCTCGTCCAACCCCCACAACCTCGTGAAGGCTACCATCGCTGCCCTCGGCGAACTGCGCTCACCCGCCCAGGTCGCTCAGAACCGCGGTATTTCTATCGACAAAGTGTTTAACGGCTAATCTTCACCAATCGCAATGGCAAAAATCAAAATCACCCAGATTAAGAGCCGCATCAACGCTCCTGCAGTGCAGAAGCGCACTCTCGATGCCCTCGGTTTGAAGAAAATGCATCACTCGGTTGTCCTCGAGGACACCCCCTCAGTGATGGGTATGGTTAAAGCAGTGCATCACTTGGTTGAAGTGACCAATGCCTAATTTCTAAAAATCTTTACACTACTATGGATTTAAGCAATCTGAAACCTGCCTTAGGTTCTGTACATAAGAAGACCCGCATTGGTCGCGGTCCCGGTTCCGGCAAGGGTGGTACATCTACCCGCGGTCACAAGGGTGCCAAGTCTCGCTCAGGCTACAGCCGCAAGATCGGCTTCGAGGGTGGCCAGATGCCCCTTCAGCGCCGTCTCCCCAAATTCGGTTTCAAGCCCCTTCAGCGTACCGAGTACAAGGCTGTCAACCTCTCTGATCTCGAGACTCTCGCCGCAAGCGCTAATCTTGACAAGATCACTCCCGCCGAGCTCATCGCCGCAGGTATGGTCAACGGCAAGCAGCCCGTCAAGATCCTCGCCAACGGCACTCTCACCAAGAAGATCGAGGTTGTGGCCAACGCTTTCTCGGCTGCCGCTGAAAAGGCCATCACCGAAGCCGGTGGCACTGTAACAAAAATCTAATAACCCTCCCCCTCGCAATGAGATTTATTCAGACAATCCGTAACATTTGGACCATAGAGGAGCTCAGGAAACGCATCCTTGTGACTCTTATGCTGGTGCTCGTGTACCGACTCGGCTGTTACGTGGTTCTCCCCGGCATTTCGCCCGAGGACCTCGACGCCCTGTCCAACTTCACCAACAAAAGCGGTCTCATGCAGCTGCTCGACATGTTCTCGGGCGGTGCGTTCTCCCAGGCCTCCATCTTCGCCCTCGGTATCATGCCCTACATCACGGCATCCATCGTGATACAGCTCCTTGGCATGGTGCTCCCTTCATTCCAGAAGATGCAGCGCGAAGGTGAGAGCGGGCGCCAGAAGCTCAGCCAGTACACCCGTTACCTGACTGTGCTTATCCTCCTCCTCCAGGGTCCTGCTTATCTCGTAAATCTCCAGGTCCAGGTGAGTGCCGCCACAGGCGGTGCCCACATGGGCTTCTGGACGATCGCGTTCCTCACGGTCATCCTCGCTGCCGGCTCCATGTTCATCATGTGGCTCGGTGAGCGCATCACTGACCGCGGTATCGGCAATGGTATCTCCTTCATAATCCTTGTAGGTATCATCGCCCGCCTCCCGGGAGCGCTCTTTTACGAGTTCACAAGCCGTCTCCCGGGTGCTACCGGTAGCCAGGGCGGTCTCGTGATGTTCATCGTCGAGATCATCCTCCTGTTTGCCGTGACCGTCGGAGCCGTACTGCTTGTGCAGGGTACCCGCAAGGTGCCTGTCCAGTACGCCAAGCGTATCGTGGGCAACCGTCAGTACGGCGGTGCACGCCAGTACATCCCCCTCAAGGTCAATGCAGCCGGTGTGATGCCTATAATCTTTGCCCAGGCCATCATGTTCATCCCCATCACCCTTGCTGGTTTCAGCAGCTCTGAGGGCGCGAGCGGATTCACTGCGGCATTCTCTGACATCAACGGCTTCTGGTATAACCTCGTTTACTTCATCCTCATTGTTGCCTTCACCTACTTCTACACCGCCATCACAGTGCGTCCCACCCAGATGGCCGAGGACATGAAGCGCAACAACGGATTCATCCCCGGTGTGAAGCCCGGAAAGAAGACCGCCGAGTATCTCGACTCCATCATGTCGCGTATCACACTCCCCGGTTCACTCTTCCTCGGTATCGTAGCCATCCTCCCCGCCTTTGCGCGCTTCTTCGGCATCAGCCAGAACTTCGCACAGTTCTTCGGAGGAACATCGCTCCTCATTCTTGTGGGCGTAGTGCTCGACACCCTCCAGCAGATCGAAAGCCACCTCATGATGCACCACTACGACGGTCTCATGAAGGACGGCAAGATCAAGGGTCGCACCACCGGTTCAGCTTATTGATCCCTCTCAGTCGGAATCGCAGATATTGATTAATGATTTATCTTAAGACACCCGAAGAAATCGAGAAAATGCAAGCGGCATGCACGCTCGTGAGCCGCACACTTGGCGAGGTAGCCAAGTGTGTGGCTCCCGGCGTGACTACCCGCCATCTTGACAATGTGGCGCGTGAGTTCATGCGCGACAATGGCGGCAAGCCCGCATGTCTCGGTTACGGAGGTTTCCCCGCCACGCTCTGTATCGAAGTCAACGAGACAGTGGTACACGGTTTCCCCTCCGGCTACGAACTGCGCGAGGGCGACATCATCGGTATCGACACCGTGGTCGAGCTCGACGGTTACAACGGCGACATGTGCTACACCTTCCCCGTCGGAGAGGTATCCCCCGAAGTGATGGCGCTCCTGCGCACCACCAAGGAATCGCTCTACAAGGGGATCGAGGCCGCACAGGAAGGCCGGCGCATAGGCGACATAGCCAACGCCGTGCAGACCTATTGCGAGAAGCGCGGCTACTCGGTAGTGCGCGAGATGTGTGGCCACGGCATAGGTCGCAAGATGCACGAGGATCCCGAAGTGCCCAACTACGGCCGTCGCGGTTGTGGACCGGTGCTCAAGAAAGGCATGTGCATCTGTATCGAGCCCATGATCAACATGGGTAGCCGCAACATCGTCATCTCGCAGGACGGCTGGCAGTGCCGCACCAAGGACCGTAAGCCTTCGGCCCACTACGAGCACACCATCACCATCGAGCCCGAAGGACCGCGCATACTCACCACCTTCGACTACATTCGCGAGGCGATGGGCGAACGTTTTATCTGATCCATCATTATCACCACCTACTACTCCTTTATAAAACTGTATGGCAAAACAAGCTGCAATCGAATTAGACGGAACCATCGTCGAGGCTCTTTCCAACGCAATGTTCCGCGTCGAGCTCGAGAACGGGCATGAGATCACTGCCCACATCTCAGGCAAGATGCGTATGCACTACATCAAGATCCTCCCCGGCGACAAGGTCAAGGTCGAGATGTCACCCTATGACCTCTCCAAGGGCCGCATCGCCTTCCGTTACAAATAATCAAGACAGAATCAAAATCAATCACACTTCTAAGTATATCTGAAAAATGAAAGTAAGAGCTTCAGTGAAGAAGCGCACTCCCGATAGCAAAATCGTGCGCCGCAAAGGACGTCTTTACGTCATCAACAAGAAAAACCCCAAATACAAGCAGCGTCAAGGCTAATATCGCACATCGGTTAGGACCGGGAGTGAAACGCAGGCTCAAGTTAGTTAAATTGTTCTAACGATTTCTAATTTGTGTTGCGTTTGACTCATTCCGGCCTTAATCAATGCGAAAATAGTTGTAACTTTGCACAAAAATTTAAGTCAACTTAATTATATGGCAGTTAGAATCGTGGGAGTTGACCTCCCCCAGAACAAAAGAGGTGAAATCGCCTTGACCTATATCTTCGGTATCGGTCGCAGTGCTGCTAAGAGCATCCTCGACAAGGCCGGCATTGATGTCAACATCAAGGTAAAGGATTGGAGCGACGATCAGGCAGCAAAGGTGCGCGAAGTGATCGGTGCTGACTACAAGGTAGAGGGTGACCTCCGCAGCGAAATCCAGCTCAACATCAAGCGTCTCATGGACATCGGTTGCTACCGTGGCATCCGTCACCGTAACGGTCTCCCCGTGCGTGGCCAGAGCACCAAGAACAACGCACGTACCCGCAAGGGACGCAAGAAGACAGTCGCTAACAAGAAGAAAGCTACTAAATAATAACAGAATATGGCAAAGAAGACAGTCGCCGCTAAGAAGAGAAACGTCAAGGTTGACGCAGCTGGTCAGCTTCACGTTCACTCATCTTTCAACAACATCATTGTGTGCTTAGCCAATTCCGAGGGTCAGGTTATCTCCTGGTCATCGGCAGGCAAGATGGGCTTCCGTGGCTCCAAGAAGAACACCCCTTACGCTGCCCAGATGGCAGCTCAGGACTGCGCTAAAGTCGCCTACGACCTCGGCCTCCGCAAAGTGAAGGCTTATGTTAAGGGTCCCGGTAACGGCCGCGAGTCAGCTATCCGCACCATCCACGGTGCAGGCATCGAAGTCACCGAAATCGTTGACGTAACTCCGCTGCCCCACAATGGCTGCCGCCCTCCCAAGCGTCGTCGCGTTTAATATTTAGGAGTCGATTCATCAATTTACACCATCGCGTCGGTCTCAGGGCGGCATAGAGATGTCCCGGGCTACAGCGGCCAGCTCCGCTCCCTGCTCCCCAGTGGCATCATCTCCGCTTCAACCTCCAGCCTTAATGGCAATCGGATCCGGGCTTTCAATACCCTGTCCCGTGAAATAGACCACATTTTTATTCACCTCTCTGTGGTCGCGGCTGTCACTTAGAGACAGCGGTTGAAAACACCTCCTCCCCCCCGTTAGGCTCCTCGGAGCGACCGGACGCAAAACTATTAAACATCCTACTAAAATGGCAAGATACACAGGTCCCCGCACCAAAATCGCCCGTAAGTTCGGCGAACCTATCTTCGGTGAAGACAAGGTTCTCACCAAGAAGAACTATCCCCCGGGACAGCACGGCCTCAACAAGCGCCGCAAGACATCCGAGTACGGTGTACAGCTCCGCGAGAAGCAGAAGGCCAAGTACACCTACGGTGTGCTCGAGAAGCAGTTCCACAACCTCTTTGACATGGCCTCACGCGCCAAGGGTATCACCGGTGAGATCCTCCTTCAGCTTCTCGAAGGCCGTCTCGACAACGTGGTTTACCGTCTCGGTATCGCCCCCACCCGCGCTGCTGCCCGTCAGCTCGTACTCCACCGCCACATCGTGGTAAACGGCAAGGTAGTTAACATCGCTTCCTACGCTGTTAAGCCCGGCGACGTTATCGGTGTACGCGAAAAATCCAAGTCTCTCGAAGTTATCTCCGACGCACTCGCAGGATTCAATCACAGCAAATATCCCTGGCTCGAGTGGGATGAGAACGTTAAGGCCGGCAAGTTCCTCCACGTTCCCGCCCGCGAAGACATCCCCGAGAATATCAAAGAGCAGCTTATCGTCGAGTTGTATTCTAAATAATCATTAAATTAAGATCCATGGCTATATTAGCATTCCAAAAACCTGACAAAGTACTAATGTTGGAAGCCGATAACCATTTCGGTAAATTTGAGTTTAAGCCATTGGAGCCGGGTTATGGTATTACCATAGGTAACGCCCTTCGTCGTATCCTCCTCTCTTCGCTCGAAGGTTTCGCAATTTCGTCGATCCGCATCGACGGTGTGCGCCACGAGTTCGACACTATCCCCGGTGTCAAGGAAGATGTCACCAACATCATCCTTAACCTCAAGAAAGTCAATCTCAAGCAGACTGTCGAAGAGACTGAGTTTGAGAAGGCTTCCATCACTGTGTCAGGCAAGGAAGAGTTCACAGCCGGTGACATCGGCAAAGTCCTCTCAGGATTTGAAGTCCTGAACCCCGACCTTGTCATCTGCCATTTGGATCCGAGCGCAAGCTTCACTATCGACGTCACTATCAACAAGGGTCGCGGATGGGTTCCCGCTGAGGAGAACCAGGGTCCCAACGATGCCATCGATGTCATCGCCATCGACTCAATCTACACCCCCATCAAGAATGTGAAGTACACGGTGGAGAACTTCCGCGTTGATCAAAAGACTGACTACGACAAGCTCACTCTCGAAATTACTACCGACGGATCAATCCTTCCCAAGGACGCTCTCAAGGAGGCCGCCAAGATCCTCATCTACCACTTCATGCTCTTCTCCGACGAGAAAATCACCCTCGAGACCGACGAGCAGGATGGCGAAGAGGAATTCGATGAAGAAGTGCTCCACATGCGACAGCTGCTCAAGTCCAAGCTTGTCGATATGGACCTCTCCGTCCGCGCGCTCAATTGCTTGAAGAGCGCCGAGGTCGAGACCCTTGGCGAGCTCGTTGTCTTCAACAAGACCGACCTCCTCAAGTTCCGCAACTTCGGTAAGAAGTCTCTTACCGAGCTCGATGAACTTCTGGCCAACCTCAATCTCTCCTTCGGGATGGATATCTCCAAATATAAACTTGATAAAGAGTAACTACTACGATGAGACATAATAAGAAATTCAACCATCTCAGCCGCAAGAAGGCTCATCGCGACTCGCTGCTCGCCAACATGACCATCTCACTGATCATGCACAAGCGCATCTTCACCACTCTTGCTAAGGCTAAGGCTCTCCGCATGTATGCCGAGCCCCTTATCAACCGTGCAAAGGAGGACAGCACCCCCAACCGTCGCCTTGTCTTCGCTGAGCTCCAGAACAAGGAGGCCGTGACCGAGCTCTTCCGCGAAATCGCTCAGAAGATCGCTAACCGTCCCGGTGGCTACACCCGCATCCTCAAGACTGGCAACCGTCTCGGTGACAACGCCAAGACCTGCTTCATCGAGCTCGTTGACTACAACGAAAACATGCTCAATGACAAGCCCGCCAAGAAAGCCGGCCGCACCCGTCGCTCTCGCAAGAGCGCTAAGCCCGCTGCCGAGGCTCCCGCAGCACCCGCTGCTGAGGCACCTGCCACTGAGGCTCCCGCCGCTGAATAATCATCCGCGAATTATCCAGATAAAAAATCCATTCCGGAGTCTCCGGGATGGATTTTTTATTATCCCTCTTTTCTTACCGGTACTCATCATGTCATGTCACGCCCATACTGGCGTAGGCTTCTATCCCCCATTCATCCTCTCCATGCCCTCTCACCCTCCAGTCACTACGGCCGAAAAGCGCGGCCTGATATTCCTGCTCATCCTCCTCCTGCTCGCCTCGGCTTACCTATGCCGTGATCACCTTTTTGGCCGTGAGCCGTCGACACAATCCTCGGTAAGCACGCCACACGGTGCGTTGCCCTCTGACAGTCTCATCAACGCCATTCCGCTCCCTGACCCATCCTCTGAGCAGGTCAACCGCAAGCCCCGCAGGAAGCAACAGAAATCGCCATCAGCTGTCCGTAGCCGTCAACCGTCGCCTGCACCGCGCAGTCCCCGTGACGAGCCTGTCAACTGACCGTTGTCCTCATTCCTCCCACTCTCGTTAGGAAATAAAACAACACCCTGCCATTGAGCGCGTCAATGGCAGGGTGTTCTGTCTTGTGTGATCCTTCGGGCCGGTGACCAGCACCGCCCACGGGCATGAATGTCAATTAGAGATCACGGGGATCGAGTTCATCCTCGAGAGCTACGGGGATATCGGTGTTGACATTCTTCGAGCCAATTATAGCATAGTAGAATATGTACACGAGCATGGCAAGAACGAGCCAGTAGCTGTTCACGTAGCCAGCTGTACGGCCGATCCAGTCCTGGATGAACGGCATGATACCACCGCCTACCACCATCATCATGAACAGGCCAGAAGCCTTGGCGGTGTACTTGCCCAGACCCTCGGTAGCGAGGTTGAAGATACCGCCCCACATCACTGAGGTGCAAAGTCCGCACAGGAAGAGGAACAGACATTTCATGGGCACCTCACCGCTGTAGATGTTCAGCATGTCGATCTGAGGTGACTGGAAAGTGATGTCTTCGGGAAGGAAAATGGCAAACAGCACAAGCACGATGGCCACCGACGAGGCGGTGATCAGCTGGGCGCGGGTCGAAACCTTACCGCTGATGATCGAGCTGAGGAAACGTCCCACGAGCATCATCAGCCAGTACAATGCGGCGAGCGAACCGGCCACGGCGGCTGCACCCTCAAAGCTCTCACGGCTTATCCATGCGTTCATCTCACCGGGGATACCGATCTCGATACCTACATAGAAGAAAATGGCCACGATGCCGAGCAGACAGTGACGGAAAGCAAGCGGGCTGCGCTCATATTTCACATTGCTCAGGTTGGCCTGGGGCTCCTGGAGCTTGACAAACGAGATCACGATGAAAGCCAGCACGAAGATCACGATACCGGTCACAACGAGCGGGGCTACCGATGCCATGGTGGTCTCCTTGGTCAGAGTGCCCACGAGCACACCCACCATCATCGGGGTGAGGGTTCCGGCAAGCGAGTTGAGCGCACCGCCGGTCTGTATCAGCTGGTTGCCCTTGTTGCCGCCGCCGCCAAGCAGATTGAGCATGGGGTTGACCACGGTATTGAGCATACATACGCAGAAACCGCATATCAATGCGCCGAGCAGATAGATGAACAGGTTAAGCGTGGTAGGGTTCTCACCACCGATCACGATGATGTTGTCGCCCACTACGCTCGACAGCAACTGCACGCCGAGACCGATCGCACCCACGGCGAGAGCGATAAGGGTGGTCTTCTTATATCCGTAGCGGATAAGCATGTTACCGGCGGGAATACCCATGAATAGGTAGGCCGTGAAGTTCATAAGGTTGCCGGCCATACCTGCCCAGGCATATCTGAATCCCCAGATATTACCGAACGGGGCCGCCATGTTGGTTACAAACGAGATCATCGCGAAGACGAAAAACATCGTCACGATGGCCACCGTGTTACCGTTCTTTTTAACGGATGTTGTCATTGATAAAATTGTTTAAGATAAGAATTAGTTATTTGTGTGATTTTTATGGTTCGCCGATAATTGCATGAAAACTCTATAAAAGTACCTTTTTCATGGCAAAGATAACGATTTTTTTTATCTCTATGTATCATATACGTATAAATCTGTATTATTACGTACTCGCGGGCCATCTTTTTTAATTTTATTTTGTATATTTGCGTATCCATCCGGCTATCGGTTTCGACTTATTGTATTTTTATATCGGCCGATTCCCTATCAGGATCATACTGGAAAAATACTTATTCTACCTTATTCTGAAATAACTATACCATTTATCATACAATTCTACATGAATCTGACAGCAGTAAACCGTGCGGCCGACAATATCCGTGTCCTCGCCGCCTCGATGGTTGAGAAAGCTAAATCCGGACATCCCGGTGGCGCCATGGGTGGTGCCGACTTTGTCAACGTTCTCTATTCCCAATTCCTCGTTACCGACCCCGACGACGGCAAGTGGCTTGCCCGCGACCGCTTCTTCCTCGATCCCGGCCACATGTCGCCCATGCTCTATAGCGTGCTCGCACTCTTCGGCCACTACACCATCGCCGAGCTCCAGCAGTTCCGCCAGTGGGGATCTCCCACTCCCGGTCACCCCGAGCTTCACCCCGAGCGTGGTGTCGAGAACACCTCCGGTCCTCTCGGCCAGGGTCACACCATGGCTGTAGGCTGCGCCATCGCCGAGCGCTTCCTCGCCGCCCGTTTCGGCGAGTGGCTCTCTCACAAGACCTACGCTTTCATCTCCGACGGTGGTATCCAGGAGGAGATCTCACAGGGTGCCGGACGTCTTGCCGGACACCTCGGCCTCAGCAACCTCATAATGTTCTACGATAGCAACAAGGTACAGCTCTCCACCATGGTCGACGCTGTCGACGACGAGGATGTGGCAGCCAAGTATCGTGCATGGGGATGGAATGTCCTTGAGATCAACGGCAACGATCCCGAGCAGATAGCCGGTGCCATCATCGAGGCTCAGGGCGAGAAGTCGCGCCCCACCATTATTATAGGTCACACCGTGATGGGCCGTGGCTGTGTCAAGGCCGACGGCTCCAACTTCGAGGGTCAGTGCTCGACCCACGGTCAGCCCCTCAGCGCATCGGGTGCCGACTATGCCGCCACAATGAAGAATCTCGGAGCCGATCCCGAGAATCCCTGGGTGATCTTCGACGAGGCCAAGGATCTCTATGAGGCCCGCCGTGCCGAGCTCCGCGAGATCGTGAAGGCCCGCCGTGCCGAGCAGGCTGCCTGGGAGGCCGCCAACCCCGAGCTCGCCAAGGAACTCCACACGTTCCTTGACAACAAGCTCCCCGAGATCGATTGGAAGGCCATCCCCCACAAGGCCAACATCGCCAGCCGTCAGGCTTCGGCCGACGTCCTCGGTGTGCTCGCCGAGAAGGTCAACAACATGATTGTATCCTCAGCCGACCTTGCCAACTCCGACAAGACCGACGCATTCCTCAAGAAGACCCATCCCTTCGTAAAGGGTGACTTCTCGGGTGCATTCCTCCACGCCGGTGTTACCGAGCTCACTATGGCCGCCGTCATGAACGGTATCGCCCTCCACGGCGGAGTCATCGGTGCTTGCGGCACATTCTTCGTGTTCTCCGACTATATGAAGCCCGCTGTGCGCATGGCCGCCCTCATGGAGCTTCCCGTTAAATACATCTGGACTCACGACGCATTCCGCGTAGGTGAGGACGGTCCCACCCACGAACCCGTCGAGCAGGAAGCCCAGCTCCGTCTCATGGAGGAGCTCCGCAACCTCAGTGGCAAGCCCTCGATGCTCGTGCTCCGTCCGGCCGACGCTGTCGAGACTTCTGTAGCATGGGCAATGGCTATGGAGAACTTCGAGACCCCCTCGGCTCTCGTGCTTTCCCGCCAGAACCTCCCCGACCTCCCCGCCGCTTCAGGCGACCGTTACGCCGAGGCAGCCGCCGGTTGCCGTCGTGGTGGCTACGTGGTAGTCGAAGCCCAGAACCCCGACGTGATACTCGTGGCCAATGGTTCGGAGGTATCCCTCCTCGTTGAAGTAGCCGAGCGCCTCGCCGCCCAGGGTCTCAAGGCCCGCGTGGTGTCAGTGCCCTCCATCGGTCTCTTCAACAACCAGCCTGTCGACTACCGTCAGGCAGTGCTCACCCCCGGCGTGCCCACCTTCGGCCTCACTGCCGGTCTCCCCTCCACCCTGCGTGGCGTAGTGGGATCCGACGGCGAAGTGTTCGGCCTCGACCACTTCGGAGCATCTGCCCCCTACAAGGTGCTCGACGAGAAGTTCGGCTTCACC
>JAMPHR010000003.1:134785-275653 GCA_023663345.1 Paenibacillus sp. | reverse complement strand
ATAACACTTTATATCCGATCCACCTCTTTGCCAACCGGAAAAATCCGCTGACCCATTTTCACTGACCCGTATCAGAGGCTATTTTTTACAATAAGTATTATACAAAAATAGCGAAGGACGGCCTCGCGGTCCCCCTTCGCAGCTTACACATAGTACTTAACGTCAGTGGATTTTTTTCTTATATAGTGGGTTATATAATGTCTTTATCTTACATTCACAAAATTATAACAAATTCCTCAAATATCCTAATTTCAAATACAACAAATCATTTATTCCTGACATTACACCCATCGTTTTTTGCTTAAAATTCATAAATTATTCAGCAGTATCACTCAAAATTATTTCAATTTCAAGCCTTTAAAATAGGTGTCAACTTACGATTTTACACTTTTATTAATTAAAGTTAAAAATAAAAGACAGTAACTCCTGTATTGTTTTTAATGGAATAACTCGTATCTTTGCAACAAGTAACCATACCAAACAAATATCCCATGAGCGTAAACAAAGTAATTCTTATAGGCAACGTGGGGCGCGATCCGGATATAAGGTATGTGGAGAAGCGTCCTATAGCATCATTTCCACTCGCGACCAACGAGCCACCGGTGCGTATGCCCGATGGATCAGAACGCCCCGGCCCTACTGAATGGCACAATATAATAATGTGGGACGGTGCCGCCGAAGTGGCCGAACGCTATATACGCAAGGGTACCAAAATGTATATCGAAGGGAAATTGCGTTACCGTACATGGGAGGACCGCAACACCATAAAACATAATGTCACGGAGATATATGTCGACACGTTTGAACTGCTCGGCAAATAAGGAGTTGTTAAAAAACAACCCCTCATACCGTAATACGTCATATCAACAATAAGGCAAACCTATACACTACAAATGCGAATGCCCATGCCACAATCGTGTTGCACACGATGGTAAAGAGGCCGTAACGCGGATTGCCTGTCTCCCTCACCACGGCTGTGATAGTGGCTATGCACGGGCAGTAGAGCAACACAAACACCATGAAGCTGAGAGCCACAGCCATATTGAAATCGGGCTTTCCCGTTGCGGGATTAGGCTCGGTGATACGGGCCGAGAGGGTGGATTCCTCGGCCTCCTCCTCGCCGGTATAGAGCACGCCGAGAGTGGATACAACTATCTCCTTGGCCGGTACACCTGCAATGGCAGCCACGGTGGCACGCCAGTTGAACCCGAGCGGTTCCATGAGCGGATTGACGGCCTTGCCCATCATCTGAAGATATGAGTCGCGCGACGGGTCAATAGTGGAATCATCAGCCACGGTCATCTCAACTCCGGGGGCAGGAGCGTCGTCATGGTGGGGGAAATAGTTCAAAGCCCACACGATGATACTTGCCACAAGAATTATACCACCCATCTTGCGGAGATATTGCTCACCCTTGCCCCACATGTGACGCATGGTGGACTTGAAGGTAGGCACACGGTAAGGGGGAAGCTCCATCACAAAGGGAGTTTCGTCCTGTCCGAACCAGAACTTACGGAGCAGACGCGCCGTGATGCCGGCTACCAGTATTCCGGCCAGATATATGCTCAGGAATACTATAGTGGCATGGTTAGGGAAGAAAGTGCCTATCAGAAGCACATATATGGGCAAGCGGGCCGAACAGCTCACGAAAGGATTGATCAGGATGGTGATGATGCGACTCGACCGGCTCTCGATAGAGCGTGTGGCCATGATGGAGGGCACCGTACAGCCAAATCCCATCACGAGCGGTATGAACGACTTGCCATGAAGCCCAAGCCGGTGCATGAGCTTGTCCATGATGAACGCGGCTCGTGCCATGTAGCCGGAATCCTCCATAAACGAGATGCACGCATAGAGGATAAGAATATTGGGAAGGAACACTATGACACCTCCCACGCCACCGATGATACCGTCGGCTATGAGATCCTTGAGCCATCCGTCGGGCATATATCCGCGCACCATCTCGCCTATCCACCCCACAAGACTCTCGATCCATTCCATAGGGAAAGCTCCGATATAGAACGTGGCCCAGAAGATGAACGTCATTATGGCGATGAATATGGGGAACCCAAACAGCTTGTTGGTGACGATCGTGTCTATGATATGAGTGGAGCTCGTACCGGGATTTTCCTCCTTCCTCATGGTCTCGGCAAGCGCTCCGGCAATGAAACCGTATTTCTCATCGGCTATAGCGGCGGTTATGTCAAGACCTGGATTGGATTTCTCATACTCGGCCACACTCCGGTCGCGCAACTCAATCAGATGACGGGCATCAGGAAGAGAAAGCACCTGATGCTGTACCTCCGAGTCTCCCTCAAGCAACTTTATAGCCAGATAGCGCGGTGAGAAATGTCTCTCTACGGCCGGATGGGACTTAAGTTCATCCTTTATACCCGACAGTGCTTTCTCCAACTGGGCTCCGAGCGACACATGCACATGGCGCACCGACGGCTCATTGCCCTCGTAGACACGTATCACGGTGTCAAAGAGCTGGTGTATGCCCTTACCGCTTTTGGCCGCAGTGGGCACAATGGGAACGCCTATCATACCGCCGAGAGTCTCATAGTCGAGAGTAGTACCGGCCCGCTCCAGCTCATCGTACATGTTGAGTGCTATCACCATGGAGCGGTCCATGTCAATGAGCTCGGTGGTGAGATACAGATTGCGCTCGAGATTGGAACCGTCGACCACATTGATGATCACATCGGGGGTCTCGTCGCGCAGATAACGGCGCACATACAGCTCCTCGGGTGAATAAGACGCGAGCGAGTAAGTTCCCGGAAGGTCTACGATATTGAACCGGTATCCTCCGTAACTGAACGATCCTTTCTTGGCATCAACGGTAACGCCACTGTAGTTACCCACATGCTCGCGTGCACCCGAAGCGACATTGAACAGCGAGGTCTTGCCACAATTGGGGTTACCGATGAGCGCGATGTTTATAACATGCTGGCGCTGATGGCCCGCTATGACGTTAGCCGAATCTCCGGTCCCTGGCGCATCTGCCAAGGAATCATTCACGGTGTTAGTGTGAGATACAGCCTGAGCCTCGCCGGCACGGGTGTCAACCTCAACAAGATCGGCTTCGGCTCTACGGAGCGAAACCTCATAACCCATGATTTCATACTTCACCGGATCCTTGAGTGGAGCGGCCATGAGCACCTTGATCTCCTGGCCACGCACAAATCCCATCTCGATCATGCGCTTTCGGAATGCACCATGACCCAACACTTTTATGATGACACCGGACTGTCCGGTGGTAAGTTGCGATAGTCTCATAGTCGAAACACAATTTATCGGGTGCAAAATTAGACATTATATTCGTCAACTGAAATACCTAATTATAGTGATTTTCGACCTGAAAGCACACTTGACGGACTAATCGCATCTCACGGTGGCTACAATCCTTTCTTCAACCATGAGCCGCGGATGAGGCGGAACAGGAATATGGCTCCTCGGAACGACAGCTCGATGCACATTGCGGTCCAGACTCCGGCTAATCCCATAGTGGGAGCAAGGAGCGCCGCAAGCGGTAAGCGCACGAGCCATATACTGCCGAAATTCATCACAGCAGGCACCACCGTGTCGCCCACACCGATCATCACACCATAGGCCACAATGGATGCCGCGAACATAGGTTCGGCAAAGGCCTCGATGCGGAGCGAGCGGACTCCAAGATCAACGATCTCACCCACAGGCGACATCAGCTCCATAACCCACGGTGCACCGATATATAGCACCACACCCATCACCGTCATTGTGACCATTCCAAGCCCAACGGTGATGTATCCGAATCGCTTTGCCAGATCGAGCCTACGCGCTCCGTAGCTCTGCCCCACAAGAGTGGTGGCCGCATCGCCGATACCGTAGCCGGGCATGTAACAGATACTCTCGGCCGTGACGGCAAACGCATTGGCCGCGATAGCCATGACTCCGAGCGGGGCCACTATGACAGTGACAGCAATCTGCGCCCCACATATCACGGCATGTTCGAGTGTCATGGGAGCCGAGACCTTGAGGGCCTTGCGTATCACATCGCGGGCCGGACGGAATGAACCCATCTCCCTTACTATTGCCATCCCCTCCTGACGGAAACAGAGATACCACATCATGAGTCCGGCCGTGACAATTTCGGCTGAGACTGTGCCGAGAGCTGCACCGAGCACACCGAGTCCGACTCCGGGCATAGTGAACTCAAATCCGGCGACGCTGATAGACCGCGTAGGGAATATGAGGATGAAATTGAACAGAATGTCGAGCAGACACATCATCACATTGAGGCCGCCCGGCACTTTCATATTGCCGACACACCGGAGCATACCTCCACCAAGATAATTCATGGTGAGGAGCGGAAGGGCGAGCACAAACACGAGGAAATAGAGCGAAGCTTTAGGGCATACAGCCTCATTGCCTCCGAGCCAATGAGGCAACGGCCCGGCGATACATGCGCCAACGAAAGCTACCGCCACGCTGAATATGAGGCACGACGTGATGGCCTGGCGCAATATGCGACGCGCACGGGCATGGTCGCCGGCTCCGATGCTGTGGGCCACCTGGACCGAGAAACCCATGGTCACAGCCGAGCAGATGCCCCAAAACAGCCACAGGGAGGTGGAAACAAGTCCCACCGAGGCGGAATCATCGGCTCCGAGACGCCCCACCATAGCAGCGTCGATGTATTGCATCATGATACTGGAGAGCTGGGCCATCATGGCAGGCCACGACAGCTGGGCTGTAAGCTTCAATTGCTGTGCAAACGAAAGCTTCTCTCCTGAACGTATCTTATCAATCAGCAAACTATAACCTGATTATAATTTCAATTCACTAAACCGGTCAAACACCTCGCGGAGCAACGGACGCGGGCAGGCGATGTTGAGTCTGATAAAGCGGTCGTCGCCATACATGGCACCACCGTTGATCTTCACCTTGCAATCACGCTCCACTACATCGGCAAATTCCGTCCCTGTCATGCCGAGCGGACGCACGTCGATCCAAGGCAGATAGGTGGCTTCGAGGCGCGCCAGAGGGAGGGATGGGAAATGGCTGTGGAAAAATTCGCGTGTGAGTTCCCAATTGCCGGCGAGATAGGCTTTCAACTCACCGAGCCACTCCGCTCCGTCAGGCGAATATGCCGCTATAAGCCCCTCGACTCCAAAGGGGTTGACATCACACACCTCGTTGATGTTGACGGCGCGGTCAATGAGGGCGCGTTTCTCATCGGAGAAACACACGATCACTGCATTCTGGAGGCCGGCGGTATTGAATGCCTTGGACGGAGAGAGACAATACACGGCATCGGGGTCTATGGTTCCGTAAGGCGTATAGGTATAGCCCGGCATTGTGAGCTCGCAATGTATCTCATCGCTCACCACCTGCACTCCGTTAGCACGGCAGATGTCACGCACTCGGGTAAGTTCGGCCGGAGTCCATACACGTCCGCCCGGATTATGCGGGTTACAGAGCAGGAGCATCGTCACCGACGGGTCGGAGGCCAAGCGCTCCAGTCCGTCGAAATCAATGCGGTAGGAAAACTCACCGTCGCCTGCATCCTCAATCAGCAACGGAGACTCGATGATGCGGCACCCGTTGTTGCGTATCGAGGAGAAGAAGCAGTTGTAGACGGGAGTCATTACTATCACCCCCTCGCCCGGCTTGGCAAGTGCCTTTATGACGGCTGAAAGCGCCGGAACAACACCGGGAACGCATATCACATCCTTGCGCGTGAAGCGGAAGCCATGACGGGAGGCGAACCACCCGGTGAGGGCCTCATAGTAGGCATCGCGCACAAAAGTGTAGCCAAACACTCCATGATCCACCCTGCGACGCAGGGCCTCGATGATGCACGGGGCGGTAGGAAAGTCCATGTCGGCCACCCACAGAGGGACAGTGCCGGGATATTCGTCCCACTTGTAGGAACCTGAGCCTACGCGTGAGGGCGATGAGTCGAAATCGTACACGGTGGTATGGTGTTACAGGTGTATTAAGAGAATCTGTTATTCGGCCACTGTGATCTTGCAGTCGGCGGGAGGGAGGATGTTTTCATCGAGTATCAGCTCGCCCACACTCTTCACGCTGATGGAGCCTGAGCGGGGATTCTTGATACTGGTCATGCCGGAGAGAACTGTGGCATGGAGCGAGGAGTCCTCAAACGCCAGGTCGGCATCGGCATCGAATGTGCAATCCTCAAGCACAAGATCCTCGCAGTAACACAGGGGCTGGGTGCCCGAGATGTGGCAACGCACCAGGCGCAATCCGCGCGAATGCCATGCGAGATATTCACCCGAGAGGGAGGAATCCTCTACGGTAACATTCTCGGTGTTCCAGAAAGCATCCTTGGAGTGGATCTCGGCATTGCGTATCACCACATTGCGGCAATACTGGAACGAATAGTTACCCTCCTGGTGGTAACGGTCGATGTCGATATTCTCGGAGTGCATGAAAAGGTAGTCGGCATTGCGCACATCCACGTCGCGAAGCCTCACGTTGCGACAGTGCCAGAGGGTCTCCTGGGCATCGGGAATGTTGACGCGCTCAAGGTCCACACCGTCCATCTCGCGGAACATCTTGGGTGCATCAACCTGAGTATCGGTCATGCGCAGACCCGAGGAGTACCACAAGGCGGCACGCGCACCGGGGGTGAACTCACAGTGGCTTACCTCAAAACCCTTGACGTGCCAGAAAGGATATTTCCCCTCGAAACGGCAATCACGGGCCACAATATCGGTACAGCACTTCAATGCCGACTCTCCGGCATGAAAAGTGACATTCTCGAGCTGTAGATCGCGACTTGCAAACAGCGGACGCTCACCGCCAAATTCTTTATCCCTGATTATTTCCATAGCTTAATACTCTGATTGGTTAGCATTGCAAAATTAAGATTTATGCGACACTTGCTGATTACCCGAATAAAGGTAAAACCAACCACTTTTCACACTGCAAAATTACAATGTTTCGGCGATATATACAAAAATGGCCGTCCGGACGGCTCAATGTGTCGAGCCAGCCCGGACGGCGCTATCAGAGGGTTGTTTGTTTTAAAGAATAATTACCTTGACTGGATGGTAGCCGAGTAGGGCACATTTCCAAGGTGAAGGGTAATAGTCACATCACCGGTAACAGGAGGAACGATATTAGAACCGCCCTGCTGAAGATCGGTCAATGATCCACCTAGATCTATCACCCAAGCATCATTGGCACGGAATTTGAAATCACCGTCGCCAAGAGTAGTATCGAGAGTCCAGGTGAGACAGTCGGCAGAAGGAGACATAGCTGTAGAACCGTTCCATCCATCGGGGGTTGCACCTCCAATGATACCTATAGTATTTACAGGACTGAATTTTGCTGTAATCTTATCGGGATCGGTCATATCCACCTCAATCCAGAAGAGCTGGGGGGTGACATTGGTGAGAATGTTGCCACCTGTTTCAGAAAGCTCGACTGTGGTTATTCCGGTAGCAGGGTCAGTTACCTGAGTACCATCTACAGCACCATACCATACCTGCGATCCCGACATATCGTTGCCGATCTTGCCACCCCATGTACCGCCATAATAGGCATAACCGCGATAAGTCTCAGTGTCGCCAACTGCGAGAAGCCACTGGGCGGTAGCGAAATCCCAACCCTGAGTGTCATTGGGAGCGCAAAGGTGACGGGGAACATCAAGAGGTGTGACGCTTATCACGCCAGTCTTAACACAATTGTCATCGCCACTCACGTTATAAGTGGCCCCATTATAGGTATAGAAAGCCTGGATTCCCCAATAAACATCGCGTTCCTGGGTGCTTACACCATAGAACTTCTTCTGAGCATTGCTCCAATCTTCAACGGATACAGAGACAACACCATTCTCCACAGTAGCCGCACACTCCACCGGTTCAGCCATATCCTGAGTTGCCGAAAGGATGAATTTATACGACATGGTGTAGCCCTCATAAAGTGGAGCCACCGAAGAAACATTCACAACATCAACAGTTTCAACATTATCTTCAGTGAGGACCTGGAGATCGATAGCACCTGCAGCGAGCACACCGACAAGGTCAACTGAGACAACAGGATTGTCAAGAGGAGTTATGCTAACCGAACCGTTACCATAATACTTGTCGGCTGATCCAAGTCGATAGATACCATTATTAATGGTTACATATCCGGGGATACGATAGTAGACAGTAACAGGGGTGAGAACGTTGCCGGCAATAGCTTTAAGAGCGCTATTGAGTTCCAGAGCGGAGGCTACAGCAGAGCCCTCGGCATCGACCGGACCTTTGACCTCACGATAATTAGCAAAGGATTCGTTATCGGCAATTTCGAGACCGAAACCAAGGGTTGCATCCTCAGGAAGATTCTCAGTCGATACCACCTCGGCAATATCAACCGAGAGACCATCGGCCACTGAATTTTGAAGATTGATCGCGGAAGCACCCAACGCCTGACTGAGAGCAATCTGCACATCGCCAGAAGTGAAAGCAGGAAGTTCGGGCTGAACAGTAGGTTGGGCGATACCGGGACCATCTTCACATGAGGCAACTCCCAAAGCGGCCAGTCCTACAAGAAATATATTAAACTTCTTCATAAGTATTTACTCATTAACTGTTATTTCTGCTCTTCGGAAGTAATGAGAGTTAGATAGTACTTACCGGCACGCAGTTCAAGTTTTAATTTTCCGGTGAAATCATCGGGACAGGAGAGGTTGCCGGGATTATCCCCGCCATTGAGAGTATAAGGCTCGTTGATCTTAAGTTCAGCTGAACCGGCTCCAAGATTGATGGGCCCCCAATCGGCATCAGCGATCTTGAAGGTCTGTCCCTTGGTGATGGTAACGTTGTCCAACTCATAAATACCCATCTCGTCGGTGGTGAGGAACTCATCAGTCACACCCCAGCCATTCATATCGCCACGGAGATAGAGACCTGTCTGCAGGCCCGGTACAGAAATGTTGTAATAAACCTGTACCTGCTTATATTCTACAGCATTGGAATAGCATGTTGTATTCTCGGGGCTCTGATCGATATATGCACGGAGACGGATCCACAACGATATGGGAGTCGTGGGCACATCCACCTCTTCAACCACACCGAGGAGCTTACATGCGGCATTGGCAACCTCATCGCAAGGAGGATTTATCTCGGCACGGTTATACAGCACAGTGCCTAAAGTCTCATACTTGGCAAAATCCTGAGTCAAGGATGCCTGCACTTCATAGCACGCGGGAGCCTGATACCCGTAATCAGGCTGATTACATGTGAGATGGAGAGTGCCACCCTGATCAAGCAGTACAAGATTGTCAGCCATGGTGGGCTTATTCAATGTGAATGTAGCGTTTTCGGGAACGCCATAGAGCGTGGGGTTATCATCCCAAGTCTCGCTACAGCTATTAAAAGACAGCATAGCGACAACGCTCGCGAAAAGTATTGAAATCTTTTTCATCATTATTTTAGTCTTTTAATGATTAATAGCCGGGATTCTGCTTGAACTCAGGCTGAGCTGAAATGATATTGACAGGAATAGGCATGAGCTTGTAACGATCGCTTATTGAGTTGCCCTCGGCAACATCACCTTTCCATGACCAGAGATATGAACCTCCGGTGTATTTGTCATGGCGAATGAGATCGGAACGGCGGGTAAGCTCCCAATAAAGCTCGCGGGCTCGCTCATCAAGGATATTGGCTTCAGTAAGGTCGCCTTCAACCCATGCACGGAGGCCGGCACGCTCAGTAACGTAGGAGACGTATTCAAGAGCCTTGGCTTGATCACCGGTGTTGCCCATGATAAAGCACTCAGTGTACATAAGGTACACGTCGGCCAGACGGATGAGCGGGAGATCGGTATCGGGCCAATCCTGAGTGTTGGGATCACCACTGCCATATACGCCACCGTTAAGAGGGCTCCAGCCACCATCAGTACCCTTCAGCAGGTTGGTAAATTTGATTGTAGCGTAACCGTTGTTGAATTTCGAGAACTCAGTGTTATCCTTAGTGAAACCAGCATCTTCCTTGAGCCACATCGACTGACGAAGGTCGGCATTAGAGAATTTATCGAAGAATTCCTTACGGCCGTGCATACAGGTCCAAAGATTCACCATACCATATTGGCTTGCTGACATTGAATATCCGTCGTCGGCAAGTGTTCCGTTGGAGATCGAAGCACAGATAATAAAGTTGGCACCACCGTAGGAACGGGTATAGTAATTATCGAATGAAAGTCCCCAGAGAATTTCGTTCTCAGCAGTGTTAGCACCGCCAGGCATATAATCACGGTTGTCACGGCAGAAGAGGTAGAGGTAATGATTTGCAAGACCTGAACCCTTGAAGCCACCACCCTTGTGACGGGCGATGATTTCCTCACAATTTTTCTGACATTCGGTCCATGCTGTCTCGCGGTTGTCAGTGTAAACACCAGCATTGAGATACAAACGGGCAAGGAGTGCCTGAGCACCATCGAGACCTACATGGCCGTAAGCCACTGGGAAAGAAGAGTTCTTGAACTGGCTGACAACATCCTCAAGCTCGTTCTTGAGCCAGGTATAAAGGTCATAGCGACTCTTCTGCACAGGATTCTCACCCACGGCTGCCTCCTCAGTGATAAACGAACCCATACCAAAGATATCGACTACCCAGTAATAGCTCATGGCGCGGAGCGCACGGGCCTGGAGCACCATGTCCTGAACAGCGGGATCAGCTGATTCCTTGGCCGACTTGATGAAGTCGTTACATACTGCTATGTGAGAATACAAGCGGGAATATGTGCCATAGATATTACCGTTGGAAGCGTCAAATGAATTGGTGCAAATATCATATACGCCCTCATCCTTCCATATCCACAGACACTCGTCGGTGGGGAACTCGTTCATCATGAACAGCGCGCGAGTGTACTGTCCACGACCGTTATCAAGTCCTGAGATATCGGAACTACCGGGACCGTCCTGGCCTGACACAGCCATACCCGAATAACACTTAGCCAACACGGCCTCATAATCGGTGGCATTGCCGTAGTTGGGATCGTTTGGCTCGAGGTCAAGATCACCCACACAAGCGGTAAGCGAAAAGCCGAGCAACACACCTCCAATGGCAAAGAATTTATTTAATTTCATTGTATGGTCAATTTTAAATAGTGTTCAACAATCTGTTAGAAAGTAGCTACGAGGCCAACAGTATAAATTGTTGCCTTTGGATACACACTGTTGTCAATACCACCATATACCTCGGGATCGATACCTTTATACTTGGTGATTATGAACGGATTCTGTACACCGGCGAAAAGACGAAGGCGGAGATTGTCCTCCATCAGATTATCCCAGGTATAACCGAGGGTTATATTCTCGCAACGGAGGAATGAACCGTTGCGGAGGAAATAATCGCTCATGTACTGGGGTTGGCTGAAGTACACGTCATTGTCGACAACATTATTGATACCATAGCTCGAGTAGAGTGTAGAGGTATTGATATTGTTGGACAGAACATTGTTGTACACATAGTTTCCGAGAGATGCACGCAGGTTGAAAGCGAAATCCCAGTTCTTATAACGGAAACTGTTACCCAGTGTCATGGTAACCTTGGGATCAGGCGACTTATTGAAAATCTTGTCAGCGTCATCGATCTGACCGTCACCGTTCTGATCGACATATGCTCCCTCGATGGGATTGCCGGCTGCATCATATACCTGCTGGAACAAATAGAATGTATTGGCTGCGTGACCTACGGCATGGGCCTGAACGGTGTTGCCGTTACCACCGGCAATACCGCCGGTCTTGATGATCGAACCGTCATACAATTCGGTAATCTTATTATGGTTCCAACCTACATTGTAATTGACTGTCCAAGTGAAATCCTCGGTAACAATGGGACGAGCAGAAATATTGAATTCAAGACCATAGTTTACAAGCGAACCAATGTTGCGGTTCAGCATGTTGGTGGTTGAAGAACCGGCTGCAATAGGTACAAAGCTAAGAAGGTCCTTGGTCTTGCGGTAATAGTAATCAAGAGATGCGGTGATGCGATTGTTCATGAATCCCCAGTCCATACCGGCATTCCAGGTAGTGGTGGACTCCCATTTCAAGTCAGGATTGTATCCCTGAAGAAAAAGTGGGGCAGTGTAGATGATGTTACCGTTAGCGTCGAGCTGTCCGGTGGGATAATATGATCCGGGCTGAGCAATGCTGTAAAGAGGCAGATAGTTGATGGTTCCACCTACATCCTGCTGACCAGTCACACCCCAGCCGAGGCGGAGCTTCCAGTCATTCATCCATCCGCGGGCTGATTCCAGGAAATTCTCCTCGCTGATCTTCCATGCAAGAGCTACCGAGGGGAATATGCCCCAACGGTTGTCCTTGGAGAAACGTGAAGTGGCATCGCCACGCACTGTCACTGTAAACAGATAACGGTCCATGAGGCTGTAGTTGACACGACCGAAGAAAGAAAGGAGCTGGAGGTGATTACGCCAACGGTAATTGCCGTCGCCAAACTTAGGATCGTTTACATAATTCTGTCCGATGAGATCAACCGTCTCGGGATTTACATTGAGAACATACTCGCCATCCTGATATACGATAGAGTTGAATCCGGGAGTAGTAGGTCGTCCGGCCTCGGATGAAGCTCCCCAGTTACGGCCATGGGCTGAGAAACGTTGCCATGAATAACCGGCTGTAACATCAAGCATTGACTTGATCTCGTCAAAGTCTTTCTTATAGTTCAAGTAGAAGTCAAGCAGGGTATTGCTCTTGGACTGGTATATATAGTTCTCATATCCTGCACCATCCTTACGGTGATTAAGCCACGATGTAGGTGAGTTCTGGTACACCTCGTTGTACTCATCTGTCTTGGTGATATCATAACCGAGATTCAGGTTTGCATGAAGTTCGGGGAGGAAATGGAACGAGTAATCAAACTGAATGTTACCATTCGAGCGCAACACTTTGGCATGATTGTTGACATCCTCAATCTGAGCTACAGGATTGACCGAGGCGTTAGGCTCGATAGCCACGATGTTATCACCATCAGAAACCTTGTACCATGCGGTGTAACCGTTGTAAAGGCACTTACGGCCACTGTTGCCGATCACCGGAATATCGCTGAAAGGTGATGCTGTGGGGTTGTAGGACAGACCTGCTCCGATGGCTCCGGTATTGGCAAAACGGTTATTGAAATAATAACCCTTCACGCTCGCATTAATCGCAAGATGATCATCCCAGAAACGGGGGCTGAGATTGATACCCAAAGTTAGACGATCCATTTTGGATGACTTCAGGATACCGTTGCTGTTGGTATAAGTAACCGATACTCGGTAAGGGAGAGTACCGACGGAACCACCTACACTGAGGTTATAGTCGGACGACACGGTGGTGCGCAAAATCTCGTCCTGCCAATCAGTGTTGGCGTTGCCGAGAGCTCGCACTTCAGTAGAACCCTCACCATATACACGTGTCATCATGGCACGGAAGTCGTTTGCATCGAGAACGTCCCATGTCTTCTGAGCCTTATTTATGTACATATTGGCCGAGAAATTCACCTGAGGACGGCCCTTGAGACCTTTCTTGGTGGTAATGATAATTACACCATTGGAAGCGCGGCTACCATAAATAGCAGTCGCTGAAGCGTCCTTGAGGATAGTCATTGACTCGATATTGTCAGGAGCAATCATCGACAAAGAGTTGCCCATACCCTGAACACCGTCATTGGAAAGGGGCACACCATCCACAACAATAAGAGGATCGTTGGAAGCATTGAGCGAAGAACCACCACGGATACGGATGGTACCAGAGCCTTCCGGACCGCCTGAAGTGGTCACAACCACACCTGGGGTCTGACCAACAAGCATATCCTGAACCGAAGTGGCGAGACCAGCATCGATATCGTCGGGCTTAACGACTGCAACCGAGCCGGTGGCATCGCTTTTCTTGACGGTACCGTAACCGATGGCAACCACCTCACCGAGCACGAGGCTGTTTTCCTTCATGCTTACATTGATGGTGGTCTGTCCGTTGACAGGGATCTCCTGGGTGTCGTAGCCCACATAGGAGAATACGAGTATGCCGTCGGCAGGAGCTGAGAGGGTGTACTCGCCGTCGATATTGGTGGCTGTACCCATGGTCTCACCCTTAACTAACACACTTGCTCCGATGAGGGGCTCTCCCTCAGGGTCAATCACGGTACCTGATACCGTAATTTGCTGCGCTAAAGCAGGGAAAGAGAAGCACAGCACAAGGAGGGCTGCAAGCCACACTTTCCGACTCATTTGATGACAAATGTTCTTCATGCAAGAGTTTTTTAGAAAGTTGAATGTAAATATGTAAAATTAATCTCTAAATAGTAAACTTGAGGCTATTTCCTTAACGGTCAGTCATCAGATGGTGCGGGCGCAGGGCCAACGATGTGTTCACGGCATCTAAGGGTATCTGAGCTTTGTGGGGTTTGCGCCACAAAGCTCACGCCTTAAGGCGTGCTCTACAGTCGTAGTGATATGAAGTAAATAAATTGATTAGTTTTTCACGACCCGCGCTAAATCAAAAAAACATGCTGCGGGGAAAGTGGACGGCGGAAAGAATCAGTTGCGGTTGCTCTCTACATTTATTTCTTCAAGTATGTCTCATGCGTTTTCCTTACCTGAAACCCTCTGATAGGCTACATGTATGGGGAAAATCCCGGTCGATGCCACAGCGGTCACGGCGGTCACGGCTTATTTCCGAAAGGATCCGATCACGCGGGAGCATTTTCCGTCGGCAAATATAAAGCAACTTTTTTAATTATTCAAACTTTTTTCACAAAAAATTGAAAATATATCTGTAACAAGTCTGTAACTCATACGTCTCCACGGCATTTCATAGACTGTCATTCACGGGAGACGCTTACAACAAGAGCATAGACCGGATTACTGGAACCGGTAGGTAATGGTGCCGGTCTGCACGGCCGGAGCATCGTTGTCGACCGAGAAGCGTGATGCCCTGGCGGCATTGACGCAATTGGTACGGGTCTCGGCATTGGCGGCGGCGGCACCCGTGCCGGTCTGGTAGGATGCGGCGGTGACCTGCCCCTGACGGTTTACGCTCACGCGTATTGTGATAGTACCGAGGGGACCACGCGGAGGGGTCTGCCAGGAATCCATGGTGCGTCCCTTAAGGTTGAATCCGGGAGTACCGCTGAGCGCTCCTGTGGTGGAGTTGCCATTGGGGCTTCCGGCCTTTCCGGCTCCTGTGGATCCGGTACCGGTCTTTCCGAACTGCACCTTGTTGGCAATGTTCTGGCGTGTCTCCTGCTCACGGCGGGCACGCTCGGCTGCCTCACGCTCGGCCTTGGTGGGTCCGGT
Source organism: Paenibacillus sp. (assembly GCA_023663345.1). Taxonomy (GTDB): domain Bacteria; phylum Bacteroidota; class Bacteroidia; order Bacteroidales; family Muribaculaceae; genus Duncaniella. Next base: position 260,359 of record JAMPHR010000003.1, on the reverse strand, counting down.
AGGCTCGGCGGGTTTCTCTTTCACGACTTTAGCCGGCGACGGACGCTCAGTGGTAACAACCGGAGCAGGCTTAGGCGCAGGAGTGCCGGTATTCTCCACCGCCTCGGCCAACGGAGCCGGGGGAACAGGCTCGACGATCTCGGCAGGAGCCGGCTCATCGGTGCTCTCGGCCTGCTCGGGCGAATCGCCGGTCATGACAAACTCTCCACCGAACAGCACTTCGGACGAATCGACCGGAGGCCATGTACGCTCGGCCTCCTCAGCCGGAGAATAGCGCAGATACATGGTGACGAGCAACACCACCACCACTGCATGAAACAGCAGTGTGGCGAGCATGGCGATCAATTTGTTACGGCGTGATGGAGTCATTGTCATCGGCCTTTATAGGGCAAGGGGTGGGATTGATGGTTGGTTTCTATACGTGGATCACTGCGGGCGGGCCGAAACGGGAGCGGGCTTGGTGGCAAGCACCATCCTGAGATTGTTCTGGGCGCCCAGGTCGAGCACTTTCACGAGGGTGCCGTAGGTCACTTCCTCATCGGCATACACGGCGATAAAATCGTCGGTATCGGGCGATGCGTTGACACGGGCATCCTGAAGGGCTCCGGCCAGACTCTCGAGCTCGACGGCCACAGGCTCCTCTCCCGAAAGGGAGACATAGAGCCGGGATTCCTTGTCGATGAACACACGGGTGGAGGGCTTGAGAGTGGTCTGATGGGAACTCTCGGGCAGATTCACCTCGAGGGCTGTTGGGAACACGAATGTTGAGGTCACCATAAAGAAGATGAGAAGCAGGAATATGACATCGGTCATGGATGCCATGGAGAATACTTCCATCATGCGGTGCTGACGCTTGAGTGCCATAACGTTATGCGGGCTCGTTGAGGAGGTCCATGAACTCCATGGTCTTGGCCTCGAGATTGTTCATCACCTTATTGATACGTGCCACGAGATAGTTGTAGGCGAAAAGTGCGATAATGCCCACGATCAGACCGGCCACAGTGGTGACAAGTGCCTCGTAGATACCGTCGGCAAGCACCGAGATATTGGCGCTGGTTCCGGCCGATGCAAGATTGTAGAAGGCGTTGACCATACCGATCACAGTGCCGAGGAAGCCTATCATGGGGCCTCCGGCAGCAGTGGTGGCGAGCCAGGGGAGTCCTTTCTCAAGGTTAGCGATCTCGATGTTGCCGGTGTTCTCGATGGCCACGAGCACGTCGTTCATCGGGCGGCCTATACGTGATATGCCTTTAAGGATAAGACGGGCGTATGGGGTGTCGGTGCGGGCACACAGGTTGCGTGCGCTCTCGATCTCGCCGTCATGTATGTAGTCGCGTATGCGCTGCATGAAGGATGAATCCTCCTTGCGGGCACGGGTGATGGCTATGCACCGCTCCACAAATATGTAGATGCTGATGATGGAGAGGATCGCGAGAGGAATCATGATGAAACCTCCACGCATGGTGAGGTCCCATATTGACAATTCCTGTACTATCTGGGATGCCTGCTCCTGTACGGCGGGAGTCAAGGCCGATGAGGCGGTGGCCATAGTGTCGACAAACTGTTCCTGTAGCATGATAATCGATTGGTGAGGGGGAGGGATGATTTTGGGATTACTTTGAAGCGTGAGTTTATGTTGAGGAGAATGGAGGGGGAGAGAACCAGGATATTAAGCCTTGAGGCACTGCAGATAGCGGTGGATGGTCTCCTCAAGCCCCAGATAGAGGGCATCGCATATCAGGGCATGGCCTATCGACACCTCGCTGAGACGGGGTATCGAGGTGTGGAACCACTCCAGATTGACGAGGCTGAGGTCATGGCCGGCATTCACGCCAAGACCACACTTGAAAGCCACGTCGGCAGCCTCGACAAAGGGAGCGACAGCCCGCTCGGGGTCGGTGGGATACATGTCGGCATAGGGCTTGGTGAAAAGCTCGATGCGGTCGGCTCCGGTCTTGGCTGCCATGCGGATGTTGTCAAGGTCGGTGCCCACGAATATCGACGACCGTATGCCGGCCTCGCGCAAGCGCTCGACTATCGATGTGAGGAATTCCATGTTGGCCTCGACGTTCCATCCGGCATTGGATGTGATGGCATCGGGCGCATCGGGCACCAGTGTCACCTGAGTGGGGCGCACCTGGAGCACCAGCTCCATGAAGCGGGGATCGGGGTATCCCTCGATGTTGAATTCGGTCTTGACGAGCGGACGGAGCTTGTACACATCGTCACGGCGTATGTGCCGTTCATCGGGGCGGGGATGCACGGTGATGCCCTGTGCGCCAAACGCCTCGCAGTCGGCCGCTACTTTGAGAAGGTCGGGGACATTCTCGCCTCGCGCATTGCGCAAGGTAGCTATTTTGTTGATATTAACGCTTAGATTTGTCATATTAAATTCGTAACTTTGTACCAGAGTTGCCGAAATCGGATGCAAATTTACTCAGAAAAAACCGAAAACTGAAAAATTTTGACCTCAAAAGACTATATATCGCCCAACGAATTTCTCCCCGTGCTTCCCGACGCGCCCTCGCTTGAACGGTTGTTTCCCTACCGCGAGGAGTCGAGCCGGCTATTGCTCAGCTGTATCCCCGCCGAGTACAGTGCATCGAGAATAGCAAGGGCCGTGGAGGATGCCGACGCACATCTGCTCAACCTCAACGTGACAAGCGACGGGGAGCGGATGGACAACCGCATCATCGCCGAGCTGAGGGTGAGCCACCGCAGCCCTATGGCGGTAGCCAGGTCGCTTGAGCGTTACGGTTACGAAGTGGTGGATGTGGAGCATGACTCGCTTGCCGATGATGCTCTCGCCGTGGACAGGCTCAATGAACTGATGCGATATATCGACCTATAAAATTCTAAAAGGAAATGAAGATAGCAGTGTTCGGCAAGCGCCGGCAGAGCGCTGAGGATTTACCCAGCATAGCTTCACTCATGGAGCTGCTGTCGAGCCGTGGGATAATGGTGGCTGTGCAACGCCACTTCTACGAGGCCATGACACGTGAGCGCGGTGTCCCACTCGAGGCCGACGATGTGTTCGAGGGGGGCGAGTTCACAGCCGACGTGGCTATCAGCATCGGAGGCGACGGCACGTTTCTGCGCACAGCCCGCTGGGTGGGTCCCAAGGAGATCCCCATAATCGGCTTCAATACAGGACACCTGGGCTTTCTGGCCGAGGAATCGCTTGAGGATGCTCCCGCGATAGTGGACAATCTGCTGTCGGGACACTTTTTCATCGAACCGCGCTCTCTGCTCGAGGTGCGCGCCTCGGGCGACGGACTGCGTCAGGCCATATCAGGCTGGGCCTACGCCCTCAACGAAGTGGCTATCCTGCGCCATGACTCGGCCTCGATGATAACCGTCCATACTTCGCTCGACGATATCGAGATCGCATCCTATCAGGGCGACGGGCTAATAATCTCGACCCCCACCGGCTCAACGGCCTACAATCTCTCGGTAGGCGGACCCATAATCCAGCCCACAGCCCCATGCTGGGTGTTATCTCCCGTGGCACCCCATGCCCTCACCATGCGTCCGCTTGTAGTGAGCGACAGCCATGAGATCACCACCAAGGTAGATACCCGTTCCGACTCGTATCATGTAAATCTCGACGGCCGGTTGCTGGTGCTTCCTGTGGGAGTGTCACTGCACATACGCCGGGCACCGTTTGTGGTGAAGGTGATACACCGCGACGGCCATACTTTTGTCGACACACTCAGCTCCAAATTGCTCTGGGGCATATCCAGAAGATAACATCCTCTCCCCCACTACATCTCACAATACACACCGCACCCCGGGTCAGGTATCAATCCTGCTCCGGGGTGCGGTCTATATTATGTGTGTGCGCTGGAATTATGCGTTCTCAGGACGGAGAGTGCGTACCACAGCACCTGTACGCCACATCTCGCTCTCGCGGAGAGCCTTGAGTTCCTCCTCAAGCTTCTCGCGGTAGTCGGGCTGAGTGTTGGAGTCGATGCTGCGCTGAGCCTCACGGCCGGTCTTCACGCTCTCGTAGAGGTCGCGTACCACGGGCTTGATGGCATCGTGGAACGGGCCCATCCAGTCGAGGGCACCGCGCTGGGCGGTTGTGGAGCAGTTGGCATACATCCAGTCCATACCCTTGGCCGCAAAGAGGGGCATGAGCGACTGAGTGAGCTCCTCGACGGTCTCGTTGAAGGCCTCGGAAGGAGTGTGGCCGTTCTCACGGAGCACTTCGTACTGGGCAAGGAGCAGACCCTGGATAGCACCCATGAGCGAACCACGCTCGCCGGTGAGGTCGCTCACGGCCTCGCGCTGGAAAGTGGTCTCGAAGAGATAGCCGGAACCGATACCGATACCGAGGGCGAGTGTGCGGTCGAGCGCACGGCCGGTGGCATCCTGATATACTGCAAATGAGGAGTTGGTACCCTTACCCTCCTTGAAGAGCACGCGGAGCATTGTGCCCGAACCCTTGGGAGCAACCATGATCACATCCACGTCGGCAGGAGGAACCACGCCGGTGCGGTCGCTCCAGTTGATGGCAAAACCATGGCTGAAATATAGAGCCTTGCCGGGGGTGAGGTGCTTCTTGATGGTAGGCCACTGGGAAATCACAGCGGCATCACTGAGCAAGCACATGATGATTGTACCGCGCTTACAGGCCTCCTCGATCGAGAAGAGGGTTTCGCCGGGCTTCCATCCGTCGGCCACAGCCTTGTCATAGGTTTTGCCCTCGCGCTGGCCCACGATGACGTTGAAGCCGTTGTCGCGCAGGTCGAGACCCTGGCCTGGGCCCTGCACGCCATATCCGATTACTGCGATTGTCTCGTCCTTGAGTGTCTCGAGAGCCTTGCTCAGAGGATACTCCTCACGGGTGATGACGGTTTCTTCGATACCGCCAAAGTTAAGCTTTGCCATAATTAATGATATTATGAATGTTTCTAACTAATGTTTATCGTTTTTTGAAACTGATGCGGGAGAGCGCACACGTCGTGTCTCCCACCTTGATTTCCGTGTCGTACACGAGATCCTCGTCGCCATGGCGTTCCATGAGTGTCACGGCCTCCTCGGCATACCGTGCCTCGTGCTTGAATGCGATCTCAAACCTCGACACACGGCACTCGTTGTACATGTCGAGAGGCCACAGGTCAGTGATTAGATCAATATAACGGCGGGTGGTGACATGACGGTTCACATCAATGTCGCTCACCTTGAATATATAGTTGTATCCGGTTGCTCCGTCGTGGAGAGGCAACAATTTGCCGTTTTTCTCTCCGCCAAATTCACGCACAGTGTTTATCACATCGACAAGAGACTTGTGTACCGTCAGGTCGGTGGGACGGCGCGTGGTCATGTCTATCGCCATCCACGTGGTGTGGGCCCATCCGAGCGTCTCGCCTGTCTCTACATCCTGCAATTGGAAAAGACGGTCGGAGAACAGGCGGTTCACACAATCCACCCATGTCACAAGCCTGTAGGAGCGGTTCACTCCGGGCATACGGTCAAGATCGACGCTCAGTCGCGACAACACCCACGAGGTATTGGTCTCCATCATGTGGGCATATCCGAATCCCAGACTGTTGGCATGGGCCGTAGCCGTGTCGATGATCAGTGTCACCAGGCGCGACAAAGGCATCTCCTCCTGGGCGTTGACTTCGGCTGCGGTGAGGTAAAATTCGTTGACGTAATGGATATTCTCCATGAGTAGATGTTTATAATGGGGTTATTTTACGCCCTCCTCGATTCTGCGGCGACGTGCCTCCTGCTCCTCAAGGAAGCATGAGAAGTGCTCGGTGGGCGATTTGGTCACGCTCACGCGACCCGAACGGATGAACTGCTGTATGTCGTACTGCTTGAGCAACTCATACAGGGCCTGGGTCTCGGTCTCATGACCGGTCTTCTCGATCACAGTGTAATCACGTGTGATCTCGAGAATACGGGCATTATGTACACGGATTATGCGTTCGAGATTAGGCTCGTCAAGCAGACGCACGGTAGGAACCTTGTAGAGTGCCACCTCCTGATACACGATCTCATCGTCGGTGTACAGGAAGGCACGGAGCACATCCACGCACTTCTCTATCTGCTTAACCACTTTTTCAAGCGCCTCCCTCTCGCCAAACACAAGGAAATTCATCTTATGAACCCCCGGCTCGGCACTCGGGCTTGACGACACGCTCTCGAGGTTGATGCCACGGCGTGTGAATATGATGGAGATGCGGTTGAGCAGACCCACCTGATTCTCGGTGAATACCGCTATGGTGAACATATTCTTATCCATAATCTCCTATTTCTGATATTTTTTATTCTGGTTTATGAGGATCTCATCGACAGCCGATCCCGGGGCTACCATGGGGAATACCATATCCTCGGTCTCAATATTGACGTTGAGCAGATAAGCCTCGTCCGACTTCACCATGCGTTCGATGGCCGCATCGAGCTCGTGGGCGGTGTTGACATCCTCCGACTTGATGTTGTAAGCCTTGCCTATCACTGCAAAGTCGGGGTTGAGCAACGGTGTGCCCATGAATCGGTCACGGTAGAACATCGACTGCCACTGGCGCACATTTCCGAGGAAGTTGTTGTTAAGGATTATCATCTTCACGGGAATACCGTAGTCCATTATGGTGCCGAGCTCCTGCATGGTCATCTGGAAACCTCCGTCGCCCATGAATGCGAACACCTGGCGGTCGGGAGCACCGAGCTTGGCTCCGATGGCGGCCGGCAGACAGAATCCCATGGTTCCGAGACCACCAGAGGTGATTACACTGTGGGGTGAACTGTACTTGAAGTAACGGGCGGCCATCATCTGATTCTGGCCCACATCGGTAACGAGAATACCATCGTTGTTGGAAGCTTCGGAGATTTTGCGTATCACCTGGCCCATGCGCATGGCGCCGTCGCGGGTGTCGATAGGATGAAGCTCGCGCTGCATCACCTCGATCTCCTCTACCTGACGCGGAGCATCAAACGATGCTATCCACTCGGCATGAGAAGCCTTGTTGACCATGGGCAGAAGCGAGGACAGAGCCTTACGGGCATCGGAATGGATATGCACGTGGGAGTGGACGGTCTTGTTGAACTCCGCGCGGTCAATGTCCACATGTATTATCTTGGCCTGCTTGGCATAGGAATCGATTCGGCCTGTAACACGGTCGTCAAACCTCAATCCCACGGCCAGTATCACATCGGCCTCATTGGTCTTGATATTGGGTGCGATGTTGCCGTGCATACCCACCATACCCTTGTGCAAGGGGTGATCCGACGGGATGGCCGAAAGCCCCAGCAGGGTAGAGGCCATGGGTATGTCGGCTTTCTCGGCAAGAGCGATCAACTCCTTTTCAGCCTCGGAGATAAGCACGCCGTGTCCCACAAGTATCATCGGGCTCTTTGCCTGATTGAGCAATGTGGCGGCCTCGGTCAGCGCCTGGGGCTGAGGTATGGGATCGGGGTCATAGCTGCGTATATAATTGATGGGGGAATAATCCCATTCAACGCTTCCGGTCTGTGCGTCCTTGGTGAAATCGAGCACCACGGGGCCGGGACGGCCTGTGGACGCGAGGTAGAACGCACGGGCCACGGCCCAGGGAATCTCCTCAGCCGATCGTATCTGATAGGACCACTTTGTGATAGGCTGTGTTATACCTATCACGTCGGTCTCCTGGAAAGCCTCGGTGCCTAGCGAATTAACCGCAACCTGGCCGGTAATTACAACCAGAGGGGTGGAATCGGTCATGGCATCGCTTATGCCGGTGATTACATTGGTGGCTGCCGGACCCGAAGTCACGGTCACCACACCAACCTTGCCCGAGGTGCGCGCATAGCCCTGGGCGGCATGGACAGCTCCCTGCTCATGACGCACAAGTATATGGTGGAGGCGGTCCTGATAGTCATAAAGAGTGTCGTAGAACGACATGATCTGACCACCCGGATATCCAAATATTGTGTTTACGCCTTCGGCCAGCAAGGCCCGGCACATAGCATCAGAACCTAAAATCTTTTCACTCATAATAATTATGTGTAATCTTTTTTACAGTGAACGTACCCCACCCTTATCGGCCGATGTCACCATCGCGGCATAGGCCCTCAAGGCCTGGCTCACATGGCGGTCGCGGTCACGCGGAGTGAATGATAAGGCTCCGAAAGCCTCCTCCTCGGCCCTGCGCACGGCAAGTTCCTCATCGGTGAGACGTACATTGATTGAGCGCGCGGGTATATCTATTTCTATGATGTCACCGTCACGCACCAGCCCGATATTGCCACCGGCGGCGGCCTCGGGGGATATATGACCTATTGAAAGTCCAGATGTTCCGCCCGAGAAGCGGCCATCGGTTATGAGGGCACATTCCTTACCCAGATGCTTGCTCTTTATATAAGATGTGGGATAGAGCATCTCCTGCATACCCGGGCCCCCCTTGGGTCCCTCATGGGTAATGACCACCACATCACCGCTCTTTACCTTGTCACGGAGTATGCCGTCAACGGCTGCCTCCTGCGAAGTAAACACCTTGGCCGGTCCGCTGAAACGGAATATGCTCTCATCCACTCCGGCTGTCTTTACCACACAGCCGTCCTGGGCGATATTTCCCTTGAGCACTGCGAGACCTCCGTCCTTTACATAGGCATGTTCCATGTCGCGGATACATCCGTTGGTGCGGTCAGTGTCGAGCTCGCTGTAATAGCTCATCTGGCATCCGAGCTCGGTGGTGCGTTTCATTCCGGGAGCGCTTTTCCACAGTTCGTCGGCCTCGTTGCTCAACTGCTTACCATCATTGCCCACAGCCCACTTGTCCATTGCCTGGCCGAGAGTCATGCCGTCGACACGGCTCACTGACTTGTCGACCAGTCCGGCATCGGCCAATATCTTCATGATAGAAAGAATACCGCCGGCACGGTTGACATCCTGGATGTGGTAATGGGAATTGGGAGCCACCTTACACAGCACCGGAGTGCGGCGCGAGAGGCGGTCGATATCTTCCATTGTGAAGTCGGCACCGGCCTCATGGGCCACAGCCAGCAAGTGCAACACGGTGTTGGTCGATCCGCCCATGGCAATATCGAGGGTCATGGCGTTGAGCATGGCCTCGCGTGTGGCGATACTGCGGGGCAACACGCTGAGGTCGCCGTCGCGGTAGTAAGCGTATGTATTCTCCACAATCTGCTTGGCGGCTTTCTTGAAAAGCTCGCGGCGATTGATATGGGTGGCAACAACTGTACCGTTGCCGGGGAGTGCGAGGCCTATGGCTTCGTTAAGCGAGTTCATGGAGTTGGCGGTGAACATTCCCGAGCATGAGCCACATGTGGGACAACCTTTCTGCTCCAGGAGTGCAACCTGATCGTCGGAAACCGTATCATCGGCCGACTCGATCATAATGTCGATCAGATCGACATCCCTGTCCCCTACTCTGCCGGCTTCCATCGGTCCGCCCGACACGAAGATGGCAGGTATATTCAGCCTCATGGCGGCCATGAGCATACCGGGGGTCACCTTGTCACAGTTGGAGATACACACCATGGCATCGGCCTTGTGTGCATTCACCATGTACTCGATCGAATCGGCAATCATATCGCGTGAAGGCAACGAATAGAGCATCCCGTCGTGCCCCATGGCAATTCCGTCGTCAATGGCAATAGTATTGAATTCGGCTGCAAAGCATCCTTGCTTCTCGATCTCCTCCTTGACCATCTGGCCGATCTCATGGAGATGGGTGTGGCCGGGGACAAACTGAGTGAATGAATTTACAATGGCGATGATGGGTTTGCCAAACTGCTCATCCTTCATGCCATTGGCACGCCATAAAGCACGTGCTCCGGCCATACGTCGGCCTTCGGTACTTGCTGCGCTTCTCAACGGGAATTTCATACTGCGATATTTTGATTATTTAGTGAGGGTAAAATCTCACAATTTTTAAAAATTACCCGCAAAAATATGAAAATATGCTGTAAAGCACAAATTTTAAGCCATATTTATCATCATACTTTCGCTTTTTATACTCCGATTTACAAACTTTTTCACTCCTCTACGGCTCATAATTCAAGAAAATTGCTTAATTTCGCACTTTAAGCACAGAAATGTGCAATTTTGACATCACAGCAACACTGCCAGCATTATGAAAAATATCCTTGTCACTATATGCGCCCGAGGAGGGTCGAAAGGAATACCGGGAAAAAACATCAAGCCGGTGGGCGGACGCCCGTTGCTTGCCTATACGGCCGATGTGGCTAAAAACTTCGCCCGCAAGCATAATGCCGACATCATATTGTCAACCGATTCGGCCGAAATCAAGGCCGTGGGCCGGGATTGCGGTTTACCCGACGAATATGTCAGACCTGACATCCTCGCCAACGATACATGTGGAAAACCCGATGCCATAAGGGATGCTATGCTGTGGGCCGAGAACCATCACGGAAAGATATACGACTATGTGGTGGATCTTGATGTCACATCCCCGATACGCACCCTCGCCGACGTTGAGAATTGCATCGCAATGATGGATAATGACTCCGAGGCTCTGACCGTGTTCTCGGTGAATCCTTGCGCCCGAAACCCCTATTTCAACATGGTGCAGCAACAGCCCGACGGCTACTTCTCGGTAGTGCTGGGCGGACGCTACACCACACGCCAGTCGGCACCAAAGGTATATGACATGAATGCATCGGTCTACGTCTACCGTCGTGAATCGCTCATGGCCGAACCTCCGCGCGCCGTCACGCCCAAGTCACTGGCCTATGTCATGGATCATGTATGCTTTGACCTCGACGAGCCATCCGACTACGATTATCTTGCTTACCTGCTCGACAACGGCAAAATAACTATCGGATAAACGGCATGAACATCCTGATCATCGGGCTCGGTTCCATTGCCCGCAAACACATCGCTGCTATCAGAGAGATTGATCCGCAGGCTTGTATCTATGCGCTGAGATCCTCGCCGGATGCTCCGGGATATGACTCCGTCACCGATATATACGATCTTGGCGCTCTGGCGGGGGTAAAGCTCGACTTCGCCATCATATCCAATCCCACCTCGTGCCACGCCACGACCATCAGGGAGGTGCTCGGTCTCGGGATTCCGCTTTTCATTGAGAAACCCCTCTTTGACTCGGCCTGTCACGACCAATTGCTCGCCGAGATCGACCGCGCCGGAATAATCACCTATGTAGCATGTAATCTGCGCCATCTCGGCAGTCTCGTATTCCTGCACGATTACATACGTTCCCACCCGTCACGCCGCATCAATGAAGTGAACGTCTACTGCGGTTCCTATCTTCCAGAGTGGCGTCCGGGCACCGATTTCCGGAAATGTTACAGTGCCATCCCCGAGCTGGGCGGTGGCGTGAACATTGACCTGATCCATGACATAGACTACACATGCTGGATATTCGGCTTCCCCACATTGTCGTTCGGACTGTGCCGCAATGCGTCTTCGCTCGGGATACGCGCTATCGACTATGCCAATTACACGCTCGTCTACCCCGGTTTCACGGCCTCGATAATACTCAATTACTACCGGCGTGATTACCGCCGGAGACTCGAAGTGGTTTTCGAGGACGGTACATGGACTCTCGACATCAAGGCCAACCGTATCACCGATGCCGAGGACTCGGTGATATACGAGAGCAACGACAGCATAACAGATACTTATACCGCCCAACTGAGATATTTTATCGACATGATACGTCGTGGCTCGATACCTGACAACGATGCCGCCACGGCTTACGAAACATTGAAAATATGTCTGAAATATGAAAGACTTGACTGATAAAGTAATCATTGTAGCCGGAGCCAACGGGCTCATCGGTAAAGAAATTGTAGCTCAATTGCATGACCACGGCTCCAAGGTCATAGCGGCCGACATATCATTCCTTACCGAGATCATCGACAGTAACAATTCTACCTACAGGCTCGACCTGTCCGACAACAGTTCGATCGACGGACTGGTAGAATTTGCCTTGACCCAGCACGGCAGGATCGACGGACTGATCAACGCCGCCTATCCACGCACCAAGGACTGGGGCAAATATCACTTCGAGGACACCCCGTTCAGCCATTGGAAGGACAATGTGGAACTGCAGCTCAATTCCGTGTTCTACATTGACCAGCAGATAGCCAAGGTGATGAAGGAACAGCAGTTCGGCTCCATCGTGAATTTCGGCTCCATATACGGAATTGTGGGCAACGATTTCACCATATACGAGGATTACGGTGGTACATCACCGGCCGAATATTGCGCCATAAAGGGGGGCATCATAAACTTCACCCGCTATCTGGCATCCTATTTCGGGAAATACAATGTGCGTGTCAATTGCGTGTGCCCCGGCGGTATCTGGGATCATCAACGCGAGGAGTTCGTGAAAAACTACAATCACCGTTGCCCCATGAAACGCATGGGCAACCCCGACGACATCGCCCCGCTTTGCCTGTTCCTGGTGTCTGACGGTGCAAAATACATCACTGGCCAGATCATAGCCGCCGATGGTGGCTGGACCGCGATATAATATCCAATCCGATTATATATAATACAGGGTGGACGCCTTTCAAAGAGTCCACCCTGTATTATATCGTCATACCGTCGGATAAAATGCGTCAGGTATATGTTCGAGCTTATATCCGTCAGGATTACCGACGATCAATATTATATCAAACTGAGGTTCGAGTGGCTCGGTCAGCACCCGCATATACATGTCGGCGGCCTGAATCATACGTCCACGCTTGCGGCGGTCCACGGCATCACACGGATCCACATAATCGGTCGATCGGGTCTTCACCTCCACGAAACAGATCCTGTTATCTTTCCTGGCGATGAAATCAACCTCCACCCGTCCGATGCGTATGTTCACACCGTCAATGGCATATCCCTGGGTGAGAAGATAGTCTCGCGCCACCTTCTCGCCCCATTCGCCAAGCTCATTATGGGCCGACATGCCTCAAATATCGTTTACTGAAAATCCTCGTAATCGCGCGGATCATCCTCATCGAGCATCTCGTAGCCGTAATCCTCGCCCTCGAAATCCTCGTCGAGCATCTCCTCATCATCCTCGGGCATAGCCGGGACATTCTCGAATATGAACTCATCCTCCTCGCGCACACGATGATGGCCATCGAGCGGGCGGTGGGTGATCGGGCTTACCTCTATGCGGTTGCGCTCGTCAGTGATCTCACCCCACAGCATATCCTTCAGTTCGGTGATACCCTGGCCTGTCACTGCCGAGATGAAAATGTGGGGTACACCCTCGGGGAGATGTCCGGCCATCTCCTCACGCAATTCATCGTCGAGCATGTCACTCTTGGATATCGCAAGCACACGGGGCTTGTCGGCCAACTGTGGATTGAACTTCTCAAGCTCCGAGGCCAGAATCTCGTACTCCTTCTTTATATCATCGGCATCGGCAGGCACCATAAACAGCAACACGGCATTGCGCTCGATGTGGCGGAGGAATCTCAGTCCGAGTCCCTTGCCCTCGCTCGCACCCTCGATGATACCGGGGATATCGGCCATAACAAACGACCGGTCGCCACGATACGACACGATGCCGAGCTGAGGCTCCATTGTAGTAAACGGATAGTCGGCGATCTTGGGACGCGCTGCCGATATGGCCGAGAGGAGTGTGGATTTTCCGGCATTGGGGAAACCTACCAGACCGACGTCGGCCAGCAGTTTCAGCTCCATGATAATGCTTTTCTCTATGGCCGGCTCGCCGGGCTGTGCATAACGCGGAGTGCGATTGGTGGCACTCTTGAAATGCCAGTTACCGAGACCGCCACGGCCACCGCGCAGGAGCTTGATCTCCTCACCGTCCTCAGTGACTTCACACAGGAATTCGCCGGTCTCCGCATCAAAGACTACGGTTCCGCAGGGCACATCAACCACTACATCCTCGCCATCCTTGCCAAACGAGCGTCCGCCCGATCCCGACTCACCGTTACCGGCAAAGATATGACGGCGATAGCGGAGCGGAAGCAAGGTCCACATGTGAGAGTTGCCACGGAGTATTATGTGACCGCCACGGCCACCGTCGCCACCGTCGGGACCACCTTTGGGGACATATTTGGCACGATGGAAATGTCGCGAACCGGCACCGCCCTTTCCTGAACGGCAGAGCACTTTTACGTAATCTATGAAGTTGGAGTCAGCCATATTGGTGAATTGATGATTTCTTGTTTTTGAGACTTGGAAGCCGTAGTAGGGACCTTCCACTTAATATAGTAACAACATTGGGGGCACAAAGGGTCATACATTCCCGACCTATCAATGCCCCGACTGCTTCACATGGCGCAACAATTCGCGGGCATGGGCGTAATCGGCCGGTGACCCTATGTCGATCCATGTGCCGTTGATGGGGAAATATGTCACCTTGAGCCCCGCTTCAAGCGCGGTATCGATCAGATCGGTTGCATCCGTGCGCCGGTCAGCGGCCAACGACCGCAACAGGCGGTTGGATATTATATATATCCCGGCATTGGCATAATAGGAGTACGATGGTTTCTCCTCAAGCGATGTCACCCTCGCCCCGTCGGTGGCCAGTATGGCATACGGCACCGATACATTGTAAGGTATTGCGGCGATGGTGATGTCGGCCTCCTCGGCCTGATGATGGATATACATGTCCTCAAATGATATTGTGGTCAGCAGATCCGAATTCATCACTATCGTCTCACCCTCCTCGGGCACTTCACAGAGCGACGCCGACCCGATAGTACCCATAGGCATCGGTTCCCTCACGCATTTCACACTCACTCCGCTGACAGGCGATGAGAAATGCTCCTCGAGTTGCTCGGCCAGGTAATTGACCGTAACGGTAATATCGGTCACACCCACCGAAGCGAGCGCCTCGATATTGTGGTCTATCACCGGCTTGTCGCCGAGAGGCAACAGCGGTTTGGGTGTGGCAAGTGTGAGCGGACGTAGACGCTCCCCCTTCCCTCCGGCCATGAGTATGGCACCCACGGGAAGTATCGAACGGGTAAGCGTGGTGTCGATTATACGTGTCACCCGTCCGTCATTATCAAGCACCGGCACAAGATGCAATCCACGCCGGCGCATCTCCCTGAGACGACCCACCGATTCATCACCTTGCCTTAAAGCGCTGAAATCACGGTGCATGGCCTCCGACACTGTAGCCTGGAGTGTGACACCCCCAAGCAATGCCCGGCGCACGTCACCGTCGGTGAGCGTACCACACATGCGGCCGTCATCATTCACCACAAGCAACGTCATCTCTCCGCCCGACAGGCTGTTGAGCTTGTCGAGAGCATCTATAATAGTGGCATCGTGCGATATGATGTGACGGTCCATGATATCTTCAGTCTTGATTCAGGTCATAAAACTTTTTAGTTGACAGTCTCTCGAGCGGAGTGCAGGCGATAGCCTCCACCGACAGTGCGAGAGTGTCGCTTTTGGCATACGGGTTGGCTGAGGAGACAGCGCGGGCCTTCCCTTCCGGTGAAAGCGCCAGGGATATGGCATCGGCTATCTCACCGGTCGTGTCACCGCAATGGATCACGCTCTCCGAGCACAAGCGCCCCTTCTGGCGTATGCCTATATCCACTGTGGGGATTCCTGTCGACGGCACTTCGATGATCCCGCTCGAGGAATTACCTACCACCGCGTCAACGCATCTGAGCGCCGACAGGTATCTGATCTTGCCGAGCGACGGTATAACTTTCACACGCCCGGGATTACGGGCGGCATAAGCCTCGATACAGTCTATTATCACCCGTCCGGAAGCATCATTGTTGGGATAGGTTATGAGTACTTTCGACTCGGGGAAACGGTCGAGCGCATCAAGCAACATGCGGCACTTTTCTGCCACATCTCCATCATCGAGCGTGGCGGGATGATAGGTCACGAGCAACGACCCGCGAGGCAGGCTGAATCCTATGGAGGCCTCAAGCTCATCACGGCTCATCAACGGTTCATTCATCAGATTGTACACCCCTATCGACCCGGTGTTTATCACCCTGTCGGGCTCCTCACCCATGGCGATCACCCTGTGGCGATAAGGCTCGGTCGATGTCAGATGCAACGAGGCCATTTTGGTAATGGCATGGCGTATGGAATCATCTATAGCGCCCTCCGAAATCTCACCTCCGGCTATATGCACTATAGGCACTCTCATGATAAGAGCCGCTGTAGCCGTGGCAAGCATCTCAAACCGGTCACCGAGTATCACTATAACATCGGGCTTCAGGACGGCGAGTTCTCTGGCCATCCCCGACATGCAATCCGACATAGCCTCGACTGTGCCTTCCGGCGTATCACCCGTATCGGGCATTGCCACGCAGAGCACATCGGTGAACCCATCGTTGCGGATCTCGTTGACAGTCATGCCATAGCGTTCATGCAGGTGCATATTGGTGGCGAGGATCGTCACCTGACAGTCCTCACGCTCACGCAATGTCCTGGCTATCCCGCTAAGCAGGCCCCAGTCGGCACGTGTTCCGGTTGCTATGGCTATTTTTCTCATCAGTATTCCCGTTCTCCGAATATAGTGGTGCCTACACGCACCATGTTGGCACCTTCGTCCACGGCTATGGGCCAATCATGGCTCATGCCCATGCTCACGGTGCTGAATGTATCGTGTCCGGCAAACACTCCGGCCTTCAAGGTGTCAAATACAGACCTGATCGCGCGGAAGTCTTCCCTCACACGCTCGTCATCATCAACATTCGACGCCATTCCCATCACTCCGGCGATCTCGACATTACCGAGTTCCGCAATCACTTCGGGGGTCACGAAGCTGATCAGTTCCGATGGCGAGAAACCATACTTTGTCTCCTCCTGCGCCACATGCAACTGGAGAAGCACTCTCACACGCCGTCCTATCCGCGAGGCCTCGGAATCAATCAGCCTGAGCAGTTTTTCGGAATCCACGCTATGGATCAGCTCGACGTGCGGCAGTATCTGGCGCACCTTGTTGGTCTGCAGATGCCCTATGAAATGCCACTTGACATCCGCGGGCATATCCTTGGCTTTGGAGCACAGCTCATTGGCACGGCTCTCGCCAAACACCCGCTGGCCGGCTTCGTAAGCCTCGGTCAGAGCCTCGAGAGGATGGAATTTCGATACGGCCACCAGCTCGACCCCGTCAGGGATCAAGCCGTTGAGCCGTTGCAGATTGTTTCTTATCCTCATTGATGTGAGTCTACAGTGTGTGTGACCGGATTATTCTCCTTCCTTGGAACCCTTACCGCTGAGATCGGCCTCATACACATCCATGATGGGAGTCTCCTGGATGGTGTTGATCTCGAAATCGGCCATGGTTCCGCTCATTCCCTCCATGAAATTGTCGTAAGCCTCCTTGAAGGAATCGGCAGCGACGAGGAACTGGGTGATCGATCTTTTCTCCACTGCGGTCTTCTCGTCGAGAGTGATGAACGCGGCTTTCACAAGATACCACTTGTCGCCGGTCTTCTGGCGGAAGATCTCGGAGATTTTGGAAATCTTCACAGCTGAGACATTATACTCCGAGGTGAAGTGGGCGATCTCCTCCGAGATACGGGCCTCAGCCTCAGTGAATGAAAGGGCATCTACCATATATGCTTCGGTGACCTTCTTCTGGGCACCGTTCTCCATTGTCTTGTCGTAACGGACTTTTGTTTCGAACCAGATTGACATTGTAAGAGTGTAATATTATTCTAAAATTATTGTTCGGACTACAAAAGTACACAAAAAAGATGAGAAAAAGTCACCGCATATATCAATCTTAAGGAAAAAAGTACTAACTTTGCATCGCTTTTCGGATGCTCGAATGGTGGAATGGTAGACACGAAGGACTTAAAATCCTTTGGTCATTGCGACCGTGCGGGTTCGAGTCCCGCTTCGAGCACAGCATCTTGCCCCGCAGGCCTCTTACATTTTCACGAGGGGAACGCGGGGCTTTTTCATAATCCCCATCTATTACCACATCCCCCCGCCTCACCCATAATCACGGCAGTGCTCCATAAATCCATCCTATATATAATGTGTATCATGACAATGGCTATCATCATGCCATCGCCAGTCCACGCATCGGCTGTGACAGATGGATCTCTGCTCGCGACCGGCCATTGGGTGAAGATACATGTCGATTCCACCGGAGTCTACCGTCTGCCACTCGACCTATTGGCGGAATGGGGATTTTCCGACCCGTCACGCATCACTGTTGCCGGATACGGCAGTGTGGATCGGGCACATACTCTCGACACAGCCCCCGACGGCCTGCCCGTCCTCCCGGTAATGAGGACCGGAGATGCCATATACTTTTTCGGTGAGGGCGATCAGCGTGTGATTCCGTCATCATCCGATCAGCAACCCTGCGAGATCCATTACAACCACTACTCACGCGGATCCTGCTATTTCATAGGAGAGACAGCCGGAACAAGCTCCCCCGACATGACCGTTTCATCACCTGTGGAGCAGATCTCGTCACGCATCCCCACCCACACCTCCATAACCCACCACGTCTACCGTGACGAGCGTCCGGCACGGCGTGGCCTCGCTTCATGCTCACGTAATATCGAGACCGGCTCTCCACTCACAGCCACTTTCGATACCGACGGACACGAAGGATCGGCTTCGCTATACTATTCATATATGTGGGTGCATGACCGCCCGTCGGCCCAGAGCATCAATGTGACATTCTCCGGGAGCATCAATTCCTTCAATGTCATCCCCGACCGTCTGTTCAGCAACGCCTCGGCGAGCCATCTGCTCTACTCACTGAAGCAGAACAGCTCGGCCACTCTCCGCATCGACGGTCAGGCCTCTGCCGTCACAGCCTCATTCAGTAATCCGGGATCATTCTCCACCCTCGCACTCGCATCCACCACCTATATATATAAGAGACGCAACTCCGTGTCCGGCGGAAAACGTATGATGTATTTCTCCGGCCTAACCCCGGGTGCGGTTCTCACTTTCACGGGCGATGAGGCTGATTTCATGGCGTGGGATGTATCCGATCCGCGCATCCCTGTGAGACTCCACATCAGCGATGACCCCTCGGCGGGTATCACCGTCCACCCCCGTGCGACCGATGAATCTGCCGATGCTGTTATAGTGACATTCGACCCATCCCTGGCACCTGTCCCTGAATTTTGCGGAGAAGTACCCTGCCAATCTCTGCGCTCCTCCCTCCACGACCTCGACATGCTCATAGTCACCACCGGGACAACCCATAGTGAGGCCATGCGTCTTGCCGAAGCTCACCAAAACATCCAAGGTTTAAAGGTGGGAGTCGTGACCCAGGAGGAGGTGTTCAACGAGTTCTCCTCCGGAGCGCTTCACCCCAACGGTCTCCGCCATCTGGTGATGCGCATGGCTGGTGACGACAGGCCGTTGCGCTATCTGCTGTTGTTCGGCCAGGGATCGTGCGACATGCGCAGTTCCGACAACAATTCAGGCACTGAATATCTCGTCACATATTCCACCGAGGATCCTCTCGAAATGTGCTATGAGACAAAACTCTACAGCCCCGACCTCTATTTCGGCACGCTTGCCGGACAGATCACCCCATCGCTTGCCCGCTTATGCCGTGATGCCGAGATAAGCGTGGGTCGCATCCCCTCGGTCGACGAAGCCTCGGCCCGCTCCTATGTCGACAAGTGCATCGCCTATCTCGAGGATCCATTCCTTGCCGGATCATTCAACCATGCGATAATCTCGGGAGGCATAGGCAACAGCAACGGACACATCAAAGCCTCGGAAAATGTGGGCGAGATCATCTCGTCCCTCACCCGGTATCCCACACTGTACCGCACCCACCTCTCGCTGTTCAGCCTTTCTAACGCCAACGCGAAAACCTCCCGCGACATGCAACGCTACCTCCAGTCGCGTCTCGGGGGAGACTTCCGCATGTTCACCTACACCGGCCACAGCAGTATCGACGAGATCTCCCACTACAATCACACCTCATTGCTCGAAAATTCCACACGCTACGGCTCCCTGCCGGTAGTGTTCCTCGCATCGTGCAACACCTCGCCTATCGACATCCCCGATGTATGTATCGGGCGAACCATGGCGATGCACAATCCCGGCCCGATCGTACTGATAGGCGCCTGTAACGAAGTGTTCATGAACTACAACCACGACCTCAACAACGCCTTCACCCGTCTGTTCTATTCATCCGACGGAGGCGAATGTCTGGGCGACGTGTTCCGCCTCGCAGTCAATGGCAACAAGCCCCATTCCGACATCCAGACCAACAATCTGTGCTACAATTTCCTTGGAGATCCGGCTCTTCCGCGCTACTACCCCGAGGCCACAGCCATCATCACCTCGGTGGGCGACTGCAAAGTCAGCGATGACACCGGTGAAATCAATGTCAGCGCCCTGACACCCGTCACAATCTCAGGTGCGATACTCCTCGCCGACGGCAACGTCGACACCTCATTCTCGGGCCGGCTCAGGCTCAACATATTCGAAGCTCCCCACACCAAGACCACATTACGCCACGACAATACCGACACCCCTGTACAGCTTTCAATAGATGAATACTCGGTATTCTCCGCCGAAGTCGAGGTCAGCGATGGCCAGTGGAGCTGTGTCGCCACCCACCCCTCAACATCCACCTCGGGGCACAACCGTGTCACCATGTATGCCGTCTCCGACCGCAAAGTCATAGCCTCGGGAGGAGACAACCGCCTGTCGATAACCGACAACCAGGCCGGCTCGCCCCCATCGGCCTCCGATACTGAGCCACCTGCGATCAGTCTGCAACTCGACGATACCGACCCGTCGAGCAACGCCCCTGTCAGCCCGTCACTCACCCTCATAATCGAGATTTCCGACCGTGGCTCGGGCATCGACATGAACGAGACCGCCATAGGCTCGGCCCCCAGAATATCACTCGACGGGTCCACGCTCTCCGGCGCTGCCCTGGCCATCCGCCCCACCGGATCGGGCACAGCTACCGGACGATATAAATTCGACAACCTCTCCGACGGCACCCACACCGTCACTGTCACAGCCCGCGACCGTGCAGGCAACTCATCGACTGAAAGCATCAGTTTCATCGTGATGGACGCCGGCAAGGAAGTCATGCTCACAGCCTCCGACCGCATCGCCCGCCACAACATCACCTTCACCCTCGCCCACAACCTCGATGCCGCCCTGGTAAACTCCTCGCGCCTAATTGTCCGCGACATGGAAGGCACCACAGTGCTGTCGCGCCCCATGACATCGTCCACCCTCACCTGGGACCTCTCGGACGACGACGGTTTCCCCGTCCCCGACGGCACCTATCGTGCCTCGGTGATCATCGACGCATCCCCCTATTACACATCCTCACCCGAAATAGAATTTACAATCGTAAAGAAGAAATGACAAAACAGGATCTCCGCATAGTATTCCTCGGCACGCCCGAGTTTGCAGTAGAAAGCCTCGAAGCCATAATCAGCAACGGCTACAACGTAGTGGGCGTAGTGACCATGCCCGACAAGCCTGCCGGACGTGGCCACAAGATGTTCCAGTCGCCCGTCAAGCTCTGCGCCCTCGAGCACGGCATCGAGGTGATGCAGCCCGTCAAGCTCAAGGACCCCGAATTTGTCGAGCACCTGCGCTCGCTCCGCGCCGACCTCTTCATAGTCATCGCATTCCGTATGCTCCCCGAGGTGGTATGGACCATGCCCCGTCTCGGCACCTTCAATCTCCACGCCTCTCTCCTGCCTCGCTACCGTGGAGCCGCCCCCATCAACCGCGCCGTGATGAACGGCGATACCGAGACCGGCGTCACCACATTCTTCCTCAAGCACGAGATCGACACCGGCGACATCATCTCGCAGGAGCGCATCGCCATCCTCCCCACCGACAATGTTGGCGACGTTCACGACCGTCTCATGCACCTCGGAGCCAAACTCACCGTCAAGACCATCGACGACATCGTGGCCGGTACCCTCTCGCCCATCCCCCAGGATCAGCTTATAGGTGACACCGAGCCAACCCCTGCCCCAAAGATCTTCAAGGAGGACTGCGAGATCAACTGGGATCAGCCCGCCGAACGGATCCACAATCATGTGCGCGGACTCTCCCCCTACCCTGCCGCATGGAGCACACTCATCTCCGACGGCAAGGAGCAGGGTGCTGTGAAGATATTCGAGACAGCCCCCGCGTCCACCGCTGAGACGCTTGCCCCGGGCGAGATACTCATCGAGGGCGACACGCTCACCGTAGGCACAGCCACAACCCCCCTGCGCGTACTCTCGCTCCAGGCACCTGGCAAACGTCGCGTACCCACCGCCGACTATCTGCGCGGAGCACGCCTCACCGCCCCCCGCTTCACCCGCTGACACATCACGTTACGATTTTTGATTGAACGGGTTAACGCGGGTTAACATCCCAACATTAGTTTGCGAATGTTGATTTATTTTGTTAATTTTGCACGCTGAATGGGCTTATTGCCCCTTGACATCACCGCATGATGTCGGTTTTACCCCGGCGAAATATTAATATATCAGATAATTACCTTATAAAAATGAACATTTCAAAGGAAGAGATCTCTCCCGTTGAGCTTCGCCTCACGGTAGCCATCGAAGAGAATGACTATAAGGACGAAGTGACCAAGAAAATCAAGGAGATCGGTCGCACTCACGTGATCCCCGGTTTCCGCAAAGGTCATGTACCCTTTGGCGAGCTGAAGCGTCGTTTCGGCAAGCAGATGACCAGCGATGTGATCAACGACACCGTTTACCGTGCCGTTATCGACTATATCACCGAGAACAAGCTCAACGTAATGGGTCACCCCGTACCCGTTGAGGTTAAGGAAGCTTTCGAGGAAGGCGACCAGGAGTTCAAGTATGACATCGCCCTCATTCCCCAGCTCGACATCAAGCCCAACGCTGAGGATCACTATCCCTACTACGAGATCGAAGTCACCGACGAGATGATCAACGAGCAGGACACTGCAATGCGCAAGCGTTTCGGCTCTCAGAAGCCCGGTGAGGAAATGACCGCCGACGGTGTTGTAAAAGGCACACTCATGCAGCTCAACGAGAACGGCGAGGTGAGCACCAACGAAGGCGCCATCCAGGTTACCGACGGCATCGTGTTCCCCCTCTACTTCAAGGACAAGGAGGAGGCTGCCAAGTTTGACGGCAAGAAGCCCGGCGACAAGGTAGTGTTCAACCCCAACAAGGCTGCCGGTGGCGACGCAGGCGAGCTCGCTTCAATGCTCCATGTCGACAAGGCTATCGCCGGTGACATCCACAGCGACTTCGAGATGAACATCTCCGAGATCATCGTCAACATCCCCGCAGAGCTCGGTGAGGAGTACTACAACACCGTATTCGGTCCCGACAAGGTTCACAACGAGGAGGAGTACCGCGCTGCCATCAAGGATATGATCGCCGGTGAGCTCGCTCAGAACACCCACATCCTCTTCCGCAACACCTTCGACAAGGCTATGATGGAGAAGTATGGCGACATGACTCTCCCCGCTGCTACCATCAAGAAGCTCTTCTTCGCCGATGCTGAGAACGCCGACGAGGCTTACGCAGCTCAGGAGAACGCTATCAAGCACGAGATCATCGAGAACAACCTGCTCCGTGGCCTCGAGATCAAGATTGAGGAGAACGAACTGCTCGACACTGCCAAGATGCTCACCGCCCGCCAGTTTGCCCAGTATGGCCTCGCAGGTATGGACGACGAGATCATCACCAAGTATGCCAAGGAGCAGATCGCCAAGGAAGAGATCCGCAACCAGCTCGTTCAGCAGATCCTCTCGTCCAAGCTCTACGCTACTATCGAAGGCCTCGTAAGCCTCGACAAGGAGACCGTATCGCTCGACAAGTTCAAGGAACTCGCCCAGAACCTCTAATCCATCCGTCATCGGGGCACACTCGTCCCGACTGAAAATTTCACAGCCATCCATCCGGCTATTTCCGATAGCCACGATGGATGGCTCTTTTTTATCTCATTTCAAGCAGTTTTTATCGTTATCTCACTATTGGTCAAATGTGTTACAATATTGCCACATTCGTATTCTAAACACAAAAAATTCATTGCCAATAGCAAAAAAATCACTAATTTTGTCAAAATTTTCGTTATCTGAAACAGGCAGTGCTCACTACACAACCGTATTATAGTTCAACCGAAAACGACTTCCTAACGACACGTTAACATTAACGTTAATTATTTATGAATAAAACCATTTTAGCGGGCATAGCATGCACGTCACTCCTCTGGTCCACAACCACTGGATGTGGCGAGGATACCGTCCTCGCTGGAGAAGACGCCGGATTCGTAGCCATCAATCTCGACTTCGACCCGTCTCCACTCAAGACCGACATGGCCGCCCAATCACGAGCCAATGCAATGGAGATCAGCAAAGAAGATCTCTCTCTCAAGTTGACCAAGACATCCGACACGTCCGAGTCCCCCAAAACATTCACTTATGCTGAATTCGGCGACCGTCAGAAAGTAACTATCGGCCAATACCTACTTGAAGCATCCTATGGCACAGCGGGAACGGAAGGCTGGAATCTCCCTTACTATTACGGATCTCAGTCTCTGATCGTCAAATACAACACC
Source organism: Paenibacillus sp. (assembly GCA_023663345.1). Lineage (GTDB taxonomy): Bacteria > Bacteroidota > Bacteroidia > Bacteroidales > Muribaculaceae > Duncaniella. The sequence continues at coordinate 235,881 of JAMPHR010000003.1, read as the reverse complement.
GAAACCCAGGTGAGCCTTCCTGTCACGCTTGCCAACTCTATAGTAAACATCTCTCTATCCCAGGGATTCACTGACTGTCTCTCCGGATATTCCATATCAGTCACTTCTGCCTCCGGCAACGAATATGACTGGGATGACAACGCCGGACGCCAGCTGTACCTCAACCCCGGAAATGTGATGATCAGCGTAAGCTTTACAAAACCTAACGGACTCCAGGCTACAGCCCAGATCGACCCATTCAAAGCCCAGGCACGTCATCGCTACAATGTCACCCTCGACGTGGATGCTGGCTCAATCAACGGAGAGACTCTCAATATCCTCATCGACGATAATATCGAAGAAAAAACCTTTGACATTGACATCTCCGACAGCAATCTTCCCAACCTTGCGCCCGAACCGGTGATCATGCTCGAGAATATGAACCTCGGCCAAAACATCAGCGTCGTGGCAGGCAGCACTTATAGCGCTCCATTAAAAGCCACTATAGTGGCACGTGGCAAGATCGCGTCTGCCAATCTCTCAACCACGGGGGCTTTCACCAGTCAGGGATGGCCTGCAAGTATCGATCTCACCAATCCGGGAGCAGTTCAATCTACTCTCGAAAACCTCGGTCTGGTTACACGCGGCCTATCTGGCACATCCGATGTGTTTGGAGTAATCGACTTATCCAAAGTGGTATCCAATATCCGTTATATCGATGGAGGTGACAATTCCACCACGTTCACCCTCACTGTGACTGATGAAAATGGAGCATCAATATCTAATGAACTCTTCACCGTCAACGTAGGTGAACTCATATTGTCCATTCTCGACGGATCCGAGATCACCTCTGCGGGACAGGCTTCGGTGCTCATCAACTACAATGGCGGGAATATCAATGACGTGAAACTTTCAGCCAAAAACAGCCGTGGCACATGGTCCGATCTGTCAATCACTGACCGTACACTCAGCCCCGACGGCTACTATTCACTCTCAGTAAGTTCCTCAGAAATCACCCTTGACTCCAACCTCACCATCAAGGCGACAACCGATAAGATCGCATCCGAGGAATACATTCTGCATGTACCCTCCATCCGTCTGCTCTCGGATCAGACAAATGCTTTCGCTAAACATGCTTACGCTTCAGTAAGATTTACCAACGATGAGGCATTCGCATCCAAAGCCGACGTGAAATTTGAGATTTCCACCGACGGTGGCAACACATTCTCTCAGGCCGAAGCATCTCTCCTCCCGGAAACAACCCGTGCATCCGGTGAGGCTGTATATAAGATTTCAGGCCTTAACCCGTCATTCACTTATACATTCCGGGCCAAACTTTCCGACGAAACCACAGCTCCGGCTATATTATCTACCGAATCGGCCACACAGTTGCTCCATCCGGGCTTCGATGAATGGACATCCGAGAAAAAGGGCGACTACCAGTATCTATGGATCCCCGAGAGCTCATGGTCAACCAACAATGCCCTCACCACCTCCCAGTCAGGTAGCGGAAGCGGCAATGGTCTCAACACTAAAGGATGCGCATACAAGTCAACTTCCGCAGTCATTCCTGCAAATAGCCGGAGCACCAAAAGTGGCGATTCAGGCGGATCTTGGGGAACATCTACATCAGGCGACGGAAACACTGTGGGCAACGCCACTCTTCATTCCGACAAGCAAAAATCCGGAGCCAACGCAGCCCTGATTCGTACCGTAGGTTGGGGCAGCGGAAATACCGCCAAAGCGAGTGGATCAGGTTTTGGAACATGTGATAACAGGACTGCCGGAGAATTATTCCTCGGATCTTATATCGACGGTAATCCGATATATGGAACCGCTTTTACCTCCAGGCCTACAGGAATATCATTCTTCTATCGCTACGAGGTGGTAACTCCCGGAAACGGTGATTACGGCACTGTTGAGGTTTTCTTATATTCAGGAAACAACGTAATTGCAACAGCCTCAAAACAACTCACCGAGCAGAATTCATATACACCCGTGCCACTGGATCTTAATTACACCGACTTAACCCAAAAAGCTACCAGCTTAAGCGTTATATTCAAATCGTCAGCTAATGCCGATGCGTTGATTAAGGACACAACTTTCTGGCGTTGTCCCGGTGCCAAAAACACCTCCGGAGGCGAGTATATAGGATCAGAGCTCTACATCGACGATATCGAACTAATCTACTAATATCAGAACCAATGAAAACCAATATATATTCTCTATTAGTTGCCTTAGCGTCGGCATTGACATTCAGCGCCTGTGACAATTGGGAACCGGAAGGCGTATCAAGCTCCAATACCGGTGACATCTCAAGCGCCAACATGACTGTAGCCGTAAATGAGGCCGCCAATGCTATAAGCCGTGCTGATGGCAAAAATATCGACACATCCAACTTCATTGTCACTATTACTGACAAAAACAACAAGGAAGTATCCTACAACGGGAATAAATGCCAATGGACCTATGGATCCATGCCTGAGATCATCACATTACCCATTGGCCAGTACTATGTCAATATTATAAGCCACAATCCTGCCCCTGCCGCATGGGAAACACCCTATTATGAGGGCATGAGCGAACTTTTTACCGTTGAAAACAATAAAGTCAACTACATCGGTACCGTCACATGCAATTTCAGTGCTGTAAAGGTTGAAGTAAGATTCTCCGAAGAGTTCATCAAAGCCATGGATGCCACCTCCAAAGTGGACGTAAAGGCTGGTGCCGCCGGCACTTCCCTCAGCTGGTCGTCTACCGAAAAGCGCATTGGATATTTCTATATCGAGCCCGGCAACAATACTCTTGTAGCTGAGTTCTCTGGTAAGTTACGTGGTACGGAGACATCCGCTATTAAGGAAATAACTGATGTTAAGGCTGGCAACTACTACGTGATCAATTTCAGCCTTAAGGCCGGCGACCCCACACTTCCGCCTGAATATGGCGACATCATAGGGGCCAACGGAGGCATCTCCATCGACTACGATGTGGTGGAAAGCGACATCACTGGCACTGTTAAGCCCGGTACCGATCCTTCCGATCCTGACAAGCATCCCGACACCGAGGAATGGCCCGACAACCCCAATCCTCCCGTAGATCCTGAGAAGCCTGACCAGCCCAAGGACGAAACAATTTCCATCAAATATGATTTTGGTGCCAACAATGATCAACCAGGTTTCGATCCCGATGGTATAATATCCATCTCGGGAGACACCTATATCCTGAAATTCCAGTCTCAGGAACCTATCGAGAATCTCAAAGTGAAGATCGAATCTCCGTTCCTTACCCCCGATGAACTTGCAAGCATAGGCCTTACCCCAGAGTTTGATCTGGCCAACCCCGGAGATCTTAAGGAAACACTTGAAAGCATCAACTTCCCCACCGGAGATAACGTGAAAGGACACACCGACGAGATCATATTCGATCTCTCCGGCTTCATTCCCCTGCTCAGCGCTGGTGATGCAGGTGATATCCACATCTTCACGATTACCATCGTGGACAACAAGGGTAACGTAATGATCAAAGATCTTAAATTCCGTAGCTAACGGCTCCAAACATTGAACAACAATGAAAAATAAAATTCTATATATAGTATCTTCACTACTCCTTGGAGCCGTAGCCATAAGCTGTAGCGATGAAGCGATGCAGTCGCAAAGTGGCGAAGGTAAAATGACCCTCCGCACATCTGTTCTTACCGAAATCAAGGAGGTTTCACGTGCCGGATTGCTAACTGAATCGGAGAAGAATCAGCTCGCATCCTCGGCACTCATATGGATCAGCAATTCCAAAAAACAACTTCTCTACAAGTACAATGGCATTGGCGATTTCCCTACCGACGGCCTCACCCTCCCCACCGGTGGTTATCTCGCTGAAGCATGGGTAGGCGACTCTGTGCCTGCCTCCTGGGACAAGGTGCGTTATCATGGCAGTGAGTCTTTCAATATCACTGCTGGAGCCACCACACAGGTCAACGTGAAGTGTCCTGTACGCAACACTCTTGTCACTCTCAATATTGATGAAAATCTGAAAAAGGTGCTCTCCGACATCAGTTTTACCGTATCACTAAACGACGGTATCACTGACGGATCCCATTCTCTTGTATTCGAGGGAGACAAACTCAACGAGACCGGATATTTCATGATAAATACCCGCACTGATGGTTTCAACTGGACTCTGGGCGGCACCGATGTAAAAGGACAATCATTCTCTAAGTCCGATAAATATGTCGATCCGGATATCACGGAGAAACCTCATCTTGCCCGTGCCACCCATTATACTTTTAACATCAAATACAATCAGTCGCAGGGCGATATCGAAATCGGAGGTATTTACTTTGATATTGACGTTGTGCCAGAGCCCAACGATCCTACCCACGAAATCCCTGTGGAGATCGCCGTTGCTCCCGAGATCAAAGACCTGTATGGCCGCGATCTGTCCAGTCCTCTCCAGGCTTCTCCGGGTAATGTAGGCACACAAACACTCCATATCATAGCATCTTCCCCACTCACCAATGTCGTTATCGAAGGTGAGATGCTCAAGAACATTGCCGGCGCTGCCGACTACGACCTCTTGAACATGGACGCATCCCATGTCACCACTCTTGATAATGCCGGCATAAAATTCACTATGTACAAGGGTGGCGGAATGGTAGCCGAGAACAGCTCCGAGGCCACAAGCATGCGCATTGACATCCTCGATAAGTTCCTCAACACTCTTCCCGTCGGTAATCACTCACTCAATGTGACAGCCACTGACAATAAGAACAAAACTTCGTCGGGTACGCTCACGCTCGCAATCTCCAACGCTCCCGGCTCGCTCAACCCGGCATCCTCCAGCACCTATACTTCCGCTGTCATTTCAGCCGAAATCAAGGAGCCGGGCACACGTATGGGATTTGAGGTTAAGCGCATAGGCAGTGCGCGCATCTTCGAAGATTGGACATTCGTGGATGGATCCCTTAACGGCTCGATCCTCTCGGCCTCTCTCTCGGATCTCGCCCCTGGAACACATTACTCCTATCGTCTCATAGTCGATGACTACACATCTCCTGAACTCACATTCAACACCCTCTCCTATCCCCAGCTACCTAATGCCGGATTCGAGGATTGGAGCAAGCCTGCCAAGCCCTATCTGATATACACCGGCAGTGATGACAATATGTTCTGGGACAGCGGTAACCACGGCTCCACAACCATAAGTGCCGATGGCAGCATCACTACCCCCGACAGCTCAATAAAGCACAGTGGAAACTATTCAGCCAAACTGAAAAGTACATTCGTAGGTTTCGGTGCCCTTGGCAAATTTGCCGCCGGAAATATATTTACCGGAAAATATCTCGCCACCGATGGAATGGACGGGGTGCTCGGATGGGGACGTTCATGGGATATGAAACCTAAGGCTCTGCGCGGATGGATCAAATACACCCCTGCCACAGTCACAAGCGAAGCATCCGATTACGCTGCTCTTAAGAAAGGTGACATGGATAAGGGTATAATTTATATCGCACTTCTTGATGGCACCACCGAGGAAGCTACCGATAGTAAAAATAATTCTTTCGATTACTGGCCCGTTGTGGTGAGGACTAAGAAAACAGGTCGCACACTTTTTGATAAAAATGCTTCAAATGTGGTGGCCTACGGTGAAATGGTATTCGATTCGGCAACGCCTGGCGATGGTATGGTGGAATTTACTATACCTTTGAACGATGTGAACGGATCTCTTGAGGTAAGGAACATCATGATCGTAGCTTCGGCTTCAATCGGTGGAGACTACTTCGTGGGAGGTAAGGATTCCACTATGTGGCTCGATGACCTCGAACTTGTCTACTAATCTCCCGTCAACGCATATCAACAGATATAAGCAATAAAAACCGCCCATTCTGAATCAGTTTTCAGAATGGGCGGTTTTTATTGTTTGCTCCCTTTTATCAGGCGATAGGGCTATATCACAACTTCTCCTTGAGATACTGTCCGGTATATGATTCCGGGCAGGCGGCCACTTCTTCGGGTGTACCGGCCACTACGAGCGTACCGCCTCCATCGCCCCCCTCGGGGCCCATGTCTATCACATAGTCGGCACACTTTATCACATCCATATTGTGCTCGATTATAAGCACCGTATGCCCCATCGCTATCAGCCGGTCAAACGACTTCATAAGCGTGGCGATATCGTTGAAATGCAATCCAGTGGTCGGCTCGTCAAATATGTACATGGTGGGTTGCTTCGACTCATCCGCGAAGAACGAGGCGAGCTTCACCCTCTGGTTCTCACCGCCCGACAGCGACGATGAATTCTGGCCAATCTTGATATATCCGAGACCCACATCCTGCAGGGGTTTCAGGCGCTTCACTATGCGCTTCTCCTGCGTCCCGGCCTCCTCGCTGAAAAAGTCTATGGCCTGGTCGATGGTCATCTCAAGCACATCATATATGTTCTTTCCGCGATACTCTATATCAAGTATCTCCTTCTGATAGCGCTGTCCGTGACATTCCTCGCAGGGTATGGTGATATCGGCCATAAATTGCATCTCTATGGTGATCACCCCCTCCCCCTTGCACACCTCGCAACGTCCGCCGTCCGAGTTGAACGAGAAATCCGAGGCAGTGAAACCCATCTGCTTCGCCCCTTGGGTAGAGGCAAACAGTTTGCGTATCTCCTCAAACGCTTTCAGGTATGTCGCGGGATTGGAGCGGGTGGACTTGCCTATGGGATTCTGGTCCACAAACTCTACCGCGCTTATCCTCGACAGGTCGCCCGTGAGCCCACGATGGAAAGCGGGAGCATCGCCGGGATTGCCGAGCTTGCGGTTGAGTGCCTTGTAGAGAATATCGCGCACAAGGGTCGACTTGCCCGATCCGCTCACGCCGGTCACTACCGTCATCACTCCGAGCGGGAAAGTCACGTCCACATCCTTCAGATTGTGCTCCCGTGCCCCCTTCACCACTATGGAGTCGCGCCAGCGACGGCGCTGTGACGGCACAGGTATCGACAAAGCGCCACTCAGATAGCGCGCCGTGTAGCTTGTCTTTGCCCCCGGAGCCTGGGTCAGATCCTCGATCTTCGACGGATCCCCCTGGAATATGATCTCACCTCCGAGGCGTCCCGCGTCAGGGCCCACGTCGATCAGGTAATCGGCCTCGCGCATTATCTCCTCGTCATGCTCAACCACTACTACGGTATTACCCAGGTCGCGCAGCTTCTTCAGCACGCTTATCAGCCGTCCGGTGTCGCGCGAATGTAGTCCGATCGACGGCTCGTCGAGAATATACAGCGAGCCCACCAGACTGCTTCCGAGCGATGTTGCCAGATTGATGCGCTGGCTCTCGCCACCCGACAGGCTGTTGCTCAAACGGTCGAGCGTGAGGTATCCCAGTCCCACCTCCACAAGATAACCTATGCGGTTGTTTATCTCAGTCAGCAATCGACGGGCTATCTTGGCATCCTGATCATCGAGTGTGAGCGTAGCGAAAAACTCTTTCAGCTCGGCCACAGGCATCTTCACAAGCTCTCCGATGGTCTTACCTCCCACCTTCACATACGAAGCCTCGGGCTTCAGCCTCGAGCCCCCGCAGGTGGGACATATCGTGCGCCCCTGATAGCGGGCACGCATCACCCTGTACTGTATCTTGTACTGGTTGCTGTCAACCATCTTGAAGAAATTGTCGATGCTCGGAAACTCCCCGTAGGTCAGCTTTGCGCCTTTCATCTGAGCTGGCGTAGGACCGTGCCACAACAGGTTTTTCTGCTCGCGTGTAAGATCGGCATACGCCGCATGTATCGGGAACCCGAATTGCTGTGCATCGTGGATGAACACCGAGCGCCATTCGCTCATCTTCTCCCCGCGCCAGCACGCCACAGCCTCGTCATAGACCGACATCGACGTGTTGGGCACCACCAGGCGCTCATCAATACCGAGTACCTTGCCGAAACCCTCGCACGTAGGACACGCTCCCACTGGATTATTGAAATTGAACATCATGTCGGTCGGCTCCTCAAACCGTATCCCGTCGGCCTCGAATATCTTGGAGAACTCACGCTCCACAATCTCCCCTTCTGGTGCCCACACCATCAGGGTCAGTTTGTCGCGTCCTTCGAAGAACGCCGTTTCGGCCGAGTCGGCCAGTCGGCTCAACTCGTCCTCCTCGCCCGACACTGCCAGGCGATCCACCACAAGCTTGTAGTCCTCGGGATTCTCGCTCCCCTTGTATTTGTCGGCACGCATCTCGCCTATCACTTCCTCAAGCTCCAGGAACTCTCCCCCGCACATCACGCGGGCATAACCTGCCTTGAGAAAAACATCGAGCTGCGACACTAACTTTCTCCCCTCGGGGAGCACCACTGGGGCAAGCACCGCCAGGCGTGTGCCCTCGGGATATGAAGTTGCAAACTCCACCACATCGTTCACCGTGTGTTTCCTCACCTCCTCACCGCTCACGGGCGAGAACGTGTGGCCCACGCGGCCATAAAGCAGACGCAGGTAATCGTATATCTCGGTCGATGTGCCCACCGTGCTTCGCGGATTGCGGGTATTCACCTTCTGCTCGATGGCGATGGCCGGTGGCAACCCGAGTATGGCATCACACTCCGGCTTGGGCATCTTGCCCATGAACTGGCGCGCATAGCTGCTCAGGCTCTCCACATAACGCCTCTGCCCCTCGGCATACAGCGTGTCGAATGCGAGCGACGATTTGCCCGAGCCCGACACTCCGGTGATCACCACCAGCTGTCCGCGCGGGATCTCCACATTTATATTTTTGAGATTATTTACCTTAGCTCCGCGAACGGAAATATTTTGTTCGTTATTTTGCATTTTCAGATCGTTGTAACATACAAAGATACAAAATTTCCCTGACTTTTCAAAGCATGGCGCGCATCACCATGCACTCCTGCCGGCTGGCACGAGCATGAGACAATCATGGATAATTTTATAACGTCCTTATCGCCCACATAGCTATATCTTGACCAGCTTTCCACAGTATTCAGGTAGGTACATAAAAAAATTATCCGTCATCCCGACGAATAATCTTCTTACCTTAAATCTAATACCATGAAAAACTGATGCAAAGTTAAGGAGAATTTCGTTCACTGCAAATTTTTATGCTAAAAAACATCGTGCAATAAATATTATTTAACATATCTATTATTGTTAATATACTCTGTTAACAGTAATAAACATTTTATCACCTTTGCGCTTGTTTGTCTATAATCTACTTCCTCCCATTTTACATCCCTATAAAAAATCGTCCTCCACACCCTGACGGGCGCGGAGGACGGAAATTTTATCGGATTATCGACTGTCGATTAGCCGTTAACCTTCTTCATGCGGGCGATGAGGTCGAGAACCTTGTTAGAGTAACCGATCTCGTTGTCATACCAGCTAACAACCTTAACGAAGGTGGGAGTGAGCTGGATACCTGCCTTAGCGTCGAAGATAGAAGTGCGGGTATCGCCGAGGAAGTCGCTTGATACGACTGCGTCCTCAGTGTAACCGAGGATACCCTTGAGTGAGCCTTCAGAAGCCTCCTTCATAGCGGCGCAGATCTCCTCGTAGGTAGCGGGCTTGGCGAGGTTGCAAGTGAGGTCAACTACTGATACGTCGAGGGTGGGGACACGCATTGACATACCGGTGAGCTTGCCATTGAGGGCGGGGATCACCTTACCTACGGCCTTAGCGGCACCGGTAGATGAGGGGATGATGTTGCCGGAAGCGGCACGACCACCACGCCAGTCCTTCATAGAGGGACCGTCTACAGTCTTCTGAGTAGCGGTGGTAGAGTGTACGGTGGTCATGAGACCCTCGGTGATACCAAACTTATCGTTGAGAACCTTGGCGATAGGAGCGAGACAGTTGGTGGTGCAAGATGCGTTGGATACGAACTGCTGTCCAGCATAGGTGTCATCGTTAACACCGCATACGAACATGGGGGTGTCGTCCTTGGAGGGAGCCGACATTACCACGTACTTGGCACCAGCCTCGATGTGAGCCTGAGCCTTCTCCTTGGTGAGGAAGAGACCGGTAGATTCTACTACGTACTCGGCACCTACTGCACCCCAGCCGATCTCGGCAGGATTCTTGCAGGCGGTTACGCGGATGGGCTTACCATTGACGATGAGGAGGCTCTTCTCCATGTCATAGTCAACAGTGCCGTCGAACTGGCCATGCATGGTGTCATACTTGAGCATGTAAGCCATGTAGTCAACGGGAAGGAGGTCATTGATAGCAACTACCTCGATGTCATCACGCTTGGTGGATGCACGGAAAACGAACCGGCCGATGCGGCCAAATCCATTGATACCTATTTTTGTCATAATTTAAAAATAAATTTGGGTATATTTTTAGAATTGATTCTTAATTATTCCTTTGGAAACAATTATTTTTTAACCTCGGCAAAATTACAAATATTTTTCCAATGTGCTATACATTTATATCGAAAAATATTGCCTCGTTATACATTATTATACATTTTGGTCTTTTCACCCTCCTTGTGTGAACAATTTTAATCTCCGGCGTGTATCATTTACGGAATTTTTCAATAACTTTGTATCCATTACATTTTTTAATTCTGACACTTGCTTAATTATTCACTTCAACATCATAGATATGTCTCTTTTAAAAGAATTTAAAGAATTCGCAATGCGCGGCAATGTCATCGACATGGCTGTCGGTGTGGTTATCGGTGCCGCTTTCGGAAAAATCGTGTCCTCGCTCGTCGACGACATCATTATGCCACTCGTGGGTGTAGCCACCGGTGGCATGAATTTTACCGACTACAAATGGGTGATACAGAAAGCCGTCGTCGACAGCCAGACCCAAGAAGTGCTCACCCCCGAGGTGACTATGAACTGGGGCTCATGGGTACAGACCATTGTCGACTTCCTCATCATCGCCTTCTGCATCTTCCTTGCCATAAAGGCTATGAATCAGCTCAAGCGCAAGCAGGAGGAAGCTCCCGCCCCTGCTCCCGATCCCGCTCCTACCAAGGAGGAAGTGCTCCTCACCGAGATCCGCGATCTGCTCAAGGAGAAGAAATAATCCCCCATTCCCACCGATAAATAACAATGTCCCCGGCGCGCTTTTCCAGCACGCCGGGGACATCTTTATTTTTGGTATAGCTTCAATCTATTGGGTATATATCCGTTGCGGAAAAAGCCTTTAATCCTTCTCCTTCATCTCGGGCAGATGCCAGCCGTAGCGCAAAGCGCCCCAACGAAGCACAAGGATAGTAATCGCACACAGCACCTGCTGCATCCACTCCTCACCGCCACACACACTCGTAAGCCAATACACGAAACCGCCGGCCAGACACGCCGTGGCATATATATCCTTGCGGAAAAAGAGCGGTTCCTCATTTATGAGCACGTCGCGCGTGATACCGCCAAACGAGCCGGTGATTACACCCATTACCATCGCCACCCACATCGGGAAACCGAAAGCAAGGCTCTTCTGCACACCGGTGATCACAAACAGCGCCAGGCCTATCGCGTCAAACATGAACAGCGACTTCGAGTCGGATGTCAGCACTTTTCTGAATGACACCACCGTGAAAAAACCCAGACCCGTAACAGCCAGATACATCCACGACGACATCCAGAACACCGGCGCGTCGAGCAACAGGTCACGTATAGTACCACCGCCTATAGCCGTGACCACGCCTATCGTATATGCTCCGAACCAATCGAAATGCTTCTTGGCCGCAAGCCTGATACCGCTCACAGCGAATGCGAGCGTTCCTATCACCTCAATTATAAACAGCAATGTCTCCTGCATCATATCTCAGTAAATACACACTCTAAAGTTCTGTCACTTGTTTTTTGAATAATACCTGCAAGCCTCCTTGAGCTGGCAATCCATGCACTCGGGCTTGCGTGCCTTGCAAATATATCTCCCGTGGAGTATCAGCCAATGGTGGGCCTTCGGCACAATCTCTGGCGGGATATGCTTCATCAGAGCCTTCTCCGTGGTCAGCGGGGTCTTGCTGTTGGTGGTCAGCCCTATACGCTCGCTCACCCTGAACACATGCGTATCCACAGCCATGGCAGCCTGGTTGTACACCACCGCCAGAATCACATTAGCCGTCTTGCGTCCCACGCCCGGCAAAGCCATCAGACGGTCGATATCGCCCGGCACCTCACCGCCATACTCCTCCACAAGCATCCGCGCCATCCCTGCGAGCGACTTGCTCTTGTTGTTGGGATACGACACGCTCTTGATGTAAGGGAATATATCATCGGCTGTGGCCCCGGCCATCGACTCGGGTGTAGGGAAAGCCTCGAAGAGAGCCGGAGTTATCATGTTAACCCTCTTGTCGGTACACTGCGCCGAGAGAATCACCGCCACCAGCAGTTGGTAAGGATTCTCGTAATTCAGCTCGGTCTCGGCAACAGGCATCGTGGCCTCGAATATCTCGAGCACCCTGCTGTAACGTTCTTTTATAGTCATAACAATCTTTCTGCAAGTACACGCCCTGCTATAAATGAGGCAAATCCGGCCACGAGCGTCACCGCCACATAGCCGAATGCCTTCACCGTCTCTCCGGCTCTCACCAGCGAGGCGGCATCCATCGTAAATGTCGAATAGGTGGTAAACCCGCCAAGGAAGCCGGTCACCAGCAACAGCCGGAGCCCTTTCATCCCGCCACAACCGTCAATGAGAGTGGCGATAAACCCGATGAGCAGGCATCCTATTATATTCACCGCGAGCGTGGGCCACGTGCGGTCGGCCCCGAGCAGAGGCATCTGTTGCACCATATAACGGCACAGACACCCCACGGCGCCACCTCCGGCCACGGCCACACATTCTATCGCCGACATTCCGCTATCCTTCCTATCGACATTTCGCCGTCATTATCAGTGGGCCGGCTGGAACTGCTCAAGGAAACGCTTGTCGTTCTCCGAGAACATGCGCAGGTCGCTGATCTGATACTTCAGGTTGGTGATACGCTCCACACCCATTCCGAGTGCGAAACCTGAATACTTCTTCGAGTCGATTCCGCAAGCCTCGAGCACGTTGGGATCCACCATGCCGCAGCCCAGGATCTCCACCCAACCGGTGTGCTTGCAGAAACCGCAGCCCTTGCCTCCACACAGGTTGCACGAGATATCCATCTCGGCCGACGGTTCGGTGAAGGGGAAGTAGCTGGGACGCAGACGTATCTTGGTCTCGGGGCCGAACATCTCGCGGGCGAAATACAGCAGTGTCTGGCGCAGATCGGCAAACGACACATTCTCATCCACATACAGCGCCTCCACCTGGTGGAAGAAGCAGTGCGCGCGGGCCGAGATGGCCTCGTTGCGGTACACTCGTCCAGGGCAGATAATGCGGATCGGCGGCTGAGTGTGTTCCATCACCCTCGACTGTACCGACGAGGTGTGGGTGCGCAGCAACACATCGGGATTACGCTGTATGAAGAAAGTGTCCTGCATGTCACGTGCGGGGTGATCCTCGGCAAAGTTGAGCGACGAGAACACATGCCAGTCATCCTCGATCTCAGGACCCTCGGCAATGGTGAAGCCGAGGCGCGAGAATATCGAGATGATCTCATCCTTCACCAGCGACAGCGGGTGACGCGAGCCAAGAGGCATAGGCGCTGCTGTGCGGGTGAGGTCAAGATCAACCTCCACAGTGTCAGCGTTCTCAAACGATTCACGCAGCTCGTTCAGCTTGTCGGTGGCAAGCGTCTTCAGCTCATTGAGCTTCTGGCCCATCTCGCGCTTCTGCTCAGCAGGCACCGAACGGAAATCCTGCATCAGAGCGGTTATGGCACCCTTCTTGCTCAGATACTTGATGCGGAGCGCCTCCACCTCTTCTATATTGCCGGCAGTCACTGCCTCTATCTCAGCCTTAAGCTGATTTATTTTGTTTATCATAGTCTAATGCGAAATTTTGGTGCAAATTTAGTAAAAAAATTACTAAGTAAGTCGTAAAAATTAATGCACATATAAATCGCAGTTATTTTTGCGGCATTTTGGCTGCGGAATGAAGGAGCATAGCGAGCTATGCGACTGAATGACAAAGTCAAAATAACCAAAAATAACAAGATTTATTGAGCAAGCTCTTTAAGACTTACATATAGCGGTTAATTTTTAAGACTTACTTATTTACTTTGAGTTTTCATCAGCAAACCTGTTGGGGAAATCAATCTTCACCCTCGGACGGCTCATGGCATATATCACGAGCCCCACGCCGATGAGTATGAAAGGTATGCTCAGCCATTGGCCCATGTTGAGCATCATACCGGCCTCGAAATCCACCTGGTCGTTCTTGATGAACTCTATCAGGAACCTTGGCAGGAAAATACCTATGAAGAACACCCCGAATATCAGTCCCGGACGCTCCTCGGCATTCTTCTTCCAGTACATCCACATCAGCAGGGCAAACAGCGCGAAGTAGCACAGAGCCTCGTATATCTGCGTCGGATGACACGCCTGGCCGTAGTACAGCTCATGCCACTCGCGCGAGCGCACAAACATGAATCCCCACGGCAGAGTGGTGGCGTGGCCGAATATCTCGCTGTTCATCAGGTTGCCACATCGTATAAGTCCGCCCACCAGCGCGATAGGTATCACCAGGCGGTCAAATGTCCACAGCGGATTCCTCTTGGTGGTGATCAGCGAGTAGAGAAGCACCCCTATGATGATGCCTATGGTGCCGCCGTGGCTCGCAAGCCCACCGTGCCACACATACAGGATACTGATGGGATCCTCCTTGTACACATCCCACTCATAGAAGAACACGTGTCCCAGACGGGCACCGATGATAGTGCCGGCCACAGTCCACATCAACAGGATTCCGAGCCACTTTTCGGGAGCTCCCTCGTGGCGGTAAATGCGGGCCTCTATCTCGTAACCTACGAGAAAACCCACCATAAAGGCAAGGCTGTACCAGCGTATGGCCAATGGTCCTATATGGAACCACACCGGGTCAGCCGTCCATGTGATGAAGTCAAGCATTACTTTGATATATCTAAATTTCTCCACAAAATTACTCACATTCGCGGTTATATCAAAAATCTTCCTTAATTTTGCTTGAAAACAACCCGATTAGACTAATAAATATGGAAAAAGACTCTTGGTGGACCGCGCCCGCCGAAAGCGATGACGGACACCTCATCATGGTGACCGGCAACAGGGACGTGGCCAAGTTCCGCTCCAATCCACGTTTCAACATAAGGGTGGAAGTCACCTGGAAATACGACCCCGACGCCACCGGTATGCCCGACACCGCCACTTCCGAGATGATGGAAAAGGTTCAGGATATCCTCCAGGCCGAATTCAAGAAGGATCCTGTGGCCGTCCTCACCGGCATCTTCACCGGCGACGGCAAGCGCGACTGGGTGTTCTACACACTCTCCACCCACATCTTCGGCCGTAAGCTCAACGAGCTCCTGGCACCCCTCCCCCTCCTTCCCCTCACAGTCTACTGCGAGAACGATCCCGAGTGGGAAGAATACGACGAAATGTGCCAGGCCGAAATCAAGCTCGACTGACAAAAACAACGGCACCCGGCCTCCGTGCAAGTCAAAATAATTGACTATCTCACGGAAAAACACTACCTTTGCACACCACAAGAATATAACTAACCGCATATATATGTACACTCACGTATCCGAGCGCGTAAACGCGCTTGCACCATCGGCCACTCTGGCCATGTCGCAGAAGAGCAATGAGCTTAAGGCTCAGGGCGTTGATGTCATAAACCTCTCCGTGGGCGAACCCGACTTCGAGACCCCCGCCCACATCAAGGAGGCCGCCAAGAAAGCCATCGACGACAACTTCACCTTCTATACTCCCGTGCCCGGCTACATGTCACTCCGCAAAGCCATCAGCGAGAAACTCCGTGGCGAGAACGGCGTAGAGTATGCCCCCGAGCAGATCACCGTGTCCAACGGTGCCAAGCAGGCCCTCTGCAACGTCATCCTCGCTTCCATCAATAAGGGCGACGAGGTGATCATCCCCATGCCCGCATGGGTTAGCTATGTCGAGATGGTCAAGCTCGCCGAGGGTACCCCCGTGGCTGTCCACGCCGGCATCGACCAGGATTTCAAGATCACTCCCGCCCAGCTCGAGGAGGCCATCACCCCCGCCACACGCATGATCCTGCTCTGCTCCCCCTCCAACCCCACCGGTAGCGTCTACTCACGCGAGGAGCTCCAGGGACTTGTCGACGTCCTCGCCAAGCACCCCGAGATACTGGTACTCGCCGACGAGATCTACGAGCACATCAACTTCACCGGCTCATTCACTTCCATGGCCTCATTCCCCGAGATCGCTGACCGCACTGTCATCATCAACGGTGTCTCCAAGGCCTACGCTATGACCGGCTGGCGCATCGGCTACAGCGCATCCCCCCTCTGGCTCGCCAAGGCTGTCAACAAGCTCCAGGGCCAGTACTCATCCAACGCTTCCTCTATCGCCCAGAAGGCAGCCGAGGCTGCCTACACCGGCTCGCAGGAGTGCGTTCTCGAGATGAACAAGGCTTTCGAGCGTCGCCGCAACCTTGTGGTTGAGCTCGCCTCCCAGATCCCCGGTCTCAAGGTCAACCGTCCCGCCGGAGCATTCTACCTCTTCCCCGAGGTCAGCGCCTACATCGGCACCACCACCCCCGAGGGTAAAACCATAGCATCATCGGCCGACCTCGCCATGTACCTCCTCGAGAGCGGACACGTGGCCACCGTCGACGGCGGCGCATTCGGAATGGAAGGATACATACGTCTCAGCTACGCCACAAGCGACGACAACATCCGTGAAGCTATGCGCCGCATAGCCGCCACACTCGCAACACTGAAAAAATAACCCATCAGAATAATGGACTTTATTGAAGAACTTTCCTGGCGCGGCATGATCCACCAGATGATGCCGGGCACAGATGAACAGCTAAAAAAAGAAATGACAGTCGCCTACCTGGGCATTGACCCTACGGCTGACTCCCTGCATATCGGACACCTCGTGGGCGTGATGATGCTCAAGCACTTCCAGCGCTCGGGCCACAAGCCCATCGCACTCGTGGGCGGTGCCACCGGCATGATCGGCGATCCCTCCATGAAGAGCCAGGAACGCAAGCTCCTCAGCGAGGAGACCCTGCGTCACAACCAGGAGGCAATCAAGCGACAGCTAAGCAAATTCCTTGACTTCGACTCCGATGCCCCCAACGCTGCCGAGATGGTCAACAACTACGACTGGATGAAGAATTTCTCATTCCTCGACTTCATCCGCGACGTGGGCAAGCACATCACCGTCAACTACATGATGGCCAAGGACTCCGTAAAGAAGCGTCTCAGTGGCGAGTCTCAGCAAGGCATGTCGTTCACCGAGTTCTCCTACCAGCTCTGCCAGGGCTACGACTTCCTCCATCTTTATAAGGAGAAGGGATGTCGCCTTCAGCTCGGAGGTTCCGACCAGTGGGGTAACATCACCACCGGCACCGAGCTCATCCGCCGCACCGTCGGTGGTGAGGCCTACGCCCTCACCTGCCCCCTCATCACCAAGGCCGACGGCGGTAAATTCGGCAAGACCGAGAGTGGCAACGTATGGCTCGATCCCCGCTACACCTCCCCCTATAAGTTCTACCAGTTCTGGCTCAACGTCTCCGACGCCGATGCTGAGAAGTACATCAAGATCTTCACCTCGCTCACCCGCGAGGAGATCGAGGCTCTCGTCGAGGAGCAGGCCAAGGATCCCGGCCTCCGTCCCCTCCAGAAGCGTCTCGCCAAGGAGATCACCACTATGGTACACTCAGCCGAGGACTACGAGATGGCCGTCGAGGCTTCCCAGATCCTCTTCAGCAACAAAGCCGGTGAGACCCTCCGCAAGATCGACGAGGCCACACTCCTCGCCGTAATGGAAGGCGTGCCCCAGTTTGAGATCCCCCGCTCGATAATCACCGAGGGTGTCAAGCTCGCCGACCTCCTCACCGACCATGCCGCCGTGTTCCCCTCCAAGGGTGAGATGCGCAAGATGGTACAGGGCGGCGGTGTCTCCATCAACAAGGAGAAGGTAACCGACGCCTATGCACCCGCTACCCCCGACATGCTTCTCAACGACAAGTACATCCTGGTTCAGCGTGGCAAGAAGAACTATTTCTTGCTTAAGGTAATCGACTGATCCTGATACTCTCATACGGGACAAAAGCCTATGGGCAGTACCGCACAGGCACCTCATGGCTTTTGTCCCCTGTTTATTTAAAATAGGTACACATTATATATAAGGTATAGGTAAAGCTATGCGATCCGATTCCGAACTCGACGGCGTATCACTCCTCGGCAACACCGGAGTAAAATATCCCGACCAATACGCCCCGCAGGTCCTTGAAACCTTCATAAACAAACATCCCGAGAACGAATACCTCGTGACATTCACCTGTCCCGAATTTACATCACTCTGTCCCAAGACCGGCCAGCCCGATTTTGCCAAGATACTCATCAACTACATCCCCCGCGAACGCATGGTCGAGAGCAAGAGCCTCAAACTCTACCTCTTCAGCTTCCGTAACCACGGAGACTTCCACGAAGACTGCGTGAACATAATTATGAAAGACCTGATCCGCCTCATGGATCCCAAATATATCGAGGTCAAAGGCATATTCACACCCCGTGGAGGCATAGCCATCCACCCCTTTGCCAACTGGGGTGACGCCGACCATCAGCACCTCGTCTCCGCCCGCCTCCTCGCCTCCATCCCCGATGCCTTTTAACCCAAAGCCCCCCGAAAAGCCCCGAAGATGCCAACCCAAAGGTGTCATCCCACCCGCCCAAAAGCCCCGAAGGGGCGATACAATTATAGCCCCACCACGAGCGGGGCATAATCGCGCCCGTCAGGGCTAGATTTGCTCCGCGAGGCGTGGGGTTGCAACCAGCCATCATCCACCGGCCTTGAAAAGGTCGTATAAAAGGCAACACGCCCGCCAGATAGCCCCGAAGGGGCGATATAATTATAGCCCCACCACGAGCGGGGTAAAATCGAGCCCGCCAGGGCGAGATTTGTCCCGCGAGGCGTGGGGTTGCGTGGGGTAAACATGATGGCACCAACCACCGGCCTCGAAGAGGTCGTATAATTAATAAACCGGCTCTCGCCAAAACGACTGACTACGAATTGAAAAAATATCTCTTAGTCCTCTCAGGAGGCATGGACTCCGTGACAATGCTCCACGAGTACCGCGACTCAATATCCGCCGCCGTAACATTTCAATACGGCTCCAACCATAACATGCGCGAGGCCCGTTGCGCACGCATCAACTGCGAGATGCTCGGCATCGAATGGATCGAGATCGACCTCTCATTCATGGCCCGCCATTTCAACAGCTCCCTCCTCCAGGGCGCCGACGCCATCCCCGAAGGCCACTACGAGGACGAAAACATGCGCTCGACCGTCGTACCATTCCGCAACGGCATAATGCTCGCCGTAGCCGCCGGACTCGCCGAGAGCCGCGGACTCGACGGCGTGATGATCGCCAACCACTCAGGCGACCACGCCATCTACCCCGACTGCCGCCCCGAATTTATCCGCTCCATGGGCGCCGCCATCGCCGACGGCACCTACGAACACCTCGAACTCTTCGCCCCCTATACCTCTTTCACCAAGGGAGAAATCGCATTGCGTGGCAAAAACCTCGGGGTCGACTACTCACTCACCTACTCATGTTATAAAGGAGGTGAAAAGCACTGCGGTAAATGCGGCACATGTATCGAACGTGCCGAGGCGCTCGCTTATGCCGGCATAACACTCACCGACGATTGATCCACCCATGCCACAGCAACAACCTCCCGTCCAAGGTCCGCGGAAACGCAAGGTGATACGTCGCCGTGTCAACCCTCTCAAGGTGCTGAGACTGCTGTTGCCCGTAATGCTCTTCATCGCCCTGTGCGTCGTGATGTGCGTGCCCACACCGTCGGCCGACAACTCCTCGGCCGATGATCTCGCTGTCGAGGAGGCTGTCCCCCAGCCCCCGGTGGTGGAGATATTCTCAGGCGACAACGTCTACGACCTCGAGAAGCTCGACACCGTGAGCTACTACAAGCGCCACCTCGAAAAAATGCCAGAGCCCACCCAGCGCATCAAGGTCAACTACTTCGGCAACCTGCGACCCTACTTCAACGACTCCAACTATGTGCATTGGGCCGAAGCCGAGCGCTACGGACTGCGCCCGCTCACCGACACCCGTTCCCATTGGCAACTGGCCCGGCCTATTGTCAAGGTCACCTCGTGTGCCGACTACTACCTCGACACCCTCATCTTCTCCCGTCCCTATCTGGTGCCCGAGGCTGCAAGCGCCCTGCGTGAGATAGGCCACCGCTTCCGCGACACCATCGCGGCACGTGGCGGTGGCGACTACCGCATCAAGGTGACCAGCGTATTGCGCACGCCACAGGCCGTAAAACGCCTGCGCCGACGCAACCGTAATGCCATCGACTCGTCAGTCCATCAGCTCGGCACCACATTCGACATTTCCTACGCTTCGTTCGTGGCCTCGTCGCCCGCTCCGGCCCGGAGTGTCGACGACCTCAAGGGCATACTCGCCGAGGTGCTGAAAGCCATGCGCGAGGAAAATAAAATATGGGTGAAATACGAAGTAGGGCAACCCTGCTTCCACATCACCGCCCGTAAACCAGAATCCTAATGACCAACCCTTCGGCCGACAACACCAACCCTACCCCCGACGGTGATTTCCGTCCAAAGCATCGACGGTCACTGCTCCGCCGGTTGCTCATCATCACCGGGTGTACCATCCTTGCCGTCATCCTCATCGTGACGGCCACCATCACCGTGGCCGTGAGCTATCTCAAGCCCGAGAGGCTGACACCGCTCGTGGAGAATTACGCCAACGAGTATCTCGATGCCCGCCTCAGTGTCGACCGGATCGAGATCAGCTTCTGGAGCACATTTCCCCGCTTTGAGCTTGATGTCCAAAATCTCGAGGTGCTCACCGATGCTTTCAGCACTCTCCCCGATTCCGTAATAAGCGCCCTGCCCGCGTATGCCGACTCGCTCCTCTCCATCTCCCGTTTCCAGGGAGCCATCGACATCCCCCACCTTATGGCCGGCAAGATCGCACTATACGACATCACCGTCACCTCGCCTCGGGTCAATCTCGTTCAGGCTACCCCCGAGGCATGGAGCCTCGACATATTCCCACCGTCCGACTCCATCCCCGACGACAGCGATTCGCCCGTAATAATCCCCCCTGTATCGTTTGGAACATTCGAGATCTCCGGAGGTTTCCCCGTGAGATACTACTCCGCGCCCGATTCCATCGACATCTCGGTCAACCTCACCACCACCCGTCTGCAGGGAGATTCTGCCCCTGTATATTCACTCTCCGTCGAGGGACTTACCTCGGCCTCGGTATCGGGCATAATCATCAAAGACCTCAGAGCCGGAATAGGAGGTGACATAAATTGGTCAGCCAAACATCCCATGCGCCTCGGACTTGACGATTTCAAGCTTTCCATCGGGCAGGTCGAAGCCACAGTAACCTCCTCAATCGACTTCGAGAGCGACCTCCGCGT
This sequence comes from Paenibacillus sp., assembly GCA_023663345.1. GTDB lineage: Bacteria > Bacteroidota > Bacteroidia > Bacteroidales > Muribaculaceae > Duncaniella. Next base: position 214,402 of record JAMPHR010000003.1, on the reverse strand, counting down.
AGAGACCCTCCGGTTGGGCATACCACGCACCCCCTTCGACCACCTTATTGAAATAATCCCGTTCTCCATGCGCGGAGAACTTGCCAAGGTCTCGACCGACCTTAGCGTGGCCATGGATCTCAACCTCACCCGCCCTTATGCCGTGGGTGTCGATTCCATCCCGTCGTTCAATTTCAAGATTGACATTCCCGGCGGATCATTGGCTTACGACGGGATGCGCCTCGATGATTTCCGTCTGCAGGCCGATGCCGTCATCGATGGTGACAACCTCGACCGGTCGGCCGTGAGCATCTCGCGCCTCATGACCCGTGGCGAGGGTATGGGATTCTCCCTCTCGGCCAACATCTCCGATATCATCTCCGACCCTGCTGTGGACGGCACATTCCGCGGAGGCTTGAATGTCGAGCGTCTTCCCATGTCGTTGCGCAACATGATATCCGGCGATGTAAAGGGCATACTGCGGGCCGACTGCAATTTCAATCTGCGTCGCAGCTACCTGAGCCATGAGAAATTCCATCGCATACGCCTCACCGGCGATGCCACGCTCAGCGGACTTCATGCCGATCTCCCCGCCATACCCGCCTCGGTTTACTCCAACGAGATAAGGTTCAAGCTCGGAACCAACACCTCGTTTGTCTACGGACAGGCCACCGCCGACTCCCTGCTCACCGCTTCGCTGAATATCGACACCATAGCTTGCCATTACGACGGTTTCGACCTCAACGGGCGCGGACTCAAAATGGGTATCGGCACCCGCAACACAGCGTCAAGCTCCGATACCACCATAATAAATCCCATAGGCGGACACATCCTGGCCGAGCGTTTTGCCCTGCGTTCCCAGGCCGACTCCATACGCCTGCATCTGCGCGACGCGTCAATCTCGGGATCATTGCGCCGATTCCACGGCGAGGCCCGCCGACCACAACTCGACCTCAAGATAGCCACCTCGGGAGCGCTCTACGGCGACCGCATCAACCGCGCCATGCTCTCCAAGGCCGAGGCCACCATGTCGGTCCACCCCTCCACCTCCCCATCGGCTGTGCGTCGCCGTGCCCGCATCGACTCGCTCATGCGGCTCTATCCCCACCTCTCCTACGACTCAATTTCGGCTATGTCGAGGGCGATAGCCAGAGCCTCGCGCCGTCAGCACCGCGTCGACTCCATCACGCCCGCCACCGCCGATGATGACCGTCTCGGCATCGAGGTGGACAACTCGATAAAGCGGGTGTTGCGCCGGTGGGGTGCCCACGGTACCCTCAAGGCCGACCACATGCGCATGTTCACCCCGCTGTTCCCTCTGCGCAACCGCATTTCGGGCCTGAATGTCGAACTATCCACCGATTCCGTTGTGATCCACGACACGCATATCACCCTCGGGCACAGCGATTTCAATATCGACGGCACTATCTCCAACATCACCCGTGCCCTCACCTCGCGCAACGGCTCCCAACCTATCAAGGCGATGTTCAATCTCACGAGCGACTCCATCAACGTCAATGAGATAGCTTCGGCAGTATTCACCGGAGCAGCCTTTGCCGACCATTTTTCGGGCGACATGTCCTTCACGGCCCCTCTTGATGAGAACGCCGATGAAAATTCGCTCCAGTCCTCGGTCGACATGGCCACAGCCTCGGTCGACTCCACATCGGTGCTAATTATTCCGGCCAACATCGAAGCCACCATCAATGTGAAGGCCAACCACATCACGTATTCCGACCTCGTGTTCCACGATTTCCACGGCACGATGAACGCCTTTGACGGAGCCCTCAACCTTGCCCGCCTCGGAGCACGCTCCGATGTAGGGGCCGTAAACCTCAATGCCCTATACACTGCCCCAACCAAGCATGATGCAACCTTTGCCTTCGGCCTCACGGTCGACCGTCTGCGCATCGGCCAGTTCCTCGATCTCGTCCCGGCTGTCGATACCCTCATGCCCATGCTCCAGGGTATCAATGGCGTGATCAACGCCGACATCGCCGCTACCACTGAGCTCGACTCGATGATGAACATCGACATCCCCTCGCTCAAGGCCGCCATCAAGATCTCGGGCGACTCGCTGGTGGTGATCGACGAGGAGACTTTCCGCACAATAGGCAAATGGCTAATGTTCAAGAATAAGGCCCACAACATGATCGACAGCATGACCGTCGAAATGATCGTGGACAACTCACGGATGCAGATGTTCCCCTTTGTATTCAATCTCGACCGCTACAAGCTCGGCGTGATGGGCAACAATGACATGGCCATGAACTTCAACTATCATGTAGCCGTCCTGAAATCCCCCCTGCCGTTCAAGTTCGGTATAAACATCTCGGGCAACCCCGACGACATGAAGATAAGGTTAGGCAAGGCCAAATTCAATGAAAAGAATATGTCCAAGACCGTGTCGATCGCCGATACCACCCGCGTCAACCTTGTGCAGCAGATTCGCAACGTGTTCCGTCGCGGAGCGCGCAACGCCCGTATCAACCGCATCGACTTCTCCAGCATCAAGGATGCCTACATGGATGTGGGCGACATGAAATCCGACACCATATCGCGGTCCGATTCCCTCTACTTCATACGCGAAGGACTCATCCCCGCCCCCGACACTATCCGCCCGGCCACAACTCCGTCAACGGATAAAAAGAAACAAAAAAAGAGACAGAAGAAAACTACCTGAGACCTCACACAGAAATGTATCGTTCAAACATCATAAATTTCCTTCAGCGCCACCACTATCAGCGCGTGACACCCCGTGCCGCCCTCATCGACATGGACGGCACCCTCTATGACTCAATGAAGAATCACACCGCCTCATGGTACCGCCTCATCTCCGAGGCCGGAATCCCGTGTACACGCGATGAATTCTATCTATACGAAGGGCGCACAGGAGCCTCCACCATCAACTATCTCATAAACCGCGCCTGGGGGCGCGATGCCACCGATGAGGAGAAGGCCGAACTATATCACCGCAAGACCATATACTTCAATGAACTTCCCCCCGTGCAACCTATGCCCGGCGCCCTCGAGATGGTGAGCCTGTTCAAGGAAATGGGGCTGAAACGGGTGCTCGTGACCGGCTCAGGGCAGAACAGCCTCCTCTCACGCATCGACACCGATTTCCCCGGCCTCTTCGAGCCGGGAATGAGGATCACCTCGCGCGACGTCACCCACGGCAAGCCCCACCCAGAACCATTCATCCGCGCCATGCAGCTGGCCCACGTCTCCCCCTCCCAATGTATCGTGATGGAGAACGCTCCTCTCGGCGTGGAGGCCGGTGACAAGGCCGGAGCATTCACCATAGGTGTGACCACAGGCCCCATCCCTGTCGAGGAGATGGAGCGTGCGGGAGCCGCCATAGTATTCCCCTCGATGGAGGCATGTGCCGAAGCTCTCCCCTCTCTCATCCTTTCCCTCTTCACCACTTCAATCGACGCTGTGTGACATCACCGGCCAATTCCCATCCCATAATGCAGACCATACTTTTCACCAACAATATCGCCGAGGCCATCACATCGCTGGTCGACGGTATGAACCCCTCCACCGTCCACATCATCACCGACACCAATGTGGCCCGTGACGTGCTCCCCTCCCTCTCTCTCCCCTATCCGGTCATAACAACCGACCCGGGCGACACGGCCAAAAATCTTCAGTCACTCTCCCAGATATGGCACAGCCTCATAAAGGGCGGCGCCACCCGCCGGTCGGTCGTTATTAATATAGGTGGCGGAGTGGTCACCGACATGGGAGGATTCGCCGCCGCCACCTTCAAGCGTGGAGTGCGGTTTATCAATGTACCCACCACGCTCCTCTCGGCGGTCGATGCCGCCGTCGGCGGAAAGACAGGCATAAATTTCGAGGGGCTGAAAAATGAGATCGGAGCTTTTGCCCCGGCCGATGCTGTGGTCATCTCCACCTCCACTTTCGCATCGCTCCCCTCGGCAGAACTCCTTTCGGGATATGCCGAGATGCTCAAGCATGGACTTCTCTCCTCAGAAAGCGATTACCGCGAACTGCTCGGTTTTGACATCCTCAACGCCGACCTCGACCTCCTGCTCCCGTTGCTCGAAAAGAGCGTAAAGGTGAAAGAACGCATCGTGGAGGAGGATCCCCGCGAGCAGGGCATACGCCGGGCACTCAATCTCGGCCACACAGCCGGTCACGCCTTCGAGTCGCTCGCAATGGAGCGCAACACCCCCGTGCCCCATGGATATGCCGTAGCATGGGGTATGCTTGTGGAGATGATACTCTCCAACATTACACGTGGCTTTCCCTCGGCCGAGCTGTACCGCTACGCCTCCTACCTAAAGGATCACGGCTACGGCTCCCCGTCCATCACATGCAAGGACTATCCCCGCCTGCTCGAGCTGATGAAACATGACAAGAAAAACGATACCGCCGACCATATCAACTTTACCATGCTCGACACCCCGGGCCGACCGGTTATCGACTGTACCGCTCCTGATGACGTGATCAAAGAGTCACTCGACATATTCTGCGACCTGTTAGGTCAATGAAACTGTAATCCACATGGCACCTAAAAACAGCAATCAGGATTTCCCGGTCCGGGAGATCCTGATTGCTGTTTCATCCGAGATAATATATCAGATCGGGTATAGTATTGAATCGTCTTTCTGTCCGTCAGAACTGCCAGCCCACCGATCCGAGAAAATCGAGCGTGTAGGACGACGGCTTGACTATACCTGTCGAGTAAGCGATATTGGAACATCCTATATGGGCACGCACACCCACCCTGAGATGTCCGCCGAATGTAAGCCCCGTGGCAAGATGGATACCTATGTCACGGCGGTGATAGGAATTGATGAACGCACGCGAGTCATTATAGAAATCGGCCTTGTAATTGGTCACCGACATCATCAGCTGGCCCAACTCATTGGCTCGCGTATCATATATAGTGTTCTTCTGCTTTCCCCCCGTTCCGTAGGAATAGTACATGCCGGCGTCGACATTCCATTTCACCGTCCCAGAGAGATTGAACATGAAAGTCAGGTACACCGGCAGGTCCACCTTATAATATGTGTTGCGCTGAAACACGTTGGACACGCTGTTGCGGTCGCTTCCCACCACAGCCATATCCATCTTCTCAGCATTGCGGGTAAAATTCAGCTCGGTTCCCAGCCCGAGGTATCCGCGTATATTGAAACGCGCCCCCGCGCCGAGTCCGAAAGCCGGCCCCATCCCAGCATTCAGATCGGAAATTTCGGGATAACACGACACATAATTCTCGGTGATGTAGCTTCCGCCCACCAGGGCATGGACATCAAAATCGATAAAATCGGACGGACGGCTCTTGTCGACGGTCACATGTCCATCGGCCCGGGCAGTCACCGTAGCCAATGACATTATTAATATAAGAAGGGGTAGAACGTGTTTTCGCATCGTTTTCGCTGTTTTTACCCCTCAAAATTACTCCAAATCTCCCCATTTTCCAAAAAATGCAATTTTTTTCAAAAATTTTTGTCGAAAAATTTGCACAGTATCTGAAAAGTGCCTACCTTTGCAACGTCAAAAGAAAACAACACGGCTCCTTAGCTCAACTGAATAGAGCATCTGACTACGGATCAGAAGGTTACAGGTTTGAATCCTGTAGGAGTCACCAAGAATCGAGAGACTCATCAGCATAGCTGGCGAGTCTCTTAACGTATTACTCATATCCCTCATTAAGTCCTCTTTTTAACAATCTCTCCATATCCCTACCGATGACACAATCAGAAACCGACGAACGCTACATGCGCATAGCCCTCAATGAAGCCCACAGGGCGCTCGAGGCCGACGAGGTACCCATAGGAGCCGTCGTGGTATCGCCACGAGGCATGGTGATAGGGCGCGGCCACAATCTCACCGAGTGCCTGGCCGATGTATCGGCCCATGCCGAAATGCAGGCACTCACAGCCGCCACATCGACCCTCGGTGGAAAATATCTCACCGGATGCACACTCTACGTCACCGTCGAGCCGTGCCTGATGTGTGCCGGAGCCATCGGATGGGCCCAGATCTCACGTATAGTCTACGGAGCCTCCGACCCCAAGCGCGGCTACCGCTCGTTTCTCCCCTCCCGCTCACCGTTTCATCCCAAATCCACCGTGACCTCAGGTGTGCTCGAGGAGGAATGTGCCACCCTGATGAAATCTTTCTTCAAATCGAAAAGAACATAACCGCCATCGCAGTTGTATCCATATTAGCCACTCGGCCTGCTATCAGCCACCCGGCTACCTGCGCCGGAGCCGACCGGCTTCTCCTCATCCCGTGATCACTCATTTTTATCAAGAAATTCAATACTGACATGAAACGGCTCGTAATCTCGACCGGCGCAGGTATAAGCGCCGAAAGCGGTATCTCAACATTCCGTGATGCCGGAGGTCTATGGGATAACTATCCCGTGATGGATGTGTGCAGTGCTGATGGATTTGCCCGCAATCCGGCTCTCGTACACCGTTTTTACAACGAGCGGCGCAAGGCTCTCCTCTCAGCGCTCCCCAATGATGCCCACAAGGCCCTCGTGCAACTTGAGAAATGGTATGACGTGTATGTGATCACCCAGAATGTCGACGACCTCCACGAGCGCGCCGGCAGCTCCAATGTGCTCCATCTCCACGGTGAGCTGATGAAAGTGCGCTCCCTTAACCATCCCGAACGGATCTATACCCTCGACGAGCAACACCTCGAGACCACACCCGATACCCGCGATAGCCACGGCGATCCCGTGAGACCTCATATAGTGTTCTTCCAGGAAGCCGTACCCAATATCGAGCCGGCCATACGCCTTGCGTCCGAAGCCGACATCTTTGTGGTGATAGGCACATCGCTTGTGGTGTATCCGGCCGCGAGCCTTCTCCACTACGTGAGGCCTGGCGTGCCCGTCTACTACATCGACCCCAATCCGGCAGCCGTTCCGGCCAATGTAACCGTGATAAAGGACACTGCCACCGCAGGCGTAAAGGAACTGGTGAAACTGCTCAAACCCGAAGATAAATAAATTTAACACTTATTAACATCGGGGGGGGTATTTTTGAAAACAAATTCATATATTTGCAGTGAAATAGGCTCGACCGACGTAAAATTGTCTCCGGCTTGTTTCATCCACACATATAAACCAAGGAATATAACCTTATAAAGTCAACAAAAAAGTTAGGTTAAAATCGGGAAGAGCTGACTGTGAAGTTGGCTCTTCTTTTCATATTTGATTTCAAACAGTTTCTCAGGCTCACCATCAGCCACACGTTTTAAACAACGGCATAGCAGAAACAACGGGCCAATCTCCCTATCTCCACAATTATTAGCCAAAATTGCCATTTTTCTACCCCTTGCGATTGTTTTTGTGGTTTTTTTGACTAATTTTGCGATATTCTGACTACCAGTTCTCACCTATTTACGTGGATATAAAGAAACATGGGAAATGTAATCAACCTGCGTCAGCTGACCTCCCTCTCACGATTCTCGACCGAGTTCTCCAACTTGAGCGACGATTACCTGTTCACACGCATCACCTCCGAGAATCTCACCAAGGCGATGCGCTTCGACGGCATAAACCGCAGTGAGCACATCGACGGCCCCATCAGGCTCGACGGCCTGTCATGGATACTGTGTCTCAAAGGCCACATGGATCTCGAGATCAACCTCAGCTCCACTGTGCTGACATCCAACTGTGTCGCCATCACCACCCCCGGCTCCATGATCGAGATCAAGGACCTGGACCGCGAGAACCTCGATTGCTACCTGCTGTTCGTATCCACCGAATTTATCCGCGACATCAATTTCGACATCAATGTGCTCAACTCCTCCCACCATCTGGGCAAGGTAGGCCTCACTGGCAACATGATGCATATCACCGATGAGGAGGCATCCACCCTGCGCGAGTACTTCCACCTGCTCCACCACAACTCCTCGGCCGGCGACACCGATACAGTGTACACCAAATCCATAGCCCGGTGCATCATAGCGGCCCTCACTTACCAGGTGCTCGGGATGCTCGCCATGAGGCTCAAGGACATGCCCGATACCAAGCCTCAACGGTCGAGACGTTCCACTTATGTAAGCGACTTCATGGAGCTGGTACACAAGCATCACCACCGCGAGCGGTCTGTGGCATTCTATGCCTCCAAGCTGTTCATCTCGCCCAAATACCTCTCCCTCATAATAAAGGAGAACACCGGCCGGTCGGCCACCGAGGTGATCGACTCCTACGTGATACTCGAGGCCAAGAATCTGCTGCGGTTCTCGGGCAAGAACATCCAGCAGGTGGCCTACGACCTCAACTTCCCCAACCAGTCGTCGTTCGGCAAATACTTCAAGCACCTCACCGGCATGTCGCCGTCGGAATATCAGCGATCCTGACAACCACCTCATCTCCTAAGTTAACCATATATACCCACCTTCCCCCTAACATACAACGGCCATGGACATCACCCTACCCCCGCGCAAAGGCACCCAGCCCTACGCCATCGACTCCACAGCGCTAAGGCACATCGTGATAATCGGAGCCAACGGCTCGGGCAAGACACGCTTTGCTAACAGACTCGCGGCCGACTTAGGCGACAAGGCGTTCAGGCTATCAGCCCTGAAAGCCCTATACACCAAGGGCATCGACGACACCTCGCCCTGCTCCATCGACTCGCTCTACAACCAGTCGGTAGCGGGAGCATCGCTGCTGCGCCCCGACCTGGCCGGACAATTCGAGCGCACCATAGGTCTGCTTGTCAACGAGGAGATGCTCAGCCTCATCGAACAAAAATACTCAGGCAACGAGTGTCCCCCCCACACCACCCGACTCGACCACGTGATGCAACAGTGGCAGAAGGTGTTTCCCGGCAACCGCGTGCTCATCGAGAGTGGCCGTATGCTCTTCAGCCGCGACATCACCAGCGACACCTACTCCCCCTCGCGCCTGTCTGACGGCGAGAAAACCGTCCTCTACTACCTTGGAGCGGTATCCTTTGCCCCGCGCGACTCGGTGATCATCGTTGACTCCCCGGGGATGTTCCTCCACCCGTCGTCCATAGCCTCGCTATGGAACAGCATCGAGGACAGCCGTCCCGACTGCACATTCATCTACGTGACCCACGACCTGCAGTTCGCCTCCTCTCGTGGCGAGGGATGCACCATCTGGGTCAAGGACTGCGACCCGGCCCAGGGGGTATGGGATTATGACTTCCTCACCGGCCCCGACGGCATCAGCGACGAGGTGTATCTCGCCATTCTCGGCGCACGCAAACCGGTGCTATTCATCGAGGGGGACGGCGTGAACTCTATCGATGCCAAGCTCTATCCCGTGATATTCAACGACTACACCGTGAAATCGCTCGGCGGTTGTGACCGTGTCATCGAGTCGACCCGCACATTCAACTCGCTCAAGGCTTTCCACGACCTCGACGCATTCGGCATAGTTGACCGCGACCGCCGCGACGAGGGCGAGGTGAGCTACCTGCGCAAGAAGCAGGTCTACGTCCCCGAAGTGGCCGAGATCGAAAACATATTCATGCTCGAACCGGTGATACGCACCATGGCCAGGCTCAACCACCGCAACCCCGACGAGGCTTTCTCCAAGGTCAGAACCAATATCCTCCACCTGTTCGAGTCGGATCTGCGCCAGCAGGCCCTGCAACACACCCGCCACCGCATGAAGAAAGGGGTGGAGCACCGCATCGACGGCCGCTTTGCCAACATAGGCCAGCTCGAAAGCCACATCGCCGACCTATCGCGCGAGCTCAATCCACGCGCCACCTACGAGAGCCTGTGCCGCACATTCCGCCGCTACCTCCACGAGAAAGACTACGCCTCCATCCTGAGAGTGTACAACCGCAAGACCATGCTCTCCGAGAGCCACGTGGCACGCCATGTGGGTATGCGTCGCGATGACAAGGACACCTATATCAGCACCATCATAAACATCCTCACATACAACCGCCGCGGGGCCGACGAGATACGCTCGGCCATACGCGCCACCTTCAACCTCTCCGACAGGGCGAGCGATCCGCAATGATTACAATTTTGTAACATAAGTATTTCATTTTTATTACAATAGGAGATAAAAATTCTTTATAATTTACTCGATTTTTAACTAAAATCCGGTCAACCACCGTTACCTCCGAGCGTTATTAAGGTATAACTTCAAGGATGTAACATTATGGAACCGACGATTTACTCACGCTTCAAAATGATGGTCAACGCTGATCCCGACCATCCCGCAATCATCGACGAGCGTTCATGCGTCAACTATTCCGGACTTGACCGCCTGGTCGATACACTCATATCACGCTTCCCCTCGTTTATCCCCGCACGCGTAGGTGTGGTGATGGACCACAGTGTGGAGATGATTGCCTCTATACTCGCTATCATCAAAGCCGGCGCGGCATTCGTGCCTGTAGAACCCGACTTTCCTCCCGAGCGCATGACACGCTTCCTCACCGAGTGTGGCGTAGACTTCGTGGTAACTCAGGAAAAATACGCTTCCCGTCTCAAGGAATTCCGCCTCTTCATCGTGGGACCGGTCATCAACGTGGATCCATCACTCCACCCCCTGCCCGACCGTTGCAAGGCCGACAGACCTGCCTATATCATGTACAGCTCGAGCATGTCGGGCTATCCCATAGGCGTGATGGTGGGCAACCGTCAGGTAGTGGCGCTCGCCGACCGCTTCCGCGACACGTTCAACATCTCCACCGACGATGTTCTCCTGCAATACTCGGCAAGCATCGTGAATATATTCATCGAAGAGGTATTCGGCACCCTTCTCAACGGAGCCATGCTCGTAATCCCTTCTACCGAGACCCGCAACGACCCTCAGGCACTCATCAGGTTTGCCGACGAGCAATACGTGTCCATCATCAGCGGATTCCCCTATCTGCTCCAGGAGCTCAACCATTTCAAGTCGCTCCCCATGACCCTGCGTATGCTCATAAGCGGAGGCGACCAGCTCAATCCTGCATCGATAGGACATCTACTCGAGCAGGTGACCGTCTACAATACCTACGGTCCGGCCGAGACCACAGCGCTGGCCACATGCTACTGCTGCAACAACGGCTACGCTCTTCCGTCGGGACACTACCCCATAGGCCGTCCGCTCGAAGGAGTGGAACTGATGCTCCTCGACAATGACCTCAACCCCGTGGCCGACGGCCAGGAGGGTGAGATATGCATAGGAGGCACCGGTGTGGCCGACTCATTCACAGGCGACCACCGCGCCGAGCAACTCGCATCGATCGCCATGCTGGCTGACGGCACCCGCATAGTCCGCACGGGCGACGTAGGTATGCGCCTCAACGACGGAAACATCCGCTACATACGCCGCAAGGAATCGGAAGTCAACATCCTGGGCAAGCGAGTGGTCACCGGCGAGGTGGAACGCGCACTTCTCGCCACAGGCGAGGTAAGCGATTGTGCCGTGGTACACTATCAGGATGAAAAGGGCTCGGCCTATCTCGTAGGCTACGTGGTACCGTCGACCCGCACATTCAGTCTCTCGTGGGTGAAAAACCGTCTGGCCCAGTACCTGCCGGCCTATATGATCCCTGAATTTTTCGTATTGCTGAAACAGCTCCCCGTAACGGCCTCAGGCCAGGTCAACACCCTCGCCCTCCCCGTGGTCCTCAAGGACTCCGCCGCAGGATAAATACTCATCTGAAAACTCATATAGGACAGTCGATAGGAAGTCTGTCTCATTTTACAGCCGAAAATAATTACCAAGAATAATTATTTCGGCTTTTTTATATAAATTTGCAATCTATTGAATCAGTATAAATGTTATCTCGGGAAGAACTACTCAATTTGACCACCAGGCTCCGCCGGCGCGACGGACAGGCTTTGCACCTGCTCTACGTCGAGCTGTTTGACCCATTGCAACTCTACGCATTCCGCTACGTCTATGATTGGGAGGAAGCTCGCGACATCGTTCAGTCGGCATTCCTACAACTCTGGATCAACATTGAGAGTCTAAAACCCGACAGCAATGTCAGCTCTTATCTCACATCCATAGTCCACAACCTCTGTGGCAATTATCTGAGACATCTTGACATAGTGGATTCCAACCGCGAGAAACTCATCGAAGCTACTTTTTTCCAAAACCTCCATTCCGACAATTCAACCATCCCCCTTGAAATCAGGCTTAAACTTGACTCAGCACTTCGTAATCTTCCGTCACGAAGTTACGAAATACTCATGGCCCACATTGTAGAAGGGAAAAAGAATGCCGAGATCGCCAAAGAACTCGGTATCGCCGAATCTACCGTAAAGACCCACCTCAAGAGAGCTCTGCGATTTTTGCGCGGACAAATGTTGATGATTATTTTCATCTGCTGACATTTTTTTGGCAAAAATTTATACTTTTTTGTCCCCCGTTTTGCGAAATTGCGTGTATATATGGCAAAGCGACCATCATTGCACGCATTTCCTATGGAAAAAATCACCGATCACAAGCATGAGATAGATTGGAACATCCTGCTCATGAAAATCCATTCCAAGCCCCTCACCCCTGCTGAGGAGCAACTCTTCATAGCATGGATCGAAGCCGCTCCATCTCATCGCGAATATTTCCACCGGGCCTATCGCCAATGGCACAATCCAACAACCAGGCCACATAACGATTTCAGCCTACTATCTTCCGATATTATCTCGCGTTCAGGTATCCAGCCAACTGAAACAGCCTCTGCACGTTCGCACTACTCACCTATTATAAAACTATTGGCTGCTGCATCCGTCTCACTGATAATAACCATCTCTTTATTCATATATATCCTCCACACTTCGAGTGACACAGAATCAATAATCGCCGATTCTTATGCTACCAGTATAGACTCAATTCCTATCCTGCCAGGCAAGCAACAAGCCCGTCTTATACTTGCAAGCGGAGAAAACGTCAACCTCGATAATACTTCCGAAGCAGATATACAGAACGACGCTAACGGCAACTCAATATCCGTATCCAACGGGAATATCACTGTCAATGAGGCCACCCATACACTCATATCCTCGGTAACACCACGCTACAACACACTCATAATACCACGTGGCGGTGAATATAACCTGACTCTCGGAGACGGTACACGCATCTGGCTCAATGCCAAGACATCGCTCCGCTTCCCAGAGCATTTCGATTACAGCGAGCGTATAGTATATCTCGAAGGAGAGGCTTATTTCGAGGTTGCCAAGGATTCCGCCCGACGCTTCAAAGTGATCACAAGCCACGCCGAAATCACCGTCTACGGCACTGAATTCAATATACGCTGTTACCCATCCGAACAGGTGAGCGAGACCACGCTTGCAAATGGCAGTATAGGATTTGAGCACAACGGACAATCCGTCATGCTCTCTCCCGGACAGCAAGCCCGCATTACGGACGGAAACCCCGAAGTCAAAATCCTGAATATTGATCCTGCGGTATATTGCTCATGGCACACAGGAAAATTCATCTTCGAGCATCGTTCGCTATATCAGATACTCAACCAGCTCTCCGATTGGTATGATGTCGATTTCATCTATTCCGATCCCGACCTACGCCACCTGCATTTCACTGGTGATCTCGAACGTTACGCCGACTTCTCCGACATACTATCGCTCATAGGCATGACTACCGATGTCTCCTTTGACATACACGGCACCACGGTAACAGTATCGCGCAAAACCTCCGATCATTGACACCAATATAACACATCTATCAATCATTATTCACAACCTATGCTTACATTTATTAAATCTGCACATCTACTATCGTTGCGGAATTGGATGAAAGGAGCCGTCACGGCACTGATCTTAACATTCTCTGCGATGTATGTACACGCAGCGTCACCGTCGGTATCGCTTGACGTGAAGGACATGAAAGTTGAGTCGATAATACAGAAAATGCGGAAGGAGAATCCATCCTACAAATTTCTGTTCAACCATGAGGAGATCAAGGGCAAAGGCTCCAAAACCATTTCATTGAAAGACGTGTCTCTTGATGAAGCACTTGCCAAAGTGCTTTCTGGCACTGGACTCTCCTACAGCATCGAAAGAAACGTCATAGTGATAAAACCCGCATCTGCTGTGAAATCTGAACCTATCACCGTGACAGGCAATGTGTCCGATACCGATGGCGAACCCCTCACCGGCGCAACTGTCATGATCATGTCTACACAACAGGGTTGCGCTACCGATCTTGATGGCAATTTCACCCTCAAAGTCCCCGACAACCATGCCGTACTTCTGATCTCCATGATCGGAAAAAAACCTCAAGAAATAATGGTAGGTTCCGACCGCAAATTTACCGTTGTCCTTGAAAACGACCAGCAACTGATGAGCGAAATAGTCGTGACCGGTTACCAAAATATCAAGAAAGAAAGTGCTACAGGTGCATATCAGGTAGTCACAAGCAAGGATATCGACTCCCGCACACTCTACTCTATTAAAGAAAATCTCGAGGGTAAGGTAGCAGGCCTCGTGAGCCGTGGCAATGAGGATATACAGATTCGTGGCGTAGGCACTCTCAATGCCTCACGTTCGCCACTCATAGTGGTTGACGGTCTGCCCATTTCAGGAACCCTCGACGATATCAACTCTTACGAAATCGACAAAATCACAATCCTTAAGGACGCAGCTGCCGCGGCCGTCTACGGAGCTCGCGCATCCAACGGTATCATTGTGGTTACCACCAAGCGTGCCGCCACCGAAAAACTACAGGTGAGCCTCAACACCGACTGGACTTTCGTCAACAAGCATAACTACGACGATACCCACCTGCTCGATGGAGCCGGACTCATAGAGCTTGAGGAGAAAAACTTCGAGTGGATGATGGCAAGACCTGATGTCGCTGAAGAAGTGGAATATCAGTATGGACGTCGTGGTAATCTGTGGAACCCCCTTAACAGGTTGATGATGCAACGACATTTCGGGCAGATATCCGATGCCGACTACAACAGCCAACGTGCGATATGGGCTCAGAACAATTACCGCAAAGAATGGCAGGACGAGATGGAACACACACGTCTACAACAGACCTACAACCTCACCGTTCGCAACCGTGGCAAATATCTCAGCAACAATCTCACCGTAAACTGGCATGGAGACAACACCACTCAGAAAAAACAATTCAACAACAACCTCCTCCTATCATATGTAGGAGATCTCACCGCTACCAAGTGGCTCGACATGAACTTTGGGGTCACTATCAAAAATATACGTTCTAAAGAACACGCAGCTGGACTGATCGACTACATCGATCCCACGAGCTTTCCGGCTTACTTGAGTATGCGTAACCCCGACGGCTCACCGGCTCGCCTGCAAGCAGCGGTATATCTCGATGAACCATCATTGAGCAATCCGTCACTCGGACTAAAGGATGAGGGATTTGTACCTCTGGATGAATTGAATATGAATTACCGCAAATCTCGTGAAACTTATACTCGTTCATACGTCCACATCAATCTTTATCCGTTATCAGGACTGAAACTCTCCGCGATGGGACAATACGAAGATATATCGAGCCGGTCTGAAAAAGAGATGCTTGGCGAGTCATATAACATGCGGCACATCTACAACCTCTATACATATAATGGCAAACACCTGATGCCTGAGGGAGGCAAGCTCACGACTTCGTCAGCCGAAGCCAACTATTACACCTTGCGTTTTCAGGCTAATTATGCCAAGAGATTCTTTGACCGCCACGACGTGGACTTACTCATCGGATACGAGTACCGCCAGACATTCTCCAAATCTCAGTCTGGCACACTGTTTGGCTACGATCCGCAGACACTCACAAGCGGGAACTCCAAGCTCAACATGTATGACATTTATCAGGCCGAATCGACTGATTTAGGCCGATTGTATTCGGCTTACGATGGCTACAGCACCTCCGAGGCCGGAACAAACTCTTATGTCAAGCACCGCTATCAATCCTACTATGCCACAGCCCACTACACCTACGATCGACGCTATGCACTCTCAGCCAGCTACCGTGTCGACGAATGTGACCTCTTTGGTGCCGACAAAAAGTTCCGTCGTCGCCCTCTTTGGTCAATCGGTGCGAGCTGGAACATTCATAATGAATCATTCATGTCAGATCTGGCCTTCATCAACCTTCTAAAACCTCGTGCAAGCTATGGTGTTACCGGCAATATCAACACCGGCTATTCATCTTATCTGACAGCGAAAATAGGCACCAACACAATGTCGGGCGACAAATATGCCTCCGTAACCATTCCTCCTAACGATCAACTGAGATGGGAGAAGACAAAGACATTCAATCTCGGTCTCGATTTTGCACTATTCCAGTACCGCTTGAACGGCTCTCTTGATATTTACAACAAGAAAAGTTCCGATGTACTCTGTCTCATTGATGTCGATCCTTCCACCGGCTTCAGCTCTATGTACAATAACAACGCCGACACTCAAAACCGTGGCGTAGAGCTACAGCTTAATGCCGATGTGCTACGTGGTGCCGACAGCAATATTCCCAACATCAATATCGCATTCTCAATCGCTTACAATAAAAACCGTATAACAAAGATAAACTATAAACCCACAAGCGGTTACAGCGCGCTATCATCTTATCATGAAGGAGATCCCATCAACTCGCTGTACTCATTCGTATTTGACCATATAGAGACCGATGCCGACGGCTATCAGCAGATAGTATGGCAGAAAGCCGACGGGTCCACACTCGATAACCGTCTCTACTATAATTCCGACTTCGCGCCTGAGGACGTAGTGTTCTCCGGAGCCCGCGATCCCAAGTGGAGCGGAAGCTTCTCGCCCACCATCACATGGAAGGGATTAACATTCAGCGCCATGCTCGTATGGTATGCCGGCCATTACATGCGCCCGTACACCTCTTATTGGAATTACTCTTCAGGATTTAACTATGGCAACAGCGCTACCAACGAGAAACTTGCATGGTGGAATATGTCAGAGTCAGAAAAAGCACAATTTCCGGGCAACGGATACATGATGTACAACACCCACATGTCAAGTGATGAGGCCCGTTACAGTAATACCAATATAGCAAAGGCCGACTATGCGAAGCTCCGCAACATAGTCATCTCCTATTCATTCCCCGCCAACATATGCCGCTCCTTGTGTATGCAGCAGCTCCGTCTGCGTTTCCAAGCTAATAATATATGCACACTGACACGTAATAATGCCGGACTCGACCCAGAAGTGGTATCGTCAATGGGCGCCCTCAGCTATCGTGATCCGAAAAGTTATACCGTAGCCCTTCTCGTAAACTTCTAAAAAGATACATCCATGAAGATTTCAAAATACATTTTATTCACAGTATCATTACTAATACTTTCAGCATGTGACACCGATCTTGTTCCACGTGGACAATCGGTATTGGGTACAGTTCAGGAACTCGAGTATCTCCTTAACGCACCCTATGTCTCCACCTATCCGTATGCCGATCTCAGCATTGTGGTCAACGAATCTTACGGCCGAGGCACTACGACTGTAAAGAACCAGTTGAAAAACACCGAGACTCTTGCTCCTGCCTACCTTACTTATGATGAAAGCGTAGACCGTCACCGCCTGTGTTATAACGATGACAGGTACACCTCCATCTATAAGAACATCAACAACTACAATATCATCATTAACAAGATTGACGCTGCCACCGGCAGTGACCGTGACAAAGCACGTGTAAAAGCAGAAGCTACCTTGTTAAGAGCTTACATGTATTATCTTGCTGCAACAATCTATGCTAGGCAATACGATGAATCATATGCGGCCAATACCGGAGGAATAGTCTATTCCGACAATTACGATGTCAGCTACAAATTGCAATTGCCACTCGGTGATATATGGAATAAGATACTTGACGACTGCAAAGATGAGTACATCGCACTACTACCTGATGATGCATCGTTCAACCGTTGCACCCGTGCCACAGGTAATGCCATTAAAGCCAAAGTGCTGTTCCAGATGAAACGTTACAGCGATGCTCTACCTTATGCCCAGGAGGCTATTAGATTGAATCCGAATATCGAAGACCGTCGAAAAATCAACGATACGGGACAATGGAAACATACATACGAGGATCCAAGCAACATGATCTTCATTGGCACAACAGGTGCATCCCCAGCAGCCGTGCCAGTATATGAACAACTCTCGATCGAAACTGCCGGAAGTTTTGAACCGGGCGACATGGTCAAAGATTACGCATGTACTTATGCCAATACGACTCCTTATTACGGAAATCCTAACTACATGTTCTGGAGTCCATCCTATGGCCGTGTATATTCCGGTATTAACGGTAGCCTGATATGTGCTACAGGTTCGGTTTATCTCAACCCATGGGGAATAACCGTCGAGCGCATGATGTATCTCGCCGCCGAGTGCATGATCCGTGCCGACATGATAACAGATGGCATGAACATCATCAATGACATTCGTGAAAAGCGTATCCATCCCGATTCTTACTCCCCATCTTCAGCCTCTTCTAAGGCTGAAGCCATGGAGATACTCCAGAAAGTAAAATTCATCGAGAACATAAGCTCGTATGAGAACTTCTTTGACCGCAAACGCTGGAATTCCGAGGCTGACTATAAAAAAACAATCACACGCGACCTCGGTGACCTCGGTACATTCTCCATATCTCCCGAAAGTTCTCTGTGGATCATGCCTATACCGGCCCAAGTATTTATCAACAACCCAAATGTAAAGCCGAATTTCTGATTAATTGATTATTAGGTAATTTAGATAATAGATGTAAACAAACTGCTGTTTGCAAATTGTTCATGCTGGAATCCGGATGACAAGTGTATTGCCATCCGGATTCTTTTATTAATTTTGCATATAAAACTTTACTATGATACTCGGAAAAGCACTCCCCTATCTCGCTCTGATAACCATGAGCATCAGCACCCAAGCACATGGTCGTGACAATCGCCATGAGACCGCCGTCGCAATCTCTTGCCAAACATCCGATACGGTGGTGGATGTAACCACTCCCAGCCTTGAATTCGTGATGGACCTTGATGTCACTATCGGCGAGCCTGTGACGATCGGTGCCACTCCTCACGGCCAACGCTTGGCCATACCGATCACTGGAGGCACATTCTCAGGGCCGCAGATAGCGGGAACCATCCTGCCGGGCGGAGCTGATTACCAGACCGTGAGCCCCGACGGCAACCGCACTGAACTCGAGGCCATATATTGCATACGCACCGACGACGGCCACAACATACATGTGCGCAACCGTGGACTGCTTGTGAACAAGCCATATTATTTTGTGACAACCCCATCGTTTGAAGCCCCTGCCGACAGCTCCCACTCATGGCTCAACGATGCAATATTCACATGCCGCCCCATAGCCTTCAAGGACGGAGCCATCACCCTGCGGGTATGGAAAATTAAATAGGTGACAACGCGACATTATCGCACCTTTTTGGCATGTGAGGATGTGTAACTTTGCAACATAAACTTAGAAACACTTCCCCGCCATGAACACCACATCTCGCCAACCGGCCACAAAGAGAGCCAACGCCAAGTCAGCAAAATCAGCCTCCGCGCTCCCCATCTCACGCAAAGCCTATCTCCGTTTCACCGACCGCATCAACCGCGTGTACGGCACCGGCTCGGCCAACGCCACCCGTATGCTCACCGTACTTGACCGTTACCTGGCGGGCGACTATCTGGCAGGCGAAACGCTTCCGGTATCGGAGAGAACAGCGTTCGCTTTTCTGCGTCACGAGATCGACATGGCCATATCCCGTTCCTGCAAGGCCCGCGAACGTGCCCGCCTGCGTCGTGCCGGAGCGGAGACCGCCACACCCACCGAACCCGCACTCCCCGAAGAAACATTTCCCGAAGCCGTCCCATCGGCCTCCGAGCCCGACACACCAACCCTCGGCGCACCCGCCAATGACAATCCCGCCCCCGGCACTCCTCGCGTGGAACTCTTCTACGAGACCGTGCCCACCTACGAGATTCTTAATTTAATACCCCGGCAGAAACCACTCTCACTGTCGCGCAAGGACCGGCGTGCCCTCCAGCGCCAGAGCAGCAAAAAACGCAACAAGCCCCTGGGTTCCAAGCCGTCGCGCTGATCGCCGGCCGTCACACAGGGGCATAAAAAAATCGTGTAGGTCCACACGATTCTGTTAATTCTTTAAGTGCGTTTTACACACTGTTATTACTTTGCACGCGGGCAATCGTTGCCTTTCATGCCTTCGCTACAACTTTGACCTACATGCGGGTGTTATAACGGTAAATCAGTGCCGCTGATTCGCGATATGCGTCGCACACACGGCGATAGACGTTCTTGATTTTCATTTTCGTGTTGATTTTTTAATCCGATAAAGGATAATTAGTGAAACGTTTTTTTCTGATGAGGGATACAAGCTACTTCAATATCCCTGGGTTAGCATCCCCTGATCAGGCCTCACGACCTGTGGCCGACTTCATGTCGGAATGATGAATGCTGCAATCGCCGGTGATACGGAAGCCGTCAGATTCGGCTACGTTGTGGAAGATTTTCTTCATGTCGGCGCGGAAAGATCTGAATGATACAGTCATAAGCTCAATTTTTAATGGGTTAATTACTTATGTGATTCAATAATAGAACGCACAAAGGTACATAAAAGTTTTATAACATCGCTATAAAACTATGTTATAAAACATATTCCACCCAATACACACGACTTTTAGAACAGTTTATACTACTGTATTTCCGGAAATCCCGACGTTACAAACATCGTGTCGCGTGTCACGAGCAACCCTTCCACTCCGCTCAGGCTGTCGAGCATCCCGAGGGCATCGGCCGCACTCCGCGCCATGCTTGCCGTGGCATAGGCATCGGCAAGCATACAGGATCCGGCTATCACTGTCACCGAGAGCAGATCGGTCTCGGCCGGACGCCCGTCCACAGGACTTATTGTGTGCCACGAGCGTCCTCCGTCGCGGGTCTCGCGGAAATTGCGGTAGTTGCCCGATGTAGCCACCCCCCGGCCTGTGAGAGCCACCACCGCCATTTTCTGGTGTACAATGGCTGTGTCGCAATCTATCGGAGCATCAATCATGATGCGCCAGTCGCCTCCGCGTGGCGACTCCCCGGCGAGGGCGATCTCGCCCCCTATCTCCACCATATAATCCTCACAGCCGTTGCGCCTGAGCATGTCACCCACCAGGTCACAGCCATACCCCTTGGTAATAGCCGAGAAATTGAACTCAGTCCCCGGATGCTTCTTCACCACATATCCATCGGCATCGATACGGCAATCGGCTATCCCCACAAGCGCGAGCATCGAGTCGATAGCCTCGCGGGTGGGCTCGATACCGGTGTCGCGGTATCCGAAGCCCCACAGGTTGACCAGCGGAGCCACTGTGGGATCAAACGCCCCACCACTCTCGCGGTTTACACGTTGCGACTCGGCAAATATGCGTGCGAGCAACGTATCGGCCTTCACGCGCTCGCCACGGTTCACAGCGGCTATGAGCGAGGAATCCGAGAACGGGCTCAGAGATCTCTCCACCTGCTTCATCACCATGATTATGGAATCGTGCATATCGCGGTCCGAACGATATGTTATATGATAGGTGGTGCCCCACACACCCCCCTCGGCCGACCGGTAGCCCGACTCGACATTACACCCGCCGAGAGTGAGCATCAGCGACAATATCGACATCACGGCTGCAACATGAATGGCCCGGAAACGTTTTATAAGCATGACACATTAATATTAAGTGATTTTATCAATGCAAAATTAGTGAAAACTCACGAATGATGCGTACATTTGTGAATATTCCCCCTAAACCCATAAACTCATAAACCCATAAACCCCTAAACCAAATGTCAGAAGCATACGTATTCTTAGCCGACGGTTTCGAGGAGATCGAAGCCCTCACCCCGGTAGATATCCTGCGCCGTGCGGGAGTGGATGTAGCCACCATCTCGGTAAACGGATCCAACATCGTCACCGGAGCTCACGGCATCCCCGTCATGGCCGATGAAATCTTTGAGGAAGCATCAGGCCTGGCCGACGCCCTCATGCTCGTGTGTCCCGGAGGTATGCCCGGCGCAAGCAATCTTGCCGCCCATTCCGGATTATGCACCCTGCTTGAGAAACAGCACGCCGCCGGGCGCTACGTGGCCGCCATCTGTGCCGCTCCGGCAGTGACCCTCGCCCCCCTCGGCATACTCAAAGGCCTCGAGGCCACCTGCTATCCAGGCTTCGAATCAGGACTCAAGGAAGGCGGAGCCACACCTCAGGACAAGCGCGTGGTGAAAGCCGGCAATGTGATCACCTCCAACGGTCCCTCTTCGGCTATGCCCTTCGCACTCGCTCTCGTGGAAGCGCTCAAAGGCCCGCAGGTAGCCGCCGACGTGGCCTCAGGCATACTCCTCTGATCCACCTCCCCCCACCACTGAGGGTAAACATTTCGCTCATGAGGCGTGTTATTCAATGACAGAACAATATCAGAAACTGTTTAAATTAATCATATAATTATGAGCGAATTTACCGACCTTATCAAGAGCGACAAGCCCACCCTTGTGGACTTCTTCGCCACCTGGTGTGGCCCGTGCAAGATGCAGGGTCCCATCCTCGAGCAACTCAAGCAGAAAATAGGCGACGACGCCTCGATCGTAAAGATCGACGTGGACCGCAACCCCGACCTCTCGGCCGAGTACCAGATCCGTAGCGTCCCAACCCTGATTATCTTTAAGAACGGTATGCCCCAGTGGCGTGCATCAGGGCTCCAGCAGCTCGAAGTCCTCGAGGACAAGCTCCGCACCCAAATGCAACCCGGCAAATAGCCCCGCACCTATCGTACTTGGCGGGGATGTTGCGACAGATACCACAACTGATATATGAAGCAACACCCCGCCTATATTTTATATATAATAACATCCACAAAGGCACCTTAAATCAAACAAGATCAAGGAAATTAATTTTGCAATTCATTTGCATATATGCTCTTATCGTGCTATTTTTGCAATAATAATTTCCGCCACGCCTCTTTTCAATGCGAACCTTGGCGGAACTTTTGCTTTTATGCACCATGCATCACACTGATACTGCCTCTCATTTTTTATGGCTGATTGCAATAGAACCCAGGAGGCCATAAGCATGAATAATTCTTAATCATTATTTTATTGGAGATAGGTAATCATACCTTCACTATAACATTTCAAAAAATCAAGATGTCAATATTCGGTAAAATTTTTAGGCGAATAACAGGGAGAGATAATCAGCAATCTGCAGCGACATCCCAGACTAATGAGGAACTTCTATCCTTCGAAAAGGATATCAATGACCTATTATCTCAAGATAAATATATCGCCCGTAGCGATTTCCGGAATTTTGCTGAAAATTATTCGAATCTTTACAATCAATTTACAACACTCAAAAACACCGGAACCCTTAATTACTTTTGCAAGACCAACAATATAAGCATCGACAGAGTAAACGATTTCATGGATCTGCTTGCCGAACTGACCAATGGCAATGATTCATCCGCAATACAATCACATAATGAGGAATATATAACACAGCATCTGTATTACGAGAAAAAATATCTGGATAATATTTTAAAGAACGTTGACCCCAATATAAATCTTGATGAGGAACAACGCAAAGTAGTATTATCCGATGAAGATTATACATTGGTAATTGCTGGTGCCGGCGCCGGCAAAACGACAACCATGGCCGCCAAAGTAAAATATCTGATTGAAAGAAAAGGAATAAGCCCCGATCAGATATTGGTAATATCTTTTACTAATAAAGCGGTTGGCGAATTACGCGATAAAATCAACAAATCGCTTAAGATAGACTGTCCAATAACAACATTTCATAAGACAGGCTATGCTATTTTACGTAGACAGGAAGAAGAGCGACAGACAATCGTAGATCAAGGATTCATGTATAATGTGATTAACAATTACTTGAAAAAGAATATCCTTGAAAATCCTGAACTCGTAGAAAAACTTATACTATTTTTCGGAAGTTATTTCGATGCACCATACGAGGGTGACAACTTGAAAGATTTCTTCAACTACATATCGAAAGCCGATTTTTCCACTTTACGTGGTAACATGACAGAATACACCGAAGAAATCATTGACATCAGAACACGTAAATGTATATCAATCTCACATGAGACATTACGATCTGCCCAAGAGGTACGTATCGCTAACTTTCTATATATGAATAACATTGATTATTCATACGAAAAACAATATCCCTATAACATCTTACGATCCCATAAACCATATACTCCTGATTTTACTATCATCCAAGGAGACAAAATAGCATATATCGAACATTTCGGAATAACCCAGGACGGAAAAAACAATAGATATACTGAAGAGGAACTAATCAGATATAAGAAAGCTGTCAACGATAAAGTGTCTCTTCATCGTAAGCATGGCACCGATCTTATATATACCTTTTCTTCCTATAATGATGGACGAGACCTTCTGATTCATCTCGAAGAGGAACTCATAAAACATGGATTTGAACTACATCGACGTTCAGCAAGAGAGGTATTTGACAAGATCGTAAGCACTGAGGAGAATAAATACATAAGCAGGCTTGTTAAATTACTATGTACATTTATCCAGAATTTCAAGACTAATGATTACACAATTGATGACTTGATACGGTTTAAATCAAATTCTAACAACGAACGTACCAAACTGTTTTTCATCATTTGTGAACAATGTTACTACGAATACACTAAACGGTTAAAGGAAAAGAATGCCATAGATTTCGAGGATATGATAAATGATTCTGCCAGAATTCTGAGAGAAGAAAAAATAAAAGGCAGAAAACTTGATTTTAAGTACATCATAGTAGATGAGTACCAGGACATATCGCGACAACGCTTTAACTTGACTAAAGAACTCAGTCGGATATGTGATGCCAAAATCATCGCCGTTGGAGATGACTGGCAATCCATATATGCCTATGCAGGTTCGGACATCACTCTTTTCACTAAATTTACTGAATCCTTGGGTTACGGTATTGAACTAAGAATATCAAAAACTTACCGAAACGCACAGGAAATAATTGATATTGCCGGTGGATTCATACAGAAGAATGTATCTCAAATCAAGAAAGCATTGGTCTCGAACAAGACAATACAAAATCCTATAATAATTCAGACATATACCGAGGAAGTAGACCGTGATAAATATAAAGGTAAAGGAGGCAGGTTCTTCCTTGTGGGAGAAACTGTTGAATCCATAATAAAAGAAATTTTGAGCGAGAATCCGGAATCCTCGATATTATTACTTGGCAGATATGGTTTTGATGGATATAATCTTACCAAATCGGCTGATTTCATTTATTGGGAAAAAACTGGAAATGTCTCTTCTAAAACATTCGCTGAAATAGAGCTTGAATTCATGACTGTACATAGAGCCAAAGGCCTTGGTTACGATAACGTGATTATCATTAACGCTATTGATGCAATATATGGATTCCCTTCAAAAATTCAAGACGACCCCATACTGAAATACGTAATCAACACTGATAATACCATAGACTATGCAGAAGAACGCAGATTATTCTATGTAGCACTTACCCGTACAAAAAACAGAGTCTACATCGTCACTCCGCAACAACGCCCCTCTACGTTTGTCAGAGAATTAGTCCACGACTATCCATCCGTAACTCTTCGTGGCAAATTAGATGATGTACAAGAATACAGATCTGAACTAAAACGATGCCCGATATGTGGCTACCCCTTACAATTACGATACAAGAAAGCTTACGGACTGAAACTATGGATATGCACTAACGAACCCGAAATATGTGATTTCATGACCAATAACCTTAATGGTAACGGTCTTCCTATAATGAAATGCGAGCAGTGCAAGGATGGATATCTAATTGTCAAGGAAGGCAAGATTGAGCCGATACTCGGATGCACCAATTATAAAGCTGATAAAACAGGTTGCAATAATATGATGACAAGAGAGTATTTTCATCGATACCTAAAATATAAGGCAAATTCATCAATCGACGGAGAACTGTAAACCTACTATACCACATGCGAGCACACCCTATAATGTCTACATCCTATGGCGACTAAAATTTTATTTTGCATATTCGGTGGGGAATTTTTACTTTTGCGAGACAATAACTAATATACCATGGCCGAACAGCTTGAAATCTCTGAAGTTTACCGCGCCGCCCAGGTGCTGCGCGACGTAGCCCGTCATCCCCGCCTCATCGGTGTGACACGCCTCAATCCCGAATCACAGGTGTACCTGAAGCCTGAAAATCTGCAACATACAGGTGCCTTCAAGCTTCGTGGCGCATACTATAAAATATCCCAACTCACCCCCGAGGAACGTGCCAAGGGTGTGATAGCCTGCTCGGCAGGCAACCATGCCCAGGGCGTGGCGCTCGCCGCCACCCACAACGGCATCAAGTCGCTGATATGTCTCCCCGCCGGTGCGCCGATCTCCAAGATCGAGGCCACCAAGAGGCTCGGCGCCGAAGTGTGCCTGGTGCCGGGCGTATATGACGACGCCTATCAGAAAGCCCTCGAACTGCAGCAGAAGGAGGGATACACGCTCATTCACCCGTTTGACGACCTCAAGGTGATAGCCGGACAGGGCACCATAGCTCTCGAGATTCTCGAGGAGATGCCCGACGTGGAGGCTGTGATCGTGCCCGTGGGTGGCGGAGGCCTCATTGCCGGCATAGCGTTCACACTCAAGCAACTCAAACCCGACGTGAAAGTCTACGGCGTGCAGGCCGAAGGAGCAGCCTCGATGTACCGTTCGGTCAAGGACGGCAAGCGCGAGCATCTCAACTCGGTATCCACCATTGCCGACGGCATAGCCGTGAAGGAGCCCGGAGTCAACACATTCGAGTTCTGCGAGAAATATGTCGATGAGATCGTGACCGTGAGCGAGGACGAGATCGCAGCCGCCATACTCGCCCTGATCGAGCAACAGAAACTCGTGGCCGAGGGTGCAGGTGCCGTATCGGTGGCCGCCGCAATGTTCGACAAAGTGCCCATCAAGGGAAAGAAGACAGTGTGTGTCGTTTCGGGAGGTAACATCGATGTCACCATCCTCAACCGCGTCATCACCCGCGGTCTGGTAAAGAGCGGACGCAACTTTACCCTCAAGCTTGATGTGGGCGACAAGCCCGGCCAGCTCTCGGGTATATGCAGTATCCTCGGCGAGAACGGTGCCAACATCATCTCGGTGACCCACGAGCGCAACTCCGACTCGACATCGATCAACGGCTGTATCCTGCGCATCGAGGTGGAGACCCGCAATCACGAGCACATACTCCAGCTCAAGAAAGCTCTCACCGATGCCGGACACCACGTTGTCAACTGATAGCGTGGCTTAAAGGTATTCAAAAACAATCCCACACATATTCCGATGAAAAGATTCCCTATTATCATAGCAGTCATGGCGATACTGGTGGCCATGGGGGCAACCTCGTGCAAGACCACCGAGGACAACTACCGCAAAGCCTACCAGGCAGCCGTGGAGCAACGCCAGGAATCGACAGGGCTCGACTCCACCATCTACGGGCGCATCCGCAACAGCGCCGTGCGCTCCCATCTCGTGGTCGAGGGCGACTCTCTGCCGCTTAAGTCGGAGTATGTGGGATACACCGACGGCGGTGGCGCCTCGCGCGACAATCTCAAGCGCTACAACATTGTGGTGGGACAGTTCCGTCAGGTGTTCAACGCACGCCAGATGCGCGAGCGGCTGATGGGTGCCGGATACCCCGACGCAAAGATCGTACACACCCGCGAGCCACTGTATTACGTGATCACCGAGACCGTCGCCACCCCCGAGGAGGCTCTCAAGGCGTGGCGCAAAGTGGAATCCGACCGCAATCTTGTGCTGAAAGCGCCTCTGCCGTTTGTGCTCAGGCCATCTCATTTCAGATAGCACATAAATCTCGGCCGGAAACAACGAACTGAGATTAATTTGCGAGGTTTTCAGAAATTTGTTAACTTTGCAACGCCATTTTTACCATGAACAAAGACTACGTAACACATCAAGGAATCATCACCCGCGTAAGCGACGGCACGCTCACACTCCGCACCGACGAAGCGTGCAGTTGCGACGGATGCGCCGTAGCCTCACTGTGCAACAAGGACAATCCGAAATCCCACGACCTCATCACTATCGACCTCCCCGACGCCACCCGCTACAGCGAGGGAGAGCGTGTCGAGATCATCGCCTCGTCGGGATCCACGTTGCGCGCCACATGGTGGGCGTTGATCTTGCCAACAGTGCTGTTTGTCGGAGTCATCCTCGCCGTCAGGCTGATATGGCCCGAAAGCGGAGCCATCTCACTCGTGGCCGGATTCGTGACCCTCGGCATATACGACCTGATACTGTACCTCCTGCGCCGGCGGCTTGCTGGCAGGATCTCTTGGAGCGTAAGACGCCTGTGACGCCCGGCCTGATTACACCGCAACATCCATACTCAATCAATACATATTTTCATCACATACCATGAATGTAATTATCCTATCTATCATCGTCCTCGGCATCATCGGGATTGTGGGAGCGGCAGTACTTTTCGTCGTAGCCCGCAAGTTTCACGTGCAGGAGGATCCCCGCATCGACCAGGTAGAGGCTCTGCTCCCGGGCGCCAACTGCGGAGGCTGCGGACGCAGCGGATGCCGCGACTTTGCCGTGGCTTGCGTCGGAGCCGATTCACTCGAAAGCCTCACATGCCCCTCCTCAGGAGCTGAGATAATGAAGAAAATCGGTGAGATCGTAGGCCTCACGCCCGCCGTGACCAAGCCCAAGATCGCCGTGATCAAGTGTAACGGCACATGCGATCTGCGTCCGGCGCTCGCACGCTTCGAGGGCGCTCCTTCATGTGCGGTGCTCGCATCGCTCGGCACCGGCGAGTCGGCCTGTCCCAACGGATGTCTCGGATGTGGCGACTGCGTGGAAGCCTGCCCCTATGGCGCGATGAGAATGAACCTCGAGACCGGCCTGCCCGAAGTGATCGAGGACAAGTGCGTGGGCTGTGCGGCCTGTGTGAAGGCTTGCCCCCGCTCCATCATCGAGCTCCGCTACAAGGGCCCGAGGGGTATGCGCGTCTACGTGGCTTGCTCCAACAAGGAGAAGGGAGCCGTGGCCATGAAGGAGTGCAAGGTGGCATGTATCGGATGCGGCAAGTGTGCCAAATCTTGTACCCACGATGCCATCACCGTAGCCAACAACCTTGCCTACATCGACTTCGAGAAATGCAAGCTCTGTAAGAAATGTGTGGACGAGTGCCCCACCCATGCCATCCATGCAGTGAACTTCCCAGTTAAGAAAGCCGTAGAATCATGAAATTACATACATTCAAAATCGGTGGCGTACATCCCGCCGAGAACAAGATAGCGGCTGGCAAGGCTATTGTCAACATGCCCCTCCCGGCCGAGGTAGTACTCCCGGTATCACAGCACATCGGCGCTCCGGCCAAGCCCGTGGTCAAGAAAGGTGACCACGTGAAGCGTGGCGACATGGTGGCCGAGGCCGGCGGATTCGTGTCGGCTCCCGTCCACACCCCCATCTCGGGAACTGTGGTCAAGATCGACAATGCCCGCACCCCCCAGGGTATGCCCGTGGAGGCCATCTTCATCAAGAGCGACGAGGCCGATCGTGAGGCTGATGCCGCCGCGATGGCCGACAAGTCACCCAAACGCACCGAGGCCGAGGTTGCAGCCCTCGACGGCAAGGCCATCATCGGTCTTATCAAGGACGCCGGCATTGTGGGACTCGGAGGTGCCACCTTCCCTGCCCATGTGAAACTTTCGCCCCCTCCCGGCTCCAAGCCCGAGGTGGTGATTATCAACGCCGCCGAGTGTGAGCCGTGCCTGTCGTGCGACGACATGCTCATGCGCGAGAATCCCCGCGAAATCGTGAAGGGCGTACAGCTCCTCATGCGTGCCGCCGGAGTGGACCGCGGTATAATAGCCATTGAGAACAACAAGCCCGAAGCCATCGCCGCTCTCACCGAGGCCAGCTCGTCAGTGCCCGGACTCGAGGTGATGACCATGCAGGTGAAATACCCCCAGGGTGGTGAGAAACAGCTCATCGAGGCCACCATAGGCCGCGAGGTTCCCTCGGGCGCACTCCCCATCGCCACCGGAGCCATCGTGCAGAACGTGGCCACAGCCTATGCCGTGTACCGTGCCGTGTATCACAACGAGCCGATACTCGACCGCGTGCTCACCCTCCATGACGGCAACGAAGGCAAGAACCTGCGCGTACCCCTCGGCACAATCCTCTCCAGCCTGGTGGGCGATGCCGAGTACGAGAAAATAATCCTCGGAGGCCCCATGATGGGACGCACCGCATCGACCCTCGAGACCCCCATGATCAAAGGCACCTCGGGCATACTCCTCGACAAGCGTTATGCCCACCGCCGTCCCGCCGAGCCTTGCATCAAGTGTGCCGCCTGCGTGAACGTTTGCCCCATGGGACTCGAACCGTTCCTCATCAGCACTCTCTCACGCCTCAAGCAGTGGGACGAGGTCGAGCAGGAGAAGATAGCCAACTGTATCGAGTGCGGATCATGCAGCTACATTTGCCCCGCATCCCGTCCGCTCGTCGACTACATCCGCGTAGGCAAGGCCAAGGTGATGGCCGCCATGCGCGCCCGTGCCGCCGCTAAAAAATAACAGCGACCGCGACTATAAATCACAATCCACCCTCTCACATAAGGCCGGATACAGCCGATGACGCTGTATCCGGCCTTTGCCATGACGCCATAACGACTGTTTCTTTATAAAATCAAGCCAAAATACTACTTTTTGTCGCAAAATTGGTCTATATTATATCAAATAGTTGTAAATTTACGCAAATTTTTCACAAGGCGTCATCATGAACAGCAAACCGCACGAGGACACATTACTTCGCAACACCCATATCCTGGCCGATCGGCTCGAAGAGGAGGACCGTATGCTTCCGGCAGGTTCTGGCCAGTTTCCATCGGTCGACACATTGATGGAGACAATCCGGCTCATCAAAGCGGTGATGTTTCCCGACTATTTCGACAAACAGCGCGAAAGCCCCACACTCAGAAAATATTTCATCGGTGTGAAAGTCGAGCAACTCTATTCACTGCTGAAAAGGGAGATATGCCACGCCCTGCAGTTCAACCGTCACAGCAACGAGGATCCCGAAAGCCGTGCTACCGACCTGGCGCTGAGATTTATCGACACACTCCCGGCTGTAAAGCACACGCTTTATACCGATGTCGAGGCGATGTTCAACAACGACCCGGCTGTCGACAACTATGGCGAGGTGATACTATGCTATCCGGTGATACAGGCCATGGTGAACTATAGGGTGGCACATGAGATACTCAGGCTCGGAGTCCCCATAATCCCCCGCATACTCACCGAGCTCGCCCACTCAAGCACCGGAATCGACATTCACCCCGGCGCACGCATCGGCAAGCATTTCGCCATAGACCACGGCACAGGCGTGGTGATCGGCGAGACCTGTATCATAGGCGACCACGTGACACTGTATCAAGGCGTGACCCTCGGCGCAAAGAATTTCTCGCTCGACTGCAACGGACATCCTGTCAATGTGCCCCGCCACCCTATCATCGAGGACGACGTGACCATATATTCCAACTCATCCATCCTCGGCCGTATCACCGTGGGGCACGACTCGATAATCGGGGGCAACATCTGGCTCACCTCATCCGTTCCACCGGGCTCCAGGATACTCCAGCAGAAAGCCGTCACAGCTACTTTTACCGAGGGGCTGGGAATCTAACCGCCCCATAAAATCCAAACTAAAATGAATACCGTCATGGGAAAAATATACAGCAATCTCACCGAACTCATAGGCTCAACACCGCTTGTGGAGGTTAAAAATATCATGCGGGCCAAGGGGCTGAAAAGCCGTCTGCTTGTAAAAATCGAGGCGTTCAACCCCGGAGGCAGTGTAAAGGATCGCGTGGCTCTGTCGATGATAAACGATGCCGAAGCCTCGGGCCGGCTACAGAGCGGGGCCACTATAATCGAGCCCACGAGCGGAAATACCGGGATAGGTCTCGCCTGGGTGGCCGGGGCGAAAGGTTACAACGTGATACTCACCATGCCCGACACCATGAGCATCGAGAGGCAGAATCTGCTCAAAGCTCTCGGAGCCAAACTGGTGCTAACACCCGGCAAGGAGGGGATGAAAGGTGCCATAAGAAAGGCCGACGAGCTGCACCGGACCATGCCCAGATCTGTGATATTGCAACAATTCGAGAACAAGGCCAACCCCTATATCCACCGCATCACCACAGGCGAGGAGATATGGAACGACACCGACGGGAATGTGGACATATTCGTGGCCGGAGTGGGCACGGGTGGCACTCTGTCAGGGACAGCCGAGGCGCTCAAAGCCCACAATCCGGCAATCAAGGCGATAGCCGTTGAACCGGCATCATCACCCGTGCTGTCAGGCGGTCAACCAGGCGCCCATAAGATCCAGGGGATAGGTGCCGGATTCATCTCGGCCAACTTCAACCGCCCGATGGCCGACGAGATAATGACTGTGACCGATGAGGATGCGATGAATGGCGCGCGCCTGCTTGCCGAAAAGGAGGGCATATTGGCCGGAATCTCATCGGGGGCCGCATTGGCTGCCGCGCTGAAGGTGGCCGGGCGTGATGAAAACCGTGGCAAGACGATAGTTGCACTACTCCCCGACACCGGCGAACGGTACCTGTCCACCGACCTGTATGCCTTTTAGAGTGTCATGAACTTAACTCACTCGTAAAATCACTCGTAGAAACTTTTCTGTGTTATCTTTTGCAGATTGAGAAATAATGGATACTTTTGTCCGTAAATTCTTAAATATCCAATCACATCACAACATCAATTCTCATGAGAACACTCCCGTTTATCGGAGCCGGACTGATGATGCTCACAGCATGTGCCAGCGGTCAGAAAGAGAACAATTACTACGTAAAGGCCAATGTAGGTCCTGACTGCGAGGGTAAAACCGCCTATCTCTACGACACCAACACCGACATGAATATCGACAGTGCCGTAGTGAGCGACTCGGTGGTAATATTCAACGCCCCCATGATCGAAGGTTATCAGGGAACTGCCAATGTACTTCTCAAAGTTGGGGATAAGGGCGTGGCCAACTTCTATCTCGAGGCCGATTCCATATTCATCAATGACGGTATGGCCGAAGGTGGCGAGCTTAACAAGCGCGTTTCCGACTACTGGGCTGAGCGCATAGCCACCAACAAGGAATTCAGCGAACTTCCCGACTCTGTGAGAAAAGAACGTTACGAATCATTCGTAGCTAAATCCGACTCGATGGACAACGCATATTTCGAGGCTAACAAGAACAACGCCATCGGTGTTGACGCTATCCTGCGCAACGAGCGCCCCGAAAATCTCGCCCAGATCGACTCTCTGACTGCCAAATACCCCTATCTCGCCGGCAACGCCAAGCTCGAGAAAATGCGTAAGGCCTATACACTCGAGGAGGAGACTTCGGTAGGCAAGATGTTCAAGGATTTCGAGGTGACTTACAACGACTCTACTTTCCGCCTGTCGGACGTAGTAGGCAAGGGCAAATATGTGCTCGTGGACTTCTGGGCAAGCTGGTGCGGTCCCTGCAAGCGTCAGATCCCCGTGATCAAGAGCCTGTATGACAAGTATAACAAAGATGGTCTCGAAGTAGTGAGCATCGCTGTGTGGGATGAGCCGGAAAACACTCTACAGTCCATCAAGTCGCACGACATGCCCTGGACCAACGTGATCAACGCCCAGCAGATCCCCTCGGATATATATGGTTTCCAGGGTATCCCCTGCATCATTCTCTTCGGCCCCGACGGCACCATCCTCAGCCGCGACAAGCAGGGTGGCGCTCTGTGTGCCGACGTTGACGCAGCCATGAAGAAATAATATGTTAGCCAAAGACGGTATTTGACCGCAAGCCAACAAACCGAACCACCCCACTGCGGGGAGTTCATGACATCAATACGGCAGGACGGAAAAAACAACACATTTTTCCGCCCTGCCTGCTTTTTATATCAACAGGTGCATACCCGTGGCCTCCTGACGGTGTTACATAGCCGTTACAACACGTAATTTCCTCGGCGATTGCTCGCTATTATCCAAAATTTAATTTAACTTTGCAAAAGAAGTAACTATACCTTAATTAAATAGCATTGCCATGTCATTCTGGAACGGAGTAAAACGCGCTTTCGGATTAGGGAACGACTGCGATGAGGAGGAAGAAGAATACGATTCCGCCCTCCCTACCTATGCGGCCCAACCTAGGGTCAGCGCACCTGCACCCACAGTGGCTCCGGTACAGAATACCACCGGCGCACACTCGGCCACGACATCCACACCGGCCCTGCCCGAACACAAAAATGACGAGGAAACACCCGAGGATAACGCCAAGGCCGATGCCGAACTGGCAGGAGACCTGTTTGACGCTCTGATCGAGCAATTCAATCAGGCTCAGCCCGATTTCGTGAGGGAGTGTCTCTCCACCGAGGCCCAGCGCGCCTATCTGCTCAACTCGCTTTCAGAAAATCTGCGCACCCGTATGCAACGCGCACTCTCGGACCGCACGGCCCCGACATCCCAGGCCGGCGGAGAGACCGAACGTCTGCAAAAACGCATCAACGCTCTTGAGTCCGAGGTCAAGACCACTGAGGCTCTGCGTCAGGAGAACAAGAAACTGCATCTGAGTGTTGAAAGGCAGAAACGCGCCCTGCTCGACCGCATCAATGACCTGGAGGCCCAGGTGGCGAAACATCATTCGGAGAAAGAGAAATTCTATACCGAGAAACGCAATCCGGCCGATGCCGCCCTCATCGAGACATCCACAGCTCGTGTCAAGGAACTGGAGCAATCGGTGGCCGACAAGGAGAAAGAGCTGACCGAACGTGAAGCCAAGATAGCTGAACATGAGGCAAAAATAGCCGAGATGGAGAAATCCATCGCCGAGCGCGACACCACCATAGCCGGTCACCAGAATGAAATGGCCGAGGAGGCGTCGCTGAGAGAACAGCTCGAGGTGAAGATACAGATGAGCGACCAGATGATCAACGATCTGCGCAACCAGGCTGCCGCCGCCCGTCACGAATATGAGGACACATGCGCCCAACAGCAACTCGCCCTCGAGCAGATTCATGACCGAGTGGCGACATTCGAGCAGGTGAAGGAGCGCCTGGAAAACCGCATCAGCGAACTTAAGGAATCGCTGAGGCAGGAGAAGGCCCGCAATCTCGACGAGCAGATCTCACGCCTCAACGAAGAGAACGCATCCCTGCGCCACACCATAGAGAATAACCTCTACAACCAGGCCAACAGCGAGATGAAGCTGAGAAACGAGATCAAGCAGCTGAAGCGTCAGCTCGAGAACAGCCAAGCCAAAGCTCCAACCCAGGCGGAAAAAGGCGAGAGCAAAAAGAACGCACGTCCGGAGGAATCGGCCGTGTCACCCTACCAGGCGATAAGCCCTGCCGAACCGCCCAAACCTCAACCCCGACGACGCGGCCGTCCCAAGAAAGTGAAGATCGACGATGAGCTGGACAATACCGACTGGTTCTCCAACAACGGCAACGGGGCACATAAGGAAGACCCGGATTTCGGCTATCACGAGCCTCCGCGCCGTCCGTCCAACGACAACGCCGCCCAGCTGTCGCTCTTCTGAGTCCCGACACCAAGGCATTAAATATTCAACCGACCTCCCCGCCACCACTGCGGGAGGTCATAAAAATCAACAGGAGATTGCTCAAAACATTCTCTATCAAAACACGACAAGCCTCTCATAATAAAGAAACAACCGGGAGGGAGATGACCGCCGGTCACCCCTGCCAATCCTCACAAGAACAGTAATCCGACAAGTATCCAATCATGAAACGAATAGTCTCGGCAATCGTGCTTGCCACCGCGAGCATGTTATCCCTCCAGGCAGCCCCACGTGTCAATGTCAGCAATTTTGCCGACATGACACCCTACGTCTATCCCAACAATGTATCAAAGTCAGTCGGCAAACCATATTTCATGCCTGACGGACAGGCCTATCTGCAACTCTCGGCCGACGGGAAACGGATAGTGAAACACGATATACGCAACGGCTCGGAGATCGAGACCGTTATGGACGTGACCCACACCCGCGAGGCCAATATCGCCGGTATCGAAGGATTCACACTCAGCCCCGACGGGTCGAAACTGCTGGTGGCCACCGCGAGCGAGGCGATATACCGCCGGTCGACACGCGCATCATTCTACGTCTACGAGATACGCACCCGCATACTCTCGCCCCTGTCGGAGACCCACAAGGTACAGAGATCACCGATATTCTCGCCCGACGGCCGCATGGTGGCGTTCGTGGCACCCGACAACAATATCTACCTCAAGAAGCTGGACTACGGCACCGAGGTGCCCGTGACCAAGGACGGAGCCGTGGACCGCGTGATCAACGGCGTGCCCGACTGGGTATATGAGGAGGAATTCGGCGCCACTTGCTCCATGTCATGGTCGCCCGACTGCCTCACCCTGTGCTATCTGAAATACAACGAGACCGAGGTACCCGCCTACTCGTTCCCCCTCTACGAAGGCACCTGCAACCCCATGAAGCAGTATGCCCTGTATCCGGGCCAGTTCACCTACAAATACCCCGTGGCAGGAGAACCCAATTCGATTGTGACTCTCCACAGCTATGATGTGGACAACCGCAAGACCAAGGATCTGCCCCTCCCGGCCAACGGCATGGAGTATATCCCCCGCATATCCTACACCCACGATCCCGCAGGCCGACTAATGGTGACCACCCTCGACCGCGCCCAGACCCGCATGGAGCTGTTTGCCGTCAATCCCCGCTCGGGTGTTGCCAAATCGATCCTCGTGGAGCAGAGCGAGGCATGGCTCAACCCCGTGACCTACGAGCAGATCACCTATCTGCCCAAAGGATTCCTTCTCCTCTCGGCCCGCACAGGCTTCACCCATGCCTACCTCTACAGCTACGAGGGACAGCTGACACGCACCATCACCTCGGGCGATTATGACGTGAAGGACTTCTATGGAGCCGACGCCAAGGGAAATTACTATTTCCTCACTACCGCCACCGGAGCCATCAACCGCGTGATAACCCGCGTGGATCCCAAGGGTGTGACCAAGCGCCTCTCGCCCGACAAGGGTAACGCCTCGGCATGGTTCTCGCCCACCATGGACTACTATGCCGTGACCTACAGCAACGCCACTACCCCACCCGCATGTACCCTCTACTCGGCACCGGCCGACAAGAAACTGCGTGTGCTGGTGGACAATGCCGACCTGGCACAGAAATATGCCTCGGCCCCTAAGCCCGAGTTCATCACCGTGACCACCCCCGAGGGGATAGCGATGGACGGCTACATAATCAAGCCCAAGAATCTTGACCAGTCGCGCCGTTACCCCATGATCATCACCCAGTACAGCGGACCCGGCTCTCAGGAGGTACTCGACCGCTGGAGAGTGGATTGGACCCAGTATGCAGCCTTGCACGGATACGTGGTGATGTGCGTGGATGCTCGCGGTACCGGAGGCAAGGGACGCGCATGGGAGACCATCGTGTACAAGAATCTGGGACACTACGAGACCATCGACCTGCAGGGAGCTGCCAAGTGGGCCGCGTCCAACCTGCCCTACGTCGACCCTGCCCGCATCGGCATCACCGGATGGAGCTATGGCGGATACCAGACACTGATGTCCATCTCCACCCCATCGTCGCCATTTGCCTGCGCCGTGGCCATAGCGCCTGTAACCGACTGGCGATACTATGACACCGTGTATTCGGAACGCTACATGCTCACCCCTCAGGAGAACCCCGACGGATACCGCGAATCGGCTCCCCTCAACAAGGTGGCATCCATGAACATACCCCTGCTCATAATGCACGGCACAGCCGATGACAATGTACACCTGATGAACGCCATGCAATATGTATCGGAACTGCAGTCGGCAGGCCGATTCTGCGACATGTTCCTCTACCCCAACATGAACCACTCCATCAACGGATGCGACTCACGCCTGAATGTCTATTCCAAGATGCTTGACTACTTCGACAAAAACCTGTAATGTCCAATAGAAATATCACTCACGAATCAGCGATATTCGGGCTATGGCTCAACTGGATCATAGCCGGAGGCGCATTATTTGTGCCCAATATTGTGAGTGTCTACATCGCGCCGATCTTTACCCCCATCATCACCTATCTGCTCGCTGCAGGCCTCTACTTCTACAACCGCTCATCGCTGCAATCACGCACGGCTGTGTGTCCGCTTCTGCCCTCCATCGCCATGCGTTCGCTGTTCATCTCGGCCACCGTCATGGTACTGATCAGCCTCATCTACCGCAAGGGGTACATCACGTACTTCTACGACGAGCGCGACATCAACTCGGCAATACCGTTCGTGACCACGCTCATCATCTCGCCCGTGACTTTCGCGATCACGGCCTGGGCCCAGTTCAGAGGGGAGAAATACAGCGCGTGCCACAACTGCCGCGTGGCCCTCGGCCCGGAGTCGGAAAGAGGATTTCTCGGTCAGCTGTTTGCCCAGGAGAGCCATTATCAGAAGGTGTTCCTGCTGGCGATATCGGCCGTGCTGTCGCTCGTGACATGGGGATACTACACATTCTTCTACATCAATGTGAACATCAACGTGCCCGACCGATTTTTCTTCGGATGGGTGCCTGTGACACTGTTTATCATCTCGGTGTTCTATCTCGGTGCCCGGTGCTTCACCATCTGGGCCTATTACTACCAGAATATCGAGGGGAGCGACCGCCGTCACGGAGCATCGACAAGCCTGAGGGTGCTGATAATATCGGGCGACAGTCTGTATCTGGTGCATGATGATGATTTCAACGAGATACCCGACGGCAACATGTATGACACACCGGCGACACTGACCGTACACTACACCGAGAATCTGGCACAGCAACGCGCCACAAGGATGATGTGTGACATGTCGCATATGGACCCATCGGATTTCGTAATGAGATTCATGTATGCGTCTCACGAGGCATCAGGCGACCGCAACACGTTCCATTACATCTGCTGTCCCTCCTCGCCCGAGGCTATGGAGAAGTCATCGTTCAACGGGGAGTGGTACAACCTGTCACAGCTTGAGCGCCTGCTCCACAATCATGAGCTTTCCCCCATGCTCGCGGCCGAGATCCACAGGCTCTACACCGTGACGATGGCCTGGAAAACATATGATGCCGACGGACACAGACTGTATAAGGTGAAGAACTATCATCCGCTGTTCCGCCTCAACGGCATCTGTGACTGGGATGTTGATTTCAATTCGTCGCACTGGCTGAATGTGGCGCGACTCAATGAGGACAAACCATTCTTCCGTCTGCGCCGTCTAGCCCGGAGGATATTCGCCATGCTGCCATGACCGCTTCACCATCGCTACCGCTAATAGTGATCACCGGGCCTACCGCCTCGGGCAAGACCCGGCGTGCCGTGGAACTGGCCCGTGAGATAGACGGCGAAATCATCAGCGCCGATTCGCGCCAGGTGTACCGCGACATGGACCTGGGCACGGGAAAGGATATGGAGGAGTATGGCGAGGTGCCCGTACACCTGATAGACATCTGCCCGGCAGGGTACAAGTACAACCTGTATGAGTATCTGAGGGATTACCGCAAGGCATACGACGACATTACGGCACGAGGCAAGATGCCGATATTGTGTGGAGGCACGGGGCTGTATGTGGAGAGTGTGCTCAAGGGGCTCGCTCTGCCCGAAGTGCCCGAGAACCGCGCCCTGCGCGACTCTCTCGCAGGAAAATCCCTGGAGGAACTCACCGGGATGCTCGCTTCGATGAAATCGCTCCACAATGTGACCGACGTGGATACTTGCCAGCGGGCAATACGTGCCATAGAGATACAGACTTACTACCAGGCTCATCCCGAAGCCGCGACTTCGGCCACGCCCCACCCCGTGGAGGGCGCGTTGGTAATAGGGGTGGAGGTGGATCGCGAGACTCGCCGCAACCGTATAAGCCGGAGACTGCGCGACCGCCTCGACAACGGGATGCTCGACGAAGTGAGACGGCTCCTTGATAGCGGTGTGCCCCCCGAGGATCTGATCTATTACGGACTCGAATACAAGTTCCTGACTCTGCATCTCACCGGGGAGTTGACGTATGATGAGATGGTCACACAGCTGGAAATAGCCATCCACCAGTTTGCCAAGAGACAGATGACGTGGTTCAGAGGAATGGAGCGCCGTGTGCCCTCCGCCCCAATCCACTGGCTCGCATCAACCCTCACGAGCGAGGAATTCAATGCCAGAGTGCTGGAGCTGATGGAAGAAGGCTGATGATATTTTTCCTGCACGACATCAATCTCTAAGACTGCCTATCGGAACAATCCATACACCATCGGAACGACGATAGGCATACTGGCCGACGGCTGTCAGGATCATCATGAATGACGGAGATTTCATCCGGGTCTTTACATAAAATTTATTATATTTGGTAGAGTTGGCGGGTTTTCATTGTGAGGATTGGCCGATTGCAATTGTGAGAGTTGGCGGTGGAATGAGATGCTTTCATAACCTTTGTATAATGTATAGAGCGATCTTAAGCCCCGATTTGCGCCAAGTGTATCACGGCATGAACCAGGGTGCAGTGATGACTGAATGTAAGATAAATAAGGGAGGACTTTGTGAAACCAAGTTTTGCAAAGTCCTCCCTTTCAGTGAAGCTCAAGTATTGAAAAAGTCAGGTTTTATCGTTAAGTACCATTCCAATCTTAACCTTAATAATAAAAGGATAATACCTTTTTAAGATAAACAATGTAAGCGTAATTTCATTTCTTCAATTCATCGAGAATCGTGGAGACGAGGAGATCGTGGTCGCGGAAGTCGGGACGCGGGGTCACGGTGCCCTTGCGGTCGACGATGAAATAGTAGGGGATGCCGTCGATATTGTAACGATCGTAAATAGCGCGTGCCTGTTCCTCTGAGAGACGATAATGTTGCCCCTTGATATCGGGGATCATCTTGTAATAGGCAGGAATGGGCGAGCTCTCATCGGCCACGTACACCCACACGATATCGGGATCGGAAAGTGTGGTTTGCTTGAGGGGCTCATTCTCGGCTATACCGGCCTTGCAGGGGCCACACCATGTGTTCCAGCGGTCGATCAACACGACTTTACCGGGAAATTGAGCAGCGATGGCATCGATGATCTCACCGGCAGGGACATCGGGCGTGGGGGACACGAGTTTGGCAACTTTCTCAAAACGTGCCTTGGCAATATCGCTGATATTCCCGACAGCTTGCGCAAAGAAAGGGTTGGAATAAGCCTGAAGCGAGGCAATGAGGGTGGAATCGAGCTTATTTTCGTAAGCCTGACGGGCGGCTTTCCGATAGTCGGAAACTGTGCCGAGAAGAGTGCCGGCAGCTCCCATAGCGCTCCAATCAACATCGCCCATCGATGTGGCAACCGAACATAATCCACCAAGCAAAGCCTCGCTGTCGGGGTCAATGGCATTTATGACCGAACGATAATTGGCCTCGGACATATCGGTCAAAATAGAGTCGCGCGGAATATCATATTTACCCGGATTGACAATCATATAACTGCCGCGTCCAATAAGCTCGCGGTTAGACGCAAAGGATAGTAGTGAGTTGAGCAATTCGGCTTCCTCAATCACACGCTGAGCCGGTGACAGCGACGAATCGGCATCAAGGGCCTGTTTCAAACCGGTGTATTTGGCCAAAATCGCCGAGGTATATTCATCGCCAGTCATGTCATAACGTACAAAATCAGGATTGAAAAGATCCATGGAGTATTTCGGCTGATAGCTGTTGATGACACGGTTGAGATTGGCAAAACGGCCGGTAGTGACGATAGAGTCAGGATAGATTGTGACGTCGGTAGTCTCGCCCGGAGCGATGCGGATACGGCCATAGTCACCATCAGAAGACGTGTTGAACAGAGAAAGTACCTTGTCGCCCTGCATATCGAACGTGAGGGTGATGCATCCGTTACTGTCAAGATGCCTTGGAGTAAGTTCAGTGATATCATCGTAACTGTTTACCAATGCATCGATATAGCCATTGCTGACAGAATCGTAACCGACCACGGTGATATTGACCACCGCGGAATCGCAGGCATAAGTGGGGGAAAGCGATTGCTTGCCCTCACTGCCGCCGGTGCATGATGCAAGCACCATGCAACCGGCAAGAAGTGAAAGGGAAGTTGTTTTCATGTAAACTATCAATAGTTCTGAGTGAGTGACGGATTATAGCGTGTGGCGTTGGCGGGGAACGGCATCACCCAGAGGGGAGACTCGGGCGAGAGGGTGAATGTGCCATACTCGCCAAGATCGCGAGTAATTGTGGCACGATATTCTGACTCGGTGTTCCAGCGCTTG
The DNA here is from genome assembly GCA_023663345.1 of Paenibacillus sp. Lineage (GTDB taxonomy): Bacteria > Bacteroidota > Bacteroidia > Bacteroidales > Muribaculaceae > Duncaniella. Next base: position 172,078 of record JAMPHR010000003.1, on the reverse strand, counting down.
CAATCGAAGAAGCTGTTGTAGGTGCCGTACATCTCGACCTTCTTGGCCTCCTGCATCTTCTTCATAGCTTCGGGCTGAGAGAGACCGGTGCCCTTTAGAGGTATATACTCCTCGATGCGCCTCATCTGTACCTTGTCGACGTAGTCAAGGCCTTCGTCAATCTTACCGGCTCGGATATTGGTCTCGGCAAGAAGATAGTACATATCCTCGGTGCGGATACCGTAGTTATTGAACATAACATCACCAAATGATGTATATATGAGACCACCGGGGTAGGCATACTCCACGGCCGAGTCACTCCAGGTAGGCATACCATCCCAACCTATCTCATACTTACGTATGTAATCGTCGGGAGAGAAAAGCGAGGCCAGCTCCTTGGACATACATGTGTATGTGAGCGACACGCGGGCACCACCGCCGATGTGGAGATAGTTGTTACGGCTGTCCCATGGCAACGCCCATGAGGATGTGGTCATAGCAGACGAACGGTTCTCGAGATTATTGTTGTAGTCCAGAGCAGCCTCAGCATAGGTGGCAGCCTCATCGTAACGCTTCATCTGGAACAGGACCTTGGCACGGACGGCATTGCCGAAAGCCTTGTCGGCACGGAACACCTCGGGCACATAGTCGGGCAGACCGGCGATCACATCGTCGGAACAATCGGCAAGGATGCGGTCGTAAACTTCGGCGACAGTATTTTTGTCCTTGTTGACCTCCATATTCACGTAATCCACGTAGGGAACTCCACCGAGCTGGGCAGCCGTGGCTTCCTCATATTGACGTGCATAGATGTTTACAAGCAGATAGTGGAAATAGGCACGCTTTACCTTAGCCTCGGCTATGATAAGGTTTCTCACAACATCGCTACCGGAAGCGTCGGGCGCCTTCTCGGTGATTACGTTGCTATAATAGATGAGCTGATAGAGACCACTGTAACGGGAATCGGTCTCGGCGAGAGTGGCACGGTCCATTTCCTCGTTCCATGTCACGTAGGCATACTGAAGAGTGGTAGGCGAGGCAAGAAGTCCGGCCATATCGTTCCAGGCCGGGAAACCGTCGTTACATACCATGCCTATATCAGCGAGCGGACTGTCGCCGGCTCCATATTCCTGGTTGAGCAGGAGTTCGAGATCGGCCACGTTGTCGAGAGTGGTCATCCCTTTGGGAGTAATATCAAGTTTATCGTCACATGAGGACACGGCCAGAGCCATGGCTATAAGTGATGGTAATATAATCTTTTTCATTGTGAAGAATCAAGCTTAGAAGTTGAGGAAAAGGCTGAAAGTGTACTGGCGGGGAGCCTTGTCGCGGTTACGGCCATCGAAAGCGTTGACAGCCTCGGGGTCCTTGCCGGCGCTGTTGCGCACCCATGTGGCCACGTTGGTCATCTGCACGCGCAGACGAGCCTCGTTGATGCCTATGCGACGGGTGAGCTGATTGGGGAAAGTATAGCCGAGAACGATATTACGGAGCTTGAGATAGTCGGCCGGGACAACGTTATGACTGCCATACTGCGTGTACAAATCAGCTCCACCCACAATGTTCTCGGCAGCATAACCGTTGCCAAGATAGCGGGAAGTATCACCTGTGCGCCAATAATCGAGATAGCTCGACGGTATGGCATCGATAAAGGTGACAGTACTGTAACCGTTCTGAGAGCCTTCGGCGGTCATATTGTCGGTATTGACACGCATCACATGACCACCATAGTAGGCGAACATACCTGAGAGCGAGAAGCCTTTCCAGGTGAATTCGGGAGTAAAAGTGCCTACAAACTTGGGATCGATGGACCCACTGTAGATAATATCATCGACAGTGAATGAATCGTTAGTCACTGAAGTGTTATGAATCTCGCCATTGCGGTCACGCCACAACACATACTGCAACCCATCCTGTTCCTCAAGACCGGCATAGTCGAACGAGAAGAGTCCGCTGATGGGATACCCTTTGTGCAGACGTCCGTAGCCGAGAGCGTCATATCCATTGGCAGGCGCTTTGTTTACATAAATGATCTTATTCTTGTTGAACGACATGTTGAGATAGGCATTGATACCGAGCTGGTCGCGATTACGGGCCTCGAGAATGTGACCATTGAGCTGAAGTTCGAATCCACTGTTGACGCAAATGCCATTATTGATAGTCACGGCAGTGACACCGTTGGTGGGATCGACATCGGTGGAGCAGAGAAGGTCGGAACCGCGCTTGTGATAATAGTCGAATGAGCCACTGACACGATAGCCGAGGAAAGAGAAATCGAGGCCGGCGTTCCAAGTCTGGGTCTTTTCCCAACGGAGCTGGTCGTTGGGCGGATTCTGGAGCGTGGCATAATTGTTGCTTGTGTAGTCGTTGAATGCGATCTTAGCCACAAGGTAGGAGGACACGCTGGAATCGATATTACCTGTGAGACCATAGGACAGACGTGGCTTAAGGGCATCTATCCAGGTGATGTCGCGGAGGAATGACTCATTGTGGGCATTCCATGAGGCACCTACCGACCAAAGGGGACGGCCACGGAACTTGGGATCGGCTCCGAAGAGGTCGGTCTTGTCGATACGCCAAGACCCTGAGATAGAATAGCGGGAATCAAAAGTGTAATTGGCGTTGAAATAGATAGAATAGAAGCGGTGCAGGACATCGGTCGTATAAAAATCTTCACCGGAGGGAGCACCTACCATAGAATAGTCACTGCCAAGAACGCTGGGCTTGAGAAGCTGGTCGGAGAGGGTCTTGAAGTTCACGATACCGTTCTTGTTGGTCTGGGTCTGGTCGTCATATCCGAGCAGGACATTGTTGGAGGACTTGTCGCGTGAGTTACGATACTCGAAACCGGCCACAGCGTCGATGCTGTGCTTGTCGAAGATGGTGCGGTTGAACTGAGTCTGGGCACGGAATGTCCAGTAGGCACCCTCAGTGGTGAACTGATCCATGCGACCCCCCTCAGGGATGTAGTGCATCACGGCCTCACGATAGGCGGTGATGGGCTCCCAATTCTCATCGTAATCCTCATAGGCCTCGAGACCCATGCCGGTGTAATGGTTGTAGAGGGAGCGCATCTCGTAGGAGTCGCCCTCGCGTAGAGTGTTGCGCTTGTAATAGATATCCTCGTATTGGAACATACCGCTTGCGGTCCATCCGGGGAGAATCTTCAGGGTACCCTGGAGATAAGTGCGGATGTTGGTGCGGCGGGTGTCGATGGGATTCATGTCGATCTCGGCGAGAGGATTGTACCACATGCTCTTGAGAGCATAGTCGGGATTGGACATGGAGGGGAGCTCATCGTAAACCCCCTCGGTCATATCGGCGTGTGATCCGTCGGCATTGTACATGGAGCGGATGGGGGAATAGCTGTTGATGGAGGGACGGCCGAAGTGGGTCTTGCCACGCTCGCTGATCACATTGGCACCGAGAGCGAGATCGAGCCACTTGGTGACCTTGAGGTCGCCACGATACTTGAACGTGATAGCCGAGCTGTTCTCACCTACCTGACCGAGATTGTCGTGGGTGTAATTGAGCACGATACTCGAGGAGAGCGACCGGCCCTGGACGCGGAGACCGAGGTTGTAGTGCTGCTGAACGCGGGCCCGCTCGAAGTTGTCGAGGTATTCCTGACGGAAATCGTTGGCAGCATAGGAGTTGAGTGTGGAATTAAGCTCGGAGTCAGAGATGTCGCCCACGTAGTTGCCCACAAGTGCGCGGGTCACGCTTGCCATCTGCGAACGACGGGTATTGTAGCGGGTGACAAGGCTTGTGATAGCGGCCTGGTCGGGACGGCTCTTGATGTAATCGAAATTGTATTTCTCAAGCTCGATGATCTCGGCGGCGTTGGCCCAGCCATAGTTGTCGTAATTGTTCTTCTCGGTTATGGTGATATCGGTGTTGAAATCGATAGTCACCTTGTCGGAAGTAGCGCGCTTAGTGGTAATTACTATCACACCGTTGGCGGCACGGGCACCGTAGATCGAGGCTGCGGCAGCGTCCTTGAGGACTGTGATATTCTGTATGTCATAGGCATTGACTGTCTCGATGCCACCCTCGATGGGGAGACCGTCGACCACCACGAGCGGCTGGGTATTGGCCTGGAAGGAGCCGAGACCACGTATAGTCATTTTCTGACCGTCACCATTGTTGTAGGTGACAAGACCGGGCACCTTGCCTTCAAGACGGTCGGTGACTGTACCGGTGAAGCTACGGTCGATATCAGCAGCCGAAACTGTCTGGTAAGCACCTGTGGCGTTCTCGCGCTTGAGGTTCTGATAGCCTGTCACGACCACCTCGTTCATGAGCGTTGGGTCAAGCTTCATCTTTATAACGTAGTATTTCTGGGCAGGGTCAATCTTCATGGAGACTGTCTTCATGCCCACATAAGATACCTCGATACGGGGAGCCTTGCCCTCGACAAGCATTGAGAACTGTCCGTCGAGATCGGTGGCCACAGCCGCCGGGGAACCTGGCACCACAACAGTGGCTCCGGCAAGAGGCTCTCCCTCCTCATCGACAACCTGGCCGGAGACCTGGGTCTTGTAGAACTTATATTCAGCGGGCTTGGAAAGAACGATGGTCTTGTCGACTATCTCGAAATCGAGACCGAGCTGGAAGTTCACGATACGGTTGAGTATCTGTTCGAGGCTCATGTCGTGAAACGAGCCGGAGACCTTGCGGTCATCGAGTCCGGCAAGGACACCCTTGTTGTAGACAAATTCATATCCGGTGGCTTTCTTGATGGCCTGGAGAGCTGTCTCGGGGCTTGCATCGGTGACCGATACATCATAGTTGCGCGCAAGTATCGCCAAAGGGGCGAGCACGAGTGCAACTATCAGCATTAATAATCTGTGTTTCATCGGTTAAATAAATTAATGGACTGAATATGGAATGAGTTATCATCATTCCAACGGTTAAGTAATAATGATTGATTGATAAATTAGCTATCGTGGAATCCTGGAGATGATGACCTTGCCGTCGGTAGTGGTGAAGCGTATGCCTCCGCACTTCTCAAGGATTGAAATGGCAGTGGTGAAATCGGAATACCTCGGGATACTGCCCATGAATATCTCTTCCTCGAGAGACGGCTCGGTAAATTCATAGCGGAAATCATACCATCGGCTCAGGTCCTGCATGATGCGCACGAGGGTCTGGTTCTCGAATACGAACCGTCCGTTTTTCCATGAGGTGACAACATCTGTATCGACCGGCTTGACCCTGACACGGGAGTCGGAGAGATTGAACACAGCCTGATGGCCAGGAGTGAGATACAACTCGCCACCCGGAGAGCCATAACGGCTGAGGGATACACTGCCCGACTCGAGGGTAGTGAGCACCTCGCCCTCCTCGGGATAGGAGCGGACATTGAACGAGGTGCCGTAGACGCGTATCACCTGGGTGCCCGACTGCACATAAAATGGGCGCAGTGAATCGGTGGCTACCGAAAAATAGGCCTCACCCTCGACACGCACCCGGCGCTCGCCCCCGGCAAATTCCTGTGGGTAATAGAGCCGGGAGTCGGAGTTGAGCCACACCTCGGTGCCGTCCTCGAGGATAATCTTGAATTCACCGCCACGCGGAACATCGAGACACAGGTCAGGGACACGAGTCTCGGGGACAGCCGCAGTGAGCAACCGCAAGGATACTATGGCTGTATCGGAGGCATTGAGACGAACACTGTGGCCCGAGGCATCAGAGAGCGTGGCACGGGTGACTCCGGGCTTGATATCGTCGACCCTAACAGAGTCAACGGCCTCGGATAAGGCCGGCCCGGCGGAGTCGCCGACATGGAGATCGGGACGGAACATGAATACCGAGCCGAGGACTGCAAGCACAGCAACAGCCGCAGCAGCGTAACGCACCACACGGCGCGGAAGGAGCATGGCATTGACCCGGCGCTGCATATCGGAGCAGGCCCTGGTGGTGTCAACCATGTGCCACAGATCCAGAGAAGACTTGAGCGCTGACGGATCGGAGAGCCGACGGTAGAGTTCGCGGTTGGCATCGTCGGCATCGATCCACTCCTGGAGCTCGGCTGTCTCGGAGGGGGAAAGCGGATGGGTGAGTTGTTTCAGTAACAGTTGGCTTATACGGTTCATGTTCCGGTTCTTTATTTTATCGCGTCGTTGAGTACGGTGTCGATATTGTCGGACGAGGGGCGGACGGCATCATTCTGAATGAAACGGCCCTCGGCATCGAGGAGGATGAAGCGCGGTATGCCCTGGATACCCATAGCAGACATAAATTGCTTTTTCTCATCGCCGGAGAGGAGGTACTGGGGCCATGCGGGCTTGTCGGCAGCAAGCTTCTTGAGCCAGGCATCACGGTCATCATCAACCGATATGGAGATGAACTGAATCTTGTCGTTATCCTTGAAGCGCTCCACAACCTTATCGAGATAAGGGATCTCACGGCAACAGGGACCACACCATGTGGCCCATATATCAATATAGGTGACTTTGCCCATAAGGTCGGCGAGCTTCACCTCGTTGCCCTCAGTATCGGTGAGTACCGGATAGTAGGGCATACGCTCGCCCTCGGTAAGCTCCACAATGCCGTCGGCCACTTTCTGATATCTCTCCACTAAATCGGGATACTCGGCAGCGACCATCGAATACTCGGCCATATATTTCTGAGCATCGGCCTTGGAGGGCTTAGTCTTCTCAAGATACATGAATGGCGCGGAAGCTATAGCACAACGGCGGTTAACAGGCTCCTTGATATTCTCATCAATGAACACGAGGTTCATGATCATACTGTCGACATCGGGATGTTCCCAATTCATGTTGTATGGTTCGTTGGCATTAACCCATAGAATAGTAAGATTGGCCTTGACCATCATGGGATCAGTAATGTCGATGCGGTCAAACATAGCCTTATAGGCGGAATCTGCCAATATCTCTTTGAATGAGGTGTACCCCTTTTCATAAAGGCTACTGGAGAGATTGGACATCTTCTGACCCATGTACTGGAGGTCATAGAGCTTGGTATAGTATTCTTTTTTCGATGAATCGCTTATCCCGGCGAGAGCCTTGACCACACGGTCATTCTCGCTCTCGAGCAGTGCGGAATATTCCTCATCGGTCTTTTTATCGTCCGGATCCATCGAGAAATAGCGCATGAAATCGTAGGCCTGGGCGGCGGTGTTGACAGCAGTGTTGACATCCACATTGTCTCCTGAGAAATTAACGGCGGCATATCCATCGGCCCTGTCGGTGAGATTGACATCCATTACGGTAGTGGCACCTTTCTCGACGTAGGCTCCATAATTTATTCCGTCAATATTCACCTCTACCTCCATGAAGTCAGTTCCTTCGGGCAACTGAGGATTGAACTCAAAGTTACCGAGGGAATCGAGCGATATCTTATCGTAGGCATTGGACTGCAAATCACCATTGAGAGAGTAAATGATATAGGCTTCAGAGTCAGGGTCCATACCCTCGATATGCCCTTTCAGCATCGGGCCGTTATTGCTTTCGCCACACGACGCCAACATCACACCTGCAACGATAGGCAGAGCTGCAATTTTTAGGAATCTACGATTCATGTTGTGATAATTTTGGTTAATTTTCATTTATCATTTCTCTATATTCGCAAAGGATAGCAAAAAGTATATCTCAAAATTGATATTTTTAATGATTTTCCTAAAAATATAGGTTGATTAAATATTTTATCGTGGAAATTGCTAAAAATATTGTCAAAAACGCTACATTTGCCGTCACATTGTCACCAAATCTATAAAAATTGCACTCGCCCGACACCATATTCCGAATGTTTAAAGCAGGGAAAATGACGCCATTCTACGAGCGTTATTATCCCGGAATGTTGATGTATGCCACCCGTCTGCTCGGTGACGAGCTGGAATGGATGGCCGATGATTGTGTACAGGATGCGGTGATGGATGCGTTTCAGAAACGCGACACATTCAACAGCGCCGAGCAATGGCGCGCCCATATATTGGCCTGCATACACAACAAGGCAGTGTCGGCTCTGCGCAGGCTTTCGGCCATGAGAAACTATACGGCGGAGCATAATCACGCCGGAGAAAGGTCGGAAGGGGATGCTTCGCGGGCGATGATAGAGCATGAGATGCTCGATGCGCTGTATGCGGCTATAGAGGAGCTTCCGGCTGAGTACCGGACTTTGCTGAGAATGAGTTTTGAGGAGGGGTTGAAGAACGCTGAAATAGCCCGACGTCTCGGCGTGGCCGAAATTACGGTGAAAAAGCGCAAGGCCAAGATGCTTGAGATGCTGAGAAGCAAGCTGGGAGGAAATGTGGATATGGTGATGCTGACGTTTGTGCTGTCGGACATGATACACGCATAGGACAACTGAGAAGGATTGCCGGGATTCGGCATGATATATATTAATGTACTGTCGACCGAATGAGACAATTTGATATGTATTTGAGACATTGACGGTATCCGGGATATAAATATGCAAGCATCGGAGACACCCGGGATGCAGATGATAGGATGAGTGGAATTAACTTTGCAGTGATAATATTTTTTCATTCACCTTAAAACCAGTGCGTATGATAAAACGTCTACTCTCATCTATTTTTTTAATTTCGACTGCGGTTTTGAGCCTGAGCGCCAAGCCTGAGACCGTGACAGTGTGGAGCGGGGAAGAAACGCTCACAGCTGACAACAAGATCAAGATTGATGCCGAGAAGTTTGACAAGCTCGTGGAAGGATCCACCATGACCTTGACTTTTGGCGAGACTTCCGATGCCAGCTCATGGGGCGCGGAGGCTATAATAGGTAATTTCACCGGCATACAACGGTGGTATTCGTATGCGACCGTGAAAACTCTCGGTGGAGATGTACTCACACCCGAGAGGATCGAGAAAATCAAGCAAAGCGGCATGACGTTTGCATCGTTTGACACGAAGAGCGCGGTACTGAAGTCAGTTAGCTTCATAGTGCCCGAAGGGCCGAATGTGATATGGAGCGATGATGAAGTGGCTGTGGGCTGGGGCCCGACCGCTGCTAAAATCACAGCCGAGCAGATGGCTCAGCTACAACCCGGAGATGTAATAAAAATGACAGTCAGGGCCACAAGCGAGGATTTCAACAGCAATGAACCCAAGATATTCCTGCGTCCAATAGACTCAAGCAAGTGTCCGGATGACAATTGGAAAGAAAATCTTCCGGGAGCTTTCCGCGTGGGACGTGAGGAGTTCAACGGCCAGGAGGCTGTAACGGTGGAATTCGGAGTGACCGAAACCCTTAAGAAATACGCAGAGAGCGGATTATTCCCCGCCGGAGGCAACTGCAATGTGAGCAAGATTGAGAAAGAGCCTGGAGCATTTGATGCCACCGGTTACTACGCTTACGGCGAGAGAAAGTGCGAGGCTCCGGTTGTGCTGTCGCAAAAGACACTTCCAGCCGTGAACCGAATCACAGTAACCGGTAACGGCGATCTCGGGAATGTGCGTCTGGCAACAGGGCTATGGGGATCCGAGGTGCTCACTGAGAAAGATGCCACCGTGGATCAGACCAAACATGAATATACTTTCAAACCTACAGCTGAGAATCTGACAGCTTTGACTAACGGTGAGGGGACTTTCCGTATAGTGAAATCAGGATGGGCCTCAGGACATGTGACCGGAATAAAGCTTTATAACGATGACAATACCACGGCTATCACTGACATATCCACTGACAGGGAAGATGCTCCTGTATATGTATATACAGTAAGCGGTGTTCTTGTCCGCTCGGGAGTGAAAGCCTCGGATGCCACGACCGGCCTGACTCCGGGCATCTATATAATAGGTGGCAAAAAGGTTCTCGTGAAATAACAACCTGTAATACCTGATATGGCACAGCCGGGAGACGTTCAGCGCTGAACATCTCCCGGCTGTAGTATTTCGTAGAGGTGGATTATACGTTGAAGAGGAAGTGCATGATGTCGCCGTCCTGGGCTACGTAGTTCTTACCCTCGATGGCCATCTTGCCGGCGTCGCGTACTGCTGACTCGGAGCCGAGGGTCACGTAGTCGTCGTACTTTATCACCTCGGCACGGATGAATCCTTTCTCAAAGTCGGTGTGGATGATTCCGGCACACTGCGGGGCTTTGCTTCCACGCATGAATGTCCAGGCTCTCACCTCGTCGGATCCGGCGGTGAAGAATGTCTGGAGATTGAGCAGGGCATAAGCCGCACGGATGAGTCGGGCCACGCCTGATTCCTGGAGGCCGATCTCGGCGAGGAATTCCTGACGCTCCTCGTAGGTGTCGAGCTCGGCGATCTCGCTCTCGGTCTGTGCTGCTACAATGAGGAGCTGGGCGTTCTCATCCTTGATGGCTTCGCGCACAGCCTCGACATATTTGTTGCCGTCGACAGCCGATGAATCATCGACGTTGCAAACGTACATAACGGGCTTGGAGGTGAGGAGGAAGAGCTCGCGGGCGAATTTCTGCTCGTCGGGGGTCTCGAGCACCACGGTGCGGGCGGGTTTGCCCTGCTGGAGTGCTTCCTGATATTTTTTGAGTACCTCGTACTGCATCTTGGCCACTTTGTCGCCACCGGTCTGAGCCTGTTTCTGAGTCTTGGCGATACGGCTCTCAACGGTCTCAAGGTCCTTGAGCTGGAGCTCATAGTCGATAATCTCCTTGTCGCGGACGGGATCAACGGTGTTGTGTACGTGGGTTACGTTATCGTCATCGAAGCAACGCAGCACGTGGAGTATAGCGTCGGTCTCGCGGATGTTGGCGAGGAACTTGTTGCCCAAGCCCTCACCCTTGCTCGCGCCCTGGACGAGTCCGGCGATGTCGACGATCTCGACTGTTGCGGGGACTACTGAGCGGGGATTGCACATCTCGACGAGCTTGTTGAGACGGTCGTCGGGGACGGTGATCACTCCCACATTAGGCTCGATGGTGCAGAATGGGAAGTTGGCCGACTGGGCCTTGGCGTTGGACAGACAGTTGAAAAGCGTGGATTTTCCCACATTGGGAAGCCCCACGATGCCACATTGTAGTGCCATTTATCTAATGATTTTTAATTCAGTTACTATTATCAGAGTGCAAAGTTACGAATAATCCGCTTAGGAATCAAGAAGAAATGCGTTGGAGGGGTGGGCGAGGTAGAGGAGATGGCGGGCTATTACACGGGCAGGAGCCCGGCCTGTAAGGGCTGAGGCGTTGATGATGCGGGTGGACGGAGGGAGGGAACGGCAAGAGACGGCTACCGAGGTGCCATCATCAGCATCTGAAGTAAACGCGATAAATATAGCAGGCTCTCCCCATCGCGATGTAATATCGGCGAGCATGGCATCCCAAGCGTATCCCTCGGGATAGTATCTTGCGCCGGAACGCTGTGCAAGGGCGGTGCTTGCTTTTGGATTGCCGGAGGTGAAGGCCACACGGCATCCTACTGATGTGAAGGCCATGATGGTCTCGGCAAGCTCTTCGCCGGGCGTAATGCCGATAATCACCACTACCATAGGGTCGTAACTGAGTGAGAGCTGATTATTTTTGCGTGGACTGCGCATGGATGGAGTGGAACGGCTCGTAGATGCGAGACGGCCCGAGCGATATTCCTCCATTCTCTTTTCGAGATAGTTGTCTGCCATGATATCGGGAATTGATAATTGGACTTAAGTAATTTACAAATTTAAGAAATTTTCATTAAATTTGCATTTAAGGAACGATTTAAGATAAACCAAATAGATTAACGGAGCGTTAATTTTATAAAAAGCCCGCAATTGTCATGGCACCTAACAGTATGTATGAAAATCTGATGACCCTCCCCCTGTTCAAAGGGATAAGCTATTCTCGCCTGTCAGAAATAGTGGGCAATACCCGACTCGCGTTTCTCAAATATCTCCCCGGAGAGCCTATGCTTAACGCCGGCGAGCCTTGCTCACACATAAAATTTGTCATCTCGGGTCATGCACGCCTCACGATACGCAATGAGAATGACCGTGTGCGTGTAAGCCAGACCCTCACGGCGCCGGCCGTGATCTCGCCCGATTTTCTGTTTGGACGCAACACCCTGTATCCAGCCACGGCCACCGCTATAGATACGGTATCGATAATGCAGATCGACAAGAAGGATTTCATACCTCTGCTGCAACGCGACGAGATATTCCTGTTCAACTACCTCAACATCCTGTCAACCAACGCCCAGAAGGCTGTCGACGGCGTGCTGTCGCTGACATCGGGATCGCTCGAGGAGCGCATAGCGTTCTGGATCATAGCCCTGACGCAGATGGATTCGGACGATATTGTGCTGACGGCCAAGCAGAAGGATCTGTATTCGCTCTTCGGGGTGCAACGTTCGTCGTTCATAGCCTCGCTCGATTCAATGAAGGCCCGTGGAATACTCGACTACACCTCCACCGAAATAAGAGTGCGCTCGCGCCGTGCCCTGCGCGATGTGCTGCTGAAGACGCCGGACTGACATTCCAGCTATCAATTGGTCTTAATATACGACTGTCACTTCTCATCGGAGAAGTGACAGTCCATTGTATTTCAATCGTCATCATCATCGTGGTGGTGATGTTTCTTATGCTTCTTGTATTTGGGCTTCTTGTGCTTCTTATGTTTGGGGGGCTTGTGGTGATGGTGGCCATCAAAGGGGATTTCATATTCGCTGCCCACGCCCCAATGGCCATGGACAGTACCACACGACGGAAGTGCAAACGATATCACGAGTGACGCGCATATCGACATCAGGATCGCTGACAATTTTCTTCTTCTCATAAATGATAGGGTCAGGTGAAACGAATTCAGAAACTGTTTTAATATTAACAAATTTATAGACCGATAGGTTGAATATCACGTGGAGAAGTATTAAATTTGCGGTAGACATAATTCTAATCACATGACACAAACTACTATCCCCCAACGCATACAGACCTTGCGTGACGAGATGGCGCAGGCCGGACTCAAAGCTGTAATCGTGCCCCGCACCGATCCTCACCTCAGCGAATATATATCTGACCACTGGCACACCGTAAGATTCCTAACCGGGTTCACCGGCTCGGCCGGCACTCTCGTAGTCACCGAAAAGGGTGCATACCTGTGGGTGGACAGCCGCTATTTCCTCCAGGGAGAGTCGCAGACCGAGGGCACCGGTATAGTCATCATGAAGGACGGACTTCCCGAGACACCGAGTATCAACACATTCCTGGCCGAGAATCTCTCGGAGGGTGACACTGTGGGCATCAACGGCCTGCTTATGTCGGTAAATGACACTGCTGTGCTCCGCTCGGCCTTGGCAAAACGTGGAATCAAGCTCGATGTGAATTTCGACCCCATCGACCGCGTGTGGGCCGACCGTCCTGCCCTACCCTCGGATCCGGCGTTCATCCATGATGAGAAGTATGCCGGAAAGAGCGCTACAGAAAAGCTCGCCGACCTGCGCCGCGACTTCGAGGCTACAGGCGCACAGGCTTATTTCACCTCGGCCCTCGACGAGATCGCATGGCTGCTCAATCTCCGCTCCACCGATGTGCCCTGCAATCCGGTAGCTACCTCGTTCCTGTACGTAGGGGCTGACGGCGCAAGGCTGTTCATCGACCCGGCCAAACTGAATCCTGCCGTAAACGAATATCTCTCGGCTTCGGGCGTGGAAACAGCTCCTTATGGCTCGGCCCTTGAATATCTGGCCTCAGTGCCCGCCGATGTGACCGTGCTGCTCAGCGGAGCCCGTGCTTCGGGAGCCGTGGCCTCGGTGCTCGACGGACATTTCACCCTCGGCGAGTCGCCCGTATCGATTCCCAAGGCAGTGAAAAACGAGACCCAGATCCAGGGCATCCGCAACGCCCACGCCCGCGACGGCGTGTACATGGTGCGTTCCATCATGGAGATACAGCGCATAGTTAATGATGGCAAGCCCCTCACCGAGATGGGTGTGGCCGACATTCTGGAGCGCAACCGCCGCACTGATCCGCTGTTCTTCGACCTGAGCTTCGAGAGCATCTGCGGATTCGGTCCTCACGGCGCCATCGTGCATTACTCGGCTACTCCCGAGACCGATTCGGCACTTTCGCTCGGCAATCTCCTGCTCATCGACTCGGGTGCCAACTATATCGACGCAACCACCGACATCACCCGCACCATCGCCCTGGGCACTCCCACCGAGGCCATGCGCCATGATTTCACACTGGTGATGAAGGGCCACATAGCCATCGCCACCGCAATATATCCCGAGGGCACCCACGGCCATCAGCTCGACGCCATGGCCCGTATGCCACTCTGGAAGGAGGGCAAGAGCTATCTGCACGGCACCGGCCACGGTGTAGGACATTTCCTCAATGTGCATGAGGGTCCGCAGAGCATACGCCTCAATGACACAATGGCTCCGCTCATGCCCGGAATGCTCACCTCCAACGAGCCCGGTGTATATCTGGCCGACCGTTACGGCATACGTTGCGAGAACCTGGTGCTCACGATACCTTACGAGACTACCGAGTTCGGCAACTTCTATGCGTTCGAGACCGTGACGATGTGCCCGTTTGACCGTGCACTGTTCGATACCTCCATCATGAGCCCCGAGGAGATCGAGTGGGTAAACAACTATCACCGCACCGTGTATGACCGTCTGGCACCCGCCCTCACCGACGAGGAGCGCACCTGGCTGGCCAACGCATGTGCTCCGCTCTAAAGTAAAAACCATCAATCGGCAACCGGGTCAACTCACCCGGTTGCTGATTGCTTAATCATAGAATATAATGGCACTGATAATACCCGTAAGAGGTTTTACACCCCAGATAGGCTGCGACACGTTTCTTGCCGAGAACTGCACCATAGTAGGCGACGTGGTGATGGGCGAGGAATGTAGCGTGTGGTTCAACACCGTGCTCCGTGGCGATGTGAATTCAATACGTATAGGCAACCGCGTAAATATCCAGGACGGCTCGGTACTGCACACCCTATATCAGAAATCGACAATCGAGATTGGCGATGATGTGTCGATAGGTCACAATGTGACTATCCACGGAGCCAAAATCCACAATCTTGCCCTCATAGGCATGGGGGCCGTGGTGATGGATGATGCCGAGGTGGGCGAAGGCGCACTTGTGGCCGCCGGATCGGTGGTGCTCTCCCGCACCAAGATAGGCCCCAACGAGCTATGGGGCGGTGCTCCGGCCAAGTTCATCAAAATGGTCGATCCCGAGACATCGCGTGAGCTCAACACCAAGATAGCCCGCAACTATCTGATGTATTCACGCTGGTATACCAACCCCGAGGCTCCCACCGAGCTATAAGCCGGGGAATACATATCCTGACGCAATCATCAATAACAATCTACCGCAACTCGCAATACACTTTGAACAGAAAGTTGCGATAATGCTTGCGTGAACGGAAAAAACTCATTACCTTTGCCCTCGCAAACCGAAGCGCCGTGGATCCACGGGTCCACCTACATAAGCGCACCATCGCCCGGATGGCGGAATCGGTAGACGCGACGGTCTCAAACACCGTTGGGGCGACCCATCCCGGTTCGAGCCCGGGTCCGGGTACTGATAACGACTGATAATCTATTGATTTTCGGTCGTTATTTTTCTATATAATGATAACGTATTAAGCAAGCATTACAGAATGGAAATAATTCAGTATAAGGATGAGTTCAAGGAGGGAGCGATTGGGCTTATCCTTGACATTCAGAACAATGAGGCCAAGATAAATCTGACAATCGCAGAGCAATCCGACCTGCTGAATATTCATGAGGCTTATATCAATAACGGCGGAAACTTTTGGGTGGCAATTGATAATGGCCAAGTGGTGGGAACAATAGCCCTGATGAGAATTGATGACGAATGGAGCGTTCTGAAGAAGTTTTTCGTGCGTGCCGACTACCGGTCACAACAGGTGGGCCTCAGACTTTATGATAAACTGCTTGAGTTTGCAAGGGATAACGGATACAGGCATATAATACTTGATACACCGTCGGTAGCCACAAAATCACATTCATTCTATGAACGTGCCGGATTCAGAAGAATCGGGAAACAGGAATTGCAAATTCAATACAGCTATCCCGACAGAAAATCAATATTGTATCAGCTCGATATTCACTGAGCATAGCTACTATTTTATAAGAGTTTAAAACTGTTATATTATTATGAGACGTATAATTCCATTGGTAATTGCCGGGGCGGGGATGATGGTTGCTTGCTCTACGGGGCAGAAGGGGAACGGGAGGACTGTGGACCTTTCGGCCCTTGAGGATTCCATCACGGCCTTGATTCCCAAGGGAAAAGGGGAGGTAGGCGTGGCGATAATATCGTCGGGCGGAGATACCCTGCTTATCAACAATGAGGTGAAATATCCGCTGATGAGTGTGTTCAAGCTACACGAGGCCATAGCCATGGCCCGCACTCTCGACAAGCGGGGGCAGGATTTCGACACCGTGATACATGTGACCCGCCAGGAGCTGAATCCCGACACCTGGAGCCCGATGCTCAAGGATTATCCCGAGGGAGATATCGATATCACCGTGAGCGACCTGATGGCTTACACCCTGAGGGTGAGCGACAATAATACGAGCAATATACTGTATGACCGCGTAGTCTCCGTCACTGAGACTGACAGTATATGCCGGGGACTTGGCATAAATGGCGGTTTCAGCATAAGCCATACCGAGCATGAGATGCAACAGAATCACGCGCTGAGTTATGATAACTGGAGTTCTCCGCTGGCATGTGCCGAGCTGATCAACAAGGTATATACCGACAGCGTGACATCGGCAGACAAGCAATCGGCCCTGAAAGGCTGGCTCGGAGAATGTACGAGCGCGACCGACCGGTTGGCAGCTCCGCTTGCGGATTATCCGGGAGTAGAATTAGGCCACCGCACGGGAAGCGGATATGTCAACGAGCATGGTGAGATAGTGGCCGTGAATGACGTGGGGCATTTCACCCTACCCGATGGCACAAGCTACTCGATAGCCGTACTCATAAAGGACTATCCCGGCCCGCAGGATGAGGCATCGGCGATAATCGGGCGCATATCGCGCACGGTGCTGGCGACGTTTGCCAGAAAGAAGTAAGAGGCCGTGATAAAACAGAAGCCCGCGAGACTGTATCGACAGTTCCGCGGGCTTCGTTTATATTCGAGCTATAAGACTCTATGATAATTATTTCGGCAGGTTGAATGCCACGGTCATCTCACGCATCTGATCGTCGCTCATGCCTTCAGGCTCGAAGCCCATGTTCTTGGCGGCGATGTAGATAAGAGCCGACTTGTTGAGCACGTCGATCTGGTCGAAAGCGGCCATAACGTCCTGCTCTACTGCAAACACACCATGCTTCTCCCAGAGGGTAACATCGTAGTCGCCAAGCTCCTTGATGGTAGCCTCAGCGAGCTCGTTGGAGCTGGGGAGCTTGTAGGGGATGATGCCGAGTCCGCGGGGACAGAAGGCTTTGGTCTCGGGGATCATGCTCCAAAGGAGACGGGTAGCCACGTCCTTGTCAAGGAACTTCTTGCAGTGCGACATGGCCACGAGCTCGATGGGATGAGTGTGTACCGATGCCTTATAGTTGGAACCCTTGCCGATGAGATAGTTGTGAACGGCAAGATGCGAGGGGAGCTCGGAGGTGGGAGCCACGGGCTTGTCGGCGATGATCTCGTAGTGAGCGCAGTCATCGAGAATACGGATCACCGAACCGTTGTCCATGGGCCAGCGTGCGAGGTCGCGCATACGCTTGTTGGTACCCTTACAATAGAAATAGCAACCCTTGAGGTTGGGAAGGGTGAGACCGATGGCCTTGGGTTCGGCTATAGCGGGCATAGCGCGGATAGCATCGTCCACATGTTCGGTAATATTTACGGTTATGTTACCGCCGTTACGTTCAGCCCATCCTTTCTGCCAGAGGTAACCGGCCACTTCGGCCACTTTCTCTACCTCAGCGGCAAGCGCGGGGCGATTGTCTAAGATTGATGACATAATATATGTTACTATGATTGGTTTAACCTATTAACTGGGGGAGGAAGCACGACACAATGAGCACCACGATGCCTACGATGAGCACCGCGATGGTCTTGGGCGAACAACCTTTCCATTCCTTAAGAATAATACCCCATACGTTAGAGAACACAACGTTAAGAGCCATGAGGATACAGAACGAGAGTGTCATGAGTGTGGGGGTATCAGTAAGGAACCCTTTTCCGAGAGCGAGTCCGAAGAACTGGCTATACCATAATGCACCGGCCAGAAGGCAGAAGAGCAGATTGTTGACCAGTACACCACCCTTGGCATAATCACCCCAAGTACCGTTCTTCTGATTCTGATAGAAGCAGTAGACAGCATTGGATACGAAACCGCCGAGGGTCACGAGGAATGTGGCGGGGAGGGTCTTGTACATGTCGGGAGTGAGGTCACCGAAGTTGATGCCGCTACCGAACTCAAGACCTACGTTGAAACATCCGCTCATGAAACCTGCAAGCAGGGCGATGGTGATGCCTTTGGGGAAGTTAAAGTCCTTAACAGCGGCCTTCTTCTCCTCCTCACTCAACGATGATGCCTTCATGGATCCGGCCACACCGATGATGGCAATACCGATGAGTGTTACAATCACTCCGATGATCACGGCAAAGGTAAGCTGGGAGAGGGGATCGTTCTCAGGAAAGAAGATGTTGAGCAGGACAGGGCCCATGATGGTGCCGAGTCCGGCGCATGTGCCGAGAGCTATCGACTGACCAAGGGCCACGCCGAGATAGCGCATCGAGAGGCCGAACGTGAGCCCCCCGACACCCCAAAGTGCTCCGAAGAGGATGGTCATCCATATATTGAATGACTGATCGGCCGTAAACAGCTCGCACAGCGAATGACCGGCCGGCACGGCGAGCAATGCTCCAAGGAAGGGGAGTATGAGCCATGCAAACACGCCCTGCACAATCCAGTAGCTCTCCCAGCTCCAAGACTTGATCTTGTTGATGGGCACATAGCAGCTCGACTGGCAGAACGCCCCGATGGCAATTATCAATAATCCTATTAAAAGCATGGTTGGTAAAGGGTAATATAGAGTATAGAGGGTAAAGTACCGAGACAACATCTCTATACTTTAACCTCTATACTTTTACATACAATGTAAAATGTTAACGCTTTGAGGTCACTTCAGCCTCGTACTTCTCTACCTCGGGGATGAACGACTCGCCTACGGGTACATTGTTCTTGAGGCAGAACATGTCGTAAACAGCATTCCAGGGGAGGTTCTTGCACTCCTCGAGGAGAGCGAGACGCTGGAACTTCTTGTCGGCAAGCTCATACTTGCGGAGGGTGTCGGTGGGCTCGAGCAGAGCGCGAAGCATACACTTCTGGGCGGCACGGCTACCGATCACGTAAGCACCGATGCGGTTGAGAGTACCGTCGAAGTAGTCGAGACCATAGTGTACACGGTTGAGAGCACCGGCGCGAACGATCTCGCTGAACAGGTCGAGGGTGGGATCGTCCATGATGGTAACGTGGTCAGAGTCCCAACGGATGGGGCGAGACACGTGGAGCATCAGTTCGGGCACGAAGAGAAGCATGGCCGATACCTTGTCGGCTACACTCTCGGTGGGGTGGAAGTGGCCGGTGTCAAGAGTGATCATCATGTCGTTCTTGGCGGCATAGGAGGTGTAGAAGTCATTGGAGCCTACAGTGTAGCTCTCGAGACCGATACCGAACACCTTGGACTCAACACAGTCCTTCATCCAGTCATACTTGTGCTCGAAGATCTGATCGAGAGAATCCTTGAGCAACTCGCGGTACATGTAGCGGTTCACGGTGATATCCTTGGAGCCGTCGTGTACCCAGGTGTTCATGATACAGGGATCCTGCTGAGCCTCACCGATGGCCTGGGAGATGGCACGGCAACGCTTGGAGTGCTCGATCCAGAAATCACGGATACCCTTGTCGGGGTTGGAGAGCGAGAGGTCACCGCTCTTGGGGTGAGAGAATGAGGTGGAGTTGAAGTCGAGCTTTATATCGTTGGCTTTGCCCCAGTCGATCCAGCTCTGGAAATGCTCAACTGAGCACTGGTCACGGTCAACGTACTTGCCACCGAAGTCACCGTAGATCTCGTGGAGATTAAGACGGTGCTTGCCGGGAATGAGCGACATGGCATAGAGCACATCGGCACGGAGCTCGTCGATGTTACGGGCCTTACCGGGATAGTTACCGTTGACCTGGATACCGCCGGTGAGCGAACCGCCCTGGTTCTCGAATCCAGCAACATCGTCGGCCTGCCAGCAGTGCATACTGAGGTGGAAATCCTGCATCTGGTCGAGCACCTTGTCGGTATCGACACCTACTGCGGCATAACGTTCACGGGCTATCTCGTAAGCCTTTTTGATAAGTTCTTCTTTCATGGTTTTTCTATTATGGTTTATAAGTGATTGTTTCGGTAGAATTTACAGCGATGTCGCGCATACGGGCCAGCGAATCGGCACGACCACATCCACGCAACTGCACCAGCACGTTTCCGAGGGCAGTACATTCGGCGGGACCTGCCACCACGGGTATGCCTGTCTCGTCGGCGATCATCTTCATGAGGTGAGAATTGCGCGATCCGCCACCTATCACATGGAGGCGGTCGATGGCACCGGGATGGAGCTCGCGGAGAGTGCCGAGCATCTCGGCCACGCGGTGGGCGAGGCTACGGTAGATCACCCTTACGTAATCGGCGGTCGACTCGGGAGCCACGATGCCGTGGGCAGCACAGTAGACCTTGATGGCCTCGACCATCGATTTGGGATTGGCGAAGGCGGGATCGTCGGGGTTGATGAGGGTCTCGCATGTGGAATCGTTGCACGATGCGGCGAGCTGTGAGATGTCAGCGTCCTGCAGGCCGAGCTCAGCACGGACACGCTCGAATATCCACAGTCCGCATATATTTTTCAGGAAACGGGTGGTGCCGTCGATGCCACCCTCATTGGTGAAGTTGTAGCCGAAGCTCTTGTCATTGATGATAGCTTCGGGAGACTCTATGCCGAGCAGTGACCATGTGCCACAGCTCAGGTATGCGTAGTTGGGATCGGGAGTGGGTACACCTATCACAGCCGAGGCAGTGTCATGGCCGGCAACAGCAATAACGGGAACGGCACCGAGACCGGTGGCCTCCTGGATCTGGGAGGTGAGAGTTCCGATGGTCACACCGGGCTGCACCATAGGTCCGAATTTCGAGCGCGGGAGACCGATTGACTCGAGAAGTACCTCATCGAGATCGCCGGTAGCGGGATTGAGCATCTGGGAAGTGGAGGCGACGGTGTACTCGGTCACGGCATTGCCGGTGAGCATATAAGCCACGGCATCGGGCATCCACAGGATCAAGTCGGCATTGTCGATCACCTTGGCGCTGTTGCGGCGCAGGGTGTGAAGCTGGAACAGGGTATTGAAATCCATGAACTGGATTCCGGTGCGGGCATACACGTCGCGTCGGGGCACATTGGCGGTATATACATCCACCGCACCATCGGTGTGGGTGTCACGGTAGCAATACGGGAGACCGGCGAGCGAGCCGTCGGCATAGAAATAGGCCACGTCACATCCCCAGGTGTCGATACCGATTGTGGAGAGCTCGGTGCCGAGTTCCTGCACACGGGCTGAGGCTGTCTTAAGCGCTTTCAGCACCTCCTGATATATCAGCGGGAGATTCCAGAACAAGTGACCGCTGATAGGAAGCATGGGATAGTGGAAACGAGTAAGCTCGGTCATCTCCACTTTTTCGCCATCAAATGTGGCCAGGATCGATCGACCGGATGTAGCGCCGAGGTCGATCGCGAGATGATATGTTTTATCCATTTTTCGATCGGTAAGATGATTATAGAAATAAGGTGTGTCAGAAATAGCCGTGGCTCTCTTTCAATCTGTCGGAAAATACAGCCCGGTCATGTTCATCTATCGCAAAGTTACAAAAAAATCGTGACCCGCTTGCGGGAAAATGAGTATTTTTGCACCAAATTTAAGTCAATGGTCCAAATATCGGTCAATAACCGCCGAAAACAGGCCATTCATCACAGAATACAATATGAAAGCACCCGAGACCTCATCACCTGCATCACCTGCCGTCACCGGACGGTATGCCCCCTCCCCCACCGGACGTATGCACCTGGGCAATCTCTTTTCGGCACTGATGTCGTGGCTATCGGTGAAAAGCCGAGGCGGACGATGGATACTCCGCATCGAGGATCTTGACCCTCAACGCAGTAAGCAGGAATATTCCCGACTGATCGAGGATGATCTCAGCTGGCTCGGCCTCGACTGGGACGAAGGTGGACTTGCCGACCGTGGACCACATGGCCCCTACAGCCAGAGCCGGCGGGGAGAAATATATGCCGATTATCTCGCTAAGATCGAGAACACAGGCTACACATACCCCTGCTCATGCACACGTGCCGACATTATGGCCACCCAGGCTCCACACCAGAGCGACGGCCGGGTGATATATGGCGGAAGGTGCCGTCCGGCCACGATGCCGCGACCCGCTTCCGAGCGAAATAATAATGTCGGCTTACACACCGCAGCCCGATACTCGACCCGCCTGTATGTGCCCGACGAGGAGATAGGGTTTACCGACAAGGTATATGGCCACCGGAGTGTGAACCTGACACACGAATGTGGCGACTTCATACTACGCAGGGCCGACGGAGCCTGGGCCTACCAGCTCGCCGTGGTGGTAGATGACGCACTGATGGGTGTGACCGAGGTGGTGAGGGGGAGCGACCTGCTGCTATCCACTGCCCAGCAGATATATCTCTACCGTCTGCTCGGACTTCCGGCTCCCGAGTTCGCCCACGTGCCGTTGATATGCAACAGCGAGGGCCGACGGCTCTCAAAGCGCGACATGTCGCTCAACATGTCAGAACTGCGCAAAGGGATGTCGGCCCGCGAGATAATAGGAACCCTCGCCCACATAGGCGGACTCATCAATGAGCCTGCGCCTTGCGAAGCGAGGGAGCTGTTGGATCTGTTCGACTGGAAAAAGGTTCCGTCGACCGAGACTATTTGCCTATGACCTCGAGCACCTGATCGGCTATGGCCTTCATTCCGGCCTTCGAGGGGTGATTGGACATCTTGTCAATGTCGTGAAGCTGGATGAAAGGCACGCTGTAGTGACGGCACACCTCGATGATCGACTCCACAATGTCGTCGCGCAATCCGTCGTTGATGATGAAATATATCTCGGTGCCGGGATAACGGTTTATGGCTTCGTCGAGCAAGCGGGCCATGGCAGGACGGAAATCATAGAGAAGCGATCCGCTGAACTTGCCATAGGCATACTCGCCCACCTTCACTCCGGCCCAGCTGTCGTTGGTGGCTCCGAATATGAGTATTATGTCGGGCGACCCGAGCCGTGGCAAGCGGGTGATGAACGAGCGGTCGGAATAATCGGCTCCGCTGTAGCCGGTATAAGATATGGTGGCTCCGCTGTAGGAATCGTTCACGCCGAGGATGTAGCCTCCGCGCGAGATCAGTTGCCACCACCAGGTATCCTTTACATCGAATACATCGGTCTTCTTGCTGGGGCGGGTCTCGTACCATACGGCGTTGCCGAACGGCACATAGCCGTCAAATGTGGAATAGGAGTCACCGAGGATGGAAACTACCGGTTTGGCTTTCTGAGGTGCGACAGATGCCGCCGACAGTGACTGAACATGGAAAAGCGATACCACGGCAACCAACAGGGCCGCGGCAAACGTCGGGAAACGTGATATTGACATTATGAGGTAGATTTATGGAATTTTCAGCTTGAAGCTATCGGGCACACACGTCGCGGATCACGAGGGAGGCGAGCGTGATGCCAAACACGGCAGTGATGTGCATGAGCGACCCGTTGGTAGCCACCTTATTAAAAGTCATGGCTGTATCGTCCGGACAGGATGATGCGGAGTCAGTGGAGGACGGCTGGTATCCCGGATGATTGGGGACAAGCTCGTCGGAGTACACGCACTTGAACTTATGGGTTGGAAAACATTCCGACTTCTTGAATTTCCTGCGTAGCGCGGCAGCAAGCGGACAGCCCTTCACTTTCCAAAATTCCGCGACCGCAATGCGCGAGGGATCCATCTTCAGGGCGGCTCCCATCGAGGAATAAAACTTGGTGTGACCGCCTCTCATAGCCTCGGTGGCGTTGAGTATAAGCAGAGCCTTGTCGGCGAGCGAGTCTATCGCATCGATCACATAATCGTAACCGGAAAGATCATATTCACTGGCAGTGTCGGCATTATACAGCCCATGTATGGCCGTAATCTCAGCCTCGGGATTGATCTCGAGCAAACGTTGCTTCACCACATCGACCTTGACTTGGCCCACGGTAGTGGCAAGCGCCGGCATCTGGCGGTTGATATTGGAGACGGCCACCTTGTCGGCATCCACAATGGTGAGATGGGTCACACCAGTGCGCACAAGGGTCTCGGCAGCCCAGCTACCCACGCCACCCACGCCGAATATTATCACCCTCACACGGTCGAGACGGCCGAGGGATTCATTTCCTACCAGGCGGGCGGTGCGATCAAAAATCTGTTGTCGATTGTAGGGGGATTGCACTTAATAAGGTATTGTCGTTTTCTAAGGTATAACCGCGCCCGACGGGTCACGGTAAGGTTCATGCGCCCTTTACCGCCGACTTGATACGCTGCCACACGGTAGGCTCATCGTCGTCGAGGCGCAGATGGATGTGAACATCGGAATTCTCCTTGTTGAGAAACACGATGGAGGTCGGAAGCACGATTGCTATGACCTTTTCGAACTCAACGATCTCATGGACACGCTTAAGTTCGATAGTGGCGAATGGGGACGAAGGATCCACGCTCCCTATGTAGAGATTGTTCTCGTCGATGAAGATGCCATGATTGTCCATCGCATAATCAAAGAGGAGCGAGATATTGAGCTCGTCAGGCGTCTTGGGGGGCCTTTTGAACTGCTTGTATAATGTCTTGATGACCTGCTTTGTTACCATTAGTCCGATGTTAAGTGTTAAGATGAGCTATGTGATGAATGTGATACGGGGACACTCACCCGGAGAGAACTCAATGATATAACGCGGGAGAGATGTGGAAAGTTCTTAAGAAATACAAATTTTCCGGTAAAAATAAGCCAAATCTATGGCGAAACCCTTAAGAATTATAAAAAGGTGTTGCACCTTCCCGTCGCGGGAGAAGCGGTGCAACACCTTGGGGTAACAAATGGATTAGGCAAGGAATCCGAGGAGGACACCTGCGGCGACCGCCGAACCGATCACGCCGGCCACGTTGGGGCCCATGGCGTGCATGAGGAGGTAGTTGGAGGGGTCGTATTCAAGACCGAGGTTATTGGAGATACGGGCCGACATGGGCACAGCCGATACACCGGCGTTGCCAATGAGGGGATTGATCTTCTTGGCCTTGGGGAGGAACAGATTGAACAGCTTGACGAAGAGCACTCCACTGGCCGAAGCTATCACGAATGCCATGAAGCCGAGGAGGAAGATGCGGATAGTCTCGGAAGTGAGGAACTCGGAAGCCTGGGTGGATGCACCCACAGTCATACCGAGGAGAATGGTCACAATGTCGGTGAGGGCATTGCTTGCAGTCTTGGCAAGACGGTTGGTCACGCCACACTCGCGCAGGAGGTTACCGAAGAAGAGCATACCCAGAAGGGGAATACCCGAGGGAACCACGAAGCAGGTAAGGATCATACCCACGATGGGGAAGATGATCTTCTCGTTCTGCGACACGGCGCGTGCGGGCTTCATCTTGATGAGACGCTCGTTCTTGGTGGTGAAGAGGCGCATCAACGGCGGCTGGATCACAGGCACGAGGGCCATGTAGGAATAAGCCGACACGGCGATGGCACCCATGAGGTTGGGGGCAAGCTTGGACGAAAGGAAGATAGCCGTGGGACCATCGGCACCGCCGATGATGGCGATGGCACCGGCTTGGTCAGGAGCGAAGCCCAGAAGCAGAGCCACCATATAGGCACCGAAGATACCAAACTGGGCGGCCGCACCGATAAGCATGAGCTTGGGATTGGCTATCAGGGCCGAGAAGTCGGTCATGGCACCGATGCCGAGGAAGATCAGCGGCGGATACCAGCCCGCGCTCACACCGTTGTAGAGGATATTGAGCACGGATCCCTCCTCGTAGATGCCCACTTCAAGTCCGGCAGTGGGATTGAAGGGGATATTTCCGATGAGGATACCGAAACCGATAGGCACGAGGAGCATGGGCTCGAAATTCTTCTTGATGGCGAGCCAGATGAAGAAGAGGCCCACCAGAAGCATCACGAAATGCTCCCACGTAGCGTTATAGAAACCTGTCAGGTGCCAGAACTCCTGAAGGTTTTGCATTATAAAATCTCTAAAATCCATAATTAGAATTCAATTTTATTCGAGTGTGATGAGCACACCACCGTCGAGCACTGAGTCACCGACAGCGACAGCGATCGAAGCCACCTTGCCGTCCTGACCGGCGTGGATGGCATTCTCCATCTTCATGGCCTCGAGCATAACCACGGTGTCGGAGGCCTTCACGGTGTCGCCTACCTTCACGAGGATGTTCATGACCACACCGGGAAGCGGAGCCTTGACCTGGAATCCACCGGCCGAAGCAGCCTGGGGCTTGGCGATGACCTTAGCGCCGGTATCGGTGCGGGGTGCAGCCGAGGGACGGGGCTTGGTCACGATGGTGACAGGCTTGTCGGTCTTCTCCAGCTCCACCTTGTAGGGGACGCCGTTGACTTCTACCTTGGCGAGATTGTTGTCGATGTCGCCCACTTTCACCGTGTAGAGGTTTCCGTTGATGCGATACTTGTATTCTTTCATGATTTAAATTGCAAATGAATGGGATGATGGGTGGTGGATTATCTGCGGGGAAGCTCGCGCAGTGAATAGATTTTGGAGCTCCAGGGGGAGTAAGCGCGGCGCACCTTATTAATAGTAAGGATTGTCGACTCGCGGTCGTGAGCGTCGAGGTGGTCATGCAGAGCCATCGAAATGGCGGCGATGACCTCGCCGGTATCACTGTCGGGACGGCCGTCGGCCACTGCCTCGGGCTGAGTCTCGGCGAGAGCTTTCTCCTTGCGGCGGGTAGAGATGGAGGCTCCGATCCTGTTGATGATATAGAAGCACAGGGCCAGCACGAGGAGTGCTGTGAACACGATGCACATGGCCATTACCGCCATGCCACCGCCACGGGCATCCTGCTCGGCAAACATATCCACCTTGGAGTTGGTGCTCTTGATGATATTGTTGCTCGAGGGGGTGATGTACTTCTCATCGGAACCGTCGCGCACCTCCCACGCATCTACATTGCCGGTGCCACCCTCGCCGTCCACTTTGCGGGCGTAGGTCTGGCCGGGCTTGAGCGAGCCGGGAACCACGATCTCGTCGATGAGCGACTTGCCGTCGGCATCATAGATGGCGATGTAGTTGTCCTGGCCGGGGGTGAATACGAAGTTGGTGTGGAATGTGCCCTTGTTGGGCTGACCGTCGGCCCAGAACAGTATGTGCTGACGGGTGGGGATCTCGGTGTTCACGTCACCCAGCGGTACCGGGTAGAGCGTGGGCTTGGCGGGATCGTTGGTCAGGAACACGCTCGAGATCTCGAGGGGGCCGAAGGTGGAGTTGAACAACTCGACCCACGCTGAGTACTGCCCGAAATCGTCGACCACGCTCGTAGAGTCGTTGACGATCATCACCTCGTTGATCCTGAGGCCGCGACGCCCCTGGGCCGAGATAGCGACGATGCCAGCGAGAGCCGCCACGAAGAGGGTTAATATTCTCTTTTTCATAAATTGGACGCGGATGATTAGAGGGGAATGTTACCGTGCTTCTTGGCGGGATTGACAACCTTCTTGGTTGCGAGCTGCTGAAGAGCGCGGATGATGCGGAAACGAGTGTTGCGGGGCTCGATCACATCGTCGATATAGCCGTAGCGGGCTGCGTTGTAAGGGTTGCAGAACAGCTTGTTGTATTCCTCCTCCTTCTCGCGGAGCACCTTGGCGGGATCCTCGGATGCTTTGGCTTCCTTGGCGTAGAGCACCTCAACGGCACCTGCGCCACCCATAACAGCGATCTCGGCTGTAGGCCAGGCATAGTTCATGTCGCCACGGAGCTGCTTGCACGACATCACGATATGGCTACCGCCGTAGCTCTTGCGCAGGGTCACAGTCACCTTGGGCACAGTTGCCTCGCCGTAGGCGTAGAGGAGCTTGGCGCCGTGCAGAATCACACCGTTGTACTCCTGACCTGTACCGGGAAGGAATCCGGGCACGTCCACGAGGGTAACGAGAGGAATGTTGAAAGCATCGCAGAAGCGAACGAAGCGGGCACCCTTGCGCGATGCGTTGCTGTCGAGCACGCCGGCGAGGAACTTGGGCTGGTTGGCCACGATACCCACGGCCTGACCGTTGAAGCGGGCGAAACCGATGATGAGGTTCTTGGCATAGTCGCGCTGGATCTCCAGGAACTCACCGTTGTCGATGATGGCACCGATCACCTCATACATATCGTAGGGACGGTTGGCCGAGTCGGGGATGATCTCGTTGAGCGAATCCTCAAGACGGTCGATGGGGTCGTTGCACTCAACCAGCGGCGGCTCCTCGAGGTTGTTCTGAGGTATATAGCTGAAGAGCTTGCGGATGATCGAGAGGGTCTCCTCGCCATCCTCGGCTGCGAAGTGAGCCACACCGCTCTTCTGGGCGTGAACTGCGGCACCACCGAGAGCCTCCTGGGTCACATCCTCGCCTGTAACGGTCTTCACTACCTTAGGACCGGTAAGGAACATGTATGAGATGCCCTTGGTCATGATGGTGAAGTCAGTAAGCGCGGGAGAATATACGGCACCGCCGGCACAGGGGCCGAGTATACCTGAGATCTGGGGGATAACGCCAGATGCGAGAATATTGCGCTGGAAAATCTCGGCATAGCCTGCGAGGGCGTTGATACCCTCCTGGATGCGGGCACCGCCCGAGTCATTGAGGCCGATCACAGGTGCGCCCATCTTCATGGCCATATCCATGATCTTGCAGATCTTGAGGGCCATGGTCTCGCTGAGCGAGCCGCCAAACACGGTGAAATCCTGGGCGAATACATATACGAGACGTCCGTCGATGGTACCGTAGCCGGTCACAACGCCGTCGCCGAGATAGCTTTTCTTCTCCTGACCGAAGTTGTGGCAACGGTGACGGACGAACATGTCGATTTCTTCGAATGAACCCTCGTCGAGGAGCTGCGCGATGCGCTCGCGGGCGGTGTACTTACCGCGTTCGTGCTGCTTCTGGATGGCCTTTTCGCCACCACCCAGGCGAGCCTCCTCGCGCAGGGCGATAAGCTCTTTTACTTTTTCAAGCTGATTGCTCATAATTGGTATATTGGGGAAATCCTTAGGTCTTGATTATTACTTGTTGGGATCCTCGCAGAGCTCGATGAGTGTTCCGCAAGTGGATTTGGGATGAAGGAATGCGATGTTGAGACCCTCGGCACCCTTGCGGGGAGCCTTGTCGATGAGCTTGCAACCCTTCTCCTCAACCTCGGCGAGAGCGTTGGCCACGCCGTCCTCGATAGCGAGAGCGATGTGCTGGATGCCGCCACGGCCACCGTTGTTGGCAATGAACTTGCTGATGGCGCTCTCGGGGGCAGTGCCTTCGAGAAGCTCGATCTTGGTCTGGCCGATCTTGAAGAATGCTGTGCGCACTTTCTGGTCAGCTACTTCCTCGATAGCAAAGCATTTGATTCCGAGGGTGTTCTCATAAAAGGCGATTGCCTCCTCAAGATTGGGGACTGCGATGCCTACGTGTTCGATATGCGAAATATCCATTGTCAGTATGTGATTTAATGGTTTATAATTGACAAATTATTAGTTTTGGCAAAATTAAGGAAAAAATTCCGTAATCTCAAAATAAGTAAGTCGTAAAAATTAATGCACATATAAATCGCAGTTATTTTTGCGGTATTTTGGTTGCGGAATGAAGGAGCATAGCGAGCTATATGACTGAGTGACAAAGCCAAAATAGCCAAAAAGAACAAGATTTATATGTGCATTAATTTTTACGACTTACATATAGCGTTTAATTTTTAAGACTTACTTATATCCTGAATTACTTTTTCAGCTCTTCTTGAGAGAGGGTAACAATCCGGCCACTATGCCCAGCAGAGGCATGTAGGCACAGGCGTTGTAGACCGCCTCGATACCATAAGTGTCGGCAAAGCCTCCGAGCACAGCCGATGCGATGCCTCCCACTCCGAACGAGAAGCCGAAAAACAGCCCCGAAATCATGCCGAGCTTGGTGGGCAACAGCTCCTGGGCATAGAGCAGGATGGCCGGGAAAGCCGACGAGAGCATGAAACCGGCACAGAAACTCAGCACCACTGTCACGGGCAACGACACGTGAGGCATGAGCAGACTGAACGGTGCCGTGCCGAGAATCGAAACCCATATCACAATCTTGCGTCCGTAACGGTCGCCCACCGGTCCACCCACCAGGGTGCCCACAGCGGTCGAAACCACGAATACAAACAGGAAGATCTGCGACTGCGACACGCTCACTCCAAACTTGTCTATAAGATAAAATGTATAGTAACTCGATAGCGATGCCATGTATATGTACTTGGAGAAGATGAGCACAGCTATGACCACTATGGCAAAGATAGTGAGCCCACGTGAGAGCGGGAGCGGCTTATGCCCACCCCGGGCCGATGAGCCGCCGCGCAACTCGCGCAGATAGGAACCGTACCACCGGCATATAGGCCTCATGGCGGCGAAACACAGCACAGCGGCGATGAGAAACCACGCCACATAGTGACGCCCGTGGGGAGCCACAATCAAGGCCACAAGTAACGGACCTATCGATCCGCCGAAATTACCTCCGACCTGGAACACCGACTGGGCGAACCCTCTGCGAGCCTGGCCGGCGAGCGAGGTGATGCGCGATGCTTCGGGATGCAGTGTGGCCGAGCCGATTCCCACCATGAACACCGATAGCAATATGCCCGGCATGGTGTCGCAGTAGGCAAACATCACTATTCCGAGCGCCGTGGATGTCATGCCGGCGGGGAGACTGTAGACAAACGGACGGCGGTCAAACGCATATCCCACCACCGGCTGGAATATCGATGCCGCAAGCTGATACACAAGGGTTATGAGGCCTATCTGGCCGAACGACAGCCCCAGGTCGGCCTTGAGCATGGGATACACGGCGGTGATGACCGATTGCAACAGATCGTTGAGGCAATGGGCCGCGCTCAATGCGAGTAGCACGTGAAATGACGACATTCGGGAGAGATTGCGGATTTTACTTGCTATGTTCATGAACGATTGATGATTGGATGGTGTTATGACGTTGAGCGAGAGACTGAAACCACGCTGTGGTGTAAGCTCCCAGGCGAGTTTCGGGGCACAAAGATACGGATAATTTCCCAAATGCCCGTCGATATGCTCAGGCAACATTTTTTATCATTCCGAAACCAACGTTTTGTGAATAAATGTTGTATATTTGCGTCTTGAAACAATAGATACAATTGATAGATAGAAAAATGTCACAGATCAAATGTGTGGGCATACTCACCTCGGGAGGTGACGCCCCCGGCATGAACGCCGCCATCCGCGCGGTGACACGCGCCGCCATCTACGGCGGGCTCCGCGTGAAGGGTATATACCGTGGCTACCGTGGCCTCATCACTGACGAGATAGTGGAATTCAAGACTCAGAACGTCTCCAATATCATACAGGCGGGTGGCACCATACTCAAGACTGCCCGTTGCAAGGAGTTCACCACCCCCGAAGGCCGTCAGCTGGCCTACGACAACCTGAAACGTCAGGAGATCGACGCGCTGGTGGTGATAGGCGGTGACGGCTCGCTCACCGGCGCCCGCATTTTCGCCAACGAATTCAATATCCCCATCATAGGCCTCCCCGGCACCATCGACAACGACCTCTACGGCACCGACTCGACCATCGGATACGACACCGCCCTCAACACCATCATGGAGTGCGTCGACAAGATCCGCGACACCGCCACGAGCCACGAGCGCCTGTTCTTCATCGAGGTAATGGGCCGCGATGCCGGCTTCCTCGCCCTCAACGGCGCTATCGCTTCGGGAGCCGAGGCAGCCATCATCCCCGAGATTTCGACCGAGGTCGACCAGCTTGCCGAGCTCATCGACCATGGATTCCGCAAGAGCAAGAACTCATCCATCGTGCTTGTTGCCGAAAGCCCCGTCACCGGCGGAGCCATGGGGCTGGCCGAGCGCGTGAAGAACGAGTATCCCGGATATGACGTGCGCGTATCCATACTCGGTCACCTCCAGCGAGGCGGATCCCCCACGGCCTTCGACCGCATCCTCGCCTCGAGAATGGGTGCAGCTGCCATCGACGCGCTCCTCGAGGACCAGCGCAATGTGATGATAGGCATACGCAACGACGAGATCACCTACGTACCCTTCACCAAGGCCATCAAGAATGACAAGCCCGTGAAGAAAGAACTCGTGGAGACACTGCGTCGCCTGTCCATCTAAACAGGCCCTGACACACATGATTGAAGTTAAGGACATTGTCAAGAGCTACGACGGGCTGAGAGTGCTCGACGGAGTCAGCCTCACCATCGCCGACGGGGAATTTCTATCCATCGTGGGCCCCAGCGGTGCGGGCAAGACCACTCTGTTGCAGATCATCGGCTCGCTCGAGGCTCCCGACAGTGGAAGCGTGCTCTACGACGGCACCGATATCGTAAAGATGAAGGAGGGTAAGCTGGCCGCGTTCAGGAACAGGAACATCGGGTTCGTGTTCCAGTTCCACCAGCTTCTGCCCGAATTCACAATGGCTGAGAATGTGGCCATGCCAGCCATGATCGGTGGCATGGGCAGGAAGGAGGCTATAGCCCGGGCCGGCGAACTGCTGAAGTCGCTCGGACTGGGCGCGCGCCTCGACCATCGACCCAACCAGCTGTCGGGCGGCGAGAGGCAACGTGCCGCCGTGGCCCGCGCCCTCATCAACGATCCCGGCGTGATATTGGCCGACGAGCCGTCGGGAAGCCTCGATTCCCACAACCGTGAGGAACTCTACCGCCTGTTCTTCGACCTGCGCGAACGCACCGGCAAGACATTCATAATCGTCACCCACGACGAATCGCTCTCGCTCCATTCCGACCGTGTGATCCACATGTCCGACGGACGCATCTCGGGCGAATCCCGATAAACAATCCCATCATAACTCACCTCCACCCTACCCTGGCACCATGACAACCCTCCGCACAGCCCGGCTTCTCTCCACCTTTTCGCGCCTGTCATTGGCAATAGTATTCATTGCCTCGACATTCTCATTGGCATCATGCCGCGAGGAAGGCACCGACGGTCCGGTCGATATGACCTGTACCGACATCGTGACATTCGCCGGCAACGAAGGGGGACATGCCACATTCACGTTCAACCGTGTGGACGATTCACCCGAAATAGTGCTCACATCCCCGTCACCGCTCAATGCCGAGGGGATCGAGGCTGGCACAAGGTTGCTCATCCGCTATATCCCTGAAAGCAACAAGGCCTACACGTCAGGCCCAATCAAACTGCTGGGCGGGTATTCGGTCACACAGTCGCCTGTGGTTACGACGTGGAAGGAGGAATACGACCGCTGGGACAAGGATAAGGTGTACGTGTACAGCGCGTGGCGCTCGGGCCACTACCTCAACATGCACGTAAGGCTCACTTACTCAACCGATCCGCGCATATTCTGTCTGGCCGTAGCACCAGGCACTGCCGACACGTCATGGCCCGATGTCTACCTCGTACACGTGATCTCCAAGGATATCGACTATCACGACAGAGCCTACTACGCATCGTTCGACCTGTCCGAGCTGTGGGACAATCCCGAAGTCGAGGGAATCAGGCTCCATGTAGCCAACAGCAACCTCGATAAACAGATTTTCACATTTTCCAAGACACTTTGACCGGAGACAGACGTTAAACATCTGACTCACTGATGTCTTTAGCCTGTTGCGCACGTTCTGAAATTGTGTGCAATAGGTTAAATATGTATTATTTTTACCGACATAAGGACATTTTTTAATATATTTGTGTTGTATAACATAAATATAGATTGCAAGGGGTCGGTCAGGCCCCGTCGCAACCGTAGAAACACAATAATTATGGCAAGAATTACAGGTGCTGTGGACATTGACCGCGAAAGATGCAAGGGCTGTGACCTGTGCGTGGTAGCGTGTCCCTGCAACGTGCTCGCGCTGCAGGCCAAGGATGTGAACGACCGAGGATACCACTATGCCGTCGACACCACACCGGAAGCCTGCATAGGCTGCGCCGCGTGTGCCACAGTCTGCCCCGACGGATGCATCACAGTGTACCGCGTGGTAGAGAAATCTTGACTTCCACAATCCCCACCTAACCATACTATCAAGATATGGATGAAGAAGTAACATTGATGAAAGGTAATGAGGCGATAGCCCATGCCGCCGTGCGTTATGGCGTGGACGGCTATTTCGGCTATCCCATCACACCTCAGAGCGAAATACTCGAAACCCTCGAGGAGCTGATGCCGTGGAAGACCACCGGAATGGTGGTGCTCCAGGCCGAGAGCGAGATAGCCGCCATTAACATGGTATATGGCGGAGCCGCCACCGGCAAGGCTTGCATGACATCATCGTCGAGTCCGGGCATAAGCCTCAAGCAGGAAGGCATATCATATATCGCCGCCGGCGAACTTCCTGCTCTTATAGTGAACTGCATGAGAGGAGGTCCCGGACTGGGCACCATCCAGCCATCGCAGAGTGATTATTTCCAGGCCACTAAGGGCGGAGGCCACGGCGACTATCGCCTGATAGTGCTCGCCCCCGCATCGGTACAGGAAATGGCCGATTTCGTAGGACTCGGCCTCGACCTGGCTTTCAAGTACCGCAATCCGGTGATGATGCTCGCCGACGGAGTGGTAGGCCAGATGATGGAGCGCGTGAAACTGCCTGCTCCGCGCCAGCGCCGCACCGACGAGGAGATCGCCGCCGAGTGTCCCTGGGCCGTAACCGGCAAGCCCGCCTCACGCAAGCCCAACATTATGACCACCCTCGAGCTCGATCCCCACGGCATGGAGAAGCACAACATCCATCTGCAGGAGAAATACCGCTCCATCGAGGAGCATGAGGCCCGCTGGGAGGAATACGACACCGACGATGCCGAATACCTCATCGTGGCCTTCGGTTGCGTGGCACGTATATGCCAGAAAGCCGTTGAGGAGGCCCGCGAAGCCGGCATCAAAGTAGGCCTCCTGCGTCCCATCACGCTGTGGCCCTACCCCTCGGAAGCGATACGCCGCATCAGCAAACGCATGAAAGGAATACTCGTGGTGGAGCTGAATGCCGGACAGATGATCGAGGATGTGCGTCTTAGCCTGGACGAACCCCGCCCGGTGCATCATTTCGGACGCATGGGAGGTATAGTCATGGACCCCGACGAGGTACTCGTCGCACTTAAAGAAAAATTCCAGCTATGACACCTGAAGAAATCAAGAAACCGTGCAATATAGTGGCCGCAAAGCCACGCCTGCTCAACGACAACACCATGCACTACTGCCCGGGATGCTCCCATGGCGTGGTACACAAAATCATCGCTGAAGTGGTCGAGGAAATGGGTGCCGAGCATATCACCATTGCCATTGCGCCAGTAGGATGCGCCGTGATGGCCTACAATTATATCGACGTCGACTGGATCGAGGCCGCCCATGGCCGTGCCCCTGCCATAGCCACTGCAGTGAAGAGGCTCAACCCCTCTCGCCTGGTGTTCACATACCAGGGCGACGGCGACCTTGCCGCCATAGGCACAGCCGAGACCATACATGCCGCCAACCGTGGAGAGAATATAGCAATCATATTCATCAACAACGGCATATACGGCATGACCGGCGGACAGATGGCTCCCACCACCCTCGAGGGCATGGTGACATCTACCACCCCCTATGGCCGTAGCGTGGAGCTCAATGGCTATCCGCTCAATATCACCGACCTGCTCGCCCGCCTTCCGGGCACATGCTATGTGACACGCCAGAGCGTACACACCGCTCCTGCCGTGAAGAAAGCCAAGAAAGCCATTCGCGAGGCTTTCGAGAACTCCATGAAAGGAATGGGCACATCGGTAGTGGAAATCGTGTCGACATGCGTGTCGGGATGGAAAATGACTCCCGAGCAAGCCAACCAGTGGATGGTTGACAACATGTTTGACCACTATCCTCTCGGGGATCTTAAAAACATCAACAAGCTATGAAAGAAGAGATCATTATAGCAGGATTCGGCGGTCAAGGCGTGCTCTCTATGGGCAAGATCCTGGCTTATGCCGGCCTGATGGACAATCTGGAGGTAACATGGATGCCTGCCTACGGCCCCGAACAGCGTGGAGGCACAGCCAACGTGACTGTGATCCTGTCCGACTCCCCCATCTCCAGCCCCGTCCTCAACAGCTATGACACTGCCGTGATACTCAACCAGCAGAGCATGGATAAGTTCGAGAGCAAGGTGAAACCCGGCGGAACGCTCATATACGACCCCTACAGCATACATCATGTCACTACCCGCACCGATATCAACGTAGTGCCCGTGGATGCCATGGAGGCCACTTTCGAGCTCCAGTCGGCCAAGAGCTACAACATGGTGCTCCTTGGTGCGCTCCTCAAGATCCGTCCGCTCGTAAGCGTGGATGCAGTGATGCGAGGACTCAAGAAGACCCTCCCCGAGCGTCATCACCACCTCCTGCCTGTCAACAAGCAGGCTATCATGCGCGGGCTCGAACTCCCCAAGATCTGAGAAACACTTTTCTTATCGATAAAAACCAATCAACCGGTGCTGTTCCATCGTGGACAGCACCGGTTGATTGGTTTTTTGGCTCAGCGGATTTTTCCGGTTGGCAACAAGGTGGATCGGATATAAAGTTTTATCGGGTCTGAAGATTTTCGGGTTGCAACAAAGTGAATCGGATATAAAGTTTTCGGTATGTGGTAGACCATAGATCCAAAGAGCAAAAATACAATGATCCATTATTTTCGTGCCACAAACATTCCGCAGGCCACAAACATTCCGCAGGTTAATCACCAGTAAAGCCGCGAAGCGGCGATGTAATTGAAGCCCCACCACGAGGGAACGTGCAAATCGCCCGCCAGGGCAGATTTGCGCGATCCCGAGGCGTGGGGGAAAACGAAACGCATACCAAATCGGGCGTCGAAGACGTCCTATAATCCCCGCGCACCTCCTAACTTTCTATACTCCACCAATATACCCGCTTAAACTCCTCTGGTCCTATCATATAACAATTGTATATTGCGTAGATTCCTTGGTCAATACATCGTGTTATTTTACCGCAAGTTGGCACTCCAAGAGCCACAACAACTCTGGTCTAAAAAACTTCCCCACTAAACGAC
>JAMPHR010000003.1:26988-134685 GCA_023663345.1 Paenibacillus sp. | reverse complement strand
TACCATCTATGGCCGGCGTCCGTATTCACCGGCAAACATAGCGCCTCTATACTTTAACCTCTATACTATTCTAAAGAAACCTCTATACTTAAAGAAACAGGTCGCAGGCACACGGCATCGTCACAGCTCTGATACGACACCTCGATCTCAATAGGCTTATCGGAATTCCCCTTTACGGTCTGCACGAATTCACACGTGCCCACATAGTATGTGGTCGCATTGGCTGTCGGGACCATATCGGGTTTCTTCAACTCACCTACAGCCTCAACCCCGTCAGGCAGTCGGAAGTTAACTGTAGTAGGGACAAACGGATCCTCCGGGTCAAGATTGGCATACAGATGAAATCCCTGATGGATAACCATCGTAAGCACCACATCACGGGTGCCATCGGCATTGTCTCTAACAGATGTGGTGACAGCTACCGGATTCTCACGGTCGGTTTCTGCATCCTCATTTTGGGCAGGAACTATCTGATCATTTTCGCCCCCTGAGGGTGCAGATTTGTCACTCCCGGCTGATGTCAACACCGAGTAATCGTTACCTGCTTGTGCGGGATCGTCACTGTCCACAAGCCACAGCCATCCGCCTGACTCGGTAAAGAACAACCGGTCACGCACCGAGTCCAACCATCCGCGCCATTCGGCCGGAGTCTCAAACCGACATAGCGTGTAACGTTCAAGTATCCTCCGTGCCTTGTCTGACTCATAAAGGTTATCGCCACCTATCAGCTCCACACACTTGTCGAGCATCCTCACATCATTGTTGGATATTCCGAGCGATCTCACATCCTCATCTATATCGAGTTCCTCTCCATATTTTCCGGCCGGATAGAACCAAGACATATTCTTATCGTAATACTCATTGTATGCCTCAAGATCCTCACCGAATATATGGAAAAGCACGGGTTCATGCTGACGTATGAACTCTGCGTAAGGCATCGGCTCAGGCTTGCGCTGCGGAGGTATCGACATATAGGTCGAATCGGCAAGCGTGAGCGGTGCTCCGGCTTCGATCTTGGCCTTGACAGCCCGCTGTCCGCTGTCCACTTTCAGGTAAAAGTGCATCCTGGCGTCATTCTCGGTCTGCCAGGCACGGCGGTCGATACGCCCTTTGGCCTGGGACACACTGTTGCGGGTAGCGATATTCTCCTTAAGCTTGCGGGCTATGATCCTGCGCGGACCCATCGAGGCCATGTACACTATCGAGTTGGCCAAAGCGTTGCGCCCCGATTCGGTAAGTCCCGAGGGTGAAGCTCCAAATCCCCAATGGAAGAAATTCCCGTGACGGCCTATAGCCACAGCATCGATACTCTTGGATGACACTCCGCCTGAGATCACCTCGGCATCCGGAGAATCATCATATCCCCACGGACGGCACACCAGCCCCACCCTTATTTCAGGATCATCGGTGTAATTGAGGGTCTGGACGGTCCACATCTCCACCGAGTCGGGCACCTCCTCGCCATACAGCCCGGCATACTCCACCGCACCGGCAGGAGCAGGATTGATCTCACTCTTTATATCCACCTTATATGGGCCCTTGAATATGGGATGATTCTTGTCCCAACTGAGAGCCTTGTTCTGCAGACACAGGCAATACCAATCATTCTTGCTGCCCGAACTGCGCCCTATGGCCGGAGCGACCTCGGCGATACACACCGTCGGAAGGTCGAACCCCGACGGGATAACCACGTCAGGCACGGCATCAAACACCGTCACGTCATACTCCTCCGACATTGCCGGATCATATTCCCCGGCATCGACCGATTTCACTTTCCTGAACCTTGATTTCAGGAATTTGGTAAAATCAGCCTTGCGTTCCTTGGCCGAGACTGCAAGTTTTGCGGAATCGGGCACATGCCCCATCACCACTCCACAGTCAGGCGAACCGCCCACATAGAGCACGCTAAAATTTTGCCTCACGGCTGCCCTGCCGTAAAGGTAGGGCACCATGAGGCAAATAAGAATTATAAGACTTCTGACTTTCATCAATAATTCTGCTGTATTGAAGGATTAAGCGAAAGTACATTCTGGGGGAAGGGGAAGATCCACAGGGTCGACTCAGGCGAGAGAGTATAGGTCTTGCCGTCGATCTCGCGGGTCAGCGTCTCCTTGAAATCCTCCATGCGGGTCCAGCGCTTGCGCTCCACGAAATTGTAGTAAGTGTAGATATTCTCGCCGTGAGAGGTCTGCTTCAGGTGCTTGATGGCCTCCTCCTTGGTAGTCACCGATCCCTTGAGGGGAGCGTACTGGTCGGCCACGATGCGCTTCTCGCGGAGCATGTCGAGCTGTTCCATCGCATTGTCGATATTCCCCTTCAGGATCTCACACTCGGCAAGGATCAGGCGCATCTGCGAAGTCTTGAGTCCGAAAGTATTCCACTTGGAATCCATATCGTAGGAGAACTTGATGTTCATGCCGAAGTAAGCCATACCGAGCGAAGTGTTGCCGGGAATGAGCATATCGCCGTTCATGAGACGGTCACGGCAGATGTGTCCGTCCTCGAAACGCTCCCAGGCCTCGTTGGAGATACCCATCTGTCCCACGATATCACGGGTCACAAAGATATCCTCATCACAGGTCATGAACGGGCGGTGGATCACCGGAAACTTATAGCTGCTAATAATCGGACTGGGAGTATCCCTCACATAATCGTTGTAATCGCTCACTGCGGGCTTGATGGCCAGCACGGCGTTGGCTGCGGCAGCGGCCTCGTCGTAGCGCTGCATCGCCATGAGGACCATGGCCTTTACAGCGTAGGCAAACGGCAGGCTACCGCGCATCTGGTTGATAGGCTCCTCGGGCAGGCCGTCAAGCTCTATGGCCTCGTCGAGGTCATTCAATATATTGGTATATACCTCCTCGAGAGTGAGCTGAGGTATTGTCTCGAGCAATTCCTGTTTCTCCATGAGATAAGGGATGGCAAGCGTAGTCGAGGCATAGGCAGGATCATAAGGCTTGGCAAACTTCTGCACCAACAGGTAATGGAAGTAGGCGCGGAGCACGAGGGCCTCGCATTTCACCTGGTTGCGCAGGGCGTTATCCCCCTCGGCGGCATCAATATTCATCAATATAGGATTGGCTATACGGCCTATCACCCTATAGAATTCGGAATAGTGCGAATCACTCTGTGTGAGATCAAGCTGCTCCTTGGCGTGAGCGGCCTCATCCCAGGTCGAGAATATTTTCGTGATGGTGGCGTTGGGTCGGTTTATCACCGCAGGTATCTGTTCCAGAGGATACAGGTCTCCGGCAAGCAGCTGTTGCTGGGTAGCCTTTATGCCCTGGAATTCATAGTTGAGGAGCATCTCCAGGTCGGTCACGGTCTGGAGCAGATTGGAACCCTTGGGCTTCACATCGGTGAAGTCGGAACACGAGGTCATGCCAAGGATACCGATGAAAGAAAGTATGGTGAAAAATATTTTTTTCATATTATGGATGTGTTCAGTAGGAGGTTTAGAGATTAATATTCAGGCCAAACACGTATGAGGTACGGCTACGCACACCGAGGGTCTCGGGATCCACGCCTATGTTGTTGCGGGTCCATATCGCACCGGGGTTGTCCACCTGGAAGCGGAGGGCGAGATGGTTCACACCGAGACGGCGCACGATCGAGCTGGGGAAATCATATCCGAGCACGAGGTTGCGTATCTTGATAAAGTCAGCGTGATGCACGGCAGTATTGGATGCGGCTGTCTCGGATGCGGGATCGTTATCGTTGGCATACTGGCCGAAACCGGGATGCGAGGTAGGATTCTCAGGGGTCCATGCGTCCAGGAAGTAGGAGCGGATGGGTGCGTAAGGCATCAGGCGCGAATAAGTCTGCTCGGACTCGGTGAGCGCACGCATCATGTGGCCACCGCAGTAGGTCATCAGCACATTGAGGCTGAGTCCGTTCCAACGCAATGAGTTATTGAGGCCGATGATAGTCTTGGGATCGGTCTGCCCCGAGAACTCCAGCACATCGATCGAGCGAGTGCTCACGCTGCGCTGCACGTCACCGTTCTCGTCATACCACAGTGTCTGTCCCTGATAGCCGTCGGTCCCGTCGCTGATACCTGCGAACTTGTAGGACCACAGCGCGTTCACGGGATAACCCTCGCGGTAAGGGGTGGCGAGGAGGGCCGAGGCTGAGGCTGCGGGATTGTGTACCTTGGTCACCTCATTCTGGTTGTAGGAGAATGTCATCTCGGTAGTCCAGGAGAAGCCGTTGTTCTTGCCGGGCACGAACCAGTCGTAGGCGAGGCTCAACTCCACACCGCGGTTGCGTATCGAGGCCACGTTGGCAAACATCGAGGTGAAACCTGTGGTGGGATCAAGCGCACGGTAGTTGAAGATATTCTTGCCGTCCTTGTTGTAGAAATCAAACGATCCGCGCATACGGTAGTTCAGGAAGCTGAAATCAAGACCCACGTTGGTGGTGCGGTTCTCCTCCCAGCGCAGGTTGGGATTGGCCGGGCTGATCACCGATCCGATAGGCAGGCCGGTATAGTCGTTGAGGTCGGTCGACTCAGCGGTCATGTAGCTTGTGGCACCCTGATAGATGTTACCGGTGGCACCGTAGCTGAATCGGAGCTTCAGGAAGTTGGCCCAGGTGAGGTCATGCATGAAATTCTCGCGGTGGATATTCCATCCGGCACCCACCGACCACAGCGGTTGGCCACGGAACTTGGCATTGAGACCGTAGACATCGGCATAGTCCTTGCGGTAGGATCCGAACACATTGTAGCGCTCGTCGTAGGTATATGTGAGGTTGGCATATCCCGAGGCATAGCGGTGCTTCTGCTCCACTATCACACCCATTCCGTCGTAGATATATGGAAGGGCTGCCGACGCCGAGGGGAAACCGTAACCGAAATTGGTCATATAATAGTAATTGTCACGCCAGTCATTGGCAAGCACATTGAAATCCACGGTCTGGGTAGCACTGCTCTGTAACTGCTCGTCATATCCGAGCACGAGCGACTTGGTGCCGTTGAGCTTGGTCTGACGGAACTCGAGGCCGGCGATGGCGGCTATGTCGTGCTTATCCAGGAATGTGCGCGAGTAGTTGGCCTGGGCACGTGCGGTCCAGTAATTGCCATCGGTCTGGGTGGTGCGGAGCATACCGCCGGTGCGCGGGGTCAGATACTGGATCTTGCCGTTGTCATCATAGATGGTGTAGGCATTGCGTATGGTGCGCGACAGGTGGCTCTGCTCGGTAGCGTGCCATGAGGCGTTCTGGCTCTCCACCTCGTAGACAAACTGGGTGTTGAGCGAAAGTCCCGGCATCACCTTGAAGAGCAGGTCGGCATGATAGCGCATGTGGCTACGCTTGGTGGTGCGCGAGTTGTTGCGGAGCTCATCGCCCACAATCACGCCGAGGTCATGGAATCCGTCAGTGTCCTTCTCGTCCCAATACTCGTTGCCCGAGTAGGAGTAGTAGAGCGGACGGCGCGATCCGTCACTGTTGCGGTAAGGCATGTAGGCGGGAAGGGCCCACACACTGGTGTAATCGGCGCTGAGGTCGGTACCGGCCTCCTTCTTGGTGGAATAGATACCGTTGAAGCTCACGGTGGCGGTGAGCCACTTGGCCAGGTCGAAGCTACCCTTGTAGGAGAGGTTGAACCAGTCGTTGTTGTGCTCGATCATCCCCTCATTGTCATGCTTGTAATTGATGGTGACATTGTTGCGGGCCTTCTCCGAGCTGCTGCGCACAGCAAGATTGTACTGCTGCACAACCTGACGGCGCAACACGTCATCAGCATAATCGCGGGCAAAATTATTGTTCTTGAGCGCATCGAGACGCGAGTTCAGTTCATCGCGGGTGATCTGTCCCGTAGCGAGCTGATAGTAGCCGTAACGGATGGGCGACACGCCCGAATCTCCTCGGTTGATGCGGTTCCATATCGTATTGGTGGCATTGGGCACATCTCCGCTCATCAGGTACCACTCGTAGAAATTGCTCTCGGCGTTGACCTGCTGTTCGGGAGTCATGTAGAAGTTGTCGGCATAATCCACGTTGCGGTTCTCGTACACGGTGAGGTTGGCCGAGAAGTCAATGTCGATCTTATCCTTTTTCTTTGCATTCTTGGTGGTGACTACGATGATACCGTTGGCAGCGCGGGCACCATAGATGGCGGCGGCAGCGGCATCCTTGAGCACGTTGATGCTCTCGATATCGTAGGGGTTGAGATCGGCAAGCGCACCCACTCCTGAGTCGCTCGACACACTCTCGTCCGAGAAGGGATCAAATGATGCGAGCGACGACTCCACCGGCACGCCGTCCACCACAAGCAGCGGGGAGGTATTGCCATGAAGTGTGCCCAAGCCACGGATGATGGGCTTGCCTCCGTAGGTGGAGAGTCCGGCCACACGTCCCTCGAGATTGTCGAGCACATTGGTGGAAAAACGCTGATTGAGCTTCTCGGCCGACACGGTAGTGGTCGCGCCGGTCATCTTCTCCTTCTTCACCTCCTGGTATCCGGTCACCACAACCTCGCTCATCATGGTCACATGAGTCTCCATGTTGAGGCGCAAGTCATGCTGGTTGCCGGGGGTGACTTTCACCGAAGCGGGCTTCATGCCCACAAAGGTTGCCGATACCACCGGGTTCAGTACATTGATGTTAGGGAAGGTGAATCGGCCATCAGCATCGGTGACGGTTATATTGGATGTGCCGTCGATAGTGACGGTGGCACCGATCAGGGGCTCGTTGGCATCGGTATCGAATACCACACCGCTTATCTGGCCATGTATCTGGTCAGAGTTGGCGTCGGGACGCTTGATCACAACTGTATTGTCTACCACTTCATAGCCCAACTGCATGTTGACTGAGAGAACACGGTTGAGCAACTGATCAAGAGTAAGTCCTGTGAAATTGCATGTCACGGGGCTTTTGGCACTCTTGAGAAGGTCCTTGGTGCACACTATGTCGAGGCCTGTCTCCTGCTTGAGGGTGTTGATCACCTGCTCGGGAGTGGCTTTGTCAAAGTTAGCACTGTAAGTTCGAGCATAGCTGTCAAGCGGCACCAGCAGCATGACGGCCATCAGGAGGACAAATAGTACTTTTCTCATTGTGTAAAAAAGATGATTATAAAAATTGTAATTTGGTATATTTAGTAATCTCACTGCAACGGCAGGCTACGGGCCACAAGGCCGGTCATCTGCGCATTATGTACACCTTGCCGGCGCGCGTGGTGAACCTGAGGTCGGCGCATTTCTCGATCACCGACACTGCGGTGGCGAAATCGGCATAGCGGGGAACGGTTCCGAGGAATTCTATATCCTCGATGTCGGGGGAGGCAAACTCATACTCGAAGTCATACCAGCGGCTCAGATCGCGCATTATCACTTTCAGAGGCTGGTCCTCGAACACAAACTTACCGTGTCGCCAGCTCGTGACGACCTGCGGATCCACCACTCGCATGGTGAAGCGCTCTCCGGCTTTCTCGTAGGCCA
The DNA here is from genome assembly GCA_023663345.1 of Paenibacillus sp. Taxonomy (GTDB): domain Bacteria; phylum Bacteroidota; class Bacteroidia; order Bacteroidales; family Muribaculaceae; genus Duncaniella. The sequence goes on along the minus strand of JAMPHR010000003.1, from coordinate 127,246 downwards.
TCTGGTGGCCCGGCGAGAGCATCACTTCGCCGTCATAATCGGGCGAAGGGGACACGGCCACCGATCCCGATTCGAGAGTGGTGTAGGCCGTAGCGTCGTCGGCATAGTCGCGCACATTGAACGTGGTGCCGTAGACCTTTATCTCCTGATCACCTGTCTCCACGTAGAACGGACGGTCAGTCTCGTGATGCACGGCGAAATAAGCTTCGCCTGTCACTCTCACCCTGCGCTCGTCGGCGCTGAACATGGCCGGATATATGAGCCGGCTGTCGGCATTTAGCCACACCACGGTCGAATCCTCCAGAGTGATCTTGAACTCTCCTCCCCTCGGCACCCTCAGGCACAGCTCCTCGATCTCGTTGGGACCGGCGGGACACTGCCCTACATGGTTGCGGCTCGTGAAGAGAATCTCGGGGGTGGAGAGCGTGGTGTCCGACAGCGCGAGCGTCACGCCCGAATTGGTGTTGAGCACTGCCGTGGCCCTGCCCGAGCGTATATCGCTTATGGCGAGATGGCTCTCTCCGCTCCCCTTGACCCGATCGGGCAATGTGGACGACTGACGGAGACCGGGGGTGAACAGGAATAACGACAATCCTACCAGAAGCAACACCACTGCCGCGGCCGCATAGGCGTAAGCCGGAATCCTATGGCGACGGCTACTCACATTCCCGTCGAGCGATGCGATGCGCCTTCTCATGTCGGCAGCCGGACGGCTGGTGTTGATAATGCGCCTGCGTTCGCGCCATCGTGCAAGGGAGTCGGGCGACGACACGTCGTCAAGAAACTCCCGGTTCTTTTTATTGAGTCCGGCCCATTGCTCGAGTTCTCGACTCTCCTCGGGGGTTATGGTTCCCACAATACGCCGGTATATTAAGACACTGATTCTGTTCATCGGTTATTTCGTTCAATTCTTCCAAAGATTCATCTAAAGATAGATTTCACCTAAAAAAAGGATACGCAGGAAGTATATTTTTAACATAAAATTGCATATAAGCGGGAAAAACTTTAATTTTGCCAGCGTCAATGGCAGACTACAATAGGATATTCAAAGAATTTTCTGCCGGGGAGATCACCTCGTTCTACGATGAGATGTTTCCCGGCATGATGCTGTATGCCATGCACATACTGGGCGACGATTTCTCCTACATGGCCGAGGACTGCGTGCAGGATGCCGTGCTCACCACCTACGAGCGTAGAGCCGAGTTTCCCAACGCCGGCGCCTGGCGCGGTTTCTTGCTCTCGTGTATCCGCAACAATGCCATAGCCGTGCTACGCAAGAGCAATCTGCAACGGTCATACCTCGAAAGCAAGACCACCGAGGAGCTTGAGAACGACAGCTCACATGCCCTCATAGCCCACGAACTCCACGAAATGCTTTTCGAGGCCATCGACTCCCTGCCCGAGAAATACCGCGAGATATTCGACCTGAGTTTCGAGTCGGGTCTGAAAAATGCCGAGATAGCAAGTATGCTCGGCCTGGCCGAAGTGACCGTGAAGAAACGCAAGGCCAAACTCCTGTCGATACTCCACGACAAACTGGGCGGATTGCTGGACGAGAAGTCCATAGCGGTACTGCTCACCATCCATGCCGGAGCCATAGCAGGCTGATAACACTATCCATTCTCCCCCGCCGACTTGTGAAAATATAATAGGTTGACTTCAACAAATTTTGCTGACCACGTGTTATATTTCTGAAAGCAAAATTAGATACACTCTTAGATTCCTAACATTTTCAACTATTATAATACAAGTCGTTATGAAAGCGCTATTTTCTAAATTCATGGGCGAATCCCGCTATTGGTGGGTAGTCCTTTTGGCAGGTATCCTTATGGTAATCTGTGGTTTCGCTTACTGGTTCTGGCCCGTTGCCGGATACGCGGTAGCATCCCAGCTCTTCGGCTGGCTCCTTATTCTCGTAGGTATCATCCAGCTGTTGCAGGCTTCAGGTCCTCACTCGGGCCGTGGATGGGGCTGGTGGCTCGCAGGCGGTATCATCGACATGTTCATCGGATTCATGATGGTGCGCAGCATCGTTCTCTCCGAGGCTGTCTTCCCCTACTTCCTTGCCTTCATCTTCATCTTCTGGGGCATCAGCGCCCTATGCTCGGCAGTACAGCAGAGCACACGTCGCTATTGGTGGCTACAGTTGATCAACGGCATCCTGCTCATGCTCATCGGATTCTTCTTCATCGAGGCCGGTTGGGTACAGGATATGGCTATGACCAGCTTCCTCACCTCTCTGGCATTCATCTACTGGGGATTCTCCCTCGCGATGCTCTCTTACGATATGAAACCTGTCCAGCGCTAAACCGCATAAATAAGACACCGAACATAAAAACATAATACACCCGCCCCCTTCACGGCATCGTCCATGAAGGGGGCGGGTCACATTTATATAATACGTGATAAGTTATATCATACGTAGTCCTTAAGCCGGACCGGCTGAGAGCTATATGGAAGCTCAGAGAGCCTCAACGGCAGCCTTCTCGACCTCGAGGCCACGCATGTAGCGCTCGATATAGGTATTGAAGCCTTCCACATCGGCCTGAGAGGGCTTGATCTCCACTCCGGCATCGCCGAGGAACACGCTCTCATCGAGCCACTCGGGGAGCGACTGGCCCTTGCGGTTGTTCACCACAAATGCGGCAAGCAGGGCTATACCCCATGCTCCACCCTCGCCGGCGGTCTCCATCACCGAGATGGGCGAGTTGAGGGCGGCGGCGAGCACGCGCTGACCCACACCGGGGGTCTTGAACAATCCACCGTGGCCGGTGATGCGGTCCACCTTCACATGCTCCTCGTTGAAGAGGATATCGTTGCCGATCTTGAGAACGGCTACCGAGGCATACAGGTTGGCGCGCATGAAGTTGGCAAGCGAGAAGCGGTCGGTGGCCGAACGCACGAAAAGGGGACGGCCCTGGGTGAGTCCGGTGACGGGCTCGCCTGAGAAATAGTTGTAGGAGAGCAGTCCACCGCAGTCGGGATCGCCGGTGAGGGCGTTGTTATAGAGCTTGCCGAACACCTCATTCATATCCACGGGCACGCCAAGCAGCTGCTGATACTCCTTGAAGAGGTTCACCCAGGCATTGAGGTCGGAGGTACAGTTGTTGCAGTGTACCATGGCCACGAGGCTGCCGTCGGGGGTGGTAACCATGTCGATCATCTCGTAAGGCTTGGACAGATCCTTCTCGAGCACGATCATGGAGAACGACGATGTTCCGGCCGATACGTTACCGGTGCGCTTGAGCACGGCATTGGTCGCAACCATGCCTGTGCCGGCGTCGCCTTCGGGCGGGCAGAAGGGGATTCCGGCCTTCAGGTGGCCCGACACGTCGAGACGGCGTGCGCCCTCCTCGGTGAGATAACCGGCATCTGCACCGGCCACGAGCACGCGGGGCATGATATCCTCGAGCTTCCAGGGGAAAGACTGGGGAGCCACGAGAGCGTCAAACTTCTGCACCATGGGTGCGGAATAATCCTTGGTCTCGGGATCGATCGGGAGCATACCCGATGCGTCGCCGATACCGAGCACCTTCTCGCCGGTGAGCTGCCAGTGGATATATCCGGCAAGAGTGGTGAGATAGGTGATATCCTTTACATGAGGCTCCTTGTCGAGAATGGCCTGATAGAGATGCGAGATGCTCCAGCGCAGGGGGATGTTATAGTTGAACAGCTTGGAGAGCTCCTCGGCGGCACGGCCGGTGTTGGTATTGCGCCACGTGCGGAAAGGCACCAGGATCTCGGCCTTGTCGTCAAATGGCATGTAGCCGTGCATCATGGCGCTGATACCGATAGCCGCGAGCGACTCGATTTCGGTGTCATACTCCTTGCGCACATTCTCACGCAGATGGGCGTAGCAATCCTGCAGGCCATACCAGATAGCCTCGGTGCTATATGTCCACAGGCCGTCCACCAACTGGTTTTCCCAGTCGTGTACACCCTGGGCTATGGGACGGTTGTCCTCATCGACAAGCACCGCCTTGATGCGGGTCGAGCCAAACTCTATACCCAGTATCGCCTTGCCGTGCTCGATAGTTGTCTTGGCATCCATATTCTTATATTATAAGGACAGGCCCCGATCGCGGGGTAAAGCCTACCTCCCGATCCGGGCCTGCCGATTTTTTATTAGAGATAAAGTGATTTATTGAGCATGTAGTACACCTCGCCCATGCGCAGAGCCTGCTTGAAGCCCTCGATGGTGGTGTTCTTGTCGATGTGTACCATCTCTATACCGGCTATCTCGGCATAATCCTCCCAGTACTCGGGGGTGAGGTCGTAGGAGAAGCAGGAGTGGTGGGTACCGCCGGCGAGGATCCATGCTGTGGCACCGATCTCGAAGTTGGGCATGGGGATCCACAGGGCCGATGCCACGGGGAGCTTGGGAAGAGCCTTGGACTTGATGCACTCCACGTCGTTGACGATGAGACGGAAACGGTTGCCCATGTCAACCACGGTAGCAGTCACGCCCTTCTCGGGCTTGGAGGTGAACACGAGACGTGCTGTAAGGGTCTTGCGCACACCGATTCCGAGGAAATGAACCTCGAGGCGGGGACGCTCCTCGGCGATGAGGGGGCACACCTCAAGCATGTGGGACTGGAGAATAGAGCTCTTCTTGCCGTCGAAGTTGAGGGTGTAATCCTCGAGGAACGAGCAACCGCCGGGCTGACCCTGGGTCATTACCCATACAGTGCGGTAGAGAGCGGCCGACTTCCAGTCGCCCTCGGCACCGAAGCCGTAGCCCTCGGCCATGAGGCGCTGGGATGCGAGACCGGGGATCTGGTCGAAACCACGACCGGTAGTCTCCACGTTCACGTCGCCGAGATCATCGAAGTTGGTGGTGAAGCCCTTGGCACCCTTGGCCTTGAGGACAGCGCGGAGAGTAAGCTCAGCCTTGGCCGAGTTCCACACCTTGCGGTACTCCTCGGTAGCCTTGTCCTCGAGCTTCTTGTCGTGGGCATAGAGCTTGAAGTACTCGGCCACGAGAGCGTCGACGTCCTCATCCTTGATGGCGTCGAAGTAAGGCATCAGCGAGCTGAAAGGCATGTAGTCCACGTGGTAGCCCATGCGGATCTCGGCCTCCACCTTGTCACCGTCGGTAACGGCCACATTGTTCATCTGGTCGCCGAAGCGGATGATGCGCATATCCTGCGAGTCGGCCCATCCGGCACATACACGCTGCCATACGGCGATACGCTTCTGTGTCTCCTCATCCTTCCAGTAGCCGGTCACAACCTTGCGGCGTACACGCATACGGGCGCAGATGTGGCCAAACTCGCGGTCGCCGTGGGCACTCTGGTTGAGGTTCATGAAGTCCATGTCGATGCTCTTCCAGGGTATCTCGGCATTGTACTGGGTGTGGAAGTGGAGCAGAGGCTTGGAGAGGATCTTCAGGCCATGAATCCACATCTTGGCGGGAGAGAAGGTGTGCATCCAGGTGATGATACCGGCACAACGGGGATCGTTGTTGGCAGCCTTCATGATATCCTCTACCTCATGGGAAGAGTTGGCTGTACCCTTGTACACCACCTTGATGGGAAGATTGCCCGAGTTGTTAAGTCCCTCGACCATCTCCTTGGAATGAGCGTCAACGGCAACTACAGCGTCGCCACCATATAGAAGCTGGGCACCAGTCACCCACCATATTTCATAATTTTCGTACATATTGCTTTTGGTATTAAGTATTGAATTTTTATTGTTAGATTATATCAAGGGTCCCGGTTATAAACTTATAAACCTATAAACTCATAAACCTATAACCCCATAACCCCATAACCTCCTGATTTCGCCAGAAATCAGGATAATCACTGGCCGTAGTAGGCACCGGGGCCGTGCTTACGGTTGAAGTGCTTCTCGATAAGGAGCTGATTCATGGTGAGAGCAGGGTTCACCTGATAGGCCACGAAAGCCATCTTGGCCACCTGTTCCATCACCACTGCGTTGTGCACTGCGTCATGGGGATCCTTGCCCCAAGCAAACGGACCATGGTTCTTAACAAGAACACCCGGGGTGTGCATGGGGTTCATTCCCTCGAAACGCTTCACGATCACATTGCCGGTCTCCAGCTCGTAATCGTTCATCACCTCGGCCTCGGTCATATCGGGAGTGCAAGGGATAGCCTTGTAGAAATAATCGGCATGAGTTGTGCCGATGTTGGGCAGATCGATACCGGCCTGGGCCCAGGCTGTGGCGTAGGTGGAATGAGTGTGTACCACGCCGCCGATTTCGGGGAAAGCACGGTAAAGCACCAGATGGGTAGGAGTGTCGGACGACGGTTTCAGCTTGCCTTCCACCTTCTCGCCTGTAGCGAGGTCAACGACCACCATGTCATCGGGGGTCATCACGTCATAATCGACACCGCTGGGCTTGATCACCATGAGACCTTTCTCGCGGTCGATACCCGACACGTTGCCCCAGGTGAAGATAACGAGGCCGTGTTCCACGAGCTCGATATTGGCACGATATACTTTTTCTTTGAGTTCTTCGAGCATAATTGTTATTTGATAATGCTACCGTTCACCGTCGGCTCCCCTGGTCAATCAGGGGGAGCGACGGGCGCGGTCAGATTTTAAATTTCGTGAGTGAGTTGTACTTTCTGGCATCAAACCTGTATAGCGATGCTCCGCGACGCGAACCGGTCTTGTCGATAAGATCGGTCTTTACCACACACCCTGTATCGATCACACGCTTGCGGAAATTGCGCTTGTCGATACTCGATCCGAGTATGGTCTCGAAAAGCGTCTGCATCTGGAAGAGAGTGAACAGCTCGGGCAGGAGCTTGAAGCCTATCGGTTCGGTCGTGAGCTTGCCGCGTATCTTGTCGAGCGCACGCTCCACCATGAGCGGGTGGTCGAATCCCAGATGGGGAATCTCCTCCAACCGCACCCACAGGGCGCTGTGCTGGTCGAGCAGATCCACATCGTACTCCTCGGGACCGAGCAATGCGTAGTAGGCTATCGAGATCACCCTCTCGCCCGGATCGCGATGCACCGAGCTGAAGGCCTGGACCTGTTCCATATACACATTTTTCAGACCGGTGAGCTGGCTGAGCACACGCCTGGCGGCATCGTCGGCACTTTCGTTGTTCTGGACAAATCCTCCCATTACGGACCATTTGTCCTTCTCCGGCTCGAATTTCCGCTTGGTGAGGAGAAGACACAACTTCCCGTCCACCAAGCCGAAAATTATACAGTCGACTGCTACGTAAAACCTTGGATTTTCGCTATAGAAAGCCATCGGTTTACCAGAAGTAGATATAGAATGCTACTGTGATACCGAGGATGATCACCGAGTTGACAACATCCCATGCGTTCCAGCTTGCGCGGGTAGCGGCAATCTGCTCGGGAGTTGAGGTGCCGAACACCAGACCCTGTATCTTGGCAGGATCGGGAGCCTTGGTACAGAGCGATACGATCACGCCCACTGCGAGGCAGAACACGAGCATCCAGCCACAGAAGAAGAGCCAGTTGCAGTCGTAGAACAGATACTGGAACATCGAGCCTTCACTGCCGGGGATCACGTCGGCATTGCTGTAGTAAACCTTGGCTCCGAGACGGGTCAGACCGATGATGAGGCCTGACAGAAGCGCCCACATACCACCCATGGCGGTAGCACGCTTCCACAGGATACCGATGAGGAACGCCGCGGCGATACCGGGAGCGAGCACTGACTGCACATCCTGGAGATAGAGATAGAGCACATCGCCCACCGAACGCATCACGGGGATCCAGAGGATACCGAGGATCACGATCACCACGGTAGCGGCCTGGCCGATGCGGACGAGTTTCTTAGGATCGGTATCGGGTTTGTAACGCTGGTAGAAGTCGATGGTGAAGAGGGCTGCCGACGAGTTGAACAGCGAGGCCAGCGACGACATGAGGGCGGCGAGGATACCACACACGATGAGACCCTTCACTCCGGCGGGGAGCAGTTTGGCTACAAGTGTGGGGAATGCGGCGTCAGAGTTAACATTGCCGTTGGCAAGCATGGGGAGGAAGCCTTCGCCACCGGCGGCGATTGCGTTCTGATGGATGGCAAACGCGATCATACCGGGGATAAGGAACAGGAACACGGGGAGAAGCTTGAGGTAAGCGCCGAAGATGGTACCACGGCGGGCCTCCTTCTCATCCTTGCCCGAGAGCACACGCTGCACGATGAACTGGTCGGTACACCAGTACCAGAAACCGATCACAGCCGAGCCGATGAGTGCGCCGAGCCAGGGATACTGGGCATCGTTGTTGTCACGGATCAGATTGACCATGGTGTCGCCATACTCATTTACCTGTACGCTTGAGCAGATGCGCATCATCTCGTCCCATCCGCCGAGCTCCTTGAGACCGAGCACGAGGATGATGAGCGAGCCGAGAAGAAGGATAGGAGTCTGGAGAACCGAGGTGTAGAGAACCGATTTCATACCACCGAAGATGGTGTAGAGAGCGGTGAGGAGCACGAGGCCGATAGCGGCGATCCAGAAGAAGTCGATGCCCCACAGCTGCTCGATGCCGAACACCTGCTGGAACACGAGACCGCCGGCATAGACGGTTACGGCCACCTTGGTGAGCACATAGCTGATGAGCGAGATGGTGGCGAGGATGGTACGCGACTGAGGGTTGAATCGACGCTCGAGGAACTCAGGCATGGTGTAGACCATCGAGCGGGTGTAGAAGGGCACGAACACCCAGCCGAGAAGAAGTATCATCCAGCCCTGGATCTCCCAGTGGGCCATAGCCATACCCGAGGATGCGCCCGAGCCGGCGAGGCCGATCAGATGTTCAGAACCGATGTTGGAAGCGAATATTGACGCACCGATGGCGATCCATGTTGCGTCCTTGCCGCCAAGGAAGTAGTCGGCGGCATTGTTCTGCTTCTGCCTCATCACCCATACGATAATACCGATGAGGGCGACAAAGAAGATAGCAATGACAATCCAGTCAAGTGAAGCCATTATTTGTAATGTGTAGTTAAGGTAAGAAATATGATGATTATAATTTTACTGAGCGAAGAACGAGAACACAGTGTGGCTGTTGTAGGTTTCGCCCGGACGGAGGATCACCGAGGGCCACTCGGGCTTGTTGGGCGAATCGGGATAGTGCTGTGTCTCGAGGCAGATACCTGTGCGCTGGTTGTACACGGTGCCGCCCTTGCCGGTCACGGTGCCGTCAAGGAAGTTGCCTGAATATACCTGGATACCGGGCTCGTCGGTGTAGACGCTCAGGCCGATACCGCTCTCGGGCGAGAAGAGGGTGGCGGCAATCTTGTCCATGTCACCCTTGCTGTCGAGCACCCAGTTGTGGTCATATCCGTTGCCGTTCTTCACCTGTTCGAAATCGAAATTGTCGATTTCCTCGCCCACTCTGCGTGGCTGGGTGAAATCCATCGGCGTGCCGGCCACGGGCAGAATCTCACCGGTGGTCATGTAGGTGGAATCGACGGGGGTGTAGCCCGAAGCATATACATATAATATATTATCGGTGATGGGCTTGGTAGCGTCACCGCCGAGATTGAAGTAGGAGTGGTTGGTCATGTTGATCACCGTGGCCTTGTCGGTAGTGGCCGAGTAGGCGATGTCAAGCTTGTTGCCGGGAAGAGCGGTATAGGTCACGGTAGCCTTCAGGTTGCCGGGGAAACCGTTGTCGCCGTCGGGCGAGTCGAGGGTGAGCACGAGGGTCGAGTCGTTGGGCTGGGTGGCGGTGTACACCTTGTACTGCCATCCGTCGGGACCACCGTGGAGGGTGTGGCCGAAATTGTTGACGGGGAGCTGGATGCTGTCGCCGTCGATCACCATGTGGCCCTGGCCGATTCGGTTGGCATAGCGTCCTATGGCTGCGCCGAAGTCGGTCTTGTTATTCTCGGGAAGATAGGACTGGATGCTGTCGAAACCCAGCACCACGTCGCGGAGATTACCCTCGCGGTCTGGCACCTGGAGGGCCACGATACGTCCGCCGTAATTGGTAATGGCTACTTCCATGCCGTCACTACCCTTAAGTGAATACAGGGCGGTGGGCTTTCCGTCAACTTCTGCGACAAAATTCTCGGGATTGATTCCCGCCATCAGGGCCGGGGCTTGCGCCTGCTTTCCTGAACACGAGGCCATCGCCATTGTCGCGAGAGCCGCAAGTGCCATAAGACTATGATTCTTCATGGTCGATTGTGTGTACTTTTTTGTATTATAATAATGTGTATTGTGTTCCTTATGGTAGTCAATCTTGATAAGTGTATTAACTACACTCATTAGCCGTTCCAAAGTTACGGCTATCCTGTCATTCAGCCAAATAAAATAACATGTTTTATAACATATCCTGTCATTTTAAAGAAGATTATTTCCACACCCGGATCATAAAAGGGCACAACGATATTTTACTCATGTCCCTACTTTTTATTACCTTTGCAAAAAATAACTCTAATAACACACCATCATACAATGAATCTTACCGAGCTTACAGCCATTTCGCCCGTCGACGGGCGGTACCGCAACAAGTGCGAACGTCTTGACGAATATTTCTCGGAATACGCCCTGATACGCTACCGCGTGAAAGTGGAGATCGAGTATTTCATCGCCCTGTGCGAGCTTCCGCTCGGTCCGCTTGCAGGTGTGGACCACAGCCTGTTTGACAACCTGCGCGACATCTACCGTAATTTCACCGTAAATGACGCCGCCCGCATCAAGGAGATCGAGAGCGTGACCAACCACGATGTCAAGGCCGTGGAATATTTCATAAAGGAGAAATTCGACACCCTGGGTCTGGAGAGCTGCAAGGAGTTCATTCACTTTGGCCTCACCTCCCAGGACATCAACAATACAGCCGTGCCCATGTCGATAGCCGATGCCATCCGCGACGTGTACCGTCCGCGCCTGGTGGAGATGATCGAGCACCTCGAGGCTCGCGCCGACGAGTGGTATGACATCCCCATGCTCGCCAAGACCCACGGCCAGCCCGCCTCCCCCACCCGTCTGGGCAAGGAGATACGCGTGTTCAGCTACCGCCTCCAGCGCCAACTCGACATGCTCGACGCCGTGAAGTTCAGCGGAAAGTTTGGCGGCGCCACCGGCAACTTCAACGCCCACCTCTGTGCCTTCCCCGGCATTGACTGGCGTGCGTTCGGAGCCCGCTTCCTTAGCGAGAAGCTCGGCATAGAGCGCGAAGAGTACACCACCCAGATCTCCAACTACGACAATCTGGCCGCCCTCTTCGATGCACTGGCCCGCATCAACGATATCATCCTCGACCTCGACCGCGACATGTGGATGTACATCTCCATGGAGTACTTCAAGCAGAAGATCAAGGCCGGCGAGGTGGGTTCATCGGCAATGCCCCACAAGGTGAACCCCATCGACTTCGAGAACTCGGAGGGCAACATCGGCATAGCCAACGCCCTGTTCAAGCACCTGGCAGGCAAACTCCCCGTGTCACGCCTCCAGCGCGACCTCACCGACTCGACCGTGCTCCGCAACATCGGTGTGCCCTTGGCCAACACTCTCATCGCCATCGCTTCGACCATGAAGGGTCTCGGCAAACTCCTGCTCAACCGCGAGGCTATCGACGCCGATCTCGACAACACCTGGAGCGTGGTAGCCGAGGCTATACAGACAATACTCCGCCGTGAGGGTTATCCCAAGCCCTATGAGACCCTCAAGGCCCTCACCCGCACCAATACCCACGTGACCGCCGAGAGCATCGCCGAGTTCATCGAAACTCTCAACGTATCACCCGAGGTGAAGGACGAGCTGCGCCGCATCTCACCCCACTCCTACACAGGGTATTGATTCAGATCCTTGCGGATCTGAAGGTTATAAGGTTATGGGTTTATAAGGTTATCCGATCTTAACTCATGCCTTCCGGTGACTTATTCAGATCCTGGCGGATCTGAAGGTTATGAGATTATAAGGTTATGACATGAACACCTATTTTTAACCTTATAACCTCATAACCCCGATAACCTTTTTAAGCACCGCTTAAAAATAAAAACAAAGTGTCCCCGTCACATAAAATACGATTCATATTTCTGGCCATCCTGTGGCTTGTGCTGTGCTACATGGTCATCGCCTCCCAGCCGTTCACGCTATGGGTGTTGTTTGTCATAGTCGCATCAGGCATAGTGGTGTGGGCACCTCTGTATAAGAAATACGTAAAGAATGGAAAAGGAAAAGATGAACGCTGACTCCGCATCACGTGGAGCGGACACGGGCTACAGCAAGCCCATCACGCCGTTGCTTGACACCATCGATTCGCCGGCCGACCTGCGTCGGCTCCCCGTCGAGAGGTTGCCGCAGGTGTGCGCCGAGCTACGCTCCTTCCTCATCGATTCCCTCTCCTCCCACCCCGGACATTTCGCCTCGTCGATGGGCTCGGTAGAGCTCACCGTAGCCCTGCATTACGTGTTCAACACCCCCTACGACCGCATAGTGTGGGATGTGGGACACCAGGCCTACGGACACAAGATACTCACCGGACGGCGCAAGGACTTCGACACCCTGCGTACCCTCAAAGGGGTATCGGGCTTCCCGTCGCCCAAGGAGAGCGAGTATGACACCTTCACGGCCGGACATGCGTCCAACTCCATCTCGGCCGGACTCGGCATGGCCGTGGCCGCCTCGCTCCACAAGGATGAGCCCCACCGCAACGTGGTGGCCGTGATAGGCGACGCCTCGATAAGCGGCGGACTCGCTTTCGAGGGGCTCAACAATGCCGCCAACTCCAATTCCGATCTCCTCATCATCCTCAACGACAACGACATGTCCATCGACCGCAATGTAGGGTCGCTCAACTCCTACCTTGCGCACCTCACCTCGTCCAAGGGCTACAACGACCTGCGCTATAGCCTGGCGGGAGTGCTGAGGAAATTCAATCTCATCACCGATTCGGGCAAAGGGCGCATCACGCGGTTCAACAACAGCCTGAAATCGCTTATATCGCAGGAACAGAACATATTCGAGGGGCTCAACATCAGGTACTTCGGGCCATTTGACGGCAACGACGTGGCCACCGTAGTCAAGGTGCTAAACGACATCAAGGACTTCAAGGGCCCCCGCATCCTGCACCTGTGTACCGTCAAGGGCAAGGGATACCTGCCTGCCGAGAAAGACCCCACCACCTGGCACGCTCCCGGGCCGTTCAACCCCGGCACAGGCGAGCGGGTGAAGGAGGATCCTGCGAAACCGCCCAAGTATCAGGACATATTCGGCACCACCCTGGTGGAGATAGCCGAGACCCATCCCGAAGTGGTGGGCATCACAGCCGCAATGCCCTCGGGCACCTCGATGAACAAGCTCCAGGACAGATTCCCCGAGCGCACATTCGACGTAGGCATCTCCGAAGGCCATGCCGTGACATTTGCCGGCGGTCTGGCCAAGGACGGTATGCGCCCGTTTGTAGCTATCTACAGCGCCTTCCTCCAGCGTGCCTACAGCCATATCATCCACGATGTTGCCATCGAGGGGCTTCCGGTCACGCTGTGTCTCGACCGCGCCGGTCTTGTAGGCGAGGACGGTCCTACTCATCACGGAGTGTTTGACATAGCCTATCTCCGCTCCATTCCCGGCATGACCGTATCGGCTCCACGCAACGCCGACGAACTGCGTCGGCTCATGTACACCTCGCTCACCGTCCCCGGCCCGATGGCCATACGCTATCCCCGCGGACGTGCGGCCTCGCATCCGACTGACACCACCGAACATGTAATCATAGGCCGAGGTGAACGGCTCAAGGACGGCTCAGACCTCGCGATACTCACCCTTGGCCCGGTGGCCGATGATGCGGCCAAGGCCATAGAGCAGGCCGAACGTGAGCTCGGAATCACCGTGGCCCACTACGACATGCGCTTCGTGAAGCCTCTCGACGACTCCATACTCACCGAAGTGATGGAGAAAGGCTGCCCAGTGATCACCATCGAGGACGGCACCGTCAACGGAGGCATGGGATCGGCCGTGCTCGAATGGATGGCCGAGTATGCCGCCGCCCGCGCCGGCGAAAGCCCCGTGACGCTCCCACAGCTCACACGCATGGGTGTGCCCGACCGCTTTATTCCTCAGGGAACTCCCGAACAATTACACCACTTGTGTGGTTTCGACTGCAAGGGCATATATGAAGCCATAGCCAGGGCCACCGGCCATAAAAAACAAGAGGTCGTATCCTCTAAGTAGAACCAAACCGTTCACTCATGAAAATCATCATCGCCGGATGTGGCGAAGTGGGCAGTCATCTTGCCAAACTTCTGTCGCGCGAGGAGCAGGACATAACAGTGATCGACGAGGACAGCGCCAAGCTCGCCGTGCTCGATTCCAACTATAACCTGCTCACCGTGCAGGGCCGTCCCACCTCGTTCAAGACATTGCGCCAGGCCGGTGTGGAGGGTTGCGAGCTGTTCATAGCCGTGACCCCGTTTGAGACACGCAACATCGTGTCGTGTGCCATAGCGCGGAGCCTCGGCGCTGAAAAGACCGTGGCCCGTGTCGACAATTTCGAGTTCAAAGATCCTGCCAACCTCAGTTTCTTCACCTCGATAGGCACCGACGACTTGATATATCCCGAATATCTCGCCGCCCTCGAGATCATCAACGCCCTCAACCACAACTGGGCCCGTCACTGGTTTGAGCTCCATGAGGGACAGCTCATACTCGTGGGGGTGAAACTCCGCGACAACGCTCCCCTCATAGGAAAGTACCTCAAGGACCTGGGGCGCACCATCCACGACTTTCACGTGGCGGCCATCAAGCGCAACCACGAGACCATCATCCCCGGCGGTGACGACCGTCTGCTGGCCAATGATATAGTCTACTTCATGACCACCCGCGAGCATGTCGACGCACTGATACCGCTCTGCGGGAAGGTACAGCGCCGCATACGCGACGTGATCATCATGGGAGGCAGCCGCATAGCCATACAGCTGTGCTCGCTTGCCGGAGAGAAGTTCAATTTCAAGATACTCGACCCCGACAGGGAGCTATGCCTGAAACTGTCGGAACGGTGTCCCGACGCGCTCATCATCAACGCCGACGCGCGCGACACCGATGCCCTGCGCGATGCCGGCATAAGCGATACCGATGCCTTTATAGCCATATCCGACAGCAGTGAGTCCAATATTCTCACCTGCCTGACAGCCAAGGAGTTTGGAGTAAAGAAAACCATTGCCGAGGTAGAGAATCTCCAGTTCATATCCGAGGCTGAGGGACTCAACATCGGCACCGTGGTGAACAAGAAACTGCTTGCCTCGTCGCGCATATTCCAGATGTTGCTCGACCGCGACACCTCCACCTCCAAGTGCCTGGCATTAGCCGACGCCGAGGTAGCCGAAATCGTGGCCAAAGAGGGCTCCAAGATCACCCGCGCCCCCATCAAGGATCTGCACCTGTCGAGCTACATGACCATCGCCGGACTGATACGCGACGGCGAGGGACACCTCGTGGGCGGTAACACGGTGATTAAGCCGGGCGACCGCGTGGTGGTGTTCACCCTCGACGGCGTGATACACAAGGTAGAAAAACTATTCTCATGAGACGCTCAGTCCGCCAGCTCAACCAATATTTCCCCATGATCAATTTCCCGGTGTTGCTCCGCATCATCGGGCTCCTGCTTGTGATCGAGTCGGTGTTCCTGCTCTTCCCCCTCGCCACCTGTCTGTACTATGGCGAGAGCGACTGGGAGGGATTTGCCGCCACATTCGGCATCACGGCTATCACAGGCAGTGTAATGGCATTTTGCATCAAGCCCACCTCATCGTCCATGGGCAAGCGCGAGGGATTCCTGCTCACAGCCCTCGTATGGGTGTTCTTCTCATGTTTCGGCATGTTGCCGTTCATGTTCATGAATGAGCAACCGCTCAGCGTGTCCGACGCATTCTTCGAGGCCATGTCGGGCTTCACCACCACCGGAGCCTCCATCATGACCTCAATATCCCACCTGAGTCACGGAGCGGTGCTGTGGCGCTCGCTCATGCAATGGATCGGAGGCATGGGTATCATACTCTTCACCCTGGCGGTGATCCCTATGCTCAACCATTCGGGAGGTATGCAGATGTTCAATGCCGAGGTTACGGGCATCACCCACGACAAGTTGCGCCCGCGCATCTCTCAGACAGCCAAAAGCCTGTGGATCATATACATCTCCCTAACCGCAATACTTTTCGTGCTTCTCATTGCCGGGCCGATGGGGACATTTGACGCCCTGTGCTACTCATTCTCCATCATGTCGACCGGAGGTTTCGCCACCTCCGACGAAGGGCTGGGACTATGGCGCAGCGACTACATCGAGGCCGTCACGACGTTCTTCATGTTCATCGGAGGTATCAGTTTCACGCTCATATACAGGGCTGTACACCGCGACTTCCGTGCCGTGTGGTCCAACGATGTGTTCCGCACCTACATCTGGGTAATCCTCGTGTGCTACCTGATATTCGCGGGCACGATATGGTACAACGGCCAGGTGACATCCATCAAGTCGGTCACTCTCGACCCTCTGTTCCAGATAGTCTCGATGATCTCCTCCACCGGATTCGAGGTGCCCGAGTTCGGCTCATGGGGCACATTTATCCTCTCGATAGTGTTTGTGCTGATGTTCTTCGGCGCGTGTGCCGGATCAACCAGCGGTGGAGCCAAGCTCGACCGCCTCATCTACATGCTCAAGAACTGCCGCAACGAGATAGAGCGTTGCATCCACCCCAACAATATCCTCACCGTGCGTGTCAACGGCAAGGTGATACCCCATGAGACGGTGTCCAAGGTGATAGCGTTCCTGTGTCTCTACGTCCTCATCATTCTGGCAGGAGGCATAGCACTGACGGCCATGGGCTTACCGCTCATCGACTCGTTCTTCTCGGCCTTCACCTGCATCTGCAACACCGGTCTCAGCGCCGGAGTCACCGGCTACGGAGGCACATTTGCCATCATCCCCGATCCCGGCAAATGGATCCTGGCCATAATCATGCTCATAGGCCGTCTTGAGCTGTTCACCGTGTTGCTGCTCCTCACCCCGGCATTCTGGAGGAAATAGAAGTGGCCGACATTCAAAAACGTTACGTTAGATTGAGTCAGGAGGAATAAAAGAAATAAAATCTTTTGAGTAAGGAGAAAAGTCTGTGTCATTGACACAGGCTTTTTTGTCACTCGAAGCTACATTCAAGGCTCAGTTTATATTTGTTGGTATCAAATCTTTTACTTATTTTTGTACTCGCATATCGCTCGCAGAGGCCCGATGCGGGTTACGGGGCGGGATGCTGACATATTGGAAAGCGTTTACTCGACGCTCTTTCTTGACTCGCTGGAATCTGGTAAATTCAAGAATCAGTCAAGAATGTAGCAATGGTAAGCGGCGTATGTGGATATGTATATTTATCGCATTGGCTTACGCGATAGCGTTGCCGATGTGTTTGTACATATTTGCGTGAGGCCTCTGTACCGTTGCTCGTTCTACTGATTCGGGCAATACCAGAGCCTCAGCGAGTGGGAGCGAGCAACAAGTATGGCTCTCACGCTTTTTTTTACATTTTACATGCCGATGCCGGGGGCCCATTGGCAAACAAAATTATGAAAAACAGTTATAAGTTTTTTGCAATGGGGCTTGTTTCCCTTATTGGACTGTCCCTCGCCTCCTGTAGCGATGACGATGACGCCCCCATGGTTCCGGAAAACGTGAGCGAACCCACAACTGAAAACGTGTTCCCCGAGGGATTACCATCTAATGCTGATGGTGCCACTTTCACAACCAACGAAAAGGGACAGCTCACAAAGGTTGAAGACGGTAGCACAAACATCACATTTGAGTACGGCTCGTTTACACCGTCAAGAGCTCACAACTTCACGGTTCTGATGAAAGAACGTGATACCATTTCTCCTAACGAAGGTCTCGATATCTATATGGAAATCAACCAGCAAGGCTTTGTCTCATACGCTTATGAAGTATATCTTAGCGGTAAGGAAGCTGATGAATGGTGGTTCGAATATAATAATGACGGCCAACTCACACGCGTTAAACGCAGCGAGAATGAAGAAGAGTTCAATATAACCTATACTAATGGTGACATCACCAAGGTAACGGATGATGAAGTGGACGGCAAGAATCGCAAACATAAAGAGTACTCTTTCATCTACACCAACGATGAATATAAAAATGTTGTAGCTAACAAAGGAGGCATCATGCTTTTTGATGAAATCTTTCGGGTACAATTGGATGAACTGGAAATAGCTTATTTCGCAGGACTTCTTGGCAAAGCCTCAAAGAATCTGCCGATGGGTTACAGTCAAAATTCTTATAATGAAACCTATCATTGGGTTTTCAACGCTGATAACCTTCCCACTAAATTTTGGAGTAATTCCGATCCTACAGGAATTACATTCTCTTGGAAATAAGCCCACTCATTGTTGTAAGCAACAAAGGCACATTTCAACCAACGAGAAAAACGATAAGAACGGCTATGGTGATTACAGTCATCGTAGCCGTTTCTTCTTTTTCAACGCTGAAAAAAATTTTTTCACTACGCGACATTATCGCACCTTTTATGGGGATGCGGGGGTATAACTTTGTAGTATGATTAAAAACACAAAGTTATGAAAAAAGCATCCACCTCCCCCATCTCACGCAAGGCTATGGCCGGCTTCATCTCTCGTATCGACAACGCCTTGGAAGCTCCCGCGCTCCGCGACTCCATGAAACACGCGCTCAACCTATATCTCGACGGCGAAGCCGGTTCGGCCCGTGCGTCGTTGCCCTCCGAACTCAGCACAGCTTTTGAATTTCTGCGTCAGGAGGTCGACAAGGCCATAGAGCGTTCACGCAAGGCTCGTATGCGTGCCCGTATGCGCCGTGAGGCCAAAGAGGCATCGGCAAATATTCCGGCACAAGTTCCCACAGATAAGCAACAGTCTCTCCCCGAACCGGAAAAGAATCCTACGGAGCCGAGTGTGGACACCCCGGAGGCTTCTGCCACAACCGAGCCCCGCGAGAATACCGTTACCGAAAACACAGCCAATCCTGACAGCTCACCTCGCATAAGGAATACCGCCCGACAGCACAAGGATAATAAAAACCGCCCGCAGGGAAATCCCCACGGGCGTAGATCGGACCGTCGTGCGAGAAACGGCCGTAAAGTATCGGTCAAATCTTTCCGTTCAAGGCAAAATGCTTCCACAAAGGAGCAGCCATAAGCGCCTGCTTGATATCGTCGGTCAGCAGCATATCGCGCACCTCATCCTCCGACAGCAACACCACATTGATATCCTCGGTGGCGTCCAGGTGCTGGTCAGAGACCTTCTCCACCCCACGGGCGGTATAGCAATAGGCAAGGTTGTTCTGACTGCCCGGATTGGCCGAGATCTCCATGGTGAGTTCCCACTCCCCGCCGGCATATCCCGTCTCCTCGAGAAGTTCGCGCTTGGCACCCTCCATCGGATCCTCGCCCTCCTCAACCACACCGGCACACAGCTCGGTGGCCACCACTCCCAGGCCGTGGCGGTATTGCTTCACCATCACATATTTCCCCTCGGGGGTAATGGCTATGACGTTGATCCACTTGGGATATTCGAGCACATAATATTCATCGTGGACAGTGCCGTTGGGCAGTTTCACGGTGTCGCGTCTCACGGTGAGCCACGGACGGCGCGATAGGTATTCGGAATCGATCAGACGCCATTTCATGGCATCATCGGCGGGATTATCGGTGTATTTCATTCTATATTTCTTAATTGGATTTCTTAGTTAGAATTTATCACTCCCCTTTCTTGCGCAGAAGGAAATCGCTTATGGCTATGGCCACCCGAGCCAAGCCTTGGGGGAAATCCTCGGGCAGATAGGAGTAGTAATCCTCGGGATGAGCCTTCACAGCTTCCATTACCGTGAGATACTGCTCGCGGGTGATCACGGAGGAGAAGTCCGACAGTTTGTCCTGATTAATCAGTTCGGCGATATGCCCGTAGACAGTAGATGCCTTGATATTCTTGGCCTTGGCTATCTCAGCGATATCATATCCGGCATTGAGCAACAGCAGGGTCTCCTCCTGCGACATGCCGGTGCCGAGCGACTCGGCTATCCCCTTGAACTTGCGTATGGCGGTGACAAACGGACGCCAGTACTTCACGGTCTTGCGTTCGCCCACGCCCTCCACCTTGGAGAATTGCTCCATGTCGGTAGGCTCGGTGCGCACCATTTCGAGGAGCGCTTTGTCGGTGAACACGATATACGGGGGCACCTGCTCCTTGCGTGCCAGCTTCTCGCGCACCCCCTTGAGATTTTCGAGCAACTGCTCGGCGGGCGAGAGTTGCGGTACCTCCTCGGCCTCCTTGCGGGCACGTCCGCTCTTGCGACGCTCCATCGGAGTGTACAGGGCCAGGGTGACCGGCCCTCGGCTGTCGAGTATGCGCCGGCCGTAGGGGGTGATCTTCAGATGATTGCCCTCGTTGTAGGCTATATCGATGATTCCGAGCTGTATCATCTGGGATATATAAGCGTTCCACTCGGCGAAACTCAGGTCTCGCCCGGCGCCGTAGGTCTTGATCTTGTCATACCCCCTCTGTATCAGCTCCTGACGCGAAGCTCCGCGCAGGATGTCGATGAGCATGGTGATACCTGCACTGCCGTTGATGCGCACTATGGCGCTCAACGCCTTGAGTACAAGCACCGTGCCGTCGATACGCTCGGGAGGATTGAGGCACACGTCACAGTTGCCGCAGTCGTGGTCGATGGTCTCGTTGAAATAGCTCAGGAGTATGCGCCGGCGACACAGCGAAGCCTCGGCATAATCCTTCATGCGGGTGAGCTTCTCGGCATTGAGGGCCTGCTGTCCGCTCTCATCCACGAAACTCTGGAGGGTGGCTATGTCGGCATAGGAATAGAACATCACCGCCTCGGCCTTGGCTCCGTCGCGACCGGCACGGCCTATCTCCTGATAGTAGGACTCGATGTTGCGGGGCATATTGTTGTGTACCACCCAGCGGATATTGCTCTTGTCTATACCCATTCCGAACGCCACGGTGGCGCACACCACCTGCACCTCGCCGTTGATGAAACGGTCCTGGGCCCGGTTGCGCTCCTCGGCCGAGAGTCCGGCATGGTACACGGCCGAGCGGTAGCCACGTCCGGTGAGTTGCTTGTCCATCTCCTCGGCGGCCTTACGGCTTATGCAATACACTATGCCCGAGTCGTTGCGGTAGCGGTCGATCATCGAGCATATATAGCTCACCTTTCGGTTGCGCCCGGGGTTGGTCATGACGCGCAACGATATGTTGGGACGGTCAAACGATCCGATGAACAGCGCCGGGTCGTTGAGCCTGAGCTGATGGGCTATATCCTCGCGTGTGAGCCTGTCGGCAGTGGCGGTCAACGCCATGATGGGCACCTGAGGGTATATCTCCTTGATGCGCGACAGCATGGTGTAGCCGGGACGGAAGTCATGACCCCACTGCGATATGCAATGGGCCTCGTCGATGGCAAAGAGGGCTATGTTGAGATCCCTCGACCACCGGTCGATCTCCATGAGCAGGCGCTCGGGCGAGATGTACAGTATGCGCACCCGTCCGCTGTAGAGCTGCTCGAGAATGTCGCGATTCTCCTCATCACTCTGCATGGAGTTGACGGCAGCGGCAGGAATACCGTTGGAGGTGAGCGCCACCACCTGGTCCTTCATAAGCGCTATAAGTGGCGACACCACTATCACCACCCCGTCACTGAGCAGGGCCGGCATCTGGTAGCATATCGACTTGCCTCCACCTGTGGGCATGAGCACCACCGAGTCGCGCCTCTGCATGGCTGTGGTGATGATTTCGAGCTGAAGAGGCCGGAATGTGCTGTAGCCGTAGAACCGGGCCAGCATTGCTGTGGCGCGGGCGGATATATCTTGAGCTGAAAGTGTCTCGGTGTTCATTGCGGTGACGTAGGTGTAAGGCGGGGCGGGATACGCGTGTTACCCGCCTGTTGAGGCAAAAACGGGGCCGGACAATGCCCGGCCCACAGTTGGAATATCATTGGTGTGCAACCGATTGCGTGATCGGTCGCATAGAGCTGTCGGTAGATTTACAACTTGCTGTCGATAGCCTTGATCTTGGCTTCGAGTTCGGCAAGGTCATCCTTGAGTCTCTGCATACGGCGTTGCATGTCGCGGAGCATAGAGTCGGCATTCTTGGAACGGGCCGAGAGGAATCCCATATTGTTCTCATAGGTGTTGAGCTCGCCACGGCGCTGTTCATAAGCACGCAACAGGCGTTCGCGCTCGCGGTAGAGACGGTTGGTATCGCCGTCCATCTCGGAAAGAGAGCTTTCAAATGACTCCATTCTCGATCCCCGGCGTGCCACATCCCACTTGGAATAAATCTTGTTGACAGCGGCACGGTAGGCGTCATATATGGCATCCTTTTCGGCGAAAGGCACGTGGCCAACGCTCTGCCACTCGGCCTGCAGATCCTTGAGGGCCTTGATGGTCTCGTCGCGCTCGCCGTTCTTCTCGTCGAGGGCCTTGATCTTCTCTATGATCTCCTGCTTCTGCTCCAGGTTGGCACGCTCATTGCGGCGTGTACCCGAAGTGTTTTTCTTCTTCTGCTCGAAGAAGTAGTCACAGGCGGCGAGGAAACGGTGCCACACCTGGTCGGAATACTTCTTGGCAACGGCGCCGATTGTCTTCCACTCCTTCTGCAGGCGGGTGAGCTCGTCGGCTGTGGCACGCCAGTCGGTGCTGTCCTTCAGGGCCTCGGCACGCTCGCACAGTGCGATCTTGCGCTCGAGGTTGGTGGCAAGCACATCCTTCATCTTCTTGAAGAATTCAGCCTTGGCGGCAAAGAACTTGTCGCACACGCCACGGAAGCGGGCAAACAGTTCGGCATTAGCCTTGCGTGATGCGTATCCCAGCTTCTTCCAGTCGGCCTGAGCCTCCATGAATTCCTTGGTCATGGCATCCCATGCGGCATAAGTCGACAGGGTGGAGAAATCCAGAGCCTCCACGCGCTCGCATATCGCGGTCTTGGCCTCCTCGTTCTCACGCTCCTTGGCCTTGCGCTCCACGAAGAAATCCTGATAGCGCTTGTTGATCTGGGTGGAGAGTTCCTTGAACTTGCCCCATATCTCCTCGCGCACCTCCTTGGGCACGGGGCCTATGGCACGCCACTGGTCATGCAGTTCCTGCAGTCTCTTGAACGCCACGATCACGTCCTGCTCCTCCTGGAGCTTCTCGGCCTCGGCCACAAGGGCTTCCTTCTCGCCAAGGTTCTTCTTGAAATCGTAGTCGCGCAGTTCCTTATTGATCTTCAACTGGTCGTAGAATTTCTCCACGGCCTCCTGATAGTTCTTCCACACCTCGCTGGAGTACTGCTGGGGCACCTCGCCGATCTCCTTGAAGCGTGTCTGCAACTCCCTCACTTCGGGGAACACACGGTTCACATTGTCGGCATCGGCGCTCATCTCCACAAGTTGGGCTATAATTGCCTGCTTTGCCTCATAATTGGCCTGAAGCTGGGCCTCGAGAGCCGCACGCTGGGCGGCTTTCTTGTCTCGAATGACTCCGATCAGTTCCTTGAATGTCTCCTCGGCCGGATCGGTCGCCGGCACATAATCCTCGGGGGTGTTTCCCTCGATGGCAAGGAATGATTCACGCTCGGCACGGGCCTCCTCGTTGCGCAATGAATAGAATTGCTGCTTGAGGCGCGACACATCATCGGCCGATACCTCCGAAGCGTCAAGCTCCGACATGTTTTTCACTTCTTCGAGTATCTCGTCTTTGGTCTGGGCTTTGAAACGCGGACGTTCGTCAGCCTCCACGGCGGCTGATTCAGCCGGCTCGGATACCACGGTCTCTGACGGTTCAGTTACTTGTAGGTCTTCTGCCACTTCGGCCTTAACGGCTTCTGCCGGAGCCTGGGGCTCTTGATTCAAGGTTGTCTCCTTGGACTCCTCGGGAGCCAGGATGGGGTCATTCAGTTCCATACACGGAAAAATAGGGTATAATGTGATAATCTATTCAGACTGCTAATTTAAAAACAATAATTTGTAAATCCATACAAAAATGTAAAAAAATGCTGAAATATGATTTATAACATAAAAATCTCGACTTTTACACCCGTATATTTGCAAAATTCAACCTTTACTCTTACCTTTGCATCAACAAAATCATCCGCGCATGTGGCGTAATTGGTAGCCGCGTTAGACTTAGGATCTAATGACTCAGGTCGTGGGGGTTCGAGTCCCTTCATGCGCACAAGTTGACTCCGCAAAGAGGAATTTCCGAAAGGTTATTCCTCTTTTTTTCTTCAATCCTATCCTTTTGTTCCTATTTTATTGATTTAATGATATTTCAGCAGGTTGCCTCTTGACTTTCCGATGCTTTTTCATTATATTCGCACATGGCTACCTTACACAAAATATTATCCCTTATCGTCGGCGTGACCCTCTCGGTCAATGTCGTGGCTCAGAGCCGGCTCGAAATCCCAAGCGAATTCAGCAAAAAATATGCCCGGGGGTATGAGACCGAGCTGCTGAGAGCCGACCGCAAATGCGGTATCGTGATCGCCCCGTCGTTTTTCACACTATATGGCATAAGCCTGTCGGAGAACTGCGACACGTTGACCATGATCCGGAAATCCCAGCTCAGGGACTCGGTGGCCGTGCCTGCGGGACAGCTGGCTATCGACCCGGAATTCGGTAGAAGCCTCGCATCGCTCATCGACATCGCCGTTGACAATTCAGCCCCGGTCTACATTTTGGGTCTGGACGGTACAACCTACTACTTTTACGCAAGCGACGGCAACATCGCGTCAGCATGGACTCCCGAGAAGAATACCAACTGCGCCGTGCTCGAGGAGCTGGTGACCGACCTGAGAAAAGCTATCGCCAACCGGTATCCCGACGTCATCAAAGCCAAGTGGCCGGGATATATGGACAAACTCGCTACAGCGTTCATCAACACCCCACCCCCACCTCCATTCTTCTTCTATTCCAAAGTAGTGGAGCACAATGGCACAACGATGAACCGATACTCGGCCCAAAGCCCACTCAATGATCCGTTCCAGATCAATGCCGAGATACTGTGCCCTGCGACGGGTGCCGGCGGTAACTCATCAGGTGAAGAGGATCCCTGCAAGACGACATTCATAGAATTTTGCAAGAACCTGAAAGTATGGAACGAGAAAACCGGAATAGTATATGTGGAAGCGAAAATACTGGTAGACAATGATGCGCCCGAGGATTATGGCATAACACATACGACAGGAACCGCAAAACTCAATTTCGTGGTACCGAAAGAGAAACTAACGGCAGAGAATCTGAAAGCGCGGATGTCAGATCTCATAGACCGGCATAAAAGGTCGTTTAATAACAACCTCTAAATCCGCAAACTGAACACCGGACACATACAGAGCGTCAATATGAACATGAAGGCAGGGCCTGGTCCACTTGGGGCCACACCCTGCCTTGTTCTGTAAACCGGAATTTCTTAGAAAAGCCCACCCCACGGATAACTGCCCGGCTTCATGGTGACGTAAGTGCCCGAATCGTCGGAACGCATACGTATCACACCGGGAGCGATCTCCTGAGTTATGGTAAACGAGTTCCAGCCAAGACGGCTGAGGATGGCATAGGCCGTGGCTCCCCCTTCGATCACAAGATCCTCGGGACAATGGGCCGACACAAGCTCGCTGACACACCGAGCCATGGTCTCGCGCAGGTACACGGCGATCCCCTTGCCTGTGCGATGGCGGTCGCGCACTGCCATGATCATCGCATGGCGGGAGGAATAGGAGGCGACGAGTCCGGCGATCCAACCGTCGGGCGACTCGGCCTCATCATACACCGCAGTAGGCATATACTCGGTGGGCACGCCACAATCTATGGGACGGCTCTGGGTGCTTCCGCACACTATGAGGCAATCATCCAGATTGAGCCTGAATCCATCGACCGGTGTTTCCCGACACAGAAACTTGCTTCTGAGATATGCCGTGAACAGATCGGCGGCTCCGGCAAGGAGCGTATCGTCACCAGCCCCGGCAACTGCCGAGCATATATCGGCATCATCGGTAGCATCGGCATACATCACACCGTGTTCACCGCACCCGGCCAACCGCTCTTGCAGGCTGGAGGAATAGGCGGGAAACTCAGGGTCAAAGGAGAAATCAGTTTCATGAAGCGGAGTCCCCCCTATGTAATAAACCCCGTCGCGGATTATTCTCCCCTTCGAGGGATTGGCCGGGATATAGAGGGCACGGCTGTAACGGGTGAGCGGTAGCAGAGCCGAAAGTTCGGCCACCACATGTCCGCGCAGGGCCGAATCGGTCTTTTTGAACACACTGTCCACTCCGTGGATCTCCCTCAGGGCCTCGGCCACTCGCCGGGTCTCGGCCACTGCCTCGGCCTCGTGCATCGAACGGGTGTCGGTGGCCACCACAAGGACATCACAATCGCTCACAGCCCGTGGCCACATGGCAAGCTGAACACTGAGGCCGAGACGGTGGGCTATGCCCGCCATCTCGGCCGCTCCTGTGATGTCGTCAGCTATAACGGCGATCATTCCTTTATGCCTAAACGATACTTGGCCATGCGGGTGGCATAGTCGATGCTGAGCACCATGGCATCATCGCTCGCAATACCCTTGCCGGCCACGTCAAACGCGGTGCCGTGGTCCACGCTCACTCGGATGATGGGGAGTCCGAGGGTGATGTTGACGCCGTTGGCGCTCTCCATCTTTCCTGTCTCCTTGTTCCAATTGAACGCGCACACCTTCAAGGGGATGTGACCCTGGTCGTGATACATGGCCACGCATCCGTCATACTTGCCACACTTGGCCTTGGCAAAGATCGAGTCGGGGGGCACGGGACCGTCGACATTGAAGCCACGGGCCTTCAGCTCCTCGATGGCGGGGATGATCTCCTCAGCCTCCTCGTAGCCAAACATGCCGTTCTCGCTGCTGTGGGGGTTGAGGCCTGCTATGCCGATGAGTGGGTTCTCTATGCCAAACTGCTTGCAGGCGTCTGTGATAAGCTCGGTCACCTCGATAACGCGGGCCTTCTTGACCAGATCGCAAGCCTTGCGCAGAGGCACGTGGGTGGACACGTGGATCACACGTATATTCTCGTCGGCAAGCATCATGGCATATTTCTTGGTGCCGGTGAAGGTGGCGTAAATCTCGGTGTGGCCGTCGTAGTGGTGTCCGGCCAGGTTGAGGGCCTCTTTGTTGAGCGGGGCAGTCACGGTGCCGTCGACCTCGTTGGCCATGGCAAGCTCGATAGCTTTCTTGATGCTCACGAATGCGGCGTTGCCACACTGGGCCTGTACCTCGCCGAAACGGAAGGTGCTCATGTCGACACATTTCAGGTCATAGACATCGATGGTGCCGTACTCAAACTTGGCATCCTCCACCTTGTCCACGGCATTGATCTTGAAGTCATAGCCGAGACGCTTCACAGCCTCCTGCATCACGGCGGCATCGCCGGTGACAATGGGACGGCACTTCTCGTAAGTCTCCTCACGGGCGAGGGAGCGCACCACAATCTCGGGGCCTATGCCCGCGGGATCGCCCATAGTGATCGCTAATATCGGTTTCATATCGTGGAGTATCAATATAGTGAGTTATAAATATCCCTTGCGTCCTGTTCGGTGACCTCGCGGGGATTGTTCTTGAGCAGACGCTGAACCTCCATAGCGGCCTTGGCCATGCCGTCGACCGCGCTTTGGGGAATATTCAGCTCAGAAAGCTTCTGAGGAATACCCACGGCCTTGGACAGTTCGTAGATGAAATCCACGCCGTTCTGGGCGGTCTCGTCATCATCCTTTCCCTGAGGAGCGCCACAGGCGATAGCCACCTCGGCATACTTCTTCAGGTTGGCAGGGCGGTTGAACTTCATCACCGAGGGAAGCAGGATGGCGTTGGAGAGACCGTGGGGAATGTGGAACTCACCACCTAAGGGATAGCTGAGGGCATGTACGGCAGCGGTGTTGACCGGACCGAGTACCAATCCTCCGTAGAGCGAGCCGAGAGCGAGGGCCTCGCGGGCCTCCACGTCACTGCCGTCCTTGACTGCACGGAGCAGATTGGCGGCAATGAGCTTTATGCCCTGAAGAGCGTAGATGTCGGCTGCGGGATGGGCAAACTTATTGGTGTAAGCCTCGATACAGTGGGTGAGCGCATCCATGCCGGTATCGGCTGTCACCTTGGCGGGGACTGTCATGGTGAGTTTGGGATCCACATAGGCGGCATCGGCAAGCAGATAGGGGCTCACGATACCCTTCTTGAGCTTGTCGCGCTCATCAAGCAGAATGGCGTTGGGAGATACCTCACTGCCTGTTCCGGCAGTGGTGGGCAGACATGCGAGCCACAGGCCTTTCTCCTTGATGAAGCCTGTGCCGAAGCAGTCCTGAGCGAGCTGGTCGCTATCGGCGAATGCGGCAACGAGCTTGGCCACATCGAGCACCGAGCCACCGCCAATGCCCACCACGCTGTCGGCTCCAAATTCACGGGCCTGCTTGAGGATGGCATTGAAGTCGCCGAGCGACGGCTCGGCAAGGATATTCTGGAACACTTCGATGGTCACGCCGTTCTCGCGGAGATAGGCCAATGTAGGCTCTATGAGCGGGAGAATGGGGGGCGCGGTGAGTACAAAAAGGCGTTTATGGCCGAGCTTAAGGAAATCGTCGGCAAATGTCTGGATACAGCCCGATCCAAATACAATCTTCTGGGGCTGCAGGAGTGTTATCGGTTTCATATTAAGTAGTGTACTATTATGACGTTGTTATCATACCGGTTCTACATCGAGCTGGGTCTCGGCCTTCTTCTTGTCCTCGAGGTAACCATAGATGGTGAGTTCCTTCTCGGCAAGAGGAGCGGCGAAGAGGAAGCTTGCAAGGTAGCCTACGACAAGCACTATGAGGTGGCTGTACACACCCAGCATATATTTATGGTGGGAGAAGTTCCATGATCCAAGGTCGAGAAGGGTCTCCTTGACACCGGTACCGTGAATATCGACCTTGGTGGAGGTGAGCACAGCATAGGCGGTGAAGAGCACGGCGGCGATGATGCCTACATACAGCCCCTTGGCATTGGCCCGACGGCTGAACAGTCCGAGCAGGAATATGCCCACAATACCGGCCGAGAAGATGGCATAGAGCGAGAACAATGCTCCGAGCACGCCTTCACCGCCCCACGAAATGTAGAGGATAGCGACTCCCACGGCTCCTACGCCCGAGAGCACTACCATCTGACGGCCGAAACGCAGCTGCTGCTTGTCGGTGGCATTCTTCTTGAAACGCACGTAGTAGTCCTGGACGGCGATGGCCGAGAGGCAGTTGAGGTCGGTGTCGAGACTCGAGATGGCGGCAGCGGCAAGCGCGGCGATGATGAGTCCGCGGATACCCACGGGGAGTTCGTTGCTGATGAAGTAAGGGAACACCTCGTCGGCCTTGAGTCCGTCGGGGAGCGCGGGGGCACCCGAGGAGTGATAGTAGGCGAAGAGGCATGTGCCGATAAACATGAACATGGCCCAGATAGGCACACTCATCATCACACCGATATAAGCGGCCTTCTTGGCGTCCTTGTCGTTCTTGGCGGCGAGATAGCGCTGTACGATGGTCTGGTCAGTGCCATACTTCTGCAGGGCATAGAACACGCCGTTGAGGGCCATCACTATGAACGTGAGCTGGGTGAAATCCCAGTCGTAGGGACCCACGTCGATCTTGTTGTACTCGCCGGCTATGCGAAGCACCTCGCCGGGACCTCCCTCGGGGAGAAACAGCAACAGGATCACGCAGATGATACCTCCGCCAATGAGCAGTCCGCCCTGGGCAACGTCCATCCACACAATGGCTTCCATGCCTCCAAGCAGAGTGAGGAAGATGATTGTGACACCGAGCACAAGCACGATGGCATAGATGTTCATGTCGAGGAATGTGGCGAGGGCCATGGACACGAGGAAGAACACGGTGCCGGCCTTGGAGAAGTGTCCGAGCGTAAAGGCAAACGAGCTGTACATACGCGCCGTGAGGCCGAAACGCCGTTCAAAGTATTCGTAGGTGGAGAGCTTGACCACCTTGCGGAACAGGGGCACTATCACACCGATTAGAGCCAGGAGCACCAGGGGCACCATGAGGCCCTGTACAAGCAGAATCCAGTTGTCGGCATAAGCCGCTCCGGGATAGGCCAGGAATGTGACACTCGAGATGAGTGTGGCGAAGATGGAGATACCCACGGCCCAGGCGGGGATACGACCGCCGGCGGCAAAGTAGGTGCTGGTATCTTTCTGCCTGCGGGCAAAATATACGCCGACTCCGATGGCCGAAGCCACGGAGAAGAAGACTATCAGATAGTCTATCCAATGTATGTCGCTCATAATTTCTCCTTTATGGCTTGTTCTTCATCGGCCGACAGGCGGGTAAGGGGCATGAGCATCCAGGGCTCACACAGGCCCTTGGTCTGCATCATCACTTTCAAGGCAGTGAGCGACTGGCCGAGAGTACGGCCGGCCTGGTAGATCTTGGCTATCTCGTTGGTCTCGTCCTGGAGACGGTTGGCGGTATCCATGTCACCTGCAACGGCGGCATTGTAGAGGTCGTTGAACATCTCGGGGACATAGTTGCCGGTGCTGGGCACGATGCCGTCGCCACCGATCGAGAGGGAGTAGGCCGACTGGGCTGCCCAACCGCAGAAGTATGCGAAATCCTCACGGTCCTTGGAGATGGCGATGCACTGCTGCATACGGTCGAGGTCACGCTCGGAGTCCTTGAGGCCCACGATATTGGGATGGTCGGCGAGACGCTTCACCACGTCAACGGGAATGGTCATGTGGGTTGTGGCGAGGATATTGTAGAGCATGAGGGGGCCGGTGATGGCGTCGGCCAAATTCTTGTAGTAGCCATACATCTGCTCCTCGGTGAGAGCGTAATAGGAAGGGAGGGTGGCCACTATCACGTCGGCACCTGCCTTGGTGTAGGCTTCAGCCTGGGTGAGTTGCTCTGAGAAACAGTTGCCGGTCAGTCCAGCATAGATAAGGATGCGTCCGTGAGCGGTCTTCACAGCGGTTTCCACCATGAGGAGGCCGTCGGCAGCCGATACGCTGTTGCCTTCGCCGGTGGTTCCCATAAGGAGGGGCGCTACATTGTTCTGGGCAAAGAACTCGATGATTCTTTCTACTGCGGGTACGTCCAACTCACCTTTCTCGGTAACGGGTGTGACCATAGGCACAACCACGCCACGATACTTGCAATTCTTCATAACGTTATTGTAGGTTTTAGATTTAGGAATTCATTTTCAGGCAGTCCACAGAGCCTTACCGGCATGGACTGTCACAAGTAACAAGCAAATTTAGCAAAAAAATTCGAGCCACGGATAGTTTCGTAGCTCAAATTTTCCACCCCGAAGCATAAATTACAGAAAGTTTGTAAGTTACGGGGAGGAAATTTAACATGAGTTCTATAAAAGAATTCTCGTTGGTTAAGAGTGTGTCTAAGATAATATTTTCAACATTCGGCTTTTAAGTTTCTTATATCTGGAATAGAAGCCAAAACGAAGAAATAAGAAAAGTACACTTGCAAACAGGATGAAAACCGTCAGAATCAGCACTGTGTCTCCAACCATACCGTGTGTTATAATCTCATGAATGGCAGTGGCTCCAATCGCCAATATCCCTATAGCAAACAGACTCATAAGGATGACTATGAGGATGTTTAGCCCAATTTCAAGATGTGCCTCGCAACTATTATCATCTATAGCGGTTATTGATGCTTTCGACATAGGAGCAAGAGATGATTGAAAGTCCGAATTACGGATAACACAAAAACCGTCAGACCAAACCGAGCCTCTAAACTCAAATCCGTTTACAAAACTGCGTTGTGTAATCAAAGCCGATGCAGGACGAAAGGTAGCCTTATCCATGAAATCCATAATCTCATGAATATTCTTGTCAACAACAATATCCTGCTTGTATATCGGCACAATCATTTCAGTATGATTTTTAACTTATTCCGTTTCTTGATTGTCTATAAGTTTTTGATAGTCCATAAGACGAAAACTGATAGGAACTGCCTGCCATACATCAACGGGCACACCATCTCTTTCTCCTGGCTTGAATTTAGGCAGAAGTCGCACAACTCGGAGAACTTCTTTATTAAACTCCTCCGGCAGATTACTTCTTGCAATTTCCGTATTACGTATTTTTCCGGTTTTATCAACTAAAAAACGTACTATCACTTTGCCCTGAACGTCATCGCAAGTTGGTGGATATTTCAGGTTTTCGACAAAAAACTGAAACATCGCATTTATTCCACCCGGAAATTCGGGTTGAGTTTCTGCGACTTCACCGACCACAGCGTATATCAGCTCTTCCGTCTTTTCCGTTGAAGCAGAAGCTTCTACATTCGTGAAAGATGTAGGGCATTTTACCGTTTTAGTGGCCGTTGATTCTTGCTCTTGATTTATAGATGAAATTGTGGCTTCATCTACACTAATTGCTTCGCCTTCTTTAACGCCACTACTATCAAACACTGAATCTACCGCTTCAATTTCGCTTTCCTGCTCTTCCTCGCAGTCAAGAATCATCGCTCCTTGAAGCGACTCCATAGGCTCACCTTGCAGTCTATAACTGTCGGCCTGACTTGAGGAATTACCACATCCTGAAAATACAATCATACCGGCCGATATTCCGGCAAGCACAACGGCTTTACCCATAAGTTGACGCGCGCGGAGCTGTTGCTCCAGATATCGCACCTCAGCCTCGCATTTGGGGCACGTACCGAGACAGTCACCTTTGTAGCGACACTCCGACGTTACAAACTCTATGTCATTCGCCTCGGCTATCTGCCGACGAATCTCTTTCAATATCTTGCAGGTCTGCTTTCCTCGTGCCATAGTCAGCGAAATTTAAGGTTGTTTGAAAATAAATTTGGATGGGTGTTTTCGTATATATGTCATCATTAAAGCCTCTATTTTCTCTCCGTATTCATCCAGTTCATAGAGCGCGTTGTCGTCTTCTTCAAAGTCAATATCAGAAG
Organism: Paenibacillus sp.; assembly: GCA_023663345.1. GTDB lineage: Bacteria > Bacteroidota > Bacteroidia > Bacteroidales > Muribaculaceae > Duncaniella. Next base: position 94,313 of record JAMPHR010000003.1, on the reverse strand, counting down.
CATCAATAATGTCTCTGCGGTCTTCCGTGCCATAGACAGGATGGTTTATTCCATCGAATTTTTCAGCCGCCTTCCGTAAGATATTGGCATACTCGATTGCGCCTATTGCAGTTAGACCATCTATCGCATCCATGCAAACCCGCCCCTGATGAGAGGTAAAAAACTCATAATGCGAGCCTCCATATACCGCTGAAATGTAATGGTTGATTGCAAGGATATGTTTTTGTTCTGTCGAAAAATTTGTCAAATTTTGCGTATAGTCATCGTTTGTGCCACATACATTTACACGCTCCCTTACCGGTGTGATAATGGCATCGCTTGTCGCATCATCAGCATTTATTATTTCTTCCGTAACTTCATAGCCATCTGTATAATCTTCTAATGAATCGTTGATAACTCTTCCGAGTTCATTCTTACCTTTGGCAAGTCTGAGCGTCTGAAATAGCAGATACCCTTTGAGTATAACCATCAGAATGAGAAACGCCCAAAAATAAATTTTCAGTTTTGGGCCGACAAGACAAGTGTATATTCCCAAAGAGCCGACAATAAAGATGCTTCCCATTGTGCGGAACTTCATTTTTAGTGGATTGAAAAAGTCCAATGCCACTTTCCTCAATGGAATTTGAACTGGATTATATTCCACTCCTTGAAAAGTAGGATTCAGAGAATGTATCGGTTTATAGAAAAGATGCCGTAGTCCACGATAGATGCCCCAAGCCATCCAAAGACTGAATAGCGCATAAATCAATCGTGACGCGAATCCGTCTTTACCTGAGGTCAGGGGAATAAGTATTACTGAAAAACACAATAACACCGAACAAATGATTATTCCGAGAATATATTTCTTTTTGCCTGCCATAGTCAGTGTTTGCGGATTTGATAGGTGAATAGATCGAATTTGGTATAGCCGAGCGCGGATAGAGCCTTGCGGCTATCCTCACGGTCGGTGTCGGTATTGTAGTCGGGGATAAGCGGTAGCCGTATTATGCAATATTTCTGACGGCCTACCTCGGCGATCAAGCGTAGATTGGACAGCACACGCGAATTATCCTGACCCGTGTATTGACGGTAAATATCCGCATCCATATCCTTTATGTCGATAATCCAAGAATCTACCACCGGGAGCAACGCCTCAATATTCTCATGTGGCACATTAAGCGAAGTTTCTAATGTCAGCCTCCATGACGAGCCACACAGTTCCCGGAAACGGCGGATAAAATCAGGACGTAATGCAGGTTCTCCACCGCCGAAAGTCACACCGCCGTTGGTAGCGAGGAAATAAAGTTCATCAATCCTGACCTCATCATATAGTGACTGCGGAGTGTATTCCTTGAAACGGTCGCTCTCGCCGAGCGATTGCGGATTCAGGCAGTAACGGCAACGGAGCGGACAGCCGTGGAAAGCGACAAGCGTGGTTACACCATCGCCGTCGGTGGAGAGGCGATGACGGGAGATGCCAATTATTTTTGCTCGGTCGGGAGGCATTGCTGTCGGATCGGAACAAGAGCCTGTCGCAAAGTTATCTATAATATTTAGATTTCAGACTATTATTGATTTTTTATTTTGTGATTTTACATCATGACATCAGAAATTGCCACACATAATCTTCCGGTTGGGATTGACTGGGCATAATCGAAACATGGAAAGAGTTATTTCTAAATGTAGTGGTAATGTTTATTCAATCACCTCCCATGAGCCACCATTAGTCGGACCTATGTGGCGCAATCGACCTTCTTTTACGAGAGCATCAAGTCGCCGTTGCACACTGCTCTCATGTAATCCTAATTGAACAGACAATTCAACCCTACTAATCTGATGATTAGACTTTATCATTTCTACAATTTGATTTTTCTGTTCGGTTTTGGTTCGGTTTTGGTTCGATTTTAGTTCGATTTTAGTTCGGTCTTGATTGATACGTATCGGTTTCACGCCACCTCTTATAGACATGAATATTTCACGCGGAATGTCGGTGGCGATGCCTCCTTGTTCTACTTTGAATGTCGGACGGGTAAGATTCGCTTTGTCAAACTCGGCCATTATCTTTTCATAGCCACGTCCCCAAGCCTCAATAAATCCGGCTAATACGAATCGTTTTAATGGACATCTTCGATGCCCTATATGGGAATTAATCCGTTGTCCCCCATACCGCGCGCCTTGATGCAAATTTTGCCCTGCGGGCAATTTGCATCTGGCGCTCGTGATGGGGCTACGATTGCATCGCCCTTTCAGGGCTTTGGGGGCTGAGGGACGGTGGGGGTTATTCCTTGACTCCGTAGGCGAGGTCGCCGGCGTCGCCGAGACCGGGGACAATGTAGGAGTGGGAGTTGATCACAGCGTCGATGGCTCCGACCCATAGGGTGGTCTTGTGGGCGGGGAAGGTGGCGCGGACATAGTCGACGGCAGCCTGGGAGGCTATCACGGATGCTACATGGATGTGGGCGGGGTTGCCTTTGGTGAGGAGGGCCCGGTAGCTCAATTCCATGGATGCGCCGGTGGCGAGCATGGGGTCGGCGATGATGAGGGTCTTGCCGTCGAGACGGGGCGAGGCGATGTATTCAATGAACACGTCGAAGTTTTCTTTCTCGCGATATTTGCGGTAGGCCGATACGAATGCGTTCTGGGCGTGGTCGAAATAATCGAGGAAACCCTGATGGAAGGGGATTCCGGCACGGAAGATGGTGGCGAGCACCACTTGTTCGCTGAGGACATCGCTCTCCATCTCGGCAAGCGGAGTGGTGATCTTTTCCTTGGTGTAAGCCATGGTCTTGGAGATCTCGTAGGCCATGATCTCGCCGATGCGGGCGAGGTTGCGACGGAAACGGAGCATATCGTTCTGAATTTTTACGTCGCGGAGTTCGGTCATGTACTGGCTGATGAGCGATGGGGTCTCGGCAAAGTTTATGATTTCCATGTGGGTATTATAGTTTTTCAGGAGCAATGATTATGAGTGTAATGCTTTTATAACAAGATTGGTGAACTGGTAGTTTTTCAGGCCCCAACGGGGATAGATGAGGAGGTCGGGAGGCGACTGCGAGACGAACCGCTCAATGGCTATGCCGGGACGCAGTTCCCTGACAAGGCGGGCACAGAGGGTGGCATAACTCTCGGGGGTGAACCGGGGTATATCGTAGAGACCTGCCTCGACATCGGCGGCCATGCGGGTGCCACGAAGTAACTGCAACTGATGAAACTTAACCACATCGACGGGCAGATCGTTGACGGCCCTGACGGTGGCGAGCATCATTTCCTCAGTCTCGCCCGGGAGGCCGTTGATGAGATGGAGCCCGCAGGGAAGTCCGGCTTCGTGAGTGCGCCTGACGGCATCGGCGGTCTCGGCCCATGTGTGGCAACGGTTGATGAGCGCAAGGGTGGAATCGTGGGAGGATTCGGCTCCATACTCGATCATAGACCAAGGAAGTTCACGCAGCTGCTCCAGGAGCGCGTCGGGCATACAGTCGGGGCGCGTGCCTATGATCACACCGTCCACTCCATCCACGGCACATGCCTCGCTGTACATGTCCATGAGTCGGGATATGTCGGCCGTGTGAGTAGAGGTATATGACTGGAAATAGGCCAGATAGCGCATGTGGGGATACTTGCGGGCAAAGAACCGCTTGCCCTCCTCGAGCTGCTGAGTCACACCCAGGACCGGACGGCAGTAACCGGGGCTGAACGAGAGGTTGTTGCAATAGGTGCATCCTCCGGTGCCTTTGGTGCCGTCGCGGTTGGGGCACGAAAAGCCGGCATTGACCGACAGTTTCTGCATCTTGCCGGGGAAATGATCGGCAAGAAAATCGGAGAAATCCCTGAAATGCTTCATATCACAGGCGGGCGGCACGGTTGAGCAACACAGCGTCGAGAAGCACAATGGCAGTCATGGCCTCGACAATGGGGACGGCGCGGGGCACTACGCAAGGATCGTGACGGCCCTTGCCTTTGACCACTACCGGGTTGCCGTTGCAATCCACAGTCTCGACATCGCGCATGAGGGTGGCCACGGGCTTGAAGGCCACGCGGAAATATATGTCCTGGCCATTGGAAATGCCACCCTGTATGCCACCGGAATTGTTGGTGAGGGTGGAGATGCGACCATTGTCGTTTACAAAAGTGTCGATGCACTCGCTACCACGGAGCTCAACCCCGCGGAATCCCTGTCCGTATTCAAATCCCTTGGTGGCATTAATGCTCATCATGGCGTCGGCAAGACGAGCACCAAGGCGTCCGAACACCGGCTCGCCGAGCCCAACGGGCGCACCCTTGACCACACAGGTTACAACGCCACCGATGGTATCGCCGGCCCGCTTGACATCGAGGATCAGCGCCTCCATCTCGGAAGCCTTGGCCGGATCGGGGCAACGCACCGGGTTGCTGTCGATGAGAGAGAGGTCGAGCTCACGGTAATCATCGGCGGTGCGGATGGCTCCCACCTGCGAGGTGTAAGCCTGAATGGAAATGCCCATTTGCGAGAGGGCCTGACGGGCAAAGGCTCCGGCCACTACGCGGGTTGCAGTCTCGCGGGCACTCGATCGGCCACCGCCACGATGGTCGCGCAGACCATATTTGGCAGTGTAGGTATAATCGGCATGAGACGGACGGAAGGTGTCGCGCAAATGGTCGTAGTCGGACGAGTGCTGATTCTCGTTGCGTATGATAAAACCGATGGGGCAACCGGTGGTAACGCCGTCCATCAGTCCGGAAAGCACCTCGACGGTATCGCTCTCCTTGCGGGCTGTGGTTATAGCCGACTGGCCCGGCTTGCGGCGGTCGAGTTCGTGCTGAACAGCATCGAGGTCAATCCTCACTCCGGCCGGCATTCCGTCAATGACTCCACCTATGGCAGCTCCGTGGCTTTCTCCGAAGCCTGTAAACGAAAATACGATTCCTATTCTATTCATTATCTAAATATAGTTTATAGGTTTAAAGGTTTATAGGTTTATGGCTCCGCAGGGTTTATTTTAAATTTAGTTTTTCTTCATAGCTTTTACTCAACGCATTAAGCATCCTTGATAAAGAAAGGAATTTCGGCTTTATAGATATCAATTTATCCATCGATGAGTACCCTAAATCAGTAGCGATTTCCAATTGGCAATATGTCTCATAGAGAGACCCGAACGCAATTTCAATAAAATGAATTTTCTCTTTTAAAGATCTCCGACCACATCCTTCTGCAATATTAGATGGTACGGAAACAATTGCTCTTCGTATCTGGCTACACAAAGCAAATCGCTCATGTTCAGGGAAATCTCTGCAAAAATTATAAACTTCCTTAGTCAAAACTTTTGCATATTGATACGCCTGAAGTTTTTCAAACGAGAATTCATCCATTAATTTAAACCTTTAAACTTATAAACCTATAAACTCAATGTGGCAATATCTGCCACAGAAGCGTTGCAGAATTTTACTAATTGATCGGGGGCGATTTTGATTTGCAGGCCACGCACACCGGCCGACACGTAGATATCGGTGTAATCGAGAACGGTGGAGTGGAAGAATGTGGGGAATGGCTTCTTCATTCCTATTGGCGAACAGCCTCCACGTATATATCCGGTCACACCAAGCAGATCCTTCATAGGTATGAGATCGGCTTTCTTCGCGCCGGCCACACGGGCCGCTTTCTTGAGATCGACCTCCATATTTCCGGGCACCACACACACGAAATAGCCCACCTTCTCGCCATGGAGCACCAAAGTCTTGAACACGGTGTTAATATCCTCGCCGAGCTCGGCGGCCACTTGATCGGCCGCGAGATTGTCGGGGTCAACTGTATAGGGGATCAATCCGTAAGCGATCCCGGCCTTGTCGAGCAGACGCGCCGCATTGGTTTTAGTTACCTTATCCTTATGGTTCATACTGCAAATTTATTAAATCACCAACGATATTGCAATTTTAGGGGGCAAATTATGACAGTCAGTGCCATTTTATTTCTAACTTTGCCACACAATCAATCATAACACACAAATGAAAAAGCAGACTATTGCCCTACACTCGCAATATCAGAGCCGCGACGCTTACAACGCCCTGAGTATGCCTGTGTATCACACCGCGGCCTATGAATTTGACAACGCCGAGGTGATGGCCGATGCTTTCTGCGGACGCACCGATGCCCCCGACTACTCACGCGTAACCAATCCGACGGTAATATATTTCGAAAACAAGGTGAAGGCTCTGACCGGAGCCGACGACGTGATCGCATTCAGCTCGGGAATGGCAGCCATAAGCAATGCGCTGATGGCCGTAGCCTCGACAGGGCGCAATATCGTGACATCACGCCACATGTTTGGCAACACATATCTGCTTATCACCGACACGCTGAGTCGTTTCGGAGTGGGGGCGCACCTGTGTGATCTCACCAATATAGCGGAAGTGGAAAGGGACGTGGACGGTGACACCTGTTGCCTGTATCTCGAGATCATCACCAATCCACAGATGGAGGTGGCCGACCTGAAAGCGCTATCGGCTATATGCCGCAAGCATGGGATACCGCTCATAGCCGACACCACCATGATACCGTTTACCGAATTTGACGCCCGCGAGTTGGGCATAGATATCGAAGTGGTGTCGAGCACCAAATACATCTCGGGCGGAGCGACCTCGCTCGGAGGCCTCATCATCGACTATGGCACTTGCGAGGGTTTCGGACGGAGAATAAGGAAGGAGATGTTGCTGAATCTCGGTGCCTACATGACACCCCATGCCGCCTATATGCAGACTCTTGGGTTGGAGACGCTCGATGCAAGATACCGCATACAGGCCACCAACGCCATGACGCTCGCCCGACAGCTCGGTGGACTTCCCGGCATAAAGAGCGTAAACTACATAGGCCTGCCCGATAATCCTTACCACGAACTGGCCCGACGACAGTTTGGCCCAACGGCCGGTGCGATGCTCACCATAGATCTCGAGGACAAGGAGGCTTGCTACGCCTTTATCGACAATCTCAGGCTGATACGTCGCGCCACCAACCTGTTTGACAACAAGTCGCTCGCCATACATCCGGCGAGCACGATTTTCGGCCCGCTCACCCAGGCCCAGCGCGACAGCATGGATATACTCGACACCACCATACGCCTCTCGATAGGCCTGGAGGATCCCGACGATCTGTTTGAAGACATCAGGCAGGCTTTGGAAAAAAACTGACACCGCAATCAACAACAAACGAGATATGAAATACGACTTCGACAAGATAATAGACCGCCGAGGCACGGGCGCATTGAAATATGATGTGCTCGAGGAGCGTTACGGCGACGCCGACCTGTTGCCACTGTGGGTGGCCGACATGGATTTCGAGACCCCGCAATTCATCACCGAGGCCCTGCGCAAACGGCTCGACCACTCACTGTATGGCTACACGGTGGAGCCCGCCGAGTACTGGCCCACAGTGATGCGCTGGATAGCCGATCATCACGGGTGGAAGGTGGAACGCGAATGGCTCACATATATCCCCGGCATAGTGAAAGGGATAGGCATGGCCATCAATGTGTTCGTGAAGCCCGATGAGAAGGTGATAATACAGCCTCCTGTGTATCATCCGTTCCGTCTCACCCCCGAGGGGAACGGACGCGAGGTTGTGAACAATCCTCTCATAGAGAACCCCGACGGGAGCTACAGCATGGATCTGGACCATCTCGAAAGCGTGATCGATGACAAGTGCAGGATGCTGATTCTGTCCAATCCCCACAACCCCGCCGGAATCACCTGGGACCGCGCCACGCTCGCACGCCTCGCCGAGATATGCCACCGTCACGGCATAATAGTGATCTCGGATGAGATACATTGCGACATGGCTCTGTGGGACAACAAGCATATCCCCTTCGCATCAGTCTCGCCCGAGGCCGCGGAGTGCAGTATCACATTCGGTGCGCCCTCCAAGACGTTCAACATAGCCGGCATAGTAAGCTCCTACGCCATCGTGCCCAATCCCCAATTGCGTGAACGCTTCTACGGCTGGCTCCAGGCCAACGAGCTTAACGAGCCTACCATGTTTGCACCCATCGCCACTATCGCGGCCTTCAGCCAGGGGGACGAATGGAGACGCGAGATGCTGAAATATGTGGAGGGGAACATCGACTATATCATCGATTATTGCCGTGAACATATCCCCGCAATCAAGCCGTTGAGACCACAGGCCTCGTTCCTGGTATGGCTCGACTGCCGGGGACTCGGGCTCGACCACGAAGCGCTCAACGACCTGTTCGTGAAGAAAGCCCGCCTGGCCCTCAACGACGGCGAAATGTTCGGCCCCGGAGGAGAGGGATTCATGCGCCTAAACGCCGGCGCACCCCGCTCGGTGATTCACCGCGCACTGGAGCAATTACGAATGGCCATAGAGCGTGCTGAGCAGTAGGAAAACACCCGCATATCGTGCCCTGAATATGTTGTAGGGCAGTTTTTGTATTTATTAAGGGTTAAGCATCTAAAATATTGGAAAATAATTGTTAACTTTGCAAAATCCGTGTGAACTCGCCACAATTCCCGGCTTACGGGCCGGCCATGACGGGACACACCACGCTCTCCCCTTAAGCTGCAAAAACGAAGAAAACAATAAAGCTGAATTAAACACATTTTATGAATCCAATCAAAAAAACCATCGCGCTGCCCGATGGCCGCACAATCACCCTGGAGACAGGTAAGCTGGCCAAGCAAGCCGATGGAGCGGTAGAATTACGCATGGGCAACACCATGCTCCTCGCTACAGTATGCTCGGCCAAGGAGGCCGGCGAAGGTGTTGACTTTATGCCCCTGACTGTAGAGTACAAAGAAAAATTCTCGTCCAACGGACGTTTCCCCGGCGGTTTCACTAAGCGCGAAGGCCGTGCAGGCGACTACGAAATCTTAACCTCACGCCTCGTTGACCGCGCACTCCGCCCCCTTTTCCCCGACAATTATCATGCTGACACCATCGTACAGGTGACCATGTACTCGGCCGACGGTGTCGATATGCCCGACGCTCTTGCCGGACTCGCCGCCTCAGCTGCCATGGCTGTGAGCGACATTCCTTTCAACGGCCCCATCTCCGAGGTGCGTGTGGCCCGTATTGACGGACAGTTTGTAATCAACCCCACCTTCGAGCAGTGCGAGAAGGCCGACATGGAGCTGATGGTAGGCGCTACCTACGACAACATCATGATGGTAGAGGGCGAGATGAACGAGGTAAGCGAAGCTGACCTCCTCGAAGCCCTCCGCGTGGCTCACGAAGCCATCAAGGAGCAGTGCAAAGCTCAGATGGAACTGGCCGAGGAAGCCGGAGCAACCGTGAAGCGCGAATACTGCCACGAGGTGAACGACGAGGATCTGCGCAAGGATGTGCGCGAGAAGTGCTACGACAAGGCTTATGCCATCGCCAAGGCCGGATGTGCCGACAAGCACTGGCGCCAGGACAGCTTCGACGCCATCTGCGAGGAATACATCGACTCACTCCCCGAGGAGGAGCGCGAGGAGAAGGCTCCCCTTGTGAAGCGTTACTATCACGACGTGGAGAAAGAGGCCATGCGCCGCTGTGTGCTCGACGAGGGCATACGTCTCGACGGCCGTAAGACCAACGAGATCCGCCCCATCTGGTGCGAGACCGACTACCTGCCCGGACCTCACGGATCAGCCGTGTTCACCCGCGGTGAGACCCAGTCGCTCGCTACCGTGACCCTCGGCACCAAGCTCGACGAGAAGATCCTCGACGACGTGCTCAACCAGGGTCGCGAGCGCTTCCTGCTCCACTATAACTTCCCCCCCTTCTCGACCGGCGAAGCCCGCGCACCCCGCGGTGTAGGCCGTCGCGAGGTAGGACACGGCAATCTTGCCCACCGCGCACTCAAGCGTATGTTCCCCGATGATTTCCCCTACGTATGCCGCATCGTGAGCGACATCCTCGAGAGCAACGGCTCGTCGTCGATGGCCACCGTATGTGCCGGCACACTCTCACTGCTCGATGCAGGCGTGAAGATGAAGCGCCCCGTGAGCGGTATCGCAATGGGTCTGATCTCGGACGGCGAGAAGTATGCAGTGCTCTCCGATATCCTCGGCGATGAGGACCACCTGGGCGACATGGACTTCAAGGTGACAGGTACCCGCAACGGTATCACCGCCACCCAGATGGACATCAAGGTGGACGGTCTCAGCTATGAGATCCTCGAGAAAGCTCTCAACCAGGCCAAGGAAGGCCGTCTTCATATCCTCGACAAGATCGAGGAGACCATCCCCGCACCCCGCGAGGACTACAAGCCTCACGTGCCCCGCATCGTGACCATGCTCATCCCCAAGGAGCTGATCGGTGCTGTGATTGGCCCGGGCGGAAAGGTGATCCAGGGTATCCAGGAGGCCAGCGGCGCTACCGTAAGCATCGACGAGATCCCCGACGGCGGATACATCGAGGTGGCTGCTGCCAACAAGCCTTCGATCGACAAGGCTCTCGAGATGATCAACGCTATCGTTGAGCTTCCCGAGGAGGGCAAGGTATATACCGGCAAGGTGCGCTCGATCCTCGAGTTCGGTGCATTTGTCGAGTTCATGCCCAACCGCGACGGTCTGCTCCACATCTCGGAGATCTCATGGGATCGCCTCGAGAACATGGAGGCTTCCGGACTTAAGGAAGGCGACCAGGTGGAGGTGAAGCTGATCGAGATCGACAAGAAGACCGGCAAGTACCGCCTGTCTATGCGTGCCCTTCAGCCCAAACCCGAAGGATACGTAGAGCGCGAGCGTGCTCCCCGTGGCGACCGTCCCCGTCGTGAGGGTGGTGACCGCCGCGAGCGTGGCGACCGCGGACCCCGCCGTGAAGGTGGCGACCGTCCCCGTCGCGAGCCCCGTCGTGACTAAACAGCATTAACGACTATAATATAAAGGTTAAAGACCTGAGGAGGTGATCCCGGTCTTTAACCTTTTTTCTTTTCACTTACGGGGCTTGCATATCATGAAAAAACACGATACCTTTGCCGGCATATTGGATAAGAGGTCGTTTTTAATAGATCTCGGAATAAGCATCAGCAATCTGCAATACAACACCCGGGCGCTAACATGATTCCAAAGAAAATACATTACTGCTGGTTTGGCGGGAAACCTCTACCTGAGGACACAGTGAGATATATCGGGTCGTGGAGGAGACATTGTCCCGACTATGAGATAAAGGAATGGAACGAGAGTAATTTCGACCTGGATATGTTTCCCTACGTGAGGGAGGCCTACGATGCGGGGAAATATGCTTTCGTGTCGGATGTGGCCAGGCTCTATGCGCTCGCTTCGGAAGGGGGCGTGTATATGGATACTGACGTGGAGGTGCTGAAACCGTTGGACGGATTTCTCGGCCATGAGGCATTTTCGGGTTTCGAGGATGCAGGGCATGTGACCACCGGAGTGATAGGATCGGCGAAAGGAGGAAAATATGTAAGCGAAAACCTTGCGGAATATTCCAAACGACATTTCATAAGAGAGGACGGCACCACCGACACCACTACCAATGTGGCCGTGATGACCGACTACATGAAACGCCACGGACTGAGGATGGACGACAGTCTACAGGATTTCCCGGGGCTCATAACCATATATCCACGCGAGTATTTCTGCCCCAAGGATTCGTATGCCTACTCGCGCAATCCGGGATGCGTCACGGATAATACCCATGCCATACATTATTTTGCCGGAACATGGCAGATACGCAACACGCCCGAATACATGCGTCTGCGCAAGAAGTACAGGATAATCCCCTACTTCATACGCAAGAAACTGATTCTCGCCCTGCTCGGTGAGAACAAAAAAGGTTTCTTCCCGGGAATGATGAAGATACTGGGGATAAAGCCGAAACAGTAACCCGCGAAGAAAAATTGCCCCCGAAAACTCGGCTCAGAGCTTTCGGGGGCAATTGGTATATCATAGATTAGGCGAACGGAAACGCCTTCTATTATTTCTCGCGAACGTCACGGTGCTTGATGCGCCACACCACAGCATCGTAGGGGGGAATCATGGTGGCGAAAGGCTCGGTGGATGAGAGGGTCTTGAAATCGGTCTCTCCGGTGAGCAGTTCGCGGGCCATCACCTGTCCCTCGGGGATATTGAGCATCTCGAGTGCATGACGGGGGATGTTCACGGCGAGATCGCATGAATCGGACGAGAAGTTTACGGCTATAAGCAATGTCACACCCTCCTGGCTACGCATGAACACATACTGGCGATGAGGATTGAGAGTGGGGTTCTGATAGTTGACATACATCAGATCGTAGAAGCGACCGTGGGAGATGGCCTTCTCGGTGTTGCAGAGCTTGAGTATGGTGGCATACTTGGCTCTGAGCCAACGCTCGCGGGGTGTAAGCTGTGAACCGTCGGGGTTGCCGTCGTTGTACCACCTGCGCAGGGTGCCGAGGCTCCAGTAGTCAAATATAGTGGTACGGCCATCGTATCCGCTGAAACCCTCGGAATCGGTAGCCTGCTCGCCGAGCTCCTGTCCGGCATATATCATCATCGGACCGGTCGAGATCATCGAGCTGACCACGAGCGAGGGGATCACCTTGGCAGGATCTCCGGCATAGAACTTGGAACCGAAACGCTGCTCATCGTGATTCTCGAGGAAGTTGAGCATGTGGGGCTGGATACCCTCGACTGTCTGCCAGCAATTAGTGATGGTAGCGGCCGAATAGTTGGAGCACTGGATGCCACGGAGCGTGTCGTAAAGGTTCACCTTGTCATAGAGATAGTCGAAACCTCCGGTGAAAATGAAATCGCGGTAGAGCGACACATCATATATCTCGGCGATGAATTTCACATGGGGATAACGGTCCTTGACATTGGGGATGGCCCACTGCCAAAATTCCAGAGGCACCATGAACACCATGTCGCAACGGAACGCATCAACCCCCTTCGATGCCCAAAAGCGGAGGATGTGGAGCATCTTGAACCACGTGTCGGGGATAGGATCGTAATGACCGGAACCGTTGAAGGGATCACGGCCATAATTGAGCTTCACGGTCTCATACCAGTTGTTGACACCGGGGAATGCCGAGAAACAGTCATCGCCCGTAGCCTTGGCGGGAAATTCCACGTATGCTTTCTTACCGCTTCCCAGATCTATGGATGGAGCGAAAAGCTGACGGGTGATGTAGTAGTAATTGTTGTTGGGGGTGAAGAACATGCCGGTATCATCGTGGGCACCGAAATCCTCGATACCTGCGGGCGCCGCATCGGAGTGATAGCAACGGGCCGTGTGATTGGGCACGAAATCAATTATCACTTCGAGTCCGGCATCGTGGGTGCGGGCCACAAGAGCCTCGAACTCGGCCATGCGCTCGTCGACATTTACAGCGATATCGGGATCGATATCGTAATAGTCCTTGATGGCATAGGGCGAGCCGGCCTCGCCTTTCACCACATGGGGATTGTCGGGGGGAGTGATTCCCTGATCGCTGTAATCGGTCTTGGTGGCATGTTCTATTACCCCTGTGTACCACACGGCGGTGACACCGAGCTCCTTGATGCCGTTGAGCACCTTGTCGGTAATATCGTTCATTTTCCCCACGCCATTCTGAGAAATGGTGCCGTTGGGGATACAGGTTGTGTTGGTATTAGTGAATAGACGGGGAAAGAGCTGGTAGATGATCGGTTTACGGTTCATTGGAATTCAGATAAGGCTTTTGGGGTTCACTTGGCACCGGACGGACGCACAAATCCGGCCTGAAGCAAGGCCTGCATCGTGCTGTCGTATCCCGAGCGGAACACCCTGTTGATTTCTTTGAGGTTAAATACTTTGTATTTCGCTATGTCATTGATGCTGATTGCCAGGTCGCACAGCTCCATCTGGGGGATGGTGTTGGTCTTGACCAGAATATCATAGGTGAGCTGGGCTATGTCGAGTATCGATTTGGGCTGACCGCGCCGTGGCAACGGCGAGCAGTTTATCCCTATCAGATACTTGCACTTGTCACGCAAGGCCCAGGCCGGAAGATTGGCCACGACACCTCCGTCCACGTATGTCACCCCATCGATCTTCACAGGTTTGAACACGATGGGGATACTGCATGAGGCCGACACACGCTCGGCGATGTCACCCTCGGTAAATGCCACAGCCTTGTTGTTGAGCAGATCGGTGGCGCATACCACCGAGGGGATGGGCAGTTCGGAAATATCGGAATATCCCACCTGTTTGCGCAGGAACTTGCGGAATCCGTCCATCGAGAAGAATCCGTCGCGAGGCACCGCGAGCTCGGCAAAGCTGCCGAATTTCGCGTCGGCGAATGACTGGAGTATATCGTGGGGCCTCATGCCCGACGCATACATCACCGTGACAACGGCCCCGGCACTCACGCCCGCTATTATATCAGGCTTTATGCCCATCTCCTCAAGAGCCTGCAAGGCTCCGGCATGGGCAAAACCGCGCGCACCGCCACCGCTGAGCACAAGGCCCAGCTTATACGGTTTACGGGAAAATCGGAGCATGTCAAGCATTGGATAAACAGGTCACCATTGTATATTGCAAAATTAGTCAATTATAACTAATGACACAACTAAGAAACTGTTTAAAATTTATTTTACTGCAATTCCACTCAGGATTCTTGCCAAATTTAGCTAAATTTGCAAATATGAAATTCAAGGACATCCCATCTCACGAGAATGTAAAACGCCAGTTGCGCGACATGGTGGCAGACGGCCGTGTGCCCCACGCGCTTCTGCTTCACGGCCCGGCTGGGGCAGGCAAGTTCATGCTTGCCAGGACCTTTGCCCAATATCTCCATTGCGAGAATCCTACCACCGATGGGGAACCGTGCGAGCAGTGCAACGCATGTCTGCAACACAGGTCGTTCAACCATGTCGATACCCGATACGTGTTTCCTGTGGTCAAGACCGATAAGCTCAAGGAGCCGGTGTCGGACGACTATCTCGACGAGTTCCGTGAGTTCATCAACGCAAGCCCGTTCATGGATTTCGACCGCTGGGCCTCATCGTTTGACAAGAAGAACGCCCAGCCTATAATATATGTCTACGAGAGTGCCGAGCTCGAGCGCCGGCTCGCGGTATCGGCCACGGCCTCGCGCTACAAGATCACCGTGATGTGGCTTCCCGAAAAGATGAACGAGCAGGCCGCCAACAAGTTGCTCAAACTCATCGAGGAGCCGTTTCCCGACACGGTGTTCATCCTCGTGAGCAACGACGCATCCTCGATCCTCCCCACCATAAAGTCACGGTGCCGTCCTATCGAGGTGACTCGCCTCGACGACGCATCGGTGGCCTCATATCTCTCATCACGCCTGGCGATGGATCAGCAGGATGCCATGGCTCTGGCCCATATAGCCTCGGGGAACGTGAACGCAGCCTTGAAATCGGTGGATGCCACAAGCGTGAGCCGCATGTTCTTCGATTATTTCGTCCAGCTGATGCGCCTGGCCTATCAGCGTGATGTTAGGGGACTGAAACAATGGAGCGCGGATGTCACCGCCATGGGCAGGGAGCAGGAGGTGAAATTCTACGATTATTGCCAACGGCTGATACGCGAGAACTTTGTGTACAATCTCCATGTGGAGGAACTCACCTACATGAACCGCACCGAGTCGCAGTTCAGCGAAAGGTTTGCCCGCTTCATCACCGAAAATAATGCCGAGGAGATTATCCGCCAGATGAACCGCGCCTCCATCGACATCGCCGGCAACGCCAACGGCAAAATCGTGAACTTTGACTTCGCCATCAAGATGATCATCCTTATCAAGAACTTTTAATGAAATCGTTTTTAGAGCAGATAGCAGAGGTATATCTTGAGAATGAGCGGGGCGGGATGATGGATTTCTGCTTCGTATTTCCAAATAAACGAAGCGGAACTTTCTTCAGGCATCATCTGATGAAAATGGTTGCCGGACAACCGTTCATCATGCCCGAGATCGCCACCATAGGCGACCTTACGGCCCGTATAGTGCCGTTGGTCGAGGCCCCGAGGATGGAACAGCTGTTTATCCTATACAACGAATACCGCAAGATAGGAGGCGAGGATATCGACTTTGACCGCTTCATGTTCTGGGGCGAGATGATATTAAGCGATTTCAACGATGTGGACCTGTATCTGGTGGATCCGTCAAGGCTTTTTGTCAACCTGAAACGCTACCGCGAGGTCAACGCCAATTATCTCACCGACGACCAGCGGGCCATACTCGAGAAATACTGGGGTGAGCAGTTCACCCCTCACTCGCCGGAGAATTTCTGGCAACACCTGCATTACAACTCCCCCACCCCGCTCGAGCAGAAATTCCTGAAACTGTGGGAGGTGCTCGATCCTCTCTACCGCGCTTACACCTCCACCCTGCGCGGATGCGGAATGGGAACCCAGGGCATGATCGTGAGGGACGCCGTGGAGCATCTGCGCCGATGCCACACGTCCGATCTGTCCCATTCACGATACATATTTGTAGGCTTCAATGTGCTTACCCTGGCCGAGCTGTCGATATTCGGCAACCTCGATGCCCGAGGAGTGGCCGATTTCTATTGGGACAACGCATCGCCGGCCATGAGGGTGAAAGGCAATGCCGCATCGCGCTTTATCGACCGCAACGCCGCCCGATTCAAGTCGCGCTACGACCTCAACGCCCGCTACCCTATCCCCGACGGCCAGTTTCCCGAAATATCCCTGAAAGGATTACCCTCATCGGTTGGCCAGGCCAAGATGGCCGGCCACACCCTGGAGGAATGGATCGAGGACGGCACCATATCCAATCCTGAGAATGCCATTGACACCGCCGTAGTGCTACCCGACGACTCGCTCCTGATCCCTATGATACACTCGATTCCGAGAATCAAATGCGAGGTTCCGGCTGACAATGGGGAGACAAAAGAGATGCCTCTCAATGTGACGATGGGATTGCCGATGAGGACCACATCGTTTGCCTCTCTGATAAATTCGCTGGTGAGCCTGCATCTGCGGGCCACCGAGACTCGCGGAGAGTGGAGTTATTTCCACGAAGATGTAAAGAAAGTGATATCCCATCCGCTATTGTCGTCGATCGACCGCGAGGGGTGCAATGCGCTCACCACACTCTTTGCCACACAGCGCATCTACATGCTCCCGGCATCGGTGGCACGCGAGACAGCGCCCAATATAGGATATGTGTTCACCCCCATATCCGACCCAAATTCCATCGAGGATGTATATGCCTATTTCCACACACTGCTCACATCATTGCGCGAGGCTCTTAAGCCCGACGACAACAAGGTGGAGGTGTTCTTCATACACGCCTATCTCGACGCGCTCAACGACCTGAAGAACGCCGCCGACCGATGGAAAATTGAGATGCGCGACTCCACCTTCATACAACTGTTGCAGAAAGCCATAGCCGGAGTGTCGGTCAATTTCGTGGGCGAGCCGCTACGCGGACTGCAGATGATGGGAGTGCTCGAGACCCGCGCCCTCGATTTCAACAACCTGATACTCCTGTCGATGAACGAGCACATATTCCCGCGCAAACATTACACGCGCTCGTTCATCCCCGACTCACTGCGCCAGAGCTACGGCATGGCCACCACCGACTATCAGGAATCCATCTACGCCTACTATTTCTACCGACTCATAAGCCGGGCGAGCAAGGTGACAATATATTATGACTCCCGCAACGGTCCCACCTACACAAGCGAGATGTCGAGATACATCACCCAGCTGCTCTATCTGCACCCCGAGTGCAAGATACACCACTCGCTCGGAGCCTACGAATTCACACCCAAGGAGAAGCCGGTGATCAATATAGAGAGGACTCCCGAGATCAAGAGCCAGCTCATGACGTTCTGCACTCCGGGAGGCAAACGGCTCTCGGCCTCGCTGATCAACGATTACATCAACTGTCCGTTGCAGTTCTATCTGAAAAGTCTGTGTGAGCTAAACACTGATACCGAGCCGACCGATTATATGGACAGCGCCACATACGGCTCGATAGTACACGCCGTGGTTCAGCAGGCCTACATGGAATGGAAAGGTGACGCGCCGGCAGTGAAAATCACCGCTGAGATGCTCGACAGCCTCATAACTTCCAAAGGACGACTCGACCGACTGATCACCGAGGCAGTGAACGATCTGTTCAACAAGCACGGCAAGGGGGACCAGACTCCACTGATCGGCGAAGCAAGGGTGATGGGCAATCTCACCAAATACATCCTCACGCGCATGTTTGAGCAGGAGAAGCAGTTTGCCCCGTTTGACTTCATCGCCGCCGAGCTTCCCATCTCGGGGACCATGACTCTGGCCCCCGACCTCACCATAAATATCAAGCAGTATCTCGACCGCGTGGACCGCGTGTATCCTCCGGGCCACTACGGCGACCCTACCCAGGGCACCATACGCATCATCGACTACAAGACCGGAGGCGATCCGACGGCGTTCAAGGATCTGGACCAATTGTTTGACCCCACTGTGAGCGACAGACGCAAGGCCATACTTCAGCTGATGTTCTACGCCAAGGCTTATGCCGAGAGGGAGCGCTACAAAGGGCCTATACAGCCGTTCATCTACAAGTTCCGCACCATCTACACCGAGGGACTGAAACCGATAATGTTTGGCAAGACACCGTTCACCGACTATCACGAGATCCTGGATGAATACATGGAGCGGTTCAGCGCTCTGGTGCGCGAGATAGTGCTCTCCGACACCCCGTTTACCCAGGCCAAGAAAGAGGAGAGCTGCGAGTTCTGTCAATTCAAACTATTATGCCGCCGGTAATGAAAGTATATGTACATGTACCGTTCTGCCACTCCAAGTGTGCCTACTGCGACTTCTATTCCACCCCCCGGCGGGAGCTTATGGAAGCCTACGTCGACACTGTGGGTGAGGAATGGAAAGCAATGGGTGGCGGAGCTGTCCCCGACACAATATATCTGGGGGGAGGCACTCCGTCGAGCCTCCCGGTGGAACTGCTCGACCGGTTGATCGAGGGGATCCCGGCACCTGCCCCTCTCAGGGAATTTACTATCGAGGCCAATCCCGAGGATGTGACCCGCGGCTGGGTGAAGCATCTGGTGACCAATACCCGCATCGACCGTGTGAGCATGGGTATACAGACGTTTGACGACTCCACTCTCAGTTTCCTTGGCCGACGGCACACCGGCGCCCAGGCCGAGGAGGCGGTAAGAGCACTTCGGGAAGGTGGGATCGACAACCTGTCGTGCGACCTGATATATGGCCTTCCCGGCCAGACATTGGAGGGATGGAAAGCCAATCTCGACCGCCTGCTGTCGCTCAGACCCGAGCATATCTCGGCCTATCTGCTCAGTTACGAACCGCGCACACGGCTCGGAGTCATGCTGTCGAAAGGGAAAGTGACCGAGGCATCCGACCGACTCGCCGAGGAGATGTACTCCTACCTGTGCCGGGCCACCCGCGAGGCAGGATATGAACATTATGAGATCTCCAATTTCGCCCTGCCCGGACGGAATGCGGTGCATAACTCCTCCTATTGGGACGGATCGGACTACATAGGTCTCGGCCCCGGCGCCCACTCGATGGCCGGAGGGGTGAGGTGGTACAATCCATCGGATCTGAAAGGATATATACAGTCGGGAGGGCACGGGTTCCGCATCATTGACAAGGAGGACGGGATGAACCGTTACAACGATATGCTCATCACGGCGCTCCGCACCTCGGCAGGGCTCGATCCCGAGGCGATCCCCCAGGAATTCAAGGCATCGTTTAACGCCTCATCGGCCAGGCTTCTCGAAAACGGCAACCTCATCATCACCCCGGCGGGTTGGGTAGCCATTCCTGAGGACAAATGGCTGACAAGCAATACCATACTATTGGAGCTGATAGAAGTGTGACAACCTCAGGCTTTCCCATCACACTAAATCACCCTTCCAAGCGTTATATTCCTATACTATCACTGATAATGTCAATTCTAAGTTTTTTCTCAAAAAAGGAACCGATAAAGCTTCCGTTCCATACCGATATACACTGCCATATTGTCCCCGGCGTTGACGACGGGTCGCCCGATGCCACCACCTCGGCCGACCTGGTGGAACGGATGGAGGGATGGGGCATATCGCGCATCATAGCCACCCCGCATGTCACCGAGGCGACATTCGAGAACACCCCCGAGATACTCGACCCGGCTCTCGACGAGCTGAAACAGGAGCTGGCACGGCGCGGAAACGGGATAGAGGTGATACGGTCATCGGAAAACCGCATCGACGACTTCACCCGCGAACTGCTCGAAAAGGGGATGATAAAGCCCATGCCGGGCAATTACCTGCTCATCGAATGTTCGTTCCTGCAGGAGCCGATGATGCTTGATCAGTTCATATACGGGCTGAAAATGCAAGGTTACAAACCTATCCTCGCCCATCCCGAACGGTATTATTACTATCACGACAATTTCCGCCGGTATGCCGAACTGCACAATCTCGGCACGCTGTTTCAGATCAATGTACTGTCACTTGCCGGATATTACAGCAAGCACGAAAAGAAGGTGGCCGAACGGCTCATAGAGATGGGATGTGTGGATTTTCTCGGCACCGACCTACACAACCACCGCCATGCCGACTCAATCGACCACTATCTCACCACCTCGGATGCCCGCCGGCACGCAGCCGCACTCGAGGGCAGAATATTCAATGACCGCGTGTTCCGGGAATAGGCTCACATATAAACGAAAAACAAAAGTCTTATCACCCAGTTGCCGGATTCATCCCCGGCGGGTGATAAGACTTTTGTTTTACAGTATATGTGGATCAGTCAGGTTACTTTCTGAGCTGGAGACCGTCGAGGCAGAACCAAGCAGGAGTTCTCATTTTGCCGTTCTCGTCCTTGTCGGATGAATCGAGATAGAACACCACCTTGTCAACCTCGCCAAGCGGATAGAGGTCAAAGCGACGCCAGTTGTTCTGGATATAATCCCAGTCGGGATTATCGGCGTTATGACCCTTCTTGCAAGCGAGGTCTACCGAAGTCCGTCCGGTCTGCTGTCCGCCACGGTATCCCACGGCAGTCAGTGTGAGATAGTCATTCTCGCCGAACTTCTTCACACCGCCGGGCACATAGGAATGCCATATTCCCATAGGCTTGCTCGGCACATTGGGGTTGGCCACAGGCTCGCCATCCTTGTCGTAGGTATCGCCATAGGTCATGGCCAGAAACGACCATGTGGTGTTGGCCACGAGCACATACTCTATCACCGAGGGACGATCGAGGGTGAAGAACGCATCATCGCCGTTGACATGTCCCACGACGTAATTGCCGGTAGTGTTGGGTCGGGGTGTCCACACGCTGTAACGCATCGAGTCGACCGAGACCTCATCGTCACGCCACACAAACGAGCGGAGACTGCGGTTGCTGAGACAGAAACCGCCGGCAAGCTGTGAGCCCGACTTCACGGCATTGAAGTTGACACCCGAGGCTGAGAATCCGCCATCGTTTATCACATGGGTGAAACGATCGGGCATCTGAATCTCATTGAAGGTGATGTTGTCGGGAGCCGGGATGACCACATCAAGATCGTCGGAGCAGGAGGTTGCCATTACAGCTAACGCACCGGCCATATATAGGGCTAATTTCTTAATCATATCAAAATGTATTTATTCCAGTCCTGGATTTTGTTCAATCTTGTTAAGGTGAGCTATAATCTCGACATCAGGGATAGGCCAGCAGTACTGGTTTTCCGAGAAATCGACATCGGGTTTGAGGGTGCGGATCCAAGGCTTACCGTCATGCTCGAAACGCAGTGATGCGAACCACGGAGTCTCGTTCTCCATGAGTAGAGTCACCACATACTCCTTATATATGGCATCCATCAGCTGCTGATGAGTGGTAATCCCGGTTATAGGAGCGAGTACAGGGTTGGTGTATGTGCCACGCATCTTGTTAAGCTCGGCAAGCGGAGCGGTAAGATCGGAAGGATTTGTGCGGGCAAGAAGCTCGGCCTTCATCAGATATAGCTCGGCATAACGGAACTGATAGGGTGTGTACTTGTCATCCATACCCTCATATCGACCGCGGTGATAGAGCTTGATGAGAATGTTGTCCTTGCGCTGATCCTGCCAGGTCTCGGGAGAACGGGCATCGCCCACGATGTAGGGATAACGCTCATCGGCCTCAAGCCATTCCTGAACAATGTCGGTAAAGGTAGGGTTGAAGTACAGGCCGTAGGAATATATGAACTCGCTGTAGGAAAGATTGGTCAGGTCGCCCATATAACGGCTGAAGAGCAATTCCTTGGAATCCCATGCCTTATCATAAAGTTCGGTGACATCGCTTTCCATCGCAAATACAGCCGGAGCGGTAGACATCACGCTGTTGACCAGATTGAGAGCCTCGGCATAATCGCCGTCCCAACCACGCACCATCAGAAGCTTGGCATGCATCGCCTGGGCCAACTGCTTTGACATGTAATGGCTCGAAGTATAGTCTCCGAGATGCTCCTCGGCATACTTGAAGTCATCGATAATCACATTGTAGCTGTCGCCTACCGATATGCGGTCAAGCATGAGGTTGGTAAGCTCGGAAGTCTGTGTACGGTAGATGATACCATAGGGTGACTCGGGAGCATCAAACCAACGGGCGTAAAACCACAAGAGGTGCAGATTGGCATATCCACGGAAACAACGGGCCTCGGCAATCAACCTCTCCTTTTCGGCCGATGAAGGGAATTTATCCTCGGGAAGCTTGCTGATACCCTCGATAGCCGCGTTGGAGGCATTGATAACGCTGTACCATTGCTTCCAGATACCATCGATAAATGTATTAGGATTTGATTGTTTATAACCCATATTCACCAAGTCAGGAGCATAGTCCCATATTCCGGCCATACAATGGGCAAAACTATAGAGGTATCCACCAAGATAGGAATTTTTGGCATATACGCCATAGATACCGTTCACGCTGTTCTGGGCCGTCTTATAGTCGGTCACTGCATTTTCAAGCGTGTAGGAATTCTCAGGCATTTCGGTGAGGAATTCATCGCATGATGAAGTGGCAAGCATACATCCCGCCAACAACGTCACTATATATCTTTTTTTCATAATTGACAAGGTGTTTAATCGATTGTGAGTTTCAGGCCTACATTATAAGTGCGGGCGGCGGGATACGAGCTATAGTCATAACCTACGCCATAAAGAGCCGTGGGAGCTGAGAAGTTACCCTGCGGGTCCATACCGGGATACTTTGTAATCGTGAAAAGATTGGTAGCCTGGAATGAAGCCTCGATACCTTTGATGAGGAAATTACGGAACCACTTCTGAGGAAGCTTGTAGGAGACATTCAGCGCTGTGAGACGCAGATAGGATGCGTCATGGAGCCAGCGGTTGGAGAATGTGCCGTTCTGTCCCATACCGTAGTGGGTGGAAACGGGATACTTGCCGCTCTGATTCATGGTCCAGCTGTCAAGAATGAACGTGGGCGCATTATATACATTCACGCCACCGAATTTCGAAGCCTCGTCAACCCAATAACGTTTTCCACCTATCGAATATGAGAATGTCATATTCAACATAAGGCCCTTCCATATAAGTGTGGAACCGAAGCCTCCGAATACATCGGGATTACAGTTACCAAGAATAGTCTTATCATCATTTGTAATCTTACCATCCCCATTAAGGTCAACGAGATACACGTCACCGGCACCCTCGGTCCATGAGGAAACGCGGTAATTCATAGGTTGACCGGTAGCAGGGTTGATAGGCATGGTAGCCAAGGCTTCCTCATAATTGGCATACAGACGACCGGCATCAACAAAACCATAAAAAGTTCCAAGTTCGCTACCTTCTTCAAGCTTAAAATAATTATTTCCACCTCCGAGATATGTAGTGATACCATTTAGCTTTTCAAGTTTACCCTTATTATGAGCGGCATTGAAATTGATGTCCCAGGTGAGATCGCGGTTGCGAAGCACGGTGACAGTAACATCAAACTCAAGACCGGTATTGCTGATAGCACCCACATTCTGATTGGTATAATCAAAAGATGATGACGTTGGCACTGGGCGAGATGTGATAAGATTATCGACATATTTGCGGTACCATCCTATAGAACCGCGCACGCGGTCATCCCAGAAACCATAGTCGATACCAAGGTCGGTCTGTGTCTGAGCCTCCCACTGCAGGGTATTGTTGCCGAGCGAATTGGGGTAGGATCCGGGCTGTCCGTTATAGGAATTTGAACCGATACCGCTGATGAAGTCATAGTAACCGAGATTCTGCGAACCGGTCTTACCATAGGAGGCACGTAGCTTAAGGTAAGTAAGGACAGGGGCAAGACCCTTGAGGAACTCCTCGTTGGACATGATCCAGCCCACAGCACCCGAGGGGAAATAACCCCAGCGCTTATCCTTACCAAACTTGGAAGAACCGTCGGCACGGAAAGTACCTGTGAGCAGATAACGGTCGTTGAACTTATACTGTACACGGGCAAATGCCGATACGATGGATGAGTTGTACTTGGAGCTTGAGATCGAGTTTTTGATAGCCGCACTGCCGAGATTGGTGAGGACATCATCATCAGGGAAGTTGGAGCCGGATGCGGCAAGACGCTTGGCCGACTGACGCTCCATCGAACTACCGATCATGGCCTGCACATCGTGCTTGCCCATAGTCTTGAAGAATGTGAGAAGGTTATCCCATACAATCACATAATTCTGAGAATTGGTTTTCTGACCGGTATTGGTATCGCCATCATAGTATCGGCGGGTAAACTTATCGTAATCCGAATTGGAATATGTGGCATTCAGGGTGGTGCGGAACTTCAAGTAGGGGAATATATTATACTCCAGGAAAGAAATTCCGGTGAAATTCTTGGAATCGCTATGGTTCTTATCCAGCAACTCCACAAGAGGATTCTTGGTATAGTAGTCAATTGTATTGATATTACCATTCTCATCATACATTGGATAGTCGGGACGCATACCGATGAGCTTGTCAATCATATTGTCCTTCTCGTCGGCACGACGGGTAGATGCATCCATATTGAGACCGAATTTCACCTTTTCGCTGACTGTGGTCTCGAAGTTGAAACGCATACCGAAGTACTTGGAGCTACTACCCTTAACAATACCGTCCTGGTCCTTGAAATTGACCGACGCATAATAGGAAGTAGACTTGGTGCCACCACGCAAAGAGACATTATAGTCCTGTGCAAAAGCGTTCTGAGTCATGGCATCCCAATAGTTGTCGTGACCGTCATAGTAAGCATTAGGAAGCCATATATCATCGATATCGCTCATATCCCACTGGCTTGTAGAGATAAGATTGAACTTGTCGATATCCATATAACGCTTGTTGAAATAGCTCATGCCACCACTTCGGAAGGCTTCAAGAAGATTGGCTTTCTTAGAGAAAGTCTTGTACTGTTCGGCATCCATCGTCTTGAAGTCGTTGGAGTTGAGCGACTGCCAACCGAAGCGCGAGCTGAATTCAATAGTAGGCTTCATGCCCTCGCCACCGCTCTTGGTGGTCACGATCACGACACCGTTGGCAGCACGCGAACCGTAGATAGCTGTCGCCGATGCATCCTTGAGAATGTCGATCGAGCTGACATCATTGAGATTGAGGTTATAGAGAGTGTTGGACACATCGCCTGAAACATCGGCCGAGTACTGTGGTACACCGTCGATCACCCACAGTGGCTGACCGTCGCCCGAGAGCGAGGACTGTCC
Source organism: Paenibacillus sp. (assembly GCA_023663345.1). Taxonomy (GTDB): domain Bacteria; phylum Bacteroidota; class Bacteroidia; order Bacteroidales; family Muribaculaceae; genus Duncaniella. Next base: position 68,736 of record JAMPHR010000003.1, on the reverse strand, counting down.
ACGTATCACCACAGAAATAGGCGAGGTAGGCGATGCACTCGAAATCATTACATTTACACCTGCGGCCTTGCCCTGAAGCATACTGGCCACATTGGAGGTCATGGGTGAGTGCTCTACGTCACGGGCTGTGAGACGGGACACCGAACCGGTAAGGTCACGCACCTTGGAGGTACCGTAACCGATCACCACAACCTCATCGAGATCGCTTGAATTATAGGAAAGCTCTACTGTGACAGGCTTATCACCCTTAATGGCTACAGTCTGGCTAACCATGCCCACGAAACTCACCTCGAGCTGTGGATTCTTGGCTCCTGCCGGAATTGTCAGAGAGAAGATACCGTTCATATCGGTGACGGTACCGTTCTTGGTTCCCTTAAGAAATACTGATGCTCCCGGAAGTGGCTCACCTGCCTCATCGGAAACAAATCCATTGATCGTTCTCTTTTCCGGAGCCGGCTGTGTTGCCGTAATTCCGTTGGAGACTCTTGATTCTACATCAACCGCGTTGGCACTTAATGTCTGCGGGAATGGGGAAATCAGACTGATTGCAAGAATTGATAGTCCAAAATACCCCCCCCCGATTGTTAAACAACGTTAAATTAAACATAGATAGGGTTGAGGTTAAGATTAATTGATTGGATAATGTTTGGTACGTACAACGCAAAGGTATAAATATTTTTCAAACATTATGAACTTTTATCATAAAATCTGAAAAAAGAAGAAAAAAATTGCTGATAAGGGACCTCATCAGCAATTTTTTTCTTATTGTATTATACTATTTATAGTATATGCCTGAATTTATACATTCTCCTCCTCGGGATGGTCGGCGCAGTACACCTCGTCGGGCTGGATGCCGGTACCGTCGAAGCAGTGGGTGCAGATGGATTCCTTGGGGAGTCCGATGCTGTCGACGAGCGACTCGATCTTGCTGAACTGGAGCGTGGAGAGCTCGAGGCGACGGGCGATCTCTGCCACCATGCGCTCATACTCGGGCGTTCCGGTAGTGGCATAGGCCTCGAGATTGGCATTGGCCGAGCCCTCGAAATCCTGTATGATCTGACGTGTGATCAGCTCCATGTCGCTCTTGGAGGAGGTGAAGCCTATGAAAGGACATCCATACACAAGTGGCGGACATGAGATGCGGGCGTGCACCTCGCGGGCGCCACACTCGTAGAATGTGCGCACATTGTCGCGCAACTGGGTACCACGCACGATGGAGTCGTCACAGAACACCACTCGCTTGTCCTTGAGGATGGCACGGTTGGGGATCAGTTTCATCTTGGCCACGAGCGAGCGACGCGACTGGTTGCCGGGAGTGAAGCTACGGGGCCATGTGGGGGTGTATTTCAGCACGGCGCGCTGATAGGGGATGCCACGGCCCTCGGCATATCCGAGCGCATGACCTACTCCCGAGTCGGGGATACCGCACACACAGTCGGCCTCGGTGGGATCCTCGTGTCCCATCTGCCGACCTGCCTCCTCGCGCACAGCCTCCACATTGATTCCCTCGTAGTCGCTTGCGGGGAATCCGTAGTAGACCCACAGGAAGGAGCAGATCTGACATCTTGATGCTGGCTTCTGAAGCACTTCCACGCCATCGGCGGTAAGTTTCACTATCTCGCCGGGACCAACATCACGCACACGCTTGTAGTCGAGGTTGGGGAAGGCGGTCGATTCGCTGGCCACAGCGTATGCCCCATCCTTCTCTCCGATCACGATGGGGGTGCGGCCCAGATAGTCGCGGGCTGCTATGATGCCGTTCTCGGTGAGAATGAGCATCGAGCATGAGCCCTTGATCTTGCGGTAGACGAGGTTGATGCCGTCGACAAATGTCTCTCCCATGTTGATTAGGAGCGCCACGACCTCAGTCTGGTTTATATTATTGGCCGAAAGCTCGCTCAGGTGCATACGGTGCTCGAGCAAGTCGGTGGCAATCTCACGCAGGTTGTTGATCTTGGCCACAGTCACCACGGCGTATCGGCCGAGATGAGAATTTACAATAATGGGCTGAGGGTCGGTATCGCTAATCACGCCGAGCCCCTGGTTTCCTACGAAATGGTCGAGCTCGTCCTCAAATTTCGAGCGGAAGTAATCGCGCTCGATGGAATGGATACTACGGTTGAAACCCTTTTCGGGGTCGAATGTCACCAGTCCGGCACGCTTGGTGCCGAGGTGAGAGTGATAGTCAGTACCGTAAAACAGGTCATTGACACATGGCTCGCGCGAAATCGCGCCGAAAAAGCCTCCCATAGAGAAATATTATGATTGGACGTTACAAGTATTTTTTGCGATGCAAAGTTACGAAAAAACCACTATACCATCCAACGGGAACAATAAAAAACCGACACAACCACAATAGTTAAAAACGTATCAACCGGAATCGGAGCCGAACGATACGCGCCATCCACCTGATACATAATGCGATATAACCATTAATGTCCGTCACGGCGAGACGCGTGGTCTGCATCGTGACGGACATTAATGGTTATAACGGCGTGCTATCAGTGATGACGGCTATGCGCATCACTCGTCGCACCCTATTATTTCCTTATTACTTAAGGACGTCCTTAACAGCATCGTTGGGAACCATCTGTTCCTGGAATGTATAAGCACCGGTCTTCGCCGACTTAACGACCTTGATGACCTTGCTATAGGTGCGGCCTTCTCCCTTCTGGAGAGTTGCAACGGTTTTCTTTGCCATGAGTCAGTGAGATTATTTAATTTCCTTGTGTACGGTGACTTTCTTGAGGATGGGGTTGTACTTCTTCAACTCCAGACGCTCGGTAGTGTTCTTGCGGTTCTTGGTGGTGATATATCGAGAGGTACCGGGCATACCGCTTGCCTTGTGCTCGGTGCATTCAAGGATGACCTGAACGCGATTTCCTTTAGCTTTCTTTGCCATCTTCTTAAATGATGTCTAAGTATTTGATTTCGTTGATGTAACCCTTGGTTGCAGCTTCCTTGATGGCTGCGTCGAGGCCCTTCTTGTTGATGGTGCGGAGGCCTGCGGCCGAAATGGTCAGTGTGATCCAAGCTTGCTCCTCAACCCAGAAAAATTTCTTGTTGAAGAGATTTACGTCAAACTTACGCTTGGTGCGACGCTTTGAGTGCGACACATTGTTGCCCACCATTGCTTTCTTGCCTGTGATCTGACAAATTTTTGACATGGCTGTTGGTTTTTATCTCTTTGATTTATTGTTTATTGACGGGAAGCGTGGGCCACCGATCATGCCTCATATCGTTGCGCGGCGCATCATTTCCGCTCAACTTTCACATAAGGTGCCACGATTTTCGACCGCAAAGTTAAGCACTTTTACTCGTTTTACCAAATGCGGTTAGGAATTATTGTTATACCGATACAAATTTTAACACATTTAACTCTCCACTCCCCTAACAAGTTAAGCGACCGCCGGGCCGGTACATTAGTTGTAGCCGGAGGGGCGGTCGCTTTATATATCGTTGTCAGATATGTGAGGCCATAATAGCCGTTCACCCGAGGGAGTGCCGGGGCACGGGAATCACACCATAGGGGCGGGAGCGGTGGCATTGTCGGGCTTTGCCTCCCATCCGAGAGCGCTTGCTCCGAGCACGGCGGCGTCGGCTTCCTTAAGTTCGGAAAGGATCACCTTCACCTTGTCCTTGAACATGTACATCATGTTGCGCTCCATCGACTCGCGCAGAGGGCGCATGAGCAGGTCGCCCGACTTGGAGAGTCCGCCGAAGAGGATGATTGCCTCGGGCGAGGAGAAAGTAACGAAATCGGCAAATGCCTCACCGAGAATGTTGCCTGTGTACTCGAATATCTCCTTGGCAATCTTGTCGCCGTTGACAGCGGCATCATACACATCCTTGGAGGTGATGGCATCGATGGGGATATTGCGGAGCAGTGAGGGCTCGGTGCGTATTTCCAGGAACTCGCGGGCTGTACGGGCCACTCCGGTGGCCGAGCAATAGGCTTCGAGACAGCCGGTGCGTCCACAACCGCAGAGGCGACCGTTGTTGCGCTTCACGATGAAATGGCCGAGCTCGCCGGCGAAACCGTCGTGGCCATACACGAGCTGTCCGTTGATCACGATACCCGATCCCACGCCGGTACCGAGGGTGATCATGATGAAGTTCTTCATGCCACGGGCAGCACCATAGGTCATCTCGCCGATAGCGGCGGCATTGGCGTCGTTGGTGATGGCTACGGGGATACCAAACTTATCGCTCACCATCTTGGCCAGAGGCAGGGGTGTTGGCCAGGGTATATTGGCGAGCCTCTCCACCATTCCGGTGTAGTAGTTGGCATTGGGAGCGCCGATACCTATGCCGTGGATCTTGTCGACGGCATCGTGGGCCACGAGCAGACGCATCACGCCTTCGTAGAGATCCTCAAGATAATCATTGAAATCGGCATGCTTGAGAGTCTTGATTGAGGAGCTGGCGATGACAACGCCACGGGCATCAACGATGCCAAACACAGTGTTGGTACCGCCTATATCGATACCTACTACATAAGGTTTCATGGAATTCTGTATTATTTATAAGTATGATTCAATATTATATTATCTCCACAAACTTACGTATTTTTCCTGAATATCACTATTCATGTTAGTGAATTTTTCATAAATAGGCCGATTTTCCAAAAAGTAAGCATATTGAGTGAGCCTAAGAAGGTTCCAAGAGTATGCCTGAAGCCACTTATTGTATTTTTCACGATATCTTTGACCAGTCCTTTATGCGGGAATTAAGCGATGCGAGCTGGCGGAGCAACACGGCATTGGCAGGCGAGGCCAGGTCGGGATCGGCATCGAGCACATCGCAAGCCGCATCGCGGGCCATCTGCACTATCTGACCGTCGTGGGCCAGATCGGCGATATGAAGGTCAAAGGGGATACCGCTCTGCATGGTGCCCTCGATGTCGCCGGGACCGCGCATCTGCATGTCGGCCTCGGCTATGGCAAATCCGTCGGTGGTAGACGTCATCAGTTCGAGGCGCTTACGGGTGTCCTTGGCTATCTTGCGTTTGGTCATGAGTATGCAATAGCTCTGCCCGTCACCTCGGCCTACACGGCCACGCAACTGATGGAGCTGAGAGAGGCCGAAACGCTCAGCGTTCTCAATGAGCATCGTGGTGGCATTGGGCACATTCACACCCACCTCGATCACAGTGGTACTCACCAGTATCTGGGCCTCGCCTGAGGCGAAAATGCTCATCTGATAGTCCTTTTCCTCGGGCTTGAGCTTGCCGTGGACATAGGCCACACGATAGTCGCGGTAGATCTCGCATATGTCCTCGTATCCCTCCTCGAGCGACCGCAGATCGAGTTTCTCGTTCTCGTTGATGAGGGGATACACTATGTAGACCTGCCGTCCCATCTTGAGCTGACGGGCTATGCCCTGATAGGTGGCGAGGCGGTTTTCGTCATAGCGCAGGAGGGTCTGCACCGGTTTTCGCCCGGGGGGCAACTCGTCGATCACACTCACGTCGAGATCTCCGTAGACTGTCATGGCGAGGGTGCGCGGGATGGGGGTGGCCGTCATAACCAGCACGTGGGGGGCTATCACATTCTTGGTCCACAGGCGTGCGCGCTGTGCCACGCCGAAACGGTGCTGCTCGTCGATAACAATGTAACCGAGATTGTGGAACCTCACCCTGTCCTCGATCACGGCATGGGTGCCGATGAGTATGTGCAATGATCCGTCCATGAGCTGGGCATCGATCGCGTCGCGCTCCTTCTTGCGGGTGGAGCCGGTGAGCAATTTCACGTTCACGCCCATCGGGGCCACCATCTTCTGTATGGTCTCGAAATGCTGGGTTGCGAGAATCTCGGTGGGAGCCATAAGGCAAGCCTGATAGCCGTTGTCGAGAGCTATCAGCATGGTGAGCAGGGCCACGAGAGTCTTTCCGCTGCCCACATCCCCCTGCAGGAGTCGGTTCATCTGCCTACCGGTGCCCATGTCGGCTCGTATCTCCTTTATCACACGCTTCTGCGCACCGGTGAGGGGGAATGGCAGGAACTGGCTGTAGAAATTATTGAAGAACTGGCCGATGCGGGCAAATCGGAACCCCTGGGTGCTCGATGACCGACGGCGGGCATACCGCTGGATGTCAAGCTGAAGATAGAACAGTTCCTCAAACTTCAATCTCAAGCGGGCACGGTCGAGTATCGCCATGTTCTGAGGGGAATGTATGGCATAGAGGGCAGTGCGCAGGTCGAGGAGATTGTAGCGTTTCACTATGTGCTCGGGCAGTGTCTCGTTGAGCGTGCGTATGCCTCCGATAATCTCCATGGCCGACGAGGCAAACGAGCGGGAGGAGAATCCACGGTTGCGCAACTGCTCGGTGAGCGGATACACTCCGCGGAATCCTTCATGGGCCAGCGGTGTGCTGGGGGGATCAATCTCGGGATGCACCATGCTCCACTTGCCGTTGAACAACGTGGGCTTGCCGAACACCACATAGTCGGTGGCGGTGCGGTAATGCTCGCGCAGATACCTGACGCGCTGAAACCACACGATCTCAATAGTACCGGTGCGGTCGGTGAACAGCCCCACGAGTCTCTGTTTGGCCCCTTCGCCCTGCACGGCAAGCGACACAAACCGGCCACGTATCTGCACCGACGGCATCTCCTCGCCCTGAAACTCGGAAATGGTGCGTATCCTGGTGCGGTCCACATAATGGGTGGGAAAATGATACAGCATATCGTAATAGGTCCTGATACCGAGATTCTTCTCCAGAAGCTCGGCACGCTTGGGACCTATCCCGCGCAGAAACTTTATGTCGGTATGCCTTAATCTGTCCACCTCGCACACTTCTATATTTTCAGAGCAATGATTTGCTCACAATGTCAATGTCGCCCGGATTGGTCACCTTGATATTGGCCGGATCACCGTCAACGAGCGCGAGAGGGCCATATCCGGCCGCCTCCATCACCGAAGCATCATCGGTGAATGTGGGGAGTATCTCCTGACGGTAGGCCTCGATGAGCATACGTCCGTCAAAGAGCTGTGGAGTCTGCACCGCCCTGTAAAGCGAGCGGTCCACGGCCCGTGAATTACCGTCGGAGGTAAGCACGCGCAACGAATCAGTGACAGCGACAGCCGGGATAGCTCCGGGATGAGCTTCATCGAGAGCTGAAAGCAGGCGTGCAAACATAGCAGACGTCACCATAGGCCGGGCGGCATCGTGGACCGACACCCACCCTACCCTTGCGGGATCGAGAGTGTCGACAGCATTCTTCACGCTATGGGCACGCGTTGCGCCACCATATATTATAGTATGGGGAAGCGTGAAATTATGCTCGGCACACATCTCGAGCCACACACTCTCCATCGCAGGGCTGAGCACCACTATGATGCGGGCATCAGGGGCCGATGCGCTGAGGCGCTCAAGCGTGGTCATGAGCATAGGCCGGCCAAGCAGGTCGCAGAACTGCTTGGGCAGATCTCCGCCGTAACGGCTACCACTGCCGGCGGCCACAACTATATGTACATTCTCTGATTCCTGTGGATAGTTTATCATATCATTGCGTGTGAGAGTGGAATGTGTCTTCCTGAATGCAAATTTACGAAAAATTCCTGCAATACCGTACATATCGCTCCGGCCTATGTCCGAGCAAGCCACGCACATGGACATGAGAAAAGCGGTGTCGCGAACTCGTCGCAACACCGCTCCTCACGTTTCAACTATTTATTTATGAGAGCCTCAGTATCCAGTTTCACAACTCGGTAAAGAGGACGAGGGATGTCTTATATTTCTTTGTGCTTCATCATTAAAACAAACTGCCTCGCCCTTTGTCACACTTGTTTGCGCTAAAAGTGATTAAAAAACCCTAACAGAACGGCCTGATTTAAGGATTGAATGTTAAAATCACACTTTTATAACCTTTCTTTCATATTACGGCATAATACACAAAGCCCCTGCCGGGAACCCAAATGGGATTCCGAGGCAGGGGCCGGAAGATTTTTTTAGTCGTATCCTCAGAGGATTACATGGCGAAGGCGTTGAAACCGCCGTCAACAACGGCTACGGTGCCGGTGACGAAGTTGGAGGCCTTGGAGATGAGGTACTGGATGGTACCGCACAGCTCCTCGGGCTCGCCGAAACGCTTGAACGGAGTCTGACGTATCACGTCGGCACCACGCTGGGTGAGAGATCCGTCGGGATTGGTGAGCAGGGCACGGTTCTGGTTGGTGATGAAGAAACCGGGTGCGATGGCATTCACGCGGATAGCAGGAGTGAACTTGGTAGCCACCTCATTGGCCATATAGGCAGTGAAGTTGGAGATACCGGCCTTGGCGGCGGCATAACCGCACACACGGGTCATGGGGCGGAAAGCAGCCATCGACGAGAAGTTGACGATGGATCCGTGTCCGGCCTCCACCATGGGGCGGAGGAAGATCTGGGTGGGGATCACGGTGCCGGTGAGATTGAGGTCAAGCACGGTGCGGAACGCATCTACCTCAAGATCGAAGAAGTTATTCTCGGGACCGATAACGGCACCCTTCATGTTGCCGCCGGCAGCGTTGAGCAGAGCGTCGACACGACCGTAGCGGGCAAGGATCTCGTCGCAGTTGGCCTGGACTACCTCGGCGTTCATCACGTCGGTGACAAGGAACATGGCCTCACCACCCTTCTCGGTGATCTCCTTAACGATAGCGTCTCCCTCATCCTTACGGCGTCCCATAAGCACAACCTTGGCGCCCTGGGTGGCGAGATACTCACCGATGCAACGGCCGAGCACGCCTGTGCCGCCTGTGATGACCACTACCTGGTCCTTTACTGAAAACAATTCGTTCATATGTAAACTCTATTGAATCTGTCTTATTTTATTTCTACTTATGATTATTTGCAGGAGGCCATCACGCCGTCGATCTGGCCGAGTGCGAGCATACGGCCATGGAACGAGTATCCGGCATTGTAACCCTTGTCGCCGTCGCCGAGCATGAGTTCGGCATGGTCGACACGCATGGGCACTCCGGGCTTCTCCTTCTGGAATATCCTCACTACCTCGATCAACCTCGGATCCAGATGGGATGACTCCTTGAAGTCGCCGCCGGGGAGGGTCTTGCAGATGCGGATATGGGCAAAGTGGGTGTTCTTGGCATACTTGCGGGCCAGCTCAACCACATCGTTGTGGGCACCGGCGCTGAGCGAGCCGGCACAGAATGTGAGACCGTTGTGGGGATCGGGCACAGCGTTGAGGAATGCCTCGATATCGGCATCGCATGTCACGATGCGGGGCAAACCGAGGATGGGACGTGGGGGATCGTCGGGGTGTACGCACATGTTGATGTCATACTCACGGCACACAGGCATGATGGCGTTGAGGAAGTAAGCCATGTTGGCGCGGAGCTGGTCGGCATCGATTCCGTCGTAGAGCTTGAGCAGCTCGCGGAACTTCTGCACGGGATCGAGGTCGGCCTCGGAGATATTACCGTTGACAAATCCCTGGGTCTTCACGATGATGTTCTCCACCAATCGCTTCTCTCCCTCGGGCGTCATGGTTTCCTTGATCTTGGCCACACGCTCCAGAGTGTCGGCATCATAATCGGCCTCGGCACCCTCGCGCTTGAGGATATGGATGTCAAAATAGGCAAACTCACCCATGTTGAAATACAGGTTGGTGGTGCCGTTGGGGTTGGGATAGTCGAGATCGGTGCGGGCCCAGTCGAGCACGGGCATGAAATTGTAGCACACGGTCTTCACTCCGGCCTTTCCGAGATTGGCCAGGCTCTCCTTGTACTTCTCAATGAGTTCATCGCGGTCGGGACCTGCATACTTGATGGACTCAGATACAGGCAGACTCTCCACCACGCTCCATCTCAGGCCATGATCCTCGATGTAATTCTTCATTTTCTCCACCTCTTCCAGGCTCCACACCTCGCCGTTGGGGATGTGGTGAAGGGCTGTGACAATACCCTCAACGCCAATCTGGCGCAACATGTCGAGAGTGATCTTATCGTTGGGTCCGAACCAACGCCATGTTTTTTCCATAATACTTTATCAGGTGCTTAATTCAAATAATCTTACTAAGGTAATTCAAGAGAGTATAAAGCGAGGGGTTGATAGCATGTCATGCACATTGCACACGCGATACTGCCAACCCCTCGTTTACGACTTGTCTATCTTACTTACGGGCAGCGGCTACGTAGCCGAGAGCCTCGCGGCACTTGTCGGTGACATACTGCCAGTCCTGGGCAGCCACCTTGTCCTTGGGGAAGAGCTTGGAACCCATGCCCACGCAGAATACTCCGGCCTTGATCCAGCCCTCGATATTCTCCTGGGTAGGCTCAACGCCACCTGTAACCATGAGCTTAGACCAAGGCATGGGAGCGAGAAGTCCCTTGACAAACTTGGTGCCGAGCACATCGCCGGGGAAGCACTTGCACAGATCGCAACCGGTCTCCTGAGCCGCGCCCACCTCGCTTACGGTACCGCAGCCGGGGGTATAGGGAACGAGACGACGGTTGCACACGCGTGAAATCTCGGGGTTGAACAGTGGGCCTACTACGAAGCAAGCACCAAGCTGGATATATAATGCGGCGGTAGCGGGATCTACAATAGAGCCTACGCCCATAGCCATTTCAGGACATTCCTTAGCTGCGAATTTCACAACCTCGGCAAATACTTCGTGAGCGAAGTCGCCACGGTTAGTGAACTCGAAGGCACGGATTCCGCCCTCGTAGCAAGCTTTCACTACCTGCTTGGCCACTTCGGCATCCTTATGATAGAATACGGGAACCACACCGGTTGCGCCCATTTTGGCGAGCACGGCAATTTTGTCAAACTTTGCCATTTTCTGATATTAATTAGATAGGTATTTATATAGGTATTCGTCTGTTCGATAATAAAGACAATACAAATTTAATGTTTAAAGTTCAGAGTTCGGTAATATTCCGCCCTCAAAACTTCAAACATTAAACTTTTTTATATTATTTACGGCTACGGTTGCGCCAGAGGTTGGTCATATCCTCGAGGGTCTTGCCCTTGGTCTCGGGAACGAGCGAGTACACGAACCATGCGGCCACGATACAGATCACGCCGTAGAGAGCGTAGGCAAACATGTGGCCGAATCTGTCGCCCATATCACCGAGCGACATGTTGTACATGGGCACGAATGTCGACGACACGATGAAGTTGAAGATCCACTGGAACGCAACAGCGATAGCCACAGCGGCCGAGCGGATGGTGTTGGGGAAGATCTCGGCGATGAGTACCCAGCAGATGGGCCCCCACGAGAACATGAATGAGGCCGAATAAATCATGATGGAGATAACCGGGAAGATGGGGTTGATACCCTCGACAAGATTGCTCACAGCCACGCCCATCGCTCCGATAGCCATACCGATCGAGCCCCATATAAGGAGTGGCTTGCGGCCGAGCTTCTCGACGGTGAACACTGCAACGAGGGTGAACGTGATGTTGACGATGCCCATATAGACGGTATTCATCATGGGATCGCTCATGCCCATCGACTCAAATATGCGGGGTGCATAATAGAGCACGGCGTTGATGCCGACAGCCTGCTGGAACACCGAGAGCATTACGCCCACGAAGATGACCATCACGCCAAACGAGAACAGTTTCTCGCTCTTGACCTCGGTAGTCTCCTTGATCTGCTTCAGGATCTCGCGGGCCTTATCATATCCGTTGATATGCGAGAGCACTCCCAAGGCCTTCTCGTCCTTGCCAACGAGAGCAAGATAACGCGGCGACTCGGGCACCAGGCACACCAGGATGGTGAAGATACCGGCCACGAATGCCTCGGAACCAAACATGTAGCGCCAGCCGGTCTGGATGGTCCACTGGTCGCTCTGGCTGCTCACCTGATAGATGGTTTCGGAGATTTTCTCGATGATAGGCTGAGTGTGCTCGCCAAGAATGAGGAAGTTTACGAAATATACTACAAGCTGACCGAAGATGATGGCAAACTGGTTCCATGACACGAGGGTGCCTCGCATATTGGAGGGAGCCACCTCGGCGATATACATCGGGCAGATGGCCGAAGCAAGGCCCACGCCGACACCGCCGAGAATACGGTAGATGTTGAAAGCCACCAGCAGGGATGCCGAGGGAGTTCCGTACTCAAACATGAGGAACTCAGGATAATAGCTGCCGAGAGCCGAGAGGAAGAAGAACACTCCGGCGATGGCAAGAGATTTCTTGCGGCCGAAGAATGACGCGAAGAAGCCCGACAGAGCCGAGCCTATGATACAGCCGAGCAGTGCGCTCGACGAGGTGATGCCGTGTATTGTATCGGTGTAGACAAAGTCCTTGGCACCGAGGAAAAATGCCTGCAGGCCTTTCTCGGCACCCGATATCACTGCGGTGTCATATCCGAAGAGCAGACCTCCGAGCACCGCTACGAGTACTATAGAGAAAAGGTAGAGCTTACTTCCGTGTTGTGGATAGTTCATGGAGTTAGCTTAAGTTTGTTGGTTGATAAATAAATAAGTGTAACATGTCGAGACGAGAGGAGATCCGCTGACCGTGCGGATAAAACAATGAGTCCGGAGACCGGGCATACAGGTTACTGATGCCCGGCCCGCCGGCTCATTATGAAGAGTGCTTATCAGCAGTACATGTTGAGGATAGCCTCGTAGAGCTCCTGCTTGCCAGAAGTCATCTTGGGCTCGGGCTGAGTCTTGGCGTAGGCAACTACATCCTCGAGGGTGAGCTTGCCTTCCTCAAATTCCTTACCCTTGCCACCGTCGAACGATGCGTAGCGCTCGGCGAGCATAGCCTTGTAGGGCGACTCCTCGAGAAGAGCGGCAGCGCTCTCGAGTGCGCGGGCCATAGCGTCCATACCGGCGATGTGGGCAATGAAGATATCCTCCAGGTCGGTGGAGTTACGACGGGTCTTGGCGTCGAAGTTGGTACCACCGTTGCCGAGACCACCGTTGCGGATGATCTGCATCATGGCCTGGGTGAGCTCATAGTTGTCGATGGGGAACTGGTCGGTATCCCAGCCGTTCTGGTAGTCACCGCGGTTGGCGTCGATAGAGCCGAGCATATTGTTGTCGACAGCCACTGCGAGCTCATGCTCGAAGGTGTGGCCGGCGAGAGTAGCGTGGTTAACCTCGATGTTCACCTTGAAGTCCTTGTCGAGGCCGTGAGCCTTGAGGAAGCCGATCACTGTCTCGGTGTCCACGTCGTACTGGTGCTTGCTGGGCTCCATGGGCTTGGGCTCGATGAGGAATGTGCCTGTGAAGCCCTTGCTGCGGGCGTAGTCACGGGCGATGGTGAGCATCTGGGCGAGGTGCTCTTTCTCACGCTTCTGGTCGGTGTTGAGGAGGCTCATGTAGCCTTCACGACCGCCCCAGAACACGTAGTTCTGGCCACCGAGAGCGATGGTAGCGTCGATAGCGTTCTTGATCTGGACAGCTGCGCGGGCCACTACGTCAAAGTCGGGGTTGGTGGCGGCACCGTTCATATAACGGCCGTTGCCAAATACGTTGGCAGTGCCCCAGAGGTTCTTGATGCCGGTCTCGGCCATCTTGCCCTTGAGATACTCAACGATCTCCTTCATGCGGGCCTCGTAGCCCTCGATGTCGCACATGTCGCCGATCAGGTCGGTGTCATGGAAGCAGAAATACTCAACGCCGAGCTTCTGCATGATCTCGAATCCGGCATCGGCCTTCTGCTTGGCCACGGTCATCACGTCAGCACCCTCGTTCCAGGGGAACTGCTTGGTACCTGTGCCGAACTGGTCGCCACCTTCGGCGCAGAGTGTGTGCCACCAGGCCATGGCAAACTTGAGCCATTCCTTCATGGGCTTGCCGAGGATCACCTTCTCAGCATCATAGTAACGATAAGCGAGGGGATTCTTGGAATCCTTACCTTCAAACTTGATTTTCCCGATCTCAGGGAAATATTCCTTAACTGCCATAGTTTTAGAAAAACGGTTAAAAATTATTGGTTTATAAAATAGTTAATTGTCAGGTAATACATTTATATAATCGCGTGCAATCGGATGCGGATGGATTACAACTGGCTGAGCAGACGCTCTTTCCACAGGGCATAAGCGTCGGCATAAGCACGGCGGTCGGCCTCGACAGGCTCGATCACCTCGATCTTCTCGAGCGATGCAAACGCCTCGTTGTTGTCGGCATAGATACCGGCACCGATGCCGGCGCCCTTGGCTGCTCCTACCGATCCGTCGGTATTGTAGAGTTCGATTGTGGCACCGCTCACTCCGGCCAGAGTGTTGCGGAACAGCGGGCTCAGGAACATATTGGCATGTCCGGCATGTATCTTGCTCAGTTTCATGCCCATCTGCTCCATCACCTCCATGCCATACATGAATGAGAACACGATGCCCTCCTGCTCGGCACGCAACAGGTGGGAGCGGTCGTGGGTGAGGAAGTTCACACCGTGGATCGAGCAACCGATCTCCTTGTTGCGGAGCACACGCTCGGCGCCGTTGCCAAACGGGATCACCGACACTCCGGCGGCACCGATGGGGGCCTGCTCGGCCAGATCATTCATGCCGGGATACGAGATGCCGTCGGGGGCCATCACCCTCTTGCTCCATGAGTTGAGGATGCCGGTGCCATTGATGCACAGCAACACACCCAGACGGGTCTGCTCGGGGGTGTGGTTGACGTGGGCGAATGTGTTTACACGGCTCTGGGGATCATAGTTGACCTCGCCGAGCACACCATAGACCACGCCCGATGTTCCGGCGGTGGAAGCCACCTCACCGGGGTTGAACACATTGAGCGAAAGGGCATTGTTGGGCTGATCGCCGGCACGGTAGGACACGGGGATACCCTCGGCGAGACCAAGCTCGGCGGCAGCCTCGGCGGTCACTGTGCCCTGGATGGAGAATGTAGGTACCACCTCGGGGAGAATGTCGGCGTTATAGCCGAAATAGTCGAGGAGGAATCGGGCGGGACGGCCTTCGCTGAAATCCCACAGCATCATCTCGCTCAGACCCGAGATAGTGGTACACAGGCGACCGGTGAGACGCATGGCGGCATAGTCGCCGGGGAGCATTATCTTATATATGCGCTCGAAAGTCTCGGGCTCGTTCTCCTTCACCCAGGCAAGCTTGGTGGCGGTGAAGTTGCCGGGAGAATTGAGCAGATGGCTCAGACATGCGGTCTCGCCCAGCTCATTGAAAGCCTTTTCGCCGTAAGGCACTCCTCGTGAGTCGCACCATATTATAGCGGGACGCAGAGGCTTCAGATCCTTGTCGACCATCACCAGACCATGCATCTGATAGGAAATGCCTATGGCCTTTATATCCTTGGGGTCGACCTTGGATGATGCAAGCACACTCGCTGTGGCCTGCTTGAGACAATCCCACCACTGCTCGGGGCGCTGTTCGGCCCATCCGGGACGCAGGGCGATGATCTCGGCCTCGGTGCGGGGATAAAAGTCGCTCGCAACGGTCTTGCCGCCTACGGCATCTACCAGGCTCGCCTTTACCGACGAGCTGCCTATGTCATATCCTAAAAGGTACATGATAGTAATGTTGTTAAGAATTAAATGTGTTTATCTTTATAGTACTTTGTTATGTTTCTTGATGTGTGTCTGAGCATCAGCGTGAGGTATTGTACACCTTGCGGTCAAACTTGAAGTAGCGGGCCGCACGGTGGGCCACACCCTTCTGCCTCTCCTCGAGGGGCACCACGTAGGGCATCTGGGAGATCTTCTTATGGAAGTTTCTCACATCGAGCTGACGGCCATACACTATCTCGGCGAGCATCCTCAGCTGGGATGCGGTGAATTTCTTGGGAAGCAGGTCAAAGAGGATGGCCCTGTTGTTCTCAACCTCGCGACGCACTGCCTTCAGCGCCTCCTTTATAATAAGGTTGTGGTCAAAGGCCAGCTCGCCCACCTCGTTGACAGGCACCCACTCGGCCGACTCGCGGTTGACCACCTTGTTCATCACGGAGTCGAGCTTCACGATGGCAAAGTAGGCTATGGTGACGATACGCTCCACATGAGCCTGCTGGGCACGCTCGAGCCACACCACGTCACGCTCGTTGCGGGTACGATCCTTGGAGCCGAATGCCTTGAACTGCTGCAGGGGCACATCCTTGACGCCGGTCAGCTCGGTGAGCACCCTCATCGCAGCCTCGTCGAGATCCTCGTCCTGATAAATCAGGCTTCCGGGAAGCTTCATGTCGTTATACTCGCCTGCACGGTCCTGTCCCTGACGCTTCACCAGAAGCACTCTGAGATCGGTACCGTCAAAGCCCAGGACTACACAGTCGATGGAGATATGGTTGTTAGCTAATGGTGCCATGGATGGGATTTGAGGTCTTTTAGTACTTTTTACAATTACTCCGCAAATGTACAAATCTTTTTTGGATAATTCCAAATAATTTTGATGTTATAAAACATTAAATCATAATTTTTTAGTTTTCGTATTTTAAACAATATGCCAGAGTGTGTCCATGGCAATCCCACGATAAAAATTCTCATCAAAAAATCTATTCTTGCACCACTCGAATCAACATTCTTACCCGAGGAGTTGTTAGTATAAGTGGAAGGCCTCGATAAGCGGACCACCGGAAGCGGCATCTCACGTTACCACGCCGGCACATTCCTTCACTCAGGCCACCACGTATTCAACCCTATTAAGATTAACTGTAACAATTAACTGTAATCACGATGAAAAAAGTCTTATTCGCCGCCGCATTAGCCGGCTGTGCTCTTACCGTCGGCGCTCAGAACGTCATCGAGCGACCTACATTAGGTGACAATTGGCAGATCGGCCTTGACGCAGGAGTCACAACCCCCCTTAAGGGACATTCTTTCTTCCAGAATATGCGAGGCAATTTCGGTATTCACGTCGCCAAGCAGATCACCCCTATCCTTGGCTTAGGCGTTGAGGGAGCATGGGGAGTAAACACAACTTCAAGTCCTACAGCATTCGACACCCAGTATGTCGGAGCTTACGGCACCGTCAACCTCAACAACCTCTTCGGAGGGTTCCAGTGCGAGCCCCGCTCTTTCTGGATTGACGCTGTAGTAGGTCTCGGATGGGCTCACGAGTATTATCCCGGAGCACATGACCGCAACTATATCGCTACCAGGACAGGTCTTGCCTTCAACTTCCCCGTTTCGGATAATTTCAGCATCGCTGTGAAACCTGCAGTGACATGGAATATCGCCGGCGAGGGTGAACGTGCCCAGTTCAACGCCAACCGCGCCAAGTTTGACGTAATGGTAGGCTTCAACTATAATTTCGGCCCCGGTTTCCAGTGCGTGACCTGTCCTCCCGACAATTCAGCCGAAATCGCAGCTCTTAACGAGCAGGTAAATGCCCTGCGTGCAGGTGTCGTGGCAGCCGCTGACGACCTCGCCGCTTCCCAGGCTCAGAACGCAGCTCTTGCTGCAGCTCTCGCCGCCGCCCAGAACCAGGCTCCTACCGTAGTTGCCGACACCACTTTCAGCAGTGTACGTTTCGTATTCTTCAAGATTGGTAAGAGCACCATCACTCCCGACCAGATGCCTAACGTGGAAATGATCGCCGACTATATGAAGCACAATCCCTCGTCGACCGTTGTCATCAAGGGTTACGCTTCTCAGGATGGTCCCGAGGACGTTAACATCCGTCTCGCCAACGCCCGTGCCGAGTCAGTCAAGAATGCTCTTATAAAGAAGTATGGCATCAAGGCCAGCCGCATCAAGGCTGAGGGTCAGGGTATCGGTCACATGTTCAAGGAAGAAAGCTGGAACCGAGTTTCCATCTGTACCCTCGACGACCAGCAGTAACGCCTCTCGTCTCACACATTCTCCTCTCTTCAACACTCTCCACAGAGCGTACATAATGTAAACAGACACTGACTCCACCTCATCGTTTGATGAATGGCAGGGCTAAAGATGATAACAGCAGAGCCACTAATCAGCCGATAGACGAGAGTCATCCCCCTACAACATCACCCCGGATAACCATAAGGGTTATCCGGGGTGACGTGTATATAATAAGGTGTAAAGATACGGAATGGGAAGATCATTTTGTGGGCAGATGCATCACCCGGAACAGCTGTTGCTTCACTATTGCAAATATATAACTGAGGATAAATACCGCCGGCACTATCACAAAGAACCATACTCCGAACTGCCCCTGGTCAACATAGTAATGCTCCTTGAAATACCTATAAACCATTATATCAAACATGTAGCTTGCCAGATACATGTCGAGCGACACAGTGGACACGCTTTGAAGCATCCGCCTTATCCACCCGGTGTTGAAATCAATCCTGTAAAGCAGGAGGAAACAAGCCGTGGCAAGCGGCATACCTATGATACCGTTACCGTCACCCACAAGCTGTATCATCGAATGATTGCTTACAAACAACAGGTTGAACACCGGATTGATGAGACAACAGGCAAAGATGAACATTACCAGACGCAATGTCCCTACCCTCACCTGATACTCGCGTATGTATGCGCCGATGAAAAAGAACGCACAGGGATATACCAGTTCCCAGTAACCCGGTACGAGGCTAACGCCATAGCGGTTGAACATGTCGGGGAAAGCACACAGAAAATACAAAGTCCCAAGCAGGATATGCTTATGACGACGTGAGCCTATATTGTGCCACATGATATTGAGAAACGGAGTGAGCAGAAACAGGCCTATCCACATCTCTATGTACCACGCATAGCTTATCGCAGAGAAGTCTGTTATCTTGAGAACCCATTTCATTACCGGCATGTGTTCTCCCGCAAACCATTCCCGGAAGAATATGGTCACCACCGAGATGAACAGATAGCTGAGAATCACAGCCACCATGGCCCGGTAATACTTGCGTGACACCACCTTGTTGAGATTCAGATAGCCTGTCAGAATCAGAAACAGAGGGACATTCACCATGAACAATGTCCGGCCCATGCCTTGCAAAAACATTGAACAGCCACCGAATATCGCTTCGTGAGCAGGTGTATTGATAAAAAAATGGCTTGCTATGACAAAGAGTATGGCCACACATCTCACTACGTCAAGTCCTATTACTCTCTGGCGGACGGCTATACCGGACTCATGTGCGTGCGCGCCATGGCATTGCTGTGCGTTGGGGGGGGGGTATTTACTTGGTTCATAATATATTACACAATGCTATAATTATTCTCTTTCGAAAATCTGCGAGGCGATGGTATCGGCGGTATGTATCAGGGGGAGCAACGGGGAGTTGGCTATTGACTGGCGGTAGCTCTTGTCCTGCTCGATGGAGGATGTGTCCACAGCCCACGGACCCATGTGCCAGCGGATGGCACAGATCTCATCATCCTCGAGATCGAGCCCCATGCGCAGAAGCATCACCACTGATTTCTCGCCATGACCGATAGGCAACTGGGCATAGTTCACCTCATACTCCTCAACCTCTTCCCACATGCCCACCTCATTCTTACGCTTACGTGAGACAAGGCGATAGATATTGGCCTTGCATACATCGTGGAGCAGGGATGCGAGGATCACCGAGTCGACGGGCAGACTTTTTTCCATGTCGGGACGGTTCTTGATTATCCCCTCGCGCAACATCATGGCTGCGTCATACACATTGAGCGAATGTTGCACCAGTCCTCCCGGATGATTGAAATGGTTGCGGGCCGAGGCAGGAGCCTCGAAGAAACCATAGGTCTCGAGATCCTCTATGACATATTCCACATTCTCGCGTCCGGTCGAGCGCAACAGCTCGCAGAAGCGCGCCTTGTTCTTATCTGATTCTGACATATTAAAAAGATTTCTACTGAGATGACACAAAATTCATTAAGGCTGTCAATTACCGCTATGGGGCGATGTTGACAGCCTTAATGAAAGGAACGATATTTTTATCTTTTTATTGTGCGGTGGCCTTATATGTGACCTCACAACGTTTCAGTCCGTCGGCAATGATCGAGTCGGCCATTGTCGGCGTAACCTCACCTATCTTATAAGGCAGTTCCACAATCTCGGTGACACGGGCGTCAGGGATGATGGCGCTCTGAAGCTCGGCGGGCGATGGAGCCTCGCTCAGATCATGATACTTGGAATAGGTGTAATTGATAAACCGTGTGTTGGGGCTGATCCCTCTGCGGTCGAGAAGCCATCCGTCCTTGAGTACTACCGGCATCGAGGCCCCGGTAATATCGGTGGGAGCGGGATATGACACCAGTTTACCGTCAACAGGATTGACAGTCACCGGCACATAGGCATCCACATCGATCGATGTGCGGTAGATGCGGGCCTGGGGCAACGCCGCCGGACCGGGCGACATCTGATAGGCACCGAATCCCTGAGGTCCGGCCACAGGGCCCTCGGGCACTACTGATGATGAACTGCTCTGCTTGGCCGAGCTACATGATGTGGCAACCGCTCCCAAGGCCATCGCTCCGGCAAGGAGCATGGCCGGAAGGCTATGCATCGACATTGAGAAGGATCTCTTTTTCATTTCTTCGCGTTGATAGGTTTGATTGAAATCGCATATCCGCCACCGGCGAGTGCATTGAGCGTGAGCTTGCTCTTGGAGGTGACAGTCTTGCGTGTAATATTATAACGCTGTTGACCGTCCACAGTGTTCGCATCGGGG
This sequence comes from Paenibacillus sp., assembly GCA_023663345.1. GTDB lineage: Bacteria > Bacteroidota > Bacteroidia > Bacteroidales > Muribaculaceae > Duncaniella. Next base: position 48,222 of record JAMPHR010000003.1, on the reverse strand, counting down.
GCTTCGGAATATATCGTAGCCTCATATTTCCGTCCGGGATCGAGGAACGACAGGCTGATTGTGCTCTTGCGGTCGGCAGTACCGGCAGTAGAGCCTACATACCACTCGTCGCTGTTCTTATCCTTTCGGGCCACGGTGACATACTCCATAGGCTCGGCCTCGAGATACACCGAGCGTTCCCATTCCACGGGCACATCCTTGATGAACTGGAAAGCATCCATGAACTTCTCGTAATGCTCGGGAAGGTCAGCTGCCATCTGCAAGGGGGAATACATGGTCACATACAGTGCCAACTGGCCGGGGATGGTGGAGGCTATCTTGGAATTGTTGCCGGGAGTGAATGTGGAGAGGTCAAACTCGAATATGCCGGGAGTATAATCCATCGGGCCGCCCTGCAAGCGGGTGAACGGGAGTATCGAAGTGTGCCACTTGTCGTTTCCGCCCATAGCCTGGTACTCCGTGCCGCGAGCGCTCTCGTTGCCGATCCAGTTGGGATAAGTGCGGGCTATGCCGGTGGGGCGCGATGCCTCATGGGCATTGACCATTATCTTGTTCTCGGCGGCTTTCTGTATGGCATACAGATAGTGATTGTTGAGCCACTGAGAGTAATGATACTCACCACGGGGAATGATGTTGCCTACATATCCGCTCTTCACGGAATTGTAGCCGTTGTCGCTCATCAGCTTGTAGGCCTTGTCGAGATGACGCTCATAATTGCGCACCGAGCCCGAAGTCTCATGGTGCATCATCAGTTTCACACCCTTGGAATGGGCATACTCGTTGAGAGCCTTGAAATCAAAGTCGGGATATGGGGTCACGAAATCAAACACGTAGTCCTTGGACTGGCCGAACCAATCCTCCCATCCTTCGTTCCAGCCTTCCACAAGCACCTGGTCAAACCCATGCTCGGCGGCGAAGTCGATATATCGTCTCACCTTCTCGTTGTTGGCGCTGTGACGGCCATTGGGCTTGGTCTTGGAATAGTCGGTCTCACCAAGTTTTACCGAATAGACATCATCGGTATAATTCCATGTGCCGGCTCCGGTTATCATCTCCCACCACACACCGATATATTTCACGGGCTTGATCCATGATGTATCCTCGATCTTGCTCGGCTCGTTGAGATTGTAGGCGATGCGCGAGGCCAGGATCTCACGGGCGTCATCGGTGATTATCACGTAACGCCACGGGGTGTGACAGGGGGTCTGCATATAGCCCTTCTTTCCCTGGCTGTCGGGGGTGAGCCACGAGGTGAAGGTCATGGTGGTGTCGTTGAGATTGAGGTGCATCGTGGGATAGTCGATGGTGGCAGCCTCATGGATGTTGAGATACACGCCGTCGTCGGTCTTTAGCTGCAGGGAGGTCTGCACACCGGTGGGCGAGAATGTAGTGGTCGAGGCATTCTCGGGGTTTACCTTGGATGGGAACAGCCCGCGTATTTCGCTGAGGCGCGATTTGGTATAATTATACTCCTGCGTGTCATAATCGCCCGGTATCCAATAGGCCCAGTGGTCGCCGGTCATTCCAAACTCGCTCTTCTCCTCCTTTATCACGAAATAATTGAGATTGGGCTGGGCGGGGAAATCGTAACGGAAAGCGATACCGTCGTCAAACACACGGAACTCTATACACATGGTCCTGTCAAACGCCGGTTGCTTGAGATCGACGGTCATGGAATTGTATCTGTTGAGAATCTCAGTCTCCTCGCCCCACACGGGAGTCCAGGTTTCCGAGAGCGAGTCACGCTCGGTCTTCACGAGCTCAAATCCATCACGGAGCGACAGGGCGTTGGCTCCTGTTTTCTTCGCCTGGTGGTCGAAGGTGTTACGGCCCGATTCGCTCAGCAGATCAAATCCAAGATGTGAAGGGCTTATTACCTGTTTGCCCTTGAAATCCACATAATACACGGGCGAACCGTCCTGCAATTCAAAAGTAAGCCTGATGTCACCGTCGGGAGAGGCTACTACCTCAGCTCCTGACATCTGAGAGGCTGAAAATACGGAAAGTGCGGTTGTAAGTAAAATCTCTCTTATCATTATATGAAAATGTGTAATGTGTATGATGTAATGATGCAAATGTACGAAGAATATCAATGCAAGTCAACAGCCCCGCTACTGATTTTTAAATAATCAGTGACGGGGCTGTTGACTGAGAGTGTGTCAGGTTATATTGTGTCAGATCTTCACTTTCTGCACCTTGTGACCCTGACGGCGTATGTATATGCCAGGGACGGGATCGGTGACCTTGCGTCCCTGCAGATCATAATACTCCACGGGAGCATCGGCATCGTCCATATCCTCGAAAATATCGGTTATGCCCGACTGCTGGTAGCTGTATTTATTGATGGTGAGTACCGACATGTCCGACTGCACCATGGCTGCAACGCCGTTGGTGGCACCTGCACCGGTGGCAGGTACCTGGGCGCGGGAATAGTTGCCTCCGTCATACCAGAATGAGGCCGGGCCTACATAATCACGGTTGAAATCATTTACCACCGTATTAATATAGAGCGCACCGTCGATCACCGCAGCACTGCGGGCCAGCTCATAGTTGGGTTTCGTTTCCCCGTTTATGAGAGCCGAACCCTCGTCGTGAGCATAAGGGGTAACTGAGATAAGACTCATGGAGGAGGCATTTACATCTGCCACGAATATATCGGTTCCACCAGTGGCGGGGGCACCTTCGCCATTCGCCGACGGGCAGGTGAGATCAAAATTTCCCACAGCATACAGTGCCTCGCCCGACTTCACAAGCTCGGCGATAGAGAAAATGGCCGAGTTGGTGTTGTCGCTCTTTGTGGTCAGACTCACCAAAGCCGATCCGGGAGCCGAGGAGGCTATCACGTAGCCATACTCGTTATTGCCGGTGTCACCGTCGGCATAGAAGTAGGGTTCATAGCTGTTGCTTCCGACCTGCATACTGAACGATCCGGTGCCTACAAATCCGGCATATACCACGCCTTTCTCAACAGTGAAGGCTACCGACGAAGCCTGCTCCATGGCAAACATCGCAGGGTATGCGATAGCGAAATTGGCATCCTTGCGGCATCCGCCGAGATCGGCTGTAGAGAGCGAGAACACCGAGGCCGACCTCATGTCCATGAAGTAGAATCCACCTCCCCATGCGTCATAATATGATCCATCAAACTCCACATCGCCATGCTTGGTAGTGCCGGTGTAGAGGGCTGAGGCATACACACGGTCGCCGTCGACCTTGAGATGGTTGATAGCGAAGTACACATCACCATCTTCGGGGAAATACATTCCTGTCTCCACGAGTGCCGGAAGATATTCAGGAACGAACGACTCCACGGCCAGCACGCGTCCGTCGGGGTTATACTTTGCCACAAACGAAGCATTCTCCTTCATCGTATAGGCATAATCCACCATCATGCCCTCCTTTATTATAGGATAGCCGAATGTGGTACCAAACTCCACCTCGTCGGCAAACGTTCCGGCCACATATATATTACCCTCGCTGTCGGTATCGATTGCGGTGATGGTCGATGCACCCACAAGCGCCACGCCCCAGGCCTCGGATAGATCCTGGTTATACTTCAGTATATATGCGCTCGAGCCGATGGCCTCAAGCGGGGAGCCGTTGAACGAAAAGTCCTGCTCAAACACTCCGGTGACTATGATGTCGCCCTTGCGGTCGACCGCCACAGGATTGGATGGATGGGAAGCCTCGAGAGGTATATTCAATGTACGGCTTCCGGCCGATGACATGGCCGGCACAGCAGCCGACGAGACGGCGACAGCCGATGAGAATAATATTGTGATGAATGTCTTTTTCATTCTGTATAGTTTTTAGAACGTGAAGATAAGCTTGTCACTGAGCCAGTGAAGGATTGGCCTCGATAGCCTCGGACGGGATGGGGATGGTGTAACGGCTGTCACCGGCCTCGAGCACATACTCGTCGGCACGGAACTTGCGCACGATGCGGGGCTGGGTGGTACGGCGCAGGTCAAACCACCGGTGTCCCTCAAACGCCAACTCGCGGGCTCGTTCGAGATAGATCTCCTCGAGCAAGCGGTCGTGAGAGAATCCCTTCACTTCCTCCTCTTTCATGGGATAGGAAGCGGTGGAATAGCGCGAACGCTGTAGCTGGAGGAGATAGTTGACGGCCTCATCATACTCTCCTGTCTGCCATGCGCTCTCGGCGGCGTTGAGATACATCTCGCCGGTGCGCAGGGTGCATGAATAGGTGTTGCTTCCACCCTTGATGAGTATGGTGTTGGAGGTGGTGATACGCTTGTAGTAAGCACGGCGACGCAGGTCGGGGGTCTCGTAGAGCTGGAAGAAGTCTCGGTTGACCTTGATGGTGCGGGCATACTGAGAATTCATCACCTGCTCCAGAGCCACGATGTTCTCCACCGAGTTGTAGGCGTTGGGCAGAGTGGTGGAGACATTAGTGAGCTGATTGTTGACAGCAAGCACTCTCTTGGCTGCAGCCAGGCTCTCGTCCCATTTGCCCATGTAGAGATACACTCGCGAACGGAGGGCATCGACGCTCAGTTTGTTGAAACGATAGTTGTAGCCGGGCTCCCATGTATCCACATTGAGATACTCCTCAGCCGAATCGAGGTCGCTCACTATCGAGGCATATATATCGCCGAGCATCGATCGGGTGAGGGTCGACTCCACATCGCTGTCGAGCTTGAGGGGCACAGCCTTGGTGGTGGCGGGATCACACTTGGTGTAGGCGGGGGCGTGAAGATTGGCAAGCACGAAGTGCATATAGGCCCTCAGCATGTAGGACTCGCCTACCATCTGGCGTATCTCTGCCACGGTACCGTCGGTGATGGCATCCTGCTGCTCGATCACATAGTTGGCGATGAAAAGCACGTGATAGAACTGTCGCCACGAGAATGAGGCGGTGTTCTCGCCGGCCCCGTTGTCATTCCATGTCCATATATCAAAGTAAGACTCGATATCGTTGCTCGACATTGTAGGGTCGAGCAATATCTCGTCGCTGCGGAACGAAGCGAGTCCGCGGTCGTCGGGCACTGTTACGTATGCCTCGGTGAGCAGTGAGCGGAACTCCTGGGCTGTGGTGGGGATTACCTTTCCCACCGGCTTGATGTCCAGGTAGTCGTCACATGCGCTCAGCATCACCATGAGCGATGCCACGAGCGTATATAATAGGGTCTTTTTCATTTCTTGGATTCTAAGAGTGAGTGTGAGAGATTATCAGAACTTGACATTGAGACTGAATGTATAGGTCTTGGGGATCGGCTGGGCGAACGGATTACCCATTGTCTCGGGATCAAGCGAGTTTTTGTAGCTTGAACCGAACACCCACAGGTTTCTGGCCTCGAAAGCGAGGGTAAGGATGCTCATGTGGAGAGGAGCAAGCAGGCGCGGGGGCACGTTGTAGGCCAGGCGCAGGCTCTGCATACGGAAATAATTGCTCTTCTTCACCCAAGTGTCAAGCATGGAATAGGTCTGGAACTCGGAATAGTTCTTATACTCGGCCGAGCGATATCCGTTGTCGGGCAACAGCGCGGGGAGGGTCGAACCGGTATTCTCGGGTGTCCAGCGGTCGAGGATGTCACGGTTGATATTCATTCCGCGGTCAAACCATGTGGAGCTGTAGGAGGGCTGGATGCGTGTGTACATGCCCAGGTTGAACGCGAAATTGACTGTGAGATCAAAGTCACGGTAGGAGAAGTTGTTGATGAAACCTCCGGTCCACAGCGGATCGCCCGACCCGATATAGGTGTAGAGGTCGCGCTGCTCCTCGGCTGAGAGTGTGGAGGCTCCGGCGGCGTTAAGCTTGAAGAACTCCTGGGCTGTAACCTTCTCCCCCTCTTTGGTCAGGAACAGGGGGTAACCCTCATCATCGAGTCCGGCAGTCTTGTAAGCGAATATGGCGTTGACGGGATAGCCCTCGCGCGAGGGTGTGGTCTGGTTGGACGGCACGGTCTCCTGAAGCACTGTATTCTCGTTGTAGGCAAGGTTGAAATTGGTGGTCCAGCGGAAATCGCGGGTAGCGATGTTGCGTGTGGCGAGTCCCACTTCAAAACCCTGGTTGCGCATACTGGCCCAGTTGACCATATAGCTCATGAAACCGGTCTCGAGAGGAAGCATCTTGAGCGCGATGAGGTCATTGCCCTTGCGGTAGTAATAATCGGAGGTGAGAGATATGGCATTGTCGACCACCGAGATGTCAAATCCGGCATTGAACGTGTGGGTCTTCTCCCAACGCAGACGGCGGTTGGGGGCGGAGCCGAGCACGATCACATCCTCGGTCACGCCGGGGAGTATCGAGGCGTTGTTGTAGTTGCCCATAACCATCGACGAGGTATTCTTGTCGATGTTACCCTGGATACCGTAGGATGCACGGAAGGCGAGATTATTGACCACGGTTGACTCTCTCAGCCAGGGTTCGTCGCTCGCACGCCACAATCCGCTGAACGAGTAGAGGGGCAGGAAGCGGTATTTCTTGGCCACACCGTAAAGGTCGCTACCGTCGAAGCGCACACTACCGCCAAGGGTGTAACGGCTCATGAGCGTGTAGGACGCAGTAGCGAAGAATGATGCGTAGGCGTTCTCGCTCACGCTCTCGGTGTGGAGCGGGAACTGGCGGGCCCACTCCTCGCTGGGGAAGATGACTGGCTTGTTGGTAAGAGTTTTGGGATCGTAACCGTAGGCGGTGGAGGAGAAGTAGTCATACCATGTGCGGCGCAACTCGGTGCCGAGCATCACTTCCAGCTCATGGGCGTCGCCGAGACGGTCGTTATACTCGAGCTGGCCTTTCCAGGTGAGCTGCTTGTTGGTGGACTTGTTCTGTATGTGACGGCCACCATTGGGGAGGAACGACACGCGGTTGCCGGTATTGTCCATCACCTCGGTGCGGTAAAATTCCTTACGCATGGCATAGGTCTCACCGGCCGCATAGCTCTGTGTCTCGGAATTGTCAAGCTGGAAACCTACCTGGGTATAAGCTTTCAGGTAATCGGTGAAACGGAGACTCGCGTCGAGCAAGGCGGTCACGCCGGTAGTCTCCTGGGTGCGCTTGGTGTTGTTGCGCTCCTCGAATATATTGAATTTGAGATCGCTGTCCTCACGTCCCTGGATATCGGTGTCATACACATATCCGCCCTCCTCATCGAAGGGGAGCTGATAGGGATTGGCACGGCGCGAATAGTACACGGGATTGGTGAATCCGTCGTTGTCGGTGATATAGGAATTGTTCTTGCGGTGGTTGACAAAAACCGATGCACCTACCTTGAAACGGCGGGTTACATTGTAGTTGGTTTTAAGAGTGAGGCTAAGACGGTTCATGTCCACACCGGTCACGTTACCGTTCTCCTCCTGAAATCCGAGCGAGGTATAATAGGTGGCACGGTCGTTACCGCCCGAAAGGCTAAGATTGTATTCCTGATTGAAAGTGTCGCGGAACAGGATGTCGTTCCAGTCGGTGGTGATACCGCGCAGGGCATTGATGCTGCTCTGCACCTCGGCGGGAAGTGCATCCCAACCCTCCTTCTTGAAAAGCGACATCACACCCGCTCCGTTAAGGATGCGTGCGACACCACCCTTTGCCTCGCGGTAATTATAATCGGTGCCGAGCAATGCAAGCTCAAGGTCGACCTTTTCATTGGAATTGAGAAGATTCAGCCTGTCGATGTCGGGGCGGGGCGAATAGGTGAGTCGGGTTGAGAAGCTGATCTCAGGAGCACCTGAACGTCCCTTCTTGGTGGTGACCACGATAACGCCGTTGGCAGCACGTGTACCATATATAGCGGTGGCAGCGGCATCCTTCAGCACGGTGATGCTCTCGATATCGGCAGGATTGAGGCCGGCAATCGACGACTGATACAGATTGTCGATATCCTTGAGTTCATCCATCGAGGGGACCTCGGTGCCGTTGACAGGAATACCGTCGATCACCCAGAGAGGATCCTGGGTGCCGTTGAGCGATGATGTACCGCGGATACGTATCTTCATGGGAGCGCCGGGCGAGCCACTGCTCTGTATGGCCGAGAGTCCGGCCACCTGTCCGGCGAGAGCCTGGTCGACGGTCATCACCGATCCGAGCTTGCTGTCGTCAAGATCAACCTTGGTGATCGATGCGGTGAGCTTACGTTTCTCGATGTTCTGATAACCGGTCACCACTACGTCGGCAAGGACCTCGGATGCACGGTCGAGCACCAGGTCATAGTTATCCACACCGGGCACCAGTTCGATAGTGCGCGGATTGTAACCCACATAACGGCACTCGATGCTTGTAACCTTGTCAGGAATGGTAAGCGAGAACTTACCGTCGATATCGGTCACGACACCCAGAGTCTTGAGGCTGCTTCCTGCCTCCTTCAACTGGGTCTGCGACACTGTGATCGACGCTCCGATCAGTGGCTCGGAGTCGTCCGACGAATATACTACACCCGTGATAGTCCTATCAGCCGCATAAGCGGTGGCCGAACATAGCACCACGGTGATCAGAGCCACAAGGTTAGATAGTAAAAATCTCTTCATTAAACCTATTAGAATTGTAGTTATATTATATTGTTGTGTATTGTCATTCATTTCCCCGTCACAGGGATAACCGGTACGCATACAGCGTGGGAGCCTATCATTATCCTGAGGCCGCATGACCGGCCTACTGTTTTTATATTCCAAGTATTCCCGCCTGCCATATTCAAGCAGGCGGGATGGATGATTATTCGATCGGCAGACCGAGGGCGGTGTTAATACGCATCAGCATATCGGCATAGTGATAGCGCGATGCTGTGTCGGGATGATTGCGCTGACCCTTGAGAAGAGTCCTGATCCTCATGAGCTCGCCACGCTTCACGGATATGGCATCCGACACGCGGTTGGCCTGGGTGCTGTAGAAATTGAGAGTGCGCCCTGCACATGTCTGCTCGCCCATGGCATTGCGGTGGCCACACGGCATGAGATCGACATCGGCACCGGGAAGGGTAGCAAACATGGAGTTGTCATCGCGCAATGCCACACCATCCTTCACGCCCTGACGCTCACAGGCCGCGATTATGAGGGCATCGACATAATTCTTCTGCATGTTACGCTCCCGCACATCAGGCTTGCGACCCTGGAGAGTGGAACGGAAGATGCCCTTATGGAGCATATCGGCCATCTCGACTGCGGTGAACGCGTCCTTGCCGTTGCGGGCCTCGTTCTCGATCATTCGGATCAACCGGTCATTGGAAAGGAGATCCCACAGCAGATAGCTCTGATAATTGGAGAGGAGGAATGACGGAGCCTGCTCGATGCGTCCTACGGGTGTGTTCTGCACCATATAGGTGTAGTCGGTGACATCGGCATCATACAGCCATTCGGGATAGGTGAAAGCCTCGTCGATAAGGAATTTCACGGCATCGCGCTGACGGTCCTTCTCGACAAAAGAGTAGGTCTTCTTGCCGGATCCGACGTTGGTATTGTCGACATACATGCCACCTACACTGGTGAGCACATGATACATGAAACGGTTCCACTGGCCAAGCACGGCGCCATACAGGTTGGAGGCATCGTCATAATTCTGTCCAGGCTCACCCGTAGTGGTCCATTTCACAATCTGGGGCACCACGCGCTTGAGGTTGGCTATGCCGTAGCGGGCGGCCTTGATGTTATCGTCGCCAAGGTCCTCGGTGAGTGCGCGGGGATCCACGGCATCACGCTGTCCCTGAGCCTCGCTGTAACGGTAGATGGGGGAATCGTGGCGGTCGAGGAATTTCATGAGTTGTGGATACTCAGCCTCGGCACTGCCGTAAGGATACCAGCGGTAGCCGTACTCGATGGCCATGAGGTCGTAGGGGCCGAGATTGGGGGTCAGCACCTTCACGCCGTCACCTGGCTGTGCCACATAGTTGAAGCGGGCATAGTCCATGATGGAGGCGGCGGTGCCGTTGAGCTTGGTGGTGAAGCTCTCGGAACGCAGAGAGTCGGTGGGGATACAGCTCGATGCTATCATGTTGTGACGCAAGCCGAGCGAATGGCCCACCTCATGACATGCCACGAAGCGCATGGCATCGCCCATCACCTCGTCGGGCAACACCGGACCCTGCACACGGGGATCAACAGCTCCGGTCTGCACCACGATCCAGTCGCGGAGCATATCCACCACATTGTGCCACCACACTATGTCGGCCTCGATGATCTCGCCCGAGCGGGGATCGGTGATCGAGGGGCCCATAGCATTGGATTTGCGCGATGCGGCATAGGTAAGCACCGAATAATTTATATCATTCTCATCGGCGCTCTCCCCCTCGGGAAGCTCGCCCACGGTGATAGCATTCTTGAATCCGGCTTTCTCGAACGCTTTCTGCCAGTCGAGGATACCCTGTCTGATATAAGGCTTCCACTTGGTGGGGACGGCACGGTCGAGGTAGAACACTATAGGCTTGGCCGGCTCAACGAGCTTACCTGCCATATAGTCGGCCATATCCTCGGGCTTGGGTTCGAGACGCCAGCGGGTGATGAGGTTCTGGGAACCCACACGCTGCTGATCGTCGGCATATTTCACGAGCGACTCGGTGAAGTATCCCACCCTTGAGCTGGCATAACGCCCGGTCATGGGCTTTTCGGGAAGAAGCACTATCGATGATCCGATCTCGACAGTAAGATTCACCGATCCTCCCGGCTCGCTCACACGGGTGGTGAGCTCGGAGAGGGCATATACATTGTTGTCAAACGACTTGATATTCACAATCCTTGACAGATCGCCTACGGCGGGAGTGCCCACGTTGATGTCGTTGAACACGTCACCGAAAGTGGTCTTGTTGCCGTTGAAGAAATCATTGACCTTGACCACCATTGCGGTAGAGTCGGGATTGTAGGCCTCAATGGTCATCGAGGCGATGAGTGGATCCACGTAGTTATCATCAACCGAGCGGGCTATGGCATCATCGGGATTCACCACAGGGCGCGGACGGGCCTGGCGCACCATCAGGCGCTTGCCTTTGGAGTCCATCTCGAAGCGCACCATCTGATTGCTGGTGTTTATGCCACGGTTAACCCCTGCCTCATTCAGCTCAAGGGGCACTCTCACAAGCTTGTTGACAATAAGCATATCGCGGCCGAGAAGCGACTTGGGCACCTCGAAATAGTAGTCATCCCCGTTGTGGATCACATTGAACATGCCCTTGCTCACAGTAGCACTGTCAGTCAGGATTTTCTCATAGGAATTCTTTTCAGGCTTGGAAGAAGCCTCACCCTCGGCCGACGCACCTTTCTTCTTGTTCTTTTTTCCAAAGAAAAGAAAGCTTCGGCTATCGTCCTGTACAGACGCCGCACTGACATAAGCCGGAGCCGACGATATGGTTCCGAGCAATACCGCGGCAATCAACATTTGCTTCAGTTTCATGTCTTCTTTCGGTCAATTATGGTTTATTCTTTACTGCAAGGCGCGGACTTTATTCCAAACTACCGCCACCTCGTCACACTCTAATTTTAACTCTACAATATAAGATCACACACAGCAGATGAGAGAGAAATAAAGGGCTAAAAGCCATGATACTGCAAATAGCACTGCGATCTGGAAAAATTGATTGCAAAGATACGAATTTCAGCTCATATTTCCACTATTAAGCAGGTTTATATACCCATCAGTTAAAGATTTTTAGCCAAACACATCATTTCATCTTTCTGTGGCGCGCAGAAAGCGTGACATCATCACGTGAGTACCACACCCGACGGGAACCGGCCACGCCCGGCGCAAGGAGGCTTGACTGACGGGAGCCATAAGTGCGACAAAATAAAAAGGAACTGCTTCACGCAGCCCCTTTTCATGAGTTTCCAATAGGTACAATTTCTAAGGTAAAAAAGATTGTTTTAGGTTCGTGATGCAAAGATAGAGCAACTTTCGGGGGTGGCGAAATTTTTTTATATGTTATCCAACATATTTTCATGGCTTGTTACCTTTCAAGGCCATCTCCTCCGTTCTTAACTACCTATACAACAACTTATTGTTGATACCACATTTACTCAATCCGACTTGTTTAAAATTTGTTAATTACATTATTTTTTCAAATCCCGGTCGTCGTAAATGTGCATGGAAAGCTCTTTTCCATCCCATATGGCATAAGAGAAACGGGATATCCAGTCTCCCAATACGACCACTTTCGAACCGTCGGCCAGGCTCCGGTCCATGAGCACATGAAGATGCCCGAATATGAAATAATCCACCTTGGCATCGGGATGTTCCTCATTGTACATCCGGGCATAATCAACAAGCGATTCCCCCACCCCCTCGCGGGAAACATAACCGCCTTTCTTGCGGCTGTGGGATGACCAGGCATGGGCAAAACCAACCGTCCAGCGGGGATGGATGGCGGCAAACATGCGCTGGGCCACCCGGCACCTGAACAGTGACCTCAACCGCCGGAATGTCCACGGCAAGCGCCCCACCCCGTCGCCATGCTCCATGAGGAATCTCGCTCCATCCATCTCAGTGACCATGATGCCGTCGTGGACAGTCAGCCCTATCTCGGAGGGCAGGTAGTCAAATATCCACACATCATGATTGCCCTTGAACCAGATGATCTCAACACCATTGTCGGCAAGCCTGGCAAGCTCACCGAAAAAACGTGTAAAACCACGGGGCACCACATCGCGGTACTCCCACCAGTAATCCAGGATATCGCCGAGAAGTATAAGCCTCCTGGCCCGTGGCTCGATGGATCTAAGGAAGCTGACCACTTTCAGCTCATGCTGACGGTGGTCGGCGATATATCCGGCTCCCAGGTGAAGGTCACTGATGAAATAGGTAAGATCACGCATACACGCAGGAGTACGTCTAAAGGAAACCAAGGTCAAGCTTGGCTTCCTCGCTCATCATATCCTTGGTCCACTCGGGCTCAAAGACAATGCGTATATCCACACTTTTAACCCCCTCGATACTCTCGAGCTTGATGCGGGCATCGTCGATAATGAAATCGGCGGCCGGGCAATTAGGGGCAGTAAGCGTCATGTCGATATGCAGGTTGCCCTCATCATCGAGATCTATGGCATATATCAGTCCGAGGTTATAGATATCGACAGGAATTTCGGGGTCAAAGACGGTCTTAAGCATCTTGACCACCTTTTCTTCTATGGCAAGTTTCTCTTCGGGTGACATTATTTAGCATTTAAAAATTAGCGGTTAACGTTTTTCCTGGTCAGCATCAATGAGCTTCGAGCCAGTTTGGAGCGACGCCTGCTGCAACCTCAAGGGGCACAACACCTGAATAGGCCCCCTCCATTCCAGAAACCACGAGCGATTTCAGCTCGTCGAGCTCCGACGGCTCCACATCGAATATCAATTCATCGTGCACTTGCATGATCATGCGTGATTTCATGCCACGGCTTTCCATCCCGGCATATATCCTCACCATCGCCACCTTTATTATATCGGCGGCCGATCCCTGGATGGGAGCGTTGACGGCGTTTCGCTCGGCATATCCGCGCACCACCGCGTTGCGGGAATTGATCTCAGGCAGATAACGCCTGCGTCCCATGCGTGTGGTGACATATCCGTTGCGACGGGCATCATCCACAGCCTTGTCGAGATATTCGCGGATATGAGGATATGTGGCGAAGTATCCGTCGATAAGTTTCTTAGCATCCGCACGCGCTATGCCGAGACGCTCCGACAGACCGAATGCCGATATACCATATATAATACCGAAATTGGCGGTCTTGGCATGACGGCGCTGATCCTCGGTGACATCCTCGAGAGGCACTTTGTAGACCTTGGAAGCGGTGATGCGGTGTATATCATCGCCCGACAGGAAAGCGTCTATCATATCCTTGTCGCCACTCAGGTCGGCGATAAGACGCAACTCTATCTGGGAATAGTCGGCACTCATCATCACATGCCCGGGATCGGGGATAAATGCGCGACGTATCTCTCGCCCGTCGTCGGTGCGGATGGGTATATTCTGAAGATTGGGATTGGTCGAGGAGATGCGGCCTGTCGCAGTGACCGTCTGATTGAACGAGGTGTGGATCTTTCCGGTCTCGGGATTGATGAGCGCGGGAAGCGCGTCGAGGTAAGTGGTCACGAGCTTGCGCAAGCGACGTATCTTGAGGATGAGGCTCACCAACGGCACCTTGGCCGCATATTTCTCGAGCACCTGCTCAGTGGTGGAATATGATCCGCGGGCCGTGCGTTTGGCCTTGGGGTCGATCGCGAGACGATCGAAAAGCACCATTCCCACCTGGGCGGGCGAACCTATATTAAATTCTCCGCCGGCCATATCGTAAGCCTCCTGCTCAAGTGCGGAAAGACGCTCCTTGAGCCGGGCCGACAGATCGGTGAGGACATCGGGATCGATTCTCACTCCGGTCCATTCCATTCCGGCAAGCACTCGTATGAGCGGAAACTCCACGTCGTCGAGCAAAGGCATCATGTCGCGGGTGGCGACCTCGGCGACAAGCACAGGGCGCAGACGCAAAGCCAGATCGGCCTCCTCACAATATCGGGCCATAGCCTCGTCGACCGGCAATGATTTCTTGGGATGGCCGGGACGGGTGTCGGGCGCTATGCCCTGCAATGGCAACCCGAGATATTTCGACGAGATGGTGGCAGCGTCGTGCTTCATCTCGGGATCGATCACATAATGGGCCACGGACACATCGAAATAACGCGCGTCGAACGATATGCCCTCGTGCATGAGCAAAAGCATGGCCCGCTTAATATCCAGGCTCACCAGGCAGGGGCCATCCTTCACAAACAGAGGTGCCACTACCGAACGCACCTCGGCACGTGCATCTCCGTCGGCCGGGAACGGGATAATGTACCCTTTGCAAGCCTCCCAGCTCACTGCCAGGCCCTCGAGCCTCGTAGCCATAGCCTCCTCGCCGGGAGCGTAGGCGGCAATTCCCACAAAGGGGTGGGAGGACGCAATGTTAATCACCTCGGCTATACGAGCCGGCGTGTCGGCCACTTCATAGAACCGGGCCTCGCAAACCTGGGCCTCAAACCCGGAGGAATCTCCGTCCACGGTTGCAGGAGCATCAAAGAGCGAGCCCATGCCCGATCCGTCGTCGGTCGTGGCGACCGCCTCGGCTTTCCGGGCAGCCTTGACAGCCTCGGTCGATGCAATCTGGGCCTTGAGCCTTGCCATAAGCGACTTGAAATCCAGCTCGCGGTATATCTCCATCAACCGCTCGGGATCCATGGGACGGCGTTCGAGCGAATCAATATCTATATCCACCGGAGCATCGGTACATATCGTTGCAAGCCATTTCGACATGCGTATCTGATCGGCATTGTCTATGACCTTGCGCTGAAGCGCACCTTTGAGCTTGTCGGTATTCTCGAGCAACGACTCCACACTGCCAAACTCGGCTATAAGCTTACGGGCAGTCTTCTCCCCTACTCCAGGACAGCCGGGAATATTGTCGGAGGCATCCCCCTCGAGAGCCAGGAGATCTATCACCTGCTTAGGATCGGATATACCGTAACGCTCGCACACCCGCGCAGAGTCCCTGACCTCAAAACCCTCGCCCTTTAGCGCCGGACGGTACATATACACCCGTGGCCCCACAAGCTGACCATAATCCTTGTCGGGGGTCATCATATAGGTATCATACCCCTTGGAGGCAGCCCGGGTGGCAAGAGTGCCTATCACATCATCGGCCTCATAGCCGGCCACCTCGATCACAGGGATCCGGTAGGCCTCGAGGATCTTCTTTATATAAGGTATAGCGAGAGTGATATCCTCGGGTTGCTTGTCGCGCTGGGCCTTATAGGCCTCAAACTTCTCGTGACGGAAAGTCACGCCGTGGGGCGGATCGAAGCACACGGCTATGTGGGTGGGATCCTCCTTTTTCAGAAGATCCTCGAGAGTATTGCAGAAGCCAAACACCGCCGAGGTATTGAATCCGGTCGACGATGCGAAGCGCGGAGAATGTATCAGCGCATAGTAGGCTCGATATATGAGCGCGTAGGCATCCAGAAGAAATAGTCGTTTCTCCATGATTGTGGTATAGTCAAATTTGTGGTAAAGTTACTCATTTATCATGTAAAAAGCCGTTGAGGATCTCTATTTTTACTTAAATTTTTGAAAATTGGACTTTTTATTGAAGAATTTTGTAAATTTGCACTCCGTTATGACCAACATCCAATCCATACGCGCATCCCTTGCCCCCCAGCTCGAGAGGCTCAACAGCCTCATCGCCGACAAGCTGCGGTCAGCCAATCCCCTCATCAACGAGGTGATAGGCCGGTACCTTAGCCATAAAGGGAAGCAACTCAGGCCGATGATGGTCATACTCTCGGCCAATCTGCTTGGCGCCGCCGATCCCGAGCGCGTGATGGCCTCGGCAGCATCCATCGAGATGCTCCATAACGCATCGCTCATCCACGACGATGTGATAGACCAGTCGGCCACCCGCCACGGCATCTCCACAATCAATGCTATGTGGGACAACCATATCGCAGTGCTTGTGGGCGACTATTTCGTGTCATCGGCCCTACAGCTGGTGATATCCACCGGCGACCTCAGAGCCGTTGAGACCATAGCATCGCTCGGCCGGTTGCTGTCGACCGGAGAGATGGATCAGATCAACAACGCTACCAATCACACCATCTCGGAAGAGGCGTATTACGAAATCATATCCCATAAGACCGCATCACTCTTTGTGGCATGTGTGGAAATGGGCGCATACGCGGCCGAGGCCGATGAGCGCAAGCTGGACATCATGCGCAGATTTGCCATGAAATTTGGCCAGTGCTTCCAGATCAAGGACGACATATTCGATTATTTCAAATCCGACTCTCTCGGCAAGCCTACCGGCAATGACCTGAGGGAAGGCAAGGTGACACTGCCTTTGCTTCACGCTCTGTCGGGCGAGGCCACTATGGAATGTCTTGAGATGAACGCCCTCCTGATGCGGGGCTCACTCAATGATGACGAGATCGCCACTCTGATAGAATACGCGATAAAGGCCGGAGGCATCGACTACGCCACCGCCACATTACACCGGTTGCGCGACGAGGCGGCTGCAATACTCGCCGAACTCGGTCCGGATCTCGACACCACTCCCCTCCTCACCCTGCTCGACTATATCATAGACCGTGACAATTGAGCCAGCCCCACACAGCCGGTGTACACTCGATGTAGCTATCGCCACCCATCAGCCTGAAGGGATACAGCGCGTGGCATGTATGGATCTGCCGGTGATTGACGGTGTGAGATACATAGTATCATGGCAGGATCACCACGAGGCTCCGATACCACAACAATTGACCGCACGTGACGACGTGACCATACTCCGCTTCAATGACAAGGGTCTGTCACGAAACCGCAACAATGCGCTCTCACATTGCTCAGGCGATATCATACTGATCACGGATGACGACACAAGACTTCACACTGAGGGAATTTACCGCCTGATGGAATCGTTCACGGCTAATCCCGACATGGATGTCGCCACCCTTCGCGCCGATTATTCTACCCGAAGCAAACTCTACCCCACAGCTTACAGCGATCTGCATCTACCACTGCCCAAGAATTATTTTGTATCAAGCATAGAAATAGCTCTGCGCCGTGCCACAGGTGGCACATTAAGGTTCCATCCCGATTTTGGCCTCGGCTCACCACTCCTTCATGGCGGGGAGGATGAACTGTTGCTCCTCACCGCGATAAAGCGCGGTATGGTATGCCGGCATATCCCGATCATTATATGTTCCCATCCTAATCCCACCACGGGATCCAAACAATCCTTATCAGACAATAACATCCGCGCAATGGGGTGCGTTATCGCCATTACGCACCCTTGCACATCGGTTTTACGCATACCACTGAAGGCATATAGAATACACAAAGCCCGACAATCAACATTCTTTAAGGCGCTGTTCTGTCTCATATCCGGAGCTCTGCGCGCGCCGTCACTTTTTCCTGATAAAAAGTATCTCTGGAAATAACCCGGGCAACGCTCAAATGTTAATAACCACGTGATTTTGAGGATTTATTTCCTTTTTATGCCGTCCGTTTCAAGAAAATTGCTTACCTTTGCACCCTAAAACGATAACTTCTACGACAAATGGACATTAAACCTGCTACACAGCGCCCTAAGTTACTGTTTGAAGTCAGCTGGGAGGTGTGTAACAAGATCGGAGGCATCTACACCGTGCTCTCCACCAAAGCCAAAACTCTCCAGAAAATTAGCAAAGACACCACTGTCTTTATCGGTCCCGACGTTTGGTCAGAAACCAATCCGTCACCTTGGTTCACAGAATGTAACGTTACAGGCCTCAGCAAATGGGCCAAAAGCGCAAATCTACCCGACGGCGTAAGCGCAAGAGTGGGCAGATGGGAGATTCCCGGCCGCCCGATAGCCGTCCTTGTAAAATTTGATGGCATGTATGCCGTCAAGGACGAATTTTATGGTGAGATGTGGAACCGCTTCGGCGTAGATTCCCTCCACGCTTACGGCGATTACGACGAAGGCTGTGCCTTTGCCCACGCTTCAGGCATAGTAATAGAATCCATAATACGGTCGGGCTTCGGAAATGTAGCCCCAGCAGCGCCTACCGGACGTCGTGGCCGTCCCCGCAAAGTGATACCTGAAGTGGTGGCCCACTTCGATGAATGGACCACCGGCATGGGGCTCCTGTATCTGAAATGGAAGATGCCCCAGGTCGCTACCGTATTCACCACCCACGCTACAAGCATAGGACGCAGTATCTGCGGAAACAATAAGCCTCTGTATGACTACATGAGCGGATATAACGGTGACCAGATGGCCCGTGAGCTCAACATGGAGGCCAAACACTCGCTCGAGAAAGCAGCGGCCCACCAGGCCGACTCATTCACCACCGTGAGCGAGATTACCGCACGCGAGTGCGAGCAATTGCTCGAACGCCGTCCCGACGTGGTAACACCCAACGGTTTTGAAAAGAATTTCGTGCCCGTGGCAGCACGCTTTGACGCAGCCCGCGCCGAGGCCCGCTCGGCCCTCATCAATGTGGCCAACGCCCTCACCGGCGCCGGATACGACGACAACACCTTCATAGTGATCACGAGCGGACGTTGCGAATACCGCAACAAGGGTATCGATGTATATCTCGACATGGCTTCGGAGCTGCGCAACATGTCGGCTTGCCGTAAGGTGATAGCCTACGTGATGGTTCCCGCCTGGCCCAAAGAGCCCCGCACCGATCTGATGCAACGACTCGCCGGCAACGAGCCCGCCGATTGCAACGCACCGCTTGCCGAACCGGTGATAACCCACTGGCTCAACAACCCCGACAGCGATCCTGTGATCAACCGCATACGCACCCTCGGATTCTGCAATGTGGATCCGCGTGTGACTGTAATCTATGTGCCATGTTACCTCAACGGTACCGACGGCATATTCAACCGCTCCTACTACGATCTGCTGATCGGAGCCGATGCCACCGTATTCCCCTCCTACTACGAACCCTGGGGTTACACTCCGCTTGAGAGTGTGGCGTTCGGAGTACCCACCGTCACCACTTCCCTCTCGGGATTCGGACAATGGGCGCTCGAATCATTCCAGAACTATTTCGAGGAATGTGGCGTGAATGTCATAGGCCGCGGTGACTCCAACTACCACGACGTTGTGACCAACATAGCACACTCCATCGAGTACCTGACTTGTGCCGACTCCCGCACCATGGCCCGCATACGCAAGGCGGCCATGCGCACAGCGGCCGCAGCCTCATGGGCCAACTTCATCGCATATTACGACCAGGCATATTCCATAGCCCTGGACAATGCTTCCCGACGCATGTAGCGTCTCTACACACCACCCCTCTCCCCTCTCATATTTTCATATCTTTCCACCTATTTATTAACAGCGTCACTACTTAATCATTTAATATGAAACTACCAGTAAGTAACTCCAATGCCCCCGTATGGCGCGACATCACTGTGAAGTCGCAGCTCCCCGCCGCATTGAAATCACTTGAGAAACTGTCCCGCAACCTCTGGTGGGTGTGGAACAGCGATGCCAAGAACCTCTTCCGCGATCTCGACCACGACCTGTGGCGTGCTACCGGAGAGAATCCCGTAATGCTCCTCCAGCAGCTCCCCTCGGAACGCCTTGATGAAATCATGGCCGACAAAGAGATGATGGCCCGCATCGACCATGTATGGAAAATGTTCCAGGACTACATGGCCCAGCCCATGCGCAAGGACATCCCCTCGGTTTCATACTTCTCCATGGAGTATGGTCTGTGCAACTGCTTAAAGATCTATTCCGGCGGTCTCGGTGTACTCGCCGGCGACTATATCAAGGAGGCCTCCGACTCGCGCGTCGACATGACCGCCATCGGCTTCCTCTACCGTTACGGCTACTTCACCCAGACACTCAGCGTGGACGGACAGCAGATAGCCAACTATGAGCCCCAGAACTTCAACCAGCTCCCCATTGAGCAGGTGCTCGAGGAGAACGGCCACCCCATGATACTTGAGGTGCCCTACCACGACCGCATCATCTACAGCCACATCTGGCGTGTGAACGTGGGCCGCATGAAGCTGTATCTGCTCGATACCGACTTCGACATGAACAGCGAGTTTGACCGCCCCATCACCCACAAGCTTTATGGTGGCGACTGGGAAAACCGCATCAAGCAGGAGTATCTGCTCGGTATCGGCGGTGTGCTCGCTCTCAAGAAGCTCGGCATCCAGTCGGAGATCTACCACGCCAACGAGGGACACGCAGCATTGCTCAACCTCCAGCGTCTTGCCGACTATGTACAGGAGAAGGGCCTCGACTTCAACACCGCCCTCGAGCTCGTGCGTTCCTCTTCGCTCTACACCGTACACACCCCCGTGCCCGCAGGTCATGACTACTTCGACGAAGGCCTCGCCCACAAGTACCTCCAGCAGTATCCCGCACTCTTAGGTATCTCATGGCAGGACCTCATGAACATGGGCCGCGAGAACCCCGACAGCAACGATCGCTTCTCGATGAGCGTATTCGCCCTCAACACCTGCCAGGAGGCCAACGGCGTAAGCTGGCTCCACGGCGAGGTATCCAAGAAGATGTTTGCCGGCCTCTGGAAAGGCTATTCCTGGGAAGAGAGCCACGTAGGCTGGGTGACCAACGGCGTACACATGCCCACCTGGGCTGCAAGCGAGTGGAAAGCATTCTACAGCAAGCACCTCGGCGATCAGGTATTCGACCACCAGAGCGATCCCAAGGCTTGGGAGGGAATCTTCAAGGTTTCCGACGATGCCATCTGGGAAATGCGTACCCAGCTCAAGAACAAGTTCATCAACTTCGTTCGCC
Organism: Paenibacillus sp.; assembly: GCA_023663345.1. Classification (GTDB taxonomy): domain Bacteria; phylum Bacteroidota; class Bacteroidia; order Bacteroidales; family Muribaculaceae; genus Duncaniella. The sequence continues at coordinate 27,009 of JAMPHR010000003.1, read as the reverse complement.
GCGACTTCAAGGAGAAATGGC
>JAMPHR010000003.1:0-26888 GCA_023663345.1 Paenibacillus sp. | reverse complement strand
GTTCATGGTAAAAAAGAACATGCCCTTAAACTTATAAACCCATAAACTCCTAAACAACCAATAACCTCCTAACCCCATAACCTTATAACCTTTCAGCCGTAAGGCTGAAATAAAAGCTCGGCAAGAGCCCCTTGACATATTGCTACAATTACTACAAAAAAATGACTCCCACCCGTGAGGGCAGGAGCCATTATATCTATAAAAAGACCTTTAGATCTCTGGTCTAAACCCCAAATCTCTCTGGATCTCTAGTCTAAAAATCAATTGTCTCTATACTCTATACTTGAATACTTTCCCCTATATACTAAATCATTAGATCAGAGATCTAATGATTTAAGCCAATGGAAAATCCCATCATACACCCTCTCCCTCACATCCTTCTGGGAAAGGACAAGATCATGCAATCCATCGGCTATCGGCACCTCAGTCACATCTGGCCCGAGCCGCAGACCGGCCTCAGCGATGAGATCCACATCGAGCACCCCGTCGGAATCATGATAACGCTCCGGAGAATCACCCGGCCTCACCGACCGCATGGAATGTAACAACAACACCGGCACCCTGATACCGCCCCGGCGCAACGAACGCTGAGCACGGTCGATGGCACGGATCCATCCGGCATCTACATCAGGCATAATATCAGGCTTCAGGGCAGGATCATACTCCCACTCCCCGCCTAAGTGACGCGCGATAGCCGCATTGTAATCGATAGTTCCACCGCTCTTAATGTGCATACCCGGAAATATCCCCCCGAGCGCACTTACCACCGGAACCCCTACCCGCCTCATCACGGCAGGAAGATTCCACGCCAGAAACGGACTGTTCAGCACCAGCGCCTTGACCACAGGATCGGGCGCCTGTTGCATATACAGCGAAGAGGAAAGCCCTCCGGTCGAATGGCCGAGTAGCACCACCTCACGGCACCCGTCGGCCTTCATCCGGTCTATTCCCGCCTGAATATCGGCGAAATACTCACTGATATCCCTCACCTGAAACATCTTCTGTCCCGCCATATACGAGCGCCCGTATTTGCGCAGATCCACGGCATAGAAACTGTAACCGTGATCCACAAACTCATCGACCATCCCGCGCTGAAAGAAATAATCGCTGAAACCGTGGATATAAAGCACACCGCGCCCGGCACCCTTCAGGCGCTTGCGTATCACGGCACACCTCACCGGGCCCGAATAATCATCAGGCATCGGCACAAATGTCATCTCAAGTCCATCGCCAAGGCGATCGGGCATCCAGGCATCATCTTTCATAATCGGCAACTCATTATTGATATAAGGATTCTCATCTCCCTATAAAACGGCCGTCGCCACTCAATTGTTGCCACGCGCCACAAGCACAAAAGTCGAGACAGGCATCGGCTCATATACGCACACACCGGTGCCGTTATCCCTGGCCTCAGCACCAGGCGACCTATACTCTCACTATCTCGGGAGTGATGAACCGCACGCGAGGCTGCGACATAGCAATCACAGCCGACATAATCATGGCAAAAATAATCAAGGCTCGGTTTGTCATTTCAGAGACAAAGCCGATGATTTTGTATCATCCACAAAAAATATGGACCTTGAATGAAAAAGAGCGGTTTGTCAATTCTTTTTCATCCAAAGGCCCAACTAACCTTTATTATCCTCTACAGCGACGAGTTCAGGAACTCGAGGCAGGAGCGCTGGACTGAGAGGGGCATTTCGTGACCCATGGGGAGGAGCGAGGTGCGCAGACGGTCGCCTACCCCCTGGCTGTCCCACACCTTGTGCATGGTGGCATATGCCTCCTTGACAGCATGGGGCTGGAAAAGCTTGTCGGTCTCGCCGTTGACAAAATACATGGCGTTGGGACACGCGAGCGATGCGATGTGGGGATAGTCGAGATAATTGCGTATGCCAATGTGATTGTTGGCGAAACCTCCGCTTTCGCGACCATATTCCCATGAGAGCTGAGTGTCGGTGGTGGTCATCCAGCACACAGCGGCTCCGGCCTTGATCACGGGCGAGAGGGCGGCGAGCATCCATGAGCGGTAGGCGCCCATCGAGAGGCCTATGCACCCTACCCTGCCGGCATCAACCTGGGGAAGCGAGGCGAGAAATTCGGTGGCATACATGTCCTCAAATGTCATCCACGCGCTCATGTTTCGGCCGAGCATCATGAAGTTGCCGGCAACGTTGGCAAACTTGTTGCCATCCACCCCTTCCTTGCGTCCGCGCTCACCCCAGAACAGGGCATCGGTCGAGATTACCACATATCCGTTGCGGGCCAGATAATCGCCCACGTATTGCCCCTCATAAAGCCTGTCGACCCACTCACGGCTGTCATCCATCACAGCCTGATCCACACCAAAGGGCCGTATCATCTTCTCCTTTCCTATGGTGTAGTGGGCCCCATGATCGTGGAGCGCGACCACGGCAGGGAATGGCCCGTCGCCATCGGGCACAAGCAGATAAGCTGTGACCCTCGAGTAGCGGGTGAGGTTAAATTCTATCTTACGGGCCGTGTAGCCGTCGCGCTTCTCCTCGGCTATTACTTTCATGTCGTAATCGGTGGCACGTGGAGGCGGGGCGAGCATAAGCTCCATCATCTTGTCACGCGCCGTGGCACGCCATGTGTCGAAATCGGTGATATCGCTGTTGCCCCACGCCAAGGGGTAGGTGAGCTCGCTCTTTATGCTGTCGAGAAACAATGGCATGTCGCGCTCTATCTCATAGCCTCTACTTTTTTCCTGAGCCATAGATGCCATCGATGAGACAAGCAACGATAATCCTATAATGTACTTTTTCATGATACTATGTTGATGTGTTATGTAACGAGAAAGAGTCCGGAGCGGAACTCCCCCTCCGGACTCATAACGAATGAAACAACCTGTTTCGTGCTAACCTTTCCTAAAAAAATGTCCTATTGGATATTGTGAACCATTCATTTATTGCTGACGGAAACCGTAGCCGTTGGTGAGGCCTGAATTCAGGAGATCCTGGTAACGGAAAGGACGTACTGTTACGGGCGACTTGCGGGCCTGGAAATCGGCATCGCTGCAACCGCCGAGCACCTTGTTGGCATGAGAATCCTTGTCGAGAAGCAGGTCGGCACCCCATGAAGTCTGCACATATCCGTCAGCCTCTAGAGCCTGAGCCTCGGCCGAGCCGGGGGCTATATACTCGAAGAGACCCTTGATAGCCACATTAGTGGCCGAATGACCGAAGGATGCGTAGCCAAACGATGACAGCACACCGTCCCAATCATCGTGAACACCACGCCATGCGGGATAAAGCACGGGATCATCCTCCATGCCGGCAGGAGTGGAAGCGGTGAGGCGATAGCCCTTGAGAGTCTTGGCATCGACACTCTTCACCCATACGTAGGCAGGAAGCATATTGCCGTTGTCAAACTCGGCATAACCCTTGCTCTCGATATCGCTGATCACGCGGGACATCTCGCGACGGTTATTGTAGGCCGCCTCGGGAAGCATACCGGTGCGGATAAGGTCGAAACGGCGAACACCTTCACCAACAAACTCAAGGGCACGTTCCTTGACAACGGCCTTATACATCGCGCTCCATGAGGTGGAAGTGAACTCGTTGCCGCAGGCTGCTATCCATGAATCGAGATTGGTGTCGACACCGCCGGGGAAGTTGCGGTTGTGCACAGTGGCGAGGTAGGTCTTGGCCTGGCCGTCCTGCCCCAAGGCTGCATACACCTCGGCGAGCATGAGATAGACGTCCGACATGCGCATGTAGCTCACATTGATGGCCGAGTTGCCATAGGTGGCGGTGTCGGGGTTCTTCATGCGGTTCCAGTCCCACTTGTTGGAGGTGATACCCACCTTGCCCCAGTTTCCCTGGTTGAGCGAGAGGAGGATCTCACGACCGTTGCCGTCGGAGCCCGTTACGGAGCAGGAAGCGTCACGGCGGGCGTCGCGCGGGTCAAACCATCCGTAATACACATGAGGCTGGATGCGGTTCTGACCGCAGGACACGCAGGGTGCGCCATAGTTACCGCCGGTAGAGGCACGGCCTATGTAGCCGGGACGGTCGGCACCGCCGTTGAGCATGAAGGGGATCTCATAGACGCTCTCGTCGGCTACATCCATGGAATTATCCTTGTGCATCTGCTGGAAAGCATACTGGTAGGGGCTGTTGTACACACGGCCTTGGGCATCCACGCCACGGGGATCGGTAAGATGGAGCTTGATAGAGCCGGGATTGCCCACACAAGCCTCCAGATAGGGGCGGGCTGACTCGAGTACCTGTTTCCAGTCGGCACGACGACCATACATAGCCTTGTTCTGGCTATCCTCAACACCCCAGTCGTCAAACGACAGGACGTTGCCCTCGCCATCGACATAGAACGAGGCATCGAGATCGGTGCGACGTGTACAGTAGCCCGCATTATAGAGGGCTATGCGGCCGATGAGGCCCTGGACATAGTTGCGGTTCATCACATCGGCACGAACACCGTTCTCGCCGGCGCGGTACATGTGTGACTCGACCTCCATGAGTTTCTTCATGCACCAATCGTAGGTGGCGAAACGCGAGCTCAGTCCATTGGCGCTCTCGCCGGCATGGGCCACCATGGGGACATCGCCGTAGAAACGGCAGAGCTCCAGATAGCAGGTGGCACGCAGGGCCACGGCCTGGCCGTAGATATCCGAGAGAGCATTGGGCTCACCCGACATGAGCGCGCCGAAATTCTCGAGTGACTCGAAGCTGTCGATAAGAGCGTTGCACACACCGATGGTCTTGTACAGGTCGCCGAACACTTCCCAAGCCTCAAGGCCGTTGATGTTTACTGCCGAGGTACCGGTAGGATAGAAATTCTTCTCGAGCTGTCCCATGCTTCCATCGCTGTAGGCATCCTGGAGGCCCTCCATATCGGATCCCCAGATGGGAGCCCAGAAAATACCCACAGAGTGGATATTGCGGTTGGCACGGAGCAGTTCGTAACCATAATTGAGCGCACCGCGTGCCGACTCCTCGCTCGAGAACACAAACTCGCGGTCGGATACGCTCGGCGAATTAGTATCGAGATAGTCCTCACAACCAGTGGCTCCGAGGGCAAGGGCCGATACGATAGCTATATTGAGTAATTTATTCATGATGGTATCAAAAGTAAGATGTAATGATTAGAATGTTACGGAGGCTCCGATGGTCCATGTGCGGGCACGGGGATAGGTGCCGTAATCCATATTGAACATGGGGAAATTACGTACCGAGCTGCCAAATCCCACTGTTCCGGCGGTATTGGTGTTGACCTCGGGATCAAGACCATTGTAGCCGGTGATGGTGAAGAGGTTTCCGGCGGTCACGTAGAGACGCAGGTTGGAGATGCGTGCCTTGGAAGTGAGCTGCTGGGGCAGGGTGTAACCGAGGGTGAGGGTCTGCAGGCGCAGATAGGAACCGTCCTCAAGGAATTCCGATGACACGATACCGCTCTGATGATAGGGAGTGGCCGACACTGCATTGGCGTTGAGGGCATCAAGAGCGCCCGGCTCGGTCACGGCATAGAGGTTGCCCGAGTTGTCCACGTCATAGATGCGGTAGGTGCCGGCACGCCATGCACCATACTGGCGGGTAAGGCCTACGTACTCATTGCCCGAAGCATCCATCATGGCATTGGCGTTGTACACCTTGCCACCATAGGTCCAGTTGAAGTTGGCCGAGAGATCCCATCCCTTGTAACCGAAATCAAGGTGGAAGCTACCGGTGTGGCGGGGACGCACCTCGCCGAGACACACGGCGTCGTCGGCGTTGACCTTACCGTCGCCGGTGGTGTCGACAAACTTGGGAGCACCGGGGAAGGCCACCTGTCCGTCGGCAAGCTTGAAAGGATGGGGGCATGTGGCAAGGATCACTTTCTCAAGATCGGGGACATCCTTCTTGAGAGTGTACACGCCGTTGGCATAATCAAAATCTGCGGTGGTGTAGAAGCCGTCGGCAACGTATCCGCGCACCAGTCCGATAGGCTGGTCCACAGCAAGCATCCAGTCCATCGAGGGGGTCTGGGCCGATGATCCCCAGTAGGAGGAGTAGATGTACTGGTCAGCGTTCTGCATCTTGTCGAGGTTGTTGCGGTTGTAATTGTAGATTGCACCCGCGCTGAAACGGAAATCCCCCTTGCGGTATATGTCGGCGTTGACCGAGATCTCGATACCCTTGTTGGATATCTGTCCGAAGTTCTGATACTGATGGGTGTAGCCCGAGGTGTTATCTACGGGGACAATCATGAGCAGATCCTTGGTGGTGTTCCAGTAGGCCTCGATTGAACCGTTGATTCGACCGTTGAGGATACCGAAATCCACACCGAGGTTGCGCGACACGGTGGTCTCCCATTTCAGATCACTGTTGGCCTTCATGCCGTCAGGACGGTAGAAGGGGAGGAATTCGCCGTTGATGGGGAGCTTGGTGTTGGTGGAGCTTGACCATGTCTCGCGCCAGAGGTTGGGGCTGATGTTGTCGGCACCCGATTCGCCCCACGAGAGGCGCAGCTTGAGGTTGGAGAGCCAGTCGCGGGTATCCTCCATGAAGCTTTCCTCCGAGATGCGCCATCCGGCGGCCACGGCGGGGAAGTAGCCCCAGCGGTTGTTGGGGGCAAACTTGGATGAACCGTCGGCACGGAATGTGGCGGTGAAGAGATAGCGGTCCATGAGATTGTAGTTCAGTCGGCCAAACCATGATATGGTCCTGTCGGGCACACCGAAAGTATTGTAGAACGAAGTGTTGTAGGTGGCGGTGTGGATCATAGCCATCGCACGGTCGTAATCGAATGTATCGGGGTATCCGCGTCCCTCCACATAGGTTGACTCGCTCTCGTTCTTTATAAGCTCATATCCGGCGAGGATATTGAACGAGTGGATATCCTTGATGTCAAACTGATAGTTGAGGGTGTTGACCCAGCGGAGTCCCTTGGAGGTGCCACGTGTCATGTTGGCGCGCTTGTCACCGTTGGTATAGCCGTTCTCATAATAAGTGGTCTTTGATGATCCACGGGTGAAGGCGATCTCCGAGCGGGCGGTGAGTCCCGAGATTATATTCCAGGTCAGGGCGGCGTTTCCACGGAAATTCCTGTTCTGAGTCTCGCTGGTGATATCGTTGATCAGATCGACAGGGTTGTGGGAATTGTCGATATTCTGCACACCGAAGCTGAAGCCCGAGCTGACGTCGGTGTAGGGAATCCCGCCCAGAGGATTGTCGATGGGCTTGTAGTGATAGGCTCCCGAGGTGTAACGGGCACCGGCTCCGTTGAGGTTTGACTCGTTGTAACGGGCCTCGGCATCGAGGGTGATAGTCTCGGAGATCTTCTGCTGTACCTTAAGCGATGTGGTGAAGCGATTGTAATCAGAGTTGATGCGGATACCCTCATCATCGATATAGCCTACATTGAAAGCCATGCGTGTGCTCTCGGAACCGCCGGTCACGGCAAGATTGTGATTGTGGGTGAAACCGGTGCGGAGGATATCGTCGTCATACTGATGGGCGGTTACTCCGGCATAGTCGGCATAGTGGTTGCCATACTTGGTTCCGAGGCCGAAGTATTTCTCCATGGCATCCTGATGGGAAGCACCGCGCGAGGCTGCATAGCTCCAGTTGTCGAGAATATATTCCTGAGCCGACAGGGTCTCCTGCTTCTTGGCCACATTCTTGAACTGCACATATCCCTCATAGGTCACCTTGGCTTTTCCGGCCTGGCCACCCTTGGTGGTTACGAGGATTACGCCGTTGGCGCCACGGGCACCGTAGATGGCGGTTGAGGCGGCATCCTTAAGCACGTCGATCGACTCGATCTCGGAGGCCGCGATATTGTCGAGGTTGCTCACGGGGAAACCGTCGACCACATAGAGAGGTTCGTTGCTCTGGGTGATGGAGCCACCTCCACGCACACGCACCGAGATGGATGCGCCGGGACGGCCGTCCTGCGACACCACATTAACGCCCGGCAGACGTCCCTGCAGGGCCTGGGTAACGTTGGACACCGGATTGGCCACAAGGTCATCACCCTTCACGGATGCCACCGCTCCGGTGAGGTCCTTACGGCGCATGGTGCCGTATCCGATCACCACAACCTCGTCGAGATTCTGGAGATCTTCGGAAAGCACCACGTTGATGGTAGTGCGTCCGGCCACGGCCTCGTCACGCGAGGTAAAGCCGGTGTAAGTAAAAGTGAGCACTGCCGAAGGGGAGACTTTAATGGAGTAATTTCCGTCGAGATCGGTCACGACTCCATTGGCCGGTTTCCCTTTCTCGGCTACCACCACTCCCATCAGCGGTTCCTGCTGGGGATCGGTCACGGCTCCGGTCACCGTGACGGTCTGGGCGACCGCCGTGCCGGCGACAAGGAGCATCAGGACAAAACATGTATGCCTGACGATTGCTGTCAATTTGGTTCTCATGCTAAAATTTAGGTTATTAGAATAAGGGTAATATTTTATAATCTGTTGTGGGGCGAGTAAATCACACGCCGAGCGAGCCGTAGGCGTTCACGGCCCTCACCTTAAGTTCCCCCTTGGGGGCGCGGGCGAGCTTACATTCCGGGGCGGTTGTGAATGAGGCCACCTCATCACCGTCGAGCACCACATATCCGCGCGCTCCGGCCACAGGCTCCCACTTCACCGAGGAGGATGACACCTCAACTCCGGCCGGCGACGGCAGACTTTCCATCATGGCGCGGGGATCCCAGCCATCGGTGCCGGGGATCATGTTGGCATACACAAGGGCTGAAGCCTCGTCGTCGGTAATGGATGTGCGCGAGGTTCCCGAGAGTTTCTCGCCATCGCGGGTGGTGTAATTGTAAGTGGTCTTACGGGATGTGAGGTCCAGCGGATTGCCGTTATGATCACGGCTTCCGTTCTCGGCAAATAAGCCTGGCACAGTACCCATATCTGTCCAGCCCTCGGGAGCTACCGGAATACGCATGGTGGTGTTGACATAGAGGGCGCGCGGGCTGTTGTGCCAAGGCCGTCCAAGCAACAGCTTGCCATCGGCTGCCTGTTCATTGCCATCGATCACACAGTCGCGTATCACGTAGCCATAACGGGCATTCTCGTGACACGGTGCAACAATGACCGATCCGCTTCTCACGTTGTAAAAAGTGGAATTTTCCACAAGCACATCACCTCCGCCATAAAGATAGTCCACAGCGCCCTCGATCCAGCAGTTGTTCACGTAGTGACGCTCGTTGTCCTTGGTCGTGGTCATCCATGTGTCCTGAAAGGAGCGGAATATACAGTTGTTGAACGCGGCACAGTCGGCATGGCTCTTCATTGCCAATGCCTGCGGTCCATTCTGGGCCGAGACACCGTAGTCGTTTATATAGGAGATATTCTCGGTGTAGAAATGCGAAGCCTTGATCACCACCACTGCCCCCTCATATTCATGCACGGGCGACTCGGGGTTATGGACAGAGTATTTCCAGAAATCCTCCTCGGTATTCTCGGGTTTGCCACCTACATTGAGCTTGAGGTGTATGATGGTCTGCTCCTTGTCCTGCCCTATAAGATGTATATAGGGCTTGGTCTCGGGGATCACCACCTGCTCCTCGTAGGAGCCGTTCTTCACGAATATGAGATAGGGGGATGCGAGACTGTCGGGGACGGCGTTGACCGCTTCCTGGACCGAAAGGAAATCTCCGCTTCCGTCCTGGGCCACTACGGCGTGGAACGGGCATCCCTGCTCACCGGTGGCACATGAAACGGCTAAGAGGCCCAGCGATGCGAGGGCGATGGTAGTACTGATTATCGGTTTCATTGGCATTATCATGATTTTGGTGCTCCAAATTTACTACTTTGTAATAATCAGCCGATTGCACATTCATACACCGTTATTGCACATTCTTGCACAGTAGGCCCAAGTGCAAATTTTTACAATAAATCCGCAAGAAATTACACTTTTGCCCTCTATGGCTCCCTCCTGCTATAACAAGGATGTAGGCTTTACACATATTAGAATTTAACGAATTTAATCATAATGTTGTCCATATGAAAAATAATTTGTAATTTTACCGTCGCAGGCCGTCATAGCAGGAGCCCCGGTCTGGGGTAAAGCGAGGCGGGATGCAGTAACATAATAAGAAAGCGTTTATCCGCGCTGATTCTTGACTTTCTGAAATTCTCGCAAAATTTCGTGTCTATGTCAAGGGTCGAGCAACGGTAGATGCCCGTGGATATGTAATTTCATGCATTCGACAGAGTGCCTTGGGAAAGGTATAGTCGGACGCGATTGTTGCATATACAAGCGTGGGCTTCTGCGTTGCCGTCCGACATAGACAAGGCAATGCGAGAAGCCTCAGAAAGCAGGACGGTAACAGATACAGATTCCTACGCTTTTTCGTACCAACTATTAACGCCCAATGAGAGGAAGACAGAGGGCAAATGCTCTCGAATGATCGACTTCCTTAAAATAAACAGTGGCGAGACCATTGGTTTGAGCGTACTAAAAGTAGCAAGTATTCCCCACATGGCGACTTTGACTGACGATATGTCAAAAGAGTCCCAAAATGGGATTATTGAAAATGCTGCGCGGGGCATCGCAGGACTATTGAATGAAATATACCAATTGTATAAGGAAGGATATACTACCCATTCCGTACAGCCTGATTTGGCCTTGGAAATTATATGGGTTACCCATCCTGTGGAAAATCAGCCTTTTAAAGCGGCAATTGACATATACATAATACTGCGTGCCATCAATAACAGTCAGAGTGTCGTTGAAGGATGGATTTCTGATATGGTATCACTATTATCTTCCACTTTTGAAAATGAAAAATATGAACTAAAAGAGTGTCCTTTTGATGATTATTTTAGAGAATTAGATACCTGCAGATCCGAGACAGTTCAGACAATAGTTAGGGAAGAGAGACTTGAAGATCTTCAGAATCAATATCTGCCCGCCGCATACGCGTTTGATCTCATACCCACCGATTATCAAGATCTAAGCAAACTTACCAATATACTTATTGCAAATCCAAATTGCGCCGTAAGCTTTCAGATTATACCGACATATTATTCAAATGAAGAACTCGCAGATCTCAATAAGATAAATCAATTATTGAGCATGCTCAGTAGCGGTATACAAGAACGGAATGTCGGGACTATGAGTATATCCACGGCAGAAAAGGTCAGCACTCTCTACAAATACTATACACAAAATGAGAGTAAATCACTGTTCAGCTTCAACATAGCAGTTTTCGGGGGAAATAACTCATTGCCATCGAGGGTAATTGGTCAACTTTCCGCGTCACGTCATAGCACCCCTAATTTCAAGATCCATACACTTCCGGCACAACAAGTGTTTTCCGGTAAAAATTCATTGTTCTCTTGTCCATGGATAATTAATGAGGCATTAACAACCGGCAGTCACAATATGTCAGTGTGGCAGAGTGGCTTGGTCCCTCAAGCTTTGTATAGGCTCCCATATATAATAACCTCGGATGAGGCTGCCAACTTTTTCCGTCTCCCCATTGGTTCTGACAAAGTAAATGCAGGTTTAGTCGTTGATGAAACGGGTAAAAGTAGCAAAACTTACTCAGGCAACTTGATAAACTCGGGAGATATTATAATCGGCAAACTCAAAACCGCAAAAGACGCGACGATAGGCCTATCGCTAAAAGACTTGGCAAAACACATGCTTATCACCGGCACTCCAGGTTCAGGAAAAACTACGTTCTCCGTGGGTTTATTGGATAGATTGTGGAAAAATCACCACATACCTTTCCTTGTTATAGAACCGGCAAAGAATGAATATAGGTCATTGATTCAAAGCATACCGGATATCCAGATATTCACTCCCGGCAAAAATTTCATCTCTCCTTTCTTGTATAATCCTTTCGTCCCCCCAAAGAACGTTAAATTAGAAACTTATAAATCAACGCTAAAGACAGCATTTGCTGCGGGTGTGACAATGACTTCGCCATTGGATAAAATTTTTGAGGAAACAGTCAACAACTGTTATTCCGATTTTAGATGGCTGGATACATATACAATTGCAGACAAGGGTAAAGTATTTAATATCACAGATTTCATTAAATGTTTTCAAGACACCTTTGACGAAATCGGTTATACCGGCGATGCCAGAAACATAGGCCGGGCAGGCGTTGTGAGATTAAAGAGTCTTACTAATTTATTTGACAATTATTTTTCGATCCCTATTGAGGATATTTTATCTAAACCAACAATTATTGAGCTCGCAGCTATTGAGAACACCGATCAAAAGGCATTGCTCATCGCGCTTGTTCTGCTCTCCATCTTGGCTTATGTCAATGCAAACTACGTCGGAGAAGGCGGACTTCGTAATTTTATCTTACTTGAAGAAGCACATGTCCTTCTTGATGCGGATGGATCTAAAAGCGAAGGTGCGGCTAATCCCACCGCAATTGCGCAAGGTCTTGTGAAACGAATGTTGGCTGAAATAAGATCTTACGGAGTAGGACTTGCTATTGCTGATCAGTCTCCCCGTAAAGTCGGCATAGACATTGTTGCACTCACTGATATAAAAGTCGCTTTCAGAAGCGTGGAGAGTCAAGATAAACAGATACTAAGTGATGCCACCGGAATGACGTTCGGGCAAATGGAGCGTCTTTCCAAATTAAAACCAGGTGAAACATTCTTATTTTTCAATAGACTTGACACACCGGAAGAAGTTGTAACTCCCGACTATCGTCTGGATAACAATATAGCGATTTCGCTGTCGGACAATAGCATTAAAGAACTTTCCACATATTGGCGACAAAGGCCGGATAAATTAAAACCTTATCCTCAATGTGCTGTCATTCCATACTGTAAGGAAACGTGCTGTTATGATCGGCGTATTCTTGCCAAGGAAGTTGCAAGAAGGATATTCAATCGATATATCAAAGCCGGGTGTAAAGACATAGAGAAACTGAAATACGTGTTGTCTAAAATTCAAACCCTTATAAAAGAAGAACTTAATGATGAAACGTTCAGCCGTGAACTCCTGTCTTGTGTCAAGGTATATCTATGGCGTAAAATCAAATACGAGACATTATTAAATATCAGCGAATCAACGGTAAATAATTCATTGTCTAAATTATAGAAATTATGTCAGACGAATTTAATGATAATATCGACTCAAGTGATGATTTTGATCGCAACGCTACAGAATCGATTGATATGGAGATGGATTCAGAATCTTGCTATGAGGAAGATTTCTCAGAGCAAGACAATGATGTGTCTGATGATTTAGATGATTCATCCGATGAAAGTCAAGATGATATCTCAGAAGATGATGAACTTGAAGAACAGGGTGATGATACTTCATCCGAGACAGAATCAGATTATGCTTCGGGCGACACACCAAATGATGACGGAACTGGCGATGAGTTGGAAGAACAGAGTGATGATAATTCATCTGAGACGGAATCTGATTCAGCGTCCGATGACACTTTTAATGAAGATATTGACAACGAAGATACTAAATCAGATTTTCCAACATATCCTGATGATTCAATTAATGATGAATGTTATGGACATGGAGGTGATGATATGGAAACCTACGACCCGTATGCATCGTATCCAGAATCTCATTTTTGCGAAACAGATGAGCGATATATGGATGAACAATCCGAGCAGACCCAGGCAACAAACGACAGGGCTCTTCGAGATTTAGAAGAATTTAATCGGCTTCAGGAGGAAGAAGCACAGGAAAAAGAAAGATGGGAAGATGAACAGAATGAATTGGAGAGGATAGAAGATGAAGACAGACAAGCAGCATATGAGTCTGATGCAAAACTCGCCAATGCAGAGACGGACGAGGAACGTGAGGCTTTAAGAGAGGAAAATAAAGAAGCTCATCGCCGTTTAGATGAATCGTCTTTTAACACAGGACATCATATTAGAGGAATATAATCATATCAAATAACATTTATATATTATGGGACTTTTTAACAGAAACCACGGAGGTGGAAGTGGAAGAGGCAACTTTATGGAGTCAATCCAACGTGCGACTGACACCAATACCCTAATCTATCTTGACCCTTGTGAAAACTTCAATACTAACTCGGTAATTACGGTTGCCCCAAATGAGCAAGTGATTTTTATCAAGAATGGTGAAATCTATGGGGTCCTTTCATCCGGGAGGGAGCAAGTAAAGACTGAGAACTATCCGGTATTAAGCGCATTACGTAATGCGCTTTCCGGCGGAACTACAACCTTCACTTGTCAAGTTTATCATGTGAACACCTCTGAGCATAATGTCTCATGGGGCACTGCAAGTGCAATTGAAATACAGGATTTTTTCCTTGGGAGGGGTGAGATCGGAGTGCCAACATTAATTAGAGGCGCGGGAGAATTTCGCGTCCGTTTCAATATCAGAGAAGATGACAATGCTGCGGTAAAAGCATTTATGCGACTTATGGGTGATCGAAGTAGCTACACTGTCGATGATCTCAGCATGCTCTTCAGAGCTCAGATTTCTGAAGAGGTATGTGATGTTGTCGGCAGAAATCTCGAAGCCATTTCCATGAATCGCTCAATCAACGCCATTTCAAGCCAACTGAAGAGCTTCTCAAGAGAGCTTAAGCCCACATTCGATGAATTATTCAAGGAATATGGATTGGATTTGGTTAATTTTTCTTTTTATAACCTAACCATCGACGAAACAGAAGAAAGAAAGAAATATATTGACCGTCGTATAGCCGCGGCCAATGTCGCTGATACACGATATAATCAGGCGGTACAGCAAGAACTGTTGGAAAATATAACGCTCAATCCCGGTGCTGGAGGAATGGCGAGTGCAGGTGCAGGAATCGGCATGGGAATGGCTGCCGGAAATGCTTTTGCGCAAATGGCAACCACTGCTTTTTCTCAGCCTCAACAGCAATCTCAGTCTCAGCCCTTTGGAGCATCAAATGGCAGTAGATTTGGCGCTGGTGGTACTCAAGCATCCCAATCCTCGCAGTCAGCTTCGGACCCGATAGAGGTGCTGTCAAAGCTAAAGAAAATGCTTGATGCCGGTTTAATCAGCCAAGAAAAATATGATGCAAAAGTTGATGAAATTATGAGTAAACTCTAAATCCAATGAAAAGTAACGTCATTAAAATTATTATCGGCATTCTTCTTCTCGGAATATTTAATCTCATATTCTTTTGTAGTGGAATAGCTCTTACAGATGCAAATTGGTGTACATACGCATTTGTTACGGCTGCCTTTATTTGTCTTGCTACAACTCCGTTGTTTGCACGCGGCACGACACAGGCTGTTCTGTCGGGAAGTTTATGGCTACGTGCCTCTTGCTATTTCTTCACGGAAATAGTTGTTGCCACAATATGTTTAGCTTTAAACCCTGAAACTATTACATGGCCCTTGGTTACGCAATCCGTGCTATTAGCAATTTTCCTTATACTTCAGCTAATGAGCACACTGGCAAATGACGCAACAGAAGCATCAATCTCCGTGCAGAAAAATCTTTCTTTCGCAAAGCAAACCTTGATTGAACAGCTACAGATAAGTTTGCGCTCGACAGAAGATTTACAAGTGAAAAAATTACTCAATCAATGTATTGATGCGATAAGCTTCAGCCCATTAAATACTTGCCAAGAGGCATGTGATGAGGAAACAAAAATTGCTGAATCAGTCAATGAATTATGCTTTAATGTTAATAATAATGATTTCAGTAAACTAAAACGTAGTGCCAACTCTCTAATGCAAGCTATTCAAAATAGGAATTTAATAGTAAAAAAATATACAAAATAAACCAACCGACAACATTCTAAACAACCTCAACTATGGCAGAAACGCTAGAACTACAACAAGTGGTGTGCCCAAGTTGCCGACAGGTCATAACTTCATTTAGCCCATTCCAGGCTGAAGTAGAATGCCCGTACTGCCACAACAAGGCTTTCAACCCACTAATCACTGCGAAGAAGGTTCCAATACCCGAACGCATCCTCGTTTTTAAAACAAAAGAGGAAGATTTCGAGAAGGCTATGATTGACAATCTGGTGGAACGTGACTACGTTCCTACCGACATCTTCTCATGTATCAATCCGGGCAATATAATCAAGGCCTATCTCCCCATGTTCCTTTACGAAGGGGTATACCGGTCATCATGGTCGTGTAAGGTTGCCATAGAGACGACAGAAGTCAGAGCTTCTTCTGATGGAAAATCGGTAAACAACAAGAAAGTAAAAAAATTCTTGCCTCACACCGGTACATCACAAGGTAATTTTGCCTTCTTATGTCTTGCTTATGAGGGCAAGGACATTCCTGAAGAACTGCGCGAATTCTGTAAACAATACTCCTACAACGTTATGGGGTCAAAAGAATACGACCCCGCGCTTCTGGGATTGGGGACAGAAGAAACACCTCTTACACTCGCGCTTGACTCCGATACTGATCTAACCTGGAATAAATATGGTGATGGTCTTGTAAATGAAATCGCAAAACAGAATGCTCTCGAACAACTTTCGGGTGACGAGATTCAAGATTTCCGTGCAAGCAACAGTTACGATCTCAAGCACAATGGACGATATGTATTGGCACCATTCTGGTTTGTATACTATACGTACAATAACGAAAAACACTACTTCATGATGGATGGACTTGGCGATGACTCCGCAATGTCAACTCCTGTCGATGAAGAAGAAGTGAATTTCGTTAAAGGCAAGGAGAAAATCATTAACATCGTAAATTGGCTCTGGCCTTTGGCTTTGGTAATGTGGTATTTATGCAACTTTACCGTAGGTTTGGTGACACTTGCAATCTGGTTTATTGCCAAACTTGTTGTCAATAAAGCCATGAATAAGCAAATTAATGATCGACTCGAAGACTCTCGCTATAAACGTAGACAAGCAGCTATGAGCCTCTCATAGGAATTTCCTTAGGTGTAATTAATATTCCAGATAAAAGATCGGATATTATTTCAAACTAAGAACTTCGGCATCATAATGTATGAGTACATTACGATGGTATCTACCGGATCTAACAAGTGTAGCAGACTCCCCATCTTCCGCGTGGGAAGTCTGCTATTTTTGATTTATAATGAGTATCAATAACTTCCACCACTATTATTCCTCAACAAGGGATAAAAGGGTATGCAGGGTATTCATGGGAGCGGGGTGAGGCGTTTTTCTCTGGCAAGAATTTGTGATTTTAAATTTATTCCCTAACTTTGTGTCATTACCGAAAAAATCACGAATCGTATGCAGACAAAATATAAGCGCATTCTTCTTAAGCTCAGCGGTGAATCACTGATGGGCGAGCAGGGCTACGGTATCGACACCGTGCGCCTGGGACAATATGCCCGCCAGATCGCCGAGATCGTGGCTATGGGCGTGGAGGTAGGTATCGTAATCGGAGGCGGAAACATATTCCGCGGACTCTCGGGCGCAGCCAAGGGATTTGACCGCGTGAAGGGGGACCAGATGGGTATGCTCGCTACGGTGATCAACTCGCTCGCACTGTCGTCGGCCCTCGAGGACATAGGCCAGCCGGCCCGCGTGCTCACCGCCATAAATATGTATCCCATAGGTGAGCAGTATTCCAACCGCCGGGCCATCGACACCATACAGAACGGCACAGTAGCCATCATGGCTGCCGGCACCGGAAATCCGTTCTTCACCACCGACACCGGCAGTGCCCTTCGTGGCATAGAGATCGGTGCCGACGTGATGCTCAAGGGCACCCGCGTGGACGGAGTATATACCGCCGATCCCGAGAAGGATCCCACGGCCACCAAATTTGATGAGATCACCTACGACGAGGTGCTGGCCCGCGGACTCAAGGTAATGGATATCACCGCCACCGCCATGTGCAAGGAGAACAAACTGCCGATCGTGGTATTCGACATGGATACTCCCGGCAATCTCGTAAAGGTAATAGCAGGAGAGCCCATAGGCACCAAGGTGTATTGACCGGCCACCTCTCCCACCACAAACCAATAACCAAGTCAAACCAATAAACCTTATTATATACGATGGAACCTTCCGACTATCTCAACCCGGCCGAGGAAAAAATGGAACTCGCCGTGGCTTATCTCGACGAAGCACTTGCCCATATACGCGCAGGCAAGGCCAATCCTAAAATCCTTGACGGCATACGCGTGGAGTACTATGGCTCCGCTATGCCCATCTCACAGGTAGCCAACGTGTCGGTGCCCGATGCGCGCACCATCACCATCACCCCCTGGGAGAAGGCTATGTTCAAGGAGATTGAAAAGGCTATCATCAATTCCGAGCTCGGCATCATGCCGGAGAACAACGGCGAGGTGATACGTCTCAGCATCCCCCCGCTCACTGAGGATCGCCGCCGCCAGCTGGTGAAGCAGTCCAAGGCTGAGGCCGAGACCGCCAAGGTGTCGGTGCGCAATGCCCGCCGTGACGCTATCGACGGCCTGAAGAAGGCTGTGAAGCAGGGCATGAGCGAGGACGTGGAGAAGGATGCCGAGGCTCAGGCCCAAAAGCTCCATGACCGTTATCTGAAGAAGATCGACGACCTCTTCGCCGCCAAGGAGAAGGAGATCCTCACCGTGTAATCATCGGCAGGATAATTCCTACCCAATAATATAACCGCTACAAGATTACGGGACAACAAGTCCAGAGATCTTGCAGCGGTTTTTATCATCAAGCCTTACATATAGTATGGTACTTAAGTAAGGGGGAGGGAGATTACTATTTATTTTGACGCGGGATTCCAGTCGATGGACCGGGAGAAGAGATGGGCGGGATCGGTGAGCTGTCGGGCACGGTCGGCAGTGAGTGGTGTGCGCCAGGCCACACGGTTATCCTCAACGGCTCCCTCACCTGTACAGCCATACTCGCCGTAGCGGGCTGTGGACTCGTTGGCGGTGTTGCCCCAATTGTGCCAGCCAGCGGGATGGATTCCGCCCGGCAACTGACATTCGATGAAGAATGTAGAGGCATTGGGGCGCCATGGACGGCCGAGATAGAGGGCCTTCACTCCGGGTGCCGCAGTGACCTTGCATTGATAGAATACGTAGCCCACAGGATTTTCGCCGGCAGTGGATGCGGCTGTGATATAGGAGTCGATCTTGCCGTGAAGATGGCAACGGTTGAACAGCGCGGTGGCCGAGCCGAATATAAAATCGGTGGTACCCTCGATATAGCAATCCTCGAAATAGAGACGCGAGGCACGGCCTCCGGTATAGAGGGTGTCCTGATTGCCGAGGAAACGGCAGTTGATAAACCTGATGCGGTCGCCTATAGTGTGCATGGCCACAGCCTGACCCACATTTCCGGCGGCGTTCTCGATGGTGAGATTGCGGAAAGTAATGTTGTTGCCCTCCACCTTGAACGTATAGGAACCTGAGGTGCCCATGTTGCGTAGCGATGCGTAATCGTCCCAGGTGATCACCGTGCCCTCGGCGCTCTCACCCTCGAGGGTGACATTGTGGAGGGTGGCGTTGAGCAACACTTTCTCGCGGTAGACACCGTTTCTGATATATACAGTGACGGGGTCGTCCATATCGCCACGCACCTTGCGGAGCGCGGCGCCTACAGTGGTGAAGTCGCCCGAGCCGTCGGCGGCGACCACGATTCTCGCAGGATTTTCCTGAGCGACAGCTACCATGGACGGAAGAACAATGAAAAGAAGGAGGAGGGCTAAAATGCGTATTTTCATGGATAATGAGGAATTTTGCAGATTTTCAACAAGGCAAATTTACGGAATTTTCAATGAATTTTGGATTGAGGGATACAACTTTAGCAAATTTTGACGTAACTTTATGGAAACTTTAGGTGGAGAATCCACATAGTGCCGTGAAAAAACTACTGTATTATATCCTGCCATGTATTATCGGTCTCAATATGGCCATGAGTCTATCTGCCCAGCCATCGTGCAACCAGGTGGAGGTGAAAAGCTACTCTATCGGCGAGGGGCTGTCACAGAAAATGATCCAGAACATGGTGCAGGACGAGGACAAATTCGTATGGCTGGCCACATGGAACGGACTGGAGAAGTTTGACGGATATACATTCCGCAACTTCAAATCCTATCCTACCGATGAGGTGCGTCTCCCCTACAACCGGTTGCCGAGCATAGCCACGGGACCGGTCAACGGGCTGTGGTGCGAGACCTACGACTCCCGCATGTTCATATTCGACACGCGGGAGGAGAGATTCATCGATCCCTTCGCCCTACATCCCGGAGTGAGGGTGTGCGAGGAATTTGCCTCCAAGTTTCATCTGCCCGACGGAATACTGTGGCTCGCGGGACGTGACGGGTCGCTGTGGCGCATCGATGGCAAACGCTACCGCGAACGCGGAAGTATACGTTACTTCCAGCCCACACGCGCCGAGCGCGGAGAGACTGTCTACGGAATATTCCCCGACGGCAACGGAGGTGAATGGGTACTCAGCAATCACGGATACTGGGTGTACGGACACGACGGCATAAGCGGACTCAGGGAATTCCGACGCGCCGTGCCTATCGGTAGCGGGATGCTGCTCATCGGGGCTGACGGCTCACTGGCTTGCACCGACAACGGCAACGGCAATATCAGGGAGATACCTGTCCCCCACCCCATAAGCCACCAATCGGCACCCTACGTGCTTGCCGACGGACGGGTGGCAATGACCAACGACCACGGAGTGTGCCTGACGGATCCCACTACCGGCGTGACCCGACAGGTAGAACTGAAATTCGCGGGAGTGATAACCACTTTTCACGAGGAGACTCCTCAGTCAAGCGGAAACATCCTATGGGCGCTCTCGGACAAGAGCGAAGTGTTGCGCATCGACCTGGGATCGCTTACAGGCAGGATACTTGAAAAACCATATAGCGACGTATCGGAAAGCCTGATGATGCAGTTCATACACTGCGACCGCAGGGGCGAGATGTGGATTTATCCCCAGGACGGGCATCTGTGCCACTACAATAGGTCGAAAGGTTGCCTGGAGCGAGTGTACAGCTACTCGGAGCGCGGACGCAGGCTTGCTCCCGACTTCACGTCATATATGATCGACGACCGTGACAACCTGTGGGGACGCACATCGCTGGGAATACATAAGATTACGTTTCCGGCAGGATATTCCCACAACCTGTCGGACCGCATGGCCGAGTGCCGTGGACTGATGATCGACAGCCGGAGCCGGTTATGGACCGCGAGCAAGGACCTGACAGTGGCAATATATGACAGCGCCTATAATTTCACGGGTAATCTTTCGCCGGACGGGACGGTGGTGAAGAACCCCGACATGAAGTTTGGCGCATCGCTCTACGTGATGGCCGAGGACAGCCGTCACCGTCTGTGGCTCGGCTCGCGTAACCATGGCTTGTTTCTCGCCACTCCGGTGAGCGGAGGGGAGCGATACTCCATAAGGAACTACCGCCATAATCCCGAAGACAGAACATCGATAAGCAACGATGCTGTATATACGGTATATGAGGACCGGCAGGGACGAATGTGGATAGGTACTTACGGAGGCGGACTCAATATGGTGAAGGAGACCGACGGCGGAGGACTGGAGTTCATGCACTCGGCCAACGGCGGACTGCCCACATTTCCGGGAAAGAATTGCCGCAACGTGAGATATATCACCTGCAATTCGCGCGGAGAGATGATGGTGTGTACCTCGGGGGGATTCGTGACATTCGACAGCCGGTTCACCGATCCCAAGGAGATAAGATTTCACCGCAACTGGTGTGACATAGGACGCGACTCCACCCTGAGCAACAACGATGTGCTGTATGCCATGGAGGACAGCCGTCACAACGTGTATCTCGCCATAATGTCGGGCGGTATATGCAAGGTGAAAGCCGGTAGCTTGCTTACCGATAATCTGACATTCAGCTACATCAGCAAGCGCAACGGATTGCCGAGCGACATGGTGTATTCCATACGCGAGGACAGAGCCGGACACCTGTGGCTGGCTCTGGAGAACGCGATATGCCGTTACGACACCGGGAGCGGGGAGATAGTGGCCTACGACCGGTTTGACTTCCATCGCCAACTGCTGATCGGCGAGGCTCCGTTTGTGATGGACCGTGACGGCATGGCCACATTCGGACTGTCAAACGCGGTGATGCAGGTGGATCTGGCCCGGTTGAGCAAAAGCGACTATGAACCGAACGTGATGTTCTGTGACGCCAAGGTGCTTTCCGACGGTGGGGCCGAGGAGCTCATAGCCATACACCCCGACAGCCCGCTTACCCTGAGTCCGCGACAGCGCAACGTGTCGGTGTCGTTCGTGGCTCTGGATTACGGCAATACCGACAATATATCGTATGCCTACCGACTGCGGGGCTTCAATGACCACTGGATCGACAACGGGCACAGTCACACGGCATCGTTCTATGCCCTGCCGGCCGGAGACTATGTGCTGGAGGTGAAGTCGACCAATTGTGAGGGAGCATGGAACGACGGGGTGTACAGCCTGCCTATACATATCGAGCCGACATTCATCGAGACGGTGTGGGCCAAACTGCTGTATGTGCTCGCGTTTCTCGCCATAGGACTGGCGGTGTGGTACGTGTCGGTGTACATACTCCGCCTGCAACGGCGCATAGATATGGAGCAGGAACTGACGGCGATGAAGCTGAAATTCTTCACCGATGTGTCACACGAACTGCGCACACCGCTCACCCTCATCATTAATCCTATCGACGAGGTGATAGGCGACAAGTCGCTCTCCCCCTCCTCGCGCGAGTATATGGCGATGGCCAAGAGCAACACCGACCGTATGCTCCGACTGATAAACCAATTCCTGGATATACGCAAGATCCAGAACAGCAAGATGAAGATATATCTGGAGCGGATAGATGCCGTGCCGTTGCTCGAGAGGATACACAACGATTTCCGCGGGCTGGCCAGGCAGAAGGGGATAGATTTCAGCCTGGCATGTACGATGAAGGAGTGCATGATGTACACCGATGTTGACAAGCTCGAGAAGATAGTGTTCAATCTGCTGAGTAATGCGTTCAAGTACACCCCCGACGGCCTGAGCGTGGCCCTGTCGGCCCGTAAGGAGGGGGAGATGCTGATAATCGCGGTCAAGGACCAGGGGCCGGGCATGGAGGAATGGCAGAGAAAGGGGATGTTCAAGCGGTTTGAGACTTTCGGCCGCCGGCGCAACGCACCCTCGAGCGGAATAGGCCTCTCGCTCGTAAAAGAGCTGCTCGACATGCTGCACGGCTCCATCACAGTGACCGGCGAAAAGGGGGAGGGCTGTACATTTGAAGTAACGGTGCCCGGCGACTACGACACCTACAGCAATGATGCCAATGCCGAGCTGATACTGAAGGACGGCGACAGCACTGCCGGCCCGACCGGCACGGATATACGCGACATCGACCTCCCTGCCAATGACGGCAAGGAGCGGGCACTGATGAGCGTAATGGTGGTGGAGGACAACGCCGAGCTGAGACGTATGCTCGTGAGGATGCTGAGCGACATATACTCGGTGAGCGAGGCCTCGGACGGACAGGAGGCTCTGGACCGGCTCGAAACCGCCCAACCCGACATAATAATAAGCGATATAATGATGCCGAGGGTCGATGGCCTGGAACTGCTCGCGAGAGTGAGGGCCGACCGCGGATGGTCGCACATACCGTTTGTATTGCTGTCGGCCAAGGCATCGGTCTACGAGCGTATCGAGGGGCTGGAATGTGGTGCGGACGATTATCTCACCAAGCCGTTCAGCGCGTCGTATCTGAGGGCGCGTCTGAGGTCGCTTATAGACCAGCGCTCACGCCTGATGGATCATTTCATGAGGGATGAGTCCACAGCCGAGATGACCGAGGCTGTGGCGGCAGGTGAGGCCGATATGCCCACGCTGACAGGATATGACTTGGAGTTTGTGAGAGGTCTGATGGAATATGTGGAACGTGAGGCCCGACGCGCCGACCTGACCATCGAGGAGATGGCCGGAGAGATGAAACTGGGGCGCACGGTGTTCAACCGCAAGGTGAAGTCGCTTCTGAATTGCACGCCGGTGGAGCTACTTGCTTCGGTGCGCCTGAAACTGGCGCGAAATCTGCTGGCCGAGGGTAGCCTGACGGTGGCCGAGATCACGTACAAATGCGGATTCTCATCGCCACAATATTTCAGCCGTGTGTTCAAGAGCCATCATGGATGCACCCCGGGAGAATTCAGCAAAAAAATATGTAATCAGGATAGCTCTCAGGAATAATTCCGGAGACGTATAATAAACCTTAACCTCTTAACCCTATTAACCTCTTAACCTTCAGCGCAAGCAGAATCCTCCTCAGCCGTGAGGCGGAAGGTGAGGCGGTGGAGGGGGGTGGGGCCGAGGGTGGCGATGGCGGCGCGGTGGGCGCGAGTGGGATAGCCCATGTTGCCGTCCCATCCGTAGCCGGGATATTGCGAAGCTGCTTTTAGCATGAACTCGTCACGGTGGGTCTTGGCAAGGATCGAGGCGGCGGCGATGTTGGCAAACTTCGCGTCGCCTTTCACCACGGTGACGTGGGGGATGTCGCGGTAGGGCTTGAAACGGTTGCCGTCCACGGCAATATGGCCTGGTGTGACACCGAGCGCGTCGATGGCGCGGTGCATGGCCAGGATAGAGGCGTTGAGTATGTTTATTTGGTCGATCTCCTCATTGGTGGCCCAAGCCACAGCCCAAGCCACGGCGTCGCGCTCTATCACAGGGCGCAGGGCCTCGCGCTGACGGGCGGTGAGGCGTTTGGAATCATTGAGCAGAGGATGGGTGTAACCGTCGGGGAGGATGACGGCGGCGGCACATACGGGTCCGGCCAGACATCCGCGTCCGGCCTCGTCGCATCCTGCCTCGAGCATGAAAGCGACAGTGGATGTGGGGAGGGGTGCGTCAGGCTTCATCGAGGAATCCGTATCCGAGGCCCGACTTGTTGACGATGTTGCGTGAATAGCCCGAGAGCTTTTTGCGCAGACGGGAGATGTTTACGTCGACGAGACGGGGGTTGGTGAGCTGCTCGCCGGGCCATGCGGCCGAGAATATCTCCTCGCGGCGGAACATGCGGTTGCGCGAGCGCAGGAGGAGTGTGAGGATGGTAAATTCGGTGGGGGACAGCGAGACGGCTTCTCCGTCGATGAGGAGGCCGTGGGAGTCGATGTTGAGTATGAGGGTGCGGTATTCGATGGTGCGCGATGTGGCCACGGGGCTCATGTTGCGACGACGGCGCATTACGGAACGCACACGTGCGAGCATCTCGCGCAGGGAGAACGGGCGCACGATGTAGTCGTCGGCTCCGGCGTTGAGGCCCTGTATTATATCGTTTTCGCTGTCGCGTACTGTACAGAATATCACGGGGACGGTCATGGTCATGGGATCGTCCTTGATGCGCTCGAGGAGCTCGAAACCGTCGATCTCGCCGGGGAGGTCGATCTCGGTAATGACGAGGGCGTAATGGTCGAGGTGAAGCACCAGGGCCTCCATAGCATCACTCACGGTGTCCACGCTGTATCCCTCACTCTTGAGATTTTCGCTCAGGAGTGTACGGATGGATGCGTCGCTGTCTACGACGAGTATTCGCAATGGTGATGAGGGCAGCAGGGTGTTCACAATAAAATATCAGTAATGTCCCTTGGGGTGAGGGAGATGGATTTTTACCGGCTGAGAGTGGCCGACAAGCAAAATATGTTTATGGAAAGAGGTATCGGATTCTTGAATTTTTCTGATGCAAATATAGTTTATTTTACAAATATTTCCTCACCTGCAATTAAATTGTGAAGATATTGTAATCGAATTGTCATTTTTGACGTGATTCTGACTCTATAAGTTATAATCCGCCCGCCTCCCGAGCGGAGGATTCTCCATCTGACATTCATCCCGAAAACCTCGATCAGCCAATCAGCCGCATCATCGCGGGTGGGGATATAATAGAGTCCCCGGGCGGTATCGCGGTGGATATCGCCCGGGGACGGGAGTGTATGTCTCTTAATTGCTTTTTATGTAACAATACTATTCTAGTACCACTTTGATTGGTAGTGCATCTCCTCCGTACTCATAATTAGTATCCTGATATTTATCATTACCACTATTAGAGAATGAACGAGATATACCGTAATCATAGGCATTGAAGTTATTATCAAAATAATTCATATCCCACCCTAAGTATACACCCGAATTCAGCGATTCCAATTGGTTGAACCAATAAATAGCGCCAGGTGCAGCCGGCATATTGTATGGAATAGGACGATACTGATTATTACTTATGCCAGCACTGGATACATTTTGATACTGGGTAAGACAATGATCAACCCCTCCGTAACGTAAGGTACCGAAATTAGCCCATGACGTTTCGGTAAATCCGGTAATAGTACGGCGTCCCATACCACGTCCTCCAATTGGGAAGAACAACTGATGAGCATTCTTTGGATTATATACAATAATGCCACGCATACCTCGAGTAGTGGTGCCTGACAAATTATTGTCTTTACCATCATTGTCCCAATCTTCAAATCCGTAAGCGTCATTAACGTTTTCGGCTGTTTCTGTAGCTCCGTCACCATATACGACCCCAACGCCATATTCCCCTTTCAAGAGATCGGAATATTCCTCATAAGTCGGGACTCGATAATGACGATCCACACCCAGTCTATCACGATGAACGATGAAGCGACCCCAGTCAAAGTCATATTCAGGAGATCCAGGCTGGAATTTATATTGTCCTCCGGTACTCGTATAGGCCTTTGTATAGGCATAGCCTCTAATTCTTGTCCATTGGGTTCCATCGCCTCCAGATGTCATAGCAAATTTACTATCAGCTCCGGGCGCAACACCAGCACCCCACGCCGCATTATTGGCAATCCAAATGCCATCATAATTTCCACGCTTATATAACGTACCGAGTGACAATGGACTTGCAGTCAATTCTGCACGAATATACTTCTGGCTCTTGCTCCAAGTAGTTCCAAACGGCGGAGTTTTAGCTTTTACCTTTGCAGACGAGATTCAGAGTTAACATTTACCCTCTGAATTGT
>JAMPHR010000002.1:502729-581619 GCA_023663345.1 Paenibacillus sp. | reverse complement strand
TTTACACACTATAATTTTTAACACTTTTCGCTTGCACAGGTCCTAGATTTCCCCGTCAGGGACGGATTCAATGGTGTAAATCCCGTAGGATCACGGGATTATTAGCCCCGAAGGGGCGATGTAATTATAGCCCCACCACGAGGTGACGCGTAATTCGCCCGCCAGGGCAGAATTACGCATCGCCGAGGCGTGGGGGCAATGAATTGGGGTGTAAAACGGGCGTCGAAGACGTCCCATAATTCATGGCGAGGGTAGGCCGGAGGCGTCCTATAATTCAGGATGAGGGATGATGAAAAACAGGAAATTCATGGATGGGTATGATGAAAAACAGGCCGGGCACTGGGTGCCGGCCTGTTTTCGGAAATTGTACGTTTTTTAGTGGAAAATAAACCTAATCTTTTTTACCTAAATTCTTAATATACCAATTATTAACCAATCATTTTTACCAATCGTCACTTCCTCACGGAAGCTTTATATCGTGTTATAACTTAATCTCTACTTAATCTCGAATTTAATCTCTACTTTTGTAAATGTGCTTTAGTCCTTTTTTCAGAGAGAGTCTTTTTTTAGTATAGAGGGGAAAGTTGTTTTAGCATAGAGGGGAAAGTATAGAGTATAGTGAATAGCTATCAGGCTGTCGTTTAAACCTTTAAACTTATAAACCTTTAAACCTATAAACTCTTAACCTTATAACCTTCAGCTTTAGCTGAATATCAACGGTAATCGGCGAAGCGGGTCTGGAGTTTCTTGCGGGCGAAGAAGATGCGGCTCTTGACAGTACCGAGGGGAAGATTCATCTTCTCGGCGATCTCATTGTACTTGTAACCGGCAACGTGCATCGAGAAGGGAATGCGGTATTCCTCAGGGAATGAATTGATTGCAGTGGTGATCTCAGAAGCTCCGAAAGAACCCTCGGGAGTCTCCAGACCGCTGTCCTGCGAGAGGTTCAGGTGATAGAGATCCTCGGTCTGGTCAACAACAGTCTGCGAGCGTGCATTGCGGCGGTAGTTGTTGATGAAGATATTGCGCATGATGGTGAAGACCCATCCCTTGAAGTTGGTGTTGTCGACATACTTGCTCTCATTATCGAGCGCCTTGAGCGTCGTGTCCTGGAGAAGGTCGTAGGCGTTGTCACGGTTGGAAGTGAGCATGAAGGCAAAGTTGAGAAGGTTGCCCTGAAGAGCCATAAGCTTGTTTTCGAAATCCTTGTTTGCCATAATAGTATCGCCTTTAAATGTGTTGAACGTTTGTGTTTTTTATGTCAGACCTGCGGGGCCTTGCCTTGAGATCTTTGATTGTCGGTGGTGTTGTTTTCTTTCGACATTTCAAAGTTACAGATTATGTCAAGAGATCCCTAAAATTTTTTCGTAAAATTTTTCAATTTACCGTATCATTTCTGTTAAACTTTACGTAAATTGTTAATTTTAAGACTTTTACACTTTAATAACAAATGTAACAAAATTGTTACAGATAACAAAAACGGCTACCCTTTGCAACAGTATCCGACACAAAATTGTTACAATCTGTTACAAAAATTGTAACAATCCTTTAATCACTACGCGACATTATCGCACCTCGAGGGGGTATGGCTTAGTGTAATTTTGTGAAAAAATTCAATAGAGTCATGAACACAATCCCCTTTCACCCCACATCGACCCTCGCGGGGAGCAATCCCGCCGAAATATGCCACAATCTGCGCCCCGCTCCCTCGGGCGCACTCACGGCGGTGGGCCTCCCCGCCACCATAGCCTCCCTGCCGGGAGCGATAGGGGTGGAAGGGGGTGTGTACACCATGCCCGACGGCTCGACTTGCGTGACGGTGTATCACGACGGGGCGCTGAAACAGCACGTCAACGGCGCGATCAGCACCCTTGTGGAGATGGACTCCCCGCCACGCTGCGTGCTCCCCGCCGAGGGGGGCGGACTCATCATAATCCCCGTCACGGGCCTCCCGCTCATGGCCACCCCCGCCACCGACGGCCAGGCGCGCCCCACCGTGACCACCCTGCCGCCATTGTCGCTCAAGTGCCTCGACATGGGCACCGTCACCGACTCATTGCCTCAGATCACGCTCAAAGGCACCTACTCCTCCACCTCGCGCACACTCACCGATACCGACCGAGCCACGGTAGACAAAGCCATGCGCGAGGCCTATCTGCGCCTGAGCGACCGCGCCCTACTGCACGGGAGGCATATACAGCCCGTGGTGGCCCGCTACCGCCTGATAGGTGACGGCGGGGTGGTGATACACAGCTCGGCACCCGTGATAGTGGGCCCCGAGGACGGACTCCAGTGTACCGGCACCACACTCACACTCTCGGGCGAGGGGATGAGGACGCTGACGGCCCGGGCGCTCACCGCCACCGAGTTCAGCGTGGGCTACAGCTTCAGCTCCGAGCCCGATGAAGCGTGGCGCAAGGCCGTGCGCTCGGTCGAGATACTCGTGTCTCCCCAGCTCCACCCGCTCTCGGCCACCCTGCCCGGCACATGCTCGTTCACCTCGGCCACGGCCACATCGCTTACCCTTACGGCCACACTGCCGGGCGTGAATCCCCTTGCCTCGCCCGGCGCCGAGGGGGAATATCTGCACTCGTGCATCACCTCGGTGATCGACAATGCCGACACCGCCATGCGCCCCGCTCCCGTGGCATGGACCGACACCCTGGCCGAGATCTCAGCCCTGCGCTCCATAGCGTCGATGCCGGTGGAGGCCGGGAGCGCCACGGGGCTGATGGGAGTGAGGCTCAGTGCGCCCCACGGATTCTCGGCCTCGGCGGTGGCACGGAGCGGCGACATGGTGGCCTGGGGCGGACTGAGGGCGGTACCGTTTGACGGCTATACGCTCCCCGAGCTATCCACCGTGACCTCCCCCGCCACGGCATCGGAGCCCACAGCCGTCCAGGTGACTATGCTCGACGGCTCCACCGTGGTGAGCCGGGCGGTGATGCACTCAGCCGGAGCCGGGGCGCTGTCGCCACTGGTGGTGTACCCCTCGCCCGACGCGTGCTCCATGACCCTGATCGCCGACCGCCGGCGCGTGACACTCCCGCTCACCCCCACGCCTTGCCGTCGATGGGCCTGCCACATCTCCCCCACACTCCGCCCCATCGGGTTCACCGACAGTATGCCGGGATTTGTGATGCCGGTGGCCGATCCTCCCCTCTACGATTACCCCTCGGCCATAGCGGTGGCGCGGGCCGAGGCCCCTACCGTCCCGGTGGCATTCACAGCCGGGGATGCGGGGCGGGTCACGGCGGTGATACCGGCACTGCGCCACAGCAGCTCGTTCACGGTGCCCTCGGCGCGGTTCTATGTGGCCGGAACGGGCGGACTCTCGTCAATGGCGCTCAACGACCGAGGTTCGCGCATCAACCTCAATCTGCTCTACCCGCGCCCTGTGGAGGCGGTCACGGCCATCCCCAGCGGGATAGCTTTCATCTCAGGCGGGCGATTGCTCACCCTTTCAGGCTCACGCGCCCCGGTGGAGTTGGCACGACTCGGGGAGATTATCGGCGTGGAGCCCGGCACGGAATGGGCATTAGGATGGGACAACAGCCACGGCGAGTTGTGGTGCATACCGCGCGCCACCCCTGACGATGCTCCGGCCGGGACGACCGCCGTAATCGCCACTCCCGACGGTTCCGCGCTCTACACCCGCTCATGTCCGGCGGTGGTGTCGGTGCTGTCGGCGGGGCCGAGGCTCATACTCGTCGACAGCTCGGGCAACATCATCGACCCGGGGCAGGAGAGGTCGGGGCCGGTGAGTGTGCGCCATGTATCGGCCATCCCGAGCGCTTTCCGGCCCGGCGCCGAGGCTATTCTCAATATTCCGGTGTATGGCCGGGAGGTCAGTGGCACGGTAAGACTGCTCGCATCCCATGCTGTACACCCCGGCAATCCACCACGCCTCGCAGTGATGGGACTGGCCATAAATGGCGGAGCCATCAACCATCCGCTCGTGCAACGGGTAAGGCTCCCCCACTCCCATGCCCTCATCCTCGATATCTCCCTCACCGCCTCATCCCTCACTATAGAAAAAGGTTAAGACCAGTGGTCTAAAAACCTATTATCTATACTTCCCCCTCTATACTCTATACTAACCCCCCTCTATACTAAAACCATGTACGATCCCATCCAAGGCAATCCCAACGACCCGGGCCGTCGGCGAGTGATCCACGGCACCGATCCTCTATATATACCCGCCGAGATGCTCGACGACCCCGAATACTCCATCACCCTCACGCGCCACGACTTCAATGTGCTCCGCTTCCGCTACGACTTTGAATTCTGGTCGGCCACCTGCGCCAACATCATCGACAAGGAGAGCAAACTCACCGTCCCCTTCATCCTCAACCGTCCCCAGCGCCGGTTGCTCAAGACCGTCGAGGAGCAGCGTCTGCTCGGCTTGCCCATGCGCCTGATCATGCTCAAGGCCCGCCAGTGGGGAGGCTCCACATTCATCCAGCTGTATTTCGCATGGCTACAGATCATACACCTGCGCAACTGGCACTCCATCATCTGCGCCCACGTCAAGGACACAGCCGCCACCATACGCGGAATGTACAGCCACCTGCTGGCCAACTATCCCGAGGAGTATTGGGAGGAGGACTTCCCCCCTCGCTTCACCCCCTACGAGCGCCTCGGCAACACCCGCGCCATCCCCGGACGCGGATGCCGTGTCACCGTGAGCTCAAGCGAGAGCCAGGAATCCACCCGAGGCATGGACTACGCCATGGCCCATCTCAGTGAGGTGGCCTTCTGGAAGGACTCGCGCCTCCACAATCCCGTCGACGTGATACGCTCGGTCACCTCGGGCATACCGCGCCGTCCCATGACATTCATAGCCATGGAAAGCACCGCCAACGGTGTGGGCAACTTCTTCCACCGCGAGTGGCAACGCGCCGTGGAGGGGAAAAGCGACAAGACACCATTTTTCGTGCCATGGTATGAGATAGAGATGTACACCGAGCCGGTGCCCGACCCCGAGGCGTTCAGCGCCACGCTCGACGGCTATGAGCGCGACCTCATGGAGAAATACGGATGCTCGCTCGAGCAGGTGATGTGGTATCGCAACAAGTCAGCCGAGTATCTCGAGCGACGTGCCATGCAGGCCGAGTTTCCCACCACCCCCGAGGAGGCATTCTCGGCCACCGACAACGGCGTGTTCTCGGCCGTGGATGTCGAGGTGGTGCGCAGCGAGGGGTGCGTCATCGAGCCTCAGGTGGGCGACATCACCGGTTCCCCCTCAGGCATCCCCGAGGACACCTCCGAGCCCGCGTTTCACCCCACCCCGTCGGGCAACGCCCTGGTGTGGACCCCTCCGCGCCCGGGAGCGAGCTATATAGCCAGCGTCGACATAGGCGGACGCTCGGCCACGTCGGACTACTCCGTGATCACCATCCTCGACCGCCATGCCGACTCCCCCTGGGCCATGAAGCCCGAGGTGGTGGCCCAGTGGCGCGGACACATCGATCACGACCTGCTCGCCTGGCAGGCTGTGGCGATGGCCAAGTGGTACAACACCGCCCTGCTGGTGGTGGAGAGCAATTCATGGGAGACCTCGAGCGAGGGGCGCGGGCAGTATATACTCCACACCCTGGCCGACAGCTATCCCAACATGTATCACCGTCGTGCCACCACGTCGACCGGCGAGGTTCTGGCCAAGGCGCCCGGATTCCACACCAATGTGCGCACCAAGGCTTCGGTGATCTCCCACCTCATACGCATGGTGCGTGACAACCATTATATAGAGCGCGACCCGGGGATGTGTGACGAGCTGCTGCAATACGAGTCGCAGAGCGACGGATCCTACTCGGCACGTCGCGGATGCCATGACGACCGCCTCATGTCGCGCGCCATCGCCCTGTGGATACATTCCACCGAGCCTCTGCGTGGCGACCGCTACGCCCTCTCCGAGCGCGACCGCCTCGCACTGCTGTCGCAGTGATTCGGACTCGAAGAGTCCGAAGGTTATAAGGTTATTTCAGCGGAGCTGAGGGTTATAAGGTTATGGGGGTATAAAGTTTATAGGTTTGTAGGTTTGTAGGTTTATAGGTTTATGAGTTTATAGGTTTATGAGTTTACGACTTTATAGATCCATAAATTACTCCGCCTCCAGCCCCTCCGAACCCCATAACCTTATAACCCCATAACCTTCGGCGAAGCCGAATAATATAACCCCCTAACCCTATAACCTTCGGCGAAGCCGAATAATATAACCCCCTAACCCTATAACCTTCGGCGAAGCCGAATAAACAATTCAGGCCCGGGATATGGGCCCGAGCCTGAACAGCGTGTGTTGCGTAAATGTCGTAGGAGAAAAAAATGAGGTCAGGGAACCGTTATAAACTTATAAACCCATAAACTTTATAAACCTATAAACTTATAACCCCCTAACCTCCGGACTTGAAAAGTCCGGATTACTTAGTAGCGGCGATGGACTCCTTGCGGAACTCCTTCAGAAGCTTCTCAAGTTCGAGTGATACCTTGCGGGCACGGGCACCGGCGGCCTTGTTACCTGATTCTACCTGTGCGGCTGCGTCCTTAGCGAATGCCTCGAATCCGGCATTGATCTTTTCAACAAGAGTTTTCATGTCAAAGGGGGATTAAATATAATGTGATGATAGTTAGTTACTTTGCAAATTTAAGCAAAATAGGCCCACAAATCCAAATGTTTTACCGCTTTTTTCGGTTCATATCAGATGCTTTACCGCTTTTTTCAGCAAAAAATCGTAACTTTGACCCCTCTAATGCCAATTCAATGATCGACTTCACCACATTCACCCTCCCCAACGGCCTGAGAGTAGTCCACAACTATGATCCCACGACCGCGATGGTAGCGGTAAACACCATATATAATGTAGGCGCGCGCGATGAATCACCGTCGCTCACAGGCCTCGCCCACCTCTTTGAGCACCTGATGTTTGGCGGCTCGGTCAACATCCCCGATTTCGATGCCGAGCTGGAACGCGCCGGTGGCTCGTCAAACGCCTGGACCTCCAACGACTTCACCAACTTCTACGACATAGCCCCCGCGGCCAACTTCGAGACCCTGCTGTGGCTCGAGAGCGACCGTATGCTCTCGCTGTCGTTCTCGCCCGCCTCGCTCGAGGTGCAGCGCTCGGTGGTGATCGAGGAGTTCAAGCAGACCCACCTCAACCGCCCCTACGGCGACCTCACCCACCGCCTCAGGGAGATGCTCTACACCACCCACCCCTACCGCTACCCCACCATTGGACGCGAGCCGGCCCACATAGAGCGCGTGACCATGGACGACGTGAAGCACTTCTTCTACACCCACTATGCGCCCAACAATGCCATCCTCGCCATCAGCGGCAACGTCACCCTCGAGCGTGCGCGCCGCGAGGTGGAGCGCTGGTATGGCTCGATACCCCGCCGGGACATCGCTCCCCGCCTCTATCAGCCCGAGCCCCCCATAACCTCGCCCCGCGAGTGTGTGGTCACGGGAGCCGTCCCCCAGCCTCTCATCGTTATCGCCTACCCAATGGCCGGATACGGACAGCCGGGATATATCGAGGCCGACATCCTCACCGACATCCTCGCCTCGGGACGCTCCTCGCGCTACTACCGCGACCTGCTCATGGCCGATCCCCTCTTCACCGAGGCCGACGCGTCGATAGCCGGAAGCGAGGAGCCGGGATTCCTGATGCTCAAGGCCAGGCTGAGCGAGGCCGGCCCCGGAGCCGTGGAGCACGCACGCGAACGGCTCATATCGCTGGCCCGCCTCACCACCGAGGCGCTCTCCCCCTCAAGCCCCATGGGCGTGACTCCGCGCGAGCTCACCCGCGCCGTCAACCGCTTCGACAGCAACCATCAGTTCTCGATGCTCTCCTATCTGACCCGCGCCCAGGAACTGGCCATGTCCGAGATCCACAACGAGGATATCAACAAGCGGGTGGATGCCTACCGTGCCGTGACCCTCGATGATGTCACCTTCACCGCTCGCACCATCCTCGACCCCTCCCGCGCCTGCACCCTCGTCTACCTCCCCGGGTAAGCCCTCCCCCACCCCGGCGGACGACTGCCGGAGTGAACCTTCACAGTGGAGCAACTGTTTTAATAGAGTGAATCAACTATTTACTGACATTAAAAATACGCTTCATTATGAAACTCAAAGAGAAACTTCACCGTATCGGAGACATGTACAAGGAGGCTGCGACAATGATTTATTCCAACCCCCTCAATCACTAAACCGTCATTTTGACAAACCCACCCAAAACAGATTTTAAAGATATACAAAAATAAAACCATCCGGAAGATGACGCTTCCGGATGGCATTTATTATGTCGGGTCTGATTATAATAGACGGTTTGTATTCAGCATGAATTTTAAGCCGAAAGGATAAAAAAATGTGGGGGACTTCACAGCCACCCACATGCTTTAACCTAACTTTTTGTTGACTTAAAACTTAATGATAGTAGCTATATGCGACTGACGCAACTAAGCACTTGACATGTGTAGTGCAAAGGTAGTGATTATTTCCATTGGGGTGGAGTGGTTTTTAAGTTAAAATCATTTAATAAAATGTTATAGTTATTCAAAAAGTGTGGTTATAAGGCTTCCTGAGGGCTTTTTTTCTAAAAACCGGCCCGTGATAACGTAAAAAATACGATATAAATAAAAATCGTCCAGGAATTGTGACGGTGAACAAAAAACACTATTTTTGTGGAAATAAATTACCATAGAATACCGATGGAAAAAATATCAGCCACAATCATAGCCCTCAACGAGGAGAAACGCATAGCCGCGTGTCTCGAATCGCTCCGTGACGTGGCCGAGGAGGTGATTGTGGTGGATTCGGGATCGACTGACGCCACGGTGTCGATATGCCACAATTACGGATGCAAGGTGACGCTGAGACCATTTGACGGTTTCGGAGCACAGCGCCAGTATGCCACATCGCTCACAACCCATCAGCACGTGCTATCGATCGATGCCGACGAGGTGCTCTCCCCCGCCCTCCGCCAGAGCATAATAGCGCTCAAGGAGACGGGATTCACCCACCGGGTCTACAGCATGTCGCGCCTGAATTTCTATTGCGGGTATCCCGTGAAGCGGTGCGGATGGTACCCCGACCATCAGATACGCCTCTTCGACAAGCGCTATGCCGCGTGGAACCTGCGCGACGTGGCCGAGAAAGTGATATTCCGCGACTCGGTGCGCCCCGAACCGCTCGACGGTGACATACTCCACTACCGGTGCGACACACCCGACCAGTTCCGCAAGGTCACGCGCACCCATGCGGCCATCAAGGCGAGGGTGCTGGCAGCCTCCGACGAGTCCATATCGCCCGTGGCCCCGATGCTCAACGGTCTGAAAGCCTTCTGGGATGTGTATATCAACCGCGGAGGGATACTCGAAGGGAATGTGGGAAGGCAGATAGCCCGCGAGTCCTACGTGAGCGAGTATCTGGCCTACCGTGCGGCCCAGAAGCTCAACGCCCAGCGCCGTAAGTGACCCAGCGGTGCCCATGCTCTCCGCCCCGGCCCGGATATCGCACAGAGAGCGCCTGCTGACGGCATCCCCGATCTACCGTAATGTGGGGATACAAAAAAACCAAACGGGAAGATGATATCACATCGTCCTCCCGCTTAGATAATAAACCAATCATTATCACATTTCTTGCAATGGAAAAAGTAATTTTGCTATGTACTATTACAACGCAGGCCGGCGCGGATGGTTCATGAGCAGGACGATTTTTTTTCAAAAAAAGTGCATTTTTCCCGCACAAGGGCCTAAAAAGGCTTAATTTAACATATTTTCATCGGCATGTGCGCGATAATTGCCCGACTTCGGCATTATATTTGCACTACCATCCACACAAGGGGGCGCGGACGGCCCCGGAGCCACCGCCCGCAACGCGACAGTAATCTACGACAACGATTAACGACAACAATATAAAACACTATACAGAATTATGGCAAAGAAAGAAACCGCAATAAAGGGTGCCGCTAAGGAGAAGGATACCGATCCCGCAAAGGCCAAGCTCAACGCGCTGGCCCAGGCGATGGGTAATATCGAGAAAAACTTTGGCCGCGGTGCCATCATGAAGCTCGGCGACGAGCAGATCGAGGATGTCGACGTGATCCCCTCCGGATCGATCGGCCTCAACTATGCCCTCGGCGTGGGCGGATACCCCCGCGGACGCATCATCGAGATCTATGGCCCGGAGTCGTCGGGTAAGACCACTCTCGCCATCCATGCCATAGCCGAGGCCCAGAAGGCCGGCGGTATCGCCGCCATCATCGACGCCGAGCACGCCTTTGACCGCTTCTATGCCGCCAAGCTTGGCGTGGATGTCAACAATCTGCTCATGGCTCAGCCCGACAACGGCGAGCAGGCCCTGGAGATCGCCGAGCAGTTGATACGCTCGTCGGCCATCGACATCCTGGTGATCGACTCCGTGGCCGCGCTCACCCCCAAGAGCGAGATCGACGGCGAGATGGGCGACAAGAATGTGGGTGTTCAGGCCCGACTCATGTCCCAGGCCATGCGTAAGCTCACCGCCACCATATCGCGCACCAACACCTGCTGTATCTTCATCAACCAGCTCCGCGAGAAGATCGGCGTGATGTTCGGCCCCACCGAGACCACCACCGGCGGTAACGCCCTCAAATTCTACGCCTCGGTGCGCGTGGATATCCGTCCCTCCACCTCCATCAAGGACGGCGACGAGGTGCTCGGCAAGCTCACCAAGGTGAAAGTGGTCAAGAACAAGGTAGCGCCTCCATTCAAGAGAGCCGAGTTTGACATCATGTTTGGCGAGGGCATCTCGCGCAGTGGCGAGATCATCGACCTTGGCGTTGAGCACGGCATAATCCAGAAGAGCGGATCGTGGTTCAGCTACAACGGCGCCAAGATCGCCCAGGGACGCGACGCCGCCAAGCGCATGGTGCAGGACAATCCCGAACTCGCAGCCGAACTCGAGGAGAAAATCATGGCCGTGCTCCGTGGCGACCTCAAGATCGAGCCCACCAAACTGAGCGACGTCCAGGCCAAGAAAGGCAAGGCCGGCAAGGAGACCAAGGAGAGCAAGAGCGAGGATGCGGCCACCGCATCTGACATTGCCGAGCTCCCGGAACTCCCCGATATGGCCGAGCTCCCCGACATGCCCGATGACTTCTCCATCGAGGAGGATATCTGATCCCGCCCCGGGACATAAATCTGACATCTGATCCCATCAGATGCCCCCATTACGACCATTAATAGCCATCCCCCCCACAGCCGTCGCGAGGATACCGGTCCCGGTAACCGAAACCTACCTCTCGGCATAAGATGGTTATTAATGGTCGTAATGATAAACCGCAGAAAGAACACACATTCACCACCTCATCTGGAGTCCGTGGATTTTTCAATTCGGTGATGCGGGGATAATCCGTGGCAGTAGATTTTTTAATCACACATGCCGGTCGATTATAGGACGTCTTCGACGCCCGTTTTGGTCGATTCCCATCTACCCCGCGCCTCGCCAGACGGCGCAAATCTGCCCTGACGGGCGATTTGCTTGTCAGGCTCGTGGCGGGGCTACGATTACATCGCCCCATTCGGGGGGTAAAGGGGCACAGAGCCGGCGGGTAGGTTCGATGTCGGGGACTATGATTGCATTGTCCCGTGCGGGGAAATGGGTATTGAGACAACTGTGGGTTAGATGAATTACTATTATTATGTTAGATGAAATATTATTATCATCTAATATTATTATCATCGTATTATGTTAGATGAACCACTACTATCATTCTGAAATGGGCGTGTGAATACCCCGCAGGTCCATGGGTCCATAAGCCCCGAACGGGGCGATGTAATCGTAGCCCCGCCACGAGCGACGGATGCAAATTGCCCGACAGGGCAAAATTTGCATCCCGGCGCGAGGTGCGGGGGAACAAAACAAGCACCAGGATGGGCGTCGAAGACGTCCTATAATCGACTCGTAGGCTTGTATGTTTGCACTCCTCACCCACCGGAAAAATCTATTCCCCCATCATCCGGAGGTGGAAAACAATGGAAAAAACAGGGCAATGAGACAAAATCGTGGATATTTGAGACATTTGGAGGGGGTGGGTGTGGCACATTGATATGTATAAGTTACACAATCCCACCCGAGGGAGCGGAAATAATGAGTAATTTTACATTCGTAAAAACCGGGCTCCTGCTCAGGAAATTTTAAAGTCCCGGACTCGGGCTTTTAAAGGTCCCCGACTCGGGTTTCTTATAGACTCAGGCCCCGGAGAATTTTCAGGATACGTCCTTGAGAATTTTACATGCTCCGGCCTTGAATCCCAGTTTTGAGGTTTTTACAGGCTCAAGCCATTTTGATAATGCCATAAAACCACGATCAATTAATAAACCACGATCATATTTCTATCATGAAACTGCTCACAGCATGTCTTGCCACCCTCTGCGCCTCGGCTTCGATCCAGGCCGCTCAGGCATGTCCGGCTCCGGGAAAACAGGAGGCGAAAACAGTCAATCCGGCGACCGCCATCGGTACGGGAAACCCTTATCTCCCCTTGTGGGAGCACCTGCCCGACGGAGAGCCGAGGGTGTTTGAGGATCCCGACAAACCCGGCAGCTACAGAGCCTACATAATCGGCTCGCACGACACAAGCGTGGACAAGTATTGCGGATCGGACATACGCATGTGGTCGGCTCCGGTCGAGGATCTCACCGACTGGCGCGACGAGGGCGCGATATTCACCTATCAGCACGACGGCAAGTGGGACATCATGTATGCCCCCGACCTGGTGGAGATACCCCAGAAGGACGGCTCGAAGGTGTACTATCTCTACCCCCACAGCCGTGGCCCGCGCCGAGAGGCGATGGTATGCAAGGGCACCCGTCCCGACGGCCCGTTCACTCCGGTGAATCTCACCGAGGACGGCTCGGCGGCAGTGGCGGGCAGTATCCTCGGATTCGATCCCTCGATATATGTCGACGTGATCACCGACGAGAATGATCCCGATTATGGCAAGGGATTCCGTGCCTACGGCTTCTGGGGATTCCAGCGCTCATCGGCCGCCCAGCTCGACCAGGCCACGATGTACTCCGTGCGTCCCGGCACCGAAGTGATCCCTTATTTCATCCCGGCATGTACCCCGCAGGGTGAGATACGCGACCCCAAGGGCACCGAGTATCCCGCTCTCTACAAGGGCCAGGCACCACAGGATTTCGGATTCTTCGAAGCCTCGTCGATACGCAAGGTGGGCAACAAATATGTAATGATATTCTCGGGCTACTCGGGCAAGGAGTATGGCCTGGGCAACACCAACTCGACCCTGCGCTATGCCTACGGCGACACCCCCCTGGGGCCGTGGCGCAGCGGCGGCGTGCTGGTTGACTCGCGCGGAGTGGTGCTCAATGAGGACGGCTCGGCCCTTACCACCACCAATGCCGGACACAACACCCACGGCAGTCTCCAGGAGATCAACGGCCAGTGGTACGTGTTCTATCACCGCCCGCCCCGCGGATTCGGCTTTGCCCGCCAGGCTATGGTGGCACCCGTGACCATCGAATGGGACGAGACTCCTGTGGCCGACGGTGGCGAGGTGGTGATACGCGGATACGACCCCTACGCTCCCGGCAACGGTGCCGTGACAGCCAAGGCCACTAACGGAATGGAATACACCGGAGCCGAGGTGACCTCGGAGGGATTCCAGATCTACGGCCTCGATCCCCACAAATATTATTCGGCAGGATATGCCTGCTACCTGTCCAACGGCCAGGCCATGCAGGACGCATGGGACATATGGGACAACAATATGCCCGTGATCATGAACGGCAACGACGTGGTGGGATTCAAATACTTCGGTTTCGGAGGTCTGAAAAAAGCCCAGAAGGGCCTGAAGCCTTTTGCCGGTACCAAGAAAGGTGATAAGACCATGTTCAACCTCTTCCTCACCCCGCTCACCAATCAGGCTTTCACCATCGACGTGATGCTCGACGGCCCGTGGGACAACTCCACATGGAAAGGCCGCAAGATAGCCGAACTGAGCGTACCCGCCGGAAAGCAGGGCGAGATGACCGCTCTGAGCGCTGATGTGGCCAAGACCGTGGAGGGACTCAAAGGGAAACATGGCATATACCTTGTGGCC
Source organism: Paenibacillus sp. (assembly GCA_023663345.1). GTDB lineage: Bacteria > Bacteroidota > Bacteroidia > Bacteroidales > Muribaculaceae > Duncaniella. Next base: position 567,511 of record JAMPHR010000002.1, on the reverse strand, counting down.
CGCGGACCCAAGGGGGAGAAGCTGTGCAGTCTGCGCGGACTCGGATTCACCCGCAAGGGGGAGACAATGGAGGCACCCGTAGCTCCTACCGTGAGCATACAGGTCGACGGCAAGGAGGTGAAAGTGCCCGCCACCCCGGTGAGGATGAACGCCCTGAACGGCTACACCGGCTATGACCACTATGAGGTGGCAGCGCCCGTGACCGGCCTCAACGCTCCCCGCGTGACAGCCTCGGCCAGCGATCCCGCCGTGAAAGTGGAGGTGATCCAGCCCGTGAAATGGGGAGGTGACGCCACCGTGAAATGTGACTACAACGGTGCGGTAAAAACCTATCACGTAAGATTCCAATAATCTACAATACTATATTAGACACCACCGCCCGCAGTCACCACACCTATTGACTGCGGGCGGTAATCTTAGAGGGTGTTTAATAACAAATGTTAAACCATGAAGAAGATTTCAGCCATAACAATCATGCTCATAGCACTGTGCGCGCCCTTCATGCGAGGGGAGATAAAGGTGAGCTTCAATGCCGGAGCTCCAGGAGTGGAGCTTGCCGGAGCAACCATAGTGACCGATCCCGCCGACGGCCCCACAGTGGAGACCGTGGCAGGGCATTTTGCCGATGACATAGAGCTCGTGACCGGCTCCCGTCCCACAATGGCCACCGCCCTCCCCCAAAAGGGCACAGCCGTAGTGGCGGGCACAGCCGACTCAAAACTGATCAAAGGGTTGATCGACACCCGGGAGATTGAGAACGGCACCGAGAGATTCATCATAAAGAGCATCGACAAGCCGGTCAAGGCCCTTGTGGTGGCAGGAAGCGACCGCCGGGCGGCGGCCTACGGCCTGTTCACCGTGAGCAAGGCCATAGGGGTATCTCCCTGGTACTGGTGGGCCGACGTGCCTGTGGAGCATCACGGCAATGCCGTGGTGGAGGCCGATCTCCTGTCGAAAGAGCCGTCGGTGAGATACCGAGGCATCTTCATCAACGATGAGGACTGGGGATTGAAACCGTGGGCCTCGCTGAATTATGAAAAGGAGCTTGGCGACATAGGCCCGCGCACGTATGCCAGGGTGTGCGAGCTGATCCTGCGCCTCAAGGGCAACATGATGGCTCCGGCCATGCACTCATGCACGGGAGCCTTCTACACCCACCCCGAGAGCAAAGAGGTGGTGGACCGCTACGGCATCATGATCACCACATCCCACTGCGAGCCGGTGGGGTTCAACAACGCCTGCAAGGATGAATGGGACACGGCCCGCGACGGGGAGTGGAACTACCGCACCAACCGCGACGCCATTCTCGCCAAGCTCGACAGCCGCGTGAAGGAGGCCGCCCCTTACGAGAACATCTACACCCTGGCCATGCGCGGATTGCATGACGAGGGGATGCGCGGTGACATGACCGAGGCCGAGAAGGTGAAGAATCTGGCCCGCGCCATCACCGACCAGCGCGATCTGCTGAAAAAATATGTGAAGAAACCACTTGACGAGATTCCTCAGATATTCGTGCCCTACAAGGAGGCTCTGGAGGTGTATGAGCTCGGTCTCGAAGTGCCCGAGGAGGTGACACTGGTGTGGGTAGATGACAATTACGGCTTCATGAAGCGCCTGAGCGACCCCGAGGAGCGGAAACGCAAAGGGGGAGCGGGAGTGTATTACCACACCTCCTACTTAGGCACTCCCCACGATTACCTGTGGCTCAACACCACCCCGCCGGCATTGATGTATGAGGAGCTTAAGAAAGCCCGCGACACCGGGGCCGACCGCTATTGGCTGCTGAATGTGGGCGACATAAAACCGATGGAGACCGCCATGGCCACATTCTTCGATATGGCTTGGGATTTCGACCGTTTCAGCTACGTGAACGCCAACCGCCACCAGGCCGGATTCCTTGCTGATATATACGGGGAGGAATACAAGGATACATTCCAGGAGATACTCGACACCTACTACCGCCTGGCGTGGAGCCGTAAGCCCGAGTATATGGGCTGGGAGTGGGAATGGGACAGCAAGGAGCGAACCGATCTGCGCGACACCGAGTATTCCTTTGACAACCACAATGATGCACGCAAGCGTCTGGCCGACTATGATGTTATTTCCTATATGACCTCGGACGTGATGGGACGTTTGCCCGAGGAGAAGCGGGCCTCGTTCTTCGAGATGGTGGGGTACCCCGTGATGGCCTCCTGCCAGATGAACCGCAAGTTCCTCATGTCACACCTCAACCATGAACTGGCCGCCAAGGGGAATTACGCCGGAGCCAACCGCGCCGCCCTGGAATCGAAAGTGGCCTATGACAGCATCAATGCCCTCAACCACCGCTACAACAAGCAGGTGGACGGGAAATGGGACCACATGATGGCTATACCACCGGGATTCTGCGCCAAGTATCAGATGATGCCTCAGCTCACCGTGACTCCCGGAGTTGAGCCGGGCAGTATCGACATATTACCGACCCTTGACCAGGCCGGAAGAGAGGGATATGAGGTGGTGGATCTCGCCTCATGGCACAGCGCCACAGGCTCGGGCCTCCACGCCCCGAGGGTGATTGAGGGGATAGGATATGACTGGAAGGTGTTGCAGCTCGGCGAGGCGATGGGCAAGAGTCTTGACCCCACGGGCGTTGATGTGCCCCGCACCACCTATAAGTTTGGCCCCGTCACGACCGACAGTGTGGAGGTGACGGTGTGGACCCTCCCCTTCTTCCCGCTTCACAAGGGGAAGAGTACCCGCATAGGGGTGACGGTGGACGGCGCTCCTGTGGAGGTGCTCGAATACGTGCCTCAGGAATGGTCGACCGAATGGAAAGCCAATGTACTGCGCAACGGCATGGAGTATAAGGTGAAATTTGCCGTGGATCCAAGCCTCGACAGCCACTCGCTCACATTCACCACCGGCGACCCGGGCATGATAGTGCAACGCGCCATCATCGACTGGGGCGGCCTGAAACCCACCTACGTCGGCCCACAGGTGGAAAAATAGAGTCCAATATTGAACTTATACAACTTATGAGTTGTATATTTATAAAAAGATTTGTATCTTTGCTCAAAATTCGGCGATATGATGACTTTTGATGATATAACCGGTGATGGTCGCCTATGGGCTGTAAGGTACGAAGGAGAGGATGATAATATTCTTTACTCTCTGTTCGACCGATGGAACGATGTGTTATGGCTCAGGGATTTCTTCAAGGCTAATTCAAAGGATCTCGAAAGTTATTTTAAAATAACTAATATCAATGACGCTATAAAGCGTACCATTGATGACAGTGAACGCCTGGAAGCCATAATGATGGATATTTCACCCGAAGCAAATCTGGATATGATATTCCGACCATTAAGTAACAGCCGTATAGCAGAATGTTTACTTGGTAAGGAGAAAGCAAGATTGAAAAATCTTGTAGGCCGGACATCGTGGTTGCGGATTTATGCCATAAAACTTGCAAAAGGTATATACATTGTTACAGGCGGAGCTATAAAACTCACGGCAACCATGCAGGAACGCCAGCACACAGCAGAAGAATTATTGAGAATTGAGCAAGTGCGGGATTTCCTACTAAACGAAAGAATTATTGATGACGAGAGTTTTATAGAATACATAGCAGAATTATAAATCAGAATATTATGGACGAGCTATTGAATAAGTTATCGGCACATGGATCTGAGAAGCCATCTTTATGGAGAGAGAAAGCCATGGCACGACGCGAGAACCGCGAATGGTTGCGGTACTCGCAGAGCATCGCCATGATGATGCTCGACAAAATGGAGGAACTGGGAATGACCCAAAAAGCCGTCGCCGAAAGAATGGGGTGCTCCCAGCAGTATATATCGCGCGTGCTCAAGGGCACGGAGAATCTGTCGATCGAGACTATCTATAAAATAGAGACAGCCCTCGGATTGCAGATTCTGGAACCCGTATTTGTACACCGTTGATTTTAAGCAAATTTTACCATGAAGAATTTTAGGAAATGTTTTGGAGGGGGGCGGGTGATGCGGTGGATCACCGGTGCCGTGATGTGCCTGATACTGTCGTCGGCAGGAGTGCCGGGGGCGGGTAAGAGGATATTGTTCATCGGCGACTCGATCACCGACGGCGGATGGGGACGCAGTGGAGGGAGCATGGCTCCGAGCCGCGAGCGCAACCTCAAGGATCAGAACCATCTGTACGGGCACAGCTATATGATGCTGTGTGCGGCGCAGTATGAGAGCGACCATCCCGGCGAGGGGATAGTGTCGTTCAACCGAGGGATCTCGGGCAACGCTCTGAGCGACCTGACGGCCCGGTGGGAGGAGGATGCTCTGGCCTTGCACCCCGATGTGATATCAATACTCGTTGGCACAAATGACGTGGACCGTCAACTGCGCGAGAACGGGGATAAGGATTTTGATTTCGCGACATGGGATAGGGCCTACCGCGATCTGCTCGACAGGGCGCTCAAGGCCAATCCGTCGACCCGATTCATACTGGGCGCTCCCTTTGTGGCCAAGGCCGGAAAGGTGGGTAAGGCTGAAAATTATGAACGGCGGTTGGAGCTGGTGAACCGGTGTGCCGAAGTGGTGAGGAAAATCGCTGAGGACTACGGAGCGGTGTATCTGCCCTACAACGAAATGTTTGCCGAACTGACGGCCAAGTATGATCCCTCCTACTGGATATGGGACGGCATACACCCCACTCCGGCGGGGCATCAGCGCATGGCCGACCTATGGTTGTCACAGGCGGGGATTTTTTAGGGTCGTTTTATTTGATTTGGCTCCGGGATGTGTTATCTTTGCGTTACAATATGTAGGGTACAGATACTATTGTGCAATAATATAATCCAACAAGAAATATTTTGACAGGAATGACCGTAGAGGAGTCAATGAAAGATATAGTCGAGCGCGAGGCCAAGGCGCTGTGCTCGATCCCCTATACAGCTGATTATGACCGCGCTATAGAACTGATAATCGAGCATGTGCATCACCGTGGCGGAAAGCTTGTGACCTCGGGGATGGGCAAGGCCGGACAGATTGCGATGAATATCGCCACGACATTCTCGTCGACAGGAACTCCGGCGGTATTTCTCCACCCGAGCGAGGCGCAACACGGCGACCTCGGGGTGGTGCAACCCAATGATGTGATGCTGCTGATCTCCAATTCGGGACGCACCCGCGAGGTGCTCGAGCTGGTATCGCTCGCCAAGAACATGTATCCCGGGATCCCTCTGATCGGCATAACCGGCAACGGTGAAAGTGAACTTACCGCGCTGACTGACGTTACTTTATTGACGGGCGGTGCGCCCGAGGTGTGTCCGCTCGGCCTGACCCCCACGACCTCAACCACGGTGATGACTGTGATCGGCGATGTGCTTGTGGTGAATGTGATGCGGCTTATCGGTTTTTCGACCGAGGAGTATGCCAAGCGTCACCACGGCGGGTATCTCGGCCACAAATCAAGGAATTCCGCCTCCGGCGGAGGGTTATAATTCCGCTTCGCGGAAGGTTATGAGGTTATGGCCGTTTCGCGGTGGTTATAAGGTTATCCTTTCGGCCGGCGGGCTTTTGGCTGTGAACAGACGTAAGAATCGTACAATAATCATGAAAATATAATCATGAACAAGGCTATATATATCGGTGAACTGGCGCTCAATGTGACTCTCCCTGCGGGGAAGGATGGAGTGGCCTCAACGAGCATTGGCGACAGAATAGTGTCGGCCGCTATGCTCGACGGAAAGATGGGTGTGGAGACACTATTTGTCGGCGAGGCCGCGGCCGATCCTGTGGGCGACCATCTGGTGAGCGCTCTCAATGAGTCGGGCCTGGATACAGCCTCGGTCGACCGGTTCACCGAGGGTGCCAGCCCTGTGAGAATTGAGTCGGGCAGGGCTGATGATGACCGCGCCGTGCTCCATGCGTCGTATCCGTCGGAACCGGTCAATCCGGTGTGGCCCCGCGTCAACGAGGGGGATGTGATGGTGTATGGATCGTATATGGTGATCGACAAGCGTAACCACTCGAGGATCATGGATCTGGTGAACCATGCCCGTGCCCGCAAGGCCGAGACGGTGTATATGCCATACTTCGATCATCGCCAGGTGCCCCGCACCACCCGAATCATGCCCGAAGTGTGGGAGTGTCTGGAGGGCGCATCGATGGTAATGGCCACCACCGGCGACCTGAATGTACTGTTTCCGGGCGAGGATGCCGGGACGGCGTTCAAGGATCACATACTGTTCTATTGCCGCCGGTGCCTGGTGATGGATTATGCGTCGCTTACGATGAGATTCTACGACGGAAATGAGTCGTGGACGCTCAAGTGCCATCCCACAGACAACACCGAGGCGCAATGGACCGCCGGAGCTGTGGCGGGAGCTGTGCGCGCTCTCACCGAGGGGATGCGTGACCCCGACGATATAATGGCCAAGGCCAACGAGACCGCCCACAGCGTGGCGGCTGAAGTGTGAGCCGCGGATATCAGCACCTGAAAGTACACATTCAAGGTCATATTAAAGACCATATTATAGAAGAGAAACCGTCCGCCGGGTTGCCGACGGACGGTAATTGTATTATGGACGATGGTTATTGCTGAGGAGAGTCCTTGGTCCAGTTGTCAGGCTCGATGTTGTAGTTTATGAGGTTATTATAATCGGTTTCCTTGGCGGGGATGCATATACACCAGTTGTTTTTGCCCTTGGTGCCGTAAGATCCGCCGGTAGAGCCCGATCCGGCAAACTGCGGATGCCAGTTTCCTCCGTCGTTCCAACCCTTGCGCACATTGTCGATGTTCCAACGTTTCTGGTCGAAATAGTGGCGGCCCTCGCCCCACAGGTCGAAGCGCTTGTAGAGTTTCACCTCATCGAGAAGCTCATCGCCCGACAAGGTGCAGGTGTAACCGGGCTGATAGGGACTTACAGCCTCCTCGAGCAGGGCGCGCACCTTGACATCCTGACCGCCCAGCATACACAGAGCCTCGGCCTCGTTGTAGATCATCTCGGCGGCGCGCATGATGGGCACGCATCCGATGGAGCGGTCGTCGATCTTCTGGAACTTGGTGGACATATAGGGGTAGATGTAGGTGTCCTTCTTGTCAATACGGGATTCATACTGACTTTTCACGCGGTCGTAGAAATCGCCTTTCTTCGCACGGCCTGAATCGCTTGTCGACCATCCCGATTCACCCTCGCGGGGCACCATGAATATCTCGTAGCGGGAATCAGTGGCGGGGATCTGTTCGATAAGCCCCTTGTCGATGGAGCCGATGTATTTATATCCCTTAGAGGAGCCGGTGTTGGCACCGATGTAGGCGAAGAAGCCGTTCACACTGAGATTCTCGGTGGCATCGGTGTAGGTCTCCCACATCCACTCGCTGTTGGCGGTGTTGAATCCGGCCCAGTAGTCGGACGGCTTCATGAGCGTGTAACCTTTGCGGGCGGCAGCGGCGTGGGTGGCGGCAGTGGCCCAGTCCTGCTTGGCGAGGGCGGCGCGGGAATATACGCCATGGGCGATGGAGGCATCGGTGCGCCAGAGTGCTTTACCACGGGTGAGGTTGGTGCCGGCGAAAAGATCGAGGGCACGGTCGAGGTCGGCATAAACCTGGTCATAGACCTCGCCGAGCGTCGAACAAGCCAGATGGCCCTTGTCGTCGGTCAGTCTCATGGGTAGTCCGCGGCTCTGGCCGTTGCGGGAGTCCACCCAGCGCTTGCAATAGAGGGCGGCAAGCTGGGTGTAGGCATGGGCGCGGTAAACAAGAGCCTGGGCTATGTAGAAATCGCGCTCGGCCTGAGTACCCTCGGCATTGTTTCCGTCCATGATGATGGCATTGGCATTGCCGATGAGGCGGTAGTAGTAGTACCAGGGATAGTAAGTGTAGTCGGAGGTAGCCTGCTCGTTGTGGTTGGAGCATATTACCGAGAGGTAGCTCGTGGCGTTGCTGTACTGGGCATCGGAGCTCTTATAGTCGCCATACCAGAGGGAGATGGTGGCCTCGCCGTTGTATCCCTGACGGCCGAAACCGTCGGAAGAATATGTGCTGGACATTATGAGGCTCAGGCCGTTGACGGCACCGTCGAGCATCCTGGTGGTGGCAAACAGCGTGGAGGTGGTGACGTCACCCTCGGAGGCCACGGTCAGATAATCGTCAGAGCAACCTGAAAGCATGATTATGCCGATAGAGCATAATGATATGATTGATTTTTTCATTTCTCAAGATAATTAGGTGTGATCAGAAAGAGACGTTGAGGCCGAATGTATATACACGGGGTATCGGCATCATGTTGTAGACATATCCACTCATGCGCTGTGATACGGCAAGGCCCTTGCGCTTGGTGCTTGTCACCACGTTCTCGGCCGAGAAGAATACGCTGGCGGAATTGAGCGTGAGCGGACGGAGCACTGATTTGGGCAACATGTAAGTGAAATGGATGTTTTTCAGGGCCACATAGTTGCGGCTGACGAGGAATCGGTCGGAGGTGGAGTTGTTGTAGGTGTTGGCGTAGTCGATCACAGGGTTGATGGCGCTGTTGATGCGGTTGGGCGACGTCTCGGTCATGCCTTCGGGCGTGCCTGACCATGAGTTGAGGAGATCGACGTGATAGTTGCGCACATTCTTGGACGACGGGTCAAGCAGGGAAGCGTAGCTCGAATCGAGCACCTTACCGCCGAGCGAATAAGTCATCATGAGCGAGAGCCTGAAGTTTTTCCAGCGGAAATTGCCGGTCACCGAGCCATAGACTTTGGGGAGAGCCTGTCCGCGGAAGTCACGTTTGGCATAAGTGGTGGTATTCACGTAGTATTTACCGTTGATCTCCTTATAATTGGCGGCGGTGAGCTCGGTGGATGAAAGCTGACCGTCGGTGTAGGTGCCACCGATGATCTCGCCACCGGGTCCCACGATGTGGTATTTGTCAAGATCGGCGTCGTAGAGGCTCATGCCGTCCATCATGTCGACACCGGCCCAGTGGTAGGTGTACCATTCATAACGGCTGCGGCCCTCCTCGATCTTCTGTGAGCCTGATATGATGCCGTCCTTGTTCTGCTCGGGGAGCTTGATCACCTTGTTCTGTAGAGTGGTGACGTTAGCGGCGATATTCACGGTCCAGTCGCGGTCGGTGAAGATGTCGAAATCGGTGTTGATCTCGACACCGCGGTTGGAGATGGTGCCGAGGTTGCGGGTGATGGTGCTCTGGGGTGACGTGCTGCTTGTGCCACCGGCCGAGATGGGGTTGTAGACCTTGAAGATGAGGTCCTTGTTGCGCTTGTCGTAGTACTCCACACTGAGGTTCCAGCGGTTGAAGAGGCGGCCTTCGAGACCTATGCCCCATGACTCGCCGGTCTCCCACTTGAGGTCGGAGGCGGCATACTGCGAGAGCACATAAGCGGCCTCGCCACCCTTGATGGATGCGTCGTATAGATCATAGTAGGCATAGTAGCCCGAGCCGGCATCGTTGCCCACCTGGCCCCAGTTGAGGCGGAGTTTACCGTTGGCGATCCAGGTAACATCCTTCATGAAATTCTCGGCAGTGAAAAGCCAGTTGGCTCCGACTGATCCGAAGTTGCCCCAACGGACATCCTTGGCGAAGCGTGACGAGCCGTCGCGACGGAAAGCGGCCTCGATGTTATAGCGGTCGTCAAATGTGTACTGGACACGTCCGAGATATGACTCAGTGCGGTAGCGGTCACGGTAGCCCGAGAGATTGGTCATGGTGTTGAAGTTGCTGAGAGCCTCGAGGCCTTCGACCTTCACGCCCTGCTTGCGGGCATAGGTGTAGTCGCGTGCATAGGAGTAGTTCTCATGGCCGAGGAGCACGTTGATGTAGTGCTTGCCGTAGGTCTTGTTCCAATTGAGCTGCTGCTGGAATGTCCAGGTCTTGTAATTGTACACATATTTGGAGATCTTTCCATCGGTACCCTTGGCCGAACCGCCGATCACGGATGAACCGTAGCTTGTGGACTCCTGATTACGGGTACTGAGATTCCCCTTGAGGGTGAATGTGAAACCGTAGGGGAGAATGAAGTCGGCGTATGCCGTGGTATTGGTAGTGTTGCGTATGCTGCGGTCGTGGTTCATCTCCGACTCCCATATCGAGTGGTTGGCCGAGAGCTGCTCGCGGGTGGATACCTCCTGCTGTTTGCCGTTGGCATCGGTCACGTAGTAATAGCCGGGGTCATATTGGCGCTGGCCGTTCTCATCGAGAATGTAGGCGCCGGTGTTTATGTCGTGGAGATGCACGGGGTAGATGGGAGCGATGACGCGGTAAAAGTAGAAGGGATTGGTGGTCGACGAGGAGTCATCGCCGGTCTGGTCACCTGCCGAGTCGTTGGTCTTCTGATGCGAGGCATTGATCTGCAGGCCGGCCTTGAACCACTTGCGGGGCTTGATGTTTATCGCGGCACGGCCTGTAATGCGGTCGAAACCGGAGTCCTTGGTGTAGCCGTCCTCGGAGAGATAGTTGACCGAAAAATAATAGTCGCTGAGATCGGTGGCACCGGCGCCTGAGAAGGAGTATTCGGCACGATAACCCTTCTTGATGCTCTGATCGTACCAGTCAAGATCCTCGGCATACAGCGGGTTGATGCCGACTCCGGGGCGCATCTTGCCGTTCTCATCGAATAGGCCCGATTCCGGAGCATCGAAAATGTTGATGATGGCACGTTTCGAGATGATGTTGGCCGCGGTGTAATCACGGGCAGCGATCCGGTCGGCCGCATTGTTCCTGTCGGCACCCTCGGTGATTGAGAAATAGTTGTTGTACATGTTGGCATACTCGATTTCCATGAACTGATAGGGGTTCACGGTCTCGTAGTCGGCCTGACCACGCTCATACCATCCCTGGGAGGTCTTGAAGGTGAATGTAGGTTTGTTGACCTTGGATTTCTTAGATGTAAGGAGAATAACACCGTTGGATGCACGGTTGCCGTAGAGAGCGCATGACGCGGCATCCTTGAGCACTGATATCGACTCGATGTCATCGGGAGCTATATCAGAGATACTGCCGTCATAAGGCACTCCGTCGAGAACCACCAGCGGAGAGTTGCTACCGTTGACCGTACCGACACCACGGATGCTGATGGAAACGTCCGATCCGGGCTGTCCCACCGCGCCGGTGACCGAGATACCCGACGAGGCACCCTCCAGGGCTGACGTCACGCTCGACACGGGGCGGGTCTCGATGTCCTTGGCGTTGACCTGCGAGATGGCGCCGGTGATTGATGATTTCTTCTGTGTGCCATAGGCCACAACCACTACTTCGTCGAGTGACTGGATGTCCTCCTGCATCTCGACATTGATCACGGGGTTGCTCCCTACTGTGGCCTTGACGCTCTGATAACCTATATAGGAGAACTCAAGTGTGGCACCTTTAGATGCCTTAAGGGCATACATGCCGTCAATATCAGTGGCCACGCCTGTGGTGGTGCCCTTGATCATTACCGACACCCCCGGCATGGGATCGCCCGTCTGGTCGGTGACTTTACCGGTTATTGAGACTGTCTGGGATGTGGCTGTCAATGACCATGCAGCGCAGATAATGAGGAGCAGCAGATACCGAAGGCAATTTACCCCTCCCGATTTATTAATTATTGTTGACGCTCTGTTTGTCATGATAAGATGATTGATTGATTAGGAAAAGTAGAGTAAAGAAGCTGGAGGAGGCGTTTTTTGCCACATCCTCCACGTCCGTGATTATTCGGCAAATCTCACGGAGAAGTTGTCGAGCTTGTCGGCATAGAGAGCGCGGACATCGGCCCATCGGTAATACGGACCGGAAACAGGGGTAAGGGGGAGAGTGGCTTCCTCTTCATTAAGGAGCACTTTCACAAGAACTTCGTCGGGGGTAAGGGCAGCTTTCTTTTTGGGACGGTAGAATATCATCTGTATATTGCTGCCCATAGGAAAGATCTCATAGTTGCGCCAGTTGGCATCGAGCTGGTCCAGGTCGGTGGTGTCGAAGCCGCTGTTGTTGATACCCATTAGTATGGTAAGCGGCAGGACTATCGATTCATGTCCGAAGCGGAGATTGGCACTGATGCGCGGGGAGACCATGGCCGTGTCGGCCGACTCGATGATGTTGCGCAGGAGCACGCGCTGATTGTAAGGGACACGGTTTTTGGTGAGGGATGTGTTGCCGGCGGATATGTACCAGTCGGCATTTCGGCCGAGCCATTCATTATGGAGCTCTTCGGGAGTAAACAGGTCGTAGAGGTCGGGCTGGTCATCATGGCTCTGGGTGTTGATGGCGATATCAAACACACCCTTGAATACCTTGTAAGGTTTGAGACTGTCGGTAACGAATTTCTGATCATTGAACACCTTGGACATGAACGATGACATGTCGCGGTGCTTCTCGGCATAAGCGTCGGAGAGATGTTCGGCCTCGCGGGAGAGCTTCTTGGCCACAGTGTCGGTGCTGTTGTAGGCGAGGATTTTCTGAGTGGTGCGCGAGGCGTCGCATGTCACTATGAGTTCGGGGCATATCTTCTGAAGCTCGGCGATCTCGTTGGCCATGGAGAGGATGCAACGTATCACTACTGTTGACTTGGCATCGACATGGGTGCCGGGCACAAAGATTTCGGGGAAATTCTCGGTCATGCGGCGCGCGATGTCGCGGTGCTGACGGTGGCCGAGGGGGGTGAGCTCGCCTACACGGCCTTTGGAATCATCGCGGATTTTGGTGAGCTGTTTCAGCAGGAGCTGTCCACGCGGAGTGAGTTTGCCGTATTTATCGGCTTTCTCCAGATATTCCACAGGGCGGCTGTACTTCTCATCGTTGAGGAGCCAGCGGCTTCCGTGACGGCCATAGTGCTCGATGTGGAACGGGACGTAGCCTTTGGGCGCATCCGTCAGCTTGGGGAGGCCATAGGCCGGGCGCGGATAGGCGAGATACTGACTGCCCGCCTGGTAGGGGTCGACGAGACGGGGCTGAGACGGGGGAGATGTTGCCGATGCCTGAAGGCATAGGGCGACTCCCATAACAATAGCGCTTGCTAAACGATTAAAACAAGTCATAATAATGATTGGGGGTTAAATAAAACACACTAAGGTAATAAATACACTAAGTTAATAAACACACAGAGTAAAAAACACACAAATGTAATTAGTTACAGTCAGTCGCAAATTTATGCAAAATTTATATCAAACAAATAGCCTGTTGAAAAAACAGAAAATAATGACAAAGAGTCTTAAATATTGTTATCCATTAAGAAAAAGAGCGCGGAGATTTACACACATTCAAGAAAGAAACATCTGTCGCGGTATTCCGCCGTAAAAACAAGCCTGTTTATTCTGACCATTACAAGTAAATCGCACATAAAACGCAACCGCCGTTTCGGAAACGGCGGTTGCGTTTTATGTGCGATATGTATATTTTTTTAGAGTGTGTCTCAAAAATTCTCAGCTACATGTTTTCCATGTCGAGACCGCGTATCTCAACAGCGAATCCCTTTAGCTGGGGAAACTGAGGAAGCATGGTCTTGACCTTCTCATCAAGGTCGGCGATGTTGATGTTTTTGCGCTGACGCTTGATTTCATAAATCTCTGCGGACTTCTCAATCTCGTTGGCCGCAATCAGGTCAATCTCATTTTCACCTTTCCGATCCCACCATCGGCCTAAGATGGTATAGTCACCACTTTCGGCAGCCTTGTCATAGAAGTAGCGCTCAAGCATCTTGCCTGAGAATGTCGCATAGTCGCGTCGTATCACCGTGCGCATCTGATTGTATGCACCAATTTCCAATATGTGGCCATATTTGAAAATGAACCGGAACCAGAATGAGAAGAAATTGTCGTGAATAATATATACTGTGTTCTTCGTTGATGTCTTTGCTCCGAGTGGAATCTCCTTCTTGATGATGCCGTAATCATCTTCGAGCCTGGTCAAATAACCTCCAATCTCTTTGCCGATCAGAGATTCTATCTCCGACCGGCGGGTATTGCCCGAGGCTATGGCCGATAAAATTGAGAAATAGGTGTCGTAGTCTTTGCCGAACTCTTCCACGAGGATGGCCCGGCCTTCGTTGATAAATACTGAATCGGAACTTATGATGCTGTCAATCATAGAATCGACGGAGAAGGCATGGTCTTCGACAAGGAGTTGCACATACTTTGCCACTCCTCCGGTGAAGGAATAAAGAGCCAACAGATCATCCGGACTGTAACCTGGAGCATAATCGTGCATTATCTCTTTCAGTACTGAAGGCTTGAATGCCCGTATGTGCATGAAGCGATTCTGACGGTTATAAAGCGGTTCCTTTTTATCCCGGAATATCTTGGTCATCATCGAATATACCGAGCCACATACTATCAGATTGATTTTCGATGATGTGTGGTTCAAATCCCATATCTTCTGCATGTCGCTGAACACCGATGGATTGACTCTGAAAAAGTTCTGAAACTCGTCGATAAACAACGTGAAACTGCGCTCTTTTGATAGAGACATAAGGAAATCAAACATCTCTGCAAAACCGGCGGGAGTACCACCCATCTTTATATCAAGCTTTGTTTCAACTTCCTGTCGGAACTCCTCGCACAACAGATTTTCAGCCTTGCGACCTACGAAGAAATATAGGACAGGCATATCCTCGTATGCTTTAAGCACAAGCGAGGTCTTGCCAATCCGACGCCGTCCGGTGACAACGGTGAACTGGGCATTCTCCTTTGCATTCTCGCGTATTTTATGAAGAGTTGCAATCTCTTCTGTTCTATCGTAGAATTTCATAATTAGAATCGTAATGGTAGTTTCTTTCTTGCTTGACCCGAAAGCGCTTCGCGATAATCGAAACCGTGGTTTCTATTCGCAAAGTTACTTTTTTAATCTCACCTTCACAAGTAAAACATATAAAAAGAAACCGTGGTTTCGGAAACGGCGGTTGCGTTTCGGTGGATTGGATGGAATTTCAGAGGGTGTAAAAAACAGTTTCTATAATTTTTACGATTTACTTATTGTATATTAGGCTTATAATGGTTACCTTTGTGAATACTTCCCTCCCATTCCCCCTTTACTTTAACCGGTCGGGCCACGATCCGATAAAACTGAAATGATATGAAACCCCTTTCGCTTGAGCCAGTATTTCTCCCCGCGACTACCGATATCGCCCCTCTGCGTTCGCGCCTGAAACGCAACCGCAATATAGGGGAGACACTTAAGATGCTGAGGGGGGCTGAGTTTGATGCGGCCTACGATATGCTCCGTGCCATTTCAGCCGAGGCTGTGGCCGCCGGGGAGGCCGGACGTGCGTCATCGACCCTGGCGGGTCTCGACCAGGTGATGACCGAGGCCGAGACGGAGGCGTCAGAATCGGCCTCGACCGCCACGTCGACCGGTGATGAGATACATGCGGCTGTGCTACAGATACTCACAGCCCTGCTCATAGAGGAGGGGAACACCGAAGAGGCGGCGCTGACGGCGGCACGTGCGCTGAATATGCTTGCCTCGGATCCCAAGCGGAAGGATGCGCCGTTTCTCCAGGTGCTGGGCTCACTGCTGTATGACATCGCTTATCTGCACAGCGGACGCGGGGAGTACAAGCAGGCCGAACGCGAGGTGGAGAAAGCGATAAAGATATTCGAGCGCCTGGCCAAGAGCCAGCCTGACCGCTATGCTCCGGCCCACGTGATGGCGCTCAACAATGCCACGGCCACTTACCGCAACCGCGTGAAGCAGGCCGAGATCCTGGCCCACTATCAGGCGGCGACATCGGCCTATCTGCAGATGCTCAATGCGGGGGTGGAGGATGCCGCCGGAAGACTCGTGGAGTCGCTCACGGCCGAGGGGGATACCCTGGCGCAGATGGGTCGGCACCGCGAGGCGATACAGTATTACTCGCGTGCGCTGAAGTATCTGACGCGCATCGAGCCGGAGTTCTCACTGAGGACTCTGAGGCTGTCGATCTCGCTCGGGGAGTCGATGCTGTCGGTCAACGCTATGCGCGACAAGGGGGTGCATCTGCTCAACACTATGCTCCATAAGGCTACGAAGATCAATGCCCTGGATGAGCACCGCCGTATTGTGGACTCGCTGTATCATGCCAAAAGCCGTTCGCTGGATATTCTGAGCCTGTGGCATAAGGTATTTCCTCGTTAATTCCGCCTGAGGCGGAAGGTTATGGGGTTATGGGTTTATAAGTTTATACGTTTATGAGTTTATAGGTTTATGGACCTGTCGACTTCACTGTAATACAGTTAATTTAATTTCATCAGATAATTCAATATTTACAAGATATGTCAACATTTGCTCCTGATAATTCTTCTCTCCCTTGTCTCGATGATGTACGCATCGCTATCGTAACGGCTGAATGGAACGGCCATATCACCGGTGCGTTGCGCGACGGTGCGGTGGAGACACTGAGGGAATATGGCCTGAAGGATGAGGATATAAAGTGCTATGATGTGCCCGGAGCTGTGGAGCTGACCTTTGCGGCTTCCAAGCTGATCGAGGCCGGCGAATATGACGCCGTGATAGTGTTCGGCTGTGTGATCAAGGGGGACACTCCCCATTTCGACTACGTGTGCTCGAGCGTGACCCAGGGTATCACGCATCTCAATGCCGAGTGTGATATTCCGGTAATATTCGGCGTGCTTACAGTGCTGACCGAACAGCAGGCTCTGGACCGCACCGGCGGAAAGATGGGACACAAGGGGGTGGAGGCCGCCCAGACCGCTATCAAGATGGTGGCGTTCAACAGGGCTGTGTGACGCTCCTGACCTCTCTCCCCGCGTCGCCTTGCCGGGGGCTTTCCACCCGATGGCCGGGCGACGGCCAATCTCTCACTCACCTTTCAACTCCTCAACGACTTTATGGAACGCCTGATGCACTATGTGTGGCAGTATCGGCTGGTGGAACCGGCCGATATGCTGACTGTGGACGGACGCAAAGTTACTGTAATCGACCCCGGACGGCATAATACCGATTCGGGGCCTGACTTTTTCAACGCCAAGGTGAGGATAGGCGACCGCCTGTGGGCGGGGGATGTGGAGATGCACGTGAGGGCAAGCGACTGGCACCGCCACGGGCATCACAATGACCGGGCTTACGACTCGGTGGTGCTGCATGTGGTGGATTGCGACGACATGCCGGTGGAGAGGGGCAACGGCGAGAGGATACCGCAGATGGTGATGAGGTGTGCGCCCGATTTCCATAAACGGTATGACATGCTGGTGGGGCGGTCGGATATAGATCTGCCCTGCTCGGCCGAACTCGGAGAGATGCCTCCGCTGTATATACACGACTGGATCACGGCCCTGGCCTATGAGCGGGCATACAGCAAGGCCGACAGACTGACGGAGCTGCTTGAGCGATATGCGGGCGACTGGGAACAGACACTGTATGTGACGCTGGCCCGCGGGCTGGGGTTCGGGATCAATGCCGAGCCGATGGAGAGGCTGGCCCAGTCACTGCCGTTGCATTTCCTGAGAAAACACAGCGACTCGGCCACGGCGATCGAGGCGCTGATGTTCGGGCAGGGCGGGCTGTTGCCTACCAAAGATGACGGCGACAAATATGCCGACAGCCTGAGGCGGGAGTATGCGTTTCTCGCCCATAAATTTTCGCTCAGGCCTGTGGAATCGCCCGGGTGGAAGATGGCGCGGATGCGTCCGGCCAATTTCCCGCACCGGCGCATAGCTACACTGGCGGCGTTTGTCACGGGCGATTTCAGACTCGTGAACCGGATAGTGGGGATGAAGAGCGTGGACGAGGCCATAGGGCTATTGCGCACTCCGCTCTCGGGATACTGGGCATCGAGATTCACATTCAGTCCGGCGGGTAGCGAGCGGATGTATGAGACCATGAGCCGGGCCTCGGCGATGGTGCTTGTGATCAATGTGGCCGTGCCGTTGATGATAGCCTACGGGACACGCCACGGCGACCGGGAGTTGGTGCAACGGGGTTTTGACTGGCTGGCATGTATGCCCGCCGAGAGTAATTCGATAGTGGGAGCGTTTGCCTCGGCGGGGATCGAGGCTAAGGATGCTTTCACTTCGCAGGCGCTGATACAGCTGAGACGGGAGTATTGCGAGAAGCACGGGTGCCTGTTCTGCCGCATCGGCCACCGGTTGCTCTCGAAACGCGCCCGCCGGTAAGTGAGCGAGGCTTAGACCATAGGGCCAAAGATCAATTGCTGAATATGATTTTTACCATTTCTGTTTTTCAAGAGGACCGTTTTATCCTATAAGTACTTATTATGCTGTTTAAATTTATTTTATGTAGATTCTAACAGTTCCAGAAGTTTCCGTATATTTGTATCGAAAGAACTGAAATATAAATTTCCGATGGGTAGATACACACTTACGATAAACGCGATAGGAGGATTGTGCAATCGTCTCAGAGCTATTGCCACAGGTGTACATCTCTCTGATGCCACCGATAGGACCTTAAACGTTATATGGAATAACAACAAGGACCTCGGGGCTTGCTTCTGTGATCTTTTCAATCCATTGCCTGAAGGAATAATCGTACACACACCCTCTAAATTAGATTATTATTTTAAATGGGAAATACCACGGAAGAAGAATTTATATTTATCACGACTATATCAGAAAACCCGATACAAGGCCTCTTTTTCCGATGATTACGGATTAAAAGATTTCCAAGATCAGGAAGAAGCACTCCTGTATAAAATGAGACAGATCAATGGCGATATACTGATCACGACCGGGACTGCGATAGGAGGGTATGATACAGAAAAGATGAGACAGATGTTCAGGCCATCTCCTCAGGTGAAAGAATTAATCAACAATAAAATCAGTGGATTCGATGAAAATACCATAGGTGTACATATACGACGCACTGATAATCACCAGTCAATCGCACATAGTCCTACTCCAATCTTCATAACCCAAATGGAGCGGAAAATTGAATTAAACGGCAGAACTAAATTCTTTATCGCCTCGGATGACCCGAAAATCATGATAGAACTGGCTGATCGGTTCGGAGATAGAGCTATGTGTGGCGACATGTATGCTTCAAGAAAAACTCTTTCAGGAATGTTACATGCCACAGCAGATCTATGGGCCTTATCCAAAACAAAAGAAATTCTTGGAAGTTACTACAGCTCCTATTCGGAAATGGCAGCTTTATTAGGCAATATTCCAATAACCATAATAAGTAAGCCTTAAGCTATATGTAAGGCTATAGAGCCAGCTCTGACTTACTTATTCCAATTGCCTCAAGCTACTATAATAAATCAATGTCCAAAACGTTTATATTAAATTAAACCCTATATGTAAGTCTAAAAAAGGTTGCTCGATAATACCGCAAAAATAACTGCGATTAATATGTACATTAATTTTTACGACTTACTTAACCCTCTAAACCATGCAGGAAATAGTATTTGCCACAAATAATCAACATAAACTCTCCGAAATACGCCGTATAGTAGGCGACCGGTACCGCATACTGTCACTGAGCGAGATAGGCTGTCACGAGGATATTCCCGAGACAGCCGACACTCTCATGGGCAATGCCCTGCAGAAAGCGCGATATGTGAAGGAGCATTATGGATATGACTGTTTCGCCGACGATACCGGCCTGATGGTCGATGCCCTCGATGGCGCTCCGGGAGTGTATTCGGCCCGATACGCCGGACCAGGCCATGACAGCGTGGCCAACATGAGGCTTCTGCTCAAGAACATGGAGGGACATGACGACCGCTCCGCCCGCTTCGTCACGGTGATAGCCCTGCTGCTCGGAGAGAAGGAAATGACTTTCGAGGGCAAGGTGGAGGGGGAAATACTCAGGGAGCCCGAGGGGGACGGAGGATTCGGCTACGATCCGGTGTTCCGCCCCGAGGGGAGCGAGCTGTCGTTTGCCCTCATGACTCCCGATGCAAAAAATGCCATCAGCCACCGCGGACGTGCTACGGCTGAACTGCTCAAGTATCTCAACACTCTATGAACACGAGTATGCTCCGCAGGGTGATCCTCACCATAGTGGGCGTGTCGATGTGGCTTGCCTCACCGGCCCAACTCGCCGTGGGCAGCTGGAAACAGTATCCGGTGTTCGGAGAATTTTCCGGTCTGGCCGACACGGGCGATTATGTGTGGTACGTCACCGGCGGTTGCCTCTACCGATACGACAAGAGTGCCGACGAGACCCGTTTCTATGAAGGGGGCAAGGACCTCTCGGGATTCGGCGTGGAGCTGATGAGATATGACCGCGACAATGATATGCTCGCCGTGGCCTACGGCGACGGTAATATCGACATGATACTCGGCGACGGAAGCCGTGTGAATCTCCCCGACATAAAGGATACAATGCTTGATGTGGACCGGAGGATAAACGATATACGATTCTCGGGCGACGAGATGTATGTGGCCACCGGTTTTGGCCTCGTGGTATATGACACGCGCCGCATGGAGGTCAAGGCATCGGGAGTGTACCGCAGGAGCATAGCCACGATGTTTGTCACCCCCGAGAGGCTTGTGATAGTCCCCTCGGCCAATGCCGGAGAGCTGTACACAATATATGGAATAGAACGGGACAAGCCGATCACCAAGTTTGAGAACTTCACGGCGATGGGCCGTCACTATGATGCGATTGCCGACCGTGAACCGCTCGACGATGAGGGACGCACATACGCCCTGGTGCGCACAAGCCGTCTCGGAGCCATAGAATTCCGACCCGACGGCACATACAGCATCACCGACAATGTGGCGGTGGGCGGAGCCGAGTGCAAGTCGCCCCGCATCACCCGCGATGCCGACGGAGTGGTTAGATTCCTGTCGGGAGCCACGGGCGTAATGGGACATTATGAAAGCACCACCACTACGGTGGCCGACATAACACTTCCCGAGCAATGGCGCGACAACTTCATAGCCACCGACAAGGGGCTGAAATCAGTATGGCTGGCCGGCGAGGACGGTGTGGGCAATTACCGCATATCCGACAGCGGTGACATCACCGTGCTCCGCGACAAGTCGGTACCCTCCGACGCCATCACATTCAGCGATGTGTGCAATATATTCCCGTCGGGCGACAAGGGTGCGTTCTATATCGCCAATATGGGAATGACGGCATATTTCACCATTGACTCGGGAGATTTCTTTGAAGTCAAACTCAATTTAAATAAAATAACACGAGAAGATAACATAAAAATAGATCCTGTCGGGGTGTCAGCTTATACAAGTCCGGCACTGAACCAGCAAAAAAGACAAGGAAAATATATATTCTCTCCAACACAGATCGCAGAAGATCCCGACCGTCATGAAAGACTGTTCATCGGTAGTGGTGCAGAGGGGGTATATGTAATCGAGAACGGTACAGAAATTGCAAAATTTGACGGAAATAATGCTCCGATAAATAAAAACGGTAATTATTATTGGGGTACAGTATGTGTCACAATCGATCCACAGGGCAATCTATGGGTAGGT
Source organism: Paenibacillus sp. (assembly GCA_023663345.1). Classification (GTDB taxonomy): domain Bacteria; phylum Bacteroidota; class Bacteroidia; order Bacteroidales; family Muribaculaceae; genus Duncaniella. The sequence continues at coordinate 546,169 of JAMPHR010000002.1, read as the reverse complement.
TCAAGAGGCGAGCCCAATGAAACAACATTTATAATGCTCCCGGCAGATAAACGTAAGAGAGAAGACTTGTCAACATTGACACATGCCGATTGGGTCATAGCAGATTATGAAGACTTCTTAAGGAGTAAAGACATACGGTTGCTTTTCTGTTCCAAATGTGACATCATGTTAGGCATTGATGGTGTCCCCGACCGTGGCTTTCTCGCGGTAAATCACCGTGGCACGATGGGGGATATTTCCGATGACATGGCCGTGGTGCAGATGCGCCCCGTGGATCAGGACGGCAAGACATTTGTCCCGCTACACTTTGTGTGCATGGCCGAGGACAAGCGCGGACATGTGTGGATAGGTACCTCGTCGGGGGTAATCTCCATCACCGATCCGTCCAAGGCTCTTGACGGGGATTTCCGAATAAACCGTATAAAGGTGCCCCGCAACGATGGCTCCGGACTGGCCGACTATCTGCTCGAGAGCGACTATATATCGGCCATAGCGGTCGACAATTCCAACCGCAAGTGGATAGGGACCAACGGCTCGGGGCTATATCTCGTGAGCGAGGACGGTGACGAGATAATATCACGGTTCACCGCCGACAATTCCCCTCTGCCGGGCAACGTGATCACATCGCTGAGGGTGGATCCGGAGAGTAACTCGGTGTTTGTGGGTACCCGCTCGGGCCTCTACGAATATTCCTCGACCTCCTCGCCCGCCAAGCCTGATTATTCCGAGGTGTATGCCTATCCCAATCCCGTGACTCCCGGCTATACGGGCTGGATCACCATTGCGGGACTGATGGAAAATTCGCTCGTGAAGATCACCGACTCGTCGATGCGCCTCGTGTACCAGACCACCTCAAACGGAGGCATGGCCATGTGGGACGGATGCAACAGTTCGGGTGCCAGGGTGAGAAGCGGAGTGTACTATGTGCTCGCGTCATCACCCGGAGGTGGCGGAGACCAGGCAGGTGATGTGGTGGCAAAGATTCTTGTGGTCAACTAACCCGCCCCGCACGACGTTATAATTTTTAGACATGATACAGATGGGCCACCGGCTCATATACATAATACAATATGGAAAAATTCAGATATACTGACGAGGCTGACCGTGCATACGGCGCGGCAGGAATGGCGATCGGACTGATGATCTATGATGGCGACGATCTGCTGTATTCTATCAATCTCGATGCCGAGGATCCGGGGATGCTGATCGAGCTGTCGCCCGATTTCTATTTCGCGGGCAATCCGGGCGTGTCGGCCAAGACGGCTTGGAGCCAGATTGTGAAGAATTTCAACATAGGTGTCTCGATGCTCATCGCCAATGTGATGTGCCGTCATATAGTACATTCGGGACAGATGGTGCCCGATGATGTGGCCAAGGAGCTTAAGTCGGCTGCCCACGATGATGGGGCAGGCGCATGTGCGCTTGAGCCTGACGAGGTGGACCGTCTGTTTGACAAGAGCTATTCCTATCTAGGGCGCGTGTTTGCCCACCGCGGGGTCCAGGCCGTGGCCCATGATTTCGCTTCGGCTCTCACCACCCGGCGCACTCTCTCACGCATGGATACCCTCGAACTGCTCCAGGCTCTCAGGATGCTTTAATATAAGATCGGGGGCAGTACTCTCTGAGAAAACAAGAGGCAAAAAACAACGCGGGGCGTGGAGGCCATACAGGCCATCCGCGCCTCGCGCTTATTTCATATTCCCGCAGTGCGGGATGGGTGGTGATTACTTACCGGGAGTAACGTCAACAGCCTCAACCTCGAATACGAGGGTAGCGTTGGGGCCGATACCGGCCTGGGGCTGTCCGTCAACACCATAGGCGAGTTCGCCGGGGATGTAGAGGATGTACTTGGCACCCTTGTTCATCATTGCGAGACCCTCGGCAAATCCGGGCACAGTGCCACGGGGGCTGAGGTTGGCGCCCTGATCGTTGCTGTCGAATACGGTACCGTCGATGAGCTGGCCCTTGTACTTGACAACGGCAGAACCGTTCTGGCCTACAGCCTCACCTGTACCCTCGTTTACAACCTTGTAAGCGAGACCGCTCTCGGTAGTCTTGATGGAGGGATCGTTCTTGATAGCGTCCTGGATATAGGCAGCGCCCTTCTCCTTGTTCTCCTTAGCCTCGGGAGAGTTCTCCTTGGCAGCCTTTGCAGCCTCTTCCTGAGCCTGATAGTACTGCATGATCTTCTGCTGAGCCTGCTGGGCGAGCATCTGGAATGTGCCCTGGGCCTCGCGCATCTCGTCCATGCTTACGGAGTCGGTCTTGAAGGCCTTGGCATAAGCCTCGTATACCTTGGCGCGGTCAACGGGGATACCGGCCTGCTCGTAACGGTAGAGCTGACCTGCGAGCTGGAGACCGAAGGAGAGACCGGTGAGGTAGCCCTGCTGGGTAGTATCGGTCATGATCACCTGCTTGAAACCGCGCAGGATGTCGTCCTTCTTAAGAGCGTCCTTCTGCTCCTGGGGGATAGAGTTGTAATCGCCTGAGAGACGCATACCCTGAGTCATGCCGAGATATGTAGCGAGAGAGTCGGCAAAACCCTTGTCGGCCTGGCTTGCTGAACCTGAGTTGCCACAGGCGCTCATGCCTAACAATGCTGCGGCCACACCGCAGACTGCTAAAATTTTCTTCATTTCTTTTATAGATTTTGTGTTAATGATTGATTTTAGATCAGAGGACCTTGAGGAGCTCCACGTCAAAGATAAGGGTGGCGTTGGGGCCGATCACGCCGCCTGCACCGTTGGGGCCGTAGGCGAGCTGTGAGGGGATGTGAAGACGCCACTTGGAGCCGGCCTTCATGAGCTGAAGGGCCTCGACCCATCCGGGGATCACCTGGGTGACGCCGAATGTGGCGGGCACGCCACGCTCAACCGAGCTGTCAAATACGGTACCGTCGATAAGCTTGCCGGTATAGTGTACCTCCACGCGGTCGGTAGCCTTGGGCATGGGACCGTCACCCTCGGTGAGCACCTCATACTGGAGGCCTGAGGCAGTGGTCTTCACCTCGGCACGCTTGCCGTTCTCCTCAAGATATTTCTTGCCGGCCTCGGCATTGATCTCGGCCATCTTGTCGGCCTCGGCTTTCTGCTTTGCCTCCATAGCCTCGAAGAATTTCTGTATCTCGGCCTTGGCTTCGTCGTAGGACATCTTGGGCTCGGCTCCGTAGAACACGGCAGCCACACCGTCGGCGAAATCCTGAACGTTGATGGATTGTATGCCGCTTGCGCGGAAGTTATTGCCCATGCTCAGTCCGAGAGCATAGCTGATGCGGTCAAGTTCTTTATTTTCCATGATTTATATATTGATGTTTCTATGTATGTGCCGGCATGGCACCGGCGGTCGGTATCCTATCGGCCCATGAAGGGATAATAAGGATAACAAACTGCAAAGTTAAGAGATTTTACCAAGCCGACGGGTAATTTTTAATTAAAAAAGTTAAAAAGAGCGGTTATTGTAGGTTTGTATATCAATTATTTCATTTTGTTACATTTTATCAGCTACTTGCTAAAGTCATATTCATCATATATCAACGCCCGGGGACGGGCTAAAGTTCGATGGCACGTGGGGATCGGCGGGATTGCTGACGTGGCTGGCATACGCTCCCTTGAAAATCCCTCACCGTCGTGGATGAATAGTGGGGAAAATTTGTTATATTTGCAGATTGAATTCCGAGCCTATGACACAGATCACGATCAATGTAGAAGACGCTTCGATGGTTCCTCACTTGAAAAAAATCCTGAGTGCTCTCAAAGGTGTATCGATAGCCAAGTCGAAAACTAAAACCAAGACCGGCATCGAAGAGGCCTATGACGATATAAAAGCCGGCCGTATATACCATGCCGATAGCACCGATGATCTTTTCAAGCAAGTGTTGGGAATATGAAGTATGAAATCAAGTATTCCAACAAATTCAAGAAATCTCTTAAGAAATGCTATAAAAGAGGACTTGATGTTGAGAAGCTGCGCATAGCAATCAGCACGTTGGAGACGACCGGTACACTCCCACCTGAGTATCGGCCACATAAACTTATAGGTAAATATTCCGGGACATGGGAGTGCCACATTGAGCCTGACTGGCTGTTGTTGTGGGAGCAATATGATACGCAACTGGTATTGCTATTGGTAGATACAGGCTCTCATGCTGATCTATTCGGATAAATATCATAGTGAGGAATTTTTGTTATATTTGCAGATTGAATTAATTACCAAGCCTTATGTGCTCACGGAATGAATGTATCTCACGACTGATCAACGCCTCCCCATATATCCGTCAGGAATTCGGGGTCAAGTCAATGTGTCTGTTCGGATCCATGGCTCGGGGCGACAATCACGCCGACAGCGATGTGGATGTGTTCGTGGACATGCCACCAAAGGCATTCCGAATACTTGCACTGAAGGATTTTCTGCAGGATTTGTTGGGCGTGGCTGTGGATGTGGTACGCAAGTCTCCGCGACTTGATTCTTTTCTTCAACAGGAAATTGACCGTGATGGAATCGCAATATTTTCATAATAAGGAAATTGCCATGCACACGCTTGGCCAAATGGCGGATGCCTGCGGAATGATTATTGATTGGAATAAATCGGTTACATCCGTGGAGGATTATGTTGGATCCTCTGATGGAATGCAGAAGATGGCTGCTTGTTGCATGTTGCTTGAAAGTATCGGTGAAGGTGTGAAAAAGATTGACAAGCTGTTACCCGAATTTCTACAGGAACATGCGCCGGAAATTCCATGGCGTAGTATCAAAGGATTGAGAGATCATATCGCTCATGGATATTTCAATATCGATGCTGATGTGGTATACGATGTCGCGGTGAATGAGATACCTTCTCTGAAAGTCGTGTTTGTCAATTTAATGAACGAATTGAGATCAGTTTAAAGAATATATAATGCGTCTTAACGAACTGTCGCTAAATAATTTCAAGAATATCCCCGAGGCACGGCTGGAGCTGTCGGGCAAGGTGAACGGTTTCCTGGGCAACAACGGCATGGGAAAGAGCAACCTGCTCGATGCGGTGTATTTCCTGAGTTTCTGCAAAAGTTTCTCGGGTGTCAACGACCGTATGCTCATACGCCGTGGCGAGGAGTGGGCCATAGTCAAGGGCCGCTACGAGCGCAAGGGGATCGATGAAGAACTGGTGATGGGGATGGGCGCCGGACGGCGCAAGAGCCTGAAACGCGGAGGCAAGGAGTATCAACGGTTGAGCGCCCACATAGGGGCCTTCCCGCTGGTGATGGTTGCCCCGCAGGATATAGACCTGATACGCGGGAGCGGAGAGGAGCGCCGCCGATGGATGGATATGGTGATCTCGCAGAGCGACCCGCAGTATCTCGATGCGCTGATACGTTACAACAAGGGGCTTGAGCAGAGAAACCGTCTGCTACGCGACGGATGTGTCGACCCTGCGCTCTACAGCGCCGTGGAGGTGATGATGGAGATGAGCGCCGACTATCTCCACCGTGCGCGTGCCGGATGGGTGGAGAGCCTCACAGAGATATTTGACCGCTACTATACCGCGATAGCGGGAGAGGACGGCGAGCATGTGGCACTGAAATATGAGAGCCACCTGTCGCGCGGAGGAGGAGTGACCCTGGGCACGCTCATGGACGAGGCGCGACGTCACGACGAGATAGTGAAGCACACCTCGGTGGGCCCTCACCGCGATGATATAGAGATGGAGCTGGACGGGATGCCGATGAGGCGCACCGGATCGCAGGGGCAATGCAAGACATTCACCATAGCCCTGAGACTGGCCCAGTATGACTTTCTGCGCGATGCCACCGGGATGAGGCCGTTGCTGCTGCTCGACGATATATTCGACAAGCTCGATGCCACGCGCGTGGAGCGCATCATGGGGCTTGTGACCGGCGAGGGGTTCGGGCAGATATTCGTGACCGATACCAACCGCACCCATCTGGACGAGATCATGGCCCGGACGGGTGGCGATTACCGCCTGTGGAGGGTGGAGAAAGGGGGATTCACCCCGCTATGAAACGGACTTATCCAAAGCATATAGCCGCCATAATAGACGAGGCTATGGACAAGGCCGGATTGACCGACTCGCTCAACGAGCAGAGAGCGTCAGCTGCATGGGCCGACGTGGTGGGTCCGTCGATCAACCGATATACCACACGCCGATATGTGGACCACGGTGTGATGCACGTGTACATGACCTCGGCTCCGCTCAAGAACGAATTGGGATTTGTGCGCGACCGGCTCATCGAGGCCATCAACCGGCAAGTGGGCACCGAGACGGTGAAAGAGATAGTTTTCCATTAGTACAATTGAGATAATATACTTACAACAATGAGCGATTACTGCGAAGGCGGAATCAAGCATTTCCGTCACCACATGCCGCTGCAGATGCGGTTCAACGATATAGACATGCTGGGGCACCTCAACAACAGCGTGTATTTCACATTCATGGATCTTGCCAAGACCCGCTATTTCCAGGCCGTGCTCGGCGACAAGCTGAAATGGGGCGAGATAGGAGTGGTGATAGTGAATGTGAACTGTGATTTCTGTATGCCCACATTCTTCGATGACAAGATAGAGGTGGAGACCGCCGTGGTAGCCATAGGTGAGAAGAGCCTCACACTGGAGCAGAGGGTGTATTCCACCGATGACCAGCGGGTGCGTTGCCGATGCCGCACCATCATGTCGGGCTTCAATGCCAAGACACTCAAGTCGGAGCCTATCACCGCCGAGTGGCGTGAGGCTCTGGAAAACTACGAAGGCAAGAAATTCTGAGTCCCGGCATAACCTCATAACCCCGTAAACTTATAACCCTTATGACCCTTCCCTCCGAATTCATAGATATGCTCGACGGCCTCGGCCTCGGAGACGCCGCAGGAGCGATAGCCGGATGCGAACCGGAAGTATCGGTGCGCGTGAACCGCGCCAAACCGGCCGACACCCTCCCTGCCGAGACTTCGGGCGGGGTGAGATGGTGTCCCGACGGATATTATCTGGAGGAACGGCCGTCGTTCACGATGGATCCCCGCTGGCACCAGGGGAGGTATTATGTACAGGAGGGGGCGTCGATGTTCCACGGCCACGTGGTGCGCTCGCTGGTGGCCATGATGGGCCACCGTCCACTCACCGTGCTCGATGCCTGCGCGGCTCCCGGCGGAAAGACCACGGCGGTGATCGATGCCCTGCCGGAGGGATCGGTAGTGGTGGCCAATGAATATGTGCCGTCACGTGCCGCCATCCTGCGCGAGAACATTATCAAGTGGGGCTATCCGGCCTCGATAGTCACCCGAGGAGACACCGCACGGTTTGCCGACATGGGTCCAGTATTTGACCTCATCATCGCCGACGTTCCATGCTCGGGCGAGGGGATGATGCGCAAGGACTCCGAGGCTGTGGCCCAGTGGAGCCGTGGACTTGTCGAGGAGTGCGCCGCCCGTCAGCGCGAAATCGTCGACAATCTATGGGAGGCCCTGCGTCCCGGAGGGGTGATGATATACAGCACCTGCACATTCAACCGCTCGGAGGATGAAATGATGGTGAAGTATCTCATCGACGACCTCGGCGGAGAATCGGTGGAGATACCTACCGATGAATCATGGGGCATTATCGGTGCCCTGGACGATAAGGGCCGCATAGATCCATCGATGCACTGCTACCGGTTTGTGCCGGGGCACACCCGAGGAGAGGGATTGTTTGTCTCCGTGATACGCAAGCCCGGCGAGCCGGGCGATACAGGCCGTCACCTTCCCGCATCGCGCTCCAAATCCAAGGGGAAAGGGAAGGGAAAGGAAAAATCCGTAGCCATCCCTGCGGAATCCAAGTCATGGCTTGATGATGCCGCCCGCTACGACATCTATGCCACCGATGACAGGGTGAACGCATTTCCCATGGAGCACATGCCGCTGCTCAATCTGGTGAGACAGCATGTGGACGTGATACACGAGGGTATAGTGATAGGCAACATCAAGGGGCGCGACCTTGTGCCATCCCAGTCGCTCGTGATGTCCCGGGCCCTTGCTCCCGGAACATTCCCCGCTGTTGAGGTTGACCTCGACACAGCCCTGCGTTATCTGCGCGGTGAGTCGCCCGTATTACCCGAGGGCACAGCCCGTGGATTTGTCCTCCTCACATTCACCGGCTCCCCCTTGGGCATGGTGAAGAATCTCGGCAATCGCTCCAACTCTCTTTACCCTACCTCGTGGCGCATACGCAAAAGTAGTATATGAGATCAGGACAATAGGTGCGATAATATCGCATAGATAATGAAACGATCCTATAAATAGTATAGCTGAACCTATGGAGGAGGGTGATTGTTGAAGATATAGAAACCGTTTCAACTATTTTAACCCTTTACCATATATGTCGGCCCCCGTTTCACTGAGGTATTGGACCGCCGACCGCATCATGCGTCTCATCATCGGCCTGGTCATCACCGGATTGCTTGTATGGCTCATACGCTATCTGAGCAATGTGCTGTTGCCATTTTTTGTAGCTTGCCTCATAGCATATCTGCTTCAGCCGGTGGTGGATTTCAACCGCCGGCTTGTGGGATGCAAAGGGCGAGTTATCCCCTCGATACTCACCATAGTGGACGTGACGGTGGTACTCGGGCTTGTGGTGTATCTGTTTCTGCCGTCGGTGATCCATGAGTTGGACTCGCTCGGCGACATCATCAAGAGCGTGACCTCGGGCCAGCGGGCCATGCCACGGTTTCACAAATCGGTGGTGGATTTCATAGCCAAATATTTCGACCCCGACAATCTGGCATCGTTTCTCGACGGCTCGCATCTGCAGACCCTCATGAGCCAGGGATCCTCGATCATAGAGGAGTCACTCTCGGTGGTGATGGATATGATCTCATGGTTTCTCACCCTGATATACATACTTTTCATACTGATTGACTACCCGGCCATCTCCAACGGGTTCAAGCTCATCATACCCCGCAAGTGGAGGGCCGATGTGCTGAAGATAGTGTATGAGGTACAGGACTATATGGACCGGTATTTCCGCGGCCAGGGGGTAGTGGCGCTGTGTGCGGCTGTATTCTATTGCATAGGATTCTCGATAGTCAAACTCCCGCTGGCGATCCCGATGGGAATACTGGTGGGAATACTCTACATGATACCTTATTTCCAGTATGTGACACTGGTGCCGGTGGGAGTGATATGCTTTATATGCTCACTCACGGGCGAGGTGGCATTTGCCTCGATGTTTGGCCGGTGCATACTGGTGTATGTGGTGAGCCAGTGCATCTGCGACTATATAATCACGCCTCATATCATGGGGAAGGAGATGGGTATGAATCCGGCGGTGATATTGCTGTCGCTGTCGGTGTGGGGCAGTCTGCTCGGCATAATAGGCATGATCATCGCCCTGCCTGTCACAGCCATACTCATGACTTATTACCAGCGGTATATAAGCGATCCGGCCGAACCGTCGGCAACAGCAGATGCCAAGACGACCGTGCAGACCAACGAGCCAAAGGATATTGGCTAAATATAACATATATCATATATAAATCAACCGTCCGCGATAGCATCTGAATCTATCGCGGACGGTTGATTTATATGTAATCCCGACTTATCTCATTACCGGGAAAAGAGATTATTTCTTAGCATTGAGGTATTCGCCGTGGTACTCGTCGAGGATCTTGCGGATGGCGGTACCGATCTTGAGATAATCCTCCTTGTCGAGATTGGCGAGCGAGGCGCGTACCGACCACTTGGGACCGTCGAAACCATCGCCGTTGAGGAGCACGATAGCTGTCTCGTTGGCCAGACGTATCACGAAGTCGAGAGGCTCGTAATTGTTGTCGAGGAAGTCGGCAAACTCCTGACCATAGAACTTCTTGGCCCATACCATCAGGTCGATCTCGCTGTAGTAGCCGGCGCGGTTGGGATCGGGAAGGAGAGTGAAAGCGGTGGTGCTCCACAGGTCGTTGAGACGCTCGTGGATCATGTCGATAAGGCGGGGCTGAAGCTCGTCGTGATGGAGATAGGCGAAAGCCGAGAAGATGGCCATCTGTATCTGCTGGGGAGTGGATAGTCCGGCGGTGTGGTTGAGGCCCACGAGGCGGGAATCGGCCACAAGGCGGTCGATGAACTTAATCTTGGCAGGCTCGAGCGTGAGCGATTCGTAACGCTTATCAAGGAGGTCCTTTTTGTCCTGAGGAAGAGCGGCGAGACGATCGTCAAACACGTTGCCCTCGCTTCTGAGCGCCATGGCGGCGACACGCCAACCGGTGGCTCCGAAGTACTTGGAATAGGAGTAGAGGCAGATGGTGTTGTAGGGGAGCACATACATGAGCGAGCGGAAGCCCTTGATGAATGTGCCGTAGACATCATCGGTGATGATCATGAGGCCTGGGTTGTCCTTCTTCACCACATCGACAAGCTGATCGAGCACCTCGGGGGCGAGGCATACGCTCGGCGGATTGGAGGGGTTAGTGATGCACACGGCCTTGATGGACGGATCACGCAACTTGTCGATCTCCTCCTTGGGGAACTGCCAATCGTGATAGCCATTCTTCTCAACCTTGTTGGCGCTCACGTTGACCACTTCGAGGCCAAACTGATCGAGACGCGGGATCTCGAGATAGGGGGTGAAGCAGGGGGTGAAAAGGGCTATCTTATCGCCACGGTTGAGCAGGAAATTGGCCTGGAGAGTATTGAACACGTAGCACATTCCGGCCGTGGAGCCCTCGGTGGCGAAGATGTCGTAGACAGTGGGGTCCTCGCCTCCGCCCATGGCCCAGCGCAGATAGTCCTGAGTAATCATCTCGGTGTACTTGAGGATGCGCGGAGGGGTGGGATAATGATCGCCGAGAATACCGTCGACCAGCTCGAACACGAAATCGTCGGGGTCAGCCTTACGCTCGCCGGTCATGTAGGAATAGAAATGCCTGAGCACCTTGGAGCCTATCTCATCATCGTGCTCGGTGAGGAATGTCTCAAACCGTTGGGCCACACCCTCCTGCTTGGGGGATGCGGCTATGCCGAGCATGTGGTTGTACATGGTGCGCTCCGACTCCTCGACAGCAAACTTGCCGAGCAGGAAGAATGCACGGCGGGGGAGAGAAAGAAGCCAGTTGGGGTTGCCACGGCCTGCGTTGAGGAATGTAGCGGTGGAGCGCTGCGCATCCTTCTGCGCGAGCGAGATGAGAGTACCCTTGATCTCAAAGGGACTCATTTCCGCAAGTTTACGTTCAAAATCACGATCCTCGGGGTTAAAATTTTCTGCCATGATGGATTGTATTATATTGTATTTTATGTTGATTTGTATAATGTTTTCACAGGGGGAAGTTTCCTATAGTTTTAACGCGGAGTGAGGCCCTTTGTTCATGCCTCACTGCGGGGTTGTCCACAGGCAGGAGCATGAGTGGAGCGACGGAGTGAAAGGAGGGGGTGCGTTTGCATTTGCAAACCTCAAAATCGGCACTACAGACACTTCCAATCGGTATGTTAATAACTTTTTCAGAAAAGGCTTTTTATATTTCTGTTTGCTTTTGCAAATATTTACTAATTTTACACTCTAATATCACCTATTATAAAAAAGGGTGATCCGACAGGTAATCCAACTACACAGAAAAAGCGGAAAGATCATGAGCGAACAGCCCTACCATATACCGGCCCTGCTGCCCCAATGTCTCGACGCCCTCGACATCCAACCCGGGGGCGTGTACGTGGATGCCACCTATGGTGGCGGCGGACATTCGCGGGCCATTATCGAGCGTCTCGATGCCGGCGAGGGGGGACATCTGTACTCATTTGACCAGGACATGGACGCTGTGAGCCGTGCGCCCAAGGGGGATCCCCGATTCACCATGGTGTACAGCAATTTCCGTTTCATCACCAACTTCATGCGGTTCTATGACGTGGACGGCGTGGACGGCGTTCTCGCCGACTTAGGGGTATCGTTCCATCATTTCGACACCCCCGAACGCGGATTCTCGTTCCGTGCCGACGGCCCTCTCGACATGCGCATGAACCGCTCGGCCTCGCGTCCGGCCTCGCGCCTGCTCGCCGAGATCGACCGCGACCGCCTGACCGACATCCTCAAGATATACGGCGAACTGCAACAGGCCCGCCGAATGGCCGATGCCATAATCCGCGCCCGTGAGAGCGGGAAACCGCTCGAGACCGTGGGACAGCTCATCGAAATAGTGTCGCCACTGATCGACCCGCGCAAGGAGAAGAAGGAATTAGCCCAGCTGTTCCAGGCTCTGCGCATCGAGGTCAACGACGAGATGGGAGCGCTGAGGGAACTGCTCGAAGGTGCCCTGAGCGTGCTGAAACCAGGCGGACGCATAGCCATCCTCACCTATCACTCGCTCGAGGACCGCATGGTCAAGAACTTCTTCAAGACCGGCAACATCGAAGGGCGCGTGGACAAGGACTTCTTCGGACGTGTCAACGCCCCGCTCCGCCCCTTGGGATCACGCCCCGTCACCCCCGACGACGCCGAGATAGCAGCCAACCCCCGCTCGCGGTCGGCGAAACTGAGGGTAGCCGAGAAGACCGAGACCGAAAAGTAACATAAAGCACACCAGTCCATCCAACCCACAGCCTTATGGCCAAAAAAGCGACAAAGACACGACAGAAAAAGTCACCCTACATACTGAGGATGTTCCGTGGCCAGGTGATCTCGAGCGATTTTTTCGCCCGTCACTGGTTGCCCATACTCATCTTCATCATAGTGATGATGGTGTACATCACCACCAAATTCACCTACCGCACCAACATCGAGAAGATCGAAGCGCTGCAGAAGCAGCTGGAGATAGTGCAGAACGAGAGTTCGCGCGAGCGCAGCTCGTTCATGAGCCGCATACGCGAGACCTCGATGCAACATCTTGTCGACTCGCTCGGCCTCGACCTGAGAGTGCAGCCCCAGCCACCGTTCACCATCCACCGTTGACTACCCCACTACCTCTCCCGTCATCCCCACTTTTCCTAACTTATCAAGAAATCCATCCTCAATAAACCCGCCTCTCAGCAATGAAGAATGACAATCGCAGCAATATCCTGTTCCGCTACGGATTCGTAGTGTTCTGGATCCTCGTGCTCTCGGCCTGCATAGCCGTGAAACTGTGCGAGACCACCGTGGTCAATGCCGAGAAGTGGAACCACAAGGCCGACTCTCTGCTGTCGCTCTCGCAGGATATCATACCGCGCCGAGGCAACATCCTCGCGGCCGACGGCTCGGTGCTGGCCACCAACCTGAGCTACTATACCGCACGCATCGACTACCGCGCCGAGAAATTCAACGTGAAGAAACTGCGCGAGGAGATCGACGCCCTTTCCGAAGCCATGGCCGCCAATTTCCCCGAGAAGAGCGCCGCCAAGTGGAAGGAACATCTGCTGAAACCGCTCGACAAGGAGAAGAAAAAGCGTCCACGCGCCTACCGCATACTCACCAACCTCTCACACTCCGACATGGAGCTGATGAAGTCGATGCCCTATTTCAAGGGGAACCGCAACCGCACCGGCCTGTACTTCGAGAAGAACATGCGCCGGTTCAACCCCTACGGCAACATGGCCCGCCGATCCATCGGCGGCGTGGGCGAAACCCGCCAGAGCAAGGAGATACATGGCATATCGGGACTTGAAAAGGCTCTTGACTCGCTCCTGTATGGCCGCACCGGCACCACCGCCAAGGTGAACCTGACCAAAGATATAGCCGACCTGGCCAAGATACCCGCCATACCGGGATGTGACATCGTGACCACCATCGACATCAACATGCAGGACATAGTGGAGAGCGAACTCAACAATGTGCTCGACACCTGCGGGGCCGACTGGGGCGTGGCGGTGCTCATGGACGTGAAGACCGGCGACATCAAGGCAATATCCAATCTCGAGCTCAATCCCCACGGACCCGGCTACATCGAGGCCCGCAACCGCGCCGTGATGGGCTACGAGCCGGGATCGGTGATCAAGACCCTCTCGATGATGATAGCCGTGGAGGACGGTATAGTCACCGACTTTGACCAGCAGCTCCCCACCGGAGCCGGATGGGCATACGCCGGAGGCCGACCCATCACCGACTCCCACCACTCGACATCGATACGCGTTGGCGAGGTGATAGAGCAGTCATCCAACATAGGCATGGCCCGCATCATCACGTCGAAATATGACTCCCATCCAGGAGCGTTCTATGCGCGTATCAAGAAACTCGGATTCCTCGAACCGCTCAACACCGGCATAGCCGGCGAGGTGGCTCCGCGCATCGACTCGGTGCCCAGCGACCGCGGTGGCCGCATAGCCCTTTCGCGCCAATGCTACGGGTATGCCACCGAGATACCGCCGCTCTACACCCTGGCGCTGTACAACGCCATAGCCAACGACGGAGTGTTCGTGCGCCCCAGGCTGGTGAAGGAGCTGAGAGGAACGGTCGACTCGGTGCTCGAGCCCTCCTATCTGGGCAACGGACGCGCCTGCTCGCCCCGCACAGCCGAGATAATGAGGGGGATGCTAACCAATGTAGTGTGGGGCGACCACGGCACCGGACGCTTCCTGCGCAACAACTCGGTGCGCATAGCCGGAAAGACCGGCACATGCTACATGATCGAGAACGGACAGTACAACACCGGCAAGAAGCGTCTGGCCTTCTGCGGATTCTTCCCGGCCGAGAACCCCATGTACTCGTGCGTGGTGCTCACGTGCCATCCCACCAAGAACTTCTTCGGAGCGGCCACCACGTCGGGCCAGGTGATGCGCAACATCGCCATGAAGCTCTACTCGCGCGGAATGCTCAACAACAGCTCCGACTACGAGTCGGCCTCCCCCTCGACGGTAGGACCTACATTCTACGCCACCAATACCCAGGGAGATCCCTACAAGAAGCTCCGCACCCCATTCTCGCTCCCCAACCGGCGCACCGTGAAGGGGCATGGCGAGCATAAGGGATCGGGTCTGCCCGATGTGCGCGGACTCGGAGCCCGCGAGGCGGTGGAGACCCTCGAAAGCCACGGATATGACGTGACCCTCTCGGGCAACGGATTCGTGAGATCGCAGGAGCCCGCGCCCCACACCCTCATCGATCCCGGCCACAGGGTACATCTCAACCTCTCGCATTAACAGGACTCTCCTCTCCGCTACCTGACCTCAACCAAAATATACACTGATACACAGAATCCTCCAAGACCTCAATACGATAAATATGTTACTCAACCGACTGCTTTCCCCCATAGAGATTTCAGAGATCGTGGGGAACGACAATATAGAGATCACCGGCGTGACAGCCGATTCGCGCCGGGTGAACCCCGGCACCATGTTCATCGCCGTGCCCGGCGTGAGCGTGGACGGACATGACTTCATCCACAAGGCCCAGGAGGCCGGAGCGAGCGTAGTAGTGTGCGAGCGTCTGCCCGAACAGCTGTCGACCGCCGTCACCTACGTGGTGGTGCCCTCCTCGGCCGTTGCCCTCGGCTTCATCGCATCGGAGTGGTGGGGCAATCCCTCGCGCCAGCTACACTTAGTGGGCGTGACCGGCACCAACGGCAAGACCACCACCGCCACGCTGATATATGAGATGGCCCGGCTGTTAGGCCACAAGGCAGGACTGCTCTCCACAGTGTGCAATTACGTGGAGACAACCCCCTATCCCACCGACCACACCACTCCCGACCCCATGACCATAAACGAGATGCTTCACCGGATGGTGGAGGCAGGATGCACGTACTGCGCCATGGAGGTGAGCTCCCACGCCGCCCATCAGCACCGCATCGCGGGCCTGCATTTCGCCGGAGGTGTGTTCACCAACCTTACCCGCGACCATCTCGACTATCACAAGACCGTGGAGGCATATCTCCAGGCCAAGAAATCGTTCTTCGACAATCTGCCCTCCACAGCCTTTGCCCTCACCAATGCCGACGACAAGGTGGGCGAAGTGATGCTCCAGAATACCTCGGCCTCGCGCCACACCTATTCGCTCCGCTCCGAGGCCGACTTCACAGGCCGGATAGTGGAACAGCGTCTCGACGGCACCCTGCTCAGCCTCAACGGCACCGAGGTGGAGACCATGTTCACCGGACGCTTCAACGCCTATAACCTCACCGCCGTCTACGGCGCGAGCATACTGCTCGGATGGGAGAACGGCGAGGTGCTCCGCGCCATATCGTCGCTCGTGCCGGTAGCCGGACGCTTCCAGGCGTTCCATTCCCCCAAGGGTTTTACCGCAATAGTAGACTATGCCCACACCCCCGATGCCGTGGTGAATGTGCTCCAGGCCATACGCGAGGTTATCGGCACCAAGGGGGAGATCATCACCGTGGTGGGTGCCGGAGGCAACCGCGACAAGGGGAAGCGTCCCATCATGGCCAAGGAAGCCGCCGCACGGTCACAGCGCGTGATACTTACCTCGGACAATCCGAGATTTGAGGAACCCGAGGCTATCCTGGCCGACATGGAGGCCGGACTGGACGACGAGGCACGCTCCCGCACACTCCACATCACCGACCGCCGTCAGGCCATACGCACCGCCGTGGCTCTCGCAGGCCCCGGCTCAGTGATACTCATAGCCGGAAAAGGGCATGAGGATTACCAGGAGATCGAGGGGGTGAAACATCATTTCGATGACCGCGAGGAGGTGATGAAAGCCATCAACGGAACAGCTTGAAAATAGCATATAGTAATCCGGGACGACGACGTATCTCTCATGACAATCACATTATAATCACAGTTAAAGATGAAAAAGTTTTTTATACTTGTACTTACGGGAATTGCATCGATGTTGACTCCTGTTCATGCTGTTGACGTATTCAATCACCTGGGAGCCGGAGTGGGCGTGGGCACCAACGGTATCTCGGTAGAGCTTGCTACTCCTATCACCAATTTTATACAGATGCGCGCCGGCGTGTCGATAATGCCCGGCATAACATTCAACGCCGATGCCGACTTCTCTTACGAGACTCCCAACACCGGCTCACTCTCGGGCGAGATGGTGACCCGCGAAGGCACCATGAGCCTCAAGGGCGACCTGGGACGCGTACAGGGCCAGGTGATTTTCAATATCTATCCCATACCCAAGTGTGGCCTCTTCGTGGCCGGCGGAGCATACTTCGGAGGCGACAAACTGCTCAAGATCTCGGGCCACAGCGACGAGCTGCGCGAACTGGCCGCCACAAGCAATGCCTACAAGGGTCAGGTGTCAATAGGCGACTACTCGATCCCCGCCAATGAGAACGGCGATGTGGCAGGCGGTTTCAAGGTGAAGAACTTCCGCCCCTACGTGGGTATCGGATGGGGACGCGTGATTCCCGGCAAGTTCATCAACTTTACCACCGAACTGGGTGTTCAATTCCAGGGGAAACCCGAACTGTACTCGGAACATGGAGAGATCGACAAATCCATAATCGAGGATGACAATACGTTCCAGAAGATACAGGATGCCCTGAAGGTGTATCCCACACTCACGTTCCGACTGAATTTCCGTGCATTCTAAAAAGGGAGTTTAACCACAAATTCCATCCCTTAAAACGCCACCTAATTTCCAACGATGTTATACCACTTAGCCGAATATCTGCAACAGACCTCGACCGTGCCGGGTGCGCGACTGATGACCTACATCACGTTTCGCTCGGGTGCGGCATTCATGCTCGCGCTGATCATCGCCCTGGTGATCGGACGCAAGATAATTGACCGCCTGCAACTGATGCAGGTGGGCGAGACCATCCGCGACCTCGGGCTGGAGGGACAGCTCAAGAAGGAGGGTACTCCCACCATGGGCGGTATCATAATCATACTGTCACTGCTGGTGCCATGCCTGCTCGTGGGCAATCTCACCAATATATATATGGTGCTCATGCTCATCGCCACCGTGTGGTGCGGCACCATAGGCTTCCTTGACGACTATCTGAAGATAAAGAAGCACAACAAGGACGGCATGAAGGGCAAGTTCAAGATCGTGGGTCAGGTGGGACTGGGCCTGCTGGTGGGTCTCACCATGTGTTTCAGCCCCGACATCACCCAGCGCCAGGTTACAGTGAGCGGAAGCAACTCCACCGAGATCTCGGCCGATGCCCATGACGATGCCTCGGAGTTTGCCGAGGTTTCGGAATTTTCCCAGTCGCCCGACTTGAAATCCACCCAGACCACCATCCCCTTTGTCAAAGGCAATAACTTCGACTATGCCTCGCTCACGTCATGGATGGGGAAATATGCCCAGACGGGGGGTTGGATCGTGTTTGTGATCGTGGTGATAGTGGCCGTGACAGCCACGAGCAACGGAGCCAACCTCACCGACGGCCTTGACGGCCTGTGTGCGGGAGTATCGGCTGTGATATGCGCCGCACTCGCCATCATGGCCTATTTAGGGGGCAACGTGATATACTCAACCTATCTCAACATCATGTATATCCCCGGCTCGTCGGAGCTTGTGGTGTTCATCTCGGCACTGATGGGCGCGCTCATCGGCTTCCTGTGGTACAATGCCAACCCCGCCCAGGTGTTCATGGGCGATACCGGCTCACTGACCCTCGGCGGCATCATAGCCGTGTTTGCGATCCTCATCCACAAGGAACTGCTCATACCCCTGCTGTGCCTCATATTCTTCATGGAGGATATATCGGTGATCATACAGACAGGATATTTCAAGTACACCAAGAGGAAATATGGCGCGGGACGCCGAGTGTTCCGCATGGCTCCGCTCCACCATCATTTCCAGAAAGAGGGGATCCCGGCCCTGCTCCAGATACCCCGCCGGGCTATGGCCGAGCCTAAGATTGTGATACGCTTCTGGATCCTCTCGATACTATTTGCAGCGTTGACATTCATCACACTGAAGATCCGATAATCAATCATCAGCTGCCGGCAGGCAGTCATACAATATAGATTAGCAACATACTGAAATGAAATCCCTAATTATACTTGGCGGAGGAGAGAGCGGCGTAGGAGCCGCCATCCTCGGCAAGACCAAAGGCTTCAACGTATTCCTCTCCGACTCGGGGACCATACCCGAGCGCTACCGCGCACAGCTCGATGAAGAAGGCATCGAGTGGGAGCAGGGCGGGCACTCCATGGACCGCATACTCACCGCCGACGAGGTGGTGAAGAGCCCCGGCATACCTCCCACTGCCCCCGTGATACAGGAAATCGTGGCCAAAGGGATACCCGTGATCTCGGAGATAGAGCTGGCCGGACGCTACACCGACGCCCGCATGGTGTGCATCACCGGATCCAACGGCAAGACCACCACGACCCTGCTCACCTACCATATACTCAAGGACGCGGGAGTGAACGTGGGCCTGGCCGGAAATGTGGGCCGGAGCCTGGCACTGCAGGTGGCCCGCGAGCATCACGACGTGTATGTGATAGAGCTGTCGAGCTTCCAGCTTGAGAACATGTATGACTTCCACGCCAACATCGCCGTGATGCTCAACATCACCCCCGACCACCTGGACCGTTACGAGTATGAGATGCAAAACTATATCAACGCCAAGTTCCGCATACTCAACAACCTCACCCCCTGCGATGCCTTCATATACTGGCAGGACGATCCAGTGATCAGGCGTCAGCTCGAGCGCATATCCACCGATGCCACCCGTTTCCCCTTTGCCGAGCATAGGGAGGAGGAGACCTGTGCGTGGGTCGATGAGGAGGAGATGCTCAATGTGGAGACTCCCCGGCAGAAACTGCGTATGCCCCGCGCCGAGCTCTCGCTCAACGGTCTGCACAACCTCTACAACTCCATGGCGGCGGCACTCTCGGCCTGCATACTCGATATCGACAAGGAAAACATACGCCAGGCACTGAGCGACTTCGAGGGGGTGGAACACCGCCTCGAGCCGGCAGGAACCGTCAACGGCGTGCGCTATATCAACGACTCCAAGGCCACCAATGTCAACTCCACATGGTATGCCCTCGAGTCGATGCCCCGCGACACCGTGCTGATACTCGGCGGCAAGGACAAGGGGAACGATTACAACGAGATCCTGCCTCTGGTGAAAGAGAAGGTGAAAGCCGTGATATGTATGGGCAAGGACAACACCAAGCTCCTTGACTTCTTCACCGCCCATGTGCCGGCCATCTATGACACCCACTCGATCGACGAGGCCGTGGAGACAGCCGCCCGCATCACCACTGCCGGTGACACGGTGCTGCTCTCGCCCTGCTGTGCAAGCTTCGACCTGTTCAAGAGCTACGAGGACCGTGGCCGTCAGTTCAAGGAGCGCGTGGCCCGGCTGAAATGACAGTCCACTGAATAAACCAATTCCAATAACCAATTCACTCTCCACTACACAATGGAACCCACAACCACCGCCCCCGCTTCCACGACCGTAGCCACGAGCAAGCCCAAAGCTCTGGCCAAGGCCGACAAGCATATATGGGGCATATTCATAGCCCTCTGCATCATCTCGGTGATCGAGCTCTACAGCGCGTCGTCGCGCGAGGTTGCGGCCTCGTCGCTCGGCGTAATAGGCCCGATAGTGCGCCACCTGTTCATGCTCGGCATGGGCCTGGGGATCACATGGATCCTCTCGCGCAGGCATTACAGCGACTTTGCCATCTTCACCGTGGTATTCTCGGTGCTGAGTGCGGCCGCGATGATATATGTGATGTTCTACGGCAATTACGTCAACGGCGCAAGGAGGTCGTTCTCTCTGCTGGGCATAGGCATATACCCGGCCGAGATGGTCAAGATCTCGGCTGTACTGCTCGTGGCCCTCGTTATGACCCTCAACCAGGATCCCCACGGCGTGGGCATAACCAAAAAGGGCATGATGTGGTCGGGATTGGTGATAATGTTCTTCTCGGCCCTGCTCATCGAGCAGGGACTCACCAACACACTGCTCCTGGTGGCCATCACCTACTCGATGATGCTCATCGGTGGTGTGAAATGGCTACATCTGGCAGGACTCACCGGCTTCTTCGCGCTATGTGCCGTGGCCTTCGTGGGCTACCTGTATGTCACCGAAGTGAATGTCGACATTCCTGCCGATGCCACCCAGGCTACCGAACTCAGCGAGGAGGGGGTGACACGCGCCCCGTCGCGCATCGAGACATGGATCGCACGATTCTCTCGCCACTCTGACGACTCTATTCCCAAATGGGAACTCGAGCCTACCGGCAAGAACCGCCAGGAGATACTCAGCTACATGGCCCAGGCCAACGGTGGTATCCACGGCGTGGGTCCCGGCAACTCTCGCGAGGCATCGCGCCTCCCGCTCGCGTTCTCCGACTATATATTCGCCATCGTGGTCGAGGAGCTCGGCATGATAGGCGGTCTGGCCGTCCTTGTGCTATATCTGTGGCTTCTGGCCCGTGCAGCCGGTATAGCCTCGCGTTGCAGCATCACCTACCCGGCCCTGATAGTGATGGGCATGGCGGTGATGATAGCTTTCCAGGCCCTGTTCCACATGGGTATCGTGACGGGAGTGTTCCCGGTGTCGGGTCAGCCGTTGCCGTTGATCTCCAAGGGTGGCACATCGATATTCGTCACGTGCGTGGCCTTCGGAATCATGCTTTCGGTGAGTCGTACAGCCTCGCGCCACGGCAACAAGAAGCAGGAGATCACCGAGGAGAAGGAATCACTGCCAGAACAGCTCCGCGACGAGAACAAGATGCAGCTTAATTAGGCATACTGCGTATGCCTAAGGTTATGGAGTTATAAGATTATGAGGTTATCAAATCTTCACACAAATAAAAGGCTGATGGGATTAACATTTCTATAAACAATTTAACCCTTCAAACCATTTAACAGATAAAACCTTTTATGAAAGTACTGATTTCGGGCGGTGGCACCGGTGGCCACATATTTCCCGCCCTATCCATAGCAAATGCCGTGAAGCGCCGTCAGCCCGACGCCGAGATCCTCTTTGTGGGCGCGTTGGGACGCATGGAGATGGAGCGCGTGCCCGCGGCCGGATACGAGATCGAGGGGTTGCCGGTGGCAGGCTTCGACCGCAAGCGCCTATGGCGCAACTTCGGGGTGCTGTGGAAGCTGTGGAAATCATTGCGCAAGGCCCGCAGGATCGTAAAGGAATTTCAGCCCGACGTGGCTATAGGCGTGGGAGGATACGCGAGTGGTCCCGTGCTCAAGGAGGCCCAGCGCCGTGGCGTGCCTACTCTGATTCAGGAGCAGAACTCCTATCCGGGCGTGACCAACAAACTGCTCGCTCCCAAGGCCAAGGCTATATGCGTGGCCTACGACGGCCTGGAGCGTTTCTTCCCCGCCGAAAACATCATAAAGACCGGCAACCCGGTGCGCAAGGACCTGGAGGAGTGCGGAATATCGCGCGAGGATGCCAAGCGCGAGCTGGGATTCGACCCGGGCCGACTGCTGGTGCTCTCGGTGGGTGGCAGTCTCGGCGCCCGCACAGTCAACGAGGCTATCGCGGCATCGCTGCCCACCATTCAGGCCGAGGGCGTGCAACTGTTGTGGCAGACCGGACGCTATGGTGCCGACCAGTTCCAAGGCCTGGCCCATGAGTATGACAACGTGAAGGCCACCACATTCATCGATCGCATGGATCTGGCCTATCGCGCCGCCGACCTGGTGGTGTCACGCGCCGGAGCAGGCACAATATCGGAATTGCAGATACTTGGCAAACCGGTTATACTGATCCCCTCGCCCAACGTGGCCGAGGATCATCAGCGCCACAACGCCGAGGCGCTCTCGACACGTGGAGCGGCCGTGATGATACTCGACAAAGATGCCGTGGAGCAATTGCCCGGCGAGCTGAAACGCCTGCTCGACGACGGAAAAGCCCGCGCCGACCTATCGACCCGTATCTCCGGGATGGCCATGCGCGATGCCGACGAACTGATAGTCGACAAGATAATCGAGATAAAAAAGAATTAAGCAAGGACCAAGCAAGGTTCAGTAAGGATAAGTAAGGACTAAAAAACGATGACTATGGATAATGTATATTTCGTAGGAGCCGGAGGTATCGGCATGGCAGCGCTCGAGCGCTATTTTCTGTCGAAAGGGAAAAAGGTGGCGGGATATGACCGCACACCCACCGATCTCACCGATGCCCTCGCGGCCGAGGGGGTGGAGATCACATTCTCGCCCGACGCAGAGGCAATCCCCGTGGAGTTCCGCGATTCCGCGTCCACGCTGGTGGTGTACACCCCGGCTGTGCCCGACGATATGCCCATACTGAAATATTTCCGCGACGGTGGCTTCAAGGTGATGAAGCGTTCCGAGGTGCTCGGGCTCATCACCCGCGACTCACGCAGCCTGTGCTTCGCCGGCACCCACGGCAAGACCACCACATCGTCCATGGCCGCACATATACTCCAGACCGGCTCCATAGGATGCAACGCATTCCTGGGAGGCGTGATGAAGAATTACAACAGCAACTTCCTGCTCTCCCCCTCATCGCCCTACTCAGTGATCGAGGCCGACGAGTATGACCGCTCGTTCCACCGTCTCACCCCCTCGGTAGCGGTCATCACGGCCACCGATCCCGACCATCTGGACATCTACGGCACCGAGGAGGCTTATCTGGAAAGCTTCGCCCATTTCACCGAACTGATACGCCCCGACGGAGTGCTTATCATGCACGAGGGACTGAAACTGAAGCCCCGCCCTGCCCCCGGCGTGAAGGTGTACACCTACTCGCGCGACAAGGGCGATTTCCATGCCACTTACATCAGGCGCACGCTCGGTACCATAACATTTGACATCGTGACCCCCCGCGGCACCATACGCAACATAAATCTCGGCGTACCCGTCGAGGTGAACATAGAGAACGCGATAGCGGCTGTTGCGGCGGTGTGCGTGACCGAGGCTTTCGATCCCGAGACCATACGCCAGGCGCTGTCCTCCTACCAGGGTACCAAACGCCGTTTCGAGACATGGCTCAAGGAGCGCAACGGCACCGGCAGGGTGATAATCGACGACTACGCCCACCACCCCGAGGAGCTCAAGAGCTCCATCGCCTCGGTCAAGGCGCTGTATCCCGGCAGGAAACTCACAGTGGCATTCCAGCCCCACCTGTACTCACGCACGAGGGATTTCGCTCCCGAGTTTGCCGAGGCTCTGTCCGAGGCCGACTCGGTGGTTCTGCTCGACATCTACCCCGCACGCGAGGAGCCGATAGAGGGCGTGACATCCCGGCTGATATTCGACAACGTTAAAACCGCCGATAAAATATTAATACCCAAAGAAAAATTGGTGGAAACGCTCAAAAATCGTAACTTTGACATCCTCTTGACAGCCGGAGCCGGGGACATCTGCAACTACCTGCCCCAGCTGGTTTCGGAGATCAATGATTAGCGCGTTCCACATCAATAACCCAGAAGTTGAACAAGTATCTCAAAATATTATTTTCCGTGCTTCTCGCGGTGTATCTGGTGATAGCTCTCACCATGACAGCCCGCGAGAACGATGATGCCTTGTGTACGGGCATGACCGTGACTGTGGAGGATGCCGACGGTGACGGAGGCGCGAGCCGGTTTGTCACCCCGGCCGAGCTGATACGCGAGCTCGACAGCCTCCCCTCCCGCGCCAAGGGTCTTGCTCTCGCCAATATCAACACCCAGGATATACGCCACCGCCTGCTCGACCTCGACAAGATCGAGGACGCGAGCGTGGTGAGGTACACCGACGGTTCGATACGCATATCGGTGACTCCGATAGTGCCGGTGTTGAGAGTCTTTGACGGCACGTCGAGCTACTATGTCAACCGCACCGGCAAGCGCGTGAAGGCCTCGGCCCGCTACCACAAGAGCGTGCCCATTATCGAGGGACATTTCGATCCGTCCGACTCGGTGTTCACCCCCCTGTCGCTCATGCCGCTGATCGACTATATAGCGTCCGACTCCACCTGGAACGCTTATATAGGCATGATAAAGGTGAAATCGCCCAACGATATCATCCTGATCCCTAACATACGCGAGCATGTGATCAATCTGGGCGCTCCCGTCAATTTCGAGTCCAAGCTCGAGGACCTGCGCACATTCTACAACCGTGTGCTCGTGAAGCAGGGCTGGGAGAAATATGACACCTTGTCGCTGAAGTGGAACGGCCAGCTCGTGGCCTCGAAACGTCATCGCAAGGCGGCCGATGTGCCCGTGATAACCCACGAGGATGAGGAGATAGTGGCCATAGATGCCATGCTCGCGGGTGATAACGTGGCTCCAGGCCAGACTGTACCCGGCCAAGCGGCCCACTCCGAGAAACCAATCCCCGCTAAGAATTCTCATTGAGTGAACTCAATGAGAAGATTATGAAATGCGCTCAGTGCATACTTCGAACGAAAAAGCTCTTATTAACCTCGTAACCATATAACCCTCTATAACCTTCGGGCGAAGCCCGAATACTCAATATGGAAGAAAAAATAATAATAGCCCTTGAAATAGGGAGCTCCAAGATAAAGGGAGCCACCGGATCGGTAGGTCCCGACGGAGCACTCAACGTGAAAGCCGTTGAGGAGGAACCCATCACCGATATAGTGCGCTATGGCTGTATCCGCAACATCGTGGAGACAGCCCAGGCTGTGAGAAACGTGATCAGCCGTCTGGAGCAACGTGAGGCTCCCCGTAAGATCGAGGGCGTATATCTGAGCCTCGGCGGTAGATCACTCTCCGCCCAGAGCGTGGATATAGAGCGCCGGTTGGCTTCCGAGACTATTATAACACATGACATAATTGAAGATATCACACGCGAGGCGCTCGGCTATGCTATGAACGAGCGAAGCATCGTCACCGCCACTCCACGCGAACTGCTGGTCGACGGCAAGGCCACCCGCAAGCCCGAGGGAGAGATGGGATCGCACATTCTCGCACGCCTCAACCTCATCAGCTGTCGCAACCAGCTGTTGCGCAACCTCTCGGTGGTGATCGAGGAGCGTCTCGGACTGAAGATAATGGATACATTCGTGCGTCCGCTCGCGCTGGCCGACCTGGTGCTTCTCAACGATGAGAAGAAACTCGGATGTATGCTGGTGGATTTCGGAGCCGAGACCACCACGGTAGCCATCTACCGCGGTGGCGTGCTCGTACACCTTGCCGTCCTCCCCATGGGATCGCGCAACATCACCCGCGACATCACCACCCTCAACTATCTCGAGGAGCAGGCCGAGGAGCTGAAACGCACCGGCGGGTCAGCATTCCCCACCCTCGAGGCCGCCTACTCGCCCGTACAGCCCGATTTCGTAGCCATCAACAACTACGTGTCGGCCCGTGCCTGCGAGATCATCATAAACATCTGCGAGCAGATAAAGTATGCAGGACTGACCACTGCCAAACTCCCCGAAGGCATAGTGATCGTGGGCAAGGGCGCACGCCTGAAAGGGTTCAACCAGCGTCTCGAACAGCTGTCGGGCATGAAGGTGCGCTCGGGTGTACCCGGCAACCGCCTGCGCATCCTTGACGGACGCATCCAGGTGGCCGACTCTGTGGATGTGCTCTCGATACTCAACAAGGCCGCCAAGAGCAACCCGCAGGAGTGCATGAGCCCGCGTCCGGTAGAGGCTCCGCAACCGGTCATCGAGCAACCTCAGGTTACTACAGGCGTAAATACCACCCCCGCCACAGGTGGCTATACACAACCTGCCGTTCCCGAGGTTCCGAACAATACACAGCAAGCCGGTACGACCGGCGCGACCGGTACCCGCGTACCGGGCCAGCCTCCGAAACCGACCCCTACCGGCATCACCTCGACAGGCGAAACCGGAACCGTGAAAGGTGACAACGGAAACAAGAAACCCAACCCCTTCGTGAGAGGATACAACGCTCTCGTGGCCAAGGTAGCCAACATCATCACCGATACTTTTGAAGAAGAGGAGGACGAGGAATAATCTCTCCACCCGCCCTCCCGGGCCCTTTACCCTATAATTTCAAGCTGAAACATCACAAGAATGGAATCATATAACAACAATCAGAATATTGACGATGCCTCGGCATTTGCCGAAGCCCACAAGAACGATCCGGAACCCATCATTATAAAGGCCGTAGGCGTGGGCGGTGGTGGCAACAATGCCGTAAACCACATGTACCGCGAGGGGATAAAGAGCGTGTCGTTTGTCAACATCAACTCCGACTCTCAGGCCCTGCGCCACTCCGAGGTGCCCAACACCCTGCAGATCGGCGACGGACTCGGTGCCGGCAACAAGCCCGAGAAGGCTCGCGCATTTGCCGAGGATGCCACCGAGCAGATCAACCAACTGTTTGACGACGAGACCAAGATGGTGTTCGTGACCGCCGGTATGGGCGGAGGCACAGGTACCGGAGCAGCTCCCGTGGTGGCCCGTGTGGCCAAGGAGCGCGGACTCCTCACTGTGGGTATCGTCACCATCCCCTTCCTTTTCGAGGGACAGGTCAAGATCAAGAAAGCCCTGGCCGGTGCCGACGAGATGGCCAAGTATGTCGACGCTCTCCTGGTGATCAACAACGAGCGCCTCACCGAGATTTACGGCGATCTGGACTTCATCAACGCGTTCGGCAAGGCCGACGACACCCTGTCGATAGCCGCCCGCTCCATCTCGGAACTCATCACCCACAACGGTAAGATCAACCTTGACTTCAACGATGTAGACACTACCCTGCGCAACGGTGGTGCCGCCATCATCTCCACCGGATACGGCGAGGGCGAGGGACGTGTCACCGCCGCCATCCAGGATGCCCTCAACTCGCCTCTGCTCAAGAACCGCGACATCATGGGCTCGAAGAAACTGCTGTTCTGCATATTCTTCAACCCCAATGCTGAGGACAAGTTCCTCATGAGCGAGACCAAGCAGCTCACCCAGTTCATCAGCTCGATCAACACCGACGTGGACGTGATCTGGGGTGTGAGATACGATGAATCGCTCGGAAATCAGGTGAAGATCACCATTCTCGCCGCCGGATTTGACATCACCCTGCGCGGTGAGGAGGACTCGCTGATGAACGGCGAGCAGGGATCGGGCCACAACGGACAGGGATTTGACTTCGGAGGATATAAGCGTGGAGCATCCACCACTCAGCATGGCAACACCGTGAAATTTCAGGTGAATCAGCCTCAGGCCCCTGTAGCCGAACCCGCTCCCCAAGTGGTAAAACCCGAGAAACCCGAGGCCAAGATCTCGACCGAGCGCATCGGCGAGGAGTATGGCATGGACAAGATCCAGGACCTCACCGGAGGCAAGGAGCGCTCATCGGCCATCATACTCGGCCTCAACCAGCTTGATGACGACTCGATATGTGACACTCTTGAGAAGTATCCCGCCTATCAGCGTAACCGCCGCATCATCGACGATGTGCGCAACGGAGCCTACGACACCGGTCAGCACAACATCCCCTCGTCGACCGGATCGGGCACAACGTTCAGCTACTGATCCATATCCGCCGGGACAGTACCCCCAGTGTTCCCGCATGGGGACTGTCTCCGGCGAAATCATCCATCCCGTGTAGGCCACCGCTTGCAGGAAACCGTCATTGGCACGGATGTGATGTTGTTTCTTGGTCTATATAGATCCATCGGATGCTTTGAACCAACCCGAAAACGCAAATTTTCGCCCGCCCCGTGCAACCAATGCGCAGATGGATTTGTATATATAGAGAAAATACGTATCTTTGCGCCACTTTTCCGGAAAATGCCTGAATACAACGGCTGACCACGGCAAAAAACATAAATAACTAACTTCTCACAATAGACGAACATGTATTGGACACTTGAACTCGCCTCCAAGCTTGAGGACGCACCCTGGCCCGCAACACGCGAGGAGCTCATCGATTATGCCATGCGCTCGGGCGTACCGATGGAAGTAATAGAGAACCTCCAGGAAATGGAGGACGAAGGCGAAACCTACGAATGTATCGAAGACATCTGGCCCGACTACCCCTCCAAAGAAGACTTCTTCTTCAACGAGGAGGAATACTAAAAGAGAATCCTTCGATTCTATCGACTTAAATATTTGAAATACAAACGATTGATAAGTAATCTAATAAACTTGTCAATCGTTTTTTATTGTCTTTTACTGCTCGCGTTTCAACTAACTGCTATTGGAAAAGGTTAACCAACCAGGTTGATACATTGAAGAACTTTGAAACTTGAAAATCATGCTAAAAATATTTTATTGTAGTTACCGTATATTTTTCGTAGCGCAACAATATCGATTTTGATGAGAATTGCTTAACTTTACATATCTAAGGTTTTTAGCGGTGTTCCCGCCGGTGATATGCCAACCTTTTTTCATCATTGTCAAAAACACCCTCTTGATTCATGGAATATTGCATTGCTAAGGTCTATCGGTCGTGGAGATTCTGGATTGAAGTATATTTGGCCGTCATGGCGGTGATTTTCTCTCAGGAACTGGCCGATTGGATATCCCGGGGATTGAGCGGAATCAGTGCCATCTTCGTTGATGCTCCCACATTTCAGGCAGCGAAACTGGTGACTGCCTTCGCTCTCACAGCATGTATGGCAGGAATATGTTACCGCAGATGGCGAAGCTGTGTATTTTCCCCATACATGGTAATGTGGACTGTCGTAGTCATGGTGTATGCTTGCAGGTTGACGCTCGGCGGGATAACTGCCATAGGGCATTTGGCTTATTCTCACATTATTGTAACAGGCTGTGTGATCGTTCTGATTATCGAGGCTTTGAAACTGATAAGAGAAGATAAGGAGCATGGCGATACGACAGACTCCTTCATCACCTCCATCTCCGAACGTTATCCCGACGGTCGTGAGGAGTTTGCCCGCAGTCTCGCCAACAGAATAAAGTCGACAAGCGGCAAAGATGCCTTTGCAGTAGCCATCACCGGAACATGGGGTGCGGGAAAGACATCTTTTCTGGAATATGTCGACCGGAATATTGATGCCGACGGAGATATAAAGATATGGTTCTGCCCATGGAACAGCAATTCAGCCGATAATATAATATCGGATTTCTTTGATGTGCTCAGTGATCACATCCGACCGTTCAACGGCTCCATGAGAAGCGAGATGCTCAGATACGCTTCGGTGTTAATCTCGAGTGGCATCAATGAAAATATGTCGCGTGTGGCCGGTATCTTCCAGACATTGATGCAAACTCCGGCCTCCATCGACAGCATTAAGAGCCGTATCGAGGAAGGGCTGAACCATCTTCCGGGGCGTGTGTATATATTCATCGATGACATGGACCGGCTCGACAAGGACGAGATCCTTCAGGTGCTTAAACTGATACGAAACACTGCCAACTTCTCCCGCATCACTTACATAGTGTCATTCGACCGAGAGTATGTCATCTCCACGATCGACAACAACGGTGTAGGCCGAGCCCACGATTTCATCGAGAAGATATTCAATATTGAGATCGCCTTGCCACATATCGAGGAACATGCCATCCCGCGCATGGTATGGTCAATGATAAGCCCACTGCTTGCCGACGATGATGGAAAGAGGCGAATTCTTGTGAATGAATTATTGAAAAAGGACAATCCGGGCGGTTATCTGTTTCCCCGCTACGTGTCCAATTACCGCAAGGCTTTGAGATTCGTAAATATGTTCAGCAACCATATAGCGTTTCTCAAAGGAGCAGGACGGCTGGATATTCTTGATTTCAGAGAATTTTTCTGGGTTGAGGTGATGCGGTATGCTTATCCGGAGCAATACAACCAGCTCGCTTCCGACAGGGATTCTCTGCTTGAACTCAAATCCAAGGACGGGACATACAGCATGAAGGCCGGAACAATCGTTGAACGAGATGATAAGCTCAAATGGCTGTTTTCTGAGCTTTTCATGTCCATTCCTTCCTCCTGCAGCATATCCCATCCTCATAACTTCGGCCATTATTTCGCGCTGAGGGTCTACGACAATCATCTGTCAACCAGCGAATTTTCACAATTGGTAATGAGTGGCAACGCTATTGAGGACACCGTGGATATGTGGGTGAAACAACGTCCGTCACTACACGACTCTCTACTGTTCAACCTCAGGAATTTCGATCTGAGCGGACTGTCACCACAGATGCTTGAAAATTATCTCACCATACTTAGGATATGGACCGAGAAGAGCATGTCGAAGGATGCTGTGAAGTTGTACCACGAAATATTTGATTGCCGCCGGACTTATATGTGGAGCAATTCCAATATCAGGAAATTGCTCAGGAAATCACTGTTGAATATGAGAAATGACATGGAATTCCTGCCATTGAAACTGGATATCCTACATGAGCTGAGACCTGTATATGACAACAGTTATAACACCTACGTTGATCAATATTGCATCCCGGAAGATACATTCCGAGAATTGATGTCGGAAATACTCACTCACCTCGATGCTCACGGGCTTGTGACTCCGGAAGAGATGTTCAATACATCAGGATTGCTGCATAAGCTTGTTAAGAAGTCGGGAATCATAATTGGGACCGAGACTGATACATTTACCAATATACACGATCAGTTGATATGGCCACAGGTATTCAACCTACTCAAGACAAAGCCCAGAGGTAAGAATCTGGAAAAATTCTTGGAGGAAAGAATGGTGAACTATACCGTATCTAGTGATGATGACGAATTGGATTTCGAGTACGAAGCTTATTTCGACTATATCGACAGTATGTATGGCAGTAATACGAGTTATAAAACATTCTGTATGGAATGTTTCGAGGGAACAGAGGAGGAGAAGGAGGCATTATGGCAGAAATATGCAACTCCATGAGTTTACGTTCCTCCCATGCAACAATGGGGCGGGGGTAGACGTTAGGTAGAAAGACTGATTAAACTATATTGATAAGACATAAAGATTATGAACGGTATCAACGGCACCCCTGGCAATGATTGCCCGAACGGAAATATCAACGGTACCCACGGCATCGACGGGAATAATATCAACGGCAACGATTGCAAGAGTGTAGTGAAAGAGTTCGAGGCCCGGGTGGCTGAGGACCTGACATCCTTTCTGCAACGTGAAGGGGCGCTTGATCCCCATGTGCCCCAGTGCCCCGATGTGGAGGAGAAATGGGGCGAGATATTTATGGCATATTTTCCCGATGGAGTACGTGAGTTTCAGGAATATCCCGTGGCATCGCTGGGCTGGACGATGTTCATAGGCATGGCGATGGCCTATTATTGGGACACCGATTGGGAAAAGTATTCCGAGCGCAAGGATCTGTATGAGCAACTGTGTGGCATCAAGGGGTATAACAATCTGGACGAGGCCGTGATCGAAGATGTGCTGGGATATTCTGGCGAGGCCTCCGACAAGATGATCGAACTGGTGGCCGAATGTGCCTCCAGGGTCTACAATATATTGCGCCACACACCCGTTGAGTCCGGCACAGTGGACGCGCTTGGTTGCTACGTCGCCGCCATCCATCAGCTCTACCTCGCCGGCATGGCTATGGAGCTTAACGCCCTGGGCTATCACATGACTCCTTTGAATATGAATTGACCCCGCCCCACGGGCCGTGATTCCACGTGCCCGATAGCGGGCTGAATGGAATTTTTTCATATCTTTGCAATATAATCGCAACCGGTCACACCGACACAGATATGGAAACAAAAAACATCGCGGTATTCGCCTCGGGCAACGGCTCCAACGCCGAAAATCTCATCAGGTATTTCAACGACGGCTCCCCCCGGGCCGGCAAAGTGGTGCTTGTGATATGCAACCGTCGCGAGGCCGGCGTGATAGGCCGTGCCGAGCGTCTCAGTGTGCCCGTCAAGGTGATGTCGCGTGCCGAGATCAACGATCCCGATTGCATACTCCCCCTGCTTCGCGACTACGGCGTTGACCTGATAGTGCTGGCCGGATTCCTGCTCATGGTGCCTCCGTTCATCGTGGAGGGCTACAAGGACCGCATTGTGAATATCCACCCCTCGCTCCTGCCCAAATACGGTGGCAAGGGGATGTATGGCATCCATGTACACCGCGCCGTGGTGGAGGCCGCCGAGGCCGAGACCGGCATCACCGTACATCTGGTCACCGACCGTTGCGACGAGGGCGCCGTGCTGTTCCAGGCCCGCACCGCCGTGGCTCCCACCGATACCCCCGAGGATGTGGAAAGCAAGGTCCATGCTCTCGAACGCGAGCACTTCCCCCGCGCCGTACACGATTTCCTGACCAATATCTTCTCCTGATAAGTCCGACCTATGAGAAAGCGCTGTGAAGTCATCACGTTTCTGGAGCGGTTCGACATCGAGCACGCCACCCCCGACAGCCAGCTGGCCTACATGTTTAATGAATGGGACGATTTTGAAGTCTCGGATAAATTCGGCAAATCGTATGGTCAGCATGAATTCTTCGAGCACGACCAGCGCCAGGTCATCAACGACCTCATAAAGGCCGACCGCCCGAAATGGATCATAGCGCTGTACGACTCGGCCACCATAGTGCTGAAACGTCGCTTTCAGCGTAAAATCCTCATCAACCCCACCGTTACCTACAACGATCTCAACAACGTTTCGGAATTCGACCGCCAATACACCTACGGCTTCTTCGATAAAGGCCATGAAAAGGACTACGAACTGTTCCAGAAGGTCTATCCCTACTCCGCGTGGTATGGCGGTACCCAGAGATTGAGATTGTGCGATATAGAAGCAGTTGTAAAAGGAATTTTGGAGGATAATCCATAAAAATAGAATCTATTAAGAAAGAGAACACCTTGGTATTGCCCAGGTGTTCTCTTCCATTATGCAATCAGCCTCGCGCAGAAAGGCTGTAACATGCTACCTAATATCGATCAGAGCGTATCAACTTTCCACTCACCGTTTCCGTCCTGATAGACGTGGTAGTTGTAGGTGTGGAGTATCTCATCCTCATCGAAATTCTTGACATTCAATTCAAAATAAGCCTCGGGACCATCGTAGGGATAATCTTCGGGGGTTACGCCTGATTGGGGCTTAAGGATTAGAGCGAGCGCTTTTGCACATCGATCATTGATCTCCCAACCGTAGTCTTCGTCAGAATTATTGGGGTAAGCTACCATCAAGTATCCGCGTCCCAACATATCATCACAAGCACTTTCTTCCTCATCGTGGAAGTATTCGAGACCTTCACTTGCTGATGATACATCTTTCAGGTATCCAATTTTGTCAAGAGGGTAGTTGTCTTGGTCTGCGGATTTGCTTGACATCACCACACATTCGCCAGAATAACCGTCGTCCCCAAGGAATTCCATCGCACGTTCGTAGTAGTTTTTCTTGAAGAAAATCTGATCTACAGTAAGTCTGACCATCGGATGTCCTTCAGACGTAAATTCCATAGTGGGTAGTGTGATGAGTTTACCTTTGAATCCTGGCACGTTTCTAAATGCTCCGGGGAAGCAAATTGTATCACCTTCAAAGGTTACAGTTTTGAGATTTGGACAATCCTCAAAAGTACGCGAACCTATTTTCTTAACAGATGCAGGGATTGTTACTTGCTCGATAACATCGTTGTCGGAGAATGCGTTATCTTTGATTTCGATTACCGACGCTGGTATAGTCAACTCCGTAAATTTACAACGACGCGCTGTACAGTCGGGAACAGATGTGATGCCGTCTGGTATTTTCACCGATTTCAGTGACACACAATCAGTGAGAAATCCGTTACTTATCTCAGTAACTGATGTCGGAATGTCAAAATCCTCAAGTTTCGGACAGTTCTGCAGAGATAAATTAGTAAGAGATGATGGCAGCTTGATTTCCTTAAGTTCAGGCATATCATCGATGTATATATCTGTAACACCTTCCGGGATATCAAGGGTTTGAATTGGAGATTTGGAAATCTTAATTTCCGTAACACCTTCCGGGATGTTGAACTCTTCAAGTTTGGAGAGATACATCAAGCGTAAATAGGTTACGTGAGAAGGTACATGCACTTTGGTTACATTGCGGGGAATCTTGAAATACTTATCGGTAATTGAATCGGGCAGATACAGCTCCGTGATACCGGAATAATCCTCGATATCGGGATAGGCCTCGGTCCCTTCGGCAATACGGAGAGGGCCACAATAGTATTCGGGTATATAGGTCAGCTCCCTGCGGATTCCGGTCACTTCATCGCGCCAGTTGCGTTGCTCCACGTCGCCGTAGGTTTCCTCACCCATGCCAAAGGTGCGGTCACCCAGAGGATGCGATGCATAAAGTTCCTCCTCATTCTCTATTGCGCAATCTTCAAAGGCTCCGGACATTACTATAGTCTCATCCGAAAGCAGTGTCACACGGCTCAAATCCGAATTGCCACTGAAAGCCTCAGGGAAAATGGCTTTTACTCCTGCGGGGATCACAATCTCCTCCAGATTGCAACGGTTAAATGCTCCCGGAAGTATAAACTTAAGGGTCGACGGCAGGGACACTCTCTTGAGGCCCGCATATCTGAACGCTCCATTGCCGATAACCTCGACACCTTCAGGTATTACCAATTCCTCCATGTTGAGAGAATAGAACGCTTCCTGAGGAATCTTCTTCATACTGTGCGACAGGCGCAGATATTTGAGATTTTCGCAATAGTTACAGTTCAGGTAACCCTTCATCTCCTTCACTGTGTCGGGCATTATTATGGCAGTCATCTCTTCGATGCGGTCATTTCTATCGAAAACAACCTTCTCGACTCCCTCCGGAACAATCAGCGGTCCCTCCAGTGCATCACTTATCTCATAGATAATCGTCCCGTCGTCGCTCAGTTTGTATCTATCGCTTTTTGAGCCGGCCTTGTGGAGTGCCACAGCCTCGGAATAAGTGGGATAATCGCCGGCAGGGACAGCCGCCCCGGTATCTTCACATTCCGCGGATTTATCCTCCTCGCTGCGCTTATACCCCAGGAACACCTCCATCTGGGCTTTTCTCGCATTTTTGGGGATTTCTCTTACTGTGGCGAGGGTAATGCCGTCAAGCACTGATACCCAGTTGTCTTTGGTATAGACCTTGACTTTCAAGCCAAGTTCCGATTGGAATGCCTCGATGAACTTGCCGACTGTGCGACTTGCCCGACATTCCAACTCACCGACTTTGCCACCGAGCGACACCAAGGTCGCATCTTCGGGTGCTTCGCTCCGTCCTTGATAGACACGGAGGATGCCACCGAACTCGCTGTGGAACTGCTCTTTAAGTTCCGCAACGGTTGTGGTTGCTGTGATTTTGAAATTTGCCATATTTGCTTTTTTATTAAGTTAGTCGGATTTCGATTTGTTACAACCTTATTCCTTTGCTTCGCTATCAGCCTTATCCAATTCGTGGATAAACTTGATAAGGTTAGGTGCGATCTGGCGGTTATTCCATTTTGGATCAACCTCAAAACCGAAATGAGCCGCACATTCGCGAAGCCCCTGCATCCCATTGCCCTGCCCATAGGTACGGATAAGCGAGATGCTGTTGTTAGGCTCTCTCGTAATCTCATAGTCGCCGATTACGCCCTTACGCTCTCCGTTGCAGAACGTATCCAGGATTTTCTTTCCGAGAGATTGTGTGTTACTGCAAGTCGGAGGCACCGGCTCTCCGCCTGAACATTCAAGCCAAATCTTTTCAAGCTCCTTTCGGGTATCCCTTTGTATAAAGAGCCGTTCAATCTTTGATGAATTGTCAGCGTAAAGCGTTATGATATACCCATCTCTTGATGCGCTGTCTTTATATTCTTTTTTTGCCATAATTAAATGATTTACAGAGGATGTTTCCAGCCGCCGTTGCTGGTGCGGAGCACACAGGAGCCGTCGGCGTTCTGAGAGAATATCTCATCGCCCTGCCAGCGGGCCAGGACTATCTTCCGGCCATTGCCGTCAAACGACGAGATCCAGCCGCCCGTGTTGTTGCAGATAATCACTTTACCGCTATCGGTAGTCACCAGCATCTTGCCGTTGCCGGGATGCACGTCAACGAATACGGCAGCTCCGCCCGACTGGGGACGGAACGATGAGATCCGGCCTCCATACTGGTTGCAGATCACTACCTCTCCGTTGACAACTTTTGCAAATGTCGTAGCCATAGTTATTTAAGGTTTGTTGGTTATCTGAGGCCGTTGATTCGTAACGGTCTCGTGGTTATTGAATAGAGATGATTATTTGCTCAATATAATTCTGTATCGGACGTGTCGATAGTGACCGCCATCATGGATCTGCCCTCGAGGTATTCGGGTATCTCCTTGCACCGGGCCGCAATCATCATGCCGGGAAACGGGATGGCTCGCCCCTGCTGTGCTATGCGGTAATCATCCTCACGCTTCAGGGCCTGCCACACCAGCTCCTCGAGATACTCGTCCTCCTCCCTGTCGCCGGTGTCGATGCGGTCCACGTTGTCGAGTATCAGCCCGTCGATCAGGCACGATCCGTCGTCGGCTATATAGCCGTTGATCCGCTTGCCTATACGGGCGTAATCGCCCTTGGTGGCACGGGCCAGGTCGAAGTACTTGACAGTCACTCCGTCAGATGATGATTGCCTATACTCGTGCAGGGGGAAATCATCATCCCCGTCGACGAGCAGCACCGAAAGCACCTTGCCTGTGAACAGCCTGTCAAAGTCGTTCTTGACCTTGATGTAACGCTCCAGTTTCGGAAAGGATTCTTTCTCAAAATCAGTGTGCAATAAACTTGTCATGTTATTAAATTCCAATATGCTTACAATTATGCTTACAATTCCAATACGTCATGCCCCTACATAACAACCCGGGGGCGAAAATTTAGTCTATGGCTATAAAAAAACGCGGGCCATATCATTCCGCGGGGGGATTGATATAGCCTATGATGCTTTGTGAAAAACGGTCGTCATGTCTGCGGATCATAGAGTTACATTCCTCCCCCACTGCCTCATGCCGGGCATGGGGCAACAGGTTTCTTGTAAAACCAATCCTACAGACGGGACGTAGATATGTCAGGTTTAATCCCGACGGCCTCCCGTTTCAGAGGTGGCCGGTCGAAATATGGAGAGAAGAGCCGTCCCACTATTTTCAGAAAGATAATGCCTTCGCAAAGGCATTGCCAAGCCGAATTGCCAAGATAGTGTAATCTCTCCACCGCCCCACGGACAGGAGATCCTGAGGCGGGATGCACTGCAAAGATACATTTTTCCCACATGACCCGCCAAATAAAAAAATATGTTTTTCAGCATATCACCTTGGACTGATATGCCCCGGAGACTCATCAGACTATACCCCGGGAAAAACGTATGTTCACAAATTTTATTTGTAATAGTCAGTTTATTCTGAGGTCATTTGTCGAAAAATCCGTAACTTTGTGCCCGATTTTTTCAAGCTTCTCTCATGGCTTGACTACAGAGTCAACTGTTAAATAACTTTCCTACTACTATGCATCAAGACATCAAGCCGATAGGCGTATATGACCGGGATCTTGACCTTTTTGAAAGCCAATATATCGTACCCGAAGGCATTTCTTACAACTCCTATATAATTTTCGACGAAAAGATAGCGCTGATCGACACCGTGGATGAGCACAAGGCCGAGCAGTGGCGCGAGAACCTCACCTCGGCTCTCCCCCAGGGCAAAGGCCCCGACTATCTGATAGTGCAGCATCTGGAGCCCGACCATGCCTCGCAGATCGAATGGGTGATGAGCCATTATCCCGAGTGCCGTCTCGTATGCACAGCCGTGGCCCACAAGATGCTCCCCCTCGTGGCAGGCCCCGTGGATTTCGGCGACCGCATCATCGAGGTGGCCGACGGCGACACCATGAGTCTCGGCAAGCATCAGCTTCAGTTCCTCACCGCCCCCATGGTACATTGGCCCGAGGTGATGATGGTGTATGACGCAACTGCCAAGACCCTCTTCTCGGCCGACGGTTTCGGACGCTTCGGCGACCCCGACCCCGCCAAGCCTTGGGCTTGCGAGGCACGCAGATATTACTTCAATATCGTGGGCAAATACGGCCACCCCGTCCAGACAGTGCTCAAGAAACTCGCCGGCAAGGAGATCGACGTCATTGCCCCCCTCCACGGCCCCGTGCTCGAAGGAGACCTCACTGATTACCTGCGCCTCTACCGCACATGGGCAGCCTACGAGGTCGAGACCCCCGGCGTGCTCGTGGCCTACGCCTCGATCCACGGCATGACAGCCCATGCAGCCAAGGAGATGGCCGAGATTCTCAAGGCCGCCGGCGCTCCCAAGGTCTCGGTGACCGACCTGTGCCGCGACGACCAGGCCGAGGCTGTGGAGGATGCCTTCCGCATGAGCCACCTTGTGGTCATGGCCTCCACCTACGATTCCGACATCTTCCCGCCCATGCACGATTTCATCCACCATCTCACCCTCAAGGGATTCCGCAACCGTCGCGTGGCCATAATCGACAACGGCCTGTGGGCACCCGCCGCCGGACGCAAGATGCGCCAGATGTTTGAGCACATGCACGGCATCACCATCGTCGAGCCCACCCTCACTATACACGGACGCATGACCCCCGCCGATGTGGAGCAGATGAAGACCATCGCCACCAACCTCCTCGCCGAGTAATCCACTTCCCCCGCCGACATTCCCCCCGCTCACATTAAGAGTGTGATTGAATTTAACTCACTCTTAATCATAACTCACCGGGCAGAGATGCAATCCGCATCCCTGCCCGGCCTTTTTATTTCTATATGCCTGATGGCCTCTACACCATTATCGGGACTATCATTCCCGCAATGATCATGGCTATACTGCCCACGGCGTATGTCACCGTATAGCTCATGGCCGGCAGGGTGCTGTCGAGGCTGTCCTGTATGGCTCCGAGCGCTGCCACGGCATTGCGGCTTCCGGCCACACACCCGAGCGTCACCGCCGGATGAAACCTGAATATCTTGCTCCCGATGAGTATGGCGAGCACAAGCGGGACAGTGGTACACACTATGCCTATGAGAAACAGCTCAACTCCCACCTGCCTGAGCCCCGATATGAACGTCGGGCCCGCGGCAAGCCCCACCACCGCTATGAACATCGTGAGGCCGAGATTATTCATGAACCATACCACCGGGGCGGGAATACGGCCGAATGTGGGGCGCTTGTTCCTTATCCAGCCAAGGATCAGTCCGGCCAATATCGCACCGCCACTTGTGCTCAGCGACACCGGTATGCCCCTGAAATAGAATGTCAGGGCTCCGATGAGACACCCCACGGCTATGCCGAGTCCGGTGAACACCATGTCGGTCCCCTCGGTGGGACGGTCGGAATATCCTATCTCCGACACCGCCGTGGCTACATCCTGGGGCAAGCCCACGAGAGTGATCACATCGCCCGTCTGGAGTTCGGTGCGCGATCTCATAGGTATCCTCATGTCGTTGCGCAGCACCTTGTGTATCATCACTCCGCGCATATACTGTTGCTGTCTCAGCTCGCCCACGGTCATCCCCGCCGCCCCCGATTTTGCCACGGTCACGGGCAGATTCTCGGCGGCGAAATTCAGCAGCTCATGGTCAGTGACCTCGGGCCCTATCCAGCCGGCATCGTTGATTATCGACTCGCGCCGTCCGCTCAACACTATCACGTCGCCACGTCTCACCCTCAGTTCGGGTTGCGGATCGGTGATCTCGCCTCTCAGCCTCAGGCGCTCCACGAAATGCCTGTTGCCCATCTCGGCTATATGGCGCTCTATCTCCTCCACCGTGCGCGGATGGTGGAAATAATCCGACTCCGCCCTGTAGGCCCTGAACGATATGGGACGGTTGGCCACGAATGTACCCGGGTCAGGCACAATGTCGCCCGAATCCATCTCGGCCTCGAGCCTCGCGGTCTCCTCCCTCACCTTGTTGGGACCTCCGAGCAGCCACGGGCCCAAGTTGGCTATGACCCATGCCGAGCCGATGGTGCCAAACACATAGCACACCGCATAGCAGGCCGGTATTATATCCAGCATCGACTTCTGTTCCCCCTCGGGAAGCCCGAGGGCCTTGATGGTGCTCGATCCTACGCCTATCACGGCCGAGAACGCCTGCGAACCTGAGAACACTCCCACGGCCATCCCCTTGTCATATCCCATAAGCCGGCACACTATCACCACCGTGGCGATACACAGTGCCACCTCAACAAGCGCAAACCCTATCTGCTTCAATCCCTCCCCCTTGAGCGAGCGGAAGAACTGAGGGCCCACACTGTAGCCTATGGCAAAAAGAAACATCATGAACGCCACCGATTTCAGTGTCTCCGACACCGGAATATCCATCTGCCCTATCACCACGCCCACTATCAGTGTGGCCGTGACAGGGCCGAGCGAAAACGATTTGAATTTCAGGCCGCCGAGCCAGAACCCGAGGCCGATGGTCAGGAAAATGGGAATCACAGGATTCTCACGGAATATATCTATTAGCCAATCCATATAATTTTACAATCAGAACTTTTTTACATCGTGTGCCAACTTTCGGCACACTTTAAACGATAATATATAGGGCAGTCCGTCCGTTTCATCTCAAAACAATATTCCGGAATGACCCGCATTGATACAGAAAAACATGTAGTCGAATTGATGATACGCCTCTACTGCCGTCGCAGGGAAGGCAACACAGCCTTGTGTGATGAATGTCGGAAGCTGTTGGATTACGCCCGCCACAGGCTGTCACTATGCCCTTTCGGAGAGCGGAAAGGCAGTTGCCGGAAATGCTCTGTCCACTGCTACCGGCCCGACATGGCCGTGCGTATGCGCGACGTGATGCGCTACTCGGGCCCCAGGATGATGATGTATCACCCCATCCATGCCCTAAGGCACCTTATCACCGAACTGCTCCATTAGCGCCTCTCTCACCACCACGGCATTGTTGTGGTCATGATCATGCGATGAATACAGCAGGGTAACACGGGGCTTGCCCGAAATTTCACGTACCAGGTCGGCAAGCGCGGGATTACTCTTAAGCTCCATGGAGTACCGGGTCTTGAACCCGTCCCACCGCGAGGCGGCATCGGCATGAAACCACTCCCTCAGCTGGGTGGACGGAGCGATATCCTTATCCCACATATCATAGTGAAACGTCTCGTGCGACAGCCCCCTTGGCCACAGACGGTCAATATACACCCTGAATCCGTCATCAGGCCCGGCTGGCTCGTATGCCCTCTTCAACATTATCTCTTGTTTCATAGCAATATTTCTCTATTCATATTTTTTTAACAATCGTTTTCCTCAATTTGTTTCATCCCCGCCCTCTGCCCTTATCTCCGCATGAAATGCGGGAATTATACCATGTGCCGTTGAACATTGTTACCCCCCGGGAGTTATTACTTATAGATATTCAACTGATTTTCCACGTTTTTACACTTTACGTTATGAAAAAATTTCTCTCCTTATTCTTTGTAGGATTGTTGGCCGCCGTATGCTGGAGCTGTTCCGACGATGACAACGACGAAATCGTGATCGATTCCAACTCCCTGCCCCACACAGCCAACGTATTTCTCCAGTCCTACTTCACCGATGATGCCCCCGCAACAATTTCCAAGGACAAGACCGACGGCGAATATGAGGTCACCCTCACCAGCGGTATAAAGGTCGAGTTTGACGCCACCGGCAACTGGAAAGAAGTGGAAAGCACACTCGCCGCCCCAATTCCCAACCAGGAATTCATTCCTCAGAGCATACGCGATTATGTAGCCGAAAACTATCCGGACATGTTCAAGATCAACGCCATCTCGCGCGATCAGGACGGATACGAGGTACAGCTCACCGACCTCCTGAAACTCCACTTCGACCCCCAGGGCAACTTCGTCAGAGTCGACAATTGATGATTCTGATAGGAAATTATAGAAAAGATTCTTTGAAACTGTGAGGAATCCGGATCTAATCGACCTCTTCGAGGCCGTTATGCCGAACATACATCATCCCCACACACCTCGCCCGACAGCGCACCTCTGCCCTGCCGGGCGAGGTTCTTGTCGGGCTCGTGGTGGGGCTACGAATACATCGCCGTTTCACGGCTTAGTAAGTAATTTGCCTGCGGAGAATCATCCGGCAGGCATCACATAAGCTATGAAATGGCGATACGATTACCCCTCAACCCTCCTCTAAAACACCACGCAGGCACTCATACCCACTAAGCCACGAAGCGGCGATGTACTCGTAGCCCCCCAATCCAATACCCACGCAAATCCCCCGCAGGCACTCATACCCACTAAGCCACGAAACGGCGATGTAATTGAAGCCCCCCAATCCAATACCCACGCAAATTCCCCGCAGGCCTCAAACCCACTAAGCCGCGAAACGGCGATGTAATTGAAGCCCACCAATCCAATACCCACGCAAATCCCCCGCAGGCCTCAAACCCACTAAGCCGCGAAGCGGCGATGTAATTGAAGCCCCATCACG
This sequence comes from Paenibacillus sp., assembly GCA_023663345.1. Lineage (GTDB taxonomy): Bacteria > Bacteroidota > Bacteroidia > Bacteroidales > Muribaculaceae > Duncaniella. Next base: position 503,097 of record JAMPHR010000002.1, on the reverse strand, counting down.
AGCCTGACAAGCAAATCGCCCGACAGGGCAGATTTGCGCCGTCGGGCGAGGCATGGGGAAAACGAAACGCATACCCAAATGGGCGTCGAAGACGTCCTATAATTCCCCCGCGTCATCCTCCAGAACCTTCTATATTCCATCAACATACAAAAAATCCTCTTGTCCTCTGGTCTAAACCCAAATCCCTCTGGCCCTCTGGCCTAAAAATCTAATCCCTATACTTCTATACTTTCCCCTCTATACTCAAAAAATCCTTTGGTCTAAAAAAACTTCCCCACAAAACGACATTATCGCACCATATCCCCCACCTCGGTAACTTACCTTTGCCGGTGATATGAAACCAACGAGCCACAAGGTAACCCACCTAC
>JAMPHR010000002.1:453823-502629 GCA_023663345.1 Paenibacillus sp. | reverse complement strand
GAAAGTGGGAAAGTAGATAACCGCCCCTTCAAGATGAGAGAAGCGAAACCTCCCCTGAGGTCTTGCTTCTCTCTTTTTTTATGCCATTTTGTTGCTATTTGAGTTTAATTAGTGATGTGATTCATTGATAATCCGAAAATTATCACTACCTTTGCACCGCTTATTGCGTGACATTCACGTGAAAGCGTATTAATTAACCCTATTTTATTAACCCCATTATCCAGTTTTAATGACTGAAGAAGTAAAAAACTCCCCACTCGAGGATTTCGATTGGGAAGCCTATGCAAATGGTGAGACCAAGGGCGAGAAATCGCGCGAGGAGCTTACCAAGACCTATGATGAATCGCTCAACACCGTGCGTGACAAGGACGTAATCGAAGGTACCATCATCGCCCTCAACAAGCGTGAGGCTGTGGTTAACATCGGCTACAAGAGCGACGGCATCATCCCCATGAGCGAGTTCCGCTACAATCCCGACATCAAGGTTGGCGATGTAGTAGAAGTCTTCATTGAGAATCAGGAGGACAAGAAGGGACAGCTCATTCTCTCTCACCGCAAGGCTCGCGCCGCACGCTCTTGGGATCGTATCAACGAGGCCCTCGAGAAGGACGAAGTCATCAAGGGCTTCATCAAGTGCCGCACCAAGGGCGGTATGATCGTCGACGTATTCGGCATCGAGGCATTCCTCCCCGGATCGCAGATCGACGTTAAACCCATCCGCGACTACGATATCTTCGTGGGCAAGACCATGGAGTTCAAGGTCGTTAAGATCAATCAGGAATTCAAGAATGTCGTTGTCAGCCACAAGGCTCTCATCGAGGCCGAGCTCGAGCAGCAGAAGCGTGAGATCATCGCTAAGCTCGAGAAGGGTCAGGTGCTCGAGGGTACTGTCAAGAACATCACTTCCTACGGTGTATTCATCGACCTGGGCGGTGTTGACGGTCTCATCCACATCACCGATCTCTCTTGGGGCCGCGTAAGCCACCCCGAGGAGGTTGTACAGCTCGATCAGAAGCTCAACGTGGTTATCCTCGACTTCGACGACGAGAAGAAGCGCATCGCTCTCGGTCTGAAGCAGCTCCTTCCCCATCCCTGGGACGCTCTCGACAGCGAGCTCAAGGTTGGCGACAAGGTTAAGGGTAAAGTTGTCGTTATGGCCGACTACGGCGCATTCGTAGAGATCGCCCCCGGCGTAGAGGGTCTGATCCACGTAAGCGAAATGTCCTGGAGCCAGCACCTCCGTTCCGCTCAGGACTTCATGAAGGTTGGCGACGAGATCGAGGCTGTGATCCTCACCCTCGACCGCGAGGACCGCAAGATGTCTCTTGGCATCAAGCAGCTCCGTAACGATCCCTGGGAGAACATCGAGACCAAGTATCCCGTGGGTTCCAAGCACACAGCTCGCGTGCGCAACTTCACTAACTTCGGCGTATTCGTAGAGATCGAGGAGGGCGTTGACGGCCTCATCCACATCTCTGACCTCTCTTGGACCAAGAAGGTTAAGCACCCCAGTGAGTTTACTCAGATCGGTGCTGATATCGATGTTCAGGTGCTCGAGATCGACAAGGAGAACCGTCGTCTCTCTCTCGGCCACAAGCAGCTCGAGGAGAATCCCTGGGATGTATTCGAGACCATCTTCACCGTTGGCTCGGTACACGAGGGTACTATCATCGAGGTTGTAGAGAAGGGCGCAGTTATCGCTCTCCCCTACGGTGTAGAGGGCTTCGCTACTCCCAAGCATCTTGTTAAGGCTGACGGCAGCCGTGCCCAGCTCGACGAGAAGCTCGAGTTCAAGGTGCTCGAGTTCAACAAGGACTCCAAGCGCATCATCCTCTCACACAGCCGCACTTTCGAGGACGAGCAGAAGGGTGACCGCGCTGAGCAGCCCCGCAAGCGTGACAACGCCCGTGGCGAAGGCCGTCGTGGCGGCAACCGTCGCAACGAGGACGCTCCCGTGCTCACAACTCCTCTCGAGAAGACTACCCTCGGCGACCTCGAGGCTCTCGCAAGCCTCAAGGAGAAGCTCGCTGGTAAGTAATCATTCTCCCGAGAAACGATAAATAAGGCAGAGGCCATCGCACATTACGTCGCGGTGGCCTTTGTTGTATCTCATAGATTGTGACTTATGCGTATCCCGCATATTGATGAGAATATGTATGTATTTGTCGAATATTGACACAACTTCCGCAACATTGTGGGCTGGTTTTGCATAAAAGTATTATCTTTGCACCCAAAATTCAAGATATGGAGAAAAAGCACACTGATACGGCTGTATTGCGTATGCATTGCCCCGACCAGCCGGGCATTATTGCTGTAATAACTGAATTCATAACATCCAACCGTGGCAATATCCTTTATCTCGACCAGTACGTCGACCGGGCAGAGGGAATATTCTACATGCGTGTGGAGTGGGACCTCGATGGCTTTCTGATCCCGAAGGACAAGCTTAAGGAGTATTTTGAGACCCTCTATGGCAAGCGTTATCAGCTCACCCATCGGCTCAGCTTCACGAGCCATCGTCAGCGCATGGCCATATTCGTGTCCAAGATGTCGCATTGCATCTATGACCTGCTCTCGCGCTACACAGCCGGTGAGTGGGATGTGGAGATACCAGTAATCATCTCCAATCATCCCGATCTGGCCGAGGTGGGCCGACAGTTCAACATCCCCTTCGAGGTTGTGCCCGTAACCCGTGAGAACAAGGCCGAGATGGAGCAGAAGGAATTTGAGATCCTCGACCGTTACGGTGTGGACTTCATTGTGCTCGCGCGCTACATGCAGGTGCTTTCCGAGGACTTCATCAACCGTTATCCCAACCACATCATCAACATCCACCATTCCTTCCTTCCGGCCTTTATCGGAGCGAAGCCCTATCATCAGGCTTTCGAGCGCGGAGTCAAGCTCATCGGAGCCACCAGCCACTACGTGACCACCGACCTCGATGCCGGCCCCATCATCGAGCAGGATACAACCCGCATCACCCATAAGGACACTGTGGAGGATCTGGTGAAGAAGGGACGCGACCTGGAGAAAATAGTGCTATCCCATGCCGTGGAGAAGCATATCCAGCGCAAGATCCTCACCTATGCCAACAAGACCGTGGTATTCTCGTGATATTCCCCGTGCCCACTTGATTTTTACACTATTAGGAATTTTCAAATATTTTCTATAACTTTGCAAAAATAATAATACATGCCTCATCCCGTCACCGGGATAAGGCATGATTTTACGTAAAATTATAATTATATTTTCGCTATATGTGTGGAATTGTAGGCTACCTCGGCTCCAATGGAGCATACGAGATACTGATACAAGGACTAAAAAGACTTGAGTACCGTGGATATGACTCCGCGGGTGTTGCGCTTGTAACCCCTGCCGGTGATCTTAACGTGCATAAATCGCAGGGTAAGGTCGCCAATCTTGAGCAGGTTGCTGCCGCCGGCTGTCTCGACGGATCGCTGGGCATTGCCCATACCCGTTGGGCTACTCATGGTGAACCCAACGATGTGAACGCTCACCCCCATGTGTCGCAGAGCGGTAATATCGCTCTTGTTCACAACGGAACCATCGAGAACTATTCCGTGCTTAAGACGGCTCTTGAGGAACACGGATATTCATTCAAGAGCGAGACCGACACCGAGGTGCTGGTCCAGCTCGTCGACTATATCAAGTCGACCTCCAATTGCTCGCTCGAGGAGGCTGTGCGCGAGGCTCTGCTCCAGGTGGAGGGTGCCTATGCCGTAGCCGTCGTTGAGAAGAACGATCCCGATAAACTGGTTGTGGCCCGTAAGAGCTCGCCTCTCGTGATCGGAGTGGGAGAAGGGGAGACCTTCATCGCATCCGATGCCACCCCTATCATCGGATATACCGACAAGGTGATCTATCTTAAGGATAACGAGATGGCCGTGATCCGTCGCGACCAGCCTCTGTCGATCACTTCCATCGACTCCAATATCCCCTCGACAATCGATATCCAGAAACTCAAACTTTCCCTCGCCCAGCTCGAAAAGGGCGGATATGACACTTTCATGCTCAAGGAGATCTTTGAGCAGCCCAACACCCTGCGTGACTGTTTGCGCGGACGCATCTCTTCCGATTGCTCTCACGTGACCCTCTCGGGAGTGGAGCTCAACAAGGAGAAGTTCCTCCACGCCGAGCGCATCACCCTTGTGGCATGTGGCACATCCTGGCACGCCGCCCTCATCGGCAAGCGACTCATCCAGGACTTCTGCAAGATTCCCGTGGAGGTTGAGTATGCCTCGGAATTCCGTTACGGCAACCCCGTGCTCAACGAGAAGGATATCGTGATCTCCATCTCTCAGTCGGGCGAGACCGCAGATACTCTGGCCGCCATACAGCTGGCCAAGGAGAAGGGTGCGTTTGTCTACGGCGTGTGCAACGTGGTGGGTGCTTCTATCCCCCGTAACACCGACTCCGGCACATATATCCACGTAGGTCCCGAGATAGGTGTGGCCTCCACCAAGGCTTTCACCGGACAGGTGACTGTACTCACGCTCCTCGCGCTCGCTGTGGGACAGCTTCGCGGAATGGTTGATGCCGAGACCGTCAAGCAGGTTGCCACAGCCCTGAATGCTATGCCTAAGATCATAAAGGAGACTCTGAAGTGTGATCCGGAGGTACAGAACATCTCGCGCATGTTCACCTACGCTCACAACTTCCTGTATCTCGGTCGCGGATATAACTATCCCACGGCTCTCGAGGGCGCTCTCAAGCTCAAGGAGATTTCCTACATCCATGCCGAGGGCTATCCCGCAGCCGAGATGAAGCATGGTCCCATCGCCCTTATCGACCACGAGATGCCGAGTGTGATCATCGCCCCCAGCGACTCGCTTTATGACAAGATCATCTCCAATGTCCAGCAGGTGAAAAGCCGTGGCGGAGCTGTAGTGGCTATCGTATCCAAGGGCAACACCGCCATGAACGATATCGCCGACTACTGCATCGAGATCCCCGAGGTGCCCGAGTGCCTCACACCGCTTGTGGCCTCGATCCCCTTGCAGTTGCTCGCCTACTATATTGCCGTAAACAAGGGCAAGAATGTGGACCAACCCCGCAACCTCGCCAAGTCAGTGACCGTTGAGTAAACCGTCATAGCGGTTATCAAGAATAAAAAATATCCCGGAGTCTTTCATCATGAATTGGCTCCGGGATATTTTTATGGGTCGCTTGGATATTGTCTTATTCCATGAGTTTGCGGTAGCGGCGGCGCACGGGTTCTTTGCCACCGTTGTGTGCCCGCTTGTAATCCTCATAGTCGGAGTAGGAGCCCTCGTAGAACACTACGTTGCCGTCCCCCTCGAACGAGAGGATGTGAGTGCATATACGGTCGAGGAACCAGCGGTCGTGGCTCACCACCACAGCACATCCGGCGAAATCCTCGAGACCCTCCTCAAGTGCGCGGAGGGTGTTCACGTCGATATCATTGGTAGGCTCGTCGAGCAGAAGCACATTGCCCTCCTCCTTGAGTGCCATGGCCAGATGGAGACGGTTGCGCTCTCCACCCGAGAGGACAGCGATCTTTTTCTCCTGGTCGGCTCCGGTGAAATTGAAGCGCGACAGGTAGGCACGGGCATTCACATCGCGTCCTCCCATGCGGAAACTTTCGACACCCTGCGAGATCACCTCATACACGCTCTTCTCGGGCACCAGGTCATGGTGGGTCTGGTCTACGTAGGCCACCTTGACAGTCTCGCCTACCTCGAATGTACCGGCATCAGGTGCTTCCTGACCCATGATGAGGCGGAACAGTGTGGTCTTGCCGGCTCCATTGGGGCCGATCACTCCCACGATGCCTCCCTGGGGAAGCGAGAAGCTCAGATCCTTGAACAGCTGTTTCTTGCCGAAGGCCTTGGAGAAGCCTTGCACATCGATCACTTTGGTACCGAGGCGCGGACCATTGGGTATGAAGATCTCCAGGCGTTCCTCGCGTTCCTTTTGGTCCTCGTTGAGCAGGCGGTCATAGCTGTTGAGACGGGCTTTACCCTTGGCTTGGCGGGCCTTGGGAGCCATGCGCACCCATTCGAGCTCGCGCTCGAGGGTCTTGCGGCGCTTCGAGGCCTGTTTCTCCTCCTGGGCCATACGCTTGGTCTTCTGGTCGAGCCATGATGAGTAGTTTCCTTTCCAGGGTATTCCTTCGCCACGGTCGAGCTCAAGGATCCATCCGGCCACATGGTCGAGGAAGTAGCGGTCGTGGGTGATGGCGATAACGGTACCGGGATACTGCTGGAGGTGCTGTTCGAGCCAGTCGATGCTCTCGGCGTCGAGGTGGTTGGTAGGCTCATCGAGCAGAAGAATGTCGGGTTGCTGGAGTAACAGGCGGCACAGAGCCACACGGCGGCGCTCGCCACCCGAGAGTGTCGACACGATCTGATCGTCGGGCGGACACTGGAGGGCATCCATGGCGCGCTCCAGTTTGGAGTCGATGTTCCAGGCATCGGCCGCGTCGAGCTTGTCCTGAAGCTCGGCCTGGCGGGCGAGCAGGGCATCCATCTTGTCGGGATCCTCAAGTACGTCGGGATCGCCGAACGATTCGTTCACCTTGTCAAACTCGGCGATAAGATCCATGATGGGCTGTACACCCTCGCGCACAACCTCGATTACGGTCTTCTGCGGATCGAGCTGGGGATCCTGCTCCAGATATCCCACCGAGTAGCCCGGTGAGAACACCACTTCGCCCTGATAGCTCTTGTCTATGCCGGCGATGATCTTGAGCAGAGATGATTTACCTGAGCCGTTAAGACCGATGATGCCGATCTTGGCCCCGTAGAAGAATGACAGGTAGATGTTCTTAAGAACCTGTTTTTGCGGGGGGTAAGTCTTGGACACACCCACCATTGAGAATATTACTTTCTTGTCGTCAGCCATAGAGTGAACTGATAAGTATTTAGTGATTGAGATTACAAAATTAATGAAAATCCCCCTGATTTCAAAGAGGTACAGGCTGATGGCACTTTCATTGGCCGCCAACCGCTTTTTATAGAATATTCTGCTTATCTTTGCGGTATGTCGCGATTGAATGATTTTCTGGATAATGTAGATCTGGCCGATCTGTATGATTACTGCCTCGCCCACGGGGCAGTGGTGAGGTATGCCAAGGGGGATCTTATTGTGAAGGAGGGGGAAGTGTGCCGGCACATAGGCATAGTGAAGAAGGGATATTTCAAATATGTATCCAATGGGTCGACGGGACATGAATGTGTGACGGGATTCTCTTTCATCGGAGATGTTGTCACCGACTATGTGAGATCATTTTTGTTTGACAAGCCATCGTACTCATCAATCATGGCCGGATGCGAGGCCGAAGTTGTGCTTCTGCCCCTTGAGGAGTTAAGGGCACATATCCTCGAGTGTAATCCGGCATTCATGCGGGACGCCTCGTCGATCCTGCTCCAGGAGGCTTACCGCAGGTATCTTGACATGCACACCATGACGGCCGCCGAGCGCTACGCAGTGCTGTGCGAGAGGTTCAAGGAGGATATATACATCATCTCGGTGAGCGAGCTTGCCTCCTATCTCGCGGTCTCGCGTCGTCAGCTCCAGCGCATAAGGGAAGGTAAATGTTAAATATTGTTGGATAACGGACCAGGTCTGTCGTAATGGGACAAATGTCCGATTTTTACTGTGGAAGATTCGATAATTTTGTCTCCCATTAGTTCTTCATGCTTTAACCTCACTTTAGCGGGGGGGACAGGAGGCTATCCGGCAGGATGGTTTCCTGTAGCCCTCTTTTTTGGGGTGATGGCAAGGACGATAACTGTGATTGCTTTATGAACGTATTGATAGTAGGAGCTTCGTCGGGCATCGGCCGTGACTTGTGGAGACATTATGCTTCCCTCGGGCATATGGTGGCTGTGATGGCTCGTCGTGTCGGATTACTCGAAGATATGGCCGGGGAATTTCCTGAAAACACCTTTGCGCAGTGTTGCGATGTCGCCGACTGTGAGTCGTTTGACAGGGCTTTTCCCGAGATTATGGCCCGGTTAGGTCACATTGACCTTGCTGTGGTGTGTGCAGGTGTCGGAGAGCTCAATCCGTCGCTGGATGATGATGTAGAGTGTGCCACAGTAGCGGTGAATGTATCGGGCTGGACCAATGCGGTGGTCAAGGTGTACAGGCAACTGGAGGCTCAGGGCAACGGGCATCTTGTGACAATAACCTCGGTGGGCGGAATGCAACCCACACCGGTGGCTCCGGCATATAGTGCCTCAAAGGCTTTCCAGATCAATTACACACGCTCGCTCCAGCGCAAGGCCAAGGAGAGCGGAATCCTCGTCACCGAGGTGCGTCCCGGACTTGTGGACACACGCATGGCCAAGGGGGAAGGCCTATTCTGGGTAATGCCACTCGACCGCGTGGTGAAATCCGTGGTCCGCGCCATTGACAACCGCTCCAGCCTCGCGATAGTGACCAAGCGCTGGCGCCTGATCAACTGGCTGTTGAAGCACTTTTAGGATAAAGTGCTGACGAAGTACTTATAATCAAAAAGTAAGGTAATTTCCTTTGTCTGCAATTAAAGCGGATAAAGGAAATTTATTTTTATAGGGGATCAGTTGGGTTATAAATTCCGATAATATTTAATTAGAAATGATAAAGTAAGAAATTTTTTATATTGAGTTTCTGAGATTAGTTTGTGTCGAAGCCTAATAAAAATTAATTTTTTTAAAATATTGATAAGTAGGGAATTACCCCCCCCATTATGTATTCGCTTAATGTCCTGAGATATGTGTCCCTTGGATAGGGCTCAGTCTATTTAATTATCGATTAATCAGAGGTTAATTAAAAGTAAAGTCAACTGTTAATTTTTGTATCATACATTTGGATTCGCTTATATGCAGCACATGTACTACAAGCCTTAAATATCGTATCGGTAAAATTGTACAATGGTATGTAGTTTTAGATATGCCTGATCTCTGACATAATACCTTATTGATAGCCATACGGTTACTGATGAATAATCACTATAAACTCAGAATATGGAACCTTAAATGCCAAAAACAATCAGATGAATTGATTGAAAGGTCTATAATGATTTTGACGAGAGCATGTATGTCTACTATTTCTGACCCTATAAAATAGCTTAATATGTGGTCAATCGTCAGATCTCGTCGAAGTTTCAGATATGGACTTGTCAAGCCGATTCATAGAGAAAGCCCAGATTTTACACAAACCATTCATTAAAATTTATCAATCATGATTCAAAAACACTTTTATGGTGTGCGAGTTTTTGGATGTACTTTGGGGATATTGATGCTTGCCAATGTCCTTCATTCTTGCAGTGAGAATGAATTCCCGGTCACCCCGGTCCCTGAAGCATTTGAATTCATCCCACCAGATGACGTCTACATGCTTAAAGCACAGAGTGCCGATGGTGAGATCTCTCTTTCATGGAATGTAGCACCCGAGGGCTTATTAAAAGCCATACACGTAACCAACCAGACGACAGGAGAGAAAATCGATCTTCCGGGCAATGCCGGCACAGTCTCCTTCACGGGGCTCAGAAACTATGAGAAATATACATTTCTTGTGAAGACCGAGAGCCAGCAGGAGCAGTTGTCGTATGGCGTGACAATCAGTGCAAAACCTTTTAAGCACGATAGTACCAAGCCCGGCAAGATCAAGGATCTGCAGATATTCACGATGGACAATGAAACCGCCTATGTAGTATGGAACGCTCCCGGCGATGAGGACGTGGAAAACTACATATTGCAATTGGGCACAAGCTCCGTATCAGTGAGCGCCGATTATACATTCGGTACAATACGTGGCGATATGTCCAAAGAGCTGTCGGTAACGGCTGTGGACTATTCCGGCAATGTAGGAGAGGCCACATCGTCAAGCGAACGTGAACCGCTGTTAGAGATTCTCGGATGGGATACGGGCGATACGGAAGCTACCACCAACGCTGTCGAGAATGTCAGGATATTACGAAATCCTAAGGCTACACGTATTGACCGTTACATTATCGATTATACCCTTTCAGGTATTGGGCATAGCGTTGACAGTCCTGAGCCTGATTATGAATTCAGTTTCGAGATGAATAAACTTAACGGTATGAAATTGTGGTATGATAATGAAAAGACCATTGGAAACTGGACCATTCCCATTGTGGTGAGCCTATATAGTGATGACGTATTGATCGGAGACTTCGAATATCGTACCTATAACAATATTCCCGGCACACTGATGCTTGACCATTGCAATTATATTACTGGCGGAAAACAGAATAATGATGGAAAGTGCTACGATTGTGTGTTGGGAAATACTGAAAATAACGGATATGCCACTTTTGACATCAATGTGCTGGAGGACGGAGATTATGATGTGGTGACATGGTTCTCCAATGGAGATATCAATAAGGAATTCCAGTTCTATCTGGATGATAAGATCGGGAATGACTATAAGCTGGTATCGGGAGTTTCCCCTGATTATAAAGGCACTGAGGGCTTCAAGACCGAAGGTGGATGGAATGATTACAGGCCTGCAAAAGGTGTTGTGACTATGCATCTCACCAAAGGCATACATAAGTTGGCTTTCCGTTGGCCTGAAGGTGGGCATAATTTCAAAAAATTGGTATTCACTAAAAAAGTATAGTGGCTATGAATACATCAAAAATGAGAAAGGATTTTCTAAGCCTGATAGCTCTATTCCTGCTTTCAATGCTGAATGTGATACAGGCTCAGACTGTGAAGGATATTCGTGGTCTCGTACTTGATGAGACTGATGAACCAATGGTAGGTGCTACCGTACAGACCACCTCTCGCGGTGGAGTGGTGGGCACTACGGTGATAACTGACATTGACGGATTGTTTCAGCTCTCCAAGGTCGCTGTCGGCGACACATTGTCAGTAACATTCATCGGCTATAAACCATATAAAAAAGTGATAGCCGGAGATGATAGTTTCCTTCGTATAAAGATGGATCTTGACGATGGAATGCTTGATGAAGTTGTGGTAGTGGGATATGGTCATCAGAAAAAGGCTTCAGTGGTAGGCGCTATTGCGCAGGTTTCCACCAAGGAATTGTCCCAGAGCCCGGTCTCCAATGTTTCCAATGCCCTGGCCGGTCGTCTACCCGGCATGATCACAGTGCAACGCTCGGGAGAACCCGGAAGCGATATGTCCGATATGTATATACGAGGCATCAGCACATTTGGTTCCAATCAGAGCCCCCTGATTCTTGTCGATGGTGTGGATCGAGATATCCGTATGATGGATACATCCGAGATTGAATCAATAAGTATCCTCAAGGACGCATCGGCCACAGCCGTATATGGTGTGCGAGGTGCCAATGGTGTCGTGTTGGTTACGACCAAACGCGGAAAGATCGGAAAGCCTACGATCTCGGTATCGGCTGATCTCGGTATCCAGTCGCCGACATCAATGCCCGACATGGTGGATTCCTACAATATGGCGATCCTCATGAACGAGGCTATGATGAACGATGGAAATAATCCCAAATACACGCAGGAACAGATCAATGCTTTCCGCAATGGCTCCAATGAATTTCTGTATCCGAATATCAATTGGGCCGATGAGGTGTTGAAGGATAATGCGCTCATGCAACAATACAATGTGAGCGTGGCCGGCGGTACAGAGAAAGCCCGTTATTTTGTGGCAGCCAATATCATGTCGCAGGACGGACTTTTCAAGTATGGTGATTACAATGCCAATTACAGTACCAATGTGAAATATACCAAGTATAATTTCCGTTCGAATCTTGACCTGCAGTTGAGCAAGATTATTTCTGCAAAATTGAATCTGGCAGGTATTATCGGCGATAAGCATCGTCCTACTCCTCAGAATGATATCACTTTCCTTTTTGAACGTCTGAAGAAAGCTAATCCTGACAGAGCTCCTATAAGGAATCCCGATGGGTCATGGAGTACCAAGGAAAAAGGAAATTTCAATCCTCTTGCCTTTATTCTTGATTCCGGATATGCCGATGAGAAGGAGACAGCCGTGCAGGCTACGGTGGGCGTTAATGCCGATCTCAGCGCATTGTTGAAGGGATTGTCGGTTAATGTGGATTTTTCATTTGACTTCAATAATAAATACATCAAGAAGTATAGCAAGAATATTGATTTCAACACGTTCATGAACGACGGTTCCTATGAAGTATTCTCTACCGGTTCCAATCTGAATTTCGGTGATGATCTCAACGTTTACAATAGTCAATATGTATTCGAGCCATCGATCAACTATAACAATCAGTTTGGCGATCATGAGGTAACAGGCCTGTTTCTGTTCAATGTCCAGGAGTATGTAAAGAAGGGAGATGCCCTGACTCGCCTTCCTTACCGTCGCATGGGTTTGGTTGGTCGAGCAACTTATGGATACAAAGATAAATATCTTGCGGAAATTAATATCGGATACAATGGCTCGGAAAATTTTGCTCCCGGACATCAGTTTGGATTCTTCCCTGCATTCTCATTAGGCTGGGTGGCCTCGCAAGAGGAATTCTTCAAAGTTCCGTTGATTGATTTCCTTAAAATCAGGGCTTCCTATGGTCTGGTCGGAAATGACCAGATTGGCGGAGATCGATTCCTTTACCTCAGTCTTTGGGAAAACGGTGGCACACAGGGCGTGTTTGGCACCACATCTCCGTCATCAAGTGGCTCGACACAGGAAAAGCGTGCCGCAAATATGGAACTGACTTGGGAAAAGGCCAAGAAGTATAATGTGGGTCTCGATACGCGTATTATCAATAATCATTTCGAGCTGACGGCCGATGTCTTTTATGAAAGGCGTAACAATATTCTCACCAAGATTGATATAATTCCCGGTACCTATGGTGGCCCTGCGGTACAGGCTAATGCCGGAGTGGTGGAAAACCGTGGTTTTGAGCTTGACGGAACTTGGCGAGGCAGAATCAGCAATGATTTTTCATATTTCCTGGGAGGCAATTTCTCTTTTGCACGAAACAAGATTCTCGAGCGTCCGGAGTCTCCACAGGCTTATGACTATCTTTATACTACAGGTCAACGTGTGGGCCAGCCCTTCGGATATATAGCTCTCGGCTTGTTCCAGTCTGAGGAAGAGGTGCTGGAGAGTCCTTCACAGTTTGGCCAGAAATTGGCTCCTGGCGACATCAAGTACATGGATGTCAACGGTGATGGCGTAATTGATAGCAATGACAAGTATCCTATAGGATTTACCAATGTCCCGGAGATTTTCTATAGCTTTAAACTGGGATTTAATTTCAAGAGATTTGATTTCAGCTGTCTGTTTCAGGGAGCAGGAAATGTGACATACAATTTCAAGGATTCCAATATCCCGTTTGATAATGAGAGCAGCACCCCCATCACTGAATGGCTTGATAGGTGGACTCCTGAAAACCGTGGAGCCAGCCTTCCACGCATATCATACACTCGTCCCAACGGAAACAACTACGAGTTGAGCACTTTCTGGCAGAAGAACGGCAGTTATCTGCGATTCAAGAATATGGAGGTCGGATACACGCTCCCCGAGAATTGGATCGGTGTGATAGGCGCGGAGAATACACGCATCTATGTGAACGGCACCAACCTGTTTACGTGGGATAAAGTGCCGGTCTATGATCCTGAGAATATAAAGACTCAGTATCCGTTGATGCGGGTGATCAATGCAGGCTTGAAAATAACATTTTAATGCAAGTTCATTATGAAAAAAATATATATGGTATTATTGTCAATAGTGCTGCCGGTATGTGTTGCTTGTGATGGCTTTTTGGATAAGCCTGATAGCGATGATGTCACTGTTGATAAGGCATTTGAAACTGTGCAGAGCGCTCAGCGGGTGCTCAATAATCTGTACGGAATCGTCAGAGATAAGACTTATAATATAAATAGCCGTCGTATTCCTTATGCCCAGGGATGTGATGATGCTATCGCGGGCTCCAACCTCTGGGGACTTAAATTTCAGCAGGGTACATGGACTCCTGACGATGACCGGGGCAATGTGAAGAGTGAATCAGTAGCTCCCACATGTAGCTTCTGGAATGCCACGTATGAATATGTGCGTAAAGCTACATTGTTCATGGAAAATATTTATCGTGCCAAGGGTGAAGAGGAAATGAAAGCCCGAATGATGGCCGAGGCCCGTTTCCTGCGTGCATATTTTTATTCCGAACTTATCAAGCGTTATGGAGGAGTCATAATTCTGGATCATTCGGTCGAAGGTGGAGCCTATTCGGAACTTATCGGACAGAGCCGTAGCTCGTTTGAAGATTGTGTGAATTGGGTATGCAATGAATTTGAGGTTGCGGCCCGCGATCTTCCCGACAAGTATTCCGATGCCGAGACCGGTCGTGCGACAAGTGTGCTGTGTTATGCGGCCGAGGCTCGGTTGCGTCTGATTGCAGCGTCGCCGTTGTTCAATACTGATAATCCGGTATTACCTGATTATACCGAGGTCCAGTTCTATGGAAATTATAGCAAAGAGCGATGGAAACTTGCGGTTGATGCGTGCCGTAAGGTTATGGAGAATAGTAAGTATGACCTTTACGAAGGTGATTCCGACAGGGAAGACGTTCCGTCGCCTGATAGTTGGGACAATTATTATCGCCGTTATACCGACATGTTTTTCAAGATAACCCCTGAGATTATATGGAACTCATGGGATATTGAGGAGTGGGGTAATGTGCGTATAGCCTGGGTGAATCGTTCGGCCGGAGGATGGAACTGGATCAATCCTACCTATCAGTTGGCCAAGGAGTACGAACTGGTAAATGGCAATCTGCCTACTGAAAAGGATATGCTTGATATAGTAAGTTCTGATGGTAAATCTCGGGATCCGAGATTCAAGGCCTCAATCCAGTTCCCTGGAGCCGTATATGATGCCTATGATTATAAGCCCTGGATGGGAGGTCCCGCCTATGAATCCACCAGCGTGAAAACCGGCATGTGTATGCAGAAATATGTCGATCCGTTGTTCAAGGACAATGATCCCAATATGAATCGTACAATGGTCCGTCGTAATGTCCAGCCCATATTCCGTTATGCCGAGGTATTGCTTAATTTCGCCGAGGCCGAGAATGAATATAATGGTCCTACCGAGGAAGTATATGCCGCTGTCAACCGGGTACGTGCCCGTGTAGGAATGCCTGCGCTGAATGAAGGTATGACTCAGGATGAGATGCGTGAGAAGATCATGCACGAACGTCGTATCGAGTTGGCGTTTGAGGATTTCCGTTTCTTTGATGTGCGTAGGTGGCGTATTGCCGAGACCGTGCTCAATCAGCAATTGATGGGATATGATGTCAGCAAGAAGGAGGATGGCGGATTCAAGACCATCGTTCCCGTTGGAAACAAGATGGTTTTTGAAAAGAAGCATTATTTGTATCCCATCCACACCAAGGAGATCCTGATGAATCCGTCTCTTGAACAGAATCCCGGATGGCCTAAACTTACTACTAACAATTAAAACAGGAAGTATATGAAAAAATATTTATACTTATTCATGTTGTTGCTGACACTGGTGGGATGTGATAAGCCTGAGGATGATGTGATGCCTGCTCCCAGTGTCAATGCCGAGATTGTGCGCTTCCGCATATATCAGAACGCGAATATATTTTTCGATGGTATTATAGATAAGGCCTCGTCGACTATCTCGGTTACCATACCTGCAGGTATTGACAAGACATCCATCCGTCCGCAGATCCTGGTTTCGGCCGGGGCTACAGTGATTCCTGCTTCGGGAGAACAACAGAATTTCTCTCAGGAAGTCGTTTATACCGTGACATCCGAGAATGGTGAGAATGTAAAGACCTATATGGTCTCGGTAAATAATGATTAATAGCCCGTTAAATATGAAACGATATTCATTTGTTTTCGGTATCCTCGCGTTGCTGTTGGCATCATGTGACAATGACGTGATAGAGTCGATGCCACCCTATATATTCTTCACTCATGAAGTGGATACTTATGTGATGGATCTTGATGATCCCGACCCGGCTGATGTCACTATTAAGGGAAGCATCTCGGCCCAGGAACAGTTTCGCTCATTCATAGTCAATGGTGAGGAGATTGATCCGGAACTGTATGGCGAGGAGAAGAACTATATGTTTTCGATCCCGGTGTCCCTATCGGGAAAAAGAGACGCGTTTGATGTGACATTCACACTGACTGACCGTGTCAACCGCACAGTCTCCAAGGATTTCCATTTTGTGCCGTCTTCGCCGATCGAGACTTACGACGTGACGTTAGGCGCCCAGTATAATCCATATCAGGGATTCTTTTTCTCGTTTACTGATCAAAAGATATACTCAGTAGTCGAGATGAAGCAGATGCAATCTCCCGAGGGATTCTGCTTTGGTTATAGTGTAAATAAAAAAATGCCCATGCTGGTGTCTCCCACAGAGTTGATCAATCAGACGATAATTTCGGATTACAAAGGCTCACGTATAAGCAGTTTCTGTGAGATCGTGGCCGTGAATGAGGTCAATTTCACTAAAGAGGTGTTTGACGGTATCTCCAACAATGCCCTGATGCGAAATCTCAGCCCCGTGGGTTATGGAACATATCCATTCATTGGTATTTCGGTAGGGAAATCCTATTTGGTAAAAAATGAGGATGACTCGAAGCGTGCCATTGTGTATGTCCAGTCCCTGGATAATGGTGTGAATGGACAAGTACAATTAATAATTAAGATGGAAAAGCAATAGCAAGTCATTGGGAGATACTTTTCCTGGTTCGTAGTGAATAGAGACCTGAGAATGAAAATTTAGTAATAATTTCATCCTCAGGTCTCTTTCTGTTTAAAGATTCAATAATTGATCAGTGCTTTTTGTCCATTGCGCGCCAGGCATAGATGATGTAGGCGAGGACGAATGGAACGAGGATTGATACCCAGCTCATGGCGGTGAGGGTGAAAAGCGAGGATGAGCTGTTGTGGATGGTGAGCGATGATGAGGGATCGATCAGCGAGGGATAGTAGGGGGTGGAGTTGTAGCCGGCTACCCAGAAGAGGCTGAGCACTACCAGCACTGTGCCGATGCCGCTCCACCAGATTCCGCCGGTGAAGTGGCGGGCAAAGGCTGAGCGGAGCACGCCGAACAGCACCATGACGGTGCCGGCCAGAAATGCTACAAGTGCCACGGGCATGTCAAGGTAATTGTGTAGATACTTATAGTCCACCGGAGTGAATTCCGAGCGGCCACCGGCGATGCCCCCCTCCTTGACGGTCTCGAGGCCTGTAGCGGTGAGGAGGATCCCAACGAAGATGAGGAAGAACACCACAAAGGTGATGCCGTTGATGAGCACCCTCACGCGGTTAGTCTGGAAAAACTCATCATTCTCGGGGTGGTTGTTGAGGAAATACAGGGCGGCCTGGGTGCGGGCAAGGAAAAGCACTGCAAATCCGAGTACCAGATTTTTCCAATAGAATATGGCTTCGAAGCCATGAGTAGGAGCCCAGCGGGAGATGACGGGTGAACCGGTGTCGAGCAGACTGCCTTTGCTCACCTGAAACTCGGCTCCGAAGAAGAACATCGCTACAGCCACGCCGAGCAGTATGCAACCCACGGTGCCGTTGATGAAGAGGAAAGTATCGTAGGTGCGTGTACCGAACACGTTGCCCGGCTTGGAGCGGAACTCATAGCTCACGGCCTGGAGTACGAAACTGAGCAGAATGAGCATCCACAGCCAGTAGGCTCCGCCGAAACTGGTGGAGTAGAACAGGGGGAACGATGCGAAAAATGCTCCGCCAAACACCACGAGTGTGGTGAATGTGAGTTCCCATTTATGTCCGAGCGATGAGATCATGCGCCCCATGGCCTGGGAGCCGTCCTTCACGCCGAGGAGGAAGGTCTGTCCTCCCTGCACGAAAAGCAGAAACACGAGTATGGCTCCTAACACAGAGATGAGCAGCCACCAATAATCCTGAAGCATTGTGAGTGTCATGACTTAATCCTCCTCTTTCTTTATTTGTTTAACCATGATTACGGCTTCGGCAGCCAGGAAGGCTGTGAAGACGGCTGCAAACAGCCAGAAGGTGAGTATCACCGATCCGGCGGGAATGGCCGAGATCGCTGCACGGGCGGGCATGAGATCCTGGATGATCCAGGGCTGACGGCCCACCTCGGCGGTGACCCATCCGGCCTCGGAGCAGATCCATACCACTGCTACCGACAGCATGGCCACCCATTGCCACCAACGGCGGTCCCACAGATTGATCTTCTTGTATCCGCTCCACAGTGCTATGATGAGGAACAGGGTGAGATATCCACCTGCAAGCACCATGATGTGGAACGAGTAGAATGTGATGGCCACCGGAGGCACTGCCTCGGAGGGCGACGAAAGGTAGCCGTAGCCGAAGTAAGGATAGTTCTCTTTGATCTCGGCGCGGGCCAGATCCATGGCGACGGTGTCGCCTGCGGTGAGGGCTTTGTCAAACCGGCGCAGGGCCTCGTGGGCCTTCTTGCCCATGACTATGCGCTCGGCATAGCTCACGGTATTGACCGTATCACCGGCCTCGTTGATGCTCACACCATTGATCAGATCGTTGATGCCCGGCACGAACGAATCGAAATCGTGGTTGGCAAGGAACGAGAGTCCGCGGGGGATGGCTATCTTCATGAGGAAGGGATCCTCGTCGTTTTCATGAGTCTTGGCAGGGTTGAGGATGCCGAATCCTACGAGCTCGGCCCCCTTCTCTCCGTCATAGAGTCCCTCCATAGCGGCAAGTTTCATGGGCTGTACGCGGGCCACATCGACTGCCGAGCTGTCGCCGGTCCAGAGGGTTAGCACCATGCCCACGATACCTAGCCATCCGGCTATCTTGACCGATTCGAGAGCCATGGCACGGCGCTTGTTGCGCATGATCAGATAGGCGCTTACGCCCATCACGAATACCGAGGCGAGCACCCAGCCGTCAAACACGGCGTGGAAAAACTTGTGCACGGCTACCGGCGAGAATGCCACTGCCCAGAAATCGTCCATCACGTTGCGCATCTGGGCGGGGTCAAACTCCATGCCCACAGGATATTGCATCCAGGCGTTGGCCACGAGGATCCACAGGGCCGAGATGGTGGCACCGATAGTAGTGAGCCAGGTGGACGCGAGGTGGAAGCCTGGCGACACTTTCTTCCATCCGAAGAACATGATGGCGATGAATGTGGCTTCCATGAAGAACGCGAGCAGGCCTTCGATGGCGAGTGGTGCGCCGAAGATGTCGCCAACAAACCATGAATAGTTGCTCCAGTTGGTTCCGAATTCAAACTCGAGGATGATACCGGTGGCTACGCCCATGGCAAAGTTAATGCCGAAGAGTGTCATCCAGAACCTGGTGGTGGCGAGCCACTTCTCGGAACGGGTGCGGTAATAGATGGTCTCCATGATGCCTACTATCACGCCCAGTCCCAGCGTGAGCGGCACGAAGAGCCAGTGGTACATGGCTGTGAGGGCAAACAGTCCCCTCGACCAGTCGACTACGGTCATTAGATCATGCATAATATTGAGATTTTAGGAATTGAATCGTGGGTCAGAAAGTGTGTGTGGGATGTGAGGTTATTTCGCCGAGCGGTTGATGAGGTTTTCTCTCACGGCATCGGCCCGCTCCTCGTCGGTATCATAGTCGCGCGAGAGGATGTCGGGAAACAGGAACAGCTTGAATACAAGGAAGAAGATCACCAGCTTGATGATGATCAGCGCCCATAGCTTGCGCCCGACGGTCATGGTTCGGAAGCCGTCGAGGTAAAACCTGAATATGCGTGTGAGGAGATTCATGGCTCAGCCGGTGTTTTATCAGTTGGAAAGAAGTATCTGCAGGGCTTTTTCGAGTATGGTGTCCTTGCCGTTGAGGGCATCCGTCGGATCGAGGTCCACGGCACAGCCCGGAGTGGGGTCCACGCCGGCCTCGGTTGACCGGCTCTCGGCATCGAGCATCGAGCAGGCCGAGAAGCGCACGCCCCATCCGCAGGGGAGCTCGGAGGAGTAGGGCATACCCGACCCTCCGCCTGTGGTGGCGCCAACCATGGTGACACCGGGGAGGAGTTTCATGATGGATGCGAAATTGTTGGCCGCCGAGAAAGTGGAGCGGTTGGTGAGTACCACTATCGGTTTGGCCCAGCGTATGCGTCCGTCACCGGCGGGATTGTAGGTGATGGGGTAGGGCTCGGAGAAGTCGGAGTGTCCCGGGCCTGTCTTGTGGGATATGTAGCCTACGAGCGTGGGTTTGTCGATGAATCTTGACACGAAAGTCTCTACATTTGTGAGCGAACCGCCCGAATTGTCGCGTATGTCGATGATGAGGCCGTTGGCCGAAGCGAGGAAGTAAAGGGCGTTGTCGAGATTCCCTTCTCCCACCGTGGCCGAGAAGCTCTCGTAATAGATGTAGCCTATATTGTCGGGGAGAAAGCCATACATCATGCCCGACGACTGGCGGTAGTTGAAATTGAAGTAGCTCTCCTCGATGAGCCGCTTGTTGAAATTCTGTGGATAATCGCTCCACCACTTGCGGTAGTAGGAGGTGTTGAACGACGATGAGAGGTTAACATGGCCGTCCCGGAGTTCGTCGAGCATGTCGGCACAAACTATGAACAGCTCCTCGCGTGTCATCTCGTCGCCTATGCGGGCCGAATAGATGCGGTGTACCTCGTCCCAGTCGACCCCTTTCTCGGCGAAGAAGCAATAGTGTTCGTCGAGGATCGACCACAGGGCCTCGAAATTGCCACGCGGATTGTCGGCATACTCGTCGATGCTGTGGCATGAGGCGAGGCCGAGAAGGAGTATGAGAGGCAGAAGGATGTGTCGCATAGCGGAGATGTGGATGGAGGTGGTTTAGGTTCAGAATATGGGGCTGACTGTGCGGGTGCGTGTCGGGCGCGGACGGCGCGGGTCAAACGACAGCCACTCGCCACTTATGCCTATCACAAAGGAATGGTTATATATATGTGTAACCACGTGGTTCACCTTGGACGAGAAGAAATCGGCCCGGTATCCCACGCGTAGAGATGTGGAGCCGAAATGGAGATCGGCCGAGAGGAGATTGTCGAGGGCGAAATAATTACCCCACCAGGCTCCATGCACCAGCCCCTTGCGGTTGCCAAGATATATCTCATAGTAGAGCTCGCCGTAATCGGGGGCGAAGAATATGCCTGTCACCGGGAGGGTGGGGCGGTACATCAGTGTGACCGGCAGGCGTCCTATCTTGCACTGATAGGCGGCATATCCTGTGAGGTTGACTGTCCAGGCACCCTTGGCCGAGGCGGGATTATTGCCGTTGCGGTCATTGTATAGGCATCCGGCGTTGAGCGAGGTGGAGCCTCCGCCGGCGAGAGTCAGGCCGGGCAGGGGGCGGAACTTGCGCATCATGCCCCAGTCGAGCGTGAGCATGAGATCCCACATGGTGGCATTGCGTGCCGGGTTGTCGGTCTTGTCCACACTCAGGTTGCCTTGGAGCGACATGGTCCAGTTGTCGGGGTCGAAGCCCATGGCCTGATAGCGGGTATAATCGAGCCCCATGTGCCATCCCGAATACTTCAGCGGGGTCAGATAGGTGTCGGCCAAATGTCCGGATCCGGCCTCGAATGTATAGGCCGCAAGCACGGGTCTGAGAGTGGTTGCCGTATCGGCCCTCTCGGTGGCACCCATGGCATTGAAAGCCACGGAGAGTGTAAGGAGCGAGAATATCAGGTTTCGTAGAAGCATGTGGGAGGGGTGGATGATGGGGGATGTGTGCGTTATTCAAACAGCCGTTGCTGTCCGGTGAGTTCGTCGCGTATCTCGTCGTCGCTGCGCTCCACGTAGCCGCCGGGATTTTCTTCGGCAGTCTCGGCAGTTGATTCGGAGTCATCTTCGCTGTTGTCATCGTCGAGGGTGGAGTCCTCGAGCGGTTCAAGCTCGGTTATGCGGTCAATGGGATAGGTGGTGAGACGTTTTCCCTTTGCGCGGTAGGACTTCACGGCTACAAATTCACGGGCCACGACCTCGAGAGGCGGACGGGAGGAGTCGGCTCCGGCAAAAGTCACCTCGACACGCAGGCCCTCGACATCGGAGAGGAGTATGAGTGTGGATTTCTCATTCTCTCCAAGGTAACGCTGAGGCTTGGCGGTGGGTTCAAATGTGAAACGTTTCAGGTAGGGGAATCCCTGGTCGGCATCGTTGAGTATGGCGGTCCACACTTTGTGGGGAGCGTATTTCTCCACGCGGAGTATATTGTCGGGGTAATGGTTGGTGGCGTCGAATGTTGAGGTATAGTACTCTCCGCCGGTGGTGATCACCAGCACCGAGTCCATGCTGTTGAACTCGCCCAGATAGTTGCCGCGCCCGTCGTAGTTTAGACGGTTTACATCGGGATCGAACCACACGTCGCGTCCGCCGAGGGTGGACACGCCCTCCTTCTTCAGCGAGAAGTGATGCACCTCGTTGCGGGTCACGATGTTGCCTATGGCTCCGCGACCCTTGATGGCAAGCTCGGAAAAGTCCACGTCGAGCTGGAGGGTCTTGAGCCTGAGTTTGGGTTTCAGGGTCACTTTTACCACCTCGGCCTCGCCGTTGGAGTTGGCCGAGAACCAGCACACCTTTGTGCCGGGCTCTCCCGGGGTCATGTTATACTCGCGGTCGCGTGTGATGCCTGTCACGCGGAATCGCTTCATGTAGTATGTGCCCCCCTTGCCGTTCTGGTATATCACATTGTAGATGGTGCGCTCGTCGTTGCGCTTGAACACGTCGACATGTATTACCCCCTTGCCCACGAAGAGTTTCTCCTGTACCTTGACCACCTTGTAGCGGCCATCCTTGTAGAAGATTATCACGTCGTCGATGCTCGAGCAGTTGCACAGGTACTTGTCCTTCTTGAGCGAGGTGCCTATGAAGCCCTCCTCGCGGTTGAAGTACAGTTTCTCGTTGGCCTCGGCCACGGTAGTGGCCTGGATGTTATCGAAGTTCCTAATTTGGGTAAGGCGCGGGAATGAAGGGCCGTATTTGGCCTTGAGTTTCCGGTACCAGTCGATGGTGTATTCGGTGAGGTGGGCCAGATGTCCGTTCAGCTCCTCGATGCGCTCGTTGTAGGCGGCTATCTGCTCGTCACATTTGCGGGAGTTGAAGCGGAGTATGCGTCCCATCTTTATCTCGAATAGGCGTATTATGTCGTCGTCGGTGACTTCGCGCACCAGTTTCGGAGCCCACGGCTCGAGGCGGTGGCGTATATGGTCGATGGCCTGCTGGCGGTTCTCGCTCTCCTCATATTCGCGGTCCTTGTAGATGCGTTCCTCGATGAAGATACGTTCGAGCGATGCGAAATGCAGCTGCTCGCGCACCTCTCCGAGCTGTATTTCCAGCTCTTTGCCTAAGATGGTGCGGGTGCGCTCCACATTGTGGCGCAGTACGTCGCTGACGCCTATGAAGTGAGGCTTCTTGTTGGAGATCACGCAACAGTTGGGCGACACGGACACCTCGCAGTCGGTGAAGGCATATAGCGCGTCGATGGTGCGGTCGCTCGATGTGCCGGGTAGGAGGTGGACTATGATATTGGCCTTGGCGGCGGTGTCGTCCTCCACCTTGCGTATCTTGATCTTTCCGCTCTCGTAGGCTTTGATTATCGACTCGGTGAGTGTGGCAGTGGTCTCGCCGTAGGGTATTTCGGTGATGGCGAGGGTCTTGTTGTCGATCTTCTCGATCTTGGCGCGGATACGCACCGATCCGCCACGCTCGCCGTCGTTGTAGCGTGACACGTCGAGCAGACCACCGGTCGAGAAGTCGGGATACAGGGTGAATTCCTCCCCGTTGAGGTGAGCGATGGCTGCGTCGATGATCTCGTTGAAGTTGTGGGGCAGGATCTTGGACGAAAGGCCCACGGCTATACCCTCTACCCCCTGGAACAGGAGCAGAGGGAACTTCATGGGGAATGTCACAGGCTCCTTCTTGCGTCCGTCATAGCTGAGAGTCCACTCGGTGACCTTGGGGTTGAACACCACGTCGAGAGCGAAGTGCGACAGGCGGGCCTCGATGTAACGGCCTGCTGCCGCGCCGGCTCCTGTGAGTATGTTGCCCCAGTTACCCTGTGTCTCCACCAGCAGATCCTTCTGGCCTAATTGCACGAGCGCCTCATAGATGGATGCGTCGCCGTGAGGGTGGAATTGCATGGTGTTGCCCACGATGTTGGCCACCTTGTTGAAACGTCCGTCGTCGAGCAGCTTCATCGAGTGCAATATGCGTCGTTGCACAGGTTTGAGGCCATCGTCGATATGCGGCACGGCACGTTCGAGGATCACATAGCTGGCATAGTCGAGAAACCAGCTCTGGTACATGCCTCTCAGTTCGTGGCGCACAACATCGTCGGTGGTATCAACAAGTATTTTTGGGTCTTTATCATCGCTCATGGCATCCATCTGGTTTTTATTCTTGCAAATATAAACAAAAATCAGCAGATTTTTATGTAAATGGTGTAAAAAACAGCATTACGGGGGTCTACATGGGCGAAGTGATGTGTGAAGCAACATCCGGCAACTTCTTTTTCCCCATGGGAATTAAGTGAGGTCAGATATGTGTACGTATATATTTAATGAATAACCCTTTTATGAAGAAATCTTAGCGTTTTTATTCCTGACGATGAAAAGATATACCCTACTGACACTACTGTTATTATTGGTTTGCACTCCTGCCCGTCTTTCTGCCCGGGATCAGGTTCACCCTGTCACCGGCTGTTACTGGGAGTGGATGAACGGAAACATCTCCAAGGACGGTATCACCAAGGATCTTGAATATATGAAAGCCGCCGGCATAGAATCGGCATTCATATTCGATGCCTGGGTCGGTGTCGACCGTGGCCCCGTGGACTACGGCAGTCCCGAATGGGTTGATGCCGTGAAACATGCCTGCAAGGAGGCCAAGCGTCTGGGCATTGTGCTCGGCTTGCACAATTCGCCCGGATATACGGCTATGGGCGGTCCGTGGATCCGTCCCGAGGAGTCCATGAAGGAGCTTACATGGAGTGTTTCGTCCAAAAAGAATCCTCCGGTTCCGGCTCACAAGATGGGATTTTATAAGGATATAAAGACATTCCGCACCACTTCGGCAGATGAGATGCACGATCTCGACCGTCGGTTGGAGCAGGGTGAGCAGGTGGAAATAAAGCTCGACAAGCGTAAACCTGTGATCGGTTTCAATCTGTGGCGCGGGGAGCGTGAGACTCCGTTGGATCCGTATGACGGACCGAGGGACTATGCCCCTGTGCTGAAGGTGGAGGCGAGTGTCGATGGCAAGGACTGGACGGAACTTGGCTCGGCACGTGGCCCCGCTCTGAAAGCCAGGGATATCCCCATATATTTCTCATGCGCGCCCACCGATGCCCGCTATCTGAGGCTTACTTCCAACCGTGGCACCAATCTGGCACGCATAGAGGTGCTCACTGCGCCCGGGTCGGGCACCACTTACCGCCGGGTGGGATATACTACCAATGGGCAGATGGTCACAGCGGCCTCCGAGGCCGGTCTCGGACTGGAGGTGGATAAGTTGTCACGGCAGGGTGTCGAGGCTCATTTCTCCCGTTTCCTCAAGCCTCTGTTTGAGGAACTCAAGGAGTATTGTGGCACCACGTTGCAATATATACTTATCGACAGTTGGGAGGCCGGCGGTCAGGATTGGACCGAGTCGCTCGGTGCCGAATACATCACCACCGGGGAAGGTAAGGACTTTCTTACCGGCGGAATAGGACGCATCACTCCGGTGAAGCAGAATCTTTTCATGACGGAATTCCTGTTGCCGTTCAAGGAGATGATAGGTGAATACGGGTTGAAGCTGGCCGGAGAGCCTTACGGCAACGGCGATTTCGACCGCAAGGAATATGGGTTGACACTCGAACTGCCCATGAGTGAATACTGGGCGCGTTGCCATTACGGCTCGATTGAGCGTCCGCGCTTTGTGTCGCGTTACGGACATTCTGCCGGGCGTGATGTGATAGGCTGTGAGTCATTTACCGCCTATCCGGGCGATGCCGATATTCCCGCCACGCTCGGTAGCTTCCGCCGGGATATAGATCAGTTGTGCGATGCAGGAGTAAATTACTTTGTCATGCACTGTGTGGCATTGCAGGATCGCGATGACCGACCTCTCACCATGGGGCCGTTCGGTACACGGTTTGACCGACTTCATGCCAATGCGGATTCCGTGAGGGCCTTGACCGATTATATGAGGGAGCGAGTCAGACTCCAGGACAAGCGTGTGACGTTCGATTATATGTCGGGCGAGGATGGAAGGCGGGTGTGCCTCAGGCTTCCTCGCGGACATCGCGAGGTGAAGGCCGCGCTGTATTGCCATCAGAACATGACCGAGGAGGTGCTGTTCCGTAGCCCTATGTTCTGCGGAAAGATGGACAGTCTGGGCGTTGCGATGATATTCGTGCAGAGCGGTTCCCAGAACTGGGACGTGAAGGAGGGCTGTCAGGAGAGATTCGACAGCATAATGAAAGACCTCGCTACCGGAAGTGAGCACCCCGAGCTTGCCACTGTGCCCATCATCCCGTTCGGACACTCGGCCCAGGCCACTTTCCCGTGGAATTTCGCGGCATGGAATCCTGACCGCACACTGTGTATAATCTCATTTCATGGCGATGCACCGCGCACCAATCTGTGTGGTTATGGACGCGAGAATATCGAGTGGGGCCGTACCCGCAATATCGACAGCATACCCGGATTGATGATCGAGGGGGAATATGAGTGGTGGGAGGCGCGTGTGCGTCCGGCCCTTGCGTTCCGCATGATGTACCCCGATAGCCGTATCTCATTCCTGTGCGACGCGGGCAAGGGGCATTTTGATCTCGCCGAGGAGACTCAGGACTATATAGCCCGTTTCATCGCCAAGTCGCTTGCCGATCCGCGCCCCAAAGGTGGAGTGTACTACTCCCGCTGGATGGAGGATGGCTCGGAAAGCACCGATCCTCACGATTGCTTCTGGTATCACGATCAGGAGATGGTCGATCTCACCCGTGCCCGATACAATGAGTCGCGTGGCAAGCGTATGCAGTATGTTTCGGCCAAGATGAACGGCAAGCTGATCCCCTACAATGCCTCCCAGCATATAAAACTCGGTGCCGAGTGTGACACCACCGAGTTCACCATCGAGCCGGTGTTTGTAAATGCCGACCGTTCAGTAGCGAGCGATGATCATGCCTCGGTGCGCCCCCGCGTGGTGCTCATATCGGGGCCGGCCATTCAGACGGGCGAATACACCTTCCGCTTCGATCCCGATTATTTCGGACGCGACCCCAAGCGTCTGTGGAGCGGAATCACCCTATGTATCGAGGCCGACGGCGATGATACATACAAATCCGCCGTGCAGGAGTTGAATTTGAGAATTAAGAATTAAAGACTTTTCTTCCACCCTGCCCGAAGGCATGGACTGTCACGGGCAGGGTGGCCAACGATGTTGATTCATAGCATGTTCGGTCTTACGTATCCGTTTTGACAAAAAGCGAGATAATTGCCGGTTTGGTGGCAATATTCCACCAAAGGAAGTGAAACAATTTATAAATGTAAGTAAAATAGTGTTAATTGCGCGAAATTAATTGCGATATTCCTTGGAGGAATCACAGAATAGCTATAACTTTGCATCGTGTTTTTCATGGTATTAGATTTAAGGTTAACTAAGATTGGTTGTCGAGATGACAATCAATTTCTTTTTTGTCCCTATACGAACTGATTTTTCACATAGGATGTCACATATCGGGTACCGGGAGTGTCATATGAGAGTAATGACAATCTTCACGCGAAAACGATTATGAATGACATCAGGATATATTCCGTAATGTTGGCCGGGTTATTGAGCCTGGCATCCCCCTCAAAAATGTATTGTGGCACAATGTCTGTCCGGGAGCCTGATTCAGTGCCCGGCAGAGACATTACTGTGCCGGCTGACACTACCATTTCCGAAGTCATGCTCGGGGAAGTCACAGTGAAAGCTCCCAAAGTGATCCATAAGTCCGACATGGATGTGCTCATCCCGTCGAGATCGGCAGTCGAGGCGTCGCCCAACGGCATGTCGCTTCTCAATAACCTGATGATTCCATCGCTCTCGGTCAACGAGTTCATGGGCACCGTGAGGACTTTCGGCCAGGACGTGGAGATACGTATAAATGGACGCAAGGCCTCGCCCGATCAGCTTCGCACTATTGATCCCACTTCGGTGAAGCGGGTGGAGTGGATGGATGATCCCGGATTGAAATATGGCGAGGCTGTGGCCGTGATAAATGTAGTGGTGACCAATCCTATGGTCGGTGGATCTGTGATGGCCCAGGGGATGCAGTCGTTTACCCAGCCGTGGGGAAATGGATATCTTGACCTCAAGCTCAACAATGGTCGGTCGCAGTGGGGCCTTGGCGTGCAGGGCCGATACACCAACCATGTCGATTCCCACAGGGAATATACCGAGACATTCACCCGCACCGACGGAGTATCCGTGACCCGCACCGAGTCGCCTATGAACGGTTACGTGTCAATGACCAACCTCCTGCCCCGATTGTCCTACAGCTACATTAATTCCGATAAGACAGTGGTGTGGTTGGGATTGACCATGGACAAGAACTGGCCCACCGTGAGGTCCAATACCGGACTTATGCTTATCGACGGAAGCGATGAGAAGATTGTGCTTCATGAGCGTCAGTCTGATGACGAGGGGTTCCGTCCCGGCCTAAATGCCTATTGGGAGCAGAAACTGCCACATGACCAGACTTTGGCGCTTGACGTTTCGGGATCGGTGTTCAACGGGCGTTCCTCCCATGAATATCGCGAGAGCCTTCTCGATGACATGGCAGTACCTGTCACCGATGTGAATACCTATATCCGCGACAGGCAGTACAGCGTGAATGTCGAGGGCAGTTATGTGAAGCGGTGGCGTGCAGGCCGGTTTACCGGAGGTTTGCACTATGGCCGTACACACAACCGCGCCGTGCGCGAGTCAGGCTCCGTGAGCCGTCACAGCCAGGAGCGTACATATTTGTACGGAGAGTATTTCCACATGTTCGGAAAGGTGAATGTGACTGGCGGACTTGGAGCGCAGGGTATGACTTTGAGCTCCGATGGCGGATCCACGCAATGGTCGCTCCGTCCCAGACTGTCGGTGGGCTACCGTCTGAACGATGTGTCACGTTTCAGTTTCAACCTTTCGAGCCGCACCTCAGCACCCTCGCTGTCGCAGACCGATGGGCAGATCCAGCAGATCGACGGTTTTCAGTATCAGATAGGAAATCCCGGACTTAAACCCTATACCTCCTATCGGTTGAGGTTGCAGTACAAATTCAACCTCCCGCGTGTGAGCGGACGCCTGGAGGGAGAGTGGAACCGAGCCCCTCATGCCATAGCTCCCTATCTGCAGTGGGACGGCGACCGGCTCATCACCTCCTACGAGAACAGCGGAGGGCATACAGCCCGTCAGGTCTCGCTATCGGCTCAGGTAGAGATCATCCCCGACATCCTCACCCTCAAGGGCTCGATAAGATATTATAATGCCCGCACGAGGGGCACTGGATATGTCCATCGGTTCCATAACTGGTGTGGAGACGTGTCGTTGAACGGATTCTACCGTAACTTCATCCTTATGGTCAGCTACGAGGATAATCCCTCCACTCTGTGGGGCGAGGTGATAAGCCATAGTGAGAAGACCTCTATGGCATCCATCGGTTACCGTTGGCGCGGATTGACGGCGACGGTGGGTATGTTCATGCCTTTTACCCGCTACAGTATGGGATCGGAGTCGCTTAACCGCTATAATTCCAACCGTAACGTGTTAAGGAGCCGTGGATTTGACCGTATGCCTGTAATCCAGATCTCCTACAACTTCAACTGGGGCAAGCAGAAAAAGGATGTAAGCAAACTCACGGGCGGAGACGCTGACGGTGAGACACTGCGCTCCAAGGCTGCCGGTCGATAACACCCTCTGTTGGAGCGGATATAAAAAATCATTATTTTTGTCACAAAAACACGTTCGGGGAGTCTTATGGTTATAAACCCATTATTCCCGACAAATGTCACCAATGACTGACGCTACACAATTCAAGGAAACCTATCTCCCGTTTAGCCGGATGATGTATGCCGAGGCGGTCCGCCTTCTCGGTGATGCAAAGGAGGCCGAGGATGCCGTGCAGGATGTGTACGTCAGGCTGTGGCAACGGCGTGACGTGCTCGGGACGGTCGACAATAAGCGGGCTTATGTGATGGCGATGGTGAGAAACCGGTGTCTCACGCTCCTTGATGGCCGTCCCGCCGGACGGGTGGATCTTGATGCACCCGAAGCGTCGGAAGTTGGCGCCGACGGTGCCGACCATGCAGTGCGCGACCGGGCCGAATTGGTAATGAAGCTGATCGACGCGTTGCCTTCAAGCCAGCGTGTGGTGATCACGATGCACGATGTCGAGGGGAGGCCCAACGAGGAGATAGCCCGAGACACCGGACTCTCGGCCGACAATGTGAGACAGCTTCTGAGCCGTGCGCGCCGTGCGATACGTTCCCGGTTTGGTGGATAATGTAAAAAATGACTTGCTTATGACCGCAGAAAATATACAACGACTTAAGGTGCTGACCGATCGCTACTATGAGGCGCTCTCCACTCCCGATGAGGAGCGGGAGATGCGTGATCTTCTCAATGATCCGTCGCTTCCTGCCGAGTATCTACCCGTCAAGGAAATGATGGCCCACATGGATGCCGTGGCAGTCCCTGATGGCTTTGAGTCAAGGATGGAATCGTTGATTGACCGCCTGGAGGCGGAGGCGTCGGAGCATGAGGCGGAGGAAAACCGGCCTACAATACGTTCACGCTCTGCTGCTTTCCGGGCGTGGGGCATAGCCGCATCGGTAGCGATGTTGATGTGCGTGGGAGTGGGCTTTATGCTCGGTCGCAATCATGAGCATCCAGGAAGCGATCTCACCCCCGAGCAGACCTACGCCGAGGTCAACAAGGCCCTGGGACTTTTCGCCTCGACTGTCGAGAGGGGCTGTGAGAAGATGGAGCGCACCGGTATTCCGGCCGATGCCGCTACCGAAAAGGCCTGGAGCGTGCTTGCGCGCCTGACCGGTAGTCAGGAAACTGATTGAATATATAATCCATATAGATATGAGAAAAAGAATCATCCCGCTCCTTATGGCGTTAATGGTAGCTATGGGAGCATGGGCACAAAGCCCGTTTTTCAATGAATGTGAGAACAACAAGAATGTGACGACCGTATTCATTACCAAGGCCATGCTTCAGATGGCCTCGGAACTCCCCGGTGTCAGTGGTTCCCAGATGTCATTGTTGCGAGACAAGATAGATAATGTCCAGATCGTGACAAGCGAGAATTCCTCGGGGCGAAAGTTCATGGAGAAACGCATCAGCCAGTTTAGCTCGGCCAACGGATATGAACTGCTTATGCAAGTGAAGGAGGATGGTGAAAACGTGAAAATATCACGTCTTCCCTTGACTAATGGTAAATACCGTTATGTTATCGTGGTGAACGAGGCTAAGGAACTGGCCGTGGTAATTGCTGAGGGACAGTTGTCGCTTTCTGATATGAAGAACTTCAAGGGAGGTGATGTCGTATCCGGCAAGACAAAGTCTGGCGAATAAAAGCCTGTCAATAGAATATAAATGAATGGTAAAATGTTACTTGTCAGCCTCTGAGCGACAGGTAGAATAAAAAAGTTACCGCGGGAAAGATTCCTGCGGTAACTTTTTATGTTTTATCCGGATGGTATCCACTATGTGGACCGGTCCGGAGAGATGTCGAGTTGACTCGTGGGATTAGTCGATCTCCTCGTCAGCCTCGTAGCCACCCATCTCGCGGATAGCGTTCTTCAGCATGGTATACTGCTTGAAGAGGTGGTTAACGGGCACTTCACCCTTGGTGTAGTCATGCATCGGGCTCTTGAGGAAGAAGCTCAGGAAGCGCTGGATGCCGTGACGGCCTGCACGTGCGGCGAGGTCGCTCAGAAGCACGAGGTCGAGGCAAAGGGGAGCTGCGAGGATAGAGTCGCGGCAGAGGAAGTTGATCTTGATCTGCATGGGATAGCCCATCCAGCCGAAGATATCGATGTTGTCCCATCCCTCCTTGCTGTCGTTGCGCGGGGGATAGTAGTTGATACGTACCTTGTGGTAGTAACCCTGGTGTCCGCCTTCCTCAGCACCGCCACAGTTTGCGCCGTAGAGATCGGGCTGCTCCTCGGCTACGAGGATTGACTCGAGGGTAGAAAGCTTGCTCACCTCCTTGGTGCGGAAGTTGGCGGGCTCATCGAGCACGAGACCGTCGCGGTTACCGAGGATGTTGGTCGAGAACCAGCCGTTGAGACCGAGGCAACGGGTGCCGATGATGGGGGCGAAACCGCTCTTCACGAGAGTCTGGCCGGTCTTGAAGTCCTTGCCTGAGATGGGCATACCGGTCTTCTCGCTGAGCTCCCACATAGCGGGGATGTCAACGGTGGTGTTGGGGGCGCCCATGATGAAGGGAGCACCTTCGGTAAGTGCTGCGTAAGCGTAGCACATGGAGGGAGCTACATGCTCCTTGTCGTCAGCCTTCATGGCAGCCTCGAGAGCCTCGAGTGTGCCGTGATACTGCATGTCGATGGGAACATATACCTCAGTAGAAGCGGCCCAGAGTACAACTACGCGCTCTACACCGGTCTCCTTCTTGAAGTTGCGGATATCCTCGCGGAGCTGCTCTACCATCTCCCAGCGGGTCTTGCCCACCATGATGTTGTCACCGTTGAGGCGCTTTGCATAGTTGTGGTCGAAAGCGGCCTTCATGGGCACGATCTTCTCGAGCTCGTCCTTTACAGGCTCGATGTCCTTGTCCTGAAGTACTTCGGCATACTTGGCGCTCTGGTAAGCGTTGGCGGGATATACGTCCCATGCACCGAACACGATGTCATCGAGGCTGGCCATGGGCACGATTTCTTCATATTTCAGATATTTCTTGTCTGCTCCTTTGCCCACGCGGATCTTGTCATACTGGGTCATTGAGCCGACGGGTTTGGAAAGGCCTTTGCGGGCCATGAGGACGCCGGTCATGAATGTTGAGGTGACCGCGCCGAGACCTACTACGAGTACGCCGAGCTTGCCGCTGGCGGGTTTTACAGTAGAGTTACTCATGATTTAAAGTTTCTGTAGGGGTTTTAATGATAGATTGCTTTTTCCGGAGTGCTCATGGAGGATGATGGCCTGTGGCCGTGAATCATGTGGGGAGAGGCCTGTAAATCAGGTTCTGCACATTTCACCCTTAGAGCGTGCCAAAATTAGGGCATTTTTTTTGTATGTGAAATAAATTTTATTTAAAAAATCTATGGTTTTTGCAAAATAGTCCTAAAATTGGGTGAATATAGCAAATATAGTTTAAATTGGGGCGGATTTAAGGCTTAAATGTTAAAATTTGTACAGCATGGTTGAAGGCTATTCTTTCTCCTCAGGTACTGATTCTATGCGCACCAGGTCGAGGCGGGTGGCCGAGCGTTCCTTGATGGTGAACATGAGGTCGTCGATCGTGACGGTCTCTCCCTGGGCGGGCAGAGTGCCTGTCTCGTGGATAATATATCCGGCGAGGGTCTGGTACTCATCGTCTTCGGGTATGTCGAGGCGGTACTGGTCGCGCAGAGTGCGCACCTCTATTCGCCCGGAGAATTCATACACGCCGGGCGCAACCTCGTTGGCAGTGATGCCGTTCATGTCGTGCTCGTCCTGGATGTCGCCGAATATCTCTTCCACGAGATCCTCGAGGGTCACAAGTCCGGCGGTGCCGCCAAACTCGTCCACTACCACGGCCATGGAGCGCTTCTCGCTGAGCAGACGGCGCATCATGGTATTGGCCAGAAGTGTCTCGGGAGCATAGAGCACCTCTTTTATATGCTCTTTCCAGTCGCTTGCGGGATCAAACAGCTCCGACACGTGTACATAACCCACCACATTGTCGATGTCGCCTTGATAAACCAGGATCTTGCTGCGGCCCGAGGAGGTGAACAGGTCGGAGAGCTCCTCGCGGGTAGTGTCGTCGAGGTCGATGGCCACCAGTTCGTTGCGGGGTGCCATGCAATCGCGCAGCTGGGTCGACGAGAAGTCGAGCGCGTTATGGAATATCTTCACCTCGTTCTCCACTTCGGTCTCAGCCGGATTGTCCAGATCGTCGATTTTGTTCTCGAGGTAATCGTTGAGGTCGGAGATTGATAGCACTCCTAAGCCCGAGTCCTCGGCCTTGAGTCCGGCTATGCGCATCAGCACCTTGGAAAGCCATGAGGTGAATGCCGCGATAGGGTAGAGTATGAGATAGAAGAAGAATATAGGCAGGGCGAACACCTTGAGCATCGTATAGGGGTTGATGCGGAATATCGACTTGGGGATGAATTCACCCGTAAAAAGTATCACGAGAGTGGAGATGATGGTCTGGAGCAGAAGTATCACCGCCTGGTTGGACGATATATGCTCGGCTATCCACGGCTCGATAAGCATGGCGGCGCCCATACCGTAGATCACAAGCACGATGTTGTTGCCCACGAGGATGGTGGAGATGAAGAAATCCTGGTGCTTGTAGTATCGGGTGATGATATTGTTGATGAATCCTCCGCGCGATGAATCGAGGCCTATGCGCACACGGTCGGAGGTGATGAATGCCATCTCCACGCCCGAGAAGAATCCTGAAAGTATGAGCGAAATTATAGTGAGGAGTATCCAGAAAGTCAGATCCATAATAGTTGATAGATGATATTGGGGGGCGGTGTTGTCACTCCGGCATCTCGCCGGCGGCCGCCGAGTATCCGCCATGGCTCGTCGAGTCAGCAGGGGCTACGCTGTCCGTCCTGGCCGAGCCCTCGCCTCGCTTGCTCTTGAATTCCGAGGCCGGGAATATGCCCGAGACCTTGCGTATGCTGTACTGGGTCATCTGCTCGTTGGACTCGAATCCGTACCCCTCGAGCACACGGTCGGTGCGCTCTATGTGGATGAACGAGTCGGAGTAGAGCTTGTGGCTGCGCTGGTCCCAATACAGTTGCTGGGTGAGGAACTTCTCGTTCATCACATTGCTGATGTTGACGTTGCCGTCGAGTCGCCACAGCTGTTTGCGTTTGTAATATATCGCCGAGTCGGCATCCACAGTGGCCTCGGTGCGGAAAAAGTTGTCAAACTTCACCAGGTTCAATCCGTCGGGGAAACGCCAGTAGGGTTCCTCCACCTCGTCATACATGTACCACACCGGAGTGTTGATCTTGTAGCGGGTCACGCCCGAGTCCGAGATCAGTGTCTCCACGTCGCGGGTCATCATCGTGGGCACATCGCCTGCTGTCACTTCGGCGGTCTCGATATTGGAATCGTCCTTGCACGATGTGGCCACGGTGGCCCATATCGAGGCCACCGCAACTGCCGCTATGAAGGGCAGGAAGCGCATGTTTCCATTTTTTGCCACAGGCAGGGTAGGGGTGCTGATGAGTGATACCGGTTAGCGGAGCTTGTTGCGGAAGAACCAGGTATTATTGAAGTTGATGCCCAGAGTGATGTTGAAATACTTCTCCTTGAGCAGGGGATTGGGGGTGGCCTGGCGCTGGCGGTATTCAAATCCAAGATTGATCATGGTCTTGAACGAGTGGGCCGGGAATCCGAAACCACACGATACGCCATAGTCGCGCACATGATTGTCGCCCACCATTATATAATCGCGGTTGTAGTACGCACCGGCGCGATAGCTCATTCTCTTGAAGTAGTTTCCGCGTGGATCGGGGATATAGCTCGCGCCCATGGCCACTTTCCAGCGGTCGTCGATGCGTGTGGCCGAGAAATTCTCTATTTGGGCATACTTCGCGTCCTTCCAGGGCTGATAGGTGAAGTCCACCTCGGCATGTAGACGCTGGTTCCAGTCCCATGCCAGACCTATGCCCCACGACGAGGGCAACGAGAACTTGTCGCGCAGCTTCACTATGCCGGGGGCGATGGTGTCGGGCGTAGCCGTGCTGTTCTGTAGATATTTCACCACGTAGGTCTTTCCGAGCAGGCTTTTGCCGGGCTCGAAAGTCACACCCATGGTCACGGAGTTCTTATGCGATATATTATAGGTGTACTGTGCGCCGAATCTCAGGTGGTAGTCCTGAATCTCCATCATCTGCTCAAACACCGCGCTTATGCCCGACGATGTTGTGGCATACACATCGTTGCAGATGTTGCCGAAGAGGTAGCTGATGTTGACACCGGCCGAGAAGCCCTTGAACGGAGTGATACCCGCGCCCAGGTACAGCTGGTTGATACCACCCATACCCTGGTGGCTGGAATATCCGTTGTCGAGCGACGAGCCGAATGAATAGCCCACCGATGAGAACGGTACGAGACCCGCGCTCACGCCGATGGTCTTGCTCACGGGGAAGAGCATGGTCACATAATCGATGCCGCCACCCCAGTCACGTTGCTTGCCCGAGGCATCCTGACGCCAGTAGAGCGACACATCCACGCCCATGTCGAAAAGAAAAGTCATGGAGTCGACCGAGGCATACGAGGCCGGGTTCATGGCGTTGATCTGGCGGCCGGAATGCATGGCATATCCGGTGCCGCCCATCTGGCGCTGGGTGGAAGTGGCGTTGTCGCCGAGAGTTCCGTAGCCGAATTTCGAGTAGGGGCTCGTCTCCTGAGCCACGGCGGGAATACCTATCAGCGCGCCCAGGGCGCAGAGAAGAGTGATTGTAGTCCTAAAGAGTTTCATTGTAAAGCAATATACGGTTTAGACCTTTGCTCACCAGGTGCTCGTCGACACGGGTGTCAAAGTCGCAGACTGAGGCAAGATGATGTCCGCAGCCTCCGCCAAGCACGATCACTGTCTCGCGCGGCAACCGGCTACGGTAATAATGAATTGAGGCGAGCACTGAGTGGACCGCCCCTAAGGCGATGGCCTCGCGGGTGTCGCGGCCGAAGAGTTCGGTGCAGAGCGATGGCATATTTTCGGGGAACGGCACCAGGGGCAACCGTGCGGTGAACTCGTGCAGGGCGCGCAGTTCCATGGATATGCCCGGGGCGATGTTGCCCCCGTGATACACGCCGTCGGCGTCCACATAGTCGTATGTGACAGCCGTCCCGGCATCCACCACGAGGATAGGACGGCCGGCATAATCGTTCCATGCGCCCACGGCGGCCGCCACGCGGTCGGCTCCGAGGGTCGACGGCGTGCGGTACTCTACCCTGATAGGCACCGGAGTGTCGGGGTGGAGCCGCAGGGGCATCGGTGAGATGTGACGCAGGTGCCGTATTATGTCGACATCCTCGCGCGTCACCGAGCAATAGATTGAGCCGGCGAGTGGCCGTCCGGCCACAAACTCGCTGACCCTCTGTGGATTCAGTGCGGGTTCCATGCGGAAGTCCTCAAGCTCCGAATCGTTCCAGAGGGCTATCTTTGCCTCGGTGTTGCCTTGGTCGATAGTCAGATAGTGGGCCACGATATGGGTGTTTTGACCTGCAAAAGTAGTAATAACTTGTGAATATTCAGTATAATTCAGGAATTTTAATAATTGTATCCTATGGTCCTGAAACCTCCCTGTCCTTCACCTCCCCGGCAGGCCCGGCGGTCATTTGCGTTTCTTGTCAGCCTTGTCCGTCCCCTTCTTGCTCTCGCGGGGGATCATTATGGAGGTGTACACCGTGAGCAGCCCGCCTGCCAGGGTGAAAGCTATCCAGTCGTTGCCACCGGCCTGGGGCAGAAACAGGAACACGGCTCCGGCCACGAATATCAGGGCCGTCCATATCTCCATCCTCAACAGCCGTCTCAGCCTTATCGGTGCGTTGGCCGGCACGGGCGACATGAACTTGCCTATTAACAGCATCACCGCACCGGCTCCGTACACCCACGCTGTGAGCTGACGGCTCAGGTGGAAAAACGGCAATGCTGCCGCCGAGAGTATCACTATGAGCCCCACCATGCTCAGTAGGGCCGATATGTTGTTGCGTTGCATTATTATATAATTTATTAGATG
Source organism: Paenibacillus sp. (assembly GCA_023663345.1). Taxonomy (GTDB): domain Bacteria; phylum Bacteroidota; class Bacteroidia; order Bacteroidales; family Muribaculaceae; genus Duncaniella. The sequence continues at coordinate 464,745 of JAMPHR010000002.1, read as the reverse complement.
GTGATTACTTGAATATGTACACATCCTCGTCGGGGTGTTGCATGTGATGCTGTTCGCGCACTATACGCTCCATGGTCTCGCGGTCATTGCGCAGCGAGTTGTTCAGCCCCCTGTAGTATTCGAGCGTGTCGGTGGCATCCTCTATCTGGGCCTTGAGCTCATCGATGCGGCGTTCCTGATCGATGGTGCGCACCAGCGAGTTCTCGTTGAAGAACAGCACCAGAGCCAGCACCACAAGCGCGGCCAGAAGGGTGAAGGAGAGGTACCGGCGGCACCAGTTCATGAAATCGTTCATAGGATTGTAATTTCTTCCTGCAAAAATACGCAAATTCCTCCACGCGCCCAAATGCTTTTTCATTCGTCGCCACTTTCTGCGGTGACGTAAAAATAACGTCCAATATTTATGGTTAAATTGTGTTAAATAACTGAATTGTAACAAGTTGGATAAATTGTTGAAAATCAGTGGTTTACGGCGTGGGGGGGGGGGGTAGAAAATGACCTTACTGATATGACCTGCTGTGAATCAGCCTATTGACATCGTGTTTATTAATCATTATCTTTGCTGAGTTTAAAAAATCAAAATGAAGCTAAAAACGGTGGATCAGTGTCATTTTGAAGAGTGCAAATAGATCAATTATTACATTTTAACACTGTGCAATGAAATTAGAAAACAAGAAGTCAGCCGGTCTGTCAAGACTGGTTAAGGTCTTGGTTATTGCCATTGCGTTCGCGCTTAATTATAGCGTCGACGCGGCTGCCCAGGACTCCAAGAACGGCAACGTCTATGGCGTGGTCGTCGATGAGGCTGAACATCTCCCCATGCCTGGTGTGACCGTTGCTGTTGTCAAGGGTGACAAGATGGTGTCAGGAGTTGCCACCAACCTCGACGGAGAATTCTCCGTAAGTGTGCCCCAAGGATGTGTGTTGAGATTCTCCTACATCGGATATGCCACACAGGATCTCCAGCCCGTGCGTGGCAAGTCCATGGAAGTGGTCATGGCCGAGAGCGCCGAGAAAATCCAGGAAGTAGTGGTCAACGGATACTTCACCCGTAACCGCAACACCTACACCGGTGCGGCCAAGAGCCTTTCGGGTGACGAGCTTCTGAGCGTGTCGTCCACCAACATCCTTCAGGCTCTCAGCACCCTTGATGCGGGTCTTAACATCACCCAGAACAATGCGATGGGATCCAACCCCAACACCATCCCCGACCTCGTGATACGAAGCACCACATCGCTCGCCACCGGCGACGAGGTGGGCCTCAACTCACCCCTCATCGTGATCGACGGTGTGGAGAGCACTCTCCAGGCCCTCTACGATATAAATATGCAGGACATCGAGCGTGTCGACATCCTCAAGGACGCATCCGCCACCGCCCTCTATGGAGAGAACGCCGCCAACGGTGTCATCATCATTGAGCGCAAGCGTGTGGCCCAGGCTCCCGTGAGAGTGCGCTACACCTTCACCCCCGAGATGAGCTTTGCCGACCTCAGCAGCTATGATCTCTGTAATGCCGCCCAGAAGCTTGAGTTCGAGCGCATGGCCGGTCTATACACCCTTGGCAAATATCCTACTACCGGCACTTCGATGAGCCAGAGCGATATTGACAAGGTATATTACGACAAGCTCGCCATGGTAGGCGGCGGTCGTGACATCGACTGGATATCCAAACCTGTGCGCAACAGTTTCTCCCACACCCACTCTCTTACCGTATCCGGACGTGGGTCGAGCCTCGACTATAGCATTACTGCTGATTACTCTGACATCAACGGTGTCATGAAGGACGACGGCCGTTCGCGTTACGGCATGAACCTATATCTCAGCTATCGAGTACGCGACAAGCTCATTGTGACACTGCGCGCTGACCACACAAGCCTGCAGACCAACAACTCCCGCTACGGATCGTTCGATGATTACATTACCGCCAATCCTTACGATTCCCCCTACGACGAGTATGGCAACTTCCGTCCCAGCCTGTCGTTCTCCAAGAACAATCCTCTCTACGAGGCTTCTCTGAGCAGCTTCTCCAAGACTCAGACCCGCACCCAGAATGTTTCGCTTGACGTGCGTTATAACTTCAAGCCCAACCTCTACATCACCGCCCAGGGAGCCTACAGCACCTCGCGTGGTACGAGCGATGAATTCAAGTCGCCCGACTCCAACTATTTCGCCAATGAAACCCAGCTCAACCAGAAAGGTTACTACCGCGTGGGCAATCTCGGCACCGACAATTGGAGCGCCAAGGTGATCGGTAACTGGATTCACAATTTCGACAATGACGGTACCATGTTCACCCTCAACCTCGGTTGGGAGGCCAAGCGCAACAAGACGACCTCGGGTTACCTCGTGGGTAGTGGCTTCCTTTCCGATGATCTTGCCGATATTGCTTATGCCACAAGCTACTACAACGAGCAGCTTCCCTCAGGTGGTGAGGATCTTTCCACGAGCGTGGGTGGATTTGCCGCCGCCAACTTCATTCTCAAGAACCGTTACGTCATCGACGGTAGCTACCGTCTGTCAGGCTCCTCCAAGTTCGGTGCCGACAAGCGCACTGCCCCCTTCTGGTCGGCAGGTCTCGGTTATAACCTCCACAACGAGAATTTCATCAAGGATCTCGGTTTCGTCGATCTTCTCCGTATACGAGGCAGCTACGGTTACACCGGTAGCGTGAAGTTTGACTCCTACCAGGCTATGGCCACATATTTCTACTCCACAAGCTATCTCCACTACGCAGGTGTTGGTGCTGTGCCCATGGGTATGGCTAACCCCGACCTTACATGGCAGACCACCAAGAAGTTCAACATCGGTCTCACCTCATCGCTGTTTGGCGACCGCATGAACATCAATCTTGACTACTACCGTGAGAATACCGACGATATGCTCATCGACGTATCTCTGCCCCCCTCCTCCGGCGCAACTACCGTAAAGAACAACTATGGTCGCCAGGAGAGCAACGGTCTTGAGTTCTCTCTATGGGGCAAGCTTATCCAGACACGCGACTGGAGCTGGAATGTATCAGTCAACGGACTCCACTCCAAGACCACAATTAAGGAGATCTCCGATGCTCTCAAGCGCATGAACCAGGAGAACGGCGAGAAGAACACCGAGTCCACCCCACGCCTCCAGTACCGCGAGAACGAGTCCCCCACCGCCATCTACGCCGTGCGTTCGGCCGGTATCGACCCTGCATCCGGTAAGGAAATATTCATCAAGGCTGACGGATCCTATACTTATGATTATGATTCTTCCGATCAGGTAGCTTGCGGTGACACCAATCCCACTCTCCAGGGTACCATCTCCTCGTTGCTCACTTGGAAGAACTTCTCGCTCAACCTCAACTTCTCCTACCGTTTCGGTGGCGACATGTACAACTCTACCCGTATGGCCAAAGTCGAGAATGTCGATCCCAAGAACAATGTCGACCTCCGCGCGTTCACCGATCGTTGGAGAAAGCCCGGCGACGTGGTATCCTACCTCGGCATATCCACCGACGGTGGTAAGACATTCGCCTACTCCGACCGTTTTGTCGAGAAGGACAATGAGCTGTGGCTCTCATCAGTGACTCTCCAGTACAATGTGCCGCAGACTTGGCTCAACAACATCGGCCTCCAGCGCATGTATCTCAGCGCAGGTGCCGAGGACCTCTTCCGCATCACGTCGGCCAAATACGAGCGAGGCACCTCTTACCCCTTCAGTCGTAGTGTGAACTTATCGGTAAGTCTCACATTCTAAATCTACTCTTCAACCCTCTCAACCGATTTACTATAAGATGAAAAAAATATATATAGCACTCCTATGTGCCATGACCTTCATGCCGGCCATGACCTCGTGCGACGATTTCCTCGATGTGCGTCCCAAAGGTGAAAAGGTCGAGGACGATCTTTTCAAGGATGCCTCCGGATTCGAGGATGCCATCTACGGTGTCTATGGCTCGCTTGTCTCCAATAATCTCTATGGTTGTGACCTCCTGTGGGGACTCACCGATGTCATGGCCCAGGATCTCGACTGCGGTTCATCCGAGCTTGTGGCTCTTGCCCAGTACCAGTACGAATCCAACGAGAACCTGCGTCTGCGCTTCTCCAAACTCTGGGAGGCCGCCTACAAGTCCATCGGATATGCCAACAATGTGATCCAGAATCTCGACAAGCGCACTCCCGCCGAGCTGTCCCTCTATAACACCTATCGTGGTGAGATGCTTGGTGTGCGTGCTCTCGTGCATTTCGACCTCCTGCGCCTGTTTGCTCCCACCGATCCCGCCCAGCGCGGTATCCCTTATGTGGAGACTTTCAATTTCTCGGTCAAGCCTTTCCTTACAGTGGGTGAGACTCGCGATAAGATCATTGCCGATCTCCTTGAGGCCGAGCGCCTTCTGGCCGATGATGAGAACCTCATCACATATCCCCACAACAATACCCAGTATCTCAAGTTCAACAACTGGCGTGAGACTCACATGAACATCTATGCTGTGCGTGGCCTTCTCGCCCGTGTCTACTGGTATTTCGGAGATATGGCCAATGCCGCCATCTATGCCCGGAAGGTCATCGACTCGGGATGCTTCCCTCTTGTCGATGTCACCGAAGTACAGACCTATCTTGCCGGCACCCTGTCGCCCAAGGAAACAATCTTCGGCCTTTATGCGTCTAATTATCTCGATACTACCAGATCGTTGCTGTACACCTATCAGTCCTACTCCTCCTACACTTGTTGGTCCGACTACTCGGGTAGCGCTAAGCTCAACCCATGGAGCGCGATCTACAACAAGGACGTTCCCGCTACAAGCCAGGATTTCCGTCGCAATCATTTCCGCTCCGAGAACTCTATCACCAAATGCCTGAAGGTTGTGGACTATCTTACCATCGAGAACAACAACGTTCCACTCCGTACCGATCTCATCTCGGGTGTCAACCTCATGCACGTGTCCGAGCTTTATCTCATCGCTGCCGAGGCACTGTTGCAGAGCGATTATAACACAGCCGTGCAGTACTACAACTCCGAGGTTACATCCCGCGGGCTTATGCCTCTCGGGGCTGACGAGACTCTCACGACCGACCGTATCGCCAACGAGTTCCACAAGGAGCTCTACTGCGAAGGCCAGGTGTGGTTCAACATGAAGCGTCGCAATGAAGATATCCTCTCCAACCAGGAGGCCCGCGTGATCCCAGCAAGCAACGCCATCTATGTCGTTCCCGTGCCCAAGGAGGAGTTTGAGTACCGTCCGTAATTTTCTTCCTCTCACTTAAGCAATGATTAGAATAATGAAAGTTTTAAGAAATATACTGTGTCTCGGATGTGTGGTGTCGATGCTTGCCGCATGTACCGAGGACGATTATAAAGTCTACGACACCACTCAGAAGGACTCCGTGTTCTTCCAGTATAAGAACAACCGTCAGGAGGTGGATACTATTGTGGACTACTCGTTTGGCTACGACATCGCCAATGTACACACCGTGGAGATCCCTGTCATCCTCATGGGTATGCCTTCCTCCTCCGACCGTGTGATTGCTGTGGCCGCTCTCCCTGACTCCACCACCATGATCGAGGGTACCCACTACACCATTGAGGACGCTGTGATTCCTGCCGGGGAGGTGAGCGGTGTCATCAAGGTCAACCTGCTCCGCGACCGTGACCCCGAACTGCTCAACAAGCAGTACAAGCTCCGCCTGATTATCAATGAGAACGACGACCTCCGTTCCGTGAAGAACAGCTTCTTCAAGATCGTGTATTCCGACATCCGTCCCACTGTCGCCCCTGTATGGTGGCCGCGTTGGGGTGGTTTCCCCACTTACTCGTTCGAGAATGTTCAGCTCTTCTTCGACTACTTCTACCGTCTGGCGCCCGAGGCCAACCTCTCCATCTACAACGAGATGATCGATGGCTACGGCCATTACTTCGTGAATGCGCGTAGCCAGCAGGGGCCGTTTGTAAACTATGAAGCCTTCCTGCGCAACTACGTGTCAATTCCCCTCTACAACGAGCACCCCGAGGTGACATGGCTTGAGAATCCCAACTGGTAATCCTATATTTTAAGAATCATGAAGTTACTATATAAATCACTTTTCATTCTCCCTCTCGCTCTCTCAGGCGTGCTTTCTTCATGTATCGAGGACGAGAGTGCCTACGGCGGAGCCGCGCTTCCATCGATTTCCGTGATGGGCTCTGACTCTGATAAGCCCTACGAGATGAACTTCAACTATGGCGAGGACTGTGTGATCGATCCCCAGGTGCGTTACGATGGCACCGGCACTCTGTCCTACACATGGTCGGTGGCTACCTACACCAATGGTGTGAGAGGCCAGTTGGCCGAGGTTAGCAATGAGCCTGTGTTCTCTTACTTCTTCCCCGAAGGCGGTATGTACATCGTACAGCTCAATGCCACCGATGGAACTATCGGAATCTCTCAGGAATATCAGGTAAACATGAACCGTACATTCGAGCAGGGCTATGCTCTTGTCTCAAATGACGCCAACGGCGTGGGCAACCTTTCCTTCATCAAGTCTCTCACAACCGAGGACATTGAGGCCGGCATATCTCAGATCATCATAGAGCATTCCCTCGAGGCAATCAACAAGGATATAGCTGCTGAGGAGATCAAGGCTATTTATAAGATCATGCTCACTTATCCCAACATGGTTACCAGGATTGCCGTGGTTACTACCGGTCATACCTACTTCTTGGATCCTAACTCTTTCATGGCAATTACCACGGTGGACTATAATAAGCTCATCCCTGGGTTCAAAGCCGATATTGTATGGGGATCTTCTGCCGCGGTGAATCTTTATGATCCTTCGATCAAGCGCTTCATAACTGTAAATGCCACAAATATGTTTGGATATGAGACAACCGACATGGCCGGATATGAACCCGACGAAGTGATCACCGGTGGATCCTATGAGTCATGGGGTACGCTCAATTTTGTGAACTACTTCTACAAGAAGAACCCCGACTGCTTCTATGGAAAGTATACGAGTATGGCCACTTGGAAGCCTGCATGGAACTATTCCTATGAGTTGCGCGTTGACGGACATCCTCTGTTCGACAATGAGGAGATAATAAAGGCTTTCATGGGAGTCAAGATCCCGGGTCAGTATAGCGACATTTATCCCAACTATGTAATCTCTCGCGATGTCACTACTGGTAAGTACTATAATTCCTATGTGAATGAGTTGTCGGGTGGTAGCTACTACCCCATGGAGTTGGTGTCACGTGCTGAGATAAATGTTGATGCTTCAACAGCCCTGCCTACGGCTGAGTCTCAGATTGTTCCATCTCACAATTATAGCCGTACTTATTACAGTGTTGGAAATAGTGTCTATGTGGCTCTCCTTCTCAGCGACAATGCCTTCTCGTTCCCATCCACGTCCCAGGCATGTCTTTCCTATCCTGGCGAGGAGGTAACCGCTCTCTTGGTGCGTGATTCCAGCAATAATGACGGTTCCGATCAGTTGTGTGTGGCTACCGTGAATACTGCCACCGGACGTGGCAACTTATATATCTATAAGGTTGCCGATGTGCGCACCGACAGCCCCAATGCAACTCCTGTTAATACTTATAAGGATTGTGCTGACCGCATCTCTACTATCTTCTACAAGCCACGTATCTGATACATTCGTGGCATGATGATCATATATCCTCTTCAAGGTCCCAGGCCATTGGTCAAAAGGGGCTGAGAAGAGGATATTTTTTCCTATCCAATGGTATCGGTCTGTGGATTTTACACAGTTTCTTACATCTGCTTATTGCGAAATCCGCTGATATTCTTTAACTTTGGGAAGTTGTAACAAAACCCATCCAATCTATTCCAATCCAATCATATACCCTATGAACCTTAAGAAATCATTCTTGGCCGTGGCGATCTGCCTCTTTGCCGGCACCTCAGCTTTCTCGCAGGAGACATTCCCCGTCAGCTTCGACCTCTCATCGCTCCCCGGATGTACCCAATTCAACATCGCCCTCAATGCCGTGGAGGCCTCCAATCGTTCGCTTGTCACACTCAAGCGCCCCTCCGAGACATCATGCACATTGTCAGGTGATATGTTCCGTGGCAAGAACAATATATACAACGTATATTGCTACAGCCGCAATCAGCAATACATCCTCCCCATGTATCTTGATGCCTCCACCGGCCCCGTTGCCCTGAGCATCGTCGACGGTGTGCTTGCATCCAATCTCAAGGATCCCTCCAACCTCGCCCTCGGCAAGTGCGACGAGCTGTTTTCCAACATTTCCCGCTCTCTCGCCGAGAATGTCGACAAGATGAGTGTCGACGAGATGAAGGCCGCCATCTCACGCCTGGTCACTGTGTCCGACTCCATCGCGTCACTTCCGTCAGTGCCCGCACCCATCGCGCTGTATATACGCCTATGGGGCTATACCTCCACCTACGATGCCGTAAGCCTCGCGGTGCATCTCCGCAAGCGTGCGGGTCTCGATGTCCCCTTCTCGGCATCCGATCTTCTTGCACCCCCGGCCATGGTGCTCGACACCCCCATGGCGGCATGTTTCTCCTCCTCGGCATCCATTGTAGCATCCTCTCTCAAAGGCAACACCATCGAGGAGAAAATGGCCGATCTCTACTCCGCTTATGACGACGAGGCTATCCGCTCGCGTGTCACCGACTCCATGCTCGACTCGTTCCTCAACAATTTCGACTACAAGAACAACTTCGACGACGGCGTGGCACGCCTCACAGCCCTCACTGAGCGCTACTCTCTCCCTGCCACCTGGGTTGACAACTTCAAGGCCCGCAAAGTCACCGTGCCCGGCACCCCCTTCCCCGAAGCCGTAGTCCTCGTTGACCGCAACGGCAACAAGGTGGACTTCTCCTCGTTCAAGGGCAAATACGTCTTCGTTGACCTCTGGGCCTCATGGTGTGGCCCCTGTGTAGGCGAAGTTCCCCACATGCAGAACCTTGAGAAAGAATTTGAGGGAAGCGACGACGTGACATTCGTATCCATCTCGGTTGACAAGAGCGAGGACGCATGGCTCAAGAAAATGGATCAGCTCAACATGCACGGCAACCAGCTCCGCGACTCCTCCGGCAACCTCTGCACCCTTCTAAATGTCAAGGGCATACCCCACTTCCTCCTCTACGACCGCGACGGCAATCTCCTTGTCTACAAGACCACCCGTCCCTCCCACACATCGACCCTCCCCATGCTCAAAGCCCTGAAATAAACACAGCCAACAATAAGGGAATCCCACATAAGGAATCCCCACGCAACAACAAAAAAACATGCTCCATCCCCGCTCAAAACGCACGGATGGAGCATATTTTATGTTATAACTAAAATCAATCCTGAGTTGCCGGGGATCAAAGGCTCAAATGGGGCAGAAAGGAATCCGAACGGCCACGGTCATATTAACCTTATAACCCCATAACCTCCTAAACTTCGTCCCACCAGGGACGAATCCCCTTCAGGGGCGAATTACTTAAGCTTGTCAGCGAGATTGGCTGCTGCGTCAGCGATCGAATCGAGAGCATTAGCCGCACCGGCCTTAACCTTATCGAGGATAGGAGCCGCCTTCTCTTTAGCCTCCTGAGCCGAAGCCGACAGCGAATCCTGAGCATCCGAGATGGTCGATGCCACAGTATCCTTCACATCCGCGAGCTTCTCGCTTGCAGCCTGCTTGGCCTGGGCCATCTTATCAGCGATAGCCTCCTTATCTGCTTTTACCTGAGCGTTAGCTGCCACCTTGGCTGCATCCGCACTCACCTCAGCCGCCTGGGCTGATATCTTGCTTGCCGCATCGGCAATTTTCTGCTGTTTTGAATCCATATCTGTATTATTTTTTTTAGTTTGTAATTATAGTTCACTTATTGACTCAAGGGTAAAACATGCCCGCCCCGTGGATAGTTGAGCATCTACCTGCAAATTTTGTTAAATTTTTTCGTAAACTATTGTTTTCGGACAATGCTTGAACTACCTTTGCGTATCACTTCACAGTGCTCACAATACTCAACAATATAATTACACACAACTATGAAGAAGAAATTCATCTGTACCGTATGCGGTTACGTTCACGAAGGTGACGCCGCACCCGAAAAGTGCCCCCTCTGCGGTGCTCCCGCATCCAAGTTTGAAGAGCTCAAGGAAGGCGAAGCCCTCAACTTCGTTACCGAGCACGTTATCGGTATTGCCAAGGACACCGACGACGAAATGAAGAAAGACCTCAACGCCCACTTCATGGGCGAGTGCACCGAGGTAGGTATGTACCTCGCCATGTCTCGTCAGGCCGACCGTGAGGGTTATCCCGAAATTGCCGAGGCTTTCCGCCGCTACGCTCTCGAGGAGGCTGACCACGCTTCACGCTTCGCCGAGCTCCTCGGCGACGTTGTTTGGGACACCAAGACCAACCTCGAAAAGCGCATGAACGCCGAGTCAGGTGCTTGCGCCGACAAGATGCGTATCGCAGCCCGCGCCAAGCAGCTCAACCTCGACGCCATCCATGACACCGTTCATGAAATGGCTAAGGACGAGGCTCGTCACGGCCGTGGCTTCGAAGGCCTCTTCCGTCGTTACTTCAGCAAGTAATCATCCCGCCTCCACCTGAGGCACCCCGGGGAACTTCAACAAGCTAAAGAAGAACGCATCGCCCGGATAAAAAAGACACCGTGGATAGGACGCCCCCGCTCCCATCCACGGTATTTTTTAGTATCCCACCCCCACAGGCTATACCAATTAAGCCCTGAAAGGGCGATGTAATTATAGCCCCGCCACGAGTGGCGGATGCAAATTGCCCGTAGGGCAAAATTTGCATCCAGACGCGAGGCGCGGGGAAAATGAAAATCCGTCAACGAGGGCGTCGAAGACGTCCTATAATTCCCCGCAGGCTATACCAACTAAGCCCCGAACGGGGCGATGAAATCATAGCTTTTACCTTTGCAGACGAGATTCAGAGTTAACATTTACCCTCTGAATTGT
>JAMPHR010000002.1:383033-453723 GCA_023663345.1 Paenibacillus sp. | reverse complement strand
ATCCGACGGCGAAGTGTTCGGCCTCGACCACTTCGGTGCATCTGCCCCCTACAAGGTGCTCGACGAGAAGTTCGGCTTCACCACCGATGCCGTTCTCGCCCGCGTGCTCGCTTTCATCGGCAAGTAACCACCGGTAGGCCGATATTCTGATCGGGCCTACACATATATAATAATGTACCGGAACTCCCGCGCTGTCGGGAATTCCGGTACATCATTTTATGCCTGATTGGTCAAAACGGCATTTTTTACGCTTCTTTTAAAGGTTTTTTTGCTAAAATTTAGATTATTCGGAAAAAATGTTATACCTTTGAATAAAATTTCTACTGACATGTGCCCCGCTGTTTTCTCCAGCCGGATTGGCAATAGAAAAGAGTCACACAGTTATCTCACATCTACAACCCAAAATAGAAATCAATTCAACTATTTTCCAATAATTAATTATTTATGAAAAAGAGTATCCTTCTTGGCTTCGTAGCCGCTCTGTTCATGGGTCAAAGCGCAATGGCCCAGAGCGCCCAGGAGATTACCTACGTAGAGGATCCCGCACAGGGCTATGTCCTCAACAGCTTTAGCGACAACTGGTTTATCTCTGCTGAAGGTGGTATCAACTACTACCTCGACCGCAACAACAGCAAGCGCGATTTCTTCGACCGTTTCTCACCCAACGCAGGTATCTGGGTAGGTAAGTGGTTCTCACCCATCATCGGTCTCCGTGCCGGCGCCAACTTCACCCAGCTCAAGGGTATGGGCATGAACGGTGGATATGGCTGGTATGGCGAGTTCTCCAAGGACAACAAGGTTTATGACAAGTACAAGCGCAACGAGTTCGGTGCTCAGCTCAACGCTATGTTGAACCTCACCAACTGGTGGTGTGGCTATCGTCCCGGACGTGTTTACAACGGTATCCTCTATGCCGGCGTAGGCTACAACTGGGTATATGTTCCCAAGTTCAACCGCAACGGTGCCCGTGACGGTTGGGGACGTGGCGGTGACGACAACCTCACCGGCAACGTAGGTCTTATCAACAGCTTCAACCTCAGCAGCAAGGTAGCCCTCTACCTCGACCTCCGCGCCCAGCTCATGACCGACGACACCAACGATTTCGGTGAGCGCAAGAACCGCGTAGACATGCAGGCTTATGTAGGTCTTACTTACAACTTCAACAAGTCTACCTGGAATGCTCCCATCGTTCCCGTTATCCCCGAAATCCCCAACTGCGACGAGGTTGAGGCCCGCCTCCAGGCTGCCAACGGCCGCATCGCCGACCTCGAGCGTCAGCTCCGCGACTGCCTCAACCGTCCCGTTCAGACAGTTGTTGAGGCTGAGGAAGGTCCCCTCTGCACCATCTACTACACCATCGGTAGCTCACGCCTCTCTCGCGTTGACAGCAAGGTCCTCAACGCTGTTGCCAACGTAATGAAGGCCGATACCAACAAGAAGTACACCGTATGTGGCTACGCTGACAACTACACCGGTTCTGCCGCTGTAAACGATCGTCTCCGCAAGGCCCGTGCCGCCGGTGTTGAGCGTGCACTCCTCCGCAACGGCGTTAAGGCTTCTCAGCTCGACGTTACTACCAACGATGCCAACCTCTATGGCGAAGGCAAGGAGTACGTTTCGCTCGACCGTGCCGTTACCATCAAGGCTAACAAGTAATAAATCATCCCGATTTATACCTACAGTGACCCTGCTTTCCGGCGGGGTCATTTTTTGTCTATATATGCCTCTGGGGATTTTATGTTGTTAAGCATCTCCCGAAATTTGTATTTTACCGGATTCTGCCGTATCTTCGCTATCTATATAAACAACAGCCATTGAACAGGATCGAACTATTCCTTGCCTATATCAGCCTCGAGCTGGGCTATTCGGCTCTCACGGTCGAAGCCTACAGGCGTGACCTTGCCCAATGGGCCGACTTCGCCACCGGCGGTAAGCCCGGCGATCTCGATCCTCTCGATGTAACGCGCTCCGATCTCAGGCAATGGGTGGCGCATATATCCTCGGGTGGCAACTCGGCCCGCACCGTCAAGCGCAAGATGTCGGCTCTGAGGGCATTCTACAGCTTTCTGCTCAGGCGCGGTGACATTGCCGTGAATCCGGCCACAGGGCTTGCCCTTCCCAAGCCGTCGAAATCGCTTCCAGTGTATGTGCGTCCCGAGGAGACCTCGGCTATTCTCGATGCCGAGATACCGGCCGATGATTTCGCATCGGTGCGCGACCGTCTCATCCTCGACCTGCTCTACTCCACCGGTATGCGTTGCAGCGAGCTTGTAGGCCTCCTTGATGCCGATGTTGACACGGCCAAGGGTGAACTAAAAGTACTGGGAAAACGTAATAAGGAAAGAGTGATCCCTTTCGGTCACGAGCTGTCAGCCTCGATCGAAGCCTACCGTGCATTGCGTGATTCCTCTCCTCTCACCGCTATATGCTCCCGCGACCCTCAGGCGCCCCTGATGGTGAGGAACGATGGCCGTCCGCTGTATCGCAAGATGGTGTACAACGTGGTTCACCGTATGCTCTCCGAGGGTGGCGCCCACGCCTCAAGGCTCAGCCCGCATGTGATGCGCCACTCTATGGCCAGCGACATGCTCAACGGCGGAGCATCGATAGCATCGGTGCAGCAGCTGCTCGGACATGCGTCCCTCTCCTCAACCCAGGTGTACACTCACGTGACTTACCGAGACCTCAAACATAATTATCAACTTGCACACCCCCGTGCACAAAACAACAAAGGAGGACACTATGGACATTAACATTAAAGCTATCCATTTTGACATCAGCGAGAAGCTTACCGCATTCATCAACAAGAAGGTTGAGCGCATCGTGCGCCGTTTCCCCGCAGTCAGTGCCGTTGACGTCTCTCTCAAGGTAGTGAAGCCCGAGACCGCCATGAACAAGCAGGCCATCGTTCGCCTCACCGTGCCTCAGCTCGATGAAGTTGTGGCCGACAAGACCGCCGACACCTTCGAGGAAGCTATCGACGTGGCACTCGACGCTATCGAGAAGCAGCTCGAAAAGGCCAAGAACAAGAAGTAATCAACCCACCCGCCATACCCCCGCACGGCTCCCGCATAAGAGGCCGTGCGGGCTCTTTTATGTCCCGGTACGGTGCCCGGTCTCAGCGTCGGATGTAGGAAGTGGTTAATCATAATGTTAAAATATTTCTTTGTAAAATACAATAATTTACATAAATTTACATTCGACTCTGAATGTGAAATTCGGTTTTAATTTTTTAGGTTATTTTTGCATTGCTGTGTAATATTCTGAATCAGCGTGTTTTAACTTGATAATATGCCACCGGAGATAGCCAATTGTGGTGATAAACCGTAAGTAATGTTTTGATAATAAGCTCAAAATGACTAATTTTGAAAAGTAACAAAACAAAATCTGAACAAACGTTAAAAACACAATACGATGGAACAGACTCTTATCATCTTCAAGCCCTCATCGCTTGAGCGTGGCCTTGTAGGACGTGTCCTCGCCCGCTTCGAGTCCAAGGGATTGATCATCGCCGGCATGAAGATGATGCAACTCTCCCCCGAGATTCTGAGCGAGCACTATGCTCACCTCGTAGACCGTCCTTTCTACCCATCGGTGGTAGCTTCGATGACCGCGTGTCCCGTGATAGTGATGTGCCTCCGTGGCGTTGATGCTATCCAGGTGGTCCGCTCAATGACAGGTGCCACCAATGGCCGTCAGGCCGCTCCGGGTACCATACGTGGCGACTTCTCGATGTCCAACCAGGAGAACATCATCCACGCCTCCTCCTCGCCTGAGGATGCCGAGGCTGAGATCAAGCGCTTCTTCAGGCCCGACGAGCTGTTTGACTACACCCCCGTGGCAATGAGATTTCTCAATGCCGACTCCGAGCTTCAGGGCTGATGCCCCGTTGCGTGTTCCCGCCTCTCCCCGCCGGTAGCAGTAAAGGTCTGCTCCGGTTCAGGCTCTTCTCAGTGATAATATACCAATCGAAAACCATATACACTCATTCCTCATTATCTCACCTCGAGCTATAACTGATCAGAAATGACCTTCAATCTAAAAATATTTATCGCCACCGCATGTGTGGTCATGACAGGAGTAATGGCCCAGGCCCAGCGCCGTCTTCCCGAGTCTCACTCTACCCAGCACAACGCCCTCATAGCAAAGCAGACCCCCACCATCAACCCGTTCAAGATCGAGAACAATGATCTCCTTCTCAATCAGGTGAAGGAGCGTGAGGCAATGGATATGGAGAGCGATATCTTCGCCGAATTTTGGGGCTCGCAACATGTCAATCCCTATGGGTCGGCAGTTACCATACCCGATCACAAGGATATCGACGTATCGGAGTACTCCACCCCTTGTCCCGGACACATCACTTCCAATTACGGTTACCGTCCGCGTTTCCGTCGCAACCACTACGGCATTGACCTGAAACTTCAGGTTGGTGACACCGTGCGGGCCGCTTTCTCGGGCAAAGTCCGTCTCACCAAGTATGAGCGCCGTGGCTACGGATATTATGTGGTGATGCGTCACCCCAACGGCATGGAGACTGTCTACGGCCACCTCAGCCGTTTCCTCGTGAAGCCCGACCAGGTAGTGAAGGCCGGCGACCCCATCGCTCTCGGAGGTAACACCGGACGCAGCACCGGAGCACATCTCCATTTCGAGACCCGATACATGGGTATCCCCATCAATCCTGCCGCCATAATCGACTTCGAGAACGGAGTTCCCCACAAGGATATTTTCGCTTTCGATAAGAACACCTACGGCAAGTCTCAGAAATACACTCCCGCCAAGAAAAAGAGAACCCGCTACACAGCCTCCAAGCGCAGAAAAACCATTGCCAAGAAAAAATAGCTCGGTATATCTCGCTTCCGAGTTGTATATTGATGATTTTTAGTAAGTTGCCATGATCAGTGAATAAGAGGTGACAACGCTAAAAAAATGTCCGCAAAAGTGTGAATAACCCACCTTTGCGGACATTTTTTCTAATTATATTGAATAGTTATGTCGCTTTGTCGGGCAATATAATGTCTTTGTAATTGGAAACTTTGTTGTTGGATGTTGCTTATAATGAGCCAAAAGCGGAAACTTTCAGCAAGCATACACACCTACGTGTCGATTATAGGGCGTCGAAGACGTCCTATAATCGGTACTGTCATGCGCGGTTGTTATCCTCGCCATCCGGAAAAATATTGGTATTATATGCCTGTCCCTACTGTTTTTACACTGATTCCTCCCAGGCTTTTTGGAGAATTGCGTCGCATAATGGGCCATCAAGGTGGCGATGCAGGGTGACGAGTATTTCGGTCGGGGAGATGGAGGAGGGAAACTCAAATTCCGTCTGTTGGAGCAGTTTGCCGTCGGCGGAACGGGACGTGTAGCCAATGGTGATACCCTTGCTTCCGCGAGATGACGTCACTGACAGCTGATATTCACATTTCCCTGAACCGTGGTCTGCCGGCCAACTGATATTCACCTCCTCGGCTGAAACCATTTCCGATATTGCCCCGGGAATGGAAGCTAAGGCCTCGGTGATGGGCGTGAAGCTCTCGGGCAATCCATAGGATACCGTCCGGTGGCTATGTCGTGTCATGCGGTGGCGTATCTTCATCAGGGCTATTCCTGACAGCAGTCCGACGGCAAAGCCGACCGCTGTGAGCATAATGATGGCAGTCATGATTCCTTTTTTATCCTTGGATGAAGGCATAAAAAAGAGGTGTAGCTATTCCCCGGATGCTATTCTGAAGGTATCGCCAAACACCTATATCCATGCACACAAGAAAAAGCCTACACCTGTATGGTGCAAGCATTCCCCTCTCACTGCGATGGATATTTCTGTTAAATTGGCGATTTTTCAGAATACATCAAGTAAGAAGCAAAACACTCCTTTTAATATGTCGTATTATATATCTTTTTTCAGTTCATTGGCTGATTGAAAGGTTTTATAGTACAAAGGTAACGTTTTTTCCTACAAAAAGTGAGAATAGCAATGAGCAATTAATAGGTAAAAAATAAGTCATCCGTCCGCCGGGCTCGTTAGCCCGGGTGGGGACGGATGGCTTTATTGATTTCCGCCGAGGTTGAGATGATGTCTCAGGCGGAGTAAATGTTGGAGGTGTTATTTAAAACCTCCTGATGTCTGAGCAGGGATGGTTTATTCCACAGTCCAGGTCTCGCCGGCCATTACCATGTCGCGGAGCGAAGAGAAATTCTTGCGGGCGCGCACCTCGGCCACCTGCTTCTCGATCTCCTCGTTGTACACGGGCGATTCAACGTCACGTATCACGCCGAGAGCCAGGGGGAGAGTGATGCCGTCCATCATGGCAAGCTGCTGGTGGAGGAAGTTGGACTGGGTATGTGCATCGTGTACGAGCACGTCGTCGATGGTGTATCCGTCCTCGCCGACCTTTACGGCCTTGAGGAGGAAACCGTCGCGAACGAGGCCCATCTCATTGTCCTTGCCGAAGAGCATCTTCTGGCCGTGAACGAGCTTGATGGTGCGCTCAGCGCGGTGCTCGCGGTCGGTGATGGCATTGTGGATGCCGTGGTTCCAGATCACGCAGTTGCAGAGGATCTCGACCACCGAGGTGCCCTGATGCTGCTGGGCGGCGGCGAGCACTTCTTGGCTTGTCTGGAGCTCAACGTCGATCGAGCGGGCAAAGAAGTTGCCACGAGCGCCAAACACGAGCTCGGCCGGAATGAACGGATCCTCGGTAGTGCCGTAGGGCGATGACTTGGACACGAAGCCACGGTCGCTGGTGGGGGAGTACTGTCCCTTGGTGAGACCGTAGATCTTGTTGTTGAACAGCAGGATGTTGATGTCCACATTGCGACGCACGGCGTGGATGAAGTGGTTACCGCCGATAGCGAGGCCGTCGCCGTCGCCCGAGATCTGCCATACGGTCATGTCGGGACGGGCTACCTTGAAGCCGGTGGCTATGGCTGCCGCACGTCCGTGGATGGTGTGGAAACCATAGGTGTTCATGTAGTAGGGTAGACGTGATGAGCAACCGATACCCGAGATCACAGCCATCTTGTGAGGCGGAACTCCTACGCTTGCCATTGCCTTGTGAAGTGTGTTGAGGATGCCGTGGTCTCCACATCCGGGACACCAGCGAACGGCCTGGTCACTCTTATAGTTTGCGGGGGTGTATTTGATGTCTTCCATGATTATTTGCCCTCCATGATTTTGTTTACGCCGTCAACGACTTCCTGAGCGAGGAAGGGCTGACCCTGTATCTTGTTGATGCGTCGGATATCGAGGTTGGGGAATTTGGATTGGAGATAGTCGGCGAACATGCCAGTGTTGAGCTCGGCCACGATTACGGTCTTGTAGCGGGAGAGGAGCTCGGCGGTGTTCTTGGGGAGCGGGTTGATGTAGCGGAACTGGGTGAACGCCAGGCGCTTTCCGGCCTTGTTGATCTCCTCGGCTGCCGAGTAGAGGTGGCCGTAGGTACCGCCCCAGCCGATGAGGATTGTGTCGGCATCGGCATCGCAGAGCACTTCCTGCTCGGGGATGTCATAGGCGATGCGGGCTATCTTCTCGCGACGCAGGTTGACCATCTTCTCGTGGTTGACGGGATCGTTGGAGATGGCTCCGGTGTCGGAGTCCTTCTCGAGACCACCGAGACGGTGCTGGAGACCCTCGGTGCCGGGGATTGCCCAGTAGCGGCTCAGGCTCTCGGGATCGCGGTGGTAAGGCTTCCAGGATTCCTTCTTGTCCTCGGGCACATAGGGCACGCGGATTTCGGGATAGTCCTCAGCCTCGGGGATGCGCCATGCCGATGATCCGTTGCCGATGAATGCGTCGGTGAGGAGGATCACGGGGGTCATGTGCTCGATGGCTATGCGCGATGCCTCGAATGCCATGGTGAAGCAGTCGGTGGGCGATACGGGGGCTACCACTGCGAGGGGCGACTCACCGTTGCGGCCATAAAGGGCCTGCATGAGGTCGGTCTGCTCGGTCTTGGTGGGGAGGCCGGTGGAGGGACCGCCACGCTGCACGTCGACGATCACGAGGGGAAGCTCGGCCATTACAGCCAGGCCGATACCCTCGCTCTTGAGGGCGAGACCGGGGCCTGAGGTCGAGGTGACGGCGAGGTCGCCTGCATAGGAGGCTCCGATGGCCGAGCATACGCCGGCGATCTCATCCTCCATCTGGCAAGCCTTCACGCCGAGGTCCTTGCGCTTGGCAAGCTCGTGGAGGATGTCGGTGGCGGGGGTGATGGGGTAGGAGCCGAGGAAGAGGGGACGACCCGACTTCTCGGATGCGAGGATGAAGCCCCAGGCGGTGGCGGTGTTGCCGTTCACGTCGGTGTACACGCCGGGACGGGCGCTGTCGCTCTCGATGCGGTAGGTCGAGACTGAGGCATGGATATTGTGGCCGTAATCGTAACCTGCCTGTATCACCTTGGCGTTGGCCTCGTAGATGGCGGGTTTCTTGGCAAATTTATTCTTGAGGAGCTTGAGGGCGCCTTCGATGGGACGGTCAAAGAGCCAGCACACGAGACCGAGGGCAAAGATGTTGCGGCACTTGAGCACGGCCTTTACATCCATTCCGCTGTCGGCCAGCGCTGCCTTGGTCATTGAGGTGACGGGGGCCTCGATCAGCTGGGCGTTGATGCCGAGCTCGGTGAAAGGATCGGAGGTCTCGAACTGGGCTTTCTTCAGTCCGGCTTCGTTGAACGAGTCGATGTCGACGATGATCACGCCGCCGGGTTTCAGTATCTGGTATCCGCGCTTGAGAGCGGCGGGGTTCATGGCCACGAGCACATCGCACTGGTCGCCGGGGGTGTGGACTCCCTTGCCTACGCTTGCCTGGAATGCTGATACTCCACTGAGTGAACCCTGGGGGGGGCGCATGTCGGCCGGATAGTCGGGGAAGGTTGAAACAGAGTTACCCAGACCGGCGGAAACATTGGTGAAGATGTTGCCTGCAAGCTGCATACCGTCGCCCGAGTCACCCGAGAAACGTACTACAACCTTGTCGAGGGTCTTTACGTTTGTGTTTTCTAACATAACCGGAATTTTATCTGATTAGATTACTTGATTTTTTGTGTTGATTTTGAAAATTACTGCTTGTTGCTGTTGATGATTTAAGGATAGTTGGATTGTTCTCTTTTTTTGTGATTTTTGTGGTTATTAAGGTTATTGTATATTGTGATTTAAGATTGTGAACGGTTGTTGAACGTCAGTGGCATGGCTCCGGTGCCACCGTTGACTGACACGTGTCTCACCTCCCATGACAGCGATCGTCCGGCCAGGGGAGTCCATCCGCAACGGCTGGCTACATCACTGTCGGTGACGCGGTGTCCGGCCGGACCGGTGGGAGCCACCAAGGCGAGGTCGGCGAAATAGCCTTCGCGCAGGAATCCGCGTTTCTCAATGCCGAGAAGGGTGGCCGGGGCATGGCACATGAGCTGTACCACCTGCTCTATGCCGGTGTCCTCGGCATCGGGGTCGGTGGAGATGAGGTCGAGCATGGCCGGGAGCGAGAACTGCACCATGGGCATACCCGAGGCTGCGGTGAGCGCGTCGCCCTCCTTCTGGGCGGGGAGGTGGGGGGCATGGTCGGTGGCGATGGTGTCGATCACTCCGCCGGGACGCAGGGCGCGGATGAGCGCTATGCGGTCGGACGCCTCCTTGATGGCGGGGTTGCACTTGATGCGTGCCCCGAGGGTGGCGAAGTCGTTGCGGTCAAACATGAGATACTGCGGACAGGTCTCGGCTGTGACCTTCACTCCACGGGCCTTGGCTTCGGCTATGAGCGACAGCTCGTCGGCTGTGGAGATGTGGCAGATGTGGACTCTCGCACCGGTGCGCTCGGCCAGGGCTATAGCGTGGGCTGTGGCCCGGATACAAGCCTCGCGCGGACGCACGTCGGGGTGCATCTCCACGGGGATTCCTTCGGGATGGAGGGCCTTGAGTCGCTCGCGTGATGCGCGGATCACGGCCTCGTCCTCGGCATGAACGGCGATGAGTGCCGGGGCCTTGGCGAACAGTTGGCCGAGGGTGGTGTCATCATCGACAAGCATGTTGCCGGTAGAGGAGCCGAGGAAGAGTTTTATGCCTGCGGTGCGGGAATAGTCAGTGTTGAGCAACTCGTCGAGATTGCTGTTGGTAGCGCCGATGAAGAATCCGTAATTGGCCTCGGATACCTCGGCAGCCCTTGCCATTTTTCCCTCGAGCGCCTCGATGGTCACGGTGGGGGGATTGGTGTTGGGCATGTCGACAAACGAGGTCACACCACCGGCCACGGCCGCACGGCTCTCGGTGGCCATGTCGGCCTTCTCGGTGAGTCCGGGGTCGCGGAAATGTACGTGGGTATCGATCACGCCGGGTATCAGGTAGGAACCCTCGCAGTTGATCACATTGTCGGCCATGATAGAGGCTGGTGCCTCTCCATCGCCTATGCGTGCTATCCGGGGGCCGTCAACGAGAAGCCATCCGCGCCTGGCGGAGCCTTCATTGACCAGTATCGCGTTGCTGTACAGTGTGGTGCTCATCGCTTGCTGTAGTCGGGGTATTTGGTGAAAATGCTGCTCCATTTCAGCCTGAGCACTCCGAAAAGTCCTTCGCTGAATATGCCCGAGCTCATCTTGGAGGTGCCGAGCACACGGTTGACGAACACTATGGGCACCTCGGTGATTCTGAAGCCGTATTTGTAGGAGAGGAATTTCATTTCGATCTGGAAGGCATAGCCCTTGAACCGGATCTTGTCGAGGGGCAATGCCTCGAGCACACGGCGGCGGTAGCACACAAATCCGGCTGTTGCGTCGCGCACGGGCATTCCGGTGACCACGCCCACATATCGCGAGGCGTAGTAGGACATGAGCACGCGTCCCATGGGCCAGTTGACCACGTTAACGCCGGTGACATAGCGTGAGCCTATGGCCACGTCGGCACCGTCGACACAGGCCTGGCGCAGTTTGGGCAGATCGGCGGGGGCATGGGAGAAATCGGCATCCATCTCGCACACGTATTCATATCCGTGGTCGATGGCCCACTTGAATCCGGCTATGTAGGCCGTGCCGAGGCCCAGTTTGCCCTGGCGCTCGATGAGGTGGAGCCTGGTGGAGTATTTCTCCATCAGTCCCTTAACTATCAGCGCTGTACCGTCGGGGGAATTGTCGTCGATTATCAGTATGTCGAATCGGGTATCCAGCGCTATCACAGCCTCGATGATGGCCGCAACGTTCTCCTTCTCATTGTAAGTGGGGATGATGACAAGGCTGTCGGAGCTACGGGGAGTTGCCGGACTCGTTTCCTTCATAATGGATAAAGTTTTGTGGTCTCTGTTCAAAAGTGCAAAATTAGTAAATAAACTGAAAAAGCAATCATTTAGACTGAAAAAAATGCCATATTCCCGTTTTTTGAGAATATGGCATGTGTAGAAAATCTTTCTGTTTTGGAGGCTTGAATACAAGTTTTATAGAAGTTCTTGCTTCATGCGCGTCCTTGTCGAGTCGGAGACGGGTACGAGCGGGAGGCGCAACACCTCGTTGTAGCGGGGGAACATGTGGTGGAGGAGGCATTTGATACCCGAGGGGTTGCCGTCCTTGAACAGCAGGGAATAAAATGCCGAGAAGCGCTGGTGGAGGGCTGTGGCATCGTCGTGACGCTCGGGATCGAGACTGCGGTGTATCATTTCGGTGAACTGGCGGGGATAGGCGTTTCCGAGCACCGAGATCACTCCGTCGCCACCCTTGCCTATCATGGTGTGGGCAAGGGAATCGTCGCCCGACAGCACAAGGAATCCCTGCGGACGGCGTGTGATGATGAGGGCTGCCTGGTCCATGTTGCCCGAGGCTTCCTTCACGCCTATTACCTTGCCGGGAAACTCGCGGGCGAGGCGTATTATGGTGTCCACCTCCATGTTCACGCCCGAGCGTCCGGGTATATTATATAGTATCACCGGGATGGGTGATGCCTTGGCGATGGCCGAGAAGTGGCGGTACATGCCCTCCTGGGTGGGCTTGTTGTAGTAGGGTACTACCGAGAGTATGGCCGCGAACTCGCCTAAACGCTCGGTCGATGCCATCTCGTCGATGATAGCACGGGTGTTGTTGCCTCCGATGCCCACAACTACCGGTATGCGTCCGGCCACACGGTCGAGGATATGTTTCTCCAGTTCTTTTTTCTCATCACGGCTCAAGGTGGGTGTTTCGGCCGTGGTGCCGAGAGCCACAATGTAGTCGGCTCCCGATTCAATCAGGTAATCAATGTGAAAATCGAGGGTGTCGTAGTCGATAGTTTCGTCGTTGTTGAACGGGGTGGTCATGGCCACGCCCATTCCGCGTAATCGGTCGGTCTCCATAAAAGAAAAATTTGCGCAAATTTACTCAAAATTTGCCATCCTGCATAATGATTTTTTTGAAAACTTACCGATTTGCTTGCTTTTTTACCGATTTCGGGGTGAATCTTTGTTGCAAATGGAATTATTGTAACTTAAAAATTCGAGAAGAGATTGATTTCAAGATGTCGAGATCGGTGTAATAGTGATTATCGGGGGCAATATTGGGATATTTAGAAGAAATATGCTTGTAGGCTGATCGTAAACGTGAGCCGTTTTCCTTTATAATGCTTTTGACGACCAAGAGTTCATCTTTCGTCAGGGCTTTCCGGAGCATATCTGTATCAAACAGCTGTAATTCGCGTCCGGCGAGGAAATCGGAGGATAACGTCGCAGTGTCGTGATCACCGGTTAGATAGTGTCCGCTAAGTGCATTTTCAAGAATGGTTTCTTCCCCGGGCGAAATGGTTAGTCCGGTTCGTAACAGCTGCATGAAGCGGTCAAACACCGACTTGAAATCTTTCCCGTTTATAGCATTGAACACATAGTCGTTGCGTAGGAAATCGAGGGCGGTATCGTCATCGCTGAATGAATATAGCCCGTTGTAAGGAGAATACAGGGCTTCAGTTACACACTCCAGGTACTTGTCAATAAAGTTTTGGATCGAGCCGAATTGGGCGGTCATGAAGGAGTCGAGGCTGTTGTAGGTTATGTCTCCGGATATGAGCTTTATACTTCCATTGTCCTTGATTCCAATATATTGAACATGTTGAGGTATAAATTCGTGAGAATATGCGGGGAGTGGGTTGAATAATCCGATTTTTTGCTCACGAAGAAGCATTGTTTGTTTCCGTCAAACTTGAACGCATTATCAATGGCGCGATTGAAATATGATGGGGTATAGTCAACGATGGGAACAAGATTATAATTGGGCCGAACGGAAGAAATGTCCGGACTTTTAGCCAGGCATAACGCACTGATAAACATTACACAAAAGAAGAGAGAATGGCGAATCATATTTAATGGATTTTAGATAACCGCCATGCTTATGGGGTATAGTCGGAAAGAATGGCGGTTATAAGGTTAAGAATAGATGTCAGCAAGGTTGGTTATTTTGCAAATATACTTGCGAATGTCACTTTTTCAAAATAGCATAGGTTAATTTTAGTTGATCGCGTCTATTTTTGAGTGAAACGCATGGTGTTTAATATTAATGCTTTAGAGCAAATTGAGAGGATTTTGAGAGGCCCGTACTTCTTTATATCATATTCCCTGACTGGATATATTAGATTTGAAAACATACAAAACGGAACTGCGGGTTAATTGACGCAGTTCCGTTTATGATCTATATTGCGAAGAAATTGGTTATATGCGCTTTAGGCTTAGGTTATTTCTTTTTGCCCTTGGGGGAATTTTTCTTCTTATTCTTGAAGCTGTCCACGTTGTAACCCATATCCTCCATCTCGAGCGAGGCCCAGATGAAGGGGCCAACGCCCTTGGCGTCGTTGTCGCGGACGGGCTCGCTCAGGTAGTAGGCATAGGAGCCGTCACGGCGCTTGTTCTCCTTAACCTTGGGGGCTGCCTTGAGTACCGCATCGCTTATGCCCGGGCCGAGGCCGGCCACAGCACAGCAGTCGGTGAGCGAGATGGTACCGTCGGGGTCCTCGCGGATGAAATTGGTGATTATTCCCTCATAGGCCTTTTTGCCGGCCTCGAGATACTTGGGATCGGTGACCCATCCCTTGCGGGCGGCCTTGAGGAGCGAGTAGGCAAACATTGAGGAGCAGGTGGATTCCAGATAGTTGCCCTCACGGGTGGGGGAGTCCATCACCTGGTACCACACTCCGGTGGCGGGGTCCTGCCACTTGATGATGTTGTCAAACGAGCGGGTGAGCAGGTCGATCACCTCGCCACGGCGCTCATAGTCGGCGGGCATGGCGTCGAGCAGTTCCACGAGGGCCATGGTGTACCATCCCTGGGCACGACCCCAGCAGTGCTGCGACAGTCCGGTCTCGTTGTCGCTCCAGAACATCTCGCGGCTCTCGTCCCAGGCGTGGCGGTTGAGGCCGGTGGCAGGATCGAGGGTGCGGTCGTAGGTGCTCTTCACCTGGTCGACGGCATCGTCATAGATCTCACGGGCAAGCTCGGGCGAGTATAATTCCGTGGCGGTGAGGGCGCGGAAGGGGAGTCCCATGAATATGCCGTCGAGCCACACCTGATAGGCATAGATGGCCTTGTGCCAGTAGACCCCCTCCTTGGTGCGGGGCTGGTCGTTGAGTTGGCGCATGAGGGTGTTCATGGCCTTGAGGTTCTTCTTCTCGGGGAAGTTCTGGTACATGCGGGTCACGAAATGGCCGGTGCGCACGTTGTCGAGGTTATAGTCCAGGAGCTTGTAGGCACGTATGGTGCCGTCGGGGGCTATCATGGTGTCGGTGTACTCGGTGCAATAGTCCTTGATGTCGTCGCCACCGTAGCGCAGATAGGTGTCGAGCATGGCTTCGAGCTCGATGCCCATCACGTAGCTCCATTTGGGACGCTCGGAGAAATCGAGCAGATAGCTCTTGGGCACACGCTGCATCTCGGAGCGGGTGAGCCATTCGGAATAGTGCTTGGGTTTCTCAAGTTTGCTTGACGCGGTGGCGGCGCAGATGCTCCCGAAGGTCGAGAACAGGACGGCCGCGATGATGAGTCGTAACAGTTTCATTATGGTGATTAGATTGTGTGAGAATATTCGTGAGATGAATCGTTCTGTAGGTGTGTCGCGGGGTGCCACCCCGTGGAGTGGCTGACTGCAAGTGCTGACAAAATTAAGCAAAAATCCCGTGGCTTTCAAGCGATGAGGTGTCCGGTGGCCCGATTGATGGGAATTTTAGCATTTTTTAGAGGGTGGATTATGGGAATAATGTGTAACTTTGAGTCGGATTTTCCACGAGGATGATCCCGCAGTGTTATCCGAAATCTCTGACCCATGACCCAATTCATACATCTACACGTCCACAGCCAGTATTCATTGCTCGACGGACAGGCCTCGGTGACGGGACTTGTCGACAAGGCGATGGACCTGGGGATGCCGGGATTTGCCCTTACCGATCATGGCAACATGTTTGGTATCAAGGAGCTGGCCAATTATGTGGGCAAGGTCAAGAAAAAATACAAGGGGAAGATAGAGGATGCACGCAAGCGCCTGGAGGATGCTCCCGAGAGCGAGCGCGAGGCCCTGCGCCCCGAGGTGGAGGCCGAGATAGCCAAGTATGAGAAGAAATTGAAGTTCAAGCCCATATTCGGCTGTGAGATGTACGTGGCCAAGGGGGATCTGACCGACCGCTCCGACAAGACCGACAAGGGCCGTCACCTGGTGGTGCTCGCCAAGAACCTCACCGGCTACAAGAACCTTATTAAGATAGTATCCCAGGCCCACACCGAGGGTTTCTACCATCATCCCCGCACCGACAAGAAGGCTCTGGCCGCCCATCGCGAGGGACTGATAGTGTGCTCGGCGTGTCTCGGTGGCGAGATACCCAGGCTCATATCCCAGGGGCGCATCGACGAGGCCGACAAGCAGGTGCAATGGTTCAAGGAGACATTCGGCGACGACTATTATATAGAGCTCCAGCGCCACAAGACCAATCTGCCCGGAGCCAACCGCGAGACCTATCTCGAGCAACAGAAGGTGAACCCCTTCCTCATCGAGCTGGCCCGCAAGCATGACATAAAGCTCATAGCCACCAACGACTCCCACTTCATCAACGCCGAGGATGCCGAGGCTCACGACCGATTGATATGTATCTCGACCAATAATTATCTGACCGATCCGAGCCGTATGCGCTACACCAAGCAGGAATGGTTCAAGAGTCAGGAGGAGATGGCCGAGATATTCCCCGATCTGCCCGAGGCGCTGAGCAATACCATGGAGATTCTCGACAAGGTTGAGGTGTATTCGATAGACCATGCGCCTATCATGCCTTTCTTCGAGATTCCCGCCGATTTCGGCACCGAGGAGGAGTACCGCAGCCGCATCACCGAGAAGGAGCTGTTTGACGAGTTCACCCAGGATGAGAACGGCAACGTGGTGCTGAGTCCCGAGAAGGCCCAGGCCAAGATCGACAAGCTTGGTGGCTACGACAAGCTGTACCGCATAAAATTTGAGGCCGACTATCTGGCCAAGCTCGCCTACGAGGGTGCCGACCGCCGTTATGGCTCTCCGCTCACCGCCGAGCTGGAGGAGCGCATACGCTTCGAGCTGTACATAATGAAGACCATGGGTTTCCCTGGCTACTTCCTTATCGTGCAGGACTTCATCAACACCGCCCGACGCGATCTGGGCGTGTCGGTAGGCCCGGGCCGTGGATCGGCCGCCGGTAGTGTGGTGGCCTACTGTCTCGGCATCACTCAGGTCGATCCTATAAAATATGACCTGCTGTTCGAGCGATTCCTCAACCCCGACCGTATATCGCTCCCTGATATCGACGTGGATTTCGACGATGACGGCCGTGCCGAGGTGCTTCACTATGTGACGCAGAAATATGGCGAGGACAAGGTGGCCCACATCATCACTTTCGGTACCATGGCCGCCAAGTCGGCCATCAAGGATGTGGCCCGCGTGGAGCAGTTGCCTCTGCCCGAGAGCAACCGCCTGGCCAATCTCGTGCCCAAGCGTATGCCCGACGGTCCTGACGGCAAGACATTGAAGACCAACCTTAAGAACTGTTACCAGTATGTGCCCGAGTTTGGCCCCGAACTGTCGTCGCGCAACCCGCTGATCACCGAGACGCTCGAGTATGCCCGCCGTCTGGAGGGCAATGTGCGCAACACCGGCGTTCATGCCTGTGGCGTGATCATCTGCCGTGACCCCATCACCGACTGGGTGCCCGTGGCTACCGCCGTCGACAAGAATCCCGGCGCGTCGGGCAACGACAAGATGATCGTGACCCAGTACGAAGGCTCGATCATCGAGGATACCGGACTTATCAAAATGGACTTCCTGGGACTGAAGACCCTTTCGATCATCAAGGAGGCCATACATAATATAAAGATGACCCGCGGCATCGACGTGGACATCGACACTATCGACATTGCCGACCCCAAGACCTACGAGCTGTACTGCAAGGGCAACACCACGGGTACGTTCCAGTTTGAGTCGGCCGGTATGCAGAAATACCTGCGCGAGCTTCAGCCCTCGACATTCGAGGACCTCATAGCCATGAACGCCCTCTACCGACCGGGCCCCATGGACTATATCCCTGACTTCATCGCGCGTAAGCACGGCCGCAGCCCCATCACCTACGATATACCCATCATGGAGAAGTATCTCAAGGATACTTACGGCGTGACGGTGTATCAGGAGCAGGTCATGCTCCTGTCGCGACTGCTGGCCAACTTCACCCGTGGCCAGAGCGACTCGTTGCGTAAGGCGATGGGTAAGAAACTCATCGACAAGATGAACGAGCTGGAGGCCCTGTTCATGGAGGGTGGCCAGGCCAACGGCCACGATCCCAAGGTGCTCCAGAAGATATGGGCCGACTGGAAGAAGTTTGCATCCTACGCCTTCAACAAGAGCCACGCCACATGCTACTCGTGGGTGGCGTTCCAGACCGCCTGGCTCAAGGCCAACTACCCCTCGGAGTACATGGCCGCGATCCTCACCCGCAACCGCTCGGATATCAACAAGCTCACCGGCTTCATGGACGAGTGCAAGCGTATGCACATACGTGTGCTCGGGCCTGATGTCAACGAGAGTTACATGGAATTCGGTGTGAATACCCACGGAGACATCCGTTTCGGACTCGGAGCCATCAAGGGGGTGGGTGAGAATGTGGTGAAGGCCATTATTGCCGAGCGCGATGCCAACGGCCCATACGAGTCGCCCTACGATTTCATAGAACGTGTGCCCGCCGGCACCGTCAACCGTCGCACGCTCGAGGCGTTGGTGCTCGCCGGAGCCTTTGACAGCTACAGCGATTTCAAGCGCGAGGACTTCGTGTTTCCCAGCCCCAAGGGTGAGATATTCACCGAGCAACTGGTGCGTTACGGACAGGCGTTCCACAACGACAAGATGTCGTCGGCCATGTCGCTCTTCGGCGACGATACCGACCTCTCCACCTCGGGCCGTCCCGTCATGACTCCGGCTCCCGAGTGGCCGCTGGCGATACGACTGGAGAAGGAGCGCGAGCTCGTGGGCATGTATCTCTCGGCTCATCCGCTCGATCCCTACTACATGGAGCTGAACTTCGGCATAGGTTGCACCGTGAAACGCTTTACCGAGATGGAGCCGGTGGAGGGTATGGACGTGAAGCTCGGTGGAATGGTGATAGATTTCCAGACACGCCAGGGCAAGACCGGCCCATTCGGCATACTCAAGATCGAGGATTACACGGGAAGCGTGGAATTCATGATGTTTGGCCAGACCTACATTGATTTCCACAACTTCGGCGTGGCCGGCACACCTATAATAATATCGGGACAGTTCCAGCGACGGTTTGCCAACTCGGACATCCGCTTCAACATCTCCAACATGCAACTCCTGGAGAGCGTGAAGGGATCGCTGGTCAAGAATATCGTGATCGACGTGGAGGCCGGCAAGATGAACGCCATGCTCCGCTCCATCATCAATGAGAAATCCACCGGCGAGGGCAATCCCTCGGGCGAACTGTCGTTCAGGGTGTTTGACCCGTCGATCAACCGCTCGCTGAAACTCTCGTCGGCCCGCCGCATCCACATCACGCGCGACCTCGTGGAGGCCCTCGACGGCGAGAATATATCTTACTCAATCAACGAATAGACATTTCACAAAATCAACTATACGTAATCATATCCAATTCATAAATCTTTTTACATTTTTACTATCATGACTTTCACTGATCAGAACGTTCACGAGATTATCGCATCGGGCCAGCCCGTAGTTATCGATTTCTGGGCCACATGGTGTGGTCCCTGCGTGCGCATGGCTCCCATCGTTGAGGAGCTCGCCCAGGAGTATGAGGGCAAGGCCGTGATCGGCAAGTACAACATCGAGGAGGAGAACGACCTCGCCATGAAGTACCGCATCATGTCGATCCCCACCATCCTTTTCTTCAAGAACGGTGAGCAGATCTCGAGCCTCCGCATGGCAGGCGCACAGCAGAAGGCTGACCTTCAGGCCCGCATCGACCAGCTCCTCGCTATGTAATATTGGTGGCTCGCGCCATCTCCGATAACCATCACAGCCGGCACGGTGAACTTCTCACCATGCCGGCTGTAGTGTTGTGTGTGTCATAATTCTTTTCTGACATCGAAGCAGGGGCAGGCCTTGGCGGCAAATTCCCTATGGCCATGCACGGTGGCGGAGGGATACCGGTCGCGCAGTCGGGCCACGAGGGCGCGTAGGGCTGTTTTCTGTGCCTCGGTGCGCGTGTCGGCCGGAGTCGACCCGTCGGGCGTGAGTCCGCCCACATACACTATGCCTATCGACGTGGCATTGTATCCCCTGCAATGCGCCCCCGCTATACCGATTGGTCGACCTTCGTGGACTGAGCCGTCGGTGTAAATCACATAATGGTAGCCGATCTGTGTGAATCCGCGGTCGCGGTGCCATCGGTCGATGTCGGCCACGGTGACGTTGCGTCCGGCGGGGGTGGCTGTGCAGTGGATGATGATACGGGTGATGTTTCTCATAGTAGTGGATTTGTAGTTGTGATTTGTACCGCAAAGTTACACTCCCTCCAGGCCCCTTATGATGCGATAATATCGCCCGGGTAAAAAAATATCTCATGCCAGCGCTATTGAGCACGCTGGCAGGAGATTCAGTTTCTTCTGTCAAGAGTCAGGGCGTTATGCCTTGTTCTTGATTATGAGTACCTCGATGATTGATATTGCAGTCTGTTCGGGGATCTCGAGGGTCTCGGCGAGTTGGTTGATGATGTCCTTCTCCTCATCCTCGAGCACACCGTCGGCGAGCGCGATATCTACGGCACAGGCAAATGAGGTGAGCTTAAGATCCTCGGGGAGACCTGTCACTGAGGCTGATACGAGTGCGCTTGCGCCCTGGTTCTTAAGGATGCGGAACAACTTGTCGAACATCTTGTCGAAAGCGGGGCCTGAGAAGTTGTCATAGAGACGCAGACGACGGATATAGTTCACAATGCCGTCCCACTCTGACTGTGAGATGCTGCCGTCAGCTCCGGCCATGGCGAGTGCGATACCGGCGAATGCCTCCTGCTTGGAGAGCTTGTCCTCTTCAGGAACCTGCTTGAAAATTTTATCGAAAAGTCCCATTTTAAAATACTGTGATAAGGTTTATAGTTTATGGATTATGATTTAAAGGTGTATTTGAACAACCTATTTGTATCACAAAGTTAAAAAAATATTTTTGTACAAGCAAAGTTATTGGGCCGGTTTTGGCAATGGATTCAACTCGTGATATGGATCAAAGAACAATATGTAGATGTGTCCGTATGTGCCTAACATGAAATAGACACGAGAGCATCTTGTGTCCGTGTTGCGGTCAGCCCAGGCATCTCCAGAATCATATAGGCCGAAGTGATATACGATCTGATTTGTGTCAACTGATTTCGGGAGTATCCGACTGACAGCCTTGCGGACATTCCCTTTGAGTTCGCTTCTGTGGAAATGGTGAGACCGATCCTCAGTCAGAAGTTTATTTATACTCTTGCCGGCAAATAATTTCATTTTGGCAAAATAGCCCATGGTATCCTCATGGGTAAACTTTTGCCAGAAATTGTAATCGGTATCTTCCAGATCAACGTAGTCATACCTGATCACGATGGGTAAGTCAGTGGACAGCCTCACATCATCAACCGATAGTTCCTTGTCAAACCTCTCACGGCTGTTGATTGTGTTGAAATCCTCTTTTTCTATGACATCGTCGAAATCAAGCTTCATGCTTCTGCCTGTTGCGGGTGTGACGTTCCAGATAATAGGAATACATCGTGTCAAGAGATATTTCCCGCTCCGATTTCTCAAAGGGGGCAAGACCGTGACGGGCAGAGGCCCAAGGCAATTCTGAGTGGGTAAGCCATATAAGCTGATTTTGACTCTGCTTGCCATACATCATGATTACTGACTCTACTGTTTCAAACTGATCCGCGTTCAATCCGAGTGTATGCGTCAGCATGGAGAGTCCTTCAAGTGCGTCGCCGTCATAGAATACCGAGCTGTCAAGATGGTCGCACATATTAGCGGCCTTACTCTTGTAGATATGGTAGATGGCGGGATATACCGGCCCGTTAACCCAAGCTTGGGGCACATCGCGGAACAATGTGTTGTCGCGACCGTAGAAAACCATGAACCAGGCCTGTATATAGTAGAGCAGTTTCTGCAATTTGAGAGGACTTATTGACAATCCTTTCGTAGTCGAGGATAGCCCGACATATTTTGCAACATCCTGTATGTTTTTATTGTCAATCATATTTCGCATATATTAGAGAGAGTCATATTATATCAAACAACGCAAAGTTAGTGATTTATTTATGATTATCCAAAGTCAGTCGCACGGCTTTTGTTGTCGGTTGAGGCAGTAGTAGATGAGTCTCTGTATGCTGTCAGGTGTCAATAACTGTCAACAATATGTCGATAAAGTGTCAATAACTTGTCAACACTATGTTGATAACTTGTCAATAAAATGTCAATAACTTGTAGATAGAATGTTAATAACTATCCGAAAAGTGTTGAAAACTTTTCAGAAGGAGTTATTAAACTCCCTCAGAACACGAATTTAGGACCTTGAATTTTAGAAACCGTTTTTTACATCCCCGGCTCCTCGCGCAGATGATAATTATTGCGGAGCGACTCAAAGAGTTCGGGCGTAGATTTCAGCTCGCGGGTGTCGGCCATGATGTCATAAGCTATCATTGCGGGAGTAATTGTCTCGGGCACAGCCCCTATGGCCGGAGCATCGGCCTGGAGCGTAGTGGCGGTTCCGAGATAACTGCCCAGGGCATCGAGCACCATCTGCGAGGCCCGTATCTTGCCCTGCCGGGAATATCCGGCTATGTGGGGGGTGGCCACGAGTGCCATGTCGAGCAGACGGCTGTCAATAGCCGGCTCCCCTTCCCAGCAATCGATCCCGACGGCCGAAATCCGGCCTTCCTCCAGTCCACGTATCAGTGCCTGAGTGTCGGTGACGGGGCCACGTGCGGCGTTGAGTACGAGCGGTTTGCGCTCCATACGCTCCACCAGTGCGCTGTCGATGAGGTGATAGGTGGGGTGATTCCCCTTGCGGGTGAGTGGGGTGTGTACGGTTATCACGTTGCACTCGCGGGCTATCTCGTCGAGTGATGAATAAGCGTGCGCTTCAGGTTCGCGCTCCTGAAGCGGAGGGTCGTTGACCAGCACATTGATGCCCAGGCTCTTGGCCCAACGTATGAGGATTGATCCGACATTTCCCGCTCCGATTACTCCGAGTGTCACATCGCTGAACGATTCTCCCGGCTTCAGCCATGAGTCTATCGTCGCGAGCACCCATTGGGCCACGGCGGGGGCGTTACATCCGGGAGCGTTTGCCACGGTGATACCGCGCTCTGCGCAGTAGGGGAGGTCGATATGGTCGGTGCCGATGGTGGCTGTGCCTATGAACCGGCATTTCGACCCGTCGAGCAGTGAGGCGTCACATCGCGTGCGCGTGCGCGTGATCAATATATCTGTGTCAGCCATCACCTCGGGGGTGATTTCGGCACCGGGCAGGGCTGTCACCTCGCCAACCTCAGCCAACGGAGTGGCTATGAACGGAATATTACGGTCAATTACTATCTTCATATAATAACATCGTTAAATCTGTTGCGGATAGAGAGTAGGCTTCCGCTATAGATTTAACGATGCTCTATGGATAATAGTATGAATTATTCTTCCTTTACGAGATTAAACTTAGCCGATATTTCGTTCTGATCTATGGCTTGTCTCACGTTAAACCGTTTCTTTTGAGTGAGATAACCTTGTTTTTCGCATGTTATCTCTATCTGTACATTTCCTGCATTTTGTGTGGAAAGTCCCTTAATATCAAACGACTCGGTTGATTCATACGGAGTTGTGCCGATGTAATTGGAGTTGGTATTTTTCACATCGGAAGTCGAGGATACTACTCGCCATGATACATCTGCACCTTGGGGTGATGAAAGAATGTACCATCTGATTATGGTGTTTTCCAATGCTGTGTCTCCGTCGCCTTTTACTTTGGCTACAGGGTCTTCATCGGGTCGGGAGCTTGAATACGTTGGTTTGGATGTTTGTCCGGATGTTTTCGTTTTGCCTAACTGATATGCAATTGAGTTCCAGTCTATTGCCGACATCGCTTTTGCACATGATTTTGCAAGAACTTTGTCATATTTCATCATGCGTGATTTGTCATATCCCGATGCGGTCTGGGTGGGAATGAGTACATTACCTTCCTGATCGACAACTTCATAACTGAGCACAGTCTTAGCATCAGCCTCCAGTTCGCCTGCATCAAACTGTACCACTGTCACCCGAAGGATTCTGTCGGTTTTAGGATCGGCATACATTACTATCCCCATTTCCCGAATATATTTATTGAGTTCTTCTCTTACAAAGTCGGCAGGTTCAACAGTGGATATATGGAGGGGTGCCTTATCCATTTTCTTGGCGTCACGAGGTTTGAGACGTACTATTTCATCAGCTGCAACATTACTTGAGACTTCAAGTCTTAGGCCGTATGGCAACGATGAAAAGCGGAATGAATGGTCGAGGTCATTTGACTTAAGTTCCGGTCCGATTTCAATTAGTGACCGTTTGCCCACCTTGCCTCCGAGTTTGATGTAAGCGTTTGAGGTACAAGGGAACAGCATTATCACAATAAATAAGATTAGATTAAATATTTTCATAGCTTAAAAATATGTGGTTTCAGGTATTTTGCCTGAGTCCTTAGGCAATGAAAAAAGTGCTGGCGACGGGCTTGGACACGAAAAAGCGTGGACTCCGCTTGTCTGTTTCTGGAGTATCGCCAAACACTCGCAACCAAAACAAGTAAAAGCCCACGCCTATGGCGTGAGCATCAACTTTTTTCTCTTGGTTGCTTAATGAAATTTTGGCGATTTTCAGAAACAAGATCAAAGCTAACGCTTATATGTAATAATATGTCCTAATAGACTGGTTTATATCATTGGCATTATTATTTTTTGTTGGTATTGGATGCAAAGATATTGAATTAAGAATAAAAAAGCAATACCATTATCCATGTTTAGGCAATAAATGCCTCATATCGCTGTCGCCCATATATATAAAGCGGTGTAGGAGGCCAGGAGGCCGAGTATGAGTATATAGCCGCGACGCGAGGCCGTGGCGCGGAAGAAATGTCCCACCTGAAAGGCCACGCAGGCATTGAGCAACGGCACATACACTTGCAGGTCAGTGAAATTCACTATGGCAAGCACTCCGGTGGTAATGCCGAGCAGTGAGAGGAAACCGTTGTATGCGCGGGCCTGGGCGTTGAAGCCGATTATGCGTATCAGGTTGGCGAGTCCGAGCAGGAATCCCACGATGATGGTGAGCAACACCGTACACAGAAACGGCCATCCTCCCGGCATCGACAACAGCAGGGTAGGGGGCGTGAAAAAGATGTGTGGGAGCGTGGGGATGGGCATGAGTCCGAGGCCAAACACTATCCACGGTGGCGTGACGAGGCCTATAAGCGCGGCCATCGCTTTCTTGAACCGCAGTATGCGCATCTGGGCAAGTCCCACCACAAACACAGGCACGAAGAAGAGGAAATGCCAGTCGACCAGCGTGCCCGCACTCAGCAAGGTGAATATCAGGAATATGCGCCGGTCGCTACGCCGCTCGTTGTAGAGGGTGAAGAGTATCCACATCCCCAATATGGCCACCAGAGCGAGCATAGGGCCGACCCCGGCAAATGTCGAGGCTACCGGTGTGGATGCGGTGATGAACAGGAAATAGGCCGAGAAGAATACCGACACCGTGCGCAACAGGTTGAACTGCCTGTTGACGGCTATCATAGCCCCGGCCACAGCGATGAGCAGTGCCAGGTTGACGGCCCACGACAGCTCGGGCATCACGGCAAAAAGCCCCTCGGGCATGAATGACGGGATACATCTCCACGTCATCCATGCCGAGACGGCTGTGATGATGAAGCCTATGCCGCGTGAGCGCAGCAGATTGGTGAATCGTGTCTCGCGCCGGGTCATAGAACTGATTATTTCTTGTTGTTCAGGATGGCTTTGAGGTCGGCTCCGATGTCACGGCGGAAATATTTTCCCTCGTAGGTCACATCGGTGGCGCCACGGAACGAGCGGGCCAGAGCTTCGTCGATATCCTTGCCGTAGGCACTGCAGGCGATCACGCGTCCACCCGAGGTCACGAGTGTGCCGTCGGGCAGCAGCTTGGTGCCGGCGTGAAACAGTGTCACATCCTTCACATCGTCAGTGCCGGTGATCACCTTACCCTTGGGGTAGGAGCCGGGATATCCGCCCGATACTACCATCACAGTGGTGGCGTAGCGGGGATCTATGGCCAGAGGCATGTCGCCCAGGTTGCCCTCGGCGGCTCCGCGCAGGAGCGGGAGCAGGTCGGATGCAATGCGGAGCATCACTACCTCGGTCTCGGGGTCGCCCATGCGCACATTGTACTCTATCACCATCGGCTCGCCATCTACCTCGATGAGTCCCAGGAAGATGAATCCGCGGTAGACGATCCCCTCGGCCTTGAGGCCGTTGACGGTGGGGAGGATGATGCGCTCCTCCACCTTCTTCATGAAGGTCTCGTCGGCAAAGGCCACGGGGCTCACAGCGCCCATGCCACCGGTGTTGGGGCCGGTATCACCCTCGCCGATACGCTTGTAGTCCTTGGCTACGGGGAGGATGCGGTAACCGCCGTTGCCGTCGGTGAGCACGAACACCGAGCACTCGATGCCCTTGAGGAACTCCTCTATAACAACGGTAGCCGATGACTGGCCAAACATGCCCGAGAGCATCTCGCGGAGCGATGCTTTGGCTTCGTCCAGATCATTGATGATCAGCACACCCTTGCCGGCAGCCAGGCCGTCGGCCTTGAGCACGTAGGGGGCTTTGAGCTCCTCGAGGAACTTCTCGCCCTCGGCCACGGTCTCGGCAGTGAAGCTGCGGTAGCGGGCGGTGGGGATATTGTGGCGCATCATGAACTGCTTGGCGAAATCCTTGCTGCCTTCCAGAGCGGCACCGGCCTTTGAGGGACCCACGATGAGCGGAGCGCCCTCGCGTCCCTGGAAATAGTCGTAGATTCCGGCCACGAGCGGGTCCTCGTTGCCTACCACAATCATGTCAACCCCCTTGTCGGCCACAAATTTCTCGATGGCCTCGAAGTCGAGGGGTGAAAGCTGTACATTCTCGCCGTAGGCGCCTGTTCCGCCGTTGCCTGGTGCGATGTAGAGATGCTTGAGCGCGGGGCTCTGGGCTATTTTCCAGGCCAGCGCACATTCGCGACCGCCTGAACCGAGTAGCAGTACTGTCATGGGTGAAGTTTTTTCCTGGAGTGTCTCGCCCGCATTGAAAGGGCTCTTCTCGGGCTGATTGCTCACAGGATGTTTTATGGTGTTGAGATTGACTTGAATTGACATTTATAGTATGAGAAAGAGGATGAGTGTCGAGGGGCGGGGTTGTATGGTTTATAGGATGGATCCCATCGTCGGCAACGCCGGCGGGAAAAAGAATGTCTGGAATTACAAAGCTCCGGAAATCATAACCTTATAACCTCCATGACCCCATAACCTCCGATTGAGCTCCTGCTTAATCGGATTCCCCCGTAGTATCGGTGTCGGGGCGTTTCCAGCCACGGCGACGGGTGCGCATGAACGGGCCGTCGCTCGAGGGGATCGAAGGCATCTTGGGAGACTCGCCCAGACTCTTCAGGGCATGGATATTGCGACGGCGTGCCAGGATCTCCTCGGCCTCGTTGCGGAACTCTCCGCTGTTGCGTGCCTCGGGGTTCTTGCGTTCATACCGGCGTTCCCCCTCGCGGGCGGTCTCTTCCTTGAAACGGCGGCGACGCTCCTCGTTGCGGGCAAATCCACCCTTCTTCGGACGATACTTCTCGCTCAGCGGAGTATCCTTGGGCAATCCACGGCGTGCGCCCTTGTCGCCACGCTTGCCACCCATGCCCTTCTCGCGGGCATCGCGGCTCCATTCGGCATCGCTCTTGCGGGGCAGACGGCGCGACTTGTCGTCACGCATCGGGCGGTCCCCCTTGATGCTGCCTCCGGCGGCGCGGAACTCGCTTTTCGAGCCTTCGAAGCTTACGTATTCTCTCAGTTCGCAATCGATACCACCGTTCTGCAACTGCTCCTTGACCGAAGGCGTGAGACCTATGTGGGCCAGGCAATCTTCGTTGGACGAGATCACCCATGCATGATAGCCGCAGAACACCCTCTTGAGCTTGGTGCCGAACATGCGGTAAAGTCCCTCGATATCCTCGGGGTTGATGCGCTCGC
Source organism: Paenibacillus sp. (assembly GCA_023663345.1). Taxonomy (GTDB): domain Bacteria; phylum Bacteroidota; class Bacteroidia; order Bacteroidales; family Muribaculaceae; genus Duncaniella. The sequence continues at coordinate 426,016 of JAMPHR010000002.1, read as the reverse complement.
CGTAGGGGGGATTGGTGATGATGACACCGGGAATGCCCCCGGCGGGAGCCTCGTCCCACTGCTGGAGCGGGCGCACACGCAGGTTGATGTACTCGTCCACTCCGGCAGCCATCACATTGCGCTCGGCGATGTCGATGGCCTTGGGCGAGATGTCCGAGCCGTATATCTTGAATGGCAGTTCGCGGGGTTCCTCCTCCTGTCCCTCGCTCAGTACCGAGGCAAACAGTTCGGGATCCCAGTCCTTCCACTGCTGGAAAGGCCAGGTCTCGCGGAACGATCCCGGCTTGATGTTGGCGGCGATGAGGGCGGCTTCGACAAGGAATGTGCCCGAGCCACACATGGGATCCACCAGCGGGCAGTCGCCACGCCATCCGCTCTTGAGTATTATGCCGGCGGCAAGCACCTCGTTAATGGGGGCCTCGGTCTGGGCCACACGCCATCCGCGCTTGTGGAGCGACTCGCCCGACGAGTTGAGCGACAGGGTCACTCGTGTGCCGTCGATATGTACGTTGATCATCACGTCGGCATCGGTCAGGCGCACGCCGGGACGCTTGTCGGGGCCGAAACGGTCCTTGAACCAGTCCACTATCGCATCCTTCACGCGATAGGTCACGAAGCGTGAGTGGGTAAACTCGTTGGAGTGGCTGGTGGTGTCGATCGAGAATGTCTTGCCGAGCGTCAGTATCCCGCCCCAGTCATATTCCTTGACCATTTCGTACAATGTGTCGGGGTCAGCGGCCATGAATTTGTAGATGGGGCGCAGGATGCTCAGCGCGGTGCGGCAACACAGGTTGGCCCTGTACATCATGGCAAGATCCCCCTCGAAGGACACCATGCGGCATCCGGGCTCGACATTCTCCGCGCCAAGGGTGCGCAGCTCTTCCGCGAGCACTTCTTCAAGGCCTTTCAGGGTCTTGGCTACCATTTCAAATTTTTGTGACATATACCTTATAGAATTAATGAAGGTGGGGTGAGATATGATGATTTAGATATTGTTTCAGCCCTGACATGACGCTAAGCCCGTCCACGCGCCTGCCCGGTGCATGTCGACGCGACTGCACACAGCTCGGTTGAGGTGGATGGGGATAGGGTGTACCATAATTTAAAGCGGGAGGATAGGGTGAATTCTCTTATTCAGTTGCAAAGATACGATTTTTGTGCCGGAAAATGCAATTTTTTTGCTCCCGATTGATGATTATGCTCCCCGATTTGTTGTAAATTTGTATGACAAGAGATTTTTTTAGACATACTCTTATGGCTGAAATAGAATTGCGCACGGCCGCCGTCGACCGTTACATCTCCCCTCTGCGCGAGGGCGGCTCCCTGCCCGCGTTGGCCGAGGCCGACGACGGGTTCAAATATGTGGTGAAGTTCCGCGGTGCCGGTCACGGCACCCGTGCCCTTATTGCCGAGCTGATAGGCGGTGAGATAGCCAGCGCCGCAGGTATGCGTGTGCCCGAATTGGTGTTCCTGACCCTCGACGAGGATTTCGGGCGCACCGAGGGCGATGAGGAGATCCAGGATCTGCTCCGCGCGAGCCACGGGCTCAATCTCGGCCTCCATTTCCTCAGCGGAGCCCTCACCTGGGACGTGACCGTCAACTCCACCGACCCCGACACCGCCTCGCGCCTCGTGTGGCTCGACGCTTTCCTCACCAATGTGGACCGCACCGTGCGCAACACCAATATGCTCCTGTGGAACCGCGAGCTGTGGCTCATCGACCACGGTGCATCGCTCTATTTCCATCACGCCTGGCAAGGGTGGGAGAGGACCGCGCTCACCCCGTTCCCCTACATCAAGGATCACGCCCTGCTCCCGCTCGCGTCCCGCCTGCCCGAGGCCGACGCTTATATGAGGGAGCGCATTACCCCGGCGCTTATCGACAGCGTGGTGGCACTCATCCCCGACGACTGGTTCCTGCAGGCCGATCCCGACACTCCGCCTGCCGATCAGCGCGACGTGTATTCCCGATTCTTGAAGACAAGGCTTGAAAACTCCAAAATATTCGTTGACCATGCCATCGACATCCGAAAGACACTTGTATGAATATGCCGTGATCCGTTTCCTCCCCAGGGTGGAACGTGAGGAGTTTATCAATGTCGGCCTCATCATGATGTGCAAGCGCCGGCGGTGGATACGCGTGGCCTTGCATTGCGACCCTACCCGCATCTCGGCTTTCTGCCCGGCTGTCGAGATTGATTCGCTCCGCGCCCAACTCGACTCCTTCACCCGCATAGCCGGTGGTTGCCCGGGGCCTATCGGTTCACTCGAAGCCCACGAACGCTTCCGTTGGCTCACAGCTGTGCGCAGTGCCTGTATCCAGACCTCCCGGCCTCATCCCGGCCACACGTCCGACCTCGATGCCACATTCGCCCGTCTTTTCGCCGAACTGATCCTGCCTGTGTCTTAGCGCACGTTTTCAGTCTTTTTTTCTGACAACGCGACATTATCGCACCTTTTCCTGCTGTATCATGCGATAACTTTGCGGTACAACGACATCACCGTAAACTTATCGACCATGAATACTACCATCACCGCCACAACCACTACCTCTGTCTCCTCGGCATCGACCCGCATCAGCGTCCCCTCGTGGGGTATCCCCATTTCACGCAAGGCCTACATCCGTTTCGTGCAGCGCATACGCCTTGTCTATGCCGACAATCCCGCCAAGGCTTCCGACATCGAGCGCTCCCTCGAGCTGTATCTGAGTCGCGACACTGACTATGCTCTCTATCTCGCCGATCCTGCCGATCAGCGTGGATTTGAATTTCTTCGCCAGGAGATCGACATTGCCATCGAGCGTTCGGCCAAGGCTCGCGAGCGGGCCCGCTTGCGCAAGGAGCGCAACGCGTCTACTCCGGCCCCGGTCAGCTCCGATGAGCCTGTCCTGTCCGCTCCTGAAGCGTCAGTCCCCTCCGACAATCCCGATAATATGGCCGGTCCACTCCCGGCAGTTCCCGCCGACGGTGCTATCCGGGCGGAACTCCCCGATTCAATAGCCGGCAATTGTCCACCGTCCACTCTTTCTGCAAAAATCGAGAATGGCGAATGTGTCATTTACGATCCCGCTTGCGAGGGTGCGTCGCCCGACGAGATAATGGAGCTTCGCATCGACCCCTCCACCTTCCGTGGCACCCCCGTCAAGGGCGCTATGACCCGTAGCGAGCGCCGGGCCATGGAACGGGACATGAAAAAACGCATTCTCGCCGCGGCAAGGCGCGACAAGAATGCGAATATGAGATAAAGTGAGTCTCTGGATTAGAGAGCGCTCGAGATGTTGTAACGGGCAAACTCAAGGTCGTTGGCGGCCTGGGTAGCGTAGTTGCGGTCGAGCTTCACGGCCTGACGCAGGTTGGAATTAACCATCTGCTCGTTGCCGGTGCGTGCGCCGAGCACTGCCATCAGGTAATAGGTGGTAGCGTCGGGAGTGGGGATAGCTGCAAGAGTGCTCTTGGCTGCGCTGTAATCCTTGTTGAGGATCTGGGCGAGAGCGGCATTGTTACTCTTGTCGTTACCGAAGGCCTTCACGGCAGCCTTCACGTCGCCTTGCTTCAGATAGAGAAGACCGAGGGCGGGCGAGAGGTCGCTCAGACCGGCGGCCTTGCCGAATGCGGTGTTGGCGGCGCGGTAATCATCGTTAACGAGGGCTACGAGACCCTGGTTCATCTGGCTCTCGGGAGCGTTGGCGTCGAGGCGGGCAGCCTTCTTGAAGCTTGCCATGGCGGCGTCATAGTCACCCTGCTGGTAGAGCACCTTGCCGAGGTTGTTGTAGCCACGGTAGTCGTTGGGGAACAGGCGGGTAGCTGCAGAGTAGACAGCCTTCTTGCGGTTGAGGTCGTCGGTGAGGGTAGCGGTGTACAGGAGCTCATCCACGGTGAGGGTGGAGGGATCTGTATCGAAAGCCTTGTTGAGCTCATCGTCGCTCTTGCCGATCACGTTCACGCTGGCGGTGATGCGTGAGTAGCGGAGCTGGGGCAGGATCTCCTCGGCGAGCTGGTCAAATACGCTTGAGAGGTTGCGGATCTCACGCTCGCGCTGCTCGGGATCCTTGTACATTGAGAGTACGCTCAGGATCAGATCCTTGTCCTGAATGTTGCTGGCGGCAACGAGCTTCTGGAAGCCTTCCCAGTCCTCGGGGGTGAAGTTGGCGGTAAGTTCGCCGAACTCAGTCACGTTGTCCTTCTTGAGCTGCTTGGTCAGGTAAGAGCTGGTGTTGGTCTCACGGTTCTGGGCGAGCTTGGTGTTGAAATCGAGCGAACCCTCGGGAGAAGCGTATGACTCGATGTTGATCTCCTCGATCTGACGGCGGTCATCACCGGCGGCGGCACGGAGGTCGCGGTGCAGGCGGAGCACCTCGTCGCTGTCGAGCTCGCTCTTGCGGAGGTTGGCCTGGTTGATCAGGAAGTGGATGTCGGCCGAGTACTTCTCGTTGATGATGCGCTGGAACTTATCGTTGGCAGTAGCGGGGGTAAGGGTACCGGCGTTGGCGAGAGCGGCAGTGGCTACTACGCCGTTGGCCACCTTCACGCGGGGAAGCACATACTGCTTGCCCTTCTGCTGAACCTCGAAGTTAAGGTAGAGCTCCGACTTCTGCATGGCGGGCTGATATACATAATTTACGGGGATGGTCACGGTACCGCCGTTCTCGTAAGAGATCACGGGATTGTTGCCGCGCACCTTCTCGCCCTGGAAGGTCATTGAAGCTGCCTTCTCTTCGTTGGCTCCATACACCAGCACGGGGGTGACGGTAACGGTAGCGTTCTTGACAAAGAATTTTGCCGGAACATGGCCGGTTACGGTAGCGGGTACATGAGTGCCTACAACCTCGAGGGGGTTGGGGTTGGTGCTGAAATAGTCGGCTGCAAACTGGTTCATCTTCTTGTTACATCCTGTGAGGAGTACGGTCGAACCAATAAGGAGCGCGAGCCCTGATAGCTTGTTCATGATGAATGTGACTGTGAGAATGGTTTATGGTAATTGATGTTGTAATTTTGCAGTTTATACGCATCTTGACGCCGTGTAAAAAGCTACGGGCAAAGTTACTATCTATCCACGATACTTGCAAACCACAATTGTTAACATTACACAAAATCACATGCAAAATTCGCATCATCCCTCCGGTATATGACTGTTTTATCACCATTTTATAAAAACAAAAGTATTCACATTAATAAGAAACTGTAAATTATAGCGGTGATACAATTTGGCGCATCGGTTGAGGACTGGATCTGTGTAGAAAAATAGCAGGGGAAATATGTGAAAATATGGAAAATGTATAATAATAATTAGGTGAAAGGTGGAGAAATTACGATGGAAATGTGTAACTTTGCCAATTGATTGCGGTGGTAGGCTTCGGCCGGCGCGATTGCTGATAGAATATATTTTTTAATCATTTTTCCCGATTTATTTGAGCCGATGAGAAGATGGCGCATTGAGGACAGCGCGGAGCTGTATAATATCCAGGGATGGGGACGACAGTATTTCTCCATCAATTCCAAGGGCAACGTTGCCGTGACTCCCCGCGAGGGATACGCTTCGGTGGATCTGCGCGAGGTCATGGATGAATTGCAGGTGAGGGACATAACGTCGCCGGTGCTGTTGCGTTTCCCTGATATTCTGGACAACCGTATCGAGAAGATATCCCGATGCTTCGCTGTCGCTTCCCAGCAGTATAACTACCAGGGACAGAACTATATAATCTATCCCATCAAGGTGAATCAGATGAGGCCTGTGGTGGAGGAGATCGTGACCCACGGCGAGAAGTTCAATATCGGTCTGGAGGCGGGTTCCAAGCCCGAGCTCCATGCCGTGCTTGCAACCAATATCAAGGAGAATGCCTTGATAATATGCAACGGATATAAGGACAAGACTTATATCGAGCTGGCCCTGCTGGCCCAGAAGATGGGACGCCGCATATATATCGTGGTGGAGAAGCTCAACGAGCTGCGTATAATCTCGGAGGTGGCCAGGCGCATGGATCTGCGCCCCAATGTGGGACTGCGCATCAAGCTCGCTTCGTCGGGCTCGGGCAAGTGGGAGACGAGCGGTGGCGACCAGTCGAAATTCGGCCTCAACTCGGCCGAACTGCTCGAGGCGCTCGACTACATGGAGAAGAACAAGATGACTGATTGCCTTAAGCTGATACATTTCCATATAGGCAGTCAGATCACCAAGATACGTTTCATCAAGAATGCCATCAGGGAGGCCACGCAATTCTATGTGCAGCTGTGCCAGATGGGATTCGAGGTGGATTTCATGGACATAGGCGGAGGTCTCGGCGTTGATTACGACGGCACCCGCAACTCGGCCTCGGGCTCGTCAATGAACTATTCGATCCAGGAGTATGCCAACGATGCCGTGTCGGCTATCGTGGATGCCTGCGAGAAGAACGGCCTGAAGCAACCCAATATCATCAATGAGAGCGGACGCTCGCTCACAGCACACCATTCGGTGCTGGTGCTCGAGGTGCTCGAGACTACCCAGTTGCCGATATGGAAAGATAATAAGGAAATTTCGGAGAATGATCACGAGCTGATACGTGAGCTTTACGGTATATGGGATGGCTTGGACCAGCAGAATATACTGGAGAGCTGGCACGATGCCTTGCAGATACGCGAGGAGGCGCTTGACCTGTTCAGCCTCGGCTTGGTGGACTTGCGCACACGTGCCCAGATGGAGGAGCTGTTCTGGTCCATAGCCCGTGAGGTGGGCGACATAGCCCACGGTATGCGCCATGCGCCAGAGGAGCTGCGCAAGGTGTCGAAGATGATCCCCGACAAGTATTTCTGCAATTTCTCGCTGTTCCAGTCGCTGACCGACTCGTGGGCCATCGACCAGGTATTCCCCATAATTCCTCTGTCGCGTCTCGATGAGAAGCCTACCCGCACATGTACGGTACAGGATATCACTTGTGACAGCGACGGCAAGATAGCCTATTACATATCGTCATCGGGTGTAACCGCGGGGTCTCTCCCCGTGCACACCGTGAAGCCGGGCGAGCCTTACTATTTAGGTGTGTTCCTGGTGGGAGCCTATCAGGAGATCCTCGGTGACATGCACAATCTGTTTGGCGACACTAATGCCGTGCATATCTCGGTGTACAAGGACCGCTATGAGATAGACCGCATAATCGACGGCGAGACTGTGGCCGATGTGCTCGATTACGTGCAGTTCAATCCCAAGAAGCTGGTGCGCAACGTGGAGGCATGGGTGACCGCTTCGATGAAGGATGGCAAGATCTCGCCTGAGGAGGGCCGGGAGTTCCTAAGCAACTACCGCTCGGGCCTCTACGGCTATACCTATATCGAGAAGGACTGATGCTGAGATTAATCCGTTAATTGCAAGGAGTTTTGAGATATTTCATGCGTCTGAGTTACCGTGGCGAGCCTTATCACGGGTGGCAGTGCCAGCCGGGGGCCGTAACGGTGCAGGAGGTGATAGAGGAGGCTCTGTCCAAGGTGCTGCGCATCCCGATGAAGATCGTGGGTGCGGGGCGCACCGATGCTGGCGTGAATGCCAGGATGATGGTGGCACATTTCGATGTGGAGTCGCCGCTGGCCGACCCCGCGAGACTCGTGGGCTCGCTCAACGCCATGGTGGGGCGCGATATAGCCATCCATGAGGTGTACAGGGTGCCCGACGGGATGCACGCGCGGTTTGATGCCGTGGAACGCACATATCATTACTATGCCGTGACGGAAAAATCGCCGTTCTTCTATCCGTTGAGCTGGAAGGCTCCGGCCTCGCTCGATTTCGAGGCTATGAACCGGGCGGCCGAATTGTTGCTCACGACGAGCGATTTCACTTCGTTTGCCAAACTTCATACCGATACCAAGACCAATATATGCCGTGTGACCCATGCGCGGTGGCACCGCGTGGGGGGAGCTGACGGTGACGGATGGGTGTTCGTGATCACCGCCGATCGTTTCCTTCGCAACATGGTGAGGGCCGTTGTAGGCACGCTGGTTGAGGTGGGGCGTGGCAAGATCACGGTTGAGGAGTTTGGCCGCATCATTGAGAGGTGCGACCGATGTGCCGCCGGCACGTCGATGCCACCCCAGGCCCTGTATCTATGGGACGTGAAGTATCCTCCGCATGACGTAATGGAGAATATAAGCGAAGAATGAACTAACGACGTTAATATCTATTAACACAAACCGCGCCGTCGCTGACCGCGCGGTTTGCTATCTTTGTGGACCGGTAGTGCGATGATGGAAACGAATCCGCAACCGGTGAACAGAACTTAAAAAAGTAACAAAAAAACATACATCACATTATGAAAAAGACAATTCTTGCCTTATTGGTGTTGTTCAGCACTTTAGGTGCGAGCGCCCAGTCGCTGTTGTGGGACGGATCCGATCCCGACCAGGCCGTGACACTCGGAGCCCGTCTGGGCTGGAACTTCGGTTCGATGGCCGGAAAGGGGAGCGGAATGTTTGACGGACGCAAGGCCATAGCCCTCGGCGCTGCGGTGGACGTGAATCTGATCAAGAGTTTCTCGATCAATACCGGCCTGTATTTCACCATGAAAGGTGCTTCGGTGGACTTCGAGAAGCAGGTGGACGACATGATGGGGATGAAGGCCAAAGGCACGATGGCGGTCAACTTTCTCGAGGTGCCCGTGTATGCTTCCTATCACTTGCGTTTCACTCCTGACTCGGACCTCCAGATCTTTGCCGGTCCTTACTTCGGAGTGGGAATATACGGCAAGGCCGGAGTGAAGATGCGCGACATGGAAAATTACGAGCAGGATAAGGTGAACCTGTTCGGCAAGAACAATTTGGGCTTCAACCGCTGGCAGGCCGGAATAGGTCTCGGAATGTCCTATACCCACGAGAACCGCTACGTGATAGGATGGCAGTATCAGTGGGGTGTGAGCGATGTAGCCGAGCTCATGGACAACCAGTGGAACTGCTTCCAATTGTCGATCGGTTATAATTTCTGAAATTTTTGAAAATACGTCCATGTAAAAGTGGACATAATTGAAGAAATTTTTCTATATTTGCACATCGAAACAGCGCATCCGCGTGGCGGATGTGATGTTTCGTGTGTTCAAGTTATTGAAACTCAGCGAAATAACCTTTGCAAATAAGATACAACTCATAATATGATAGCATTAGCAATTCAAAATGCAACCTTGGCAGTGGTCGCCCTGTGTACGGGCGTGGCCCTGGTGGCAGTTGCTCTTTGGCTCGCCGGGCTGATTTCGCCCCGGTCGTTCAATCCCCAGAAAGGGGAGGCTTACGAATGTGGTATCCCAACTCGAGGTGAGTCGATGGCTCAGTTCAAGGTGGGATATTATCTTTTTGCCATCCTCTTCCTGATGTTTGACGTCGAGACGGTGTTTCTCTACCCCTGGGCAGTGCGTGTGCACGAGCTCGGAACACAGGGCCTGACAGCGATAGCAGTATTTTTTGGAATCATAGTGCTGGGTCTCGTATATGCCTGGCGGAAAGGAGCTCTCGAATGGAAGTAACAGCGCAAGGCATGCCCTACGAGGCATGGAAAGACAATGAGTATATCGAAAAGCTCGTCAAGGAGCTGCAGGAGAATGGCACAAATGTCATCGTAGGCAAGCTTGACCAGCTGATCAACTGGGGGCGGTCCAACTCCATCTGGCCCCTCACTTTCGCCACCAGTTGTTGCGGCATCGAATTCGTGTCGCTTGGAGCCGCGCGCTACGACATGGCGCGTTTCGGATGGGAAGTGGCGCGAGCCTCGCCCCGTCAGGCCGACTTCATGATGGTGGCCGGAACCATCGTACACCGCATGGTGCCTGTGTTCCGTCGTCTGTATGACCAGCTCGCCGAGCCCAAGTATGTGATCGCCTGCGGCAGTTGTGCCATCTCGGGCGGCCCGTTCAAGAAGAGCTACCATGTGGCTATGGGCATCGAGGATATAGTACCGGTCGACGTGTTTGTGCCCGGATGTCCTCCCCGTCCCGAGGCCATGATCTACGGTATCATGCAGCTCTCGAGAAAGATCAAGGTAGAGAAGTTCTTCGGCGGAGTGAACCGTCAGGAGAAGCAGGAGGAGTTTCTGAAGGAGCACCCGGTGCCCGAGGTCAACGATTGATCCCACTCCCCCCGAAAACCACAATCCACCAACACCCCATTGTAGAATCATTATCACACCTTATATATAATGGCCAATATACAGGAAAAGATTTCCAAGCTGTTTCCCCAAGCCACATTCGAGCGCACCGACATCCTTGAGGTGACGATCGCTGACGAGCAGTGGCACGACCTGGCTCACGCTCTGCGTCATGACGCTGAGATGGCATTTGACTTCCTTGTCACCATCGTGGGCATGGACTGGAAGGAGCAAGGCCTTGGCTGTATCTACGAACTCATCTCCACCGCCCGCAACGAGCGCATCTCGGTAAAGGTGATGGCTACCGGCGACCGTGAGAAACCGTTTATCCACTCGGTGTATGACCTGTGGGACATCGCGACGATATACGAGCGCGAGGTCTACGATTACTTCGGCATCATCTTCATCAACAATCCCGATATGCGCCGCCTGTTCCTCAATATCGACTGGAAGGGCTATCCCCTGCGCAAGGATTACAATGATGACCCCAATATCAACCCCGTGTCGATCGAGAACGAGCGCCAGACCGACTTCACCGATACCTGGGTGGAGCGCGACGGCAAGATCGTGAAGGAGGAGCGCCGAGTGTTCCAGCCCGAGGATTTCGTGGTGAACATAGGCCCGCAGCACCCCGCTACCCACGGTGTGCTCCGTTTCCGCACCGCCGTTGACGGTGAGATCATCAAGAAGATCGACATCTATCTGGGATATATCCACCGTGGCGTGGAGAAGATATGCGAGATGGACACCTATCCGCAGACACTTCACTTTATGGACCGTCTGGACTACTTCTCGGCTCATCCCTATCACCACTGTCTGTGTATGCTGATCGAGGAGGCAGCCGGCATCCAGATCTCGCGTCGTGCCCAGGTGATACGCGTGCTCATGGACGAGCTGTCGCGCATCGCGTCGCACTGTCTGTTCATCGGTACTTACTGTATGGACCTCGGTGCCACCACCATGCTGTTCTACACGCTGAGGGTGCGCGAGCAGATTCTCGACATCATGGAGAGGACCTGCGGAGCCCGCATGACATTCAATTACGACTGCATCGGAGGCGTGATGCAGGATCTGCACCCCGACTTCGTGAAGGATGTGCATGAGTTGCTCGACGTGCTTCCCGCCAATATCAAGGAGTACAACAAGATATTCACCGGCAATGTGATAGCCCGCGACCGTATGGAGGATGTGGGCGTGCTCACCCGCGAGGATGCAATCTCGTGGGCCGTGACCGGCCCCAATGGCCGTGGATCGGGTTGGGCCTGCGACGTGCGCAAGTGTGCCCCCTACAGCATCTACTCCGAGCTTGATTTCGAGGAGGTGGTGCGTACCGAGGGTGACTCGATGGCACGCTTCAAGGTACGTATGGAGGAAATGGTGCAGAGCGCCCGCATCATTGCCCAGCTGATCGACAGCATACCCGAGGGCGAGTACTGCGTGAAGGTGCCCAAGGTGATCAAGCTCCCCGTGGGCCACTGGTTCAAGATGGTGGAGGGTTGCCGCGGTACATTCGGCATCTATCTGGAGAGCGACGGCTCGACAATGCCTTACCGCCTGAAGATAGCTCCCCCGTGTCTGCCCGCCGCCGCAGTGGTGGATCACATCACCCGTGGCCAGAAGATCGCCGACCTCATCACCATCGGAGGTTCGATGGACTACATCGTACCCGATATCGACCGATAAAATAAAATATATAATCATATATCCATCACAAGATTATGCAAGACTTATCAGTAGGTACCGCCTGGATCCATTCATTCCTGCTCGGCTATATGCCCGAGTGGCTTGCGGTGACCCTCGAGTGTCTGCTCGTAGGAGTGGGGCTGATGCTCCTGTATGCGGTTCTCGCACTGTTCTACATCCTCTTCGAGCGTAAGGTATGTGCCTATTTCCAATGTCGTCTCGGCCCTAACCGCGTAGGTCCCTGGGGTTTGCTCCAGAGCGTGGCCGATATGTTCAAGATTCTCATCAAGGAGCTGATCTCGCTCAACCATATCGACAAGTTCCTGTTTGCCCTCGCCCCCTATCTGGTGATCATCGCCTCGATGCTTGCCTTCGCGGTGCTCCCCTGGGGTAACGGATTGCAGATCATCGATTTCAACGTTGGCATCTTCTTCCTGCTGGCCGTGTCGTCGATAGGCGTGCTCGGAATACTTCTCGCAGGATGGTCGTCCAATAATAAGTTCACCCTTATCGGCGCTCTCCGTTCGGGCGCACAGATGGTGAGCTACGAGCTGTCGATGGGGCTGTGTGTAGTGACCATGGTGGTCATAGCCGGGTCGATGAATGTGACCGATATAGTGATGGCCCAGGAGCACCTGTGGTTCATCTTCTCGGGCCACATCCCCGCGATAATAGCATTTGTAATCTTCATGATAGCCGGTACAGCCGAGACCAACCGTGGCCCGTTTGACCTCCCCGAGGCTGAGAGCGAGCTGACCGCCGGATACCACACCGAGTATTCGGGTATCCACTTCGGATTCTTCTATCTGGCCGAGTATCTTAACCTCTTTATCGTGTCGGGCGTGGCCGCCCTGCTGTTCTTCGGCGGATGGATGCCCCTGCACATCCCCGGATTCGATGCCTTCAACAATGTGATGAACTACATCCCCTCGGTGATATGGTTTATCGGCAAGGCCATCGCGCTGTCGTTCATCATCATCTGGTTCAAGTGGACATTCCCCCGTCTGCGTATCGACCAGCTTCTCACCCTTGAATGGAAGTACCTGCTGCCCATCAACCTGTTCAACCTGGTGCTGATGGTCATCGTGGTGACCTATAACCTCTACCTCTAATAAAATCCTTAATCATACCCAAAAAATGATGCGCCCGGAAGCGCACCTCAAAATAATCTCTAATCGCGATGAGTGAAAAATATGGCAAAATCGTCCAGGTGATCGGACCTGTGGTCGACGTGATGTTTGACGGCGATGACAACATCATCCCTCCCATCTACACGGCTCTCAAAGTAGTGCGTCCTGACGGCTCGGAGCTGATTCTCGAAGTGGAGCAGCATATCGGCGAAAAGACCGTGCGCTGTGTGGCCATGGAGAGTACCGACGGTCTCCAGCGCGGAGCCCGTGTTGACAACCTGGAGCGTCCGATCGCGGTGCCCACCGGCGAGCAGGTGAAAGGCCGTCTGCTCAACGTGATCGGAGACGCCATCGACCGCCTCCCGGCCCTCGACCGCAAGGATCTGCGCCCCATCCACCAGCCGGCGCCTGAATTCGAGGACCTGACCATCGGAACCGAGATTCTCTACACCGGTATCAAGGTGATCGACCTGCTCGAGCCCTACAGCAAGGGTGGTAAGATCGGATTGTTCGGCGGTGCCGGTGTGGGCAAGACGGTGCTCATCATGGAGCTCATCAACAATATTGCCAAGGGACACAACGGCTTCTCGGTGTTCACCGGTGTGGGCGAGCGTACCCGCGAGGGTAACGACCTGCTCCGCGAGATGATCGAGAGCGGTGTCATCAAGTATGGCAAGAAGTTTGAGGAAGGTATGGAGAAGGGCGAGTGGAACCTGGCCGATGTGGATATGGACCAGGTGAAGGACTCGCAGGCCGCACTGGTGTTCGGCCAGATGAACGAGCCCCCGGGCGCACGTCTGCGTGTGGCGCTGTCGGGTTTGACCGTGGCCGAGCAGTTCCGTGACCAGGACGGCGGCGGTAAGGACATCCTTCTGTTCATCGACAATATATTCCGTTTCACCCAGGCAGGATCGGAGGTATCGGCACTTCTTGGCCGTATGCCCTCGGCCGTAGGCTACCAGCCCACGCTTGCCTCGGAGATGGGTGCCCTGCAGGAGCGAATCACTTCGACCAAGAACGGATCGATCACCTCGGTACAGGCCATCTATGTGCCCGCCGACGACTTGACCGACCCCGCGCCTGCCACAACATTCAGCTTCCTCGACGCCACCACGGTGCTCTCGCGTAAGATCACCGAGCTGGGTATCTATCCGGCTGTGGACCCTCTGGAATCGACATCTCGTATCCTCGACCCCAATATCATAGGCGAGGAGCACTACAATACCGCCCAGGCTGTGAAGCAGCTGCTGCAGAAGTACAACGAGCTCCAGGATATCATCGCCATTCTCGGTGTGGACGAGCTCAGCGACGAGGACAAACTCGTGGTGGCCCGCGCCCGTCGTGCCCAGCGCTTCCTCTCGCAGCCGTTCCATGTGGCCGAGCAGTTCACCGGTCTTCCCGGCGTGATGGTGCCTCTGAGCGAGACCATCCGCGGTTTCAAGATGATTCTTGCCGGCGAGGTGGACGACCTGCCCGAACAGGCGTTCCTCAACGTTGGCACCATCGACGATGCCATAGCCAAGGGCAAGAAGCTCCTGGCCGAAGTGGGAGCCTGATAATACACGAGACTACTCCTCTCAAGTCAATACTACTCAATAAACCAAGCCGATGACACTCAAGATAATTTCAGCCGAAGACATCCTCTTCCAGGGGGAGGCCACAGTGGTCCACCTCCCGGGAACGATGGGAGCATTCACAGTGCTTCCCGGCCATGCGTCGCTCATCTCTACCCTCACTCCAGGCACCGTGCGCTACACGGCGGCCGACGGGGAGCACAGCGTGGAAATACAGGGCGGTATCGCCGATGTCGACAGCAACATAGTGTCAGTGTGCATCTATTGACCCCTCCCTATGACCATGAAACAGATATTCAGTACCATAGCTCTCGCGCTCATAGCGCTCCTGCTCCCGGTAGCGACCCTCGCCTCGACGGCCGAGGAGGGCAATGGTGAGCATAAGGAGGGTATCGACGCCCAGGGCATCATATTCGAGCACCTCGGCGACGGATATGGCTGGGAAGTACCTTTCAACCATCACAAGCGCATCCCCCTCCCCGTGATAGTGTGGGGATCGGACGGCCTGCACGTGTTCTCCTCGTCGAGAATCACCGGCCATGCCAACGGCGGTGTGTGGCGCGACGGCAATGCCGAGTTCAAGATAGCCGGCAAGGACAGCCCCTACAAGGGTAAGGTGGTGGAGATCATCGACGGAAAGGAAGTGAAGCCTGCCATCGACATTTCGATCACCAAGAATGTGTGTGGCGTCTTTATCGCAGTGTTTGTGTGCATCTGGTGCATACTCTCGGTGGCCCGCTGGCACAAGACCCAGGGGATGAAGGGTCCGAGGAAGATGGTGGGAGCCATAGAGTTTGTGATCCTGTTCATATATGACGGCGTGATCAAACCCACGCTCAAGAACAAGGCTCAGAAATTTGCCCCCTATCTGCTCACAGTGTTCTTCTTCATCCTGATAATGAACCTGCTGGGACTGATAGTGATATTCCCCGGCGGAGCCAACCTCACCGGCAACATTGCGGTGACACTGGTGCTGGCGTTGCTTACATTCGTGATCACCAACCTGTTTGCCACAAAGCATTACTGGAAGGAGATATTCAACCCCGATGTGCCCTGGTGGCTCAAGTATCCCCTGCCTATCATGCCTATAATCGAGATATTCGGAGTGTTCACCAAGCCCGCAGCACTGACGGTGCGTCTGTTTGCCAACATGATGGGTGGCCACATGATCGTGATCGTGCTCACGCTTCTGATCTTCATCTTTGCCGCGATGGGTCCGGTAGTGACCGGTGCCACGGCTGTGGTATCGGTGATCTTCTCGGTGTTCATGCTTCTTATCGACGTGCTTGTGAGCTTCATCCAGGCTTACGTGTTCACGATGCTCTCGACACTCTTCATAGCCCTCGGGCAGGAGGAGGGTCATCACGAGGGACACGAGGAGAAAGCCGTAGTGCCCCAGAACCCTTAAAGATAATCCAAGAAAAATAATCTCTAAAAAATAACCTCTCAAAATTCTACAGTTATGTTAGCAATGATTTTAGCAGCTATCGAAGGAACACTCGGCATCGGAGTATGTATCGGTGCGGCAATCGCAGCAATCGGTGCCGGTATCGGTATCGGCAAGATCGGTGGCTCGGCCATGGAGGCTATCGCCCGTCAGCCTGAATCGACCGGCGACATCCGAAGCAACATGATCGTTATCGCGGCTCTTATCGAGGGTGTGGCCCTCTTCGCCGTTATCGTCTGCATCCTCGCAATGTTCGTAGGCTAATCCCGGCACTGTACCGCTATGGAACTATTCACGCCTGATTTCGGCCTGATATTCTGGATGTTCGTGTCGTTTGCCATCCTGTTCGTCATCCTGTGGCGATGGGGCTGGCCGGCGATCATGAAGGGGGTATCGGACCGTGCCGACCTCATCGACAAGGGTGTGGAGTATGCTCAAAGTGCCAAAGAACAGCTTGACCATGCCCGCGAAGAGGCGGATAAATACATAGCAGAAGCCCGTCGCCAGCAGGCTGACATGCTCCGCGAAGCCGACAAGATGAAGACTCAGATCATCGACGAGGCCCGCGCCGCAGCCCAGACTGAAGCAAAGAAGGTGATGGACAACGCCAAACAGTCAATCGAGCAGGAACGCAAAGCCGCTCAGGAGCAATTCCGCAACGAGGTATCGACCTTCGCTCTTGACATCGCCCAGAAGGTGGTGCGCAACCAGATGAAGGAGGAAAAGGCTCAGGAGAAGTTGGTGAACTCGCTGCTCGACGAAATCGAGAAACAAAATTAAGGCCATCCTGACGGGCGCCATGCAAGGCACGGGCCCGTCAGGTGAAGCCGGCATCACTACCGATCTCAAGAAATGAACCAAGGTCTCATTCCCAATCGCTACGCCAAGGCCCTGTATGAGTTCGCCACCGAAAACGGTCGCGGAGAACTCGTGTTCGGTCACATGCAGAAGCTCGCTGACGCTTTTGCTTCCGAGCCGGCGCTTGTCAAAGCCGTGAGCAATCCGTTTGTCTCGCGTGCCGACAAGATCCAGCTACTCTTCTCGGCATCAGGCACCACGGCCGCCGACATGGTAATGTCGCGCTTCATGGACCTGCTGGCCGACAACAACCGTCTGGACATGGCACGGGACATCGCCTTGGCCTATCTTAAGATATATCGCCGTGAGCACAACATCCGCCTGGTGACCGTCACCTCGGCGGCCCCTCTGGCCCCGGCCGAGGAGGATCGACTCAAGCAGCTCGTACAGCGGCATCTCGGCAATGCAACCATGGAGTACAACCACGCTGTGGATCCCGACCTGATAGGCGGATTCGTGGTGACCATCGACAACGAGAAGCTCGACGCTTCCGTGGCCAATGAACTCAAGGAGCTGCGCCTGAAATTATTAAGCAACTAATCTTCCCACACTTTTACAATCAGTCTTACCAATGATTAACCCAAGCGAGATTTCTCAGGTACTGAAGCAACAGTTGGAGAACGTCAACTCTAAGGTGTCGTTTGAAGAAACCGGCATCGTCCTCGAAGTGGGAGATGGCGTGGCCCGTGTGTATGGCCTCGACAACGTGTGCGCCAATGAGCTCGTTGAATTCGAGAACGGAGTCAAGGGCGTGGCCCTTAACCTTGAGGAGAGCAACGTAGGTGTCATCCTCCTCAATAATGTAAACAAGGTGTCGGAGAACATGACCGTGAAACGCACCGGCGAGATCGCCTCGATCAATGTGGGCGACGGTGTGTTTGGCCGCGTGATCAATGTGCTCGGACAGCCTATCGACGGACGCGGCCCCATCCAGGGCGAGCTGCTCCAGATGCCCCTCGAGCGCAAGGCTCCGGGCGTAATCTTCCGCCAGCCGGTGAAGCAGCCTCTGCAGACCGGACTCAAGGCCATCGACTCGATGGTGCCCATAGGCCGCGGACAGCGCGAGCTTATCATCGGCGACCGCCAGATCGGTAAGACCGCCGTTGCGATCGACACCATCATCAACCAACGCAAGAATTTTGAGGACGGAAAGCCCGTCTACTGTATATATGTGGCCATAGGCCAGAAGGGATCGTCGGTGGCCGCCACCGTAGAGACCCTGCGCCAGCACGGCGCGCTCGACTACACTGTGGTCGTAGCCGCCACTGCGTCCGACTCGGCTTCGATGAGATACTACGCACCGTTTGCCGGCGTGGCCATCGGCGAGTATATCCGCGACACCGGCCGCGACGCTCTGATCGTGTATGACGACCTGTCGAAGCAGGCTGTTGCCTACCGCGAGATCTCGCTCGTGCTCAAGCGCCCCTCGGGCCGAGAGGCTTATCCCGGTGATATCTTCTATCTCCACAGCCGTCTGCTCGAGCGTGCCGCCAAGATCATCGACAACCAGCAGGTGGCCGAGAACATGAACGACCTGCCCGCATCGCTCAAGGACCGCGTGAAGGGCGGAGGCTCGCTCACCGCGCTCCCCATCATCGAGACCCAGGCCGGTGACGTGTCGGCCTACATCCCTACTAACGTGATTTCGATCACTGACGGCCAGATCTTCCTTGAGACAGCCCTGTTCAACCGCGGTATCCGCCCCGCCATCAATGTGGGTATATCGGTGTCACGTGTGGGCGGTAGCGCTCAGATCAAGTCGATGAAGAAGGTGGCCGGTACGCTGAAGATCGACCAGGCACAGTTCCGCGAGCTGGAGTCGTTCACCAAATTCGGTGGCGACATCGATGCCGTGACAGCCCGAGTGATCGACAAGGGCCGCAAGAACGAGCGCCTGCTCATCCAGCCCCAGTATTCGCCTATGGCAGTGGAGGACGAGGTAGCCGTGATATTCTGCGGTACCCACGGACTGCTCGAGAGCGTGCCCCTGGACAAGGTGGCCGAATTCGAGAAGAATTTCCTCCAGCTGATGCACGCCAAGTATCCCGAGGCTATGGAGGCCATCCGTGCCGGCAAGCTTGAGGACGATACCGCCCGTAAGCTCACCGATGCGGCCGCTGAGATAGCCGGATCATACAAATAAAAAGTAACACCCCACAACCCCCTCTCACTATAACAGTCTCATCACCCCATAATCCATGGCAACACTTCGCGAATTAAAAGGACGCATCGGCTCAGTGGCCTCGAGTGAGAAAATCACCGGAGCCATGAAGATGATATCTTCGGCCAAGATGCACCGCGCCGAGGCCGATCTGCGACGGCTATTACCATTCCGCAGCCAGATCGAGACCATAATCGGCAACCTTCTCTCGGCCGATGCCGAGTTCTCGTCGCCTCTCACCGAGGAGCGCGAGGTGAAGCGTGTGGGCATAGTGGTACTGGGATCGGACGACGGCCTGTGTGGCGGCTACAACATCAACATCTTCAAGGACCTGCTGGCGCGCCTCAAGGAGTGTCGCGAGAAGTGGGGCGAGGATGTGGATTTCACGGTGTACACCGTGGGCCGTAAGCTCCATAAGGCTGTGGCCAAGCTGCAGGATCCTCACTTGACCGAGATCAACGATGAGAACGTCAACTCCAAGAGCGGAGGCGACGTGATCAAGGGGTTTGCCTCGATGATAGCCGGGAAATTCCTGAGCGGCGAGCTGGACACCGTGCAGCTGCTGTACATGAATTTCCAGAGCGTGAGCCGCCAGCGTGTGCGCTACGAGCAGTATATACCGGTGGACGCGTCGACCTTCTCGGCCGAAGGGGTCAAGGCCCTGAGCCGTCCTTACATCTTCGAGCCCGATGCGGCCTCGATATTCCGGTCGGTGCTGCCTATGTTCCTGCTCTCAGTGATGCAGGAGGTGTTTACCGAAAACCGCGCTTCGGAGCAGGCCGCCCGCATCATGGCCATGCAGAGCGCCAACGATAATGCAAAGAACCTGCTCGAACAGCTGCAGCTTGAATATAACAAGCTGCGCCAGCAGAGCATAACCACCGAGCTGCTCGATATCATCGGCGGCCAGGTGAAAAATTAGAAATATAATCAATAGATACAATCCTTCAACATGGGTAGTGTAAAAGACTATTTCTCAAATCTCGGCTCGGGCATCGCAAGCCTTCTCAAGGGAATGTCGGTGACCGGCAAGGAATTTGTCACCCCCAAGATTACCGAGGAGTACCCCGACAACCGCGAGAATCTCCCTGTAGCCGACCGCTTCAGAGCAGTGCTTACGCTCAAGTATGACGACCAGGGCAACCACAAGTGTATCGCTTGCGGCACTTGCGAGCGCGTGTGTCCCAACGGTACCATCCATCTCGACATCAAGCAGGTGGAGACTTGGGACGGCAAGAAGAAAAAGAAGCTCGACAAGTACATGTACGATCTGGGCAGCTGTACGTTCTGCCAGTTGTGTGTAACCAATTGTCCGACCGACGCTCTCGAGTTCAGCAATGACTTCGAGCAGGCAGTGTTCACCCGCGACAAGCTTGTCAAAAAACTCAATTATCTCCCCGAGAAGGAGGAGCCCAAGCCCACTCCCGAGCAGATAGCCAAGATGCAGGCTGAAAAGGAGGCCAAGATAGCCGCCAAGGCAGCAGCCGAGGCCAAGAAGGCCGCAGCGGCATCGGGCGCACCTGCCCAGGCCGAGGCCGATCCCCTGGCCGGCATCGAGCTCAATGACGCTCAGAAGAAGGCTCTGGCCGCCGCGGCATCCGATCCCGAGAAGCTCGAGAAGATCCGCGCAGCAATCCTCAAGGCAGCCCAGCTCAAGGCAGCCAAGGCCGCACAGGACGGCGCATCTAACAGCTAAATCATTATCAGTTATATGGAATCAGCAGGAAGTATAATTTTTTACTGGATAATCGCGCTGTCGATTGTCGTCTTTTCAGTGCTGACTGTCACCACGCGCAAGATCCTCCGCGCCGCCACGTATCTGCTCTTCACCCTCTTTGCCACAGCCGCGCTTTACTTCAAGCTCGACTATGAGTTTCTGGGTGCCGTACAGATCGCAGTGTATGCGGGCGGTATCGTGGTGCTGTTTGTATTCTCGATACTCCTCACAACCCGTCCCGGTGACAACACCCAGCGTCTCGAGTCGCGCAAGCGTCTGCTCGGCGTGCTCGGTGCGGTGGCCACGGCGGTAGCATGTGGATGGGCCCTGTGCTCGCGTTGCTCCGACATCTTCATGTCGGCACCCGAGATGGCCAACCCTACCATGCACGAGATAGGAACCGCAATGCTCGGCACAGGCTACGGACAGTATCTGTTGCCTTTCGAGGCAGTGAGCGTGTTGCTCCTGGCATGTATAATAGGTGGCGTAGTGGTCGCCCGCAAACGTTAATCCCCCCGATACGATTATGGATATAACATTAATATGGTATCTGGTCCCCGCTCTGGTGATGTTCTGCTGCGGGGTTTACGGCTTCCTTACCCGCCGCAACATGATAGCGATGCTCATCTCGCTGGAGCTGATGCTCAACGCTGTCGATATCAATTTCGTCGTCTTCAACCGTTACCTGTTCCCCGGCACCAATGACGGCTGGATGTTCACGCTCTTCGGCATCGCCATCGCGGCCGCCGAGACAGCGCTGGCCATCGCCATCATCATCAACCTGTTCAGGGTGAGCAAGAATATCGATGTCGCCGACACAACCCAAATGAAACACTAATAGCGATATGGATATTACAATTCCTGTACTTATATTGGCCATTCCGCTGTTCATGTTCCTGCTTCTGGGACTTGCGGGCGTGAAGATGAGCCACAAGCTTGCCGGAACGCTCGGCACTCTGGGCATGGGCACAGTGCTTGTCCTGTCATATTACACAGCGTTCACCTATTGGTTCTCGGGCGCTCCCGAATTTATCGACGGCACCACCCGCCTGCAGTACACCGTGTTCAACCAGACATGGCTGCAGTTCACCCCCGCGCTGGCTATCAAGCTGGGCTTCCTGCTTGATCCCATCTCGGCACTGATGCTGGTGGTGATCCCCACAATCTCGTTCATGGTGCATGTCTACTCGCTCGGCTATATGCACGGCGAGAAGGGCTTCCAGCGTTACTACGCATTCCTGTCGCTGTTCAGCTTCTCGATGCTCGGTCTCGTTGTGGCTACCAATATTTTCCAGATGTACATCTTCTGGGAGCTCGTGGGTGCGTCATCGTTCCTTCTCATCGGCTTCTTCTACACATTGCCTTCGGCAGTGGCCGCATGTAAGAAGGCGTTTATCGTGACCCGTTTCGCCGACCTCGGCTTCCTCATCGGTATCCTCATCCTGTCGTTCTACACCAAGCAGCTCGACTTCCTCCCCATGACTCAGAATCCTCAGGGAGTGTTTGAGTCGTTTGGCGGAGCTACATTCATGGGTGCCTCGGTGCTCACATGGGCTCTGGTGCTGATCTTCACCGGCGGTATGGGTAAGTCGGCTATGCTTCCCCTCCACATCTGGCTTCCCGATGCTATGGAGGGTCCCACCCCCGTGTCGGCCCTCATCCACGCCGCTACCATGGTTGTGGCCGGTGTGTATCTGGTGGCCCGTCTCTTCCCGCTCTACATGCTTGAGGATGCAGCTCTCCAGTTCATCACCGTCGTAGGCGCGCTCACCGCGTTCTATGCCGCAGTGGTGGCCTGCTGTCAGATCGACATCAAGCGTATCCTCGCGTTCTCGACCATCTCGCAGATCGCGTTCATGATGGTATCGCTCGGCGTCGCTTCCAAGAACGGCGAGGCTATCCACGAGGGACTCGGCTACATGGCCTCGATGTTCCACCTGTTCACCCACGCGATGTTCAAGGCCCTCCTCTTCCTCGGAGCAGGTTCGCTGATCCACGCCGTGCACTCCAACAACTACACAGCCATGGGCGGTCTAAGAAAGTACATGCCCATCACCCATATCACCTTCCTGATAGGCTGTCTCGCCATCGCAGGTATCTGGCCTTTCGCCGGATTCTTCTCCAAGGACGAGATCCTCACCGCTTGCTACGCCAACAACACCTTCTGGGGTGTGTGGATGACAGTGGTTGCCGCCATGACCGCTTTCTACATGTTCCGCATGTACTTCCTCATCTTCTGGTGGGACAATCCCGACTATGCGGCCCGCGTGAAGGAGCAGGAAGCTCACGGACATCATGCTTCCATGCCTCATGAGTCACCCCTCAGCATGGCATTCCCGCTCGTGTTCCTCGGCATCGTGTCGTGTGTGGCCGGATGGGTGCCCTTCGGTGAGCTCGTGACCTGGGACGGACATGAGTATCATATCCACATCGACTGGTCCATCGCTGCCATGAGCATGGGTATCGCTATCATCGCTATAGGATTTGCCGCCTTCCTCTACATGAAGAAGAACGACAAGCCCACCCGCATGGCCGATTCCTGCCGCTGGTTGTGGACCGCCGCCCTGCGTCGCTTCTACTGGGACGAGATCTATCTCTTCATCACCCGCCGCATCATTTTCGACGGTATATGCAAGCCTATCGCATGGTTTGACCGCCACATCATCGACGGTACCATGAACGGTCTTGCCTATGTGACCAACGCCGCGTCGGTGGCCATCAAGGGATTCCAGAGCGGCAAGGTGCAGATGTATATATGGTGGTACCTCATCGGTGCTATACTGCTGGGAATCATCACTGCCGTATGCGTCCTCGGATGATAATGTAACAAGTAGCAAATACAGTAACGATATGTTTTCCAATATATTAATCTATTTCGTGGTCATTCCCCTGGTGATGCTTCTGGGGTTGTTCCTGTGCCGCGATATCAAGCAGATCCGCGCCGTGGCCGTTACAGGCTCGGTGGCGTTGACAGCCCTGTCGGTGTGGCTCCTCGTTGATTATCTGGGGCTCCGCGCCGCCGGAAACGATGCCCCCATGCTCTATCTGGGATCATGGGAATGGTTTGCACCCCTTAATATCCACCTCGCCGTGGGTGTGGACGGTATCTCTATCGCCATGCTCATCCTCACCGGCGTGATCATGATCACCGGTAGCTTTGCCTCATGGGAGATACCGCAGCCCAAGGAGTTCTTCCTCTGGCTCATCCTGCTCTCCACCGGTGTATATGGCTTCTTCATCTCGGTGGACCTCTTCACCATGTTTATGTTCTACGAGGTGGCTCTCATCCCCATGTACCTGCTTATCGGCGTGTGGGGGTCGGGCAACAAGAACTATTCGGCCATGAAGCTTACCCTTATGCTCATGGGTGGATCGGCTTTCCTGATGCTCGGTCTCATCGGTATCTACTACCACTCGGCTCCCGAGGGTCAGCCTCTCACATGGAACATCCTTGAGATCGTACAGAACGAGTCGATCTCGACCGGATGGCAGAAGTTCCTCTTCCCGATGACCTTCGTGGGGTTCGGCGTGCTCGGTGCAATGTTCCCGTTCCACACATGGTCGCCCGACGGTCATGCCTCGGCCCCCACAGCGGTGTCGATGCTCCACGCCGGTGTGCTCATGAAGCTTGGCGGTTACGGTTGCTTCCGTGTGGCTATCTATCTGATGCCCCAGGCTGCCCACGAGCTTGCATGGATCTTTATTATCCTCACCGGTATCTCGGTGGTGTACGGAGCCTTCAGCGCATGTGTGCAGAACGACCTCAAGTACATCAACGCTTACTCGTCGGTGTCGCACTGCGGACTCGTGCTCTTCGCCATCCTCATGCTCAACACCACAGCGATGACCGGTGCCATCATGCAGATGCTCTCTCACGGTCTCATGACAGCCCTCTTCTTTGCCCTCATAGGTATGATTTACGGACGTACCCACACCCGCGACATCCGCGAGATGGGTGGTATGATGCAGATTCTGCCTTACCTCTCGGTGTGCTACGTGATCGCCGGTATGGCATCGCTCGGTCTGCCGGGCCTCTCGGGCTTTGTGGCCGAGATGACCATCTTCGTTGGCTCGTTCCAGCACACTGACCTGTTCCACCGCGTGTTTGTGATCGTGGCTTGCAGCTCGATCGTCACCACTGCCGTGTACATCCTGCGTGTTGTGGGCAAGCTTCTCTACGGCCCCGTGTACGACCAGCATCACCTGTCGCTCACCGACGCCAAGTGGTGGGAGCGTCTGTCCACCGCCACCCTCATTGTGTGTGTGGCCGGTATCGGTTGCTTCCCCAACTTCTTCTCCGACCTTATCAAGTTCACATTCAGCCCGCAGATATTCTCTGTCCTTGGCCTGCACTAATATCTAAGAATTAAGCAATGGATTATTCACAGTTTTTAGCTCTAAAGCAGGAAATAGGACTGCTGATAGTATTCCTGTTAGTATTCCTCTATGACACGTTCGCACCGCGCAAGTCGCAGGGTATGCTCCCGGCGATCTCGACCGTGCTGATGCTCACGCTCACCATATGGGGATTCTGTCCGCTGGTCAAGGCCGATGCCGTGGCATTTGCAGGAATGTATGTGACCTCGCCCGTGATGGCCGCCATTAAGAATATTCTCAATGTCGGCGTGGTGATCGTGCTTATCCAGTCGATCAAGTGGGCCAACTCGGAATTCACTTCCGTGCGCCGTGGCGAGTTCTACGAACTGATACTGCTGACGCTCCTGGGCATGTACTTCATGATCTCCAGCCGTCACTTCCTTATGTTCATAATCGGTCTTGAGACCGCATCGCTCCCCTTGTGCGCTCTGGTGGCTTTCGACAAGAACCGTTACGAGAGCCATGAGGCCGCCATCAAGTATGTGCTTACCGCCGTGTTCTCATCGGCAATTCTTCTCATGGGTCTTTCCTATGTGTATGGTCTGAGCGGATCGCTCTACTATGCCGACATCGCCCTCTTCTGCGCCAACAACATGGGCGTGATGATGGTAGTGGCTCTGGCATTCGTGATGGCCGGTTTCGGATTCAAGATCTCCCTTGTGCCTTTCCACCTGTGGACCGCCGACGTATATCAGGGTGCCCCCACATCGGTCACCTCCTACCTCTCGGTGATCTCCAAGGGCTCTGCAGCTTTCGCATTCCTCGTGGTACTCACCCAGGTGTTCGGCACCCTTTATTCCCAGGCTTGGGAGTGGATGCTCTACGCGCTGATCATCCTCACCATCACCGTGGGTAACCTCTTTGCCATGCGTCAGGTGAACATGAAACGATTCCTCGCTTTCTCGTCCATCTCTCAGGCCGGTTATATCATGCTCGCAGTGATAGGCGACAACGCCATGGGCGTATCGGCTCTGATGTTCTACGTGCTTGTGTATGTGTTCTCCAACCTTGCCGCCTTCGGCGTGATCGGAGCCATCGAGAATGCCACCGGCAAGATTGAGATGACCGACTACAACGGCCTATACAAGACCAATCCCCGCCTGGCTTTCACCATGATGCTCGCGATGTTCTCGCTGGCCGGTATCCCCCCGTTTGCCGGATTCTTCAGCAAGTTCTTCGTGTTCACATCGGCCTTGAACGGCACCGAGTCAGCCGCACTGTATGTGCTGGTGCTCATCGCGTTGATCAACACCATCATCTCGCTCTACTACTACCTGCTGGTGGTTAAGGCTATGTTCATCAACGACAGCGAGCAGCCCATCGCTACCTTCCGTTCGGCTTGCTCCGAGCGTCTGGGCATGTGGATATGCGTTGCCGGTATCATCGGCCTCGGCATCATCAGCTATTTCTACAATTATCTTCTCACAATCGGCTGAAATTTGACCTGCCGATCAGTGATGATATAAAGTGAAACAATCTCCGGCCCTGGGACGTTGTACCTGTGGCCGGAGATTGAATCATTTCGTATCACCCCTCACACGAGGCGGGACTCCCCGGTGGATCCTCTCACTTATCATAACCCCTTAATAATTTACTGACAAAAATGGGACCAATAGGCGTTTTTGACTCAGGCTACGGAGGCCTTACCATTCTCAAGGAGATACGCAAGGCACTCCCTCAGTATGATTATATCTATCTTGGCGACAATGCGCGTGCGCCCTACGGCACCCGGTCGTTTGATGTCGTGTATGAATTCACTCTCCAGGCAGTGCGCGCCCTCTTTGAGCGCGGATGCGAACTGGTGATCCTGGCGTGCAACACCGCCTCGGCCAAGGCTCTGCGCAGTATTCAGCAGAAGGATCTGCCTCAGATCGACCCCTCCAAGCGTGTGCTTGGCGTGATCATCCCCACAGTGGAGGCTCTTGGCAATGTGAGCAAGAATGGAAACATAGGCGTGCTGGGCACTCCCGGCACCATATCGTCAGGTACCTATGACATCGAGATCGCCAAATTCTTCCCCGCGTTCCGTACCGTGTCGGTACCCTGCCCGATGTGGGTGCCTCTGGTGGAGAATAAGGAATATGACAGCGAGGGGGCCGATTATTTCGTGAAGAAATATGTGGAGGCCCTGTTCTCGGAGGAGCCCGAGATCGACACAGTGGTGCTTGGATGCACTCACTATCCGCTGCTGCTCGACAAAATAGAGCGTCAGGTGGGTGGCCGTGCCAAGGTCATCACCCAGGGTAAGCTCGTGGCCGACAGTCTCGCCGATTATCTGAAACGTCACCCCGAGATGGATGAACGTTGCTCCAAGGGTGGAGAGGTCACCTATCTCACAACCGAGCATCCCGACAAGTTTACCGAGATGGCCGGAGTGTTCATGCAGGAGCCTGTCAAGGCATCGCGCATCGAGCTTTAAGCCACCGGCGACCTTCCGGAACCGATTCATACCCGTTATCACACCATCTCCCACACTTTGCAATGAACCACTACGTTACTAAACTGCTGATGCTGTTTATGCTTGCCGCTTATGCCGTGTCGTGTTCGTCGGAACGTCTCGACGGCACCCTCAATGCCGGGACGCTCGCGCTTGTGATCGATACCGACAGTCATGTAGCGGTGTGCCGTGGTGATGATGGCGGTGAGCCTGCCGAGATTGATCCGGGATTTGTTCCGGTTGACGGGGCTATCGCCTTGACCATGCAGTCGGTCGATGGAAAGTATGCCCACACTTGGGACAATGCCGACAATTTTCCCCAGAAGCAATATTTCTTTACCGGAGCATACACACTGTCGGCCACGAGCGGTAATATCATGGTGGAGGGATTTGATACTCCCGCTTTCCATGGAGAGACCGAGGTGCATATCTCGGATTATACAGAGAATGTCGCCACCCTCACGCTCACGATAGCCAATGCGCTTGTCGTCATTGATTTCACCGATGAGGCTACAGGGGCGTTCAGCGACATTTCGGCTTTGGTACACACTACCGGTGGACTGTATCACAGATTCGTGCCCGGCGAGAAGAGGTATCTTTGCCTCAAGCCGGGACATATCTCAGTGATGCTCGATATAGAGCTGGCCGATGGCCGTAAGGTCAACTATCAGGCTTACGAGATCAAGGATGCGCATCCTGCCACGCTCCACCGGCTGACGGTTGATTGCACCCATACTACACAGGGGGATGAGGTGACAGTGACAGGCCCTGAGGGTGAGCGTTCAGTGGTCCTGACCGATGGGTTTATTGCCGCCGATGCTCCCGTGATAACATCCTCGTGGGACGGATCGGCCATACATGATCTCCCCGAGGGGGATATTCCCTCGGAGCCATATATCGCCAGGGTGTCAAGCCCCGCTCCGTTGTCGTCGGTTATACTCTCCACGCTGTCGTTGCCGTTGGCCGAGGATGGATTTCCTGCCGAGGTCGATCTGCTCAACCTGTCGGATGAGGAGGGTGCCATGCTCAGGGAGCTTGATCTCGGTTTCTCGGTCGGTCGTGACGGAGGAGAGATTGATTATACCCGCCTGCTCGGTCGCCTTGTGTATCTGACCCCCGAGTCGGCAGTGTCATCGTTGTCGCTTGTAGCCGTGTCGGCCGACGGCAAATCATCGCTTCCCGTGACGCTCAATGTAAGGTCTACCCCGGTGGAGATCGCTGTGGGTAAGATATATCCCGTGACAATGGGTGTGAACCTGGCCCGTGTGGATATCACATGCGGTGCATCGGGATTCATGGAGCATGTCGAGGTGGAGATAAAGGACCAGGCCACGGATATGTGGAAAAAGGTCGAAGATGTGGTTATCACTCCCAAGGGTGACGGTATGTACACGCTTACATTCGGAGTCGGGTCGGGCAGTGCGCCCGTCGAGACCCGGGTGCTGTATTGCGAGGAGGTGCGTGCCACCTTGTCGGTGCCGAGAGAGATGCCCCCATTCCGTATAGAGGTTGATGCTTACGCCACGATGGCCGGAGTGAAAGTGGTGGCCGAGAATCCCGATCTGCTCGAGGCCATAGCCGAGCAGATCCGAGTATATATCAACGGGCAGGAGGCTCCGCTGTATCTTCAGCAGCACGACCGCGGTATATTCTCAGTGATAGGGCTGGCTCCAAACACTACTTACGTGTTCAAGGCCACGATGATGTCGGGGGTTGAGAATCCGGTATTCACGCCCGAAGTCACTGTGACAACCGAGGGCATACCTCAGCTCCCCAATGCTGATTTCGAGGATCGTCAGAACGGTGTCAAATACAAGGCACTTCCCTCGGGAGGAAAGTATTCCCAGACCGTGGTGGAGATATTCAACTGGCAACACTCAACCGATATTGATCAGGAGGTGCCCAAGCAGTGGGCCAATACCAATGCCAAGACATTTGCCATGGCTTCGGATATACATAACACCTGGTACATGCAACCGTCGGTCGCTCTCACGAGAGATCCGGTGTTCAGCCAGAGTTTTGCTGTTGAGATCGCAAGTGTGGCCTTTGATCCGCACGGCAAGCCTATCCCCAACTATACCCAGACCGGGATGCCCTATCTCGACTATTCTCCGATAGTGCCCGAGATTGCCTACCGCGCAGCCGGAAAACTGTTCTTAGGCCAATATTCGTTTGACCCGGCTTCGATGTCCGAAAGTTATGTCGAGGGCATGGCGTGGAATTCACGTCCATCATCGCTCAACGGATATTACAGATACATTCCATGCGATGACGACCGTTCGGATTGTGGACTCGCAATAGTGGAAATTCTGGGAGAGAGTGACGGCCAGGAAGTGGTGATAGCTTCGGGGACAGGCCGGCTTACGCTTGCCTCGGGATACACGGCATTCAGTGTGCCGTTGAACTACAGCATGTTTGGCGTGAAGGCCAAGCGCATCAAGGTGATGTTCTCATCATCGAGCCATATAGGAAGCATCGAGGAGGAGAGCCACAAGGTAGCCACTGTGCCTGATGCCAGGTCGGCATCCTCGGTAGGTGGCCACCTGTGGATTGACAACATCACCCTCGCATATTAGTTTGCTATGAAACCTTAAGGCACCATAAGCAAGGTAAAACATCAGAGCATCTCATTATTCATTGAATATATAACTACCAATAAGCCAAGAAATATCACAGTATGCCACACAAGCTTCGTCACATATTATTGCTGATCATAATGCTGACGGCCACGCTTCCATCCTTCGGGCAGGAAAAGTTCACCCGTGGTCTCGAGTATATATCTTTCATCCCCAAAGGCCAATGGATCACCGGCGTTAATGTCAGTTATTCCCAAAGTGATTTCGACAATTATAAATTCCTTATAGTCGAGAATCTGGGGGGAGATACCTATAATTTCAAAGTCAGTCCCATGCTGATGTATTGTTTCCACGATGATCTTGCGGCTGGTGGCAGGTTTGCCTATGCACGTGCGCGTACAAGATTGAACAGTGGCGATGTGATCATCGACTCGGAGACCTCCTATGAGCCTGGCACTCTTTATTCAGTTGCTCATAATTATATGGGAACAGCATCTTTCCGCAACTATATATCGCTTGGACGATCTATGAGATTTGGTCTGTTCAATGAGATACAGTTGCAGATGGGTGGCGGACAGTCCAAGATTGTGAACGGGGAAGGGGAGGACCTTACCGGTACTTATTCGCGGACGTTCATGCTTGATATTGGTCTGACTCCTGGTATCGTGATGTTTCTGAACAATTATTCTGCAATAGAGGTGAGCATCGGTGTGCTCGGCTTCAGCTATGATAAGACCAAAGCAACGACTGATCAGATCTATCTGGCTAATTATGCCAACAAACATGCCAATTTTAAAATCAACCTGTTCTCCATTTCGTTTGGAGTAGCTTTTTACTTGTAATCCCGCGAGAAAATGATTGACCGATTAATATCCATATTCATCCTTCTTGCCATGTCGCTAATGGGGGCAGCCACATTGCGAGGTGAGTCTCCACAGAGATTGACTGTATCTACCACAGATCTTCCTCCTGATGTAGATTCAGTGGTGACAGTAACCACTACGACCGTGATCACAAAGGTGTTCAAATCGCAGGGTTCCAAAGAGAAGACCGATACTGTCAAGACTGTCAATGAGGCAGAGTCTCCGGTAAAAACCGTTGCCGGCAACGGTAATGTGGAGGCCGACACTGTATCGACAGCGATACCCGCCCGACCTGTATATACTAAATTTCGCTATGGGCGGCCTGTCAATGATAATGGCAAGATAGTTGTAGCGGAGATTGATCCTGCGTTGCTTTCCGAGCGGGTTGTGGTTGGCCGTGATACCATACCCATTTTTCTCAAGGCTCCAAATTACGGGCGTTATGACCGCGGACTGTTTAACTTCCTGTTTATCCCGCGCGGACAATGGATGCTGGGGTTATCTGCATCCTATGGAGAGTTCACATCCGACGATGTGCAGATCCTGTCGATATTGAAGGACTTCAATTTCAAAGGCAAGTTATACTCAATTCAGCCTACAGTAAGTTACTTTTTCCGTAACAATCAGTCGATGGGCCTGAGATTCAACTACTCGCGTGGAATTGCAGATCTGAGCGGACTATCAGTCGATTTCGATGATGATATAAACTTTACGCTCAGCGATGTAAGTTATTTCTCTCAGATGTTTACCGCCTCACTATTTTATAGGAACTATGTCGGATTGGGTACCGATAAGCGTTTTGCCCTGTTTAATGAAATAGATCTCGCCTTTGGTGGAGGCACGTCGCGGTTCAAGCGTAGTTATGATGGAGAGATGAAGGATACCAAGACCATGATATCCAAGTGGGGGTTGAATTTCTCTCCGGGTATCACAATGTTTGTCATGGACAATGTGTGTTTCAATGTATCGTTTGGTGTATTTGGCTTGCATGTCACGCATGAACGGCAGCTCACCAATGGCGTAGAAGAGGGAGAACGAACTTCTTCCGGAGCTAATTTCCGATTTAATCTGTTCAACATTAATTTTGGATTAGGTGTCACGATTTAGTACAATATATCAACGGGTGGCGGTATCGGTTATCGCCATGATCGCATTGGCGGGATGTATCAAGAATAACATCCCTTATCCTCATATAAGTGTGAACTTCACTATATTTGAGGTGGAGAATTCGCTTCGCGCCACAGCTATAGACACACTGCAACGCAAGGTGACAGTGTATCTGAATGAACGTGCCGATATTAATAATGTGATAGTAAACGGATTCACTCTATCGCCCTCGACAGGTGTGTGGGCAGATTCGGCCATGTATCTCAACGGTATAGACATGAGTATTCCTCTAACTACACATCTGTCATTATATCAGGATTACGAATGGACTATAACGGCAATCCAAGATATTGAACGATATTTCACAGTGGAACAGCAGATCGGCACTTCCGTCATAGATGTGCCCGGATGCAGGGTTATCGCTTATGTGTCATCTTCGGCTCCCTTGGCAAATTTACTTGTTAAGTCCATAAAGCTCGGGCCTTCGGTTGCAACAATGACTCCGGAGATAAGTGGGAAGCGGGTTGACTTTACCCGACCGCTGGAGGTGGATGTGACAGCTCATGGCCGTACAGACAAGTGGAGCATATATGTATTGCCAAAGGAAGAAAGTGTCACAACTGAACGTGTGGACGCCTGGAGCTGTGTGGCGTGGCTCTACGGTACGGCAGAAGCCGGAAAGAGCAATGGATTTGAATATCGTAAGGCGGATTCCGGATCATGGGTTAAACTCGATGAGTCGCAAATCACAGTTGATGGCGGGTCATTCAGAGGTAGACTTACCGGCCTTCAGCCTTTGACTTCGTATATAGCCCGTGCATACAGCGGTACCGATTATGGCGCGGAAGTGTCATTCACTACTCAGGGTACTGCTCAGATGCCTAACAGTGATTTCGAGAATTGGTGGCTTGACGGGAAAGTATGGGATCCGTGGGCCAAGGACGGTGACCGTTATTGGGATACCGGCAATAAGGGGGCAACCACGCTCGGAAGCAGTAACACATACCCATCGGATGATACTCCTGACGGTAAAGGCCGTTCGGCATGTCTCGAAACGAGATTTGTAGGTGTAGGTGTGATAGGAAAGCTCGCCGCGGGCAACATATTTGCCGGCGAGTATGTTAAAACTGATGGGACCAATGGTATTCTATCTTTCGGTAGACCTTGGAATCTCCGTCCTACCCGTTTGCGCGGATGGTTCAAATATCATTCTGCTCCTATATCAAATGTTAGCACCGATTTTGATGCTGATAAGCTAAAGGGCACACCTGATACGGGAATTGTGTGGATAGCGCTCATAGATTCCGACCAGCCTTTTGAGATACGTACCAATCCCAAAAACCGACAACTCTTTGATCCTGAGGGTCCCGACGTGGTGGCCTATGGAAAAGCTGAGTGGAATAAGGATGTGACGGAATGGACTCAATTTGAGATCATACTGGATTATAAATCAACACAACGCGAGCCAAAGTATCTGTTGTGTACAGCATCGGCGTCATCTCTCGGAGATTATTTCACCGGAGGAAATGGTTCGATACTGATGCTCGATGATTTTGAACTCATCTTTGATTATTGAATTTATTAATATCATATTGGATAACTGACAACAATTAATAAAATGAAACGGATTTCAATTATTGCGGTGCTGATGGCGCTGCTGTTCACAGCTCCGTCAGCTTCGGGGCAATCACTTTCCGATCTGCTCCAGGGATTGGGGCAGAAGCGGACTACCGCAACAACCGACTCGGCATCTACCGGTCAGAAAGGTGGATTGAGCGATCTGCTCTCTGGTGTGGCTGGAGCATTGGGCCTCGGAAATTCCAAGGCCGGAATAGATCAGCTTGCCGGCACATGGAGCTATTCGGGCCCGGCGGTGAATTTCAAGAGCGATAACTTTCTGCTCAAGGCTGGAGGCGCTGCCGCCGCGGTAAGCGTAGAGAAGAAACTTGAGCCATATTACAAGACCGCAGGTCTGACAAGTCTGGTGGTGACTATCAACACTGACTCCACATTCACATTCCAGGCCAAACGTGCGAGCCTTAACGGCACGGTGGAATTCAATGAGACTACCGGCACATACTTGTTCCACTTCAAGGCGTTCAAGAAGGTGAACATCGGCTCAATGGAGGCTTATATCGCGCTCAACGGCAAGAACTCGATGGAGCTGACCTTTGATGTGTCCAAACTCATGACCCTCATGACCCGCATCAGCGCTCTCACCAACAACTCCACACTCAAAGGGGCCTCGGCCATTCTTGAGAAATATGACGGGATGACAGCCGGATTCGATCTGAAACGCACGGATGCCATCTCATCGGCCACAACCAAATAGTGGATCTCTTGACCGTAGGATTGTGATTTCGGTAATAATCCCAGCCTATAATGCGCAAGCATATCTCCGGGAATGTCTGGAGAGCGTGCTTGCGCAGTCTTTTACCGACTGGGAAGCCTTGGTGGTGGATGACGGATCAACCGACGGTACTCTCGGGATAGCTGAATCGTTGGCGGTCGAGGACGGACGCATCAGGGTGTTCAGCAAGCCTAACGGCGGACCATCCGAAGCCAGGAATTACGGACTTGACAGGTCTACGGGCGAGTGGGTGACTTTCCTTGACAGTGATGACTGCCTGATGCCCCATGCACTGGAGGTCATGCACGGTTTCACCGGCGGAGACGGCACCGATGTGGTGGCCGGAGAGTATTCGCGCCGAAATCGGGAACCAGTTGCCGGGCGAGTGCTGTCGCGCGAGATGAACGGTGTGGAGGCTACCCGTGAGGGGTTGTATCAGCGTGGTATCAATACCTCGGCGTGCTGTAAGCTATACAGGCGCGGAGCCATTGGAGACATGAGATTCAAGGAGGGGATATGGTATGAGGATCTGGAATTTTTCAGCCGTCTGTTTCCTCGGTTACGAAAGGTGGTGGCCATAGATGCCAAGGTGTATTTCTATCGTGACAACTCCGGCAGTTTCATAAACACATTTTCGGAGGAGAGGCTTGATGTGCTGTCCGTCACCCGCAGGATGGAAATCGAGCTTGCTGACAGCTTTCCGGAGCTTGCGCGGAGTGTGCGCGACAGGCGGTTGAGCGCCTGTTTCAATATCTTCGGTCTGCTGTCGGTGCATGACCGTGACGGGCGTCGTTATGGCGTGGTGAGGGATGAATGTTGGCAGGTGATAAGATCCTATCGCCTGGAATGTCTGCTCGACCCCTCGGTGAGACTGAAGAACAAGGCTGGATGCCTGGTCAGCTACATGGGGCGGGGCGCGGTGGCGACTCTGTCGCGCATCATCTACCGATAGGCGCTGATCGAAGCATTTATCACGGCACGGTCGCGATCAAATATCCATCCCCATTTATTGAAATAGCGGATGAGGTTGACTATATGCACCAGAAGCATACGCACGGAATGGTAGGATGCCGCCCGGTGGTAGTGGATCACTGTGGCACCGGGCCAATAGATAGTGCGGTAGCGAGCGTGGATGCGGCGGGTGAGGTCGATATCCTCGGCATACATGAAGAAGCGCTCGTCAAACAGTCCGACCTCGCGTAACGCATCTTTCCTCAGAAACATGAAACTACCCTGATGGGACGGGATGTCCCATGCCAGGCTATCGTCGAGATGAGTGAGCAGATAACGTGAACGCATCGCGCCAAACCATCCCGCAGGGAGAAAACGCCGTATCAGTACGTCGGCGGGGGTGGGCAGGCAACGCGAGGGATGCTGGATCTCTCCGTCACGGCCTCTCATGTGGGGCTGCAGTGTCCCGACATCGGGATGGGATTCCATGAAATCCACGATTGCGGAAATGACTGAGTGCGAGAATTGCATATCGCTGTTCATCACCAGGTGATAGCGGGTGTCGGTAAGGCCGAGTTCGCGGCGCATGGCAATGTTGTGGCCGGCTCCGTAACCGTTGTTGTCAGCGGGAATGTAGATGATCTTCTTCTTGCCCGATGCCCATTCCTCCACCTCACGTTGCCTTGCATTGTCGACGATATATATGCGTCTCACGGCGGGTGATGCCAGTGACCTGAGGCATGTGTCGAGCTCGGCAAGCGGGGTGTGGTAGGTGACGATGGATATGCTTATCATGTAATTTACAACGAAATTTATATTAAAAATATTGCAGATGGGCAATAGAGTCGGAATTGTTTTGTACTTTTGTGTGGAGAAATGAATTGCCCTTAAAAAACACGTCCACAGCTGAAGTATGAAGATATTTAACACCGAGAATATACGTAAGATTGACCGCGTCACCATTGAGGAGGAGGGGGTGAGCTCCCAGGAGCTTATCCGCCGTGTAGCCGAGGGGGTCGCGAGTGAGATAGTGGGCCGATGGAGCCCGTCGACTCCGGTTGTTATATTTGCCGGGTCGGGCAACAATGGCGCCGATGCGCTGGTAGTTGGCCGGCTTCTGCTCGAGGCGGGATTCTATCCGCGCATATTGCTCTTCAACTTCAACGGCAACTCCCTGTCGCGCGACTGCCGTCAGGCCAAGCATGAACTGCTTGCCACCGGCTATCAGGGGCTCGTGGAGATCATAGACAGAGCCGAGCTCCCCTCCCTCACGCCTGATCACCTGGTGATCGACGGCCTGTTTGGATCGGGACTCCGTGATCCGCTCGAGGGTGGTTTCATGATGCTGGCACGCATCATCAGCGAGTCGGGGGCTACGGTGATATCCATTGATGTCCCCTCGGGAATGTTTGGCGACTGGAATGCCCGCGTGATAGGGCGCAATGTGGTACACGCCACTCTCACCCTTGCAGTACAATTCCCCCGCCTGGCATTTTTCCTGAGCGACAATGCCGATCTGGTGGGTCGGTGGAAGGTGCTCGACATAGGGCTTAGCAACCGCGCCATCATGGAGACACCCACCAAATATTTCTATGTGGAGCGTGATGAGGTGAGAGAGGTGCTGAGGGAGCGCAAGCCGTTCTCCTCCAAGGCCGATTACGGCCATGCTCTGCTTTTTGCCGGATGCTACGGCATGACCGGAGCCGCCGTGCTCGCTGCACGCGGAGCATTGCGCAGCGGTGTGGGCAAGCTCACTGTACACAGTGCGCGTGCGGCTTATCCCGTGATGCAGGGTCAGGTGCCCGAGGCGCTGTTCTCGCCCGACCGTCAGGAGTATGTGATTTCCGACATGTCATCGCGATTCAATTGCTCGGCTATAGGGGTCGGCCCCGGTATAGGCACCAACGATGCCACCCGTGGGGCTTTCGAGACCCTTATAAAAAGCTACAAGCGCCCGCTTGTGATCGATGCCGACGCGCTCAATGCCCTGGCCAAGAATCAGGCATTGCTCGACCATATAGCTCCCGGATCGATCCTCACCCCCCATGCCAGAGAATTTGACCGCATATTCGGCGACCAGACCTCGGCCGAGGCCCGTCTGCTCAAGGCTATCGAGGTATCCCACCGCTATAAGATAATGATAGTGCTCAAGGGGCATTACACGGCTACCGTGCGTCCCGACGGCAAAGTGTTCTTCAACTCATCGGGCACTCCGGCCATGGCAACAGCCGGCAGTGGCGATGTGCTCACCGGCATCATCACTTCTCTTCTCGCCCAGGGATATAAGCCCGAGGCCGCATCAGTGGCCGGCGTATATATCCACGGACGTGCCGGAGAGATTGCCGCCGAGACCGAGGGGGACTATGGAACCACCGCGCTCGACATCGCTCAGGCTGTTGGCCGGGCTATAAAGAGCATTATGGAATGATTTTTAGTATAGAGTATAAAAGTATAGAGTATAGAGTAGTATTTTAGAACAGAGTATTCTTTAGTCATCAAATATTCTTACTGAATATAGAGAACCGAGTATAGAGAACAGAAATCCATGAAAAGACAGTTAATAGCCATTATGCTGGGTGTATGTGCCATAGCCGGTACATCGGCACAGAACACGTCCAAACTCACGGCCACCAAGGCCAATGAATACGGGCTGATCTACACTCTGCCCCTCACTTCGTTCCGCGTGACCCTTGCCGCCGAAAAGACGGTGAAGACTCCGGGCGAATTTTGCCAATATGCCAAAAAGTATCTGAACGCCGAGCCTATCCTCGTGCCCTCCACCTCGTGGAGCCTCACTGATGCTGTGATAGAGCAGAAAGCCTATCCCGATGAGAGCGAGCGTTACCTGGCAACGTTCAAGAACGGTAACGGTGCGTTCATCATGGTGAGCGATGAGAATTTCCCTATCGCGCTCAATGATGAGAAATATGAGTGGTCGATGCCCGAGGTGGATCTTCCCGAAGCCGAGCCCGCTGAGCCAACAATTCTTGAGTTGCCTGTAGCCCGTCAGGCTGTAACACCCGAGATGATACAGAGCAAATCGTCGGCCAAACGTGCCGAACTTGCCGCCGCCAAGATATATGAGCTGAGAAACATGCGCAGTGAGATAATCTCGGGACAGGCTGATGCCATGCCATCGGATGGTGCGGCCATGCAACTTGCCCTCGATCAGATCACAGCCCAGGAGGATGCCCTCACGGCTATGTTCCTCGGCACGGTACAGACCTCTACCGAGGTGCGCACATACAGCGTGGCGGTTCCTGCTGAGGGAAGTCCCGAGCGCAGTGTGCTGGCACGTCTCTCGGTGCTTCACGGCCTGGTTCCGGCCGATGATCTCTCGGGAGCTCCTATCTATGTGACTGTATCGCCACAGACACGCGGAAAACTTCCCGTCAACGAGAAGGGTGAGGTGAAGACTTTCCCCAAGGGTGGCGTGGCTTACCGCATACCCGGCACCGGAACAGTGAGTGTGTCATACGACGGTGAGACAGTGGCCCAGGGCACATACGACATCGCCCAGTATGGAGTGGTGTTTGGCCTCGATCCTGGACTGTTCACCTCGCGCAAATCACCGTCCTATCTACACTACAACCCGCTCACCGGAGCTATCAGGGAACTCGGTACAATAGGTGAGTGATAAGCGATGTGGTTTAAATGTTATTAAATTATAAATCAAGTCTCTGCCTGTCCTGGAGGCTTGATTTTTTTATGTCTTTTTCGTAACTTTGTATATACAGAGATAATATCATTGAAAAATCTTTCCAAACCTACCAAACACTTATTGCAATTGAAAACAAGATTCCTATCCATGATCGCGGCCTTTGCGATGGGTTCGCTGAGCCTTTTCGCGTCGTGTGGTGCCGATGAGCCTGCCTCGGATGCTTCCTCTCCTCAATCTCCTGCCGGAAGGGAGGAGCGGTTTGTTGCAGGAGCCGATGTGGGATGGCTCACTCAGCTCGAACATGAGGGGCACAAGTTCTACACTCCGGCCGGAGAGGAGAAGGAGTGCATGAGGCTGCTTCGTGACGATTGTGGCGTAAATGCCATAAGATTGCGTGTATGGCTGAATCCGGCTGACGGATGGAACGGCAAGGAGGATGTTCTCGCCAAGGCTCGCCGGGCCAAGGCACTCGGGCTTGACCTTATGATTGATTTCCATTTCCGTGACACCTGGGCCGATCCCGGACAGCAGGATGCACCCGCCGAATGGGCTTCGCTCGATATTGCCGGACTAAAGGGTGCTGTGGCCACCCACGTGACCGATGTGCTCGGTGCCATGAAGCGTGAAGGCATCTATCCGAAATGGGTGCAAATAGGTAACGAGACACCCAACGGAATGTTGTTTCCGCTCGGCAATGCCACAGAGCATCCCGATAATTTCGCCTCGCTTGTGACCGCCGGATATGACGCGTCCAAAAGTGTGTTTCCCGATGCCGATGTGATAGTGCATGTGGATTGCGGGAATAACGGGGAGAGATTCACGTGGCTGTTTGACCGCTTGAAGGAGCACGATGCCCGATATGATATGATAGGGATGTCGCTGTATCCATGGCCGGCCGAGAATTGGCCGGAATTTGCGCGCGATTGTCTTGCCAACGCACGCTCTCTGACGGCTAGATATGGAAAGCCCGTGATGATATGTGAAGTGGGTATGCCTTACAATGAGCCTGACAAGGCTTATGACCTGATAAAGTATCTCAAGGATGAGGGGTGGGGCAAAGGTCTGATCGACGGAGTGTTCTATTGGGAACCTGAAGCCCCCGCAGGGTACAACGGCGGATATGACAAGGGCTGTTTCGACAAAGGCCGTCCCACCAGGGCACTGAGCGCATTTACCGACCGGTAACAATATTATCAAGAATATAATCATCAATAGAAGAATATAATCATCAATATATGAAACCATTAATAACTTTTTCTATCGCTCTTATGGGTTGCATGGGATTCAGTGCCATGGCCCAGAGAGATGTGACTACGCTTAATGACGGATGGAAGTTCTCGAAAGGATCTCCCGCCGAGGCCAAGGAGTGGCAATCGGTGAGAGTGCCTCACGACTGGGCCATATACGGACCGTTTGACCGCGCCAACGACCTGCAGGTGGTGGCCGTGGAGCAGAACGGAGAGACCGAGAAGACTGAAAAGACCGGCCGAACAGGCGGATTACCGTTCATCGGCAAGGGCACTTACCGCACAACGTTTGAGGTGCCCGATACCGCCGGACGCTCGGTGACACTTGTATTTGACGGTGCCATGAGCAATGCCCATGTCAAGGTCAACGGCAAGGAGGTGGCTTTCTGGCCCTATGGCTACAACTCGTTCTATGTGAATGTGGATGATGCCGTGGTGCCCGGATCCAACGATCTTGAAGTGGCTCTAGAGAATTTCGAGAAGGCTTCACGCTGGTATCCCGGAGCCGGACTGTACCGCAACGTGCATGTGGTGAACACATCGCGCCTGCATATACCCACGTGGGGCACATACGTGACCACTCCGCGTGTGGGTAAGGACTATGCTTCGGTGAAACTCGAGATGAAGATCGACGGCGCCACCAAGAAGGAGAAGGTGGATGTGAATACCGTGATCCTCGATCCCAAGGGACGTACCGTGGCTACCGACAATTCGATCTATCATGCCAACGGGCAGGATTTCACCCAGAATTTCCTGGTAAACGCTCCTGACCTGTGGAGCCCTGAGAATCCGGCTCTCTATACAGCACGCACCACTCTGAGTGTCGACGGCAAAGTGATGGACAGCTACGATACCCGTTTCGGCATACGTTCGCTCGAATATGTGCCCGAGAAGGGTTTCTTCCTCAATGGCGAGCCCACCAAGTTCAAGGGGGTGTGCAACCATCATGACCTCGGTCCGCTCGGAGCTGCCGTAAACCGTTCGGCTTTGCGACATCAGATAGAACTGCTCAAGGATATGGGTGTGAATGCCATCCGCACCGCTCACAATATGCCTGCTCCCGAGCTGGTAGAGCTGTGTGACGAGTTGGGAATGATGCTCATGATCGAGCCGTTTGACGACTGGAGTTTCCGTCCTAAATCGCCCAACGGATATGGCTCGGTGTTCAATGACTGGGCCGAGAAGGATATCACCAATATGGTGGAGCATTACCGCAACGCTCCTTCGGTGGTGATGTGGTCGATAGGTAATGAGGTGCCCTCGCAGTGGGGTCCCGATGGTGTACAGGAGCTGGTGATGCTTCAGGATCTGGTGCATAAGCTCGACCCAACACGCCCCGTGACATGTGGCATGGACCAGATCAGGGCTGTGCTCGACAACGGATTTGCCGCCGCGCTCGACATTCCCGGCTTCAACTACAAGCCTCAGCATTATGAGAATGCCTACGCCAAGCTCCCGCAGAAGATGATCCTCGGGTCGGAGACCGCCTCCACGGTGTCGTCGCGCGGAGTGTATCATTTCCCGGTGGAATTCAAGGAACGCAATGTGGTGATGCATCCCGACAATCAGTCCAACAGCTACGACAACGAGACCTGCTCGTGGTCCAATACC
Source organism: Paenibacillus sp. (assembly GCA_023663345.1). Classification (GTDB taxonomy): domain Bacteria; phylum Bacteroidota; class Bacteroidia; order Bacteroidales; family Muribaculaceae; genus Duncaniella. Next base: position 384,174 of record JAMPHR010000002.1, on the reverse strand, counting down.
CCCGACATTGATTTCGCCATGGATGATGACAAGGATTGGGTGATGGGCCAGTTTGTATGGACCGGTTTCGACTATCTCGGCGAGCCTTCCCCCTACGATACCGATGCTTGGCCCAGCCATAGTTCGGTGTTCGGTATCATCGACCTGGCCTCGCTTCCCAAGGACCGTTACTATCTGTACCGCTCGAAGTGGAACGAGACCGATACCACGCTGCACATACTTCCCCATTGGAATTGGAAGGGGCGTGAGGGGGAGGTGACACCGGTGTTTGTCTACACTAATTTCCCAAAGGCCGAGTTGTTCATCAACGGCAAGAGCCAAGGTATGCGCGAGAAGAACGATTCGACATATCAGAACCGTTACCGCCTGATGTGGATGGATACACGTTATGAGCCGGGCGAGGTGAAAGTGGTGGCCTACGATGAGGCCGGCAACAAGGCTGCCGAGCGTGTGATGCGTACTGCCGGAAAGGCCCATCATCTGGTAGTGACCCCCAACCGCGATGAGCTGAAGGCCGATGGTGACGATCTGGTGTATTTCACCGTACAGGTGGCCGACAAGGATGGAAATATCGTGCCAACTGACAACCGAATGGTGAAATTCAGCGTGAGCGGTGCCGGAGAGTTCGAGGCCACGGCCAATGGTGATCCTACCTGTCTGTTGCCGTTCCAGAATCCAGAGATGAAGTTGTTCAGCGGAGCCGCCACAGCCATAGCGCGAAGTGGCAAAACACCAGGAACGCTGATTTTCAAGGCTACCGCACCCGGTGTTAAGCCGGCCACGGTGACCGTACAGGTGAAATAATGTGTAGATAGTTATTTGGATATCTTTCTAAGCCATCACATTCAATGATGACAAAACGGAGTCCGGCAGATCCGGAGTCTCCGTCACAAGGTCATCATTGAGTGTGATGGTTTGTGTTTCATTATAGTGATCTATATTGGGTCCCGGTAGGCGAGGATTGTAACCGTGCATGATGTTGTCGATTATAGGACGTCTTCGACGTCCTATCGGGCGCATTTTCATTTTCCCCGCGCCTCGCGTCAGGATGCAAATTTTGCCCTGACGGGCAATTTGCATCCGCCGCTCGTGGCGGGGAAATCTAGGACCTGTGCAAGCGAAAAGTGTTAAAAATTATAGT
>JAMPHR010000002.1:249330-382933 GCA_023663345.1 Paenibacillus sp. | reverse complement strand
CCCGGAAAAGCGATGCAAAGGTACAGCCTTTCCTGATACCATGCAAATATTTCATGCCAATTTAACACTATTTTAACACAATTCCACCGAACTTTTTACTTTTGGAATAGTTATTGGTCGTTTTAGCCGGCAAATATTTGCCTTTATTTTTCATCAGCCAGATACTGATCTATCCCCACTTTGCAGCGTGTAGCCCCCGATGCTATTGTAGCGCGGAGACGGTCGCCATTACGCTCAAGCGCCTCATCGTCCTTGCGTGTGGAATGATATAGATGAAACTGCACCCCCGAGAATATCATGGTGCGACGCCTTATGCCGAGATTGAAAAGACGTATGGCAAATTCACGCTCCTCCTCGCCCCACTCGGTGAATGACTCATCAAATCCGTTGGCGCGGATGGCATCGTCGCGCCAGAATGCCATATTGGCTCCGATGAGCTGACGCACCGACCGGCGATGATGAGTGAGCATGAACCGCGTGAGCCATGGAGCGTGGACGGAATGGAGGCGCAATGACATGGGAGCCCTATACCATGCGAGCGGGCCACGGAACTCGTCGTTGCGCAGACGCTCGGACACCTTGGGGTCGAGCATGGATCTGAGGCCGGCCACATAATGACCCGGACGGGCATTGCGTATGTGCTCGGCCACAAAACGGCGGTCGAGTATCATGTCGCCGTCGATCATTATTATATAATCGCTGGTGGAGGCCGCTATGGCACGGTTGCGGATGCGGGAGAGCTGAAACCCCTCGTCGGGCTGCCACACATGCTTGAGGCGTTGGCCGAAAATGGGGCGGAAGCTCTCGATCATTTCGCGGGTGGGCTCACCGGATCCGTCGTCGGCGATTATGATCTCGTCGGGCATCACGGATTGGCACGCCACGCTGAGCAATGTACACCGCAGGTCGCGCGGGGCATTGTAGGTAGTGATTACCAGTGCAGTTGTCATATTGGGAAGTTACGTCTCTGTGGTGAGGGTTAGAGGCGAGAGGATACAGATGCATTATGCGCGACAAATGTAGGCATAATTTTCGTAAGGCACAAAAATAAAGCGCCGTCCGGTGCTCAATGGCTCGGGCGGCGCTAATATAATATGGATTCCTATTGGGCAGGTCGATTATTTCTCAACAGCAGGTCCGGCAGCTACGAGAGCCTTGCCAGCCTCATTGCCTTCAAACTTCTTGAAGTTGTTGATGAACATCTCGGCGAGCTTGTCGGCCTTAACGGTCCACTCCTCGGGGTTAGCGTAGGTGTCGCGGGGATCGAGGATCTTGGGATCTACGCCGGGGAGCTCGGTGGGAACCTCGAAGCCGAAGATGGGGAGCTTCTTGGTGGGAGCCTTCAGGATAGAGCCGTCGAGGATAGCGTCGATGATGCCACGAGTGTCGCGGATAGAGATACGCTTGCCGGTACCGTTCCAGCCGGTATTGACGAGGTAAGCCTTGGCACCGCTCTGCTCCATGCGCTTAACGAGCTCCTCGGCATACTTCACGGGGTGAAGCGAGAGGAATGCTGCGCCGAAGCAAGCCGAGAAGGTGGGGGTAGGCTCGGTGATGCCACGCTCGGTACCTGCGAGCTTGCTGGTGAAGCCTGAGAGGAAGTAGTACTTGGTCTGCTCGGGCGAAAGGATCGATACGGGAGGAAGCACACCGAATGCGTCAGCCGAAAGGAAGATCACATTCTTGGCGGCGGGACCACGCGAAGGACGAACGATGTTCTTGATGTGGTCGATGGGGTAGCTTACGCGGGTATTCTCGGTAACGCTCTTGTCGGTGAAGTCGATCTTGCCGTCCTTGTCAACGGTAACGTTCTCGAGGAGGGCGTCGCGACGGATAGCGTTGTAGATATCGGGCTCGCTCTCCTTGTCGAGGTTGATAACCTTGGCATAGCAGCCGCCCTCGTAGTTGAACACGCCATTGTCGTCCCATCCGTGCTCGTCGTCACCGATAAGGAGACGCTTGGGGTCGGTCGAAAGGGTGGTCTTACCTGTGCCGGAGAGACCGAAGAAGATAGCGGTGTTCTGGCCTTCCTTGTCGGTGTTGGCCGAGCAGTGCATGGAAGCGATACCGCGGAGGGGGTTGTAGTAGTTCATGATAGAGAACATACCCTTCTTCATCTCGCCACCGTACCAGGTGTTGATGATGAGCTGCATACGCTCGGTGAGGTTGAAGGCTACGCAGGTCTCGGAGTTGATGCCGAGTTCCTTCCAGTTCTCAACCTTAGCCTTGGAGGCATTGAGCACTACGAAGTCGGGGGTGAAGTTCTTGAGCTCGTCCTCGGTGGGGCGGATGAACATGTTGGTCACGAAGTGAGCCTGCCATGCAACCTCCATTACGAAACGTACTGCAAGACGGGTGTCGGGGTTGGTGCCGCAGAATGCGTCAACAACGTAGAGGGTCTTGTCGGAGAGCTCCTTGTCGGCGATAGCCTTGAGGGCCTTCCAGGTCTCGGGGGTGATGGCCTTGTTGTCGTTCTTGTATTCGTCGGAGGTCCACCAGATCGAGTTCTCGCTTGTGGCGTCCTTTACAAAGAATTTGTCCTTGGGGGAGCGGCCGGTGTAGATACCGGTCATTACGTTTACTGCACCGAGCTCGGTCTCCTGGCCTTTCTCGTATCCCTGGAGTGAGGGATTAACTTCGTCGATGAAAAGCTGGTCATAGCTGGGATTGTGGATCACCTTAGCTCCGGTGATGCCGTACTGGGATAGATCAATTGTACTCATTGTAAACAGTTAGAGTGGTTGATGTATATTGGTTGTTTTGAAATTAATCTTTTTATCCGAGTGCAAAGTTAGTGACTTTTTTGTTAATATTGAGCATGATTAAAGAAATTTTTCTTTAAATTTTAAGATTCTGCCACCACATTGCTTCTCAGGTATCGCACACTGTGCCTTAGACAAAACAAACGGTATAGGACAGAGGTTTAAGAAGGCTTAGCATGTTTAACAAGCTTTAACCCACATAAGCCATGCCCGGCATTGTTATATAATGTTAATACCAGGATAATTTTGTAACAATTATGTCGAAAGTCTGTAACAATGTTGTAACTTTGCCGGACAAACCAGTGTGTTACGCCGGAGAGATTCCTACATAACCTATTGCATTTTAGATTAATGCCGACCAATCATCCTCCATGAGCAGAATGCACATATTACAGAAAGGACAGTAACAATGAAGCGCATAGGCAGAATATCAATATTATTAGTGGCCCTCGTGTTGACGGTCACCGCCTGCCGTACACATGGCTCGACCGAACGCGATAACAACGAGACGGCCAAGGCTCTGAAGAATACGGCACGGTTTGACAGCGACAGCGCATACTCATACGTTGCACGTCAGGTAGCTATGGGGCCACGCGTGTCGGGCACTCAAGCCAATGCCAAGTGCGCCGAATTCATCGTCTCGGAGCTCACGCGGTTAGGAGCCGACAGCATCAGACAGCAGCGCGGCAAGGTGACAGCCTACAACGGCGATGTACTACCTATTAATAATGTAATGGGAGCTTTCAACCCCGCAGCCAATAAACGCATACTGTTGCTGGCCCACTACGATACACGTCCATGGGCCGACAGCGACCTGAATGCCGAGAATCACCAGTTGCCGATACCAGGAGCCAACGATGGCGCGAGCGGAGTGGGTGTCCTGCTCGAGATAGCCCGACAGCTCTCGATAAAGCAACCTCCCGTGGGAGTGGATCTCCTCTTCGTGGATGCCGAGGATTACGGCCAGTCAGGCGGATTCTCCAATCATGACGAGTCATGGGCCCTCGGGTCGCAATACTGGGCCAAGAACATGCCTTATGCCCAGGATTCACTCCCGGCCTATGCAATACTCCTCGACATGGTGGGTGGCATTGACGCAAAATTTCACCGTGAATATTTCTCCCACAAGGAAGCACCCCATATCGTTGACAAGGTGTGGAGTATCGCCAACCGTTCAGGATACGGCGACCGGTTTGTAAATCTTGACGGCGGAGCTGTGGTCGATGACCATGTTCCCGTAAACAAAGCAGGCATACCTGCCATAGACATTATCGAGTCGAAAAATTCAGTAACAAAGTCCTTCTCACCCACATGGCACACCATGGATGATGACATGGACAACATCGACCGAGGCACACTCAAGGCCGTAGGCCAGACCGTGATGAATGTCATATTCAACGAAAAACCTTGATAATGCCGCAATATTCATAAACAATAGTAGATACGTTCAGGCCTGGAACCCGCTGATGGATTCCAGGCCTTTTTCTTTTCAGCTCACTGCATCCGTCAATGCCGGTGGCATCGTCATCTCAATGAGTCAAGCAGAGCCGATGAGGGATTGGTGTAATTGTCGATACCAAGATTGACACGCTGAAGATCTGGCAATGTGTGATGGAGCGGATAAGCCTCACGGGTAACCGGCATTCCGGAATATTGACCGAAATAGAGCAGGCAGGCATCTTTCCACCATTGGGCATCGCGAACCTGGGTTGTGAGACGACTGTTGACATCGGCCCACACAGCCTCGTGATTGGAAGTATTTCCGGAGACAGCCCTGGACGGACGCAACGGGGTATCATGCCTGAGGTAAGGACGGGCATCGGCCCACACCGACTGATATCCGGCTACCTGACCGGCTCCAATGGTATAACGGTGGCACAATTCATCCCATAGCGAACGGCCGGAATGCATCTTATGGTTCCAGGGTACGTGGTGAAACCACAGAAGAAATTCATCGGGACACTTGGCGAGATCGGCATACATCGAGCGGAAAGGCTCGGGATACTGCGACACAGCATCGCTTCCCGATGCTGTACGGTCAAAGCCTATACCGGCGCTATCGGCCTGATGATAGTAGCGGGGCAACCAGTCGGCACGCGCGCCGGGCACATCACACCACGGCTCGGGTCCATAATGATGGCCGAACGCAAATATATGGTGAAGCCCGAGCGGCATCATGTAATTGACCACAGCCTCACGGCTACCCGTAAACATGTCCAGGAGCCGGCCACGCACATCAGCCGGGGTCGATTTCCAGTCGATAAGGTTACGGTCGATCCACTCTCCTGCAATCTCGGCCGAGGTAAGAGAGGGATTCCAGGCGAGCCGGCCGAAGGCATACCAGTTGGCATCGGCAAACGGATGGCCCGTCATATTGAATTCATCGCCCACGTTGGCAACACCCGAAACGGCCTTGAGCGAGGATGGCGGCACCTGAGAGAAAAACTCCTCCCACATCGGGGCAAGAAATGCAAGGTGGTTGGCATGGCCGAGATATTCCTGCGTTACCTGAAACTCCACCATCTGGGGAGTGGATGGCATGGCGCCAAACAGCGGGCTGTAAGCCTCGCGAGGCTGAAAATCTATCGGCCCGTTCTTGATCTGGATTATCACATTGGGGTCAAACTGTCCGTCGAGGGGCTGAAACTCCATATAAGCCTGCTTGGCACGGTCGGCATCGATGGGTGAATACACAAACGCACGCCACATCACCTGTCCGCCGTGAGGCTTCAGAGCCTTGGCAAGCATATTTGCACCATCGGCATGGCTACGTCCGAAATCCATCGGGCCCGGTTGCCCCTCGGAATTGGCCTTTACAAGAAATCCACCGAAATCAGGGATGAGCCTGTATATCTCATCAGCCTTTACCGCCCACCATTTCCTCACAGCGGGATCGAGCGGATCGGCTGTGGGAAGCGAGTCCAGGGCCATCGGTGATGCGAAATTGACTGAGAGATACACCCTGATGCCGTAAGGACGCATCACATCGGCAACCGCCCTCACCTTCTCAAGATAAGGCGCCGAGAGGATTGCAGGCGAAGCGTTCACATTATTGAGCACTGCGGCGTTTATACCCACCATCGCATTACGGCGGGCATACTCGGCATAGCGTGGCGACAGCTTGCCGGGCAGTTCATCCCATTTCCACAACGAGTGTCCGGCATATCCGCGCTCGATAGTTCCGTCCAGATTATCCCAATGGTTAAGCACACGCACCTGATAATAGGGCGATTCATCGATCGAAGCAGGGATATCGCGCCCCGACTCCCCGAGACGCACCAGATGATAGGCGGCATACAGAGCGCCTATGTCGGTAGGTGAAACTATCTTTATGTCATCACCGGTCCGGGTGATCCTGTAGCCATCATTGCCGTCGGAAGCCTTACCCTTGCTCTCGACACTCACCCGGCCTATCCCGGGAAGGAGATCGCTACGGTCAAGTTCCTGCCTGACTATCTCGAGTGTCGGGCTTAGACGCTTCTTGTTGAATACTACATTCTCGACTGCCACAAGTGGCAGAGCTACGAGAACGGCAAGGGAAATGATCAGGCTACGTGATTTCATTTTTATTAATGTGGGGCACGTCCGGGATATTCCGGAGCGTAACCAGTGGTTACTATGTAATGTCGGGAGCAAGCTCCAGAGCCGAATCCATAGCCACATCCATATTGAAATACTCCCACAAGGCGAAACGTCCTGTCATGTACAGCCCCTCTCCGGCGAGCTTCCGGCGCAAGGCCGAGATCATCTGCCGAGTATCAGAGTGCTGTATGGGATAGGTATATGGATTGTAGCGATGGGTGATATAGCGTGGGGAGAACGGGATCGAGGGCAACTGACGCAGAATCTCGTCACGCGAGATACCGTCGGTAAATTCTATGGTGGCCGTCATGTGGCCGGGAGCATTGTTGGACGGGGAGAAATTGCCCGTGCAGATGATGCGGTGGGCATCATAGCGCGAGTCGGGAAGATAGATCCAGCTGTAGGGGTTTGGAGCGATCTCACAGAACACCGATGTGGTGCCATGGGACTCCAGGCGGTCTATGTCGCCCGTGAATCCGGCCACATCCACCCCTCGGAGCATCGCGGGGAGCTGCTTGACATTGCCGCAGAACACCACCTTGTCATACTCCTCACCATCTACCGTCCACCGTCCATCGGCACGCTTCTCGATGAGCGACACCGGAGCCGAGCATCTGATATCGAGCCCCGACGCGAGGGTATCGGCCAGGAATTGCGATCCGTCCATCTTCTCATAATAGAACGTGCTGTGGACAAATGCTTTCTCCTTGACACGGCGTATGTTGTTGAAGAGTATCTCCTCGGGAGTCGGCATCGGCAGCTTCCCCTCAAGCCACGACAGTGGCACGGTTGAAAGGTCACGACGCCATACCTTACGGTTATATGGACCGAAATACAGATCGTAGAGTGTGGATCCGAATTGCTTGCGCAGAAATTCCTCGAAATTGGCAGGCTCCACTTTCTCCCCCCTCATCACGGCCACATCGGCGATCACACGTTTCAGCGTGTCATCGTCGAGCATGTACACGTGATTCTCTACCGGATAAGGTATCTCCTCTCCGCCAGGCATCTTGACCGACGAGTTACGGTCGGCCTTGACAAAATCGCGGTCGCGGTCAAAGATGCTCCAGAAAAAATCGAGCACCTCCTCGCGACGGGTGTTGAACACATGTCCGCCACAGGTGTGGAACAGGCTTCCCTCCACGCGGTCACATTTGATCAGTCCTCCCGGCCTTGAATCGGCCTCATAGACAGTGACTGAGTGGCGGGGTGATAGCAACCTGCCCATTGTGAGGCCGCTTATTCCGGCTCCGATGATAGCTATTCTTGACATGAATGGTTGAGTGTTACTGAAGCGTGCTGATTACCGATGATGTGTAATGAGGCTCAAGATATTCCGCGTAAGCATGAAGATCTACCGGTTCCGACAACGCCTTGTCGGCAAGCCGGGCAAATTCCTCGTATGTGCCGATGGATGGCGAGAACTCCTCCAGGCGATAATACCGTGTGTCGGGGTTATCGGGATACCTCATCAGCAACTTGCACCCGCACGATAGCGCCTCGAGAAATCTCGGTGTCACCTGCGAGAATCCGCCTGTAGGCTTGCCGTCGTCCATACCCGGTGTGGAATAGAGAAACAACCGGCAACGCCTGAGCAACGACAGATAATCGGCCCGCGAGTCAACATCAGCCACAGGATTCCCCTCCAGGTCATAGACCCACATGTGGCCTCCGCGTTTGGGACCTTTCACCACCACATTCAAGCCTGGATGCTCGGCCACATACCTCTTGGCGAAGTCGAGCAGCACAGCAGATGGCCGTCCTACCAGCGCAAGATCAATATCCTTGACCATCGGAGCATCGGGATCCAGCCTGTAACGGTCGGGCAACGACAATGGCAGATGCCTGAACCTGTCGGCAGGTGCTCCATGAGCTATCAACCGCTCGTATGCCTCGCGGCTCGACACGAGTACCGCCGGACAAGCCTGAGTAGACCTGAGGAATGTAGGTATATCACTGTCGGGTAGGAAGTAGTCAATGATCCAGGGCACCGAACGATGGCCGTAACGCCCCCGGTTGTCGGGAGTGGCTATCATTACAAACTCGAGCATCGGATCACCCTGGCGGGGGCATTTCAGCCCCATGCGCCGGGCAGCCGACCTCATCCCCCACCCTATGCGCCACGGAGAGCGCAGGGGGAGCGAAAGTGCGCGTGATATTTCATCTTCCCACTCGAACACCAGATGCCACGACGGACGGTGCTTGACTGCTCGGCGGGACAATATGCCTGAGAGTCTCATAATACGCGCAAAGGTAGTCAATCCGCTACGGATTTCCAAACACTCTGCCTGCTCCTACTCTTCCCAGGGGTCTCCGCCACCGTTGATGGGAAGTATGCGTCCCTCCTCATCGTAAGTGATGGGGCACACCTTGAGCGAGCGCAACCACGACTTGCCTCCCGAGGGAACGCTGTCATGATGGAACAGGTACCATTTCCCCTCATACTCCACGATGCAATGATGAGTGGTCCAGCCTACCACAGGAGTGAGGATCACGCCCTGATAGACAAACGGGCCGTAGGGATTGTCACCCACAGCATAGCACAGCAGATGCGAATCGCCGGTGGAATAAGAGAAATAGTATTTTCCGTTGCATTTGTGTACCCACGATGCCTCGAAGAAGCGGTGGGGATCATCAGCGCGGAGCGGATTGCCATCCTTGTCGACCACCTGGATGGGGCGGGGCTCCTCGGCAAACTGGAGCATATCTTTGGTCAGGCGCACACAACGGCTCGGCAGGCTCGGCTCGGCACCCTCGGGCAGATACGCATCCTCAAGAGCCTTGTTGTCGCGGTAGCGCTGGAGCTGTCCGCCCCACAGTCCGCCGAAATACAGATAATATTCGCCGTCGGCATCAGGCAACACGCATATATCCATCGAGTAGCTGCCACGTATGGGATCGGGCTGAGGTATGAACGGCCCCTCGGGCTTGTCAGCGACAGCCACGCCTATGCGGAATATGTCATTCTTATCCTTCAGAGGGAAATACAGATAATACTTTCCATCCTTCTCAGCACAGTCACAGTCCCACAGCTGCCTTCCGGCCCAGGGGATATCGGCGATGTCGAGGGCCTTGCCATGATCGGTGACTTTTCCGGTCATGGGATCGCCGTCGATCGAGAGGACGTGCATATCCTTCATCACATATTGGTCGCCGTTGTCGTTTTCCACGTTCTCACATTCCCAGTCATGGGAAGGATATATGTATATACGACCGTTGAACACATGCACGCTCGGATCGGCCATGTAATCGTCAGGGAAAAGATAGCGCTTATCGGGATTGGTGAGATTCATATTCTTATTTATATATTATTGTTCTACGTAGGATTTAAGGAAAGGCTTCATGTTGTGTGAGCGGTCGAAAAGGAGCGGATAGTCAACACGTCCGGGCACCGGCCAGCCGTTTTTCCACGACATGCCGTCGTCAGTACCCCATGCGTTGACACGGCTCACCACGTCGGCATGAGCCACCATTATATCCATCACCTGCTTCATGCGGTCGTTCCACAGCTGGGCCACCGAGTCGGGCAGACAGTCGGGGTAAGGATTTAGCGATTTTTTGTAGCTGACAGTATCAGCGATATTGGCTCCGAAGTTCACAGTGGGGAGCGCGCTCATATCCCACTCAGTGATCATAACCTTGGCTCCGGTGGATGCAAAGGCCTCGATCGACTTCTCAAACTCAGCCATATCGGGATAATCCAATCCTAAGTGGGCCTGCATACCTATGGCATCCACCCTCAGCCCTCTGGCCTTGAGATCGTTGACTAATTGCACATAGCGGTCACGCTTGCCGGGATTGAACATGGAGAAGTCGTTGATATACAGCTCGGCATCAGGATCTGCCTCATGGGCATACTGGAAAGCGAGAGGGATGAACTCCTCGCCAAGTATCTCGTAGAAGGGCGACTTACGGTAGGAACCGTCATCAAGAATAGCCTCATTGACCACATCCCACCCCTTCACGCGGCCTTTGTATCTCGACACTACGGTGTGGATATATGTGCGCAGACGCTCCTTGAGCACATCAGCGCTCACATAGTTGCCCTCGGAATCATACGGGAACCATTTTGCCAGCTGGGAGTGCCACACCAAGGTGTGACCCACGATGAACATGCCACGCTCCTCGCCATACTTGACAAACTTATCGGCATCGTCCCATACATACACACCCTCGGCGGGGCTTAGCTCCCCGCTCTTCATGCAATTCTCAGCCACGATGGTATTGAAATGGCGTGTCACTATCGAGTCCCCCTTGGGATCAAGGTCGTCGACCACGCGGGTATTTACAGCACCACCTATCAGGAACTTGTCGGCAAAGACATCCTTCAGGACCTTTTCCTCCGAATTTGCCTGTGCGCATGAGGCAAACAGAAGTGCCATCAACGGTAATGAGAGTATCTTCATATCGGTATATTTTTTCAGATTGGTATTACAGCTTTATTTATGCCGCGATTCGATCTCGCGGTTGATGTCATCAATCACATCATCGTCCAGCTCATAGCGTGAGATGATCATCATGGCAAGCACAAGCAGGATGGCAGGTATCACAGCCACAAGCCACAATATGCCCTGCTCGGCAAGAGGAGTCTGGGACGCGGCATCCTTATTGAATCCCACAAACGCAAGCACCAGGCCGGGCACCACACCTCCGAGAGCCATGCCGGCCTTGTAGAAGATACCGGTGAGGGCATTGACTATACCCGAGATACGACGGCCATGGGTGTACTCGCCAAACGAGATCACCTCGGGCACAAGCGCCCACATGTAGCCGGTGGCTACGATCACGCCTGTCGACTTGATGAACTGGGCCAGATACACGAGCCACATGTGCTGGCGCAGAGCCGGCACCATGGATATGGCATAGAGCATGGCCATGCCTATGATTGCTGTGACAAGGAATATGTAGAACATCCCTTTCTTCCCCACCATACGCTTTATGGCAGGTATCATCGGCATGAATATGAAAGCCGGAATCGAGCCGAGTCCCATGAAGATGGAAAGCTCCTCGGCCGAACCGCTCAGATTATAATTAATGTAGTAGGCTCCGGCAGCATTACCCACGGCCATCATGGCAAACGCAGTGATAAAGAAGAACGCAAGTATGCGCAGAGGACGGTTGTGTACAAATTCCATCCACAGGTCGGACACCTTCACATTCTCGGTCTCGCTCTTGTCCATCACCACACGCTCACGGCACTGTGAGAAACAGAACACCAGCAACGCCAGACCGATGCACCCGTAGAGTGCCATGGTCGAGAACCACGCCGTGTCGCTCATCGACATGTCGGTAGTCTCGGTGGGGTCAAAGCATTTGAGCACCATGGGTATGCCCATGCCTACTGCAAGACCGCCCACATTGGCCATGAACATGCGCACTGATGTGAGCTTGGTTATCTCGGCTGTGTCGCGTGTGAGCGATGCGTTGAGCGCTCCATAAGGCACATTCACCAGCGTATAGCACATCGAGAGCCCCACGTAAGTGAAATAAGCATAGAATAGCGAGCCCGAAAAACCGTTCCAGAAACACAGTATGGCAAACGCTGTGAGCGGTATGCCGCCGAGTATCAGATAGGCACGATACTTGCCGAGCTTGGGGTCATGCTTGTCGACAAACGTGCCCACCAGCGGATCCCATATCACATCCACAATCCTGACGATAAGGAACATCACGGCGGCTACAGCCGGATCGAGTCCATATACATTGGTGTAGAAGAACAGCAGGTACATGCTGATGGTCTGATAAATGAGATTCTGGGCAAGGTCGCCCGAACCGAAGCCGATGCACTGCAGCATCGACAGCTTGTAGAAGCCACGGGCTTCACTGGTCCTGGTTGTTGGTATGGCTGCTTCCATGGTGTGTGGTATTGCTGTTTAAGCGTTAGAAGGTTTTTGCCACAAAGTTAGCCCATTTGTCACTAAAGGCTGATACGCACATGTCTCAAATGCCATATTATTTGTAACATCCACCCGTTTTAACAGCGTTTTTTACATAATTTATCTATATCCGGAGACGCGGGATTGAGTTTTTGCCCGATTTTTCGTAACTTTGTAATTTGTAAGACATTCTATTGTCATTATCCTGTACAGGCATAAAAATTATATCAATGAACCACTCATACCTCACCCGCATAATGATGTCGCTCATGGCCATGTTCATACTCGTGTCATGTAGCGACGACGATGATCCCGAGCCTCAGGGTCCGGTGGCCGAAGTGTCACGCACGGTACTCGTCTACATGATTGCCGACAATTCGCTCGCGTCCGACTGGGGAAGTGACGATGAGGACATCTCCGAGATGCTGAAAGGTGCTAAGAACGGCGGACTCAACGGAGGTCGTCTGCTCGTGTACCACAACCGACTCGGCACCACCAAAGGCAACGTTCCGGAAATGCTCGAGATTACAGCCAACGGACTCAAGACCCTGAAACAATATCCCGATGACCGTACCGTATATTCCGTGGATCCCGAACGCATACGCGAGGTCATGGCCGACATGAAGGCACTCGCCCCCGCCGAGGATTACGGCCTCGTGCTGTGGAGCCACGCCAACGGATGGCTCGGAGCTCCGGCAGGAAGCGAGGATTATTACCGCTCGTTTGGCGATGACCGAGGGTATCACATCACTATACCGTCATTGGCGCGTGCGCTTGAGGATGAGGAGTTCTCATTCCTCTATCTCGACTGTTGCCTCATGGGAAATATCGAATGTATATATGAACTGCGCAATGTCGCCCCGAGGATCGTTGCTTCCCCCACCGAGCTACATGTCGACGGTATGCCCTACGACCTCAACGTGCCTCTCATGTTCCGTGAAACACCCGACGTGGACGGAATGGCCCGCAACACATTCGGCTACTATGATAATTACAACGGCAACAAGCCATTCTCTCCATGGTGCCAGATAGCGGCCTACGACACCTCGGAGCTGGAGGCTTTCGCCCAGGCTACCCGTGACATCTTGGCAACCGTGACCGAGTACAAGCCAATCCCGACAGATCTGCAGCGCTACACCAAGCCTCGCGAGACATGCCATACAGCCGACATCGACGGCTACATGGCTCTCATAGCCGGAGACTCCAATCCCGAACTGCTCAAGGCGTGGCGTGAAGCCCTCGGCAGAGTGGTCACATACAAGGAAAGCACCACCAACAGCATAGGCACCCTCACTATCGACCTGGACAAATACAACGGTCTCGGCATTTATCCCATCGCCTCTCCCTCCGAGGCCTCCTGGCGCCAATATTACAACCTGGCGTGGTGGAAGGATGTGGCCTCCACAGCTCCGGCCGCCAAACAATAATACCCCCGACGACGTTACTGAAATTGCAACCATCCCGACGGCCCAGGCCGTGATACGTACATAAAAACCCATATAACGTGAACGACTCCATACCCGCCAACATACCCGATCCCGCTCAGGAACTGTCCCAGTTCAAAAACATGTCATTCGACCAGGTGATAAGCACCCTTGCCACCGACCTGGCCCGTTTCGCAATATCTCTTGCTGTCGCAGTCCTGGTATTCTATGCAGGACGCTTCATCATCACCCGTCTCTATAATCTCACCGAGGGCATACTCACCAAGCGCAAGGTCGATCCCTCGCTGGCTACATTTGTGCTCAGTTTCATCAGGATTGTGCTCTACTTCATCCTCATTGTCACCGTAGTGGGGATTCTCGGCATCGAGACCAGCTCGTTCCTCGCCCTCTTCGCTTCGGCAGGCGTTGCAATAGGCATGGCCCTGAGCGGGACATTGCAGAACTTTGCCGGCGGTGTGCTCATCCTTGCCCTCAAGCCCTACCGCGTGGGCGACTATATCGAGGCCCAGGGATTTGCCGGCACCGTGAAGAAGATCGAGATATTCAACACCGTGATCACCACGGCCGACAACAAGACCATAATCATCCCCAACGGCGGACTCTCCACCGGTGCCATCAACAACTCCACCACCCAGCGCTACCGCCGCATAGAATGGAAGATAGGCATCTCCTATGGCGACGACGTGGAGCGCACACGCGGAGTGATACTCGACATGCTCGCATCCGATCCCCGCGTAGTGACCGATCCCGACAGCAACGAGGGACATCCCGCCCCTGTGGTCTACCTGGCATCGCTCGACGACTCAGCCGTCACCCTCAGCATCCGCGCCTGGGTGAAGAGCCCCGATTACTGGGATGTGTTCTTCCGTTTCAACGAACAGTTCTATACCACCCTCCCCTCGCGGGCCGGCATATCGTTCCCGTTCCCGCAGATGGATGTCCACATCGTGAAGTGATGAGGCTTTGTGCGAAACCCGCACCAGATAGCACATTGTGCAAACCTCGCATCAATTACTTAACATTATTTATAGAAATAAATTGAGGAATTCTGCTTAACTTTGCAGAAGAGGGGTGAATCGGCCCTTGCCGTTCCATCCCCCTTGTAAGCATAAGTGCGATTCCTCTCCCCTCACCCCTCCGTCAAGGATTCTCGACCGAGGGGAAAAGCCGTATATACAGGGCAAAATCAGTCCTCTCCCTCCCGACCGGATAATCCCGGCATCCATCACACCAATCTCTCCGGTATCACCCACTCTCTCAGGCCACGGCTCACCATGAAGCCCACTGCCCCTCCTTCTTGAAAAAAGAAAAAAACGACATAAATGACAAGTAAATGGAATTACTGTCCCCTTACATCCGACGAGCAAGAAGCGGAATCCCGACTGGCCCAGCGCTATGCCGGGACACCGCCCATTAGCGAGCTGTTAGCGCAACGGGGCATTTCCTCGATACAGGAGGCGGAACGTTTCTTCCACCCCTCGCTCAAGGATCTGCATGACCCGTTCCTTATGCCCGATATGGACAGGGCCGTCGAACGGCTCAACCTCGCCATGGGGAGGAAGGAAAAAATCATGGTCTACGGCGATTACGACGTGGACGGTACCACTGCGGTGGCTCTCGTCTACAAGTATCTCCGCAACTATTACTCCAACATCGATTATTACATACCCACCCGCACCGAGGACGGGTATGGGATCTCACGCTCCACTATCGACATGGCTGCCGAGAGTGGTGTGTCACTGTTCATCATCCTGGACTGCGGCATCAAGGCCACCGACGAGGTGACCTATGCGCGCGAGCTCGGAATCGATTTCATTATCTGCGACCACCATGTGGCCGACGATGTTTTGCCCCCGGCGGTAGCTATCCTCAACCCCAAGCTCGAAGGCTCCACCTATCCCTGCCCCCATCTGTCGGGTTGCGGAGTGGGCTATAAGCTTATGCAAGCCTTCGCCATCTCCAACGGACTCATGATGGGCGATCTCGAGGGGATGCTCGATCTGGTGGCCGTGTCCATCGCGGCCGACATTGTGCCGATGGTAGGGGAAAACAGGATACTCACCTATTACGGACTGAAACGTCTCAACTCCAACCCCAACATGGGACTCCGTGCCATAATACGCACCTGCGGTCTCACCGGCAAGGAGATCACCATCAGCGACGTGATATTCAAGATAGGTCCGCGCATCAATGCTTCGGGACGTATGCAGAGCGGCAAGGAGGCTGTAGACCTGCTCGTGAGCCGTGATGCGGCCGACGCCATGGCCCGCGCCCGCGAGATCGACCAGTACAACCAGGACCGCAAGGAGCTGGACAAGCAGATCACCGAGGAGGCCAACGCTATCCTCGAGGAGCGCGACGTACAGCACTCACGGCGCAAGACCATAGTGATCTACAACGAGAACTGGCACAAGGGCATAATCGGTATCGTGGCCTCGCGCCTCACCGAGCTCTATTATAAGCCCACAGTGGTGCTGACCCACGCCAATGGCCTGGCCACCGGTTCGAGCCGTTCGGTACAGGGGTTTGACGTGTACAGCGCCGTGGAGTCGACCCGCGATCTGCTCGAAAACTTCGGCGGACACACCTACGCCGTGGGCCTGTCGCTCAAGGAGGAGAACATCCCCGAATTCACCCGCCGTTTCGAGGAGTATGTCAACGCCAACATCCGCACCGACCAGCTCACCCCTCAGCTCGACATCAACGCCTATCTGACATTCAGCGAGATCACCCCCGAGTTCCTGTCTCTGCTACGCCGCTTCAATCCCTTCGGTCCGGGCAATGTCAAGCCGGTGTTCTGTACCCGCCGTGTCACCGATTTCGGCACGAGCAAACTCGTGGGCAAGCAGGGCGAGCACATCAAGCTCGACATCGTGGACGAGACTTCGGGCAAAGTGATCAACGGCATAGCCTTCAACTCGGCCGAATACTTCGACCATATCCATTCAGGCAAACCGTTTGATATCTGCTACACCATCGAGGACAACAAGCGCAAAGGCTCCCACTCCGTCCAGCTTCTGGTCAAGGACATACTCATTTAATGCACCCTCAGGACTGATGCGGTCGGTATTGAAGCAGTACTGGGGCTATGACTCGTTCCGGCCCCTGCAGGAGGATATAATCAGCTCCGTATTAGAGGGGCACGACACCCTCGGCCTGCTCCCCACCGGCGGAGGCAAGAGCCTCACGTTCCAGGTGCCCGCGCTGATGCTCCCGGGCGTGACCCTCGTGGTCACACCGCTCATCTCGCTCATGAAGGATCAGGTGGACAATCTGGCCGACAGGGGCATACGCGCCGTGCTGTTTCACTCGGGCCTCACTCCGCGCGAGAAGGACTTGGCCCTCACCCGATGCCGTATAGGCAAGGCCAAGATCGCCTACGTGTCGCCCGAACGCTTGCAGAACGAGCGGTTTCTGGCCGAATTGCGCTCGCTCACCGTCTCGCTGATAGTGGTCGATGAAGCCCACTGCATCTCGCAGTGGGGCTATGACTTCCGCCCCTCCTACCTGCGCATCTCCTCGTTGCGCCACCTGCTCGGCCCAGACATCCCGGTGCTCGCGCTCACAGCATCGGCCACTCCCGAGGTGACTGCCGACATCATGAAGCACCTCGCGTTCCGTGAGCCTCGCGTCTTTGCCAAGAGCTTCACCCGCGACAATCTCAGCTACATCCTCCGCTATGCCGACGTGAAGGAGCCTATGCTCATGCGCATACTCCAGGCTACCACCGGAAGCTCCATAGTATATGTACGCTCGCGCAGGCGCACGCGCGAGCTGGCCACACTTCTTGCCGAGGCCGGAATATCCGCCGAAGCCTATCATGCCGGACTGCTCCCCGAGGATAAGGAGATGCGTCAGGACCGATGGAAACGCGACGAGGTGCGCGTGATGGTGGCCACCAACGCCTTCGGCATGGGCATCGACAAGCCCGATGTGCGCCTCGTGGTCCATTACGACCTCCCATCCTCGCTCGAGGAATACTATCAGGAAGCTGGACGTGGCGGACGCGACGGAAAGGAATCTCTTGCTGTGGTCATCGCATCCAAGCGCGACAAAGCACTGCTCACACGCCGCATCAACGAGGCGTTCCCTCCCAAGGATTTCATAGCGCATGTCTACGAATGTGCCGGCAATTTCCTCAATGTAGCCGTGGGCGAGGGATACAACAGCGTCTACGAATTTAACTTCACCCTATTCTGCTCCACTTTCTCGCTCCCGCCCGTCCCCACGGTGAGCGCACTGAATATACTCACCCGCGCCGGTTACATAGAATATATCGAGGAGACCACCTCGCGCTCGCGGGTAATGGTGGTGATGAGGCGCGATGCGCTCTATGACCTCACGCTCGACTCTACCGTCGAGGAGGTGCTGCAATGTCTGCTCAGAGCCTACACCGGCCTCTTTGCCGATTACGTCTACATCAGCGAACTCCTCATTGCCGAACGACTGCGCCTCTCCAGCGAGCAGGTCTACCAGGCACTGCTCACCCTCAGCCGTCTCCACGCCATCCACTACGTGCCACGCGCCACCACTCCCTATCTGGTCTACACCACCTCTCGCGAGGAACCGCGCCACCTCATAATCCCCCTCGAGATCTACGAGCGACAGCGCGAGCGCATGGAGCAACGGGTCAACGCCATGAAGGAATTTACCTTCAACGCCACCACATGCCGTGCCAACACACTGTTGAGATATTTCGGCGAATCCCCTGCCGAGCCATGCGGTAAATGCGACGTGTGCCGGGCCCGCCGCAAGTCTATCGCACGTGAAGCCTCGGCCGGAAATGCCGGCTCTGCCATAACCGATCTCGAGAAAAGTATTCTTTACCAGGCCTCTCATCCCGGAGGCACCGACCTGAAAAAACTGGTTGCCAACCTCACCCCCACCTACTCATCCGAGGAGATCATATCTACCGTCCGCACTCTCGCCGACAACGGCCATCTCATCCTCTCGGGCATACACATCAGCAAAACGCCCTGCCGGTAAGTTTATATAGCCTCATCAAGCAATCCGGCCGTGGAGAGTATGGCTATCAGCTCGGCTGTGGAAATTCCACCGAGCTTGGCTCTCAGCAGATTTATCAGGCGCTCCTTGCGTTTCTTCACCGTTATCTCGGCCACATCAAGCAGATGGGCTATCTCGGCGTTCCTCAACCCCTGCTCAAAACTCAAGTCAAATATCTCCCTGTACATCTCGGGAAGCGTATCGATGGCCGCATACAGGGTGTCGAGCATCTCCTGACGTATCATTTCGTGCGACACATCCCTTTCCACTCCCGCCTCGGTCTCACCGCTACCGGCATAGGAGGATTGGACATCATGATGCCTCACCACCTTAAGTGCCCGGTTTTTCACGCTCTGTATCAGATAGGATCGCCAGTGCAACACATTCTCCAGGCGCGAGCGGTTGGTGTAGGTAGCCATCACGGCATCCTGCACGCAATCCTCGGCAAGATAGGCCAGCTCATCACCGAGCACGCCGGCCGCATAGCGCAACAGGCCGGGATACATCACGTCATACAGCGGATGCATCTTCCCTTTCATAAAAGCCCGGTATATGGGAGTATAATCTATCATTGTGAGTAGGTTTCAGCAACAAAAGTAGTAAAAATTCCATAAAAACACATTTTTACCAAAAAAATATGATTTTTTCCTTATACTAATTAAATGTTCAAGGGTAATAGTAACAAATCATCGTCACACACATGGATCCTAATATAAGCAGACTCATATACCGCAACCTCCTCAGCACCATCACCGAGGCCGAAAAAGCCGAGCTCGACCGATGGATGGCAACCCATCCCGACAACGCCGAGCTGGTGAAGCTGCTCAATGACCCCGCCTATCTGATGCGGGAGCGCCGTTTCCGTCATGGAGTTGACTCCCGGCGTCCGTCCGCCGACATGCAACGGCGTGTCAACGCCATCAAGGCACGTCGCGTGGCCATGCTATCGGGATGCGCCGCCGCTGTGTGCGGGCTTATATGGTGCGCGTCATTGCTGTTCCGCGGATCTATGACACCGGTGTCCGAGACTGCTCCCATAGCGCACAACATAGTCATTGACAGCATAAAGCCGGGTCGGCCCGTGGCAAAAATGGTGACTCCTACCGGCGCTACAGTCACCCTCGACAGCTTGAACATAGCCACACTTCCCGTCGATGCCACTATCTCAGTGCCGGGCAAGGTTCCCGTGAGCGCCCCGAGCAACTGTGTCTCGACGTGCCCCGTGGTGGTGAATTCAAAATAGTGCTCTCCGACTCAACCGTGGTGTGGCTCAACTCCGACTCCCGGCTCCGTTTCCCCGAGACATTCGATGCCACCGAGCGCCGTGTCAGCATCTCGGGTGAGGCATATTTCGAAATCAGGAAAGATCCCGACCGACCATTCTTCGTGGAGAGCACCGGACAGGTGGTACAAGTCTATGGAACACGGTTTGACATCAAGGCCTACCCCGACGAAGAGACCGTCTACACCACCCTCGAGGAAGGAAGCATCTCACTGCGCCGGCTCGACAATCACGGTGGAGAGCTGTTCCTCGCTCCCGGCCAGCAGGCCCTTTACAGCCTTGCCGACAACGACGTGGAGATGAAGGAGGTAAAAACCTCGGTGATCACCGGATGGAGGCACGGACGGTTCGTGTTTGAGGAGCAGACCCTCGCCGGCATCATGCGCGACCTGAGCCGATGGTACGACTTCGAGTATGAGATCACCGACCCGTCGCTCGAAAACGACGTGTTCCTCGGAAGCGTGCCACGCTACAGCGACTTCCGCAGTGTGATCTCGATACTCGAGAAGTGTGGCGATATCACATTCTCCACCTCAGGCAACAAGGTCATTGTCTCCCCCCGGTAGCCCATACCTTTATTCATTATATATATTTTTAGATCAATCAATCACATTATCATCTTAAGCAAAATGAAGAAGAGCTTATTCATCCTCATCCTTACAGCTCTCATGATGACACCGCTCGCAGCGTTGGCACGCGACTTCAAGGTCACGTTCTCCAACGACCGCGCCGACAAGATCATCACAAAGCTGGAACAAGCCACGGGATATGAATTCGTATGCCGAAAGGAAGTAGTAAATGGCATCAAGCGCACAGCCGACGGCACTTATACCGCCACGTCGCTCAAAGACCTGCTCAATGAAGTGGTGCGTGGAGCCATGGGACTTGACTACGAGATAGTCGACAACACCGTGATACTCCGTCTTCCCGCCAAGGACGTTAAAGGTGGTGCCGAGCGGGTGATCCTCGGTACCGTGCTCGACGAGAACGGCGAACCTCTCCCCGGCGCTTACGTCCACATCGAGGGCACTACGATAGGCTGTGCCACCGACATCGACGGCAACTTCAGTTTCACCGCCTCGGCTCCAAGCGACTTTACACTTCTCGTGAGCTATGTAGGCATGAAACCCCGGGAAACCGCAATCACCCCCAAGACCCGCTTCCCGCTCACTATAAAAATGGAGACCAACTATGCCATTATGGATGAAGTGGTCGTGACCGGCTACCAGAATCTCAAACGCGAGAACGCCACCGGTGCCTACACCATCATCTCGGCCGACGCTCTCGAGAAGCGTCACACCACCAATCTGGTCAACAACCTGGAGGGCAACATCCCCGGTGTGGTGAAATCCAAGGAAACCCAATTCAAGAAGGGCGAGGATCTGCTCACGATACGTGGTCAGGGCACATTCGAGGCCCGCACCGCACCCCTCGTTGTGGTCGACGGACTCCCCATCGAGGGTGGCATGAACACCGTAAACCCCTACGAGGTTGAATCTATCACTGTACTTAAGGATGCGTCAGCCGCCGCGATATACGGTGCCCGCGCGTCCAACGGTATCATCGTCATCACCACCAAGTCGGCCAAGAAAGAGAAACTCTCAATTGACTTCAACACCGATATAACCATCACCGACAAGATCAACTACAACAAGGGAGGCCTCGCCACAGCCGCACAGACCATCGAACTGGAACGGCTCAACTGGAACGCTATGAGAGCCGACGACGATCAGTCATCATTCAATTCTCTACTTTCCAACTGGAACATGGGAGGGTTTCATGCCCAGGGTATTTCTCAGGTCCAGCGCTTATTCCTGCGCAATTATCTCGGCGAGTTATCCGATGCCGAGATGAATTCCACTCTCGACCGTTGGAGCAACAACGACTATCGAAGCGAGTGGCAGGATGCCGTGGAGCGCACCCGCGTCAACCAACAGTACAATCTCTCGCTCCGCACTCAGGGTAAAGTGGTCAACTCCAATATAGTTCTTAATTATTCCGACGACAATATGGGACTTCAGCGCGATTACACCCGTACCCTCCAGTTCCGTTACCGTGGCGACATGAAAGTTGCCCGTTGGCTCGACCTCGACTTCTCGGTCAACGTGATAAGCCAGAGGTCAAAATCCAATCTGCGTACCGGAGCCGGCGATTACTACTCCTATGCGCCCTACATGTCCATGTACAACCCCGACGGCTCGCTCGCAGCCATGGAGGCCGGCTGTATTCTCAGCAACCCCGCCCTCAGCAATCCCGACTACGAGCTTAAGGATCATTCCTACAATCTGCTTCAGGACATGGGCAAAAACACCTATAAGGACCGTTACACCAACATACGCGCATATATCCATGCCAACTTCACCCTTCCGGTCGACGGATGGAAAGCCTCCGCGCAATTCCAGTATGAGGACATTTCTGAAAAGAGCGAGACTCTCTACACCAAGGATTCCTATATGATGCGATCGCTCTACAACCTCTACACCACAGTCGACAAGACTGAGGTATGGGTGGATGATCCAGACTGGAACTTTGACAGCTGGGATGGTGATTTTGACCACTTTTATAAGAAGCCGGTGATGATGGATGCCACAATCCACCATATTCCAGATGGTGGACAACTATCAACACACGACACATCAGGCAACTATTACACATTCCGTGCTCAGACCGATTACAACCATATCTTCTTTGACAAACACGAGATATCGGCTCTCGCCGGATTCGAATTCCGACAGATGCACTCACGCTCAAGCAGTGACATGCGCCTCGGCTACGATCCCCTCACCATGACCAACCAGATAGCACAGGTCGATTGGGCTTTCATAAACGGCTGGGGTAAGGAAAGTATCCTCGGTCCCGGCTATTCTGCCTACGGCCTTTCCGGTAACTTCGCCGACTATAATACACTTCACCGCTACTACTCCTATTATTTCACAGCCAATTATGTCTACGACCGCCGTTACAGTATCTTCGGCTCATACCGTGTGGACAAGACCGACCTGTTTGGTTCCGATCCCAAGTTCCGTGGACGTCCCCTATGGTCGGTAGGCGTGAGCTGGAACCTCCATAATGAGAGCTTCATGCAACCTCTCACCTGGCTTGATGCCACCAAGCTGAGATTCTCCTACGGTCTCACCGGTAATATCGACTCCGATGCCACCTCCTATCTCACCGCCTCCATCAGTTCCAACGGACTCAACGGCAAATGGCAAGGAACCATCGACACTCCGCCCAACGACCAGCTGCGCTGGGAAAAGACATCCACATGGAACGCCGGTCTCGACTTCTCATTCCTCGGATACCGCATCAACGGCTCGCTTGACTTCTACCGCAAGAACGGTAGCGACCTGCTCACTGAGGTAGCACTCGACTGCACCACAGGTGTACCCGGCGCCACACAGAAACTCAACGCAGGTTGCATGGTCAATCACGGTATCGAGCTGCAACTCCAGGGACGCATACTCTCACCTAAGACCCGCCGTGATGTAGGCGTGAGCATATCGGCCAACTTCGCCTATAACAAAAATAAAGTCACCAAGGTATATATCCATCCCTCCACCGGTGCCGAATTCCGCCAGATGAGCCTTAAAGAAGGGTACCCCCTCAATTCGTTGATCTCGATCGACTATGCCGGTCTTGTAAAAGAGGGTAAAATGATCTATGGCACATGGCGCGACCACAACGGCGAGGTACACAACACCTCGACCAGCTCAGCTGAATTTGCCATCGAGGACTGCATCTTCTCCGGCACCACCACCCCCAAATGGACCGGAGGTTTTACCCCCGAGGTCACATGGAACGGATTCTCACTCTCAGGCATGTTTTCGTTCTACGGGGGACACGTGAGACGTGTCAGCCCTGTGATATGGGATACCATGTACAACTATGAAGGCCAATGCCCGGCATCAGCTCTTGACTACTGGAACGGCGTGGAAGGCACCATCCCCAATGGATACCAGACAAAGTACCTCACGAACGGCACCATCGGAGCCTCCGACTTCCGCAATGTGGAGAAAGCCAACTACATGAAGTTCCGCACTCTCGTTCTCACATATAACTTTGACCGTAAGCTCATACGTCATATCGGCCTCAACGATCTGCGCCTGCGTCTGCAGATGGACAACGTACACACCTGGGTAGCCAACAGTGCCGGATGGGATCCCGAGGGCACCACACTTCAGAACGGCACACCAATGAGCCAGCCACGCAGCTACACCATGAGCCTCTATGTTAATCTCTAATCCCCCACTTTGACAACAATGAAAAAAATATATGGACTGCTACTCGCTGTCATAGCAATAATAATGCCGTCATGCGATGATCAGCTGGATATTGTGCCCAACGGCAAGACTACATTCACCAACGTTGATGAACTCGAGTCTCTCCTCAACCAGCAGTGGAGAATATATGACTGGTATCTCGATTTCAATTATCTGTGCAACCAGGCGGTACCCGGTAATATCGAGGAGGTCTACAACGTGACCACCAGCCTCGACCATGCCTGGATATTCTGCGACGAATCCATCGACCGTGCCGATCTCACCGAGGAAGATGCCCGATACAAGGAAATCTACGAACACATATACTATATGAATGTCGTGATCTCCAAAATGGCTGATATGGAGGGCGACCAGTCTAAAAAGCCCCGTCTCGTGGCCGAAGCCCGTATCCTGCGCGCATGGTTTCATTTCCTTCTGGTCAATTTCTATGCCCAGCAGTATTCACCCGAGACTGCCGGTCAACTCGGTGGCATAGCCTATGTTGACAACACAGACTCAGGAGAGCAGAAAACCAAACTGACCGTCGCACAGGTATATGACCGCATCCTCGACGATTGCTCCGACGAAGTAATCGCATGCCTGAAACCGGTCCCCACCAACGACCCCTGCCGTTTCGAGGCCGACTTTGGATACGGTGTACGCGCCCGTGTCCTCTTCCAGATGAAACGCTATGAGGAGGCAATCACTTATGCCCGCAAGGCTATCGCTGTCAACGGCTCCATCAACAGCCGCAGCTCCATCCCCTCGACCGGCACATGGGACAAGCCGTTTGACGACCCAGACGTGTACCTGTTCATCAACTCCAACAGTCTCGTCAACGGAGGCACCATCGGCCTCACCGTATTCTCGCCCGAGCTGATGTCTCTATTCGAGGAGGGCGACTATTTGAGGTACTATACCGATGAAGATGATTGGTACGACGAAGAGCTCCTCGGCACAGGTATTCCGGGTGCCACTACATATTACGGAGCCTCCTACCGGTTGAACTCCTACGGTATTGATGCCGAGCAGATGTACTATGTAGTTGCCGAGAGCCTTATTCTCACCGGACATATCGACGAGGGCCTTGAGATGGTCGACCGCGTGCGTGTCAACCGCATCCACCCCGACTTCTACAAGCCATTCAAAGGCTCAGTAACAACCGAAAAGGACGCTATGACACTCCTCCGCAAAGCCAAGCGCGTAGAGTTCCTGCTCAACTATGAGCACTTCTTCGACTGCAAGCGTCTTAATTCCATGCCCGATTATGCCGCTCCGGTAATTCACGACTGTGGAGAATACGGCACCCGCTCGCTCAATCCCGGCTCACCGTTGTGGGTATATCCGTTCCCCATCAATGCCGTGATTTACAATTCCTCGCTCACACAAAACTATTAATCAACATGAAAAAGATTTTTCTTCTTTCACTTCTTGTCCTCTCCCTCTCATTCCGGGCCGATGCCCAGACCGAGTTCCGCCACATCACCTTTGATGAGGCAAAGACCGCGGCCAAGGCCGAAGGAAAATTCATATTTATCGACTTCTTCACCACATGGTGCGGTCCTTGCAAGCGCCTTGCAGCCGACGTGTTCCCTACCAAGCAGGTAGGTGACTACCTCAACAACAAGTATGTATGCCTCAAGGTAGATGCCGAGAAAGGCGAGGGCGTGGAGCTTGCCAAGAAATATGGCGTGGCCGCCTATCCTACCCTTGCTGTGATCAATGCCGATGGCGAGCTCCTCGGCTCGTTTGCCGGACTCAAGGAGGGTGACGAGTTCATCGCCGCCGTGGAGATGTGCAACAACCCCGAGCTGAAACCCGAGCGCGTGAAAGCCCGCTACGAGGCCGGCGAGCGCAACACTCCCCTCATCGTTGCCTATGCCTCTCTCCTGGCCGACAATAATCGCAATTACTCGGAGGGACTCAATCAGGCCACAGCTGTCCTTGATGAATATTTCAACTCTCTTTCCGACAATGAACGCCTCGCCAAAGAAAACACCGGACTGTTCACCACTTTTGCCTTCGATTATGACAATCCGCGTGTGCGTTTCCTTATTGACAGGCGCTCAGGTTTTGCATCCGACAATCAGGCCAAACTTGATGAGACCATCAAGAATGTATTCACCAATGAGGCATTACGTTACTTCTCCTCCAACATCCTGTGCGACAACGAGGCCAACATGAAAGCCTACAACCTCTTCAAGCAGGAAGCCGCGAAACTCGGATTTGCGGGAGAATTAGGCCGGAAGCTGGAGTTTGCCGAAAAGCGTGCCTCATCCGATGATGCCGCTTTCCTTGACTTCTGCGACAAAAATTTCATGGGTCTCGCCGAGGATGAGCAGGCCACTTTCGCCTACTCGCTCTCCAATATCTTCTCCACCGATACCCCCGAGCAGAGGAAAGCCATCTCCTCATTCCTGCGTAAACATATCGCATCGATGGCTCCAAATGCACTATACATTGTAGCCTCAACCATTTACTCGCTTGAGAGTGATAAACATTGACACATAGATTTTATAGATTGGTATATTTAGAACTACACTAATTTCATTACATTGAAAACACGTTTCTTGACCTGACTTCATTGGTCATAACGCAGTGACAGTAGCTTAACATTGGCCCGGGCATCCCCGGGCCTTTTATTTTCCCCACAGCCTCACCTTTTACTTCCATTTAATTGTTTATACTGATATTAATACGTATATTTGCAAATGATAATATTTAGGTAGTATCTATATGAATTACCCCGAAAGTAATAATATGTTGGCACTATTGGAGAGCTTCACGCTTACCAATTCTGACGACATAGCCATGCAGATGGCAGGCGATTTCAAGAAACGTCGCATAGAGAAGAACCTCACCAGGCGCGACATTGCCGAGCGGTCGGGCGTATCCATCAGCAACATCGCACGCTTCGAGCAGAAAGGCCTCATCTCGCTCAAAAACCTCATCGAGATCGCCATGGTGCTGGGTTACACATCTGAAATAAAATCGGTATTCTCCCAGCCGAAATACTCCACCATGGAGGAACTTACCCAGATACGCCGCAACACCGGTAAAAAGAAAGCCTACCACACCCCCTCCAAGTCATGATAATTCAATAAAGAAACGGTGTCGTGAGATCATCGCCTCGATACACGACCGGTGTGGAGACATCCGCCATCACACAATTTGTCCGAAATAGGCATCCAAAACACATATTTTAAGAGTGCCCCCAAGGGATTTACTTCCCAAAAATGAGCACGTATGTTGATTTTTTAGTATTTTTGCAAGAATATAACTCTAAAAGACCCATTCTGACATGCGTTCAGTCAAGCAGTTGAGACTACTCTTAGCAATGATAGCGGCCGCCGTGATGGTGGCTTGCGCCAATATGGGCCGTCCCGAGGGCGGTCCTCGCGACGAGACGCCTCCCGTATATGTCCGCTCCAATCCCGCTCTCGGACAGCTCCGCGTCACCAACAACAAGATCACCGTGGATTTTGATGAGAACGTCACGCTCGACGATGCCATGAACAAGATCGTGGTATCGCCCGCCCAACGCACCACCCCGGCTATCACATCCAATGCCAAGCGAGTGACCATAGAACTGCGAGACTCCCTACTGCCCAATACTACCTACACCATCGACTTTGCCGATGCCATCAAGGACCTCAACGAGGGCAACGTGCTCGATGGACTCGCCATCGACTTCGCCACCGGCGACACCATCGACACACTGCGCCTCTCGGGAATGGTATTCGAGGCCCGCACTCTCGAGCCAGCCCAGGGAATGCTTGTGGGCGTGTACTCCAACCTCTCCGACACTGCCATATCCACACTCCCCTTCGAGCGCATCACCAAGACCAACCAGCTGGGCGAGTTCACCATACGCAACCTCAAGGCCGGCACCTACCGCGTGTATGCCCTCAACGATGTGAACCGCGATTACCATTGGGACCGGTCGGAGGATGTGGCATTCTACGACGTGACAGTCTCCCCCACCTCCGAGCCTGCCACCGTGACCGACACCCTCACACGCGAGAACGGTGAGCGCGACTCGCTCGTGACCCGCAACATCACCCGCTTCCTCCCCGACGACCTGTTGCTCACATGGTTCAACGAGGGGTATGCCTCCCAGTATCTCAAGGACTACAAGCGACCCGAGCGCAACAAGATAACATTCCAGTTTGGAGCCAAGTCCGACACACTCCCCATCCTCCGCCTGCTCAACACCCACCGTGCCGGCGACGAGATCTCCTCCTGGGCGGCACTCGACGCATCACCCACCCTCGACACCCTCACCTACTGGATCACCGACACCTCGCTCGTGGCGCTCGACTCCATCACCCTTGAGGCTACCTATCTGCGCACCGATACCACCGACAACCTCGTGTGGGGCACCGACACGCTGAAATTCAACATCCGTAGCCCCAAGAAGAAGGATGAGGACAAAGAGAAAAAGAAACGCAAGAAAAAGGATGGCGAGGAGGAGGAAGACTCCATTCCCCCTGTTCCCCACATGGAACTGCGCGTGACCTCCGGCTCAAGCCAGGAGCTGAACATGGGCCTCGCGCTCGGAGCCGGCACCCCGGTAGCGCGATTCGACTCCACAGCCGTCCACCTCGAGATGCTTGTCGATTCCATCTGGTATCCCATCAACCGCCCGCAGTTCACCCGTCCCGAACCGCTTCACCCCATGGTCTACACCGCCCCCTACCAATGGGAGGAGGGCACCAAATACAAGCTCGTGATCGACTCGGCCGCAATGGTCGATGTCTACGGCCTTGACAACGCCCGCCTCGAACACGAATTCACCACCAAGAAAAGCGACGACTATTCAGCCGTATCGTTCAACATCTCAGGTCTCGACGGACGCAAAGCTGTGGTGGAGGTACTCAGCTCCTCCGACGCCCCCGTGGCCTCGGCTCCGGTCGAGGGCAACCTCGCTACCATCGAGTACCTCAAGCCCGGCACCTACTACGCCCGTCTGTTCATCGACGCCAACGGCGACGGCAAGTGGACCACCGGCTCCATCAACGATTCCATCCAGCCCGAGGAGGTCTACTACTACCCCAAGAAAGTGACCTTGAAAAAGAACTGGACCATCGAGCAGAGCTGGGACATCAACGAACTGCCCGTCGACAAGCAGAAGCCGATGGAGATCAAGAAGAACAAGCCCAAGCGCAAGAAAGGCGAGCAGGACGACCGTCCCGTAGGAGATGAGGACGAGGAGGATGAATTCTTCGACGATCCTTTCATGAACTCAGCCACACGTAGCGGAAATCTGCTCAACAGTGGTGGATATGACAACGACTACCGTTACCGCAACTATTGATGAATCCCCGGTCACAATCATCGGTCCCCACAGCTGTACGCCACAGGCAATCCCCACTCGGGTTGCTGCTTAAGTATGGCGTTCCCGCGGTCATCACCGTGGGGCTGTGCTACCTGCTGGTCAAGGGGATGGATCTGCGCGAGATGTGGCACACCATCTGCACCGAGTGTGACTTCCGCTGGATAGCCGGCAACATCATCCTCGTGATAGGCGCCCAGGTGGCGCGCGCTGCCCGCTGGAGGCTTCAGCTCCGGGCCCTCGGCATCAAGGCTTCGCTGTGGGTGCTGTCGCTCAGCGTGTTCGGCACCTATGCCGTCAACCTCGTGTTTCCCCGCCTCGGCGAGATATGGCGCACAGGATTCGTGGCCCAACGACAGAAAGCTCCGTTCACCACAGTGTTCGGCTCAATGGTGGCCGACCGTCTCGCCGATACCATCGCCGTAGGGCTCATATCGCTCGTCACCTTCTTCCTGGCCGGACCTCAGCTCATGTCCTACCTTGGCCAGAATCCCCGGCTCATGTCGCGCATCATGTCGTTGCTCACCTCGCCCATACTGTGGGGATGCGTGATCGCTGTTCTGGCCGGATCGACCCTCGTATGCGTGAAATATCCTCAGAACAGGGTCATCTCCACCCTGCGCCGCATCTGGAACGGACTGTGGAAAGGTTTTGCCGTCATAGCCCGCATGAGGGGCAAAGGACAATGGCTCTTCTATACCATAATATTATGGGCCTGTTATTATCTGGGGCTCGGATGCGCGTTCATGTCCTTCCCCCTCACTGCCCAGGTCATAGCCCTGCACGGACTCACCGCCCTTCTGGTGTGCTTCGTCCTCACAAGCCTCTCCATGCTTGTACCCTCCAACGGCGGCATCGGCCCCTGGCAATGGGCCATGATATTTGCCCTCGGACTCTACTCGGCCGACATCCCCGGCCTCGACAAAAGCTATATGGCATCATTTGCCAACCTCTCCTTAGGGGTTCAGACAATTAGTTCCATCATTCTGGGTCTATTCACATTCGCTTGGATAGCCCTGGACAAACGATCAAAAAGATGAAATGGATTGACGACCATGACGATTACTTCCTCCGCGACTTCAATGACAAGAGCGGCGACAACCGTAGTGACGACAACAGCAATGAGTCTGCCGGAACAGGCTCAACCGACCCGACCGGCACCCAAGGCTCCGCACCGGCATCATCATCCGACAATACGGCTGAAGGCTCACGCCCGTCAGGAAACGAATTTTCTTTCGGTAACAATACCGGAAGCGGCTCATCATCCACAACCGTCAGCAACGGTGACAACGCATCCACTCAGGAGACACCACGGCGCAAACGCCGGAGAGCCCGCCGACGGCTGATATGGTTCTTCGTGATACTCTTCGCGATCCTTGGCACAGCGTTCTACATCCGCTACTTTGTGCCCTATACCTCCGACACTCTCACCTCGGGCTACATCACCCTGGTTGAGAAGCGTGGCATATTCTTCAAGACTTTCGAGGGCGAGATGATAAGCGAGAGCCATCTCAACGACACATCCCAGATATATTCGCGCGATTTCTTCTTCTCCATCCCCAACGACTCTCTGGGCCGTCTGGTACAGTCCTATCAGGGCACAGGCAAGCGCGTGACCCTCACCACTCAGAAATATTACGGGACTCTCCCCTGGAGAGGCTCCCAGAAGATCATCGTAACCAACGTGACCGCACAATGAACCTACGCATACTTCCTCCCGAAGACTTTCTTGAGGCGCGCCTCTCGCTCCCCCTCTCCAAGAGCATGAGCGCGAGAGCCCTTATCATCAACCACCTCACTCCGGGAGCCACCCCCATAGGCCCCGTGGCCGTGTGTGACGACACCGATGCCATGGTATCGGCCCTCGACGGAGACAGCACTCCGGGCCACCGCACCGTCAATGTGGGCGCAGCCGGCACCACCATGCGCTTTCTCACGGCCTACTACGCCGCCACCCCCGGAGCCGACATCACGCTCGACGGGTCGGAACGTATGCGCCACCGCCCCATCCGCGTGCTGGTCGAGGCACTGAAATCGCTCGGAGCCGACATCAGTTATCTCGGAGAGGAAGGCTATCCCCCGCTCAGGATCCACGGCTCGCGCCTCAAGGGAGGTGAGCTGTCGCTCGACGCATCGGTAAGCTCCCAGTACATATCGGCCCTGCTGATGATAGCCCCGGTCATGACCTCGGGCCTGCGCCTCACACTGCTCGGCGACATCACCTCGCGCCCCTACATACTCATGACACTCAAACTCATGGAGCACTACGGCGTGGAGAGCGACTTCACCGTCAACACCATCACTGTCCCCGCCGGTGGATACAAGACTCCCGCCACTACCATAGCCATCGAGGGCGACTGGAGCGCCGCAGCAGCATGGTATGAGATCGAGGCCCTCTCGGCCGGAGCCATCACCATCGACAACCTGGCCCGCCATTCATGCCAGGGCGACCGTTGTCTTGCCGACATATTCGCCCGCCTCGGCGTTGTGACCGAGTGGGAGGGGGAGGACGGAGGTTCCGACCTGCTTGCCAATCCCGATGCCGATGCCCGCGCCACCATCGATTTCTCCGATTGCCCCGACCTGGCCCAGTATGTCACTGTGACATGCGCCATGCTCGGCATACCCTTCCACTTCACCGGCCTGCACACCCTCGCCATCAAGGAGACCGACCGCGTGGCCGCCCTCCACGACGAGCTGGTAAAGCTCGGGGTTATCATCGACACCTCAGTACCCGGCACCATGCGCTGGGACGGACGCAGGGTACCCATACGCGAAATGCCTGTGTTTGACACCTACGCTGACCACCGCATGGCCATGTGCCTCGCGCCCGTATCGCTCTATGTCCCGGGTATAATCATACGTGATGCCGAGGTGGTATCCAAGAGCTACCCCGACTTCTGGGAGCACTTGCGCGCCGCCGGATTCACACTCCTTGATGCTGACGAAGAACCTGCCGACCTATGACCGGAGCATTGATCATACTGGCCGTCACCCTTCTCACCGGCCTTATCCTCTATCTCACCCGGGGAAAATCGCCTGTCGCCACTGCTGACAGTACCCCCGATATGCCCGACGGCACAGCAACTCAGGATAAAAAGGAGGAGGAAGAAGTGTGCTGTGGCCGCCACGCCGTGTGCGAGAAAGGATTACTGAAACCCGAGGAGCTGTATTACGATGATGAGGAGCTCGACCGGTTCTCGGGCCGTGAACCCGGAGACTACACTCCCGGCGAGATCGACGAGTTCCGCGATATCCTCTACTCGCTCCGACCTGAAGAGGTATATCCCTGGGGCGTAGCCCTCACCCAGCGCAACGTCCCACTCCCCGAGCCCCTGCGCGACGAGTGGATCATGCTCTGCGACCAACCTGCATAACCTCATAACCCTATAACCCTATAACCTTTGCTCGAAGAGCAAATAAATAACCTCATAACCTTTGCCCGCAAGGGCAAATAAAAAATGCTGTTTTCCTACGATTTTTTCCGTAACGCCCTCATAGCCGTCGTGCTCCTGAGCATCGCATCGGCAATAATCGGTACATATATAGTAAGCCGCCGTCTCGTATCCATATCAGGCGGAGTCACCCACGCATGTTTCGGAGGCCTCGGTCTCGGCTACTTTCTCGGCATAAGCCCCGTGGTCATGGCCGCCGTCTTTGCCATAGGATCATCGCTCGGCGTGCAATGGATGTCGGCCCGCCACCGTGTGCGCGAGGACTCCGCCATAGCCGTCATCTGGGCAATAGGCATGGCCATAGGCACACTTTTCATATTCCTTACCCCCGGATATGTACCCGAACTCAACTCATTCCTGTTCGGCAACATCCTCACCATCAGCCGGGCCGACCTTTGGGCGTTCCTAATATTTACAGGCATACTCATATTATTCATGGCACTGATGCGCCACACTGTGATGATATGCGCCTTCGACCCCGACTTCGCCCGTGTGCGAGGTCTACGTGTAGGGCTTATCTCCACCATCATGACAGTCATGGTAGCCGTGTGCATCGTGCTCACCATCAGGCTCGTGGGCGTAATGCTGCTCATGTCGATGCTCGCCCTGCCCCAGATGACCGCCGAAGTGTTCGTGAGAAGATTCGGATCCATCATGTGGCTCTCGGCCATCATATCGCTCCTCTGCTCCGTGACCGGCCTGTTTCTCGCCACCGTTATCGAGGTGCCATGCTCCTCGCTCATAGTCCTCACCATGGCCTCGGTCTACATTCTGGCCAAGATATGTGGCGCACTTCGCGACAGGGCATAAAAAAACGCTCCTTGTTGTAAGGGAAGCGTCTCTCAATTAAATGTTGTGATTGATTAAGTACTCTCCGAATCACTTCTTGGATGTTACGTCCAGATAAACCTCGGCACGTGCAAGACAATGATTCATTTCGCGGTAAACCTTACCTGCTTTCTTAAGAAAATTGCTCATAATCAACAAACTAATAAAAATTAAACCTAAAACATATATCTGCCCCGCTCCACGCCTGGAACTGCCAGACAGACCAATCTTTTTTTACTGCAATTATCTTTTATTGACTTAACGCTGCAAAATTACAAAATGTTTTTGAATTATGTTATATAACATATAATTTTTTATTCAAAATTCTTGTGGCACCTATAAATCGGCCATTGCGTCCAAAATTCGACACACAGCACTTTGAACTAATTGGAAAATATTGTACCTTTGTGCGTTAATTGCGCAAGGACTCTACCTGCGCACCTCCTTAATATACCAAACCGAATAATCAAAATCATCTAAACATAGAATGGCAACACTCGAAAAAATCCGTAGCAAGTCAGTGCTCTTGCTGATCATCGTTGGAGCCGCCTTGCTGGCTTTTATCATCGGTGACTTCTTCACCTCGGGCCGCACACTCTTCGGCACCGGGACTACAATCGCCAAGGTAGGCGACCAAAAGGTAGATGTACAGGAATTCCAGCGCCGTGTACAGCAGGCCTCACAGCAGGCCCAGCAGAACGGACAGCGCATCGACAATGCTGTGCTCCAGCAGCAGGTGCTCGACGCCATGATCGCTGAGAAGCTCTTCAACCAGGAGATCAGCGAGCTCGGCATCACAGTGACCGACGCCGAACTCACCGACATGATGGTGGGCAAGAACTCGGCCTACGTTGACCGCATGGTCCAGCAGCAGCTCGGCCTCCCCGACGCAGCCACTGCCCACGACATGGCCTACAACCCCTCGAAATACGGTATGCCCCAGGAGCAGGCTATGCAGCTCCAGCAGTACTGGCTCCAGATGGAGCAGGATGTGGAGAAAATGCTCCTCCAGCAGAAATTCCAGAACCTCTTCGGCGGTCTCCTCGTAGCCAATGATCTTGACGCCAAGGCTCTCTATGACGAGAACGCTCCCACAGCCAACATCGTGTACACCAAGAAGGACTTCGCTTCGCTCGACGACGAGGAATTCCCAGTTGATGGCTCTGATGTAAAGGCTCTCTACAACCAGGAGAAGAACCTCTACGCTCTCGACGAGCCCATGCGCCTTGTCAACTATATCGCAGTCAACATCATCCCCTCCCAGGCCGACGTACTCGCCGGTCAGAAGAAGGTTGAGGATGCCATCCTCGCCCTCAACAACCAGCCCGAGACCCAGGGCCTCAGCGACATGCCCGAATTTGTGGCTGAGCGTGTGACTCTCTCTCAGGCCGATGTCGACAAGCAGGCTCGCCTCAAGGCTGCCCTTGACTCCCTCTCGGTAGGCCGCGCCGTCCTCGTCAACAAGACCGGCAACGACTACGCCATCACCAAGCTCCTCAACAAGTCTCAGCAGTCCGACAAAGTGACTCTCGACTTCATGGCCATCCAGGGCACCCGCGCTCAGATTGACTCGCTCGTCAACGCCCTCAACAACGGCACCCCCTTCGACTCAGTAGCCACCTCACCCCTTGTGGCTCAGTCTCAGAAGGCTATGGAAGTATCGCTTATCGATGCCAACGCACCCATGGTCAAGGATCTCATCGCCGACCGTGCCACCGGAGTCTACTTCGCCCCCGACACTCTCGCTGAAAATGGCCGCATCGTTCGCGTAGCCGAGCGCAACGCTCCCACCACCGTGTATGAGCTCGCCAACGTAACATACACCACCGAGCCCTCCAACGCCACCATCAACGAGCTCGAGTCTCAGCTCCAGAACTATATCGCCACCCACAAGAGCGCAAGCGAGTTTGCCGACAGCGCCCAGGCCGGCGGTTACACCGTGTTCCCCTACTACGTATCAGCTTCAAGCCCCTCGCTCGGCAACCTCACCGACAGCCATGCAGCTGTAGCATGGGCCATGGAGGCCGACAAGGGCGATGTTTCCCAGATATTCGGTGACATCCAGAGCGGTCACTTCCTTGCAGTAGCCCTCGAGGACATCTACGAGGATTACACCCCTGCCCGCGATCCCCAGCTCAACGGAGCCCTCACCCGTCGTGCCCGCAACGACAAGAAGGCCGCCAAGCTCATCGCCGACTACCAAGGCAAGGCTAATGACATAGCCGGATACGCCAAACTGATGGGCGCCACCGTCGACA
This sequence comes from Paenibacillus sp., assembly GCA_023663345.1. Classification (GTDB taxonomy): domain Bacteria; phylum Bacteroidota; class Bacteroidia; order Bacteroidales; family Muribaculaceae; genus Duncaniella. Next base: position 346,847 of record JAMPHR010000002.1, on the reverse strand, counting down.
CCACCACCGTAAACTTCGGTCAGCAGTTCATCCCCGGCATCGGTATGGCCGAGAGCCAGATCCAGGGTCGTGTAGCTGTAGCCAAGGCCGGCGAGCTCGTAGGTCCCGTGAAGGGTAACAACGCCGTTGTGGTTCTCCAGGTGACAGCAATCGACAACGAGGGCCGTCCCTTCGACGCCAGCGAGAGTGCAGTACGCTTCAACCAGCAGCGTGGTGCAGCCCGCATGGCCGGCAACCTCCCCGCCATCCTCATCGGCAACAAGAAAGTCAAGAACAACATGAATACTTTCTACAAGTAATCCCCTTGAGGAAGTATAGAGTATAGAGAATAAAGTATAGAGAATACGGTCTATAATTCCTATCTAAGGAAGTATAGAAATATAGCAAATACCTTCTACAGATAATTCCTCTTAAGGAAGAATAGAGTATAGCGGTCAGCCAATCGAGGCAAGCATCCTCCGATGCCCCTCCCCCGGCTGACCGCTATACTCTATTCTTATCCGACCCCTCTATACTCTATACTTCCCCCTCTATACTTAAAAGGCCCTCTATACTTATCTAAAAATACCCTAAACGCTACAATGATTGGATGATTTTTTGTAACTTTGTCACCCAAATAAACCGACGTTAAGACTTACTTATCATCATGAAAGAGAAAGAAATCGTGCTTTCCGGCATCCGCGCCACCGGCAACCTCCATCTGGGCAACTATTACGGAGCCCTCAGCAAGTTTGTCAAGATGCAGGATGACTATGACTGCCTCTACTTTATAGCCGACCTCCACGCTCTCACCACCAACCCCGACCCCAAGGCACTCCATGAGAATGTGCGCAATATTCTCGCCGAGTACCTCGCTACCGGAGTCGACCCCGACAAGGCTACAATATTCGTGCAGAGCGACGTACCTGAAATCTCCGAGATGTACCTCCTGCTCAACATGCACGTGGGCATCGGCGAGCTCATGCGCACCGCATCCTTCAAGGACAAGGCCCGCAAGCAGCTCGGCCTCACCGACGACAGCCAGGATATCGAGAAACAGATCATCGGTGCCGAGACCAACAAGCGTGTCAATGCCGGCCTCCTCACCTATCCCACCCTCATGGCCGTCGACATCCTCATCCAGAAGGCCCACAAGGTACCCGTAGGCAAGGACCAGGAGCAGCACCTCGAGCTCACCCGCCGTTTCGCCCGCCGTTTCAACTCATTCTATGGCGTTGACCTCTTCCCCGAACCCGAGAACTTCAACTTCGGCGACCATGCAGTGAAGGTGCCCGGCCTCGACGGATCAGGCAAAATGGGCAAGAGCGAGGGCAACTGTATCTACCTCGTCGACGAGGAAAAGGTGCTCCGCAAGAAAGTGATGCGCGCCAAGACCGACGAAGGCCCCAAGGAACCCAACCAGCCCGTATCTGAGCCTGTTGAAAACCTCTTTACCCTTCTCGAGCTCACCTCAGGTCCCGAGATCGTACAGCAGTACCGCGACGCCTACGCCGATTGCTCCATCCGCTACGGCGACCTCAAAAAACAGCTTGCCGAGGATATCCTCAAGGTCACCACTCCTATCCGCGAGCGCTACCAGGAGATCCGTGCCGACGAGGCATATATAGCCAAGGTGGTGAAGCAGGGTGCCGAGCGCGCCCGCGAACGCGCCGTCAAGACTCTCGCCGAGGTGCGCGAGGCAATGGGCATCATCAAATTCTATTAATCAAAACATTACGCAGGCCCTCCCCGGTGTATGACCGCATCAGGCAGGGCTTGCGCATCTCAATCACCCGATTTTGAAACGTTATAATCTCATAAACGACATTTTAGGCTGGCTATGCTTCATCGTTGCGGCCGTGACCTATCTCCTCACGGTCGAGCCGACTGCCAGCTTCTGGGACTGCCCCGAGTTCATATCCCAGGGCTATAAACTCGAGGTAGGACACCCGCCGGGCAACCCCATATTCATGCTCGCGGCCCGATTCTTCGTCAACTTTGCTTTCGGCGATGTCACCAAGGTCGCGCTCATGGTCAACTCCATGTCGGCCCTGCTCTCGGCGGCCACCATCCTGTTGCTGTTCTGGACCATCACCCACCTGGTGAAACGGCTCACAGTCAAGGACGATGCCACTGAAATGTCGCTTGTGCAGATGCTCGTGATCTTCGGGTCAGGTATCTGCGGAGCTCTCGCATACACGTGGAGCGACACATTCTGGTTCTCGGCAGTCGAGGGTGAGGTATATGCCTTCTCCTCGTTCTGTACCGCCCTGGTGTTCTGGCTCATCCTCAAGTGGGAAAACCGCGCCCACATGCCCCACAGCGACAAGTATCTGATACTCATCGCCTATGTGATAGGCATTTCAATAGCCGTCCACCTGCTCAACCTCCTGTGTATCCCTGCCATCGGACTGGTCATCTACTACCGCCTGTGGAAGGACACCACAGCCACCGGATCGCTCATGGCTCTTGTGGTGGCAGCCATCGTGGTGGGACTCATCCTCTACGGACTTGTCCCCGGATTCATCGAGGTGTCGCAGTACTTCGAGCTGTTCTTCGTCAACGTCATCGGCCTGAGCTACAATGTGGGCGTGCTCATCTACGCCATCCTCGCCGTGGCCTCGTTCATCTGGGCCATCCGCGAGCTCTACAGGCAGGACAGCGTGAAGCGCATCCGCTGGAGCGTGGCCCTGAGCATACTCCTCTCAGGTATCCCCTTCATCGGCAACAGCATGTGGATCCCCGTGATTATCATGGGCGGAGTCCTCGCCTACCTGTTCATGGCCAAGAAACTCCCCGTGAGGATACTCAACATCGTGGTGATGAGCATCTTCGTGATTTTCATCGGCTACTCGAGCTACGCGCTTCTGCTCATACGTTCATCGGCCAACCCTCCCATGAACCAGAATTCGCCCGACAACGTGTTTGCTCTCGCCTCCTATCTCAACCGCGAGCAGTACGGCGAGCGTCCCCTCTTCTACGGCCAGACCCACAACTCATCCGTGGTCTACGAGGCCGATGCATCGGGACAGCTCTCACCCATGTATGACGAGGGTACTCCCCAGTACTCCAAGGTGGCCAAGACATCGCCCGAAGAGCCCGACCGCTACGTGTTCCAGGGCTACAAGAAGGACTACACCATGAGCCCCGAGCTCAACATGCTCTTCCCCCGCATCTACAGCGGTGCCCACACCGGAGCTTACTCCGACTGGATCGGAGGCATCAAGGGCACTCCCACCAAAGTGACCCAATACGTGGACCGCGACGGCAACGTACTCCAGTACACCGATCGCATCAAGCCCACATTCGGCGAGAGCTTCCGTTTCTTCCTCATCTACCAGCTCAACCACATGTACTGGCGCTACTTCATGTGGAACTTCGCCGGCCGTCAGAACGACATCCAGGGCAACGGTGAGGTCAACCACGGCAACTGGATCTCGGGTATCCCCTTCATCGACACCCCGCGTCTCGGTGACCAGAGCCTCCTCCCCTGGAGCGACGGCGAGGGCAACCCCGGCCACAACGTCTTCTACATGCTCCCGCTCATCCTCGGCCTCATAGGTCTCGGATGGCAGGCCTTCATCTCCAAGCGGGGTATCGAGCAGTTCTGGGTGATATTCTTCCTCTTCTTCATGACCGGTATAGCCATTGTGCTTTACCTCAACCAGACCCCCTCCCAGCCCCGCGAGCGTGACTACGCCTTCGCAGGATCCTTCTACGCCTTCGCTATATGGATCGGCATGGGTGTGGCCGGACTGTGGCAGATCATCTGCCTCGCCCTGGCCAAGAAGCAGGCCAAGACCACTCAGACCGACGCTCCCGCCGAGCCCGAGACACCCGCCAGGACATCGCTCATAGCAACCGTCGTAGCCTGTATCGTAGGCCTGGCTGTACCGCTTCAGATGGTATCGCAGACCTGGGACGACCATGACCGCTCGGGCCGATACACCACCCGCGACTTCGGCATGAACTATCTCGATTCGGTCGATGAGAACGGCATCATCTTCACCAACGGCGACAACGACACCTTCCCCCTGTGGTACGCCCAGGAGGTCGAGGGACACCGCACCGACGTTAAGGTGGTAAACCTCAGCTACCTTACCACCGACTGGTATGCCAACCAGATCAAGCACCCCTCCTACGACGCCCCCGGCATCGAGACCCTCGCCAAACCCGAAGATTATGCCTACGACCGCATGAACTTCAACTACTTCGCCACCGACGAGGACACCACCGCCGTGCTCGTGGACACCTCCCTGGCCCAGCTCTACGACAAGAAGTCGAGCCAGAACGCCTGGGGTGCGCCCATGATGAAGTACACCAACATGTACATCCCTGTCGACATCGAGGCAGCTGTCAAGGCCGGACGCATCACCCCCGATGAAGCCCGCCGCAGCGAACCGGTAATTGTAGCCAACATGCACAACGATCCCGGATCGGCCGGACGTGGAGGCATGACACTCAGCCAGATACTGAGCCTCGACATGATCAACACCTCCATCAAGAACGGATGGGACCGCCCCGTCTACTTCGCCTCCACCGTGCCCGCCGGAGAGTACTACCTCGGCCTCCAGCCCTACATGCGCTCCACCGGTATGGCCTACGAGATCTCGCCCATCTATCACGACGAGAACACCGACGATGATGTGGTGGCTGTCAACACCGAGAAAGCCTACCGCAACATCACCGAGAAATTCCGCTGGGGCGGACTCGACAAAGTGACCGAGCCGGGCCAGATCTATCTAGATGAGACCGTGAGACGCATGGTCACCACCACCCGCTCCTACATCCTCTCCACCGCCACAGCCCTCGTCAACGAGGCCGTGATGGCCGAGCGGGCCGACAGTGCCGACATCTCCGATGCCGACCGCGAGGCTCTCACCGTCTACAAGGCCGACCGCTACGCCAAGGCCCTCAACCTGCTCCAGCTCATGGAGGAGAAACTGCCCGAAGCAGCCTCCCCCTACGCCATTCAGATCCCCGAGAAGATGGCACAGCTCTATGCCCGCATCGGCATAGCCACAGGCAATGAGGAAGCCTCCAAGCACGCCCTCGACCTGCTCGAGAAGGAGATCCGCCGCTACGGCACCAACGTGAAGTACTATCAGAGCCTCGCTCCCTGGCAGTATGCAACCCTCCAGCGCACCGACCGCTTCGCCGAGACATACTATATGGTATATCTCCTCCAGGATTATGTGGACGCCGGTGGCGATGCCGAGGCTATCATCCACGAGCTCGAGGATATGGGCGTCAACTTCGACCGCATCCTCTCCGTAGTGGAGCAGAGGCAATAACGTTAACAGTCATACGGGCATACTCTTATGTCCGTATGACTTCTTGATATTTTAACTACTATCCGCGCAAGCGGAATATGATATGGAAAATAGAAAAATCAAGGTGGGCATCACCCACGGAGACATCAACGGCATAGGCTACGAGATCATCCTCAAGACCCTCGAGGATCCCCGCATCGCCGAGATCTGCACCCCCATCGTGTATGGAAGTGCCAAGATCGCGGCCTCCTACCGCAAGCTCATGGAGCTCCCCGAAGTGAAATTCACCACCATAACATCTCCCGCCGATGCCACGGCCGACCACAACTATATAATTAATGTGGTCGATGAGAACGTCACCCCCGAGCCGGGTCGCTGTACCCCCGCCGGAGGATCGGCTGCATTGGCCGCCCTCGAGCGCGCTGCCGCCGACCTGCGCGAAGGCGCCATCGATGTGCTCGTGACCTGCCCCATCAGCAAGGATGCCATCCATGGCGACGAGTTCTCATTCCCGGGCCACACCGAGTTTCTTCAGGACCGCCTCAACGACGGCTCCGCCCCCAAGGCCATGATGATAATGGCCGGCGAGGGACTGCGCGTGGCTCTGGTCACCATTCACGAGTCGCTTGCCGATGTCACCCCCAAGGTCACCAAGGCCGCCGTCCTCGACAGCATAATGCGCTTCAACAAGTCGCTCATAGCCGACTTCGGCATACACTCGCCCCGCATAGCCGTCCTCTCGCTCAACCCCCATGCCGGCGACAACGGCGTGATAGGTAGCGAGGACAACGAGATCGTGGCTCCGGCCATAGCCGAGGCCTACAAGAAGCGTGTATTTGCTTTCGGCCCCTACCCTGCCGACGGCTTTTTCGGAAGCGGAGCCTACAAGAAATTCGACGGAGTGCTCGCCATGTACCACGACCAGGGCCTCATCCCCTTCAAGCTCCTCATGTCGGAGCGTGGCGTGAACTACACCGCCGGACTCCCCTGTGTGCGCACCTCGCCCGACCACGGCACAGCCTTCGACATCGCCGGCTCAGGACAGGCCGATCCCCAGTCACTGCGTGAAGCCATCTACATGGCCCTCGACATATACCGCAACCGCCAGCGCGAGGCCGAGGCCACAGCCAACCCCCTCCGCAAACAGAACTTCGACCGCGGCCGCAATGAGTGATTTTGTCCTATCGGACAAAAGGTTATAGGGTTATGAGGTTAAGAGGTTATTGTAAGTTTATAAGTTTATAATAATCATAATTTTAGACAATCATCTCCCCCATAACCTTATAACCCTATAACCTTCCGCAAAGCGGAATAATAACCTTATAACCTTTGCCCGCCAGGGCAAATAAAAGATGCACTACGCGATTATAGCAGCAGGACAAGGCTCACGCCTTAGGAATGAGGGTATTCCTACCCCCAAGCCACTGGTGCATCTCGGCGGAATGACATTGCTCGAAAGGTTAATAGGCATATTCCGCTCCCGCCCCGACTGCGAGGCTGTGAGCGTGATCATAAACCCCGAGGTACAAGCCTTTGCCGAAGCCTCGGACTCCCCGCTCCCCTGGGCCGGAGCCGACAACCTTGTCGTGGACTCCACCCCCGGCTCTATGCACTCCCTCCACCGGCTCAGCCACCTGTTGCGCGCCACAGGCTCCCGGTTCTGCCTCACTACGGTCGACACCGTGTTCCTCCCCTCCGAGTTTGACGCCTATCTCGATGCCATGCTTGCTGACTGCGACGCCGACGGATACATGGCCGTGACCACCTATATCGACGACGAGAAACCCCTCTACATCACCACCGACCCCTTCAGCGGAATGATCACGGGATTCTTCGACTCACCTCTCCCCGACGCCCGTCATGTCTCGGGTGGAATATATGCCCTCCCGGCCTCGTCGCTCGACATTCTCGATGACTGCATGGAAGCCGGCGAGACACGTATGCGCGATTTCCAGCGGGCACTTGTGGCCTCGGGAATGAACCTGAAGGCCTACAATTTCAGCCGCATCATCGACATCGACCACGCATCCGACATCCCTAAAGCACTCTCCCTCCTATCCATATAACCCCCATTAACCTTATAACCATGCCCCCAGGGCAATAATATGGCCGACACTAAAATAGCAGCAATACTCCGCGCCGGGGCCTACTCCCCCAACCACATCGGCAACGACGCGGCCATCCTCAACCTCACTTGCGAGCAACTACGCAAGCGGGGCTGTCAGGTCAAGACCTATTCGGAGGAACAGCTGATAGCCGGGGCCGTCACCGAGCCCATCGTCATCCACATGTGCCGTGACCAGCGGTCATTTCCCATTCTCCAGGCTATGGAGGATGCCGGACGACTCGTCATAAACTCGGGCTACGGCGTGGAAAACTGTACCCGCGAGCGCCTCACGCGCATACTCCTCGGTTCTGGCATACCCTATCCCGAAAGCCTCATGGTGAGCACCAATCAGGCCATCACCGGACAGATGGAACGCATAGGTATGCAGCAGGCCTGGATCAAGCGTGGCGACCTCTACGCCATGCACAAGGAGGATGTGACCTATGTACGCCACCCCGAGGAAGCCCAGGAAGTGTTGCAGGAATACTTCCTCCGTGGCATCAAGCGCGCCGTGATCAACCGCCATCTCGACGGCGACCAGGTGAAATTCTACGGCGTGAGGGACACCGACTACTTCTACTGCTTCTTCCCCTTCGAGAAAAGCTATTCGGCCAAGGGAGACGACCGCGCCACCACCAAGCGGGGCGAGGAGACGCGGTTTGACCTCGCCAAGTTCCGCGAGACATGTGACCGCGCCGCCGATATCCTCGACATCCGTGTCTACGGCGGTGACGCCATCATCGCCCCCGACGGCTCATTCTCCATCATCGACTTCAACGACTGGCCCAGTTTCGCCCCGTGTCGCGTCGAGGCGTCGGCAGTGATAGCCCGCGCCATCCTCGCCGAGGTAAAGAAACACAAGGCATGACCCGCGACGGCTCTCCCGGCCCACTCCCTGAATGATTCACAGATACAATAATAGTAATGTCCAGACATATTTCTAAAATAAAAGACCGGTTCATCAACGGAGGCGACATCGTGTCGACCTTCCTGCGCTCGTCCGTGTCCTCCCAGATAGCCTCATGGATCGACATGGGCGTGGGTTTCGTATTCTTCGCATTCGTCCACCTCGCCCCATGGATCTCCACCGCTATCGGAGCCGTATGTGGCGGCATCGTGAACTGTTGCATCAACTATCGCTTCACATTTCATGCCACCGATCTCCCCGTCAAGGCCGTGGCCGTGAAATATGCCCTCGTGTGGCTCGGATCGCTGTTGCTCAACGTCTACGGCACCCAGATGGTCTATGAGCTCCTGTGTCAGCTCACATTCCTCGAGGATCTCGGTTTCAAACCCAACGGCTACTATGCAGCCGCCCGTCTCAGCGTGTCGCTGATCGTGTCGATATTCTGGAACTTCCTCATGCAGAAGAATTTCGTGTACCGCCGCAACAACATCGACCCCTACGCCATCCGCTTCGTCGACATGTTCATACACCCGCGCAAATGACTCCTGCCACCAACGCATCATCCCCGAAACATAACAATCAAAAAATACAATATACACTTGTCACACACATCCTATGCCTGAATCAGATATAATAATGGAACCCAAGACATCAACCTTCAAGAAGATGCGCGATGCACTCCAGCAGGGCATCTACTGCGTCATCAACCCATTTGTTCGCTTCCTTATACGCATAGGGGTCACCCCCAACATGGTCACCACCATCGGCCTCCTCGGCAACATCGCCGCGGCCATCATACTCGTCTATGCCGGTTACACTGGCTCGCCCTACAATATGAACTATCCCCTTGTCACATGGGCCGGAGGCGTGATCATCCTCTTCTCACTATTCGACATGCTCGACGGCCAGGTTGCACGTCTCGGTGGCATGGCCTCGACATTCGGTGCCATGTACGACTCCGTGCTCGACCGCTATTGCGAGCTATTCACCCTCGGTGGCATCAGCTATTACCTCATACAGACCGGCTACGTGGCCGGAGCCCTCATCACATTCGTGGCCCTCGTGGGATCCATCATGGTGAGCTATGTGCGTGCCCGCGCCGAGGGTCTCGGCCTTGAGTGCAAGATAGGCTTCATGCAGCGCCCCGAGCGCGTGGTGGTGACAAGCCTCGGCGCCCTCGCCACCGGCATCACCGGCCAGTGCGTGAGCCCGGCCGACTTTGATGCCGTCAACATCCTCATCGTGGCTATGGGCGTGATTGCGGTATTCGCCAACATCACCGCCTTTGCCCGCGTTGACCACGCCCGCCGTCAGCTCATCAAATAAGGCCCCCTAAACTCATAAACCCATAAACCCCTAAACTTTTAACCCCATAAACCTCCCAAAGAGGCCCAGAATGTCACAGTCACTCCCGTCCAAACGCGAAACCGCGGTGATAGTAATCAGCCTTGTGGTATGGCTGGCTGTCACAGCCACATTCGTGGGATTCCGGCCCGAGCATCTGTATATCGCGGTATTCCTCGCGGCAATGTTGCTCATCACCGGCACCACGCGCCGTCTTGTCGTGGCACTCCTGCCGTTCATTATATTCGGCATATCCTACGACTGGATGAACATACTCCCCAACTACGAGGTCAACCCGGTCGACATCTTCGGCCTCTATTCCACCGAGTCATCACTCTTCGGCATCACCCTCACCCCCGCCACCTCCGAGGTAGCCGGCACCATCGTCACCCCCAATGAATGGTGGGCCATGCACACCTCCCCCATCCTCGACTTCCTCGCCGGATGCTTCTACCTCTGCTGGGTGCCCGTGCCCATCCTTTTCGGCCTATGGCTCTATTTCAAGAAGCAATATAGCGTCTATCTCCACTTCTCGCTGGTGTTCCTGTTTGTCAACCTCCTCGGCTTCGCCCTCTACTACGTCCACCCCGCCGCTCCGCCGTGGTACGTGGCCATGCACGGCTTCGACTTCATCCCCGGCACACATGGCGAGACAGCCGGACTGGCCCGCTGGGACGCCATGATGGGCCTCTCCATCTTCGACGGCCTCTATTCCCGCAACTCCAATGTCTTTGCCGCCCTCCCCTCACTCCACGCGGCCTACATGCTCATCGCCTTCATCTACTCCCTCCGTGCCCGGTGCTCGGTGTGGCTCCGTGTGCTGTTCGCGTTCATCTGCCTGGGCATCTGGTTCACAGCCGTCTACACCTCCCACCACTATATCATCGACGTCCTCGCCGGCATCGGTGTCACCATCGTGGGCTGGCTCATATTCGAGCAGGGGCTCATGCGCCTGCGTCCATTCCGCCGTTTCCTCGACTCTTATAAAAACTATATAGCAGGGTGAGCAACTGGAAGGAAGAATACCGCAAATCGCTCAAGTCGATGGATACCGAGGAAAACATCGACCTGGCCTTCTACCGCCCCATAGGCTTCTTGTGGGCACGTCTCGCCGCACGCCTCGGCGTCACCCCCAACGCCATCACCATCGCATCCATATTCCTCGGCGTGGCAGCCGGCATCCTCTTCTACTATCCTCAGCTGTGGATAAATGTTGTGGGAATGATCCTGCTCATCTGGGCCAACTCATTCGACAGCGCCGACGGACAGCTCGCCCGCCTCACCCATCAGTATTCCCGCCTCGGGCGCATACTCGACGGCATGAGTGGCGACTTCTGGTTTGCAGCCATATACATCGCCATAGTCCTGCGCGAGAACCTCGCCATCCCCCTCTTCCACCAATACCCCTGGTTCCTGTGGTGCATGGCCATACTCGCCGGCATCTCCCATGCCAAGCAAGCCTCCATGGCCGACTATTACCGCCAGTTCCACCTCTACTTCCTCAAGGGCGAGCAGGGGAGCGAGCTCGACAGCGTGGCCGACCTGCGCCGTCAGCTCGACCAGGCCGTAGCCTCGGGCAAATGCAGTTTCTGGAAATTGCTCACAATGCGCATCTACCTCAACTACACCCGTCAGCAGGAGATGTCAACCCCTCTGCTCCAGCAGATGCGCAAGTCACTGCGCCGTCGCTACCCCGATGGACGTATCCCCGCATCCTTCCGCGAAGAGTTCCGTCGCAACTCTCTCCCGCTCATGAAGTACACCAACATTCTCACCTTCAACTGGCGCACCATCGGGCTCTTCATCACTCTGTTCATCGGCTATCCATGGCTCTACTTCATCTACGAGCTCACCATCCTCAACTTCCTGCTCGTCTACATGATGTGCCGCCACGAGATATTCTGCGCCCGTCTCACCGAGGCCCTCGACAAAGACCAGAGCTTCCCCAATAACTGATCAACCATTGATAAAGGCAATAATCTTCGATTACGGAGGCACCCTCGACAGTCGGGGTGACCACTGGAGTGAAGTCATCTACCGCGCCTACCGGGCCGAAATGCCCCATATCACACGCAATGACTTCCGCCACGCCTATGTCATGGCCGAACGCGCCCTCGACGGCACAGGCATCATCCGTCCCACCGACACCTTTCTTGATGTAATGATCAAGAAAATCACCCTCCAATTCACCCACCTCAACCTCCCCGGCATCCCCACACCCGACCACCTCTCCCCACAATCTCCCCACCCCGCCATACTGAGAATCGCCACACGTTGCTACGAAAGCGCCCGGGAATGTATCCTCGAAGTCCGTCCCGTGCTCGAGACACTCGCTTCCCGCTACCCCCTCGCCATAGTCTCCAACTTCTACGGCAACCTATCTGCCGTACTCGCAGACTTCGGCATAGCCCACCTGTTCCGCACCGTCATCGACAGCACCACCGTAGGCATCCGCAAGCCCGACCCCGCCATCTTCCGCCTCGGCATCCAAGCCCTCAACACCCTCCCCGCCGAAACCAATCCCGCTGAAATCCTCCCCTCCGAAATCCTCGTGGTAGGCGACAGCATCTCCAAAGACATCCTCCCCGCCACAACCCTCGGCTGTCCCACAGCCCACCTCCCTGGCATCCCCTGGGACCCCACCGCCCCCACAAAACCCCTCCCCTCCACCACCATCCCCCTCATCACCCTCTCAGACCTCCTCCATGTATTAACCGAATAACGTGATTAATACAAAATTTTACTCCCTACGCTCTCGTTAACTATATTTAACTACCGGGGGGGGTGATTTATTAATGTTTGTGTAATTTTGCATTTGATTATTAAACGCTACGCAAACATTTCTTCTATGCACTCATTCCCTGCCACCTCTCTCCGCTTATTACTTACGGGGTTGATTATAACACTATCCGCCAGTGTTATGATTGCACAGAAAGTCGATTATTCCGTAGTATCCGTACCCGAGGAAGGGGGACTTGAACTGACTAAAATATCCAAGAATTCCGACTATGTCTGCCTCCCGGAAGTACGTCGCAATATCAATTCGATCCAATGGTTCTCCAACCGCGTAATCGCAATAGTGCCTGGAAAAGAGGAAATAGCCTATCTCTCAAACCGTAACAACACTACCAACATCTTCATAAAAGATGCCAACCACCAGGGAGCATCCCGTCAACGCACATCCCGCACCGGAGTTATAGACTTCTCATTCTCGCACGACGGAAAGCAACTATATTTTTCTGAAAAACGTGCCGGACAAAACCAACTGTTCCGAACCGATGCCTCGACCGGATTCGTATGCCGACAGATCACAGGAGACGGAAAAGACTATTCCCCTATCGTAGACATGTCCGGAGAACAGGTATTCTTCACCCGCGCAGAGAAAAACGGGACATCTATATGGAGTTATAATCTCAAAAATAATTTCCTGTCATCATTCACCACCGGATACAATCCCGCTCCGGCCGGCAAGAATACTATTATAGTCGCACGTAATGGCGGTGACGGCCGATCCGAAATATGGAGAATCAATTATGAGACAGGCGAAGAAGAGTGCATAGTCAGCGATTCTGAACGCTCTTTCACCACCCCATTGCTTTCACCTGACGGCCAATGGCTACTGTTTGTCGGTTCTTCTAAAATTCAAGATCAAAACATATCCTACAGAAATACCGACATTTACGTCAGTCGCCTTGACGGGTCGGAATTGCGTCAACTCACACATCATGCCGCCGACGATCTTTCACCTATATGGTCAAACGACGGAAAATACATATATTTTGTATCTCAACGAGGCGACCCCAATGCGATAGCTAATATATGGAGAATGAATTTCCATGAATAACACCTAATCTCAGGCATAAAACTTAAATAATATAACCACGTTTAACCCCATCAACCACTCCTTAATGAAGAAGCTTCATCTAATGCTCCTTATTGGAGCCATGGCCATAGGTCTCAATGCCTCGGCACAATTCACCAACACCACATCCCACGGCTCGACCTCAACGAGCTATTCATCCGAAACCAACTCGCCTACTTACGACCGTTTCCAGGTATCGTATGTCAACGAGAAATATTCTCCCGATAAAGGAGACGACTTCTCTACCAATGGTGTAGGTGTCAAGTGGATTCATGGGATATCGCTCTCTCAGAACCACCCTATTTATCTACAATCAGGCGTCGACGCGCACGTAGGTTTCTGGAGTGATGAAAAGAAACTATCCGGATACTCTCAGAACACTTACCTCAACCAAAAACTGACAACACTCAACGTTGCCGTTCCGGTAAATCTTTCCTATAAGTTCAGCGTGTCTCCGACATTTGCCATAGAACCGCTCGTAGGACTGAATGTCAAATTCAATATCCTATCGAAGACAAAATATTCCGTCGACACCGAAGACGAGTATCTCCAGGAAAGAGTTGATAACATGGACGATGATGACTTCAAAGATACCTTCGGTGTAAAAAAAGACATAAACAACTTCGATAAAAAGGATACCGGAGATAAGAATACTGCTTGGAAACGCTTTCAGATAGGATGGCATATCGGTGCAAACTTTATTTTCAGCAATAAGTACTATGCCGGCATAACCTATGGCTCCGACTTCATGAATATCTTTAAGAAAGCCAATACATCCACACTCGCCGTTGGAGTAGGTTATATCTTCTAATGAATTAGGATCCAACATTAAAAACTTACTTATCAGGCTCCTTAAAAAAATTACTTATAAGCCCACAGGTATCCGGAATTATTAAAGGCTACGATACCTCCGGATACCTGTGGCTTATTTCTTATACTTAAACATGGGAAAAATTTTTTACAACCACCTCCTGTCATGCCTATTGCTCATTCCTCTGTCATTCATCATGATCTCTTGCTCCGACGATGACGATGATAACATTGGTAACGTCAATGTATCATCATCCGAAGAATTTGAGAATTTAGTGTTAGACAATGTAAAATGTCAGGTTTCATTCAACGACTATTTCTGGGATATAACAATTGAATCCACACTATCTGATGCTCTTGGAGGTGCATCTATAGAATACGAAGTCGGCCACGGCAACAAATACTCCGATGAATGTGCAACCATCAATTCTTCCGATAAATTAGCAACCCGAAACGTCTCGACCAACGGCAAAACCACAACTATCAAAATTCACCACCCATTTTACTTCTATCAGATATCACAAGGCATAAGCCCCGTCAGCAATTTCTATTTGCCCTCCTACGTGGCCTTGAAAAACAAGCAGGCAGCAGGAGAGAAGCTCACCAGTTCTGAAATCGCTCTCCGCAACGATATTAAGGAAACTCTTGATGATGAATTATACGATGCCCGCAATGCAGCTATAGGTGTATTCGTCACTGCAAAAAAGCAGAGCGTATGTATCGGGAAATACGAACTAAGATAAATATCACATAAACATACAGATATACACATAACTCATTATGACTCAAAAATTATTCAAAACAATTCTTCCTCTTTTTCTCCTCATTCTTCCGTTCTCGTTGATAGTCTCTTCTTGTGGCGACGATGATGACGACAACGCTCCGGCAATCGATATCACCGGTGAATGGTTCTATGAAAGCTCCGATGCATATATGTTTCTGAATTTTGAAAAAGGAGCTTTTCATGGAGAAGTCGGTGATGAGGATACCGAAGATGGAATTTACACATACTTCCGCGGATCATATTCTGTATCCGGCAATCAGATAACACTCAATATTGCAAGTTGCTCCAATCCTGAAGAATTTGACAGCTTTGAAGCCGGCACTACCATCACAGGAACAATCAACAACGATATCATAAGCCTCAACATTGAAGGCACAATCATTCGCCTGTCCCGGGATGTATGATCTCGAGATGAATTAGAGTGTATTTTTACACTCTAACCGACCTGCCTCAAACTCCAACTGAAAAGAAACGCCGTTACTCATCAATGAGTGAAGCGTTTCTTTTCCTTTTTTTATATTCTCCACCCCGTCCATAAAAATTTTCGCTCCTCCGCCGATGGTCTGAGATTTTTTGAGTAAATTTGCAGAACAACGCAACTACACGTAGCTATTAGAATGATTCTGGAGGCAACAATACTATCGCGAGTTCCGCTCATCACCCAGCCGGTACCGATATTCCTGACGGTGATGGCCATTATACTTGTGACCCCTCTTCTGCTCAACCGCCTCAAGATCCCCCATGTAATCGGACTCATCATCGCCGGTATCGCTGTAGGCCCCCACGGATTCGCGCTCCTCGACCGCGACATGAGCTTTGAAGTCTTCGGCCAGGTAGGCATCCTCTATCTCATGTTCCTCGCCGGAATAGAGATCGACATGTACCACCTCAAGAAAAACCTGCGCAAAGGCCTCACATTCGGAGCATTCACTTTCCTGATCCCCCTCGTACTCGGAGCCGGCGTTGCCGTCACCGTCCTCGGCATGGGATTGCCAGAAGCCTCGCTGCTCGCCTCGATGTTTGCCGCCCACACCCTCCTGGCCTACCCCATCGTAGCCCGATTCGGAGTCACCCGTTCCCCCGCAGTCATCATTGCCATAGCCGGTACCATCGTCACCGTGCTCGGCTCCCTCATAGTACTCGCCGGAGTCCTCGGCGTGGTCAGGGAAGGCTCCATGCGCTCGCTCCTCAGCGTCCTCGGCTACCTCGTGGTCTACTGTGCCGGTATCTTCTACATCTACCCCCGCCTCACAGCCTACTTCTTCAAGAAATATCACGACGGCATCCAGCAATTCATCTACATAATGGTAATGGTGTTCCTCGCCGCCGCCGTAGCCTCATGGATAGGCATTGAGGGAGTATTTGGAGCATTCTTCGCCGGACTGGTGCTCAACCGCTTCATCCCCTCCCGCTCCACCCTTATGGGCCGGCTCGAATTTGTAGGCAACGCTATCTTCATCCCCTACTTCCTAATAGGCGTGGGTATGCTCATAGATATCCACGTGGTCACACAGGGCTGGGACACCCTCTATATCGCCGCCGTCATGTCGGCCGTGGCTATGTTTGCCAAATGGCTCGCCGCCTACGTCACCCAACAGGTGTTCCATCTCACACCGGTCGACCGCACCATAATGTACCAGCTCTCCAACGCCCACACCGCCGTGGCTCTCGCCGTGGTGATGATCGGCTACGGCATGGGCCTCTTCGGGGTCGAGATCCTCAACGGCACCGTGGTCATGATCCTTGTCACATGCTCCGTATCCTCCATGGGCACCGCCCGCGCCGCCTCCAAACTCAAGGTGCAGATGCTCGAGCAAGCCGACGAGGAGCTCACCAAGGACGAGTCGAGCACCCACCCCCGCACTCTGATAGCCGTCTCCAACCCCCTCACAGCTCCTGGAATCGTCGATCTTGCCCTGGCAATGAGATTCCCCGACTCATCCATTCCGGGCGATTTCTACGCCCTCCACGTGCGCAACGACAACTCAGCCTCCGCTCGCTCCATCAGCCGCAACTCGCTCGACGTAGCCGAGCGCGCGGCCTCATCCGTTGAAGTCTCCCTCAACCCCATCGAGCGTTACGACCTCAATATCATAACCGGCGTACTCAACACCATGGCCGAGCGCGACATCACCGAAGTGATCATAGGACTCCACCGCCGCAACACCCTCCTCGACTCATTCCTCGGCGACAAGATCGAACGCCTCCTCCAGAGCACCAACCGCATGGTGGTCATCACCCGCTGTTTCATCCCCCTCTCCACCATGAACCGCATCGTGGTGGCCCTCCCAAAGAATGCCCAGTTCGAGACCGGATTCCGCCGTTGGGTGCAGGCCATGGGCAACCTCTGCCGCCACATCGGGTGTCACATCGAGTTCTGGTGTGAAAGCTCCACACGCCCCATGATACGCACCGTCCTGGCCCAGTCCAAGATAGAGATCCCCATGAGTTTTGACAACGTGGAGAACTTCGACGACTTTGTGGTGAAGTCCAATTCCGTCGACGACGACGATCTGCTCGTGGTGGTAAGCTCGCGTCGTGCCGCCGTGTCGTTCGACAGCGACATGGACGCCGTGCCCGAATACCTCCACCGTTACTTCGCCAACGCCAACCTCATCATGATCTACCCGAGCCAGTTTGGCACCGAGGCACCCATGACAATGGCCGAGACCATGGCCACCGACATCGCCGCCCCGCCGTCCACCATCTATCTCTGGGCCATGCACACCCTCCGTCACCTCCGCCACTTCACCGGCAAATCCCGCCGCAAATAACCCCACCACAGCACCACCAAGCCACATAGTGACGATCCAATTCATCCCCAATCCACTCCAAAAGCCCTGAAAAATGGCATAAATATCCCCGGCCAAGGGAACTATTTTCTATACTTCTATACTTCCTCCTCTATACTACAAACTGGTCTATACTTCCCCCCCTCTATACTAAAATCACTTCTTCAACTCAGGATACGATATCCTTGAATGATACATCGTGCGGAGGCGTTGGATGAACGACTCCTTCACCGCCTGAACATCCCTGAACGAGATAGGCGACTCATTGTGCAACCCCTCAGCTATCTGCCCGTCGATAATCTTATTGACCAGCCCTGAAATAGCTTCAGGCGTATGCTCCTTCAGCGAACGCGAGGCCGCCTCAACGGCATCGGCCATCATCAGCAAAGAGGTCTCCTTGCTCTGAGGATTAGGACCGGGATAGGTGAACGGCGCCGGATCCACCTCCTCGCCCGGATGTAGATTGCAATAGGTATTATAGAAATAGCGTGCTTTGCCTGCTCCATGATGCTCCGTGATAAACTCGCGTATCTTCTCAGGCAACTTAGCCTTCTCGGCCATAGCCAATCCGTCGCGCACATGTCCCGTCACAACCCGCGAACTCTGTATGGGATCGAGCGAATCATGGGGATTGATACCATGCTGATTCTCGGTAAAGAACGCCGGATTCTTAATCTTGCCTATATCGTGATACAGCGCACCGGTCCTCACCATCTGCACATTAGCCCCTATGGCCTGGGCAGCGGCCGACGCGAGATTGCTCACAGCCATCGAATGGTTGAATGTGCCGGGACACTCCTCCGACAGTTCCCTGAGCAGCGGACTGTTGGTATCCGAGAGCTCCACGAGCGTAACCCTCGACGTGTAGCCAAATACCCTCTCCACCAGGAACATCAGCACGTAGCTGAACGAGATGAGGATAGCATTGATGCCGAAGCAACCAAACGTGCGTCCCTCCATCTTGTTGAGCGTACCGGTCTGCATCACCTCGATCGACACATAGCTGAGCGAATAGGCCACAAAAATGAACGCCGCCGTGCGTATCAGCTGGCTACGGCTCGTCAGATCCTTGAGCGAGTCGATAGCCACCACGCCCGCGATGAACTGAAGATAGATAAACTCCGACGGATAGGCCGAGATTATGGCACATGCCAGCACCTCGATAAGATGCACGAAATAGGCCGTGCGCGAGTCCAGAAACACCAGCACAAGTATCGGTATCATCGTGAACGGCGCTATGTAGAGCCCCGAGTGGAACGTGGCCTGCATGGCGAACGCAAAGAGCGTGAACACCGTCACGAGCGACATCAGGAACACCACAGTGCGGTCATCGTCGAAATATTTGGGCCGGAAGAAGAACAGATACCCGTAGAGCGCCCCGAAGAGGATGAGCATATACAGTATCTGCCCCGCCACCGGGTAATGGTGCTGCGAGATGGTGCCCTGTCCGCGGTCCTCGATCATCTCCTCGTAAGTGTCCAGAATTGTAGCCAGGCGCGTGTTCACTATATCACCCTTGTCGATGATGCGCTCCCCCTGCTGTATCACCCCTATCGGGGCCATGGCCTTCTGATAGGCCTCGTCGATGAGACGCTTGGAGGTGAGAGTGTCGAGCGAGATATTGGGCTGCAACATGTCCGAGAGGCGTGTGGCTGTCAGCGCCGCCCTCACGTCGCGGTCGCGGAGCACACTGTCCATGTGCTCGTAGGCCCTGAACGCCGACAGATAGTTGCGCGTGGGCATGGATATGGCCACATTGTCGTGGACAAACCTCACCGACGGCAGATTGCCCGCCGCTATGCGCTGATAGGTGTCGCGGTCCACTATACCGTTGTCGTACACCTCGCGTATCGCCTTGATTATCTGATTCTTCTGAGCAGGCGTTATATTCAGCCCCGGTGTGGAGTTGAGACGCATGGTATAGTCGGAGATCAGAGTCTTCTCAGCCGCCAGATCGCGCACATACACCGGCTCAAAGTGCATATCGATGCTGTCCTTCACCAGAGCCATGCTCGCCGAGTCGAGATGCACCGGAATGTCAAACGGTGCCGTGAGCAGGGCATAGCTCCACGGGCGGTTCACCTCGTAGATATAATGGTCCTTGTCGGTGCGCGGGAGGAAATAGACTATGAGAGCCACAGCGGCAACGAAAAGCAACACGCGAAGCGATATTTTACGTCGGGTAAGGGTATTCATATATTCAGGTCAGAGACGGTTAAGCAGGTTTCGTATTACAGTCCAGCTTACTATTGCGATGAGCATTATGATGATGGATGTGCGCGAGTTAAGCACTTTGTCGAGGCGCGGATGCCGGCGCGCCACCAGCAGGAGGGCTATCAGCACCAGGGCCACCGGCAGAAAGGCATTGTAGCCCATCGCTCCCCGGATGTCGCCATGAAGCATGGCCCTGATGGCCCGTTGCGACCCGCATCCGGGGCAATCCAGCCCGGTCAGTTGCTTGAACAGGCAACGCGGATACAGCCCCGTGGAGGGATCGATGAAATAATAGCTGACGCACGCCACCGCCACGGCCACAACGGCCAGAGCGATGATCATGCGCCGGCGTATCACATGGTCATGAGCGACCATATCACCGAGAATGGGGTCCAGATCAGTCCGGCCACAAACGAGATTATCACCCACATCGAGGCGTTCTCCGATGCCTTGCGGGCACCCTCATGATCGCCCCTCATGTACAGGGGATTCACCCTCGAGGCATAGATAATGGCCACCACGCCTGTGGGCAGACAGCAACACAGCGTGGAGAGGATGGCCCACACCAGATAGTTGGGGGGCACAGGGCCCGGAGCGCGTCCCGGCTCCATGCCGGGCGCATACATCGGCTCTCCGGGTTGCACAAAGGGTGCGGGCCGGGGACCGTAGTATTGCTGATAAGGGGTATAACCCGCCTGTTGCGTGAATAGCGAGGCCGTGTCGGGCAGATTGGAGGCTGTGGTCCAGTCAGCCAGTCCCTCGCGCCATATAGGCGTATCGGGGCCGAATCCGGGCGTCCTCATCACCTCCCCGAGATCCATCGGCCCCAGGCGTGTGTCGTTGACTATGATCCAGTATTTCATCCGGTGAAAAAAGTTGATTGTTTAGAAGAACTTGGTCTCCTCGCCCAGAATATCGCTGAGCAGATTGTTGGCCAGGCGCGAGGCACCGATGCGGAAATACTCGTTGGTGGCCACCCACTTCTCGCCGAGCACCTCTTTCACGATGGTATAGTACTTCAGGGCATCCTCAGTCGTTGAAACTCCGCCCGACACCTTGAATCCTACCATGCGCTCGGTCTTGGCATAATACTCCTTGATGCACTCACACATGATGTAGGCAGCCTCGAGCGATGCGCCGGGATACTCCTTGCCGGTCGATGTCTTCAGGAAGTCGGCTCCCGAGTAGAGACTCAGCACCGAAGCGTTGCGTATATTCTGAGCGCTCTTAAGGGCACCTGTCTCAAGTATCACCTTGAGGATAGCCTCACGGCAGGCATGTTTCATCTCCGAGATCTGATCGGCCACCTCCTCGTAATCCTTATCGAAGAAATCACCCAAGGGGAACACGATGTCGATCTCATCGGCACCGGCCTCAACGGCAAGAGCGATTTCGGCCATCTTCACCTCGATGAAGCTCTGGGCCGAGGGGAAACATCCGGCCACCGAAGCGATATCCACCGAACTTACCTCGAGCACCGTGCGGGTAACAGGCACAAAGTTGGGATACACGCACACGGCTGCCACATTGGGCAGATCGGGATGCTCATTGTCAAACGCATTGACACGCTCCACGAAATTAGCCACTGACTGCTGCGAGTCGGTCGACTTAAGCGTGGTCAGATCAATGCTGTTGAACAGCTGGCGCAACACCTCGGGCTTGCGGTTCTCCTCAAGATGCTTTTCGAGTATTTCGTTCACCTTCGACGCCACCAAGGCATCATCGGTAGTAACCTGTGATTCGGCAATCGCCTGATTATATTTATCCATAATTCTTTTATTTTACTCAGTAACAGTCATTAAACCCCTAAACCTATAAACCCATAAACTTATAAACCCCTCAGAACCTCCCCTTGTCACGGGTATTCTTCTTGGCCATGTTTGCGGCAAACGCCTCGGTAAGATTTATACCGGTCTGGTTGGCAATGGCAGTCAGCACCCACATCAGGTCGGCCAGCTCATCGGCCAGGCAGGACTTATCGCCCGGCTTCGCCTTCTGGTCGCCATACTTGCGGGCCATCACACGCGCCACCTCGCCGGTCTCCTCAGCCAGAATCACGGCATTGGTCAGCGGAGAGAAATACCCCTTGCCCGTGCCGGTGATCCACTCGTCCACCAGTGCCTGCATACGGTCCAGTGTCAGAGGCTCGGCGACAGTTTCAAGAGCCTTGGCAGTCTCAGGATTAAGGTCCATGATATTCTATTCCTTTAGGCGTGAATCTATTATAATGGTCACCGGCCCGTCGTTGATCAGCTCCACCTGCATATCGGCGCCAAACACTCCGGTAGCCGTTTCCTTTCCCGTAAGCCGCGAGCACTCCGAGCAGTACAGCTCATAGAGCGGAATGGCCAGTTCATGACCCGCCGCATGGATATAGCTCGGACGGTTGCCCTTGCGGGTCGAGGCATTGAGCGTAAACTGGCTCACGGCCAGAATCTCGCCACCGGCATCCATCACCGAGCGGTTCATCACCCCCTCGGCATCGGGAAATATCCTCATAGCCACCGTCTTGGCAGCCAGCCAGCGGGCATCCTCGGCGGTATCGCCTTCGGCAACCCCTACAAGCACCATGAGCCCCGCGCCTATACCGGCCCGAAGCTCGCCGTCAATAATGACCGATGCGCGACTCACGCGCTGAATCACCAACCTCATGGTTATTTAAGCTGCGCTTAAAGGTTATACGGTTATATGGTTAAAAGGTTATAAGGAAGGGGATGATTGAAATTGGAATGAACCAATAACCTCATAACCCCTTAACCTCATAACCTTTCACTCCCGCAAGGGAGTGAAATATCAGATTCCGAGATCTTTCTTGAGGGCATCCACCTTGGCGTGGGCGGCCTCATTGCAAGCGTTATACTGGTCGGCCGACTCCATGGGCACACGTACCTCCATGTAGAACTTGATCTTAGGCTCGGTTCCCGAAGGACGTACCGACACCTTCGATCCGTCGGCTGTAAAGTACTGGAGCACATTGGAAGTAGTGGGGAAATCGAGCTTCTCCACAGTTCCGTCGGCCTTGGTGGCATCGAGGGTCAGATAATCCTTCACTACCTCAACGGGGCTGCCGGCGAGGCTCTTGGGAGGATTCTCGCGGAACTGCTTCATGAGTGCCTGGATCTCCTCAGCACCGCTCTTGCCGGGACGTACCACCGATACGCCTACCTCGAGGCTGAAACCGTAAGTCTTGTAGATATCGGCGAGCATACCCTGGAAGTCCATGCCCTTGTCCTTGGCCCAGGCGCAAGCCTCAGCCAGGAGCGAGCAAGCCGACACGGCATCCTTATCGCGCACGAATGTCTCGGCAAGGAATCCGTAGCTCTCCTCGCCACCGCCGATGTAGCGGAGCACATCCTCATTGTCGCGCATCACGGCTGCGATCCACTTGAAGCCGGTGTAGCAGTCAAACATCTTCACCTTGTTGGCGTCACAGATGCTCTTGATGGTCTCGGTAGTAACGATGGTCTTCACCACAAACTCGTTACCCTTGATCATGCCGAGCTCTTTGTTGCGGGTGATGATATAGTAGAGCAGGATCATGCAGATCTGGTTACCGTTCAGCAACACATATTCGCCGTTGTTGTCGCGGATCACACAGCCCACACGGTCAGCGTCGGGGTCGGAAGCCATCACGATGTCGGCGTTCACCTCCTTAGCCTTGGCTATAGCGAGAGCCATAGCCGAGGGAACCTCGGGGTTAGGCGACTCCACGGTGGGGAAATCTCCGCTGGGCACATCCTGCTCGGGCACGTGGATAATATTGGTGAAGCCGAAATTTTTCAGTGAATTGGGGATAAGTTCCACGCCGGTACCGTGGATAGGGGTGTACACGATCTTCAGATCCTTGTTGCGCTCGATAGCCTCGGGGCTGAGCGAAAGGCCCTTGATCTTCTCCAGATACACCTTGTCCACCTCGGGACCTACAATCTGGATCTTGGACTTGTCGCCGTCAAACTTGATCTCGCTCACGCTCTTGATGCGGTTCACGTGATCGATGATGTTCACGTCGTGGGGAGCGATGATCTGCGCACCGTCCTCCCAGTAAGCCTTGTAGCCGTTGTAGATCTTGGGGTTGTGCGATGCGGTGATGTTCACGCCGCTCTGGCAGCCGAAGTGACGGATGGCAAATGAAAGCTCGGGGGTCGGACGGAAGCTGTCAAACAGATACACCTTGATACCGTTGGCCGAGAAGATATCGGCTACGATCTCGGCAAACTTGCGCGAATTGTTGCGCACGTCATGACCCACAGCCACGCTGATCTCGGGAAGATCCTTGAAAGCCTCCTTGAGATAGTTGGCAAGCCCCTGGGTGGCGGCACCCACGGTGTAGATGTTCATACGGTTGGAACCGGCGCCCATGATGCCACGGAGACCGCCTGTTCCGAACTCGAGATCGCGGTAAAAGCACTCGATAAGATCTGTCTTATCTTCGGCATCCAGCATACGCTGTACTTCGGCGCGGGTTTCTGCGTCGTATCCGTCACCGAGCCACACTTGGGCCTTGGCGGTGACCTCCTGTAACAACTGGTCGTTTTCCATATCGTTATAAGGTATTTATTGAGTTATGAATTAGAATTGATTCGTAGAGAAGCAAAGGTAAGCCTTTTGATTCAAAAATCAAAATTAAAAACTCACAATTATTGTTCACTAATCTATTGGATAGCAATTGATGTGTTACGAAAGAAATTTGCCACCGATACTACCCTATAACAACTCTTCACCCCCATTCTACGCACCTCTGGGGCATATTTAGTATTTTTTACAATTTTATTTTACAAAAATTTATCTAAAACTTTTGGATTTTCGCAAATTGTTATTAAATTTGCAGAAATGATTAATAATTGAAATTACAGCTTAACAATTGATGATTGGATATTAGGTTTATCCGCACACACTCTTTTCACAAACTCTTGTCAAGCCGTGGGGCCTCGCACGAGTGATTTACTAACAATCCGGACCATGATGAGAATCGATTCCCACATGGCCCGGATAGTAATTTTTAGGAGCGCGTTAGAAACAACCTCTTAGCCTGCCTGGACTATAGCCCGCACATCAAGCCCCGACGGAGCCTGATAGACCCTCAGGCCAAACCGCCCCACCGAAGCAAACACATGATCCATCACCTCGGCCTGCAGATGCTCGTAAGGCTTCCACGACGTTAGCGAGGTGAACAGATACAGGTCCAGAGGCACACCCTGGGGCGTGGGCTGAAGCTCCCTCACCATATACAGCATGTCGCCACTCGTCTTGAGCTGAGGCAGTTGCGAGATATAATGCTCCAGATAGCGCCGGTAGAGCGTGAGGTTCACGTAACGGCCCTCGGGGTCTATGTCACCGCCCCACTCCTCGGCCCTGAACTCCTCGAGCATCTCGCGGGAGCAGAAAGCCACCGTGTTCAGGTCTATCGTCACCGAGCGGTTGATGCGTCGGCCACGCGAGTCGGCCATCCCTCGCCAGTTCTGAAACGACTCGCTCACAAGCGAGTAAGGGGGCACCGTCACTATGGTCATGTCGAAATTCTGCACCTTCACCGTGGTGAGCCCCACCTCCAGCACCGTGCCGTTGATATTGCGCGCCGGCACCGTGATCCAGTCGCCCGGACGGAGCATATCGTTGAGGGTCAGTTGCACTCCGGCCACCATACCCATTATTGAGTCCTTGAACACCAACATCAGCACCGTGGCAGCGGCGCCCAGTCCGGTTATCACCGTCAGCGGATTCTTGTTGGCCAGGATCGAGATCACGATTATCACGCCCACCGACACCGATATCACCTGGAGCATCTGGCGTATTCCCTTAAGCGACGTCACACGCCCCGAGGAATTCTCCTCCATCAGCTGATACAGCGCCAGTATGAACCGGTTGACCAGATGCACCATCACAGCCACCTCCAGCACCTTGAAAGCCACCTCGGTAATGCTCCTCAGTGTGTCGTAATACTCCAGGGCAGGAGGTAGCAAGGACGCGAGCAATATCACCGTCACAAGCTCGGCCACCACCCTCAGCAGGCGCGGATTCAGCAATATATCGTCCCACTTGGCCGTGGTGTACTTGGCAATCTTGAGCACAGCCGGCACCACGTAGGATGTAAGCACCCAGAACACCAGCCAGGCCAAAAGCAATATAGCCGTCACCACCGAAGCCGTGGCAAGCAGTTTCAGCATATCACCCTCGATCCCCACCCCGCCAATCAGCGACGTAGCAAGATCCAGAAAATATCCCTCAGCAGTAATATCCATATCAGATCACTATTTTAAGGTTAAAATACTATATATGATAGGTATAAATATAAGGTATAAACTATACAATAGGTATAAACCCATAAACCCTTAAACCTATAAACCCATAAATAAACCCATAAACCCAAAAAAGGCTACAGAGTCATAACCTTATAACCCCATAACCTTTTTATAACCTTCACTTTTCGCAAGAAAAGTGAATCACTTCACGGTCCATTCGGCGCCGTCCTTGGTGTCGCGCACCACAACGCCCGCCTCGGCCAGGCGATCGCGAATCAGATCGCTTGTAGCCCAGTCCTTGGCGCTCTTGGCCTTGGCACGCATCTCCAGAATCAGCTCCATAGCCTTCTCGAAAGGCTTCATAGCCTCGGCATTGTCACCGCCCGCGATCTCGGGACGGATACCTAAGATATCCACAAGGAAAGTATCGAATACAGCCTTCAGCTCGTTTATATCCTCCTGAGTGGCGGTAGCCTTGCCATCCTTCACCGAATTGACAAGTTTCAGAGCGTCAAACAGATGAGCTATCACCACCGGAGTGTTCAGATCATCGTCCATAGCCTCGTAGCACTTCTCGCGTATCCCCTTCACGTCGATGGTCGACGTCTCCGAGGGAGTCAGCTCCTGGAGTCGGCGATACCCCTCGAGCATACGGCCCAGAGCCTTCTCCGACGCCTGCAGAGCCTCGTTGGAGAAATCCACAGTGCCACGGTAATGGGCCTGGAGTATGAAGAAACGTATCGTCATCGGGCTGTAGGGCTGGGTCAGCAACGGATGCGAACCGTTGAAAAACTCGTCGAGGGTGATGAAATTGCCCAGCGACTTGCCCATCTTCTTGCCGTTGATGGTGATCATGTTGTTGTGCATCCAGTAGCGCACGGTCTCATGGCCGTTGTGGGCCACCGACTGGGCTATCTCACACTCATGGTGGGGGAACATCAGGTCCATTCCTCCGCCATGTATGTCGAAAGTCTCGCCCAGATACTTCTCCCCCATCGTGGAGCACTCTAAGTGCCATCCGGGGAAACCCTCGCTCCAGGGCGACGGCCAGTGCATTATATGCTCGGGCGCGGCCTTCTTCCACAGCGCGAAATCGGCCGGATTGCGCTTCTGGTCCTGACCGTCGAGAGCGCGTGTGGTCGACAGCAGCTCCTCGATATTGCGCCCCGACAGCTTGCCGTAGCGATGGTCGCTGTTATACTTGGGCACATCAAAGTACACCGACCCGTCCGACACGTAGGCATATCCGCTCTCGAGAATCTTCTTCACATACTCGATCTGCTCGATGATATGACCCGAAGCGTGGGGCTCGATCGACGGCGGAAGCACATTCAGCGCCTCCATCGCCTTGTGATAGCGTGTGAGGTAATACTGCACCACCTCCATCGGCTCCAGCTGTTCCAGCCGGGCCTTCTTGGCTATCTTGTCCTCACCCTCGTCAGCGTCATGCTCCAGATGGCCCACATCGGTGATATTGCGCACATAGCGCACCTTGTAGCCCAGATGACGGAGGTAGCGGAACAGGATGTCAAATGTGATCGCCGGGCGGGCGTGGCCAAGATGGCCGTCGCCATACACCGTGGGACCGCACACATACATCCCCACCTTACCCTCATGCAATGGCTTGAACACCTGCTTCGTGCGGGTGAGTGTATTGTATATACTCAGATTGTTGGGTATCATAATAATATTCTTTAAGGTCATGGAGAAAAAGATAACCTAATAACCCCTTAGCCCATCGGGACCAGGATTAGATAACCTCATAACCCCTTTCGCTTCTCAGGAGCAGGATTAGATAACCTTATAACCCCATAACCTCATAACCTTCAATTTTCGCCAGAAAATTGAATAACTAAGCTTTGCCGCCCATTATGAAGGGGTTGGGGATCTCCCCGTTGCCGTTCTGGCCACCCTGGTTGCCTACGGGACGCTTGGGAAGGATGGGGCCGAAAGTGCTCTCATACTTCTTCACGTTCTCCATCAGCGCGCCCAGGAGATTCTTGGCATTCTCCGGGCTCATGATGATACGGCTCTGCACCTTGGCACCGGGCATATTGGGAGCCATGGTGATAAAGTCGATGAAAAACTCGTTGGGGCCGTGGGTGATCACTGCGAGATTGGAGTAAATACCCTTGGCTACCTCGGGTGTGAGTTCTATCTTGATTTCCTGTTGCTTATTTTCCATGATTAATTATTTATATATTGTTCTATTTTTTAGCTACATATATGGTACACACCCCGAAAGTAAGGGGTATGGCACGTGCCGACGAGAATCCCGCCTCAAGCATTATCTTCACCATCTCGTCGCCCTGCGGCACAGCCGCTATCGACTCGGGCAGATAGCTGTAGGCCCTCACATCCTTCGACACCATGCGCCCCACCGTAGGGATCACATGGCGGGTGTACAGATTGTAGAGCGGTTTCACAGCCTTGGAGCGCGGGGTGGACAGCTCCAGTATCACCACCGTGCCTCCGGGGCGGAGCACACGGTGCATCTCCCTGTATCCGGCGGGTAGATCGGCGAAATTGCGCACACCGTAGGCACACGTCACCGCGTCAAAAGCCCCGTCGGTAAACGGCAACAGCAGGCAGTCGCCTATGCCGAGCGTCACCACTTCCTGCAGGCCCATCTTCTCCACCTTCTGCCGGCCTATCTCCACCATCCCTTCCGAGAGGTCAACGCCGGTCACGGTGATCGGATCCAGCTCGCGCGCCAGCTTTATGGCCAGGTCGCCCGTGCCGGTAGCGATGTCGAGGATATCATCGTGAGGCTCCTCGCGGAGCAGTCTCACAGCCCTCGACCGCCATACACGGTCAATGCCGAGAGTCATAGCCCGGTTCATGAAATCATAAGCCGGAGCGATGTTGTCAAACATCTCCCGCACCTGCCGGGTCTTATCGCCCGAGCCGTCGCCGTATGGTGTGATATTCTCTACCTGCATCTTATTCTGTTATACACATATTTGTCATGGGGCTCCGGGTCGCCCCCATCAACCCCATGACCTTAAAATGTCATGGGGCTCCTGGTCATCCCCATTAACCCCATAACCTTGAAAAGCCATGAGGCTCCGGGTTAACCCCGTTAACCCCATAACCCTGAAAAGCCATGAAGCGCCGGGTTAACCCCGTTAACCCCATAACCTTGAAAAGCCATGAGGCTCCGGGTCGCCCCCTTTAACCCCATAACCTTATAACCTCATAACCTTTGAGCAAGTTTACTTGCTCAAATTCCCCAGACAGTCGAGGACGTTTTTGGCTATGCGGTCTTCGAGATGAGCCTCGGGAGCCTTCTCAAACTTCTTGCCGGTGATATGCTCGTAAAGCTCGATATAGCGCTCCGAAACCTCCTCGCAGAACTGGTCGGTCATCTCGGGCACCTGCTGGCCCTCCTTGCCCATGAAGCCGTTGGCCATGAGCCACTCGCGTACAAACTCCTTCGACAGCTGCTTCTGGGGCTCACCCTTGGCGAGACGCTCCTCGTAGCCATCGGCATAGAAGTAGCGCGACGAGTCGGGGGTATGGATCTCGTCGATCAGTATCACCTTGCCGTCACGCAGTCCGAACTCATACTTGGTATCCACCAGGATCAGACCCTTCTCGGCGGCCATCTCGCTACCCTTCTTGAAGAGGGCGCGGGTGTAGGCGGCCATGGTGTCAAACTGCTCCTCGGTCACGATACCCTGGGCGATAGCCTCCTCACGCGAGATATTCTCGTCGTGGCCGGCATCGGCCTTGGTGGTGGGGGTGATTATAGGTTCGGGGAAACGCTGGTTCTCCACCATACCCTCGGGAAGCTTCACGCCACACAGCTCGCGCATTCCGGCCTTGTACTCGCGCCATGCGCTGCCGGCAAGATATCCGCGTATGATCATCTCGAGCTTCAGGCCCTCGCAACGGTATCCCACAGTCACCATGGGATCGGGAACGGCGATCTTCCAGTTGGGCACCAGGTCGGCGGTAGCGTCAAGCATCGAGGCGGCGATCTGATTCAGAGCCTGTCCCTTGTAGGGGATACCTTTGGGGAGGATTACGTCAAATGCCGAGATACGGTCGGTGGCGACCATTACGAGCAGATCATCGCCTATCGAATACACGTCACGTACTTTGCCATGATACACAGCCGTCTGGCCGGGGAAATTGAAATCGGTGTTAACCAGTGTTGTTGCCATAATTTTGCTGTAAATATAGTTCTATCGGACAAAATTACTAAATTCCCGCTGAATCTCCCAAAAAGTTTTGGCCATGTGCGACATTATCGCACCTTTTTTATGGGTATGGGAGGCTAACTTTGCGGTATCACAACATTTACCACACTAAAACCGCATCAGCCATGAACACAGCCTCGACCTCCACAGCCCCCGCATCTGCTCCCTCAACTTCCTCGGCCCGCACCTCCAGGTATCCCGCCGATCTCCCCATCTCGCGCAAGGCCTACGATAAATTCGTTGAGCGCATCCACCGCGTGTTCCCCACCGACTCCGAGACTGCCGGCCACATGATACAGCTCATGAAACTCTATCTCGCCAAGGGGGAAACCGCCCTTGAGCCGTTCAGTCCCGCATTGCGCGTGGCATTCGCGTTTCTCGCCCAGGATATCGACATGGCCATCGAGCGCTCGGCCCGTGCCCGTCAGCGGGCACGCGAACGTCGCGAGGCCCGCGAGGCCCAGGCTGCCGCCATAGCGGCTATGTCCCGGCCCGAGATCCCTCAGGCTCCGGAGCCCGAGAAGTATGTGACTATACATGAATGTAACTCCAACGGCACCCACACCATAGTGCATCGTCCGCTCTCGGCCATACGCAACTCACGCCGAGAGCGCCGTGCCCAGGCCCGCAAGGCCAAGGCCGTAACGACTGCGACAGCCACCAGGACTCCCGGCTCTGCCCCCTCGGGCTACAGCCCCGACTGATAGGCTCCGGGGCGGGGAGATGGCAAACGTGGCTCGCCATAGAAATCCCGGGCCGTCAACGGCGACGTAAGCGCCGCATCGGCATGAGTTAGCGCGGGTGATTCCCCTTTCAGCCGGTAATCGAAATAATAATCCTCCCTAACCGTGGCAAACATCGGGTCAGTCCCCCACAGGCACTCCACGAAATTCCGGTCGTCACTGCCGTTGCTCTTTAGCACACACCGGCGCAATGTCACATCAGTGCCACTGAGATCCCCCTCCGAGAAATCCGTGCCGTTGCCGTAGATAATGCTGTTGGTAATCTCGGCTTTCAGATAAGGCCGTCCCGACCCGTCATCGCTCGAGGCATCGAAATGATCTATCTGTACTATAGCTCCCATCGGAGCGGTGAAGAGGTAATAGTTGGCAAACGTGCAATGATTGGCCGTGACCTCACCACCCGTCATGCGGAAAGCTCCGAGCGAGGCATCGGCCACCTCACATCCGGCCAGTGTCAGCGTGGCGTGACGGCTCTCGAGCGCATATCCGGCCGAGTTGCGCAGCCTGCAGTTCACCATCACGGCCTCGGCCCCCTCATCGGCAAGCACTCCGGCCGAAGTGTTGCACACCACCGTGTGCGACAGGCGGTTGCCCGTGCTTCCGGGCGCGAAATGCAACCCTGTCCACTGCGAGGCCATGAGGTCAAACGGTATATCGCCCACCACATTGCCCCGGCGGTCACCACTCAGTTCCACTGGTGCGTCAGGCTCCCCCTCGGTCACGAGCGAGCCATACACCCTCATGTAGGCCTTGTCATGGAAATGCAATTTCGCCCCTCGAGGCAGTGTAAGCGTGGCTCCGGACCTCACCACTATCGAGTCGTATATCTGATAGGGCATCACAGCATCCCATCTCTCATCAGCCGTGATCTCGGTGGCGTGTAAGCGCTTCACATCCTGCCCCGTGGCCTTGATCTCCACGGTGTTGGCCACGCCGTTGGTCAGGAAATCGAGATACCCCCTCACCTCACCCGGTGCGGGCGACCCGTTTTCGGGCAGGAGGGCGTCTATGTACACATATATGGAATCTCCGGGGCGTATCTCCACATCGCTGAATGAATCTCCGGCCATGCCGTCGACATTCAGCCGGAATATTCCCGCTCCGGCATCGCGCAACGACACACTGCTGATGCTCAACACCTTGTCGTGACAATTATACACCATCAGGCGCGAGCGTGGGGTGCGCTCTCCGGTAAAGAACTCACCCATGTCGATTTCCCTGGCTGAAAATTCGGGCTGGGACGAGGGGGAACTGTCCACCCCGTCCTCTATACATGCTGTAGTGACGGAAAATATCAGGATTGCGGCCAACGCCGGCGCAAGTGTTTGTCGGAATAAGGAGATGATGGTATTTGTCATAACCTAACAACGTGACATCACGCCGTTTATTGCAGAGTGTATTACCTCACGGCGGGAGCGCTGTCGGTCTTCGCGGCCACAGTGTCCTTCACGATATAGGCTTTCAGGCGCGAGCGCACTATGGTATCGGCTGTGTAGAGCGACGTGCCACGGTAATACTGGTGGCCGAGGCTGTCCGACACTATGTAATAAGGGGTTCTGGGTATGGACAGACGGCGTATCTGAGTGGCGGCCGATCCCCCCGGCACCCATCCCTGGAGCCACTTGGCACTGTCTCGGTCGATGCTCGTGACCCATGTGGCTGAGTCGGGTGCCAGCGACACCTCCACCATCTGCAGGCGACGGCTTTTGAGGGTCTTGCGCAGGTCGGCCAGGCGGTCGATTATACTGTCGGGCTTGCGTGAGTCGCTGAACACCAGCAACGTATAGCTGTGCATACCCGGAGTGTATCTCACCACGGTGTCCTTGGCGTTGCGCAGGGTGAACGAGCGGATCTCTCCACGGGTTGTTGTCGACACCTGCTCTCCCACAGCCGAGGCGTAGGCATCCACAAGCAGGCGGGGACGTGCATCAGGCGCTATCTCGTTGAGCAGGGAGTCGGCGAGAAGTTCGTAACCGTCGGTGCGGAACCGTGTCACCATGAGCAGGGTCGATGCCATGCTCGCGGGATGGGAGCGCACCGCCTCGGCTATCATGCGGTTGACCTCGGCGTCACTTCCGTTTCTCAGCAGTGAGTCATGCTCGGTGATATATGCGGTGAAGTCGCGCGATGCGTCCTGGCCGGTGAGTGTGAGCGAGCGCGGATCGTCGAGGTTCATCTTTACCTTGATCTCGTCGCCGTTGCTGGCCACACAGCTGAACAGCAGTTCGCCGTCGAGGGTGAACACCTCGACCATCGTGGGCTGGGCCGACGAGGCCTTCAGCTCCACTTTGCCGTCTACCGGGTGGAACGACTGCTTGCTGATGCCGTCACGGGTGAAATAGACCATCTCAAGGCCATGATTGCCAAGCCCCTTGATGTCACAGTTGATCACAAACTCCTCATCATTCTTGCACGAGGTCATGACCATCCCCGCCATAAGCAGGACTATGAGAAACGACAGTATATTGCGTGACTTATTCATCTGTATGCTGATAATGTTCGGCAAAATTAGGCAAAAATTCCGCCAATCGCCAATAATTACAGTTAATTCACTAATTTTGTAGCGTTAATCCATTTCTCACATGCGCTTCTTAGCCACTCCGTCCCACATGCGCTTCTTAGCCGCACTGCTCATATCGTTTCTCCTGTCAGCTCCAGCCCTCAGGGCTCAGATAGTGAACATATCTCCCGCCGAAGAGACAGTCAACTCCGACAGTATCCGCCAGGCTTTCGATTCAGGCCCCTACTTCGGACTCTACAAGGACAACTATTTCATCTTCGGCCCCCCTGTTGGACAGAAGATCAGCAAGAGCAACACCAACATAAAGTTTCAGATCTCCATAGCCCAGCGCCTCACCAAGAGTACCCTGCCCCTGGGCACCTACCTGTTCCTGTTCTACAGTCAGAAATGTTTCTGGAACATCCTCGAGAACTCCATGCCCATGACCGACCTCAACTTCAATCCCGGTATCGGTCTCACCAAACCCCTCTTCGTGCGCAACCGCTTCGTGGGCAAGGTCAACCTTATACTCGAGCACGAGTCCAACGGACGTGACGGCACCGCCTCCCGCTCCTGGAACCGCATCTCGCTCGGTGGCAATATCATGATAGGCCCGCAACTCACTGTCCACGGTAAATTCTGGATCCCCATAATCGACGGCATGGAGAACAAGGACATCCTCGACTACTGCGGCATCTATCAGGTGGGCACCCAGTTCACCACCCTCAACGAGCGTTTCGGCGTGGCCGTGTCGCTCGTCAAGCGCAAGGGATGGCGACTCAACTACAATACCATCATCGAGCTGAACTACCGTATCTTCAAGCGCGACAACCAGTACCTCTTCCTCCAGTACTACAACGGCTATGGCGAGGGCCTCCTGGCCTACAAGGAGTTCCACTCCATGCTCCGCATCGGCCTCGGCATCAAGCCCCGCCTCTTCAGCGACTTCTGATCCCCTCTCTCCTTCTCCTCCTCTTTGTTCTGCCCCTTGACTCCGGGATCCCCCTCTCCTTCCCCGGATCGCTATCCCCTCCGACCAATAAAATTCCGGTCACAGGAGGTGTCACCATCCTCCCATGACCGGGCTCGCTACATCAAAAGTATGAACTATCTCCCTTTGAGAGTGTCTGAAAAACTGATAGAGAGTCAAAAGTCGGGCTATCGGCCGAGCAGCTCCCTGACTCGGTTCACGTATATGGCGCGGATTTCGGGATTCTCGCCGAGTCCCCTCATCACCACCTTAGGCTCATAACCGGCCTTGCGCACAGCGTCGGCATAATCCACAGCAATATCATTCCTGGTGTGGTTGCCACACACGAGCAACAACGGCACGAGCTTTACAGTCCTCACCTCGGTGCCACGGGCTATCTGCGCGAGGGTGGACTCCGCGGTAGGGTATCCCTCGATGGTGCTCACGTGATACACCCCCTTGGCCTCGGGCGAAGTCACAAGGATATGGTCGAGCTGGGCATAAGTGGCAGTGCTCGGAAGCATATTGCCATGACCGGCATACACCACAGCCTCCCCCTCGGCACACGGTTCCTTAAGCAGAACCGAGGCCACCTCCCGGCAATCGTCGGGACTGTACAGAAGCGGACGTCCGGTCCTCACAAGCCTGAAAAATCGGACCGTTTCCTCCACAGCCTTGCGCACCTCGGCCATCTCGGCTCCGTCAATCAGAGTCGAGCTCTGGACATACACCGTGTCATACCCCTCGGCCCGCAATCCTATGAGGGCATCGACAGGCGACTGGGTGGCAATGCCACGCTTGGCCAGATTTCGGCGCACCACCGGCGAGATATATGCCTCGCGCACTTCCATGTCGGGAAACGCCTCACGCACCTCTCCGGTGATGAGCCCGATAGTCTTGGCACGGGTATCATCGTCAGAACTCCCGTAATGAGCCACCACTATCGCGCTCTTCGCCGAAACGGTACCACCTAAAACAATCACAGAAACTGCGGCTGCTATCACCGCCAATATTCTTTTCATATCGGTTGGCTACTGTTTATTCCGGTTGTATTCTATTCCGTTTGAGGTTTCAATTGAAGTTGACCCCAAGACTTATCACCACCGAGCGGCCGGGTGAATAGAGGGCGAAATTGCTGTTAAGCGGACGGTTATCGCGACGGTTGAAGATATTCTCCACCCCTATGCCCGGAGTGAGCGTATAGGAGCGGAAACAGCTGAACCGGTGACGGGTCATGAGGTTCCACACTCCATATCCGGGAGCATTACCGTCGGCATCACCGGGATAATAGGTCTTGGACTGGATACGTCCGTTGAGATTCACGTTGAGATGATAGAAGCCCCAGGTACGGAAATAGTTGGCGGTCACTGTGCCGGTGTGGAGCACACTGCGGTTGAGACGTTGCCATGAGCCATCGTCATTGAGTCCTCGGCCGTGGGCGAGCGAATAGTTGGCACTCAGCTGGAGTCCACGGCACGGAGTGGCCGAGAGATTCACCTCAAGCCCCTTGACGGTGGCCTTGTTGAAATTATAGTACTCCTTCACTGTGAGGGTCGAGGTCTTGATGTCGTTGATCTCGGGGAACTCGGCTATCAGTGCATCCTGGGCCTCCTTGTCGAGAGCGTTGAATTTGGTGGAGCTGGATGTCACCATGTTCTTGACAAAGTTCATGTAGCCCGACACAGAGGCTGAGAAACGGTCGGTGCGGTACTCCATGTTGACCGATACATAGTTGCTTGTCTCGGCCTTGAGATCACGGTTGCCGAAAGTGATGGTGTGACGGCTCCCCATCGGTTTTAGCATGTGGTAATACAGCTCGTCGATACCCGGGGCACGGTAGCCCATGGCGTATGTGCCGCGCACGTTGAAATCGCCGGTGCTGTACATGAGCGATACCTTGGGAGTGACACGCCCGCCTATCGACTGATGGTTGTCGTAACGCACTCCGGCTATGCCTGTGAAGTGATCCCACAGGCGATGCTCATGCTGTCCGTAGACCGAGAATGTCCCCAGGCCCTTGTCGAGATCGGAATCGGGACGTATCAGGGTCTCATGGCGGTAGTCAAGACCAAGGATGGTATTGCTGTTCTCGGTGAAGTTGAACAGGCCCTTCAACTCGGCCTCATGATACTTCTGGCGCTTGGTCTTCTGATAATCGCCGGGAAGGTAATCGCCCGACTCCACCATGTATTTGTACCACTGGCCATAGGTGCGTCCCACGTAGTCAAACTGGATTTTTCCAAGCGCTCCGAGCCTATAGGCCGCACCTGTCGCCCATGAATAGCTCTCGTAGAAGTTGTTGTACTTCGAGCCGCCGGTTATGCCCGTGCGGGTCACGGGACGGTCGAGACACTTGTTGTAGTAAGTGCCCTCGGCATAGGCCGAGAGGCGCTCGGTGGGATCGTAGGTGAAACGCTGGGTGAGATTGTTGGACGAGTATCCGAGCGAAAGCTGGGCAAGAGTCTCCACAAGCTCGCCGTCATCATCGGTGAAATGGGAATTCTGCCAGCCGTCGGAGTGGGAATAGTTATATCCGGTGAATGATCCCACCTTACCCGCGCTGAGAGCGAGATTGAGGCTCTGGTCGAAACGGTTCTTGCGGGTATATCGGCTGTCGGATGAAAACTGCGACTCATCGGCCGACTCATCGAGGATAATGTTGATCACACCGCCCACGGCATCCGAGCCGTAGAGCGTGGAGGCCGCTCCGTTGAGCACCTCGATGCGCTTTATGAGATTTATGTCGATCTGGCTCAGGTCGACGTTTCCGCTGATGTCACCCACCATCTTGCGTCCGTTCACAAGGACAAGCACATGGGAATTGGTGAGACCGTTGAGGCGCAGATAGGAACCCATAGCATTGGGCGAGAACGAGAGCGAGGGGACCATCATGGTCAATGCTTCCTGAAGGCCGTTCACGCCGGCGGCCTCGATCTCCTGGGCCGAGATCACCTCGATGGGCACAGCCGAGCTCTTGAGTCGCTGGTGCACACCTGTACCGGTGACCACCACGGGATTGAGATCATAGCCCAATGAATCGGTATAGAGGACGGGCGACTGGTCAGGCGACGCGAAAGCCACCGATGCCACAGCCCCTAACATGAGAGATGCTGTAATCTTGCGATACATAGTTGAATACGATAATGATTGATGATCAATACAAGGCCGGATGGCCCCGTTTTCAGTATGCAAAATTACTTCCACTCCCGAGGGTCCACAATCCTCAAAAATAGCGAAAAATCCCCTCCATCACACCTCTCATATACCCATTTTAAAGTAATTTCACCGTCAGGCCTCCTTCTTTCTTCTGGTAGCCATCACCGTGAATGAGGTGACTATAATCGAGCATACCAGGGTCACGGTCATGGACGAATGAAGGATATCGCCTATGCCGACAATCGGGGAAACTATTCCTCCGAAAAGAAAACCTGCCGCTCCGAATATCGCTGATGACGCTCCTATATATTGCCGTCCTTCGGTCATGGTCAAGGTAGTGGACGTGGTGAAAACGAAACCCAGTCCGGTAAGTATGACCAATGTGAGACATTCATATATGAGGAATGTGTCGCAGATATTGAACAGCACCAGTTCGGCCACCGATCCCATTACAAGCATCACACATCCGGCCAACGCCGACCTGGCAGGATCCTTTATCCTTACCGAGAGCCCCGAGCCGATGCCGATGAATATGGAATTGACCGCAAAACAGATGGAGAACACAAATGGCGAAAAACCATAATGACTCTGTATGACAAAAGATGCCGATGATATATACGCAAACAGAATACCGTTGGCAAAGGCATACATCAGCACGTATACCCTGAAATAAGGCATACAGAGCAACCGGCCGAACGCCCCAAACGACGACAGCAATCCGGCGGGATTGCGGTGCTCCTGCGGATGGGATTCACGGAATATGAGACTCATGGCGATCAGCACGATACCGATGCCAAGAAGAATTGAAAAAATACCCTGCCAACCGGTAAATGAGGCGACAATGCCTCCCACCACCGGCGATGCCACGGGAGCTATACCGTTGATGGCTCCTATTATAGCAAGTGTCTTGGCCAATTCACGGCCCGAATAATAATCAGTTGCGACAGATCTCGACAAGACTATTCCTCCCGATCCACCAATGCCTTGGAACAGACGACAAATATTGAACCACGTGATATCAGGAGAGAAAAGAATAACCACAGTAGAGACTGAGAAGAGGACCAACGAGGCGACAAGCACCGGACGTCGGCCATATTTGTCGCTCAACGGTCCAAAGAAAAGCTGACCGATGGCAAGACCTACCAGACTCATGGTCAATCCCATCTGGACATTTGACGCGGAACAACCAAAGATCTCCGACATGCGCGGAAGCACCGGCAGATACATATCGGTGACAAACGGACCGAATGCCGACAGCATACCGAGAAACACCATAAGAAACACCATGTACCGCCGACCGAAAGAAACATTGTTTACATTCATACGCACTAAAATTTTTATGAGGGGTGCAAAATTACTAAAATTCCAAAATTTCATGTGAATTATAATTAACAAAATTTGCAAGTGCATAAGGGAATATATAATTTTGTAAATATTCTTATATGAAATATTAAACCTGTATTTATCGTTTAATTATCAATATAATGATACTTACAAACAGATCGATGTCAACGGTGGATATCATGCGGGCCTCGGACAACGGTTCCGGGACTACCGGATGTGCCTCCGCATGACCCGCAAAGAGATCTCGAAGGCCGCCGGTATAGGAATGACCACCCTCTACCGGCTTGAGACAGGCAAAATCACCGACATATCCATGAGCACCATGCTTAGGCTCATGAAAGCGATAGGTCTCGGCGAAAACTGGGAACAGTTTCTCCCCTCCCTGCCTGAATCGCCCTACCTCTACAATGACAACTACAAGAAAATCCAGCGCATACGCCATTCCAAGAAATAACTATTTACCAGAGATTGATACGTTCTGTCTTAAAGTTGAGCAGATATATGGCGTGTGTAGGTCACATATCGTTATTACAAAGTGGGTGCGAATTGGTTAATTGTTGATTTTTGTGTACTTTTGCATGGTTAAGTATCATACAAAAGAAGTATTATACGGAAGAAGATAATTGAATAGAAGATAATTAAATAACTGAAGATATAACAACGATATATGAAGATAGCTATCATAGGATATGGAAAGATGGGTCATGCGATAGAGCGCATAGCCCTCGAGCGTGGCCATGAGATTGTGGCCATCATAGATGCTGACAATACCGCCGACTTTGATTCCGAGGCATTTGCATCGGCCGAGGCGGCCATCGAGTTCACCACCCCGATGACGGCTCCGGGCAATGTGATGCGGGCTGTGGGGAAAGGTGTCCCCGTGGTGTGCGGATCGACAGGCTGGGGCGACTCACGCGCCATGGTGGAAAAGGCTGTCACCGAGGCCGGCGGTGCCCTGTTGGCTTCGAGCAATTTCAGCATAGGAGTGCATGTGTTCAACTCGATTTCGCGCCGTCTTGCCAACATCATGGACAAGCTCGCGCAATACAAGCCCCACATGTCGGAAACCCATCACGTGCATAAGCTCGACCATCCGTCGGGCACTGCCCTCACTATCGCCGAGGGGATAATCGGTGAGTGCGGACGTGTGGACGGCTGGGCCGACGAAGGTGTGATATGGATGAACGCCGAGCCCGCCGAGCGTGAGGCCCAGGAGCGTGAGGCCGAGGCCCGCGCCAAGGAGATCCCCGCCGACAAGCTTCCGATCCTCACCTACCGCGAGGGGGAAGTGCCGGGAATACACACCGTGACCTGGGAGTCGGAGGTCGACACCATCACCATAAGCCACTCGGCCAAGTCGCGTGACGGTTTTGCCTTAGGCGCCGTGATGGCTGCCGAGTGGATAGCCGGACGCAAGGGCATATTCACTATCGAGGAGATGATGAAATCTCTGATAGGCTGAACTACAGATAGTTGTAAAACAGATTCTCAATAAACTCCGGAAAATTGGATAAAGATAAGTTTATAGCCGACTTCAAGCGGCGGGTACGCGAGAACAGCCGTACACGATGGATACGCTTCGGCATTGTATCGCTCATATTCTTCCTGTGGGTGGCCTGGCTTGGCAACTGGTGGGTGGCACTGGCATGGATACTGCTCTTTGACATCTACATCACGGGATATATACCGTTCACATGGTGGAAGAAGTCCAAGAGCGCTGCCGTGAGAGGCGTGATGAGCTGGGTCGACGCGATAGTGTATGCGCTGATACTGGTGTATTTCGTGTTCACATTCGTGGGGCAGAACTACCAGATTCCCTCCTCATCGCTCGAGAAGTCGCTCTTGGTGGGCGATTACCTGTGGGTCAACAAGATGGCCTACGGCCCGAGGGTGCCCAACACCCCCATACATTTCCCGCTCGTACAGAACACTTTCCCCATACTCAACACCAAGAGCTATCTGGAGACCCCGCAGTGGAAATACCACCGCCTCAAGGGCCTGGGCAACGTGCAGAGGGGTGACATCGTGGTGTTCAACTTCCCGGCCGGAGACACCGTGGCCACCAAGATACAGAACCCCGACTACTACACACTGTGCAAGATGTATGGCCGCGATCAGGTGCTTGGCAATCCCCAGACCTTCGGCGAGGTGATATACCGCCCCGTGGACCGCAGGGAAAATTATGTGAAGCGTGCCGTGGGACTGCCCGGCGAGCGCATAAAGATAGTGGACGGCGTAATATATATCAACGGCAAGGCCATAGACCAGCCCGAGAATGTGCAGTTCAACTATTACTATCAGCTGAAACAGGGACGGTTTACCGATGCCATGTGGGACGAGGCCGGAATCTCGGTCGACGACCGTCACGAGGTGCCTGTGACCGCCGATGATATCGAAGCCCTGCGCCAACTGGGATTCACCGTGAACCCCGACGGAAGCGTGCCCCAGATATATGCCTCTCCTCTCACCCCGGCGATGGTGATGAAGATGAGCAGTAATCCCGCCATAGCAAATGTACTGAAAGTTCCGGCCAATGAGGGAGAGATACTGTATCCCGACGGAGTATCATCGACATGGACCCGAGCCGATTACGGCGAAATATGGATCCCGGCCAAGGGTGCTTCCATCGAGCTTACCCCCGACAACTGGAAGCGCTACGAGAGGGTGATAAGAGTGTATGAGGGGAACGAGGATGCCCGCATGGGCGAGGACGGCAAGGTGTACATAGACGGCAAGCCGGCCGACAGCTATACCTTCAAGATGGATTACTATTTCATGATGGGCGATAACCGCGACAATTCGCTGGATTCGCGCTACTGGGGTTTCGTGCCCGAGGATCATATCGTAGGCCGTCCGGAGAGGGTGCTGATCTCGTTTGACAAGGACCGCTCGATGTTCAATGGCGGAATACGCTGGAACCGCGTGCTGAAAAAAGCATCGGAGTAATTCCCGGCATACTGATCAAGTGATTAATAATCAGTAATTTTTTTGCAGTTTTGCGTCCGATATTATTTCCTGAGAGTCACGTGATGTTGCCTCCCCGCTTGTGCGGGGAGATAGAGGACTATGTGAAGGCATGGGCCTGCGGCAGTTCGGCGATGGACTGGACAGGGCGATTTGACAAGCGCGACAAGGATACCCACCGCTTCACCATAGCCGACACACGCGGGAAACTGCAACTCACGGTGCCCATAGCCAAGCCGGTATCATCACAGATAAGGTGGGACGAGGTGGAGATCTCGACCCACGGAGCGTGGTGGGACGTTCATCGCGTGGCGCTCGAGAGTGCCTATGGCCGTACCCCCTACTTTGAATTTTATATCGACCGGTTCATGCCCATGCTCACCACCGGAGTGACGGAACGTTTCCCGAAGCTCCATGCCCTCGCCATGGCCTGGGACCGCGAGATAAGGGATATACTCGGGCTGACCTCGGACCGTTCCGAG
The DNA here is from genome assembly GCA_023663345.1 of Paenibacillus sp. Classification (GTDB taxonomy): domain Bacteria; phylum Bacteroidota; class Bacteroidia; order Bacteroidales; family Muribaculaceae; genus Duncaniella. Next base: position 304,172 of record JAMPHR010000002.1, on the reverse strand, counting down.
GGGGATCCCATGCCCCATCTCGGCCGGGAGATCTCCCTGAAGCCTTACAGGCAGGTGAGGAGTGATAAACTGGGGTTCATAGCCGGACTTTCGATCCTCGACCCGGTGTTCAACCTTGGGCCTGAGGCGCAATTATATCTGAACGAGATGGCCGAGGAGGCGTTCATGTAGCACCCTCCCGGCCCAATTCCAATAATACAATTTCAGCCCGAAGCGATCCGGGCATAAAAACACAGCATATATGCGAGTAATAGATCATCTTAACGCGACCGGAGGACGCACGGCATTCTCATTTGAAATACTTCCCCCGCTCAAAGGTAATGACATAGGGCGAGTGTATGGTATCATCGACAAGCTGAGGGAGTTTGATCCCAAGTACATCAATATCACCTCGCACCGCAGCGAGGTGCAGTACCGAGAACAGCCCGACGGCAGTATCATAAAGAAGAAGGTGCGCAAGCGTCCCGGATCGGTGGCAATCGCGTCGGCCATACAGAATAAGTATGGTATCACGGCGGTGCCTCATATCATCTGCAAGGGTTTCACAAGGGATGAGACGGAGTATGCGCTCATTGACCTCAATTTCTTGGGTGTGCATGACCTGTTGTTGCTCCAGGGGGATGCCAAGGGGCCTGACAAGTCGACCGATCCCAGGGAGGTGAATCTACACGCATCTGACCTGCAGGCCCAGGTGAATGATTTCAACCGTGGAATATATGCCGACGGGGAGCCTTTCGAGGCTAATGCGACCCCGTTCAGCTATGGTATGGCGTGCTACCCCGAGAAGCATGAGGCGGCCCCGAATATGGAGAGCGATCTGAGATATGCCAAGATGAAGGTGGACAACGGTGCATCGTATCTGGTGACACAGATGTTTTTCGACAATCAGAAGTATTATGATTTCGTGGAGCGTTGCCGTAAGGAGGGGATAAATGTGCCTATTATCCCGGGTATCAAGCCGGTGGTGTTCCGCAATCAGTTGAATGTGTTGCCGAGGGTGTTCAGGAGTGATATCCCGGAGCCGTTTGCGTCGGAATTGGCTAAGTGTGAGAGCGATGAGCAGGCCAAGGAGGTTGGCGTTGAATGGTGTATCGAGCAGTGTCGTGATCTGATTGAACATGGGGTGCCGTCGATTCATTTCTATACGTTAATGGCCACGGAGTCGGTGAGACGTGTGGCGAGGGAGATATATTAGTTTTTAGTATAGAGGGTTTTAGTATAGAGTATAGAGTTTTTTGACCCCGGTTTTGGTACAGAGTTTTTGACCAAAGGGCCAGAGGAATATTATATTTGGCCAGAGGGTCAGCGAATTAGCGTGGGGAATCATAGGACGTCTCCGACGCCCGTATTGGTATGCGTCTCATTTTCCCCGCGCCTCGCGCCTGGATGCAAATTTTGCCCTGCGGGCAATTTGCATCCGTCGCTCGTGGCGGGGCTATAATTGCATCGCCGTTTCACGGCTCCGTTGGTATAATCTGCGGGGATTATTGGAGTATAGTCTGCTGGGAATTTTGGGGATATTATATCGCCCTTTCAGGGCTTGTGGGGCGCTGAAAGGGCGATTTGGATGCAGGGCGTATGGGAGATTATGGCGTATAGGGATTATTTTGTGAGGGTGCGGAGATGGGCGGGGAGGATGGTGTTGTCGTTGAGGGGGGTGAAGAGTTCGGAGCCGACACCAATGGCGTAGACGGGAACGAAGCCTCCGGAGTGGCCGTTGGTGGTGAAGCCGAGGCCGGTGAGGCCGTCAATGATGTCGTAGACCATCTCGGTGAAGGTGTTGAACGAGTTATAAAGCGTGGCGTGGTCGGCGGTGACATCGCTCTTCATGGAGCGGTTAAATTCCTCCTCAAGCGTGGCGGTCTGTTTGTCGGTGAGGGGAAGATATTCCCAAAAGCCGAGGTTTTCGGTGAGAAATTCTTTCATGTCGGGCCACTCGTAGATGCGACGCGACTTGCGCAAGGAGCGGCAATAGTCGGCAAAAACGTCCTTGGAGATCTTCTGACGGTCGATGTAGCCGAGGTGGAGATTATAACCCACACGGTTGTTTCCGAGGCCCATACCACCTGTCTCATGGTCGGCGGTGACGAGGATGAGGGTCTCGTCGGGATGGGCGAGATAGAAATCGTAGGCGTGACGAAGGGCCTGATTGAAGTTGAGTACCTCTTTTACGATGGTACCACCGTCGTTGGCATGGCCTCCATAGTCGATGTTGCCGCCCTCAACCATCATGAAAAAGCGGTCTCGGCCATTCTTTTCAAGGTGCTTTATGGCCGCGAGGGTCATGTCGGGGAGATTCATGGCTCCCGGCACCGAGTCGATGGTGTAGCCGATCTGAGGGAATGTGATCTGCTCGGGGTTGAGAAGAAGAACCCGTTTAGACTTGGCATCCTTGAGCTGATCCATGCCATAGGCGATATCGACGCCGTTGGCGCGGAAGGTGTCGATGAGATCGGTGGGGGTACCGTCCTTAGCCTTTGTGCCACGGAGATTGGATCCGGCCAGGAAATCGTAGCCCGATGCGGCAGCCTGCTTGCCTATCTCATAGTACATCTTACGGCTTGGCACATGGGCATAAAATGCTCCGGGGGTGGCATCGTCGATAGGCACGGAGGTCACGAGGGCCACACCATAACCACGATCGAACAGCTCCTTGGCTACCGAGGTGACGGCCACGGAGTCGGGCGACATGCCGAGCATACCGTTCTTGGTCTTCACGCCGGAGGCAAGGGCTGTGCCTGCGGCTGCTGAGTCAGTAACGGGGGATGAGGCGGAGTGGGTGGTACACTGCGAGGCCACAGGGAATTGCATCATGAGGATGGGGTCGGTGTTGCCGAGGACAGTGCGGTTATATACCTGGGCGCTGAGAGCCTGGGCCATGCCCATGCCGTCGCCGATGAAGTAGAATATGTATTTCGGAGCCTCGGCCCGGGACGCTAACGCTATGGCCAGGAGAGTGAACAGCGTTGACAGGAGACGTGGTTTCATGGGATTGGGGGTTTAGAGGTTTATGGGTTTATAAGTTTATGGGTTTAGGAGTTTATGGATCAGGGTATTTAGTCCTTGCTCGATATTTAGTTCTTGTACAATATCTAATCCTTTTCTAATCCAGATCTAATCCTTGCACAGTATCAGATGGAGTTGAGGCGGAGGATGTCGTCGATGGGGGTGCGGGTGTTGGAGAGCCGGGGCACTTTGCGCTGTCCGCCGAGTTTTCCGGTGGAGGCGAGCCAGCTGTCAAATACACCCTTGCGTCCTACAACCACCGAGAGGCGGTCGAGGAATATGCCGTGGGCGCGCTTGGCCTGATAGTCGGAGTTGACATCCTGGAGGGCGAGGTCGAGAGCATCGGCAAAAGCCTCGACCGAGGCGGGCGGTCGGTCGAACTCGATGAGCCATTCGTGACGGCCACGGCGGTTGTCGGAGGCGTAGACGGGGGCAGCAGTGTAGTTGATAACCGAGCAGTTCATGTCCCTGCATACGCGGGCCATAGCGGTCTCAGCATTCTCGACCATCAGCTCCTCACCAAAGGCATTGATGAAGCACTTGGTGCGTCCGGCTATGGTGATACGGAGCGGGTCGATGCTCTCGATGCGCACGGTATCGCCGGGGGTGTAGCGCCACAGGCCGTTGCAGGAGGTTATGACGAGAGAATAGACCTCGCCCTCCTCAACCTGCCATGCGGGAATGGGCTGTGGATCATCGGATTCGAGCTGTGAGACGGGAATGAACTCGTAGAAAACTCCACAACCGAGCAGGAGAAGCATACCATGAGAGTCGAGGGTGTCCTGCACGGCAAAGAATCCCTCGGAAGCATTGTAACTCTCGAGATAACGCATACCGGGGCGGGTGATGCGGGCATACTGGCCACGGTAAGGCTCCATACAGATGCCTCCGTGGAAAAACACCTCGAGATTGGGCCACACGTCGTGGATGCACGAGACTCCGGCACGGGCCATAACGCCCTTCAACACAGTGAGAAACCACGATGGAACACCGGAGATATTGGTGACATTCTCACGCATGGAGGCCTCGATGAGACGGGGCAGTTTCTCCTCCCAGTCGGCAAGGAGGGCTATGCGCTTGGAGGGGACGCGCACCATGTTGGCGAGCGGATTGATACAGTCGATGAGTGTGGCCGAGAGGTCGCCTACCTTCACGCCGGGACGGAGCGAAAGCTCATTGGCGTAACTGCCACCGAGGATAAAGCCCTTGCCCGAGAACAGGCGGCTATCGGGGTACAGGCGTAGGTATTGGGCCACGACCTGGGTACCTCCGGCGTAATGGTTGACGCGGAGGGAATCATCGGTGATGGGGATGTATTTGCTCTTGCCGTCGGAAGTGCCCGAACTCTGGGCAAAACGGCGCGTGACTCCGGGCCACAGCACGTCGGCCTCGCCATCGACCATACGCATCACCCACTCCCTGACATCGGGGTAGGCCTGCACGGAGGGGACCGATGAGCGCAAGGTGTCGTAGGGGTCGCCGTGCGCTGTGAGGCCGCATGAAGCGCCCCACTTGGTGAGGGCACCATTGCGCACAAGCCATGCGAGCTGGGCGCGCTGAACCTCCTCGACGTGTTCGCGCCAGGACAATGCCTGACCGGCCTGACGCCTGAACCATGGTCGTACCAACGGAGTGAAGTCCATAACAGCAGGCGAGGGGGATCAGAGTTCGTCGGGATGCTTGCGGTAGTATTCCTCAAGCAGAGGTCCGATGTTGAAATAATAGCCTCCGGCATCCTTGCCCTTGGCGTCCTTGACGGTAATATACTCGTAGGAAGGATCGTAGAACACGTGGTCGCTGACGGTGTAGTCCATCATGTTGAGGAGAACATATTCGTGCTGAGGCTCTATGACATACCAGGCGTTATCCTCATCGAGGCCGGTGCCGGTGGAGACGATGGCCATGAGGATATAGTTGAGCTTGTACTGCCAGATGTTGGCCAGATTGGTCTTCCCCTTGCCACGGAGGGCATTTATGAGCATCACCATCTCGCCGAGGTTGAAAGGATTGTCGGCCAGCGCCCGCTCGGAATAGGCTATCACCGAATCACACTCCTGGCGGGTGAGATTCTTGGAGCGGTTGAGGGTGGCATCGTAGGTGATGGTGCGCTCGCTTGAGCGATAGGGGTTGTAGTCCTCCTGAAACATGTAGCCGAGGTAGAGATAGCGGTACTTGTCGATCTTCATGAGAGTATCGTTGCGCTGAAACTCGGCCATGAGGCGAGGATAGTAGTAGGGGGATGTGCGGTCGAGAGTGGCTGTGCGTATAGCTTCGAGATCGGGCTTCTCGCGCTTGAGTTGGGGAAGCACGTCGGCTCTCGAGGCAGTCACGCCCATCAGGACAAGAAGTATTATGGTGAGAAAACGTGGCATGTCGGAGTGTTTTCGAGCAAAGTTAAGAAAATTTTCGGTAAAATGTAACGTTTTTTGAGGTTGTTTAAAAACAAATGTGAAAGCCAGAGTCCAATCCCATGAGATGCCTCTTAGATTTGTAACGAACTCACTTGGCCATGTTGCCGATGAGGATGGGTATGGTGGTGCCGATGATGCTGAGCGAGATTATGGCGGGAAGCCCCTTGGCGCAAAGATAGTTCCAGAACCTGTGAGTGGGGAAAGCGAGCACAGCACCCGAGGGGGTGCGGGCAAAGGCTATGCCTCCGAGGATGGCGCCGATGATGGCTCCGCCTATCATGGCCGCATGGGAGAGGGTAAGCCCCACGAGCATACCGGCCAGGGTGGATGTGACGATATAGGGCACGCCCACACGTGATCCTGACACGGACCGGGGCAGAATGGTGTTGAGGGCTATGACTATGAGCATGGCCACGCCCCAGAACATGTAGAGCGAGCCACTGAGATTGACACCGGGCAACAGGCCTGACGTGCATAGGGCGAGAAAGGCGACGGCTGTGCCATAGGATACTGACGTGAACGTGAGTACAGCCGCCAGGATAATCAGCAGGATACAGATGACTATTATCAACATGGCGCAGAGGGAGGAGAAAGAGGTGAAAATGCGTGATACTTGACTTATCAACACGTTCACCCGGGGGGATGGTTCAGGGCGGAATGAGGATTTTCGGGCGAGGGTCAGACAAGATAGCCGAAATGGCGCATCCGGGCAGTGAATTTGCTGAGGTTGCCGATCTCGACGAGTATTATGTAGTCCTCGGCCCGGCGCACGAGCGAGCGCAACTGGGGGTCGGTGGTGAGGATCTCGAGCAAATAGGGATCGGAACGGTCGACGCTGAATGTGCGGAAAGTCCGGGCGGGCACACGGAGCCGGTCAGTACCCGAGAGCATACGGCTAAAGAAATCTTTCCAGTTGGGGGAATAGTCGCGCGAGACTGTCTGGCGGAAGAAATTGATGCGGTCCTCGATGTCGCGCTTCGATGAGCACCCGCTGAGAAACGAGTCGGGAGTGACCACGTAACGGTGGGCGCCGATGGGCTGGGCGAAGTCCTTGAGCATCCCCTCGTAGGGGTTGTTGTCGCCGAGGGCACGGATGATGAGGCGATCGGAGTCAAGCTCGAACAGCTCCTCGTCCTTGTTCTCCTTGGAGGTATAGTCATTGTCGAGCCCGATGGCGTAGCGCCCGAGCGTGGTGAGCCTGAGGGCATAGAGTCCACTCATGGCCGACGGGTCGAAACAGGAAGCGGGGGCGTAGGCCAGCTCGATGAGGCCGAGCGAGGCGAGCAACATGAGCACGGCCAGGTGGATGGGGTAGCCGGCCTGATGGCACTGGTTGTTGGGGCGCAGGGTGGTATCGGTGCGCAGATTGTAGGCCGAGGATTCGATCAGATTCTCGGGCATGAAGAAGAGGAAGTTCTGCATGTTGCCCGGCTCAGTGCGCAGGCGGGAAAAGAAGCCGTCGGCAAGCAGCCAGTCGTTTCCGGCCTCGGCGGCCTCGGAAGTGAGCCACTTGTCGATGCTCTTGAACAGGCGCGAGAGGTTGAGACCATAGTTGGTGGTGGAGGTGGTCTTGCCGAATATCACCGAGATGAGAAACGAGGCCATGGAGGAGCTGGAGTTGAGGAGGCCTGAATAGATGGCCTTGACGGTCTCGTGAGGAGTTATGACACGCTTGCCCTCAAGGGTGGAGGCATAGAAACAATAGGCGTTGACAAGCATGGTGGTGCGCAGTATGCGGTCCTCCTTAAGCTCGGCCTCGGGGAAAAATTCGACTGCCGAGGTGAGTTTCTGCACTTTTTTCACCATAGCCACGCCCACACGGCTCTTGCCACGGTCGATGATGCCGTTGGAGTAGAGGTTCTGGAGCACGGGGATGAGCCTGATGGTCTCTCCCTCGGCTGAGAAGTGGGAAAGGGAGAGATTGGCCCTGAGCTTGCGGACACGGGTCTCGGTCACGGCCCTGTGCAACAGGTGGGTGAAGCTGGAGAGGATGGTGGCGGGGATGTAGAAGTAGCCCGATATGCCCCAATAGGATTTCAGGAGGCCAAACCATGCCACTACGTCCTGCAGATCGTCGGCATCGGCCACCTCGTAGCCCCATTTCATCTTGGTGGGTGGGGTCTCGCGTCCCATGATCTTGCGGATGTCGTCGGCCGAGAGGAAATAACGGTCCGACATGGCATACCACACGTTTCTCACATCCTCGGGGAAGGTGAGGAAGATGATTGACCGGTTTTTCTCGAGCGAGAGCAAGCGGGCGAGGAATCCCGAGAGGACATTTTTATGAGACTGGGTCTTCTTGCGCAACAGGAGGGAATATTCATCGGAGAGCGGGGTGTGGCCAAGCATCACAACATGCTTGTCAAACATCGGACGCAGGCTCTGGACAATCTTCAGAAGCTTGTCCTTGGAGTAAACATTCTCAAGAATATCGACCCACTTTGACACCGTGGAGCTGGCGGGGACATCGAGAGTGAGTATGGGGAGGTTATCTAAATTCAGATCCATAACAGCGCAGAAATGAGGGGGATTACTTGCCGAGGATGAAGTTGATGTCGTCCTCGGTGAGATGCTTGGCGGTAGAGGTGTCGGAGCTGATTAGGGAATCGAAAAGCTCGGCTTTCTGCTCCTGGAGGCGGAGTATCTTCTCCTCGATGGTGTCGCGGGCTATGAGCGAGAAGGAGTGGACCTTGGCTTTCTGGCCGAAGCGGTGGAGACGGTTGATGGCCTGCTCCTCGGCGGCCTTGTTCCACCAGGGCTCGAAGATGAACACGGTGTCGGCCACTGTGAGGTTTAGGCCCACTCCGCCGGTCTTGAGGGTCATGAGGAACACCATGCAAGCCGGATCGCGGTCGAAACGCTCCACTACCTTACGGCGGTCGGTGGTGGCTCCGGTCATCATCTCATAGTCTATGCCGAGCTGTTTCAGGCGCTCGCCCGTAAGCTCGAGTCCGGCCACGTAATTGAAGAATACCACGCACTTGTGGCCGTTGGCCACGGCATCGGCCAGGCTCTCGACAAGGGTCTCGAGCTTGGGGGAACGGATCTCGCCGTCGGTGAGGCTCTCGGGCACCGAGGCTATGCGTCGCAACTCGGTGAGGGCCTGGAACATGACAAACTGGGACTTCCCTACCCCTTCGGAGGCTATGGCATCGTCAACCTTCTCCTTGTAGAAGCGTCGGCGCTGCTCGTAGTACTCGGCCTGGGCCGGATCCATCTCCACATAGAGTGTCTGCTGAATGCGGTCGGGAAGCTCGGTTAGCACATCGCGCTTGAGACGACGCAACATGAAGGGGAATATGCGCCGGCGCAGGGAGGCCATGGCATCCTTATCGCCGTCGCGCTGTATGGGGGCCACATAGCGGCGGTTGAAGTCCTCGTAATCGCCGAGCATACCGGGATTTATGAAGCGGAACAGTGAGTAGAGCTCCGAGAGGTTGTTCTCTATAGGGGTGCCGCTCAAGGCAAGGCGGTGCTCGCCATTGAGGAGATAGACGGCACGGGTGACCTGGGCGGTGATATTCTTAATGTTCTGCGACTCGTCGAGGATGATGTAGTGGAACTCGCGGGAGGAGAACTTCTCGATATCGTTGCGCACCATGGCGTAGGTGGTGAGCACCACGTTGTGCTTCATGGCCTCGTCAATGTCGCGTGTGCCCTGGTAATACATGTACACGCTGAGTGCGGGACAGAAACGCTCCAGCTCGTTCTGCCAGTTGAAGAGCAGACTGCGGGGCATCACGATGAGCGCGGGTTTACTCTCGGCGGGATATACGGTAGAGAGCATGGCGATGGTCTGGATAGTCTTTCCGAGACCCATATCGTCGGCAAGGCATCCGCCGAGGTTATTGTCGTAGAGATAGCGTATCCATTTCACACCCTCGAGCTGATAGGGACGCAGAGATGCGTTCATGCCGGGGAGGGCTATAGTGGAGGATGAGAGGCTGTTAAAGCCCTCGTAGACCTCGCGCTGACGGGCGAAAAGGGCCGGGTCGAGCTTGGCCGAGAGCATGTCCTCGACATCGGGGAGGTCGAAATAGGAGAGGCGGATATTCTTTCCGGCACCGCGCTTGTCGCCGAAGAGGCGTTCGAGACGGCGCATGTAGGAATCATCGAGCACGGCGCGGGAGCCGTCCTTGAGGGTGATATACTTGTCGCGCCTGTACTGCTCGAAAAGCTTGCCGAGATTGATGGTCTCGTCGGCCACCTGGACGGTGGCTTCCCCCTCGAGGAAATCTATGCCGGAGGAGACCTTAAGATTAAGGCGCGGCTTGACGGGCACCACCTTGTAGCCACGCAGGCGGTCGGTGCCGATGAGGATATAGTCGCTGATGAGGCCCGGAAGTCCGCGCAGGAGGAACGGGCCGGCCACGTTGGCGGGGATAATGAATGTGTCGCCGTCGAGGTACACGTCCCTACCCTCCTTGCGTGTAGGCGCGTAGCTCACTATCATGGCTCTCACCTTGTCGATGTCGGCCTTGCGGTCGCGCTGACGCACGCGTCTCACCACAGCCTTGCCGGGAATGGAAAGGGAGACTGTGCTGGTGAGGGAGAAGCGCTTGAGGAAGTCCTCGTCGACGCCACGCACACTCATGGTGACGCGCAGATGGAGGGCGAGGTCGGAGTCGACTTTCTCAAACACCAGGGCCGGAAGCATGTCGACCCGGTCACGCGAAATCTCGACCGTGCGCCCCTCGAAATCGAGCGAGAAGTTATCGAGATAGGAGTAGGCCACCGAGAGGTATTGCTCGGCCATATCGGCGGGAAAGTCGGAGCAGAAGAATTTGAGCTCGCTATAATTGTCGCCAAGCGGACCTACAGGGTAAATCACGGAGTCACAGAGGACAAACGAGTCACTAAGGAGATGATAGTCAGAACTGCGCAACTCGGTGACACCGATGGAGCGGTCATCATTGTCGGCTGACGCGGGTACCGGCCTGTCGAGACACCACGAGGAGCAGAGCATGGCAGGATTGCCGTCGACAGGGTTGAGGCACAGGGTGAGGGTGGCCGGATCATCGGAGACGCACACCGGAGTCGCGCCACGGCCGCCGACCGAGGAGATGATGTTGTCGCATCTCACCAGCTGGTACATGACAAGAGGGTGGCGCGAGAGATCCACACCACGGCTACCGGCAGCATCCCACGAGATGTCGAAACGCGACTCGGCCATTATGCCGTCGAGTGTGCGCAGAAGGGTGGCCACAGGGCCTGAATAGTCCCTGTAGTCAAGCACGGTTACAGGCGAGAGGTCACGGTCGACCGTGAGCAGGCGCGGAGTGCCCGCACTGTCGGTCTCGATGAGAAAATACACCTCCACCCCATGGACCGCATCGGCAGCGGAGCCACGGGAGGTTGCGGCAAGTCTACGGGAGAGTTGCGGCAAAAATTCCTCTGACATATACTGATTACGGAATGACTTATGGTCAAGCCTGCTGCTTGGCCTTGAAGGCGAGAGCGTAGAGACGCATCTGCTTGAGCATGGCCAGGAGGCCGTTGGAACGGGTGGGCGAGAGGTGCTCGCTGAGACCTATATCATCGATGAAATGAAGATCGGCCGAGAGGATATCGTCGGGAGTCTGGTTGTCGAGTACCTTGACCAGCAGGGATATTATGCCCTTGACGATGATGGCATCGGAGTCGGCGGTGTAATGCACTTTCCCCTCAGGGGTGAGCTCGGCATTGATCCACACGCGGCTCTGGCATCCCTCGATAAGATGCTCGGGGGTGCGGTATTTCTCATCGATGGGTGGGAGGGAGTTGCCCAGGTCGATGATCATGCCATAGCGGTCCATCCAGTCGTCGACCTCGGAGAACTCGTCGACGATCTCGTTCTGTATTTCGTTGATAGTCATTGTGTAGTAATATGTTATTTCTGAGGGAGAGGACGGGTGTTGATATTCTCGGAGGGGCGCACCTTGGCCAGCGAGTTTACCATGTCGCGGAGCACCACCTGGCCGTTCTGCACGGCGGCACGCATCTTGCGCTCGTTGCCACGCTGATTGGGCGAGCCGATGGCTTTCCAAGCCATGTCGACAATCTGTAGAGCCTGCTCATTGGTGCAACGGCCCTTGACGGCAAAATAGTCATTGTTGGCGAGGGCATCGAGATTGCCTTCGGTGAGAGCCTGGGCAAGCGCCTGACCCATGGGGCTCTGGAGCTTGTTGAGCACCCAGGCGGCATTTCCGTTGAGATACTCGGCATCAGCGGCCTCCTCAGGGGTCATGGGGACCACAGCCACGGCGGCAGAGGCTACGGAGTCGGCCTGTTCCGAGGTTATACCGCTCTGATCGGCGGGAGTGGCATCGAGATCGTTGCCCTCGGGGAGAAGAAGAGTCACGGCAACAACAGCGGCTATCAAGCCTATGCCTATACCGAGCCATTTCATGGCCTTGCGCTTGTAGGAACGTGCGCGGGGCTCCTCATCGTCCTCGTCATCGGTGCGGTCAAGGTCGGGATCATCGGGGGTATCATCGCGCCGGGGGACGGTGGCATCGATGCGCGGACGCTCATCGGCAGCCTCATCGGAGACGTTGACAAACTTGGGAGCCTTCTTCTTTACATCGGTAGCAGACTCGGAACGAGAGGTCTCGAAATTGGGGGCCACAGGAGGATTGGTGAGGCGCACGTCCACATTGTAGACCTCGGAATTGTCGGTAGTGACCTGACGGTGGGCACGGAAGCCGTGGAAGTTGCCCGAGTGGAGACGATTGTACTCGGGGGTGTTCTTCTCAATCATGATCTGCTGCTCGAACACACGGCCATCGCCGAAATCGAGGCGCAGGGTCACTCCCTGCTCCACGGGCTGAAGCTCGAGGGAAAGCTCCTCGGTGACAAGCATCTCGGAGGATGGTTTCTTGAGCTTGAGAGGGCGGTAGTTGTTGGAGGCCACCTGGATCTCCACGTCGCCGTCGGGCACGAGATCACGCTCGGTAAATTCGATGAAGGGGTCGGCGGTGCTCACCGAGTGGCCGTTGACCGAGATGGTGTAGCCATTGAGGGGCACACCCTTGACGGAGAGGACCTTGATGGGGACACGGCGCACGAAGCGTATGCCGGTCTGGGCTGCTGTGCGGACATGTATGGTTGATCCCTCATATTTAATATAGGACGCGGGATTGCCCACAACCACTGTCTCGGTGTGAGTGTTGAAGCCCTCTTTCTCGTAGGTAAGGGTGAGGCGGTCGCCGTCATAGACAAGCGAGGCCGAGGCTGTGACCCCCTCGGGGCACACCACGCCATACTGCTTGCGTATGGGGATGGTGATGCGGGGCATCTTGACACCGGGCCGCAGGGATGTGGTGGCCGAGACAATGAGGATGCAACGGTAGCCGGCATACTCGGGTTGTCCGGGGAAAGAGAAGATGGACTCCAGCTCCTGGACCGAGATATAGGTGCGGTAGGCAGCCTCGCCCATGTCGTCGACCGGGGTCTCGTCGGCAGTGTAGCGCCAGGCCTCGAGCATACGTGGCTCGCGGGGCACACCGGCCTCGAGTAGCACGGTCTCAAGGGCCTCGTCGGTGAGGTTATCCTCCTCAATGAAAGCTTTTTTGAGTCCGGCAAAGGTGTTGAGCACCTGACGGCCGGTGAGAGAGCATCCATTGTCGATGAGGAGAGATATCATCATGAATCCCTTTTCGGGGGATACGGTGTTGCGGGTTATGAGGGAGATGTAATGGCCCAGCTCGGACTGCTGGAGTACGTAGCACTCGTTGGCATTAAGGAATCGCTTCACCGCCGCGCCCGGCTCCACCATGTTGGTGTTCCATTGCGGATCGATGTCGCTACCCGCCGGGGAATAGGAGTAGAGGGTGCGTGTGGCGCCCTGGACTTCGCCTCGGAAAGCTACGTGTATATAATTGAAATCAGTCATCAGTGTGTAGGTTTCGGTTCAATATGGCAAAATTAATGAAAATACTCCTCCCCCACAAACCGGAACGTGGATTATTGACAAGGATTTTTCATCCAAGATGCCAAAAACATCTTCTACGCAACGGCATGGACAGTAGAATAAATCACTGCCAACAACCGGACAATATAATATGGGAGGCTATTTTTATCAAAATTAAATTTAACATTTAATTAACATTTATATTTTTGCTAACGCATTATCTATAAATATGATTAGGGGAATTATGAGTGGTTTTGCAATTATTTCATTAACAGAATATTAGAATTACCCCCCCCCGTTTTTAACATTTATTAATCATACCAAGCACCCTTATTCACATATTTTTAGTCTAAATTTGCAAAAAGAGTTTTATTGCAGTTAACAATTATTATCACTGAAAAGTGAATTTATCTAAAATAGGATAGACCAATCGTCATTTCCTTCCGCTTTACAATAACTCATGGACATCAGAAAATTCATTAATCATATTACCAATCATTAGTCAATGGGCATTATCAAGAAATCAACAAGTCTGTTCCCGTTATCGGGGATGCTCCCGGCTATTATACGGCTATCGGTAGTGATCGCCGTGATGATACCCGGCTTCACGGCCAATGTGCAAGCTCAGAGCACAACGACCAGTAAAAGTGCCGCCAAGTACACCTACACAGGTACTGTGGTAGACGAAGAGGGAGAACCGCTCCCCGGTGCGACCATTCTCATCAAGGGAACCGCCAACCAAGGTACCGCCACTGATGTGGACGGAAAATTTGTACTCGGATCCCATGATCCCAAGTGTGTGCTTGTGGTGTCATACGTGGGCATGAAGACCCAGGATGTGACCGCATCGGCCGGAAAGAACATGGAAATCCGCCTCATGAACAGCGACAACCGCCTGGACGAGATCGTGGTGACAGGTTATCAGACCCTCTCCAAGGAGCGTGCCACCGGATCATTTGACATCATCGACAAGAAGCAGCTTCAGAAGGCCACCGGCAATATCGCATCGCGACTGATGGGTGCCGCCGCCGGTCTCTCGAGTACCCAGGACCTCTATGGCAACCCCACTTTCGAGATACGCGGAACATCGAGCTTCAACGTTAGCAGCGCTCCTCTGCTCGTAGTGGACGGATTTGCCATCGAAGGCGGATTCGAGTCGATCAACCCCAACGACGTGGAGAGCGTGACCGTGCTTAAGGACGCCGCCGCCGCAAGTATCTGGGGCGCCAAGTCGGCCAACGGTGTAATCGTCATCACCACAAAGGCAGGTGCCGGATCGGGCAACAAGAATACCGTGGTCAACGTGGACTACTCGGGCTTCTACAAGATCTCACCCAAGATGGATCTTGACTACGCCCTGTCGCGCACATCGTCCAACGATCTTATCGATTACGAGATCGCAACATTTGACAAGTGGGGAGCTTCAACATGGTGGCCCGAGGAATCGAGCCAGTATTGGGGCGGAAGCTCGGTGTACAACCTGCTCAACGAGCACCGTCTCGGTCACATCACCGAGCAGGAGATGAACCAGGCCATCAACCGTTACCGCAATATCGACAACACCGACCAGATACGCAAATATGTGCTGCAGAATCCGATGGTGCTTCAGCAGAATATCGGTATCAATATCCAGACCGAGCGCTCCAACACCTCGCTCTCAGTGCTGTATCAAAACAACCATGACCACTGGAAGGGTGATTCCGACAACAAGTATATGGTATCGGTCAACAACCGCACCAGCGTCTACAAGTGGCTCGACTTCACTTTCAATGGAAACTTTGATTACACTGACCGGAAACTCAACGGGCTCGGTGGCCTTCCAGGACTCGCATCGTTCGAGAATCTCGTAGACGAGAACGGAAATCTCGAGCGTTACGATATCTTCTCGGCATGGTATCTCGAAAACAAGGTACCGACCGAGAACTTCCCCTACAGCGACTGGACTTATAATCCGCTGGATGACTCCTGGAATCAGGACAAGAAATCGACCAAACTGAATGCACGTGCCCAGGTAGGCCTCACATTCAAGATATGGAAAGGCCTCACATTCGACTCCAAGGTACAGTATGAGCTGATCGACAGCCATAATGATACCTACATGAATGAGAACTCATACACCGTGAGGGAATTCATCAATACATCAAGCACATGGGACAAAGCCACCGATAAGGTGACTCTCAATGTGCCCAAGGGGGGATTCCTCGACCGCAGCCGCTCGAAATACAGTGTACTCACAGTGCGTAACCAGGTGAATTTCAACCACACATTCGCCGACAAACATTCAGTGGCCGTAGTGGGCGGTATAGAGACCACCGACCGTCACTATCAGTATTACGGTTATCCCCGTGTATTCGGCTACAATGACCAGACCTTGAGCGTAGGCTCGATCCCCGGCAAGACCAGCGTAACAGGATGGACAGGAGGCTCAGTAAACCTCAACTCTTACCTCAACAGTTCATTCTCAGACCAGACTGACCGTTATTTCTCGGCATTTGCCAACGCATCCTATACCTACGACAGCAAGTATACCGTATCAGGCAGCTACCGTACCGATGCATCCAACCTCATCACCGATGATCCCGCCTACCGCTACGCACCATTCTGGTCGGTAGGAGCCGGATGGCAGATCGGCAAAGAGAACTTCCTGAAAGAGGTGACATGGCTTAACCGCCTCAATCTGCGCTTGACCTACGGCTACAACGGTAACGTGGATAAGTCCACCACATTCAAGCCACTGCTCACCACCTCGGCATCGCCCAACACCATCACCGGTGAATATACAGGTTCAATCGCCAGCTACGGTAACCCCACTCTGCGCTGGGAGAAGACCGGCACATGGGATGCAGGCGTGGACTTCAACCTCTTCAACTCGAAGCTCTTCGGTAAGATCGACTTCTACAACAAACATTCCCAGGACCTCATCGCCGCCCGCGAGATCTCGGCCGTGAACGGCACGACCTCCATGAAGCTCAACAACGGCGAGATCCTCAACCGAGGCGTTGAGATTGAACTCGGATCGACCATGAACATCACCCCCAATATCACCTGGACCGGAAATCTGCGCGTTTCCTACAACAAGAACGAGGTGAAATCGCTCAAGGTGGCCCAGCACTACGGCTATCAGCTGATAGGCGGAGGCAGCGGCGCATGGGTAGAGGGTGAGGATATGAACACCCTGTGGTGCTACGAGTATGCCGGCGTTGTAAACACCGGATCGGAGTCATCTCCATTCTATTCGCCTACCGTATATTACGAGAACGGTGAGAAGGTAGGCTTCAACAGCTATCTCTATGGCGACGGCACAAGCTACTGTCTCAATATGGGCACCAAGGTGGCACCCTGGAATGTATCGTTCGGTTCGACTTTCCGCATCTATGATTTCGACTTCTCGTTCCTGCTCACCGGCAAATTCGGCCACAAGTTCATGCGCGAGAGCTTCAACTATCCCGCACCCACCGGATCGCGCTTCAATCTCAACAGCAAGTACTACGAGATCCTGAACTGCGACCCCAACATATATTGTCCGCAACCGCTGCAGGATGTGGAGGACCGCTACTATTTCTGGGACCGTTTCTATCCCTACCTGTCGTATCTCGCAACCGACGCATCCCACATACGCGTGCAGGAGATCAGCCTGAGCTACAATGTGCCCAAGCGTATCCTTTCCAAACTCGGCATGAAGGGCGCACAGCTGACCGTGCAGACCAACAATCCCTGGAACCTGTACTTCAACGGCTGGAACGAGGATCCCGAATTCAGCAAGGGCAGCCCGCGCCTCCAGGCATCGTATACATTCGGACTTAAGTTGCATTTCTAAATCACCACAACGTATCCAATTATGAAAAAACATATATTATTATCCATAGGAGTTGCGGCGATGCTTCCGGCGCTGACAGCCTGCGACGACTTCCTCGATAAGGATCCCTCCAAGAATTCGAGCAAGACAATCACCGAGGTTTCACAGCTGGATGCCCTGCTCGCTTCGTACAGCTCATTCTATTCCGAATCAAATTATACTTTCTTAGCATCGGACGATTACGGGCTGACCCCCAACATACAGTCGCACCGTACCGGATCGACCTCGATCGATGACCTCAACGACTTTACATGGGCCACCAACAACAAGCGTTCAGGACGTCTGTTGTGGGACGGTGAATTCGGAAAAATCTTCCGTGCCAACCTCGTGCTCGCCAATATCGACAATGTGAGCGGGGGAGAGGCCGAGAAAGCCAATCTGAAAGCCGAGGCACACTTGGTGCGCGCCTACTCGCTGTTCCAGTTAGCGGTGTGTCACTGCCTGTACCCGTCGGCCGACAATGCCAACGATCTCGGACTTCCTCTGAGAGCCACCACAAGCTTTGAGGAATCAGTAGCCCGCCAGCCCCTCGGCGCGACGTTCTCATTCATTGAAAACGACCTGCAGGAGGCTCTAAAAATCACCAAGCCGTTCATCAACGGTGCAGGTAAGATGCAGAACTGGCGCGGAACCACAGCGAGTGCCCGCGCCTTCGCGGCCCGCTTCTACCTGTACATGGGCGATTACACCAATGCAGCCAAGTATGCCGGAGAGGTGCTCGCCGAGTACAACACCCTCAAGGATTTCAACGATCCCGCCGAGATGTATTACAGCACCAATGATGACACTTTCACCATCAATGCCGGTACTCCCGAGGAGGAGCAGATAGTGTGCAAATATCCTTATACAAAGCTCCAGTTCTACGGTACAAACGGCTTTACCGAGCTGCTTGAATGGAAGGAGCTGCTGTTTGCCCGCACCATGAGCTACGCATCATGGTGGTATATCCCCAGCCAGGATCTGCTCGACACTTTCGCCCGCGACATCAAGGACGGAAATCCTGACAACGACCTGCGCTACCGCTATTTCGTGATCGAGGACTTCGGTCTGCGTAGCTGCGAAAGAACCACGGAAGGACGCTCGGACGGCTATTGCCAGTTCTATTACGACAACCTGATCTCAGGCCCCACCGTAGCCGAGATGATGCTGATCAAGGCAGAGTGTCTGGCCCGCGGAGGCAATGCCGGCGATGCCATCAAGACCCTCAACGATCTGCGCAAAGCCCGTATCGCTACCGAAGCATACGCCGATCTGCCCACAGGCTCGGCATCGGATGCACTCAAAAAGGTGCTCGACGAGCGCCGTCGCGAAATGCCACTGACCATACGCTGGTATGACCTGAAGCGTTATGCCTGGAACGATGATCCGAGTGATGACGTGACCATCCGTCGCCAGTTCTATCCCTACACCTCGTCGAGCGTGCTTATGAACGATGCTTTGGTAGAGCATGTGCTCGAGCCCAAGAGCCGCCGTTACGCATTGCCGATCCCCGAGGTTGATATTCTGCGCTCGGACAATGTGCTGATACAGAATACTTATTAAGTAAGTCATAAAATGATTATTTAATGGTTATTTATTAGTAATATTGTGTATGTGTCATAATTCCTCAGATAGGGGAATTATGACACTTTGTTTTTTGAAACCTTTTAATTATTAATCATGAAAAAGATATTATTATCGATCGTGGCTGTAGGGCTTGCCGGCTCGCTGGCGTTCGCGGCCAAGAAACAGCCGTTGAAAGTGCTGTACGTGGGCGGTATGACCGACATGTATCAGGTGGCTCCCGAGCAGAAGGATGCCGCCGTGAAGGAGCGTACCGAGGCCTTCAAAAACATGCTCGAGGATTATTTCACCTCGGTGACTGCCGTAAACGGCGCTGAATACACAGCCGACATGTCGAAAGGATATGACGTGACTATCCTCGACGGAAATCCCAAACCGATACGTCCGCGAGTGGTGGAGAAGGATGCCAACGGCAACATCACCAAGTATGAACGCGCCCAATATCTCCCCAATGATTACGACTGCGCCACAGTGACCATAGGCCAGATAGGCGAGAATGTGGGCCGTGCATACGGATCGAAAAACGACTGGTATTGCCTGTGTCTCGATGCCCAGGCCCACAGTTGGGTGAAGGATCATCCTATATTCAAGGGCCCGTTCAAGGTGAAGCTGAACGTGGAGAAGTGTCCCACCCCCTCGGACGCTTACCACTACGCCTACTATTATGACGGCGAGATGCCCGACGAATTGCCGATGTGGCGTGTACAGACCAAGGGGTACAAGACCGACAAAGGATTTGGTGTAGGCATGGTGGCTCGCCCGTGGGGCTACACCGACTCGCCCGATGCCGAGTACATATCGAGCGGTGTGTGCGCCAAGACCCTCGATGCCGTGGCCATAGGCCGTCACGGTAACTTCCTGCACTGGGGATTCGCGGCTTCGCCTCTGTACATGACCCAGGAGGGAAAGGATGTGTTTGCCAACGCTGTGGTGTATATCTCGAAGTTCAACGGTAAGAAGCCTCTGGCCCGCAAGTTTAACGACCGCATCGCCACTCGCGAGTATCTGAAAGAGATCTCATATCTCGTGACCAAGGACAGCTATAACGACCGCATGGAGAGAGAGAAGCAATGGAACGAGCAACGTAAAGAAGCATACAAAGCCATAATGGACAAGAAGGCTGCCGGCCAGGAACTGAACGAGCAAGAGAAGGAAGAACTCAAATATGGCGAGCCCGGAGAGTTCAAGCCTACCCCCTACGAGGATTACGTGAAGCGCTACGCCAAGAATTTCTTCCCGATGCTCGGCACCGATGAGAAAGCATACGCCCAGTACTTCAAGGACAATTTCGATTACTTCTACTCGGAGGGATTCTACAATATATTCCTTGATGAGGATGTGAAGGCTTGGGGTATTCCCAACTATAAGCACGAGCTTCTCGACAAGGCCATCACCTCGCTCGAGCAGGGCAAGGAGACCGACCGCGCCAACCGTGTGCTTGCCCGCTACACCATGGCCGACTTCCAGACTCCCGCCGAGTGGAGAAAATGGTATGAGACCTACAAGGACAAAATGTTCTTCACAGAATCGGGCGGATGGAAATTCCTGATCAACGAGGAGGGAGACGTACCCGGCAACAATTACTTCGAGTACAGGAAGCGCGTGGAGGAGAACAAGAGCGCATCGACCGGCACCGAGACAAGCGATGCCAATCCAGTGACAGCCGCCGCCAATATCATAAGCGATACCCGTGGCAACCGCCAGCTGGTGGTGAAGTTCAAGATACATCCCGGATACCATATCTATGCCAACGTAGCCGGCGATGATCCCTATATCCCCACCGCAGTGAACCTCGCACTTCCCCAGGGACTGACTGCCGGAGAATGGCAGATAAGCCGTCCCGGACGTTTCGGCGAGACCGGCACCACCATCCATGAGACCGAGGCAACATATACCTGCCCTCTCGACGGCAACGGCTCGGGCCCCATCACTTGCACCGTGTCATATCAGGTGTGCGACTCGCACATATGTATGCCTCCGGTGAAGAAAGACCTACAACTAAAAATATAGTTGAAGAAGCATCCTAATTATGTTAAATAGCGGTCGTAAATTTGGAGAAATCCGGGTTTACGACCGTTATATTTTATCCGAGAAGCCTCACGGAGCGGTTCCGTGTGGCGTTACTCTATCACCAATTAACTGTAAACTACTAAGTTGTAATTTTATATATCGGTAACCAACTTAATTTAGAGCCGTATTGTTTATCTTTGCAACCAGATAACAGCGACAGAAATAAGCAAAGCAAGATACAATAATGGAGAGCAACGCACCAAAGGATATAGAAATAAGAGGAGCCAGGGTTCACAACCTGAAGGATGTGAACGTGGACATCCCGCTCAACCGTATTGTGGGGATAGCGGGTGTGTCGGGCTCGGGAAAATCATCACTGGCATTAGGAGTGCTCTATGCCGAGGGATCGAGACGGTATCTCGAGGCACTGTCGACCTACACGCGCCGAAGGATGACCCAGGCTCCGAAAGCCCAGGTGGACGAGGTGCTGTATGTGCCGGCTTCCATAGCCCTCCACCAGCGCCCGGGAGTGCCGGGGATCAGGAGCACATTCGGGACGGGTACGGAACTGCTGAATAGTCTCAGACTGATGTTCTCGAGACTGGCCTCGCACCGCTGTCCCAAGTGCGGGCATTATCATGAGCCATCACTCGACGTGGCTGCCGAGAAAGAGCTGGTGTGCGACAATTGCGACATACATTTCTATGGGCCGGGAGCCGAGGATCTGTCGTTCAACAGCACCGGAGCCTGCAAGAAATGCGGAGGCACAGGGACGGTGATGGCTGTGGACCGCTCCACCCTTGTGCCAGATGAAAGCAAGACTATCGACGAGGGCGCGGTGGCTCCATGGAACACGCTCATGTGGTCGCTCATGACCGATGTGTGCCGCGAGATGGGAGTGCGCACCGACGTGCCGTTCAATCAGCTCACACCCCGCGAGAGGGATATTGTGTTCAACGGCCCGGCCGAGAAGAAACACATATTATACCGCCCCAAGAACTCCAACCAGGCGACCGAACTCGACTTCACATACTACAACGCGGTGTACACCGTGGAGAACGCCCTGGCCAAAGTCTCCGATGAAAAAGGGATGAAGAGAGTGGAGCGATTCCTGCGTAGCGATGTGTGTCCGGCATGTCATGGAACACGACTCTCGGAGGAAGCACGGGCACCGAGGATCATGGGCATCGGTCTCGACAAGGTGTGCGAGATGACACTCGACCAGTGCATCGACTGGGTGAAAAAAGTGCCTGCGTCGTTGCCTGAACCGATGCGCCAGATGGCGGAAAATATATGCGATTCGTTCCTTTCGACATCGAGGCGACTCGTGGATTTAGGGCTCGGATACCTGAGCCTCGACAGAGCGGCCTCGACCCTATCGACCGGAGAACGCCAGCGTATGCAGTTGGCCCGGGTGGTGAGGAACCGCACGACCGGGGTACTGTATGTACTCGACGAGCCTTCGATAGGACTTCACCCCGCCAACATAGCCGGACTCACCGGCGTGATGGACGACCTGATCGCCGACGGAAATTCAGTGATACTCGTGGACCACGACGCACAGATACTCGGCCATTCCGACTGGATAGTGGAGATGGGACCAGGAGCCGGTGCCGACGGCGGAGAGGTGATAGCACAAGGAACTGTCGCCTCCATCGAGAAGAATAAAAGATCGCTAATCGGCCCCTTCCTGGCCGGCGAAAACGGGGAGAGAATCATACCCGCCGTAAGCGACGACGAGATGTTTGCCCTCGGGAAAATCCACCTGTCGACCGCTCCGATCCATACAGTGAAACCGCTCGAGACCGACATCCCCAAAGGGCGCCTCACGGTGGTGACCGGAGTGTCGGGCTCGGGAAAAACCACGCTGATTCTGGAGAGCCTCGTACCTGCCCTTGAAGCCCTCACCAACGGCACTACCCCACCCGCCCACGTGAAAGAAATATCGGCTCCGGGCATAGAGCATGTCAAGCTGATCGACTCCACCCCTATCGGAGCCAACGTGCGCTCCACAGTGGCTACGTATGCCAACATCCACGATGAGCTGAGGAAGATATTCGCCCGCACCGACGATGCGAAAGCTCGCGGATACAAGGCGGGAGATTTCTCCTACAACACGGGACGGCTGAGATGCCCGGTGTGTGACGGCACAGGCATGGTGAGCCTCGATGTACAGTTTCTCCCCGACGTGGATATACCGTGTCCCGAATGTCACGGATCGAGATACTCGCGCGACGCCTCGCTGGTGCAGTGCCGGTGCAAGGATGGCAGTACATTCTCGCTCCCTCAGGCGATGGAGGCCGACATATCCGAGGCCATAAATATGTGCCGCGACTTCCGCACGGTGTCATCGCGCATAGCCACCCTCAGGGATCTCGGCCTCGGCTACCTCACGCTCGGAGAGGCCACCCCCAGCCTGTCGGGAGGTGAGGCGCAGAGACTGAAACTCGCTTCGGAAATGGGACGTCAGCAATCTGACTCGGTGTTCGTGTTCGACGAACCCACCATAGGCCTTCACCCCCTCGATGTGAGAAAACTTCTGGAGGTGTTCGACCATCTGCTGAAGGCCGGTGCCACAGTGATCGTAATAGAGCACGATATGGACGTGATCAGGAACGCTGACTATATAATCGACATGGGACCCGGCGGAGGCGCGTCAGGAGGCCGTATTGTCACCACAGGCACACCTGCCGATATCGCCGCCAATCCCGACAGCGTGACGGGACGATTTTTGAAATAAGATAAAGAGAACATATAAACATACAATGTCGCGACCTGGCGGAAAAGCCGGGTCGCGACATTGCATTATCTCTTCATCCGGAACAGTTCCGAGAGGAGTTTAAGGGCATTGAAAATATCGGTGCGGTGAGGGGAATTTTCGGCAATACTCCGGACCTCGATAAGCGCGAGCGAGATGGCACCGAGAGTGGAAAGATAGGGATAAGGAGGGAGCGATGTCCGGCCCAATTCATCGAGAGTGATTATGGCCGTAATGATCATCGCGTCGACCACCGAGAGGCAGAACAGGGCGAGATAGTAGGAGGAAAGTTTGGCCACCGTGCGACGCAATCCACGCGATGAGCAGGGGCGATTTTCACGCCGGGCGCGACGCAGGCCACTGACAAGATCGGCAAGCACGGCAAGCAGGACTCCGAGGTATTCGACCGAGAGGAGTACCAGCAATGATGACAGGAAATGATGGTTCATGATGCGGAAAAATAGAGCGAGAAATGAATACAATTTTTCCGCAAATATAATGCCGTCGGCCGGTCGAAAAGGTGCGATAATGTCGCACGGCTTCCCGGAAATTTCCGCAAAGCCATCACCATGCACTAATTACTTAGTTGCCGTAAATATTCCTTAGTTGTCATGCAAGGCACCGTAGACAATCGAAGCCTTGGCCGGCCCGATCACTTCGGCAATGGTGTCGAGGTCGGCTTCGCGCAGACGCTTCACACTCTTGAAATGCGAGAGTAGCGCGGTGCGGGTCTTCTCGCCTATCCCCTTTATGCTGTCGAGCTCGGATACCGCCTGCCCCTTGCTTCGGCGGTTGCGGTGATGGGTTATACCGAAGCGGTGGGCCTCGTCGCGCAGCTGCTGGACCACCTTCAGGCTCTCGCTGTTTTTGTCGATATAGAGGGGGATGCTGTCGCCCGGGAAGTAGATTTCCTCAAGCCGTTTCGCGATGCCAACGACAGCGATAGTGCCACGCAGACCCATATCGTCAAGAGCCTCCACGGCGGCCGAAAGCTGACCCTTGCCACCGTCGACCACTATGAGCTGTGGGAGCGGTTGCCCCTCGTTGACCAGGCGGGTGTAGCGCCGGGTGAGCACCTCCTTCATCGAGGCGAAATCATCGGGTCCCTCGACGGTCTTGATGTTGAAATGACGGTAGTCCTTTTTGGATGGTTTCGCGTCCTTGAACACCACGCACGAGGCGACGGGATTAGTGCCCTGGATATTGGAATTATCGAAACATTCCACGTGGCGCGGCAGTTCGGAAAGCCGGAAATCGGAGCGCATACGCTCGAGTATCCTGTCGGTCCTCGCCGACGGATCGCGCTTCTCGATGGTCTTGATTTTGTCCACCCGATGCTGTCGGGCATTCTTCTCTGACACCTCAAGAAGCTTGGCCTTGTCGCCACGCTTGGGCACGATGAATTTCACATCGGGCATCTCGCAGTCGGGCTCCTGGGCCACCACCACTTCATCGTACTTCACGCCGAGGGTCTCGGAGATCTCGGCCATGGCGTAGGACAACAACTGGGGCACCGTCTCATCGAGGCGACGGCGGTAGTCGAGAGTCACCGATTTCACCACCGCACCGTGGCGTATGTGCATATAGTTTATATACACTTCATCGTCCTCGTCATGGACTCCAAACACGTCGACATCCTCGACCGTCTGCGACACTATGACACTCTTGGCCTGGTAGCGCTTTATGAGGTCATATTGCTCCTTCAGCTCCTGGGCCTCCTCAAAGCGTAGCTCCATGGCGAGCTTCTCCATCTCCCCTTTCAGATAGTTGAGGAGTTCGGAAATATCGCCCCGGAGTATGGCCCTCACCCTATCGATGTCGGCACTGTAGGCCTCCTCGGAAATCAGCCCCGTGCAACATCCGCGACACCGCTTGAGATGGTAGTCGAGACACAGTCTGCCCTTGCCTGCCTTGATATAATCGGAGGTGATTAGATGACGGCAGGAGCGTATCTGGTAGAGACGGCGCACGAGGTCGAGCGTGGCCCGGGCCGACCCGGCATCGGTATAAGGACCGTAGTATTTCGATCCGTCCTTGATGCGCTGGCGCGTCATGAAAACCCGCGGATAAGGCTCATTCGTAACCACGATCCAGGGGTAGGATTTATCATCCTTTAGCAACACATTGTAGCGTGGCTGATGCTCCTTGATCATGGAGGCCTCAAGGTTGAGAGCGTCCTGCTCGGTAGGCACCACTATGTAGGACATGTCGACGATAGCCCGCACGAGCAGATTGGTGCGGAGCGAATCGTGGGTGCGGTTGAAGTAGGAGCTGACGCGCCGTTTCAGGTTCTTTGCCTTACCCACATAGATCACCGTCCCCTCCGAGTCGTAGTACATATAGACTCCGGGGGTGTCGGGAAGAATGGAGATCTTCTCCTCAAGGGCGGCTGACTTGCGGTGCTTGGGCATTTTTTTTTAAGTATAGAGGGGGGATGAAGTATAGAGGAGAAAGTATAGAGAGGGATTTTAGTATAGAGGGGAAAGTATAGAGGGAGGATGGGCGTAGAGAGTTTAGAGTTTTTCAAGGGCTTATAGAAGCCTCTTTTATCCTTAGGTTTTATCCCCCTCTATACTCTATACTTTTTCCTCTATACTTTAAAATCACTCTATACTTTAAGGCCCCTCTATACTTCAATATGTAATCAATGCTGAGACCTCAGCGTCGGCGGGGAGGTTGGCGCGACCGTTGAGCGAGGACAGCTCGATGATGAAGTTGATGTAAATTTTCTTGGGGTTCATCTGCTTCACCAGATTGTAGGCGGCTGCCATAGTGCCACCGGTAGCGAGCACATCGTCGTGCAGAACCACGATATCATCGGGGGTGATAGCGTCGCGGTGAATCTCGATGATGTCCTTGCCATACTCCTTGTCGTAGGAAGCCTGGATGGTGTCAGCAGGAAGCTTGCCGGGCTTGCGCACGGGCACGAATCCGGCACCGAGTTCAAAGGCAAGAATCGAGCCTCCGATGAAGCCTCGCGACTCGATACCTACAACCTTAGTAACACCTTTGTCGCGGTAAAGTTGAGAGAGGTCCCATCCGATGATGTGCAATCCTCGGGGATCCTTGAAAAGAGTGGTGAGATCCTTGAACACGACTCCCTTCTGAGGGAAATCGAATACGTCACGGATGTGAGATTTTAAGTATTCCATGTAGGTGTATATTATGAATTAAACTGTTTATTTCTACGCGAAAAAGTCCGAATTGTTCCACGTGGAACAACATTTTTCACCGTCCTAATAGCAGGAGGAGGATATTGACATCGGCAGGAGAAACGCCGGGGATGCGCGAAGCCTGGGCCACATTCTCCGGGTCGATGCGCATCAGTTTTTGACGTGCCTCGGTGGAAAGAGCCTTCACCGAAGCATAGTCGATCTTGCCACGGAGACGAAGATTTTCGAGGCGGTGAAGCTTTTCGGCGTTGAGCTGTTCGCGCTTTATGTAGCCTTGATATTTCATGAGGATTTCGGCAGCCTCCACGATCTCGTCGCGACGCGCAGGCTCGATATTCTCCTCGATAAACCGGGCGAGCGGTTCGATGGCTCCAGAGAGTTTTGCGAGATTCAAGCCGGGACGGAGCACAAGCTCCTCGAGCTTCACACCCTGCTTGAGCGGTTGCTCCCCTACACTCTCGAGCCACGGATTCAGGATGGCCGACTTCACCGAAAACTCCCGGCAGAACGAAATGAGAGCGTCGCGCTGTTCACGCTTCGACACCATGGCCGCATAGCGAGCATCATCGGCCAGACCTATGGAATGACCGCGCGGAGTGAGCCTCATGTCTGCATCATCCTGACGCAAAAGTATGCGGTACTCGGCTCGCGAGGTGAACATGCGGTAAGGCTCATCGACCCCTTTTGTCACCAGGTCATCGATCAGCACTCCTATATAAGCCTCATCGCGGGCAAGGGTGAAAGGCTCGCCACCACGTATCTTCAAAGCGGCATTTATTCCGGCAATGAGACCCTGACCGGCCGCCTCCTCATAACCCGTGGTGCCGTTGACCTGACCGGCCATGAAGAGTCCCCCGAGCACCTTTGATTCGAGTGAGTGATGCAACTGGGTCGGGTCGAAAAAGTCATACTCTATCGCATAGCCGGGACGGAAAAGCATAACATCGCGCAGAGCCGGAATGGTCTCGAGAGCCTCGATCTGTATATTGATCGGGAGCGACGAAGAGAAGCCGTTGAGATAATATTCGGTGGTGTTTTCCCCCTCGGGTTCGAGGAATAGCTGATGCTCATTCTTGTCGGCAAACGTCACAATCTTGGTCTCGATACTGGGGCAATAACGGGGGCCGATGCTACGGATCTGGCCATTGTAAAGCGGTGAATCCGGAAGGCCTCGGCGCAGTATCTCGTGGGTCTCCGTGTTGGTGTAAACCGTGTGGCATGGACGTTGCTCGAGCACACGCTCCACATCGGGCAGATAGGAGAATTTATGGAAATCATCATCCCCCTCCTGGAGTATGGTTTTGGACCAGTCGACCGAACGGCCGTCGATACGCACCGGGGTGCCGGTCTTCATGCGGTCGGTGGAAATGCCGAGCGATTTCAACTGTTCGGTTATGCCGTAGGCCGACGGTTCGGCCACTCGCCCACCCTCGATCTGTACGGGCCCTATGTGCATAAGTCCATTGAGGAAAGTACCGGCTGTGAGCACTACGGCCCGGGCGGTGAAAGTGACGCCGAGTGCCGTAACGACACCCTTGACCTCACCATCCTCGATCACGAGCTCGCGCACGGAATCCTGCCACATATTCAGATTTGGGGTCCGCTCAAGAGTCTCGCGCCACAGGCGTGAAAACTCCATGCGGTCGCTCTGCGCACGCGGGCTCCACATGGCCGGTCCTTTCGAGCGGTTGAGCATACGGAACTGTATGGCCGAACGATCGGTGATCACACCCATCATTCCGCCCAAAGCATCGATCTCGCGCACGATCTGCCCCTTGGCAATCCCGCCGACAGCCGGATTACAGCTCATCTGGGCAATCTTATTCATATCGATAGTGATCAGCAGAGTCTGCGCTCCGAGAGTGGCGGCGGCATGTGCAGCCTCACATCCGGCGTGACCCGCACCGACAACTATCACATCAAATGAGAATTTCACTTGCAGGAAAAATATGTAGTATATGTAATTATAATCAACCTTAGGCGGAGGGGGGAAGGGATCAGCCCATCGAAGCGAGCAGAGCGAGAGCCTCGTTCTCGTGACGCTCCATGATCTCGCGCTCGCCGGGACCCTTGTCATTTATGCCGCACAGATGGAGCACTCCATGAATGATGACACGGAGCAGCTCGTTGTCGTAAGTCGCACCGACCTTCTCGGCATTGGTGGCCACAGTGTCAAGCGAGATGAACATATCGCCGCTTATCATGCGGCCACGCGAGTAATCAAACGTGATGATGTCCGTATAATAGTCGTGCTGCAGAAACTGACGGTTTACCTCGATGATCTTCTCATCATCGCAGAATATATATGTCAATGGCCCGGTGATGCGGCCGTGCAGTCGCGCCACCTCTCCGATCCAACGAGCCATCGCGTCCTTGTCGACCGCGGGCATGGGAATATCCTTGTCAGTGAGCCATTGAATTTCGTTCATGGCTACAAAGATAGTGAAAATTTGCTCGGGAGCATAAAAAATTTTATTTCACCTGAATCCGCGCATAAAAATATTTGGCTTAATAAATTGTGATTCAATTTATTAAGCCAAATTTAACCCTCTGAGATTTTAAAATTTGCCGTCGCGTTGGTTACCGGACGGGATTTTTGCCGTTAAAACCGACCTTTTTTATTTCTTGTAGAGGACGGGGTTGGTGGTGGGATCGTTGTACATCTTCATCTGTCGGTACACCTTCATATATTTGGTACCGGCGGCGATGTCGTCGAGCAGAGTGTCGATCGCAGTGGTGAGGTCGACCTGCTGCTGGAGCAGGATGTTGAGCTTGGCCTCACATTTGGCCTTGTGTTCGGGCGAGGCATCCGGACGGGCCACCTCAACGCTCATGTGATAAATCTTGAGCGCGAGGATCGAGAGGCGGTCGAGAGCCCAGGCGGGCGACTCGGTGTTGATGGTTGCCTCGGGGCGCGGAGTCACGTCAGCATACTTCTCACGGAAATAGGTATCGATCTCCTCCACCATGTCGGTGCGGTCCTGGTTGGAGCGGTCGATGCGGCGCTTCAGCGCCAGAGCCTCCACAGGATTAATGTTGGGGTCACGTATTATATCCTCGAGATGCCATTGCACGGCATCGATCCAGTTCTTGGCAAAGAGAGTATGTTCGATGGTACCCTCAGCGTATGGATTGCTCACCAGAGCATCCACGTCGTCAGTCTCATGGTACTTACGCGTAGTCGCCATGAAGATGTCGTAAAAGTTTTGAGCAAGTTTCATGCGGAAAACGTTAATAGGTTAGTGTCTGATTGCAAATTTGCAAAAAATTATTCCAATAAACAAGCGAAAAATTGATTACCTTTGTGTCAAAAGGAACAACAGCCACATAAAATCCGAAAAAATGCAGACAGTATTATTTCATTCCACCATATTCGGCCCCATACACTCGCGGCGCCTCGGAGTGTCGCTCGGCATCAACCTGTGTCCCGACGACGGAAAAGTGTGTACATTTGACTGCCTATACTGCGAGGCGGGATTCAACGCCCAGGGTCCAGGCACCACAGGATTTCCCTCGCGCGAGGAGGTGGCCCGCGATCTCGAGGCAAAACTCTCGGCAATGAAACAGGCCGGAAGCCCTCTCGACGTGATCACTTTCTCAGGCAACGGCGAGCCTACCGTGCATCCCGACTTTCCCGGAGTCATAGAGGACACCCTGCGCATACGCGACAAGTATTATCCCGAGGCAAAGGTGAGCGTGCTGAGCAACTCGACACGCATCGACCGCCCCGAGATATTTAAAGCTCTGCTTGAAGTGGACAACAACATTCTGAAGCTCGACTCGGCCATCGACTCTACCATAAAAAAACTCGACCGCCCTACCCTACCCCACTTCTCAGCAGAGAAAATTATTCCCGAACTGGAGCGTTTCGGAAAGAAATGTATCATACAGACCATGATCCTGCGCGGTGAATATGACGGACAGCCGATCGACAACTCCACTCCCGCCGAGATCGATGCTCTCATCGAGGCTTACCGCCGTATATCGCCGGCCGAGATAATGATATACTCGATCGACCGCCAGACCCCGGCACGCAATCTCGTGAAAGTGCCCCGCGAGGAACTTGAGGCTATCGCCGCAAAAATAACAGCCGAGACCGGTATTCCCGTCCAGGTAGCATAACGACACAATGGACAAGGAAATGGAGATACTCACCCCGCGTCCCTTGAGCCACGGCGACAGGGTGGCCATCGTTTCGCCCGCCGGAATAATCAAGCCTCAGGTCGTGTACAAGTCCATGCCCGTGATCGTGGATCAGGGTTGGCCCGCCTACGTGGGAGCGCACACCTTTGACCGCTTCGAGACCTATGCCGGAACCGACGAGGCCCGCTACTCCGATCTCGAGACCGCACTCACCGATCCTGACACGCGAGCCATCATCTGCTCGCGCGGAGGATACGGCGCGGTGCATCTGCTCGACCGACTCGACCGCCTGCCTCTGCGCGATGATCCGAAATGGATAGTGGGATATTCCGATATCTCGGCCCTGCACGCGCTCATGACCCGCCACGGCATCGAGTCGATTCACGCCCCGATGTGCAAACATATCGCCGGAAGGCAGGGACGCGACGAGGACACCCTCCGCCTCTTCTCCATCCTTTCAGGCGAGCGCCGGCCTGTAAGTTATTCCAGACATCCGCTCAACCGCCCGGGCATAGCCACCGCCCGCCTCACCGGTGGAAACTTAGCAGTAATAGCCGGACTGATCTCCACCCCGTTCGACGTGATCAAGCCCGGCAATATCCTGTTCATCGAGGATATCGCCGAGCCCATATATAAGGTGGAGCGCATACTCTACAATCTGCGCCTCAACGGCTCTCTCGAAGCTCTCGCGGGACTGATTGTAGGACGTTTCACTGATTATACGCCCGGAGCCGAGGGACAGACCATGGAGGACATGATAGCGCGGATGGTGGAACCTTACGATTTTCCGGTGGCATTCGGAACACCCGTAGGACATGTCGACCATAATATACCGCTGATATGCTCCTCCACCGTCACTCTTACCGTCACCCCCGACAGTACCGAGATCACATATAATTGACCGTGTGATTCATCATACACATTATGGCCATCATAGCACACTTACCAAGCTATGATGGCCATAATAGTTTCCGTATATATGAGCTGCTATGTCAGATGCTTTGCTCAAGGGTGATGATATGGTCGGGACCTGTGGGGAGCTCGTCGAGCAGAAGGGTCACACCACCGTTTTCGTGGCGGAACTTCACCGGCTTGCCGGTGGCAAATTCCACAGCTTTCTTCACCTTGTGAGGGGTGGGAACATGTATCACTTTCGATTCGGGAGTGAGCAGATGCACATATAGCTTATCCCCCTTTCGCGTGGATGTGCCCCAGCTCTGGGGAGGGAAATCACCACGCTCGGTTCCATATATGGTCTCACCGTTGGCACGTAGCCACTCGCCCATCTCTTTCAATCGGGACAGCGCCGTGGCAGGGATCTCGCCCGACGGCTGAGGACCGACATTAAGCAACAGATTAGCTCCCTTTCCGGCTGCACCCACGAGGAGCTGTATCAGCGTAGGCAACGACTTGTAATCCTGATCCATGATCTTGTAGCCCCACATGCCGTTCATCGTGGCACAGGTCTCCAGCGGTAGCTGACCGATTGACTGGCCCGACAGACCATAGGAATTCTCACCGGGCAGGTCGCGCTCGAAAATCTGTATATCCTCTCCCTCAATCGGGGTCTCGTGGTGATTGTTGCCCACGAGGCATCCGGGTTGCAGACGGTGAATCATGGCATATTGCTCATCGAGTTCCCAGTCAAACGGCACCGGGTCCTCATCCCTATCCCATTTACCGTCAAACCATATCGCGCCGATAGGGCCATAATTGGTGAACAGTTCAGTGAGCTGATTGTTCATGAACTTGTAATACCCTTTCCAATCGGCCTTTTTTGGATCCTTACCTGTGGTGCGGCCCGTGCGTCCCATGGGATAATCATCCCTTGTCCAGTCGATATGCGAGTAGTACAGGTGGAGTTTTATTCCCTGCTTTTGGCACTCCTCGGCAAGCTCCTTTATCACGTCACGTCCCCACGGGGTACCATCTACTATATTATAGGGAGACTGGGCTGTGTGCCACATCGAGAAACCGTCGTGATGCCGGCTCGTGATGGTGATATATTTCGCACCGGCATCCTTGATGGCGCTCACCCACTCCTTGGCATCAAACGATGCGGGATAGAACCCCTTGGCAGCCTTGGCATACTCATCGCGGTCGGCACCGTAATTGAGATACCATTCCCCCTGCCCGAACATGCTGTATATGCCCCAGTGGATAAACACTCCGAAACGGGCGTCACTGAACTCCTCGCGCGCCCTCATGCATTCCTCGGTGGGCACATACGAGGCCATTGCCGGGAGGGAGGCACACATGCCGGCCACCGACAACAGGGCCATGGCGGCATATCGTCTGATATTAGATTTCATATCCTGATACATAGTTTATTACTTTTCCCTCCAAAGGTAGTGATTAGACTCCAATATTACAAATACCATAAATGTTAACAGGGATATTTTTTTACACGTTCTATCCGATTTTCCAATCATCAAGCCCAAACACACGGCCATTGTCCCGATTATCCATTTGCTCATTACAGGGATATTTCGTAAATTTGTGGATGAGGATAATAACCGGAAGCTTCTTATGGATCACTACATAGTATCGGCACGTAAATACAGGCCGTCGACATTCGCGAGCGTGGTAGGACAGAAAGCCCTCACATCCACGCTAAAGAATGCCATAGCCTCGGGACGACTGGCCCACAGCTACCTCTTCTGCGGATCGAGGGGTGTGGGCAAGACCTCCTGCGCACGCATTTTTGCCAAGACAATCAACTGTCTCTCCCCGACTCCCGACGGCGAGGCTTGCAACCAGTGCGATTCGTGCCGTGCGTTCAACGAGGGTAACTCGCTCAACATCATCGAGCTCGACGCCGCGTCCAACAACAGTGTCGACGACATACGCCAGCTCGTAGAGCAGGTGCAGATCCCCCCGAGCCAGGGACGCTACAGGGTGTTCATAGTCGATGAGGTACACATGCTGTCGTCGGCCGCCTTCAACGCTTTCCTCAAGACCCTCGAGGAGCCGCCATCCTACGTGATATTCATCCTCGCCACCACCGAGAAGCACAAGATAATCCCCACCATCCTCTCGCGTTGCCAGATCTACGACTTCGCCCGCATCACCGTGCGCGACATGATCGACCACCTCTCCTACGTGGCATCCAACGAGGGGATCACCGCCGAGCCATCGGCCCTCAACATCATAGCCCGCAAGGCCGACGGTGCCATGCGTGACGCCCTGTCGATATTCGACCAGGTGGCGGCTTCATCGCGCGGAAATATCACCTACAAGAGCACTATCGACAACCTCAACGTGCTCGACTTCAATTATTACAACCGTCTGCTCGACTGTTTCCTCGAGGGGCGGGTACTCGACTCATGGCTAATATACAAGGAGATACGCGACCGAGGATTTGACTCGCATTTCTTCATCAACGGCCTGGCCGACTATATGCGCGACCTCATGGTGGCCCGCGACCCGTCGACCATAGTGCTCCTCGAGGCCGACGATGAGGCCCGCGCATCCATGGCCGAACGCGGGGCCAAATGCCATCCCGAATTTATCTACCGGGCCATGAACCTGTGCAACGAGGCCGACCTCAACTACCGCACAGCCTCCAACAAGCAATTCCTTGTCGAGCTCACCCTCGCAAAGATATGCCAATTGTTAAGCCCTTCTCCCGGCAATAGCGGAGAAGGAGAGGGGCAGTTACATAAAATCTCCGCCCCTGCCACAGTCCAGAGCGCTCCATCTCCTGCTCCGGCCCGTCCACAGCCAGTTCAGGCTTCCGCTCCCTCCCATCAACCGATCCAGGCTTCCGCTCCCGCTCCCGTACCATCGACACCACCTGCCGGATATGCCACACAGGCAGCCCAGCCTACTCCCCGGGTGGCTGAACCACAGGCCTCGCCCATAGCGGCTGCAAGGCCTCAACCTGTCGCGTCAACCCCCTACCCGTCCACTCCGCCACCGCCCCCATCGGCTCCGGCTTTTACGGGAAAACGGCCACTTAAAAAGCCGGCCACAAGCACCTTTTCCCTCTCGGGAGCCAATAACCGCCAGGCTCAGGGACAGACTGCCCAGGGACAGGCCGGCACAGCCATGAAGCGCGACACTGCCTATACCCCCGAGCAACTCACCGAGGCATGGAAAGCTTTCATGCGCGAGCATCCCAATCTCCATATATTGGTGAACACCATGCGTGCATCCTTCCCTACCCAGGTCGAAGGCCACACCTACCGCACCATGGTGGAGAACGAGAAACAGCTCGAGGAGATGAACGCCGCCATGCCCGACATCCTCACCTCGCTTCGCAACGCCACCCTCAACGACCACATAAATATTATAGTGGAGCTCAACCAGGGCGAGGCCTCGCCCCACACATGGAACGAACGCCAGGTGCTGCAACACATGATAGAGAACAATCCCTCGCTACGCGATTTTATCGCCGACATGCAACTTAGCATAGGCTAATAAGTTGTGTAAAAACAACCTCTGATCCGAAAAAAATCACTAACTTTGCACCTTAACAGAGAAAGGTACACTGATGAGATTTGATGAATTAGAGCTGAGTGACGATGTCCTGGACGCGCTCGACGCCATGCGCTTCGGCGATTGCACCCCCATCCAGGAGAAAGCGATACCACTGATATTCCAGCGTCGCGACCTGATAGCCGTGGCCCAGACCGGTACCGGCAAGACCGCCGCCTATCTCCTCCCCGTGATCGACATGCTCGCCGACGAACCTGAGCCTACCGACACCGTGAGCTGTATCGTCATGTCACCTACCCGCGAGCTCGCCCAGCAGATCGACCGTCAGCTCGAAGGATTCTCTTATTACCTGCCTATCTCAAGCGTTGCCATATACGGCGGTACCGACGGCAAGGAATTTGCCCGCCAGCAGAACGGTCTCAAGCGCGGTGCCGACGTGGTGATAGCCACTCCCGGACGTCTCATCGCCCACCTGCAGCTCGGAGGCATCGACCTGAGCAAAGTGCAGTACTTCATTCTCGACGAAGCCGACCGTATGCTCGACATGGGATTCTTCGATGATATAATGCAGATAGTGAAGCATCTGCCCAAAGAGCGTCAGACCCTCATGTTCTCGGCCACCATGCCCCCCAAGATCCAGCAACTCGCCAAGGCCATATTAAATGACCCCGCCGAGATAAAGATAGCCGTATCACGCCCCACCGAGAAGATAGCCCAGAGCGCGTGTGTGGTGTACGAGAACCAGAAGACACGTGTGCTCAAGCACCTGTTCCGCACCGTCAGCGACAAGCGCGTTATAGTGTTTGCCGCCTCCAAACTCAAGGTCAAGGATCTGGCCAAGAGCCTGAGAAACAGCGGATGGAAAGTAGGGGAGATGCACAGCGATCTCGAGCAGGAGCGCCGTGACGAGGTGATGCACGATTTCCGCGCCACAAGGCTCGATATACTCGTGGCCACCGACATTCTGGCCCGTGGCATCGACATCGACGATATATCGCTTGTGGTCAATTACGACGTACCCCGAGAGGCCGAGGACTATGTACACCGCATAGGCCGTACAGCCCGTGCCGGAGCCGGAGGATCGGCCGTAACTCTCATCAGCGAGGAGGATATGGGTCGTTTCGGCGACCTCGAGAAGTTCCTCGGATATGAAGTGAAGAAGCTCGATCTACCCGAAGAGATAGGGGAGACCCCGGTCTACGACCCCAAGCGCCGGTCGAGAGGACGCGGAGGCAAACCGAAATCACCACGCACCAAAGGTAGGAGCAACGGCGGTCAGCGCTCCAAAGATAACAAGCAGGCTGAAAACCAGCGCGACAATTCACGTCAACGCCCATCGCGCAAACCATCGGCCGACCATCATAACGGCGAGAAAAAAGCCCAAGCCCATAAGCCACGGCAAAGCGCAAAAGCCGGCGACAACAATGAAAAAAATACAGCTGTAACTACTGAAAACAATACATCAGGAGATACCAAAAAGCGCAAGCGCAACTATCGTCCCGGCAAGCGTCCTGCCAACCGCAAACAGGGCAACCCCGCATCCAAGGAGCAGTCCTCATCACAGCAAGCTACATCACACGTTTCCAATACATCATCATCTACATCACCAACTGTTAATTCGTAACAAACAACTAATGAATCATCTGTCATCATTTCTCACCTTGGCAGCACTGATTGCGGCCCCACTCACGGTTTCATCCCAGGTCACCCGCCTCCTGCCCCAGGTGACACGTTCCATCATCTACAACTACGTCCCCGCCGACACCACACTGCTCGACCTCACAGCTCTGCCCGAAACGGGCGATGAGCCTGAGATTAATCTCATGTTCTTCGACGGCGAGGAGATGACTGTCGAGCACGACAGCGTGTATATCCACGACGATATGGGCACTGTGACCGACAGCACCATTGTGCTGTTCAGCGACAGTGTGCCCTTCGTATTCAGCACATTCAACCCCTATCCTATCCCCACCTCATATTTCCGTCCGGCAGTGTTTGACAAGCTCCATCTGTTTGACCCCATCGAGCTTGACGCACACACCGAACCTGTACCCGGAATCGACCCGCTCGTCACCGAATGGCTGAGCCGATCGGTGGCCCAGAACGATATAATGAGAAGGGTTAAACAGAATTATATTGTCAACAACCCCGACCTGGTGAAGTATGACGAGGCCCATCTGCCCGAACCTCCCAAGAAATACACCGCCACAGTCGATCCCAACTCGGCACGAATACTGCTCAAAGAGGTCGTGACAAATGAGATGCCGGTGGCCGATCTGCAGGCCAAATTTGACAAAAAACACTGGCTCAGGTCGTTCAACGGCAACCTGCAGTTCTCCCAAGCCTACGTGTCACCCAACTGGTATCAGGGCGGTAACGACAACCTCAACGCGCTCTTGCACCTCTACTATAATGTGAAACTCAACCCTGCGTTCCACGAGAAACTACTCTTCGAGAACACATTCCAATATAAACTCGGTGTAAACAATGCCCCCGACGACGAGGTGCGCAACTACTCCATTTCCGAGGACCTGTTCCAGTGGAACATGACAGCCGGTTACCGTTCGACCAAACGGTGGTACTACTCAATGACCGCCCAGCTGAAGACCCAGTTCCTCAACAACTACAAGTCCAATTCCACCACACTCAAGGCCGCATTCATGTCGCCGGGCGAGTTGAATGTCGGTGTCGGTATGACCTACAACTACGCCAACAAGAAAAAGACCTTCACATTTGACGCCTCGATCTCTCCCCTATCCTACAATCTCAAGACCTGTTTCCGCAAACGCCTATCGGTCAAGGGTATCGAACCGGGACACACCTCGGTGAGCGAATACGGTTCCAGCGGTGAGGGTAAGCTCCAGTGGCAGATGTGCGAGAACATATCACTTCGCTCACGCCTGTTTGTCTTCACCGATTACGACTATATCCAGAGCGACTGGGAAAATACCCTGCAGTTCACCATCAACCGCTTCCTCACCACCCAGATCTATGTACATATGCGCTACGACTCATCGTCGCCTGTGATTGAGGATACCGACTGGCATAAACTGCAGCTCAAGGAAATTCTTTCGATAGGATTCACCTACAAGTTTGGCAACTCGTAAGCTCCTCATCCCCACCCTACTCCATCACATACTGCAATGCATCTCTCCACCCGCATTACACTGATATTGCTCACCCTCTTTGTCGACGTGCTTGCCTCACAGGCTCGCGACAAAGGGGGTGTGCTGGATAATATACCCGACAGCTCGACACGTGTCGAGGGGTACGACTCCCCCACCCTCGTGAGATCACGCATGGCGTCGATGCCACTCCATGACATAGAGGGATTGTGGGAATTTGCCGGCGAAGGCTCCATGATGGCAATAGAGCGCGTCCCGGGGACTGACGGGGCCTCGGCACTGTACTGTGCCATAGTGGTGAAAAGCGCCGATATAAGCCTGCGGGAAGGCACTGTGATGGGCTATCTCACTCCCACTTCCAAGCGCGGGGTCTATGATGCCCGCATATACTCATCGCGGACCGATGATCACACACGCCTGACAGGTCCGTCGCGCAACACCATCACGCTTGCCGACGACGGCTCGCGCATCACATTCAAACCCTACGGACGGAAATTGCGCTTCAACTGGTGGCGCCTGCTCCTGCCCTACATGTACCGCACACTAATCACACCCCAAGAACGTCCTGCAGGCGATATAGAGGGGTGTGCGAGGGTCTACCCCACCCCTGCCGTACCTCTTAACCCCCGATACCTATGAGAGCGCTACTGATACTTATAATGGCTGTCATGGCATCGGGCGGAACGATGTGGGGTGACAATACCCTGCGCGGGAAGAAGCTCAAGGTGTCACGCGACGCACGGACGGCCATGCATCCGACACCACTCCCCCAGCCTGCCGACACTCTAAGGAATCCTTCGCCGATGGTTTTCACCGTCTCGGGCTATGACAAGCCGTTGCGGACATCGCGCGAGACATTCCTTGTGACCAATGATTCTCCACGCGATATGAAACGTTTGGCCCTCTCGATTGTTTATACCGACATGAAGGGCCGACAGCTGCATCAGCGCACCGACACCATCGATGCCGATGTGCCGGCCGGTGAGACACGTATGCTGAAGATATCCACATGGGATACACAGCACTCATTCTACTATCACCGAGGACAACGCCCGCGCACAGCCAACGTCACGCCCTACGATGTGAGATTCACCATAGATTTCATAATACAGAATAAAGAAAACAATACTGACGACTGAACATGACTGAATTACTGTCCCAGCATCATATCCTCGGCCTCATCCTGGGCCTGTGTACATTTCTGATAATAGGTATTTTCCATCCCATCACCATCAAGTGTGAGTACTATTTCGGCGACGGTTGCCGATGGTGGTTCCTCGTGCTCGGAATCATAGCCGTGGGTGGCTCGATATGTGTGGTAGATCCGTTCTGGTCATCGTTGCTCGGAGTGCTCGCGTTCAGCTCGTTCTGGACCATAGGCGAGATCAAGGAGCAGACCCGCCGCGTGGAGCGCGGATGGTTTCCCGAGAATCCCAAAAGAAAGAAGAGCAAGAGAGAGATCGTCGAGGATTAATCTCCTATCGTGGCAGGATCATCCCATAAGTATCGACGTGGCCATGAGTGCCATGCCGATGATCAATGACGTGACGGTGACGTGATGGTGGCCGTAGTTCTCGGCACTGGGCAGAAGCTCGTCGAGAGATATGTACACCATGACTCCGGCCACGCCGGCGAGCAGAAGTGCGTTCATCACCGGTGTCCACACCGAGAGGAGGAACATCATGCCTATGAGAGCGCCTACAGGCTCGGCCAAGCCGGACAGAATACTGAACACAAGGGCCTTTTTACGGCTTCCTGTCGCGTTATAGATGGGAACTGATACCGCAATACCCTCGGGGATGTTGTGAAGCATAATGGCTATTACAATGGGGATGGCGACCGATGCTCCATCGAGCGCCGAGATGAATGTGGCCATTCCTTCGGGGAAGTTATGTATTCCTATAGCGAGCGCGAGTATTATGCCTGTGCGCTTGGATTGCGATGGTTTGTCGGGCTTATGCTCTATATGATTGTATTCGTGGGGGTTTTCATCCTCGGGCACGAGAAGGTCAATAAGGGCTATAAGCACGATTCCTCCGAAGAAAGCGAGGACGCTGTAGAGATTGGCCATGCGTGATGAATACAGGCCTTCAAGTTCACCGATAGCCTCGGGCATGAGGTCGAGAAAGGAGACATAGAGCATCACACCGGCCGAGAATCCTAATGCTCCGGCCAGAAACTTTGCCTCACGGGCTTTGGGGTGCAATGACATGAGTGCGCCAATGGCTGTTCCCATGCCGGCTATGAGCGTGAGGATGAAGGCTACGATTAATGATTGTGAGGAAACGTCCATTGGTGGGAAGTATAGAGGAGGAAGTATAGAGTATAGAGAGGTGGGGTGTGGAACGGGGACATTTGCGTTTCGATTTGGCGTTCAGTTATATAACAGCGGTTTTATAGATTTTGTTATATTTTAGAGCCAAAGGGATATATTAAGACCAGAGGGCCAAGAGCGACTGCTGTAGTCCTTTGGGCCTCTGGTCTTTTATTATGTCTGTCCCTAATATATAGACTTGATATACTTACATATAAAGTCTTAATATACTTATTTACAGGATGTTACCCAAGTACGATGTTAACGATCTTGTTGGGGACAACGATGATCTTGCGGATGCTGTGGCCTTCGAGCCATTTGGCTGAACCTTCGTGGTCGAGGGCGAGCTTCTCAACCTCTTCCTTGGGGGTATCGGCGGGAACCTGCATGTTGAAGCGGGCCTTACCGTTGAATGACACGGCATAGTTGACGGTCGACTCAACCAGGTGCTTCTCATCCCATGCGGGCCACTTGGCATCACAGATGGTGGTGTCGTGGCCGAGGGCCGAGTGCCATAGTTCCTCGGTGATGTGAGGAGCGAACGGCGCGAGAAGTACAAGCAGGTCGGAAAGTACCTCACGGGAATGGCACTTGAGCGATGTGAGCTCGTTGACGCATATCATGAAGGCTGCCACCGAGGTGTTGTAGCTGAAGGTCTCAATGTCGCCTGTCACTTTCTTTATGAGCTTGTGGAGCGACTTAAGAGCCTCGGGCGAGGGAGTAGAGTCGTCGACAAGGAGGGTATCGCCCTTATAGAACAGTCCCCAGAGCTTCTTGAGGAAGCGGTTTACACCGTCGATACCGTTGGTATCCCAGGGCTTGCTCTGCTCGAGCGGACCGAGGAACATCTCATATAGACGGAGGGTGTCGGCACCGTAACGCTCCACTATATCATCGGGATTGACCACGTTGAACATTGACTTGGACATCTTCTCAACGGCCCATCCGCAGATGTATTTGCCATCCTCGAGCACGAACTCGGCGTCGGCATAGTCGGGACGCCATGCGCGGAAGGCGTCAAGGTCGAGAATATCGTTGCTCACGATATTAACGTCCACGTGGATAGGAGTAACATCATATTGACCCTTAAGGCCGTGAGAAACGAAAGTATTTGTTCCCTGGATGCGGTAAACGAAGTTGCTTCGGCCCTGGATCATGCCCTGGTTGATGAGCTTCTTGAAAGGCTCGGCCTCGCATACGTATCCGAGGTCGTAGAGGAACTTATTCCAGAAGCGGGAGTAGATGAGGTGGCCGGTGGCATGTTCGGTACCTCCTATATAGAGGTCGACATTGCGCCAGTACTCGTCAGCGTCCTTGCCCACGAGAGCGGAGTCGTTGTGGGGATCCATGTAGCGGAGATAGTAGGCCGATGATCCGGCGAATCCGGGCATGGTGTTGAGCTCGATGGGGTAGC
Organism: Paenibacillus sp.; assembly: GCA_023663345.1. GTDB lineage: Bacteria > Bacteroidota > Bacteroidia > Bacteroidales > Muribaculaceae > Duncaniella. The sequence goes on along the minus strand of JAMPHR010000002.1, from coordinate 262,068 downwards.
CCTCCTCGGTGACCCAGTTCTTGGCGCGTCCCAGCGGGGGCTCGCCGCTCTCGGTGGGGAGATATTTGTCAACCTCGGGGAGCAGGAGCGGGAGTTTGCTCTCGTCCATGAGGGTGGGGATACCATCCTTATAATATACGGGGAAAGGCTCGCCCCAGTAGCGCTGACGCGAGAAGATGGCGTCGCGCAGACGGTAGTTGACCTTGACACGGCCTATGCCTTTCTCCTCGATGAATTTCTTGGTGGCTGCAATAGCGTCCTTGACCTCCATGCCGTTGAGATCGAGTTCGGCCGACGAGCTGTTGATCATCTTTCCGCTCTTGGCATCGAAGCTCTGCTCGCTCACATCACAACCCTCGATAAGGGGGATAATGGGGAGGTCGAAATGCTTGGCGAAGGCGTAGTCGCGGCTATCGTGGGCGGGAACGGCCATGATGGCCCCGGTGCCGTAGCCGGCCAGTACGTAGTCCGATACATAGACGGGTATATTATTGCCAGTGAGGGGATTGACAGCATAGCTACCGGTGAATACACCTGAAACTTTCTTATCGATCATGCGCTCACGCTCGGTCTTGTGCTTGATGGAGTCGAGATAGGCTTTCACGGCCTCGGCCTGATCGGGGGTAGTGACCTGAGCCACATACTCGCTCTCGGGGGCAAGCACCATGAATGTCACGCCAAACACAGTGTCGGCACGGGTGGTGAAGATGTCGAGTACAACGTCGCTTCCTGCGATGGGGAAGTGCATCTCGGCACCCTCGGAGCGACCTATCCAGTTGCGCTGGGTCTCCTTAAGAGAGTCGGTCCAGTCGATGGTGTCGAGGCCGTCAAGGAGGCGCTTGGCATAAGCCGACACGCGCAGACACCACTGGTACATGAGCTTCTGCTCAACGGGATAACCACCGCGGACGGAGAGGCCCTCGCTCACCTCATCGTTGGCGAGCACTGTGCCGAGCTGGGGACACCAGTTCACCATGGTGTTGCCCAGGTAGGCTATGCGGTAGTTCATGAGGGTGTCGCTCTTCTGCTTGGCATCCATTGCGTTCCACTCCGATGCGGTGAAGGAGAGCTCCTCGGAACATGTGGCATGGATCCCCTCGGTGCCCTCGGTCTCGAAATGCTTCACGAGATCGGCGATGGGCATGGCCTTCTCGAGTTTGGTGTCGTAGTAGCTCTCGACCATCTTCATGAACGCCCACTGGGTCCACTTGTAGAACTTGGGGTCGCAGGTCTTTACCTCGCGGTCCCAGTCGTAGCAGAATCCGATCTTATCGAGCTGCTCGCGGTAGCGGGCGATGTTCTGCATGGTGGTCTTCTCGGGGTGCTGACCGGTCTGTATGGCATACTGCTCGGCGGGGAGGCCGTAGGCATCGTAGCCCATGGGGTGGAGCACATTGAAGCCCTGGAGGCGCTTGTAGCGCGAGAAGATGTCGGATGCTATGTAGCCTAAGGGGTGTCCTACGTGGAGTCCGGCACCCGAGGGGTAGGGGAACATGTCGAGGACGTAGTACTTGGGCTTGTCCTTGTTTATATCGGCCTTGTAGACCTTGTTGTCACGCCAATACTGCTGCCAGCGTGATTCGATCGATTTATGATTGTATTCCATTGCTATTTTATATTCCTTTACTTACTTAATGAAAGCATACGGGTGATGGGGCGGCGGGCACGGTCGATGATAGCGGGATCGACATGCACCTCGGGGGCCTCGTGGAGGAGGGTGAGGTAGAGTTTGCGCATGGTGTTGAGCTTCATGTAGGAGCAATCGTTACATGCACAGGTGGAATCCTCGGGAGGAGCGGGGATGAAGGTATTGCCGGGACACTTGCGCTTCATCTCATGAAGGATTCCGCTCTCGGTGGCCACGATGAATTCGGTGGCATCGGTCTCGATGGCCCAGTCGAGGAGGACTGCTGTGGATCCAACCTTGTCGGCCACCAGACGGACTGGGGCGGGACACTCGGGATGCACCAGCACCTTGGCACCGGGATGCTGCTTCTTCAGTTCAAGAATCTTTTCAAGCGAGAACTTCTCATGCACGTGGCAAGCTCCGTCCCAGAGCACCATGTCGCGACCGGTCTCGGAGTTGATATAATTTCCCAGATTGCGGTCGGGACCGAAGATAATTTTCTCGTCCTCGGGGAGCGACTTGATCACCTTCATGGCGTTGCCCGAGGTGACCACGATGTCGGTGAGAGCCTTGACCGCGGCCGAGGTGTTGACGTAGGAAACCACCGTGTGACCGGGGTGCTCCCGGATAAATTTTTCAAGCTCGGGAGCAGGGCAGCTGTCGGCCAGCGAACACCCGGCGTTGAGGTCGGGAACGAGGACCTTTTTTTCCGGACAAAGGATCTTGACGGTCTCGCCCATGAAGTGGACTCCGCACATCACGATGATGTCGTTGTCGAGTCCTTCGGCAACCCGGGCGAGGGCGAGCGAGTCGCCCACAAAGTCGGCCACATCCTGGATCTCGCCCACGGTGTAGTAATGCGCGAGGATGATGGCGTTCTTCTCTTTCTTGAGTCGGAGTATTTCCTGCCTGAGGTCGATCCCTTCGGGGACAGGTGCCTCCACGTAGCCGTTTTCGACTTTCATTTATTTATATTTGAAAAAAATTTTTTTGAAAAAGAATTTAATAAGAAGAAAAAGAATGGTTGTAAATATGTACAATAACTTTTCAGCCAATTACTTGCATATATGAGTTATTGATACCCATTTACATTATCTGCCGAGTTATTAACACCGCAACCATCTGAAATTCAATCTTATCACGTAGTTATTAACATAGTGTTAATAATGTGCAAAGTTAATAAGTTTTTTGCAGTTTTACAACGCAAAAATGTTGAAAAGGGGCTTGAAAACGCATTGATAGCAAATCAATAACTATTTTGGTTAATAGGCAGGTATGATTATACGCGACAGGTGGGGTTATTGTCAATAGTAAGTTATTAAAATCTATTGAAAAGTTTTGTACAGTTATTTACATAGTTATTGACATTGTAAAATGGGCCCGGAATGAGGGGTGCGGAACGCAATAATTTTCAATTAGTTGAAAAAAATCGTCGAAAAATTTTGATGTTAATAAATATTGTTATACTTTTGCAGTGTACTAACACACTAATACACCTCACATGATTAAAGTAAAAAATCTCACTTATGCCTACAGCCGTAAAAAATGGCCTGTGCTGCGTGACGTGTCACTGGAGATACAGCCCGGAAAAGTGTATGGGCTATTAGGGAAAAACGGGGTGGGGAAGAGCACTCTTCTCTACCTCATGGCCGGGTTGCTTACCCCGATGAACGGGGTGGTGACGATGGATGGAAATGATGTGAGGCGGAGGCTTCCGTCGACCCTCGCCGACATATTTCTGATACCCGATGAAGTGGTGCTTCCGGCGATGAAACTCGAAGAATTCGTGAAGCTGAACGCTCCGTTTTATCCGAGATTTTCGGAGGAGGATATGGCCCGGAATATGGAGATATTCGACATGGAACGGGATGTGAATTTAGGGGAGCTGTCGATGGGGCAGAAGAAGAAGGTGTACATGAGTTTCGCGCTCGCGTGCAACACTTCAATACTGCTCATGGACGAGCCGACCAACGGTCTCGACATACCGGGCAAGGAGGCGTTCCGGAGGTTTGTGGCCGGGAGCATGAACGATGACCGTGCCATAGTGATCTCGACCCACCAGGTGAGGGATCTGGAGCAGTTGCTCGACCATATAGTGATACTCGATGATGCCAAGGTGATACTTGACCGGAGCATACCGGAAATAGCGGAGAAGCTGAAGTTCACGCTTACCGATTCGCCCGAGGTGATAAAGTCGGCACTGTTGGCTGTCCCGGCCGTGGGCGGGGTGAAGGTGGTGATCCAGAATGAGGACGGTGAAGAGACCGAGCCTGATGTGGAGATGCTTTTCAACCTGGTGGTGAGCAATCAGGGAATAGTGCAGTATATATTCAGAAAACAGTGACAGGAGGAACAGTTATGAGAAACAATATCGGTGAGACATTCAGCGCCAAGCGCATGGGTGTGCTTATGAAAAAATATGTGGTCGAGAACCGTATGTCGCTCTTGATCTCGGCCGGATGTGTGACATTGGTTATGGTGATCATTGGAATTATCAACGGTTGGAGCTACGGGTATTCGTATTTGGACGGAAGCTTAGTGGAAATAGGCTTTATGACAAATGCTTTCTTTCTGTGTGGCATGATAGTGGCGGCTTCACCGGCTTTCGATACTATGTGGAACCAGAAGAACGCCATAGTCACGCTCATGACACCGGCCTCACAGTTGGAAAAATTTATAGTGAGATGGATAGTGAGTGTGCCCTGTTATGTGGTGTGGGGACTATTCAGCGCTTTCTTTGCCGATGTGTTGAAAAAATTCTTTGTAGTATATGTGATGGGGGGCGAGATAGATATGCTCAAATGGAATAGTATTTTATTTGGCGGAGAGGGAGTTGATATGGATAGTAATCCAACGGTGTTCTATAGTACGCTGTTGCTGTTCATATTCATTCAGTCGTTCTATCTGCTCGGATCCATAGTGTGGAGAAAGAAGAATTTCATCAAGACTACCTACGTACTTGTCGTTCTGTTTGTGGTATATGGAGTGGCATGGAACATAATGATCAATACTCCCTCGCCGGAACATTTTATCAGGAAAACATTCACTTTGGAATTCATGCCAATGCAATTGTTTATGGTATTGGGAATAATAGTGAATTATGTGTTGACCTACAAGCGTTTCCGTGAGGCTGACATAATACATAGATGGTGACAGGTATGGTATTCAAGGAAAATAACAAGGCGATATATCTGCAGATAGCCGACGGTATATGCGACAGCGTGATGTCCGGAACGGTGGAGGAGGGGGGCAGGATACCTTCGGTGAGGGAGTATGCCGCCACTCTGCAGGTGAACGCCAACACGGTGATGCGCAGTTATGAGCATCTGACCCAGGAGGGGGTGCTGTTCAATAAGCGCGGTATAGGGTTCTTTGTGGCCGAGGATGCCAGGGAGAGGATCTTGAGGATGCGCCACGAGGCATTTTTCAACGGTGAGATTCAGGAGTTTTTCCGTCAACTGAATCTGCTGGGCATTTCGCCCGACGAATTGACGGAACATTATGTTAAATACCTAAAGGAGATCGAGGAATGAAAAAGACAACATATATGATGCTCGGCGCGATGGTGGCCGGATTGATCGGGACATGTGCCGTCGCTCTGGCATACAGGCATCATTGCCAAACCATCAATAAGGAAAACATATTGGGTGGCGAGGAAGTGAAAGTAGGATTGCAGGATGTCAATAAGGTGGTATTTACCGAGAAACTGGCGGATAGCGATGTGAGGATTGACCTCAGAAATTTTAAAGGTATTTCAGTGGAGGAGAGCGATACCGCCAAATCGTCCACTCTTGTAACCTCTGCCGATTGGTTGCCATTGCTTAAGTGCCAGGTGGATAGCGGGACTCTTGATCTTGCTGTAGATTATAGTGCTGTCATTGAAAGGTATAATACCGGTGATGGAAATATAATAAGATGCAAGGCGGATAATTTTGTTATAGCCAAGGTGATAGTTCCAAGTGGGACGCTGAAAGAGGTGTATGCGAGAACTAAAACCATATATCTCGATTCGGTTAAAGCCAAGGAGATTATCAGTAAGGTAAGTAAACGCCTGGTACTCAATAATTGCGATATTCAGTTGCTAAATGGCCAGGCATATAGGATGGATGAATTGAAGCTGGAGAACAGTAAGGTTGGGGAGGCCCGGCTGAATGTTGTGGATGAGAATTTCCGTGTGACATGTGTTTCAGATTCTTCGGTCATAGGATTTCTTTATATTGATGGTCTGTATAACAATAGGAAGAATGGTTATTTTAAGTTTGATAAGGCTAATATAAATGAATTCAAGTATAACCCGGAGGATGATGAGACGGTGCTGAATATCAGTATGAAGAATGGTGTCATAAATATGAATAATAATAAGTAGTGATGAAAAAATTATAAGAGATGAAGTATATTCTGACTACATTTATTGCAATATTTATTAGTGTGACCGGATCGGCTTACCCAGGCTTAGAGGTGCCGGATACGCTCGGGCGTGTGGAGAGTCTTGGTGAAGTGGTGGTCAAGTCTGACAATATCATAGTGACTCCTGACAAAATGATAGTCAGTGTGGATAAACAAGTAAAGCGACATGCCTATGACGGATATTCGGCTCTGTCTCTTATGTCGATACCTGGCTTGAATGTAAGTGTTTTTGACCACACGGTTTCGGCTTTCGGAAAAGATGTGCAATTGCTTATCAATGGACTTGAAGCTACGACCGATGAGATCAAAACCCTTAATCCAAAGGATATAAAGCGTATCGACTATTATACAAATTTTGATCTACGCTATCCGACAAAGGAATATGTGCTTGATTTCATCATGGTAGTGCGTGAGAGAGGCGGAGCGGTGATGCTTCAGGCCGGTAAGAGTCTCAATCAGGATGATGCGGACGGACTGGCCGACTGGAGGATGTTCCGTAATAAAACCGAGTTTGGAGTGAGGGTCAACGGTGGCCTTATCCGTCATAATGAAAGATATGGAGGAGTGGGGAAAATCACCATGCAGTTTCCTGATGGTGAACTTGTGGAGAATCATCGCTTGCTTTTCCGGCATGACCGCTCTAATGACGGAAGTGTGAAATTCACATTGCTACACCGCTACACCAACGGCGTGATGAAGAGTGCTGTGGGACTTGGGTCGCGTCACTCGACAGATAATTCTTCAGCCGATGAGTCTTATTCAGGCTTGCGTGATATGTATCTGCTGAGAAGTGATGCCAATCATACTGATAAACTATACCCTTCATTCTCTATCTCTTATGACCACAAATATCCGTCGAAGGTGTTGTTGAGCTATTCGCTCAAGGGAAGCTATACTCACACCGACAAGGAGGGCGCGTTATTTCAGGAGAACAGCTGGCTGTCATACACGCATGAAAATTTCATAGACTTGAATCCACGTGTGAAGTTGACAGTGCCTATTGTGAAAAAAGTATCGTCATACGCCAGTGTCAATTACTTTTATAGCAATTCGCGTCAACACTATGTGGAGAATGACCGCCGTCAGGACACACGTCTTATCAATGGGCAGGCCATCATCGAGGCCGGAGCCAACTACAACGTGCATCGCAATACTTCGCTGACTCTGCGACTGCAGGAGCGTGTTGTGACCACAGATGCGGGATATGGTAGCGGGACACAGAGCTATTTCACTCCGGCAGTATATATGTCATATAGATTTCTCAGAAATAATAATATCAAGTTTGGTGTTTTCTCGGGCGTTTATGATCCCGTGCTGAGTTATTATACTGCTGAGGAAAAACGAGTTGATGATTATGTGGTGCGCGTTGGTAATCCTGACCTCAAGCTGATGAAGCCTTTAGGGGTGAATCTGATGTGGGCATCGGCTCACAATTGGGGAAATGTATTCATGAACACCGGTTATGAGAATACGGCCCATGCAATAATCACAGATTTTACTCTTGATATTGACCGTAATGTGTATGTGCAGTCGTATTATAACGGCGGTCATTATGAAAACCTGCGCTGGCAATTAGGAGCTGATTGGAATGTTTTACCCAACAGATTGAAGATTTCGGGTTGTGTCAATTATGAATACAACCGTCTGCCAGGACGTGAGATATGGAGTAAGGGAGGGTTTTATGGTCAAGGGTCTGTGACATTTATGCAGGGTGGTTTCAGTGGCAAGGTCGATGTGACCACGCAACGCAGTCTGCTGACCCGATTCGGCTCATTCCAGCGAGTTCCGTTCAGAATGGATATAGCTTTGGGGTATGCGGTAGATGGATGGTCGTTCAATCTGATGGCCCGCAACCCGTTTATCAAGGTCCATAATGTTTCATGGAGCCGTTATGGAGGTTGGACGGAATGGAATGAGAGTTATTCACCAAAGGAGGATTACAATAAGTTTGAGGTCAAGGTAAGTTACCGTCTCAATTATGGTAAGAAGCATAAGTTTGAGGATGTTAAGCTCGACACAGCTCCAAAATCAGCGATATTGTAGGGATAAGTATAGAGAAAATATTAGATAATAGGATGTTTTTTGTTTATATATGGTGGTATATAGGAGGTTAGTGGGGGTAGACGCAGGGATTTATAGGACGTCTTCGACGCCCATTTGGGTATGCGTTTCGTTTTCCCCACGCCTCGCGCGGATGCAAATTTTGCCCTGGCGGGCAATTTGCATCCGTCGCTCGTGGTGGGGCTACGAGTACATCGCCCTTTCAGGGCTTAGTGGATGGAGTTGCCAACGGATATAGTTGGACCAGAGTTGTTGTGGCTCTTGCAGTGCCAGCTTGCGGTAAAATAACAGGGGAGACATTGATCAAGGGATCTACGCAATATACAATTGTTATATGATAGGACCAAAGGATTTTAAGGGTGAGCCAAAGGTCTATAGATCTTTGGTAAATTGACCTTTTGATCTGTGGTTCTTTGGTCTATAACCTTATACCCCTAACCCTATAACCATTGTCCCGTGAGGGGCAAATTGGTGAGGGGCGAAGGGTTAGCTTTGGACGGTGAGGAGGGTGGCGGTGCCTCGGGCGATGAGGGAGGTCATTGTGGCGGGGAAGAGGAGGGTCTCGCCTCGAGAAATGTGGAATGTCTCGGTGTAGGTTTCTCTATCAGTACCGTTAGAGGCCGTTCCTTTGGAATTGTCGTATGTTTCTCCATCATTGCCGTTGGAGGATGTTTCTTTGGAATTGTCGCATGTTTCGCCACGAGTGATGTGGAATGTCTCGCCGTTGGTGGTGTTGATGATTTCGGCGGTGCCGTTGAGGCACATTATTATGGTGAATGAGTCGCGGGGGTGCTCGATGGGTTTCTCATCGCCGTTGAGCTGGAGACGGCGCACGTCGAAGTATTGGCACTCGGCAAGGAGTGAGCCTTCGGGGTGGCTGCGGTAGTCGGGGTAGACGGTGTAGTCGATGGCATCTTTGGCCTGGGCAGTGTGGAGCTCGCGGGGATTTCCGTCCTTGTCGCGACGGTCGTAATCGTAGATGCGATAGGTGATGTCGCTGGTCTGCTGTATCTCGGCGAGGAGGTTGCCGGCGCCGATGGCGTGGATGCGTCCGGCGGGGAGGAAGAAGGTGTCGCCGGGGGCTGAATCATAGTCGGCTATGGCATCCATGATGGTGTTGTCGGCCACGCGGGCTTCGTATTCCTCGGGTGTGAGCTGAGTTTTGAGTCCGGCGTAGATCTTGGCTCCGGGGTCGGTGTCGATGAGGTGCCACATCTCGGTTTTGCCGGGGCAGTTGTGGCGTTTCTGAGCGAGGGCGTCGTCGGGGTGAACCTGGACGGAGAGGTCGGCGCGTGCGTCGATTATCTTGATGAGGAGGGGGAATGAGGGGGCGTAACGGCGATAGTTTTCCTCGCCCATGAGTTCGGGGCCGAATTTTTCGATGAGGTCGGTGAGGGTGAGGCCTCGGTAAGGACCGCGGTCAACGACTGATACGTGGCCGGGGACGGCTGAGAGTTCCCAGCTTTCGCCTATCTGGGTCTGGTCGGTGGTGATGCCTTTGAATGGTGCTATGCGCTCGCCTCCCCAGATTACAGATTTCAGGAAGGGTGCGAAGTGGAAGGGTTGGTTCAACATATCTAATGGTGATATAAAATAAGCGGTGCATATCTCTATATACGATATGCACCGCTAAGTTACTTAATAGGTATAATTATTAATAACCAATATGGATTTTTTTGTATTTATATAAAATTTATTTAATTTTATTTGTATTTCTGAATTAAATTTATTAATTTGCGAGAGTAAGTAGTATTGAATTATCTAATTTCTAAGAATCCTCTCTCTGATGAAGTTTGCATATTTATTATTTTTTATATCACCAGTCATATTGATATCTTGCGAAGATACAATGGAAGATTCTGCACTTGTGGAAAATTCATTGGTATATGATAATGTGGAAAATGATTCCTATATTTATCCTAATAAAATTGAGATTCAAACGGATTCCAAGGTCGTAGTTAAAATGTTCGATGCCTGGCACGAAATGCTTGATATACAAACAATGCATTACAGAATAGAAGTCGGATTTTATATATATTATGATTTTTTTAATAAACAATTCTATTTTAGTGAATTGTTCTATGGCCCTAAAATTTATTATAAAGATGATTATAAAGAAGATAATAAGGCGACAATGAAGTACGGAGATATCGTAAAAGAAAGTGAGCTATGTGCATTTTTTCATTGTCATACACCATATTATGGCATGTCATATACCCGAGAAACAGGGTATTCAGCGGCAGATGAGGAAATGGCTAATATATTAGGAATACCCGGACTTTTATTTGATTATAGTCCAAAATTCGTAACAGGAATATATAATTATGTGGATATGGAACCTCAAATATATGATTTCGGACCATTCCGAAGAACGCGAAAATTTATATAAATTTTTAATAATGAAAAGATTAATTCTCCTCTTGATGGCTATTGCCATTGCTTCTGTGAATGTATTATTTGCAGAGAATCCTTCTGATGTGCCTGTAACAGATCGGTTCAAGAAACTGAGTTTTCCTCCTGAAAAGGAGAAAAGGATATTAGATGTCGCACGTAAAGTTTGCGATGAGATTGCCCCCGCATATAGGGTAGATACTTTGGTGCCTGTGATAATGGAATTTCCTATTCAGGAAAACCATCCAATTCTCAATAAAAAGGCTGTTTCGGTTTATTATATGAGAAATGCTGATGATTATATGGAATATGGCACGAGCGAATATAATAAAGCCAAGGGGATCTTTGAAGGATATAAGAGATTTAGAACTCCTCGTTATGTTATGATGGTGGTATTGACAGAAGAGGATTGTGAACCAAAGTTCATTATTAATGATAATAATAGAAACATAGGTGTATCATTTCAGCCAAGCTATGCTGAATTCCGTAAGGCAAATCCTGATTACAAGTTAGAGTTACCTGCACCACCAGTAGTCAGGGAGGGTGAGATATTGGTCTATTAATAACATTACAAATATAGCCGGCACTACATTATGGCAGTGCCGGCTATATTTGTATGTGGGGAATGGTTATTTACTCGGGGATGATGCGCATGTGGGCTGTGGGGTAGCGGAGGACGAGGCAGGAGGCTTCGGTGAGGACTACGGCCTCGGTGTTGCGCACGCCCTGCTTGTGGAAGCTGATGCGCTCGGCGGAGAAGGGGACGTGGGAGTATTTGGTGATGTACTCGGGATCGACGATCATGCCGTAGTCCTCCATGCCACAGAGATCGAAGACCTCGCACCGGGCTACGTAGAGGGCTCCGAATTTGGAGACCACGTAGTCGAAGTCGACTCCCCACTTTGTGACGCGCTCGTTGCCGGAGAGCACGCGGTGGGCTTCGAGCGAGTTGAGCTTCTCGATGAGTCCCGATCCGGCCAGGAGCACCTTGCGGGTGGAGCCGTTGGAGTCGGAGAAGGCACGGCGCATCATGGTGATGACGGCGTGGTTGTCAAGGGAGGACTTATTGTATCGGAACTCCTTTTCGGTCTGATTCCATATACCGCCGGTGAGGAGGATGTTGGAGCCGTCGGGGAGGGTGAGACTTCTCATGCACCCAAAGAGGAAGGAGCGCTCCATGCACATGCGCATATCGAGTATGGCGGCTTCCTCCTGATCGGAGAATGTCCAACCGACCTCCTTGTCGGAAAGGCGCTGGAGGAGACTTTCTTCTATCTGAGCCTTATAAATTAATGACAAAAACATAGTTTATAGATTTTTGAGTTGTATGTAAGTGGTTATGTGATAGTTAGAAGGATGGTTTTGGCTAATTTTGGGTGTTTTTCAGTTTGTGGGGTTTTGAAATGGGTGTTGGGGTTGGAATGTGGTTATAGAGGGGTTTCCAATGGGTCTTATGCAGTATTTGGGGATTATAGGATGGTTATTAGGGTGGTTTAGATTTGGTTAGTTGTCTTATTTTGTCGGAAAGTGAGTTGATGGGGATGTGGCTTCCTCTATTGTATATATACTAATGTGGGATGAGGTGGCGTTTATAATCACTTCCCATTCATATAAAGAGCCTTAATCCATTATATACCACTGCAATATCCGTATTTATAGATGTGGAATGTGGATATAGTGGAGGCTTTAGACTTTTCCTTTTATATATATTCAATAGGGGGAGGTACTGTTTGTAATCAAACTCCTTTCATATAAAGAGCATTAATCTATTATATCCCAATGCAATATCCTTATTTATAGATATGGAATGTGAATAATGGGGAGTGTTTGGACTTCTCCTTTTATATATATCTAATAGTGGGTAATGCTGTCTGTAATCAGTTTCCTTTCATATGACAGACCTTAATCCATTCAATACCACTGTAATATCCGTATTTATAGATATGGAATGTGTATATAAGTAGTGGTTGGGGCTTTCATCCTTTATATATCATTATGGAGGTGGTCGGTTTGGTTTTCCCTATTCCAATACTAAAAATCCTTATATCCGTTTATATATCAATGCTATAACCTCTTTACATGGTCAATGGTTAAAGAGTGTTAACGGATTAAAGATTGGGGAATGGTTCTATATATTGAAGTGTCATTGAAACAGTGGTTAATCCAATGATAAAAGAGGACATTGAAATTTAGGGATTTTGAAAAATGTTGGAGAATGTTTTTCGTCAGTGCTAAAATCTTATGTAATAGTG
>JAMPHR010000002.1:228263-249230 GCA_023663345.1 Paenibacillus sp. | reverse complement strand
CTGACATTTTGTAACAGAAAAATTTGGTCATTCAAATAGTATCTTTGGTCTAAAATGGGGCAAATTGCTGGTTAATAAACTATTACCTATACTCTATACTTTGCCCTCTATACTTGACCTATAGCTCTATCATATAACAATTGTATATTGCGTAGATCCCTTGGTCAATGTCTCCCCTGTTATTTTACCGCAAGCTGGCACTCCAAGAGCCACAACAACTCTGGTCTAAAGACAATTACTGCGGAAACCGCCCGGTAGAAATCCCGCTTCTGAGAGCCGACTCACGCTGAGCCGAAGTACCGTGGGTGAAAGAATCAGGCACAGCATACCCCTGAGCACGTTTCTGCAGGTAATCGTCGCCGATCTTCTGAGCCGCATCCAGCGCCTCCTCGATATCCCCCTCCTCGATGGACCCGAACAGCTCGTTGTCATGATGGGCCCACACGCCCGCATAATAATCAGCCTGCAACTCGAGCGCCACACTTATTTTATTGGCCTCAGCCTCATTGAGCCTCGACATACGTTCGTGGGCATCCGTGAGAGTCCCCAATAGATATTGCACATGGTGTCCCACCTCATGGGCTATCACGTAAGCGTAAGCGAAATCGCCGTCAGCCCCGAGAGTCTGTTTCATATCCGAGAAAAATGACAGGTCGATATACAGACTCTGGTCAGCCGAGCAATAGAACGGACCCACCTGGGCCGTGGCATTTCCGCAACCGCTCTGTACCGAACCTGTGTAGAAAACGAGCGTCGGAGCTTCATACTCCAATCCTTGGCTTGCAAATAGCTTGGTCCACACATCCTCCGTGCCCGCGAGTATCTGGCGCGAGAAAGTGGCCAACTGCTCCTCCTCGGCAGTCGGGGTATATGTACCGTCGGCAGTCGAGGAATATCCCGAGGTGAGCTGCCCCGCATTCTGCATTATCACCCCGAGCGGATTTCCGCCCGAGATCCATGCTATAATCGCGGCGATGATCACTGCACCGATACCGCCACCAACCTTTAGTCCCGAGCTGACGCCCCGGCCCCGCCGGTCATCAAAATTTGAGCTCTGTCGTCTTCCGTTGAGTCGCATATAATAAGTAGTTTCAAAAAAATGAGGTTATGGGAAAGATTTCCCATAACCTTATAACTATAAACTTAAGAGGAAAGTTGAATTATTTGCCCTTGATCATATTCCATACAGCCGAGCTTCCGAGTGCGCCCACGAAAGGAGCCACGATGAAGAGCCACAGCTGGGCAAGAGGAATACAGTTACCCTCGATAGCGGCAAAGATGGCCGGGCCGATCGAACGGGCGGGATTTACCGAAGTACCGGTGATGGGGATACAGGCGATGTGTACGAGCACGAGAGTCAGACCGATGGCGAGGCCGGCAAAGTTGCCCGCTCCCTGCTTCTCATCGGTAGTGCCGAGAACCACGAGGACAAATATGAATGTGAACACCATCTCGGCTATGAACGCCGGCACGATATTGCCCGGCATATAGGAGTTGGATCCGGTGGTAGTGGTGCTGTTGAACACGGCCTCGATGCCTGCCTCATTTCCGGTGTGGACGAGTACATAGAGCACGGCCGATGCGATGATGGCTCCGAGGGTCTGGAACACCATATAGTTGAAAGCCTCCGAACCCTTCATGCGTCCGTTGGCCCATACGCCAAGAGTGATTGCCGGATTGATGTGGCATCCCGAGATATTGCCGATGGTGTAGGCCATGGCGATCACCGAGAGGCCGAAAGCAAATGCCACGCCGAGAGTGGTGACTCCGAATCCTGTGGTGCCGAGGCCGATGCCTGCGAAGATTGCGCTACCGCAACCCATGAGAACGAGCACGAATGTGCCGATCATCTCTGCTAAATACTTCTTCATGTAAAAGTGTTGTTTATGTGAGTGTATAAATAGTTGTATAAGTTCGTGATATAATCTGTGATATAACCTCACGGGCAAAAGTAAGAAAAAAGGGTTACACATTCAATATAATCCAAAAAAAATCGCTATTTTTGCACCTAAAGCATAGTGAGTTGTAATATTATTGCAACAATTCCAGTCTTGACACCCGCTAATACCGCAAAATAATAGTGAATATATGAAGATTAAATCCTTACTTATAGGTCTGGGGATGCTTACCCCCGTTTTGGCCTGGCCCTGTACAAGCCTCATTGCCGGAAAGAAGGCTACCACCGACGGTTCGGTGCTTGTGACATACGCCGCCGACAGCCATACACTCTATGGCGAGCTGTACCACACCCCCGCGGCCGACCATGCCCCCGGCTCAATGCGCAAGGTCTACGAATGGGACACCGGCAAGTATCTCGGCGAGATTCCCCAGGTGGCACATACCTACTCGACAGTAGGCAACACCAACGAGCATGGACTCACCATTGCCGAGAGCACATGGGGTGGCCGTCCCGAACTCAATGACACCACCGGTATCATCGATTACGGATCGCTCATCTACATAACCCTCGAGCGTGCCAAGACAGCCCGCGAGGCTCTCGACGTGATGACCTCGCTCGTTAAGGATTACGGCTACCACTCATCTGGAGAGTCATTCACCATCGCCGACCCCAACGAGGTGTGGGTGATGGAGCTTATCGGCAAGGGTGGCAAGGAGAAGGGCGCCGTGTGGGTAGCCCGCCGAATCCCCGATGATTGCATCTCGGGCCACGCCAACCATCCCCGCATCCATCAGTTCCCCCTCAACGACAAGGAGAACACCATCTATTCGCCCGACGTTATCGACTTTGCCCGCAAGCAGGGTTACTACAAGGGCAAGGACAAGGACTTCAGCTTCTCGTTGGCCTACGGTGAGCTCGACGGCACCGCCACCCGCGGATGCGACGGCCGTGTATGGAGCTACTTCAACCGCTTCACCGACGGAATGGACAAGTATCTCCCCTGGGTGATGGAGGCTGACGGCGATCCCTTCCCCCTGTGGGTGAAGCCCGACCGCCAGCTCACTCTCGGCGACATGCGCGACATGATGCGCGACCACTTCGAGGGCACTCCCATGGATATGACCCAGGATATAGGCGCCGGCCCCTACAAGGTGCCTTACCGCTGGAGGCCCATGACATTCAAGGTCGATGGCAAGGAGTATCTCAACGAGCGTGCCATCGCTACCCAGCAGACCGGCTTCTCGTTTGTGTCTCAAATGAACGAGCAGTTCCCCGATGCCATGAAGGGTATCCTGTGGTTCGGCGTTGACGATGCCAACACTTGCGTGTACGTGCCCATGTACTGTACCATCACCGAGATCCCCTACGAGTTTGCCCACGGCAACGGCGACATGCTCACCCTCTCGTGGGATGCCGCATTCTGGGTCAACAACTATGTGGCCAACCAGGCTTACAACCGCTACAGCCAGATGATCCCCGACATTCGCCGCGTACAGCAGAACGAGGAGTCAACCCTCGATAACGAGGTGCAGATGCTCCTCTCATGGGTCAAGGGCCTGTCGCCCGAGGAGGCCCGCGAGATGGTCAACAATCACTCGCTGATGGCCTCGACCCGCTATCTCAAGAACTACAAGGCCCTGGGTGACTACCTGCTGGTGAAGTACCTGGACGGCAATGTGAAGAAGGAGAAGGACGGCAAGTTTGAGCGCACCCCCGAGGGCGTGTGCGTATCCCCCTCGTTCCCAGGATATGACGAGCGCTACTACCGCTCGATCGTCGAGGACGCCGGCGACCGTCTCCTTATAAAGGAACCTAAAAAGAAATGAACCAAGAGGAATATCTCGGAAAATTGAATACCCAGCAGCGGGCGGCCGTAGAATACTGCGACGGCCCGCAGCTTGTGATTGCAGGTGCGGGATCGGGCAAGACCAGAGTGCTTACCTACAAGATCGTGCATCTGCTCGCCCATGGCTATGAGCCGTGGCGCATACTCGCATTGACGTTTACCAACAAGGCCGCCCGCGAGATGCGCGATAGGATCGAACAGCTCGTGGGGCCTGAGGTGGCCTCGCGCCTGTGGATGGGCACATTCCACTCCATCTTTGCCCGCATCCTCCGCGCCAATGCCGAGCGGATAGGGTTCAGCAGTTCGTTCACCATCTACGATGCCTCCGACAGCCGGGCCCTCGTCAAGCTAATTATCAAGGATATGGGGCTGGACGACAAGGTGTACAAGCCGGCTACTGTCCACAATGCCATTTCGTGGGCCAAGAACGCGCTGATCTCGCCCGAGCAGTATGCCATGACCCGCGACCTCATGGAGACCGACAGGCGTGGCAAGCGTCCGCTCACCCAGGAGATCTACCGCAAGTACCGCGACCGTTGCCGTGTGGCCGGAGCCATGGACTTCGATGATCTGCTCTACTACACCAACGTCCTGCTCCGCGACAATCCCGATGTCAAGCGACATTATCAGGAATTTTTCCGCTACATACTTGTCGATGAGTACCAGGACACCAACTTTGCCCAGCACCTGATAGTGAAACAGCTCACCGAGGGTGCTCAGCGCCTGTGTGTAGTGGGCGATGATGCCCAGAGCATCTATTCGTTCCGTGGAGCCAATATCCGCAACATCCTCGAGATGGAGAATGTGTATCCCGGCCTGCGGATATTCAAGCTTGAGCGCAACTACCGCTCGACCCAGAACATCATCGACGCGGCCGGCAGCCTTATCCGTAAGAATGTCGACCAGATACCCAAGAATGTGTACTCCGAGAACGACAAGGGGGCACTTATCGATGTGGCCCGGTGCTACAGCGACTATGAGGAGGCAGCCCAGGTGGCCGCTAGGGTATCGCAGCTCAAGCGGTCGACAGGCGACTCCTACGATGAGTTTGCCATCCTTTACCGCACCAATGCCCAGAGCCGTGTGCTCGAGGAGTCGTTGAGGAAACGCAATGTGCCCTACCGCATATACGGTGGCCTGTCGTTCTACCAGCGCAAGGAGGTGAAGGATGCCATCGCATATTTCCGCCTGTCGCTCAACCCCAATGACGATGAGGCCCTGAGGCGCGTGATCAATTTTCCCGCCCGAGGCATAGGCGACACCACGCTCAACAAGCTCACCCGCACGGCTATCGACGAGCGCGTGAGCCTGTGGAAAGTCATAACCCACATGGATGACTATGACTGCGGGCTGAATGGAGGCACAAAGAAAAAACTTGCCGACTTCGCCACGCTCATAGATGGATTCATCGATCAGAACGAGCAGGGCAAGGATGCCTACGAGGTGGCCCGCAATATCATAGACCGCACCGGACTGTTCTCCATGCTTGTGCATGATTCCACCCCCGAAAGCATCTCGAAGCAGGAGAATCTGCAGGAGTTGCTCAAGGCCGTGAAGGATTTTGTGGATACGAAATTGGAGCAGGGAAGCGATGAAACCACCCTGAGCCATTTCATGACCGAGGCTTCTCTCGCCACCGATCAGGACCGGGACACCGGCACTGACGAGGAGAGCGTCACGCTCATGACGGTTCATGCCTCCAAGGGCCTGGAGTTTGACAATGTGTTCATAGTCGGGGTCGAGGAGGATCTCTTCCCTTCGGCAATGGCGCAGCAGTCCCAGTCGGGAGGAGCCGAGGTCGAGGAGGAACGCCGCTTGCTGTACGTGGCCATCACGAGAGCCCGCAAATTCTGTATGCTCAGTTACGCCACCCAGCGTTTCCGCAATGGCCAGACAGTGTTTCCGCGTCCGTCGCGTTTCATCAGCGATATCGACACCCGCTACCTGCACCTGTCTACAGGCAACGACTTCACCCCGTCGTCAAGTTCGAGGAGTGCTGTGGCCGGATATCATGCCTCGATGGCCGGCTCGGCCCGCTCGCTCAATGACCTGCGACGTCCGCGCCGTGAGCCCTCGGTGGATCATCCTCTCACTTCACGCCCCCGCGCAGGCAGTCAACCGGCTCCGCAGGCGGTGTCCGACGGTGAATTTACCCTTCACTCCGTCACCGAGGTGCATGAGGGGATGATGATAAGGCACACCAAATTCGGAGTCGGATCGGTGACCGCCATTGATACATCGGGCGTGGATCCGCGAATGACCGTGGTATTTGACGGTGACGATGCCGATAGCCGCACACTGCTATTCAAGTACGCAAAATTCATGATATTATGAAGATAGAGGAGTTATCCACACCATATTATATAGTTTACGAGGACCGTATGCGCCGTAACCTCGAGCTGATAACACGCGTGGAGCGTGAGGCCGGGGTCAACATCATCATGGCGTTCAAGGCCAATGCCCTGTGGCGCTCGTTTGACATCGTGAGGGAGTACAACCGCGATTTCACCGCCAGCTCGCTCAATGAGCTCAGGCTCGGCAACGAGGAGCTTGGAGGCGAGGCCCATGTGTATTGCCCCGTGTACACTCCCGCCACTATCGGGGAATTCCTGTCGCGGGCCACGCATCTCACCTTCAATTCGCTCAGCCAATGGGAAAAGTATGGCCGTCAGGCATTGGAGGCCGGCGTGTCGCCCGGATTGAGAGTCAACCCGCAGTGCTCGGTGATAGATACCGAGATATACAATCCCGCACTGCCCGGCTCGCGCTTCGGTGTCACAGCCGAGCAACTCGGAGGCACATTGCCCGAGGGGATCGAGGGGTTGCACTTCCATGCCTTGTGTGAAAGCACCTCCTATGATCTTGCCAAGGTGCTCGAGGCTTTCGAGTCCCAGTTTGGCCGTTATCTGCCCCAGGTCAAATGGGTTAATTTCGGTGGAGGCCATCTCATGACCCGCGAGGGATACGACGTGGAACATCTGATCGGTCTGCTGAAGGATTTCCGGGCCCGGTATCCGTGGCTCCATGTGGTGCTTGAGCCGGGCAGCGCATGGATGTGGCGCACGGGCGATCTGGTGACCTCGGTGCTCGATGTGGTCGAGAACCAAGGGGTGAAGACCGCCGTGATTGATGCATCGTTTGCCTGCCACATGCCCGACTGTCTCGAGATGCCCTACAAGCCGGCCATCACCGAGAGTGTGCCCGAGGCTCCCGGCCTCCCTGTCTACCGTCTCGGCGGGAATTCCTGCCTTAGCGGTGACTATGTGGGCGACTGGGCTTTCCCCGCACCACTTCAGGCCGGCGACAAGCTCACGCTTGAGGACATGAACCATTACACTACGGTGAAGACCACGATGTTCAACGGCATACAGCATCCTGCGATGGTGATGTGTGACAGCAGTGGTGATTGCCGTTATCTGCGCCAGTTTGATTACATGGATTATAAAAACCGTATGAGCTGATATGTCGACACGTCCACGTTTTTCAATAATAGTGCCGGTGTATAACCGCCCGACCGAGGTCGATGACCTCGTGGAGAGCCTGCTTGCCCAGACCGACCGTGATTTTGAGCTTGTGATATGCGAGGACGGCTCGACCGAACCCTGCAAGGCTATCATCGACAATGCCGTGGAGTACCGCGGATTGGACGCCAAGTATTTTTATAAGGAAAATGAGGGACGTTCCATAGCCCGCAACTATGCGATGGAGCGGGCCGAGGGGGATTATTTCATCTTTTTCGATTCGGATTGCGTGATCCCGCCCGACTATTTCGCCACGCTCAAGAGGGAGCTTGACCGCAACCCGCTCGATTGTTTCGGTGGTCCCGATTCGGCACACGAATCGTTCTCGACCACCCAGAAGGCTATCAATTATGCCATGACCTCGTTCCTGACCACCGGTGGCATACGTGGCGGAAAGGTGAGCATGGAGAAATTCACGCCCCGCACATTCAACATGGGATTCTCGCGCAAGGTCTACGAGACAGTGGGAGGATTCAGGGAGATGTTCTCGGAGGATATCGACATGAGCACGCGCATCCGTCAGGCCGGGTTCTCGATAGGGCTGATACGTCCGGCCTATGTTTATCATAAGCGCAGGGTGGATTTCAAGAAATTTTTCAGGCAGGTGCATGTGTTCGGCATGTCGAGGATCACGCTCCATCTGCTCTATCCCGGCTCGATGAAAGCGGTGCACACGCTTCCCGCGCTTGCCGTGGTGATAGGTGTGGTGCTGTTGCTTTTAGGCATATTCGTGTCGCCGTGGTGGCTTCTGCCCCTTGGCATCTATCTGCTGGCCATATTCATCTCGGCCCTCGTGCTCACCCGCTCGATTGCCATAGCGCTTAAGGCTGTTCCGGCAAGCGTTATACAGATCACAGGCTACGGCACCGGGTTCATCAAGGCTTACGTATGGAAGATATTGCTTGGCCGGGGCCGTGATATAAATGAGGAGATAATGATACGCAAGGGCAAGTGATGAGGGATGATTCTGAGAAGCCTTTCGTATCGACCCGTATTCTTGATCTGAACGAGGACGACAAGCCCCGCGAGAAAGCTCTCGCGCAGGGGATACGTGCGTTGAGCGATGCCGAGCTGATAGCGATAATATTCGGTGGAGGTCTGCCGGGAATGTCGGTGGTCGACATGGCCCGCGGTATATTGCGCGATTGCGACAGCCGGGTGGATGTGCTCGCCAGATTGAGCATGAACGAGCTTATGAGCAAATACAAGGGGGTGGGACCGGCCAAGGCCGTGAGTCTTGCCGCCGCATTCGAGCTCGGGCGCAGAAACCGTGAGCAGGCATCGGCAAATGTTGACCCTCAGATACGTTCGAGCCGTGATGTGGTGGATATGATGGCACCTCTGCTCAGTTCTCTGGAGTATGAGGAATTTTGGGTACTGATGCTTTCGCGCTCCAACCGTGTGACTTTCAAGCGGTGCATCTCGCAGGGCGGAACGGCTGCCACGGTGGTGGATGTGAAGCTGTTGCTTAAGCGGGCTATCGATTGTCTGGCCGAGGGGATTATCCTTGTGCACAATCATCCGTCGGGCAACGCCCGTCCGAGTGGTGAGGACGACGGTCTCACCCGCAGGATCAAGGAGGGTGCGAAATTATTGGGGATCAATGTACTTGACCATGTGATAATAGCCCGCGACAAGTCGTATTCCTACGCCGATGAGGGGAAGCTATAATCAATTGGGACTCAATTGGCAATCATCAATCGGTTTGTAAACATCAATCAGTTATCGATAAGGCCTTATCGGGTCACTACGCGGTATTCAAGCGCTCCACCCGAGGTGACCGAGTAGCGGCGCAGTGCGTAGCCTTCGCGGGCTGCAGGGCCTGAACGCGGATTGCCATGGTTGGTGTAGATGTCAAATGTGCTTCCACATTCGGGGCACACGGCGAATAATTCACCATCGGGCACCTCGATGCGGGTGTTGGGCCTGGCCTCGTAAGGACATGCAAGGTCGTAGGCCACGGTGGTGCCGAGTGCATCGTTGACAAGCAACAAGCCTCCGTAACCGGTATGGCTCATGGTGGTGTAGGGGAAATCGGCCGGGACTCGTGAGCCGGTGGCCGGACTGTAGATGTAACGGCGATAGTCGGCGGCATCGCCTTTGACACCGTGGATATTCCAGTCGGCCACGGTGGTGAACACGAGATGAACCTCGCTATAAGGAATACGCTCATCATCGACGGAATGGCATCCGAGGATGATGAGCGGTGTTATGAGTGCCATCGCATAGGCCTTGAGCCTGGAGAGAGGGCCGAGGTTCATGCGGTGGGGAACAGCGATGTGAATACTTCGCCAAACTTGTCGGCGGCTTCCTGTATCTTGTTGCCAATGAATGGGCGGAGCATCGCGGGTATCTGCATTTCGATGCGTGGAGTGAGGCGGGTGCTCGCGCCGTCTACGTCGGCAAGGTCGAGCGAGAGTTTGAGTGGGATGGGACATCCCTCGGCGTTGAGGCCTACGTGGGTGGGGGCTGTGCGCTCGATGATCTTGAACACGAGTTCGCCTACGCCCGGGGCATCCATCTTGAAGGCATCGCCACGGAATTCCACTCCCTGAAGTTTCTCGCGCTGGTCGGCCGGGAGGGACTCGACCATTTCCTTGTATTGGCTGAGGTCACTGACCTTGGCATAGATGTCGTCGATGGGACGACCTATGGTGACGGGTTTACCTGAATATACTGCCATCTGATTATACGTCGGCTTTTTCTGCACCGGGGCTCCAGATGGAGGGATCCTTGCGCCATTCCTTGAGTGTATCGACATCGCTCTCGCGGATGAATCCGGTCTCGAGGGCAGCCGAGATGAGTGCTGTATAGTTGGAGAGGGTGATGAGTTTTACATTGGCATCCTTGAAAGCCTTGGTTGCAACGGGGAATTCGTAGCTGAATATCGCTACCATACCCACTACTTCGCAACCTGCGTTGCGGATGGCTTGCACTGCCTTGAGGCTGCTGCCGCCGGTGGACACGAGGTCCTCGACAACCACTACCTTGGTGCCGGGACGGAGGTCGCCTTCGATGAGGTTTTCAAGACCGTGGTCCTTGGGGGTAGAGCGTACATATACGTAAGGAAGACCGAGGGTATCGCTCACGAGGGCACCCTGTGCGATAGCTCCGGTAGCCACGCCGGCCACGGCTTCAACTTCGGGGAAGTTCTCGAGAATGATGCGGCTCAGTTCCACCTTTATGAAACTGCGGACATCGGGGTAAGATAGAGTCTTGCGGTTGTCGGTATATATAGGTGAGTTCCAACCTGATGCCCAAGTGAATGGATTTTCGGGCTGTAGTTTAATAGCACTGATTTTGAGTAGTTTCTCGGCAAGAATAAGATCGAGATGTTTCATAACTGATAGAATTGACGTTTGTCACCAAAATTTGGGGCAAAGGTACGGTTATTTATACCCAAATGCAACTATTTTTTGTTAATCTTGCACAACGGGTGATAGTGTTTGACAAAACTATTATAGAACATATTAATACAATAAAAAGATGGATGTCTCACGACATCCATCTCCCTTTTAAACCTTTATCTTAATCTAATACTATGAAAAACACACATGCAAATGTACGCATTATAATCGTATGAATTACAATAAATAGCCGTGTTTAACACATTTTAGCACTATCGTCCTCTTATTGTAATAAAAGTAAGGGCCGGAAAGGGTGGATTGACACCCTTTCCGGCCTTGGGTAAAATAGGTGGAATTGTTTATCTGTAAGGTTGCGAGACGGTATATCCGGCGTATTACCGGGCCGGTCACGCTGTGGGGGTTACAGTCAGCGCTTAGGGTCGAAGCCTCGGCGCTGGAGTGCGCGGAGCATACCATAGTTCATGGCCTCTCGGTAGTAGGATATTATGTGTGAGGCCCAGTCGTTGTCGGTTTTGTCGCCGGCACGTGTGCGGTTATATTCGGTCACGGTCTCGTTGTATTCCATGATGTCGGCCGTCATTTCAGCGTCGTTCTGCGGGTACTGGTTATGGAACACCACCAGTTCGCGGGGCTGTTTAGGTTTCAGGTCGGGAAGTTCGCGTGGCACACCTATTGAAAGTCCGCATACCACGAATGTCTTTTTGGGCAGGCCCAGAAGGTGGGATATGGCTTCGGGAGCTACAGTCCGGGCGTATCCTATGGGGCAACATCCCAATCCGAGCGAGTCGGCCATGGTGAGAGCGCTCATCATGGCGAGCGAGGCATCAACTATTCCCACGGTGAGTCCGTCGATGGTATCGGTGAAATCGGGCATATCCTCATCGAGTGCCTCGGCAGCAAGGCTGATTTTATGATAGTCGGCGAGGAAGAGAAGGAAATGGCTACAGGTCTTTATCTGCTTCTGACCGATGAGAGCATATAACTTGAGTTTTATTTCGGGATCGGTGACATCGATTACCGAGAATTGCTGTCCATTATAGCTTGTAGGGGTGTTGCGTATTGCCTCGAAGATGGCTGTCATGTGTTCGGGGCTTACTTCTTCGCGCTCATATCGTCGTATGCTGCGCCGGTCGAGGAGGGTTTCTTTTACACTTTTCATGAGGATGCGGATAAGGGCTGGAGCAAGAGCCGTGATTTTTCTGCTAAAACAAATTGGAGGTTGAAAAGGTTCACCGTTGCAGAAAAAAAATTTTCATGAAAAAAAGATTGCATCAATACATCATGGGACGCGAAAAAATCAGTAACTTTGTGCCCCGAAAAGTTCTAAAACTCAACCCGAATGAGACAAGCTAAGCGCGCTTTCCTCGTGCTCGAGGACGGCACCACTTTTGAAGGGAAATCATTTGGCCACGAAGCATCGACGGCCGGAGAAGTAGTTTTCAACACTGCGATGACGGGCTATCCCGAAAGCCTGACCGACCCATCCTACGAGGGTCAGATCCTGGTGACAACCTATCCGATACTGGGTAATTACGGAGTGCCTCCTCACCGCGAGAAGGATGACGTCAGCGAGTATTACGAGAGCGACCACATACATTGTCGCGCCATCGTGGCCCAGGATTATTCCTATGACCACTCTCATTGGCAGGCTGACAGGTCGCTGGCCCAGTGGCTCAAGGAAGAGCAGATCCCAGGAATTTATGGAATTGACACGCGTGCCCTCACCAAGCACTTGCGCGAGCATGGCTCGATGTTGGGCAAGATAGTGATTGAGGGTGCCGAGGACTGTGAGTTCTACGACCCCAACAAGGAGAATCTGGTGGCCAAGGTATCGTGCCGCGACGTGGAGGAGCACGGCGAGGGTGAGAAGACCGTGGTGCTGGTGGATTGCGGTGTGAAACACAATATCATACGTTGCCTTACCCGTCGCGGTGTGAGGGTGGTGAGAGTGCCTTGGGATTATGATTTCACCGGGATTCCCTACGACGGATTGTTCATATCCAACGGCCCGGGCAACCCCGATATGGCCGACAAGACAGTGGAAAACATACGCAAGGCTATGGAGATAGGCAAGCCTATATGCGGAATATGCATGGGCAATCAGCTGCTGGCCAAGGCTGCCGGTGCCAAGACCTACAAGCTGAAATACGGCCACAGAAGTCACAACCAGCCTGTGCGCAGGGTGGGAACCGACAGCTGTTTCATCACCTCGCAGAATCATGGTTTCGCTGTGGACAACGATACGTTGCCCGAGGATTGGGAGCCGCTGTTCGTGAACATGAACGACGGTACCAACGAGGGAATACGCCACAAGACGTTGCCGTTCTTCTCGGCTCAGTTCCACCCCGAGGCAAGTTCAGGCCCCAAGGATACGGAGTTCCTGTTTGATGAGTTTGTTAACAT
Source organism: Paenibacillus sp. (assembly GCA_023663345.1). Classification (GTDB taxonomy): domain Bacteria; phylum Bacteroidota; class Bacteroidia; order Bacteroidales; family Muribaculaceae; genus Duncaniella. Next base: position 236,192 of record JAMPHR010000002.1, on the reverse strand, counting down.
GATATAGTCTCACCCTCCCCTATATATAATAAGGTATAATGCGTAACGAGAATATAAAGAAAGTGCTGCTGCTCGGCAGCGGTGCATTGAAGATCGGCGAGGCCGGCGAGTTTGACTACTCCGGATCCCAGGCCCTCAAGGCCATGAAGGAGGAGGGGATCACCACTGTGCTCATCAACCCCAACATAGCCACGGTGCAGACCTCGGAGGGATTTGCCGACAAGATATATTTCCTCCCCGTCACCCCATACTTTGTGGAGAAAGTGATACGCAAGGAGCAGCCCGACGGCATACTGCTCGCGTTCGGCGGACAGACGGCCCTGAACTGTGGCGTGGAGCTGTACAGGAGCGGAGTGCTGGAAAAGTACAATGTTGAGGTGCTGGGCACACCTGTCCAGGCTATCATGGACACCGAGGACCGCGAGCTGTTCGTACACAAGCTCGACGAGATTGGGGTCAAGACCATCAAGAGCGAGGCTGTCAATTCGGTGGCCGGAGCCATTGAGGCCGCCTCGACGCTGGGTTATCCGGTGATTGTGCGTGCCGCATACGCCCTTGGCGGTTTAGGATCGGGATTCTGCGACAACGAGCAGGAGCTGGTGTCGCTTGTGGAGAAGGCTCTGGCATTCTCGCCCCAGGTGCTTGTGGAGAAATCGCTCAAGGGATGGAAAGAGGTGGAGTATGAGGTGGTGCGCGACCGCTTCGACAACTGTATCACGGTGTGCAACATGGAGAACTTCGACCCGCTGGGTATCCACACAGGTGAGTCGATAGTGGTGGCTCCCTCCCAGACTCTATCCAACGAGGATTACCACTGGCTGCGCAAGCTGGCCATCAAGATAATACGCCACATAGGCATTGTGGGCGAGTGCAACGTGCAGTATGCTTTCGACCCCGAGTCGATGGACTACAGGGTGATCGAGGTAAATGCACGTCTGAGCCGATCGTCGGCCCTAGCATCCAAGGCTACCGGCTATCCCCTCGCGTTTGTGGCCGCCAAGCTCGGCCTTGGCTACGGATTGTTCGACCTGAAAAATTCAGTGACCAAGGAGACATCGGCCTTCTTCGAGCCGGCACTCGACTATATTGTGTGCAAGATCCCGCGCTGGGACCTCGGTAAATTCCACGGCGTGCGCCGAGAGATCGGCTCATCGATGAAGTCGGTGGGCGAGGTAATGGCCATAGGCCGTACCTTTGAGGAGGCCATCCAGAAGGGCTTGCGCATGATAGGGCAGGGGATGCACGGATTCGTTGGCAATAACCAGCGCGATCTCCCCGAGCTGGAACATGCCCTCAAGGAGCCTACCGACAAGCGTATCCTTGCCATAGCTCAGGCTATGTTCAAAGGGTACACCGTAGAGCGCATCCACGAACTGACACGCATAGACAAGTGGTTCCTTTACCGCTTGCAGAACATCATAGTCACCGCACGTGAACTGCACGGATATGACTCCCTTGAGTCGCTTCCCGAACCGCTGTTGCGCCAGGCCAAGGAGCAGGGCTTCAGTGACTTCCAGATAGCCCGCGAGATATTCAAGGAAAATATGATCGAGGCCGAGAAGGCCAATCTCGAGGTGCGCGCCCTGCGCAAGAAGCTGGGCGTGCTCCCGGTGGTGAAACAGATCGACACGCTCGCCGCCGAGTATCCTGCGCAGACCAATTACCTGTATCTCACATATAACGGCCGCGAGAACGATGTGACCTATATGCACGACCACCGCTCGATAGTGGTGCTCGGATCGGGAGCCTACCGCATCGGATCATCGGTGGAGTTTGACTGGTGTTCGGTCAATGCACTTCTTACAGTGAAGAAGGAGGGTTGGCGCTCGGTGATGATCAATTACAACCCCGAGACCGTGTCGACCGACTATGATATATGCGACCGTCTGTATTTCGACGAGCTCACCTTTGAGCGCGTGATGGATATCCTGGATCTGGAGCAGCCTCACGGCACCATCCTCTCGGTGGGCGGACAGATACCCAACAACCTTGCCACACGTCTCGACGAGCAAGGGGTGAACATACTCGGCACCTCGGCCCAGAGCATCGACAACGCCGAGGACCGCAATAAATTCTCGGCCATGCTCGACCGTCTGGGCATCGACCAGCCCCGCTGGCGCGAGCTCACGAGCATGGAGGACATCAACGGCTTCATCGCCGAGGTGGGTTTCCCCGTGTTGGTACGCCCGAGCTATGTGCTCTCGGGTGCTGCCATGAACGTGTGCTACAATCAGGAACAGCTTACCCGTTTCCTGCGCCTTGCCGCCAATGTGTCCAAGAAGCACCCCGTGGTGGTGTCGCAGTTCATCTCCGGAGCCAAGGAGATCGAGATGGATGCTGTGGCAAGCAACGGCGACATCGTGGCTTACGCTATCTCGGAACACATCGAGTATGCCGGCGTTCACTCGGGTGACGCCACAATCCAGTTCCCGCCTCAGAAACTGTATGTCGAGACCGTGCGCCGCATCCGCAAGATCTCGCGCCAGATAGCTGACGCGCTCAATATCTCGGGTCCGTTCAACATCCAGTTCCTTGCCAAGAACAACGACATCAAGGTGATAGAGTGTAATCTCAGGGCCTCGCGTTCGTTCCCGTTTGTGTCCAAGGTACTCAAGATCAACCTTATCGACCTGGCCACACGCGTGATGATGGGACTGGAGGTGGAGAAGCCCCACAAAAACGCTTTCGACCTCGACTATGTGGGTATCAAGGCCTCGCAGTTCAGCTTCTCGCGTCTGCAGGGCGCCGACCCTGTGCTCGGTGTCGACATGGCATCGACCGGCGAGGTGGGATGTATCGGCAACGACTCGTCCGAGGCTCTCATCAAGGCCATGATCTCGGTGGGCAACCGCGTGCCCTCCAAGGGTATCCTTATGTCCACCGGTACTCCCAAGCAGAAGGCCGATCTGCTCGATGCCGCCCATGAGCTCGCCAACCGTGGCTACAAGATATATGCCACCGGCGGCACTCATGCCTATCTCAACGACAACGGCATACCCGCTGTGCGTGTCTACTGGCCTTCGCAGTCCGACATGCAGCCCCAGGCGATCGACCTGCTCCATGAGCATAAGGTGGATATGGTGGTGAACATTCCCAAGAATTTCACCGACATGGAGCTGAGCAACGGTTACAAGATACGCCGTGCCGCCATCGATCTCAATATCCCTCTGCTCACCAATGCACGGTTGGCCTCGGCCTATATCGACGCGTTCACTACTCATCCCGTCGACGAGATCGAGATCAAGAGCTGGGACGAATATTGATCAAACCAACATAATAACTGTTATTAAACACCCTCTAACTTAATTAGCAATTATTAATTGGCAATTAGTAATTAAATTCGTATATTTGCATCGCATTTTCTGAATTGCAATAGGTTAAAACAATTTTTATATAATCTGAAATTATGAAGATAGAGAAAATTATCGGTCGTGAAGTCCTTGACTCACGTGGCAATCCTACCGTAGAGGTAGACGTAATCCTCGAATCCGGAGCACGTGGCCGTGCATCCGTTCCCTCGGGCGCATCCACCGGCGTAAACGAAGCTCTCGAGCTCCGCGACGGTGACAAGGCCCGCTACATGGGCAAGGGTGTTCAGAAGGCTGTTGCCAACGTGAACGGCCCCATCGCCGAGGCCCTCAAGGGTATGAGCGCTCTCGATCAGATCCGCATCGACGAGACCATGCTCGCACTCGACGGCACCGACACCAAGAGCAACCTCGGCGCTAACGCCATCCTCGGTGTATCTCTCGCCGTTGCCAAGGCCGCTGCCGACTATCTTGATCTCCCCCTCTACAAATACATCGGTGGTTGCAACACCTACTGCCTCCCCGTTCCCATGATGAACATCATCAACGGTGGCGCTCACTCCGATGCTCCCATCTGCTTCCAGGAGTTCATGATCCGTCCTATCGGCGCATGCTGCTTCAAGGAGGGTATCCGCATGGGCACCGAGGTGTTCCACAACCTTAAGAAAGTTCTCCATGACCGTGGCCTCTCTACCGCAGTAGGCGACGAGGGTGGTTTCGCTCCCGCACTCGACGGCACCGAGGACGCTCTCAACGTGATCATCAAGGCTATCGAGCTCGCCGGCTACGTACCCGGAAAGGACGTGACCATCGGTCTCGACTGCGCCGCTTCCGAGTTTGCCAAGGAGCAGGCCGACGGCTCATTCATCTATGACTACACCTGGAAGCAGGGTGCCGATGCTCCCAAGCTCACCAGCGAGCAGCAGGCTCAGTTCCTCAAGGAGCTCGTTGAGAAGTACCCCATCGACTCTATCGAGGACGGTATGGGCGAGAACGACTGGGCAGGCTGGAAGGTCCTCACCGACCTCATCGGCGACCGTTGCCAGCTCGTAGGCGACGACCTCTTCGTTACCAACGTTAAGTATCTCCAGCGCGGTATCAACGAGGGTTGCGCTAACTCTATCCTCGTTAAGGTTAACCAGATCGGTTCACTCACCGAGACCCTCCGTGCTGTTGAGCTCGCTCAGCGCAACGGTTACACCGCTGTGATCTCTCACCGTTCGGGCGAGACCGAGGATGCTACCATCGCCGACATCGCCGTTGCTACCAATGCCGGACAGATCAAGACCGGTTCTGCAAGCCGTTCTGACCGTATGGCCAAGTACAACCAGCTTCTCCGCATCCAGGAAGAGCTCGGCGCTGACGCTGCTTACGGTTATGGCAAGCGCACCAAGCGTCCCCAGGCATAATCCCCTCGGGAAAATAGCTTAAGCAAGACTATCATTGCGGGAAGACTCCGGTCAGCGGAGACTTCCCGCAATTCTTTTTACTCCGGGCATTGATATTCAAAGTATTTTTGTACCTTTGTGGACATCAGTGCTAACCAATCAATAATCAAATGGATACATTAAGTAAGTCGTAAAAATTAATGCACATATAAATCGCAGTTATTTTTGCGGTATTTTGGTTGCGGAATGATGGAGCATAGCGAGCTATGCGACTGAGTGACAATGCCAAAATAGCCAAAAAGAACAAGATTTATTGGGCAAGCTCTTTAGGACTTACATATAGCGTTTAATTTTTAAGACTTACTTATCTCATTCATCAGCCATGAAATTCAGATATCTGCTGTGTTGCGCCTCGCTTGTCGCGGGGCTGTCGGCCGGAGCCGACACTGTACGCGTCAGTTCAATGCGTTATGCCGGTCCTTATCCACTCACGGCTCCCTTTGAAATAGACAGTGTGGACGTTGCGTCGGCCAAGTATGACCGCGCGGCCCGTCTGGCCACACCCATCTCGCTTGACCTGGTGAAGACCGCCGGGCGCGAGTTTGCCGACTCTGTGATCCCCGCTACCGGAGGCGATGCCCTGCATCTGCTGTCGTTTGATCTCGACAACTCCCGCTATGCCTCGGCCTCCATCAATGTGAAAGGGGTCAGGAATTATGAAATGTATATCGACGGGCGCAAGGCCTCGGGCGCGAAGCAGGCGTTCACTCCGCGCACCCGTTCGGTGGTGATAAAATGCCTCACCGACACTTCGGCAGTGGCCGATACTGTGAGAGTATCGCTCGTGACCGATACTCCCGACGCTTTCACCGTGAATCCGTCGGACGGGCGCAGGTATTCGACCCGCGACATGTTCACCGGGCGATTCATCGGATCGGTGGCCGTATCCCCCTCGGGCAAGTATCTCTATACCGGATATTACAATGTCGATCACGACGGTAAGCGTTCGGCCGATGAATATGTGCTCTCCGACGCTTCCACGGGCCGTGTCATGGCCATGCGCCACGACCCTCTGGCATGGATGCCCAAGAGCGACTTGATGTATTATACCCGTGAGCGCAATAAGAAGATCGAGCTTGTGACCGTGGATCCCGCCACATGGAGCGAGACGGTCGTGGCCTCGGGGCTCCCCTCGATGCGTTTTACCATCTCGCCCACCGAGGATTTCATCATCTACACCCGCACCGTCAACGGTCCCCGCGAGAAGAACGAGGGGCTTTATCAGATACTCAACCCCGAGGACCGTCAGCCCGGCTGGCGCAACCGCGGACAGATCATGAAATATGACTTCGCTACCGGCATCTCCTCGCCCCTCACTCACGGTTACAAGGGTGTGTCGGCCTCGAATGTTACTGACGACGGCTCCAAGATGCTGTTCATGGTCTATGATCAGGACTTTGTTAAGCGTCCGTCATCGCTGGCCTCGCTATATCTGCTCGACCTCACTACCATGAAAGCCGAGTGCCTGGTGGAGAAGGACGGATTCATGAAAGGGGCCGTGATATCGCCCGACGGCACTAAAGTGGCCCTCACCGCGTCGCCCGAGGCTTTCGGTGGCGTTGGGAAGAACCTGCCTGAGGGTATGGTGCCCAACATGTATGACTCGCAGCTCTATGTCATGGATCTCGCTTCGCGCGAAATCACTCCGCTCACCCGCGATTTCGACCCTTCGGTCAACGATATGCGGTGGAGCCGTGCCGACGGTCGCATATACTTCTCGGCCGACGACCGCGACCGCAAGTCGCTGTTCCGTGCCGATCCTGCCACCGGCAAGGTGGAGTCGCTCGGAGTGCCCGAGGATTACGTGATGCGCTATTCCCTCGCGGCAAATGCTCCTGTCGTGGCCTATGCCGGACAGAGTTCCGACAATTCCGTGAGACTTTACTCGCTCGATACCCGCAAACTGAAACACACTGTGCGCGATGACCTCAATCCTGTGCGTACCGCAGGACTCCGCATCAGCCCCACCCATGACTGGTCGTTCCGCACATCGCGCGGCGACACTGTGCACGCACGCTACAATCTGCCCATCGATTATGTCGAGGGTAAGAAATATCCCGTCATAGTATATTATTACGGAGGTTGTAATCCCGTGCAGCGTCTGCTCGAGACCACTTACAACCCCCAGCTCTTTGCCTCGCATGGATTCGTTTCTATGGTGATCAATCCGAGCGGTGCTGCCGGATTCGGCCAGGAATTTGCCGCACGCCATGTGGCTACGGCCGGTGAAGGTGTTGCCGATGATATTATAGAGGGCGTGAAGCAGTTCACGGCCGAGCACTCATTTGTCGATGCTGACAAGATTGGCTGTTGCGGAGCATCCTACGGAGGTTTCATGACCCAGTATCTGCAGACCGTGACCGATATCTTCGCCGCCGCGATCTCACATGCCGGCATCAGCGACCACACCAGCTACTGGGGAGAGGGTTACTGGGGATACTCTTATAGCCAGGTGAGCATGGGCGACAAGCTCCCGTGGTCCGACCGCGATCTGTACGTTTCCCATAGCCCCCTTTATAATGCTGATAAGATCAATACCCCGTTGCTGTTTCTCCATGGCGATTCCGACACCAATGTGCCGTTTGGCGAGAGTGTGCAGATGTTTACCGCACTCAAGCTTCTTGGCAAGGAGACCGCGATGGTGGCTGTGAAAGGGCAGGATCATCACATCCTTGATTTCGACAAGCGCGAGAAGTGGCTAAGTACTATCATGGCATGGTTCACCAAATATCTTCAGGATGATTCCTCTTGGTGGGATAGCATGTATGACACCAAGGTGCTGAAATGATAGAGCGCGTGCTATTATAGCTCGCGACAGTAAAGTCGCAATAGAATATTTTTGGCCGGATAAAGAAATCTTCATTGGTTCTTTATCCGGTCAAGTATATATAGGCACTCACTGTTTGTTGCGGTGAAGCGTTTATTCGCGGAGGAGGGGAGTTATTAGTGCTTATATTTTTATCGAAAAATCATGAATTTTGCAGAAATTGAATATGTTTGAAGTAATACCTTGAATAATAGAGGTATAGCGTTTAATACGTTGAGCTAGGCTATGAGTCTTGAAAGAATTTTATGTTAAAATAGTGTTAAAATAGCATTTAGATTTGGAGGGTAATGAGAAAGTGTCTACCTTTGCACTCGCTTTTGAGAAGCACCCCTCACAGTGGTGAACG
>JAMPHR010000002.1:179985-228163 GCA_023663345.1 Paenibacillus sp. | reverse complement strand
CTTCCCTTCGACTCTACAAATATAGCGATTTGTTTTCGACTGCAAATATACGAGAACCAGAGAGCTATATTTTGAGAGACTACAGATCTTTGGGTCTATGGTCAATTCTTGGTGGTGCGACAAAAAAAGGCCCACAAGGCGGGGGGATTCCCGATTGCCCTGTGGGTCTTTGGTCTATAAAGTGATTAATGCTTCAGAAGCAACTGTTGATTATTCAAGATAGCCGAATGATTTCAGTTTGTTCTCGCGATTACGCCAATTGGGCTCAACCTTGACAAAGAGCTCAAGGTATACGCTCTTGCCGAAGAATTTCTCGATATCCTTGCGGGCTTCCATGCCCACCTTCTTGATCATCGAGCCCTTGTGGCCGATGATGATGCCCTTCTGGGAATCACGCTCCACGTAGATCACGGCCATAATGTGGATGGCGTTCTCCTTCTCCTCGAATTTCTCCACGATCACTTCCACCGAGTAAGGAATCTCCTTCTCATAATTGAGGAGGATTTTCTCGCGGATAATCTCGGTGACGAAGAATCGGGCCGGCTTATCGGTAAGCGCATCCTTGCCGAAGAATGGAGGCGAAACGGGCAGAAGCTCCACGATATGGTTCATTAGGTTGGCGACATTGAAATTCTCCTTGGCCGATACGGGGAAAATCTCGGCCTTGGGGAGCATCTCCTGCCATTTCTTGGTGAGTTCCTCGAGCTGGGACTGTTCCTTGACCAGATCAATCTTATTGATCACAAGCAGGACAGGCACACTTTCCTTGGCCACCTTGGCAAGATAATCGGCGTTCTTGGAGGGATCCTCCACCACGTCGGTCACATATATCAGCACGTCGGCATCCACGAGCGCACCCTCGCTGAAATTGAGCATACTCTCCTGGAGCTTATATTTCGGCGCGAGCACTCCGGGGGTATCGGAGAATACTATCTGATATTCGGGTGTATTTACTATGCCCATGATGCGGTGGCGCGTGGTCTGGGCCTTGGAGGTGATAATGCTTATGCGTTCACCCACCATGAGGTTCATGAGGGTGGATTTGCCCACATTAGGATTGCCTACGATGTTTACGAATCCGGCTTTATGTTCCATATATATTATGTATTGATGACTATAATCGGAGCCACCACAAGTTGATGACTGCTATTAAAACAAAAATAGCACCGTAAAAGATGCTATTTTTGAAAATATTTTTTCCCTTCGCGTATGCCGGGCATACGCGCGGATGAAAAAGTGACGTTATCAGATGTCCCAGATCACATAGAGAGCGCCCCATGTGAAGCCGGCACCAAAGGCGGTAAGGATAAGCTTGTCGCCCTTCTTGAGACGGTCCTTGTACTCGTCGAGACACAAGGGGATCGAGGCAGCCGAGGTGTTGCCATACTTCTCGATGTTGACAAGAACCTTGGCGGGATCAATGCCGAGGCGTCCGCCTACAGCCTCGATGATGCGGAGGTTGGCCTGGTGAGAGCAGAACCAGTCAATATTGTCGATGGTGAGGCCGTTCTTCTCCATTACCTCGAGTGAAGACTCGAGCATGTCGGTCACGGCGTTCTTGTAGACATTACGTCCGTCCTGGATCACATAATGCTGGTGAGCGTCGACTGTCTCGTGAGATGCGGGAAGCGCTGAACCGCCGGCAGGCATCCACAGGTGCTCGAGGCCCTCGCCGTCGATATGGAACACACCGTCGATCACACCTACATTCTCATCGGAGGGTTCAAGGAGCATTGCTCCTGCACCGTCGCCGAAGAGGGGACATGTGGCACGGTCGGTATAGTCGGTCATAGAGGACATCTTCTCGGCAGCCACAACCACTACTTTCTTACGGAGACCGGAGCGCACATAGGCGGCACCATCCTGAAGAGCCACGAGGAATCCGGCACAAGCGGCCTGGACGTCGTAAGCGTATGCGTTTGAGAGACCGCAACCGTGGGCTATGATAGAGCCGGTGGAGGGGAAACGATAGTCGGGGTTGGATGTAGCGCAGATGAGCAGATCCACTTCTTCGGGTTTTGTTCCGGTGGATTCGAGCAGACGCTCCACACATTTTATGCCCATGAAGGATGAACCCTTCGAGGGATCTTTGAGTATTCGGCGCTCCTTGATACCCACGCGTGTGGTGATCCACTCATCGTTGGTGTCCACCATCTTGGACAGCATCTCGTTGTCGAGAATGTCGTCGGGGGCGTAGGAGGCGATGCCTGAGATACGGGCGTGTACCATTATAGATATTATGAATAGGCTGGTTTATAATAAAACTAAGCCTGAGTACCGCTCAGGGCACCAGGCTGTCTTTTTTTCTCGCTTCACTCGGTGAGCGAGGGATCCGCGCTTTAGACTGCGGCAGTCTTCTCGATGGCGATGCGTCCGCGGTAGTAACCGCACTCACCGCACACGGTGTGATAGAGATGCCATGAACCGCAGTTGGGGCAGAGTGCCAAAGTGGGGACTACGGCCTTGTCGTGAGTACGACGCTTGGCGGTACGGGTCTTGGATTGCTTGCGTTTAGGATGTGCCATGACTTATTTATGTTTTTATATATTTGTTACTATTATTGTATATCAATCATCGGTTTCGGGAAGTTTCCCCGAGAGTTTCTTCAGCCCGTCCCATCGCGGATCGGTGGCGCTGTTTCCGGCATCGGTGGCGTCATCGGCCGAAGCCGTGTCGTCCATCGTCTCCATCTCGTCGATGAGCGTTTCGGCCAGCTCGGAGTCCTCATCATCCTTGAGGGCCCGGTGCTTGCGCAGAAGCGCGCTCATCGCCCTGTTGCATTTCCCCATCGGGTGGACATGCTTCAGTGGGATGGCCAGCGACACAGTGTCGTATATCATGTAGGACACGTTGAGAGAGTTGTCGCTCTGAGGTATGATCAGAAGCTCATCGGTCTCGTCGTAGTCGTCACCATACTTCACTGCTATGTCGTAGGTAGTGTCGATCGGAAGTATCAGGTCGTCAAGACAACGGTCGCAGATGAGTGTGACCGTACCTGTGATATGGAACGCAAGATCATAAAGATCATGCTTGTGTACCACGGTGAGCTTGACTTCAAGATTGGCGTCATGCACATCGGTACTTTCCATTGTGACAAAGAATTGCTTATCGAGATGATAGGCAAATTCCTGAGTGCCCTCGGGCATCGTCTTAAGCGGGACGCTGAATGCTGATAACTTTCCCACGACAATATCGGTTGAAAAAACTGTGCAAAGTTATCGAAAATCTTTTGATTTTCAAAAATATCTGCAAAATATTTTATTTATAGCGCGTTAATTGTGTCAGTTCAGCGACCTCCGCGGTTGCGGGGATGATATTTGAGGATGTCGGAGCGGAGGGCGGTGGCGTCGAGGTGAATGTAGATCTGGGTGGTGGCGATGGATTCGTGGCCCAACATCTGCTGGATGGCACGGAGGTTGGCTCCGCCCTCGAGAAGATGGGTGGCGAATGAGTGACGGAGTGTATGTGGCGAGATGGTCTTGCGTATTCCGGCGGCCTCGGCCAACCCCTTGACTATCTGGAATGCGCGCTGACGTGTGAGCCGGCCTCCACGGCGGTTGAGAAACAGGATATTCTCGTCGCCGGGCTTCACTTTCATGCGGGCACGGTCCTCGAGCCACGAGGCGATCTCCTCAATGGAGGTTTCCGACATGGGCACTACCCTCTCCTTGTCACCCTTGCCACGCACCACCAGGAAACCCTCGGAAGGATATATCTTGGAGATCTCGAGCGTGATGAGCTCGCTCACACGCAATCCGCAACCATACAGCACCTCCATCATGGCCCTGTCGCGCTTGCACTCCTCCTTGCTGTAGTCGATCGAGGCTATCATGTCGTCGATCTCCTCAACCGTCAGCACCTCGGGGAGATGCAGTCCTATCTTAGGGGTTTCGAGCAATTCGGCGGGGTTGAGAGGCAGGTATTCCTCGATGAAAAGATAGTTGAAAAACGACCGCAGAGAGGCCACGATCCTGGCCCGGCTCCTCACGGCAATACCCACGTCGTTGAGATCGCCGAGATAAAGGCGCAGAGTGTCGAGGGTGACATTCCTGAGCGGAATAGGCGAAACAGGTGGGAGGTCCACTCCATCACCATCGTCCGACTTGACCGGCACAGCAATGGTGCCACCGGCGGCAAGCCATGCGAGCAGACGCGACACATCGCGCCGGTAACACTCGCGGGTGTTGTCCGACAGGCCTTGCTCAAGGAGCAGATAGGCCGTGTATCCGTCGAGCAGACGGTCAATGTCAAGAATGGAACGCATCAGACAACCTATTAGAATCTCACATCAAAATCCTGTCGTGGCAGATCGGACCTTGGGACAGCCACCCCTACCCGGCCATTGGAAAATGTCATGCCCGAGGCCATCCGGCCCACAGCATCGCTCCATGCCGATGCTCTGACACGGACATCACGCACCACTGTCACCCTCATGCCGTCACGGCCTACAAGTGTAAGAGATCCGGGGAGGCCACGGCGTGATTCAACTACACTGACACGGCTGTCGGCAAGCGATATGGCCGACCGCTCATTGGCCGAAAGCCCTGAGGCCTCGACCACAGCCGGCTCAAACTCGCACACCAGGCGGAACAGGAGTTTCAGCCACGCCGAGTCGTCATGCAACCCGTCGATGAGCGAGTAGGCATAATAATCACCGTTGTCGCACAGCACATTGCGTATAAAGCGGAAAGCAAACGGCGAATGCACCCCGTGGCCACGGCTCCGCCACCAACGCTTGATAATGCGGGGACAGGGGATCATTTCTTTCTTACGGAAAGCAGTGCCGGACGGAAGGTCAGCACCAGCGCACCGGCAAGCAGAATGTATATCAGAATGATCGACACGCTTGCCACGGTGGAGGCGGTGTGAGTGGATTGCGGATCGAAAGTCATCACTATCTCATGCTCGCCGGCGGGCACCTTGAGGGCACGGAGCAGATAGTTGACACGGCCTATCTCGGCGGGATTTCCGTCGATTGTAGCAGTCCATCCCCACGGGAAGAACACCTCGGAGAACACTGCCACTCCACCCTTGGCCGAGCGAGCCTTGTAGGTGAGACGGTCAGGGGCATAGGTGGTCTCGTAGATGGTATCGCCGGGGGTTACAGTTCCGCCATCGCCGAGCGCGGAGCGGAAACGGCTGTCGGCTACGGCGTTACGGGCCGGATCAATCTTCGACAGGCCCTCCATCTCACGGTCGGCGCCATCGACGTAGGCCACATTCTCCACCCACCAGGCATTGCCGAGAGCCTCGGGGTTATAGAGAGGCTGTCCGTCCATCCCCACCACATAGCGGGCATTGAGCATATTAAGCACATTCCAGTCGGCATCGTTCTGCTGTCCGCGTGTGAAATTGGCGAGGTGACGGTCGATGAGATCCTGATAACGGGTGAGCTTGGCGGCATGATACCCGCCTATGGTCTTGTGGTAATAGGACGGATCGGCGCTGTAGAAGCGTGGAATATCCATCACCCTGTAGTTCAGCGTAGAGTCACGTAGTATAGCCTCATCAGCCGGAGTCTTGGCGATGGGAGCGCCAACAGTGAGCTGTTTGAGAGCGAAGCTGTCGTGGCTCAGGTAGCGCTTGTTGACAGTATAGAGGTCCAGAAGCACTATCACGCCTATTGCGGTAACGGCAGGGACGGCCTTGAGCCTTCCCATCATGAAAAGCATGAGGAACACCCCGCCCAAACCGGCCACAATAAGGCTGCGGAGAGCATCGGCCGACACAAGACCGCCACGCAACGACTCGACAGCAGCATATATATCAGGATTACTCAACGAGAACTGGCGGGCGGTGGCGCTGTCATAACCCTGCTGCATGAGTGCCGAGGTGATGTAGCCGTCGATCGAGCGGTCATTGTCGGTGATCACCGAGCCAAACAGACCCGGAGCCAGCCAACCTATCAGACAGAGTCCCAAAGTGATACCGAAGCACCATAGCACCGGCTTGCGGTAACGGGCCATCGGATCGGGCGTGGTGACAATCTGCTGGAGAGCCATCACGGCAAGCAACGGCATGGTGAACTCGGCTATCACAAGTATGCTTTCCACGGTGCGGAACTTGCTGTACATCGGCGCCACGGAGAGCATCAGATCGGTAAACGACATGGCATGACGTCCCCAGGCGAGCACTATCGAGAACACCGTGAGAACGACCAACGCCCATTTCAACGGGCCTTTCACTATCACGCATCCCACCAAGAAGAGGGCAAATATCAAAGCGCCCACATATACGGGGCCGTTGGTGCCCTCGGGATCACCGAAATACTGGCTCATGTAGGAGAGATACTGCTGCTCCATCTGTCCATACCCCTTGGCATCGTCGAGCTCCGCGAGGTTCATGGCCTTGAACTCCCCCTTTTCGGGACGCGCCGAGGCTCCGCCCTTGATGTTGGGGATCAGAAACGAGAATGTCTCGGAGGGCTGATAGCTGTACTGGGTGATATAATCCTTGTCGAGACCGGCCGATGAGCCCGAGGCCTGATCACCGGGAACGGTGAGCTCGGAATGACGGCCACGCATGGTTTCCTTGGAGTATTCGTAGGTGTTGTAAAGATTGGGCATATTGGCGGCTACGGCGAGCACGGCGGCCACGGCGAGCACTCCTGTGGCCTTGCCCCACATGGCAAGAGCCTTATTCTTATAAGCCGACACCAGAAAAGCCACGGCTATGCCGAGTATCACATACAGGAAATAGTAGGACATCTGCACGTGATTGTTGGCAATCTGCATCATGGCAAAGAACGCGGCCATCGCACCGCCGAGCATATACCGGCCACGGTAACACAGGATAACACCTGCTACAGTGGGGGGCACATAGGCCAGCGTGACGAATTTCCATATATGTCCGGCTCCGATGATTATGACGAAATAGGTTGAGAATCCGTAGGCCACGGCTCCTATCAGCGCCACATACCACTTCATGTCCATGGCTATGAGCAGGATAAAGAATCCCACCATCATCATGGCTATGAGCGAGGAGGGGGACGGAAGCCCGAGCCCCATCACACCGTTGACCCAGCTGTAGAGCGCCGATGATCCGTATGTAGGCTTGATCTGGAATGTGGGCATACCGGAGAAAAGCGAGTTGGTCCATCGGGGAGTATCGGCTCCGGTCTGCTCCATGTAGGAGAGTATTTCGTGGGAGTTTGCTACACCCTGCTGCATATCGTGCTGGCGCAGCTCATTGCCCTGCACGGCATCGGGATAGAAAAATGCAAAAGCTATCGCGGCAATCGCCACGAGCCCTATCAGAAATGTGATTATATGTCGGTAATTCTTCATTGCTTTATCGCACTATTGCTATCGGTTCATTATTCAGCGGGACGCAGTTCCAGAGGTATCTCCTCGGCCACAGTATCCTTGACCACGGTATCGGCCGGAGCAGGCGCTGTGGCCACGAGCGATCCATCCTGTATGGCATCGTACTGGGTCAGCTTCTCACGGAAAGCCACAGCCACCGAGTCGAAATCCACCGAGGGGTTGATCTTCTTGGCCTTGGCAAACGCCTCGCGTGTGGCCTTGGAGTTGACACTGAGGGCTATATCATATACGTCCACATACTTGCGCAGGGTCTCCAGGTCGCGACGGCGCTCCCCCTTGGCCACAGCGTCATTGTGAACCGAAAGGAATGCCATGAGCACCTGGACAGTCTGCTCGGGGGTGAAATCATCGACAAATAGCGACATGCTGTCGGCCATCGCCGAGGCATTTTTCAGGTCACCCACATTGAGAGCCTCGGCCAACTGGGTGTTCTGCTCCTGCACCTCTTCGGCGTTGGGTGCGGGGGCGGTGTCGCCTTTGGATCCGCAGGCGGTCACGGCGGTCAATGCAACCGCCAGGAGTATTAACGGGAGGATATGTTTCATCGTGAAGTATATTTTACTGCAAAAGTAATGAAAAATAACCGTATAACTAACGAAAGCGCATAAAAACTCCCGCCGGAACGTTACCGGCAGGAGTATATCTTCAGAATATCGTGTGTATATTTCGGAATATCGTGTGTAATGGTCTATTTAGTAGCGACCGCGGGATCGGCCACAGCCTCGATGGCATTGGTCTCCTCCTGAACCGGCGATGCGGTCTTGGTGGATACCTGAACAGGCATCTTCACCCACAAGGCATTGGGGATAAGCCTCCACAGGCCCACAAGGAGATTCCACCTCCAGTCGATCACAGCCACGCGCTTGCGACTGCGTAGGGCCTTGAGCACCTTGGGCACGGCATAAGGCAGACGCATCGTCATGGGGTACTCCTCCATGGGGTCGAGCAACGGAGTGCGTATCCATCCGGGACGTATGTCGGTGAAGCGAACGTTCACGCCGTCGATGGTGGCGAGCTGGTTGAGAGCGCGCATATAGGTCTGCTGGAATTTCTTGGATGAGGAGTAGGACGCCAGGCGACCGATGCCGTTGGTACCGGCCACCGAGGTAATGGCCGCGATCTGACCGCTCGTGCCGGTGTCGCGGAAATACCTGTAGGCTGTCACCATCATGCGGGTGAATCCCACCACATTGGTCTCCATGGTGGTGAGCTCGTCGCGCAGGTTCAGGCCGGTGTTCTCGTAACCTATACCTGCTATATGGAAATACACGTCCATCCCTTCCATCTCGCCGATGAGCTTAAGCAGCTCCTTGGGGGCACCTGCACGGGTCACGTCTATGCGGGCTGTTATCACATTGTCGGGGAAGCGGTTCTTGAGGTCGGTCAGGGCTTCCTCCTTACGTCCTGCCGCACCGACGAGCCAGCCCATCTGGGCCAGCCTCTCGGCCACCCGCAGACCTATGCCCGAGGTGGCTCCCATAATCACGATTTTTTTCATTTCAAACGGTTTTTCCATATACTCTCACAACGCGGTATATAGCCGTCTGGTTCACCATATCAGAAGTTTAGAATCATGATACTTTAGATTCTATTGTGCCGGAAGCAAGGGTGGTTTCGATAATGTCGCCGGGAGCGAGGGCTGAGGCATCGGTCACGGCATGGCCGTTGACTCGGGTGATGGAATAACCGCGCGAAAGGGTCGCCTGAGGCGAAAGCACCTGCACAAGTCCCTCCATGCGGTCGAGCATGGCACGCTGACGCTCTATCACCGTGGCCGACGACGAGGCTATGCGCTCGGCCATTACATCAAGTCGCGAGGCCTCGGGACGCAGACGAGCCATAGCCACGTCGCTGAGAGCCACATTGAGCCTGTCGACGCGCTTGCGGGCATTGTCCATGGCTATGGCGGGGAGCTGAGGCAACACTGCCGAGAGCCGTGCAAGCTGTTCCTTACTGCCTGCAAGAAGGTCGGAGGCCAGGCGATATATCTCGGTTCCAAGGTCGTGGAGAGTAGCCAGAGCTTCCTCGCCTCGCGCGATGAGCCACTCGGCGGCAGCAGTTGGGGTCTTCACCCTCATATTGGCCACAGCGTCGAGCACCGTCACATCCCGCTCGTGCCCTATGCCTATAATCACCGGCAAAGGGAACTGGGCGATATTCGCGGCGAGGTCATAGTTGTCGAAGGCGGCGAGATCGCTCGTGGCGCCTCCGCCACGTATTATCACCACGCAATCCCACATCTCCTCCTCGGCGGCTATCTGCTCAAGCGCACAGATGATCGAATCAGGTGCCGAAGCCCCCTGCATGAGAGCCGGGAAAAGGGCCACACGGAATGCGAGCCTCGAGGGGGAAGTGTAGAGCTGATGGATGAAATCGCCGTACCCCGCCGCTCCACGGGCCGAGATCACCGCTATGCGCAATGGCACGTCGGGCCATTCGAGCTGACGGTTGAGGTCTATCACCCCCTCGGCTTTAAGGCGGTTGATGATCTCCAGGCGACGGCGCATCAAGTCGCCAAGCGTATATGACGGGTCTATATCGGTGATATTGGCCGAGAGTCCGTAGGCCGGATGAAACGAGGCGGTGACACACACCATCACCTTCATTCCGCTCTCGAGCCTCTGCCCCGTGGCACCGGTGAATTTCGCGTCGATGCGGGCCAATGTCCCGCGCCACACCGTGGCACGGAGCCTGGCCACCGGATCACCGGTGACTGGGTGCTTCTGCACAAGCTCGAGATAACAATGGCCATTGCGCCTCACATCCGAGGTCTCGGCTATGACCCACACCCCGGCAAGCCCGGGCGCACCGTTTACGGCACCGGCTATGCGGGAGGTAAATTCCTCAAGTGTTATTCCGTTCAATTCCTATCAAATTATGGCTGTTATTTCTTTAAATGCGTACACGTAGGGCTTTCCGTCGGCACGGTCAGTGATGGTGATATGCCCCGTAGGCGCTACCGAGTCGATGCGACCCTCCATCGCCACGTCGCGGTTGTTGTCGTGGTAAGGCCACCATCCTTCGTTGCGCCACAGACGGCCGAAATACTCTCGGGCAATCTCCCGGGCATTCTCCTCCGAAGCCATTGAATATGCCACGCGGTCGAGAATCCCGCTCACCATCCGCTCCGCGAGCGCCCCTACATCATAAGTCTGCCCCGTCAGCTGTACGAGTGACACAGGATTGGGAGCATCGGATAGAAACCGAAGCTGGTTGACGTTCAGCCCTATCCCCACAATACAGCGGGTGATGGAGAGGCCGGTGATGGCGTTCTCGATGAGTATGCCACACACCTTGCTGTCGCCGATGTAGATATCATTGGGCCATTTGATGGAGACTTTACGCCCAGGCACGAGGGTGTCGAGCATATCGACGATGGCAAGCGACACTGCCTGGGAGATTATGAACTGGCGCGCCGGATGCAATCCATCGGGACGCAACATGAGCGAGAGGGTAATATTCATTCCCGGCTCGGCCTCCCACGAATTGCCCCGCTGTCCGCGTCCTGCTGTCTGCTCCCGCGCCATCACGGCAAGCCCGTGGGGGGCTTCATCCCCCATCGAGGCAAGCCATGAACTGGTGGAGCCTACGGAGTCAAGCTGAACTATCTCCATCACTCCTCGCTGAGACCTTCGGCTGTGAGACGGCGCGATCCGTCGGGGAGTACCTCGATATTTACCCTCACGGTGTCGTCGGGGAGGATGTCGTCGATACGGTCGGGCCACTCTATGAGACAGAGGGCGCCCGAGTCGAGATAGTCCTCGACACCTATGTCAAACGCCTGCTCGAGGTTCTCGATGCGGTAGAGGTCGAAATGATATATCAGTTCGGCAGTGGTGTCGGAGCGGTACTCGTTGATGATGGCGAATGTGGGGGAACCTGTCGGGTCCTCCTCAACACCCAATGCACGGCACAGGGCGTTGATGAACGTGGTCTTACCTGCTCCCATCTCGCCGGTGAAGGCATAGACGGTCTCATCACCCATGAGGGCGAGAAACTCCTGGGCGGCCTGGTCGACGGCCTCGGCCGAGGGAATAATGATCTCTTTTTTCATAATTCGATATATTCAGTATTGGATATTATTTGGCTGTCAATGTCACTATGGGCACCAGCATCTCCTGGAGCGATATGCCTCCGTGCTGAAAGGTGCCGTCATAGTACTGCGCGTAATGGTTGTAATTGTTGGGATAGGCCAGGAAATCCTGGGCGGTGGCGAATATGTAGGCCGACGACACATTGGGTGCGGGCAGACCGAAACGGGCCGGCTGACGTATCTCGTAGACCTCCCTGGGGTTATAGTCTAGATTTTTGCCCACCTTGTAGCGCAGATTGGTATTGGTGTTGCGGTCGCCCACCACCTTGACGGGGCGGTTCACTTTGACCGTGCCGTGATCGGTGGTGAGGATTATCCTGCCTCCGCGCGATGCGATGGCCCGGAATATCTCGATTGCGGGGGAGTGGCGGAACCATGACTCTGTGAGCGATCTGTAAGCGGCATCGGTCGAGGCCAGCTCGCGTATCATGCGCGACTCGGTGCGGGCATGGGAGAGCATGTCGATGAAGTTAAGCACGATCACGTTCAGATCGTTGGTCATGAGATTGGGGAACTCCCTGAGGAGCTTCTCGGCCCCGGCGGAGTCGTTGATCTTGTTGTAGGAGAACCGGCACTTGCGACGATAACGCTCGAAATGGGTGGCAATGAGCGGGGACTCATTTACATTCTTCCCCTCGGGAGAGTCCTCATCGACCCACAGCTCCGGAAACATTCTGGCTATATCGGCCGGCATCAGCCCCGAGAATATGGCATTGCGGGCATACTGGGTGGCCGTGGGGAGTATCGAGCAGTACATCTCCTCGCAGAAAGTGAACGTGTCGGCAAGCAACGGTTTTATCGCCATCCATTGGTCGAGGCGGAAATTATCGATGAGGATGAAAAACACCTTCTCACCCGCATCAAGCAACGGGAACACCCGCTCCTTGAACACTTCCGGCGAGAGCAAGGGGCGCCCGGCACTGTCAGGGCGCGTAATCCATGACTCGTAGTTGCGGCTCACATACTTCGCGAACGCCGACTCGGCCTCGGCACGCTGCATGGCCAGGAGTTCTCCCATAGGGCTGTCGGTGGCGGCCAGTTCGATATCCCATTGAGCAAGCTGACGGTACAGCTCCATCCAGTCGGTGATATCCGAAGCGCTGTTGATCATCGACGATATGCGCGTGAAGTCCTGGCGGTAATCCGTACCGGTCTTCTCGCTCACCAGCTCACCGCCATGTAGTATCTTCTTTATGGACGACAGCACCTGCTTTGGATTCACAGGCTTTATCAGATAGTCGGCTATCTTGCTTCCCACCGCCTGGTCCATTATGTCCTCCTCCTCGCTCTTGGTGACCATCACCACGGGTATATGGGGCTGGATGGCCTTGATGCGCCTCAACGTCTCAAGCCCCGAGAGTCCGGGCATATTCTCGTCGAGAAATATCAGGTCAAACGTCTCCTCGGTCACGAGCTGCAGGGCATCGTCACCGCTGTTGCAGGTGGCGACGTCATAGCCCTTGGCTTTCAGTAGCATTATATGGGGCTTCAGGAGATCTATCTCATCGTCGGCCCAAAGTAGCTTTTTCAATTAGCAAAAATTTACGATCAAACAATCTGTAAAATACCGGGTGGTGGATACCCATCATTCCCGGCCATCATTCCCGCCGTCGGCATCATCGGGAGGCGGATACATCTCCGACGGGGGCGGATAGGTGTCGGGCGGGAGCACCGAGCGGTGGGTGTCGAGAATAGTGGTATCGTCGATGAACCGGAAATAGTCCTCAAACGATCCGTGCCCCCTCATCAGCTCCTCAAAATTCCGCTTGCTTATCTCGACAGGTCTCACTCCGGCAGGCATCACAAAATCGCCGTCGCGCGACAGCATGGTCCGGTAACGGTCTACCTCGGCCCGGTTGTCAAATCCTTTCACAATGACAAGTCCGAGCGGACCGAAATTCATCACCTCGAGGTCAAAATCCTTGATCACGTAGGTCGAGAAGTTATGCCGGGCCACATCGTAAAGCAAGCGGTTGGACGACACCTCATCGGCCGGAAAGAGAAGCACCATGTAATGAGGCTCGTCGGGCGCGAGGGTGAAGTTGAGCATCACGTCCCCGTCCTCGCCCGTGATTGAATCGTTGGTGAGGCGCGTCTCCCACAACATGCCTCGCACATTGGAGCCGGCGGAGTGGAGCTTGCGCCCTTCCCTGAGTCCCTTGTGCCACGAGGCAGCGAGAGGAACCACATCGGCATCGGGATAACGCTCGAGGATCTCGGTCAGCACGGCATTGAACTCGGCAGGTTTGTTCTCGGTGACGTAAGCGAGCGCGTCAAGAAACATGAACTTGGGCATCAGGGGCGACATGGGATATTCACACCCGGCTTTCTTCCTGGCCTCATGTACGGCCTCGTTACGGTCGGCCATATAGTCGGCGTAAGCCTGCTCATAGAGCGCCTCCTGGCCGGCCTCCATTGCCCGCAGGCGGTCGATATAGGCGGGATCCTTCATGGCCACGGCCTGACGGGATTCGGGGAACTCTCCGAGTATCAGTTTACGGTAGATCTCAGCCTCGGCATCCTGCCCCAGTCGCATGTACATGAGGTAAAGATTGTGGTACACGTCCAGGCGGTACACATTGTCGGGGTACCGCGCCATGAGCCTGTCCCACTCCCGGCGGGCGGCGGGGAAATCCTCCATGCGGTCCTTGAGTATGAGTCCGGCATTGTATAGCCCCTCCTGTATGACATCATTGGCCGTTACCTTCTCGATATCGGTAAACGGCAGTTGGCTTAAATAATATTCCCGTGCATGCGGGTCGGCCGAGGATGTATGGCCGGTATCGGCAGCGGATGCGACATTATCGCCTGCGGAGATCTCCTCGCCCGAATCGGTGTCATCGGGCGTATCATCTCCCGATGAAAATGAGAACGATGACTTGTCGCGCCTTCTCCAGTCGTCCTCGAGCTTTCGGGCTCCCCACCGGCGCTGGAAATCGGTGCGTCCGGCATTGCGGGTGGCGGTGTTGTAGAAATACCACGATTTGTCGGTGTTCAGCTTGAATTCCTGCGGAGCTCCGGCCGACGAAGTGTTGAGAATCGGCGCGGCAGCCTCCTGCCTGGACAGATATTCCTCCCTGCGCGCATTTTCAGCCTCCTCCTGCTCCTGTTTCCTCAGCCGGGATATAATTCCATCAATCACCTTCAATCGGGCATTCTCGGGCATTTCTGCAAGCCGTAGCAGTGAATCGTTCAGGGCAACGTTGCGGGTGTAGACGGAAAGCTCGTCGAGCACATCCGACCGTCGCCTCATCGCGGCATATCCCGGATAGGTCTCTGGCAACACAGGCACCCCCTCGGCATACAATGGCTGGGCCTCATCGTAACGCCCCATGCGGTAGTAAAGATCGCCGAGCGACACCTGGGCTATGGCCTTGTCGATACCGTCACGTGTGGAACGTGCTATGGCCTCACGGTAGGCCTTGACAACACTGAGCGTGTCACGGCGCGAGAGGTAAAGATTTCCTATGGCATAGTGGATCTGATCGAGGTACTCGCGGTTGCTTCCGTAGCGGGCCATGCGGCGCAGGGCTTTCACCTCGCGGGATATATCGGAGCCTGTGTACACCTCGCTCTGCTTTATGCGGGCATTGAACCGGGCGCGGGATGAGGCTCCCCCTGCCCCGGCGGCCTTCCCGTAAGCCTCGTAAGCCTCGCTGTTGCGTCCGGCAAGGGCACACACCCGCCCCAACACGAAATACAACCTGGACTTCTGTGAGCGCGACGACAGTCTCACTGCCTCGCGCAGATATGGAATGGCCCGGTCATACCCCTTGGATCGGATATAGAAGTCGGCCGACGTAAAGGCATACAGCTCCCTGAGCTGACGGTTGACGAGCTGACTGTCCTTCACGCGCGAGATTATCACCTCGGCCTCGTAGAGCCAGCCGAGGGCGCAATAACAGCGCGCTTCCCACAGGCGGGCCTCGGTGACCGTGGCGGGCAACCATGAGAAATGACGGCTGATGTAGTGGAATGTGGATGCGGCTCCGAGGAAATCGCCGTTCATATACTGCGACCGCCCCATCATAAGCCATGCGTTATGCAGGAAAGGATTGTATTCCTCACGCTTGAGCCATTTGCGGTATTCGGGATCTCCGCTCTTGCCGGGGGTGCGGCGCGGACGCTTCTTGATGCTGTGAAGCTGTATAGCTTTCTGGGCTTTCTCGATGGAGCGGGTGAAAGAGCCGGAGGGCTGTGGAGCCGACGGCACGGCGTAGGCCTCTGCCGGGTGCATGAGCAACGGCCCGGTGAAATCATCCTCGTAGGAGGCCTCCATGTCGTGAAGAGTCTCCTTGTAATGCTCATCGCCGTTGAAATATACGTTGTAGCGGGTGATGAAGGCTTGATAGTTGCGCGAGGCTGCGGTGTTTTTCTTAGTGGAACAAGCCCCTAAGGCCACAGCAACCGCCATGACCGGCAACAACGACGCGCACCATCTGAGCACGCGCGATCTCGAGATGACTCCATGGGTTCTCACTTCACGTATAACGCGCACACGCGCTCCAAAATTGTAATCGGAAGAAACGGATATAAAAAAAGAATGTGTAACGCAAACATAAAGTTTGACAATTACACATTCTCCTCTCTCCTCAGCGGTATGGACGGGACTCGAACCCGCGACCCCCTGCGTGACAGGCAGGTATTCTAACCAGCTGAACTACCACACCAAGGTTTTTGAGGTGCTTTAGGTTAGTTCCCTTTAGCGAGTGCAAAGTTATAGCCAAATTTACTTCTGACCAAATATTTCAACAACTTTTTTCAAAAAATATAGCATTTTCCGTGTTTCAGAATAATTTCAGCTCTATTTCAAACCAATTTTCACGCCATTTTCAGCCCCTTTTACGGCAATCGCGAGCACAGCGGGCGCAAAATTTTCAGCGAAAAAAATCGAGAAAATTTCACCCCTCGCAGTCGCTTTTTTCATCGACCCGTCAATTTTTATCTCGGAGATCACAAGATCGGAAATTCCGGCACACTTGAACACCGCCTCTTTTGCCGACCAATATCGGGCAAGATCCTCCACCGACAGCTCTCCCCTCCCCTTTTCCTCGGGAGTGAGAAACTTTCCGGCCACCCTCGCCAACTGCTCGCGGGGCTCCTCGAGATCCACGCCGACCTCGACAGCCGACACGGCGAGCACACACTCCCCCCGGCTATGCGACACCGACACATGCACGCCGGGACGCGAGGCGATGTAAGGCGCACCCTCGGGAGTATGATCCAATACTGTCCCGTCGCCGAACGCACGGGCCACAAGCGCCGCCACAGCCTCACGCTCGCAGTCACGCCTCGCACCCCGCTCCGAGGCCGGGATCTCCCTCCTGTATATATCAATCTCAATCATGGGTCACAATCTTTGTTCAAAGTGATTTCATAAGCACCATCATGTCGCGCTCCACAGCATCCACCACGGGGGCAAACGCCACGGGGTCGGGAGCCACGCTGTCGGTCGGCATAGTGAGCACCAAGGCTCCGCTTATCACGCATCCCTCCTTGCGGGCCAGTATCTGCACCGGAGTAGTGAGCGATCCGCGGGCCACAGCCATCATGCACTCCCATCCGCCGGCCGAGGTCAGCTCGGTGAGTTCATAGCGATGCGGGCCTAAGTTCATGGCCATTCTCTCTCGGCGGTTGGCCATCACATCCTCCACCTCGCCATCCCTGGCCTGGGTGACGGTGAGATACACCCCGGGATCACCCCACACGCCTTTATAGCGGATATCCACCCACTCCGCGCCATCGCGCGACGACACGTTGACACCGGTGCCCTCATTCACCCTCAGCGTCACCCCGCCCGCCACAGCTACGTCCACATAACTGCTGTCGGGTACGGTGAGGCGCGGATAGGCCACCGGGCGCGGTACGCTTCCGCCCCTCCCGTCACCGCCACAGGCAGTGCATCCCGGAAGCGACGGCACAACAACGGCCGCCACCATAGCGGTGACAGCCGATATTCTCAGAGAGCGTATAAAGCTTATAATACGACGCACGTGACGTGTCAGGCCGGAGTGTGTCATTGCTTCACCTGGTCGGGCTGGACCTCGTTCATCACCTTCACGCGCACATTCACTATGCGGTGCTGGCGCACTGACAGGACCAGAAAACGGCAACGGCCATACACTATCGACTCCTTCTCCTTGGGGAAATCGCCCTTTAGGCCAAGGAGCATTCCGGCAAGCGTCTCGCAGTCCTCGGTGACCTGGGCATACTCTTCCTCATCGAGTCCGGTGACGCGGAAGAAGTCATTAAGCAGGGTCTTACCCTCAAACACGTATGATCCGTCGGGCAGACGGCGGTAGGTCTTCTCCTCCTCATCATACTCATCGTCGATATCGCCCACTATCTCCTCGAGCACATCCTCCAGAGTGACTATGCCCTGCGTACCGCCAAACTCATCGATCACGATGGCAAGATGCACACGCCGGGTGCGGAAATCCTCGAGCAGGTCGTCGATCATTCTCGACTCGGGCACATAATAAGGCTCGCGCATAAGCGACTGCCACTTGAAGTCGGCCGACTCGGTCTTGCCCACGTAGGGCAACAGGTCGCGCGAATATAGCACACCCTTTATATCGTCCATCGACTCCTCATACACCGGCAGGCGGGCAAATCCACTCTCGATCACTACCTTCATCACCTCGGGGAACGTGAGCTCCACATCCAGGCCGGTCACATCCACGCGCGGGGTCATGACCTCCGAGGCTGTGGTGTCGCCAAACTTCAGGATCCCCTCCAGGATATCCTTATCCTGCTTGGAATCCACCTCGGCTATCTCAAGGGCCTGGGTGAGATCGTCGGCAGTCACCGAGTCGTTGTGCTTAGGCACCACCTTGTTGACTATCACCGAGCTCTTAACGAGCACCGACGACAGCGGGTAAAACGCCTTGACCATCATCCCGAGCGGTCCTGAAGCCATGCGCGCCCAGCCAAGATTGTTGGAATTAGCATAGAGCTTGGGCAGGATCTCGCCGAAAAGCAGTATCAGGAATGTGAGAAGCACGGTCTGCAGCACAAAGCTCCATACCTCGCTCATCCCCTCAAACACCGGGCCGAGGGCAAAGTTACAAAGCACTACGATAGTGACGTTGACCAGATTGTTGGCAATGAGAATAGTGGCGAGTAGACGCTCGGGCTTGGCAAGCATCGAGAGGATGCGCTCTCCGCGCTTTCCCTCCTCCTCGAGTTCGTCACACTGGGCGGGCGACAGCGAAAAAAAGGCGATTTCGCTACCCGATACAAAACCGGAAATAAACAGCGCGAGCACCGCAAGCACAAGAGCCACTATCTGGGCGGCCCCCATCGAGGGCACTGCGAGCAAAGGATGATCGATCAATCCGGGAATTAATGTCGTTACGGCATCTATGGCCGGCAGGGGGTCTGTATCCAAGTCTAAGTAAATGAGTTAAACAAAAAGTGCCGGGCATATTGCTCCGACACTGCAAAGTTAACACTTTTATTCGACATAGCAAATTTTTATTCGGCGCTCTTCGAGCACCGAAGGTTATGGGGTTATATTCGGCAGAGCCGAAGGTTATAAGGTTAAGGGGTTAGGAGTTTATAGGTTTATGGGTTTATAGATTGACCATAGAACCAGAGATCAATATAATTCATCCGATATAGCCTTAGGCCAGTTGGACTAAATAACTAATCGCTATACTCTATACTTTCGCCTCTATACTAAAACTTTGGATCTCTGGTCAACCCCTAAACCTATAAACTCCTAAACCTATAAACCCATAACCTCCTAACCTTCGGCTCCGCCGAATATAACCTTATAACCTTCAGCTCTTGAAAAGAGCTGAATAATACCGATCGAGGACGTCGCGGGCGGCAATGAACGAGCTGAGCTGATTGTTCAGCACCTTTACCTCCTTCTCGGCAAGCATACGCTCTATCTCGGGGTTGTTATAGAAATGCGAGCGCAACTGCGAGTCTATCGTCTCATACATCCAGTAGCGAGCCTGCTCGCTGCGCTTGCGGTCGAAATATCCGTTCTCCTTCACAAACGCGAAATAGCGGTCTATCATATCCCACACCTTATCGATGCCAAGCTCATAATAGCCCGAATAGGTCAGCACCTCGGGTGTCCACCCCGACGCCGGCGTGGGAAACAGATGCAACGCACTGCGGAACTGTGCCGCCGCAAGCTGGGCGCGTTGCACATTGTCGCCGTCGGCCTTATTGATCACTATGCCGTCGGCCATCTCCATGATACCACGCTTTATGCCCTGAAGCTCATCGCCCGTGCCGGCAAGCTGTATCAGCAGGAAGAAATCCACCATCGAGTGAACGGCAGTCTCGCTCTGTCCCACACCCACGGTCTCCACAAAAATATTGTCATATCCCGCCGCCTCACACAGCACTATGGTCTCGCGGGTCTTGCGGGCCACCCCGCCGAGCGATCCCGCCGACGGGCTGGGGCGGATGAACGCCGACGGATGCACCGACAGCTTCTCCATCCTCGTCTTATCGCCAAGGATACTCCCCTTGGTGCGCTCGCTCGACGGGTCGATGGCGAGCACAGCAAGTTTGCCACCCTGCTTGAGCACATGGAGGCCAAACACGTCGATCGACGTACTCTTGCCCGCCCCCGGCACACCGGTGATGCCTATACGGCGCGAGTTGCCCGAGTGGGGCAGACACTTCTCTATCACCTCCTGGGCCAGAGTCTGATGGTCGGGCGACAGACTCTCGACGAGCGTCACAGCCCTCGAAAGCATGGTCACGTCGCCCTTCAATATCCCCTCCACCATATCGCCCGCCGAGGGCATACGCCGTGGACGGCGGCGTTGCAGATAAGGATTCACTACGGGAGGCTGGGCCACCCCCTGATTCACGGTCAGGCCGTTATACTTCTCGTCGTTCTCTATATGTTCCATGGCTTTTATTCGGCTTACGCCGAAGTTTATGAGGTTATATTCGGCAGAGCCGAAGTTTATAAGTTTATGGGTTGAAGGGTTTATGAGTTGAAAAATATTCAGGGTTGCTGATGATTACAGGGTCAATCGGTGGGAGCGAAGCCATAAACTTATAAACCTATAACCTTATAAACTTATAACCTTCGGCTCCGCCGAATATAATCGGCTCAGCCGATTATCTCTCCTACCACTCGTACCATTGTCGATGGATGCGCTGGATCGTTGGCTATGATATTTATGCGCGCGTTGAGCAGCTCATTGCTCTTTATCTTAGCCGGCGTGATGGTCACATCCACCCGCGCACTCTTGCCCGGCTTGATGGTCTTATCCTTCATAGTCACCTCCACCGCCGGATCGGGACACGATATCGCACGTATCACAAGCGGGCTCTTGCCACGGTTGGTGATGGTGAAATGCTCGGTAAACGGTTTCGCGCTCTTCGACAGCTGTTTCAGGTCTATGGCCGTCACGTCGGTATCCAGCACCGGAGCCTTGGTCAGTTGCTCGGCCGTGAGCTTCGAGAAATTCTCCTCCAGTATCACCACAGTCTCTATGGTCTTGCTCTCCGTCGACCGCGCGTCGGGATAGAACGTCAGCGAATCAGTGGTTATGCCCCAGCTCGGAGTCTCATTGCTGTGAAGCACCGTCGACACGATAAACTGCTCGCCCGGAGGCACCACCTTGGGCTGGACTATAGTGTGGATATACTTGGGCGCACCCTCCACTCGCGGTCTCAGCGTATCGCCCGACGCATTGTAGGCATCCACATACTGCCCCATGGTCTCCCCCTTGAGCACCTTGCCGTAGGCTATCACATTCGACCTCAGCCTCACAGGCCCCACAGCCACCGGATAACGGCTCTTGAGCGTGTTGGACGACCCTATCACCGTGCCAGTGATCGTGAGCGACGTGCGCGTAGGCTCGGCGCTGCAATCCACGTTGATGCGCTTCTTGAAGCGTCCCGGCCTCCCCTTGGGGTCAAAACCCACCCTGATCACGGCAGTATCACCCGGAGCCACAGGCGCGGTCGAGAACTCGGGACGGGTGCAACCGCAATTGGCCCGCGCCCCGGTGATGGCCAGAGGCTCCGAGCCGTTGTTCACGAGCTTAAACTCGCAATACACCGTGCCCATATCCTCATCAAAGGCACCGAAATCATGCACCTTCTCGAGCCACACATTCTGACCCACGGCACCCACCCAAGCCACAAAAGCCACCAACGGCGCCAATATTCTTCTATTCATCTTTTATTACTTTTAAGTATAGAGGGGAAAGTATAGAGTATAGCGATTAGATTTCTTGACCAAAGAGCCATAGGACTATATTGGCTTAATTATTATTGATCTTTGGTTCTATGGTCTAAACATAAACTTATAAACCCATAAACTTATAAACCTATAAACCTATAAACCCATAAACCTCGGCTCCGCCGAATTAAGGCACTACTACGCCATTGAATTTCAGCACCGTGCGTTTACGGCTGTAGCTGAACTGCACCTTCACGCTACGGTGAAACTCCCCCTTGAACGTCGCCGGGTTGAACGACACCTTAATCTTGCCCGTCTTGCCCGGAGCTATCGGTTCGAGCGGAAACGACGGCTTAGTGCAACCACACCCGCCGTTGGTCACCGTCACGATGCTGATAGGCTCATCGCCCGTGTTAGTGAACTCGTAAGTAGCGGTCACGGCACCACCTTTAGCCTTGATGGTACCGAAATCATGCTCCCGCGACGCAAACTGCGCGTCCCCCTTGGCCCAAGCCCCTATCGAAACCATAGCCACAAGCAATATCAGGATTATTCGTTTCATACTCATATTTTGAATAACTCACAAAGATACAAAAATATTTTAAACTTATTTGGCATACGCCAAAGGTTAGTTATCTTCGGCAGAGCCGAAGGTTATATGGTTATAAGGTTATGGTATAGGAAAAAGTTTATAGGTTTATGGGTTTATGAGTTTACAGGTTTATTTGGTTTACAAGTTTATTGGTTTATGAGGGTTTTAAAGTTTATGTTTAGACTTCACACCCACAAAGCCCTGAAAGGGCGATGCAATTATAGCCCCATCACGACCGGGCAAACAAATCGCCCGCCAGGGCAGATTTGCGTAGCCCGGGAGGCATGGGGTCAACGAAACGCGCACCAATCCGGGCGTCGAAGACGTCCTATAATTCCCCATGCCCACATGTACAAACAACCCTAATCCCCACACCCATCCGTCCCCCTAATAATCCCCCTCTGTCCCTATCATATAACAATTGTATATTGCGTAGATTCCTTGGTCAATACATCGTGTTATTTTACCGCAAGTTGGCACTCCAAGAGCCACAACAACTCTGGTCTTAACCCCCATAACCTCATAACCCCATAACCTTCATCCCCCCGGGATGAATAGATAAAAAATCCCGGCATCGTTTCTCAACGACGTCCGGGACGACATATTGGATTTTAATGTGTGGAGATAGGTTGTTACTCAACTATTGTCCTTGGATCAATGGCACTTGACGCATCCTTTGCAGGCTGTCCAGCCTCCTTCAGACACAGATACCATTCTCCATCCTTCTTGACCGGATTAAACATCATCGACATCCCGGGAGCTCCTGCCTCCCTGGATTCGCTCGGCTGGAAATACGTCCGGTACTTCAGATCGTTCAACCCCGATAGCGAAAACGCATAGTAATCGAGCTCGTAGTCTACGACCGGGAAATTCCTGAAACGCGCCTCCAGACGCTCGCGCGTCGACGTGTTTATCGGGACAATCGCGCCCACCGAATCAATCTCGTTCAGCTGATCGAGCGACCATGCTACGTTGCCCGAACGTATGCTGTCCAGAAACTGATTGCCCATGGCAAGCACCATCGCGGTGTCTGCTTCCGTCAGAGTGGACGTAAATTCCTGTTCTACATCACTGAATGTCTTTACTTGTTTTTCCGAGTTGCCTCCACAGGACCACACAAGCAGTCCAACGGCAAATATCGCGAATAACTTTTTCATATCTTAACTGTAATATACTGAGAGAAGAGCACTGACTGTAGCTATCAGTGCTCTTCCACAGATATCAACTAATTAAAGTTAGTTTACTTCTTGAAAGGCTTTACAGTAACCGTAGCCTCAACCTTCTGAGTACCCCAGTAGTAAGTTACAGTTACAGGAACCTTAACAGTGATTGCCTGCTCAAGGATTGTGGTCTTGTAGTCGCATACGATCTTGACATCATTGAGTACATCAACATCGAGTACACCACTGGTGGTAGCAGGAGCAACGGTATAAACCTCACCAGCCTTAGAAGTTGCATTCTCTACATCGAAGGTAACACCATTCTCAGAGAGACCGGTAAGATCGATCTTGATCTCGGAGATCTGATACCACTCGAATACGTCCTGACCAGCCTGAGTCTTGTTGGCAACATAAGAACCATTGGCAGACTTCATGAAAAGGGGATTACCGAAGTAGTCAACCATCGAGAAGAAGTTACCGAGTTCCTCTTTCTTAGGATCGAGACCGTTGGGGCTTACTACGTAGTTGTTAACACCGGTTACGGTAACAGGCTTGCGGAAGTTGATGCGAACCACATTGTTCTCCTGCTTGGTGAACTCGAGCTCTGCCTCAGCGGGATCTACAGTCTCATTGCAGTACTTGGCATCGAAACGTACATTAGCATATACACCGTTTGCGCTGTTAAGGAGCTCGAGAGCGGCAGCTGTGTGAGCGAACTTAACATTACCGGTTGTAGCATTTACAGTGGCAACAGTAGCGGTACCCTTCATAAGAGTGAGCTTGTCAACGCTTACAGTGAGGCCGGCCATCTGGGTGGCATCGAATGAGTAAGCGAAGGGGCAGATGATGTCAGCAACAGCAGGATACTTAGCTCCGGTCTGACCGATGTAGGCAGGAGTGATCTTGTTGTCCTTATAGTAGCTCTCGAGAAGAGCCTCGAAGTAGGTAACATCCTTACCAAGAGCGTTGCTCACCTGAAGGGTGCTCATACCAACCTGGTTGGTAGTTCCGGCTACGAGGAGGTTGGGATTGATAGTTCCGTAAGTTACGGAAGGAGCGGGGAGGATAGTGATCGAAACACCGAGGAAGAGGCAATCGTCAGGATTGTTAGTGCGAACAAACTTAACGAAGAGCTCTACAGTAGCGGACTCACCGGCCTTGCCATAATCCTTAGCAATTTCAGTTGCAGCTGCAAGAGTGTAGTTCCAGGTAAGGAAGCCGTTGGTAGGACCGGCCTGAGAATCGGGGTTGTAATTGAGGATACCATACTTGTTGTTGGCAACCTGAGTAAATGCCTGCTTCTCTGCAGTCCAGTTAGCAGCCTTAACGTAAGTCTCGTTAGCGGCGAGTGTGTACTGCTCCTTGAACTGAGCCTCGCTCATACCGAGAACTGAAAGTACCTGGCTTGTAGTGGTCTCCCAAGTGCTTACTACCTTCTTGTCAGAAGTGCAGAGGTAAGGCATGGGCTCGCCCTGAGCAAGTACGATACCGGTATTGGAGATCTCGGGAGTTACAGTAACGTCAGTAATCTCAAAGAGAACGTAGCCGGCGAGTACAACGTTGTTACCGTTGCATACGTTAACCATCACTACGGGGTGACGGCCGATAGCCGAGCGGGAAGCGTCGTTGTCACCGCAAGATACCCACTGGTTGTTGGCATCGCGATACTTGAGATCAAGAACACCGTTTGCGTCGATTGATGCATACTGAGAGTCATTGGTCTTGGACTCACCAGCGAAGTAGTTCATCATCGAGTAGGTAACAGTGAGACCCCACTTGTCAGCAGCCTCCTTGAGGGACATCTGCTTCTCGGTGGCATTGTCAAGATCCTTGCCGAAATCAGCCTGCTTGTAGCAGATGCGGATATTCTTGGAAAGGTCATACTTCTCAGGAGCCTGGGTATAAGCGACCTTAACGAGCTTACCCTCTGACTGATCGATAGCTGCCTTACCGGTGAGAGCAAGGTGCTTGTCCTCAGTTGTGGTAGCAGGGATAAAGCTGATAGCGGTGAACTGAACCTGAGACATTACGAGGCTGTAGTAGTCGGAAGTAACTACGTCAGACTCACCCTCGGCATTAGCCTTGAGGTTAGCGGTAAGAGCAGTGATGGGCAGAGTGTTCTTGCCATCGGTGGTGTAAGCCATAGAGGCAGGATTCTGCACATTGTATGTAACAGCGAGGTTACCATTCTCAGCAACAGCGCTCTTTACTACGAGCGAGGGAGCAGCTGCACGAGAAGATACCTGCTCGATGTTGGCGATGGGCAGGAATGAGAACTTCACGCCGTCAATGTTAGCATTGTCGGGGTTGAGATCAAAGTTGGCAACTGCATTTTCGCTGAGCTGATAAGCAGTAGTGCTTTCGTTGAATGCCCACTTGGATGAAGCGGGGATCTCAAAATCAACAGATGCATTGTTGAAAGTTGCAGTACCGGTAGCGCCGGTGGCAACAGCGGCGAGGTAGTTTTCGCTTACATAGCCGAAGCGGGTACCCTCAACACCATCGAGATAGAGGTCGGGGATGAAACCGAGGCCGGTGATAAGACCGCTACGCGAGATAGCGACACTGCCATAAACGGGCTTGCCGTCAACGGTGCCGGTCTGAACACCTGTAAGATATACATAGCTACCGTCAACAACAGCGGTAATATCGGGAGTCTCGCTTCCGGGAACTGTTATAGCGATGTCAACAGTGTTGGCAGTAGGCTCATACTTCTTGGTCTCGGCATTCCATACATGCTCGATGAGCTTGGTGCCTTCCTGGTTAGGAGCCCAGTAGTTACCCTGAACACCCTGGGGGCCCTGAGGACCTGCTGCGCCGGGAGCGCCAGCCTCACCGGGAGCGCCGGGAGTTCCGGGAACGCCCTGCTCACCCTGATCGCCCTTGTCACCCTTGGGACCCTGAGCGGGATACTGGGTAACGGTGCCGTTCTTAGCCCAGAAGTATCCGTTAGCTGTGTTCTCGATTGTCCACACATCGGCGTTAGTACCGTTGGTGATGTCGTAGGTCTGCGACTGACCATTCTTCGACACGGTAACAGTGATGCCGTTGGCATTCTTGGTTACGCTCTCAAGGATAGCGCCTGCAGCAATCTTGCTGTTAATGTCATCGATCGCAGTCTTGTTGGCTGCCACCTCCGTGCGGAGCTGGTCGATGTCATCATCGTAATCCTTGCAAGAGGAGAGGAAACTGCTTGAACCTGCTACGAGAGAAGCAAGCAGAAATCCATTGATGAATTTTTTGTTCATACGTGAATTGATTAAGTTATAACTTTTGGTTAAAGATTTGTTTTGCTACTTAGGCCACCTTAGGTTCATGGGTCTATTGCACAAGTGTTTAGGTGGCATTCAGTGATGGCCGCGTACACTACTTCGCATAAGGGTGCTTACGGCTCTACAAAGTTAGGCCAAAGAAAATTCAGTATCCCAAAATTCATGTAGCGGGATTGACACGATAATGTTGCATCTTAAGCACACACCCCCTATTTTAACATCTCCACGCCCCACCCCACCCCCCTACACCTATATTATATATGTATTCCACGCACACACGCGCCCGCGCGTACATATATAATATAGGTATGGTGTATAATATAGGTATGGTGCACACATAATAATAAAAAACAGACCTCTGAACAAAATACGCACCCAAAAGTTTCTATATATGTAGACTTGTTTGTATCTTTGCAATATTAGCAAGCTATAATACCGCACATATGAAACTTACAACCTTTGAGGAGCTTGAAGATAGAATATTCGGCAAAGTCGGCACACCCCGTCGGGACGCTTATGACGCAGAAGTAAGAGCGGCTATCCAATCTTACCATATAGGCGAAGCCATCAAAGCCGCCCGGAAAGAGCGCAACATGACACAAG
Organism: Paenibacillus sp.; assembly: GCA_023663345.1. Taxonomy (GTDB): domain Bacteria; phylum Bacteroidota; class Bacteroidia; order Bacteroidales; family Muribaculaceae; genus Duncaniella. Next base: position 200,950 of record JAMPHR010000002.1, on the reverse strand, counting down.
AGCAGTTAGCAGAACTAATGGGTGTAAAAAAAGCGCAGGTCAGTCGCATCGAACGTGGCGCCAACCCGACCATCAACACCATAATAAGAGCATTTCACGCCCTCGGCATGACCGTTTCCCTCACTTGTGGAAATATGCAGATCGCACTCGGATGATATAGAGGGTTCCCCACAAGCCCACCACCCTCCGAGCCGTGAAACGGCGATGTAATTGAAGCCCCGCCACGGACGGGCACGCAAATCGCCCGACAGGGCTGATTTGCACAGCCCGGGAGGCGCGGGGTCAACGAAAATACATCAGAAACGGGCGTCGAAGACGTCCTATAAATCCCCGTCTCACAATTACGTCCTCAACACATCCAATCTCTCCAAAAAATAGCCCTTTGGTCAAAACCCAAATACCCTCAGGCCCCATGGTCTAAAAAACTATTGCCTATACTTCCCCCTCTATACTAAACCAAGATCCTCTATACTAAACCCAAGACCCTCTGCCCCAAAAACACCCCGTTTTATGTTAATTATCTTTAACACCGTTCCTAAAACGGGCACCAATCATTATATTTGCACACTAACACTAAAGCGCAAGTGTTATACAATCACACCACTTTAGCGTTACATCAAATCTCATCTCCCCTCGCCCGCACATTGACATCTAAGCATATATCACCCCCTCGTTTCCCACTATCTTTTCAACCATCACGGCAAATGGCCATAGTGGAGCTGTGAAGCTAACTGTTAACCTCATAACTCCTTTTTAACCTTACAATCTCCGGGCCACTGCACCGGATGCTTCAAGTCAGGCTTCTTCCTTTCCCTTACGGTTCTGAAAATTATTGCTCAGTTCCGAAAAGAAATCCCTGTTCAGTATCACCGACAGGCGCTGAAGCAGCGCCGTGTCTATAGAATGTTTCTGAAATAGCCGATACACATTCGAACGGTCGCAACTCAATTTGCGCGCGAGCCATGACACGCTACGCTCCTGTCGCTCCAGTTCCTCCTTGATCATTGTGCCGATCGGTTCCATACTCTATATGTGTTTTGGTATGCCTGGCCGCATCCCCAGCCTGATTATATTTTACCCTGAAAAGAACGTGGGATGCATCCCGTGTCAATGCTCCCGTAATTTCAAGGTCTTCGCACTACCTTACCACAGATGAAACACTGACAACCGCAGCATCCCACGAGAAGATATATGCATAGACATTCCCCCCACTCGCGTGGAGAAGAAAGCATATAGCCTCAAGTGGACGCATTCCCGATTGTCCCCTCTGTGGTTAATTTTTAAAGGTGCGAAGTTTAGAAATTAAAACGGGGCCTATACAACGAAAAACGTCTTTTCAGCATACCCACCCAGCCGCTGCGGGTGTCGTACTTTTGTGTCGGCAAAATTAATCATAAATCAACCCTTGCACATATTTGAAAATGATAAAAAATGTTATATCTTTGCATCAGGGAAGTGGCTGCTTTATGGCCAGCTACCCTGCACACATCACATAAACACCGCGTAACGCAATGAGCTACAGTTTTTTAGATCTGCTGTGCCTGTTAGGCTCGGTAGCATTGTTCCTCTATGGCATGAAAGTAATGAGCGAAGGCCTGCAGAAAGCCGCAGGCGACCGCCTCAGAAACATCCTTTCGGCCATGACCCGAAACCGCTTCACCGGACTACTCACGGGCATACTCATCACCGCTCTCATACAGAGCTCCTCGGCTTCCACCGTGATGGTGGTGAGTTTCGTAAACGCAGGTCTCATGTCGCTCGGCCAATCCATGGCGGTGATCATGGGCGCGAATGTGGGCACCACATTCACCGCCTGGGTCATCGCTCTTTTTGGTTTTAAGGTCAACATCTCGGCCTTCGTCCTACCCGTCATAGGCCTATCCATCCCGCTACTGTTCAGCAAGAGCAGCCGCAACAAGTCGATAGGCGAATTCTTCATCGGATTCTCCTTCCTCTTCATGGGCCTCGACATGATCAGCACCTATGTCCCCGACCTGCAGAGCAACCCCGAGATGTTTGCCTTCCTGCAGAAATACACCTCCCTCGGATTCGGCTCGGTGCTGATATTCACCCTCGTAGGCCTCTTGGTCACCATGGTGATCCAGTCGAGCGCCGCCACCTTTGCCATCACCCTCATCATGTGCAGCAAGGGCTGGATCGACTTTGACCTCTCCTGCGCCCTCGTGCTCGGCTCCAACATCGGTACCACCATCACCCCTCTCATGGCATCCATGGGCGGTAACATCGCCGCCAAGCGCACAGCCATGGGCCACCTGCTCTTCAACTTTCTCGGCACCGTGTGGACCCTCGCCATCTTCTTCCCCTTCTGCCACTTCGCCCAATGGCTCACCGAGGAGCTCGGCCAGGGCGACCCCGGAGCACTCTCGGCCTTCGTCAACCACATCGAGGCCACCGACCCCGACACCTACAATCACCTCTTTGACGGCTCACTCCCCGCCGGCCACCCCGTGTCGACCCAGATAGCCGCCATGCAGCAGAGCGTCTCGATAGGCCTCTCGGTGTTCCACACCGTGTTCAACCTCATCAACCTCGCCATCATGATATGGCTCACCGGCCTATATGTCAAGATCGTGGAAAAACTCGTGCCCTCCAAGCCCAACCAGGAGGAGGAATTCCAGCTCAAATTTATCCAGGGCGGTATGATGAGCGCCTCCGAGCTCAACATCTCCCAGGCCGAGAAGGAGATCGTGGTCTACTCCCAGCGCGTGCAACGCATGGTGGGAATGGCCCAGAACATAGTCCACGTCAAGACCGACAGCGAGGAATTCACCAAGCAATTCTCACGCCTCGAGAAATACGAGGAGATAAGCGACCGCATGGAGATCGAGATAGCCGACTACCTCAACCGCTGTTCCGAGGGCCGACTCTCCAACGAAGGCAAGCACCGCATCGCCGCCATGCTCCGCATCGTCAGCGAGATCGAGAGCATAGCCGACTGCTGCTACGGCATCGGCAAGGTGCTCATACGCAAGCGCGAGAGCAACGCCCAGTTCAACGACGAGATCTACCACAACATCGACTCGCTCTTCATAGCCGTCGAGGCCGCCATGACCAACCAGATACTCCTTCTGCGCGACATCGAGCACGCCGAGGAGAAGGACATAATATCCTCCTACAACTATGAGCGCGAGATCAACAACATGCGCAACCAGCTCCGCACCTCCAACATCGACAATATCAACGCCCACCACTACGAGTACCAGGCCGGCATCTACTACATGGATGTCGTAGGCTCGCTCGAGAAGATTGGCGACTACATCATCAACGTTGTCGACGAAATCAAGGGCCTCATGAGATCCTCCGTAGCAACCCACGTAAGATAATATTCGGCTAAAGCCGAAGGTTATAGGGTTATAAGTTTATAGGTTTATATTCGGCAATGCCGTAGTTTATTGGTTTATAAGTTTATAAACTCCCCCCCTCCACCACTAATAACCTTATACCCTCATACCCTTCAACGCCAACTGAATATAACCTCATAACCCCATAACCTTCAGCTCCGCTGAATATAACCCCATAACCTTATAACCTTCGGCTTCGCCGAATATAAACCCATAAACTTATAAACTCATAAACTTCGGCGTAAGCCGAATAATAATGAAAAACTACATAGCCAGATATTTCAGTCTGAACGACTACCTGATAAGCCAGGCCGAAGCCGAGCAGACAATACGCGACGGAGTCACATTCCGTGGCACCAACATCCTCATCCTCGTCCTGGCTATATTCATCGCCTCGCTCGGCCTCAACACCAACTCCACCGCCGTCATCATCGGAGCCATGCTCATCTCCCCTCTCATGGGCCCCATCATCGGCATCGGGCTCGGAGTAGGCGTCCAGGACTTCGACCTCATCAAGCGGTCGTTGCGCAACCTCATCATGGCCACCGGCTTCAGCGTCCTCACCTCCACCCTCTACTTCCTCATCTCCCCCGTCAGCGAAGGCCACAGCGAGCTCCTGGCCCGCACATCGCCCACCATCTACGATGTCCTCATCGGCCTCTTCGGTGGCGGAGCCGGCATCATCGCCATCGGCTCCAAATCCAAGGGCAACGTGATACCCGGCGTAGCCATCGCCACCGCCCTCATGCCACCGCTGTGTACAGCCGGCTACGGCCTCGCCACATTCCAGCTCACCTACTTCTTCGGAGCATTCTATCTCTTCCTCATCAACTCCATCTACATCGCCCTCGCCACATTCATCGGCGTGAAACTGATGAGATACCAGCCCGTAAAGACCGACAATCCCGCCCGCGCCCACAAGGTGCGCCGCATCGTCTACACCCTCGCCATCCTCACCATGCTCCCCTCGCTCTACCTCACCTACAACATGTTGCGCGTAAGCCGGTTCAAAGCCAATGCCGCCACCTTCGTGGCCGACGAGTGCCGGTTTCCCGCCACCCGAGTGCTCTCCAGCGAGGCCGACATGGACAAGGACGGCCGCAGCATCACCATCACCCTCATCGGACGCACTCTCCCCACCGACTCCCTCACCCTCGCCCTCTCGTCGCGACTCCAATTCTACGGCCTCGCCGGCACCCGCATCAACATCATCCAGGGTGACTCACAGGGCATGACTGCCCTCGAGGCAAGCTCATCGTCGGTGCGCGACATCTACGACATGGCCCAGGCCTCGATAGCATCCAGGCAGGTGACCATCGACTCCCTCAGGGCCATCATTGACTACAATCGGCTCAACGACACCATATCGGGACGCATAGCCCCGGAAATCAGGGTACTCTTCCCTCAGGTCAAGGAACTCGCCGTGACACGCGCCATCTTCGGCAACATCGCCACAGCCTCCCTCGACACCATGCACCTCGCCCTCGTGTCATACTCCTCACCCCTCCCCGCGGCCAAGCAGAGAGAGCTTGAGAAGTACCTCGAAGCCCGTCTGCAGCTCAGACCGGTGTCGATAGTCAATGTGGGCAACCTCAAATTCTCACACGATGCCATACCCGATAATTCCGAAAAACAATCTCAACCCAAGCCAAAAGCAGGAGCTTCCCGATAACACCGTCCTTCCCCCATCGCTCAAGGGGAAAAAAGTGTTGCTCGTGAACCACAGCGACACGCTCGGCGAAGCCGCAAGCGCCACCTTCCGTCTCATGCAGGCAATGAGGCGGGCAGGCATTGACGCGCGTATGCTCGTATACACCAAAAGATCATCCGAACCCAACGTGGCTTGTGTGGGCGGACGTCTCCCGCGTGGTATCAGATACTGCATGGAGCGCATCGACATCCTGTGGCACGGAGGGTTCAGCAAGGACAACGTATTCTCAGTCTCCACCGGCCGGTTCGCCATGAACATCCACCACCATCCGTGGGCCAGAAAGGCCGACATCATCTGCCTCCATTGGATCAACCAGGGACTGCTCAACCTTGGTGGCATACGCCGGCTCCACGAGATGGGCAAGAAAATCGTGTGGACCCTCCACGACATGTGGCCCTTCACCGGTGTGTGCCACAACTCACGCGTGTGCGAATACTATACCGACCGTTGCGGCAACTGCATGTTTCTGCGTGGCGGCGGCCACCCCGACGACCTCTCGCGCATATTCTGGGACAAGAAACACCAACTCTACGACCGGGTGCCCATCACATTCGTGGCCGAGAGCAAGCACCTCGAGCTCAAGGCCCGCTCATCCACCCTCCTGCACAGCAAGCCGGTGATGACTATCCATAACCCCATCCACGTCGACTACTTCTATACAACCCCGGTCAAGCATATCGACTCGATGCTCACCACCACCAAGCCCTATCTCATCCTCGTGGGGGCAAGCAGCCTCGACAGAGCCGACAAGGGACTCGGATATGCCATCGAAGCCCTCAACCATATATTCGACAACTTCCCCGACATTGCCAGCAAGGCCGCAGTCTACCTCTTCGGCGACATGACCGATCCCGGAATACTCGACAATCTCCGCATGTCGGGCCGCTGGATCGGACGCATCAACGACAACAAGATACTCCGCTACCTCTATGCGTCGGCCAAGGTGATTCTCTCTCCGGCCATCATGGAGAACATCCCCGTCACTCTCATCGAGGGAATGGCCGGCGGAGCCACCCCGGTGGCTTTCCACGCCCCGGGCCACGACGAGCTCATCACCCACAAGGTCAACGGATACCTGGCCGAATACAAGAACTCGCGCGACCTGGCAGCCGGAGTAATGTGGGCCCTCGAGACCGATGTCCCGCGTCAGGTACAGCACGACACCGTAAGGAGCATCTACGCCCCCGAAGTCGTGGTGAAGAAATACATCGACCTCTTCACCCGGATACTGAAATGACACCCCTTTTGTGTGTCGGTTTACACTCCTCTATCTATCGTTTTTAAGACTTACTTATCATCTCCCTTATATACAAGCCTATGGGACAAAAGAAAGTACTGATCGTGGGAGCCGGAGGCTTCATCGGCGGATTCATAGCCGCCGAGTCGCTCCGCCGTGGCTACGAGACATGGTGCGGAGTCAGGGAATCCACCTCCCGCCGCTATCTCACCGACAGCTCCCTCCACTTCATAACACTCGACTATGACGACCCCGACCGTCTGGCCGAGCAGCTCAAGGGGCACCGCTGGGACTATATCGTGTACAATCTCGGCGCCACCAAGTGCGTCAACTTCATGGACTTCAACCGCATCAACTACACCTATCTGCGCGATTTCGTCGACACTCTGCGCGAAGTCGACGCCGTCCCCTCGCGCATGGTGTACATGTCATCCCTCTCAGCCATCGGACCCGGCGATGAGAAAGGCTACACCCCCCTCGACGGCGACAGCATCCCCGCCCCCAACACCCGCTACGGACTCTCCAAGATCAAGGCCGAGACCTACCTCCAGTCGCTCCCCAAGGATTTCCCCTGGATCATACTCCGCCCCACCGGCGTGTATGGCCCCCACGAGCAGGACTACCTGATGATGATAAAGACCATCGACGCCCATTTCGACTTCGGAGTGGGTATGCGCCGTCAGCTGCTCACCTTCATCTACGTCGAGGATCTCGCCCGCGCCATCTTCGATGCCCTCGAGCGCGCCCCGCTCCATCGCAAATACATCATCTCTGAGCCCCGGGCCTACACCCAGAAGGAATTCCGGCGCATTGTCTCCAAGGCGCTCGGCCGCAAGCTCGTCATCCCCGTGCGTCTCCCCCTGTGGGCGCTGTCAGTGGCCTGCAAGGTGAGCGAGAAATGGGGCGCGGCCAAGATGCAGGCCGTCACCCTCAACTCCGACAAGTACAACATCATGGCCCAGCGCAACTGGGCGTGCGATGTCACCCCCGCCGTCCGCGACTTCGGCTTCGCCCCCAAGGTAGACCTTGCCGAAGGCATACGCCTCACCGTCGACGCCTACCGTAAAGAGCAAGCCGAGGCCAAAGCATCGGACCGCAAGAAATAATCCCACCCTCATTTCTCACCTCCTCTCCTCCCCCACACGCCGATGAAAACGCCCAAATGGATGACCCTCGTCATCATACTCATCTCCCTCCCCCTGTTCTCGTTTCCCGCCCTCCTGGGCCGGTGTCCCGAAAATGCCGAAGCGGCCCGCACCCTCGTGTGGATCTACCCCTTCTACATGCTCCTCTCGGGCTGGCTGGCATGGAAAGCCTATCCACAGCGCCCCTATGTGAGCTGGCTCCTCCTCGCTGTGATGATCCTCTCCTCCATCGCCATCTACGCCCTCGTCACCATCTGATATTAATTAAAATCTCTAATAAATTGAAGATCCTGATAATAAACGGCCCCAACCTCAATCTGCTGGGCACACGCGAACCCGACATCTACGGCTCGCGCTCATTTGAATCCTATCTTGTGGAGCTCCGCGAAATGCTCGACGGAGACGAAGTGGAATACATGCAGAGCAACCATGAAGGCGACATCATCGATGCCCTCCACGGCGCCAACTGCGACGGCATCATCCTCAACGCCGGAGCCTACACCCATACCTCGCTCGCCATCGCCGACGCCATCAAGGCAATACAGATCCCCGTGATCGAGGTACACATCTCCAACGTGGCCTCGCGCGAGCCCATACGCCACACATCGCTCATAGCCCCCGTATGTCAGGGCACAATCGCAGGATTCGGCCTCAACTCCTACTTCCTCGCGGCCCAGGCCATCATAATGAGCCCTGAACACTGATTCTGTCCCACTATGTCCGACACTCTGGAAGAAGACTATATCCTAAGCCACATATCGCCCGAGCCCGACCATCTGGCCCGGCTCTACCGTCGCACCCATCTCAACCATCTCTACCCGCGCATGTGCTCAGGCCACCTTCAGGGCCGGCTGCTGGCCATGCTTGTGTCGATGATCAAGCCCTTGCGCGTGCTCGAGCTCGGCACATTCACCGGCTATTCAGCCCTGTGCCTTGCCGAGACTCTCCCCACGGGAGGCGAGGTACACACCATCGAGGTGGACGACGAGATGGAGGAGGAACTCACCCAACTGTTTGCCACCTCGCCCGGAGGTAACCGCATCACCCTCCACATAGGCGATGCCTGCGAGGTTATACCCACTCTCAGCGAGAACTGGGACCTGGTGTACATCGATGCCAATAAACGCGATTACATCGCATATCTCGACCTCCTGATGCCATCTCTCCGTCCCGGCTCGTTCATCATAGCCGACAACACCCTGTGGGACGGCAAGGTCTACGACACCGTGAAGAATCACGATGCCCAGACTATGGCGCTTGACGCGTTCAACAGCTATGTGGCCGCCCATCCGCACCTCTCGTCGGTGATACTCCCGCTGCGCGACGGCCTCACCCTCATCCGCGTCGATTAAGCCACAGCCAGCCCCCATTATAATGGTCCTCTTACGGTAAGCCGGAGCTTGTCACACGCTCCGATTGACGCTTCCCCCCACCACATAATAAGCAACGCCCGGTCGACCTCATGGTCAACCGGGCGTTGCTTATTATGTATCAGTTGTCTACTGGAACTCAGTTATCAGGGCATTACAGTCTCGACGTCGCGGGTCTCGATGTTACGCTCCACCTTCTCGGCTTCCTCGAAGGAGTCGAATTCATCCTTGCCCGACACCACGATGCGCTCGTAGGAACGCAGACCGGTACCGGCGGGGATAAGGTGACCGCAGATCACATTCTCCTTCATGCCCTGCAGATAGTCGACCTTGCCGTTGATTGCAGCCTCGTTGAGCACCTTGGTGGTCTCCTGGAACGAAGCGGCCGACATGAACGACGATGTCTGGAGAGCGGCGCGGGTGATACCCTGCAGGATCTGCTCGGAAGTAGCGGGCTGGGCATCACGCACCACGATGGGACGGAGGTCACGGCGCTTGAGGGTAGAGTTCTCGTCACGCAGCTTGCGGGCGGTGATGATCTGACCCTTCTTCACGTTCTCGCTGTCGCCGGCATCGGTGACAACCTTCTTGCCCCAGATGCGATCGTTCTCGTCCATGAAGTCGCGCTTGTCCACTACCTGCTGCTCGAGGAATCCGGTGTCGCCCGGATCGAGGATGTTGACCTTGCGCATCATCTGGCGCACGATCACCTCGAAGTGCTTGTCGTTGATCTTCACACCCTGCATACGGTACACGTCCTGAACCTCGTTCACGATATATTCCTGAACGGCGGTCGGGCCCATGATGTTGAGGATGTCGGCAGGAGTGATGGCACCGTCCGAGAGGGGGGTACCGGCGCGTACATAGTCGCTCTCCTGTACGAGGATCTGCTTGGACAGGGGCACAAGGTACTTCTTGGTCTCGCCGAGCTTGGAAGTAACCGAGATTTCGCGGTTGCCACGTTTAACCTTACCGAAGTGTACCTCGCCGTCGATTTCCGACACGATGGCGGGGTTGGACGGGTTACGGGCCTCGAAGAGCTCGGTAACACGGGGAAGACCACCGGTGATGTCACCGGCACCGCCGGTAGCGCGGGGGATCTTCACGAAGATCTCACCGGGCTTCACATCCTGGTTCTCATCCACCATGAGGTGAGCACCCACAGGCAGAGCGTAAGTCTTAACGATCTCGCCCGAGGCATCCACGATGTTGGCTTCGGGCACCTTGCCACGCTCCTTGGACTCGATCACGATCTTCTCGCGGATACCAGTCTGTTCGTCGGCCTCCACGCGATAGGTAATGTTCTCCTCCAGGTTGCTGTAGCGTACCTTACCACCCACTTCGCTGACGATAACGGCGTTGAAGGGGTCCCACTCACAGATCACGTCACCCTTCGACACCTTAGCTTCGTTGTCGAAATAGAGTTTCGCACCATAGGGGATATTGGCGTTGGTGAGCATCATCTTGGTCTTGGGATCGATGATACGCATCTCAGCGAGACGGCCTATCACTACATCCACGTTGCGGCCCTTGGCGTCAACCTCGTCGGTGCGCACTGTGCGGAGCTCGTCGATCTCGAGGATACCGTCGTAGCGCGAGGTGAGCGAGTTGACAGCGGCGATATTCGAAGCCACACCACCGACGTGGAATGTACGGAGGGTAAGCTGGGTACCGGGCTCGCCGATGGACTGTGCCGCGATCACGCCGACAGCCTCGCCCATCTGCACCATGCGGTGGGTAGCAAGGTTACGGCCGTAGCACTTGGCGCACACACCCTTCTTGGACTCGCAGGTGAGTACCGAACGGATCTCGACTGACTCGATGGGCGATGCGTTGATGCGGTCGGCGGCAGCGTCGTTGATCTCCTCGCCGGCCTCGACGATGATCTCGCCGTTGGTGGGATCCACGATATCGTGAACCGACACGCGGCCGAGGATACGCTCGCCGAGCGAAGCCACAACCTCGTCATTGTTCTTGATCTCGGTGCACACGAGGCCACGGAGCGTGCCGCAGTCCTCCTCGTTGATGATAACGTCGTGGGCAACGTCAACCAGACGGCGGGTGAGGTATCCGGCGTCGGCGGTCTTAAGCGCGGTATCCGCAAGACCCTTACGGGCACCGTGGGTAGAGATGAAGTACTCGAGCACCGACAGACCCTCCTTGAAGTTCGCAAGAATCGGGTTCTCGATGATCTGGCCACCTTCGGCACCGCTCTTCTGAGGCTTGGCCATAAGACCACGCATACCTGAGAGCTGACGGATCTGGTCCTTAGAACCACGGGCACCTGAGTCGAGCATCATGTACACTGGGTTGAAGCCCTGCTTGTCGGCCGAGATCTGCTTCATGAGCGTATCGGCCAGACGGGAGTTGACGTGTGTCCAGATATCGATGATCTGGTTGTAACGCTCGTTGTTGGTTATGAAGCCCATCGAGTAGTTGTTGAGCACCTCGTTGACCTGCTCGTAACCTTCGCGTACATATTCCTCCTTCTCGGCAGGAATAAGCACGTCGCCAAGGTTGAACGACAGACCGCCCTTGAAGGCCATGTAATAACCCAGGTTCTTGATATCGTCGAGGAACTGGGCCGAGCGGGGGATACCGCAATATTTGATAACCTTGGAGATGATGTTGCGCAGAGACTTCTTGGAGAGGATCTCGTTGACGTAACCGATCTCCTTGGGCACATACTGGTTCACGAGCACACGGCCCACCGAGGTATTCTCCACGAGGCGCTTGCAGGGATTGCCCTGCTCGTCGATATCGTCCACCACTACCGACACGGGTGCGTGGAGGGTGACACGGCCCTCGTTGTAGGCGATCTCAGCCTCCTCGGGTCCGTAGAACTTCAGACCCTCACCCTTATCGCCGGAGCGGAGCTTGGTGATATAGTAGAGACCGAGCACCATGTCCTGAGAGGGCACGGTGATAGGTGCGCCGTTGGCGGGGTTGAGGATATTGTGCGATCCGAGCATCAGCAGCTGGGCCTCGAGGATAGCCTCGTTGCCGAGGGGGAGGTGTACAGCCATCTGGTCACCGTCGAAGTCGGCGTTGAATGCCGTACATGCGAGCGGGTGGAGCTGGATAGCCTTGCCCTCGATCATCTTGGGCTGGAATGCCTGGATGCCGAGACGGTGAAGTGTCGGGGCTCGGTTGAGCAACACGGGATGACCCTTCATCACGTACTCGAGGATGTCCCATACCACGGGCTCCTTGCGGTCAACGATCTTCTTGGCACTCTTCACGGTCTTCACGATGCCGCGCTCGATGAGCTTGCGGATCACGAAGGGCTTGTAGAGCTCGGCTGCCATATTCTTGGGGATACCGCACTCGTGCATCTTCAGCTCGGGGCCTACCACGATTACCGAACGGGCCGAGTAGTCCACACGCTTACCGAGGAGGTTCTGACGGAAGCGGCCCTGCTTACCCTTGAGCGAGTCGGAGAGCGACTTGAGGGGACGGTTGGCCTCGGTCTTCACGGCCGACGACTTACGTGAGTTGTCGAGCAGAGAGTCCACAGCCTCCTGAAGCATACGCTTCTCGTTGCGGAGGATCACCTCGGGAGCCTTGATCTCGATGAGACGCTTCAGACGGTTGTTACGGATGATCACACGACGGTAGAGGTCGTTGAGGTCGGAGGTGGCGAAACGGCCACCGTCCAGGGGCACGAGGGGACGCAGTTCGGGCGGGATCACAGGCACGGCCTGGAGTATCATCCACTCGGGCTTGTTGCGGTCACGCGACGCGCGGAACGACTCCACCACCTGCAGGCGCTTTAGGGCCTCGGTCTTTCTCTGCTGTGAGCCCTCGGCGTTGGCCTGGTCACGCAGGGCGTAGGACAGGTCGTCGAGGTCAAGCTCCTTGAGCAGATCGTAGAGAGCCTCGGCACCCATCTTGGCCACGAACTTCTCGGGATGGCCGTCCTCGAGCATCTGGTTCTCGCGGGGGAGATGGTCCACGATGTCGAAGTACTCCTCCTCGGTGAGAAGGTCGAGCTTGGCCACGGGCTTCTCGGGGTTGAGCTGGGCGGCTGCTCCGGGGTTGATCACCACGTAGCGCTCATAGTAGACTACCGCATCGAGCTTCTTGGAGGGAAGGCCGAGCAGATAACCTATCTTATTGGGGAGTGAACGGAAATACCAGATGTGGGCGACGGGCACAACGAGCTTGATGTGGCCCATGCGCTCGCGGCGCACCTTCTTCTCGGTCACCTCTACCTTACAGCGGTCGCAGGTGATGCCCTTGTAACGGATGCGCTTGTACTTTCCGCAATGGCACTCGTAGTCCTTGACAGGACCGAAGATGCTCTCGCAGAACAATCCGTCGCGCTCGGGCTTGTAGGTGCGATAGTTGATGGTCTCGGGTTTCAACACTTCGCCGCTCGACTTCTCGAGGATCTCCTCGGGCGATGCGAGGCCGATGGAGATCTTGGAGAATCCGGTTTTCTGTTTGTTGTCTTTTCTAAAAGCCATATATATGTTATGGATATGCAATTATAAAAAAGGGTGATTGAGGAGAGATCGAGGAGAGCACAGTTTACGGCTCGAGGTTGATGCTGAGACCCAGACCGCGCAGCTCGTGCAGGAGCACGTTGAGCGACTCGGGGATACCGGCCGGCGGCATGGGCTCGCCCTTGACGATGGCCTCGTAGGTCTTCGAGCGGCCTGTCACGTCGTCACTCTTCACAGTGATGATCTCCTGAAGGATGTGGGATGCGCCGAATGCCTCGAGCGCCCACACCTCCATCTCTCCGAAGCGCTGGCCACCGAACTGGGCCTTACCGCCGAGAGGCTGCTGGGTGATGAGTGAGTACGGACCGATCGAGCGTGCGTGCATCTTGTCCTCAACCATGTGGCCGAGCTTAAGCATGTAGATCACACCCACGGTGGCAGGCTGGTCAAACTGCTCGCCGGTGCCGCCGTCGTAGAGGTAGGTCTTACCGTAGCGGGGCAGGCCGGCCTTGTCGGTCCACTCGTTGAGATTCTCGAGTGTCGCGCCATCGAAGATGGGGGTGGCAAACTTCACGTCGAGCTCGCGGCCGGCCCATCCGAGCACTGTCTCGAAGATCTGGCCGAGGTTCATACGCGAAGGCACACCCAGAGGGTTCAGCACGATGTCGACCGGAGTACCGTCGGCGAGGAAGGGCATATCCTCCTGGCGAACGATACGCGACACGATACCTTTGTTACCGTGACGGCCGGCCATCTTGTCACCCACGCTGATCTTACGCTTCTTGGCCACATACACCTTGGCGAGCTTCATGATTCCCGAAGGCAGATCGTCGCCTATCGAGATGTCATACTTCTTGCGGCGGTGGGCGGCCTCGATCTCCTTGCTCTTGCGCAGGTAGTTCACGATGCAGGAGCGGATCAGGTCGTTCTTGTGGGCGTCAGCTGTCCACTTGGACAGGTTGATTGTATCATAGTCGATCTCCTTGAGGGTTCCGGCGGCAAACTTCGCTCCCTTGGGGATAACGTCGCTGCCCAGGAAGTCCTTCACGCCCTGCGAGGTCTTGCCGTCGGTCAGGACCATGAGTTTCTTCACCAGGAGATCCTTGAGGTCGTTCTGGCGTTCTTCGTACTCCTCGTCGAGTTTGGGGAGCACGGCGCTCGATGCCTTCTTGGTCTTCTTCTTCTCGGCCTTCTGATACAGATGGGTTCCGATCACCACGCCCTTGAGCGAGGGTGAAGCCTTGAGTGAGGCATCCTTCACGTCGCCGGCCTTGTCGCCGAAGATGGCGCGGAGCAGCTTCTCCTCGGGAGTGGGGTCGCTCTCGCCCTTCGGGGTGATCTTACCGATCATGATGTCGCCGGGGATGATGTGGGCACCCACGCGCACGATACCACGCTCGTCGAGGTCCTTGGTGGCGTCCTCGCTCACGTTGGGGATGTCGGAAGTCAGCTCCTCCATACCGCGCTTGGTCTCGCGCACCTCGAGGGTGAAGTCATCGACGTGTACCGAGGTGAGGATATCCTCGCGCACCATGCGCTCGTTGAGCACGATGGCGTCCTCATAGTTGTATCCCTTCCAGGGCATGAACGCTACCTTGAGGTTGCGGCCCAGTGCGAGCTCGCCCTTCTCGGTGGAGTAGCCCTCGGTGAGGATGTCGCCTCTCACCACGCGCTGGCCCTTGTTGCAGATGGGGCGTAGGTCGATGGTGGTGCTCTGGTTGGTCTTGCGGAACTTGGGCAGGCGATATTCCTTCACGCTGTCCTCAAATGCCACGAATTCCTCCTCCTCGGTGCGGTCATAGCGGATGCGGATAACGGTGGCGTCGACAAACTCGATCACACCGGCTCCCTCGGCCATGATCTGGGTGCGGGAGTCGCGGATCAGCTGACCCTCGATACCTGTACCCACGATGGGGCTCTCGCTGCGGAGCAGAGGCACGGCCTGGCGCATCATGTTAGATCCCATGAGGGCACGGTTGGCGTCGTCATGCTCGAGGAACGGGATGAGCGATGCGGCGATCGACGCGATCTGGGAGGGAGAAACGTCCATCAGCTCCACCTGGTCGGGAGCCACGATGGGGAAGTCGGCGTCCATGCGGGCCTTCACGCGGTCGTTGAGGAACACGCCCTCGTCGTTGACCGGAGCATTGCCCTGGGCTATGATCTTGCCCTCCTCGATCTCGGCGGTGAGATACACCACCTCGTCGTTGCTCAGGTTCACCTTGCCATCCTTAACCTCGCGGTAGGGGGTCTCGATGAAGCCGAGGTCGTTGATCTTGGCATACACACACAGTGACGAGATCAGACCGATGTTAGGACCCTCAGGGGTCTCGATCGGGCACAGACGGCCATAGTGGGTATAGTGTACGTCTCGCACCTCGAAGCCTGCACGCTCACGCGACAGACCGCCGGGGCCGAGGGCCGACAGACGGCGCTTGTGGGTGATCTCGGCCAGAGGGTTGGTCTGGTCCATGAACTGCGACAGTGCATTGGTGCCGAAGAACGAGTTGATAACGCTCGAGATGGTCTTGGCGTTGATCAGGTCGATCGGGGTGAACACCTCGTTGTCACGCACGTTCATCCTCTCGCGGATGGTACGCGACATACGGGCGAGGCCCACGCCAAACTGGTTGTAGAGCTGCTCGCCTACTGTACGCACGCGGCGGTTGCTCAGGTGGTCGATATCATCCACATCGGTCTTGGAGTTGATAAGCTCGATGAGGTACTTGATGATAGCGATGATGTCCTCCTTGGTGAGCACCTTCACGTCCATCGAGGTGGTGAGGCCCAGTTTCTTGTTGATCCTGTAACGGCCTACCTCGCCGAGGTCGTAGCGCTTCTCCGAGAAGAAGAGGTTGGTGATCACCTCGCGGGCGCTCGCGTCATCCGGTGGCTCCGCGTTGCGCAGCTGCCTGTAGATGTACTGGATTGCCTCCTTCTCCGAGTTGGTGGCGTCCTTCTGGAGGGTGTTGAAGATTATCTTATAGTCGGTGGTGTTGACATCCTCCTTGTGGAGCAGGATGGTCTGCACGCCCGAGTTGAGTATGTTCTCGATGTCGCTCTCCTCGATCACGCTCTCACGGTCGAGTATCACCTCGTTACGCTCGATCGAAGCAACCTCGCCGGTATCCTCGTCCACGAAGTCCTCGGCCCATGTCTTGAGCACACGGGCGGCGAGCTTGCGGCCCAGGGCTTTCTTGAGGTTGGTCTTGTTGACCCTTACCTCCTCGGCCAGTCCGAAGATCTCGATGATGTCCTTGTCACTCTCGAGGCCGATGGCACGGAGCAGGGTGGTCACGGGAAGTTTCTTCTTACGGTCGATGTAAGCGTACATCACGTTGTTGATGTCAGTCGCAAACTCAATCCAGCTGCCACGGAACGGGATGATACGCGCGCTGTAGAGTTTGGTACCGTTGGCATGGGTGCTCTGTCCGAAGAACACGCCCGGCGAACGGTGAAGCTGCGACACGACCACGCGCTCGGCACCGTTGATCACAAAGGTGCCCTTGTCGGTCATGTAGGGGATGGCGCCCAGATACACATCCTGTATCACTGTGGCGAAATCCTCATGGTCGGGGTCGGTGCAGTATAGCTTTAGCTTGGCCTTGAGAGGCACACTGTAGGTCAGGCCGCGCTCCAGACACTCGTCGATAGTGTAGCGGGGCGGGTCAATGTAGTAATCGAGAAATTCGAGTACAAAGTTGTTGCGCGTGTCGGCGATGGGGAAGTTCTCGGCAAAAACCTTATAGAGTCCCTCGTTGTTACGCTTCTCGGGAGGAGTGTCGAGCTGAAGGAAATCCTGGAAGGACTTCAGCTGCACCTCGAGGAAGTCGGGGTAAGGGAAAGGATTTTTTACCGTCGTAAAGTTTACGCGCGGCTTGATGGCTTGGGTGTCTGACATCTAAAATTATCGATTTAACTATATTTAACAACACTGTCAGGCTTAATCCTCAATATTTCAGCTACAAAAGCTGTTTTTCAGTCGTTTTTGAGGTCTCGGCGCTTAACTTTTATTTATAAATATAATTATTTATGATTTTTTAATCAAAGAGAGAGTGTTTTAACGCAGAATAGGTTAAGATACTCCCGGGGGAGAATCTTAACCTTTTTCTTGCGATAGTCACGCACGCCACTGCCTCGGAGGCTCCGGGCGACGCGACTCTGTATTACCGGTAAGGGTAGCTTGCTTACTTAAGCTCAACCTCAGCACCAGCCTCTTCGAGCTGCTTCTTGAGACCCTCGGCGTCAGCCTTGGCGATACCTTCCTTGATAACAGAGGGAGCACCGTCAACCATCTCCTTAGCCTCCTTGAGGCCGAGACCGGTGAGCTCCTTAACGAGCTTAACAACGGCGAGCTTGCTTGCGCCAGCTGACTTGAGTACTACGTCGAATGAGGTCTTCTCCTCCTCAGCGGCTGCGCCACCGGCTACGGGGCCGGCTGCTACTGCTACAGCTGCAGCTGCGGGTTCGATACCGTACTCCTCCTTGAGGATCTGAGCGAGTTCGTTTACTTCCTTTACGGTGAGGTTAACGAGTTGTTCTGCAAAAGCTTTGAGATCTGCCATGATTGTATAGATGTTTTGTTGTTTTTGAATGGGGTTGAAAGATTGGTTTTGTGCCCGAGATTAAGCCTCCTTCTTGGAGAGGGTCTCGAGAATGCCATGAAGCTTGTTGCCACCGGACTGGAGACCGGAGATAACGTTCTTGGCGGGTGACTGGAGAAGAGCGATGACGTCGGCGATAAGCTCGTTCTTGCTCTTGATAGCCACGAGGGTATCGAGCTGGTCGGCTCCGACATATACGGTCTCTTCTACGAAAGCAGCCTTGAAGGCGGGGAGCTTAGCATCCTTGTCGGCCTTGAGGATATCCTTGATCAGCTTGGCAGGAGCGTTGCCTGTGTTGCTGAGCATAAGGGAGGTGGATCCGTGCAGCACGCCGTAGAGCTCGCTGTAGTCACCCTCCAGGCTCTCGAGAGCCTTGTGGAGAAGGGTGTTCTTGACTACCATGAGCTTGATCTCGGCCTTGTTGCAGGCGCGACGGAGTGCGGTGGTCTTCTCGGCATCGAGACCGGCGGTCTCCACGAGATAGAAGCAGCCATACTCCTGGATAGTCTTGGCTATGTTCTGGATAGCTATGATTTTATCTTCCTTTTTCATTTTGTTCAGTCAGCTTTAGATGGATTACTCATCAATCGACTTGGGGTCGATCTTGATGCCCGGACTCATGGTGCTCGAAAGATAAATGCTCTTGATGTAAGTACCCTTGGCGGTAGCGGGCTTGAGCTTGATGAGAGTGTTGATGAACTCACGCACATTCTCGCGGGCAGCCTTGGCGTCAAACGACACCTTGCCTACCGAAGAGTGAACGATACCGTTCTTGTCAACCTTGAAGTCGATCTTACCCTTCTTAACCTCCTCGACAGCCTTGGCAACGTCTACGGTCACTGTACCGCTCTTGGGGTTAGGCATGAGTCCGCGGGGTCCGAGCACACGGCCCAGGGCACCGATCTTACCCATGATGGCGGGCTGGGTGATGATAACGTCGATGTCGGTCCATCCACCCTTGATCTTCTCAATATACTCATCGAGGCCTACGTAGTCAGCTCCGGCAGCCTTGGCGGCAGCTTCGGCATCCGAGTTGCAGAGCACGAGCACGCGCACCTGCTTGCCGGTTCCGTTGGGGAGTGTAACCACGCCACGTACCATCTGGTTGGCCTTACGGGGATCAACGCCAAGACGAACGTCTACGTCAAGCGAAGCGTCAAACTTGGTGAAGGTAATCTCCTTTACGAGATCTACAGCTTCGGCAAGCGTGTAGGCTTTCCCTGCTTCAACCTTCTCCTGGGCAATCTTTTGATTTTTGGTCAGCTTTGTCATGTCAATTGAAGATTAAATGTTTTCGGGGAATGTTCCTTTCACGGTGATACCCATGCTTCTGGCAGTACCGGCAACCATACGCATTGCCGATGCAACGTTGAAACAGTTCAAATCGGGCATTTTGTCCTCAGCAATTGCCTTTACCTGGTCCCAGGTGATCTCGGCTACCTTCTTACGGTTAGGCTGGGCCGAACCGCTCTTGATCTTGGAAGCCTCGAGGAGCTGGATGGCAACCGGCGGAGTCTTGACTACGAAGTCAAAGCTCTTGTCGGTGTAATAAGTGATTACTACAGGGAGTACCTTGCCGGCCTTGTCCTGGGTGCGGGCATTGAATTGCTTGCAAAACTCCATGATGTTGATACCCTTCGAACCGAGGGCAGGACCAACTGGAGGGGAGGGGTTAGCTGCGCCTCCCTTGATTTGCAATTTGATCTGTCCAGCAATTTCTTTAGCCATGATAAATCTAAATTTTTGTTAATGATTCGGTTAAAACGATGCCATCTGTCCTTTCACCAAGATTTCTCCGCCGACAGCTTTCGTAACCAAGTGCCGATGGAGTTTCAACCTCAGATTGTGGAGGGAACTGTGACATCTCCCGTGGTGTCAGGACACTGAGATCCTGCCACCGCGCGATGATTATTCACGCTCTACTTGAGAATTTTCGAGTTCAAGAGGGGTTTTACGCCCGAAGATCTTGACCATCACTTTAAGTTTCTTCCGTTCACGGTTGACCTCCTCAATGGTTCCGGAGAATCCACTGAAGGGACCGAACGTGACCTTCACAGTCTCGCCCACCATGTAGTCATTTCCCTCCTCGGCGGCATCGATCATATCGTCAGCCGTACCCATCATGCGGAGCACCTCGCTCTCACGAAGTGCCTCAGGGGCAGCATTCTTGCCACGTCCACGAAGGAAATCAATCACATTAGTAGTGTTGCGGAGCTCATAAAGCACCTCACCGGTAAGAATGCACTCCACAAAGACATAGCCGGAGTAAAGGTTTTTCTCCTTCACCACCTTCTTGCCATTGCGGACTGACATCACTTTCTCAGTAGGAATCAAGACCTGAAAGACGTAATTGCCGAGGCCGGTATTACGGATGGCTCCATCCAGTACTTCTTTGACCTTAGCTTCTTTTCCTGAGATGGCACGCAGCACATACCAGGCTTTTTTCAATTCTTCCGCCATTGATTTTCTTCCTTTATGAGATTACTGACCGAGGCTGTAAATGAAGTGCATTATTGTGTTGACCACCTGATCCATCACGAACACAATCGCGGCTATAATGATGGAAGCTATCAGCACGATGACTGCGCTCTTGACCAGTTGGGTTCTTGTAGGCCAAGTAGTCTTATACCGAAGTTCGGTATAAGACTCCTCGATATCTGTAAGTAGTTTAAGTTTACTCATTTGTCGTGTTTTTTAGCACGGGACGAGAGACTCGAACTCCCGACACCCGGTTTTGGAGACCGGTGCTCTACCAACTGAGCTAGTCCCGTGTATGAAAGAAACCGGCCGCTCGGGGAAGTCAATTATGGCACGCCTCTCAAAGAGGCCGGTTTCTTATGGGGATATATCGTCTTCTTCTTCTTGGACGAAGAGCGGTATTATTCGAGGATCTCGGTGATCTGACCCGAACCTACGGTGCGGCCACCCTCACGGATAGCGAAGCGAAGACCTGCGTCGCAAGCTACCGGGTTGATGAGCTCTACGTTGATCTCAACGTGGTCACCGGGCATTACCATCTCTACACCCTCGGGGAGAGTGATCTCACCGGTTACGTCAAGTGTACGGATGTAGAACTGAGGACGGTAGT
>JAMPHR010000002.1:0-179885 GCA_023663345.1 Paenibacillus sp. | reverse complement strand
AACCAGCAGATTTACAGTCTGCCCCATTTGGCCACTCTGGTATTCGCCCTTATTTCATTATTAGTTTAGTTGAGCCTCTTGTCGGATTCGAACCAACGACCCCGAGATTACAAATCACGTGCTCTGGCCAACTGAGCTAAAGAGGCAATAATTCTATGTTCTCAGCAACTTCGAGCAACTCTGTCTCTCAATTGCGATGCAAAATTACGATGAATATTTTTACTATGCAAATATTTCAGCAAAAAAATTACATCTTTTTTATCATCCCACAGCCAATCCCATTGACAGCCCGCCACTTAGCACCAGTCGCAAAATGTGCATCACCACCACCGGCACCCCATTACCCCCTCCCCTACACCTTAATTATATAAGAGGGAACAGCACATGAGAAGAAACCACATTTCGCACGCCCGAAAGAAACAGCCACGTGAGCGCCACTCACCCGCCGTCATCTCTCCGCAGCCCGGCCCGCTATATCGTCAGCCCATAATCATGCTTCACGGTATCCATCACAAATGTCGACTCATACGCCCACACCTGCTCCATGCTCCCAAGCACATGCAACACAAACTCCCGGTAAGCCATCATATTCGCAGCCTGGATCTTCAGCAGAAAATCATTCTGCCCCGAGATATTATAGCACTCCGTGACCTCCCTCACACCCCTGATCACATTCGCAAACATCTCGCTCTGCTCCAGAGTCTGCTGCTTAAGCTTCACGCTGCAATACACCGTAAGCCCCATATTCAGCTTCTCCTCATCAAGCACAGCCACATACTTCTTGATATAACCCTCACGCTCAAGACGCCTGAACCGCTCATACACCGGAGTGGACGAAAGATTCACCTGCGAACCGATCTCCTTAAGCGTCAGACGCGCATTCTGCTGAAGCAGACGGAGAATCTTTATATCAATATCATCGAGACGTTCTGAAGAAGAAGCCATAACACCTTATTATAATAAGAAATTACATTAGATAAAAAACACTCTCAAAAAAATGCCATCATCCTTCCATCCAACGGTCCCGACAGCACAAACGGCCCCATCAGAGACAACAACGATGAAAAGACATACAAATATAGCCCATATCTCCCAAACAATCCAAATATTCACAGAAATTTTTTCTCCACACCACCCAACCCACCAGAAATTCACCCCACTCCACCCATCCCCGTCCACCCCATCCATCCCTGCCCACTACCCCATCCATCTTCCCCACACAACTCTCCCAATCCAACTCCCTCATCCCCGGGCCTTACGCCACGCAACCACCCTCGGCGCCCCACCATATCAAATCCCCCCTTAAAAGCCCTTTGGCCCTATGGTCTAAACAATAATCCCCCACCACCCCACCATACCAAATCTCCGCCCCTTAAAAACCTCTAGCCCTATCATATAACAATTGTATATTGCGTAGATCCCTTGATCAATGTCTCCCCTGTTATTTTACCGCAAGCTGGCACTGCAAGAGCCACAACAACTCTTCTCTAAACCACCAGCGTGATGCAACCACCCCTGCCAACCAGGCACGCAAATCCCCCGCAGGCTACCCATCAAGCCCTGAAAGAGCGATGTAATTATAGCCCCATCACGACCGGGCGGAGATGCAAATTGCCCGCAGGGCAAATTTGCCCGACCGGGAGGCATGGGGAAAACGAAACCCATACCCACCTGGGCGTCGAAGACGTCCTATAATCCCTGCGCCCCCTATAATCCCCCCTTAAAAGCCCTTTGGCCCTATGGTCTAAACAATAATCCCCCCACCACCCCACCATACCAAATCTCCGCCCTTAAAAAACCTTCGGACCTCTTCTCTAAACCGCCAGCGTGATGTACCCACCCCTACCAACCAGACACGCAAATCCCCCGCAGGCTACCCATCAAGTCCTGAAAGGGCGATGTAATTATAGCCCCATCACGACCGGGCGGAGCAAATCGCACGTCAGGGCAGATTTGCCCGACCGGGAGGCATGGGGAAAACGAAACCCATACCCACCTGGGCGTCGAAGACGTCCTATAATCCCATCCTCAACTACCCTCCTTAAAAAACCTCTGGCCCTCTGGTCTACCCCCCCCCCAAAAAAAACACCCCATCACCCCGCCAAACCTGACAAAAATCCACAAAAATCAACAAATATGTTGTAAAACATAAAAAATATCCCAAAAACTGTTGCATAATTAAAACACTTAATATACTTTTGCAAAAAAGCATTTAACATACTCAATAATTGTTAAGCATCCACCCCATTCGGGAGAATGCACAGAATACCAATCACCCCGCTCACCATAGCACCCGTCACGACCTAATTCTACGTACATTATCACATTTTTATTAATAATAAACCAGCCAGATTCATGAAAAGAAAAAGCATAGGCTACTTCGTGCTATTTATGCTGGCCCTCTTGCCATTCGCCCAAAGCGCTGTCGCTCAAGCATCTAAGGGGGGGGGTAGTTAGCAGCACTCAACCTGGATCGAACTCCAATGTAATCTCCGGCCACATCTTCGACACCGAAGGCGAGCCACTCATCGGAGCCACAGTACGCCTTGGCAAATCAGCCACAGCCACCGACGTAAACGGAGCCTTCTCAATCAAACCTAACGGAGCCTCAAAACTCGAAATCTCCTACATCGGCAAAAAGCCCAAAGAAATCAAAGCCGAACCCGGTAAACCCCTCATCATAACACTCGAGGACGACGCCAACACCCTCAAGGACGTCGTAGTCACCGGTATCGTCACCAAAGACAAAACATCCTTCACTGGATCGGCATCTACATTCTCAGGCGACGAACTCCGCATGATCGGCGTACAAAACCCCATCACATCTCTTGCAGCGCTTGACCCCGCCTTCAATGTCCTCACCAACGACCTGGCCGGATCTGACCCAAATACACTCCCCGACATCAACATCCGCGGTAAATCATCAGTCATAGGCCAGCGTGATGAAGCAGTCAATGACCCCAATCAGCCCCTTTTCATCGTCGACGGATTCGAATCCACCCTCGAGGCTGTCTACAACCTCGACATCAACCGCATCGAGTCTATGACCATCCTTAAGGACGCCGCCTCCACAGCCATCTACGGCTCCAAAGCCGCCAACGGCGTTGTAGTTGTCGAGACCGTTAAACCAAAGGCTGGCAAGCTCCGCCTCTCTTACAACGGGTCTATCGCACTCTCCACCCCCGATCTCAGCTCTTACAACCTCATGAACTCGGCCGAGAAGCTCGAATTCGAGCGTCTCGCAGGTCGCTATACGCTCAACTCAGGCACCTGGACACCTGAAAAAGAGATCCTTTATTCTAACATTTACAACCAGCGTGCAGCCGACATCGCCAGTGGCGTTGACACCTATTGGCTTAGCGCACCTCTCCGCACAGGCTACACCCAGAAACACAACGTCTATATCGATGGTGGTTCCGGAGGCTTTATGTTCGGACTTGGTGGCAACTATAGCGGTCAGGAAGGCGTGATGAAAGGCAGTTCCCGCGACAGCTACGGCGGCAACCTAGATCTCACCTACCGTCTTGGCAAACTTCTGTTCTCCGATCAACTCTCCGTTCTCTACACTGATACCAAGAATCCCATCGTCGACTTCAGCCAGTACGCCAGCGCCAACCCCTATTACAAGAAAACCGACGAGAATGGCAAAATCACTCCCTGGCTCGAGAACAACGATTTTGCACAGGCAGCAAACCCCCTGTACAATGCATCTCTGAACTCGCGCAATAATGCCAATACCCTCCTTCTCACCAACTACTTTATCGCTGAGTACAATCCCATCCACCAGATCCGTCTGCGTGCCAAGTTCGGATTAACCCACTCCACCGACAATAGCGAGAACTTCATCTCTCCCCTTGATACCCGATACACCAATACCGATGCTACCCGCAAGGGATCATTCGTTTCATCCAACACCAAATCCACATCTTACAATGGAGCCCTTACCGCTATCTACGGCGATGTATTTGGCAAAAACCGCATCAATCTTGCCGTAAATGCAAGCCTCTCGCAAAACAAGTCCCTTGCCCAAGGATATTCAGTCGTAGGCTTCCCCGAAGGCGACTACACCTATCCCTCATTTGCCAATGGATACCCCGAAGGCGGTACTCCCACTTATTACGAGACAGTCTACCGTTCCGCAAGCCTTCTCGGCACCCTCAACTACGCTTTTGACAACCGTTACCTCCTTGACCTCAACTACAACATCAGCGGCTCATCAGTATTCGGCTCAAATAAGAAATTCATCGACACATGGTCGGTAGGTATCGGCTGGAACATTATGAACGAGCGCTTCTTCCGCGAAGCATTCCCCAATGTATCCATGCTTAAGATTCGTGGATCTTATGGTAACCCCGGTAACCAGGACTTCTCATCAGCCATGTCGCTCATCACCTATAGGTTCATGTTCGATAGCTTCAACTACTTCGGCAACTCCACAATATTACAGACTCTCGGAAACCGCAACCTCCGTTGGCAGACCACACGCGACTACAACGTTGGTATCGATTTCTCTACCGACCGTTGGTCAGTTGAAGTTGACTACTATGACAAGACTACCGACCCGCTTCTCATAAGCATTTCTGTACCCCTATCAACAGGTCTGACCGGACTTTGGAACACCAACCTCGGAAAACAAAAATCTAAAGGTGTCCTCGCTTCAGCAAGCTATTATATTCTTCGCAATATGGCCGACCGTTTCACTTGGAGCGTCCGTGGCACACTCCGTCACGAAAACATAAAACTCCTAAACCTCAGCGGAGCACTCGACGATCTTAACGAGACAGCCAAGACCACCGACACCAAGCGCTACTACGACGGGGCCGATCCCGATGCCATCTGGGCAGTCCGTTCAGCCGGTATCGACCCCGCCAACGGCCGCGAGCTATTCATCAAGAAGGACGGCTCATACACCTACGACTACAATCCCGATGATGAAGTAATAGTTGGTAAGACCCGCTCAAAGATCGAAGGTTCATTCGGTACCAATCTCACTTACAAAGGGTTCACGCTTGGCATGAACTTCAATTACAAATGGGGCGGCAAAGCCTATAACACCGACCTCTTCAACAAGGTAGAAAACATCTCCGGTTCCCAGCTCAACTACAACCAGGACCGTCGCGCCCTCTATGATCGCTGGCAGAAACCCGGTGATATCGCCCAGTTCAAGAACATCGCAAGCACCTCCAACTCTCCTATGTCCTCCCGCTTCGTTCAGCGTAACAATTCACTGACTCTCCAGTCTCTTCAGCTCGGATATGACTTCTATCAGGTAGCTCACAAGATTGGACTTGAATCTCTGCGCCTCAACTTCTACGCTAACGATGTGTTCTGGCTCACATCCATCAAACTCGAGCGCGGTACAGCCTATCCATTCGCCCGAAGCTACACATTCGCCCTTTCATTCTCACTCTAAAACGACAATCTCATGAAATTATATAAATCTCTCACCATTGCCGCATCTCTTGCCATTGGCTCTGCAATGACCGGATGCTCCGACTGGTTGGATTATACACCGAAGGACAAGCAGTCCTATGAGCAGATATTTTCTACCGAGACCGGCTTTCACACCACAGTCAATGGCATATACAATACCCTCACAAGCAATGCTCTGTATGGATACAACCTCTCCTATGGCCCCATTGAGGCTATGGGTCTCAGCTACAACATATCCAATAGTGCAGGCGCTATGTACGAGTGCCGTAATGCCACTTATACCGGCAACTACGCTTCATCTATTCTCACCAATATATGGAGCACAGCCTATAAGACCATCCTCAATGCCAACCTCGTTATCGAAGCGATCGATGAATTCCCAGGTGTACTATCCGAATCCGATGCCAGCATAATCGAAGCCGAGATGCTCGCCCTTCGCGCTTATCTCCACTTAGATCTCACTCGCATCTTCGGACCAATTCCGGCCACAAACATTTCAGGCCTCGCTGTTCCATATGCCGAGTCGTCCGATGTAGTGAAGCGCGACCGTCTTCCCGCCGATGTTCTCATCAAGGACTATGTTCTCCGCGACCTTTCCCGTGCTGAAGAAATTCTCGCCAAATACGATCCCATTCTCACCGATGGCGTGCTTAATTCAAGTGGCGAGACCACAGCCGACAACTGGTCCCGCTACCGCCAGCTCCGCCTCAACTACTACGCGGTAATCCTCCTTAAAGCCCGCGCATATATGTGGTTGGCCGACTACACCTCAGCTCTTGCTGAAGCAAAAAAGATTACCGATTCTCCCAAGGTGGCTGAAACATTCCCCTGGGTAGTTTCCAACCGTCTTTTGGGCAACAGCACTAATCCCGACCGCATCTTCTCTACCGAGTGTCTGTTCGGATTCTACAACAACTCAATGTCCGATATTTACCAGAACTATTTCAGTTCCGCCCTTCAGCAGTCCACCCTGCTTCAGCCTGTGAAAGGATATGTTAGTGACGTGCTGTTCTCAGCCCGTACCGCCGACTACCGTTACCAATCTCAATGGGTAGCCAATTCTTCATTGACTGGAGGATTTGAATTTGTCAAGTACAAGAGCTTTACCACCAATAGCAATAATCCCGATTTTTGGGCTACTTTCTACGGACTTCTCCGCATTTCCGAAGCCTACTACATCGCGTCTGAAAGTGCTCTCAATCTTAATGACACTCCCACATCCATTTCTTATCTCAACAAGGTTCTTGAAGCGCGTGGTGTCCCGGCATTGGCTGACAATACCACTACCGCTAATTTGCAGAAAGAAATCGAGCTTGAGTATGCTCGCGAACTTCGTGGCGAAGGACAGAACTTCTTCCAGCTCAAACGCTACAACTGCAATGTAGGCATCTACTACAACCCCAACAAATCTCACCTCAATGCGTCAGCAGAGATGGGCACTGACAGTCCATCAAAAGCCAATCGCTACAATGTCCCCATCCCATCAGGTGAAACCTATTAATTTCAGTAAATCATGAAAAGATTCGCATATATCATATTATCAGCCATCGGCATTGTGGCCTCGATCACATCATGTTCAACCGAGGAGATCGAGACCTATTCAGGTGTTAAGGCCGGCATATTCATCCAGGATGTGTACACGACTGACCAATACGGCAACCCCCTCAGCTATCGTGATTCCACCGCATTCTCATTTAGCTCCTACACCGAGGATGTAACCACATTCAACACACGCTTTGTTGTCCGTGCCATGGGCAACGTGGTTGACTACGATCGCCCTTATCGTGTAGAAGTCATCAAGGAAGAAAGTACTGCCATTGAGGGTGAGGACTTCAACATAAGCCAAAATGCCTCCATGATTAAAGCAGGAGAAGCCACTGACAACTTCTATATACAGATGATACGCACCCCGAAACTCCGCCAAGGCAAAATCTGGGTAAAAGTCCGTATCGTTCCCAACGAGCATTTCGAGACCCCCATCTCTGAATATAAGAATTCATCCGCATGGAATGTCGACGGGCCTATGAAACCCGCCACTACTTATAAGGTGGTTTTCAGTGAGGAATACACCGAGCCTCTTTACTGGAGCTGGTATGGCGCCGACAAACTTGGAAAGTTCACAGCCACAAAATACCTTGCTTTCCTGTCAGCTATGAACTGGACAGTTGACGACTTCAACACCCGTTACAACTATGGAGCTTCCGAGTTCTGGACTAAGGAATTCCGTAAATACCTCCAGGCCAAGGCCGATGCCGGAACTCCACTTATTGACGAGGACGGTTCTTACATGCAACTCGCTTCCAAATTTGAGGTCAACTACTCCGCATACATCAATCCCGACAACGAATAATCAACATGAATACCCGATTATATAAACTCATTGTTTCCATTGCGGTGGCTCCAATGTTCCTGACATCTTGTTATGAGGACAAGGGCAACTACACCTATGGTGAACTTGATGAAGTGACCATCACACTTCCCGAAAAAATCGCCGCGCTCTCCAAATCTGAATATATAGAATTTACTCCCACTGTAGTTTCACGTTTCGATGGAGAGATCACCGATGCTAACCCTGACTATGAATTCGGTGCAAAAATCAACTACTCTCATAGAAATGAGAACAACGAGACTGTTCATTGGCTTGACATCAACGAAGACAAGAAACTTTCGGTAAAATATTTCGCTGATCTACCCGCTGCCGATTACACTCTATGGTACTCCGTTACTAACAAAAAAACTGGCGTCACCTATAATGCCGAGGGCAAAGTTAGCGTAGGGTCTACCACTTATGCCGGTTGGATGGTTCTCAGCAATAACGGTGCCGATAAGAAATGTCGCCTCGACATTATCTTCAACGATTCTGAGGGCAAACCTCGATGCGCCTATAACCTCCTTGGCGCGGACGCCCCCAATATTACCGATGGCGTTGGGCTCCATTTTTATCCCAGTATCTTCTCGACATCCGATCAGTTTGGAAAACGTGAGGCTGTATATCTCTTGAGCCATTCGGGATCTTACCGTTTGCACAACACCACACTTCTCACCCAGCCATCCTACAATATCAAGACTCTTGAATTTATCTACGGTGATCCGGCTAAAGTCCCTGGCGAACCGGTAGCCATGGCTAATGTATATGTCTATACGACGAGTGCTGGTGGAAAAGCTCTTGTTACCGACAACGGTGACTTCTATATGATCAACCAGTCAGGTGCAGGTGCGAGCTTCGAATATCTGCGCAACACCGACATGGTCGGCAATCCTGCCACTTATAAGGTCGCACCGTTCATCGGCGCCGGCATGGGACGCCCCTCGGGATACACTGCGCTTCTTTACGATGAGACCAACAAACGTTTCATGTATTGGTATGTATACAACTCCGAAGCCCTCACAGCATGTGTTGATCCCGCCGAGAACAAGAAATTCTCATTCCAGACCGGCATGGATCTCATACACATGGAAGGCACCAAGTTTTCTAGTAACGTAGTTTATAACGTTCTTCAGGATGCCAACCGCCTTCGCCATGTCTATGCAATCAATATGTCAGGTTGGGGCAATCCTACTCAGGAAGCTCTGTACACCGGTATCACAGCTCCCAATTTCAATGAAGCCACTCATTACGCCTTCCATTCTCAATTCCCCCTCATGTTCTACAGCTATGGCAACAAGGTATACTGCTACAATCTGATGACCCAGGCTGTTACCGATGAGATCACCCTCGATGCCACAGAAAACGTCACCTGCACTAAATTCAACCTATTCCAGAACAACGCTGCAAATGTTCCTTCACTTAAGGAGATTGAGGACCGTCAGTACGAACTGATCGTATGCTCTGGAAACGGACAGGAAAATGGTGGTAAGGTTCGCTTCTATTATATCTCCGAACAAGGTAAAGCCTCTCTTCACGAAGAATTCTCAGGTTTCGGAGAGGAAGTAGTCGACGTAACCTATCGCGAACACCCCTAATTTGACACACTGACAACTTCTTGTTTTATACAAACCTCTGAGCACTCATGCTCAACTCCTTTTTGGTTGTGGGCCGGGCCGGGATGCGAATCCCCCCGGCCCTCTGCCATATCCATACTCCCCTAAACTCATAAACCCATAAACCCTTAAACCCTTAAACCTCATAAACCATTAAACCCTTAAACCTCATAAACCCCATAACCTCATAAACCCCATAACCATCAGCTCCGCTGGGCGGAGCTGAATAAAACTCAATAAAAAAATCCGCCAAAATCCCCGCCGTTTCGCCAAAACTTTATAATTTTGCACTTTAAAAGCAACCTCAGAATCTATGTACAGGACAAATACATGCGGAGAACTCCGCCTCAGCGACGCCGGCAAGCAGGTTACACTCGCCGGATGGGTACAGCGCACCCGTAAAATGGGAGGCATGACATTCGTCGACATTCGCGACCGCTACGGCATCACCCAGGTCGTATTCGAAAGCGACAACAACGCCGACCTCTGCGACGCGGCCAACCACCTCGGACGCGAATTCGTAATCCAGGTGACAGGCAACGTAGCCGAGCGCACAAGCAAAAACCCCAACCTCCCCACAGGCGACATCGAAATCATCGCCACCGACCTCAAGGTACTCAACCGTAGCGAAGTCCCCCCCTTCACCATCGAAGACGACACCGACGGAGGCGACGACCTGCGCATGAAATACCGCTACCTCGACCTGCGCCGTTCATGCGTGCGCTCCAACCTCGAGCTGCGCCATCGCATGGCATTCGAGATACGCCGCTACCTCGACTCCAAAGGATTCCTCGAAGTCGAGACCCCCGTCCTCATCAAGTCAACCCCCGAGGGAGCACGCGACTTCGTGGTGCCCTCCCGCATGAACCCCGGACAATTCTACGCACTCCCCCAGTCGCCCCAGACATTCAAACAGCTCCTCATGGTCAGCGGATTTGACCGCTACTTCCAGATCGTG
Organism: Paenibacillus sp.; assembly: GCA_023663345.1. Classification (GTDB taxonomy): domain Bacteria; phylum Bacteroidota; class Bacteroidia; order Bacteroidales; family Muribaculaceae; genus Duncaniella. The sequence continues at coordinate 169,513 of JAMPHR010000002.1, read as the reverse complement.
AAATGCTTCCGCGACGAGGACCTCCGCGCCGACCGCCAGCCCGAGTTCACCCAGATCGACTGCGAGATGTCGTTCGTGACCCAGGAAGACGTCCTCCAGATGTTCGAGGGACTCGTTAAACACATCTTCCGTTACGTCAAGAACATCGACTTCACTGAGCCCTTCCCCCGCATGACATGGGCCGACGCAATGCGACTCTACGGATCCGACAAGCCCGACACACGCTTCGGAATGGAGTTTGTAGAGCTCAAGGACCTCACCACCGGCCACAACTTCTCAGTCCTCGACGACGCCGAGTATGTCGGAGCCATCGTAGCCCCCGGATGCGCCGCCTACACCCGCAAGCAGCTCGACCAGCTCACCGACTTCGTGAAGCGTCCCCAGATCGGAGCCAAAGGCATGATGTGGGTCAAGATCGAACAGGACGGATCCATCAAGTCGTCAGTATCCAAATTCTACTCCGAGGACGACCTCCGCGCCTGGACCGACCGTGCCGGAGCACAGCCCGGCGACCTCATGCTCATCCTCGCCGGCCCCACGATGAAGACCCGCAAGCAGCTCTGCGAGCTCCGTCTCGAGATGGGCTCACGCCTCGGCCTCCGCGATCCCCAGAACTTCTCTTGCCTCTGGGTGGTGGACTTCCCCCTCTTCGAGTGGGACGACGAGACCCAGCGCTACTACGCGATGCACCACCCCTTCACCGCCCCCAACCCCGACGACATACACCTCCTCGACTCCGACACCGGAGCCGTGCGCGCCACCGCCTACGACATGGTGGTTAACGGCAACGAGCTCGGCGGAGGCTCCATCCGTATCCACGAAGCCACACTCCAGGACAAGATGTTCCGCCTCCTCGGTCTCTCCGAAGAGGATGCGCAGTACAAATTCGGCTTCCTCATGAACGCCTTCAAGTATGGAGCGCCCCCTCACGGCGGACTCGCTTTCGGCTTCGACCGCTTCGTATCCATCCTCGCCGGCCTCGACTCCATCCGCGACGTCATCGCATTCCCCAAGAACAACTCAGGCCGTGACATGATGATCGATGCCCCCTCATCCATCGACGACACCCAGCTCGACGAACTTCAGATCAAGCTCGACCTCAAGGAAAAGGAATAATGACAATAACAGCCATCGTACAGGCTGTGGAGGAATACGCCCCCCGTGCGCTCCAGGAATCCTGGGACAACACGGGGTGGCAGATCTCCCCTCAGGCCGTCACCTCGGGCCAATGCTCGGGGGTAATGTTGTGTCTTGACGTCACCCCCGCCGTAGTGGCCGAAGCCCGGTCGCGCGGTTGCAACCTCATCATCTCCCACCACCCCCTCCTGTTCCGCGGGCCCCGTACCATCGACGGCTCCACCCCCGGCCAGCGCGCCCTTGTCGACGCCATCCGTGCCGGCATAGCCGTCTACTCATCCCACACAGCCCTCGACAGCGCCCCCGGCGGAGTGAGCCACCACCTCGGCACCCTCCTCGGTCTCACCGACATGCGTCCCCTCTCCCCCTCCCAAGCCGACCCGTCGGCCGGACTCGGCGTCATCGGCACCCTCCCCGGCCCTGGCATCACCCTCCCCGCCCTCATCGACCTCGTAAAGCAGGTCTACCGCCAGCCCGCCCTCCGCGTCACCCCCGGACCCGCGTGCGACCCCGCCCTCAGCCCCGCCACCGACGTGGCCTCCCCGCTCATCCGCACCGTGGCCCTGTGCAGCGGATCGGGAGGCGAATTCATTCCCGATGCCATCAGCGCCGGAGCCGACGCCTACATCACCTCCGACGTCCGCTATCACGACTTCCTCGACCATTGCCGCGACATCATCATCGTCGACACCGGCCACTTCGAAAGCGAAATATGCACTAAATCAATTTTTTCGCACATAATTTCCCAAAAATTTCCTAACTTTGCAGTCCATATGGCCACATGCGAGCACCCGCCCGTGCAGTACGTGTGAACGCCATCCCGCCTTTCTCCTCACAAAGCTAAAGGAATCAAAACAACTATCACAAATATATGGCCAAAGATCAAGCAAAAATCGACCAGGCTAACTCGGTAGAGCACCGTCTCCGCTCGCTCTACGAGCTGCAGACAATCCTCTCCGAGATCGACCGCATCCGCACCATCCGCGGAGAGCTCCCCGAGGAAGTACGTGACCTCGAGGACGTAATCGCCGGACTCCACACCCGCATCGACAAGTACAACCATGAGATCGAGGAGCTCCGCTCACTCTCGGCTCAGGAGCAGAACAAGATCCAGGTAGCCCAGGAGCAGATCGCAACCTACAAGACCCAGCTCGACAACGTGAGAAACAACCGCGAGTTTGACCTCCTCTCTAAAGAGATCGAGTACCAGACCCTCGAGATCCAGCTCTCCGAAAAACGCATCGGCCAGTATGCCCGCGAGATCGACACCAAGACCGCCGAGATCGCATCGGCCGAGGAGAACCTCACCGACCGCAACCACATCCTCGCCGACAAGCGTCAGCAGCTCGAGGAGATCATCTCCGAGACCAAGAAGGATGAAGAGATCCTCCGCGCCAACGCCAAGGACCTCGAGGCCCGCATCGACGATCCCCGCACTCTCGCCGCCTTCAAGCGCATCCGCAAGAACGCCCGCAACGGCCTCGGCGTGGTCTACATCCAGCGTAACGCCTGTGGCGGCTGCTTCAACCGCATCCCGCCCCAGAAGCAGATGGAGATCAAGATGCACAAGAAAATCATCGTGTGCGAATACTGCGGCCGCATCATGATCGACCCCGAACTCGCCGGCGTAACCAACGACCAGCCCTAATCCCCCCTCACCCACTAATCCCCCCTCCACCTAATGATGGAAAAGATACAACCCGGAAAATACGTAGAGATCGCCTATGACCTCTATGCATCCCTCCCCGGCCAGCCCGAGACCCAGGTACACACCGTAGAGGCCTCCGAACCCGAGCGCTTCATATACGGCGTCACCCCCGGACTCATCCCCGCCCTCGCCGCTGCCCTCGACGGGCTCGCCCAGGGCGAATCGTTCGACGTTGAAGTCCCCGCCGACCAGGCCATCCCCTTCAATCCCGACGATGTAGCCACCCTCGGCCGCGACCTCTTCCTTGACGACAACGGCAAGCTCGACTCGCGCATCAAGGCCGGAGCCAAAGTCCCCATGTTCACAGCCGACGGCTTCCAGATCACAGGCACCGTGCTCGAAGTCACCCCCGATCATGTGAAGATGGACTTCAACCACCCCCTCGTGGGCCACTCGCTCCACTTTGCCAACGGCAAGGTAGTGACCGTGCGCGACGCCACCCCCGAGGAGCTCCACCCCTCCCGTTGCGGAGGCGGTTGCGGAGGATGCGGAGGCGGTTGTGGCGACAGCGACGACTCCTCGTGTGGAGGCGGCTGCTGCGGAGGCTGCAACTGATCCCCCACTTCTTTACCCCCCAATAACCTCATAAACTTAATAACCCCATAACCTTAAGCGAAGCTTAATATACAATGGCAACAACTGCAGATTTCAAAAACGGCATGTGCCTCGACATCGACGGCCAGTACTACTTCATCGTAGAATTCCTCCATGTTAAACCCGGCAAAGGCCCCGCTTTCGTTCGCACCAAGCTCAAGAACGTACAGACAGGCCGCATCCTTGACAAGACCTGGAACTCGGGCGTGAAAGTCAACGAAGTGCGCATCGAGCGTCGTCCCTACCAGTACAGCTACAAGGACGATATGGGCTACCACTTCCTCCACACCGAGACCTGGGAAGAGGTAATCATCCCCGGCGAAAGCATCGAAGGCGTACAGTTCCTTAAGGACGGCGACATCTGCGAGGCCATGGTACACGCCGCCAGCGAGACCATCCTCACCTGCGAGATGCCCACCTCGGTAATCCTCGAGATCACCTACACCGAGCCCGGCATCAAGGGCGATACCGCCACCAACACCCTCAAGCCCGCTACTCTCGAGACCGGTGCCGAGGTGCGCGTACCCCTTTTCTGCAACATCGGCGACAAGGTAGTGATCGACACCCGCGACGGTTCTTACAAGGAGCGCGTAAAGGAATAATCCATCCCACGCCAATGAAAATACAAAGCTACAGGAGAGCCACCGGCAATCCTGTGGCTTTGATTTTTTATGACCCGCGCCCTGATTTCCCGCAGGAATGTAAACAAACCGCATGACCGACAGGTTAATAAAAGTAAGCCGTGCGAATGTACGGACCACTAAAGCACTTACAACTCTTGGAGCTGTCTCCGAGACAACACAATCGACAGAAAAATCCAACACCCTCACGCCGTGACCGAGACCCATCCTTTCACACCCTATCTGCCCGATAACGCCCGCGTACTCATCATGGGCACATTTCCGCCCCAGCCCCACCGCTGGGCCATGGAGTTCTACTACCCCAACCGCACCAACGACTTCTGGCGCATAATAGGGCTCCTCATCTACGGTGACAAGGACTATCTTTACGATCCCGCAACCAGGTCGTTCAACCTCCCGCTCATCCGCGAGACACTCGACCGCTGTGGCATCGCGCTCCACGATACCGGGCGCGAGGTGCGTCGGCTGAAGGACAACGCCTCCGACAAGTTTCTCGAGATCGTCACCCCGGTGCCCCTCTTTGATCTCCTGGCTCAGGTCCCATCGTGCCACACCATAGCCACCACCGGCGAGAAAGCAGCCGGGGTCATAGCCAGTATCACCGGCACCGAGCCACCTCGCATGGGAGATCACACCCTCATGACCGCCTGGCCCGACGGCGAACCTCGCAAAGGGGTGAGCCTCCCGCTCGACATCTGGCGTATGCCATCCACCTCGCGGGCCTATCCGCTCGCCCTCGAGAAGAAGGCCGAATACTACGCCACACTTCTCAGGCACGCCGGCATCATCCCGGAGCGATGAGCAGTGACCCGAAAGCGTATCCACATTCTCATTCATACATATACTAATTGATATTTCCATGCTACTTGATATAGGATTATTGATCGTTGGGCTGGTGCTGATACTGGCCGGAGCCAACTACATGACCGACGGCTCGGTGGGCATAGCCAAGCGTTTCGGCATGTCGGACTTCATCATCGGCCTGACCATCGTGGCGATGATGACCAGCGCGCCCGAGCTTGTGGTGTCGATCACCTCGGCCATCAATGCCTCGCCCGAGATGGCCATAGGCAACATCGTGGGCAGTAACATATTCAACATCCTTGTGATCGTGGGACTCACGGCCATGATCAAGCCCATAGGGGTTACGCAAGGGATACTCATCAACGAGATACCGCTGGTGATACTCTCGTCGGTGGTGCTGCTGGTGATGGGATGCTCGCCGTGGCTCGACGGAGGTCCGATGACGATAACCCGTGTGGACGGCATACTGCTGTTGATATTCTTCGTGATATTCATGCGCTACACCATCAGTTCGGCCCGCAAGGCGCCTGAAGGTCCGGCCACCGAGGTATCCGCATCCGGAGCAGGAGTTCCCGCGGAGGCCACTGCCAAGGGGCCGATGCCGATGTGGAAGGCCATACTCATCACCCTGGGCGGACTTGTCGGGCTGATCGTGGGCGGACAATGGTTTGTCGACGGAGCCTCGGGCATTGCCCGCGGACTTGGCTGGTCGGAGGGACTTATCGGCCTCACCATCCTGGCCGCCGGCACCTCGCTCCCCGAGCTCGCCACCTCGATAGTGGCGGCAACCAAGGGATTTCCCGGCATGTGTCTCGGCAATGTGATAGGCTCCAACATCTTCAATATCTTCCTGGTGCTCGGAGCCACCGCCACCATCACCCCGCTCTCGTTTGGAGGAATCGGGCTGACCGACCTGGGCGTGCTCACCGTAGCGAGCCTGCTGTTCTGGCTGTTCGGCTGGTTCTACAAGCGCCGCACCATCACCCGTGCCGAGGGCGCACTGATGCTCGCCTGCTACGTGGCCTACATAATATATCTGTATCTCAACCTGCCGTCGTGAGCAATGCCACATACGGTATGATATATGAGGGTGTCTGACAACAAATGTCGGGCATCCTCTAAAAAATATGGGGGAAAGTGACCGATTTACCATAAAAAATGTGTAATTTTGCACAAAATCCTTATATTCTAAACCATTGAGCTGACAAATCGACTCAAATACAGGTGAGTCAGCCCAACATTCATCACGGTTTCTTATACAGTAATGGACAATTTAATCACCATTTCGCCGTCGCCCCACGCGCAGACGCCCACCACTGTGACGAAGCTGATGCTCCATGTGATCATCGCGCTTGTGCCCGCAGTGCTTGTGGCCCTCTACTACTTCGGGTTAGGAGCGGCCATCGTCATCGTCACCTCGATAGTGGGATGCGTAGCCGCCGAGTATCTAATCACACGCTACATGCTTGGCCAGAAGCCCTCGATAGGGAATCTGTCGGCCGTACTCACCGGCCTGCTCTTAGCGCTCAACCTGCCGTCCAACATCCCGGTGTGGATGGTGCTGATAGGTTGTGTCGTAGCCATCGGCATCGGAAAGATGACTTTCGGAGGCCTCGGATGCAACATCTTCAACCCCGCGCTTGTGGGCCGAGTGTTCCTGCTCCTGTCATTCCCCGTGGCCATGACCACCTGGCCCGAGCCTATAGTCAACCGCATGGCCTACACCGACGCCACCACCGGCGCCACCATCCTGAGCGAGCTGAAGATGGGGCTTGTCAATGCCTCGGACATCAGCCTCGTTGACGCCGCCCTGGGCAACATAGGCGGATCGATGGGCGAGGTGGGCGCCATAGCCCTTGTGCTCGGCTTCATCTATCTGCTGTGCTTCAAGGTGATCACCTGGCATATCCCTGTGGCCATCGTGGGCACGGTAGCACTCTTCTCGCTGTGCATCGGCGCACCGGTGGGAGTGGAGATCCTCTCGGGCGGTCTGCTCCTCGGCGCCATCTTCATGGCCACCGACTATGTGACCTCGCCCATGAGCCGTTCAGGTATGCTCCTGTATGGAGTGATGATCGGCATCATCACACTGGTGATACGCCAGTGGGGTGCCTATCCCGAGGGCATGTCGTTTGCAATCCTCATCATGAACGGTCTGACACCGCTGATCAACCGCTATATGAAACCACGTAAATTCGGAGAAGGGAGGGCAGTAGCATGAAATCGACACTCGTAAACATGGTGCTCTCACTCGGCATCATCACAGTAGTGGCCGCGGCCGCTCTCGCAGGCGTGTACAGCATGACCATGGAGCCTATCGCCCAGGCCAAGGCCCAGAAGCAGCAGGATGCCATAGGACAGGTGCTGCCCGGCATAGAGTTCAACAACAATCCGGCCGAGGAGGCTGTGGAAGTCACCATCGACGGCGAGACCGTGACCGTGTTCCCCGCCCGCAAGGACGGCCAGCTCACCGGCACCGCCGTTGAGAGCCATGACAACAACGGCTTCTCGGGCCTCATCACCGTAATGTATGGCTTCAACGAGGCCGGCGACATCACCGGATATGCCGTGATGCAGCACGCCGAGACTCCGGGTCTGGGCTCGAAGATGGGAGAATGGTTCTGCGATCCGGCCCACAGCATCGTGGGACTGAACGCCAAGAGCTCCAATCTCACCGTGAGCAAGGACGGAGGCGATGTCGACGCCATCACCGCCGCCACCATCTCGTCGAGAGCTTTCCTGCGCGCACTCACCCTCGCCAACCAAGCCTTTGATCAATTCACTGCCCAGCAATAACCTCAAGCCATGAACGATAAACTCAGAATACTCTTCAACGGCATCATTGCCGAGAATCCCACATTCGTGCTGATGCTGGGTATGTGTCCCACGCTGGGCACCACCGGCAGTGCTATCAACGGCATGAGCATGGGCCTCGCCACCATGGCAGTGCTCATCTGCTCCAATGTGGTAATATCCCTGATCAAGAACTTCGTGCCCTCCAAGGTGCGCATCCCGGCCTACATCGTCGTGATCGCGGCGTTTGTGTCGGTGCTCCAGCTGGTGATGGAGGCCTACGTGCCTTCGCTCTACGCCACGCTCGGTATCTTCATTCCCCTTATCGTGGTAAACTGTATCGTGCTTGGCCGTGCCGAGGCTTTCGCTTCGCGCCACAATGTGTTTGACAGCTGTCTCGACGGCGTGGGCATCGGTCTGGGCTTCACCATAGCGCTGACACTGCTCGGTGCCGTGCGCGAGTTCCTGGGCACAGGCAAGATCTTTGACGCCACGATATATCCCGAGCAGTATGGCTCGCTGGTGTTTGTGCTCGCTCCGGGTGCGTTCATCGCCCTTGGCCTGCTGATAGCTCTTTTCACCAAGCTCCGTGCCGCTAAGTAAATCACCAGTTCATCAATTAAACGAATAATCAGATGCTCGAATATATTTCCATCATCATCACGGCAATCTTTGTCAACAACATTGTATTTGCCCAATTCCTCGGCATTTGCCCGTTTATCGGTGTGTCGCGCAAGCTTTCGAGCGCGACAGGTATGGGTGCGGCCGTGACCTTTGTCATGGTGCTGGCCACGGCCATCACCTGGCTGCTCCAGGATCTGGTGCTGACACCTTTCGGCCTGGGCTTCATGCAGACCATAGTATTTATCCTCGTGATCGCCGCGCTGGTGCAGATGCTCGAGATTATCCTCAAGAAGATAGCTCCGGTGCTGTACAGTGCGTTGGGTGTGTTCCTCCCGCTTATCACTACCAACTGTGCCGTGCTCGGCGTGGCTATTACCGTGGTTCAGAAGAATATGAACCTGGGCGAGAGTCTGGTGTATGCGGTGGCTACCGCCGTCGGTTTCACCATGGCGATTTCGATTTTTGCGGGTATCCGCGAGCAGTTGGCACGCACGGATGTGCCTGAGGCGATGCGCGGTGTGCCTATCGCATTGATTTGTGCGGGTCTCCTGGCCATGGCGTTCATGGGTTTCTCGGGAATTAAGATCGGATAAGTACATATAACAGGTTTTTATGATATTATTAGCAATCGTCATTGTGGCGGTTGCTAATTTTTTTTGGATTATTGTTTAGACCATAGGGCCAGAGGGTTTAAAGGTGGGGATTGGTCAGGTGAGGGGGCGGTTGCGGGATTTGAGCTTGCGTTTTAGGGTTTGTTCCTGGGCGCGCCGCTCGGCTCGGGTGCGGACTATGGTGTTGACCACGGGATTCAACAAGGAGCTGAACATGGGGATACGGCTCATGTCGTTGACCCGACGACCTGACCAAACTTCGTGACCACCGATCTCCTGCCCGGATAGGATGGCTGATTCGGCTTTCGTTAGGTCCGAATGGGATTCTTCGGGGATATTGTCGTTGTTGTCGGAGGAAGCCGAGGAGACGGATAGTGCTGAGGTGGACGGAATAGTTGAGATTACCGAGGAGGAAGCTGTCGGAACGATTGCTTCGGCCTGTTGACGGGCGAGGCGACGGGCGAGGGCCTGCTGACGGGCACGGCGGGATCGCTCTATGGCCATGTCGACATCCTGACAGAGAAATGAAAATGCGTGCTTATGATCGCTACCTTCGAGCATGGAGCCGGCGAGACGACGGTCGCCGAGAAGATATACGTCGAGGACGCTTACCATGAGGCGGGCCACCGGCAGGTCGGTGGAGTAGACCTCATTGATACGGTCGATGAATCGCCGGTAGGCTTTGCGCGAGATGGGTAGCGACGGCGGATAGCTGATCTTAGGCACTGAAGCCGGAGCGGGAGGAGCTGAAAGCTCTTTAGCGTTGATGGTGGATGATGTCATAACAATAGTTTTCTTACATCGGCAAAGTTACCTCAGGAATTCTCATAATTGGTGCGATAATGTCGCGTAGGGTGAAAAATGTTATATCCGGGTCTTGACTTTGGCTTTAGATATGAGTATATTTGCCGAACAAAAACCAAATCAACGAATTTATGAGAACGAGATGTATGGTAGCTATCGCCTCGGCGCTGATCATGGCCACAGGCATGGCCGGATGCACGTCGGCGAGCAAGACTAACGAGACTCCGCAGGAGGATACCCTCTCTGTTGCCGACAAGGCTCATGAGCTGTATATGACTGTAGCCGAATATGAGGCAATGGCTCCCGAGGTGAGGGAGGCAAGGAAAAACAGTGTGCTTCTGAGCGAGTATGTGAAGCGCGATGGTATGCGGTATTTCCTGGACATCACTGAGGAGAAGGCCGGCGAGCTCGGCGTGAATCCCGAAGGTTTCCGCGAGTGTGTGGCACAGATCGAGGCCGCCAACAAGATGATAGCCGAACAGATTGAGGCCGGTGACACCGTGGAAATGGTGGATGTCTACGGGGAGTTCCTGAAGATGAAGGAGCGTTTCCCGCAGAGCATTGTGGTGAGGGAGTTTCTATCTGACCTTTACGGCAAATATGTGTTTGGCGGAGGTAATCTCGATGAGATCAAGGAATGTTTCGCTCCCGAGGTGCTCGAACTGTTGATCAAGGAGGCGCAAGCCGGAGCGAGAGACGGCTCCAAGGTGAATCATATTTTCGAGGAGGACGGCCAGGAGGATTGGTATCTGGTATCGTTCACCGACGGAGGCAAGGACGGCTTACACCGTTTCAAAGGGACGGTGAAGGACGGAAAGCCGTATATCGAAGCGATGGAATAAATAGTTAACTACACTCCAAATATTTTAATAATTTTTATCAAAATATTTGGAGTTTTTATATTTTGCGTTTATTTTTGCAAAACCTAACATAAAAACAACATTATGAAAGTCAAACAACTATTTATCTCATGCATATCATGTGCATTATTGTGTACGATATGTTCTTGCTCAAATCAAGAAGAGCAAACTGATAGCCTTTTTAGGGATGTCGAAATGTCATCAGATGCATCATCTGACCAAGTTTCTATTTTTGAAAAATGCGAAGCTCAAGAATTACTATTAAACGTAGAAGAACTACGAGAACTCTCTCTAGGAGAGAGAGAAACCAGACGAAAAACAATTCTCATCTCTGAATATCTCTTGTTGGAAAACGGGAAATATTCCTTAACAATATCCAAGGACGATGCAAATGATCTATTGGGTATAGACTCTGAGCTGTATAATCGTTTTCTTAATGATATCAAAACAACAAATGATTTCATAGAGTCAGCGAATAAAAATGATATCAATATAGATTTATGCGATATAAGGCAGGAAATAAAAATACTTAAGGCACAACAAGCCACAAAGTCTCAACCGACCCCTAATTGTAGTTCTGGTAGTATCACTACATCGAGTACGGGAATGGGGTATGACGGCTTTGTCACTGGATATACACAAGTAAATGTGAGTTTTCAGTGTAAGGCTAACGTCGCTCTTGTTGCACACTATACATGCATGACCTCGACATTTGGTCAAGAACGGTATGAACGTGGAACCGGATCAAGCACTGTAAGTACGAAGATCATTGTTCCGTTAGCAGCATGTGGAGATATTTGGGCTAAACTTGGTTTTAGTACTTCTGACCCGAATGGTGGATACTGCGGATGGGTTTGTATGTATTAACGTACTAATATTATGTTTCATTTATTATGAATGGATATCTAAGACTGCTTTATGTGATTGTAGCAATATTGATGTCTCTCAACGTATTGTCATGCGTATCCAGCAATTCCAGCAAAGAGGACATCGGAGTAAAGCAAAATATTCAAGAGGACAGTTCCCGCATGGCAGAGAAAGAGATTCTACGCCAAAATAAAATATTAGTTGAATACCTACGACTCGATAGCACGACATACGCGTTAGAAATTTCGGAAGATGAAGCCGTATTGCTCGGAGTGTCACGAGAATACTATCACGAAGCCTTAAACCAAATCAAAAATGTCAATGAGGCAATCAAGGAGGATATAGCAAAAGGCATGACTCCAAATCTACCTGATTTCCGTGCTGAATTACATAACCAACACAATATTGACAAATAGTGATGCAAGAATAGATATTTTAACCCCTGTAACTGCTTAATATAAACTGTTACAGGAGTAAATATTTGTACGCCTCTTGACGGGCAAGGAGGGAGCCTACCGGCGTTTCTTGGGCTGGATGTTGAGACGGTACTGCAACGAGAGCATGATATAGCGCGGGAGGGCGTTGGTGTAGGTGACGGTGCGGCCTGAGGCGTTGATGGCGTAGTTGACGTTGGAGAGCTGATGGAGCATGTCGAAGCCGTCGAGCATGAATACCCACCGTCCACCGCGCGGGGTGTAGGTGAGACGCATGTTCCAGATGGCATCGGTGGTGTCGAGCTCCCTGTGCGGCGCACACCGGTAGAGGTGTCGTAAGCGGTAGCCGGGGGCCTTGACATCGAACACATAGGTGGAGTCGCACCGGGGCACATAGTAACCGAAGATGGCCAAGGGTACAGGCTCGCCGTTCCTGACCATGATTCCACGGTTGGCCGGGATGGAGTCGATGAGGCTTCCGTCGCTTCTATAGCGGAACACGAAAGCTTCGGTGAGATCTTCGTTGGTGATTGCATCCTTGACACGACCTGAGACCCAGAGGGAGTCGGTGCGCTCGGCCATGGCTGAGAGAGACAGCGACAGGAGCATGAGGAGTGTGAGGATGAAACGTGAAAACATATATTAGATTTAGGTGTATCTAAGAAACTATCTAAAATGGTATTAGTAAATACAACGCCCTGCAAACCGGAAATATTGCCCGGGGTACGGTATAATACACGTCCACCCACGGAGAGTGGACGTGCATTAAGCGTTATTCGGCGGGGTTGGTGTCCTTAAGGGTAATCATGATGGCTCCGTCGGGATATTCCTCATTGCCGGGCTTGAGGACGTCGACGCTTTTGATAGTATTCTCGTCGATGCTCGGGAGGATATCAGTGTTGCCGGCGAGACGGCCATTGATGTAAACCGACGGCTTTTTGCCGGAGGGTTTCTCGGGGACAGTCTTGGGGGCCTTGGAGCTTGAATTTAGCTTGAATACGATGGGGAGGTGATAATTGACCGCCACTGGCTCACCCTTTAATGTGCCGGGAACGAAGTGCTCAGGGATGGCTGATACGAGCCTGATGGCCTCGGCATCGATGGAGGGGGACACGCCACGCAGGATGGTGGGATCGGAGACCTTGCCTTCGGGGGTGACTACGAAGCGGAGTATTACGCGCCCCTGGATGCTGTCGCGCCGGGCATCCTCGGGATAACGGACATTCTCGGCAATGTAGCGGAAGAGCGCTTCCTCGCCTCCGCTGTACTTGGGACGGTGCTCCACCACGTCATACACGCGGTCGCCCGAGGCGGTGGCGGGAGTGGCCTCACGGGTCTTTTCGGTCTTATCGGTCTTCGGGGTGGAGGGTTTGGTAGGGGCACAGCCTGAATAAGCAACCACAGTCACCTCGTCCAGATTCTTGGAGGGCATGGTGGAGACTGAGACCACCTCGACGGTGGAATCGGGACCGGCAGCTGCGGCAGGAGTGTCGGCCTGAACGGGGGCGGTAAAATCGGCGGGAAGTTGCTCATTAGCGGGATTTTGAGTAACTTTGCTGTCAGGAATGACCAGCGAGGCCCGTGAGGCTGTGTCGAGCACATCGGCCACAGCGGGGAGATTGGTCACGAAGAGGGCTGTCCCCAATGCGGGGATGATGGCGAGCGCGCGCAGACGGCGCACACGCGATGTCCTGGAATTGTACATCATAGTGATACGTTTTTTAAGTTTACTGTGATTCAGGCTGTTGGCAAGTGACGGGAATCTCGCGCCAACAGCCTTTTTGATCAATAGCATCTGATATTGCTTCACATCGGCCCCCGAGGCTATCACTCCGGCATCGGCCTGATACTCGTGGACAGCTTTCATCTCCTCGCGCATGAGCCATGAGGCAGGGTTGTACCACTGGAATATGGCCACAAGCTGGGCCATGAGCAGGTCGATCCAGTGGCGGAGACGCACGTGGCAGCACTCGTGGGCAAGGATCATGGGGCCGGCCTCGGCAAAGTCGCGCCGCGACATGACTATCACATTCATGACGCTGAACGGGGCGATGGAGGTGGAGGAGATGAGGCGCACACGACGGCCTCCGATAACGAGGCTCTCGCCCTGCCTCACTATCATGGCGAGGCGCAGGGCCACCATGAGGGTATGGGCAGTGACGGCAATGACTCCTACAAGATAGGTGATGAGGAGGATGCGGGCTATGGTGTGGCCAATGGAGGGCTCGGAGGGCACGTCGACGGGGATGACGGCGAACTCCGACATGTCGATCTCGACCACGGGGATGAGCGCCTGAGACTCGGGCCGGAGCAGTGACGGGATGGCTCCGGCCAGGGGCACGGCGGTGAGGGCCACGATATATATGCTCCAGAGGATGACGCGGTTGAAGGCATGCTGTCGCTCGGAGGCAAGCATCCACTTGTAGGCCATGTACATGACGGCCAGGAGCAGGGAACTGGAAAGAGAGTAGGCGAACATCGGAGGATTATTTTTCCCGGTCGGAGGGTTGATTATTTTCCCCGTCGGAGGCGGGGGTGGAGGATTCGACCATGCGGATGATTTCCTTGAGCTCGTCGAGTGAGATTTTCTCCTCCTGCACCAGTGCGGAGACGGCGCTCTTGTAGGAATTGTTGAAGTAGTTGGAAATCACTTGCCTGAGTGAGCGGTCGCGCATCTCCTCGCGGGGGGTGAGGGCATAATAGCGGTGGGTGGAGCCGAAGGTCTCGTGGGCCACGCGCCCCTTCTCCTCGAGGATGCGCACGAGGGTGGAGACGGTGTTGACGTGGGGCTTGGGGTCGGGGTAGAGGGCGAGCATCTCGCGGACAAACATGGGCCCGCGGTCCCATAGCATGGTCATGATCACCATCTCCTTCTCGGTGAGCAGTTCGGTGGGTTTTCTTCCCGGTTTCATAGACTTGATGCTGAGGTTACGGAGGGGCCGGAGCGCCCTCCAACGTATTTATTAGTTGTCACGGGCAAAGGTATGACTAATTTTATAGTTATGCAAACAATTTTATTAGTTTTATGTAAAAAAGGTCGACAATTTTCACATTATAATATATATAAGAGGCGCGCGATAGGAAAAACTGACCAACAAGAGAGCGAAACCACTCCAATTAAAAGTGATAAAATATAAACTTTTTATAGCGAAAAGGAGTTATTTTTGCAGAGAGTATTCCGCCGGGATGCCCTCAACATTCACGCATTATTCAACTATTTATAGCCCACACCACAATGAGATTGCGACTTTCAGTAGTATCCGTAATATTGGCCGGGATGCTTCCGGGCATGGCTCAGAGCCCCGACGGGACAGTAGCCGACGGCTCGACTCTCACGCTCGAACAGTGCCGCGACCTGGCCCTCTCCAATAACAAGAATCTGCGCCAAGGCGCCGAACAGGTGCGTGCGGCCAGCTATCAGAAGGACGAGGCATTCGCAGCCTATCTGCCGGCCATCGACTTTGCCGGAGGGTATATGTACAATCAGAAGCAGATCTCGATGTTTGACTCCGACCAGCTGTTGCCGATCAAGAGCTTCAACCTCGAGACCAAGGGCTATGAGTTCAATGTGGTGAAGAACCCCATGACGGGCGAACCCATAATAGTGAACGGACAGCCGGTGCCCGAGCAGGTGGCCTATCTGCCCAAGGAGGCGCTGGAGTATGATATCCACAACGTATTTTTCGGAGCCGTGACGCTCACCCAACCCATATTCATGGGGGGCAAGATCGTGGCCATGAACAAGATCACGGGGTATGCCGAGGAGCTGGCCAAGCGCAAGCTCAACGGCGCGGCCCGCGACGTGGTGTATGCCGTGGACGCGGCCTACTGGCAGGTGGTGTCGCTCAAGGCCAAGCAGAAGCTGGCCGAAAGCTATGTGAATCTGCTCGACACCCTGAGCCACAACGTGGCGCTCATGATAAAGGAGGGGGTGGCCACCCGCAGTGACCAGCTCACGGTGGACGTGAAGCTCAACTCGGCCCAGGTGGACCTCACCAAGGTGAACAACGGCCTGGTGCTCTCGCGCATGGCGCTGGCCCAGGTGTGCGGAATGCCCATCAACAGCGATTTCCGCCTGGCCGACGAGGACAACGACCTCTCGGTGATGCCCTCGGCTCTGGCCGACGACCGCCAGATAGACATGCAGGAGGTGTATGACCGCCGCGACGACCTGAGGTCGCTCGAACTGGGCGTGAAGATATTTGAGCAGAAGGCCAATGTGGCCCGCGCGTCGATGATGCCCAATCTGGCGCTCGTGGGAGCTTACTCGTTCTCCAACCCCAACCTCTTTGACGGATTCAAGAAGAAATTCAACGGACAGTTCTCGGTGGGCGCCATGCTCACCATCCCCCTGTGGCACTGGGGCGGGAACTACAACAAGCACCGCGCCGCCAAGGCCCAGACCGAGGCCATGCGCTGGGAGCTGGCCAATGCACGCGAGCTGATAGACCTGCAGGTGCGCCAGGCCTCCTACAAGGCATCGGAGGCGCTGAAGACCCGCGAGATGACCGAGACCAATCTGGCCAAGGCCGACGAGAACCTGAGATGCGCCGACCTGGGATTCCGCAACGGCGTGATGACCGTGGACAACGTGATGGAGGCTCAGACCGCCTGGCTCAAGGCCCACAGCGAGAATATCGATGCCAAGATCGACGTATATCTCTGTGACGTGTATCTCTCCAAGGTGATGGGCACCCTCCAGGCCCCCGTGAACATCAACAAGTGAACAAACTGAAAATATCCAATAAAAAACAATACGATTGCCATGTCAACCTCAAACGTTTCAACCAGCCCGACCCCCACTCCGGAGCAGAAAGAGAACAAGGCCCTGCTTGTGGCCCTCTCGGTAGTAGTGGTAGCATGTATAGTGCTGTCAATAATAGGATTCGTATTCCTCGACAAGCCCGCCGATATAGTGGAGGGGCAGGCCGACGCCACCTCGGTGCGTGTGTCGGGCAAACTGCCTGGGCGCGTGATGGAGATATATGTGAGCGAGGGAGACATGGTGAAGGCCGGCGACACGCTCGTACACATCCACTCGTCGCTCGCCGAGGCCAAGCTGATGCAGGCCGAGGGGATGGAGACCGTGGCCCGCACCCAGGACCGCAAGATCGATGCCGGCACACGCATACAGATCATCAATGCCGCCCGAGACCTTGTGACCCAGGCCGAGGCTGCAGTGACCATAACCAAAAAGACTTACGACCGCCTGCAGAACCTATACAACGAGGGGGTGGTGTCGGAGCAGAAACGCGATGAGGCCAAGGCAGCCTACGATGCCGCCGTAGCCGGACGCGACGCCGCCAAGAGCCAGTATGAACTGGCCAAGCAGGGTGCGCAGAAGGAGGACAAGGAGAGCGCCGCCGCCATGGTGAATGTGGCCAAGGGTGGCGTGGCCGAAGTGCAGAGCGTGCTCGAGGACCAGTACCTGATGGCTCCCTGCGACGGACAGGTAGATCAGATCTACCCCGAGGAGAGCGAGCTGGTGATGCTCGGCGCTCCGATAATGAGCATCCTGAAGACCGACGACAAGTGGGTGACATTCAATGTGCGCGAGGATCTGCTCAAGGATATGCCCTTGGGCGGTGAGATCGAGATAATGATACCCGCGCTCGACAAGAAGAAGGTGAAAGCCAAGATATTCTATTCGCGCGACCTGGGCAGCTATGCCACATGGCAGGCCACCAAGGCCACAGGCCAGTGGGACAGCAAGACATTCGAGATCAAGGCCCGTCCGCTCGAGGCTCTGCCCGAACTGCGCCCCGGCATGACCGTGGTTTATTTCGACAATTAGAATACCCTCCCAGCAATTCCCGGCACGCCGACCACCGGCAAGCCGGCCAAATAACCCATAATCCCTAATAGAAATGCTTCCCTCATTACGACACGGCATAGCGACACTCGGCTCGCGCAGGATCTATCTGTTCATGATGGTGATCGTGCCGGCGTTCTGTGCCTTCTTTTTCCTCAATCTCATGCACGAGGGGTTGCCGCTCAAGATCCCCGTGGGAATGGTGGACATGGACCATTCCTCGATGTCGCGCAACATTGGACGCGCACTCAACGCGAGCGAACTCACCGAGATCACCGAGGATATCGAGAGCTACAACAAGGCGATAGACCGTGTGAGAGGAGGCGAGATATTCGGATTCTTCTACATCCCCCAGGGATTTCAGGAGAAGGCACTGAGCGGAAGAACCCCCACACTGTCGTTCTACTCCAACATGACCATCTTCGTGCCCGGATCGCTCTCCTACAAGGGGTTCAAGACCATAGCCGTAACCACCTCGGGCGGTATAGTGCAGACCACGCTGTCGAGCGTGGGTGTGGACTCCGACCTGGCGAGCAACCTCATAATGCCCCTGCGCACCGACAATCACCCCATAGGCAACCCGTGGACCAACTATTCGATCTACCTCTCGCAATCGTTCCTGGCGGGACTGATAGCCCTGCTGGTGCTCACGGTGACAACGTTCACCATCTGTCAGGAGATCAAGGCGGGGACCTCGCCCCGGTGGCTCGCCATAGCGGGCGGGAGCATGTCGAAGGCACTGCTTGGCAAACTGTTGCCCCAGAGCGTGGTGTTCATCTCGGTGGGTGTGGCCATCCAGTCGGTGATGTTCAACTATCTCCATTTTCCGCTCAACTGCCCGGCATGGCACATGGTGCTCGCCATGGTGCTTCTGGTGCTCTCGTGCCAGGCGTTCGCTCTGGTGGTGGTGGAGATCGTACCTAACCTCAGGCTCTCGATGAGCCTGTGCAGCCTCATCGGCATCCTGTGCTTCTCGGTGGCCGGATTCTCGTTTCCGGTCGACAAGATGTATGGCGCCGTGGGTATATTCTCCTACCTCATGCCCATCCGCTATTACTTCCTGATCTATGCCGACCAGGCCCTCAACGGACTTCCGCTGTATTATTCACGCTTCTACTATATCGCCATGCTCGCCATGCTGCTCACCCCTCTGCTTGGGTTGCGCCGTCTGCGCCGTCATTGCATGAATCCGGTATATGTACCATAAATTCCAAATGTTATGAAATGGTTTCTCAGTCTGTTTCGTGTATGGCGTAGGGAGACATGGTTAGTGTTCACCGATGTGGGCGTGCTGCTGTTCTTCTTCGGGCTTCCCATCGGCTATCCCATCGTCTACACCCTCATATACAACCCCGAGGTGGTGAAGGAGATCTCCACCGTGGTGGTGGACCACTCACGCACGGCCGAGAGCCGCGAACTGGCACGCACGCTCGATGCCACCGAGGGAATACACATCACGGGATATGCCGCCGACATGTCCGAGGCCCGTCGGGCCTTCGGCGAGAAAAAGTGTTACGGCATAATCGAGATTCCGGCCGACTACGCCCGCAAGGTAGGGCGCGGAGAGCAGGCCGTGATATCGTTCTACAACGACATGTCGCTCCTGATACGCTTCCGCCAGTATCTGTTTGCCCTTACCGACGTGCAGATGCACGAGGTCACCAAGCTCACTGCCGAGCGTGTGGCCACGCTGGGCGGAGGACTTGTAACCCAGGTCAACGGGCTTCCGGTCGATACGCGCCCCGTGTGCATGGGCGACCCCACCCAGGGATTTGCCTCCTTCATCATGCCGGGCATAGTGGTGCTGATACTCCAGCAGAGTATGCTCTTGGGCATCACCATGATAGCCGGAACGGCAGCCGACCGTCGCCGACGCAACCGCGGACGTGACCCCTACGAGTACGAGGCCGGCCCTGTGGCTACCCTGCTTGGCAAAAGCCTATGCTACATGATGATATATATCCCCATGAGCTACTATATACTCCACATAGTGCCCGAGATGTTTGCCCTGCCTCATGTGGGCAATGTGAGGGACTATATGCCGTTTGTCTTCGTGATGTTGCTGGCAACCACTTTCCTCGGACAGACCATTCAGGTGTTCGTGAGAGAGAGGGAGACTTCTCTGCTCGTGGTGGTATTCACTTCGCTCGTGTTCCTGTTCCTCTCGGGCCTCACATGGCCGCGCTACGCGTTCAGCAAATTCTGGATCATGGTGTCCGACTTCATTCCGGCCACCTGGGGCGTTGAGGGCTTTATCCGCATCAACGGCAACGGCGCCACCCTCCCCGATGTTGCCCGCTACTACTGGAGCCTGTGGGCCCTCGTGGGACTCTATTTCGTCACCGCCCTCCTGCTCCGCCTCTACCTCACCCCCCGCCGGGATAAGCAACCTCGGCTCAGTACTGCGGGTGTTAGTATAGAGGATAAAGGTGTTTCTTAAGTATAGAGACCTTTTAGTATAGAGTATAGAGATTAAAGTATAGAGGATAAAGACTAACGGAGAAAGTGCCGATCCCGAAATAACCCAACACAATGCGACATTATCGCATTGATCCTGCACTATAGATTCCGTATCTTTGCGAAAGGCAAGGATGCGGAATTTTTTGTTTCAGTATAAAACTATTGATACAATGTCAATACTATAAAGTAGGTAATAGATATTGAGATGCTAATCAATTATGAGTATTGACCTTATTTTGTTTTTTGAATAACTTTGCGGTGGTTGAAATCTTTATCTTTTAAGCTTTCGGCCTGTTTTTGCAATAATAACCACATTCTGCTATGGACATAAACTTGAGGGGTCTCGGATGGAGGCCGGTGATGAGGGTGGCGGTGGCCGTGATGACGGCTCTGACCGCGTTGACTGCCTCCGGAGTGCTGACGGTGGCGACAGCCGTGTGTGCCTCGGGACAGGAAAAGTCACTGAGGCTGGCCGGAAGGGTGAAGGAGGCGGTGTTCAAGAACGATCTGCCCGATGCCTGGGTCTATACCATCGACGGCGACGGCAACCGTTGCGACTCGCTCAAGGTAGGCAGCATCCAGAGCTTTATGGCCACCGGACTGCTGATGAACACCGAAAGATCGGAGTTCTCGCTGATGGTGGACCGGAGAGACTCGGTGTATGTGTTTGAGGTCGGTTGCAAGGGCTACCTGCCACAGACAGTAGTCTACGAGGTGAAAGGTGCCGGATCGCGCGAGACCTACCGCTCAATACCCGTAGTGTATCTCGAGCGTGAACCCCACCGACTCAAGGAGGTGCAGGTGACAGCCTCGAAGGTGAAGTTCTATCACCGTGGCGACACTGTGGTGTACAACGCCGATGCCTTTCAGCTGGCCGAGGGATCGATGCTCGACGCGCTCATAGCCCAGCTGCCCGGAGTGGAACTGAAGGACGGGGGACGCATCACAGTCAACGGCGAGTTTGTGGAATCGCTCCTGCTCAACGGCAAGCAGTTCTTCGACGGCAATAAGGAGGTGATGCTCAACAATATCGGAGCCTACACGGTGAAGAACGTGGAGGTGTATCGCGGACACTCCCAAATGCAGAAGTTCCACGGCGACATCTCAGGGCCCAAACACCTCACCATGGATGTGAAGCTCAAGCGCGAATACTCCATCGGCACCATAGTCAACGCCCAGGGCGGATACGGAAGCGAGAACCGCTATATGGGCCGGCTCTTCGGGGCCAGGTTCACCTCGACGACCGAGGTGGCGCTGGTGGCCAACTTCAACAACCTCAACGACAACCGCGAGCCGGGCAAAAACGATTCGTGGAGCCCCGACCGTATGCCAACAGGCACCCGCCGGTACCAGATGGCGGGACTGAACTATAATTACAATTCGCCCGATGCCTCCATGGCTTTCGCCACGGGCAATGTCACCTACACGGCCAACAGGCTAAATCACCTGAGCTACACCGACCGCACCAACTTCTTCTCCTCGGGCAATACCTACGACTACACCCACAACTCCCGCCGCTACAGGGATTTCGCCATCAACACCCGACATGTAGCAGGAAGCATGGTGGGAGACGTGAGCCTCTCGGGCAATGTGGCCGGACAGTTCTCCCGCACCGACAACACCAACTCGGGCCTCTCGGCGAGCTTCAACGACGAGCAGACCACACTCTCGCTCCAAGCCCTGGAGACCATCAACACCACCGGATCGCCCGAGCAGTTGGCCTCGATAATCAACCGCTCGTCGACCCGTGGCGACGGCTTCACGCGCCGCACCAATCTCAACGGCGGGGTGACGGCCTCGTATGTCATCCCCAATTCCCCCGACAGGATTTCAGCCTCCGTATCGGCTCAGTACACCACCGAGAAAGCCGAGACCTGGCAGGACTACGCCATCAATTACGGCAACAACCCCGTGGCCACATCGAAACGACGCAACTTCACCGACAATTCCCCCAACCGCACCCTGAACCTCACGGCCTCGACCAGCTATTCGTGGACACTCGGCAAGTTTAACGGAAATGTGGCCTACAAATATTCGTTCCTCAACCGCGACAGGGATTCCTACATGTATGCCCTCGACCGTCTGGGCGAGGATATGGGCGTGTTCGGCTCTCTGCCCGCCGGATACCTGTCGACACTCGATGCCGGCAACAGCTATGTGTCGCGCCTGTATGAGAACAAGCATGAGCTGTCGACCTCTCTGAGATACGACCGGACTTTTGACGGCGGAGGCAATCTCCAGATAGGGGCATACCCCTGCGTGGCACTTCAGCACAGCCATCTCAACTATTTCAGCGACGGGACCACATATCCCGTGAGGAGGAGCACGGCACTGTTCTACACCTCCGACATAGGCGCATCTGTGCGCTACCAGTGCGGAGGCCCACGCAACGGTACCTCGATGCACATAATCACACTGAAATACCGCCTCGCCACCGACACGCCCGACCTGCTCCACCTGGTGGACGTGACCAACACTTCCGATCCCCTCAACATCTCGCTCGGCAACGCCGGCCTGCGCAACTCCTACACCAACACCTACGGGCTTTTCTACATGGTGATGCCACATGGCACCTCGATACGCAACGGGCTCACCGTGAATTTCGCCAAGACCAACAATGCCTTGGTGAGGGGATACTACTATGACCGCACAACCGGTGTGAGATACAACCGCACCTACAATGTACACGGCAACAACAGCCTCACGGCCGAAAACACCTTCAGCCTGCAGTTTGGCCGGCGCAAGCAGTTCACACTCATGTCAACGACCGGGGCGGCCAACATCCACAGCGTGGACATGGTGGGCACCGACGGAGTGGACCCGTCACCGTCGAGGGTCGACACCCGTACACTGAGCGAGGATCTGCGACTGTCGTGGCAGATAGGGGGGCACACAATCTCGGTCAACGGATCAGTAACCGACCGCCACACCACCTCGTCGCGCGAGGGATTCGCCACCATCGATGCCACCCATTACAACTATGGCCTCTCGGGCACCTTCACCCTCCCCGCCGGATTCGGCCTGAGCACCGATTTCAGGATGTTCACCCGCCGGGGCTACGGCGTGCCCGAGCTTGACAGCACCGATGCCGTGTGGAACGCCCGCCTCTCCTACCGTCCCAAGGGGGGACAATGGGTGATAATGGTCGACGGTTTCGACCTGCTCCACCGCCTGTCCAACGTGCAGTATGCCGTCACGGCCACCGGACGCACCGTCACCTACACCAATACCCTCCCGCGCTATATCCTCGCCTCGGTCCAGTACCGTTTCAGCGTCCAGCCCGAGAAGCGGTGATGCACTGCCCGGCGTGATTTCATCAATTCCTAATGTCACAGGTTGCATGAAAACGCTCTGAGATACGGAGATTTTTCATTACCTTTGTGATTGAAAATGGAAACTGATTTCGATATACGCAATAACGAGAATGTCGACAAGGACTTTGAGCGGGCGTTGAGGCCGTCGTTCTTTGACGCGTTCAACGGTCAGGAGAAGATCGTTGAGAACCTCAAGGTGTTTGTCCAGGCGGCCCGTATGCGCGGGGAGGCCCTGGACCATCTGCTGCTCTTCGGCCCTCCGGGACTCGGCAAGACCACCCTCGCCGGCATCATCGCCAACGAGCTGGGGGTCAACTTCAAGGTCACCTCGGGTCCGGTGCTCGACAAGCCGGGCGACCTGGCGGGAATACTCACCTCGCTGGGCGAGAACGATGTGCTGTTCATCGACGAGATACACCGCCTGAGCCGTGTGGTCGAGGAGTATCTCTACTCGGCCATGGAGGATTACCGCATCGACATAATGATCGACAAGGGCCCGGGCGCGCGCTCGGTGCAGCTGTCGCTGTCGCCGTTCACGCTCGTGGGCGCCACCACCCGTTCGGGAATGCTCACAGCCCCGATGCGCGCCCGATTTGGCATCAACTGCCACCTGGAATACTATAGCCACGAGGTGCTTGAGCGCATCATAGCCCGCTCGGCGGCTCTGCTCAAGGTGAAGATCACCCCCGAGGCAGCCCACGAGATAGCCATGCGCTCGCGAGGAACCCCACGTATAGCCAACGCCCTGCTCAGGCGCGTGCGCGATTTCGCGCAGGTGAAGGGCACGGGCGACATCGACCCCGAGATAGCCCGCTTTGCCCTCGAAGCCCTCAACATCGACCGTTACGGACTCGACGAGATGGACCACAAACTCCTGCTCACGATGATCAACAAGTTCAACGGCGGTCCCGTGGGTCTCTCCACCATAGCCACCGCCATAGGCGAGGAGCAGGACACGATCGAGGAGGTGTATGAGCCGTTCCTGATCATGGAGGGCTTCCTGCGCCGCACACCCCGCGGACGCGAGGTGACATCGCTTGCCTACAATCATCTGAAAATCAATCCACCCACTCATCAAGGCAGTCTATGGCCGGAATAAAATCACTCGCCAAGGATACCGCTATCTACGGTCTCAGCAGCATCATAGGCCGTTTCCTCAACTGGTGCCTGGTGCCGCTGTACACCCAGATGTTTCCCGCCCAGGAATACGGCGTGGTCACCTACGTGTACTCGGCTGTAGCCCTGGCGCTTATCATACTCACCTACGGCATGGAGACAGGCTTCTTCAGGTTTGCCAACCATGACCGCTACAAGGATCCCATGGAGGTCTATTCCACGGGGCTCATCTCGCTCGGAGTCAGCTCCACGGCTTTCGTGGCGCTGATGCTCGCGTTCATCGGCCCGGTGTCGGCCGCCCTCCATGCCCCCGACCATCACATCTACATCGTGCTGATGATAGTCACAGTGGCGCTCGACGCGTTCACGGCATTGCCGTTCAGCTATCTGCGCTATGCCAAGAGACCGTTGCGCTTTGCCTCACTGCGCCTGGTGAACATAGCCCTCAACATCGGGCTCAACCTCTTCTTCATCCTCATCTGCCCCTGGCTGTGGGAGAACGCTCCGGGATGGATAGCATGGTTCTATGACCCCGATTTCGGCATAGGCTACATATTCCTGGCCAATTTCATCTCCTCGGCCGTCAATCTGCTCCTGCTCATCCCCGAGCTCACCGGCTTCCGCTGGCGGTTCAATCCGGCCCTGTGGCGCGAGATGCTGGCCTACTCTGCCCCCCTGCTTGTGCTCGGCATCGCCGGTATCATGAACCAGACCCTCGGCACACTGCTCATGCCGATGCTGTATGCCGACAAGGCCCAGGCCATCAACGACGTTGGTATCTACGGAGCCAACTACAAGATAGCCATCGTGATGGTGATGTTCATCCAGGCCTTCCGATTCGCCTACGAGCCGTTCATCTTCGCCCGTTCCAAGGAGCAGGGCGACGACAAACTGCAGAGCTACCGCGACGCCATGCGGTGGTTTGTGATCTTCGCGATGCTCATATTCCTCGGGGTGATGTATTATCTCGACATCCTGCGCCATTTCATCGCCGCGTCCTATTTCAGCGGACTCAAGGTGGTGCCGGTGCTGATGATAGCCGAGCTGTTCTTCGGCATATTCTTCAACCTGTCACTGTGGTACAAGCTCACCGACAAGACCATGTGGGGAATGTGGCTGTCACTCCTCGGCCTGGCCGTGACCGTGGTGCTCAACGTGTGGCTCGTGCCTCTGTATGGCTACATGGGATGCGCCTGGGCTGCCCTCGGATGCTACGGCGTGATGATGGTGGCGAGCTACGTGGCCGGACGTGTCCACTACCCCATCGGCTACAATGTGCCCCGCCTCGCGCTCTACTTCTTCGCCGGACTGGCGCTGTGGATAGTGGGCGAGCTCATAGCCATCGAGGCTCATCCGTGGATCACCATGGCACTGCGCACACCCCTGCTGGTACTCTACGTCTACATGGTGGTCCGCATCGAGCGCGTGTCCCTGCGCTCGCTCATCCCCTCGCGACGCTGAGAGGGGGCAATATCCTCTGACACCTAAATACCTGATCTGTAACATATATCATGAAACTACTTTCCATAGCCCTGGCGTTGGCCTTCACGTTCAATATCAACGCCACTGAGAGAGATCCGCGCCCGGTGGCTGGCGGTGAAACAGCTACCGTGACCGGAAAAGCCCGCCCCGCCAATAAAGGGAAGGCTGACAAGAAGAAGTCTCACAAACGGATACTCCGTGAGGAGAACCCCGAGTTTTTCAAGACCGAGGAGGCCCGCCGTATAGGCGAGCAGGTGCTCCTGTGGCAACGCGACACGGGCGGTTGGCCCAAGAATGTCGACATGGTGTCGCCCATGAGCGAGGAGAAGAAAGCCAGTGTGCTTGCCGACAAGAGCCGGCGCGACGACTCCACCACCGACAATGATGCCACCAACCTGCAACTCGGCTTTCTGGCCCGGCTGTATGCAGCCACCGGTGACACCCGTTACCGCGACAGTTTCCGCAAGGGGGTGGAGTATCTGCTCTCAGGCCAGTATGACAACGGCGGTTGGCCCCAGTTCTGGCCCGAGCAGAGGGACTATCAGCCCCACATCACCTACAACGACGATGCGATGGTCAACACCATGGAGATGATACGTGACATTCACGACGGCGTGGCTCCATACGGCGGTGACCTGTGCGACAAGTCGCAGAAATCGAGGATGAAACGCGCCTTTGACAAAGGTGTGGAGTGCATACTCGCCACCCAGATCATGGCCGACGGCAAGCCAACTGTATGGTGTCAGCAACACGATCATGTGACATTGGCTCCCGCCAAGGCCCGTGCCTACGAGCTCCCCTCCTACTGCTCGCAGGAGAGCGCGTCGATAGTACGGATGCTCATGCAGATCCCCAACCCCGATAAAAAGGTGAAAAGGGCCGTGCATGGAGCCATGGCATGGTTTGACAGATATAAACTCACCGGCATCTCCTACCGCCGTGTGCTGATTGACGGCAACTGGGAGGCCGAGCTGGTGGATGATCCCGCCAACCACACTCCGCTGTGGGCCAGATACTATGATCTGGAGAACAATACCCCGTTTGTGTGTGACCGTGACGGCATACCCCGTCGCCGGTTGGCCGACATAGGCAAGGAGCGCCGTAATGGATATGCCTGGTATTCAGGCCGTCCGTCCGAGCTGTATGAGATGTACAACGAGTGGGCCGACCGCTACGATCCCAAGAACAAAATCGACATAAGCCTCGACACCAAGGGGGCCAACGAGAACGGCACCCTCACGCTCGGGGTGATCCCTCAAGTGGATGAAAAGGATTTTGATGCGGTAGTCAACCGTGGCGAGAGTATACAGGCCGCAATCGAAAAGGCTCCCGAGAACGGCACCGAGCCATTCAAGATACTCATAAAGAAAGGTCTGTACAATCAGAAAGTCATTATCGACCGCCCCAACATAGTGCTTGTGGGCGAGAACCGCGACAGCTGTATCATAGTTGGCGCCGAGGCCCGCGAGACCATGATGGTGAGCGAGTATCGCGGTAAAAAGATCCATGCCGGCATTGTGTGCATCACCGAGGAGGGCAACGATTGCCTCCTGAGCGGACTCACAGTCATCAATAATTACGGTAGCACGGTCACCAACACCACCACCCACCAGTTTGCAGTGTATGGCAAGGGCACGAGGACCATCATCCTCAACAGCAACATAGTGTCCGACGGCAACGACGCACTCTCGCTCTGGGGAAAAGGGGAGGACGGCAAAGGCGGCATGTACTATCATGCCGATCTCTTCATCCGTTGTCCCGGAGTCGATTTCATCTGTCCGCGTGGCACATGCTACGCCACCCGTTGCCGTTTTCTCGGCGATACCCGGGCCATACTGTGGCACGACGGAAGCCGTGACATCGACAACAAATTTGTGGTCAAGGACTCGGAATTTGACGCCATAAAGCCCACTCCGCTCGGGCGTTACCATCACGACTCGCAATTCTATCTGCTCAACTGCCGGCTGTCCAAGAATATCATTGATGCTGACATCGACCATGCCTACAGAGCTCAGCCGAATCTGTCGGCCGGGAAGACCGTGGATCCCTGCCCGTGGGGCCACAGGGTCTATTACAACGGATGTGTGAGGGAAGGCGGACACGGAGGTTGGCTCGCCGACAACATGAAAAGCGCGAAAGGCGCTCCGGAGTATCACACGGTGACGGCTCAATGGACTTTTGACGGAAAATGGGACCCCGAGCAACGCATACGCGACCTGTGGCACGTTGTGGAATACTGAATACTCCTATTTACAAGATAATCATCATGATAAACAAGAAACTCATAGCAATACTCATGCTGGTGGCCATGACATTCGGTGCCACCGCCTCGGCCCCCGAGGTATCACCCTATCACCCCTGGAAGAATCTGAAAGTAGCCTATCTGGGCGACTCAATCACCGATCCGAGAAACTCACCGTCGACCACAAAGTATTGGCAGTGGCTTGCCGAGTGGCTCGGGATCACCCCCTACGTGTATGCACGTTCGGGTCGGCAGTGGGACGATCTGGAGCGCCAGGCCGGTCTGCTCGACAAGGAACATGGCACCGATTTCGATGCGATAATGATATTCATGGGTACCAACGATTATATCCATGACACGGCTATGGGAGAATGGTACACCGAGACGGCCGAAAAGACCGAGTTTGCCCTCGGCGAGCCGAAACGTGCCGCTGTGCTGAAAAAGAGGACTCTGAACATGGACCAATCCACTTTCAAGGGGCGCATCAACAATGCTCTGTCAATGCTCAAGAGCCGTTATCCTGAAAAGCAGATCGTGTTGCTCACCCCTATCCACCGCGCGGGATTTCTGCGTAGCGATACCAACTGGCAACCTGCCGAGTGCTATGCCAATCGTCTGGGTCTGTACATTTCCGATTACGTGGATGCTGTGAAGGAGGCGTCTGCTATATGGTCGGTTCCGGTGATCGACACCTACTCACTCTCGGGTCTCTACCCCATGGACGATGCCTACGCCCAATATTTCACCGATGGCGCCACCGACCGCCTGCATCCCAACACAGCCGGCCACTATCGCCTGGCCCTCACCCTCCTCTATCAACTCTCCACCCTCCCCGGACGTGTCATTCAGCTCTGACGAGCTGAAGGTTATTAGGTTATAATTCAGCAGAGCTGAAGGTTATAAGGTTATGGGAATATAGGGTTACTTATATTCCCTAACTTTCTGCAATTACTCTATGGAATATGATTCAAGCGAGTTGCTTGCTCCCTCCTCAATAAACTCCGATACAAGCCTTTTTATCTCTACATCGTCGATATCCAATTGTTGGGATGGCCCATTTTTTGGGTATATATCCAGGAAAACCACCAGCTCGTCCACCTTAGACACTAAATACATCAGTCGAAATCCATCCCTCTTTGAAAGCCTCTGCTTTTTATCCGGCAGTCTCAACTTTATGACTATGATATCCCCCTCAATGAGAATCATGTCATTATTCTGTCGAATCTGCTCAATACTTTTACCTTTAAATTCTTTACTCAATTCTCCCGCAACACCGGCATAAACTTTTCGCTTTACATTAAGCAAACTATCCAATCGCTTGCGAAACGTTGAGATACTAAAGAAGGAAATCATGACATGAGGTTTTTAGAGACAATGGAAGCACGTTTGAACAGATCCTTAATCTCCTCGTCCTTAGGCATCTTGATCCTGAAATTGATAATATCGCTATTGACTTCCGACAGAGCAGAATAGTTCATATCCAGTTTGGCGACCTCATCGCCAAACGACATTTTCTTCGACAACTTCCTGCATGTGGCAAGCAGATCCTTTATTGTCCGGAGCATTATATTGAGTTGCTCTCCGAAAATATTATAATCAGCCTCAGTCACCGTTGACCACTGACTGTACAATAGCTCATAGAAACTGTCAAGCTCCTTATTAAGCCTCACCAACCTATCCACATTGTAACTATTGGAAGATACGATATCCAACCGCTGATTGAACGACCGTCTGCTCAGTTTTACAATGTTATTTGAAATCAATCCTGCCTGACACATATTTAATTCAATTTATTAATCCCCACAAAAATAATGATTTATTTTGATATATACACCTGATATCAAAACATCTTTAGCACACTAATAGTTGTCATAAATCATTTTGCCCACCCTCTTGGAGATACTCCGTAGGCCTGTCGCCGATAGGGAATCGGAGGACAGGCCTACAGTGAGTATGGCGCAGGGGACTTCCTGCTATGTGATGTTATAAAAACCGGGGGCATCAATTATGCTTGAATGGGTTCGGCAAAGGCATGGTTTTATACAAGAAATCAAAGGCCTAAAATCGCTGAATTTTCATTTTCCTCCAACCTTACATCCTCATATATCTTTTTGGGCTTACCGTAGCTGAATCGGTATCCGATGGAGAGTACCACCATGTTGTAGAGTGTACGCGGAGAATAGAACCTGCTTGAGGTATTGATGCCGGGAAGAACTGCTCTCGACCATGTCTGGTCAGTCATGAACGGATTTCTGACAGTCGCACCCATTGTCAAGTTATTGATCGAATAGTTGACCGCCAGTTGCAGACCCCACGGCACATAACTTATATTACCAAGCTCACTTAGACGCTTGGCCGGAGTTGAACATGCCAGATTCGCGGTGAAACCTCCTGCCATGAACATGAGATTGGCATTAGCCGAGAATGTGTGACGATGGAGCGACGCGTATGTGACGGTGCGTACATAATTCCATTCGCCACCGAGGAGAAGAATCAGATGCTGTGGAACGATATTAAACTGAACACGAGGTCCGGCTAAGATGTCATGAAAAGTCCGGCCATTACGGAATGTCTGGATATACACATCCCGTGAATTGTCGCAACGGAAATCATAATACACTGAGCGTGACACGCCAGTATATGTACCGAATAATTCCATATACCCCCATTTCTTTACATTGCGGTATGTGATATACGTATTGATTTCCCTCGACATTTTCAGATCGGGATTACCGGTCACTCTGAGATATGGCATCACCCACTTCTCATCGGGTGAATAATAGCTCATTGGCGGACGCTTGCTGCGGATGCTGAAATTATAATTAAGCGTATTTCCATTGGAGATAGTCCAATTGGCCCGCAGATTGGGAATGAAAGTGAATTGCGTGGATTTTGAATTGAAATTGTCGATGTTCTCAATCTCTCCTCCAAGCATCAGGTTAAGGCTCAACGATCTACACACGCGCCAGTTGTCACCTATGGCAAATCGGAATTTTTTGGTTACGAGCCGTGAGATGGATGAGGATTCATTTTCATCATAATGAATCCTGGAGTAATTGACGCCACCACCGGCTGTTACGAAACCTTTTTGTGTGTCGGTGAATCCAAAGGAATATTGAGCTGTGGCACTTCCGCCATAAAAATTCTCATGGGTACGGGCAATAACATCCTCAAGCGATAAATAATCCCGTGATTTATTTGTCCTTGAATAATTTCCGTTGAAAAATATGCTGAGATATCGGGTCTTGCTGAATTTATGCTGATACATGCCGGTCATTGACGGTAGCAGACGGTCGCTATGCTCCGAAATCTTGGCATCAGATGTTGTCACGTCAGAGTGGCGTGCGTATCTTTCGAGGTCAGTTGTGTTTTCACGTTCATGTTGTTGCTGAAGCGCAAACGTCAGTTTAAGAGTGCTGTTTTTCCGGTGATATACAAGATATGGTTTGGCTCGAAAAGACTGATTGCGGTTGCGGTCAATGAAACTTTTCGAGGACATCAGCACATCTCCACGGTCAAAAGCCATGGATAAGTCATCCTCTTCAGCCAGTCCCTGGGCGTAGCTGTCGAAATTTTCCTCAAGCCTCACTCCAAACTCCGTTTTGCCCTTATACATGCGCCAGTCGGCCATTTCCGACCCTGTGAGTTTATTGAGATGTTGTGATGCCTCAAGAACGACGGCACCGCCATAATCACGTATTTTCACAATGAAATCGAGCGTGAAACGACTGTCGGGGTGACGCGGGTCATAACCGGTATAGAAATCAATCCGCATCACATCTTTAGGATTCAATGTCCTTATGTCTCCCTGGCTGGCCTCCACACCATTGATACAGAGCAACACACTTTGACCCTCGGACTGAACGGTGCGGTCAAACGGATTCACATCAAGCCCCGGAATCATAGCGACATTGAGCAATGAATATCCGTCATAGGAATGTTTACGCAGGTTTTTATCCACATTCAACATCATCTTATCGTGCCCAACTACCAATCCGTCGGCCTTAACTACAACCTCTTTGAGTCCGACGGACATACTTGTGGAGTCAGGAGTCGACGGACTTTGTGCGACTATTTCCTGACATGTAATCAACAATGCTGAGAAAGCCAGAACCTTTCCAATATGTGACACAAATCGTATCCTTTTTATGATATTTTCTATAGCTACCATCTTGCAATAGTAAATGAGTGGAGTTTCTATGGATTTCTTGCTCTGCGGGCTTGCCTCCGATCTCTGATCGAAGACAAGCCCGCAGAGCAATTATTGGAAAGGATTTTTCACCTTATCTTATATTTATAAGACACTTAATATCCCATGTTACAGAGAATTATTTAAAGAGATGGGAGTAGCGGTCGAGGAGGGCGGTGAAGCGGGGATCGTTGCGGAGGGGTGAGCAGTTGACGTTGGCCTCGGTGGCCTTGGTCCAGTTGTGATAGTTGGCGTAGCCTTTCTCGAGGGATGCCTCCATGCAACGGAGAGCGCGCTCGGGCATATCCGACTGAGCGTAGTAGCATGTGGCGTAGTAGTTGACGGCGCCGTCATAGTCCTCGGCTGTGTCGAGCACACGTTCCATCCACTTGTCGGCCTGCTCCTTGCGGTCGAGGGCGAGGAGGGCAAATCCACGGAGCGACTGCACGTTGTCAAAGTCGAAATCCATGTCGAGCACCATCTCGTAGGCGCGTTCCGAGTTGGACTTCTGTTTGCGGTAGTCGCCGAGCACCCATCCGCGCAGAATCTGTATCATGGGATTCTCTGGGTTGACCATAGCAGCCTCACTGAGAGCCACCGAGGCTCCGGCAGGCTGACCGAGAGCTACCTCGGCAAGCGCCTTGGCCTCAAGGGCATCGATAGATTCGGGGGTCTTTTCGAGAGCTTTTTCAGCGGCATCGAGGGCTGCCTCGTTGTCGCCCTGGGCACGTTTGATACGCGATTTCAGCACATAGTAAAAGGCATTGTCATCGGTGGCGCTGATGGCGTAGTCGGCATTGAGCAGAGCGCGGTCGTAACGGCCAAGGTAGTAGTAGCACTCGGCAAGCGCACCGTTGAGGCCGGGATAGGAGTCGAGATTCTCGTTGATGATCTTGTCATAGTCTGCTATGGCGGCCAGATAGTTGCAGTGACCCTGGGCGATCATGGCGCGGATGAAGTAGAACATGCCGTTGCGCGGAGCCTTGGTGATGGCCGACGACAATCCGGCCATCACTACAGGATAGTCGGTGCGGGAGAGGGCCACAAGCTGCTGCAGGGCGCGTGCGGTGCTCTCATTGTCGATGGATATGGCCGAGATATAGTCCTCGACTGCTCCCTGGCGGTTGCCCATGAGGTTGCGCACAGATGCACGTCCTATGTAGATCTCACTACGGTTGGGGGTGATGGACACGGCGCGGTCGGCAAGCTCGCTTGCTGTGCCGAGATTGTTCTGCTTCACGGCTACCTTAGCCTTGCCGAGCAGGGCATCCTGGCTGTGGGGGTTGAGACGGAGCATGAGGTTATAGTCGGCGTTGGACTCGGGGTAACGGCCAAGCTCATAGAGCACTCCGGCACGCTGATAGATGGTGCCGTAGTCCTGGGGGGACACCTTGAGCACCTCGTTGAGATCGGCGAGGGCGTCCTGATACTTTTTCTGACGCTGATATATCTTGGCGCGGAGCTGATAGGCCGGATAACGGGCCTCGTCATCATCGGCCGGGAAATATTTCATCGCGGTGTTGACATCATCGAGAGCCTTTACATAATCGTGGTGGGCATAGTATAGACCGGCGCGACGCACAAGTGTCTCGGGGTCGCGGGGATCTTCGGCAAGGAGCTCGTCGAAGGCCTGCATGAGAGCCTGCGACATAGGATCATCGTAGCTCGACTGGGCCCACGTGGGGATCGCGGCGAGGCAGAGGAGCAACGACAGGGTGAGTGATTTGATATTCATTGAAACGATCGGTTATTAGCAGGTTGCGGTGTCAGTGGCCAACCTTATCTCCTGTAAAATATTTTATCGTGTAAAATTACATAAAAGTTTTAAGAGTGTGCCCACTTTTAACACACAAATTCTCGCAAGGCGACAGCAATGCGGGCCTCGGCAGTGACCGGAGGGGAAGAAACGCGGTGACGGTCAGAATGTGTTGATGGCCGAGCGGATGGCGGTGAGGTGGCGCAGGAGCATGGGGAGACGGTCGAGGGCAAGCATGTTGGCACCGTCGCTCTTGGCTACCGACGGGTCGCGGTGGGTCTCGAGGAACAGACCGTCAACTCCGACTGCCACGCCGGCGCGGGCTATGGTCTCGATGAGGTCAGGGCGGCCTCCGGTGACTCCGCGCGACTGGTTGGGTTGCTGCAGGGAGTGGGTGACATCAAGGATCACCGGGGCGCCGAAGCGTTGCATCTCGGGGATGCCACGGTAGTCCACGATCAGGTCCTGATAGCCGAATGTGACTCCGCGCTCGGTGAGGGCAACGTTGTCGTTGCCGGCATCGCGCACTTTCTGGAGCGCAAACTGCATGGCCTCGGGCGAGAGGAACTGTCCTTTCTTGATATTGACGGCACGGCCAGTCTCGGCGGCCGCGACGAGGAGGTCGGTCTGACGGCACAGGAAGGCCGGAATCTGGAGCACGTCGACATACTCGGCGGCCATTGCTGCCTCAGAGGCCGAATGGATGTCGGTCACTACGGGCACGCCGAATGTCTCGCGTACCTTGGCAAGCACTTTCAGTGCCTTCTCATCGCCTATGCCGGTGAATGAGTCGATGCGCGAGCGGTTGGCTTTGCGGTAGGAGCCTTTGAAAACGTAGGGGATGCCGAGTTCAGTGGTGATTTTCACGCACTGCTCGGCTATGTCGAGGGCCATTTCCTCTCCTTCAATGACGCAGGGGCCGGCGAGGAGGAAAAACTGGGGATGGGATGATAATTCTTTAAAAGAAAGCACTTTGAGAGAATTAGATATTATCGAATAATGGGGATAATGCCAAAGCATGACTTAGAGGTCGTTAAAAACAACCTCATAATTATCGCAGTGAATCGAGGACGTGGCAGGCTGTGAGGGCGTAGAGGGCGGCGGTCTCGGTGCGCAGACGGTTTTCGCCGAATGTCACGGGCCTGACTCCCGACTCGAGCAACGATGAAATCTCGGCCGGCGAGAAATCTCCCTCGGGGCCAATGAATATCACGGTGTCACGTCCGGGGACGTAGGCACGGGCGAGGTCGATGCGCTCGACCGACGGATCGCAATATCCCACAAAACGCTGTGCCTCGGGCATGAGCGAGACAAGCTTGCGTAGCGGTGTCATCTCATCAATGACAGGCAGGGTGGCTTTAAGGGATTGCTTCATGGCCGATACCGCGATCTTCTCGAGGCGTTCGGTCTTGATCTCGCGACGCTCACTGCGGTCGCATAGCATGGGGATGATGCGGTTGACGCCGATCTCGGTCATTTTCTCCACGAGCCATTCCATGCGGTCCATGTGCTTGGTGGGGGCGACTGCCACCACCAGTTGAGAGGTCCACGGGAGAGCCTGGTCACGGCACTCGAGTATCTCGACGGCGGCACGCTTGGGGTGGGCGTCGACCAGAGTGCATGTGTACACATGTCCCCGGCCATCGATCACCTGCAGGGTGTCGCCCTCGGCGAGCCTGAGCACCTTGACGGCATGGCGCGAATCACTCTCGGGTAGAGTGAGCGTGGATGCTATATCGGGGGCGTAGAACTGGATCATATCGACACTTTTGTGGAATCGCACTCATCAATCCACCATTCCGTCGGCGGGGGCGGGATCGGTCTCTTTGATGAGACGGCGCTCCTCGTCGTTGGTGGGGGTGGGAGTGTTCTTGAATATGAATATGAAGAGGACGGCCACCACGAGTGAATAGGCAGCGAAGATGAACCATGAAGTGGTCCACCCTTCATGCTGTGCCT
This sequence comes from Paenibacillus sp., assembly GCA_023663345.1. Classification (GTDB taxonomy): domain Bacteria; phylum Bacteroidota; class Bacteroidia; order Bacteroidales; family Muribaculaceae; genus Duncaniella. The sequence goes on along the minus strand of JAMPHR010000002.1, from coordinate 133,306 downwards.
CGGGGGTGGTCTGAGAGAATACAAAGTGATTTACAATGGCCTGGGCCACGAGGGTGCCTACGGTGGCACCGATGCCGTTGGTCATGATCATGAAAAGGCCCTGGGCACTGGAGCGGAGCTCCTTGCCGGTCTGCTGATCCACATAGAGACCTCCGGAGACATTGAAGAAGTCAAATGCCACACCATAGACGATACATGAGAGAATGAGCAGCCACAGTCCGCCACCGGTGTCGCCGAGACCGAAGAAGGCGAAGCGGAGCACCCAGGCAAACATCGACATGAGCATCACGCCCTTGATGCCGAAACGCTTGAGGCAGAACGGGATGAGGAGGATACAGAGGGTCTCGCTCATCTGCGACAGCGAGATGAGGGCATTGGCGTTGCGTGCTCCCCAGGTGTCGGCATAGGAGGCGATGTCGGCAAACGAGGTGATGAATATGTTGCCGTAGCTGTTGGTGATCTGCAACGACACGCCCAGACACATGCTGAAAATGAAGAATATAGCCATGCGCTTCACCTTGAAAAGACTGAACGCCTTGAGGCCGAGCGAGTCGGCAAGAGTTTCGGAGGATCCACGGTTGACGGGGCACTGGGGCATAGTGAGCGCATAGGCGGCGAGGATGAAACTGAGCACAGCCGAGGTAATGAGCTGATAGGGGTTGGTCTGGAACTGGGTGAAGTTGACAAACAGCATCGAGCAGATGAAACCTACAGTGCCGAACACTCGGATAGGTGGGAAATTGGTAACAGTGTCAAGTCCGGCCCGGTTCAAGGCATTGAACGCCACGGAATTGCTGAGTCCGATTGTGGGCATAAAGAACGCCACCGAGCAGGTGTAGAGCGCGAAAAGCGGGGTAAACTCCACCTGATCGGCGGTGAGAGCATAGACTCCCGCAGCTCCCATGAACAGTCCGGCGAGCAGATGGCACAGGCTGAGCATACGCTGGGCCTGGATCCAGCGGTCGGCCACAATGCCCACCACGGCGGGCATGAACAGCGACACGATACCCTGAACGGCATAGAACCATCCGATGTGGGTGGCGAGACCTACTGATCCGAGGTAATTGCCCAGGGAAATGAGATAAGCGCCCCACACTGCAAACTCGAGGAATGACAGCGAAGCGAGGCGTACTTGTATGGGTCGGATTTTTGACATTGTATCAGTTGTAAGGTAGTGAGACTCTTATTATATGCTACGGTATTATATGCTATATGGATTATTCAGCGCCGGGATTCTCCTTGCGGCGTATGATCTCGGCCACGCGGGCGGCCTCCTCATACTCCTCGCGGTCAATGAGCTCCTGGAGGGTCTTTTTAAGCTCCTCGACCGTATAATTCTCGAGCTTGGGGGTGCGCACGGGGCTTATGCCGGGGATGGCATCGTCCTTGGCGCGAAGCTCGCCGGTAGAATCATCGTCGGCACTGTCGGGATCGGAAGCCACGGCATTGCCGGCCAGGTCCTCGAGTTCAAAGCCTGTCTCGGCCAGTATCTCGGGGGTGGTGAATATGGGTGCACCGGTACGCATGGCTATGGCTACGGCATCGGAGGTGCGCGAATCGAGGGTGACTGTGCGCTCGCCGTCAGTGAAAGTGAGTTCGGAGTAGAACACCCCGTCCTCGAAACGGTAGATGAACACCTCGGTGAGCTCTATGCCGAAGGCGTGGCCCAGGCTGGTGAAGAGATCGTGGGTGAGCGGGCGCGGGGGTATAATCCCCTCCATCTTCAGTGCTATCGACTGGGCCTCGCTCCCCCCTATCACCACCGGGATGCGGTAGGGGCCGCCCACCTGGGCGAGAATCAGCGCATAGGCTCCGTTCTGAATCTGGCTGTAGGATATCCCGAGCACTCTCAGGCGCACACGCGCCCCGCCGTCGCCGCTGCCGGCATTGACGTTGAGCCCGTCGAATATATCGTTGTTACCGTTGTCCATAATGATCGTTTAGAGCATGACGTTTCGCCCCGTGATCACGCCACTGCCCAGGCACAGGCGGTGGTCAGGGGTATATATTACTGCAAACTGTCCCGGCGCTATGCCCTGGACAGGGGTTGAAGAGTCGATGAGATACTCGCCGTCGGCAAGGCGGGTGAGGCGGGCGGGGAGGAAATCTGGGGTGTGGCGGTTCTTGAACCTGATCTCCACGCCGTCGCAAGCCTCGGGCCACGGGTCGCGTGTGAGCCAGTGCATCTCGTCGAGATGCAGGTGACGGCCATACTGCTTCTCGGTGTTGTAGCCCTGGGAGACGTACACCACATTGTCGTGGACATTCTTTTTCACCACATACCACGGTCCGCCACTGAGTCCCAGTCCCTTGCGCTGGCCTATGGTGTGGAACCAGAATCCACGGTGCTCGCCGAGCTTGCGTCCGGTCTCCAGCTCGATGATGGGGCCGGACTTCTCGCCGAGGTGACGGCGTATGAAGTCGTTGTAATTGATCTTGCCGAGGAAGCATATACCCTGGCTGTCGCGCCTGTAGGCGTTGGGCATACGGGTCTCGATGGCTATGCGCCTCACCTCGGCCTTGGGGAGATCGCCGATGGGGAAGATGAGGTGCGAGAGCTGGTCGTAGCTGATGCGGCACAGGAAGTCGGTCTGATCCTTCACGGCATCCACTCCGGTGCCGAGCCACACGAGACCGTCGATCTCGTGGGTGGTGGCGTAATGGCCTGTGGCCGTGCGGTCAAACTCGCGGCCCCAGCGCTGCTCGAAGAATCCGAATTTTATCATCTTGTTGCACATCACGTCGGGGTTGGGGGTCAATCCCTCGCGGACGGTGCGCAGGGCATACTCCATCACGTTCTCCCAATACTCCTCGTGGAGCGACACCACGTCGAACGGCAGGGCGTAACGGGCGGCAATGTAACGGCACATCTCGATATCCTCCTCGGCGGAGCAGTCGCCCTCGCCGGTGTCGAGACCGATGCGTATGTAGAACAGGTGCAGATCATGACCCTGCTCGACGAGACGGTGGACAGCTACGGCGCTGTCGACCCCTCCTGATATCAATACCGCAATTCTCATGTGACAAGGGGTTTATGATTCAGACCTCCTCGAGCTCCTCCTCCTCGTCCTTGCCTCGGAGGTTGATCACATAGAGGGAAATGAAGTAATCAAGCGAGATCTTGCCCGGCCCGGCAAGGAGCATATATATGTATATGCCTATGAACATGATGGGCAGATAGCCGGGGTCGGTGGAATCAAGGCCGTAGACGGGAAGATAGGGCACCATGTCGTGCAGGATATAATACTCGGCGGCACACATGGCGATGATGGGCGGGATGGTGCTCAGACGGGTGAGGAAGCCCACCATGATAAAGAGCGAGCATACCAGCTCGATGATGATCATGAGCACCAGCGAGGTGGACGACGACATGTCGAAGACCGTGGGGAAATTGGTACACAATTCGTTATAGTTGACCAGGTGACGGATGCCGAACTGAAGCAGCATCACACCCACAAACAAGCGCATGAAGAGACGGGCGAGGTTGGTATAGGTGAAGCCCGTGAGGCGGAGAAATATGTTGACTAACGGAGAATTGTGCCAGGACATGCTGTAGTGTCGTTTATATATGGTTTATGTACTGTTTCCGGGGAGTGAGCGGGCTTTAACGCTTCTTGAGCTGACGGGCCACGTCGATCACCTGGATTATATTGAGGTGCTTGTAACGGATATTGTGCTTCCGGTCAATGATATAGAAATCGGGGGTGCCGGAGCGGAGATCAATCTCGAGGTCGGCATCGGGCGCGGCTCCCACTTCCCATGTGGAGGGGAAATTCTCGGCCGATTTGCGCCACTCATCGTCAGGCTCGGCCACGGATATAGCCACCACCTTTACCTTGCCCTCGGCAATGAGTTCGGTCATGGAGATGTCGGCATCGAGGCGTATGCGGGCCATGTTGCAGTCGCTGCAGTCGGGGTCGTTGAAGAACACTATCACCACCTCGGCCGAGTCGTTCATGAGGTTGCCCTGCGAGCCGTCACGGCGGGTATAAGGGAGCGAGGGGGCGGGCTTGCCTACGAGCGATTTGCGCAACACCTCGGCCTGCTGCTCGAAACGGGCTTTCTCGGCCTTGCTCACGCGCTTGTTGGAGGCCACTGCCTCGGCAAACGGGAGGTAGAGCTCATCGATCCACACCTCGGCGGTGTCGCTGTAGAGACGCCCCTCGGCTATCGAGGCCATGAACACCTGGTCCTTGGGTTGCTTCTCGAGCTTCTTCATGAGGGCGTTGACACCGGCAATAGCCCGTGACGGTTCGGCATTAGACACGAGGGTGAGGTATATCTCCATCTCCTTGGCCATTTTCTGCTTGGCCGAGAAGGCCTTGGACATCTCGCAGAAGTCCCAGAAATGGTCGGCCAGATAGTTGCAACGGGCCTGGAAAGTGGATATGGAGTCGGGAACTATAGGATAAGGGAAGTATGTGGTGGGCTGATCAGAGGCCGATTGAGCATTGCCACGCAAGGCAATGCCGGCGAGCATCAGCACGGAGATAAGGAGATATTTGATTTTCATACTTTGCTTTAGAGTGTATCTAAGTTACTTAAGGACGCAATAATGCAATCACAAAGTTAATGAAAATCCATTTAAAGAGCAAATCTATGATTCATTTAGAGCCTGACGGATATAGAGGGACTTGTTCAGAGATGTTAGCTGACAATTCCATTTTCATTCACAATACCTCAACAGGGACAGCATCGTGAATCAGCGATCAGGCTCCCAAAAAGTTTTTAAGATCATAGAACATCAGACGGGTATCCTCATCTTTATCCAGTTCTGAAAAGAATTGGAAACCGTTTCTTTCATAAAAGGGCATTGCTGACTTGAGAGCGTCAACGGTCAGGAACCGACATCCCAAACGACGACCTGAAGTGAAGGCATATTTTATATTATCCAATAGGAAAGTACCAATCCCCTTACCTGAGTAGCTCTCATTCACCGCTAACCGGCCAATCTTTATAGCCGGATAGCTCCGACGACGCTTGGGATTGGGAATTTTTCTGTTCAATCTATTCCATATCCCTTTTTCATCGGGATTAAAGGATATTTTATCCGCTAAAAGGCTAAAATAAGCGACCGTAATATCCTCATCCACATCCTCAAGCAGATAAGTAACGGCCATGAGTTCCGATAGAAAATGCTTTGCATCCTCATAAAGAAAACCATTCAAATCTGCCTCTGCACATTTGAATGGTCTAATTCTTGTGTCGGTGGAGAGGAGAGATTGGGAGAAGCGGGAGAAGTCCATTTACCATTGAAAATTACTGATGGACTTCATAGTTTCGTAGGCTTTGCGGGCCCTTTCTCTTTCCTCCTCGGAGGCGGGACGCGACTGCGATATCATTTTTTCAAAACGCTCGGCATCCTTTCCAAACAATTCGGGAGTTTCTTTTATCGGTCGTGCCATATCTTGGAGAGTTTTTTTGAATTAAACACTATATGTAAGTCCTTAAGAACTTTATCATGTCTGCAAAGATATAACAAATTTCCCAACTATTTAGCTTTCTCACGAAAAATCACTGCATTACCTCTATTTCGCCGAGGGGTGGAGCTGGAGGATGGTGAGGGTGGATGGGGGTGCGGAGGTGACGCGCTCGCCGTCGCCCTGGGAGGAGGGCTGGACGTAGATGTGAAGCAGATGACGGGTGCGCCACAGATCATTGTCGAGGGTTGGCTCCCAGGCATCAACGCTGAAATCGGTGAGGTCGGCCATCTCCCATACTCCCCCACGCACGGGACGGGTGGCGAGGGTGACACGGCTACCACGCTCGGCATCACGGTATATATAATATATGTGGTCGTTGTCGGCCACTACCCTCGGGCGGGAGATGGGGATCATCTTGGTGCCTCCGCCCGAGAGGGAGAACGGGGTGGAACGGCTACCCACCGTCTCCATGCTCCATGCGCTACCGTCGTGACGCACAAGGCGGAACCGGGGCACGGAATCCTCCTGCTCGCGCCAATATGTAGCTATGAATGGCCGTCCATCGGGATCGGTGGCCATGGAAGTCTGATTGATCAGCTCGGAGTTCTGAGGAACATGCCATGCAATCTCGGCCTCGGCCATGGTGATGGGGAGGCGATAGGGGGTGCCGTCACTGCGCTCCCAGGTGACACCACCGTCGCGGGAGCGGGCATAGCAGAGGTCGTGGTTGGTCTCAACGAGCCAAGTCTCGCGCCACACCCACGAGAGGTGGATGGTGCCGTGGCTGTCGGCACACAACTGCCAGTAGGCGTTGCGCTTACCCTCGCCGTCGATAAGGACATCGTGAACGCGGGTCCACCGGCGGGTGGAGCGGTCGTAACGGTTCATCACCATATTGCCCTTGCCGGAATAGCCCGAACGGTAGACAAACAGGAGATCGCCCGAAGCGAGGGTGTGGAACTCGGGATAGGTCACATCCTCCTCCCCTATCCCCGTCATGGGTTCGAGCGGGCCGAGGGTGAGCGAGCCGGGGGCGACACTACGGCAATAACGGAGAGGGTCGCCGTGGTGGTCGAACGACACGTGCAGGTACCCGTCACCGTCAACAGCCATGGATATGACATTGTGGGCATCGGTAACTTTGCCACGATAGGGGGTGCGGCTCACCGTCCAATCATCGGTGCCGAGGGGGCGCGACGCAAGGGTGACATACCCCTCCGGGTCGTAGAAGCAGGTGTACTGGGTGTCGCCCGCGGTGGTGACGGAGTTGGCGCGGAACACGGCGGTGTTGACCGATGTCGCGCTATAGGCCTCGGCCACAGGGGAGAAGCTCACCTCATGGCCGATGGAGGCCCGAGGCTGAAGTCCGGTGGCAAAAGCAAAGGGCAGGATGATTAGGAGTCGGCGGAGTAATCTCATGGCGGGATGGGGGGAATAGGTTAGAGGGGATCAGTCCTCAAATTCATTCTTCTCGGTCTCGGCGCTGTATCCACGGCCAAAGGAGGAAAGGGTGGCTGGGAACCATACCTTCATCTTACCCTCGCCACGGTTGGCCCAGGCATAGTAGGGAATGAGATTGACCGATCCGCGACGCGAAGTGACCATGCCATCGTCACCGAGGGTCACATACTGGACATTGGCCGTGATCTGCCTCACTCCGTTGAGCTTATCGGTGGAGGAGACGCGGAAATCGGGATGGAGATTCATCATAAGCGATGAGAGATCGGCCTCGTTGTCGCACCACTCGGCGCAATACACGAGCGGGCCACGCTCAACGGCCACCATGCCACGGTCGGCTACCACCTTGTCGCTTGCGGTGACGAGGCGGGGAGTCATGTCGAACTGCAGTGACACGCGGTCGCCCTTTCTCCACTTGCGGTCGAGGGTGATGTAACCGTTCTCGATCACAGCCTCCTCGGGGGTGCCGTTGACCATGACCGTGAAGCCCTGGCCTGTGGCCGGAGAGGCATAGGAGTAGAGATCGGAGGGGAGCGGGGTGCCCTGGGCCCATCCGGGGAGACGGAGGCGCATGGTGAAGCGACCGGCCTTGTTGGCGGCTACGGTCACGTCCATCCGGCCCTCACGTGCATAGTCGCCCTGCTGTACCAGCTTGACGGCCTTGCCGTTGACATCGAGATCGGCGCTGTTGCCGATATAGAGGTTGACATAGAGATCATCGCCGTTGACAGCGTAGATGTAGCCCGGGAGCGAGGGGATGAAGCGGGCGAGGTTGGAGGGACAGCACGCACATCCAAACCACGGCTTGCGCGAATATCCGCCGTCGCTCGCAAGGGGATTGGGGTAGAAGAACGCCCCGCCATCGAGCGAGATGCCCGAGATCAGGCCGTTGTAGAGGGTGCGCTCGAGAACGTCGTAATACTTGGATCCGCCGTGAAGGAGGAAAAGGCGATGGTTGACATACACATTGCCTATGGCAGCGCAGGTCTCGCAATAGGCCGAGTGGTTGGGGAGCTCATAGTTGTCACCGAAAGCCTCACCGCTATGGCGGGCACCGATGCCTCCGGTGATGTATATTTTCTTGCTTACGATATTATCCCATATACGGTCGATGGCATGGATATAGGCTGAGTCACCTGTAAGGGCGGCCACATCAGCCATGCCGGCATACATGTAGGCGGCTCTCACGGCGTGGCCCACGGCCTCGTCCTGCTCCACCACCGGCTTATGGGCCTGACTGTAAGCGTCCTTGCGTGAGGTGTAGCCGCGCTTGTCGAGGAAATATTTTGCCTGGTCGAGATATTTGCGGTCGCCGGTGGCGAGATAGAGTTTGGCAAGAGCCATCTCGGCAATCTGATGACCCGGCACACGCGCCACCTGCCCCTCGCCGTCGCCGATGGACCGGCACACACAGTCGGCGTAGCGTATGGCTATGTCGAGAAACTTTCGGCTTCCGGTAGCCTGCCAATGGGCCACCGCACCCTCGACCATGTGGCCGAGGTTGTAGAACTCATGGCTCAGTTCCTCCACGCGGTCCCAACGGCCGGGGCCCATCCACTGATGGGGATGCACGGGATTCATGGTGAAACCGGTATTGAGGTATCCGTCAGGCTCCTGGGCAGTGGCCACAATGTCGAGCACACTGTCGATATAGGCCACCATCCGGGAGTCGTGATAGGTCTGGAGCATGTAGCTTGCGCCCTCGATGGTCTTGTAGACATCGGTGTCGTCAAATGAGAATCCCTCGACCACATAGGTGGTGTCGGGGCGGGCGGCCTTCCTGAAATTCTCGTAACGGCCTGTCTCCTCACACTTGCTGAACGCGAGAGGGATAGTGGTAGTGCGGGCGGCCTCGAGGCGGGGCGACCAGAAAGGATCGTCGACCGATACAGCCGTGAACGGCACGGGATTAATAGGATAGCCGTGATGGCCCACGGTGCTTTTATCGGCAGATGACACCGGTATCACACAGGTAACAGCGGCTATGACTGCCAGAGCTATTCTTCTCATATATCCTGATATATTCAATTGTCCACCACGTACACCACTCCTCCGGCCGGAGCGAGATCAAGCTCCACAGCACCATTGCGCGGAATCTCAACCGACTTTCTTACAGGGACACCCTCCTTTCCGTCGAGGTACACGTCACCCTTCTTCCCGGCCAGAAACGACAGATCGGTCTTCAGCCTCAGTCGCTCACCTGTAGAATTTATACCGGCCACATACCATGTGGCCCCGCTTCGGCGCGCAAGCACCACATACCTGCCGGGATATCCGTCGATAAATCTGATCTCATCCCATACTGTAGGCACGGCCCGCATGAAATCGAGGCTGACGGCAGGAGCATCGGTGAGATTATTGGGCGCGAGAGCGAAATTCTGTACCGGATTCTGGAACAGAACGGCTGTGGCAAGCTGAAACACATCGGAGGTCACACGACGCGACCCGCCATCGTTGCCACGGTTGAGACGCTTGTTAAGAAACGAGCCTCCAAATTCCATGCAACCAACGGTATTTCGTATGAACGGGTGAAGAGCCGCATTGAATGCCTCTTCATCGCATGACTGCTGACTGAACACCATATTCTCGGATGCAAGCACAGCCTCACTGCCCACATAGTTGGGGAACATGCGTTCCCAACCACGAGGAAGAGTACACCCGTGGAAAATCACCATGAGACCATTGTCATCGGCATCACTCAGAATCTCCTCATACAGGCGCATAGTCTCCTGCTTGTCGCCACCGAAGAAATCGACCTTTATACCCTTCACGCCTATGTCCCGGAGCCATCTCATCTCCTGCTTGCGGACTATGGAATTGTCCATGTGGTTGACGGGACTCTGCTCTATATCGTTCCAATAGCCACTGGAGCTGTACCACATTATGAGGCTGACTCCCTTGGATGCGGCATAACGGGCAAGCTTCTCTATACCTTCCCGTCCTATACGGGTATCCCACCAATTGTCTATGAGAGTATATTCATATCCCATGGCGGCGGCAAGGTCGATAAACTTCACCTGATCATCATAGTTTATACTATTGTCCTGCCATAGGATCCAGCTCCATGTGCCACGACCCGGCTTATAAGCCTTATCGGTCGAATAGACGGGAGCGACCATGTCCCACGTGACGGTAGTCTCCACTACTGGCGCAAGCGTGGATCCTACAGTGACCGTGCGCCACGGAGTAGCTCCGGGCAGCGCGAAAGCCGGCTCGGATGTACCATTGCCGTTATTTTCCTCGGGCATAGGAAACTCGACAGTATAAAGGCCGTTGCTGAAATCGCTCAGACGGGAGCCACAGTAATGACTGTCGACACCTGTCTCGCTCACGAGTACCCAACCGTCACCGGGAGTGTGGAACAGAGCCGGGAAAGTATAACCGTGACCATACTGCGACACTGTATCCATCGGAGCATCGGCCCTATACTTCTCCTCATAGCTCGGCTTGGTGCGTTTCCATCCTATCATGGCATCACTCTGGGGAGAGAGGAATGTGGTTGTCCCCTCGGGCAGGCGGAATCCGGTCGACTCATTGAGTATCCTCACCGCTCCACACTCGCCATGCCTGGGGATCACATAACGGAAAGCGACATCATTGTCACCCACCATAAACTCAATCTCTATCTGGCGCCCCGAAGCATCTGTCCAGCCGGTGACCAGACGGTTGTATCCACCGGTGACATGAGACTTCTTGATGTGGGGGATCGAATAATCCACCACGGCAGGAGCCTCCGAGTGGCTTTTCATTATGAGATCGCGGGTAAAATCACCCAGACTGGAATTAAATCCGAGCGGAGACGGACAGAGCATCACCTTTCCATCGTAGGTGATGGAATAGGTGGGAGCACCGTTTCCCCCGGCATCATTTACGGTAAGTACCAGGCGCCCGTCGGGCCCGGCCACACTATGCTCGACGGCCACAGCCATCAATGGTGCCATCATCAGTATCAGACAAGATATAGCTTTCATCAACGGTATAAAATTAAAAGGTATGGTATTATTTGGTTGGGGTTACACGGCGGATGGTTCCGTCGGGGTTGAATTCGAGGCGGTCGATGCACACCTCACGGTGGAATCCGGGGCCTTTGTCGCGCTCGATGTAGTCCTTGTTGATACGGTGATACACGATGAGCCATTCATCGGTGCCGGGAAGGTTGATCACCGAGTTATGAGCCGGACCGTAGATCTGCTTTTCAGGATCCTGGATAAGCACGATGGGGTCGTCGGCAACCTTGATGGGGCCGAGGGGCGAATCGGATGTGCCATAGGCCACATGATAGTTGGGGGAGCCGGTATCGTCGACCGACCACATGAAATAGTAGGTGCCGTTGCGGAAAAACACGTAGGGAGCTTCCCGGTAGGCGTAGGTAGCAAGAGTGCCACCTTCGGGAGTCATAACCGTGATTGTCTCTGGCTTTATGGAGGTCATGTCGTCGACAAGCTCGGCTCCGGCCATGTAGCCGTTGCCCCAATAGAGATAATATTTGCCCGACACGGGATCGTGGAACACATCCACATCGATCTGCTGTCCGCGTCCCACCGGGGAATCGGTCACTATGGGATGGCCAAGATCGAGGAACGGCCCGGCAGGATCGTCGGCAACAGCCACGCCGATCTGTTTGCGGTTAGCCTCGGGCGAATGTCCGCTGAAATAGAAGAAATACTTATAGGATCCGTCGGGGTACTTGCGCTCGATTATGGCCGGAGCCCAGGCATTTCCTACAGCCCATGACACCTGAGGGCCTTTGAGGTCAAGCATGATTCCACAATCGGTCCATCGGGAGAGATCGTCGGAGGAGTATGCGCGGAAATAATGGCCACCCCAGCCATGGAACCCGTCGGTGGTGGAATAAATGTAGTATTTACCGGTCTTTTCGGCGTAGAGTATCTCGGGATCGGCATGGAAACCGGGCAGAACGGGATTGCCACCACCGGCCATAACCGCCAGCGGGGAGATAATCATCATGAGCAATATGGCTCTCTTGATACAGTTCATCGCAGTTACTTTTATCGCGAAGCATCGGGAAAACATCTCCGATGCTTCAAAAATAGTATTAATTCACGGGGTTTCAAAAAAACGAAGGCCTAATCACAATCTTTTTCCCCTGAGAAATCATCCTGACGGAAACTGAGAATACCCAATCCTGTTATTAATTACAATATGAACATCAAAAATTTGGTATTGCAAATTTATAATATTCCACCATGCAAACGCGGTATTAATCATTCAAAAAGGGGTGCTGAATCGGTCAAACGACAGAAATGAACGATTTAAATACATTAAATGAACTATTGACATGAGTAAATTGAGGCACTGAATACGTATATTTGCATACAGTAAACCCACATCTCATCATCATACATTATCACACTGACCGTGAAAACAAAAATTATCACATTACTTCTCGCATTGCTGGCCGTGGCTTCAGTGGCCGAGGCCAAGAACGTGACCATTGTCCCCGGGGCGGAATGGCTTGACACTTCGGGCGCGCCGATCAATGCCCATGGAGGCGGAATCCTGCACCACAACGGCAAGTACTACTGGTATGGAGAATACAAGAAGGGAAAGACCGTGTTGCCCGAGTGGGCCACATGGGAGTGCTACCGCACGGATGTGACCGGCGTGGGGTGCTACTCGTCGCCCGACATGGTGAACTGGACTTTCGAGGGGATCGTGCTCCCCGCCGAGCCCGATGACGAGACGAGCGACCTGCACCCGAGCAAGGTGCTGGAACGCCCCAAGGTGGTGTACAATGCCAAGACAGGAAAATTCGTGATGTGGGCCCACGTCGAAAGCGCCGACTACAGCAAGGCCGCCGCCGGAGTGGCCGTGAGCGACTCGCCCACCGGCCCGTTCAAATATCTGGGCAGTTTCAGACCCAATAATGCCATGAGCAGGGACCAGACGGTGTATGTGGACGACGACGGCAAGGCCTACCAGTTTGCATCATCCGAAAGCAACGCCACGCTCTATATCAACGAACTGACCGACGACTATCTGCGTCCCACGGGACGGTTCACCCGCAATTTCATCGGTATGAGCCGCGAGGCTCCCGCCGTGTTCAAGCACGGAGGCAAATACTACATGCTCTCATCGGGTTGCACGGGCTGGGACCCCAACCAGGCCGAACTGGCCATGGCCGACTCGATAATGGGACCGTGGACCGTGATAGGCAATCCCTGCACGGGAAAGGATGCCGACAAGACATTTTATGCCCAGAGCACCTACGTGCAACCGGTGTATGGGAAGAAGGATTGCTACGTGGCGATGTTTGACCGCTGGAACAAGACCGACCTGGAGAACTCGCGCTACGTGTGGCTCCCCATAACGTTCGAGGACGGAAAGATCTCGATCCCCTGGCGTGACAGCTGGAGCATGGATGAATTCGAGGATCAGCCGCGGTTTGAGGCGGGCGACGGGACATTCCTGCTCAACGGCGAGCCTTTCGTGATGAAAGCGGCCGAGCTGCACTATCCCCGCATCCCCCGCCCTTATTGGGACCAGCGCATCAAGCTGTGCAAGGCCCTGGGAATGAATGCCGTGTGTCTCTATGTGTTCTGGAACGCCCATGAACCGCGCGAGGGGGAATTTGACTTCACGGGACAGAACGACCTGGCCGAGTTCGTGAGACTGTGCGAGGCCAACGACATGAAAGTGATACTGCGCCCCGGCCCCTACGTGTGTGCCGAGTGGGAGATGGGCGGACTGCCATGGTGGTTGCTCAAGAAGAAGGATATACGCCTGCGCGAATCCGACCCCTATTTCCTGGAGCGTGTCGACAAGTTCCAGCAGGCTGTGGCCGCTCAGGTGGGCGACATGACCATCGACAAGGGTGGCCCCATAGTGATGATACAGGTGGAAAACGAGTATGGATCCTACGGCATCGACAAGGAGTATGTGGGAACCATCCGCGACATGTTGCGCAAGAATTTCGGGAAGGATGTGACCATGTTCCAGTGTGACTGGTCGTCCAATTTCCTCAACAACGGTCTGCACGACCTGATATGGACCATCAATTTCGGCACCGGAGCCAACATCGACCAGCAGTTTGCCCCTCTCAAGAAAGCACGGCCCAACTCCCCGCTGATGTGTTCGGAGTTCTGGAGCGGATGGTTTGACAAGTGGGGAGCCAATCATGAGACCCGTCCGGCAGCCGACATGGTGGCCGGCATGGACGAAATGCTCTCCAAGGGGATCTCGTTCAGCCTCTACATGACCCACGGAGGCACCAACTGGGGCCACTGGGCCGGAGCCAATTCGCCCGGATTCGCGCCCGACGTGACCTCCTACGACTACGACGCACCCATCAGTGAGTCGGGACAGGTGACACCCAAATATCACGAGCTCAGGGAAATGATGGCCAAATACAACGACGGGAAGAAGCTCCCGGCCATCCCCGCGACCATCAAGCCGATAGCGGTCAAGAAGTTTGAGCTTACCGAGGTGGCCCCGCTGTTTGCCAACCTGCCCGCGCCCAAACGCTCGATAGATATAAAGACAATGGAGGAGTATGACCAGGGATTCGGAAGTATCCTCTACCGCACTACCCTCCCCTCACTCCCCGACGGTGGCCTGCTGACTGTCAACGACCTGCACGACTACGGACAGATATTTGTCAACGACCTGTACATAGGCACCATCGACCGCCGCCTGGGTGAAAAGTCGGTGAAACTGCCCCCCTGTGAAAAGGGTGCCAGGCTCGATATTCTGGTCGAGGCGATGGGCCGCATCAATTTCGGACGCGCCATAAAGGACTTCAAGGGGATCACCGACAATGTGACCGTGAGCGTGAGCTGCGACGGACACCGGTTTGACACCCGACTGAGCGGTTGGGAGGTATTCAATCTGGACGACTCGATGGAATTTTACGACTCGATGGAGTATCTGCCTTTGGGTGCGTTCACTCCCGGCGAGGACGGGCGTTTGCCACGGGGCGTGTACCGGGGTACTTTCGAGGTGAAAAAGCCGTCGGATACTTTCCTGAACTTCGAGACCTGGGGCAAAGGACTGGTGTATGTCAACGGCCATCCCATGGGACGTATCTGGGAGATAGGCCCGCAACAGACCCTCTACATGCCGGGATGCTGGCTGAAAAAGGGGCAGAACGAGATATTGGTAGTGGATATCCTCGGCCCGCGCGAGGCTGTGAGCGAGGGTCTGACCGAGCCGATAATCGATAAGCTCCAGTCACCCAAACCCCTCACCCACCGCAATGAGGGGGAGGCCCTCGATCTGAGCGGGGAAAAGCCGGTGGCATCGGGCTCGTTCAAGCCCGGAAACGGTTGGCAGGAGGTGATATTCGACACCCCCGTGACAGGCCGGTACATCTGCCTGGAATCGCTCAACGGCATCAACAGCGGTAACAACACGGCCATCGCCGAACTGTATGTGACCGACGGCGAGGGGGAAAGACTCTCACGCGAACCGTGGACGGTGGTGTATGCCGACAGCGAGGACGTATCGAAAGTCAACTGCTCGGCCGACAAGGTGTTTGACCTCCAGGAGTCAACCTACTGGAGCACAAGGCGCACCGCCCCGTTTCCCCACAGCATAGTGATAGACCTCGGCGCCGAACGCACACTGAGCGGGATCCAATATCTGCCCCGCATGGAGTCAGGCGCACCCGGCGCCATCAAGGATTTCAACGTGTACGTGAAAAGCACCCGCTTCAAGATCTAAATTCCTATTCAGTCCCCTATTTTTGGCAACTGAAGTCACTCTAACGGACGGTCCCGGAACATACTATGCCCCGGGACCGTCATATTATTATGAATCAAATTCAAATCAGGCCATATCTTCTCTTCGTCACATTATCAAATACCTCGGTCTCTTTCAGGAATTGCATGACCCGCTCCCTGTCGGAAGCTATCAACCGACCCTTCAATCGACCTTTCCGCTCAGCAACCTTCTGTTTTGATAATTCAAATATATCGGAGCAATCAAGCCAACTGTCATAGTCCAATATGCCCCGATAATCCCTCAACAAGAGAGGATATTGACAATCCATCATTTCCTGAGATCTTTTGGAGGGGTCTATTTCCGAGTTAATGAGCAAAGCGCCCACAGCTATCCCCTCAGGGGTGAACCCTATGATCACGATATATTTCTTACGGGTATCATAACCGCCGGTCAGGGTCAGACCGTCATCCTCATCCAACGGGACATAGATAATGTCGCCAATCCTGACGGATGACATATCCACAAGTTCAGCGTCGGCAATCCGTGCCTGCAATCTGGCTAATACACCGTCTTTATCCTCCATTATCTCTAAGATAATGCATTCTTCACTATCTGCTTTTCCCGGATATAGTCGACCATCGGTTCCGAGGCACATCCGGCCCGGGCAATATCTATCAGAGTGATGAAATTCTTCTGCGGGTCGTCCTGGACTCTGCTTATCGCTTCCATCCATGCCGCATCGTGCGATAGGTCGGAGAGATCATATGGGTCGGTATCCTTATACTTGGCGATTGCCGCGTCAAGGCATTTCCGGTCGGCGCCCGATATATAATCCATGTCAGGCAACGCAGTGGTGTACACCTTTTTGTCCCTGACCGATATATTGCTCAGAAATTCATCGAAATCTCCTTCAAGCGGTTTTCCTTCCGCTATCTGGAGCGCCTTATATGTGTAAGTCGGTACCGGTCCATGCTTCAAAGCCCGGAACGAATCATCCACTATGACCTTGCCGTATCTGACAAGATGGTCCTGCTGTGCGAAATATAATATCTTGAACAGTTTTATATAATCAACCCCGTCATGGAAATTCTGCATGATGTATAGCAGAACCGCTTTAATCTTTGCTATCTGTTGAGGAGTCTTCATATCTTTATGTGTATTAAAGTATGCAAATATACAACTAATATTCTGAATAATATGTTCATAGCCATATTTTTAATATATTTTTTCAGCTATTATCACATTGTGATGCGCATGACCGGCTTACCGGATATGGCTTACAAAAAAAGTCCATATAAAACTCCCCGGGCGGTGATTTTTTATGGGTGCTTTTTTGGATAGTTGCGGGTGCAATGATTAAATTTGCATGACGCAGTGAAAACACTCGCTCTACTTAACAGCCTTATTTCTCATGTACCGCCAACACACGCACTACATACGCACCCAAGGGATATACCTATATATTATATTTTCAATAATCCTCCTGACGGCACTGCCGGCAGGAGCGCAGACATTCCGCCAGGTGAGCACATCGGACCGGCTGGTCAACGCCATACACCGCGACGCCACGGGATATGTGTGGATAGGCACCGGGCAGACCGTCGACCGATATGACGGCGTGAGGGTGAAGAAGTACACGATACCGGGCGAAAGGCTAAACCTGAAGCGCGTGACCGACATAACCTCGGGACGCGACGGGACAGTGTATATCGCCAACGGCGAGGGGGTGTTCCGCCTGCCGGCCGGGGGGAGCGACATTATCCCTATGGCCCGAAACCGCATAAACTTTCCGGTCAACGGACTGCTCCTGCAGGGCGACACACTGTTTGCCGCCACCGATCAGGGGGTGTATCTGCTCTCGGGCGATGAGCGGCATGTGGAGAGGTTCATGCCACGTAGCGACGTGCTCTCGGCCAACAATGTGATAAAATCTCTCCAGCCCGACCCGGCATCGAGCGATGCCCTATGGCTCGCCTCGCGATCCTCGCTCATGTATCTCAACCTCAAGGAAAGGATCTTCACCGAGTATCCCAACGCATCGGTCAACGCCGAGTTCACCGACATGGCCCGCATAGGCAACATCCTGTACATCGCCACCCGTGGCGAGGGAGTATTGACATTTGACATCAGCTCCAGGGCTTGGGGCCAGGCCATCAACGCCGGGTGCAACCTGGTATCGGCCATCAGTGTCGACCCCGACGAAGGGATGCTCAATATTGCCACCGACGGAGACGGGGTATATATCTATTCCACCCGGCGCGGAGCTATGGCCAATCATCTGACCCACGAGCGTCTCGCTCCCCAGGGCGAAAGCCTCAGCTCCAACTCAGTCTACTCCATCGAGACCGACAGCGAGGGATTGCTGTGGATAGGCTACTACCAGTCGGGGCTCGACTACACCCCCGAGGCAAGCCGGATCTTCGACATATTCAGCTACTCCAACTATTTCGACACCTCGCAGATGACCGTGCGTGCCGTGGCCATCAACGGCGACGAGATGCTCATAGGCACCCGCGAGGGGCTGTATTATCTGAACCGCGAAAACGGTCTCACGGCCTCGTTCGCCACCCCGGCGATCAGGAGCAACATCATATTCGCCACCACCTACAATCCCGCCGACCACCTATATTATATAGGCACATACGGCGGAGGAATGTACACCTTCAATCCCGCGACACTGAGCATATCGAGGTTCAATCCCGTGGGACCCGCCTTCGAGAATACCAATGTGTTTGTGATCACGCCCGACAGCAACGGCGACATGTGGGTAGGATCATCGCTGGGCGCCTACTCGTTCCGCGACGGAAAGCTCAAGGACTCCTACACTTATGCCAACTCGCGTCTGCCCCGTGGCGAGGTGTTCGAGATATTCTTCGACAGCGCAGGCAGGGGATGGTTCTGCACCGAGAACGGCATGGCCGTGCTTCAGGACGGAGCGCTGAGAGCCGACAATTTCCCCAAGGGATTTGTCAACAACCAGAAGATCCGCGACATCTACGAGGACGGGGAGCACAACCTGTACTTCGTGCCCGACCGTGGCGACGTGGTGAAAAGCGACCTCGCCCTCACCCGTTTCAGCCCTCTGCCCTTGAGTGCCGGAGGCCGTGTGCCCACCGTGACTTTCATCACCGAGGACACCGACCGCAACCTGTGGATAGGCACCGACGACGGTCTCATACAGTATGACCGCGACAAGGAGGTAAGACACTTCTCGGCCTCGGACGGCATCCCCTCGCCGGTGTTCACCTTCTGTCCGCCCATACGCGACGACAAGGGGGACCTGTGGATGGGTTGCACGGGCGGACTGGTACACCTCGACTACGAGAACTTCAAGACCAACGCCAAGACCCAGCGGGTGCCACGCATCACCGACGTGGTGGCCGGAGGACACTCCATGATGGGGAGCCTCAAGGGCTCGGCCCGCCATCCGGTGCTCTCGCTCAACTCCAACAACAGGTCGTTCACCATATATTTCTCCGATCTGGGCTACACCAGCGACGAGCGGCACAAATATGAATACAAACTGGACGGATACGACGACGAGTGGATCATGGCCGAGGCCGACCCGTCGGCCACCTACTACGACATCCCCACCGGGCGCTATACCTTCAAGGTGCGCCAGGCCGGATCGCCGTCCACCGAGAGCCGCATGGACGTGAGGATGAGCCACGTGTTCTCGACATTTGAATGGGTGCTCATAGCTATCGCCCTCATAGCCGTGGCTGTGGCCGTGTACCTGTACATACGCCACCGCCGCATACTGGCCGGAATCGCCCAAGGGGAATATGCCGCCATGTATGACAGCGCTGATGATGAGGCGCTGGGGAAGACGGCTGATGCATCGGCCGGAGGCGAGGACACCAAGTACCGCACCACCCGACTGAGCGACGTGGAGTGCCGGCGCGTGTTACGCAAGCTTGATGCCATCATGCGCACGGAGCGACCGTTCACCAATCCCGACCTCAAGGTGTCGGACCTCGCCACTATGATCGGATACAACACCCACGCCCTGTCGTACACGTTCAACCAGTATCTCAAGACCAACTACTACGACTATGTGAACGAACACCGCGTGAAGGCGTTCAAGGAGATGCTTGAAAAGGACCCCAATCTTGTAAAATATACAATAAGTGCCATGTCGGCAAAATGCGGATTCAGCTCGCGGGCAAGCTTCTTCCGATACTTCAAGAAATTCACCGGAAGCACCCCGGCCGAGTATCTAAAAAGTCTCAAAAAATTGTGAGACACTTAGTCTCACCCGTGTAAACACATAAGGACTAAACAGTTGCATATAGATATATCCAACTAAACGAATTGAGATGAAAGGCGGGTAAAAAAGTTTTGCCAAGAGTGGGATTGGCTATAACTTTGCATCGGATCAAATGAAAACACTGACCGATCCATCACACAAGTCAACACCACGCCATGAAAAAAGCAAGGATGCACAACGAGGCCTTGATAACACAAAGCTACCTCACCGAGCGCGAGAAAGTGCGCCGCTACATAGGTTACCGCATCAATAATAATGAGGATGCCGATGATCTGACACAGATGGTGTGGCTGCGTCTACTCGAATACACCCGCGAGATCTCGGCCGACAGCATCACCACATTCATCCACACTATCGCCCGCAACCTTGTCAACGACTATCTGCGCCACCACTACCACGTGACCGAAGCCCACACCGACATACGCCGGAGCGCTATCTCCACAGCCGAGCAGGAGGCCGAATACGCCTACTCGATCGAGCCCGAGATATACGCACGCGATCTTGAGGAAATAGAACGCGAGCGTGTTGAGTGCCTGCCCAAGCAGAGACGTATAATATATGTGATGAGCCGATACGACTGCCTGTCGGCATCGGACATCTCGGAGCGTCTGCAACTGTCGGTGCGCACCGTGGAGAATCACCTGCGCATGGGTCGCAACGATGTGCGCTCCTATCTCGGGGCCATAGCCTGACATCCACGCCAAACACACAATATATAGATATTTCTATACCAATTTACCAATATTTATGATTAAAAGTAATCTTAAAATCTATCCATGGCGAGGCTCGCTGATAGGAGGAGTGATGGCGGCATGCTTCACGGCATTGTCGCCCGCCTCGATTCAGGCCACGCCGGCTACCGTCCAGGCCACTCCGGCGGCAGCCAAAGTGACCGGTGAGGTGCTCGATGCCACAGGCGAACCGCTCATCGGCGCAAGCGTAATGGTCAAGGGTACATCCGAGGGCGTCGCCACCGACATCGACGGCCGTTTCACTCTCAACGTACCCATGGGCGCGACCCTCGTAGTGAGCTACGTAGGCTACAAGACACAGGAAGTGAATGTGAATTCCGACAACCTTGTAATCACCCTCGCCGATGACACCGCCATGCTCGATGAAGTAGTGGTAGTGGGCTACGGTACACAGAAGAAAGCCACCCTCACCGGAGCCGTGGCTACAGTAGGTGCCGACGCTCTCGCCAACAAAGGTAACCTCTCAAGCCCCGTGCAGGCTCTCCAGGGCCAGGTGCCCGGTGTAATCATCACCCGCAACAGCTCGGCTCCCGGCGATGAGTCATGGAACATGTCTCTGCGCGGTGCCGTATCCAAGAACTCAGCCAGTCCCCTCATCATCATCGACGGTGTGGAATATGAGAGCGTCAACGACCTGCGACTCATCAACCCCTCCGATATCGAGTCGATGAACTTCCTTAAGGATGCCGCCGCATCAATCTACGGTTCGAAGGCCGCCGGCGGCGTTGTGCTCATCACCACCAAGCAGGCCAAGGGCGACAGCAAGGTGAAAGTGGACTACAACGGATCCTATACCTACAAGCACATCGGTCTGAGCGCCGAGCTCATGAGCCTCGACGAGTGGAGCACAGGTATCATCACCGGTCTCTACAACGACTACAACCTGGGCCTCACCACCGAAGACCCCAAGAACAACACTTGGTACAAGTATGCCACACTTGCCAAAGAATACCGTAACCAGTGGATCAACGGCAACCCTCTCAACATGGGTAACGTCGACGACATGACATTCTTCGACACCGACTGGCAGGACGTGATGTGGGGCGACAGCTGGAGCACCAACCACGAGCTCTCAGTGTCAGGCGGCGGCAAGAACACCTACCGCTTCTCGCTCGGATACATGTATGACGACTCCAACCTCAAGTGGGGTAACAACAACAACCAGCGTATCAACCTGCGACTGAACAACAAGTTCACCCTCACCGACAACTTCACTATCCAGAGCGTGATCAGCTACAACCGTCAGGACCAAGTGGCTCCCACCCAGATAAGCGGTGCGCTCACTGTCAACTCGCAGCAGCCCGGCTTCCCCACATCGACTATCGACGGCAAGCCCTACGGCTGGGGTAACGACTGGGCCACTCCCAACTGGAAATGCGAATTAGGGGGGGATAATAAGCTGAAAGTCAACGCTCTGAACATCAGCGAAACACTCCGCTACGAAATACTCAAGGGCTTCACCGCCAATGCCGTGCTCGGCTACAACCACTCCACTGCCACACGCGACACCAAACAGCTCGCCGTGGACTACTATCAATATGACGGCGTGACTCCCGAACCTATCAAGGGCCAGAGCCAAAGCGATACCTACTACGAGAACAGTTTCTCGACAACCGACTTCTACACCGTGCAGGGTTATCTCAACTGGACCCGCTCATTCAAAGAGGCCCACAACCTCAGCCTCATGGCCGGTCTTCAGTACAACATGAAGCAATACCAGTTCAGCAAGTTCAAGGCCATGGACATCCAGCCCGAACTCGAGATCATCAACGGTGCAGGAGAGAAATCCATCACCGGAGCCAACAACTGGGAGGAATCGATCATGTCCTACTACGGTCGTGCCAACTATGACTACAAGGGCAAATACATGATCGAGGGCCAGTTCCGCTACGACGGTAGCTCCAAATTCCAGAAAGATAACCGCTGGGCATTCTTCTGGGGCACCTCACTCGGCTGGCGCATCAGCGAGGAGAGCTTCATGCAGCCCCTCAGCCCCGTGATCAGCAACCTCAAACTGCGTGCTTCCTACGGTAATGTGGGTAACCAGAGCGGTATCGACCGCTATTCGGGCGTACTGCTGTGGAACGTGTCATCGCAGGGTGGCAACCTTATCGGCGGACAGCTGGTCAATACTCTGGATACCAACGGTAAGCTCGTCAGCACCGACCGTACATGGGAGCGCGTGCATAACTATGATATCGGTCTCGACTTCGGGTTCCTCAACAATCGCCTCAACGGATCGGTGGACGCATTCTGGAAGAAGACCAACAACATGCTCATCGACGTGCTCTATCCCGGCATCCTCGGCGACAAGGCCCCGACAGCAAACAGGGGTAAATTCAAGGCTTGGGGCTACGAAGGCAACGTGACCTGGAACGACCGCATAGGCAACGTAAACTATCATATCGGAGGTACATTCACCTACGCCGACAACGAACTTGTGGACAACGGAGGCAGCGGAGCCAAGGGATTCGGCCGTCGCTCCGACCAGGAGGGTTATCCCCTGAACTCTATCTGGGGTCTGCGCTACATCGGCAAGATCCAGAACGAGGAACAGCTCGAGAAATACAAGGCCCGCTACAAAAATGGCTCAACCTACGGTACCGGCGAAGGTAATATCGATCAGATCCGCGTAGGCGACAACATGTATGAGGATGTCAACGGCGACGGCAAGCTCGACCTCGACGACCTCGTGTATCTGGGTACCGACGATCCCAAGATCCAGTTCTCTTTCAACGGTGGTTTCGAGTGGAACGGTTTCGACTTCAATGTAGTGTTCCAGGGTGCAACCAAGCGCACTGTCTACCGTCGTGAGCAAAACAAGGCTGATGCCACCGACCCCTGGCAGATCCCCATGCGTGACATGTATCACGGCGGATCCAACCAATGGGTAGGCAATGTATGGAGCCCCGAGACCCCCGATGGTCGTTATCCTCCGCTCACATTCCAGGATGGTATCAGAAAATATAACTATCAGCCCTCGTCATGGCTCATGAGTGACGGTACCTATCTGCGTCTCAAGAACCTCACTATCGGCTACACAATGCCCGAGTCGCTGATCAAAAAGACCCGCTTCCTCTCCAACGTGCGCATCTATGTCACCGGAACCGACCTGTGGGAGACCTGCAAGATCCACGACGGATGGGACCCCGAGGCTGCTTCCTACGTATCGGCAAGTGCCCGCTACCCCTTCCTGCGCACATGGACCTTCGGTGCTAACCTTACATTCTAACCTCCAGACCCGCACATAACAATGAAAAAAATATTCCGATATATAGCTGCTGTGTCCGTAGCCCTGGCATCAGTATCGTGCCTCGAGCTCGATCCGAAGGAACAGCTCGCCGATCCCGACCTGTGGAACAAAGCCGGAGACTTCCAGGCTTTCTCCAACAAGTTCTACGATTGGTTCCCCAACTTTGACATGGTGTACAGCGGTACCATCCATGCCGACAAGCACTCCGATATACTGCGTGACCGCAGCTCCTCGCCCGACGAGGTGAGTGCCGGTATCAATACCGTCCCCTCGAGCGATGGCGACTACTCGGGCAACTATGACCACATACGCCGTTGCTGCCTGCTCCTGGAGAAATCCCAGGGATTTGCCAATAAGGCCGAGATAGCCCAGCCCCTTGGAGAAGCCTACTTCTTCCGCGCATGGTGCTACTTCCAGCTGGTGCAGAAATTCGGCAACGTGATCATCGTTAACCGCTCGCTCGACACCGACGATCCACTGCTTTTCGCATCACGCAATGACCGTGGCGAAGTAATCGACTTCATCATCGACGACCTCAGAAACGCAATCAGCAACCTCAAACCCACCGCCGAACTGGCCGACGGCCGCGTAGGCCGTGAAGGTGCCCAGGCATTCCTCGGACGTGTAGCCCTATTCGAAGGCACATGGCAGAAATTCCGTGGCAACGAGACCCGCGCCAAGGAGCTGCTCGACATCTCGGCCAAGGCTTCCAAGGAAGTGATCGACGGCAACAAGTTCCAGCTGTTCTACAACAATGCCCTCGGCGAGACCTCGCTCAAATACCTCTTTATCCTCGAGGATGTGCAGAGCAACCCCGCCGGACTCAAGAAGGATGCCAACAAGGAGTATATCCTGAAACGTTGCTTCCACCCCACCCTCAAGAAGATCGGCAAGAACCTCAACACCGAGGTGCTCGCCAACGCCCAGTATGTCTCGGCCAAGTTTGCCAACATGTACCTGTGCTCCGACGGTCTTCCCATCGAGAAATCCCCCAAATTCCAGGGCTACGGCAAGGCCACAAGCGAGTGGCAGAACCGCGACCTGCGCATGAAGACCACCCTCATGGCCCCCGGCCAGTACTACTTCACCAACTCGGCCGCCAACAGCCGTCTCGACTGGAGCGGATCGGACGCCGAGCTCGCCCGCGCCAAGTGGCAGCCCTCAT
The DNA here is from genome assembly GCA_023663345.1 of Paenibacillus sp. Classification (GTDB taxonomy): domain Bacteria; phylum Bacteroidota; class Bacteroidia; order Bacteroidales; family Muribaculaceae; genus Duncaniella. Next base: position 108,303 of record JAMPHR010000002.1, on the reverse strand, counting down.
GGAACTCGGGCGCACTCTACTTCCCCCAGAAGTGGGCTACCGAGCGCGAGGTGACCGACGGTGAGCAGAGCTACGATTTCCCCATTATCCGCTACGCTGAGGTGCTTCTCAACTATGCCGAGGCAGTGTACGAGCGCGACGGACACATCTCCAACGATGACCTGAAGATCTCGATCAACCTTACCCGCCAGCGTCTCAACAAGGAGATGCCCGCCCTGACCAATGAATTCGTGAGCGCCAACGGCCTCGACATGCGTCAGGAAATACGCCGCGAGCGCACCATCGAGCTTTTCAACGAAGGTTTCCGCCTCGACGACCTCAAGCGCTGGAAGACAGCTGAGACCGAGATGCCCATGGACTTCCTGGGGTCACGCAACATCTCCTCGTCCTATCTCCAGAATTCCGATGGCAACAACATCATCGAGACCGGTCGCCACTGGGCCGAGAAGAACTATCTCAACCCCCTCCCCATCGACCAGCTCCAGCTCAACCCCAACCTTGGCCAGAACCCCGGCTGGTAATCATTACCATAACTTAAGAGAAACAGAATAATGAAAAATATAAGCAAATCATTATCCATGCTGATGAGCGCAGCTCTCGCCACAGGCCTCCTCGCCTCGTGTGACGACGACAAGCAGCTCACCCTCAACGCCGAGGAGGGACGCATGCTCGAAAGCATCAACATCGAGTGCAGCGAGACCCTGAAACTCGCAGTGGGCATGGACTCGACACTTGTCTACACCTACGGCCCCACCGATGTGACCGATCCCAAGGTGTACTTCAAATCGGCCGACGAATCTATCGCTACCGTAGATGAAAACGGCACCGTGCGTGGCGTGAGCGTGGGCGAGACCACCATCACCGCCCTCTCGTCACTCGGATTCAAGGTGTACGATGCCGAGGCAGTGCTGAAAGTGAACGTGATCCCCGAACTGATCAAGGCCACCGAGATCATCATCGATTGCGAGACCGCTCCGAGCGAGGAGGGTTACTACTACGTGACCGATGAGATCCAGCTCAAGGCCACCATACTTCCCGCCGACCACACCTACGACCTGCTCCGCTGGGCAAGCTCGGATGAATCAATTGCAACAGTCAACGCCGACGGTCTCGTGACCGCAGTGGGCGAGGGCGAAGTGACTATCCGTGCCATCGCCACCGACCGCAGCAACGTGGCCGGAGAATACAAGTTCCACTTCTACAAGCTCGTTGAAGCCGAGCGCGTGGAGATCAAGCCCGTCAACAACCCTGTATGTATCTCTCACGGAGCATTTGACCTCGATGTCACCTACTTCCCCACCGGCGCTACTATCGGCGCAGTGAAATGGGAGTCGGACGACGAGAGCATCTGTAAGATCAACCGTGGCCGCGTGACCCCCGTAGGATTCGGTACATGCACCATCTCGGCCACCTGCCCCTCAACCGGCGACGTGCAGTCAGTGACCGTCACCGTAGAACCCGGCTGGTACATCTGGGATGCAAGCAATGGCTGGAACGGCTGGGATTGCTCCAACGCCTCACAGGCTCCGCAGGAACGCAACGACACATGGCGCGTACATTTCCCCGATGCCGGTACAGGCAAGTGGCGTCGCGATATCAAGATCACCAATCTCCCCTTCACTATGCATTCATCTCATCCCGTCATGGCGATACGTTGCAATGTACCGAAGGGTGGCGACAACACATGGGACGTAAGCGATTCAGGCAATCCCCACGACAAGGCCGGATATGATCTGCCCGACGGAACCCGCCTGATCATGATGGACCTTACCAACAAGTTCTCGGGCTGGGGCACCCCCTACCACGAATTCAACCTCTTCCAGGTCAAGATCGCCGATATCCCCAACAATATGGTGGATCCCTCCAAGCCTTGGTATGACATCTTCTGGATCCGCACATTCACCAGTGCCGACGAAGCCAAGAAGTTTGCCGAGAACGAGGTAGCCCAAGGTAAATAACCCACTGAGATGATTATTCCGCGTATTCCCCGCTCCAATGCGGGGCGGGGATAGCGGAAAACTCAATAAACACCAATCAATCCGATACATATCATAATGAAAAAGATATTTTCAATATTCATGTCGGGAGTCGCAATGCTCACCCTCTCATCAGCCTGTAGCGAGCTTGAGGACGGCGTAAACGACATCGATTCATGGGAGATGCCACTGCCCACCTATGACGCTCAGACATACGATCTGAGCAAGCACCCGTGCATGCTCCACACACGTGCCGATATCGACTACGTGAAACAGCACCTGAGCCAGTCGCCCTGGTCGGACGCCTATCAGAAACTCGAGACCAGCGGATACAGCAATGTCGGCTACAAAGCCAGCCCCGTGAAGTATCTTGCCCGCCTCGATGCCGGCAACTGGGGTGACGGTGGCGGACGCTGGGATGACGCAGGTCTGCGCGACGAGTTCTATCCCGGTATCCACAACAACTACACCAACTTCTTCCGCGATTGCGCTGCAGCCTACCAGCTCGCACTGAAATGGCAAATCTCGGGCGATGCAGCTGCCGCAGCCAACGCTATCGAGATCCTCGAGGACTGGGCCAACGTAAATCAGGGTCTGCTCCTCGGTCGCAAGAACTACAAGGACGAGGTGATCGACCCCAACGAGTACCTGATCATGTTCCAGATCCATCAGGCCGCCAACGCCGCCGAACTGGTGCGTGATTACAACAACTGGGACAAGTCGGCCGGATTCACCAAGGTATCCGACTGGATGAGAAACCATTTCTATCCTTTCTGCTCTAAATTCATCGCCAACAACACCTCCAACCACTCGTGGATGAACTGGGACCTCGCGTCAATGACCGCCATTCTCTCGATGGGTATTCTCATGGAGGATCAGGATATGGTCAACGAGGCTATACTCCACTTCAAGCAAGGTGAAGGTCCCGGCTGTATCATGCGCAAGGGTGTGATCGCCGTATTCGATGATCCCTCGGGCACCGGCGAGAAGCTCGCCCAAGGCAATGAGGCCGGTCGTGACCAGGGCCACAACACCCTGTGTGCCGCTATGGTTGGAGCTTTCTGCCAGATGGCCTACAGCATCGGTGAGGACCTCTTCGCTTTCGAGGACGGACGCGCCATCGCTTTCGCCCAGTACGTAGCCAAGTACAACCTGCTCAAAGAGGGCGTGACCTCGGGCTCTACCGACGCTTCGTTCAAGTATCCCGAAAGCTCCATGCCGTTCAAGGAATACACCTATAGCGGTAACCTCATGACCAAGATCTCGGCCGACGGTCGTGGCTCGGTACGTCCCGGATGGGATATCTGGGCAGGATACTGCAAATCCCACGGCGTAAAGGCCACCTATATCACTGAATTTGCCGAGCGTTACCGTCCCGACGGCGGTGGCGGTCACTACGGCAGTTCATCGGGCGGTTTCGACCAGCTGGGATTCTCCACCCTCATGCACCATCGCGAATAATATTCAAGGTGAATCAGATTGTTTCCCTCGCCGACGGGAGGGGCAGCCCCCCTCCCGCCACGCGGGGACTTCAATCGCCACGAATCACTTTTCTTTACCGGAACGGGCCGGGGAGGGATGGGAGCTCCCTCCCCGCTCGACCGGTATTTTATCCCGCACTACCCCGCTCCCTGTCTATCTCCCTATATAAACCCAATCTATACACCGCGTCATGAAGCATTTATCACTCCTGACTCTTGCATTAGCCATATTCTTGCCCGGCAAAGCCGAACTCGTCACCTACCCTGCCGGACCGGGGGTGGAAACGCTCGATGATTTCACCGTGGAGGTGCGCCAGGGCGCTGAGACTCCATGGCAGTCAGTAGCCGTCTATCCCGTGAAGGTGGACGAGGTGCGCGGAACAAAACACACTCCCGAAACGGCCTCGATGGCCTATTTCGACTTTGACGGCACCGTCGACGTGCGCGTCATCGCCCACCGCGCCCCGGTCACCGAGGCCCGTGTGCGTCCCCTCTCCTACAATATCACTCCGGCGGTCAGCGGAGACACTCTGACCTTCTCGCTCTCCTCGCCCCGCAATCTCTCGGTCGAGGTCAACGGCGACATATTCCACAACCTACACCTCTTCGCCAACCCCATCGACACCCACCGCCCCTCAGCCAAGGTGCTCAAGAACCTTAAGAAGCACAAGGATCTGATATACTTCGCTCCCGGCGTACACAATCTGCCCGGCGACACCCTCAGCGTCCCCTCGGGCACCACAGTTTATATCGACGGCGGAGCCCGCGTGTATGGCCAGCTGATAGCCAACGGCGTGAGCGACGTAAAATTCTACGGCCGTGGCGAGGTGCATCCCCGCGGACGTGGCGAGGGCGTGTACATCAAGCGCAGCAAGAACATCGAGGCCGACGGCATCATCGTCACCCAGATCCCGGTGGGCGGAAGCGACTCGGTGAGCATCAACAATGTCAAGGCCATCAGCTATTACGGCTGGGGCGACGGCATGAACGTGTTTGCCAGCGACAATGTGCATTATAATAATGTGTTCTGCCGCAACAGCGACGACTGCAATACCGTGTATGCCACCCGCAAGGGCTTCAACGGCGGATGCAGGAACATCACCATGGAGAACTCCACGCTGTGGGCCGACGTGGCCCACCCAATCATGATAGGTCTCCACGGCAGTGCCGCCGAGCTTGGCACCGACGCTCCGGCCGATACCATCCAGAACCTCATGTACCGCAACATCGACATCCTCGACCATCAGGAGAAGCAGATCGACTATCAGGGTTGCTTCGCCATCAACTGTGGCGACAACAATCTGGTCAAGGACATAACTTTCGACAATATCCGCGTCGAGGATTTCCGTCAGGGCCAGCTGTTCAACATCCGCATCTTCTTCAACGAGAAATATTGCAAGGCTCCCGGCACCTGCGTGAAGAATGTGCTGTTCAGGGATGTGGTCTACAACGGCTCGGGCGACGAGCTGTCGATCATAGCCGGATACAACCAGGACCGCAAGGTGAGCGACATCACTTTCGAGAATCTGGTGATCAACGGCGAGAAGATCTCCGACGATATGCCCGGCAAGCCCAAGTGGTACAAGACCGGCGACATGGCCCGCATTTTCATCGGCGAACATGTCGACAATGTTAAATTCATCTCGCGATAATTCATCTCGCGATGAAGGTTATGGGGTGATAGGGTTATGAGGTTATGACGGGATTTTTTGCTATATTCGACCCGTGATTCCGCTTCCTCATTTCTACGCTCCCCGCTTTCCTTAATATCTCATCACATTACATCTGAACATCATCTTAAAACTCCGAAATATCATGACTTTACGCCGACTGCTTCCGGCACTTGCCGCCATACTGATGTGTGCCGCAATCGCGCAGGCTCAGAAAATCAAGCATCCGTCACTCCTCTTCACCCCCGACAGGGTGGAGACAGCCAAGAAAGCCGTGAAGAACGACTCCGTAATGGCCCGCGCCTGGCAACAGATTAAGGCTGTGGCCGATGAGCAGGCCGATGGTAAGGGGGATGTGAGAAAACTCGAGTATCCCGCCCTCGCCTACATGATGACCGGCGACGACAAGTATGCCGACTGTATCAAACGTGTGCTCCTCGCCACCGCCAAGACCCGCTCGTGGGGCGACCGCGAGATGCTGGCCCGCAAGCCGGCATGGCGTAGCGAGCTGCAGATGGCCCACCGCAGTTTTCAGGTGGCTGTGGCCTACGATGTGATATACGACCGCCTCACTCCCGCCGAGCGCAAGGAGATAGCCGAGGGGATGTGGCGCCTGGCCGTGGAGCCTCTGCTCGGCGACTGGATCCTTGAGCCCTCGCGCATACATTCGCTCAATTCCATGGGCCATAACTGGTGGACCTCATGTGCCGGCATGGGCGGACTCCTCGCCCTCTCGATCGGCAACGAACTCCCCCAGGCCGCCGAGGCTGCCCGCCGTACTGTCGAGGCCATGCCGGAGTGGTTTGAATTTGACGGCGACATCATTCAGCACAAGCCCAAGACATTTGACCGCGACGGCGGTATGTACGAGAGCATCAACTATGCGAGCTTCGGCGTGACCGAGGCCCTGCTCCTGCGCATGGCATGGCTCAACTCCCACCCCGGCGCCAAGCTCGAGGATATCCCTCAGATGGAGAAGCTCGCTCCTTTCTTCTGCCACGTGGCCTATCCCCGCACCGGTCAGCTCCACAGCATCAATTTCGGCGACTCCCACAAGAATGTGACCGGCGAAAGCTCGATGATACTCGCCTACAATATGGGTGCCGAGAACCCCGCCACACTGTGGTATGCCACCCAGATTGAGCCCGGACAGCACCGCGAAGGCTTCCCCCGCATCTTCCCCATGGGATTTCTCTACACCCCCTCGCTCGACAAGGCTCCCGCCACCCCCGGCCTCCCCACCTCGCATCTGTGGGAGGATTTCGGCTGGGCCACAATGCGTGACTCCTGGGACAAGGATGCCACCATGCTCGCCGTGAAGAGCGGCATGACATGGAACCATTCCCATGCCGACGCCAATTCGCTCATAGTGTTCCACAAGGGAGTGGACATCATCAAGGATGCCGGCAACTGCAGCTACGGCAAGCCCGAGTACCGGAATTACTTCTTCCAGACCGATGCCCACAACGTTGTGAAATTCAACGGTCAGGGCCAGCCCACCTATCAGCAGTATCACGGCACCATGCTCCCCGGCTCGGTGAGCAATCTGGTGGACGGCGGCAACATCAAGTATGTGCTGGCCGACGGCACCGGCCCCATGTCGCATCTGCTCGACCGCAACTTCCGCCACTTCCTGTGGATCGACAATGCGATCTACGTCATCGACGACCTCCACAGCCATCAGCCCGGCAACTTCGAGTGGGTGTGGCACCCCGGTGGCGAGGCCGTCAAGAGAGGCTTCGACCTCGAGATCACCAACGGCGAGTCGGCCGCGCTCATCCGTCCCCTCTATCCCCGCCCGCTGGCCTACAGCAACTTTGTACACGATTATCCCGAGGATATGTACTGGGAGACCCACGAGGGTCCCACCGAGGATCTGCAGGGCACCGAGACCTACTGGAGCTTCCACCTGCCCGGCGTGACCGACCGCGTGAAGGGCGTGACAGCCATAATACTCAAGGACTCCCCCTCGCAGAAAAATGAGGAGCTCCCCGTGATAGAGCGTCGCGAGGGCACCGGCTGGATAGGCCTCCGCATCACCAACAAGGGCAAGATCACCGACCTCTACATCAATCAGCAGGCCGACGGCCGTCTCATGCACCTCAACTCGTGGATGGATGCCGACGGATGGAGCACCGATGCCTATATGCTCGCCGTAAGCTATCCCGAGGGTGGCAACCCCGCCGACCCCTCCGAGACCTTCATCGGACACGGAAGCGCCCTGCGCCGTGGTGGCGACACCTATTTCTCGTCGCTCTCCAAGCTCAACGTGATAGCCCGACCCGAAGGTCGCAAGCTCGACCTGCAGGTCACCGGCCAGCCCCGTGTCAACATGAACATCAAGGGCTCCCCCACATCCCTCACCGTCAACGGCAAGTCGCATCCCGTGAAGAAGGACGGCAACATGGTGAACGTGAAATTCCGCAAATGAAATCCCCACAAATGATCCGCTCATGAACCACCCCCTACGCTCCATCCTCACCCTTGCGACCTGCTTCATGGCCATGATGGCCAACGCCACGCTCAACGTGTATCCGTCAGGCAACCCCAATATGCCCCACAACGATGACTTCACCGTAAAGGTGAGGACCATCGGCGGGGAATGGCAGGACCTGTATGAGTACAAGGTGCAGGTCGACATGGACCGTCCGCAGGATGCCTCGATGGTACAGTTTGACATGGACGAGCCGGTGGAAGTGATGGTGAAGAAGAACAACGGCATCTTCTCGCAGGTCGATGTGCGCCCGCTCCGCCATTCGATCAACTATGACCGCAAGGGCAACACCATCACATTCCGCATCGACGAACCACGCTACCTGTCGGTGGAATTTGACGGAGACCGTCTCCACAACCTTCACCTGTTTGCCAATCCGGTGATGAGCGAGGTCTACACCGAGTCAGGCCCCGGAGTACTCTACTTCGGCCCCGGAGTGCATCGCCCCGGCGACCTGCCCAACAATCAGATCCGCATCCCCTCCAACACCACTGTATTCCTGGCACACGGCGCTGTAATCAGGGCGAAGCTCCTTGTCGACCATGCCGAGAACGTCAGGATCATAGGGCGAGGCATCCTCGACCACCCCATACGTGGCATCGAGGTGACCAACTCGCGCAATGTCGAGATCGACGGCGTTACCGTGGTCAACCCCGACCACTACACCGTGTTTGGTGGCGGAAGCGAGGGAATTATCATACGGAATCTCAAATCGTTCAGCATCAAGGGCTGGAGCGACGGTATCGACATGATGTGCTGTCGGAATGTGGAGATCGACAACGTGTTCATGCGCAACAGCGACGACTGCATCGCCCTCTACAACCACCGCTGGGACTGGAAAGGCGGTTCATCGGACATTTCCGTGAAGAACTCGGTGCTGTGGGCCGACATCGCCCACCCCATCAACATCGGTGGCCACGGCGACCCCGACAATGAGGAGGGCGAGGTGATAGAGAGGCTCTCATTCAGCAACATCGACATCCTCGAGCACGACGAGGATGATCCGCCCTACCGTGGCGCGATGTGCATCGTGCTCGGCGACAACAATATAGCCCGCGACATCACGTTTGACGACATACGCGTGGAAAGCATCCAAGAAGGGATGCTGTTTCACCTCGAGGTACAGTTCAATCCCAAGTACAACAAGACTCCGGGCCGGAAAATCGAGAACATACGTTTCCGCAACATCACCTACAACGGCTATGGAGAATCCAAGTCGGAGATCCTGGGATATGACCGCGAGAGGGATGTTACCGACGTGACATTCGAGAACGTCATGATCAACGGTGAGAAACTCACGAGCCTGAAAGATTTCGTGACCAACCGCTACATAAGCGACATAAAATTCAAGTAAATAACCTGATAGTACTTCCCTAATACCTTTAGCATTTTTCCGAATACCTTACGAATGAAATCTTATATTACTCTTGCTCTGGCATTGGCTATAGGTTGCCTGACACCGGCCTCGGCCCAATCCATATATCCCGGACAGCATGAGGGGAAACTGAAAGTCGAGACCACGGCTCCGGTGCGAGCCCTCAGCTTCGACCTCAAGGATGTGAAGCTCCTGCCGGGCCGTGTACGCGACAATCTGGAGCGCGACTCGGCTTGGATGGTGTCGATCCCCGTGGGCCGTCTGCTCCACAGCTTCCGCAACAACGCCGGCACGTTTGCCGGACTTGAGGGCGGATATGAGAGCGTGAAGAAGCTCGGCGGATGGGAGTCGCTCGACTGCGACCTGCGCGGTCACACCACCGGACATCTCCTCTCGGCCTACGGACTCATGTATGCAGCCACCGGTGCCGAGGTGTTCAAGCTCAAGGGCGACAGTCTGGTGAGCGGACTCGCCGAGGTGCAGGATGCGCTGGGCGGAGGATACCTCAGCGCGTTTCCCGAGGAGCTGATCAACCGCAACCTGCGCGGTAAGAGCGTGTGGGCTCCGTGGTACACTCTCCACAAACTGTTCTCGGGCCTCATCGACCAATATCTGTACTCCGACAACCGCCAGGCTCTCGATATTGCCGTGAAGATGGGCGACTGGGCCTACGGTAAACTCATGGGACAACCCGAGGAGACCCGCCGGCTCATGCTCCGCAACGAATTTGGCGGTGTCAACGAGGCTTTCTACAATCTCTATGCCGTCACCGGCGACACTCGTTACCGCAATCTCGCCCGCTATTTCTATCACAACGACGTGATAGATCCGCTGGCGAATGGTGAGACCGATTTCGGAACCAAGCACACCAATACTTTCATCCCCAAAGTGATAGCCGAGGCCCGCAATTACGAGCTGACAGGCGACGGGCGCAGTCAGGGCATAGCGCGCCTGTTCTGGGACGAGACCACCGGCCACCACTCGTTCGTCACCGGTTCGTGCAGTCAGAAGGAGCATTTCTTCGATCCAGCCCAATTCTCCCGCTTCATCAACGGCTACACCGGCGAGACCTGTTGCACCTACAACATGCTCAAACTCTCGCGCCACCTATTCACCTGGGATCCCTCCCCCGCCGTGGCCGACTACTACGAACGTGCCCTCTATAACCACATCCTCGCCCAGCAGGACACCCTCTCGGGCATGGTGTGCTATTTCCTCCCGTTGCTGAGCGGATCGCACAAGGTCTACTCCACCCCCGAGCAGTCGTTCTGGTGCTGTGTGGGTAGCGGTTTCGAGAGCCACGCCAAGTATGCCGAGGGGATATATTATCATGGTGACGACAATCTGTATGTCAACCTGTTCATCCCCTCGCGCCTCAATTGGGCCGAGAAGGGGCTGATACTGACCCAGACCACCTCGTTCCCCGAGTCGGAAACCACCCGCCTCACCATCGACAAGGCTCCGGCAGGCGAGCTGACCCTCTCGCTCCGCTATCCCTCATGGAGCGGTAAGCCTGTGGTCAAGGTCAACGGGCGCAAGGTGGCCGTGAAAGGCAAGCCCTCATCCTACATCCCCGTGAAGCGCAAGTGGCGCGAGGGGGACGTGGTGGAGGTGACCTACCCTATGAGTCTGCGCGTTGAGACCGCGCCCGACACCCCCTCGCGCGGAGCGTTGCTCTACGGCCCGGTGGTGCTCGCCGGCGACATGGGCACCGAGGGGATGACCTCGCCCGCTCCTTTCTCCGACCCCACTGTGAGAAACGACTATTACACCTACGACTATAAGATACCGGCCGGCCTCAACACCTCGCTCGATGTCGACCTGTCAAACCCCTCGGCCTCGATCAAGCGCACAAGCGATCGCCTGCGCTTCGCCACTCCCGACGGACGCTCCATTCTCCCCCTCTACGACGCCCACCGTTGCCGCTACGTGGTGTACTGGGATCTGAAATGACCGTCCTCCCCATTATTACCGAACTATCCACCTTAAACTACACCCCTCCACGATATAATGATGAAAACCAGTCTATCACTGCTCCTCGCGCTGACTTCGCTGAGTGCAGGTGCCAATGCCACTCTCACCCTCACGTCGCCCGACGGACGCAACACCGTGACATTCTCCAAACCGGCCAACGAACTCACCTACACCGTGAGCGTCGACGGAAAGGAGACCATACTCCCCTCACGTGCCGGACTCGAAGTCGACAACTGGGCATGGGAAATGGCCCTCGGCAAGCGCGATCTTGTCCAGCCCGAATGCTGGATGGATCTTCTTGAGGTCGACAGCGTGACAGTCCATGCTCCGGTCGACAGTGTGTGGCATCCGCAATATGGCGAGCGCTCCACTGTGCGCGACCGTTTCAACTCGGCCACGCTCCACATGTCGCGTAAGGACAAGAGCGACTACCGGCTCGATGTGCAGGTGAGAGCCTACGACGAGGGCATAGCCTTCCGCTATTTCTTCCCCGAGCATCCCGCCGCCATATTCCACAAGGTCACCGGTGACCTCACCGACTATACATTCCCGCGCGGTACAATGGCCTGGAGCGAGAAGTGGGCCCAGGCGACATTTGACTACACTCCGGTCGACAGCATCGCCCGTCCCGTGGAGCGCGCCCTCACCCTCGAGCTCCCCTCGGGCAAATGGGTGGCCCTGCTCGATGCCGATGTCGATGACTGGTGCCTCACCAAGTACACCTCCCGTCCCGGCAAGGAGGGCACCCTGCAATCTGTGATGTATTCGCCGGTCGACATTGTTACCTACTATGCCACCCCCTGGAAGATAATCATGACCGCCGACACTCCCGGCCAGCTGCTCGAGAACAATGACATCGTGCTCAACCTCAATCCCCGTGCCGAGGGCGATTTCTCTTGGGTGAAGCCCGGCAAGATAATGCGATGCACCAAGATAGATACCAATGCCGGATTGAGAAACATAGACTTCTGCGCCGAGCATAATATCCCTTACATGCTCTTTGACTGGCTGTGGTATCTGCCCTGCACAAGTCATGACGGTGATGCCACGAAAGTGGTTGAGAATCTCGACATGCAACGCGTCATCGACTACGGCAAGGAGAAAGGTGTGGGCGTGTGGCTATATGTCAACCAGCACGCGCTGATGAAGCAGATGGACGAGCTGTTCCCCCTGCTCCACGAGTGGGGCGTGGCCGGAGTGAAATCGGGCTTCGTCCAGTATGCTTCCCACCGCTGGGCCACTTGGCTCCACGACATGGTGCGCAAGGCCGCCGACAACAAACTGCTGATGAACATCCACGACGAGTTCCGACCCTCGGGCTTCTCGCGCACCTGTCCCAACCTGCTCACCCAGGAGGGTATATGCGGTAACGAGGAGTGGCCCGATGCCACCCACAACGTCACTCTCCCCTTCACCCGTATGCTCAACGGTGCCGCCGACTACACCATCTGTTACTACGACAAGCGCCTCAAGAACACCCACGCCCATCAGCTTGCGGCCTCGCTCGTGTTCTTCAGCCCGTTGCAGACCATATTCTGGTACGACACCCCCGCCCTGTACCACGGCGAGCCCGAGGTGAAATGGTTTGAGGATCTGGAGACCACATTCGATGACACCCGCGTGCTGGGCGGTTACCCCGGCAAGGGCATAAAGATGGCCCGTCGCAAGGGGGAGACCTGGTGGGCTGCCGCCATGACCAACAACGACGGTGCCCGCGATGAGGAGATAGACCTCTCATTCCTCACACCCGGCAAAAAATATCTGGCCACAATCTACACCGACGATCCTAAGGTTGAGACCGCTACCCACGTGAGAATCACCGAGAAGAAAGTATCGGCCAAGGACAAACTTAAATTCGATCTGGCTCCGCGCGGAGGCGTGGCGATAAAAATTTCCCCTGTCGATTGAGTATTTAACCATCCATCGCCGTATTATCTGATACATAGGATACATATCTACAGAAATTTTTCTTGATTCGAGGTAAAAAAGATTGTTTTTTATTAGTTCTTATCTAAATTTGCACTTATCATTGTAAAATCATGGTCAACACGCTTAAAAAATTCATTGGAATCCTGACCATTCCGTTCATTGTCACGGCATGTACCAGTGCCGAGGCCGAAAGCGTCAACGTAGATGTCGACGCCGACCTTGACTATTGCGCCGCCCAGGTGGACCGCTCGCTCAAGGTACTCCACTCTGCCGGTTCCACCGACTACACAATGATGCCCCGCAACATCACTGGGGAGGACACCACCTGGCACTGCCGTAAGGCCACTGCCGATGAGTGGTGCGCCGGATTTTGGCCCGGTATACTGTGGTACAACTACGAGATGTCGCGTGACGAACTCGTGCGCGAGGAGGCCGAACGATACACCGCATCGCTCGAATACCTCTCCAAGCAACCCGCCTTCGACCATGACCTCGGCTTCCTCATGTTCTGCAGCTACGGCAACGGCTACCGCCTTACCGGCAACCCCAAGTTCAAACAGGTGATACTCGACACCGCAGACTCGCTCGCCACCCTCTATAATCCCCGCGTGGGCACCATCCTCTCATGGCCCCGCAACGTGGAGATGCTGGGCGGACACAACACCATCATGGACAATCTCATGAACCTCGAGATGCTGTTCTGGGCCGCCAAGAACGGTGGCGACCACCGCCTCTATGACATAGCCGTGAAACATGCCGAGACCACGATGAAATACAACTTCCGCCCCGACTACACCTCCTATCATGTGGCTGTGTACAACCCCGAGAGCGGAGAGTTCATCAAGGGGATGACCCATCAGGGATATGCCGACAACTCCATGTGGGCACGTGGCCAGGCATGGGGCATATACGGCTACACCATGATATACCGCGAGACCCGCGATCCGCGTTTCCTCGACTTCGCCTGCAAGGTGACCGACGTGTATCTCTCGCGTCTGCCCGAGGACTATATCCCCTACTGGGATTTCGATGATCCCGCCATCCCCAATGCTCCCCGCGATGCCTCGGCCGCTTGCGTTGTGGCCTCGGCCCTGCTCGAGCTTCAGAGATACTGCGATGAGGAGAAAGCCGCGACTTACTCAGGCGCCGCCAGGCAGATGCTCGCCTCGCTTGCCACCCCGGCCTACCGCTCGGGCGAGAAGCGCACATCGTTCCTCGACCACTCCACCGGCCATCATCCTGCCGGTAGTGAGATCGATGCCTCCATCATCTATGCCGACTACTATTACATCGAGGCGCTTTCACGCCTGAAAAAACTCGAGACCTCAACTCCTCTCATAGCCAAGAAATGAAAATCACCTTCCCCCTCAGCTCATCGGCGGTCCTCACGGGTGCCGCACTCATGCTCATAGTCTCGTCATGCACCGGTAACGAAGTAGAGGTGACGGTCGATCCGTCCACACCCCGCTCGGGCGACATTGTGGAGATTCCGGCCGGCAATATCGTTGATCAGCTCGGTACAGACCGTCTGCTGGTCGTGGCCCAGTCAGGCGACACCGTGATGTCACAGCTCACTCACGACAACAAGCTGATATTCCCCGGGGCCGACGGCACCTATAAGATTGTGCCCGCTTCCGCCACGACTGATACGGCTACAACCGTGAGCGACGGCAAGCCCGTTCCGGCCAAGGATGCGCTGGTGTTCGGTCGCCTCTATCCCGAGCGTGCCGACGACATAGCATGGGAAAACGATCTGGTGGGATTCCGCATCTACGGCCCCGCTACCCAGGCCAAAGGGGAGAAGGCTTTCGGATACGATATATTCTTCAAATATCCCGGAACCGGCCTGGTGGTGGAGGATCTCTACCGCCCCGAGACCGATCCTGCAACATGGGTCAAGGTCGACTCGCTCCGTGCCATCGACCCCGCGCTCGCCGAGGAGTTCATCAAATCGTTCTCCTATCACATCGACCATGGCAAGGGTATGGACTGCTACGCCGTAGGTCCTACACTCGGTGCCGGAGTGGCCGCGCTTATGCCGACCGACAGCATCGCGTTCCCCTGGTGCTACGACAAGGCCGAGGTGCTCGACAACGGCCCGTTGCGTTTCACCGTGGAACTCACATTCGCCCCCAAGGCTATCGGTGCCGACAGCGCCGTAGTGGAGCACCGGTTGATATCGCTTGATGCCGGAAGCCACATGAACCGCACCCGTGTGTGGTACGAGGGCCTGACCGAACCGACCCCCATCACCGCCGGACTCCCCCGCCGTGACGATACCGCGTCGATAGCCGATGCCACCGCCGGCATAATCGCATACGCCGACCCCACCCAGGGTCCCGACAATGGCCGCGCACTGCTCGGAGTATATTTCCCCGCCGGCATACGCGAGACTTGCGAGCGCGACGGCCATATCCTCGGCGTGACCGACTACACCCCCGGCGATACCCTCGAATACTACTGGGGATTTGCCTGGGACAAGACCGACATAAGGAACATGGAGGAGTGGAGACAATATCTCGAATCATTCTCCCGTTCTCATAAATAATATCCCCCCTCTCATATCTCATTACAATACCATGTACCGTACCGACAACCGCACCGTAATCACCCTCGACGCCGGGGGCACCAATTTTGTGTTCTGCGCGATGCGCGGATGCAAATTCATAATTGATCCTGTCACCTACCCCTCCAATTCCCATGACCTCGACCTGTGTCTCGACACTATGGTGAAGGGTTTCCGCGAAGTTATCGACAAGCTCGATGAAAAACCGGTGGCCATCAGTTTCGCATTCCCCGGTCCGGCAGACTATCGTGCCGGAATCATCGGCGGTTACCTCCCCAACTTCCCCTCGTTCCGCGACGGCGTGGCTCTCGGTCCGTTCCTGCGCCACACTTTCGGTATCCCGGTCTACATCAACAACGACGGTGACCTCTTCGCTTTCGGCGAGGCCACGATCGGCGCCCTCAACGACATCAATACCCGCATCCAGGAGTTGGGTGGCAAACGCCGCTACACCAATCTGCTCGGCTACACCTTCGGCACAGGCCTCGGCATTGGCTCGGTGATCAACGGCCAGCTCAACTTGGGCAACAACTCCTGCGTGGAGACATTCTGCCTCCGCAACAAGCGCGACACCTCGATCATACTCGAGGAAGGAGCCTCAATCCGTGCCATCAAGCGCGAATATGCCCGCCTGACAGGTGTGGAATCGACCGACCTCACCCCCTACGACATCTACCTGATAGCCGAGGGTGAGAAGCCCGGCGACCCCGAGGCTGCCAAGAAGGCCTTCGAACTGTTTGGCGAGATTGCCGGCGACGCATTCGCCACAGCCGTGACGCTCACCGACTCGCTCGTGGTGATAGGTGGCGGACTCACCGGCGCGATGAAGTACATCAAGCCAGCACTGCTCCGCGAGATGCGCTCGACACTGCTCACAGTCACAGGCGAGACTGTCAACCGTGTGCAACCCCGCGTGTTCGACCTCGACGACGAGCTCGAATTTGCCAAATTCGTGGTGGGAGAGCCTCAGGAGATCCCCGTCTATGGCACCGACAAGACCGTGACCTACGACACCATGAAGCGCACCGGCATCATCCTCTCGAAACTCGGCGCATCCCAGGCCATATCGGCCGGAGCCTACGTCTACGCTCTCACCGAGCTTGACAAGGAAGCGTAAGCCCGCGCCATTGCCGGGTAGCCACCATCAGCACCCGTCCCCGGCACACAACCAAGCATCATATCGGTATTCAACAGGCCCCGTGTGAGATCCAGGCGATTTCACACGGGGCTATACTATTTCCCACGGGGATATAAGTTTGTCCAACTGATTTTTTTTAAGTACCTTTGCACCCGCTGAATATGGGACGAATACTTGCCATAGACTACGGACGACGTCGCTGCGGACTTGCAGTGACCGACCCGTTGCGCATCGTGGCCACCGCACTGGCCACGATCCCCCCTGCCGAGCTTGTGGCCTTTCTCAAGGACTACATATCGCGTGAGACTGTCGACGAGATCGTGGTGGGCCTCCCCACCACCATGCGTGGCGAGCCATCCGACTCCATGCGCTACATCACCCCTGCGCTCGGACGCTTGCGCAAGGAATTCCCCGCGATGAAATTCACCATGTGGGACGAGCGTTTCACCTCCACCCTGGCCCACCGGGCCATGATCGATGCCGGAGTCAAGAAAAGCGGCCGGCGCGACAAGGGCGCGATCGACCGCATGGCCGCCGTCATCATACTCAACTCCTATCTCTCAGCATCACCGTTAAAATAAGAAACTTACCATAATGCGACTCCCAGTATATCTCTACGGCCACCCCGTGCTCCGCAAGGAATGTGCCGACCTCGCCGCCGACCGCGAGGGCCTGAAAGAATTGGTCGAAAATATGTTCGCCACCATGTATGCCAGCGAGGGCGTAGGCCTTGCCGGTCCCCAGATAGGCCTCGCCGAACGTATCGTAGTGATCGATGCCGACCCCGTGAAGGACTCGTTCCCCGAATGTGCAGGCCGTAAATTCGTGCTCATCAACCCCACCGTCGAGATCCTCGACGGCGACAAGATCACCCGCTCGGAAGGTTGCCTCAGCCTCCCGGGACTCTCGGAGGATGTGCCCCGTGTCGAGCACATACGCCTCACATGGGTCGACGAGAATTTCCAGCCCCACGAGGAGGAAATCTCGGGCTTCCTGGCCCGCATCGTTCAGCACGAGTGTGACCACCTGGAGGGCAAACTCTACATCGACCACATCTCCATGATACGCCGTCAGCTCATCAAGGGCAAACTCAACGGCATCATCACCGGCCGCACCCGTTGCGACTACCCCGTAAAATACGCCCCCCGCAAAAAATAACCCGGCAACAGTTCGACATATTCCAATCACACAATACACAGTCCGGTTGTCTCATCAGCAACTGGACTGTTTCATATCCTCTCTCTGCCCTGTAACACATCACACATTACAAATCCTGCCACTAATACCAAACAATAATATCAATTAAAATTTTTCTTTAATATTTCTATTGACTATCTTTGTGATGTTCATTTAATTATACCACGGCATAATGATATCAGGCATTAACCTACACATCAACCGTCTTGGGCCAATCATCGGACCTGTAAAGGTTGAATTAAGGCCATTTATGATTTTTTCCGGAATCTCAGGTGTCGGGAAAAGTTATCTGTCACTCCTTGTCCATTACATATACCGGGTACTCACCGGCGATGAACTCAATAAAATCCTACAATTAAAAGAGCTTAATTACGAACAGCTTAGAGCCGCACTTCCCCACGATAGTACAGTGTTGTGCAAAATCCCGACCACCGAGTTCATGGATCTGGTCAATCTGGAAGCTGTAACATATCTCCGGGAGATGTTGGGAAATCCTGATCTTACCGCTGATTTCAAAATTGAATTTCCCGATCTTCCCGAGCACTTTACCTTCCTGTATGGCAGAAGCACACTCAGTCTTGACGAAGGTAATATAGTGGAACACGTGGAAACTCTGTCATTGAAAGAGATGGATAAGCCTCTCAATCTTCCCACTGACAGCGTGACTTGGGGCACCATACCATTCCGGTTTCTCATTTCATTATTCCTTAGAGAGAAATATGGAATAAACGTAAATGCCACGTTCTTCATGCCTCCATCGCGAGGAAGCCTCATTTCATTACCCGAAAGCGTAAGAGCCACCATCAAAGGCATGTACCGGGAATTCCTGAATGACATGTCGGCTATTAAAAATCTTGTGTCTCTTAATGCACAATATCAAAAAATCGATCCGAACTTCAAGAAGGCGCAGAACGTACTTCACAACAGGATACTCCGGGGAGATATAATGATAGATGATGATGAGATCGTATATAAACTTGACTCGGACAACCTCACTGTACCCATTTCCGCAGCAGCCTCTTCCATAAAAGAACTGGCGCCATTCGCCATCATGATGCAAAAGGGACAACTCGGCCAATATGCAACATTGTTTGAGGAACCGGAATCCCATCTTCATCCTGAACTGCAGGTTAAAGTGGCGGAACTATTATGTTACGCGATAAATTCAGGTGCTCATTTGCAGATAACAACCCACAGTGATTATCTGCTCCGACATATAAATGACATGATCCGGCTGGGTATAATCCGGTCATTGATGAAGGACATAGACGAATTTATCCGGTATGCTGAAAGTCTCAACTATGATAGTTTTACCGCTTTATCTCCTGATCTTGTAGGAGCCTATTATATACGCATGAGAGCTGACGGATTATCGGAGATTGAGCATCAGGATTCATCAATGGGAGTTCCATTCGACACATTCCGGACTGTTATTGACTCGAATATGCAACGCAGTTCCCAATTGTATGACGATCTCGAATCTATGATTGATAATCGTTCTTAATCCCAGGATTATGACGCCACTGATCAATGATTTCAACAAGCTCTATCCCGCATTCTCAGCCAGAAAACTTGATGGTTGTGATCTGACTATCCGCGAATATGAGAATGTCGATAGACCGGGTACTATCAAGTATATAACAATCGAGAATATTGAAGGCTGGGAGTTTTCCAGAGATCTACTGGAAAAAACCAAGTCTTTTCACGACAAAGCCCAGTCAAGATCCGCGACATTTGTCAAAAAGGAATGTCACGACATAATGATGAAAGAATGTGATGGATTGTTCTGCACTGAAAACAACGGCATTGTGACTTTCCACGTGTTTGAGCTAAAAAGTTCTTTCAATCTTGAAGATATCACCAAAGCCAAGAATCAGATAACCGGAAGTTACCTGAAACTTCTGCATTTGTTGTATCCATTGCAATCTTTTATTGGAAAAACTTTTGACATGGTGGGATATATAGTGGTCCATGAGCCCACCACAGAACGACTCTCGAACATAAAAGATATCACAGATCCTCGCGGCCGCTTCTGCCTGCATCTTCATGAACACGGGAATTACGATATGCCTTCAGCACGTTGCTCGAGATATTGGCATCCGCTTATATGTCCCGACATGAAGTTCCGGCTGATAGAAGTTCCGGCCGGAAATAATTCTTATAGAATTTCATTATAAAAACACATTGATAATGACAATAAAAAATCCGTTTCTGAGGAAACTTACCGCCATTGCGTTGATGCTTTCCGGCTTGGGTGTTTCGGCTCAGGATAGTGAAATTACTGAATCCAATTATCTGAAAGCCGACTCGGCTCTATGGAATAGGTTAGAGGCTAAATCGGCGGTCTGCTTCGAGAGAATGGAGCGGGAACCTGAAAAGGCCGACAGCCTACGGGCCGTGTATAAAAAACTCTATGATGAGGCTCTGCGCCAAAACATTGAGCTGGCTATGAAATACTCCTCTACTCCGAGCGGACTGCACAGGGTCTACATGGTGAGAAACATTATTGAGAAGGACACCCTAAGGATGCTCCTGGATACATTGTCACCCGAGATGAAAGGCTCCAGCCACGGCCTCCTTATTGACCGGTGGATCAATACCCAACAGCTGACCATAGGAGATACAGTAAGGCGATTCCCGGCCGTCACTCCCGACAATGTGGCCTACAACTGGGATAAGACCTCAGGAAAACACCTACTGCTGATATACGAGGGGCTTTCCTGCATGGGGAAATCGGGGCGTGATAATCTGGCACAACTCCGGAAAGATTTCTCGCCTGAGAAGCTGGAAATTCTCGTGTATCTCAACTCATCAGACGCCAAAGATCTGGCTAAAAAATCCGGACAATACGACCTTCCCATTCTCACCATAAGCGATTTCCTTTCGGAAGCCTCGCCCATACGCATAGATTATGCATCGCAGGCATCTCCAACGTGCTTTCTGTTTGACCGCGAAGGAAAACTCGTGAAGACCCTAACCGGATTCAGTTACGACGAATTCGCGCCTTTAATCAACCGATAGAATTGTTATCAGGCAGGATGCGGATAAGACCGGTCTATGTATAAACGGCCCGGATGTCACATGATGCATCCGGGCCGTTTTTTATTCAATGCCTGGTAGACTTTTCAATAGAAAACCTTTCAATAGCAGACTTTTCAATATTTGAATGAGGATCCGCCGAGGAATTCCCTCATGAGCGAGGTGGGCGGAATGAGCCGTGACGATACGGGGGCGAAGTAGCTGAGGAAGTGCCTGAGGCGATGGGCCTGGGCATACTCGGGAACGTCACGGGGCACGGTGCGGAGCACACGCTCGGCCTCGTCTCTCATCACGCTCAGCTCAAAGATAAACGATGAGTTGAACATCGAGTCGGCATTTTCCTGATAGGGGAATATCCATTTCTCCTCGCCGCGTCTCACACTCGGCCAACGGCGTATGGTCGACAGGGCCGATGTGCCACGATACTTGTAGTCGCGGATTATACGACGGAGCAAACGGTTGTCGGTGGTCGACACCCAGTTGTGGTCATCAATCTGGATGGTGGAGAGCGCCGAGACATACACGCGGTATTTCATGCTGTCCTCCACAGCGCTTGTGAGTTCGGGATTGAGACCGTGGATTCCCTCGATGAGAAGCACGCCGTCCTCGGGTAGCGAAATGCGCTTGCCACGGAATTCCCTCGATCCTTTCTCGAAATTATAGGTGGGTAGCTCCACCTCCTCGCCACGTATCAGGGCACACAGGTGGGCGTTGAACAGCTCTAAGTCCAGAGCCTTGATAGATTCGTAGTCGTAATCGCCGGTCTCGTCGAGCGGGGTGAGATGACGGTCCACGAAATAATCGTCGAGCGAGATCATCACGGGGCGGAGCAAATTGGTGAGCAGCTCTATGGCCAGTCGTTTGGTGAAAGTGGTCTTGCCCGACGATGAGGGACCGGCAATGAGCACCACCTTGGCACCACCCTCGCGGTGACGGTCGGTGATAGCCTGGGCTATCTCACGGATGTGCTTGGTGTGCAGGGCCTCGGCCACATTGATCATCATGCCCGATTCACCCTCGGCCACCGCAGTGTTGAGCGAGCCAACATTGCTGATGCCGATGATGCGGTTGAATTCCTGATAGGCTGTAAACGCCCTGAACAGTTTGGGCTGAGGTTTCGGAGAAGTGGCACACGAGGGATTGCGGGGATCGCAACCGAGCAACAGGAAGCCCTCCTCATAAGGCATGAAACCGAAACCGCCCAGCAACCCGGTCCTCGGCACCAAAGGCGACAGCGTGGTATCGGCCAGTCCGTCAAGACGGTAATATATCGTATAGAGTTCGTGGAGTGATTCGAGAAGTTTCACCTTGGCGGTCAGTCCCTGTTCGCGGAACAGCTCTATGACCTCGGGGGTGGGTTTCTCTTTTCTCTCGATAGGCATGTCGGCCTCAATGAGCCGTCTCATCTCATCGGCCACATCGCGGGCCATCATCTCGCGGTCGACATCGGTATCGGTGATGCGCACATAGTATCCGCCCGACACCGCATTGCATATCTCAAGTCTGGCTCCGGGAGCCACGCGGGTGACGGCACGGTAGAGCACCATGCACAGCGAGCGTATGTAGCACCGCTGTCCGGCGGGATCGTCCACAGGCACAAACTCCACCTGCTTGGGAGCATAGAGCGGAAACGACAGCCCCTCCTCTTTGTTGTTGACACGAGCGCTCACAGGCACTATGCCCAGACGTTCGCCCAGGCGGTCAGCCACATTCTGTAGCGTCTCCCCTCCGGTGAAGGGGATATATTCTTTAAGATTTACGCAATATAGCTTCATAATTTCGATGAATTAGATCAGGGGCGGAGCCTCCCGAAGTGAGACCCTCTCTCAAATGTGAATGAATTACCCCAAAGTTAATAAATTTTTGCCAACAGGCAAGACTTAATTAACATTATAACCAATATATTGTCCGATTTGTTGACTCATTCCATCCTATGTTTTTCTCCCCCCGCTAAGTCGCGGATTGCAGCTC
Source organism: Paenibacillus sp. (assembly GCA_023663345.1). Classification (GTDB taxonomy): domain Bacteria; phylum Bacteroidota; class Bacteroidia; order Bacteroidales; family Muribaculaceae; genus Duncaniella. Next base: position 85,493 of record JAMPHR010000002.1, on the reverse strand, counting down.
GCAAAGTTTCGAGAAATTAGAGCATAGCGACAATGAGACTCTCGAATAAACTTAGCAATCGATCAAATAACACATATTTTGGAAAAACTCTACCCATTAGTTTATTGGAAACTTTGGAAGTCTTATAATTTTTTCCTTGAAAATATAGCTCATATCAATTATTCTGATTAACTTTGCTTCCGATGGATTAAACTCCATTAAAGACATTTTGGATTAAGAAGCGTTATGCTTATCTTGTTTGTTGAAAACGTAGGAAATTTTCATATCGATGCAAGAGATAGCATAGTGGTTCTCACGCTCATAGCGTGGGTCACTATTGTTACATCTGCATCAAAGGTTTCCTACGACCATCAACAAAGACGTGGCATAGCTGGCTCACGTTTTTGATTATCAATTTAACCCTCCTCATTGAGCCTGTGGGGAAACGCGAGAAAGTATGAAAAAGTATCTTGTCTCAGTGATTTTGGTTGTCCTGGCCTGCGTGTCAATGACCGCTCAGAACAGCATCGTGAACAATCCTAACAACAAAGCCTATTTCGGTCTACGCATCGGTGGCGATGTCACCTGCCCCGGAGATGTCTCGGCCAATAATGTAGGCGTCAGCGCTTTCAGTACCGGTGGGGGCGTGGAATTCGGAGGAATTTACAATATTCCCGTTGTCGCAAACTTCTATATCGAACCGGGCCTCAAACTATATTACGACACCTATTCCATCAAAAAAGATTTCCTGGATGCCATACTGGATGACAATTCCAGCTGCTCGATCAGAAAGTTCGGTATGCGTATTCCTGTAATGGCCGGTTATCATTTCGACTTCACCGACGATATCAAGGTTTCAGTATTCACCGGCCCTGAGCTGGAAGTAGGTTTCTTGGCTAAAGGCCATGTGAAGAGCGGTAATGTCAGCGCATCGGAAAGCGTATATGGCGATGACGGAGGCATGAACCGTATAAACCTGCTATGGGGCATCGGTGCCGGCATCACTTATCAGCATTTCTACTTCGGCGTGAACGGAGGCATCGGAATGTTGAATCTGATGGACGTTCCCGACGTGAAATTCCACGAAAACCGCGTGACATTCAGCCTCGGTTATAATTTCTAATCCTCAATTTCCTTTCCCAACCCGTTTCCTGACAATACAAGTACAGAATTTCAGCGACATAGAAACATCTGACTCATGTCCCTATATATCCTCTGCCGTGGCAGGGGATTTTTTTGATGGTTATGGCGGGCTATGGGATTAAATGGTTGGTGATTTTGATGAAAAATTTGTATCTTTGCCGACTGAAAAAGAATTCTTTTTATGAATATTTCCTATAATTGGCTTAAAAGATACCTCGACTTCAATCTCACTCCCTCGGAAGTGGCCGCAACGCTCACCTCGATAGGTCTTGAGACAGGCGGAGTCGAAGAGGTAGAATCCATACGCGGAGGTCTCCGCGGAATCGTCATAGGCAAAGTGCTTACATGCGTGGAGCACCCCAACAGCGACCATCTCCATATCACCACAGTAGATCTCGGCGACGGGGAGGCCACCCAGATAGTGTGTGGCGCGCCCAACGTCGACGCCGGACAGACCGTAGTGGTAGCCACCGTGGGCACCACCCTGTATGGTCCCGAAGGCGAGGAGTTCCAGATCAAGAAATCCAAGATACGTGGCGTGGAATCGTTCGGCATGATATGTGCCGAGGATGAGATAGGCGTAGGCACATCCCACGATGGCATCATCGTGCTCAAGGATGATGTAGAGCCTGGCACACCCGCAGCCGAGTACTACGGCCTCACCTCCGACTACGTGCTCGAGGTGGATCTCACCCCCAACCGCATCGACGCAGCCTCGCACTATGGCGTGGCCCGCGATCTCTCGGCCTGGCTCGCCTGCCATGCCGAAGCCACCGAGCTGACCCGCCCGTCGGTAGAGTATTACGCCGTGGAGGCTCCTGCCGGAGGCGTGAGCGTAAAGGTGGAGAATCCCCAGGCCTGTCCCCGCTATTGTGGCGTCACCGTGACCGGTGTCACCGTAAAGGAGTCGCCCAAATGGCTTAAGGACGCGCTTTCGACCATAGGTCTGCGCCCCATCAACAATATCGTGGACATCACCAACTTCCTGCTCCACGGCATGGGCCAGCCCCTGCACTGCTTCGATGTCGACAAGATCGCCGGCGGAGAGGTGTTAGTGAAGAACGCCACCCAGGGCGAGAAGTTCGTGACTCTCGACGGCGTGGAACACACCCTCGACTCGCGCGACCTGATGATATGCAATGCCCATGAGCCTATGTGCATCGCCGGAGTATTTGGCGGACTCGACTCGGGCGTAACCGAATCGACCACCTCGGTATTCCTCGAGAGCGCATATTTTAACCCCACCTCGGTGCGCAAGACAGCCCGCCGTCACGGCCTCAACACCGACTCATCGTTCCGCTTCGAGCGCGGTGTCGATCCCAACAATACCCTCTATGTGCTCCGCCTGGCCGCACTCATGGTCAAGGAGCTTGCCGGAGGCACCATCACCGGTCCTGAGATCGACCTCTATCCCACCAAGATAAATCCCGCCGAAGTCACCCTTGATTTCGACTACACCACCCGTCTTGTGGGCAAGGAGATCCCCGCCGACACCATCATATCCATCCTCCGCTCGCTCGAGATGGAAGTGACCGAGATCACACCCGAGCATGTGGCCGTCAAGGTGCCCACCTACCGCGTGGACGTTACCCGTCCCTGCGACGTGGTTGAGGATATGCTCCGCATCTACGGCTACAACAATGTGGAGATCTCTTCGACCGTACACTCATCGCTCTCATATAAGAGCCGCGAGGACCAGGAGAACACCCTGCGCAACCTCATAAGCGAACAGCTCACCGGCGAGGGATTCAACGAGATACTCAACAACTCACTCACCCGCGAGGCTTACTACGCCGACCTCGCCCAGATGCCGGCCGAGCATTGCGTCAAGCTCCTCAATCCCCTGAGCAACGATCTCAACGTGATGAGGCAGACCCTCCTCTTCGGAGGTCTCGAATCGCTGTCGCACAACATCAACCGCCGCGAGAGCGACCTGCTGATGTATGAGTTCGGCAACGTGTACAGCTTCAACCCTGAGGCCTCCGGCAATGCCGACGCCGTGCTCGCCCCCTACAAGCAGGGAGCGCGTCTGGCCCTGTGGATGACCGGACTCCTGCGTCCCGCCTCATGGGCACGTCAGGCCGCCGAGGTAACCGTCTACGATCTCAAGGCTGTGGTGGCAAATATCATCGCCCGACTCAGCATAAGCAACGCCGAGCTCAAGACCGTCCCGACCGCTTCGGAACTCTTTGCAGCCGGTCTCGACATCACCACACGCTCAGGCAAATATCTCGGCTCGATGGGTATCCTCTCCAAAAAGCTGCTCAACAAGGCCGATATCAAGCAACCGGTGATGTATGCCGAGTTTGACTGGGATGCACTCGTTGGTCTCTCGGTCAAGAAGAAGGTCACCTTCTCGCCCCTGCCCAAGAGTCAGGCTGTGAAACGCGACCTCGCACTACTGCTCGACAAGGGCGTGACCATGGAGCGCGTAGAGGCTACAGTACGTGCCAGCGAGAAACGCCTGCTCAAGGAGGTAGCTCTCTTCGACGTGTACGAGGGCAAGAACCTCCCCGAAGGCAAGAAGTCCTATGCCATCACCCTCACACTTCAGGATGATGAGAAGACCCTGCAGGACAAGCAGATCGAGGCTGTGATGAACAAGGTGATCGCCAACCTCACCAAGCAACTCGGAGCCGAACTGCGTTAATCGATCAATCAATAAACACAATATAAACTCTCTACAATGGGAAGAGCATTTGAATACCGTAAAGCACGCAAGCTGAAACGCTGGGGCAACATGTCCCGTACATTCACCCGCATAGGCAAGGAAATCACCATCGCCGCAAAGGCCGGCGGTCCCGATCCCTCCACCAACCCCCGCCTACGCGCCCTCATGCAGAACGCCAAGGCTGCCAACATGCCCAAGGACACCGTGGAACGCGCCATCAAGAAGGCTACCGATAAGGATGCCGGCGACTACAAAGAGATCACCTACGAGGGATACGGACCCCACGGCATTGCTATCTTCGTGGAAGCTGCCACCGACAACAATACCCGTACCGTAGCCAACGTTCGCTCCTATTTCACCAAGCACGGCGGTTCGCTCGGCACTCAGGGTTCGCTCACATTCCTTTTCGATCACAAGAGTGTGTTCAAGATCCAGCCCAAGGACGGTGTGTCGCTCGACGATCTCGAGCTCGAGCTCATCGACTATGGCGTAGACGAACTCGGCCACGATGAGGATGAGGACGGCAACGAGCAGATTGTACTCTACGGTGCTTTCGAGGAGTATGCCAATATCCAGAAGTACCTCGAGGACAACGGTTTCGAGATCATTTCCTCAGAGTTTGAGCGCATCCCCAACGATCTCAAGGAGGTTACTCCCGACCAGCGCGCAGCTATCGAGAAGCTTCTCGAGAAGATCGAGGAGGACGAGGACGTTCAGAACGTATTCCACAACATGAAGGAGGAGGACGGCGAATAATCCCGCCACCACCATCATCCCCCATCACTCCCCCCGCATACCTGCTCCCGCAAGTCAGGTGTGCGGGGGGAGTTTTTTCCGCAAAGATAAGACCGCATCACGCATGATATGGTGCGATAATGTCGCCCCATATCCACATCAAATCATTAAAAATTATTAATACTGCAATATTTTCACTTACACAATCGCGATATTTCCGATAAAATTATTGTACTTTTGCGACCGAAACAAACAATATATCATATCCAGTTTGTTTAATAAATATATGTATCGCACTAACCGACATAACTCTTCGGCAGTCATGACTCTCCATCATGGCCACCATCATCATGAGCAGTCGGCAATCCATATAGTGTGATATCAGGCAAAACCATCTACCTTTTTCCTGCATTTTAATATTACCCCATATTGATTGCCTTTACCACAAGGGCAATCATTTTTTTGTGTACCAACTTATCAAAACAACATGCTTAAGATAGCTATACAGGCCAAGGGCCGATTAAACGAACAAAGTATGGATCTCCTCGCCGATGCCGGCATAAGCGCATCGTCGGGCAACCGCAAACTCATCACCAAGGCCAAAGGATTCCCGATGGAGATACTCTATCTCCGCGACGACGATATTCCCCAGGCGGTGGCAATGGGAGTGGCCGACATAGGAATAGTGGGCATGAACGAGATCACTGAAAAGGGGGAGAAAGTGGAACAGATACTCCCGCTCGGCTTCGGGGCGTGCCGCATCTCCATAGCCGTGCCCCGCGAGGTGGACTACACCGGCACCGAATGGCTCAACGGCAAGCGCATAGCCACCTCCTATCCCAATATCCTGCGGAGCTTCTTCGCGGAAAACGGTATCTCGGCCGAGATCCACGAGATAGCAGGATCGGTGGAGATAGCCCCGGCTGTAGGTATGTCCGACGCTATATTTGACATAGTATCATCGGGCGGTACCCTCATACAGAACGGTCTGCGCGAGGTGGAGCAGGTGTTTTTCTCCGAAGCTGTGCTGATCGCTACCCCCGGACTTCCCGAGGAGAAGCGGGCCGATCTGGACAAACTGAAATTCCGCCTCAACTCCATCCTCGACAGCCGTGGCATGAAGTATGTGCTCATGAATCTGCCCCGCACAGCCGTGGATCAGGCCGTGAAGATACTCCCAGGCATGAAGAGCCCCACCCTGCTTCCGCTTACTGATCCCGAATGGTGCTCGCTCCACGTGGTGATCCCCGAGAGCGAACTGTGGGAGAAAATAGAACAGCTCAAGGAGATAGGCGCCGAGGACATCCTCATCCTCAACCTCGAAAATATAATCAGATAGCCCAGACCACCACACAATGAATATCATAATAAATCCTGAGAGAAAAGAATGGACGGCCCTCACCGCCCGAAATATTCCGGCCGATGATCCGCAGGTCACCGAGGCCGTGGAGCGTATAGTAGCCGGAGTGCGCGAAGGGGGCGACAAGGCTCTGATCGACTACGCCAGGCAATTTGACGGCGCGGAGATCGACTCCCTGCTCGTGTCGGATGAGGAGATCGCCGAGGCCATAGCACGGGTGCCCGCCGAGGTGGCCCGTGCCATCGACTCGGCGGCCGCCAATATCTCGGCCTTCCACCGCGCCCAGCTTCCGGCCCCGGTGGAGGTGGAGACCGCGCCCGGAGTCCGTTGCCTGCAGCGGGCTGTGCCCATCAGGCGAGTGGGGCTATATATCCCAGGGGGACGCGCCCCGCTGTTCTCCACAGTGCTCATGCTCGCGATTCCTGCCCGTCTGGCCGGATGTCCCGAGGTGATAATGTGTACCCCCACGTCAGGCTCGCATCCTATCTCTCCCGAGATACTCTATGCCGCCCGTGTGGCCGGCGTGGACCGTATATATAAGGTGGGAGGAGCGCAGGCCATAGCGGCTATGGCCTACGGCACGGAATCCATCGCGCGGGTTGACAAGATATTCGGCCCCGGCAACCGTTTCGTCACCAAGGCCAAACAGCTCGTCTCGACCGTGACGGCCATTGACATGCCGGCCGGTCCGAGCGAGGTGATGATCATGGCCGATGACACAGCCTCGCCGGCATTTGTGGCCGCCGACATGCTCTCGCAGGCCGAACATGGCCCTGACAGTCAGGCCATAGCCCTGTGCGATTCACCCCGGCTCGCATCGGCCGTGGCAGAGGAGGTTGAGCGACAGACGGCCCTGCTGTCACGTCGCGAACTGGTGGAGGGCTCGCTGTCACGCAGCCGCATCATTGTACTCCCATCGCGCGAGGATATGACCGAGTTTGCCAACCTCTATGCCTCGGAACACCTCATCATCTCCATGTCCGATCCCTGGGACGTAGCCTCGGGCATCACCGCGGCAGGAAGCGTGTTCATCGGAAACTATTCCCCCGAGAGCGCGGGCGACTACGCATCGGGCACCAACCACACTCTCCCCACCGGCGGATGGGCGCGGTCAATGAGCGGAGTTAACATCGACAGCTATATGCGCAAGATCACGTTCCAGGAGCTGACAGCTGACGGCCTCCGCTCCCTCGCCCCGGTGATCACCGCCATGGCCACAGCCGAGGGTCTCGACGCCCACGTTGCGGCTGTGACAGTGAGATTGGGATAGTATAGAGTATAAAGTATAGAGTATAGAGAAAATAGTATAGAGTTTTTAGTATAACAAGATCAAGATGCCACTTAAGTACGTCCGTCCAAATATCCTCGCCCTGAGCCCCTACTCCACCGCACGCGATGAGTTCAAGGGGGGAGATATAAGCGTGTTTATCGACGCTAACGAATCACCGTTTCACACCGGATTCAACCGCTATCCCGACCCTCGCCACCGACAGCTGAAGCAACGCATCGGCGAGCTGAAGGGGGTGGATCCCTCCACCGTGTTCATTGGCGGAGCCGGCAGTGACGAGGCCATCGACCTCATCTACCGTATATTCTGCGAGCCGGGCATCGACAATGTGCTGGCCATGTCGCCCACCTACGGCGTGTATTCCGTGGCGGCGGCCATCAACAATGTGGAATACCGCGAGGTAGCACCGGGGCCTGATTTCGCCTTTCCGGTCGATGAAATCCTCAAAGCCGTTGATCCCCACACCAAAGTGATATGGGTATGCTCGCCCAATAATCCCACCGGGCTTGCCGTGCCTCCGGAGGATATCTTGCGACTTGCCGATAATTTCGACGGCATAGTGGCTGTGGACGAGGCATATATCGACTTCTCCCCCTATCCATCGGCTCTCCCGCTTATAGCATCACACCCCAACATCATAGTCCTCCAGACATTCTCCAAGGCGTGGGGTCTGGCCAACCTGCGCGTAGGCATGGCTTTTGCCGACCCGCGCATCGCCGCGATATTTGCCAACGTAAAATATCCCTACAACCTCAACGGACCCACCCAGCGCGAGATCATGCGCCAGCTCGACCGCGACATCACCCCTCAGGTGGAGATGGTAAAGGCCGAGCGCACCCGCGTGGCCGAAAGCCTCGACCGGCTTCCGTGTGTGGAGCGTGTGTATCATTCCGATGCCAATTTCCTGCTTGTGAAAGTGACGGATGCCGACGGGCTGTATGGCTTCCTCGTGGCCCATGGCGTGCTGGTGCGCAACCGCACCCGTGTGCCCCACTGCTCAAGAATGCTCCGCATCACCATAGGCACACGCTCCGAAAACGACCGTATGCTCAAGGCCGTGGCGGAATACTGCAACGCCGACATCGCGACCTCTGGCACCGACAGCCGAACTCTCAGCCCACGAAGGGCCGAGGTTACGCGACGCACCTCGGAGACCGACATAGAGATCGTGCTCGACCTCGACGGCGATCCCTCGGCCTCGGTGATCGACACGGGCCTGAAATTCTTCGACCACATGCTCTCGCAGCTGCCTCACCACGGAGGCTTCGCCCTCGACATCATCTGCCGTGGCGACCTTCAGGTCGACGAGCACCACTCGATGGAGGATGTGGCCATAGCCCTCGGCGATGCCATACGCACCGCCCTCGGCGACAAGCGCGGAATAGAGCGATACGGATTCGTGCTTCCTATGGATGAGAGCCGGGCAATGGTGCTGATAGACCTTGGAGGACGCATCGACTTCAAGTGGGACGTGACACTCGACCGCGAATATGTGGGCGACACTCCCACCGAGATGTACAGCCACTTCTTCCAGTCGTTCGCCTCGGCCCTTCGCGCCAACCTCCACATCTCGGCCACCGGCGACAACTGCCACCACATCATCGAGGGTATATTCAAGGCCACAGCCCGCGCCCTCAAGATGGCCATACGCCGTGACCCGTTTCACTACACCCTCCCCTCCTCCAAGGGTATAATATGATATCGGGGATAATATAAAGGGATAATATAATAGGTCTAATATGAAATGCCCATAAACCTATAAACCTATAAACCCATAAACCCATAAATATATGGTAGCAATTATAGATTACTCCACCGGCAATCTCCGTTCGGTCGAAAACGCCCTCTCCCGCATAGGGGCCGAATGGACACTCACAGCCGACCCCGACACCATACGCCGGGCCGACCGCGTGTTGCTCCCCGGCGTGGGACATTGCGGCGAAGCCCTCGCCCGTCTGCGCCAGTCGGGACTCGACAGCGTGATACGCGACCTGCGCCGTCCGGTGTTGGGAATATGCGTGGGGATGCAGATGATGTGTCGCGACACAGCCGAGGGGGACGCCGAGGGGCTCGGCATATTCGACGCCCACGTGCGCCGTTTCACCCCCGGACCGGCCGACAAGGTGCCACACATGGGCTGGAACTCCATCCACAATCTCGAGAAAGGTCTGTTCAAGGGGATAGCCCCCGGCTCCTACGTCTACTTTGTCCACTCCTATTTCGCCCACCTGTGCCCCGACACCATCGCCACCACCCGCTTCGGCGAGGAGGGGATGATGTTCAGCGCGGCACTCAAGTATGAAAACTTCTACGGCACCCAGTTCCACCCCGAAAAAAGTGGCGACGTGGGTGAACGAATCCTCAGAAACTTCCTCCAGCTATGATCGAAATAATTCCCGCCATCGACATTATCGACGGCAAATGCGTGAGGCTCACCAAGGGTGATTATGCCACGCAGACCACCTATTCCCCCTCGCCCGTCGACATGGTGAAACGCTTCGTCGACCACGGCTTCACCCGTGTACACGCCGTCGATCTCACCGGCGCTCGCCTGGGCCACCCCTCGGCGCTCACCACCCTCGAGAAGATGGCTGCCGTCGACGGTGCCCTCATCGAGTGGGGCGGAGGCCTGAAGACCGATCAGGACCTGCGCGATCTGTTCAATGCCGGAGGCTCATGGGCCGTGATAGGCAGTGTGGCCGCCCGCCAGCCCCTGCTGTTCAACCATTGGCTCAGCCGGTATGGCGGCGACACCATGATACTCGGTGCCGACATGCGCGACGGACGTATAGCCGTGAGCGGATGGACTGCCGATGAGGAGGATCTCACCGCCGACGATCTCATACGCCGTTTCCGTCCCCTCGGGCTCTCCCAGGTAATCGTCACCGACATCTCGCGCGACGGTATGCTCCAGGGTCCAAACTTCGACCTCTACACCACCCTGCGCGACACTCATCCCGACATCACTTTCACCGTGTCGGGAGGCATATCCTCGATGGCCGACATCGAGAAACTCGACACCCTCGGTCTGCACCGCGTGATCGTGGGCAAGGCGCTCTACGAGGGGCATATCACTCTTTCCGAACTACAGAAATTCTCAGAAAATGCTCACTAAACGCATCATACCCTGCCTCGACGTGAAGAATGGCCGCACCGTGAAAGGCATTAACTTCGAGGGACTTGCCGATGTAGGTGACCCGGTGGAATTAGGAGCTCGCTATGCCCTCGATGGGGCCGATGAGCTGGTGTATCTCGACATCTCGGCCTCACGCGAGGGGCGTGGCACTTTCACCCGCCTTGTGGAGCGCGTGGCCGACCGCGTGAACATCCCCTTCACCGTGGGGGGAGGTATATCCTCGCTTGATGATGCCGCCTCGTTGCTCGACGCCGGGGCCGACAAAATATCCATCAACAGCGCGGCTGTGAAAAATCCGCAACTCATCAGTGACATTGCCGGGAAATACGGAAGTCAGTTTGTGGTCGTAGCCATCGACGCCCGCAGTGGCGACGACGGTCTGTGGCACGTCACCACCCACGGAGGCTCACGCCTCACCGACCGCGAACTCTTCCAGTGGGCCCGCGAGGCTCAGGAGCGCGGAGCCGGCGAGATACTGTTCACCTCCATGGACCACGACGGCACCCGCTCGGGCTACCCCTGCGACCTCTACCGCCGTCTCACATCCTCCCTCTCCATCCCCGTGATCGCCTCGGGTGGCGCGGGAAGTCCTGCCGACATTGCCGACGTGCTCACCCTCGGCGGAGCCGATGCCGCCCTTGCCGCCAGCATCTTCCACTACGGCGAAATCACCATCCACGACCTCAAAACCCTCCTCGCAACACGGGGTATTCCTGTTAGGAATTTAGTATAGAGATTTTTTAAGTATAGAGGGATTTTAGTATAGAGATTAAAGTATAGAGTATAGTGATTAGCTCTCATGCCACCAACCTGCCCTCTCTCTATACACTATACTCTATACTAAAACTCTCCCCTCTATACTCTATACTTCAACCTCTATACTTAGAAATACTCTATACTTTATACTCTATACTTCAAAAATATGACTTTTTCCGACTTCAATCTCGATAAATGCTCCGACGGGCTTCTTCCCGTCATCATCCAGGACGCCACCACCCTGCGCGTCCTCATGCTCGGCTACATGAACTGCGAAGCCTTCGACAAAACCGTTGCTCTCGGCCTCGTCACATTCTACTCCCGCACCCGCCAGACCCTCTGGACCAAAGGCGAAACCTCGGGCAATCATCTGCGCGTCGTGGACATGTACCCCGACTGCGACATGGACACCCTTCTGATCAAAGCCATACCCACCGGTCCCACATGCCACCGGGGCACCACAGCATGTTTCGACACTCCCGCCGAGGACGGATTCATACGTAGCCTCGCCTCACTCATCTCGCGCCGTCACGCCGAGATGCCCGAGGACTCCTACACCACCCGCCTCTTCATCAAAGGGGTAAAAAAAATCGCCCAGAAAGTAGGCGAAGAATCCATCGAAGCCGGCATCGAAGCCGTCGACGGCAACCGCGACCGCTTCATCTACGAAGCCGCCGACCTCATGTACCACTACCTCGTCCTCCTCGAGCAGATGTCCGTCCCCCTCTCCACCATCGAACGCGAACTCCTCAACCGCCACTCCTGATCCCAAACAACGACAACCTTATAACTACCCTAAAGCCGGGCCATACCCATCACAAGGTACATGGCCCGGCTCTCATTATATTCTACCGCATATACTCAAGCCGCCAACAGCAGGAATATTATATAATTGTCAATATCCGATCCAAGGATACGGCGGATCTTCTCAAGCATACGAGCCTTGCGTTTCTTCACTGTGATTTCCGACACATGCATCATCTCGGCTATCTCAGCAATTTTCAGCCCCTGTTCAAAACTCAATCGGAAAAGCTCTCTATATTCCTCAGGCAATGCGTCCACGGCCGCATATATAACATCGAGAGCATCCTGGTATATTATCGCCAGTGACACATCCTTTTCCACATCATCGCTGATGAGAGTAAAGTGGGCCAGGTAGTCCTGATCACAATTAGCCTTGCGCATAAGATCAATCACCCGGTTGCGTATGCTCATGAACAGAGCGTTACGCCAATGAGCCATATCCTTATAATCTTTCCTGTGCATATAGCACTGGAAAATGGCATCCTGCACGCAATCCTTGGCCAGATACCCCAGCTGATCACCCGTAAGTTTACGGGCATAGCGCAACAGAGCCGGAAATACATGGGTGTACAACGGCTTGATATCGCCCTTCACGAATGAGGCAAATATATCGTCATAATCAGGCATAGAGAGGCCGGAAAGCTTTAGAGGTACATCGCAAAAGTATATTTTTTAATCGATTTAACCAAACTGATGTAAATATTTTTGAAAAAACATATACCCTTTGTCATTTCATCCGTAATAAAGGATAAACAACGGACATCTGACCCAACCAATGCCACAAAAAGCCACATCATATAGATCACTGTTTCTGAAAAGCTTGCTCGGGAGCCTTACCCCCGAGGAAGAAAACAGGCTCGAAGCCTGGATACAGGCCGACAAGCGCCACCGTCAATTGGCCGACACGATACTCGACCAAGCGGAACTGACGCGCGAATACCGTCAGCAATCACTTGTCGACTCCCGGTCGGCCTATCTGGAGATGAAAGCACGCATCATGCTCGCCGAAGCGCCACGCCGCCGCAGAAACCGGATAATATCCGCCGCCGCGGCCATTGCCTCCATCGTTGTTGTAAGCATCTTATGGTTCAATACACCTTCGGTTGACCTTGATACCTCGTCCGTAGCCCGCGCCACCATGGCTATGGGCAACAGCACTCGACTGCCGGTAATAAAGCCCGGAGTGACAAAAGCCCTCCTGCACAACGCCTCGGGAAAAAGTATCGCACTCAACTCCGGCGCATCGGTGATAGCAAGCCGGGAGATAATCTCAAAAAACATCCTTGATTCACCACTCGTCCCTCAGGAACTATGCCTCGAAGTGCCACGTGGCGGAGAATTCAAAATCGTCCTTGAAGATTCCACCATTGTGTGGCTCAATTCCGAATCCACGTTGCGGTATCCTGAGACTTTCGGCCCATCCGAACGTCGGGTGGAAGTATCGGGCGAAGCTTACTTCGCCGTTCATAAGGACCCCGACCGTCCATTCTACGTCGAGACTCGCGGCCAGCAGATACGAGTCTACGGCACCACTTTCAACATAAGGGACTACCCCGATGAAGAATCTACGTTCACAACTCTCGAATCAGGTTCAATATCCCTCCGTCAGAATCTCTCAGGCCCATCGGGCGAGATATTTCTTGCTAAAGGCCACCAGGCCATACTCAACCATCCGGCCGAGGACCTAAAGATGACCGTGGTGGATCCCGAGACCGTCTCGTCGTGGCGCAACGGCCTGTTTGTATTCGAGGACCAGCCACTCGACCGCATCATGCGCGATCTGAGCCGATGGTATGACTTCCGATACGAATTCGCAAATCCCGAACTGGCCCAACAGATATTCATGGGAAGCATCCCGCGATACTCCGATTTCCATACAGCAATACAGATACTCGAGAATTGCGGCAACATCCACTTCTCGATATCTTCCAATAATAAAATACTGATCTATTAACCATAACCTCTACGCCAATGAGAAAACGTCTTCTATGGCTACTGCTGATGACACTATACGTAGGCATTGCAGTTTCAGCCCAGACCTACAGTGCGACATTCGACAACACGTCGCCCGAAACCTCGATAAGAATTCTCAAAAAAGCTACCGGCTATAATTTCGTATACCGGAAAAATCTCCTCAAAGACAATAACTCCACCGTCACCGGGACCTACCGTGATGTCTCGCTCGACCGGTTGCTCGAATCCACTGTATCAGCCCAGCTCGGCCTGGCCTATAAAGTAGTGGACAAGACCGTGTCACTCTCCACAGCCGACCGCTCAACAAAGATTATAAATGGCAAAGTATCAGGCAGAATTGTCGACTCCGAGGGGGAACCGCTTGCCGGAGCCTCAGTCATGCTCAAAGGGACCCAACATGGTGTCAGCGCCGATATTGACGGACACTTTTCCATCATGGTCAATCAATCCGACCCCGAGCTTGAAGTGACATACGTAGGAATGTACCCGCGCACTATCCGCATAACCCACGACGACATCCACCACCCCGTGACCGTAAAAATGACCACCAACGCATCCACTATGGAGGAAGTGGTCGTGACCGGTTACCAGAACATCAAGCGCGAAAACGCCACCGGAGCTTTCCAGCAAATTTCAGCCAAGGATCTCGACACTCGTTCTGTAGCATCTCTCACAAGCAACCTTGAGGGTAAGGTGGCCGGTATGGTCGTTTATAATGACCAGATACAGATCCGTGGTATCGGAACACTCAATGCCAACACATCTCCGCTTATCGTTGTTGACGGCTTACCAATCGAGGGTTCTCTCAACGACATCAATCCGTTCGAAGTAAAAAACATTTACGTACTGAAGGACGCGGCGGCGGCAGCCATTTATGGAGCCCGAGCATCTAATGGTGTTATAGTAGTCACTACTAAGAAAGGCGTTTCCGAGAAACTACAGGTTGAGTTCAATGCCGATTTCACTGTGTTCAACAAGCCCGACTACGATGATCTTAATCAAACCAGTGCTTCAGAATTGTTATGGCTTGAAGAAAATAATTTCAACTGGATGATGAACGAATCCGAGGCAAAAACCTACCTCAACGACCAGTATGGAATACGTGGTACACTATGGAATCCCATGAACCGACTGATGATGGAACGCCAGCTCGGAAATATTTCTGATGCTGAGTATCGCAAGCAGGTTGATCAATGGGGACAAAACAGCTACTCGGGAGATTGGGAGGATTACATGACACATAATCGCTTCCAGCAACGATACAATCTTTCGGTTCGCACCAAAGGTAACGTGTTGAGCAACAATATTGCTGTCAATTGGACCGGAGACGACACATATAGCACTAAATCTTATGACAACAAGCTATCGTTAAACTATGTAGGTGACCTCACGCCAACCAAATGGCTCACGGCAACCGTTGGACTACAAGTTGACAACGTGAGACAAAAGGGACATTATGTAGGGACCATGGACCCCTCTGGTCGTACATCATTCCCGGAATACCTCTCATTCTATAATCCCGATGGCACACCGGCTCGCCTGCAAGCTTATGTCTATCTGAATGAACCGAGCCTAAGCGACAGTTCGTTAGGACTAAAAGACGAGGGATATATCCCAACCGAAGAATTGGATAGGAACTACTCGTTGTTCAGGTCAACCTACACACGTGGCTATGTACATTTGAATGTATTCCCCATCCCTGAACTGAAACTTACAGGAATGTTCCAGTATGAGGATTTGACAGGCAAACGCAGCAACACTGTCGTTGGAGAGCAATACTCGGCCCGTCACCTTTACAATCTATATACTCAGGATGCCAAGACACACTTGCTTCCGGAAGGTGGCATTTTTGATGAAACTAACACGAGTGACAACTCGTATACATTCCGTCTCCAGGGAACATACGACAAAACTATCAAAGAAAAACATGCCATCAATGCCGTAGCCGGTTTTGAATACCGCCATTTTAAAAACAGCGCAAAAAAATATACCCTTACGGGATATGATGAGAAGACATTGACTCAAATGAACGGAAACACCAATTTCGATGACATCATCAATGCGACATCATCAGCATTAGGAAACCTATATTCTCCTAACAAACTGTTTATGGCCAATGACTTCGGATATATCTCGGAGGTTGAGCATAAATTCCTCTCCTACTATGCAACCGCCAATTATACATTTGACCACCGCTATACAGCATCAGGAAGCTTCCGTATTGATGAGGCCGACCTGTTTGGTGCCGATAAAAAATTCACCCGTCGTCCACTGTGGTCGTTTGGTGCAAGTTGGAATGCCCACAACGAATCGTTCTTGAAAGATCTCACCTGGATAAGCCTTCTGAAACCGCGTTTCAGCTACGGTGTCACCGGTAACATCAACACCAATTACTCGTCATACCTCACAGCCCGCATTACCACCAACAGTGTGATCGCCGACAAACGAGCTTTACTAAATACGCCACCTAATGACCAGTTGCGATGGGAAAAAACAAAGACATTTGATATCGGTGTTGACTTCGCATTCTTGAATTATAGGATCAACGGTTCTATCGACTATTACAACAAACAGGGCTCCGACCTTCTCAGCCTTGTTGACCTTGATCCCACTACAGGATGGAACTCATCATACATCAACAACGCCGATACCCGAAACCGTGGTATTGAACTGCAATTGAACGGGGAGATTTTACGTGCACACTCGCCACGTCAAGTCGGTCTTAATATCGGAATCAACGTTGCTTACAACAACAATAAGGTTACCAAAATATCACATATAGCCACAAAAGGTTGGGATGCCATACAATCATCCGATTACAAAGAAGGGCGTCCGGTAAACTCCCTGTATTCCTATAAATATGGCGGTGTAGAATATGATGAGAATGGATACCAGCAGATATTATGGACTGCGGCCGATGGCACCAAATATGACTCTGATATACAACGTGTCAACTTTACCCCCGATGACGTACTATTCAGCGGTGGTCTCGACCCAAAATGGAGCGGTTCTATCACACCGTCCGTTACCTACCAGAATTTCACATTAAGCGCCATGGCATCATTCTATCTCGGACACTATTTCCGTTCAAACTATAACAAGTGGACATACTCTTACTCGAGTTCCTATGGTTCGACCGCTCCCCGCGAATATCTGTCATATTGGCAAGCTTCACCCGAGGCCCGCAAGAATATGATCGGTAACGGATATATGATGAGCGAATGTTCATTCATGCCTGGAAATGTATACTATTCCGATCAGAATGTTGACCATGCCGATTATCTGAAACTGCGTAACATAGTGCTCACATACTCGTTCCCATCAAGCATATGTAACAAAATCGGCATGTCGACACTTCGTGTACGGGCACAAGCCAACAACGTAGCTACCTGGGTTCGTAATAATGAAGGTGTCGATCCTGAACGTGTGAATGCGTTGACCGGAGTATGGTCAGTGGGCACTCCTCGTAGCTTCACATTCAGCATCAATGCCATTTTCTAAACCTCTAACACTGACTATCTAAGATGAAATCAAAAATATTCACCGCAGCCGCCGTTACCGCGCTTCTGTCGCTAAACTCTTGCGACATTGAGCTGGTGCCGAAAGGCGAAACCACACTGGATACCACAGCCGAGCTGGAATATCTGATGAATACAGCCAATTTCACACAGGCATTCCCATATTCTACTGACATTTCAATCATCGTGAACGAGTCATACGGCAACGATTACTCGGCAGGAGTAGTCGGTCGCATAAATCGCGGAAATACCCTCGCGGCCGCCTATCTTTCATACGATGCAAACATTGACCGTGCGCTACTCGCAACCACCGACCAACGCTACACCGATATATACAAACTCATCAACGGACTTAATATCGTATTGGGAAAAGTTGATGAAACATCGGGTGACGCAGATCACAAGCAGAGGCTCAAAGCCGAAGCAAAGATTGAACGCGCCTACTATCACTTCCTCTTAGCCGGAATGTATGCCGCACAATACGACGAAGCGACTGCCGCCAATACCGGTGGCATTGCCTACGTTACTGACTATAACAATGATGAGCAGAAAAGACAGCTCACTCTCGACAAGGTATATGCCAATATAATGCAGGATCTGAACGATGATGAGATCGAGTTACTTCCCGATTATACCAACGTCGTTCGACTGTCAAAATACTCCGGATATGCCATCAAATCACGCATATTGTTCCAGATGAAGAACTATCCCGAAGCGTTGAAATATGCGCTCGAAGCTCTCAAGGGAGACTATTCAATAGAGGACCGCTCATACATCGCCGACACTCACCGATGGATACTGAAAGCAGCCTCGACAAACAATTTCTGGTATATTTCATCGCAGTCCACAAGTTCCGCCGTCAACTATGAGCAACTTAGCCTTGAGACCATCAGGTTATTTGAGCCCGGCGACCTGACCAAAGACTACGCATATGCCAACGGCCGAGTTGTTCCGGGTAATGAAGCCTACAATTACAACTATGGACAAAGCGACAGCGGTATAAAAGGTTGTTGCGAACTGGCGACTTATGATGTTTTCACCAACTGCTGGGGACTCACAGTTGAACGCATAATGTATCTGGCCGCTGAGTGCTACATTCGCACCGGTCAACCCCAGAAGGGTCTTGATCTTGTGAACGAGGTACGTAAACACCGCATCCATCCCGACTTCTACACCCCGTTTACTGCCAACAATGAAGAGGATGCCATGGCTCTGTACCAGCCGGCCCGTTTTATAGAAAACCTCGCTACCTACGAGAACTTCTTTGACCAGAAGCGCTGGAACACTGAGGACAAATACAAGAAGACAATCAGTCGCGAAGTCCCCGGATTAAAAACATATACTCTCACTCCCGAAAGTCCCCTGTGGATAATACCCTTCCCTGCCAACGTTCTGCTGTACAACGACTCATTCAGTCAGAATTACTAAGGGGTAGTTTTTAAACAACCTCTAAATATCTGACTGAATTTATAACTTTATTAGTATATCCAACCAATACCAAAGCACCGGCACATAATCAGGCCGGTGCTTTTCATATGTATAATTTGTATTATTAGAGCGTGCTTAACATCCTCATAATCTCCGGTCTCGTCAACTGAGGCCAGCTCCCGCCGTCACCCTACCCTCTCCGTCACCTTCATAAGCAGGAAGAGGACGATGAGGGTATCGGCATCCGATCCAAGATAGGCACGCAGCAACTCCAACATGCGTGCCTTGCGTTTTTTCACCGTAATCTCGGCCACATCGAGCATCCGGGCTATCTCCTGATTCTTAAGTCCCTCCTCAAAATTCAGCCTGAATATTTCCTGATACTGCTCGGGCAGGCGTCCTATGGCCTCAAAGAGTGTATCCAACGCCTCCTGCCTCATAAGCGAATAGGAGTGGTCAGGCTCAATAGCATCCGACTCTCCTCCGCCATCGTTGACAGCCGTAGCATAATTATCGGCCACCCCCTTGTGGCGGAGCAGATTGGACACGCGCCGTCTCACACATTGCATCAGATACCAGCGCCAATGCACGGCATCCTCTATCTCATCCCTGTGCTCGTAGGTCGACAGCACCGCATCCTGCACACAATCCTCCGACATGAACGCGAGCGACGGCCCGAGCATACGCGACGCAAAAGTCAGCAGGCCGGGATACATCGACTTGTAAAAAGGTAACATCCGGCCTGACATGAAACTATTGTATAGCGACTCGTAATCTATCATTTCTTGATTAGGATTACGGCAAAGATACGGAGTTTTGTTATAATTTACAAAATCATTCTGTTTTTATGACTTGTGTCAACTTTTCACCTCGTTTTTCATATTTTTTGAAAAAATATTGAAAAATATGATATACTTTATTTAACCATGCGTGTAATCTTGGATATAGATACCAATCATATCCATGTATTACGACCAACGTATCACACGACTGATCTACCGCGACCTCATAGGCACCATCACTCCCGCCGAACGCGAGATGCTGGACCGCTGGCTCGAGGAGTCAGCAGACCACCGGCGGTTCTACGACAGCATCTCCGACTCCGGGATGTTGCACGAGGAGATGCTCTCTCGCAGTGTGATCGATTACGAGCGTCCCGCACGCGACATGCTCCGCCTCATCGCCTCACGTCGCCGTGCCCGCACAGCCCGAATCGTCATGCGCGCAGCCGCCATACTGGCCATCGTGGTGGCCGCAGGTGCCGCGTGGCACTTCACCTCCACCTCGTCGCTGTCGACCGCATCGACCGACAGTCCCGCTATAGCCGCGTCCCACCGTGTCATTACCATAGATGACATCGTGGCAGGAAAATCCCTCGCCATCATCTCCGACTCCAGCGGAAAGACCGTAGCCCTCTCGGCCGAGGAGTCAGGCACCGAGACAGCCGCCGCCCTTGCCACCCCCACCGTGAGCGAGCCTCGCGAGCTGTGTCTCGAAGTGCCCCGTGGTGGCGAATTCAAGGTCATACTCGAGGACTCCACCGAAGTGTGGCTCAATTCCGAGTCCACCATCCGCTATCCCGAGACATTCAGCGCCGGCGAGAGACGTGTGGCCGTCACCGGCGAAGCCTATTTCCATGTCAGCAAGGATGCCGACCGACCCTTCTACGTCGAGACCGACCGCCAGGTGATCCGCGTCTACGGCACCTCGTTCAACGTGCGCGCCTATCCCGACGAGGAAGCCACCTTCACCACCCTCGAATCAGGCTCCGTGTCACTGAGGCGGAACACCTCCCTCTCGGGCGAAGTGTTCCTCGCCACCGGCCATCAGGCCATCCTCGACCACAAGGCAGGCCAGCTGAAGATGGCCGTGGTCGACCCCGAGACGGTCACTTCGTGGCGTCACGGGCGCTTCGTGTTTGACGACCAGCCGCTCGAGCGCATCATGAAGGACCTGAGCCGATGGTATGACTTCCGTTACGAATTTTCCGACGACTCCCTGCGCTCGCGCGTGTTCATGGGTAGCATACACCGCTACGCCGACTTCCGCACAGCCATACAGATCCTCGAGAACTGCGGAGGCATAAGCTTCTCCGTAACCCCCGACAATACCATCCTCATCTCCCCCGTCTGAACCAATCTATTCTATCACATATCAATCATTATTCAATCACATTTCTGCCTATGAAACCAAGACTCCTATGGTTGCTTGCGTT
Organism: Paenibacillus sp.; assembly: GCA_023663345.1. Lineage (GTDB taxonomy): Bacteria > Bacteroidota > Bacteroidia > Bacteroidales > Muribaculaceae > Duncaniella. Next base: position 64,486 of record JAMPHR010000002.1, on the reverse strand, counting down.
GGTGATGTGTGTACACTTCTCCGCCTTGGCCCAGAGCCGGTACAGTGCCACATTCCGCGAGGCATCCGCCGAAGAAGCGATCCAGATCCTGAAGAAGTGTACAGGATACGACTTCGTGTATCAGAAAGAACTGTTGAAGGACAACGGTGCCACCGTCAACGGCACCTTCACCGACACTACCCTCGATGATCTCCTCTCGGCCACAGTCAACCGGCAGCTCGGCCTTTCCTATAAGGTTTTAGGTAACTCGGTATCACTCTCCGAGGATACCTCGGCGGCAGCCGTCCCGGTATCGACCATCACAGGCACAGTCACCGGCGAGGACGGAGAACCACTCCCCGGTGTCACCATCCTCCTGAAAAGCAATCCCAAACACGGCACCAGCACCGACATCGACGGCCGTTACAACTTCCCCATACCCAAGGGCACCAAGAGCCCCGTCCTCGTCTACTCGTTCGTGGGCATGGAACCCAAGGAACTGGCCGTGCGCAAGAGCTCGACAATGAACGTGACCCTGCGCGAGAACCCCGAGACTCTCCACGACGTGGTGGTCACCGGTATATTCCGTCGCAACAAGGAGCTGGCCACCGGAGCCTCCACCACCCTCTCGGCCAAGGAGCTGAAACAGGTGGGCAACCAGAATCTGCTCCAGAGTCTCCGCACCCTCGATCCCTCCATCAAGCTCGTGGACAACAACCTGGCCGGATCGAACCCCAACGCTCTCCCCGAGGTGGAGCTGCGCGGTGCCAACGGCATAACCGACCTTGATGCCAACTACACCGGCAACCCCAACCAGCCACTCTTCATCCTCGACGGCTTCGAGACCACCCTCCAGCGCGTGATGGACATGGACCCCAACCGCGTGGCCTCGATCACCATCCTTAAGGACGCGTCGGCAGCCGCCCTCTACGGTTCCCGCTCGGCCAACGGTGTAATCGTCATCGAGACCCTCGCCCCCGAGGGCGGACGCATCCGCGTCAACTATGCCGGCGACTATGCGGTAGTCACCCCCGACCTCAGCGACTACAACATGCTATCGGCTCGCGAGAAACTCCAGCTCCAGGTCGATGCCGGACACTTCGATGCCACCGACAACACCAACTACAACACCCTCCAGGACTACTACCAGCGCCTGAAACGCAATGTCGAGGAGGGGGTCAACACCGACTGGCTCGCACAGCCCGTCCACACCGTCTTCGAGCATCGTCACAACGTGCGCCTCGAGGGTGGCGACAATACCGTGCGCTACAGCATCAACCTCACCGCCCGCAACGCTCCGGGTGTCATGAAGGGATCGGGCCGTACCGGCTACGAGGGAGGCATGTTCCTATCCTACCGCGTCAAGGGCCTGATATTCAAGAACGACCTTCAGCTCACCTACAACGATGCCGACAATTCCCCCTACGGCAAGTTCTCCACCTACGTGGCCATGAACCCCTATCAGCGCCCCACCGATGCCGATGGCCGTCTCGTGAAGCAGTTTGACAAGGACGCGCCCCGCTACTTCACCGGCTACAACAACAATCCCCTCTACGATGCCGGGCTCAATATCACCGACAGCGAGGATTACTTCAACTTTGTCAACAACTTCTCGCTCGAGTGGAACATCACCGATTTCCTCACCCTCATGGCCCGCGTGAGCATCACCAGGCAGACAGGCGAGACCAATTACTTCCTCCCCGCCCAGCACTCCAGCTTTGCCGAGATGGGCGATCCCGTCACCGATCCCGAGGAATACATGCGCCGTGGCTCCTTCACCTGGGGCACAAGCAAGATGTTCAGCGTACTCGGCGACATCAACCTCCGTTACGGACAGTCGTTCGGCAAGCACAGCCTGTATGCCGTGATGGGAGTCAACGTATCCCAGACAACTGCCGAGACCCGCACCGTGCGTGCCGAAGGCTTCCCGAGCCAGAACATGGTAGACATCAGCTTCGCCAAGCAGTACTACAAGGACAGCCGTCCCACATCCACCTATAATATCAACCGCCTTGCGGGTATCCTCCTCACTGCCAACTACGCCTACGACAGCAAATATCTCCTCGACGCGTCGCTCAAGTATGACGGCTCGTCCCAGTTCGGAGCCAACCAGCGTTACGCTCCCGTATGGTCGGTAGGTGCCGGATGGAACATCCACAAGGAAGCCTTCCTCGAAGGGGGCGTGTTCAGCCAGCTCAAGCTCCGTGGCTCCTACGGCGTGACCGCCGCCCAGAACTTCTCGCCCTATCAGGCCATCTGCAAGTACCAGTACAACATCGCCCACCAGTATGCCGGCATCATTCCCGCCACCATGATGGGCCTCGGCAACAACGACCTGAAATGGCAGCAGACCAAGGTGATCAACGGCGGTACCGACATAGGCCTCTTCAACGACCGCCTCAGCTTCACCTTCGACATCTACAAGCGCCGCACCACCAACCTCCTCGCATCGGTCACCGTAGCCCCCTCGCTCGGCTTCCCCTCCTACACCGAGAATATCGGCGAGACCGAGAACAACGGTTACGAGTTCTCGCTCCGCTACATGTTCCTCCGCGACGTATCACGCCGACTCTACTGGAGCGTAAACTTCTCGGGCAACCACAATTCCAACAAGATCACCAAGATCAGCAACGCCATGAAGAAGCGCAACGAGGATATCATCGACAAGGCCTACCGCGAGGGCACCACCACTCCGCTCCTGCTCTACGAGGAGGGCAACTCGGTGACCAGCATCTATGCCGTGAGGTCGCTCGGTATCGACCCCTCCAACGGTCAGGAGATGTACCTCACCAAGAACGGCATCAAGACCTATACATGGAACTCGGCCGACCAGGTGTGCGTGGGCGACACCCGTCCCGACATGGAGGGAGTGTTTGGCACGTCAATCAACTGGGGCGACTTCAGTTTCAGCGCCAACTTCCGCTACAGCTTCGGCGGACAGGTGTATAACACCACCCTCGCCGACCGCGTGGAGAACGCCAACCTCTACCAGAACGTCGACCGCCGCGTCTACGACCAGCGCTGGAGAAAGCCCGGCGACGTCACCATGTTCAAGGACGTGAAGGACACCAGCCGCACCCGCCAGACCAGCCGTTTCGTCCAGGACAACAACTATATCTCGTGCGAGTCCATCAGCCTGGGCTACGACATCACCTCGCGCAAGGTGCTCGGATTCATCGGAGCCGAGCGTCTCAGGGTCACCGGCTACCTCAACGACATCTTCCGCTGGTCCACCGTAAAGCAGGAGCGTGGTCTCGACTACCCGTTCGCACGCCGCTACGCATTCTCCCTCAACGTATCATTCTAATCCACATCGACAGCAATGAAAAAGCTCAATATATATCTACTCTGCGCCATCGGGTTCCTCTCGCTCATCTCCACCACCTCATGCGAGAAATGGTTTGACGTGGACCCACGCACCGAGATCAAGGAGGACGACCTGTTCAGTGACGAGAGCGGATTCTTCGACGCACTCGTAGGGGTCTACTCCATCATGGGCCGTCAGGCTCTCTACGGCGACCACCTCACCATGGGTATCCCCGAGGCCATCGTCCAGAACTACTATCTGGCCACCACCGCCCATCCCCTCAACTATGCCAAGAGTTTCGATTACGAGAACACCAACGTGCGCCCCACCATCGATGCCTTCTGGTCCAATATCTACGAGGCCATCGTCAACGACAATAATGTGCTCGAGCACCTGGACGGAGCCGACCGCCGCATGTTCTCCGACAATAACTATGAGCTGATACGTGGCGAGGCCCTGGCCCTGCGCGCCTATCTACATTTCGATGCCCTCAGGCTCTTCGGCCCGTCGTTCCGCATGGACCCCGACCGCAAGTGCATCCCCTACGTCACCGCCGTGTCGCGCAAGAACACCCCCTACAGCTCGGCCCGCGAGATCGTGGAGCTGTGCATCAGGGACCTCAAGGAAGCCGAACAGCTCCTTGCCGACGATCCCGTGAAAAATTTGGTGTCCAACGAGGATAACATCTACCGTATGAACCGCACCACCCGCATGAATCTCTTTGCCGTCCGCGCCCTCATGGCCCGCATCTACCACTATGCCGGCGACAAGGCCAATGCTCTCGCCTATGCCCGCATGATCATCGACAGCGACAGGTTCAATCTCATCACCAACATGATGACCGTGACCTCCGACCGCGTGATTTCCGCCGAACTGCTCTTCGCCCTTTTCGTCGACAATCTTTCCGACTGGGCCGACGACCATTTCAGCCACAGCAGCTACGGATACGACTATCAGCAGATGACATTCTATCTCGACGATTTCTTCGACGTGAACGCCGGTCTCGGCAAGGATGTGCGCTACGAGGCCCAGTTTGATGTGGCCGACTACTACGGCAAGCTCAACAAGTACCTCTATAAGCCGGGCGACGGCTACAATGCCCGTTACCGTGTGCCCATGCTGCGCCTCTCCGAGATGTACTATATAGCCGCCGAGTCCACCGCCGATCTCGACGAGGCCACCGGATGGCTCAACCAGGTGCGTCGCGCACGCTCGCTCGAAGCCAAGACATTCACCGGATTCGACGACATCGAGACCTATCTCACCGCCGAGTACCGCCGCGAGTTCTACGGCGAGGGACAGCTCTTCTACCGCTACAAGTGGCTCGATGCCGACGTGATCGGCCCCGGCTACCTGGCTCAGAACGTAGCGTCCCGCAAAGAGAAGGTCTACATACTCCCGCTCCCCGATCAGGAACAGGAATTCGGCAACACAGCCACCGGACTGAACTACTAACCCATCATCATCCCAGCTCGCAATGAAACATCTCATATACACACTCCTCACCGCGACATGCGCCATCAGCGCGCTCAACAGTTGCTCCACCGATGAGATCGACACCTTCTCGGGTGGCGCACAGGTATATTTCGAACGTGTGGCCGGATCAGGCACCGCCGACAGCCTCACCTACTCGTTTGCCGTTCAGCCGGCCGGACTCACGAGCGACATCGTGGAGATCCCCATTGTGGTCACCGGTCAGGCCGTGGACTACGACCGCAAGGTCAACGTGGAGGTCGACCCCACCCTCACCACCGCCACCGAAGGCCGGGAATACTCGCTACAGCCCGTGGTGATACCCGCCGGAGAGTTCCGCACAGCCCTGCGCGTCGAGGTCAACCGCACCCCCTCGATAGCCGAGAAGGAAATGTACATCACGTTCCGCATACTCCCGTCCGAGGGGTTGGAGATCGACGTCAATCCGGCCTGGATCGACTATAAGCTCAAGATCAACGACATCCTCACCCGTCCCGCCCGCTGGGTGTACGAGTGCCAGCCCTATTTCGGAGTCTACAGCCAGGTGAAGTACCGCTTCATCATCGACACTCTGGGGATATGGAATTTCCCCAATACTGGCGAGAACGCCATCCCGCGTGCCCAGATGTACTTCTATCAGGACAAGATGAAGTCGGCCCTTGCCAAGTGGACTCAGGAAAACGGGCCTATGCTCGATGAGAACGGCAACGTGATAAGTTTCTAAGAGTGTATCTAACCGCTATATACAGTTATTAATGAAAACATCATATATCAAGAATATAGGATTACCGGTTCTCGGCCTCCTCATGTTCGGGTCGTGTACCGAGGACAACGGCAACTACACCTATACCGATCTCGGCAAGGTGACTCTCGAGATCACTCCCGACACCATAGTGATGTATGGCGAGGATCTCACCATGAAGCCCAAGAAAGATCTATACGAGGGTACTTCCGAGGCTGAATATGACTGGTCATGGGAGATTGCCCCCATCGCCATGGGCGTGGTTCCCGAATACCGCGAGATCGGCTCGACCAAGGAGCTCAACATCACTAATTTTCAGGAAGAGATCGGATCCTACAATCTCCGTCTCAGCGCCATCCACCGCGCCACCGGTGTGCGCACCATGGCCTACTGCAATTTCAAGGTCGACAACGGCCTATCGCGCGTGTATCTCATGCTCACGCGTCAGCCCGGTGGCGAGTGCGATCTCGAGGCCGTGACCTATCCGGGTGGAATCTCACGTTTCCGCCAGTACTCCTACATGAACAATGGAGCCACCATCTCCGATGGCCGAAAGCTCGCGTATCTCAACAGCTATCTGCAACAGGACGAGCGACTCTACATTCTCGGCTCTCAGAAAGGCCAGACTATAAGTCCAGTCGACCTTGTGTACCAAGCCTCCACCGACGATATATTCTTCGAGCCGGCATCATCCTACAGCATCTCACATATCCTCATGGACCGTGAAGGCCACAACGAATTCGTTGTGAGCGACGGAGGCATCCATTTTGTCGATAATGTAGAGATGCCGATCAAGGCCAGAGGCCGTTGTCGCCTTCAGGATGGTAGCGACTACAATATCACTGGCGTTGGCGAAATCCTCCATGCGGGCGGCCGAGCAAGCTATGCCTTCTACGATGAGCTCAACGGACGCTTGATAGAATGGAATGACAACTACGGAGCCCGATATATACAACCCCTAACCGTCACATCGAGTGTGATCAACAGCGCCTTCGATCCACAAGCCATCGACAAGAAACTGTTTGCCTCCATCTCGGGTCACGAATCGCGCCTGTGGATGCTCTTTGAGGACAATGACAACGCCCTGTGGCTCTATCCTTTCAAGGATGGCGGCACAGCTTACTACAATGTACGCGTCACTCCCGCCGCTCCCCCTGTGAAGCTCGATGAGGCCACCGCCTCGGCTTTCCGAAAGGCTACAGCGTTCTGCCCCGTGAGGACACTCACCAACAAGTTCTACTACGCGGTCGACAATACCATCTGGATCTATAACGCCGACACAGGCCGCACCGAGGACACCCCCTTCTACACCTCGCCCGACCCCGACATGCGATTCTCCAAGATCCTCTACCGCGAACGTGCGACCCAGGAAGTGACTTTCGCCGGCAACAGCCACGGGCACGGCACATTCTTCCGTGTGAGCGTGGATAATTTCGGTATCCAGGCCGAGCCCACCGAGGCCAATCCCGAGCCGTTCAAGTCCTACGACGGCTTTGGCGAGATACTCGATTTCCTGTACAAGTACAAAGCGTATTAATCCTATTTTTCCAATCCTATCATTACCTACTGTAATTTTCAATGAAACGGATCATTTCAATTATCCTTTTCGCCTGCCTGCTCCTGTCTCCGGCCTATGCCGGAGAGGAGGGCGGGATCAAGTTCCGCCAAGGTGAGTGGAACTCGATGCTGAAACAGGCATCCAAGAGTCGCAAACTCATATTCCTCGACTGCTACACCTCATGGTGCGGGCCCTGTAGGATGCTCGCCAAGCATGTGTTCACCGTCGACTCAGTGGCCGATTTCTTCAACCGCAATTTCATCTGCGTGAAGATGGATATGGAGAAGGGCGAGGGCCCCGAGCTGGCCAAGAAATACAACATCGCCGCCTATCCCACCCTCCTCTTCATCAACGGCGACGGCGAGCAGGTACACACCGTGGTGGGATATCAGAAACCCGGCAAACTTCTCGCCGAGGGACGCACTGCCCTCGATGGCTCCGAGACCCTCTCGGCTCTGCAGAAACGGTATGATTCCGGCGAGCGCGACGAGGCTTTCGTGAGGAAATATATCGCCAAGCTCAGCCAGTCGAGCCAGTCCAAGCTCCAGGAGAAAGTGGCCACCGAGTTTCTCAACACTTTCTCCGACTCCCAGTTCTATTCGCGCGACTGCTGGGAGATATTCTACCGCAACTTCAGCGATCCCATGTCGCCCGTGGTGCAGAAAGTGTTCGCCAACCGCAAACGTTTCTATGAGATCGCCGCACGCGATTCGGTAGACCTGTTTCTCAACTACACATTCCGCAACGGTCTCGGACGCTATACATGGAGCAAGACCAAGTCGCCCAACTTCAACGAGAAGGCCTATGACGACTATCTGAAATATCTCCGTGGCATACGCAATTGGGATAAGAAAGCCGGCTACATAGCCACGCTCCTCACCTCGCGCCACTGGATCGACGGCGACTACCGTGCCATGATCGATGAGATGCACCGCGCCCTCGGCTACGGTATCTTCAACGACGATGATCAGCTCAGTTACGTCCAGGGACACATCATTCAGTTGTGTACCACCGCCGACAAGCCATTGCTGGCCGAAGCCTACGACTGGATGCAACAGCTTGCCGACGAGGCTCCCATGGGCTACTACAAATCGGAATACATGAAACTCCAGGCCCGCATCCTCACCGCCCAAGGCCGTCCCGACGAAGCCAGCGCCCTCGAGGAAGAAGCCCGCAAGGTAAGAATGTCCCTATAATCCCCGCAATCACCATCCTTGAAAAAATCTCCCGAAAGTAACAAGATAAAATTCGGATAGTGACAAAATAAAATACGGGCTGTGGCTTAAGAATGAAGCCACAGCCCGTATTTTATTTTGTCCGGCCAATCACGCCGACCTCCGGGGTATAAACCTATAAACTTATAAACTCATAAACTTCACAAGTCTATAACCTCCAGCGTAGCTGAATTACTCAGCTGAGAGGGCGGAGGGGGCTACATAGGTGCGGGAGGCGAGCTCGGAGTTGAGCATATAGAGGCCCATGCCGTTGTCGCCGATCATGCGGAGCTTGTCGATGAGAGTGCGGCAATTGTCCTCCTCCTCAACCTGCTCGTTGACAAACCATGTGAGTCTGTCGCGGGTAGCGTAATCCTGCTCCTCGAGAGACAGGGTGTAGAGATTGTTGATCAGAGCTGTCACCTTCTTCTCATGCTCCAGAGTATTCACGAAAGCAGCCATAGGCGACTCCCACTCGGTGGGCACACCCTCGATAGCCTTGAGAAGCACACGGCCACCGCGCTGGTTGATATAGTTCATGAAAATGGTGGCGTGAGCCTGCTCCTCCTGAAACTGCACCTTGAACCAATTGGCAAATCCGGCCAGGCCCTCGGCCTCAAAATACTGGGCCATCGACAGATACAGATATGCGCTATACATCTCGGCATTGATCTGCTCGTTGATAGCATCTTGGATTTTAGGATTCATCATAACTTGTTGTGTTTGATTTTATGTTAATGTATCTGTATGCAAATATACAACATTTATTCCATAAGGTGAACCATAGGTATGGAATGTTTTTTTGTTAATTTTAAATTTCTGATTATTTGGCGCAAATAGATATTATTCATATCTTTGCAAAAAAATGTTATAAATCGCCTGACGAATTGACTTTGTAAGCATATATGTCATGACATACTGGATAATAAATACCCTGATCGTTTTCGCCCTCTGCGTGCTTCTTGCGGGCGTGCTAATTCCGCAGATTCTGCTCATCGCCTATCGCCGCAACCTCTTTGACGAGGTAGACGAACGAAAAATCCACAAAGGCCTCATCCCGCGCCTTGGTGGCATAGCTTTCATGCCCGTGATGCTTCTGTCGATAGTGTTTGTGATCGGAGGGAATATCATGAACGGCACCCCCTACTTCGGATACGCTTTCTTCGAGGACGCCCTGATGATGGTGGCCACATTCTGTAGCATACAGATGCTCTACCTCGTGGGCCTGGCCGATGACCTCATAGGTATCAAGTACCGTGCGAAATTTGTGGTACAGCTGATATGCGCCGCCCTCATAATCAGTGCGGGTTGCTGGTTCCACACTCTTGCCGGAGCCCTCGGCATCAATCAGTTCCCGGCACTGATAGCCATCCCGTTCACAGCGGTGGTGATAGTGTTCGTGATCAACGCCATAAACCTCATCGACGGTATCGACGGACTGGCCTCGGGCCTCAGCTCCATCGCCGCCATCATCTATGGAGTGTCGTTCTTCGTGATGGGCGAGTATGCCTACGCCATCATCTCGTTTGCCACGCTCGGAGTGCTTGTACCGTTCTTCTACTACAACGTGTTTGGCGATGCCAAGAAGCACTCCAAGATCTTCATGGGCGACACCGGCTCGCTGACCATAGGCCTCATACTCAGTATCCTTGGTATCAGGCTCTTCACCCACAGCGCCGACCCGGCCATCAATTTCCAGCCCGCCGTCCTGGCCTTCTCCCCCCTCATCATCCCCAGCTTCGACGTGCTCAGGGTCTACATGGTGCGCATACGCCAGCATCATTCACCGTTCCTGCCCGACAAGAACCATATCCATCATAAATTCCTCGCCGCAGGCCTCAAGCCCCGCGCCGCGATGGTGAGCATCATATCAGTATCCATGATATTCACCCTCCTCAACCTGTGGCTGAGCACATTCATGAACATCAACATAATAGTGGTGCTGGACGTTATAATATGGATTACGTTCAACTTGTGGCTCAACAAGCGCATAGACCGCAACAAGGCTATGATCGAGGCCGCGGGCAAGTAGAGCCCCACCCCGCCATACGCAGGCGCCACTACAAGCAATAAAGCATGATTGATCAGATTATAAGCGAAGAGATCACCGAGCGTGCAGTGCTCGTGGGACTCATAAGCAACCAACAGAACGAGGCGAAAGCCCGCGAATACCTCGACGAACTCGCGTTTCTGGCCGATACAGCCGGAGCCGTGACCGTCAAAACTTTTCTCCAGAAACTCGAATACCCCAACCCGCGCACTTACGTGGGCAAGGGTAAACTCGAGGAGATACGCGCCTATATCGAGGACAACGATATAGGCATGGCCATTTTTGATGATGACCTCACCTCCAAGCAGGTGGTCAACATCGAGCGCGAGCTCAAGGTGAAGATCCTCGACCGCACGAGCCTGATCCTCGACATCTTTGCCAAGCGCGCCCGCACAGCCAACGCCAAGACCCAGGTGGAGCTTGCGCAATACCAGTATCTGCTCCCCCGACTCACCCGCATGTGGACCCACCTCGAGCGTCAGCGCGGTGGTATAGGTATGCGAGGCCCGGGTGAGACCCAGATCGAGACCGACCGCCGTATCATCCTCAACAAGATATCACTGCTGAAGGAGGAGCTGCGCTCCATTGACAAGCAGAAGGCCGTGCAACGCAAAAACCGTGGCAAACTCACCCGCGTGGCCCTGGTGGGATACACCAACGCCGGCAAGTCAACCCTGATGAACGTGCTGAGCAAGAGCGATGTGTTTGCCGAGAACAAGCTGTTTGCCACCCTTGACACCACCGTGCGCAAGGTGATAATCGACAATCTCCCATTCCTGCTCACCGACACCGTGGGCTTCATACGCAAGCTCCCCACCCATCTTGTCGACTCGTTCAAATCGACACTCGACGAGGTGCGCGAGGCCGACCTGCTTGTGCATGTGGTCGACATCTCCCACCCGCATTTCGAGGAGCAGATCGAAGTGGTAGACAAGACGCTCCGCGAGGTGTGCGACGGCGCCGAGAAGCCCATGATCATGGTGTTCAACAAGATCGACGCCTTTACCCACGTGGAGAAGGATGAGAACGACCTCACCCCGCGCACACGCGAGAACATCTCGCTCGACGAGATGAAGAAGATGTGGATGACACGTCTGCCCCACGATTGCGTGTTCATCTCGGCCAAGACCGGACGCAATATCGACGAGCTGAAACAGATGCTCTACGAGCGTGCTAAGGAGATACACCTCACCCGATTCCCCTACAACGACTTCCTCTTCCAGAAGTACGACGAAATCTGATTTGCCCTACGGGCAAAGGTTATAAGGTTATTTGTCCTTCGGACAAAGGTTATGAGGTTATGGGGTTAAGGCAGTGCTTTCTGCTTTTTTAACCGATTAAGCAAAGCTTTACCACCCCCCATAAACTTATAAACCAATAAACTTATAAACCCATAAACTCCTCCCACCCTACAACCTCCTAACCTTATAACCCTATAACCTTTAAGCGTTAGCTTAAATAAAATATGTGGATTGAGCAGCCTCCATTGTTTTACCGTATGCTCTTCACCGAGACCTGGTGGAGACTCAAGCGACGTGGCCGTAAGGTAGTGTTCCTGACCTTTGACGACGGCCCGGTGCCCGAGGAGACCCCTTGGGTGCTCGACGTGCTTGAAAAAGAGGGGGTAAAGGCCACATTCTTCATGGTGGGCGACAATGTGCGCCGTCATCCCGAACTGCTTGAGGAGGTGCGCCGTCGCGGTCATTCCTACGGCAACCACACCATGCACCATCTCCAGGCCATCAAGGAGCCGAGCCAGACCTATTTCCGCGACATCACCGAGGCTGCCTCGCTCATCGACTCCACGCTGTTCCGCCCGCCCCACGGCATAATGTGGCCCTGGCAGGCAAGACTCATCAAGCGGCATTACAATGTGGTGATGTATGACCTCGTGACCCGCGACTATTCCAAGCGCGTGACCGGCGAGGAGGTGCTGGAGAATGTGAAACGATACACCCGCAACGGCAGTATAATAGTGTTTCACGACTCGATCAAGGCTCACAACAATATGCGGTATGCCCTGCCGCGTGCCATAAAGTGGCTCAAGGAGCAGGGATATGAGTTTGAGGCTCTGCCGATGTAACCGGTAATCCGGAAGCGAGAGGGGGAATCAGGGATACGAGAATCAGGGATGAAATCAGCCGATATAAAGAAACTTGTGCTCGATGCCGGGGCTGTGGCCACGGGCATCGCCAAGGCACGCCAGGTGACACCCGAAGCCGAGGAGCTGTATCAGACATGGATAGCTGACGGCCGACATGGAGGCATGGAGTATATGGAGCGGTATGCCGACGTGCGCCGTGATCCACGTATGCTCCTCGATGGCGCCGAGTCAGTGATAGTGGCAGCTTTCAATTACTATACCCCTAAAAATCACGGTGACTCCATGGACGGGAGCTCCGCTCCGCTGAAATGGGCTCGGTATGCCCTCGGGAGAGATTATCACGAGGAAATACGCGACCGGCTGTCAGCTGTGGCCGGAGAGATCACCGCACTCACGGGCGCTCAATGCCGGGTCACAGTCGACACCGCCCCATTGAGAGAGCGTTACTGGGCCGTGGAGGCGGGGATAGGATTCATAGGGGTAAACAATCAGCTCATCATCCCGGGCACGGGATCGTGGGTGCTTCTCGGCGAGATCATCACCACCCTACCCTTAGAGGCCGACGAGCCATGCCGGCTCAGTTGCGACGGGTGCATGAAATGCGTCAAGGCGTGTCCCGGACGGGCGCTCGACGGGCACGGAGGCATGGACGCGGGCCGGTGCATGAGCTATCTTACAATCGAATACCGGGGAGAGGGGCCGATAGGATGTGGCGACAGGATATATGGCTGTGACATCTGCCAGGAGGTGTGTCCCCACAATTCATGCGCGCGCCCATCGGAAATTCCGGCTTTTGCCCCACGGGAGTCCATACTGTCGCTCACCCGCGACGACATCCTCACTATGGAACAGGGGGAGTTCTCACGCATATTCACCCACTCGGCCATCAAGCGCACCAAGCTCGCCGGTCTGCAACGCAACGCGGGCGGTTGAACTACCGGGATAGGCCAGAGATCCATAGGACTATTTTTCATTTTGATACTATCCTGATTGATACTATCCGGAATGATACCATTCCGGGCACTACCGCGCCGACGTGCCGAGGTCGGTGATAGAGACAGCGGGGACTACGGGGAGCGATGCGAGTATCTCGGGAAACGGAACGTCCGACTCATCGCTCTCGGCAAGCATACGGTCGGGAGGTGTCACCTCGACCGACTCGGGGTTGAATTTCTCACCATAGCTCAGATAGAATCCCCAGTGAAGCAGATCCTTGGCCAGTCCCGGCTTACCACGGAAGCCATGTATCACCCAAGCCTGGGTGGGCTTGAGGCGCAGGCGCAGTTTCATTATCTCGGGATAACGCTTCACCACGTGGAGCAGGAGCGGTTTGCCGGTAAGTTCGCTCAATTCCACATGAAGTTTCAGCAGATCCATCTGCTTGTCGATATCGGGGAGGGCCTGCACAATTTCCTCGATATTTCCGCGCTTCACCCACTCGTAGGTCACATGCACCGAGTCGAGCCCCGTCTCACCTATAGCCACCACCCTCGGGTCAGTGGCCAGACGCCTCATGCGGTCCACATCGCGCTGAGTGTAGCACCCCACATGCCAGGGATGTATCCCCACCGAATAGAGCATACCGTCCTCGAGTTTGAGCGACCGGGGAGGTATGGCCACAGGGTCGATATTTATCACCGCCCCGGGAGCAGGATTGTGAGTGTGACTGTCGATAATCATGGTACAGGATCGTAGCCCGAGCCTCCCCACGGATGACACCGGGATATGCGTTTTATTGTGAGCCAAAGTCCCTTTACGGCTCCATGCTTGTTAATGGCCTCTATGGCATAGGCGCTGCACGTAGGTGTGTACCGGCACGACGGTGGAAGCATCGGCGAGATGCACGCGCGGTAGAAATAGATAGGCAGGAGGAGTAGACGCTTCAATTATTCAGGTATTAAGAGAAGGGTGATCAGACCAATAAATCTCACGGCTGAAATCAGTCCTGAGCGGGTGTGGGCCGGGCGCTTTCCTGGGCAGGGAGGCCGAGCTTGGAAGCCACATCGCGTAGCAGGCGACGCACCGAGGATTCCACCTTGGCGTAGGGCAACAGCGTGTCGGCAACGTAGATAAATGCCAGATCCACCGGGAGGTCGCGTGGCAACAGTCCGCGGTTGAGCCTGTAGGCCTCGCGTATACGCCGGCGCATGGTCACGCGATCCACCGCATGGCGTATTCTTTTCTTGGGGACCGACACAAGGAAACGGGGCACTTTCACATCACGGCCCTCGTCGACCCGCCAGGCCAGCCTGACAGGATAGGACAGCGAGCCACGCACACTGCTGTCACTACGCGCAAAGAGACGGCATATAGCCGTCTCACTGCATAGTTTTTCAATTTTGTATAATCGTAAGCCCTTCATGCTTTTTACCTCAGGCACCTGTATTATATAAATGGGGGGATCAGGAAGCCGCGGTAGCAGCCTTGAGGTAATTCTCGAGCGCGCCGGTCATCGAAGGATTGCCGGGCGAGGGGGCCTCGATATCGAGACGCAGACCGGCGTCCCTTACAGCCTGGGCTGTGGTGGGGCCGAAACATGCGATGCGTATGTCGCCCTGCTCGAAATTGGGGAAATTCTTCAGCAACGACTGGATTCCCGAGGGGGAGAAGAAGATGAGCATGTCGTAATCGAAAGGCTCGTCGGGACCGAAATCATTGCTGACGGTGCGGTACATCACGGCCTTGGTGTAATTGATGCCGTTCTTGTCGAGCAGGCCGGTGTTCTCGTTGTGAACATCCGATACCACCCAGAGGAAATTCTCCTTCTTGTGCTTGATCAGAGCGGGAAGCAGGCCGTCGAGCTTGCCGTTGTCGCCATGAAAGATCTTGCGTTTACGGTACACTATGTACTTCTGCAGATACAGAGCGATCGATTCGGTGGTGCAGAAATACTTCATAGTCTCGGGGATGGTGATTCGCATCTCCTCACAGATCCTGAAAAAGTGATCGATAGCCGTGCGGGCGGTGAAGATAATTGCGGTGAAATCAGGAATCGAGATTCTGGACTGGCGGAACTCCTTGGCGGTCAGGCCCTCGACCTTGATGAACGGACGCAACACCACTTCGACACCATACTTTTCTGCGATGTCATAGTAAGGCGATTTTCCTGACTCGGGACGAGGCTGTGAGACCAAAATTTTCTTTACTTTCACGACGTATTTTTCTTAAGTTTGTAGCAGCAAGTTATGAAAAAACAGGACTGCCCGGTATAAAAGAACAAGAGGTACGATTTCGAGACTGCAAAGGTACAAAATAAAATAAAGCAACGAGCCAAAATTGTCGTAAAAAAGCCTAAAACCTTTACATATAAATGCGAGACGGGCCAAAAAATAGAATATTGCACCCAACGTGAGCACCAAATGTGACGCCGAGGGATTGAAAAGCACCACTATCGCGGGCACCACTATGAGCATACTCAGCAACGACTGCGAGGCGTTGAAGCCTTTCATCCACATGCGGGCCGAAACCTTGTCGGTGAATATCGACCCTACCGTCCCGTAGGCCGCAAGCTGCCACAGATAGTAGAGCATGGCCATGAGCGTGAGTGATCCTATGACGGCAAACTCGCCCGATACCGGCCCGATGGCCCTCCGCTCGGGAAGCGCCGAGTTGATGATGATGCCCTCGCTCAAGCAGGCGATGAGCACGATGGAGATCTGGACACCTGTCTCGCTGAATGTGCGCACTCCGAAGGTCTTTTCCCTGCGTCGCACACTCAACAGGTCGGACAGGAAGTTCTTGAAGAATGTGGAGTAATGGCGGAAATTAAGCGCCAGCAGGAGGAACATGCCGATGAGCAGACACAGCACGCCTGAGTCATAGCCGGGTAGTCCGGCCCGCTCCATAGGTTCGAGCCCGTGGGTATAGGGAATCTCGCCGAGGGTCATCCCGGCGAGTTCAGCCCGGGTGGCGGGACCTTGGTCGGCGAGGGAGACATCCAACGGATGCCACTGCCCATACTGGGATATTGTGATTGTATCTTGTTGTGTCAAAGTTTTATAAGTATAGAGAGGAAAGTATAGAGTATAGAGGGGAGTTTTTAGTATAGAGGGGGGAAGTATAGAGTATAGAGGAGTTTTTTAATTTAGAGGATTAACGGCAGGAGGCGGTGATGTAACCGATGGCTTCGGCGGGGGTGGATACCACGTGGGCGGGGATGATGCCACCTCGCATGAATCCGAGTTCGCGCATACGGTCAAACATCGCTATGAGCGGATCAAAGAATCCGCCGGTGTTGACTATCACTACCGGACCGGTGAAGATGCCTAACTGATGCCAGGTCATGATCTCGCACAGCTCGTCGAGTGTGCCTATGCCTCCGGGCAGTGCCACGGCTGCCACCGAGAGCGAGGCCATGGTCTCCTTGCGCACGTGCATCGAGGGGGTGTCGATGCAACGGGTCAGCCCCTTGTGGGCCCATCCGCGCTCAAGCATGAAGTGGGGCAATACGCCCGTCACACGCCCGCCCGCCTCAAGCGCTCCGTCGATGGTGCTGGCCATGAGTCCGCGGTAGCCGCCTCCGGTCACGAGCGTGAATCCTTCCCGGGCTATGAGATTACCCATCTCACGTGCGGCCTCCAGGCACTCGGCGGGTACTTGCGACGACGATGCGCAATACACTACCACACCGTCGCGCTGAGTGGCTTCTTCAACCCCGCATGACTGGAGCTTGCGCCCAAGCGCGGCCATTGCCTGCTCGAGCCAGCGGGCATCGGTGTCGTCAAACGTGCCGATGCGGTCGCTGTCGATGTCGAGCACTCCGGCCACCTTGCCGTCCTTGTAGAATGGCACCACTATCTCCGACCGCGAGGCCGAGCTACAGGCTATATGCCCGGGGAAAGCCTCGACATCGGGCACCACGAGAGTGCGCTCCTCGGCCCAGGCCGTGCCACACACTCCGCGCCCGTAGGGGATGCGGGTACATGCCAGCGGACCCTGGAACGGTCCTAACACAAGCTGATTGCCCTCCACACGGTAGAATCCTGTCCACAGGAATCCGAACGTGTCGCTTATCGCGGCCGACAGATTGGCCATCACGGCCACCGGATCGGCCTCGTGGATGATTAGAGACTCGATCTGAGGCAACAGGGAGGCATATTTCTCCTCCTTGGTCTCACCTGATATTATCAATTCCTCGGCCATAATGCTAAGTAGGGGGGTATGTAATGGATTACGTAAAACAGTTTCCGCCGTGATGCACGCGGGCAAAATCAGAGTGCAAAGGTACAAAATTTCTCCGGATTCACCGTCACCATCCGGCTCTTACGGTAGGATAAATTACTGGCTCGAGAGCCGAGCGGAGTGTCCCGAGCCACTCGGCAGCCACCGCGCCAAACCGCCCGGCCATCCCGGTCCCGTGACCGTCGGCTCCATCCGAGGCCATGCACCACATCTGCAGGGCCGTAAGCGCCACAGCCTGCTCAAGCGCACGACGCACTATGCCGTGGCGCGAGGTGGTGAACGAGCGGGGAGTGAGCAGTTCCACCGAGAGCATCATGTCGGCGGGACTGGCCGACTGATCGGTACTCTCCATCCCATCGCCCGAGGATGTCTCGCCGTCGAGCTGGACATCGATCACAAGCGGGCCGAGACTCATGGCAATGTCAGCAAACGCATTTTTTATCATCACCGCCAGCAAGCCGGGTCGGCCACCGCCCAGAAGCGGAGCGAGCACCGGACGCTCGGCATCACCGGCCGATATGGCTTGCAACGCTGCCATGGCTTGGACGGTGGTAAGTATAGAATTGGTAGAAAGATGGTAATTCATGTCAGTAAAAGGTAAGAAGTGAAGTATCTAAGGAAAATGCGACTATCGCGATCTCAGTTTCTGGGCCAGGCGCAGGGCCGTGCTCGGGGCAATGAAAAACTGTGTGGCCGGCTCTCCGGCAAGCACGTAGCCCAGAGCCTCGGGGAGCAGACATCCGGTGCGCTCCATATAGCGCGAGCATTTCTCGTTGAGCTCCGACCACAGCGCATACCGTCGGTCACGCTTAAGCGCGAGCCGGCCATGACGGAACACCCTGAGCATCCTAAGTGCATAGATGTAGGTACAGTAGTAGTGGGGCGCGGGCGATGTCGCGGCCTTCATGGCCACACGGGTGATGTTGATCTCCTCTCCGGCGGGCAGTTTACTGATCTCCCGGCGACATGCCTCGATGAAATGACGGTTGCGGGTCTCGATTAATGATAACATGGCTACAGATTTTGAATTGGTTGAACGTTGAGTATAATGTAGATATTTGTCAGGCTTGTAGTAGCGTGTGTATTACTACCACCATCACATTGGCAAAATTACCACAAAGCATGAGCCGCGCCGATGCCCATCAATCTAAAAATAGCTTAAATAAGAGCTTAGACTGTGGAGATCGCCTTACGGTCTCTCACGGAGCGGAACGAGTTGAACGTCTCAAACACATCGAGCAGGGCTATGGTGGAATTCTGCACCTGGGTCTCGTAGAGCGAGGCCGACATGTTGCCGCCCGCCGACTGCCCCTGCAGAGCCGAGGAGACTCCCGAGATCTGCTGCATCATCCTCATCTCCAGGTCAAGAAGCTGGGATGCTCCCTCGCAACGCCCTTGCGACATCACCTCGGCCGGCATCCTCGTGGCGCGGGCCGCTACGGGCACCACCGCCCCCGGCCTGGCCCACATATCGATGATCTCCTCGTAGGAGTAGCCCTGAGGCAGGGCATCCTGGGGATAGAGCAACGCCCCCTTGGCGCTATGGGCCAGGATATGGTCGATTGTGGTGATGAGATGGTTGATATGCCTCTGCTGGTCTATCACATCCTCGATGAACGGATGCACCTCACCGTCGGTGAGCGGATACATGTTGACGGCAAACGGATGACTGCCGTGCTTGAAGGGGGATACGGTCTCGTCGATGAGCGTGCCGTCGGGCGCGAAGTATCGGCAATGCCACGCACCGCCCGTGCGCGATTCCCCCTCGAATGTCCACACCTCCACCACCCGGCACAGCGACGGATCGCCCGACGTGGCCCACGACACCCCGCCGTCGCATCGCCCCATCAGTGTCGAGGTGGCCGAGAGGAGCCCCAATCCCTCGCGCAACCCCATGGCCCGGCTGTAGATCTGGGCCATGTCGCGCTGACGGCGCCGGTTGTTGTGGCCGAAGCGCATCTTCATCTCGGGGAGCGACATCTCGTGGAGCATACCTATGAGCCTGATATCGCTTCCACGGGGATCAAGATAGCGGTTGCAGAAAAATCGGTCGGGGTTCACATTGTCGACCCACACGTCGGCTCCCTCAAACCTTCGCTCGTAGCTCACCTTCTGCACCGCACACCCCGAGATGAGAAACTCCTCCAGGGCGCGGGCATCGAGCTCGTCGAGCAGATTTACCTCCCTGACGTGGGCAAGCAGCGGATCCTCGGCACCCCTTGCATCCATGTCGCCGGCGCGGGAGGCGAGAAGTGTCTGGCGGAAGCGCCCCACCACACTCTTTACCAGCGAGCGGAGCAGATTGTTGGTCACAGGACGACGGCCTCCACGGCTGGCATACTCATATTCCGACACCTTCTGCCCCTTGTGGTCGATGACCACATCGTCCCACTGACGGCCATAGGTAAAATTCTTCAGTCGGGCTCTCGTGGCCCTCATCCCCGCGCAAGCCTCCCAGGCACCGCGGGCTGTCTCAAATACTGTCATAGTTATTCAGATTTTTGGATTAGATTCAACGCCGAGCTGTCCATGGAATACACCCCCTCGCGCTCCACCACGCACACCAGGCGTTCCAGCACATCAGTCCCCGAGGCCGGATACAGCGCGAGCTCCCCGCCGGGATGCAACACCGCCACAGGCCGCTCCCTACAGGCCCGCGTGAACGGGTGCAACTGGCGCATAGCCACGGCGCCCGACGGATCGGTGACCACACGAGCCTCGGTCCGCCACCCCGAGAGCTTCACATGCAATACCCTCACCGTCCCCTCGGGCAACTGCAACGTGACACCACCATCTACCGGAGCCGGCATGGCTACATCGGCCACCAGGTCCTCGGGGGCCAGATACCGCTCCTCCCCCTCGCGGAGCAAGCGGGCATACCAGTCGTCCATCCCGGCAGTCAGCACCAGGTCGAGGTCAATGCCATCGGTGCGCACCACCGCGGCATCGTTGCGCAAGGGGACATAGCCCTTAAGCTCGCGCCACACATCCAGAAATTCAGTCTTCGTGAAATGCTGTTTCATATATTGTACTTATTATTTTTGTTCATATCACTTGTTATTGTTTATATCACTTGCCAAAAACCTCATGTCACTGCAAAGGTAAGGGGTGCGGACATGCGAAAAGGTGCGATAATGTCGCGTGGCACCATCAATTTTTACAAATAAAAAAGCTACCTTTGCCCATCATTTTTATGACAATGGATATTCTCGCTATAAAAGACCGCATACTTGCCGGCGGAGAGATCACCGACAATGAAGCCCTTGCCCTGGCCGACCTCACCCCCGAGGAGCGCAAGGCACTGCGCGAGGCGGCCGTGGAGATCACCTCGGCCATGGGTCCGCGCCGTTTCGACTCCTGCTCCATCATCAACGCCCGCTCGGGCCGATGCCCCGAGGATTGCAAATGGTGTGCCCAGTCGGCCCACTACTCCACCACCATACACTCCTATCCCCTCGTTGACCGCGACACCTGCATGGAGATGGCCGACTATAACCGCCGTGCCGGCATAGGGCGCTTCTCGCTCGTGACCAGCGGACGCGCCGTGAAGGGGCGTGACCTCGACACCATCTGCTCCTACTATTCCGAGTTGAGCGAGCGTGAGCCGGGCATGGGGCTGTGTGCCTCGATGGGCCTGCTCGACCGCGAGGCCATGGTGAGGTTGCGCGAGGCCGGCGTACACCGCTATCACTGCAATATGGAGACGGCCCGCTCGTTCTTCCCCACCCTCTGCTCCACCCACACCCAGGATGAGAAGCTCGAGACCATAGCCCGCGCCCGCGAGGCAGGCCTGGAGATATGCTCGGGCGGTATTATAGGCATGGGCGAGACTATGAGACAGCGCGTGGAGTTTGCCCTCGAACTGCGCGAGATCTCCCCCGTGAGCATCCCCATAAACACTCTCCAACCCATCCCCGGCACCCCGCTCGAGGGGACTCCGGCCATCGACCCCGAGGAATATCTCGACACAGTGGCGATATTCCGCCTTGTGCATCCCCGCGCCGTGCTCCGCTTTGCCGGAGGACGTGCCCAACTGCCCCCCGAAATACAGCGCCAGGCCCTCGCCATAGGCATCAACGGAGCCATAATGGGCGACATGCTCACCACCGTGGGCTCGCAGATAGCCCAGGACCTCGAGATGGTGAAGGAGGCCGGATACACCTTATGAGTGACTCTCGCGACACCCGTTACCGTGGGCACCTCTCGCTATGCGAGATCGACCTTCCCGGCCAGCAGCGCATCGAGTCGGCCCGGGTGCTCGTGATCGGGGCAGGCGGACTCGGATCGCCGGTGTGCCTCTATCTGGCAGCCGCCGGAGTGGGCCATATCACCGTGCTCGACCCCGACACCGTGAGTCTCAGCAACCTGCAGCGCCAGGTGATACACTCCACATCCGACATCGACCGGTCCAAAGCCATCTCGGCCCGCGACACCATGACCGCCATCAATCCGCTCGTGACCGTTGAGCCTGTGGTGGACCGCCTCACCCCCTCCAATGCCGGGGAGCTGATAGGGCGGTGCGACCTGGCCATCGACTGTACCGACAATCTCGACACGCGCCTGCTTATCAACGACACATGCGTGAGCCTCGGGAAGCCCTACGTGTTTGGCGCGGTGCGCCGTTTCGAGGGGCAGGTGTTCACCCATCTGCCCGGCACCGCCACCTACCGCGACATCTTCGGCTCCACGCCCGCCGAGGGGGGCGACATCCCCTGTGCCATCGACGGCGTGATGAACACCGTGGTGGGCGTGGTGGGATGCCTACAGGCCACCGAGGCCATCAAGTATCTGGCCCGCACCGGCGACCTGCTCACCGACCGCATCCTCACCTTCGATGCCATCACAATGACTTTCAACACCTTCCGCATCGACCGATAGTCCGCCCATCCGCTCTGTTAAAGAATTTTAACGCCCGTAGGCCCCGCCCCACGGGCTTTTTACGTACCTTTGCACCGCAGAAAAAAAGAAGAGTCTGACGAAACACCAAGTAACTCTTATTTTATTATGACTTTGACAAGCAATCTTTCTCCCAGGGTAGAGATCGTGGGAAGCTTTCTCCCCCCCGAAGTGCTCGAGCAAGCCATCGAGCAGAAATGCCAGGGAAATATTTCGATAGAAGAACTCCACGCCGTGGAGGACCGCGTGATCGACCGACTCATCGACCGCGAGATCGAGGCCGGACTCCGCATCGTGACCGACGGCGAGATGCGTCGCAAGTCATGGGACCGCGACTTCTGGGAAGGCCTCGACGGCATGAGCCGCGAGCGCATCGACACCGGACACATCTATCAGGACGATCCTGTGCGCAAGGACCTGCTCCGTTTCAGCGGACGCATAGCCTTCAATCCCGAACACCCATTCTTCGAAAAATATATCCACATGCAGGAGCTGGCCGCCGGACGCGCCGCCGTGCGCCAGACCATCCCCTCGCCGGGCGAGCTTTACATGCGCATAATGCTCATGACCAACGGTGAGCCGGGCAAGATATATGAATCGCCCGAGACTCTCGAGCAGGACATCATCGACGCCTACCGCCTCACCATAGCCGAGCTCTACCGCATCGGTTGCCGCCACATTCAGCTCGACAGCTCGGTGTGGGGCCGACTGAGCAACCCCGACTTCGAGCGCACACTCCTGCTCGGAGGCATGGACCCCGACGTGATCACCGGCTCGCTCATCCACCTCATCAACAGCTCGGTAGCCGACCGCCCCGCCGATCTTGAGATCACACTCAGCATCGCCGCCGATGAGACAAGCATACCCCGCTGGGGCGATGATAAGGAGATGCGCCATCTGGTGAGGATGCTCCGCACAGTCGATGCCGATGCCTTCCTCATGCCGTTCGACCTGCGTTCGCCCGAGCATATCGAGGCTCTGAGCAATCTCCCCGAGGGCAAACGCGCCATCCTCGGCCTCGTGGACGGCTCAATGGCCGGACTCGAGAGCGTGACCGATATTGTACAAGCCATCAACGTAGCCCACCGCTATGTGCCCATGGAACTGCTCTCCATCAGCCCCACATGCGGATTCAAGGTGCGCGACCGCGAGCGTCAGGGACTCAACTACGAGACCCAGTGGACCAAGATCGACCTTCTGAAGCAGGCCGCATCGATCATCGCCGGCACCGTGTGAACGCCCACCGGTAATCACGACACCTTATTATAATATACAACCGGAGTTCCCCTGACGACATCTCATGCCATCCTCGGAACTCCGGCTTTTTCTATCGTAAAAGTGACCTTAGCCATACTCACCATCACCCGCAACCGGGCCCACAATCTGCGTCAGCTCTACGAGAGCCTTGTCACCCAGACGGCGACCGATTTCCAGTGGATCATCATTGACGACGGATCCACCGACTTCACCCGCCCCATTGTCGACTCGTTCATCAGCGAGGGGCGCATCCCCATTACCTATATATATAAGGAGCGCGGGGGACTTTTCTCCTGCTATCTCACGGCCCGGTCACGCATCTCGGCACCGATCACTATGGTGGTGGACCCCGACGAACTGCTCCCCGACGACTCCGTGGCAACCATCCTCGACACCTGGAGCGCCATCGCCCCCGGCTCCGCCACTCCATCAGGCGACTTCTCCGAATCCTCGGGCATAGCCGGGATCGAGGGCCCAGTGCTCGACATCATCACCATGCTCCCCGTGCCCGACCACACCAAGGAAGTGGTGCGCACCCCTCTGCTCCTCAACCGCCTCACCGAGACCCTCCCCCTCCACCGCATCGACACCCCGCTGAGCATAATCGACACCCAGGTAAAGGCCGAGGCCGACACCCTCGTCACACCGGAATAAAGGGCACAGAAAAAGCCATCGCCCGCCCCGCTCGGGGAATACCGGACAATGGCTATGATATTATGATTTTATAAGAATCAGTCTTCCAGATAGTAGACTATCGTAGACACCACTCTCACCTTCTTGATGAAAGGAGTGCTCGAGTCGGAATCATCGATCGAGAACTGGCCCTGCGAGGCAGTCTTGATCTTGCCCACCTTGCTGTCGCTGTCGGCGGCAAACTGGTCGGCCGCAGCGCGGGCATTTTTCGTAGCCTCGGCTATCATCTCGGGCTTGATCTCGTTAAGGCCGGTGTACTGATAGTTGATATATGAGTTGGAGAACGCTATCCCCTCCTTGAGCAGTTCGCTCTGGCGGTTGAGCAGCTCGCGCACCTTGTCCACCTTCTTGGTGGTCACAGTCACCGTGCAATTGATCGAATAGTTATAGCTGAACGAATCCGAGCGGTAGCGGTTGCTTGTGGCATCGTAAGTGTCCGGCGGGTTCACCGAGATCTCATCGGTCGAGATCCCGTTGGAGGTAAGGAACTTCACAATCTTGTCGTTATTGGAATTCACGGTGTTGTACATCGTCATCAGGTCATTGCCCGCGATGCTGTAGGCGATGGGCCATGTCACCAGATTGGCCGGCACCTCGCGTTCAGCCAATCCTCTCACAGTCACCTCCCTGTCACGGAAAGCGATATTATCGATACCGGCCTTCAGCGTGAAGCCCACTATCACCATGCCCACGGCAATCACAATTGCCGGCACCATACGTGTCTTTATGTCCATAATCTCTAAAATTTTAAATTGTTGAATTATTATATGTTGATATCATCGAGCAGTAAACCCATAAACCTATAAACCTATAAACCTATAAACTTATAAACCCATAAACCCATAATAAACTTTGCTCTCACTGCAAATATAGCTAACTTTGCAGTAATATAACAACTCTGACCCATGAAATCATCTCGACGCATACATCTTTGTCTCTGCCACATGAGCGGCAACGAGCAAAAATACATTGATGAAGCCTTTGCCGACAACTGGGTAGTGCCCCTCGGCCCCAACGTAGATGCCTTCGAAAAAGACCTCCAGGACTTCCTTTCCCACGACGACCCGTCGCGCTCCCACGTGCGCGTGGCAGCCGTCTCAGCCGGCACAGCGGCCATCCACCTCGGCCTCATCCTCGCCGGAGTGGACCGTGGCGACGAAGTGATGTGTCAGAGCTTCACATTCTCGGCCTCGGCCAACCCCATCGTCTATCAGGGTGCCACACCGGTGTTTGTCGACTCCGAGCCCGACATCTGGAATATGGATCCCCACCTGCTCGACCATGCCATAGCCGACCGCGTAGCCAAGACTGGCCGCCGTCCCCGCGCCATAGTCCCCGTACACCTCTACGGTATGCCCGCCCGCATGGACGACATTCTCGCCGTGGCCGCCAAATGGGACATCCCCGTGGTCGAGGATGCCGCCGAGGCGCTCGGATCACGCTACCGTGGCCATGAATGCGGCACCCTCGGTCGATACGGCATACTCAGTTTCAACGGCAACAAGATGATCACCACCTCGGGCGGAGGAGCCCTCATCTGCCCCGACGACGAGTCCCGCGCCCGCGCCGTCTACTTCTCCACCCAGGCCCGCGAGCCACGCCCCTACTACCATCACGTCAGCATCGGCTACAACTACCGCATGAGCAACATCTCGGCCGGAATAGGACGCGGACAGATGACCGTGCTCCACGACCACATAGCCCATCACCGTATGCTCGCCTCGCTCTATGCCTCACTGCTCGCCGACGTTCCCGGCATAGACTTCCACGCCGCGCCGTCGCCCGACTTCGAGCCCAACTACTGGCTTTCCACCATCACCATCGACCCCTCGCTCACCGGCGGACTCACCCCCGATGCCGTGCGTCTCCATCTCGAATCGCTCAACATCGAGTCGCGCCTCCTGTGGAAACCCATGCACATGCAACCCGTATTCGCCGGAGCACCCGCCTACACCAACGGCGTGAGCACCCACCTCTTCGAGCGTGGCCTCTGCCTCCCCTCCGGCCCCTGGGTCACCCCCGACGACGTCCGCCTCATCGTCAACGCCATCACCTCCCTCCTCTGATCCCCCCATCTACGATACTCACTGCCTCCGCATCTTCACTCCGAGAATGAATCCGAAAATTCCGGTTATGAGGATGCCGATGGTAGTCTGAATCAGATTGAGGAAATCAAGAAATACGTTATTCTCATCCGTCAATTCAGGTGAAGATATGCCCACCATGTTTTTAAAACTGATGGTAAAGGCCTTTAAAAAAGACCCAACATTCCCATTGTAATAGAATATTACTGTAAATACCAATATTACAAATATATACGTACCCAATATCTTCACGAGAGAATCGCCATATCCAAAGCACAAATCCATAAACGCATTGAACGTTCCTTTAAAGAACAATCCGATCCTTTTACCGACCCCCATTTTTTTCTTTGGATTGAACACATTATCCTTGAATATTATCTCGCGTTCCTGCCGGCAACTTTTAGCATAAGCCCAATTGGCATCGGAAGAAAAGCCATTAGCTCCAAATGCGGAATAAAGATTTCTGTATATAAGGAACAGTTCGTAATGCCTTTTCTCTATTTTATCATCAATGCTTTCATGCTTGGTTATCTTATCATCAGGACTTCTCAATACCTCCCATACTGCAAGAAACAGCTTATAACTTTTAGGTTTTTCCTGTAGCAGACGACTCTCCGGGAAATTCCATCTTTCCACTAAAGCTCCTCCTGAAAAGAAAGCATTATTAAGACTGCAATCATAAAATCTTGCGCCCCAGAATCGTATCAGGTCACAGAAATAACTGCGGTAAAAATCACACATCACGAACTTTGCATTTTCAAATGTTCCACCCGAGACTGTCATGTACCGCATATCGCACATCACCATACATCCCTTCCTGAACCTGCAGTCCACAAGTGTAGCCTCTTTAAAATTGCAATCAACAAGTATTGTCGCATCAAAATTCACTCGCTCCAATTTCTGTCCCGAAAAGTCCACGCCATATATCACACAAGCCGTCTTGGGCCCATCTGACTGGAATGGCGCATCATCAGGGCCAAATACGACTGTATCATCAGGCAAATGTGAAAGTAATGATTGTATATGTCTGCACTGGGCTTCTGCAACTTCTTCACACCCGAAATTGGTTCCTGCCTTACTGATCCGCGAAGTCAATATTGAGATTATCTCTTTGATTTCCATAATTATAATATCTTGTTGATAATTCAAGGCTTAAATACACCGAGATTGCAAATGTAATTGTTTTTTGCATATACTGCAACGATGAATACAAATATCCGGAATACTATTCAGCAAGTCATACCGATATTATAATATAAAATATTCAAGCATTAAATCCTCCACAACATGGTATAGGATATCATGGCAAGCAAGTCAACTATTTTTTTGAACTTGAGGAAAGTAATAGTATTGTAGGAATCGGAATTAATCCCTATATTTGCGGTTGAAGATCCATTAATCCATGAGAGCATGGTGTGCGGACTTCAATTTTTTATTAGATGAGCGTTTTTTGCTTTATCCATTCCTGAAATCGCCAAATTTCAACAGTACGCGGATAATGCAGTCAAAAAAACGCTCCATGTTTGCGTTTATAGTCTCAAAAGGCCTCACGGCCAGGAGTCTATATATCGGCACGGCGTGGGGTGGACTGTTATTGCGTAAACGGCGTTTGGCGATGCCGAGGAATGATAACCAGAACATTATCCCACGCTTGTTGCATCATACAAAACAGTTAATAATTAATCGCGTACAGGGGATAAATCGCGAGTTATAAACCAATTACACGAATTCATATGGCAAAAAGAATCGTTATTATGGCGATAATGGCCATGCTTGTGTCATTTAGCGTACCGGCATTTGGCGCAAAGAAAATCACAGTGAAAACAATCCCCGAAAACGCCACAATATTTATTGATGGACAGGCTGTAGGCGAGGGCAGCTACACTGTGAAGTTTGAAAAAGACAACGAACTTTACATTGTCACGGCTACGGCTCCCGGATATATCGGAAAGCGTATCCGTCTGCTAAAGTCCAATCCTCAGAAATCAATGGTGATTCGCCTTAACGAAGATGAAGCAATGGAAGCATCAACCGGTAGCGAGGATGGAGCTGAACTGGCCAACACTTGGATGGATATCACTTGCCGCAAGGGTTTGACCGAGGATAAGGTGTGGAAGCGACTGATGAATATTGCCACAAGCTATTTTTCAAACATCGAAGTGCGTGACAAGTCAGCGGGATGGATCAAAACAAGCTGGAAGCCAACAGCCTTTACTTATCAGGTAGTAAGGACCCGCCTGGAGATACGCATGTCGTTTACCGACGAGGACGTGATAAGCTACAGGGCGCGTATTGTGTCGGAAATCAAGGATAAAGATTGTACCGGCAAAAACTGCTATGAGCAATATGACCGTGTGCTTAAAATTTTTCAGCCTATGATTGAGGAATTGCAGACCTCAGTTGGCGGTGGTGAATAAACGATAAGAATGACATGAGAAAAATAATCTTTGCTATAGCCATGTGTATGATAGCTACTGCTATCAAGGCGCAGGATGAAGGGTATGCTATATTTCACAAGTCGCCAATGAATATCACGGTTGATGATTTCGAGGTGATTGAACTTACCGGATGCAATGACTCCACCTATGATTGGCAACAGTATGATGAAAAAACCGGCAAAGCCCTGGTGACAAAGAAAGGGCTTGAGTTGGAGTCGAAAAAAGATGATGTGTACAGCATGACTTTTTGCGAACTTCCTATTAGTGTTAAGGACGACAACTATGTAGTACGCTTTGAGATGACCCCAAATGAGATATCTGATGATAAACCATTTGGAGTGGTGTATGATGTGGAGGATGAAAATAACTACCGTATGTTGCTGATCATGAAAAAGAGCTTCCGATTGATGAGTGTCAAAGACGGGAAGATATCGGTAGTGAAAAAGGGCCTCTATAAGCTGAAATACAAATCCAAAAAACTGGATGTAAATATGTTAAAGCTAAAAGATCATCTATATTTCTTCGTGGATGGCCTGGAGATATACAAGTCGAAATGCCCCGAAATGGAGAATCCTAATTTTGGATTCGTGGTGTCGCCTAAGGTTAAGATGGTGTGCAACAATATCGGCTTTATCAAGGAAACTCCTGATGATGAGGAGGAAACAGACACGAATTGAGATTCTGTCAGACAATAAATATTGATATAAAGAAGCAATTTTTAGAAACTGTTTAAATTTATTTGATACAGATTTTGAGAAGTATTATCGAATGGCATTTTGTTTGTGATGAAGGAGTGTAGCTGTAGCTACATGACTGAAGAACAAGCAAAATGACAACGATAAGACACTCAAAAGCAAAGTGAAATGAATATTAAGAGGTTGTTTAAAAACAAATGTGAAAGCCAGAGTCCAATCCCATGAGATGGATTCCGGCATGAAAAGAGGGAGCATAGCTGTGGCTATGTGACCGATTTTCAGGGCGGAAGGCATCCATGGGGTTGGATGCGAACAAGGTAATTTTATTTTGTTTCATATAAAATAGCAATGTTAAATTTTGTAGTCAATAAAGAATCATTTGTCTCATGGATGTCTTTTTGGTTAAATTATCCCTAATCCTCGGTCACATAGCTACAGCTATGCTCCCTCTGATTATGAATAATTTACCTCAAAAATACATCCACTCTGGCTTCACATTTGTTATTAAACAACCTCTAAACAGTTTCTTAGGCTGTAACATAATGCTAAAATATAACGATATACCCCTGCCACTCAGTGAAGTGACAGGGGTAGTTTCTTTAAAGAAGTTTTTTTACACACTTCCTTATCCGCTCAATGTATGACTGCCTAAGCGTTCATTCATGCCAAACAGGCTCTTAGAAAATTATCTGAATACGGGCCTGGATGGTGCTCACGTGGCGGTCCTTCTGAACGGCGCTGTGGCGCACATCGGTATAGGAGTAGCGCAGACGAGCCAGCATATACTTGTTGATATAATAGTTCAGCGTCAGCGAATAGTCATTCGAGATACCGCCAAACACCTCGGCCTTTCTCGAGTTGGCATTCATGTAGTTGTATCCGAGTATCATCTCGAGCGATCCGGGCTTTGGAGTAGCCAGGCCGGCGTCACCGTGGGAGTAGCCGTAGGAGTCACCTATCAGCAACCCACGCAACAGTCCATACACACCCTGGGCTGTATAGGTCTTGTAGTCCCCCTTGCGGCTCACGTTCATGTAATAGTACTGCGACTCCAGCGCCACGCGGTTCTTGGCGAGCAGGAGCTCGGGCGAGAACTTGAACACCCCCTTGGCCTCCTGGATATCCGCGCCAAGCAGGTTCACCTTGCACACCCTCGTGGGGAAACCGGCCGAGAAGTCGAAATATCCCGGCGAGGCCACTGCCTCACCATCCTCATTCTCGATCTTCTTGTGCATAGCGCTCTGATACCACAGCGACGCGCCCACCTGGGCCACAAGTCCGTCGCTGAAATAAGGGCGGTACACCATGCGGTTCAGCGCGCCCACGCTCACCTTGGCCTGCTCGTTGGCAGGGGTGGTCATCGACGTGCCGGCCACGATACCGCTCACGCCCACGAAGAATTTTTCCTTGTCATACACATACATCACGCCGATGTTACGACCCGTGGCGTTGAAGAACGTGTCCGAGATCGGAGCCTCCATAGCCGGCTTCATCGAGCTCGAGGTGGCGGCGTTGAGACCAAACTGATGCACGAAATATCCCGCGCGGAGCAGATTATTCTCATTGAAATTATACTGGATATACACATCCTTCATGCTGAGTTTGCCGAATCCGTAGCCCACATCGATCTTGGCGGCCCAGTTGCCGTAGCCCACTTTGGCGCCCATGCGTATGTCGGGCAGAGCGACTCCGTCGGCAAATCCGTCGCCGTCAGGGCAATATATGGCGCCGTCGAGGAGGATACGGCCTGTAGGTTTGATTGTCAGCTTAGGTTCTTCATCCTGCGCGCTGGCTGTGGCAAAGCATGTCATTGTCATGAACAGTGCTGATATGGCTGTGAGTGTGATTGCTCTCATAACTCAGGTGTTTTTACTGGTTGGGGGGAGTAGGTGGAATAGAAACGTTGAATGTAAGATGATGTCGATGAACTTATCTATGGTATATCGTTTAGGTAAGTCCTTTTCATGGGGGTGTAGATGTCATGCGTGGTAAGCCACTTTGATATTTTTAACCATTCAGCATCCCGATGGTTCAAATTTATGTAAAATTTATTGAAAAAATTTTTCAATATGTGAACCATCGCCACATCCCACGGTTATTAATGTTGTAGAAACCCACATGCAACGCAAGTCACATCACCACCTCCCCTCCCCACTATTACCAAAAAACTAACAACCCACCCGCCACTCATTATGAAAGGTATATTCTCGGGCCTCATAGCCCTCGCCATCATGGGCATCCCCTCCATCGCCGACGCACAGGCCCAGCGCAGCAAGGAATTCAAGGACAAGTATCAGCTTAAGGAAGCCGTGGTGCTCAGCCGCCACAACATCCGCTCCCCGCTCTCCGACAGCAAAAGCGACCTCGGACGCATGACTCCCCACAAGTGGACCGACTGGAGCGCGGCCAAAAGCGAACTCACTTCGCGAGGCGGAGCCCTCGAGACCATGATGGGACAATACTTCCGCAAGTGGGCCGTCGATGCCGGCATGTTCCCCGAGAACTATGTTCCCACCGCCGACGATCTCAACGTCATAGCCAACTCCATGCAGCGTTGCATCGCCACTGCCCAGTACTTCACCTCGGGCTTCATGCCCGTTGGAGGCGTGCGTGTCAACCACCGCTACACCCCAAGCAAGATGGATCCCCTCTTCAACCCCCAGCTCACCAAGGTTAGCCCCGAGTTTGTCGAAATCGCCATGAAGCAGATCAACGACATGGGCGGTAAGAAAGGTATCGTGGGCATCAACGAGGCCATCGCCCCCGACTATGCGCTCATGACCGAGGTGCTCGACGTGAAGGATTCACCCATGGCCAAGGCCAACGATCCTAAGCTCAAGGCACTCGACAACTACAACACCGAGATCGTGCTCGAGAAATGGGCCGAACCGGCCATGAAACCCGGCTCCGCCCTCAAGGAGCTCAACTCGGCCAGCGATGCCTTCATCCTCCAGTACTACGAGGAGCCCGACACCCTCAAGGCAGCCTTCGGTCACAAGCTCACCCGCAAGGACTGGGAGAAGCTCGCCCACATCAAGGACACCTACCAGGACGTGCTCTTCACCGCCCCCATCGTGGCTGCCAACGTGGCCAACCCGCTCATACAATATATGTATGACGAGCTCCGTTCCCCCGACCGTAAGTTCACCTTCCTCGTGGGCCACGACAGCAATCTCTCCAGCGTAGCCACCGCCCTCGGCGTGGAGGAATACGAGCTTCCCAACGCCATTGAGAAAAAGACCCCCATCGGCTCCAAGATCGTAATCGAGAAATTCCTCGGTGCCGACGGCCAGGAGTATGCCGACATCAACATCGTCTACCAGTCGGTCGACCAGCTCCGCCAGATGCAGCTCCTCGGGCTCGACAATCCCCCTTGCATCTATCCCCTCTCCCTCAAGGGCCTCACCCGCAACGCCGACGGCCTCTATAAGATGTCCGACGTAGCCGCCCGCTTCGAAAAAGCCCTCCAGGACTACGAAAACATCAAGTGACCCCCGTCACCCCCACACTCTGACACTGCTCTTTTTCACATACACTCTCTCGGAGACCGGACCGATACGAGAACCCATTCCTCAAGTTCTCCATCAGCCCGGCCTCCCTTCTTTTCATGATATATTTGGCAAAAAAGTCACAATCATTATTAAATAAGGATATAAACGCCGGTCCGGTTATGGCGATGGCCGTATATTTCGTATCTTTGTGCTAACCAATCAAATAGACAAAGAATGAAACGATATTTTATACTCCTCGCGCTCATCTTCTCCGCGATTATGAGCGCATATTCCCAAGCCATGGTCACCGCTATTGGTGACATATCGGAAGAATCTTATTTTGAATCTCGCTCCGACGCATCTGAAAGTCAATTATCACTCCCGGACACTTCCACAGGCTCAAATGCAAGCTCCCTCGCCCCCTTCACCTCCCAACCTTTTGATTACAAACAGACCGCGGAATGGGGAAAATACAAGGCTCTCCGTGCAGTGGGCTGGACCTCTTTTGGTGTCGGTAGTGCCGCTTTTGTCGGTGGAGTCCTAACCTTTTTGTTCGAAAGTTCCTTCACAGGGAAACATTCAGCAGCAGGTCCCGCATTGATGATCGGAGGAGGAGCATTGACCATTGCAAGTGTCCCCATACTGGTTTCAGCCTACAGCTACAGGAACAAAGCAAAAAAGATGTCATTGAATATGGGTGTCTCACACATCACCATCCCCACCCTCACAACCAATACCCACATCACCCCCGCCCTGAGCTTCGCCCTGAATTTCTAACAGTGCAAAAATCGACGTAACGGGTTTATTAACAGACGTCTTCGACGCCTATTTTTATTTCATCCCATATTCCCCACACCTCGGCGACGCGTAATTCTGCCCTACCGGGCGATTTACGCGTCCCCTCGTGGTGGGGCTATAATTACCGCGCCCCTCCGGGGCTTATAACACCGTGATCCTGCGGAATTTATACCATCGAATCCGTCCAAACGTGGCCGTCATATTGCGGATATAAGCTCCGAACGGGACAATGCAATCATACCCCCCGCCATCCAACCACCCACAGGCTCCGCTCCCATTTAGCCCCGAACAAGACAATGCAATCATAGCCCCCACCATCAAACCACCCGCAGGCTCTGTAACCATTTAACCCCGAATAGGGCGATATAATTATAGCCAGCAAACCATCCGCAGACCTCAATCCCTTTAAGCCCCGAACGGGGCGATGTAATCGTAGCCCCGCCACGAGCCTGACAAGCAAACTGCCCGTCAGGGCAGATTTGCGCCGTCCGGCGAGGCGCGGGGAAAATGAATCGCATACCCAAACGGGCGTCGAAGACGTCCTATAATAGACCCGCATACGTGATTAGAAAATCTACCACCCCCCTCACCACAACAAATCCCCACATCACCTCGTCTTGAATTTCTGACAACTGATTTATCGCAATATCACAACGGCTTAAGGTCTTTACTCCACCTATTTACCTCAGGCTACTGCTCCAATCGCTCATACCTATCGATTTTCCCATCGACAATCATAACCCGAGTCTTGCCACTCCATCCCATATCCAGGTATGATACAATATACCATCCATCGCCAACATAATCTATATTGCAAATCCGGGATACATCCTCTGAACCTGGCTTAGAATCCTGCTCCGACGTTCTCAGCGCATAATACGCATAACACGGCCCATCCTCACAATCAAATTCATAGTCAGCCTGGAGTTTTTTCAACGCTCCGGGTGTGAAATAATCCTCGGGGCTATCATTCCCCTCCGTCACTGTTGCAAACACAAACTTTTCATAGACATTTCTAATCAACTCTGCGTCCTTATCGTTTTTAACAGCCTCCGCGCTTAGTTGCACGCCGTTTTCACATTGCGCCACATTCGCCTCCGCATTGGTTTCGATCCCGCACAATACGAATCCTATAAGCAAAACAGCATACCAAAAATATGTATATACTCTCATATCTTTACTTTATTTCAACAACTTACGTTCATTCTCGCCATTGGAGAGATATGTCCTTGATTTCAAATGCAAAACTACATCAAAAAAATTGAGATATCAACTTATTGTCCCCCATTTTCTCCACGCACGGTTGACTTCGCGACATCAACAACATCTGACTTAACACGAACCATTAAATCCATGACAGCCCTAAATCGGACAAGGCATAAACACATACCCAAAATCACAATACACTGTGATTTCGACCAAATCGGCGGTGCAATTTCCATCTAAATCATCAAAAATCACAACGCGCTGTGATTTTTAGAAGCCCCCCAATCCTTAATCACAAATCAAAAACTCAAAAACTTAACACATGGTGGTAATTTTTAAGACTTACTTATCACCATATTATAATAAATTTTGTACCTTTGCACGGGGTATTCCCAGCCGGTACGTGCACGGAATAATCTCCATAACACGACTCGTGCATCTAATACCTTATTAATATAATCTTCTGAAAGATTTATACATCTCTATAAATATCACTATGAGCAAAGAAAAAAAATTCTTGACTTGTGATGGCAACCAGGCAGCTGCCCACGTGAGCTATATGTTCTCGGAAGTAGCCGCCATCTACCCCATCACACCCTCGTCGACCATGGCTGAATATGTCGACGAATGGGCGGCAGCAGGCCGTAAAAACATCTTCGGCGAAACCGTGCTCGTGCAGGAAATGCAGAGCGAGGGTGGTGCCGCAGGTGCCGTTCACGGTTCTCTCCAGGCCGGTGCACTCACCACAACCTACACAGCTTCTCAGGGTCTTCTCCTGATGATCCCCAACATGTACAAGATCGCCGGCGAGCTCCTCCCCTGCGTGTTCCACGTATCGGCCCGTACTCTCGCCAGCCATGCACTCTCGATATTCGGTGACCACCAGGACGTTATGTCCTGCCGTCAGACCGGTTTCGCAATGCTCGCCGAAGGTTCCGTACAGGAAGTGATGGACCTCGCCGGTGTTGCCCACCTCTCTACCATCAAGAGCCGCGTCCCCTTCCTCAACTTCTTCGACGGATTCCGCACATCTCACGAGATCCAGAAGATCGAGGCTATGGACCAGGACGACCTCGCTCCCCTCGTTGACCGCGAAGCCCTCGCCGACTTCCGCGCCCGCGCCCTCAACCCCGGCAACCCCGTGGCTCGTGGCATGGCCGAGAACGGCGACGTATTCTTCCAGCACCGCGAGTCAAGCAACGAGTACTACAACCGCGTACCCGAGATCGTAGAGGAGTACATGAAGGAGATCACCCGCATCACCGGTCGCGAGTATGGCCTCTTCAACTACTACGGCGCACCCGATGCCGAGCGCGTGATCATCGCCATGGGTTCTGTTACCCAGGCCGCTCAGGAGGCTATCGACCACCTCGTAGCCAACGGCGAGAAGGTAGGTCTCGTTGCCGTACACCTCTATCGCCCCTTCTCGGCCAAGCACTTCCTTGCCGCTGTCCCCAAGACTGCAAAGCGCATCGCCGTGCTCGACCGCACCAAGGAGCCCGGAGCCAACGGAGAGCCCCTCTACCTCGACGTTAAGGACTGCTTCTATGGCCAGGAGAACGCTCCCCTCATCGTGGGTGGACGCTACGGTCTCGCTTCCAAGGACACCACTCCCGCCCAGATCATCTCAGTGTTCGAGAACCTTGCACTCCCCACTCCCAAGGATCACTTCACTGTAGGTATCATCGACGACGTTACCTTCACATCACTTCCTCCCAAGGAAGAGATCGCTCTCGGTGGCGAGGGCACTTTCGAGGCCAAGTTCTACGGTCTCGGTGCCGACGGTACTGTAGGTGCCAACAAGAACTCCGTGAAGATCATCGGTGACAACACCAACAAATATTGCCAGGCTTACTTCGCCTACGACTCCAAGAAGTCAGGCGGTTTCACCTGCTCTCACCTCCGTTTCGGCGACGATCCCATCCGTTCCACCTATCTGGTGACAACCCCCAACTTCGTCGCTTGCCACGTTCAGGCCTACCTCCACATGTACGACGTGACCCGCGGTCTCCGCAAGGGCGGTACATTCCTTCTCAACACCATCTGGGAAGGTGAGGAGCTCGCCAAGAATCTCCCCAACAAGATCAAGAAGTATTTCGCTGACAACGATATCCGCGTATTCTACATCAACGCTACCAAGATCGCCCAGGAGATCGGTCTCGGCAACCGTACCAACACCATCCTCCAGAGCGCATTCTTCCGCATCACCGAGGTGATCCCCGTTGACCTCGCTGTTGAGCAGATGAAGAAATTCATCGTCAAGAGCTACGGCAAGAAGGGCCAGGATGTCGTTGACAAGAACTACGCAGCCGTTGACCGCGGTGGCGAGTACAAGGAACTCCCCGTCGACAAGGCCTGGAGCAACCTCGAGCCCGAAGCACCCGCTGCCAACAACGATCCCGCCTTCATCAACGATGTGGTTCGTCCCATCAACGCCCAGGACGGCGACCTCCTCAAGGTTTCCGCTTTCAAGGGTCGCGAGGACGGCACCTGGGAGCAGGGCACTGCAGCTTACGAGAAGCGCGGTGTAGCAGCCTTCGTTCCCGAGTGGATGGAGGAGAACTGTATCCAGTGTAACTTCTGTGCCTACGTCTGCCCCCACGCCGCTATCCGTCCCTTCGTGCTCGACGCACAGGAGATGGCTGCTGCTCCCTTCGGCGAGGACGCTACTATCCCCGCTATCGGCAAGCAGTTCACCGGTATGCGTTTCATGCAGAGCGTCGACGTTCTCGACTGTCTCGGCTGTAACAACTGTGTGGCTGTATGTCCCGGCAAGAAGGGCGTGAAGGCTCTCGCCATGAAGCCCCTCGAGACTCAGCTCGACGTGCAGAAGGAATGGGATTACTGCGTGGCCAACGTTGCCTCCAAGCAGCACCTTGTTGACATCAAGTCGACCGTCAAGAACTCTCAGTTCGCTACCCCGCTCTTCGAGTTCTCAGGCGCTTGCTCCGGTTGCGGCGAGACTCCTTATGTCAAGCTCATCTCCCAGCTCTTCGGCGACCACGAGATTGTGGCCAACGCTACCGGCTGTTCTTCTATCTACTCAGGCTCTGTTCCCTCTACCCCCTACACCAAGAACGCCAAGGGCGAGGGTGTTGCATGGGCCAACTCACTCTTCGAGGACTTCGCCGAGTTCGGTCTCGGTATGTCGCTCGCTCACGAGAAACTCCAGGCTCGCGTAGCTGCCTACATGCAGCAGGCTCTCACCTGCGACTGCTGCTCGGCCGAGATGAAGGAGCTTGCTCAGCGCTGGCTCGACAACCGTTCCGACGTTGCCGTTTCCAAGGAAGTTGCTGAGAAGATCGTTCCCCTCTGCGAGGCTTGCGGTTGCGAGGTAAGCAAGGGTCTCCTTTCTGTCAAGGAGCACATCGCCAACCGTTCACAGTGGATCATCGCCGGCGACGGTGCCGCTTACGACATCGGCTTCGGTGGTCTCGACCACGTGCTCGCTTCCGGCAAGAACGTTAATGTACTCGTAGTCGACACCGAGGTTTACTCCAACACCGGTGGCCAGGCTTCCAAGGCTACTCCCGTCGGCGCTATCGCCAAGTTTGCCGCTGCCGGCAAGCGCGTGCGCAAGAAGGACCTTGGCCTCATCGCCTCGACCTACGGCTACGTTTACGTTGCCCAGATCGCTATGGGTGCCGACAATGCCCAGACCCTCAAGGCCATCCGCGAGGCTGAGGCTTACGACGGACCTTCGATCATCATCGCCTACGCTCCCTGTATCAACCACGGCATCCGCTCAGGCATG
The DNA here is from genome assembly GCA_023663345.1 of Paenibacillus sp. Classification (GTDB taxonomy): domain Bacteria; phylum Bacteroidota; class Bacteroidia; order Bacteroidales; family Muribaculaceae; genus Duncaniella. The sequence goes on along the minus strand of JAMPHR010000002.1, from coordinate 25,566 downwards.
GGCCACGCTCAGGAAGAGCAGAAGGCAGCTGTTGAGTGCGGTTACTGGCACCTCTGGCGTTACAATCCCGCTCTCGAGGAAGAAGGCAAGAACCCCTTCACTCTCGACTCCAAGACTCCCGATTGGGACAAGTTCGAGGACTTCCTCAAGGGTGAGGTTCGCTACGCTTCCGTAATGAAGCAGTATCCTGCCGAGGCAGCCGAGCTCTTCGCCGCAGCCAAGGCTAATGCCCAGTGGCGTTACAACAACTACCTCCGCCTCTCCAAGCAGCAGTGGGGTGTAGAGCCCGAGGCATAATCTCAGGACTGATCCAACTATCAACACAATAATCCGGACGGACCTCACGGTCCGCCCGGATTTTTTTATTTCGAGGCCGTCAGAAACACGGCCTCCTATACATTATATATAATATATACGATTACGACATCCGGTTCCAGCCTCATTAATCCTGATTCTCGGCCATCTCGCCCGGATTGAGGTAAAAGAGCCGGCGCGTGGCACGCGACGTAGCGGTGTACAGCCACCGGTAAAACTCCATCCCCTGCGACTCGGGAGCGATCCCCCCCAGATCCACCACCACATTGCGCCACTGGGCACCCTGGGCCTTATGGCACGTCACCGCGTAGGCATACTTCACCTGCAGGGCATTGAAATACTCATCTTTGCGCAACCGGCGCAGGCGCGTCTCGCGTGGAGTGTCGAGCGGATTCACCGCCGGATCGGCCATGCGGTACTCGGCAAGCTCGCTCAAGGCCACATTTGACATAGCCGCGCTCTCGTCAGCCAGCGTGTCGAGAAATATCCGGCACTGCACGTCGATATCACGGTCGGGCAGATTCAGGGTCACATTGGCGAAATGAAATCCGTGGCGCGTCTCCGTGCCGTGGATTGCCGTCACTATGGCCACGTCACCGTTGGCTATGAAATCAAGCCCCTTGATCTTGGACGACCACATGTAATTATTCTTGGCCACGAGAAGCCGCTCCCCCTTCACCAGTATCTCGTTATAGTCGAGTATCGTGGAGCGTATGCCCATGTTGAACTGCAGGGCACGGCGGTTGGAGCGGGTTATCACTATGGTCTCCCCCTGCCCGTCGGCACGGTAACATTCCCCCACCACGTCGGCCACATCATTGCCGTCGGTCACATGCACATCATCGTGCCCGTCGAGCAGCAGCCGGGGCCGTGGCAATGGATCCATGAGCATGGCACGGCGCAGCCAAGTGGCGTTGAGCAGGATCCCCGACTCCCGCGACTGGCGGGCAGTGTCGGTGAGGATGGCACGGCTCACGCGTAGTCCCAGCCTCTTGTAGCTCGCAGGCAACATGGCCGGACTCTCGGCCGATCCCACAGGTGGCAACTGGGCCACATCGCCCAGGAGCAATAGCCGACAGTTATCGCCGGTAAACACATATTCCACCAAATCCTCGAGCAGATTAGGCCCTCCCTCGGCCCCATGCCCGTCCCCTATCATCGACGCCTCGTCGACTATGAACACCGCATTGCTCAGATTATTTCTCTGGAGTATCGAGAAATTGCCCGTGAAACTGTCCGACGACCCGCGGTAGATGCGCCGGTGTATCGTCGAGGCGGGATAGCCTGCATGACCCGAGAACACCTTGGCGGCACGTCCGGTGGGCGCCAGGAGCACCACTTCGCGCCCCACCCCTCTCAGACTCTTGACCAGCGCTCCCGTAAGCGATGTCTTGCCCGTGCCGGCATAACCATTGAGTATAAACACCGAATCGCTCGGCGTGGACGATGAGCAAAACCGTGCCAGCGCCGCTATTAACAGCGACTGCTGGTGGTTGGGGGTATAGGGGAGGTTGCGCGCTACATCCTCGGCAAATTCACTTATGGTCATTACGGATTGAGATTGATCCCGGCCCCAGGCCGGATATTTCACTTCAATAACTTGCGGTCATTGTCACCGCTTTCCAATACACTCATCTGATGGATGGCGATTTGATTAAGTTTGATAAGTCGCTCGGATTGAGGCAGGCCCTGCTCTATGAATACGGCATTGAGACTTTCCATATTGGAGAGGCATATAAGTTCGTTGACCGAGGCATAGTCGCGTATATTACCTTTCAAGTCAGGATTATCTTCGCGCCACTGCTTCGCAGTCATGCCGAACATTGCCACGTTCAGCACATCTGCTTCATTGGCATAAATAATACTCGCCTGCGCTTTGGTGACCTCTGCCGGAATAAGATTCTGCTTGATGGCATCAGTGTGTATTCGATAGTTGATTTTCGACAACTCACGCTTCGCCGACCATCCGATCAGCCGCTGTTCCTCGGCTTTCAGTCGTTGGAACTCCTCTATAAGATATAGTTTGAACGGCACACTTATAGCAGATCCAAATTCAAATGCAATATCCTTATGGGCATAGGTTCCTCCATAACGTCCCTTCTTGACTACCAATCCTATTGCTCCGGTTCTTTCAATCCATTCCGATGCACTCAATACAAAAGATGGCAAACCCGCACTCATTCTAAAGTGGTCAAATTCGACCACTTTGAAATTAGGGTTATGGATAAGTTCCCATGTACCAAGAAACTCAATGGTATATCTATTTCGGATCCAATTCTTGATTACATCCGCAGCTCTGCTGTCTCCATCTTTGGCTGTAGCCATGTCAGTCAGAGAGATATAATCCTGATCCTCGATGTTGAGAACAGTTATCGGAGTATTTTGAACTGTGATTTTTGCCATTTGGGGATAAGCATTTGATTTCAAACACAAATATACTTCAAATATCTGACAATATCAGTGCATTAGCCTGCTTTTATGAATGGATCTATACGGCTCTTTCCCTAATCAGCCCGGCAATCTTGGATTGAATTATTAAAATCGCTATCTTTGCCGAGGCAAGTAAGCCTTACTTATAAACAGTTAAATTCATCAAACCATGAAAAAGAGATACATTGTAGCCGCAATGGCAATCATGACCGCTATGGCGGTAGCCACGGCCGGAGGCAAAAAACTCAAGTCATTGCCATCGGCATTTGACTACAATGCGGTGGAGAGCTACTTCTCCGCCTATCTCGGTGGCGACCATGCCCCCTACGTCAGCAACTTCTCAGTCAAGCCGGCCAATGTCGGCGACGTCGAGACCCGTGTGTGGGAAGAATGGCGCAAAGCCAACCAAGCCACCGGCGAGGAGAGCCTCCCCGCCTCAGTGTCGCCCCTCCGCGACGAGTCGCAATACCGCTGGCAGCTCCCCGCCTCGCTCGAGCCCTCGGCCACCATGCCCTATTATTTCGGAAGCAAGGGCGAGAAAGGCCCCGATGGCTACCCCATGTACGTCTATCTCCACGGCTCCGGACCCAAGTCCCACGAGTGGTACACCGGAGTGAAGCTCGGCCAGATGTTCAAGGACTCCCCGTCGGTCTACTTCATCCCCCAGATCCCCAACGAAGGCCCCTACTACCGTTGGTGGCAGAAATCCAAGCAGTGGGCGTGGGAGAAACTGTTGCGCCGGGCCATGCTCCGCGACGACCTTATCGACGGCAACAGGATATACTTCTTCGGCATCTCCGAGGGCGGATACGGTAGCCAGCGCCTGGCCTCGTTCTATGCCGACTACCTCGCCGGAGCCGGACCGATGGCCGGTGGCGAACCGCTGATCAACGCTCCCGCCGAGAATCTGCTCAACACTCCCCTCACTTTCCACACCGGCGAGAACGACTATGGATTCCTCCGCAACCGCCTCACCATGATCACCGGAGCCGCCCTCGACAGCCTGCAACGGCTCTATCCGGGCGGATATGAGCACCTCGTGGAGCTGGAGCCGGGACGCGGACACTCCATTGACTACTCCGTCACCACCCCCTGGCTCGCCAAGCACGTGAGGAACCCCTATCCCAAGCAGGTCAACTGGGAGAATTTCGAGATGGATGGCCGTTACCGCGACGGCTTCTATAACCTCTATGTCAACGAGCGAAGCAACTCCGACGAGAGCACCCGCACCCGCTACTCCATGACCATCACCGGCAACGACATCGAGGTCAACGTCGACGAGGTGAAGTACAGCGTGGCCAAGGACGACACCAGCTTCGGCTTCAGCATCGGCCTGCTCTTCAACCGTGAATACACCCCCGCCACCACCGGAAACTTCACGATATATCTCAACGACAAGCTTGTCGACCTCAACAAGAAAGTCACCGTGACCGTCAACGGCCGCAAAGTATTCAGCGGGAAGCTCTCACGCAGCCTCGAGAACATCGTCAACAGCTGTGCCCGCTACTACGACCGCGCTCGCCTCTATCCCTCGGCCGTGACAGTCGACCTCGCCACCATGACAGCCACCGACTGAAACACTCAACCTCTCTCTTAGCCTAATTGAAACTGTTGCGGTACTGCATCGGTGTCATTGACGTGTGCTTATGGAACAGGCGTACAAAATAGGAACTGTCCTCATATCCAAGCGAGGAGGCAATGTCGCGCACAGGCATAGTCTCGGTCGCGAGCATGAGCCGGGCTTTCTTCATTATGCGCGCTATCATGTACTGCCCCGGTGTACACCCCGTCTCCCTTCGGAATATCTTGATGAAATGGTCTCGCGACAGACACGCCTCGTCGGCCAGACGCTCCACCGGTACCCCTGCTGATGTGTGAGAGTTCATATAATCCATGGCCCGGCGTATGCGTCGGTCAGCCACCGGAGCGGCCACGGCGGTCTCACGCATAAACCGCGATAGAAGCATGGCTATACAGCCCGACACCTCCATGCGGTCAGCAAGCGGAAGCGCCTTATAGCGCTGGGCACAGGCTATGAGCGAGCGCATGTTGTCATACACATGCGGGTCGGCATATTCAAGCGCGGTGGCCGTGTGGCGGGAGCAGATAAACCGGAACAGATCCCTGTCGAGCGCCGTGGCCGGCAACCCCGCCGGCACCTCAAAGGTATCGGTAAGGGTCATCGTGGCACCGGGACTCTCGTACATATGGATATAGAGGTGCTCAAATTCCCCCTCGCAGTGGTTGCTGTGACATGCAAATGCCGGCACAATATATATATGGCCAGGCTCCAGCTCCAGAGTACCGCCTACATGGCTCACGGCAGCCCGTCCGCTCTCCACGAGATACAGCCGTGTGAACGGACTGCTGACCCCCGAAAAATTCCAATCGCCGTCGTGCGAGGCATAGCCGGCGTTGAGCATGAGCAGTGATGAGAGAAATGTCTGTTCCATGCTTGCAAATATAGCGTTTTATCTGACCGCATCCAAACTCCGCAAACGGTAAAATACCTTTTGCGGACAAGTCTCGGAAACCCATTCACCTCCAGACCACCACACTCTCCGGGACATCTCGCCGGCATAGCCGATGGCAACCACAAGCTATACTACTGAGTCACAAAGCCAAAGCATATAAATGTATCGGCCATATAGCTGTTCCTCCTGTCATCGCTTCCACCCCGGATTCTTCTCATGCCGGGCCAAAGCCATGTGGCCGGATACAAAACAACGGTTTTGTCCTATAAATCCCGCTGTATATTCCGATGGATTTCTCAGTGCAATCCCTATATTTGCAGAACAGAAAATCAATCTACCGCCATGAAACGAATCAACACACTTTTAGCCGCGATAGTGGTAGGCATCACTGCCACGGCCCAGGAAAACCGGTTAATAACTATCTCGGAAGCACAGGAACCCATGATGACCGGACGCTTCGAGCCCACATGGGAATCACTCTCCCAGTATGAGACTCCCGAATGGTTCCGCGATGCAAAATTCGGTATATGGGCTCACTGGGGCCCACAGTGTGTGGAAGGTTCGGGCGACTGGATGGCCCGCGGACTCTACATCGAGGACAGCTACCAATACCGCCATCATCTGGAGAACTACGGACACCCCTCGGAATTCGGATTCAAGGATCTCCTTCCGCTGTTCAAGGCTGAGAACTGGGATCCCGACCGGCTCGTGGCCCTCTACAAAAAAATCGGTGCCCGATATTTCTTGGCGCTGGGCAACCACCACGACAATTTCGACCTGTGGGACAGCAAATATCAGGAATGGAACTCCCAAGCCATCGGCCCTCACCGCGACCTGCTGGCCGGATGGGCCGAGGCCTGCCGAAAACACGGACTGAAATTCGGCGTGAGCCTGCACTCCGACCGTGCCTGGGCATGGTATGAGACATCCCGCCGGTACGACCGTAACGGCGACAAGGCATGTGTGCCCTACGACGGCAATCTGACAGCCGCCGACGGCAAAGGAAAATGGTGGGAAGGACTGGACCCTCAGAATCTCTACGTCCAGAACCATCCCGAGAGCAAAGGCACATGGAGCGACGGTGCCATACACCGCTACTGGAAGTGGAGCAACGGTGTCTCACTTCCCACTGCCGAATATTGCACCAATTTCTACAACCGCACACTTGATGTGATCAACCGCTACAACCCCGACCTGCTGTATTTCGACGTGGCCGGCGTGCCGTTCCACCCCATCAGCGATGCCGGACTCAAGATCGCAGCCCATTTCTACAACCATAATGCCGCCACCCGAGGTGCCGATGGCTTCTCGGCGGTAATGTTCGGCAAGGTCCTTGACGACACCATGAAAAAGGCTCTCGTTTGGGACGTGGAGCGTGGTGCGCCCAACAATATTCCCGAAAAGCCTTGGCAGACATGCTCTTGCCTCGGCGACTGGCACTACAACACCAATGTCTACCGTGAGAACCGCTATAAATCAGCCTCCACAGTGATTAAGCTCCTTGCCGACATCGTGAGCAAAAACGGCAATCTCCTACTCAGCATCCCGTTGCGCGCCGACGGCACTTTCGATGAGAAAGAGGAGGAGATCATCAACAGCATCGGCGAGTGGATGGACACCAACGGCGAGAGCATCTACTCCACACGTCCCTGGCACATATTCGGCGAAGGCCCCATAGCCGATGCCGACATAGCCATAAACGTCTTCGGCTTCAACGAAGGGAGTTATATGGGTGCCGGTGCCGATGACATACGCTTCACCCAGACCCCCAACCACCTCTACGCCATCGCGCTGGCTTGGCCCGAAAATGGCCAAGTCACAGTAAAGTCACTTGCCAAGGGCTCGCAACTGCACAAGAAAGGAATACGCAATGTGGAACTGCTCGGCTATGGCAAGGTGCCTTTCAAGCGCACAGCCGACGGCCTGTGCATCACCATCCCTTCCGACGCACAGCGTGGCATCATCCCTGTATTCCGCATACGCAAATAACTACACATACACCATAATCCTTAATCAACACACACCTCACGCAATGTTCAGGAAATTTTTAGCCCTCCTCCTCACGGCGGCCTACTCGCTCACAGCCACTGCCAGCGACGACATGAAACTATGGTATGACAAGCCCGCCTCGCTGTGGGTCGAAGCCCTGCCGATAGGCAACGGGGCGATCGGCGCCATGGTGTTTGGCGATCCGGCCAACGAGCAATTCCAGCTCAACGAGGAGACGATATGGGGCGGATCACCCCACAATAACACCAACCCCCGCGCCAAGGATTCGCTCGACGAGATACGCCACCTCATCTTCGAAGGCCGTAACGCCGAGGCCCAGAAGCTCTGTGGCCCTGCTATCTGTTCCCCCAACGGCGCCAACGGTATGCCCTATCAGACCGTAGGCTCCCTCATGCTCGACTTCGAGGGCACCGACGGATACACCGAGTACTACCGCGACCTTGACATCTCACGCGCCGTGGCCACCACCCGCTTCCGCGTGGGCGACACCGAATATACCCGCGAGGCGTTCACCTCGCTCCCCGACCGCCTGCTCGTGATCAGGCTCTCGGCCTCGCGTCGTGGCAAGCTGTCGTTCACAGCCCGCTACACTACCCCCTACAAGCCCAAGGCCGTGTCCGTGTCCACCCCCGCCCGCAACGAACTGCTCCTCCAGGGGCAGGCCGACACCCACGAGGGGATCGAGGGCAAGGTCAAGTTCGCATCCCTCGCCCAGTTTGACCGCCGTGGCGGATCCATCAAGGCCCTCGGCGACACCGCTATATGCGTGAGCGGGGCCGACGAGGTCACCATCTTCGTGTCCATCGGCACCAATTTCGTCAACTACCGCGACGTCTCGGGCGATGCCATGAAATCGGCCCGCAAATATCTCGCAAAGGGGAAACGCGACTACCGCCGTATGCTCCGCGACCATGAGACAGCCTACGGCGACTATTTCAACCGCGTGTCGCTCGACCTCGGCACCAACGCCCAGGCCTCCAAGCCCACCGACGTGCGCGTCCGCGAGTTTGCCTCAGGCTTCGACCCACAGCTCGCCGCGCTCTACTTCCAGTTTGGCCGCTATCTGCTGATATGCAGCTCCCAGCCCGGCGGACAGGCAGCCAACCTCCAGGGTATATGGAACTATCAGCTCCGCGCCCCGTGGGACGGCAAGTACACCACCGACATCAACGTGGAGATGAACTACTGGCCCGCCGAGATCACCAATCTCCAGGAGCTCCATCAGCCTTTCCTACAGCTTGTGAAGGACTGCTCCGTCACCGGTCGCGACGCGGCCTCGATGTACGGTTGCCGTGGATGGACCCTCCATCACAACACCGATATATGGCGCTCCACCGGAGCCGTCGACGGCCCCAGCTACGGAGTGTGGCCCACATGCAACGCATGGTTTGCCCAGCACCTGTGGGACCGCTACCTCTACTCCGGCGATAAGGAATATCTGGCCGACGTCTACCCCATCATGAAGGACGCTTGCCGGTTCTATCTCGACTTCCTCGTGCGCGAGCCCCGCAACAACTGGCTCGTGGCCGCTCCCTCCTACTCCCCCGAGAATGCCCCCTCGGTCAACGGCAAGCGCGATTTCGTGATCGTGGCCGGATGCACAATGGACAACCAGATGATCACCGATCTGTTCCGCAACACCGCCGAGGCCGCCGCGCTCAACGGCGAGTCCACCGCCTTCATCGACAGCCTCAACCACGTAATTGCCGACCTCGCCCCCATGCAGGTGGGTCGTTGGGGCCAGATGCAGGAGTGGATGGACGACTGGGACAATCCCCGTGACCGCCACCGCCACACCTCCCACCTGTGGGGCCTCTACCCGGGCCGTCAGATCACCTACCGCACCCCCGTGCTCATGGAAGCCGCCAAGAAGACCCTCGAGGGTCGTGGCGACCCCTCCACCGGATGGTCGATGGGATGGAAAGTGTGCTTCTGGGCCCGCTTGCTCGACGGCGATCACGCCTACAAGCTCATCACCGATCAGATCGTACCCACAAGCGAGGAGCGCGGACAGAACGGCGGCACCTACCCCAACCTCTTCGACGCTCACCCGCCGTTCCAGATCGACGGCAACTTCGGTTGCACCGCCGGCATAGCCGAGATGTTCGTGCAGAGCCACGCCGGAGCCGTACACCTCCTCCCGGCCCTTCCCTCAGTGTGGAAAGATGGCAATGTCAAGGGACTGAGATGCCGTGGAGGCTTCCTGCTCGACGACCTCACCTGGAGCGATGGCCGTCTGAAGCAGGCCACCATCACCTCCACCATCGGCGGCACGCTCCGCATCGCCTCCTCCACCCCTCTGGCGCTCTCAGGCTCCACAGCCGGTGATGATGTCAAGCTGACAGCCGTTGAGGATCCCGCATCCACCCCCGTCGGCAACCACCTCCTCACCCCTCAGGATATACGCCGTCCCCTCATCTCCCCGTCGGCCCCGGTCAACACCGCCGGCACCTCGGCTCCGCGCTACTTCTACGACATCACCACACTCCCCGGCACCTCCTATACCCTCACCTCAGCAATCTGACAATCCACCACAGCCACCATCATGAAAAGACCGCTTCTCACCGCACTCCTCTCACTCGCCGTCATCTCATCCACCCTGGCCGAGACTCGCCCCATAGCATTTCCCGGAGCCGAAGGATTCGGCCGGTACACCACCGGCGGACGCGGTGGAAAAGTCTATCATGTCACCACACTCGCCGACGGCACCATGCCGGGCACCCTGCGTCATGCCGTGATGCAGGAGGGCCCGCGCACGGTAGTGTTTGACGTAGCAGGGACAATATTTCTCGACTCCCCCCTGCGCATCACCTCGGGCGACCTCACCATCGCCGGGCAGACCGCTCCCGGCGATGGAGTGTGCGTGGCCGGACGCCAGGTATCCTTCAATGCCGACAACACCATAGTGCGCTACATGCGCTTCCGCATCGGCAACGACGCTCCCGGCAGTCCCGACGGCATCGGTGGCACCGACTTCCGCAACCTCATCATCGACCATTGCTCCGTGAGCTGGAGTGTGGACGAGTGTTGCGGACTGTATGGAGGCGACGATTTCACCGTGCAATGGTGCATATTCTCCGAGGCCCTGCGCGACGCTGGTCACTCCAAGGGGGGCACCCACGGCTACGGAGCCATATTCGGTGGCGCCCATGCCTCCTACCATCACAATCTCCTCGCCCACTCCGAGAGCCGTATGCCACGCCTCGGCCCGCGCCCCGGCACACAGACCCGCGAGCACCTAGACATGCGCAACAACGTGATCTACAACTGGGCCGGAGCCGGATGTTACGGAGGCGAGGGCATGAAAGTCAACATTGTGAACAATTACTACAAGCCCGGCCCCGCCACTCCCCGCGACAGCGAGGTGGCCCACCGCATAGCATCGCCCGGCATAAGGACCACAGCCTACGTCACCCGCCCCGACGGCACCCCCAACCAGTGGAAACCTATGGAGCACGTGTGGGGACGGTTCTACGTGGTCGGCAACGTGATGGAGGGGGACGATGATGTGACCCGCGACAACTGGACCCGAGGTATTCTCACCCAGATCCACAACGAGCATTGCGACGGCATGTACAACGACTCCGTGGCCCGCGCCATCCGTCTCGACTCCCCCATCGAGAGCGGCACCGTGACCACCCACTCCGCCTCCGAAGCCTTCACCCATGTGCTGGCCGGAGCCGGATGCTCCCTCTCGCGCGACGCGGTCGACCGGCGCGTGGTCGAGGAGACCCGCCTCGGCACAGCCTCACTCTACGGATCCCGGGCCAAGGACGCCCGCCTCGTGCCGGGCTTCATCGACACCCCCTACGACGCCTCTCCCGCTCCCGGCGTGTCGCCGTGGCCCATCCTGAGCGCAGGCGACACCCCCATCGAGCGCTTCATCGACACCGACGGCGACGGTATGCCCGACTACTGGGAACTCTCCCGAGGCCTCGACCCCGCCGATCCTTCCGACGGCCCCGCCTCGACCCTCTCCCCCGCCACCGGCTACACCAACCTCGAGATCTACCTCAACTCCCTCATCCCCTAAACCATCCCTTAGAAACTGTTTCATCATAACAAAAGCTGGGATATTTTTTAGTTTGTTTTTGCAAAATTTACACATGTTTACTATATTTGCAAAAATTTAAATGAGAATATAGAACGAACGTCTTTAGATACTTGACCTTAAATTTAAAGATACTACAATAACTTAAATTTTATACCATTCATTATTAAAGCATTATGAAACAAAGACCAAGGGCTCTGTCGGTCGCCGGACGATCGTTCAAGGCGGACAGCAGATTGGCTTGCGGGATCATCACTGCCGCGATGATAGGCGGATCAGCGTTGGTGTCCTATGCCGGTGACAAAATGGGGGGGGTAGAACTCTCTGTATCTCAATCAGTTAACCAAAAACATATAGTCAGTGGAACAGTCGTGGACGAGAGTGGCGAACCCATGATAGGCGTTTCGGTTCTCGTACTCGGCACTAAGGAAGGTGTGGCTACCGATTTCGATGGCAACTATTCGATTCAGGTTGCTCCAGGCGCCACTCTTCAGTTTTCTTACATCGGATATAAAACACAGACAGCAGTCGTAGGCTCGAAGGGGTCGATCAATATCACGATGGCTCCCGACAACAATGTGCTCGATGATGTGGTTGTAGTCGGTTATGGTACGGTGAAGAAACGTGATCTTACCGGTGCCGTGGCATCAGTGAAGAGCACTGACCTCAACATGACTCCTGTGGCAAGTGCTACAGAGGCTCTTGAAGGTCGTGTGGCAGGTCTGGACATCACGCGTGAATCCGGACAGGCAGGGTCGGGAACCAAGATTCTGCTCCGTGGCAACCGTTCGCTCACAGCAGGCCAAGAGCCATTATATGTGATCGACGGTATTCCCGGATCAATAGATAATCTCAACCCCAATGATATCCAGTCGATAGACGTGCTGAAGGATGCGTCGTCGACAGCTATCTATGGTTCGGCCGGTGCCAATGGTGTGATCATGATTACCACCAAGCAGGCCGAGGCCGGAAAAGTACAGGTGGATTTTGACGCATATTACGGTTGGAACGGTTTTGCAAAATACCCCAAGGCCTTGAGAGGAGAGGCGTGGCTCGACTATCTCAGAGAGGGATACTACGCTTCTACCGGATCTCAGGCTCCGGGCTTGACAGAGCTATTCAACGGTTACGGATATAATTCCGATGCGATCATACCTTACGTGAATAGTGGAAAATGGGTCGATTGGGTCGACGAGACTCTCCAGACCGGATCGCAGCAGAATTACTCGGTGTCAGTGCGCGGTGGAAACGATCGGTTCCGCGGTCATTTCTCATTGGGATATAACCGCACCGAGGGTATCTATCGTAATGATAAGTCTGATCTCTATACCTCGCGTTTCGGAATGGATCTTAAGGTTAACAAATGGTTCTCAGCCGGCATACAGGGTGGTTTCACCTATCGTGATGTCGACAGCCGTTCCACCCGTCTTAACCGCGTGTACAGCTATGTGCCTGTCGGAGATGTATATGATGCCAATGGTGGAATAAATATATATCCGGTGGACGGTATGCAGGATCAGGTGAGTCTGCTTGCCGATGAGCGTGACGGTATCTATTCTAAGAACACCAAGACATTTGCCTTCACGGCCAATCCGTATATCGACATCACTATCCTTCCCGAGCTTACATTCCGTTCCATCCTCGGAACATCGGTCAGCTCATCACGAGCTGGAGAGTTCAAGAGCAACGAGACGTTCATGATGCTCACGGGTTCGGAGACCGCGTTGCGCAAAGCGTCGGTAGCACCGAATATTAATTACAATTACACATGGGAGAACATATTGAATTTCAAGAAGTCGTGGAATGACACCCACAATCTTGGCATAACTCTCATCACTTCATGGGCCAATAATCAGAAGGAGGAGAATTCCGCATACAACGAGGGCTTCCTTTATAATAATTTCCTGTGGTATTCGCTGTCGTCGGGCGTAAACCCGAGTGTTACATCTTCGTATTACCAGACGAAGCGCATGTCATACGCCGCTCGTGTCAATTATGACTACATGGGCCGTTATCTGTTCACCGCATCCGTGCGTCAGGACGGCGTGTCGCAGCTTTATAATCACTGGGATACATTCCCTGCCGCGGCTTTGGCATGGCGTATGTCCGACGAGCCTTTCATGGAGTCGACCCGAGGATGGCTCAACAATCTTAAGCTACGTGTAGGCTGGGGTGTGTCAGGTAACCCCAATGTGAGCGCATACGTGTCACGTACCGAGGTTTCATCCGATGGTCTCGACAACCTTAATTTCGGTTCAGGCGCCGTGACTTCGAGCGTGCTGTCCAAGGCCGTGGGTAATGTAGATATGGGCTGGGAGAAATCCTACAACTGGAATATCGGTCTTGACTTCGGGGTGATCAACAACCGCATCGACGGATCGCTCGAATTCTATGACACCGATACCAAGGATGTGCTCTATTCCCGCAAGCTCCCCACCTCGGGAGGTCTCTTCAATCCCAAGACACCCTACGAGATGGTGTGCAATATCGCCCGTATGCGTAATACCGGTTTTGAAATGACCATCAACAGCCGTAATATCGTGACACGTGATTTCCAGTGGACTTCGACACTGACATTTGCCGTGAACAAAGAGCGCGTGAAGTCTATCGACCTTGGTAGCGGTACCACTGTCGATGATCTCATTTCTCTCGGCTTGTTCATGGGTGAGCCCAAGGATGTGATCTACAGCTACAAGAAGTTAGGAATCTGGCAGAAGGGCGAGGAGGCCGATGCCGCTGTGTTCGGTCTGCTTCCCGGTGACTCCAAGGTGCAGACCCGCCTGCAGAAGGTGAGCGACGGTCTCTGGACTCTTACCGATGAGGACGGAACCGTCACCGAATATACTGCCGAGAATCCGTACACCATCAATGCCGAGGACCGTGTGATACTCGGACACAAGTCTCCGTCGTGGACAGCCGGTCTCAATAACTCATTCTATTATAAGGGCTTTGACCTGAATGTGTTTATTACAGCACGTTGGGGTCACACAGTGAGCAGCGACATCCTCGGATATTGGGGTAACGCGGCGATGCCCGAGTTCTATAACTATTGGACAGAAAGCAATCCCACCAACGATTTCCCGCGTCCTTATATGTCACGCAACGCCGGCTACTCGTCACCGAGTCTCGGCCTCGGGATCGTGGATGGTTCCTATTGGAAGATCAAGACCATCTCGCTCGGCTATACCCTTCCCAAAAATGTCCTGGAAAGAGCCGGCATGAGCCGTTGCCGTATCTATGGCACACTTTCCAATCCCTTTGTATTTGCCAAGGATAAACTGCTCCGCGAGGTCGATCCCGAGACAGGTGGTACTGACAAGTATCCTCTCTACAAGCAGATTGTATTTGGCGTAAATCTGTCATTCTAATCATCCAACTCTTAGATTTGAAATACATCATGAAAAATATATTAGGAAAGGCATTCTCAGTGGCCCTCTGTGCCGGAGTACTCACCGGCTGCAGCCTCGAAGAATGGAATCCGTCGACCGTCGATCTCGAGACAGCCTATGCTGAGCGTGACGGTTTTGAAAGTCTTGTAAACTATTGTTACGACGGTTATTATTACCTCTATGGAAAGATCGACGGCGTGGGCGCCATGGAGCTAGGTACCGACTTGTGGTACAGCGTGGGATATGAGGATTCATTCTCACAGTATAATTCAGCGCTCAATACCGAAGCGGGGACTCTGAAAACCCTCTGGAACACATTCTATTCCACTATCAATTATTGCAATACCGCTATACAGTATGGCGCTACGGTCACCGGGTATAATACCCAGGATGAACTTGATGCCAAACTGGCCGAGGCCTATTTCTTCCGAGGATGGGCCAACTGGCATCTTGTGGAGCAGTTTGGCGGAGTTGTGCTCCGTACCACTTCCTCGGCAACCGGCAGTCCTGACGCAAATCCGGTGAGAAGCTCCGAGTCGCAGTTCTATGACCTGATCATATCCGACCTGCAATTTGCTTTCGACCATCTTCCTTATTCTCAGGGCGATGACCGCGGACGTGTCTCCAAGAAAGCCGCACTTGCCATGCTTTCCAAAGTGTATCTCCAGCGTACCCGCCTGAATGAAGGCAATGCCGAGGAGTATGCGCGCATGGCCTTGAAGTGTGCAACCGAGCTTATCGACAATCAGTCAAAATATAATTGCGCTCTGTACACAAGCGATGCCGAGAAGTCGGGTTATGCAAAACTGTGGGACGGAGACAATAATAAGAACAATACCGAATTCCTGTTTATCGAAGCTATCGATGAGGCCGGAGACAAGAATCCTGAGGGATCCAACCGCGGACGTACACGTCAGTTCTATGAAATGCGTCTGCAGAACTTCACTGCATGGGGGCTTGCCGAGAAGAATTGCGCATGGTACGGCCGTTCCAACAACCGTGGCCTCAAGCCTACGAAATATCTTCTCACCACCATCTTCGAGCCGGTGAAGAATCCTGCCGATACCCGCTTTGACAACACATTCTTTACCGAATATTACAACTCATCATGGGGCGACAAGAAGATCACCCAGTCGATGATCGATCAGTTTGGCAAGGATCAGTCGCTCCTGAATCATGTGATCAAGAACACTGCCGGGACATATAAGCCTGGAGAGGTATATTGGGGCGGACGCTCGGTGTACTATCAGAACAATTCATCGGGTAATGTCAATATGGTTGATGAGGATGGCGACGGATGGCTCGACGGCATCTCGGTGCTTACACCCAACTACACGATGACAGTGGCCGAAAAGGCTAAACTACCTTTCGTATGCGTTGATCCATCCGATATGTTTACAGCAGAAGGCAAGTGGGTGGACGAGACAAGCAACCCCAAGCTCGGATCGATATACAAGGATACTCACCCGTCGCTCAACAAGTATTCATCCATCCGCTGGATCCGCGATAACCAGAAGTGGTGTGGCGACTATCCTGTAATCCGTCTCGGTGAAATTTATCTCGTAGCCGCCGAGGCTGCTCTACGCGCCGGAAACGATCAGGCTACAGCTCTGAAATATGTACAGCCATTGCGTGACCGTGCCGCGCTGACAGGACGCCAGGCCGAGATGAAGGTCAATCAGAGTGACATGACGATTGACTTCATCCTTCAGGAACGTGCCCGTGAGCTTACTGGCGAGCAGGTGAGATGGTATGACCTGAAGCGTTGCGGAAAACTCACCAAGGAGTTCTTTGCCAAGACCAATCCTGACATCAAGTTCTTTGATGAGGGCAAGCATCTTGTTCGTCCCATTCCTCAGAGCTTCCTCGACGCTATTGCCAATCCAGGAGAATTTGGCAATAACGGATATTAAGCATGCAAAATTGAGTTCAGGAGTAAACGCGCTTTTGGGTGAGTAAAAAAATAATCTCATTCTAACAAAACTTGCTCAAACAGTGGCGGTTTATAAGTGCATCAATTTTGTTGCTTACTGTTGAAATGAAATTAATATGGTATGAATTTTATCATCCGGTATCGCCAACAAGAGATTGCCAATGATACCGTAATCATTTGACGCAGAGTCTTTATAAGACAAATCCTAACAATCATGACAGCTGGAGATAGATATCTCCGGCTGTCATTTTTTTGAATGAATGATTCTGACGGTGGCACTAATCGCGACAATATTGGGAATTTATTTAGAATGACTGACGTTAGTAGCTAATCACGTCAGTTATTGTCATTTTCGGGCTGATTTTTGGCATTTTGACGGAAAATGCCTATTTTTGTCACTTAAATAAGTAAGTCGAAAAATTAAAAACGATGGACAACTCCACCCCCAAATGGACCGAGATAGAGCACTTGCCCGAATGGGACGAGGAGTTTTATCACGTCTATACGGCCAAGAAACATGGCAAATGGCTGATGCTCAAGACTCTCCGCCCCGAGCTGAAAGGCCTGCCCGAATATGAGAAGATGATCGAGAAGGAGTTTGAGGTACGCTACAACCTCGCCCACCCACACATCATCATGATCAACGATTTCGAGGAGGTCCCCGACCTGGGCATGTGCATCATCACCGACGATGTGTATGGCGACTCCCTGGCCAAACTGATACGGGAGGGAAAGGTCACCGACGATCACATCTACAAGCTGCACCATCAGCTCCTGGATGCGCTCGATTATATCCAGACCAACCATCTGGCCCACCACCCCCTCAACTCCTCACGCGTGATCTTCACCGAGAACATCGGCAACCTCAAGCTCATCGACGTGGGCTTCGACCAGAAGAAATTCCTCACCCACGAGGACACCAACGACGACATCTACAACTACGGTCTTCTGCTCAAGGAAGCCCTCGACGCATGTCCCGGCCCCAACCATGCCAAACTGCGTAAAGTGGCTGCCAAATGCACGGCCGAGGATCCCTCAAGGCGTTACCGCAATCTCGACCAGCTCCGCGCCGACCTTGCCGGCAATCGTCGCAATACATTCTATATCTGCGTGATAGCATTTCTCCTCGTGATGATTGGGCTGTTGCTGTGGCTCAACTCACCCTATCGCCCCACCCCCACAGCCATCAAGGATAAGACCCAGGCCATGTATGAGGCCCCGGCTCCGGACCGCTCCGGCACTCTGGCCTCGGCCACGCCATCCATGCCCTGACTCCCCTCACGGGCCAATTTCACTGCTCCTGCAACCCTACGAAAGAAATGAACGTCACTGTAAGCCCAATTCCGGCAACCAAGAAAGAACTTACCAGATACGTGAAATTCGGGATAGACCTCTACAAAGGCAACCCCTATTTCGTGCCGCCGCTGATTTTCGACGACGTAAACACCCTCACACCCGGCAAGAACCCCGCCTTTGAGTTCAGCGAGGCGCAATCATTCATGGCCTATCGCGACGGCAAGCCCGCCGGACGCATCACCGCCATCATCAACCGCCTGCTCAACGAGAAGACCGGCCGCCAGGAGGCACGCTTCGGATTCGTTGACTTCATCGACGACCCCGAGGTGAGCCGCGCCCTGTTCGAGACAGCCGAGCAGTGGGCACGCGAGCGTGGCATGAAGCGCATCATCGGCCCCATGGGATTCTCCGACATGGACCACGAGGGTATGCTCGTCGAGGGTTTCGACGAGATGGGCACCATGGCCACCATCTACAACTACCCCTACTATCCCAAGCATCTCGAGGCGATGGGCTACACCAAGGACACCGACTGGGTGGAGTACCGCATCACCATCCCCGAGAAACTCCCCGAGAAGATGGAGCGCATCGCCGAGATCGTGCTCAAGAAATACCAGTTGCGCATCGTGAAATACACCTCGCGAAAGAAACTCGCCGAGAAATACGGCGAGGACCTCTTCCGCCTCATCAACGATGCCTATGCCGACCTCTACGGCTACTCACCGCTCACCGACAAGCAGATCGACTACTACATCGACATGTATCTCGGCTTCCTGAAGCTCGACTACGTGAGCATCGTCGTCGACAGCGCCGACCGTCTCGTGGGCGTGGGCATAAGTATGCCATCGATGACCAAGGCCCTGCAGAAGTCGGGCGGAAAGCTGTTCCCCACCGGCTGGTGGCACCTGCTCCGCGCCATGAAGGGCCACAACGACGTGGTCGACCTCATGCTCATAGCCGTGAAGCCCGAGTACCAGTCCAAGGGTGTCAACTCACTCTTCTTCTACGACCTCTGCAACCTCTACATCCGCGACGGCGTGAAGTTTGCCGAGACCAACCTCGAGCTTGAGGAGAACACTCACGTGCAGTCGCAGTGGGAATACTTCGAGCGTCGCCAGCACCGCCGTCGCCGCGCCTTCACCAAGGACCTCTGATTCTCCCACCGTCCCGGCGCGGGTCTACCGCTCACGAGGTTCCGAAATGAAAAAGACATCCTCCATAGTGATACGGGCCATGGGACTGTTTGGCAGCCTCCAGATGCTCAACATCCTCTGCGGAGTCGTTCGCATCAAGATAATAGCTCTGCTCCTCGGCACTGTGGGGGTGGGGCTTTTTGCTATCTTCAACTCCGCCCTCACCATGATCTCGACCGTGAGCCAGCTCGGACTCCGTGGCAGCGCCGTCAGGTCCATCGCCGCCGCTCCGGCCGATGTCCGCCCCGCCATGGTCGACACAACCCGCCGGTGGGGCCATCTCCTGGGCCTCGCAGGCATGATCCTCACCCTCATCGCCGCACCGGCCCTCAGCGTCACCGCCTTCGGCGACCTGTCCCACACCGGGCTCTACATGCTTCTGGCCATCTCGGTCATGCTCACGGCAGGCATGTCGGCCGAGCAGGCTATATTCCAGGCCACGGGTCAGCTCCGCCCCCTGGCACGCGCATCCGTGATCGGAGCCTTAGCCGGACTCCTCCTCACCCTCCCCACCGTATATTTCCTGCGCATCCACAGCATCCTCCCCGTCATCACCATATACGCCATCGCCGGATACGCCGGCCTCCGTTTCTTCCGCGTCAGTCCCCCCGTCCCGCCCCGTCAGCGCCCCACGCTCCGCGCGCTGTGGGCCTCAGGCTCCCCCATGCTCCGGCTCGGCACCTACATGACCATCGCCTCAGTGGCCACCGAGGCGGTCAACTACCTCTTCATCGCCTACCTCAACACCTCGGGAGGCACCGCCAACGTCGGCATCTACCAGGCCGGATACACCATCGTGATACGCTATGCCGGGATGATATTCACCGCCATAGCAGTCGAGTATTACCCCCGCCTGGCCTCCAACGGCACCGGCCCCGCCCGCCAGCGTGTGTTCGTGTGCCACGAGATGTGGATACTCGCCATGATCCTCACCCCCGCCCTCGTGGTGTTCATCCCGCTTATCCCCCTGGCCCTGCGGTTGCTCTACTCCACCGCCTTTCTCGGCGCCGTCCCCTTCATGCTCCTGGCCATGCCGAGCATGTTGTTTCAGAGCTTCTCGCTCTGTATAGCCTACCTCATCCTGGCCCGTGGCGAGGGGCGCGTATTCGCGGTGGCCGAGACCGTCAGCGCCGTGGCATCGCTCTTGCTCTACATCGCCGGCTACACCCTCGGAGGCATGGCCGGACTCGGACTCGGCTTCACCGCCGGCTACGCCCTCTACGCCCTCATCACCTGGTGGATATTCCATCACCGCTACGGCTACCGCCTCCCCGCCCGGCTCCGCCTCCTCCTCGTCTCATCCCTCCTCCTCATCTCGCTCCTGTCCATCTGTTTCTGGCGTATATACTGCTCATGACACCCCCGGCGCTACCCGTCTCGCGCTTATATTTGCATAATATCACCTATTTTGCGTAAATTTGCACCTGAATCCGATAATCCCTGCAAGATGCGTATAGATATTCTCACCGTTCTCCCCGAAATGTTGGAATCTCCCCTCAACTGCTCGATACTCAAGCGCGCCCAGGACAAGGGCTTAGTGGAGATAGCCGTGCACAACCTACGCGAATACACCACCAACAAGCACCGCAAGGTCGACGACTACCCCTTCGGTGGCGAGGCCGGAATGGTGATGCAGGTTGAACCCGTCGACCGCGCCATAGCCCAACTGAAATCCCAGCGCGACTACGACGAGGTGATATTCACCTCCCCCGACGGCGAGACCTTCGACCAGCCCATGGCCAACTCGCTCTCGCTCTGCGAGAACCTCATCATTCTCTGCGGCCACTACAAGGGCGTGGACTATCGCATACGCGAGCACCTCATCACCAAGGAAATCTCCATCGGCGACTACGTCCTCACCGGAGGCGAGATTCCCGCCGTAGCCATCGCCGACGCCGTGGTACGTCTCATCCCCGGAGCCATCGGCGACGAGCAGAGCGCCCTCAGCGACTCCTTCCAGGACAACCTCCTCGCTCCCCCCGTCTACACCCGCCCCGCCGAATACAAGGGATGGCGTGTCCCCGACGTGCTCCTCTCGGGCCACAAAGCCCGCATCGACGACTGGAAGCACGAGCAAGCCCTCGAGCGCACCCGCCGCCTCCGCCCCGACCTCCTCGACTAATCCCCGCACACCAACCCGTCCCGCACCTCCTCCCGCGAGTATTATACCACATGCTTTTATAGGTATTTATGCCTATATCAATTGCATAATAAATTATAAAAGCGTATCTTTGCAAAAATAGATTACATTTATTTTGGAGGTAGGCATGGCAATGACAATCAACTCATCGCCCGAATTATCGGGCGAATCCGCCCGACTCTTCATCGAGGAAGCCGAGCGTTGTGGAAAAAAGACCACACCTTACATATCTCAGGAACGAGAAACGGAGATTTCCGAATTTATGCGGAGATCCCGCGAATTTATCTTCCCACCCAAAAAACAATAATAATGCGGGCGCAACCATTCCGGCTCGAACATGATGCCGTGATGATACCCTACACGGCTGAGGCTGTGGAGTATTGTGTTGATTTTGATTGTGGAGATAACGATCTGAATGAATTTTTCTCTCGTGATGCACTTCCCTATGATGCTGAACTACTTGGGAAAACTTATGCGTGGGTGGACTATACCGAACCATCTCATATTATCGGCATGATAACGTTGGCTAATGACAGCATCAAAGCCAGGCATATAACATCCAACGCAAGGAACCGATTGCAAAGAAATATTTCAAATGTAAAAAGAGGCCGAAGCTATCCGGCAGTACTTATCGGACGATTAGGGGTTGCAATTGATTTTCGTGGTAAAGGATATAATGTTGGGAGTCAGATCCTGAAATTCATAAAAGACTGGTTCCGTACAAAAGAGAATAAAACCGGATGCCGGTTTATAGTTGTGGATGCCTATAATAATGATAAGACATTGCACTTCTATGAAAAAAACGGTTTCAAACCATTGTATAGAAACGAAATCGAAGAACGGGAATTTCTTGGACTGCCATCAGAACATGAAATGCCCACACGATTTTATTACTACGACCTTAAATGGGAATCCATTTAAAGAAAATACATTTTTACACCATACAGTGAAATCCACAAAAAAGGTCACGAGGCCAATAACCCCATAACCTTTTGTCCTTTATAACCTTCCGCGTAGCGGAATAATGCTATCGTATCACATTCATGAATGTAGGCACAAACTGTATTCCGAGTATGGCCGCGATACGGAAGAAACTCGACAATTGAATATCAGCCTTCCCATTCTCTATCCGTGCGATATAACTCTGTTCCCGGCCTATTTTTTCCGCCACCTGTTTTTGAGTCAGTTTTAATTCCTTACGACGATCCTTGAGCATCTTTCCATAGAACCATGCGATTGATTCCTCATCAAATTGCTCGCGCTCCACACTCCCCGGCTCACCATATTGTTTATCCAGACGGTCGTTATACGTAGGCAGTTTTTCTAATTTATCAAGGTTTAATTTCATCATGATTCAAATTCTTTAAGTATATTTTTTGCTTTATCTATCTGTTTGCGATAATCGCGGGTATCTTTCTTTAGGAATCCGTTCAACAGCAATATTTTCTTGGCCTCTATCACGCTGGAATTATCTATCGCAAACAAGACCGTCCGATACTCGTTATTTCCGACCGATACCCTCATCTCATACAGGTCAGTATTCTCGAGATGCTTTACAAATTTTGTAGGTACATTATAGATGGTCGCAATAACATTCATCACATAGTCGAATTTAGTCTGCACCTTAGGCGAGAGCGTAGCCATGAACGCATCAAATTCGGCACTGCGATAGATAATGCGTATATATTGCGGAAGAGAGTCTTTGGAATCCATGCCACAAATATAACTAATTAGTACTAATCTGACAAATTTTTTGCACATAAAAAAGGTTACGAGGCCAATCAATAACCTCATAACCTTTTTCCTTTATAACCTTCCGCATCGCGGAAAATAACCTTATAACCTTCCGCGTAGCGGAATTTCAATACTGCTCCTTCTCATTAGGGAAATCGCCCGACTTAACATCGGTGATATACGACCCCAACGCATCGGTGATCACATTGCCCAGATCGGCATACCGGCGCAGGAAACGGGGCGAGAAACCCTTATTGATACCCAGCATATCCTGAAGCACCAGCACCTGGCCGTCACAACCGTTACCCGCACCGATACCGATGGTGGGAATGGTCAGCTCGGCCGACACTCTCGCGGCAAGCTTGGCCGGGATCTTCTCGAGCACCACGGCAAAACATCCCGCCTCCTCAAGCAGCTTGGCATCGGCAATCAGGCGATTAGCCTCAGCCTCCTCGCGGGCACGCACATTATATGTGCCAAACTTATTGATCGACTGGGGAGTAAGACCTAAATGGCCCATCACCGGAATACCCGCCGAAAGGATGCGCTTCACACTCTCGATGATATCCTCGCCACCCTCCAGCTTCACAGCCTCGGCATTGCTCTCCTTCATGATGCGTATCGCCGAAGCCAGAGCCTCCAGCGAATTGCCCTGATAGGTACCGAAAGGCATATCGCACACCACAAGGGCACGCTTAGTTCCCTTCACCACGCTCGACGCGTGATATATCATCTGGTCAAGGGTCATGGGCAGAGTAGTGGGATTGCCCGCCATCACATTCGACGCCGAGTCGCCCACCAGTATCACATCCATTCCCGATTCATCCACGAGCCGTGCCATGGAGTAATCGTAAGCAGTGAGCATAGCTATCTTCTCACCCTTGGCCTTCATCTCGGCCAGGCGGCGTGTGGTCACCTTGCGCTCGTCCTGAACTGTATATGTCGACATGATATTTCTTGTTTTAATGATTAATGATTGAAAGCGGGGGCAAAGTTAATAAAAACCTAAGAGGGAGCGCAGTTACAGATGTTAAAATCTGTTACTACGCCCCCTTGTTGCCTTAGAGACAGATATTTATATAGCGGCTATCAGAGCTCGTCCTGCTCTATCACAATCTCGTAACCCTCGCCGCTCTTATTACCCTTGTAGGAGAACTTCATGCCGCGGTCGGCGAGCTTCACCATCTCCACAAATTTCTTCTGGTTGGGATCTCTCACCACGCTCTTCATCACCTCGGCCTTCTGCTGGTCGGCAGTGCTCTTCATCTCATTGATGTCCACCTGCTCCTCGTCCACTACATAGTTGTAGATCACATAATTGTCATCGGCCGAGAGGCTCATTTTCTCGATACCCGGCATAGTCTGGCCCTCGAGCTGCTTATTGATCTCCTCGATAGCCATATCCATGGCCTTGTCCTTAACATTGCCACACGACGTGGCCGCCATTGCCATCATGACAGCTACTGCCATGCAGGCCACATAACGAATGATTCTCATATACAAGTATGATTAGGTTTATAAAAATTCTCCGCAAAGGTACGAAAATTCCACCCAAAATTTTCCTCATTACCGGAATAAATGCTAATTTTGCACATTGTTACGTCTTGTGTCATGACGTAACCCGACCATGAATCAAGAAAATACGTTACACAATGGCAAATACAAATCAACCCGAAGAACCCCGCACCTCGATCGATGAGGTGAACGACACCCTCACCGGTCTCGGCGAGAAGGTGCAGAAAAACCCCAAGACCATCATGTACGCCACCGTGGCTGTTGCCGTAGTGGTGATCGCCGTCCTCGTTTACGTCTACGCTATCCGCCAGCCGGGCATCCAGGCCGCCAACGAGGCACTCGGACAGGCCGACATCGAGCTCCTCATGGGCAACGACAGCATCGCTCTTGCCAAATACCAGCAGGTAGCCGACCAGCACGGCTACAAGGCCGGCGATCTCGCATCGCTCAACGCCGCCATCCTTCTCTACAAGGACAAGAAATACACCGAAGCTCTCGAATACCTCAAGAAATACTCTGCCTCCGAGACCATCATCGGCGCAGGAGCCAAGAGCCTCGAGGGTGACTGCTACGCCAACCTCGGCCAGCTCGCCGAAGCGCTCGACTGCTTCAAGAGCGCCGTCAAGGTTTCCGACAACAACCCCGCCTACACCCCCGCATTCCTCCTCAAGGAAGCAACCGTGCTCCGCGAGATGAAGGACTACAAGGCCGAGGCAACTGTCTACGACCAGATCATCAAGGAATACCCCAACTACGGCGCCCAGATGGGTATCGACGTAAAGAAATACCTCGAGCGCGCCAAAGCCCAGGCCGGCGAATAATCCCCCACTATAAGTAATCCCCGCTATAGGGTTATTACGAAAACCTATTACGAAATAAAACCATCGTGGCTGTGTTAATCTACTCAGCCACGATGGTTTTTATTTATGATAAGCCGTAAAACAGCGACGCACTTACAGCCATCACAAACCACCCCGCCTTGACTTCACAACACCCCGCATGGCAACCTAAAAGCCCTGAAAGGGCGATGTAATTATAGCTTTTACCTTTGCAGACGAGATTCAGAGTTAACATTTACCCTCTGAA
>JAMPHR010000022.1 GCA_023663345.1 Paenibacillus sp. | reverse complement strand
GAAGGCGTGCAAACACCGACCATGAATCATACCTACACGCCCCTAATATCCGTAAACAGAAATCTTAACCTTATGAAATTTAACCGAAGCATATCTTTGTTTACATGCGCTGTCGCGATGGGACTGTCAGTACATGCAGCCGATTATGTCAGCGATGTATGGGTAGCCGATCTGGGCAATGGCAAATATCAGAATCCGATCATTTATGCCGACTACTCTGATCCCGACGTGATCCGTGTGGGCAATGATTATTATATGACTGCATCGAGCTTCAACTGCGTGCCGGGATTGCCGATTCTCCACTCCAATGATCTTGTCAACTGGACTCTGATAGGGTATGCCATCGACCGCTTCCCCGACGAGGCCATATATGTGAAGGATGGGGTGAATCATGGCAATGCCGTATGGGCACCGTCCATTCGCTTCCACAATGGTGAATAATACATATATTATGGCGATCCTGATCTTGGCATATTCATGACTAAGGCAAAAGATCCGAAAGGACCGTGGTCGCCTCTCAAGCTTGTGGCAAAGACACGTGGTGTGATAGACACATGTCCGCTCTGGGATGAGGATGGCAAGGCATACATGTCGTGGGGCATGGCCGGTAGCCGCATGGGTGTGAAGAGTATGCTCGCCGTGTGTGAGATGTCGCCCGATGGTGAGAGTCTTATCGGGCAACCTAAGATTGTCTATGACGGGCATGATGTTGACGTGACTATCGAGGGCACGAAATTCTATAAGCGCAACGGCTACTATTATATAATGTCGCCTGCCGGAGGTGTGCCTACCGGATGGGAGACAGTGCTCCGCTCAAAAAGTCCTTGGGGACCATATGAACGCAAGGTTGTGCTCGCACAGGGCGACACCGACATCAACGGTCCTCATCAGGGAGGATGGGTCGATACCCCCGATGGCGGCGAAGATTGGTTTATCCATTTTCAGGATGTAGGTCCTGTCGGGCGTATTGTGCATCTCAATCCGGTGCATTGGATTGAAGATTGGCCTGTGATGGGTGTCGACAAAGATGGCGATGGTTGCGGCGATCCAGTCCGTACTTATAAGAAACCGAATGTTGGCAGAACATATCCCAAGGCCACTCCGGTGGAGAGTGACGAGTTTGACAGTCTCAATCTTGGTCTGCAATGGCAGTGGCATGGCAATCCTGAGGCATGGTGGGCTGTGAACAATGTGGAAAAGGGAGTGCTTTCGCTATATTCAGTGCCGGTAAGCCGGAATTATAAGAGCCTTTGGGATGTGCCTAATCTCCTTCTTCAGAAAATACCTGCACCGGCGTTTACTGCCACTATGAAGCTCACTTTTACCCCCGACAAGCGTTTCAATGGTGAGCGCGCCGGACTTGTGGTGATGGGCCTCGATTATGGGGTGATCGCTATAGAGAAGACAGCCGAAGGATTCAAACTGAGTCAGGCCGAATGCATCAAGGCCGACAAGGGCAAGACAGAGGTGGAGAATGCATCCGTGATGCTCCCTGACTCCACAGCATATCTGCGTGTGAAGATGGCAGATGGTGTGTGCTCGTTCAGCTACAGCACCGATGGTAAGAAATATAAAGCTCTCGGCAAGCCGTTTACAGCACGTGAGGGTAAGTGGATCGGAGCAAAGATCGGGGCGTTCTGCACACGACCCAAGATGAGCAATGATGGCGGACGTGCCGATATCGATTGGTTCCGTGTGACAAAATAAGGGTGTCATGTATTGTGGTATGAAACATATCGCTGCTCTGATGATTGCATTTATGCTCGGTCTCCGGCTTTCGGGGGCTGAGTATAAACGTGAAATAACGGTCGCTCCCGATGGGACCGGTGATTATGCCACACTTACCGAGGCTCTGGAGGGTATACGTGCCTTCATGGACTATAATGTGACGGTAAATCTACGTCCCGGAGTCTATCGTGAGAAAGTGGTCATACCGGCATGGATCGAGCATGTCGAGTTTGTTGGTGCCGGACCGGACAGTACTGTGATAACGTGGGGCGACTATGCATCGCTCGACAATATGGGCACATTCCGTACATATACCGTAAAGGTAGAGGGGTGTGATCTCTCATTCCGTGATCTCACCATAGAAAACAGTGCCGGTGAGGTAGGACAGGCGGTAGCTCTCCATACCGAGGGCGATCGTCTGAAGTTTACCAACTGCACTTTCCGTGGCAATCAGGACACAATCTACACCGGGGGACGTGGCTCACGACTATTTTTTGACAATTGCTATATAGAGGGTACAACTGACTATATCTTCGGTCCGTCTACAGCTCTGTTCCGCGATTGCACTCTCCATAGCAAGCGTAACAGCTACATAACGGCTGCATCTACTCCCGATACGGTTGCTGTGGGATATGTCATGCACCGCTGTAGTCTGACTGCCGATGATGGCGTGACCAAAGTGTATCTTGGACGGCCTTGGCGTCCGTATGCGTCAACATATTTCATAGAGTGTGAGATGGGAAGCCACATAGTGGCTTCGGGATGGCATAACTGGCGTAATCCCGACAATGAGTTTACCGCACGATATGGTGAGTATGGATCAACCGGCCCCGGGGCTTCACAGGCTGAAAGAGTAGGTTGGGCATCGATGCTCTCCGCTTCGGAAGCCCATCGCCTGTCCGACCCGGAAGTGATCTTCGCCACTTCTCCGCTGTCATCGCGCTGGCAACCATGACATCATGCACAATCCCGACACAACAATATCCATAGATAGAACATTATAACAATATCAACACAATATAAACATATATCATGAAATTTCTTAATAGCCTGACGGCTCCTAAAGCACATGCTCCGGAGCGTGTAATCCAGTTTGGAGAGGGTAATTTCCTCCGTGCGTTTGTCGATTGGATCATCAAGAACATGAATGACCGCACCGACTTCAACTCTTCGGTAGTAGTGGTTCAGGGTCAGCCTGAAAGCTTTGCCATGGGGTTGCTGCAGGCTCAGGATTGCCTCTACCATGTGAATCTTCAGGGTCGTCTCGATGGTGAGGCTGTCGATTCATATACCCGTGTGGATGTTATCAGCCGTGGTTTGAATCCTTTCAGCCAGACTGACGCATATCTTGCTTTGGCTGATCAACCGGAGATGCGCTTCGTCATATCCAACACCACCGAGGCTGGTATCGTGTTTGATCCTTCATGCAAGTTTTCCGATCGTCCGGCTTCATCCTACCCGGGCCGTCTTACACAGTTGCTCTACCGTCGCTACACCACATTCCATGGCGCTCCCGACAAAGGATTTATAATCATGCCCTGTGAGCTGATATTTGAGAACGGTCATCATCT
>JAMPHR010000021.1 GCA_023663345.1 Paenibacillus sp. | reverse complement strand
TCATTTTCATTTAATATAATAAACCAACCATAAAGCTATGTCAATATTTAAAGGAAAGACCCTGTTGATCACGGGGGGAACAGGCTCGTTCGGAAATGCTGTTCTGCGGCGTTTTCTGGATACGGATATCAAGGAGATCCGAATCTTCAGCCGCGATGAGAAGAAGCAGGATGACATGCGCCATGAATATCAGGTGCGCTATCCTGAGGTAGCCCATAAGATCAAGTTCTACATCGGAGATGTCCGCGACCTTCAGTCGTGCAAGAATGCGATGCCCGGGGTGGATTATATTTTCCACGCAGCCGCGCTCAAGCAGGTTCCCTCATGCGAGTTCTTCCCGATGGAGGCAGTGCGGACCAATGTCATCGGGACCGACAATGTGCTCACGGCGGCCATCGAGGCCGGAGTGGGTGCGGTGATATGTCTGTCGACCGACAAGGCCGCCTATCCCATCAACGCCATGGGTATCACCAAGGCTATCGAGGAGAAGGTTGCGGTTGCCAAGAGCCGCTACTCGGGCAATACCAAGATCTGCTGCACCCGTTATGGCAATGTGATGTGCTCGCGCGGTTCAGTGATTCCGTTGTGGATCGAGCAGATCCGCTCGGGGAATCCCATCACCCTCACAGAGCCGACGATGACCCGTTTCATCATGAGCCTTGACGAGGCGGTCGATCTGGTTCTTTTCGCCTTCGAGCATGGACAGAACGGCGACATCCTTGTCCAGAAGGCTCCGGCCTGTACCATAGGTACGCAGGCGGAGGCTGTGTGCGAGCTGTTCGGCGGCCGCAAGGAGGATATAAAGGTCATCGGTATCCGCCACGGCGAGAAGATGTACGAGACCCTTCTGACCAATGAGGAATGTGCCAAGGCCGAGGACCTGGGGAACTTCTACCGCGTTCCGGCTGACAACCGCGGTCTCAATTATGACAAGTTCTTCAAGGAGGGTGACGACACCCGCAATGTGCTCACCGAGTTCAACTCCAACAATACACGCCAGCTCAGCGTGGCTGAGACACGTGACAAGATAGCCTCGCTCGAGTATATCCGGAAGGAACTCAGCGGCGAGGGAAATTTCGTGCAGTGATGGTACTTGACAAGGCATTGCTTGACTCAGTGACGGCAGCGGCCAGGGAGTCGGCCCGTCTGAGGATGAACCGTGACATGCGCAACTCGCCGGCCGACCGGTCGCAGCGTATGCTCAACGCCATAGAGCCAGGGACCGTGTTGCCGGTGCACCGTCACCGGAGCACCTCGGAGACCTGTATAGTGCTGCGGGGAGCCGCGGAAGAGATTTTTTACGACGATAACGGCACAGAGACCTGCCGTGTGGTCATGCGCCCCGGCTCGGACTGCTGCGGCGTGGACATAGAGGCCGGGCGATGGCACAGGATAGTGTCGCTCGAATCCGGCACAGTGATATTCGAGGCCAAAGACGGCGCATATGAGCCGGCCTCACCGGAAGATATGCTGAACATATGAAAATATTAGTCACAGGGGCCAAGGGGTTTGTGGGGAGAAACCTCTGCGCCCAGCTCAACGCTATAAAAGACGGCAAGGACCGCCGTTTCCCCGATCTGCCGCCTCTCGAGGAGGTCATGGAGTATGACATGGACTCGACGGCGGAGGATCTCGACCGCTACTGCGCGGAAGCTGATTTCGTGTTCAATCTCGCCGGGGTGAACCGCCCTGAGAATCCCGAGGATTTCCGCAAGGGGAATTTCGGTTTCGCCTCCACGCTGCTTGACACTCTCCGGAGACACGGCAACCGCTGCCCGGTGATGCTCTCCAGTTCCATCCAGGCCACACTTATAGGCCGCTATGCCGGGCATCCTTACGGGGAGAGCAAGAAGGCCGGCGAGGAACTTTTCTTCAGCTATGCCGCCGAGACCGGCGCCAGGGTTCTCGTATACCGTTTCCCGAACCTTTTCGGCAAGTGGTGCCGCCCAAACTACAACTCGGCAGTGGCCACTTTCTGCCACAATATGGCCAACGACCTCCCGATCCAGGTCAACGATCCGTCGGTCGAGCTCGAACTGCTGTATATCGACGACCTGGTCGACGAGATGATTGCCGCGCTGCAGGGTAAGGAACACCACTGCGAGTTTGATGGTGTCGATACCGTGCTGAGGGAAGATGGCCGCTACTGCGCTGTCCCGCGCACCCACAGGGTGACACTCGGCCGGATTGTCTCGCTGCTGGAGCAGTTCAAGGCCCAGCCTCATTCGTTGATAATCCCAGAGGTCCCCGACGGCTCGTTTGCCAAGGCGCTTTACTCCACCTACCTGAGCTATCTGCCCGAGGATAAGGTGGCATTCCCGCTGAAGATGAACGTCGACCCCCGCGGCTCGTTCACCGAGCTTGTCAGGAGCGCGAACGTCGGGCAGGTGAGCATCAACATATCAAAGCCCGGAGTCACCAAGGGCGAGCATTGGCATAACACCAAGTGGGAGTTCTTCATCGTGGTGGCCGGTCACGGAAAGATACAGCAGCGCCGTCTCGGCTCTGACCGGATAATGGAATTCGAGGTCAGCGGAGACAAGATAGAGGCCGTGCACATGCTCCCCGGATATACACACAATATCATTAACCTGTCGGATACAGAGGATCTCGTGACAGTGATGTACTGCAACGAGTGCTTCGACCCAAACCATCCCGACACTTTCTTCGAAAAAGTATGMGAYTSRGKTTKCGKAARATWTATCGSAAAYTWTATGMGMTWATTRTAGGSMGMMTWTMYCCRGTMARATATGCKSARAARRTCGGWGTWAATTTTAYCCCTCCAYTATTYRTCTWTGGWYMWGTMAGTTGGGGWACAGARCCKTGGMTWATAMSRCTMGGRWSSAATGTYCRSWTKACCSATSRMGTSAAWTTTATWRSMCATGATGGRGCCGTAMAYTGCTWTTCCGCMMMAYRGWMCCTGAYCTSGARATMACCAAACCKATYAWYATWGGWAAYGAYGTWWRYATYGGMAATAAYGTRAYAATWATGCSKGGMGTTACMATTGGCARTAARGTKATWATTGGMGCMGGWKCRATAGTSACAMRWGAYATCCCAGATAATTCWGTKGYWGTYGGYRTYCCGGCWARAGTRATYAARACTGCYGATGAATAYTTTGAAAARRTWMARMRSGARTCSWTKCATCTYGGTCAYYTSAAAGGAGAGGAAAAAGACCGGGCCTTGATGAAATATTATAAATACAACGGAAAATCAAAAGGCATTTATTTTTAACTGAAAAATGGCTGAATTTAAGAATAACGGGAAGCTCAAGCTTCTCATCATAGTAGGCACGCGGCCTGAGATCATCCGCCTGGCCGCGGTTATCAACCGGTGCCGCGAATATTTTGACGTGATCCTCGCCCATACCGGCCAGAACTACGACTACAACCTCAACGGAGTGTTCTTCAAGGATCTGAAGCTCGCCGATCCGGAAGTATACATGGATGCCGTGGGCAGCGACCTGGGCCAGACCATGGGCAACATCATAGCCGCCTCTTACCAACTGATGGCCGAGACACGCCCCGACGCGGTGCTCGTGCTCGGCGACACCAACTCCTGCCTGAGTGTCATAGGCGCCAAACGCCTCCACATACCCATCTTCCACATGGAGGCCGGCAACCGGTGCTTCGACGAATGCCTGCCCGAGGAGACCAACCGCCGCATCGTCGACATCATCTCCGACGTCAACATCTGCTACAGCGAGCATGCCCGCCGCTATCTCAACGCCTCGGGTGTCGCCCCGCAGCGCACCTACGTGAGCGGCTCGCCAATGGCCGAGGTGCTCCATGACAATCTGCCCGACATCGAGGCCTCCGACATCCTCAGCCGCCTGAACCTTGAGAAAGGGGGATACATCCTGCTGTCGGCCCACCGCGAGGAGAACATCGACACCGAGAGCAACTTCCTGTCGCTCTTCAACGCCATCAACGCCATGGCCGAGAAATACGACATGCCCATCCTCTACAGCTGCCATCCCCGCTCGCGCAAACGCCTCGAGGCCTCCGGATTCCGCCTTGACCGCCGCGTCATCGCCCACGAGCCACTCGGCTTCCATGACTACAACAACCTGCAGATGAACTCATTCGCCGTGGTCAGCGACTCAGGAACACTGCCCGAGGAAAGCAGTTTCTTCCTCTCGATAGGCAAGCCCATAGCCGCAGTGTGTATCCGCACCTCGACCGAGCGCCCCGAAGCCCTTGACAAAGGCGATTTCATCCTCGCCGGAATTGACGAGGCTTCGCTCCTGCAGGCTGTGGATGTCGCCGTGGAGATGAACCGCAACGGACATCTCGGACTCCCCGTGCCAAACTATGTTGACGAATGTGTGTCGACTAAGATCGTGAAACTCATCCAAAGCTACACCGGAGTGGTAAATAAAATGGTCTGGCGTAAGTTCTGA
>JAMPHR010000020.1 GCA_023663345.1 Paenibacillus sp. | reverse complement strand
CATACCATGATGCAATATGTGCTTGTCCTAATTTGTTTTTGTAATCAACACGAGAATCAGATGTGCTTCCATACTGATATGTCCTGCCGTGGGAGGTGCTTACCTCAAAATACATTACACCTACAGCATTGTCTGTGGCATTATATGTTCCATGGGCTACCACTTTTGTATACGGGTCTCCTTCAAGACAATATTCCGCTCCATCCTTACATGGACTACCGGACAGAAGTATCAATCTTTTACTATCAAGATATAGATTGTCCGACTCGGTATACGTTACTCCTTGTATACTACCATTATTGTCAAATAGCGTCTTCTCACCTCTGGTAATTGCTGAAAATCCCGAAAGGTCTACTCCATATCCGGCCAAGCCATAAGATGATTTCTGACTATTATAAGAGATGCTTATTTCCGGAGCAAGACCTCCTCCATCGGGACATTTGATCGCAACAGTGTAATTAGCCGCTCCCATACGGTCAACTAAAAGGTTACCGGCAGGAGTACCTACTGCGGCAGTATTGCTTCCGATAGAGGGGATGTCAGGCTTTAATGGATCGACAGTAGGCACTTCAGGATCTTCAAAAGATAATCCAGGATTTATGGGAATAACCGGCCTGTCAGGATCTTTAGGGAGGATGGGGGGCAATATTGGATCATGCGGTTTAAACGTATCAATCACTACATTTGTAGAATATGTCTCAATCGGTGGTTCCGGAGGTATACTGTCACCCGGATTTTCTGCAATGACATTGATATAACTAAATAGAAATAACAATGCCAATATTGTTTTGTCAGTCATAGTATATTTCAATTTTTTGTTATTTTCCATGTCGTATGATTCCCGTTTATGACTACTCTCAAAATATAGATATCATCTGGTTGTCCATTTAAGTCTATTACGGTTAACGTATCTTTAATATCGCACACAAATACCAAGACACCGCTAATAGAATTTACATCTATATATGCATTGTCATTTTCATCAAAATCAGGAATATAAATTTTTATAAGACCTTCAGGTGTATGTATAAGCTGAATTGTACGATCTCCTAATAAGTCATAATAAGAATCACCTTTATTATTTGCATTAGATTTGGCCGGTTGTGACATAACCAATTCACGCCTCACTCTATTCCCAATCGCATCGTATGCAAAAGAAATTTTCTGGGCATGACTACATAATCCTATAATAATAAGGATTAATAATGTGGCTTTTATTCCTTTCATGATAACAATATTAATTTCCGTACAACGAAATCTTATCATCTCGCAAAAATAATTAAAAAATCGAAAATACAAGTATTTTATCAACAAAATTCGCAGTTATTGTAAGATTTTCCCACCATCCACATGAAATTTACATAAAACTGACATAAAACCATTGAAAAGCATTTTTACTGAGGTGAACGAATGGCAGATTGGAATAAAATGGGTAAATTTGCACATTAACTAAGTTTTGCAGATTTCTTTTATGGAAAAAATAATACTTACCGGTGACCGTCCTACCGGCAAACTTCATCTTGGGCACTATGTAGGCTCGCTGCGCCGCCGCGTGGAGCTACAGAATTCAGGCCTTTTCGACAAGATATTCATCATGATTGCCGACGCTCAGGCTCTTACCGACAATGCCGACAATCCTGAGAAGATACGTCAGAACCTCATCGAGGTGGCGCTCGACTATCTGTCGGTAGGTATCGACCCCACGAAATCGACCATTTTCGTGCAGACGGCGGTGCCGGAACTTACGGAGCTGGCTTTTTACTATATGAATCTGGTGAGCGTGAGCCGCGTGCAGCGCAATCCTACGGTGAAGACCGAGATAAAGATGCGCGGCTTCGAAGGTGAGTCGATCCCGATGGGCTTCTTCTCCTATCCTGTGAGCCAGGCATCAGACATCACCGCATTCAAGGCCACGACCGTGCCCGTGGGTGAGGACCAGGCCCCGATGATCGAGCTTACGCGTGAGATCGTCAACAGGTTTAACCACATCTACGGCGAGGTGCTCGTGGAGCCTGAGATCATGCTCCCCGACAACGCCGCATGTCTGCGTCTGCCCGGCACCGACGGCAAGGCCAAGATGAGCAAGTCGCTCGGCAACTGCATCTATCTGTCGGACACGGCGGAGGATGTGCGCAAGAAGGTGATGAGCATGTACACCGATCCCAACCACATCCGTATCGAGGATCCCGGGTCGCTCGAGGGCAACTGCGTGTTCACCTATCTCGACGCCTTCTCGCGCGAGGAGCATTTCGCCGAGTTCCTGCCCGACTACGCCTCGCTCGACGAGCTCAAGGCGCACTATCAGCGCGGCGGACTGGGCGACGTGAAGGTGAAGAAGTTCCTCAATGCCGTGCTTCAGCAGATGCTGGAGCCTATCCGTGCCCGCCGCAAGGAGTACGAGCAGGATATCGAGGGCGTTTACGCCATGTTGCGGCGCGGCTGCGAGGTGGCTCGCGCCGAGGCGGCCGAGACGCTGGAGATGGTCAAGCGCTCGATGAGGATCAACTATTTCGAGGACGCGGAGATGATCCGCCGTCAGTCGGAGATGTACAAGCAGGGAGAGTAGCCGCGACGGGCGGCCGCGCCGCATCGGGGCGTGTAATCGTATTATTTGTCTGAATATGTCGGAATCGGTCAAAGTCAGGTTGTCGAATTGGATCGTCACACGTATGAAGCGTCTGAGCAACCGCCAGATGCTCATTCTGCTGTCGGTCGTGGTGGGGGCCTTGGCCGGATTGGGCACATGCGTGTTCGAGATCCTGCTCTACGGCGTCCGCTCGGCTCTGGTGACTTGGTTTCCGGCCGATCATGCGCAGTTCCTCTATCTGGTGTATCCGGTTATCGGCATCGTGCTGGCCACGCTCTTCGTCCGCTACATCGTCAAGGACGAGATATCGGAGGGCGTCACCCGCGTGCTGTACGCCATGTCGCGCCGCGATTCGCGCATCGCGCCCCACAACTGCTGGAGTTCGGTCGTTGGCGGCGCCACCACCATAGGCTTCGGCGGCTCGGTGGGTCCCGAGGCGCCGGTAGTGCTTACGGGCGCGGCCATAGGCTCCAATGTGGGCAAGCTGGCGCGGCTGAATTACAAGGAGCTCACGCTGCTGCTCTGCTGCGGTGCGGGAGCGGCCGTGGCCGCCATATTCAAGGCGCCGATCTCGGGCGTGGTGTTCGTGCTGGAGATACTCATGCTCGACATAACGGCCGCGTCGGTCATCCCGCTGCTCATATCGTCCATCACGGCCACCACCGTTGCACTGGTGTTCCGCGGCTTCGACCCCATCATCTCGGTCACCCTGAGCGAGTCGGACGCTTTCGTGCTGCGGCATATCCCGCTCTACATCGTTCTGGGCGTGTGCTGCGGGTTCATGTCCTATTACTTCACCTCGGTCAACTCCGTCGTAGGCTCTTTCATCAAGGGCATAGGATCGCAGTACAGGCGGTGGGCGTGCGCCGGAGTCATACTCGGCGTGCTTATATTCATATTCCCGCCGCTCTACGGCGAGGGTTACGAGGGCATGACGGCACTCATGCGGGGCAATGTGGCGGCGTTGTTCGACAACTCGCTGTTCTTCCGTTTCAGCGGTGTGGAGTGGGTGGCCATAGTCTACGTGGCGGCCATAATGTTCTTCAAGGTGATAGCCATGGCCACCACCAACGCCTCGGGCGGTGTGGGCGGAACGTTCGCCCCCTCGCTGTTCGTCGGGGCTTTCATGGGGGCCGTGGTCGCGCTGGTGTGCAACACGTGTTTCCACTGGCAGGTGTCGGTGGTCTCGTTCACGCTGGTGGGCATGGCCGGAGTGATGGCGGGCGTGATGAAGGCGCCGTTGACGTCGATATTCCTCATAGCCGAGCTGTCGAACGGTTACGGGCTCTTTATCCCGCTGATGATCGTGGCCTGCATATCGTTCGCCGTGGACTACACGCTCGACCGCGACTCGATCTACACCAAGCAGCTGCGCATGCGCGGCGAGCTGCTCACCCACGACAAGGACCAGTCGGTGTTCGTGTTCCTGCGTCTGGATGATCTGATGGAGACCGATTTCATCCGCATCAAGGAGTATTTCACGCTGGGCGACGTGGTGAACATCATAGCCTCGGCCCACCGCAACATATTCCCCGTGATCGACAACTTCGGCCATTTGCTGGGCGTGGTGCAGCTGGACGATCTGCGCGAGGATATGTTCAAGCGCGAGAAGTGGGGGCGGTCGATAACCCACTACATGATCCAGCCGCCGTACAAGATCCTCGAGCACGAGCAGGTGCAGAGCATACTGCCGCATTTCGAGGCCAACCGCACATGGATGCTGCCGGTG
>JAMPHR010000001.1:688010-712221 GCA_023663345.1 Paenibacillus sp. | reverse complement strand
TCAGCCTATGCTCCGCACTCTTCCCGTTGCTGTGCCGCATCGGCTTCCTCGTCATTCATATAAATGTGAACGAGGAACAGATCCCCGCCTTCTTCTACCTCGGCCTCCAGGGGCACACCACCCGGAAACCACCGAAACCCGAACCACCGGTCGAGACCACAGTGATTGTGTTGACCGACCCAATGTCCATCCTCCGCTGGAGCCTGCCCACCCGCGAGGGCCCGCCCGGCCATTCAGCGGACGATGCACCAAATCCCCCACCACCCATACCCATCTAAGCGGAGAGCCGACCTCCGCCGTTCCCACAAGGAACCAGCAATAAGGTTACAGAAAAGTTTACAAAAGGTAAATAAGAAAAATGGAATAATAGTCCCGGGCATGTCAGCGGATTGTGTTCATGATTAAAAAAGAACATGCCCTTAAACTTATAAACCAATAAACTTATAAACCAATAAACTCCCCCATAGCTCGGCAAGCGCCCCTTGACATACTGCTACAATTATTACAAAAAAAAATGACTCCCACCCGTGAGGGCAGGAGCCATATATATCTATGTCGCTCTACTTTTAGAAATGATAGTAGAAACCAAACATCAGGTTATTGCTGTTCAAGTCAAGACCCCAGTTCTCGGGAGTACCGTTGCGCTTGGCAGGACGGTTGCCGCTTTGATATCCGAGGAATCCCACGTGGGCAACAAGACTGAAACGGTCGCTTACGTTGAATGATACGCCGGGACGGAGACCGATACCATACTCTACAGCGCAATGTCCGTCAGCACGGCCGATACCGAAATCCACGCCACCGTCGACAAACAGACTGATTCTCTCTGTGCTGAAATAGGTGTAACGTGCGTATGGGTTCACCTTGAATACGGTCAACTTCTCGTCGCCGGTCTTCTTATACGACACGCCGAGCACCGATCCGATGGCGAAATTGTCAGTTAGGTTATAACCAAGCTCAGGGAGTACGGTCACCTGTGTGGTCTTCAATCCGCTCACCTCCTGGGTGGTGCGGCCAAATGTTACCTGGCCACCTGAATACCATGTCCCACTCTGGGCTGATGCTCCCAATGTTGCGATAGCCATTACGGCCATAAGTAAAAACTTCTTCATAACAGTTGAAAAATGTAAGAGATTATTTATGTGAGTAAAACAGAATCATATATTTTCAACCATATTAACAACAATAAGGCTGTTAATGTTGAAAAAAGTTGAAATCTTTTCCTCCGCCCGCTCCTTATTTTCTCCATGAGTAGGTAATTTACAGAGATTATCTCGCCGTGTTGTCATTGTTTTTTTGTACCTTTGCACTTTGATTTAGAAACTGTTTAAATTCTGTGAAATGAATTTCATACGGATTCTGAAACGGGCTTTCTGTCGAGGCCCTCAAGAGACTGAAAAATAATAACACAACGGATAAATACGTAAATAACCCACTCATTAACCCCATGGAAGAAATCGCATCTAAGTACGATCCCCGCGCTGTCGAGGATAGATGGTATGCCTACTGGATGGACCACCGCCTGTTTCACTCCGAGCCTGATGCCCGCGAGCCGTTCACAATCGTGATCCCTCCCCCAAACGTCACCGGTATTCTGCACATGGGCCACATGCTCAATAACACTATCCAGGATATCCTCATCCGCCGTGCCCGCCTCATGGGCAAGAACGCGCTGTGGGTGCCCGGAACCGACCATGCGGCCATCGCTACCGAGGCCAAGGTCGTCAACAAGCTTGCTGCCGAGGGAATCAAGAAAAGTGACCTCACCCGCGAGCAGTTCCTCGAGCATGCTTGGGAGTGGAAAGAGAAGCACGGAGGCATCATCCTCGAGCAGCTCAAGAAACTCGGAGCCTCATGCGACTGGGAGCGCACCGCTTTCACCATGGATGAAATCCGCTCCAAGAGCGTGATCCGCGTCTTTGTCGACCTCTACCGCAAGGGCCTTATCTATCGTGGCAAGCGCATGGTCAACTGGGATCCCAAGGCCAAGACTGCCCTTTCCGACATCGAGGTTGTGTACAAGGAGGAGCACTCCAAGCTCTATTACCTCCGCTACAAGATCGTAGGCGAAGAGGGTTACGCCATCGTAGCCACCACCCGTCCCGAGACCATCATGGGCGATACCGCCATGTGTATCAACCCCGAGGATCCCAAGAACCAGCATCTGCGTGGCAAGAAGGTGATCGTGCCCCTCGTTGGACGCGAGATCCCCGTGATCGAGGACACTTACGTGGACATCAACTTCGGTACCGGTTGCCTCAAGGTGACTCCCGCCCATGATATGAACGACAATATGCTCGGCGAGAAGCACGGCCTTGAGACCATCGACATATTCAACGACGACGCCACCATCAGCGAGGCCGCCGGAATGTATGTCGGCATGGACCGCTTCGCATGTCGTGAGCAGATAGCCAAGGACCTCCAGGCTGCAGGGCTCATCGAGAAGATCGAGGAGTACGAGAACAAGGTGGGATACTCCGAGCGCAATCAGGACACCGTCACCGAGCCCCGTCTCAGCGACCAGTGGTTCCTCAAGATGCAGTCGCTCGCCGAGCCCGCTCTCGCATCGGTCGAGGACGGCGTGATCAAGTTCGTGCCCGAGAAATTCAAGACCACCTATCGCCGTTGGCTCACCGACATACGTGACTGGTGCATCTCGCGTCAGCTGTGGTGGGGACACCGCGTGCCCGCCTACTACCTGCCCGACGGCTCGTTCGTCGTGGCCGAGACTGCCGACGAGGCCCTCTCGCTCGCTCGTGAGAAGGATCCCGCCCTCACAGCCGCCGACCTCCGCCAGGACGACGATTGCCTCGACACATGGTTCTCATCATGGCTCTGGCCTATCTCGCTCTTCAACGGCATCCTCGATCCAGACAATGAGGAGATCAAGTACTACTATCCCACAGCCGACCTCGTGACAGGCCCCGATATCATATTCTTCTGGGTGGCCCGCATGATCATGGCCGGATACGAGTTCATGGGCAAACAGCCGTTCAACAATGTATATTTCACCGGCATCGTGCGCGACGAGATCGGTCGCAAGATGTCCAAGCAGCTCGGCAACTCCCCCGATCCCCTCGATCTCATCGACGAGTACGGTGCCGACGGCGTGCGTATGGGTATCATGCTCTCAGCCCCTGCCGGCAACGACATATTCTTCGACAAGAAACTCTGCGAGAACGGTCGTAACTTCTGCAACAAGGTGTGGAACGCTTTCCGTCTTGTCAAGGGATGGGAAGTGGACGACACTCTGGCTCAGCCCGCAAGCTCGGCTACAGCTGTCAAGTGGTTCCAGAGCCTCCTGAACCGCGCCATCACCGAGATCAACGACTCGTTTGACAAATACCGTCTCTCCGAGGCTCTCATGGCCGTCTACCGCTTGTTCCGCGACGAGTTCTCGTCATGGTACCTCGAGATGGTCAAGCCCGAATATCAGAAACCCATCGACCGTGCCACCTACGAGGCCACAATCGGATTCTTCGACTCGCTCCTGCGTATGCTTCACCCCTTCATGCCCTTCATCTCCGAGGAGCTGTGGCAGCACATCGGCGACCGTCGCGAAGGCGAGTCCATCATGTATGCCTCGATGCCTGTAGCCGGAGAGATCGACACCGATCTGCTCGACAAGGTGGAGCGCGCCAAGGAGATTGTCAACGGTGTGCGCGGTGTGCGAGCCCAGCGCAATATCCCCAACCGTGAGCTGCTTACCCTCATGGCCATCAACGAGACCATCGATCTGGCCGACGTGATCAGCAAGCTCGCTATGCTCGGGGAGGTCGGCACAGCCACCGAGAAGGACCCTGCCGCCGCATCGTTCCTCGTGGGCACTACCGAGTTCAACATCCCTCTGCTCAACAATATCGACGTGGAGGCCGAGAAGGCCAAGATCACCAAGGAGATCGACTACTACGAGGGATTCAAGAAATCGGTGGAGAAGAAGCTATCCAACGAGCGCTTCGTGGCCAATGCCCCTGCTGCCGTAGTGGATGGTGAACGCAAGAAGCTGGCCGATGCCGACTCCAAGCTCGCCACCCTCCGCGCCACTCTCGCCGCCCTTGGTTGATGAGCGGGTGTCCCACACCCCTCTAAACTATTTGTCCGGCTGTTAGTTTATAAGATTACAGGTTATAACCCGCATCCCCCGCACCGAGCATGTTTCTCGACATTGTTATAATAGTCATATTCGCCGTATCTGCCATTATGGGTTACCGCAAGGGGCTCATAGGGCAGATCGGTTCGGTGGCGGCCATCATAATCGGCATACTTGCATGTCGCATGTTTGGCCCCCAGGTCACCGATCTGATAATGCCTTCCGGCAATGCTGATCCCGCCACCGACCCCAACTCCATGCCACGCTATGTGGCTGTGATACTCGCCTACTCTGGCGTGTACATCGTGGCTTATTATGCCGTGATACTCGTGGCCCGGTTGCTCAGGACCGTAACCCACACCCTCCTGCTCGGTCCGCTCGACCGCATGGCCGGTGCCGTGGTGAGCGTGGTGAAATGGTTTCTTGCCGTGAGCGTGGCCATGAACCTGTACATAGCCATATTCTCGCCGGCCGACATCACCCACTCAACCCGGGTGTGTGGCGAACGCACTGTGGCATGGATCCTCAATCTCGCTCCCACCGTGTGGGGAGCATTTACCCAACATAATATATCGACACAACATGGAAGCTAACAATAACGACGATCTGCTCAATAGTGCCAC
Source organism: Paenibacillus sp. (assembly GCA_023663345.1). Classification (GTDB taxonomy): domain Bacteria; phylum Bacteroidota; class Bacteroidia; order Bacteroidales; family Muribaculaceae; genus Duncaniella. The sequence continues at coordinate 707,508 of JAMPHR010000001.1, read as the reverse complement.
CACCGGTGAGTACAAGTATGGCTTCACATCCGACATAGATACCAATATCATCCCCAAAGGGCTCAATGAGGATGTGGTGCGCTACATCTCGGCCAGGAAAGGGGAGCCCGAGTGGCTCCTGGAATTCCGCCTCAAGGCATTCCGCTACTGGCTAACACTCCCCGTGCCCAAATGGGCCTATCTCGATATCCCCGACATCGACTTCCAGGATATCAGCTACTATGCCGAGCCTGTCAAGAAGGAAGGCCCCAAGAGCCTCGATGAAGTAGATCCGCAGCTCATCGACACATTCAACCGTCTGGGCATACCCCTCGAGGAGCAGAAAGTGCTCTCGGGCATGGCTGTCGATGCCGTGATGGACTCGGTGAGTGTCAAGACCACCCATCGCGAGAAGCTGGCCGAGAAAGGTATCATATTCTGCTCCATATCCGAGGCCGTCAAGGACTATCCCGATCTGGTGAAGAAATACCTTGGATCGGTGGTGAGCTACCGCGACAACTTCTATGCCGCGCTCAACTCGGCAGTGTTTTCCGACGGCTCCTTTGTCTACATCCCCAAGGGTGTGCGCTGTCCTATGGAACTCTCCACCTACTTCCGCATCAACGCATCGGGCACCGGACAGTTCGAGCGCACGCTCATTGTGGCCGATGATGATGCCTACGTAAGCTACCTGGAGGGTTGTACAGCTCCCATGCGTGATGAGAACCAGCTCCATGCCGCTATCGTCGAGATTATAGTCGAGGACCGTGCCGAGGTCAAGTACTCGACCGTGCAGAACTGGTATGCCGGCGATGCCGAGGGCCGTGGCGGTGTCTACAATTTCGTGACCAAGCGAGGCCTGTGCCGTGGCGACCACTCCAAGCTCTCATGGACTCAGGTGGAGACCGGATCAGCCATCACATGGAAATACCCCTCGTGCATACTCAAGGGCGACTATTCCCGTGGCGAGTTCTACTCGGTGGCCGTGACCCGCAACCGTCAGCAGGCCGACACGGGTACCAAGATGATTCATCTCGGCAAGAACTCATCGTCGACCATTGTCTCCAAAGGCATCTCGGCCGGATATTCCCAGAACTCCTACCGCGGACTTGTGAAGGTGGCTCCTGAAGCATCGGGTTGCCGCAACTACACCCAGTGTGACTCCCTTCTCATGGGTAGCCACTGCGGTGCCCACACCTTCCCCTATATTGATATCCTCAACGACACAGCCATCGTGGAGCATGAGGCCACCACATCCAAGATCTCGGAGGACCAGCTGTTCTACTGCAATCAGCGAGGCATCCCCACCGAGGAGGCTGTGGCGCTCATTGTCAACGGATATGCCCGCGAGGTGATGAACAAGCTCCCTATGGAGTTTGCCGTCGAGGCTCAGAAACTGCTCCAGATATCCCTCGAAGGTTCGGTAGGATGAAAAACGCGCTTTATCTCATACCCTCCACCATGAGCGATGCTCCGGTTGGTGATGTGCTCCCTGCAGGCAATATAGCCCTGTGCAGGGAGATAAAGCACTATGTCGTGGAGAACATCCGCACCGCCCGGCGCTTCCTTAAGCGCTGTGACCGCGATATCGACATTGACTCGCTCACATTCACTGTCCTCGATGAGCATACCTCACCTGCCGATGTTCCGGCCATGCTCGCCCCTATCGAGCAGGGACTTCCGGTAGGCGTGATCTCCGAGGCCGGATGTCCCGCCGTTGCCGATCCCGGAGCCGACCTCGTGGCCGTTGCCCAGCAGAAAGGCATCACAGTGGTGCCCCTCGTGGGACCATCGAGCATCATCATGTCGCTCATGGCCTCGGGATTCAACGGGCAGACATTTGCCTTCAACGGCTATCTGCCCTACGAGTCGCGGGCTCGGTCGGAAAAGTTACGAGAGATGGAGAGGCTGATACGCACCCGCCAGCAGACCCAGATATTCATCGAGACCCCCTACCGTAACAACCGCCTGATAGCCGAGCTTGCAAGCTCGCTCCCCTCGGGGCTCAGGCTATGCGTTGCATCCGATATCACGGGACCCAAGCAGGAGATAATCACTCTTCCACTCGCCAAATGGGCCAAGCGCACTTATAACTACGATAAAGTCCCCACGATATTCCTCCTGTACAGCTGACCTTGTTGTCAGGGCCCTCTCTTCCCGATACAAACCCATCACACACACAACCATTCAATACCATGCGCCGCAAATTCAGTCCTTCACTCGATCTTCCCGGTCTGTTCGACAGTCTCGACGATTTCAACGAACGTCTTGACCCGGGATTTGAAATCATCCCTCCCGAGAAGATGGCTGATATTGCGCGGCAGCATGGACATGTACCCGAGATCGACGAGATGCCTCCGCTTGAGCCCTCCGACAATGTTTTCTTCATGAGTTTCGGAAGCGGTAGCAGTGGCAATTGCGCATATATCGGTGATCGCAACTGCGGATTCCTTATCGATGCCGGCATCGACGCCAAGAAAGTGATTACCACCCTTCATGCCAACGGTATAAGGATGGAGAGCGTGAAAGGTATAATCCTGACCCACGACCATCACGACCATATAGCCCAGGCCTACCAGATATTGCGCGGAAACAGGCACATGCACCTCTATTGCACCTTGCGCACTCTGAACGGTATCCTGCGCCGTCACAATGTGTCGCGCCGCATCAAGGACTATCACACCCCCATATACAAGGAGTTCACATTCAAGATAGGGGCATTTGAGATCACCCCGTTCGAGGTGATGCACGACGGGGCCGACAATGCCGGATTTTACATCTCTCATCCCTCCGGCTCGACAATAGCTGTGGCTACCGACCTGGGGTGCATATCACCGCGTGTCGACCACTATATGCGCCAGGCCTCAAGTATCGTCATCGAGTCCAACTACGACCTGATGATGCTGCGCAACGGCATATACCCCGAGTATCTGAAGGCCCGTATCGTGGCCTCCAACGGCCATCTCGACAATGCCATGACGGCCCGGTTCATCGCCGAGATAATCACCCCTCAGGTGCGCAATATCTTCCTGTGCCACCTGTCGCATGACAACAATACCCCCGAGATAGCGCTCGATACTATCGAGGAGGCCATCGCCTCGCGTGGCGACGATCCCATGCTCACCCCCCGCATCCTTGCCCTGCCGCGCTACTCGGCAACACCGCTGTATCGACTTTAACGGGCGGAATCAATTCCGCGTCTCTCTCATGTTGTCCGGTAGCTGTGGTGCATACCGCCGGACGTGTATGTGAAATATCGAACCATTTACTCTATGCGGATGTTAAGATTTTACCCATACATCACAAAAGAAACAACCTGAGAGAATAGAAATGTCGAGAAATCATGTAACACGTCTGCATTGGAAACTGTTTTTTCCACTGGTAGGATTGCTATGGATCGTCATAGGCATAACAATCCTGTATTTCGTGACTCACGAGCGGCAACGCCTGAGCTATAATCTGGGAAACAGACTCGTCAATGTCAACAGCACCATAATTGACGCCTACGAGGAGAGTGATGATCTGCAGAAGACGGTTGATTTCATAAAACTCTTCACCAATCAGACCACTCTCGATCCGTTGCATCTCACCGTGTATGATAACAAAGGAAACATCATAGCCGACAATAAGGAAGCGACCATCCTGATCCACGATGAGTCGGGTGAGATATTGCCAGACTTCGAACATTCATGGGGAAAGCGTGACACGACCTGTCTGTACGATATGATCATGTACGGCTCCAAATACATGGTAAGTTCCGCCACAAGCAAGGATGGAGTAATACACACCTTTGCCGCCCTGCCTTACAAGGGGGAGGTCGGAAAGTTCTTGAGTGTGGATTCTATGGTGTGGGTCGTGATGCTCGGCCTTGGAGCTCTCTCCTTCATACTTGCCTACTTCAGTTCCAAAGCGATATGCAGCAACGTGTATGCACTGCGCGATTTCGCTGAAATGATCTCGACCAACAATATTCCTGAAGATATCGAATCATGGCATTTCTCAAAGGATGAACTTGGCGAGGTGTCGAAACGGTTGCTTCTCATGTATCGGGAAAAGATGATGGCCGAGCAGGAGAAGATACTCCACGAGCGTCAGATAGGTATAAATGTCAGCCATGAGCTTAACACCCCTGTCGCTATTATTAAAGGATACCTGGATACTATTCTTGCCGATAAAGAGATCTCGGATGATCAGAAACAGAGGTTCATCTCCCGAGCAAGCGATAATATCGATCGCCTGGCCGAACTGATCGATGACCTGAACACAGTGATGAGGCTTCAGGAAAACAAAATGACCATCCATCTCAGGACATGTGATTTCCATAATCTTATATGCAAGCTCTACGACGACGTGCGTCACAACCACAGGGCTGGCGATATGGAGCTTGAGATGAATATTCCCGCCGGATGCCTTGTGGTGGGAAATGAAGGTCTGCTGAACAACGCATTGATCAACCTGATAGGAAATGCAGTGAAACATTCAGGTGGCTCACGCATCTCCATAGACTGGATTAGGGAGGAGGACGGCTATATGGTATTCTCCTTCTCCGACAATGGGGTAGGGGTTGACGATGAGCATCTCGACCGTCTCTTTGACCTGTTCTATAGGGTGGACAGTGGCCGGTCACGTAAAAATGGAGGCTCGGGCCTCGGATTGTCTCTCGTCAGCCGCATATTCATTGCGATGAACGGTGATATCACGGCAAGAAATGATGAGACTGGCGGACTGGAATTCATATTCCGCTTGCCTAAAGGATCCCCGGTTGATTAATAGGACATTTGTTATTAGGCTCCGTATAAAAACTTCTGTTATTAGGCCATATAAGAACCTCCCGGCATCTCAGTGCAAGATACCGGGAGGAGACCATTCTTTTTAACCTGTCTTGGTATTACTTATATAACAAATCAATAGTTGTTGAAGATTGACCCGTTGGAAATTACGTCGGTAAAGTTGGAAGGAATTGGGCGCAGGGCATACTTGGGCTGGAAGTACTTTCCGAGCTCGGGGAATGTGTTCAAGAGATAATCGGCGCTCTTGTACATGCCTGTGCGTTTCAGGTCGTAGAAGCGGGTGAACTCGCCACACAACTCGCGGCCACGCTCATCGAGCACAGTGCTGATGTCGGCGCTACCGGTGAGGGGGTTGGCACCTGCACGCTGGCGCACAGTGTTGATGTATCCCATAGCTGAACCACCGCCGTTGAGCAGGATGTCAAATTCAGCTGCCATGAGATATACCTCGGCCATACGCATGGGGATCACACCATTGAGGTTACCGTTGCGCATCTTGCTCGCATTTGCCACATAGTAGTTGGAGCTTGCGTGCTTGTTGAGCGATGGATAGAAATAGCGGTAGTGGTTCTCGCCGTCGCCGGCGGTCATGATTATGCTCTTGCTGTTGTGGTCATATACATCCTTGTATTCTATGAGCACATAGGGAGAGGTAGCCTTGGAGGCAACTTCCGAAGCATAGGTGGGATCCTGGGGCATCACAAAGCGGATGGCAGGATCGCCGATAGCCACTGCAGTGCCTTCGACCGAAGAATTCTTGCCATAGTGGGCGGCATCACCCTCGGTCCAGGTGTAGGCCTGGTTGGCATCCCACTCGGTGATGAAGCTCTTGTGGAAACGGGGATCGAGAGTGCCGTCGGCCTGAACATAGAGGCTGAGCAGATGCTGGGTGGGCATGAAATCGCCCTGGACACCGCCATCCCATGCAAGACGGGTAGCCTGGTTGTCGATGCGGGCACCGAAGTGATTGAGCTGGCACAGGAAGTGCTCGTCGTTGCGGTTGGTGCGGTAGTTACCGTTGCTCGATCCACTCGGGTTCACGGTGTATTTCCACAGGGCCTCCTTATTATTCTTGTTGTTGGCTTCCTTGAACACATCCTCAAAGGCGGGATACATGTAGGTGTTGTACTTCGAGCCGCCGCTCTCGCAATCCGAGATCAGATCCTTGGCCACATTATAGCCCTCCTGAAGGTATTCAGTGGTGCCATACTGTTGGGTGGCGAGGCAAGCCTTGGCGAGAAAGCCGAGGGCAGCTTTCTTGGTGGGATTGCCATCGAAGGAGTCGTCCCCCTTGGGGAGCCATTCGGCTGCAAAGCGGAGATCGGGGATAATAACGTCACGGTAGATCTCCAGAGGCTCGGTGCGGTCAGGGGCATAGTTGCTTGATTCCTGTACGGAGGTAAGTTTCACTACTCCGCCGAAAGTCTCGACAAGATTATAGAAGTACACCGCACGGAGGAAATGGGCCTCGGCAACCTTGGCATTTCTTTCCTCGGCTGTCTTGAACGGGCAATTGGCCGCATTCTCGATAGCGATATTGCAAGCTCCGATGCCATCGTAAGCAGCATTCCACAGGGCATTGGTGAATGTGAGGTTGGGAGCCGCACCGGCAAAGAATTTGAACACCTGGTCATTCTGGCCGAGCTGGTTGGTCTTGGCTGTCCACAGGTCGGTGTTGCCCTCCATGAATCCCATGAAATCAACGCCATTGTAGAACTGACGCTCAAGGCCGAAGTAGCACTGGTTGAGGAGGGTCTGGTATCCCTCTACCGAGGTGCCGAACGCCTCAAGCGTGGAACCTCCGGGGTTGTACTCGTCGAGCGAGCACGACTGCATCATGAGGGTTACGCTCACTCCGCAGGCAAAAAATATTCTGGATATATTTCTTTTCATTACTTGTGATCTATTATATGATTAAGTAAGTCTTAAAAAATTAAACGCTATATGTAAATCTTAAAAGAGCTTGCTCAATAAATCTTGTTCTTTTTGGCTATTTTGGCTTTGTCACTCAGTCGCATAGCTCGCTATGCTCCTTCATTCCGCTGCCAAAATACCACAAAAATAACTGCGATTTATTTGTGCATTAATTTTTACGACTTACTTAGAGAGTGAGGTTTATACCGAATACAAACTGCTTGTAGGTGGGGAATGCATCCGATCCGCCGGTTTCGGGGTCGGTGCCCTTGAGCTTGCTGTCGTTCACGATGATGAGCGGATTGTAGGCGGTGAAGTAGAGGCGCAGGCGGTCGATGAGGGCCTTTTGGGTGAGCTTATTGGGGAGAGTGTAGCCAAAGGTGATGTTCTTCACTTTCACGAACGAGCCGTCAACCACGCGGAGTGCGGAATAGAAATCCTTCTGATCCTTGTTGGTACCGGGGCGGGGATAGTAGGCTCCCTGGTTGCTCTCGGTCCAATAGTCGGTGCCGGCGAGCTGGTTGCGGGTTACGCTTGCCTCGCCTGTGTAGTTACCGAGGAGGTCGCTCTGGATGGTCTGGCCGAAACGTCCCATCATGAATACCGAGAGGTCAAAATCACGGTAGGTGAAGGTGTTGTTAAGACCGAGGATCCAGTTGGGGTTCTGATGTCCGAGGATCATGCGGTCGTCATTGCTGTACTTGTGTACACCGCCGTCACCCTCAACTGTTACATTTCCGTTGGCATCCTTTGTGGAAGTGAATTTCTCTACAGTCTCGAGCTTGATGAAACCGGGCTTCACATTGTATTTGCTCATGAGATCGGCATCGTCATCGGTTCCCCAGATACCTGCATACTTGAAGCCGTAGATCGACTTGATGGGCGCGCCCACGAAGAGGCTTTCGGCAATGAGGTCGCCGCTGGGCAGCGAGTTGATGCGCTCTTTGCTCCATGTAGCGGTGAGGGTGGTGGTCCAGTTAAAGTTTTTGCTTACGATGTTACGGCTGTTGATGGTAAGCTCGATACCGTGGTTCTCGGTCTCGGCAAGGTTCTGCCAGCTGGCCAGAGGTGAGCCCCATCCTGTGAGACCGTCGGTGATAGGCACTGTACGCTTGAAGAGGAGGCCTTTGGTTGTGGTCTTGAACCACTCGATAGATCCGTCGATGCGGTTGTTGATCACACCGAAGTCGAGACCTACGTTCCAGTTGTAGGATTTCTCCCAGCCGAGATCGCTTCCGGCAAATGTACCGGTGTACTGCGAGAAGGGCACTGCAACGCCACCCACGGTAACACCTGCACTTGTATAAGGCCATACCTGAGTCTGGGTCACGTATGCGCCTGTACCGCCCGAGTTACCGGTGATACCGTAGCTCACGCGGAGCTTGGCATTGTTGAGCCAGTCGCGGGTGCTTTCCATGAACTCCTCGTCGGAGAAACGCCATGCCACGGCTCCTGCGGGGAATGAATCCCACTTGTGGCCCTGCGAGAACCAGCTCACACCGTCCCAACGGTTGGAGAATGTGAGGAGGTAACGGCCCTTGTAGTTGTAGTTGACGCGGAAAGCGTAGGACATCTTCTGAGTGCGGGAGTAGTCGGAGTAGGCATATACCTTCTCGGGACCGGAACCGAGGCGATGGAACTGCCATGCGTCGGAGATGAATCCGCCACTGCCCGAGATGGTCTGCTCGGTGGTGTTCTTGTTGTAGGATGTGATCACCTGTGCGCCGAACGAGTGATCCTGGATGTCGGCGTTGTAAGAGAGGATGTTCTCCCAGGTGTAAGCCCAGCCGTTGTTGTGGGTCTTCTGAGCCCAGGGGTTGTAGGCATAGGAGGGCTGGTTGGCATTAGCCTCGGCACCCCAGTACTGGCCCTGACGGCTGTCAGTGAGGGTAGTGCTGATCTGGGTACGGAACTTGAGACCCTGAAGCGGTGTGATCTCGAGATAGCCTATCGAGTTGATGTATGTGGATTTGTTGTTATTGGCATACTGATTCTCGATGAAGTCGCCCATGGGGCTGTATTGGCCGTTGATATACTCGTGGTTGTACTGGCCATCCTCATCGTAGAGATCGCCGAGGGGGAAGGCTGAGAGGGCCTTGGTGAAGGTGTTCTTCACGCCACGGTCGTGGTCGGAATAAGTGAGGTTGCTTGTGAAGCCGATTGTGGCATACTTGTTGATCTCGAGGTCGGCGTTGAGACGCAGGGAGTAACGGTCGAGCTCATCGTTGGCGAGGAGACCTTCCTCCTTGGAGTAAGATGCCGATGCGAAGATGCGGGCTTTCTGTGTGCCGCCGCTCACCGAGAGGGCATATTTCTGGGAAGTGGCGCGACGTCCCGATGCTACGTCAACCCAATCGATCCACTTGCCTGCATTGTAGGCGTCGGTGTAGGCGGGGTTGTTGAGCAGGGTGGCCATGTCGGAGGGATATGAGCCGTTGATGTACTTGTAGGCCTCGCTCTGATAGTCGACCCATTCCTGGCCTACCATGCCATGCTTGAAGTTGACGTCGCCACTGAATCCGTAATAGGCGTCGAAATTAACTATGGCTTTGCCCTCCTGGCCACGCTTGGTGGTGATGATCACAACACCGTTGGCACCGGCCGAACCGTAGATAGCGGTAGAGGATGCGTCCTTGAGAACGTCGATCGACTCAATATCGCTGGGGTTCACCTGGCTGTAGCTTCCGGGAATACCGTCGATGATAAAGAGGGGTTCGTTGCTGCCGTAGATGGAGCGTGATCCGCGCAGGAGAATGTTTACGTCGCTGCCGGTCTCACCGCTTGACTTGGTGATGTCCATACCGGCGATCTTGCCCTGGAGGGCCTCCATCACGTTATTGGTAGGAGCTACCACCACATCGGAATTTTTCATCGATGTCACCGCTCCTGTGAGGTCACGGCGCTTCACAGTACCATAACCTACTACCACTACTTCGTCGAGTAGTTCACGACTCTCCTTGAGAGTTACGTCGATGACACTGCGGCCATCAATTGCAATTTCTTGGGTTGTGTAACCTACATAGCTGAAAATCAGCGTATTATTGTTGGGGGGGGGTATTTAGGGAGTATCGGCCGTCAATGTCGGTGGCTGTGCCGATTTTGGTCCCTTTGACCATTACTGTTGCACCGATCACAGGCTCGCCTGTCTCATCGATGACTGTTCCGCTCACAGCTTTATCCTGGGCTGATGCCGCAAAGGCTATCACAGCGAATAGAACTGAGAGACAGAGTTTCCCAAAATAGGACTCAAGCCTACCTCGGAAATCTCTGATTTCAAAAGATTTCCAGTTTCTCATGTTTTAAATTTAATGGTTAATATAATAAAGTGTTATTTAACGCAGAGGTATTTTCCGTCTGCAAAGATAACACTTTTATACAAAAGAAACAAATTTAAGGCCAAAAAAATTATATCTGTGTTCAAGGTTGAGACGTTGATAATTTCCCGATTCATATCACAAAAGATATGAGGGGTACAAGCGAGAGATTTCGCCTATACCCCTGCACTGATAATCAACAAAAAGTCCCGTTAAGTATTTTTACCAATCTTGATTACTTGTATCATTATGTGTAAAGCATCGTATGTGTAAGCGAATGTGCAAATTAACGTATTTTTGGGGAAATAAACAAGAAAATGATAGATAAAATGGATTTATCATGCATAATTTAAAGGATTATAAGCCAGTGAGTTATACGCGACAAAAATTGCAGGAAATTAATCATTGCGGAAACCGGTGATAATCAGTCCGTTGTGTGAGCGTGAAACCGTATATGCCGAATGTTAAAATTTTTATCCCGGATAAGTTTTTATTCCAGATACATTTTTATTCCAGATACATTTTTATTCCAGATATGAGAGGAACAATTCACGATCGGGAATGTCGGATTCCTGGATCTTGGCGCGGAGGCGCACGCGCCGGGTATATATCAGTTCACGCTTCTCATTCATGAGAAGTGAGATGGTGGGAATGGAAAATCCTATGGCATTTAGTAGAAACAGGCGGTACTCATCAGGACGCAGGTCGGGCATCTCGGTCCGGAAACGGGTCATGAGTCCAGGATGGTCGCGATCCAACCGGGATTCGAGATCTGGGAAAAATTCAGGAGAGGATATATTTTTCTGTATCTCATCGAAGGCAGCTCGAGCGATGCGCGACCGGGATGATTCCTTGGCATAGGCATCGTAATAGGTATCACATAGCTTCGATAGCGAGGAAATCCATTTTTCCTTAGTGCTGCTTATGTGGGATTTCAGTTCGGAGGCAGAATGTACCAGTTCCTCTTCACGCCTGCGTTGGCGCATGTGCAAGGTCCGGAATATCAGTACAATGATCAATGCCATGAGTAGGCTTCCCAGTGTTATCGCAATTATTATCTCGCGCTGGTGGCGTATGGTACGCTCCTTTTGAATCTTTTCTTCGTAGTAGAAATCGCCGGCAATGCGTTCGACATCAAGAATGTAGTTGCCGAAGAATTGTTTACGGGTAAGCAATATACCATTTAACGGAAACGGATCATTGGGTTTCGATATCTTCAATATACCGCGTTCGCGGTCGTTGCCCAGTTGGGTGCAAGTGTAGTATTTGCAGAATGTTTCAAGCAATCGGTAGGCGATAGTATCGCGGTTCTGACTGAAGAGTTCGTAAGCGATATCCCGTATGTGCTCGGGCATTAGTATCACTGTGTCGCATTTAATAGGGTCCTCCCAATCGCCCCCATTGTTGATGCTGTCGAGGATTCGTCGGCTTGTTACGAAATAACCATATCGTGGCATAGTGTCGTAAACATCGCATTGTATATGAAATAAAATCATACTCTTATCAAAATCTTTGGTATCATGAAAGATTTCATCCATGCGGGTGTAGACCTCTTTTAATTCCTCTTTCTTGTGGAGGCGTACAAGATGGTCCGTGGCTATGGTGAGCATGTCAAATACGCTGTCGGAATCCATGCACGCTTCGTAGGCATCGGCTGAAAGGATAGCATATCGGGTATAGGAAAGTTCATTACCGATGGAGTCATGAAGGATCATGATTTGCCGGCGTACTGATGCAAGCATCCTGTAGTCATGGGAATCCTCGGCAATTTTTTCAGCTACGAGCAATTCGCGAATAGCATTGGGATAATCCAAAAGGAGTCTTTTGGCAACTCCTTTTGCATAATAGGCTGTGAGCAGCTGGCTCTGATCATCAATGCTATCGAAATCAATTGTACGGAGGATGCTTAGAGTGGAATCGGGCAGGGAGTCGAGGAGTCGCCGGGCTATCGCGAGTTTTTCGCTATAGTCAACGTGTTTATTCTGCTCCACACATGAGAATGAGAGGAGCAGAATAAAGAATGTGAGTATGAGAGCTGGAAGTCGGGTCATTTACCAACAAAGGTAGCATTATTTCATGACAAACCAAAGTTAAAGACTGAATACGCTGGATAGTTTGTGTTACGGTTAAAGATCACGCTTAAGATCAGTTCCCGGTTCTTACTACTGCTGTGTAGCTTCCATCGATATTAATGTTGAGACCTTCGCGATATGTTCTGTGACCTATTCCATAGTCAATTACATAGCTGACTATGGCATCTACGCTTGCCGCATTTCCATTCATGCCATTATAGCGATATTCCGTAGAGATCAGGCTGAATGATCCCAATCCAGAATGGCTAAAGTTGATCCAAACATTATCGCGTCCGTTCTCATCATATTGAGTAGAAGGAGGATAAAAACCTTCCGGGATTGAGCGGTAAGTCAATGTTATGCCAGCATGTGTGAGGGTGCATATATAAGTTCTATCATCGTAAGGGCCAGAGGTGTTTATTGCAACCGTAACAAGTTTACTTCCCCCTCTGGATATGCTAATGGAATCGTTGGGGATTGAATCGCGCATAAGTGCGCAAGTGGTGGAATCGGTGAAGATGTCAACACTTCGTAAGTTGTTTTTGGGGATGGTGCATACATAGTCTTCTTCAAAAATATCATCGGAAGAGCAAGATATAGTACATGTAGCCATGATTAAAATAAAGATGACCGAGATAAAAATGTCTTGTAATTTCATGGGTGAAAAGTTTTAGAGATATGTGCAAAGTAAAGGAATATGACGTTAAGATGCAAATTTTATGGAGTCGGAAATTATTTGACATGGTGTTGTAGTTCGGTGATATTTAATGATATACGTGTGTCGGATTGAGGCTGTTATTTGACAATGTATAACACACAGATTGCCAGGCCGTAAAAGCTTGGAATAAGAACGAGGATAAATGTTAAAAAAGGTTGGATGGTATTAGGGCAGATGTTTGTTGGTGTGATGGGCTGAAGTATTAGGAAAGCGGTTATTCCAGGCAGTCTAAGAAGGGAACGTTGTCTGTGATGTCGGATTCCTGGATCTTGGTGCGGAGACGTTGGCGACGGTTGTATATTACCTCGCGTTTTTCTTTGAGCAGGAGGGATATGGTGGGGATGGAGAATCCGAGGGCGTTGAGGAGGAATAGGCGGTATTCGTCGGGGCGCAGGTCGGGCATGGCTGTGCGGAATCTGTCCATGAGGTTGTCGTGCCCGTGATTGAGGCGAGTCTCGAGTTCGGGGAAGAACTCAGGGGAGGCTGTGGCTGATTCAATTTCGGCGAGAGCTTCCTGGGCCGTGCGTGAACGGGTTGCGCTTTTGGCGTAAGCGCTGTAATAGGTGTTGCATAACTGTCCGAGGGTGGATAGCCACCTGTCCTCTGACTGGCTCAGGGCTGATTTAAGCTCTATGACCGAGCGCATAGATTCCTCCTCGATGCGTCGTTTGCGGGATCGGACTATGAACAGGCTCATAGCAAGGAGGCATATGAGGAGGCCTGAGCAGAGGATGATTGCGGTGGTTTTAGTACGCTGATAGCGTATGGCCTGTTCCTTTATGACATTCTCCTGGTAGTAGAACTCGACAGCTTCCCGTTCGACCAAGGGGAGATATTTTTTGAAGAAGGCCCTGCGGTCCAGAACGATGGCGTTGAAGATGAAAGGCACATCTATAACCTTGTTAAGAGAAACAAGACTGTAATCTCCACCTGAAGACTCTTTGCAGATGTAATGTTCACAGTAGAACTCCAATAATTGTTGGGCGATGGTGTCGTTGCCTTCGTCCCATAGATCCGAAGCTATGGAGTATATTTCTCCAGGCAAGCACACTAAAGTGTCGCATTTGATTAAATCTCTCCAATCTCCATTGAGGCGGATGCTATCACTCAGTCGTTTCTCATTGAAAACCTTAGGAAATCTTATAGTGTCTTTTGAGTAAGCTTTGGCTATTTCAAGGATTAAAATACTATTGGAATCATTGCATTCTTCAAAAATATCCTCCATCCGATGGTATATTTCTGATGCTTTTGACATATTATTACTATAGAGGTGAAGACGTAGAGCTTCATAGAGCATTTCAAATGCGCTGTCGGGCTCATTTAATAATTCATACGTGTCGGCTATTTTTAGAGCATATTTTGCATGTCCGGAATTACTATATAAATCATCATATATATTCGCTATCTTTTTTCGGGTATCCTTAAGTAAAGAATAGTCTTTGGTGGTTTCGGCTTGTTTTTCGGCTCGTAGCAATTCACGCATTGATGATTGATAATCCAGCATGGATAGTTTATATGAGCCATAAAGGAAACGGGCTCGAGCGGCAAGGTGGTTATCATCGATATTGTCGAAATCGATGCTTCTAAGGAGGTGTATGGCTGAATCGGGATTGGAATCAATCAGATTTTCAGCCTGAGTTACAATTTTTTCGTAATCAGGCGTGTCGTTGGTCTTCCGGCAAGCGATGAAGATAAACGACATGATGATAGCGGTTATGTATATAGGAAAAAGCCTCATATATTGAGGCAAAAGTAGATAATTGTGATGAAATATGCAAGAATATGGAATTAATACAGAAAACTTCCACTATAGGTGGTAGTGGAAGTTGAGTTTTATTTATTATCAGACTCTTTTTTTCTTGTCAAAACTCATTATTTTGGCGTCGACAGAGCCATCGAATGCAACTGTCATATCGATTTTTTCTGTAACTGTCCATGTTCCCATATAAAGTTTTTTAATGGTTACTCCTATATGAACCCCTTTTCCACGAGGTTGCCTGTATATTACACTATATGTAGGAAAATAGGTGACATCTCCCAATTCGGAAGTATTGTAATAGATATTTATTCCATCAATTTCGTCGGGAGGTAACAGAAGAACACTATTGCTGACATAATAAACGTCCAATCCGCCATAGGAGAATTTACAATAGTAACATTCAGAATTTATTCTATCGAATTCTATGCGAGCTATTGCTATTACGCTACGTGACATCAATAAAGAATCAATGTACGTAGAATCATATGATTGATTGTTCATGGTATGGCCGTCGCTTAGAACTTTTGAGTATGTCAGCTCTTGCAGGTTATTATTAATGTCTATGTACTGAGGTTCGTCCTCGGCATCGCACGCGGTGAAGGTGATGGCGGAGAGGAGGATGATGAAGATAACAGGAAGAATTGATTTAAGTTTCATGATTACGTTAGTGTTGGTTAGTGATGCAAAGTTAGGTGGTAAAGAATGGTGTTTGCAAGTTTTTAGTCAAAAAAAGAGATTAATCAAGGAATTGTAATGTGTTGGATATTAGTTGTTTAGGCGTGATTAACTGATGCCGGGATTAATCATGAAAAATCATCCTGTGTATCAGGCTGTTGGAGGAGGCTGAAACACAGGATGATGTATGTAAAAAGATGTTAACCGGAATGTGTCAGAAGAGCATTGGGTCGTAAGTGTCGGGCGGGAGGGGCGATGGGGCCGAGAGGGCATTGATGATATTGCGCAGGAGGGCTGCATAGCCTATGTCGAGACATGTCGCACTGGAGGGTGACACATCGTTGCGCATCATGCTTGATGGCCTGTTGAGGCGTGGCGACTGCATACGGTCGTCCATCTCGCGCATGTGCCGTGAGGCTTTGTCCTTGGCTTTGTCGGTCTCTCCAAGCCTTATGAGACTCATGAGGTAAGGGAATGTGATGCCAGGACAGGGCGCAGGGAGAGACTCGAGTTCGGGGTAGGAGCGATCAACGATGTCCACGACCTCGCGGTACATCTTGTTGAAGTACCACAGCTCGGTGAGGAAGCTGAAGTCGGGCGAGCCGATGAATTTGTCGCAGAACAATCGGACGAGCGATGAGGCCACGTCGACACGGCCGTTGGCCAGATGCTCCTTGGCCCATGCCACGATGGTGTCGCGGGTGAATGAGGTCTGCTCCGATACGGCCAGTATGTAGGGGACGGCCAGCTCGAAATCGATGTTCATGAGAAGGTCGATAGGCATTTGGGAGAGGGGAGAGCGGATGATGGTCTCCTCGAGGAGTTTGACAGCCTCGTCGGTGCGACCCATCTCCACGATGGTAGCTGCATAGGCTGTGACATCCGATTCATTGGCTTCGCGCATGTCGAGCACAGCGCGGAATACCTCGGCTATCTTCTCGCGGCTGAAGTTGAGGCGGTACATCACGCGTCCCTTGAGACGCAGGGCCTCGATATAGCCACCGTCGATGGCAAGAGCGTAGTCGCATGATGCGAGGGAATCCTCGTAGGTCCCATCGAGAAACTGCACATTGGCGAGCCTCACCCAGAAGTCGACGGTGAAAGGCTCGAGCATAGTCAGCTCCTCGAAAAGCCTTTTGGCTGTGGCGAGATCGCCCAGCTCTTCGGCCCGGTCGGCGTACTCATATATGAGGGTGGGGGGATAGGAGCATTTGGCCTCGATGCGGGGACGGTTCTCCTCCACCCAGTCGAGCATATTGTTCTCGGCGCAGTAGTCCACAAGCTGTATCACATCCTCATCGCCGAAATCGACGGTAGCGTCGACGATCTCATCAAGCTTGGCACGGGTGTCGGGGGTATCGGATGCACTGGCGGCACGCAATGCCAGGAGGCGGTTGAGGAAACCGCCGTTGTTGACACGGCTGTTGACCTCGGCCGCGGCCTCCATCTCGCCAAACGAGGAGTAGAACCAGGCACGGCGTGTGGCCAGGGCCTCGCTCCCGGGATAGTGCCTGGCACCGTAAAGCAGGACTTCCATCTTCACGATATAGTTGTCCATATCGGAGGCGTAGTCAAATATCTCGATGAGGTCGTTCTCATCGAAATAAGCTTCGGGGTTGCCGGCTTTTACTATCTCGGATTCGAATTCGTTGTAAAGCCCCTGGCGGGTGTCGTCGTTGTTATTGTCTTCCATCAAAGGGTAATAATCACTTGTTGATCTTCTCCCAGGAGTCCTTGAGCGCGATGGTGCGGTTGAATATCAGGTGTCCGGGACGCGAGTCGGGATCGAGGGTGAAGTATCCGATGCGCTGGAACTGGAGGGGAACGCCGGGAACGGCTATCTCGGCGAGGTAGGGCTCTACCTTGATGCCCTCCACAACCTTGAGGGAGTCGGGGTTGAGCATCTCGCGGAAGTCGCGCTCGGTCTCGGCGGCGGGGTTCTCCACGCAGAACAGGCGGTCATACATGCGTGCCGTGGCATCGACAGCGGTAGGGGCGCTCACCCAGTGGAGGGTGCCTTTGACCTTGCGCGAGGCTCCGGGGAGTCCGCTACGGGTATCGGGGTCGTAGGTACAGTAGATCTCCTCGATGTTGCCCTCGGCATCCTTCTTCACTCCGGTACACTTGATGATGTAGGCACCCTTGAGGCGTACCTCGCCGTCGGGGGCGAGACGGAAGAATTTCTTGGGAGGATTCTCCATGAAGTCGTCGCGCTCGATATAGATCTCGCGGGAGAATGGCATGGAGTGGCTTCCGCTTTCGGGATCCTCGGGGTTGTTCTCCATCTGTACTGTCTCGGTCTCACCCTCGGGATAGTTGGTGATGATTACCTTTACGGGGTTGATCACGGCCATGCCACGGGTGGCCACCTTGTTGAGATCGTCGCGCACGGCGTGCTCGAGGAGCGAGATGGAGTTGAGGGCTTCGTATTTGGTGTAGCCTATGGCATCAATGAAGTTGCGTATGGAGCGGGGTGTGAATCCGCGACGGCGCAGACCCGAGATAGTTGGCATACGGGGATCGTCCCATCCTGCCACGAGGCCTTCCTTGACAAGCTGGAGCAACTTGCGCTTGGACATCACGGTGTAGGTGAGGTTGAGGCGGTTGAACTCGATCTGTCGCGGGCAGTAGCTCTCATCGGCAAGCTCCTTGACGAAGTGCTCGTAGAGCGGACGGTGAGGTACGAACTCGAGGGTACAGATGGAGTGGGTCACGCCCTCGAAATAGTCGCTCTGTCCGTGGGCGAAATCATACATCGGGTAGACTTTCCACGTGGTGCCTGTGCGGTGGTGGGGAGTCTTGATGATGCGGTACATGATGGGGTCACGGAAGTGCATGTTGGAGTTGGCCATGTCGATCTTGGCGCGGAGCACGCGTGAACCCTCCTCAAACTCTCCGGCGTTCATGCGGGTGAAGAGGTCGAGGTTCTCCTCCACTGAGCGGTTGCGGTAGGGGCTCTCGGTTCCGGCCTGGGTGGGGGTACCCTTCTGGGCTGCTATCTGCTCGGAGGTCTGATCGTCGACGTATGCCTTGCCTTCCTTTATAAGACGGATGGCCAGGTCGTATAGCTGGGGGAAGTAGTCGGAGGCGTAGTACTCACGGTCGCCCCAGTCGAATCCGAGCCAATGGATGTCGTCACGGATAGCGTCGACGTACTCCACATCCTCCTTCACGGGGTTGGTGTCATCGAAACGCAGGTTGCAGGTGCCGCCGAATTTCTCGGCGATACCGAAGTCCATGCATATAGCCTTGGCGTGGCCAATGTGAAGGTATCCGTTGGGCTCGGGTGGGAATCGGGTGTTGAGGCGTCCGCCGTTCTTACCTTCCTTGAGATCGTTGCTCACGATCTCCTCCACGAAATTCAGGCCCCTGGTCTCGGGTGCGTTCGATTCGTTATTTTCCATTGCTATATAATATTTGTATTAATGATCGAGAGGGATAGGTCAGAGAAACAGTAGCTTGAGGATGTACACGATGATGAGTGCGTAGGAGCCGGCGAGCACATCGTCCATCATCACTCCCCATCCACCGGGACACACCTGCTCGATGCGCCGGCATCCGAGCGGTTTGGTAATGTCGATAATGCGGAACAGGGCGAAGCCTGCCAGAGCGAATATCCAGGTGTATTCTCCGGCAGGAGCCACCAGGAGGGGTATCCAGCACCCCACGTATTCATCGATCACTACAGCACGCGGATCGGGCCCCCAGTAACGTTCCATTACCGAGGATGTCCAGGCTCCCACCACGGTGGTGACCACAATGAGTGCGAGCGTGGTGAGGGTGAGTGCGGGCGGAGAGAGAACGAGGTACAGCAGATACCATATCACCAGTGCCACGAACGCGGCATAGGTGCCGGGCGCTCCGGGCAGGAGGCCGGTGTAAAGACCTGTGGAGAGTATCTCGTGAAAACGGGGGGCTATCCCAAGCTTCTTGAAGTTGTTGTCGCTCATGGTGAAGACTCTACTTGAAATGCAAAATTACTATATTTATCGCATATATCGCGGGCTTTGGAGGGAAAAATGGATAAAATTGTCGGATTTTGGTTTTCGCTCTTGTACATGAACGGGAAAATCCCTACCTTTGCACATCCGTTTACCGGAGTTGTATGGTTTCATCACCGCAGGAACTTTGGTCGAATGGAATGATGGTCCGGTAGCTCAGCTGGATAGAGCATCTGCCTTCTAAGCAGACGGTCATGCGTTCGAGTCGCATCCGGATCACTAAAGGGTCACTTTTAAGTGGCCCTTTTTTCGTGTCCGTAAGTGACTGATGTGCAA
>JAMPHR010000001.1:614785-687910 GCA_023663345.1 Paenibacillus sp. | reverse complement strand
GCCTATACGCTGTTGCTTGGGTTGTGGCGTTGCGGTCTGTTCATCGTTGAACAGGTTTGCGGCATTGTCGGGAGTGTTGCGGTCGTTGCTGTTAACAGCAACATCAGAGTTGGCGGTGTTGACAGGCTTTACAGAGTCAACGGGATTGGGAGTAATATCAGATTTCATAAATTCATCAGATTTAGGAGTTATACAATCGGTAGATGTTTTGCCAGTCTTTGGTGTTGACTTGGCAGTGGAGGGAGAGGTTGTTGACTGAGATTTCTTGTTAGTCATATTTTCTCGTTTATACGGTTTGACAATGGTGTTTCGGTTGTCGGGGCATATCGCTCAACCGATACTAATTCGAGTTGCAGGTCATCTATGAATTTCTGCAACATCGGATACTTTCTAATCATAGTTTGCAGCACGGCTTGGTCAGGCTCGATTTGCAGTAGATAGTCGGCTATATCATATCCGGCGGACTTGTCAGTATCGTCGGCAACATCATCCATGAAGTTGAAGATGGTGGCTTCGACACCAAGCGACTTCATCAATGGCAGTTTCTGCCGCCACTGCTCTGTCGCACCCAAATCAGGATAGAGGATAACCTGCCGTCCACGGAGAACCCGGAGTGCATCGGCATTGAGGCAACCGTTCTTGCCGCCTGTGGCGAGCCATACATATTCGGGCAGATACCAGCTCGCTATCAGTGCTGTCTTCTCGCTTTCGACCAATGCAACAGGCTTGCCACGGTTCATCGGCAACAGATGTTCACCGAAAAAGCATTGACGGAGATTGTAGTTAGGCAACTTCATCAGCGAGTGTGCCCACGACACATGGTTGAATGGCTCTTTGAAACGCTTGCCGCACCCGGCATCGTATAACATCACTT
The DNA here is from genome assembly GCA_023663345.1 of Paenibacillus sp. Taxonomy (GTDB): domain Bacteria; phylum Bacteroidota; class Bacteroidia; order Bacteroidales; family Muribaculaceae; genus Duncaniella. The sequence goes on along the minus strand of JAMPHR010000001.1, from coordinate 687,036 downwards.
TCCCGGTGCGGACACGTCCGTTGATGTCTGTCTGCCAGAACACACATGCCCCCGGCCAGTGCTTCGATGTGCCGACGCAATACTCTTTCATCATACGCTCTACTTCATCGGGTCCGAACTTCGATTTGAGGAACAGGAACAGATTGTTGCGGTCATATCCGTGCAGAGTCTGTGCAACAGTCTCTGCCGCGATGAAAGAGGTTGGCTTGGGCGGCTCGGTCGGCGTGGTTCTGCGGGCTGACGGAGCTGACCAATCGGAGTGCTGAGGCTTATCCTGCGGATTGCGCTCAAAATATTCCTTTGGTGTGAGGTGGTAGCCACAGCTCTGCTCATGGTCGCATCTGCCGACATCATCCGGGAACGTGACTTGTTTCTCGGTGTCGATGTATCGGGAGAAGCACCGTTTCTTGTGACACGAGGGGCAAGTATGACGACTCCCGACACCACGATAGGGTTGGAGAATAAATCGGTGTTCACTCATAGTTCCATCAAGATTAGGGTTGCATTATCAGCATTATTTGCATTTTGGTGGGTGGAAAATGCGGAAAGTGCAGAAAATGCAGGTTGATAATCATAATTTCGCATAGACTCCGTGACGTACCTTTTGGAAATGGATGCCGGTGAACCGCTTGACAAAATCCTTAAAAGTCCGCTCGGCCATCGAATTGGCCGTTGCGATTTCAACACCTTGTTCGGTTGTGAACTCCTCCGGCAATGCGGCTATGACAGCCCGTTGCAGTTCTGACAGCGATAAATCCTTGATTATGCCCTGTACCCTTGTGGCAGTAGCCTTGAAATAATCCACAAGACTTATGGTGTTCTCCACAGAAACAAGGTCAATCTCCGTCTTGTCAGCCTCGCCACAAGCCCATCGCGCCATTTGGATTATCAGACAGAAGCGTATGGCATGAAAGTCGAACTTGCTGAACACACCTTTCAGCGCGTCATTCTCCTCGCGGTTGCAGTCCTCGGTGTTCTCCCGTTGCCATTGATAGAGCCGTGTCTTTGCCTCCGGCGAGAAACTGATGATTGTCGGGATAACTTTGCCGTCTTCGTCCGTTTCGTATGGCATTTCCACAAGTCTGCCGATAATTTCAGCCCATGAAGCCTCTATGTCGAATGAAGGTTCTTTGTCGCTCCACGCCTGTTTATCCTGATTGTTGGCGATTACGAATAGGAGTCGGTCGATGAAGCCGTTGGAGCTGCGGCTGCCTTGTGCGAGTTCGTTGAGGATGCCGTTCTGGATTGTGCCTACCACCGACACAAAAGGTCTGCCGATATATACGGAGTCTTTCGCGCCCTTGCGGTCGGAGAATATCGGGTTGGCGTTGTAGAGCTTCAGCCAATACTCTTCGTCAGAGCCTTTGTTGTAGCGGTTAAAGTTCTTGAACCATCCAGCAAGTTCATCATTCCACATGCAGATGCCACGTAGATTGTGGGAGTGAATAAGCATCATGGCCTCCGGAGTTGCGTCAGAAATTAGGAAACGCTTGTTTACAGGCATTACCGGATGCGCAACAGTCCTTTCTTTCATCGGCAACTCGCATTGGCGGTTGTACTCGGCAAGTTCTTTCTGAAAGGCACTGTTGTTTACGCCGTCAATATCGGAGAACGGACGGATGGCGAAGTTCAGCGGATGCGACTTGCACGCTCCGGGTCTGCCAACAAGAGCCATGAACAGGATGGCACTCTCGTCCCATTTCCCTTTCAGCCGGGCGAAATGGGTGTTGCCTATGCCAAGACCGATAGCCACGAGCATTGCTCCGGCAAGATAATCCACAGGATAACCGTAGCAGTCGTTGGCCTCGCGGATAATCCTCTGAATCTTCATCGGCATGGCACCGAGAGGAAAATCACCGCCTCGCATACTGACTCCTGCGTCGATGGCTTTGCCGAGTATGAGCATAGGGTCGATACTTTGGGGATTAGATGTGTTCTTTTCCATACTTCTCAAGAATTGTGTTTACGGCAGATGTCTTGTAATAGACTTTGCCTCCAAGTAGAGTTGCTTCCAAATATTGGCTCTTGCGCCAGTTGCGGAGTGTGTTTGAACATACTCCAAGAATTCTCATTACCTCCTTGCGGGGAATGAGCGGATCCTTGTCTGCCGAAAGCATGGCCGGCAGAACCTCCTCCTTAAATTTTTCGATAGCACGTTCAGCAGTGTGCTCGACCACTTCAAGGAGGTGACCCAGAGGGAGCGTGATTGAAAGTCCGGTCAGCTCCTCCGGTGTGAATTTTGAAAAATCAAGATTCATTGTTATAATTCCTCGCGTCATCTGGATTAATCAATGGACACCGACAACATGAAATGCCCAAGGGTCGCATCGCTATGAGTTGGCTTCTCTCTATCTGCTTTTAGTGCACGAGGTGACCGGTCCTTACCTCGGCAATGATTGCGGACTTTTGCCTCATCGTTGCGATTTGACGGTGCAAAGAAAACACATGATTTATGTTTCTCCAAATTTACAACACTGATACACAGTGGTTTATATTCGTATTGATTCGTAACGAAGTAAAACGAAGAATTTTTCTTTTCGGTGCCCCTCAAAATTGCACTGAAAGGGGTATGGATACGAAAAACGGGAGCTACCCGACATCACTGTCAGATGGCTCCCGTCAATAATATTTTTATATGTCAGCAGGAGTATGCGTAATCCTGCACTCCCAATTTTTCAACAAGGTCATTATAGGCAAACATGTATTCCGGTCTCTCAAACGTAAGACATGGAACTTCCGCTCCGTTTTTCTTTGTGATTGTGGTCGGAGTAAGAAGCATTTTCAAATTATCCTGTATACCTCTATGTCCGGGAATGCGGATGTTGGGCTTTTTCTCGTAGCGTTGTTCAAGAGCTGCATGAAATTCGACAACGGAAGTGTTGGTAAGTGAACGGCTATTTTCAAGAACAAGATAAAGAAGAGCCAAATCCTTTCCGCTTTGTTTGATATGGATATGCTCATCAATCGACCCCAATAGATATTCATCACTATTAGGCAGCAGCTCTTTCAGACTACGGCGTTTCTTCTCTTTACCGGGAATAGGTTTCTTTTCAGAGGTAGTCTTCATTTCAACCTTTGTCTCTGCGGATATTGATTTGAATTTGGCCACAACTCCGGCGGTAACAATCGGAGTGATTCCCATATCTTCCATATCAGACACGAACTTTACCCAATCTTCCTTTTTACGAGCGCCGATTGTCAGGCTGCGGTTGATGATGGTTTTTATATTGAACGATGCGAGTCTGCGCAGAAGAAAATTTAGTTTGCCATCCTGAATCAACTACTCTCCGTATTCAACCATACACTCGAAACTGCGGCCGAAAAACAGCCAGCTCAACATTGCCGGAACAATGCAGTCAGGCATCTGAGCCTTGAAGTGTAGGGCAAGTTGATCTTTGAGTCCACCATCGGTAAGAATCTTTTCCAAATCCTCGATACCTTCTGAGCGGTCATTCTTCAGATACAGCAGAAGAGCCTTTTCGTATTTAGGCACAAGCATAATGGCAGTTTTGAAAACTTGGTCGAATCCGATACCTCGGCGGTCGTGCATAAGGTCGGTAAAATTGCAATACTCCTCCTGATGATTTTCATACCAGTGGCGGAGGGCATCACGGGTAAGTTTGTTCTTTTCCTCTTTAGTCATATAGTGGGCCTGGGTGAGTGAATGAGCCAAAATAAGCATCGACATTCAAAACACCTATCACACAACTATTGTTCGTACCGAATCAAATTCTGCGCATTTTTGAGTCGGCATCAATTATTTTCAGAATTTTTAAGGAAAATTTTTGTCCACACCGTGGCCAGAAATCAATTTGGTGGACAATCCGTGGACAAATCTTATATAGCAAAATCTCCAATCACTTGAAATGCAAGTGATTGGAGATTTACTAAGGTGGTCCCACTAGGGCTTGAACCTAGGACCCACAGATTATGAGTCTGTTGCTCTAACCAACTGAGCTATAGGACCTTGCGAGAGGTTTGCAGGGATGTGCCCTGATGCCTTTACGCTTTTGCAGTGCAAATTTAAGCAGTTTCTTTCAGATGTGCAAATTTTTTAGATATAAATATGCACAAGTTGGGAATTTAATGCTGTTTAATGAGAAATAAGCCCGGTGTGGGGGATAAACATATGCTGGCAGGTATATGACAAGGCATGTTAAGCCGATGAGGGGGGTGGATAGGCTGATGCCGGCATTTATATGACAAGGCTTGTATGTAGCCGATTGAAGCAGGTGTATAAGCCGATGAGGGCACGTATATCACGGAAGCCTGCATGTGTGTAGTAGATGCCGGCTTGTGTATAGCATGGGGGCGGGGAGGCGGGATGGCGTGCGCGGGGTGTGACAGGCTGATTATAATTTGACGTCCTCGATCTTGACAAGGCCGGTGGCTATGGCGAAGATGGTGAGGCCGGCGGGGGAGTGGATTTCGAGCTTGGAGGCGATGTTGCGCCGGTGGGTCATTATGGTGTTGACCGATACATTCATCTCATGAGCTATCTCCTTGTTGGATAGCCCTTTCACGATGCCGAGTATCACTTCTTTTTCTCGCGGGGATAGGTCGTTGCCACGCGATTCGGTGCCGGATGAGGGTTCGAGCAGGCCTTTGATGCGTTTGCGGATGCTTTCGAGGCTGTCGTAGATGGAGAGGACGCATGTGTGCCGTCGGGCGGAGGCTTCCGGCAACTGGACGGAGGTGACCAGGACGGTGGGTGTCTCGGGCGGACATTCGGCGGCAGTGAAGCTGTCGACTATCATCAGTGAGGGGCTGAGGTCGATGATCTCGGCCTGGTTGTAGCCCTGGGTGTCGCTTGGAGTCAGTTCGGTGAGGCTGATTCCGGGTATGCCCCGCAAGGCCGTGCGCATCCCTGCGGTGACAAGTGGTGAACTCAGCAATAGGCCTACGGTAAATGTGCTCATTACTAACCTCCTTACTCTTCTTCGAGCCGTTTGATCAGAGGGACGAGCACATGGTCTTCGATCTGAGCGTGTTGTTTCAGGTCCTCCTCGCAGTTGTAGAGATCCACGAGCACATCGTACATCCTGTAGGGCATGAGTGTGGAATAGTACCTCAGGATGATGTTCTTGAGTTCGGCCAGCTTGTTCTCTACTTCGTGGTCGTGCTTTCGGGAGAAGATGCCGATGTTGTACATGCCGTCACGATTGCCTTGCGTGAGGGATTTGAGATAGGGGAACACGGTGAGTTCCTCGTAGCTGAAATGTGCCCCGACTTCGCTGATGTAGTCATCGAAATATTTCACGATGATGGGGTTGATGTCGTCGTGGGCCGGATCCAGCGCGGCGAGCATGTTGGCGCGTATGTGGGGGAACTTGTACTGGAGATAGTAGTTGTGGGAATTGTGGAGAAACCGGGCTATCTCCAGAGCGGATACCGAGTTGAGCAGCGAGGTGTCGATTTTGCCTGAGAGCAGGAAGTTGACCACAAGCAGGAACACATCGACATTGATCCCGGACTCACGGCATAGTTCGCCTATGGTTTTCGATCCAAATCCGAGAGGTAGTGAAAAACGGCTGAGCACGGGCAGTATGTCGTAGTCCTCGTTGATGAGGTCGACCACACTGTCGTGCTCAGTAAATGTACGTGAAATCTTCACCTGTAAGTAAATAGATGGATGATTCGCGGGATTATTCCTGGGGAGCGGCGCTGTCAGTGTCCTCTGCAGCGGTTTCTTCCTCGGCGGGGGCAAATTCAGTCACGCCGGCTGCGAGAAGCAGGTTGTACCACGAGAGGAGTTTCTTGATGTCGGTGGTGTAGACTCTCTCACGGTCGAAGGAGGGGAGGATTTCGGCAAAGTATTCGCGCACCTGCTCATCCTTGCCGAGAGCCTTGATGTCGACGGGCTTGCCATCGGCCTTGGCCTTCACGGCTTCGAGCACGAGGCCGAGGGGGGTGTCGCCTTCATCGGTGTAGATGGAGATGTCGCCGAGCGAGATCACCTTGTCGCGGGCATAGGCGGGGATGCGTTTTCCGGTGGCGAGCTCCTCAACGATGAGCATACCTTTGCCACGGTTAACGAGACGGAACAGGCCGGGACGGCCGGATATGGAAAGTATTGTCTTAAGCATATATATAATTGTGTGTGATTAAATATGTGTTGTCACGGAGGGGGCGCTGTGGCGACGGATGATCGCCGGAGGCCCGTGCGCGATTGCAGATGCAAAGATAAGCAATTATGCCCTATGCTTCCAAAGAATCGGGGCAAAGATTGCGGTGGGAAGCCTGGTTTGCGGCCATGGCGTTGATGCTGCGCATCTGGAAGAATATCATTATGGCGGTGACAATAGTGGCCAAGGTGTCGGAGATGGGGAATGACATCCACACACCGTCGAGGCCATATCGCCCCGGAAGCAGGAGCAGGAGGGGTATGAGGAATATCACCTGACGGGCAAGCGAGAGGAATATGGAGGCTCCGGCCTTGCCAAGCGACTGGAAGAGGGTGGTGGATATGACCTGGAAGCCTACAACGGTGAAGGCTATCATGGATATCCTGAGGCACCGGACAGTCTGGTCGATCAGTTCGGGGTCAGTAGTGAACGCGCGGGCTATGTACCAGGGAAACGCCAGTCCGCCTATCTGTCCGGTGGTCACTATCAGCGTGGCGGCACCGACAGCGAGCCAGTAGGTGCGCTTCAACCGGCCTGTGAGTCCGGCTCCGTAGTTGTAGCCGATGATGGGTTGCATACCCTGGCACATGCCCACCACCACCATAGTCATCACTGAGGTGTAGGTGGAGAATATTCCGGCGGCACCGACGGCTATGTCGCCACCATAGGCGTATAGCGACTTGTTGATTATCACATTAATGAAGCAAGCAGCAGCATTTACGAGCGATGGCGCAGCACCGATGGAGATGATGGAGATGATCACCTTGAAGTCGGGGCGGTACATCCAGCCTGAGGACGCGAACCTCAACACGCTTCCACGGGTGAAGAAGTGTCTCATGACGAATATGGCCGAGACGGTCATGGACAGGTCGGTGGCGATGGCCGCACCCTTGATGCCCCAGCCGAGCACAAAGATGAATACCGGGGCGAGCACTACATTGACTCCGGCTCCAATGAACATGGTGACCATAGCCTTGACGGGATAGCCCGATACCCTCATGAAGTTGTTGAAGGTGAAGGCAAAGTTGGTCATGAACATGCCGGGGAGGATATAAAGCATGAAGTCGCGGGCATATGGGAGGGTGACATCGCTTGCTCCGAAAGCCACGAGTATATCGTCGATGAACACGGCAAAGAGAGAGAGGTAGCATAGTACTATCACCGCCAGCAACACCAAGGCGTTGCCGAGCACACGCTGGGCACCGTTATAGTCCTTGGCTCCGAGGAGGATGGAGATGCGTGCCGATCCGCCGGCTCCGATGAGTACGCCGAGGGCGGCGGATAGGTTCATGACCGGGAATGTAATGGCCAGTCCGGCGATGGCCTCGGCACCTACGCCCTGTCCGATGAAAATGCGGTCGATGATGTTGTAAAGAGACATGACCAACATACCCACGACTGCCGGTAGGCTGTAGCGCCACAGCAGTTTGCCGACAGGCTGGCTGCTCAGTTGCTCGAGTTTTTCTTTATCTGTAGTATCCATGCAATGCGTTTTCGGTGCAAAGTAACCAAAAAAATCTCAAAGAAGCCTTCGGCGAGATAAATTTTAACATAAATATTTGGCCAATTGCGACTAAAGTGCTAATTTTGCAACCGATTTAGCCTAACCGGGCAAGTTAAGTGACGACGCGGTCCATAGACCGAGCAGAATCCGCCCGGCGGTATAACCTGTAACACAATAAAATAACAGATGTACGCTATCGTAGAAATCCAGGGACAGCAGTTCAAGGTCGAGCCTGAGAAGTTCCTGTATGTTCACTATCTCGGCGACGCGCTCAAAGAAGGTGACACCGTAGAATTCGACCGTGTTCTCCTCGCCGAAGCCGACAATGCAGTTAAGGTTGGTGCTCCCACCATCGAGGGTGCCAAGGTCGTTTGCCAGGTTCTCACCCCCCTCGTAAAGGGCGAGAAGGTAATCGTCTTCAAGAAGAAGCGTCGCAAAGGCTATCGCCGTAAGAACGGCCATCGCCAGTGCTTCACCAAAGTATTAATCAAAGAAGTTGTAGCTTAACCCCCTAAATCATTTAAAAGAAATGGCACATAAAAAAGGTGTCGGCAGTTCTAAGAACGGCCGTGAGTCAGAAAGCAAACGACTCGGTGTAAAGATTTTCGGCGGTCAGTATTGCAAAGCCGGCAACATCATCAAGCGTCAGCGTGGCACAGTTCACCACCCCGGTCTTAACGTGGGTATGGGCAAGGACCACACCATCTTCGCTCTCATCGACGGTGTAGTAGTATTCACCGAGGGCAAGGAGGGACGCAAGTTCATCAACGTTCAGCCCGCCCAGGCATAATTCCGCCAGCAAGTATCCCCACAACGTCAATATAATTGACGGGATATATCCTATAAAGCGCAATTGACTTCCGAGTCGGTTGCGCTTTTTGGTTATCGGAACACCGGTAGTCTGGTGTTCTTTTTGAGGTTGTAGCAATGTCGGGCGGGACTTGTCACAAGAAGATATAGATAAACCCCGGATTACGGTTTGTGCATGGCCGTCGTCCGGGGTTAATTATGGTTCAAGCCACGAGGGCTTCAGATGTTGGATCAGTTGAGCAGGAGGGTGACGATTGATTTTGCGGGGAGCTTGACTTTAACTGTGCCCTTGCCGACTTTGGCACCCTTGAATGGCTTGAGGGTAACTTTCTCGGGCTGGCCGAAATCGTTGTAGTCATCAATGGATGATGCTGTGAGGATGGATCCTTCGATGTTCTTGACCTTGGTGTCGCCGAGCGCTATCTCCACCTCCATCTCCTTGTCGAGATCAACATTGGTGAGCGACACGGCTATGCGACCATCCTTGCGTGAGGCGGTGGCCTGGAGCATGTCGACCGAGCGGTCGCCACGTACATCCATGCGGGTGGTGGTCACGTCGAGAGGGATGGGTGTGGCACCCTGATGGGGAATGTACATCTTGAACACGTAGTAGGTGGGGGTGAGCACCATCTGGTCGCCACGGGTGAGCACCATGGACTGGAGCACATTGGCCACCTGGGCGATGTTGGTCATCTTCACGCGGTCGGTGTGGCGCTGGAACACATTGAGCGAGAGGGCTGCCACCATGGCGTCGCGCATGGTGTTCTGCTGGTAGAGGTGTCCGGGATTGGTGCCGGGCTCCACGTCCCACCATGTGCCCCACTCATCGACGAGCAGACCTACTTTCTTCTTGGGGTCATACTTGTCCATGATAGCGGCGTGCTTCTCGATCACGGGTTCGATCTCGAGGCATTTGCCCATGGTCCAGTAGTAGTCCTCAGGAGTGAATTCCGTGGCCGAGCCCTTGGAGCCGCTCCAAGTGGTGACGGTGTAGTAATGGAGTGATATGCCGTGCATGTGGCGGTGGGCTTTCTCCATGAGTACGTCGGTCCATTTGTAATCATAGTCGCTCGCGCCCGATGCGATCTTGTAGAGCTTGTTGCCCGAGAAGTCGCGGCAGTAGGTCTGATAGCGACGGTAAACGTCAGCATAATACTCGGGGGTGAAATTTCCACCGCATCCCCAGCTTTCGTTTCCTACGCCGAGGTATTTCAGTTTCCAGGGCTTCTCACGGCCATTCTCCTTACGTAGACGGGCCATAGGGCCCTCCTCGGCAGTGATATACTCTACCCACTGGGCGAGTTCCTCGACTGAACCGCTACCCACGTTTCCGCTCAGGTAAGGCTCGCAACCGAGCAGTTCGCAGAGGTTGAAAAATTCGTTGGTACCGAAGGAGTTGTCCTCGACGGTGCCACCCCAGTTGTTGTTGACCTGAGTTGGACGGTCCTTGGCCGGACCAATGCCGTCGCGCCAGTGGTACTCGTCGGCAAAGCATCCGCCGGGCCATCTCATCACGGGAACCTTGAGTTCGCGCAAGGCCTGCAGCACATCGTTGCGGTATCCCTGGGTGTTGGGGATAGGTGATTCGGGGCCTACCCAAAGGCCACCGTATATGCAGGCTCCGAGGTGTTCGGCAAACTGGCCGTAGATTTCGGGCAGGATCACTGCGTCGGGGTTGATTTCGTTCATCTTGAGCGTTACTGTGTCGGCCCAAGCCGAGGCGGGAGCAAGAAGGACTCCTGCCAAGAGAATTGATTGGATTCTGTGGTTCATAGATATTTGATTAGTTGTAGTTGTGAGGGCAGGATCCACGGCCACATATAATATCATATATAATATTAATGTGGGGTGGGATCCGTTTTCATTCGCAAATATAGCTCTTTTTATGTACTTGTACTAAACATCTTTTTACATTTATTTGTTTTTAAGATAAATTTTTCAGTGCCGTATTCTGAAAAAAAGTACTTTTGTATAAAATCAACAACAGTTTATCCAATGAAATCATTCCTAAGATTAGCTCCGGTGCTCGGCATGATGATTGCAGGCTCGGTCATTACCGGCTGCTCCAACGGTGAAGAACGTCTTGCCAAGGCGATGCCCGGGGTATGGCAGGGGACACCTGAGACATTTACCGATAATTCCGCTCTCACGGCTTCGATCATAGATGTTTACGAGTTCTCGCCAGCCTCCATGACAGCCAATGAGACCCTCTCCGGCTCTGTGACAGTGTCGGGCATGGTCAATACCACCACCCAGATAGTAGACAGCGCTTTCATCGAACCTCTCAGCCTCTCAGCCTCGGCCCATACTTCCATCGCGGGAACCTGGACTGTGGTTGATGATGATGAGATATCGCTGAGTTTTGATCTGGCATCGCTTATGGTACAGGTTGACCCCAAGGCTGTTATGGCCAACAATGCGCCCATCACCATAGGGTCTCCCGCGGTTGACTCGTTGCGCCCGGAGGTGTGTGCAAACATCGAGCATAGCATAAAGCAGTCGCTCACGGCCCGTTATGCAGCAATGCGCCACATGGACGATGTGAAAGTAAAGGGTCCATTGCTCAAGTATGAGGTGGGGCATGAAGATTTCGTGCTCACCAAGCAGATGTATTGAGGTATTGTCGGAAAATATAGTTACCTTTGTCCTGTCACTTATCAACGATAGTCATGTACAGGAAAGGTAAACTATATTTTCGTTACGGTACCATGGGGTCGGCCAAAACGGCCCTGTTGCTCACTACGGCTTATAATTTTGAGGAGCGTGGTATGCGCTACGTGTGCCTCAAGCCTATTATTGACACCCGCGAGGAGGCTAATGTGATACGTTCGCGTATAGGCATCGAGCGAGAGTGCCTGTGGATATATCACGAAAGCGATCTTTATGAGATGGCCCGCCAGCTGAGCGCCGAGGGTGAGGGGATGGTCGACTGGTTTCTGGTCGACGAGGCCCAGTTTCTCACAGCGGCGCAGGTTGACCAGCTGGCAAGGGTAGTGGATGATTTCGGCAGTAATGTTATATGCTACGGACTGCGCACCGATTTCCGTAGCTGTCTGTTCGAGGGATCACGCCGGTTGTTTGAGATAGCCGATACTATCGATGAGATAAAATCGACATGTACATGCGGGCGCAAGACCATCATAAATGCCCGTATGGACGCAAATGGCGATTTTGTCGAGGAAGGACAACAGGTAGAGATCGGCGGTGATGACCGTTATATAGCCGTGTGCCGCAAATGCTGGCGCAACAAGCGCATCGAGCAGAGCTACCGCATGGTGTTGCCGTTTGAGGAGCCGGTGTGATTCCGGATTGCGATGTGAGGCCTGGACAGGCTCGGAGATGGGCGAGGCCGCGACTGGATAAACCTTTTTATCACAGAGCGGTCAAAACAAGAGAAAGGAAATAAAATATGAAACACTTATACACTCATCTACTGGCAGTGATGCTGATGTGCATATCAGGCACAAGTCTCAAAGCTCAGGAATCAACCGTATCGCTTGTCGACGAGACGCTCACCTACGACGTGATATACAAATGGGGGTTCATCAACAAGGTGGCCGGATATGCCACCATGAGTCTCCGCAATGACGGCGACCTGTACCGTGCGTCGGTATTTGCCCAGAACGCGCCTTGGGCCAACAGCATATACATGCTCCGTGACACCCTCTACACCACCATGACAAAGCAGGGTCTTTATCCGGTCAAGTATGTGTACATAGCACATGAGCAAGGGAAGTATAAGAAGGATGTGCTCACGTTTCATCGCGACGGCAACACATTCACAGCCGATGCGGTGAGATACAAGCGCCCGTCGGCCGACGCGCCTATGACTTCATCGACCCTTCAGCTCGAGGCGCAGGGGATGACGGTGGATATGCTCAGCTCGTTTTTCTATCTCCGCACCCTCGATTTTCCTAACATGAAGAAGGGGAATACGGTGACGGTGAATATTTTTTCCGGCTCAAAGAAAGAGAAACTAACCATCACTTATCTTGGACGGCAGAAAGTGGAGGTCAACGGGGTGAAGCTCACGGCCTATTACATCAATTTCACGTTCACCCGCCAGGGAAAGACTTCGTCGGATCCCATCTCGGGCTGGATATCGGCCGATGACCGTCGCATACCTGTGAAGGTAGAGGGCCAATTGCCAGTGGGCAAGGTTAGGGCAATCTATACGGGGCCTAATCCATGAGAAAGCAATTCAAGATAATAGCCACGAGCGATGTGCATGGCAAGCTGTTCCCCTATGACTTCACCTCGCTCTCCCCGCTCCCAGGATCGCTTGCCCAGGTGTCGGCCTACGTGAAATCCGAACGAGCGCGCATGGGCGACAGCCGTGTGATACTGCTCGATAATGGCGATATGCTACAGGGGCAGCCATCGGTATATTACTACAACTTTATTGATAGTCAAGGACCCCATCCCGTGGCCACCATGCTTAAACGCATGAGATATGACGCGCAGACGGTGGGCAACCATGACATAGAGACCGGGCATCCCGTCTATGACCGCTACAGGGCCGATCTCGCTCCTATACCTTTGCTCGGGGCCAATGTCGCTGACAAGCTGACAGGCGCACCATATCTCACTCCTTATACTGTAATAGAGCGTGAGGGGGTGAGATTTGCTGTGTTCGGACTGCTTACGCCTGCCATACCTGCATGGCTTCCCGAGCCGTTGTGGGAAGGGCTTGATGTAGGGCCGATGGTAGAGAGCGCCAGATATTGGGTGGAATATATACGTGAGCACGAGCATCCCGATGTGGTGATAGGATTGTTTCATTCGGGATATGAGAGTACCCATCTCACATGGAAATGGCTGGAGAACGCTTCCGGAAAAGTGGCACGGGAGGTAAATGGCATCGACATAATATTCATGGGGCACGACCACCTGGTGGCTGTGAAACATGAGGAGTCGGGCACGCTGCTGCTCAACCCCGGGGCACATGCCACGCATGTGGCCGAGGCGATGGTAACGGTGGAGACTTCGACCGGCGGGAATGTAAAGGTGACTGACATTGACGGCGGTGTTATCCCTATCACGGGAATAGCTCCTGACGGTGAATTTATTAATGAGTTCAGGCCGGTGTATGACGCTACGATGGATTTTGTAGAGAAGGTGATAGGTGAGGCTGCCGGTGATTTTTCCATCCGCGATGCCTATTTCGGACCATCGGCGTTCATGGAGCTCATACACAGACTACAGCTTGAGATCTCAGGCGCGCGTATATCGCTTGCCGCTCCGCTGTCGTTTGACACCACGCTTCACAAGGGGCCGTTGCGCATGAGCGACATGTTCAAGCTCTACCGCTACGAGAATCAGCTCTACACGATGGCTATGACCGGCGAGGAGATTATAAATCATCTTGAGATGAGCTATAATCTGTGGACAGCGGTGATGAGCTCGCCTCGTGATCCGCTGTTGAAGTTTGCTTCGGGTAATCCTGTCAAGGGGGATTATTCACGGCTCATAAATCCTTCCTATAATTTTGACTCGGCATTCGGAATCGACTATACAGTGGATGTTACCAAGCCTCAGGGCGAGAAGATAAGGGTGCTGTCAATGTCGGACGGTACGCCGTTTGATCCCAGGGAGACTTATGAAGTGGCAGTGAATGCCTACCGTGCCAACGGTGGAGGTGAGCTCATGACCCGAGGAGCCGGCATACCTCACGATGAACTGGAGGAGCGTATAATCAGGACTACCGATCTGGATCTGCGTTACTATCTCATGAAAGCGATAGAGCGCAAGGGGATTATCTATCCGTCGGTGACTCCCAACTGGAGGTTTGTACCTGAGGATATGGTTGCGACAGCGATCAGCCATGACCGTGCGCGTCTATTTGGTCACGGATGATTGAAATATAGAGGTATTCCATTAATAATTAGGGGCGAAAATATGCTTATTTAGTCATAATTAAATATAGTGGGCGAAAATATAGCCCATGTGCGGTGGTATCTTTGCAATAGATTAATAACCATAAAAGATAACCCCGATTATGACAGCAATACATCGCACCGACCTCCTGCAGGTCACAGCCCAGACTTGTGGAACCGTACTGCTCACTCTCACCATGAGCGGGGTGTCCACGCTTAGTGACGTGTTCCGCCAGGTGAGATCCTCGGCACCGGCTGATGCCGGCATTGTCACGGTGAAACTGCGTAACCGCACCCAGGGATGGACCCAGCAGCACAATCTTGTGTTCCGCCACGGTCAGTCCGACCGTCCCAAAGCAAAATCATCAGGAACTGACAGCTATCCATCGCTGTTTGCCTGAATATCATGAGCCATGCCGGTTGGTTGGGGGCTCTCATTATCATAATGAGTGACGATAAAAACCAATTGGCATGATTTTTGTTAGTAAGATAAAAGGAATATTAAAATCACGAACCTTCAACTTACTAAATATAGCTCATGAACTTCAATAATTTCACAATAAAGTCTCAGGAAGCGATACAGAAGGCGATAGAGATTACCCGAGGAGCAGGTAATCAGGCTATCGAACCGGTACACTTGCTAAAGGGAGTGATGCTGGAGGGAGAATCACTCATCAACTTCATTTTCTCCAAGGTGGGAGCCAACAGCGCCACTTTGATGCGACAGGTCGATGAGAAGATTGCCGCCGAACCGCGCGTGTCGGGCGGAGAACCCTATCTTAGCCGCACTTCCAATGATGTTCTTCAAAAGGCTCTTGACATTGCCAAGAAGCAGGGCGACGAGTATGTGACACTCGAGGCTTTGCTCATGGCCATCTTCACGGTCAACTCTCCGGCCGCAACAATCCTGAAGGATGCCGGATTGAGCCAACGTGAGCTTGAGGCAGCAGTGGCTGAGCTGCGCAAAGGGAAGAAAGCTACCGACCAGAGCGCTGAGGATACATATCAGGCCTTATCTAAGTATGCCATCAACCTTAACGAACGTGCCCGCGAGGGGAAGCTCGATCCTGTGATCGGTCGTGACGACGAGATCCGCCGTGTGCTCCAGATCCTGTCGCGACGCACCAAGAACAATCCCATGCTCATCGGCGAGCCGGGTACCGGTAAAACCGCCATCGCCGAGGGTCTCGCCCAGCGTATAGTACGTGGCGATGTGCCCGAGAATCTGCGCTCCAAGCAGATATATTCACTTGACATGGGTGCCCTTGTGGCCGGTGCAAAGTATAAAGGCGAATTTGAGGAACGACTCAAGGCGATAGTCAACGAAGTGACCGGAGCCGACGGCGAGATCATCCTCTTCATCGACGAGATCCACACTCTTGTGGGTGCCGGAAAGGGTGAGGGAGCGATGGATGCAGCCAATATCCTCAAACCCGCGCTCGCCCGAGGCGAACTCCGTTCGATCGGCGCGACTACTCTTGACGAGTACCAGAAATACTTCGAAAAGGACAAGGCTCTCGAACGCCGTTTCCAGAAAGTGATGGTCAACGAACCCGACGAGGCTGCCGCCATTGCAATTCTGCGAGGTCTTAAGGAGCGTTACGAGAACCATCACAAGGTGCGTATCCGTGATGAGGCGATTATCGCCGCCGTAACTCTATCGGAGCGTTACATTACCGACCGTTTCCTCCCCGACAAGGCTATCGACCTTGTTGACGAGGCCGCATCAAAACTGCGCCTGGAGATCGACTCCGTGCCTCAGGCTCTTGACGAGATCTCACGTCTCATAGCTCAGAAAGAGATCGAGCGCGAGGCGATAAAGCGTGAGGGCGACAAAGCCAAGGTGAAGGAACTTGAAAAGGAACTGGCCGACCTGCGCGACCGTGAAAAGGATTTCACAGCCAAATGGAAGGCCGAAAAGGATCTTATCAACAAGATCCAGCAGAATAAGATAGACATAGAACAGCTCAATTTCGATGCCGAACGAGCCGAGCGCGAGGGCGACTATGCCAAAGTGGCAGAGATCCGCTACTCACGTATCCAGCAGAAAGAGCAGGAAAACGCCGATATCCAGAACCGTCTCAAGGAGATGCAGGGCGAGAAGGCCCTGATCAAGGAGGAGGTGGATTCGGAGGATATAGCCGATGTGGTGTCGAGATGGACCGGAATCCCCGTCAACAAGATGGTGCAGACTGAGAAGGAGAAGCTGTTGCATCTCGAAGCCGAGCTTCACAACCGCGTGGTGGGCCAGAATGACGCCATACGTGCTATTGCCGATGCTGTGCGCCGCTCACGTGCCGGACTTAATGATCCCCGCCGTCCTATAGGCTCATTCATATTCCTCGGCACCACGGGTGTAGGTAAGACCGAGCTTGCCAAGGCTCTTGCCGAATACCTTTTCGACGACGAGAACATGATGACCCGTATCGACATGAGCGAGTATCAGGAGAAGCACTCGGTGTCAAGACTTGTAGGAGCGCCTCCGGGATACGTGGGATACGATGAGGGCGGACAGCTCACCGAGGCTGTGAGACGCAAGCCCTACTCAGTAGTGCTTTTCGATGAGATCGAAAAGGCTCATCCGGATGTGTTCAACATACTTCTCCAGGTGCTTGATGACGGACACCTCACCGACAATAAGGGCCGACTGGTCAACTTCAAGAATACTATCATCATCATGACCTCCAACATGGGCTCTCACCTGATCCGCGATAATTTCGCCAAGATGACACCCGAGAATCGTGAGGAGACCATCGAGAAGAGCAAGGATGAGGTACTGGAACTGCTCAAGCAGACCATACGTCCCGAGTTCCTGAACCGTATCGATGAGATCATAATGTTCACCCCGCTCAACGAGGTGGAGATTGAGGAGATCGTAGGCCTGCAGATCAAGTCGATCCAGAAGATGCTTGCTACTAACGGCATCACGCTCGAAGTGACCCCGGCTGCATTGAAATTCCTCGCCGAAGAGGGTTACGATCCTGAATTCGGTGCCCGTCCTGTGAAGCGAGTGATCCACCGCATGGTGCTCAACCAGTTGAGCAAGGATATACTTGCTCAGAAAGTGGACCGCGAGCATCCTATAATCATCGATTACGACGGCAACGATATCGTATTCAAAAACTGATTGACCTGAACATTACATAACACTTTCCCCTTGGTGGCAGTGCCTGGTATAACTTTTACAGGCACTGCCCACGGACAGGGGAAGCAGCATGACAACCCTCCGGGATTCAATACCGGTTTCCCACTCTGTTCTGAAACGCCCACCGACTTTACAGTCTCCTCTCTCCCCGCTTTCTCTTTCCTCCCCCCCTCTCTTCCCAACCGTGGCGTGAAGAAACTCAGATGAAACCGATACCGGAGGGCTCGTTGTATACTGACCAAAGCTCACGGACGCCGCAACGGGTTTGCGGTACTGAAATATAAAACAACTAAAAAACTATTTATTAATCTCTCAAATCAAATCAACTGAATTATGAAAAAATTCCTTTATCTGCTTCTGGCTCTGCCTATGCTCGCATTTATGGCGGCATGTGACGACGATGACAATAACATTCCCGATGTCAGCGTCTCTATCGAATACTCGGGCGGTACCCTCAACGACGGTGTGCTTACCGTAGTACAGGGTGATACGCTCAAGATCGAAGGTCTGAAAGTGACCCCTGCCCCCAATACCGGCAAGGCCATGCTTGGACAGACAACCTATTTCTTCGACGGACGTCCCTTCTTCACCACTGCTATCTCTCCTTTCGGAGTAGATATCGTGACCGATGATCTCGCTGTAGGTAATCATACTCTCAGTGTGAACAGCCAGATTTTCCAGGAAGGCAAGTCGATCGGTTGGGGAGTATTCAGCTACAAGCTTGATATCGTAGAGGCTCCTGAAGATCAGCCCGGCGATACCGGCGGTGGCACTGACACTCCCGAGCAGACCATCACCGAATCGGTGAACTGAACCATGTGATGATCCCACTTGAAAAGTGACAATAAATAGTCAGCCACGGCTCTTACTCAAATGCAGGAGCCGTGGCTTTCTTGTGTTTAATTTGACAGGTGAGTCGGTGTGCCAATATCTATGCGCCGTGATATGAGACACACTCACCGCCACGCGTGAGGCAGGAGATGCCTTGAGCGTGGCGGTGAGTGTGATGTGTGTGGCGGACGGTCGTTGACCGTGCCTGAGGAGGAAAGTTAGAGGTCGATATCGTTGTTGCGGGGATTGTTGTTGAGATCCTTGGTCTCTTCCTTTACCATTTTGGGTGTGACCTTCTCATTATCGCATTTGTCGACTTCTACGCCGGGAAATTTCTTTTCAGCCTCGTTAGTTGAAATGTTTTGTTTCTTTTCCATAATAGTGGTGTTTAATAATCTATTATAGAAACGTCGGCGGGGAGTCAATGGTTCACCAGAAGCTCGTGTAGGGCGGTGACAAGTCCGATTGCGCCCATTATCATGATGATGCCTCCCACGATGCGGTTGAGAAGCCACAGGGAGCGCAGGTTGAAATGAGCCCTGACCTTGTTGACAAACCATGTGACACCAAACCACCACAGCACGGCTCCGGCAAAAATTGACACGTAACCTGCGACATAGTGATAGGCCTGGAATTCGGGTGCAAGGAAACTGAACCGGGCAAAAAGACCGATGATGAAGAAAAGGATAAGAGGATTGGAGAAGGTGAGGAGGAAACCGGTGACGAAATCTTTCCAAGAGCTCATGGATTGCACTCCGTTTGATTGGAGCGAGCGGGATGGGTTGGCTCCGAACAGGTAGCCGGCATAGATGAGCAGTACCACCGATCCTATCAGTTGAAGCAAGCTCTGATTGTCCTCGATGAAATCGGTCACGAACGATAACCCGAGCCCTGTGAGGAGGCAATATATGAGATCGCTCATGCCTGCTCCTATACCGGTGAAGAACGCTGGCCATCGGCCACGGTTGAGTGTGCGCTGGATGCACAACATCCCTATCGGTCCCATAGGGGCCGACACAAGGATTCCAATAAGGATTCCGCGCATCATTATGACCGGAAGATGTATCACAACAATATGCAAAGTTACAAAATCATCCGGTAGGATGCAAATAAAGATTTCAGTCGCGATATCTGCAACATTACCCCCGGCAGGATTGTTTTTTAAGTAACACGGGTCAGCAAGGCGATATGGATCAGGATGAAGCCTTGTTGACCCTCCGATACCGACTTATTATATAAAATATACATTATGAAGAAATTTTTAATTGCGCTTTTAGCGTTTGTATGCGTGTGTGGCGTGGCCCGTGCCGATAAATACACTATCGACCGTGACCAGCTCCCGGCTCCTGCTCAGGAGATGTTGAAAAAGTATTTCCCCAAGGCCAAGATAGGCATGATAAAGGTGGATCGTCACCTGCTCAAGAAGACCGATTATGATGTGAAGCTGGTCAATGGCACCAAGATTGAGTTCAACAATGCCGGTAAGTGGACTTCAGTAGACTGTAAGACTCGCGAAGTGCCCGATGGACTGGTAATGAAGACCATAAGGAATTATATTGCCAAGAACGGCAACGGTGCTTTCATAGTGAAAGTGGAGAAGAAATTGAAAGGATATGAAATAGAGCTGTCCGATGGTGTGGAGATGAAATTCAATCTCCTTGGTAAGCTCACCCACGTGGATGTGGATGATTAGCCGGCTGTACTGTCGGAAGCCGACGGTCGCAGTGCGCTCCAGGGGATGAGAAGAAATTGCATCCTCTCACCTTTTAGCCAATAGACCCGGAACCGGGATGTGGCTTTCACTTTCAAGATATGATCCCAAGGAATAGTCTCGGGAACGGGAACCGTGAACACGGCCCCGTTCCTGGGATTTTCTATATTCAGGAGGGCATCCTCTTTTCGATCGCCTGAACTGTCACCGGCAGATTTTTCCGGCTCAGGGAGATATTCGAGTCTCAGGTGACTGCCGGGCACTATTTCCACGCGCTTGCGCAACACTGATCTGCGGGCCTCGGGGGCGAGCATGTAGTAAGTGTAGAGAAACGACATGGCCATTGGCATCACGATGAACAGCAACATGAGCGCCACAAGCATCCAACGCTCGTCGTGCAGGACATAACCGAGAATGGCAAACGCCAGAATAGGGATAGCGAGTGTCCAGCCGTAACGAGGAAGCCATGCCGAGAGCAGCACGGAGAAGTAGTCGCCCGATGTGGTGAGAAAAGGGGCTGTGGTAACAGGAATGTCGCCTGAGGTGTGTGACATGGAGGATGTGAGCGGATCAGTCGTCGAGGTAACGGCGGGTGAGGCCCGCAAAGCTGTCAATGCGGCGATCGCGGAGGAACGGCCACCAGCGTCTCACCTGCTCGGAGCGTTTCATGTCGATCTCTATCACGGCTATAGCCTCGGCATCATCGGGGGCCTGATAGAGAAATTCGCCCTGCGGACCTGCTACGAAGCTTGATCCCCAGAATTGTATGCCACCTGTTACTCCCGACGGGTCGGACTCATAGCCCACGCGGTTGACTGTCACTACGGGCAGACCGTTGGCTACGGCATGTCCGCGCTGTACAGTGATCCAAGCCTCGCGCTGGCGTGATTTTTCCTGGTCGGTGTCGCTGCTTTCCCAACCTATGGCGGTGGGGTAGATCAGCATCTGTGCGCCACGCATGGCCATGAGGCGGGCTGCCTCGGGGTACCATTGATCCCAGCACACAAGCACTCCGAGACGGCCAACGCTTGTGTCGATAGGCTCGAATCCGAGATCGCCGGGCGTGAAGTAGAATTTCTCGTAGTAGGCGGGATCATCGGGTATGTGCATCTTGCGGTATTTTCCGGCAATCGAGCCATCATTCTCAAACACTACAGCCGTGTTGTGGTACAGGCCGGGAGCTCGACGCTCAAAAAGTGATGTCACGAGTACGATTCCGCACTCGCGAGCCACTTCGGCATAAAACTCGGTAGTGGCCGAGGGGATAGGGATGGCGATGTCGAAATTGTCAACATTCTCGGTCTGGCAGAAGTACAGCGAATCGTGTAGCTCCTGAAGCACTACGAGGTCGGCGCCCTCTCCGGCAAGCATCTTTATCTTATCGGCCAACCGCTGGCGGTTGCCGGGGATGTCTATGGTGTTATGTTGCTGTATTATTCCTACTTTCATGAGGTTGCAAGTGTATGGTTACGGTTTATATGCACGATTATACCCAGCGTCCATCCTTAATTCCGTTGACTGAGCCTGTGGGCAGTTGCATGGTCACGCAGTGGAGCGAGCCGTGCTGGCGTATGAGGGCACGGCAGTCTATCGGGATTATTTCGTGGTCGGGATATACGATCTTCAGAGTCTGTTCTGCCAATATGTCGTTGGCCGGTTGGGCATAGGTGGGTAGATATATTGCCGTGTCGGCAACAAGATAGTTGGCGTATGTGGCAGGTAGTTGCATCCCGTCCTCATCGTAGATGGGAGTGGGGAGTGGGAGTTCTATCAGATTGAACGGTTGGCCCTGGGCTGTGCGCATGTCGATGAGTTCATCGCGCATACGTGACAGCGATTCCACGGTGTATCCGTCGGAATCGGTAGCGCCGACATAGAGTATGGTGTCGTGTGGGGCGAGTCGCGCCAGGGTGTCGATATGGCTGTCGGTGTCATCGCCGGCCATGCCTCCGTTTCTGAGCCATAGCTGGTGGGTGAAACCGAGGGTATCGGCAAGATAGGCGCGGATCTGTTCCTCATTCATCCCGCCGTTGCGGTTGGGCGAGAGGAGACATTCGGCAGTGGTGAGGAGGGTGCCGTTGCCGTCGCTCTCGATGCTTCCTCCTTCGAGCACAAATCCCAGCCGGCAGTCATAGTCGGCGTTGAATATGCCCTTGAGAGCGAGATGGGTGGTGATGAGGTTGTCCTTATCGGCCGGGAATTTCAATCCCCAGGCATTGAATTTGAAATCGAGGGTGTGCAACCGTCCGTCCCGTTCCACTGTGATGGGGCCGAAGTCACGAGCCCAAGTGTCGTTGGTCTCGATATCTACAAACTTAACTCTTGCCGGGTCAAACGAACATTGTGCCACTGATTTGGCGCATAGCCGTTCGGGGCCTACAAGCAATACGCATTCGCGGGCCGAAATGGCACGTACTATATTGGCGAAACACTTCCTGGCCTCGTCGAGCATATATGCCCAGTCGGTCTCCTCGTGAGGCCATGCCAGGAGTACACAATCGTGGTTTTCCCATTCGGCTGGAAGCCTTACTGGGGTTGGTTGGGGTGATTTGTTATCGTTCAAAGGATTGTCATTCGTCTTCGTATTCATCTTTCAGATTGTCCCAAATGGATTCCTGGGATTCGAGATACTCTTCGCAATAATCCAGAAATCCGCGTTTTTCGCTGCTTCCTACTTCATGGCACCACTCGCGGTAAGATTCATGTAGCGAGCTGTCCTCGTGCAACTGCTTTTTAAATTCTGCTTCGGCAATGTCGATACTCCCGTATTCACGAAGCAGATTATTAAAAAAATCAGTAATGTGTTCCTCCATAAGTTGTAATTTTTCAGGATTAGGTTGGGGATTTGGTGTCAAATTTAAGCTATAATTGCCAAATAACCAAATTTTAGCAACCTAATCTCGGCTAATCATCAACAGAGGGGTACAGGGCGCATGATTCACGGGTGCAAGTCGACTGACAGGAAGCAATATTTTACTCCGGTTTTAGGATCGGCGAGATCAAAATCAGGATTGGAAATTCCCAGCGCGGAGAGGTCTATTCCCTCCAGTCGTATATCGGCTTCGGGGCGCATGGCATCGATAAGAGTTAGCTCGAGCCGGTCGGCCATCGGAATTGCCTGGCGGTAGATTTCGCCTCCACCTATGATGTATATCCGCTCTGAGCCGGCACACATTGCTATGGCCTCCTCGAGCGATGGCGCTGTCTCTATCCCGGGTGCCGAATAGTCGGGGTTGCGTGTCACCACTATATTGCGTCGGCCGGGGAGCGCCCCTTTGGGAAATGACTCGAATGTGCGTCGGCCCATGATGATGGGGCTTCCCATGGTGAGGGCTTTGAAACGTTTCAGGTCATCGGATATATGATAGAGGAGATCGCCGTGATCACCGATGGCCATGTCGAGCGTGGCGGCTACGATTATTGCTATCATACTGCTACGGTGCCTTTAATGTGAGGATGGGGATTGTAATCCTCGAGGGTGAAATCCTCATATTTGAAATCAAATATATCTTTAACCTCGGGATTGATCTTCATTACGGGCAACGGACGCGGTTCACGCTCCAGCTGTAGCTTCACCTGGTCAAAATGATTGTGATATATGTGAGTGTCACCGAGAGTGTGTATAAACTCGCCCGGCTTTAGGCCAGTGACCTGGGCCACCATCAAGAGCAGGAGGGCGTAGGACGCGATGTTGAACGGCACGCCGAGGAAGCAGTCGGCACTGCGCTGATAGAGCATGAGCGAGAGCCGTCCGTCGGCCACGTAGAACTGGAACAATATGTGGCACGGTGGGAGTGCCATGCCGGGAATGTCGGCTACGTTCCATGCGCTCACGATGATACGACGCGATTCGGGATTGTTCTTTATGGTCTCGATCACCTCCTTGATCTGGTCAATATGGCCACCGTTATAATCGGGCCACGATCTCCATTGGTAACCGTAGATGTGTCCGAGATCTCCGTCGGGGCGTGCCCATTCGTTCCATATCCTCACTCCGTTGTCCTGCAGATACTTCACATTGGTATCTCCTTTCAGGAACCAGAGGAGTTCGTAGATGATGGATTTCAGATGAAGTTTCTTGGTGGTGAGAAGGGGGAATCCTTCGCTCAGGTCAAACCGCATCTGGTGGCCAAACACACTGCGTGTGCCTGTGCCTGTGCGGTCGCCACGGTCGACTCCCTCGGTCATTATCCTGTTGAGCAGGTCGAGATATTGTCTCATTCTGTATCTTGTGATTATTGTTTCGTTTTACGGTTGGCCGGCTGATCTCTTTCGGGACTGTCGGCACATTGGTTGCATCCGGTGTATCCTCCCAGCTTGTATCGGCGGTTGTTAGGACGGAATGGATTTTCCACTTTCATCATCAGCGGTGTCGACAGGCTGTGGCGCGACCATGTGTAGTGTATGGCATCGTCCTCGCACACAGGCAGGCAGTCGAAGCAATCGACGCATCTCGAGGAGTCCACCACGTGGGATGTGAGATCGATACACGATGCTTTGCACACATGCTCACACTTGCGGCACTGGGTGCATTTGTCAGTGTTGATGTCGATGTGGTATATGGCGTAGCGCGACACATATCCAAGTGTAGTGCCTACAGGGCAGATCGAGTTGCAGAATGTGCGGCCGTTTCGCGAGGCTATCCATCCGATCAATATGATCGACACCGCCGATACCGATGAGCCTATGACCGATGCCGAGGCGATTTTCACGGCTGGGTCGGAGAACATGTTCAGGACATATCCCCAAAGCGGTTTTAAAATATTGTCACAGGCTCTGCTGTATATGCTCCAAGGATCAAGAAAAGTGGTGGCGACAGTGATGCCGAGAAATATGGATGCTACCACACATGCCAGGCTGATATTTCGCCACAGGGTGAGGGGCTGACTGTAGTGATAGTGGCGCCGTGACGGATATCGGCCCAAGCGTGGGATGCGGGCGCATATATCCTGGAACACTCCGAGCGGACATGCTACGGAACAGTATATGCGTCCGAACACGAGAGTTACTATAAGCCATATCACCACTGTGGATATGGAGAAGACCATAGCAGCCTGGAAAAACTGTATTTTCTCGATCCATACAGCTATCTCGGGAAAAGTCATTCCGTAACTGACAAGCATCCATGTGGTGACAGCCCATACCGTGACACCTGTCACGATACGTGAAACGCGCAGTATTTTACCAGTTGCATCAGTCATCCATTCCAATAAAACGATTGTAAGACTCGGATATTTCTGCAAATGAAATGCGGTATTCCATTCGACCTTGTTGGTCTAAGGAATGAAGGTTTTCTACACAAACGCTGTTAAAACCATATCTATTCAGATCATCCATAGTTACAAGTTCGCCAGGTTGTTTGTTAAGAACCTTGCGTAGAATCCATTCTCCGAGAGAACGATTAGGGTTTGACATCAATGCTTTGCCATCAGCCTGACATATTTTTGCGGATATGGATTTTCCGTCCGGTAGATAAAGTGTAAAATCTACATCTCTTGGAGGAAAGAAATCGGGATATAATTTATGTATGGTTTTAGGAATAGGAATATATACTTCATCGTGGTGACGAGGTCGTCCACCTGCATTCCATTGATTGAGCCCTGATTTAGGAGCTACTTCATGTTTGCGCACAGAATAAAGGGGCAACATTACATAGTCTATTCCAGGAACATGTTTTTTAGCTTCATAAATTTCTTGGTTATGTTTCCCAAAAAATTCTTCAAGAAGTTCCAACGGATTCTCTAATATTTCTATTTTAACATCTTTATAATCATCATCTGTAATCTTGAAACGCTTCATGAGTACACTCTTACTTTTTGTAAAAGAATATTCATTTTTGCCATCCTCGAATATTATTGTTTTATCGTCTTCTTTTCTCAATAAAATGTTGTCGATATCTACTTCCTCATAAGGACAATTGAATATTCTTAAAAGACCGGAAGTGCGACCTACCACATGGTATGTAGTCTCATAGACATCGAATGTGTTATTAGCCAATCTCATGCGATCGTTACGATAGGATCCAATTTTACGAGCTAAATCCAATCCATGTAGTCTTTCAAGAGTCGGCTTTAGTTTGTTAAACTCAGCAATTTTTTCTCTTGATTGATTATTGTTGAGAATGAAAGTTTTTATACCAATTCCTATGCCAGATATTCTTGCGTCGTAAGCGGTACACGATCTTGCGTCATTCATAGCCTTATAATAACGGCAAAATAGATTTTCAGCAAGTCTATAATCAAGATAAGGAACATCGCTTTCTGAAAAAAGACGGCTAAGTTGGGCCATAAGGCTCAACATCTCAAAATACTTGTCGTTGTTTTTCCAACCATTCAAGAATTCATTGAGATTACTGTAACAATGTTCTGGCATATCTTATGGATTAAAGGTACTACAACTGAATTTCCAGCTTGCTTATATTTAGCTGAATCCGCGATAGATTCAGGGAATGTATATTCTGACGGATATCCTTGGAAATTAATACACTCTTTTGGAGAAAGTTTTCGAATTCCTTTATCAGTCAGAATTAAAGGTACATTATGTCCTCCTGTACCCATGTTTGCTGTTAATGTTGGGCACACATGGCTTTTATTTTCTCTTACGTATTGTCTACGCCACTGATAAATAGAATCTTTTGATGTTATTGCTTCCCTAAGTTCTGCTATATGGGACATCCTATCACCATAAAATAACTTCTCGGAATCTTCTTCATAATCGATGCAATCATGAATAGTACTTGATAATGCTTCTTTCTCGGGAAATGAGAAATTTTCGTATGCAGGAACTTGTTTAGGATCAAAGCATACGATTATAATACGTTCACGATTTTGCGGGATATTAGCATATTCCATAGCATTCATAACGCGGGCATATACCTTGTATCCAAGTTCTACTAATGTAGACGATATGACATTGAATGTGCGACCACCATCGTGAGTTTTCAGATTCTTTACATTTTCAAGAAGTACGGCTTTAGGGCGTTTACGCCTTATAATGTCAGCAACGTCGAAAAACAATGTACCACGGGTGTCTTCAAATCCTTTTCGATAGCCTGCGATAGAAAATGCTTGACATGGAAACCCGGCACAAAGAATATCAAACTTATCAGGGATGAGGTCTTTATTTCTATCCGCAGTGATATCTCCGAATGGTACTTCTCCAAAATTATGTAAATACGTAGTCTGTGCGTTATAATCCCACTCTGAAGAATACACACATTTACCACCACATTTCTGCATAGCAACTCTAAATCCACCAATACCAGCGAAAAGATCTATAAACTTAATTTTCGCATTTTTGTCTGGAAGGAAAGGAGATTTATTGAAACATGAAACCAGCCATTCTTTGAATGATTTTAGGTCCTCAAGATAATGTAGGTCAAGGGCTTTGAGATTTTCCGACATGTTATTGAACCATTGTTCCAATAAATAGCTTCCTTTAGATGCATATATATTATTGGCGTCATCCTTATCTAAAGCAATATAGTGTGTTACTATGGCTGCTTGTTCTCTGAACGGGAGTGTTGATTCGAGCGCACAGTTATCTTCTGTATAGCCATTTCTCTTTTTGCCATACAGAACTTTTTCAATAAATTGAAGAGAGTCACAATATGATGTTCCAGTAGGAATAGATACTTTTTTCATCTTGTGCTTGGTCAATTGATAGCGGCGATTGCGAGGGCTGAGATGCCTTCGCCACGGCCGGTGAAGCCGAGATGCTCGGTTGTGGTTGCTTTTACCGATACGCAATCGGCCGGAATGTTGAGATCGGAGGCTATGTTCTCGATCATCTGAGGTATATAGTTGAGGAGTTTCGGTCGCTGGGCCACGATTGTGACATCGACATTGCCGATGGTGAAACCTTTTTCACCGATGATCTCTACCACCCGTCGAAGCAGACGGCGCGAGTCGGCACCCTTATAGGCCGGATCGGTGTCGGGGAAATGATATCCTATGTCACGCATTGCCGCCGCTCCGAGTATGGCGTCGGCGAGAGCATGGAGTGCGACATCGGCATCGCTATGGCCGAGCAGGCCTTTCTCGTAGGGGATATTTACCCCGCAGAGTATCAGATCACGCCCCTCGACGAGGCGGTGTACGTCATATCCTTGTCCTATTCTCATAATTTATCTGCCAAAAATTTCTTTGAGTCCGTCCATATCGAACGTGAGGGTGAAGCGGAGAGTCTGGTCGAGTGGAGAGGTCTGGGCTGTGGCAAGCATATAGGAAGCGTCGAGCCTGAGCACGTTGAGTGCGAATCCCGCACCTATGCCGAAGTATTGCAGGTTGCCTTTCGACGGGTGCTGGTAAAAGTATCCTCCGCGCAGGAAGAGTTGCTGGTTGTAGCTGTATTCGGCACCGAGCGACCAGGAAATCTCGCGGAGTTCCTCCTTGAAACCTCCGGGAGCATCGGAGAATGATTTGAATATGCCGGTTATAGGCGACATGTTCTGCCAGTCGGAATAATCGACAGCCCATTGCGCCTCGCCTTCGGCATTGTCTTCGTAGTCCGAGAGGCGCGGCATGGCCGGTACCAGCAGTTTATTGAGATCGAGATTCAGCGAGAGGTTGTGATAGTCGGCCAGCGGAAAGGTGAACGATGTGCCCAACCGCAGATTGGTGGGCAGGTAGGCCGGATCATACCCATGGTTGTAATTGACCTTGGTGCCTATGTTGGAAATGTCCCATCCCCACGACCACTGGCACTCGTTGCGCCCGATGATAGGGAAAGTGGTATAGTAGCCAGATATATCAGCTGAAAATGCTGATGCTCCGGTGGATTGGTCGGTTTCCGAACCTCCGAATCCGAGATCGGAATAAATGTAACGGAACACGATGCCCATTGAGAATTTCTCGGAGAGCTTGCGTGAATAGCCCATGTCGAATGCCATCTCGTAGGGGTTGATGGTCTGTGATCCGGTCTGTCCGGCCGGCGAGGTCACTACTTCTCCAAGTGAAAAGTATCTCAGCGATGCCGATACGGCCTGGTTGTCGTCGGCACCTATTTTCATGTAGCCCGAGAGATTGGCGAGGAAAATGTCGTTGACAAGTTTGCGCAACCAGGGTGTATAACTGAGCGATACACCTCCCTGGCTGTAAGCGAAGGCATATTTCGAAGGATTCCAGAACTGGGAGTTGGCATCGGGATCGGTCGCGGCTCCGAGATCGCCCATTGATGCGCCACGGGCATCGGGTGCGATGCCGAGCGAGGTGACTCCAGTAGTGATGGGGTTGAAGTCCTCCTTGCCCTGTGCCGTCGCCTTGAGTGCCGGATAGAGGAGGGTGGCACATATCAGGATCGGTTTTATATGCTTGTACATTCTCGGATGGGGTTATTCATAATATAAACTAAAAAAGTGCGGAATTATTGCGTAGGGATGAAATAAGAAAGATGCGTTTCCTGCGGAGGAATCGGCAAGTACTGAGGATAGGAATTTTGTTATTAGGCGACAAAAGAGTATCTTTGCATAAGAAAAGAATAGCAGATGCTTGACGGAAAGCTTGATAAGGATATGGTCGCCGATACGGCGATATGTGACATGCTGGTGCGGGTAAGTGCCGGACGGGTTGATGTGGCGGTATATTCGGTGGTTTCCGATAATTCGCTGGTGTACCGTTCGTTCAATGTGTCATCGCCCGTGTCGTTGCTTAAGGCTCTTGAAGAGGTCGTCTATGACAATCCGTTGATGCTGTGTGATTTCCGCAAGGTGCATATCCTTGTTGGCACGGTGGCTTACGAGATGGTACCCTCAGTGACGGGCGAGGCGGGAGCGAGAGATATGTTCGCGATAATGCACCCCGGATTTGACGGTGCGGTAGAGGTGGCTGAGACATCCACCCGCAACGCAAGTGTGGTGTATGGCATTGACAAGGATCTGAGCGGATTTCTTCACCGCACATTTATAGGAGCTGTCATAATGCCCCACATTCTGCCACTCACCCGATACTTCGCATCCAAGCCCGGACGTGGAAACTCACGCCGTATGATATGCAATTTCCGTCAGTCGGCACTGGATATTGTGGTGCTTGACGGCAACAGCCTGTTGCAGGCCAACACGTTTGCGTTCCGCTCACCGATGGATGCCGTGTATTACATCCTCGCATCGCGTGCCCATCACGGGCTTGATCCCTATGGCGACGAACTGTTGCTTGCCGGTGACCAGCAGTTGCGCGAGGAGGTGGTGCCGGTGTTGCGCACATATATATCCCGAGTGATGCCGGCGATATTCCCGCCCCAGATGTTCCGGGCCGGCAAGGAGGCTATGAGAGCGCCTTTCGACATGGTAGTCACTCCACTGTGTGAATAATAAAACCTCAAAATAATG
Source organism: Paenibacillus sp. (assembly GCA_023663345.1). Taxonomy (GTDB): domain Bacteria; phylum Bacteroidota; class Bacteroidia; order Bacteroidales; family Muribaculaceae; genus Duncaniella. The sequence continues at coordinate 656,710 of JAMPHR010000001.1, read as the reverse complement.
CGAATAATCCGAGGAAAATATGGCAGGAGACGTTTCAATGTCCCTACAAATATTACGGCACGTCCCACCACGGACTTTGCCCGCGAGAACATTTTCAATGTGATCGAGAATCTGACTGACATCGAGGGTGCGAGATGTCTTGATCTGTTTGCCGGGACAGGAGCTGTGTCATTCGAGTTTCTGTCGCGAGGAGCAGCCTCGGTCACTTCGGTGGAAAAGTCTCCTATCCAGGGCCGTTTCATCGAGAAAGTGGCCCGAGAACTCAACGACAGGAATCTGAGGCTGTTGAGGTCTGATGCGGTGAAGTATATACGCGAGGCATCAGCCCAGCCGTTCGATATAGTGTTTGCCGATCCTCCCTACGATATGCCAGGGTTTGGCGAGATTCCCGGAGCAGTGATCTCAAGCGGAATCCTGAAGCCCGGAAGTGTGTTCATAATGGAACATTCCAAGGCCTATAATTTCTCGGATCTACCGTATTTTGACCAGCACCGAGCCTATGGGTCGGTCAACTTCTCCATATTCATTGTCCCTGCTGACGATGAGGAAGAAAAAATGGATGAAGAGTAGACAAAAATCCCCTGTTAAGTGTTAACTTTGCAGAATAATTCATCGATTCAAAACAAATACCAGATATATGGACTTATTTGACAGGATTTCGGCCGATATCAAGGCCGCGATGCTTGCCCGCGAGAAGGTGAGACTTGAGACCCTGCGTGGCATAAAGAAAGAATTTCTCGAGGCTAAGACAGCCAAGGGCGGTGACGGCACACTCTCTGATGATGCAGCAATGAAGATTCTGGCCAAGATGGCCAAGCAGCGTAAGGAAACCGCCGTGATATACGAGGAGCAGAACCGCATGGATCTCCGCGACAATGAGCTGGCCGAGGTCGCTGTGATCGAGGAGTATCTGCCCAAGCAGCTCAGTGATGCCGAGCTTACCGAGGAACTTAAGAAAATCATAGCCCAGACAGGCGCAACATCGCCCAAGGAAATGGGCAAGGTGATGGGCGTGGCTTCCAAGGCTCTCGCCGGACGTGCCGACGGAAAGGCTATCTCAGCCAAAGTGAAGGAACTGCTTGCATAATCCGAGTTTTTTTCAGAAAACAATAACACACGATGCTTACTTTACAACAGATAAAAGAGGATCCCGAACGCGTGATAGCGCGCCTCGCCGTGAAAGGCTTTGACGGCAAACAGGGTGTGAACGATGTCATCGATTTCGATGACCAGCGCAAGAATCTGCAATATCAGAGCGATACTCTCGCCGCCGAGCTCAAGAAGAAGGCCGATTCGATAGGCCGTCTTATGAAGGAGGGCAACAAGGCCGAGGCCGATGAGGCCAAGAAGGAGGTAGCCGAGATGAAGGAGAAACAGAAGGAACTTTCCGATCGCCTCGCCACCACCGAAAAGGCTATACGCGACATCCTGCTCGGTATCCCCAACGTGCCCTGCGACATGGTGCCCGAGGGATTGACAGCCGAGGACAATGTGGTGGAGAAGGACGGTGGTCCGATGCCCGAGCTTCCTGCCGATGCTCTGCCTCACTGGGATCTCGCGAAGAAATACAACCTCATCAATTTTGATCTTGGTGTCAAGATCACAGGTCCCGGTTTCCCCGTGTATATCGGCAAGGGTGCCAAACTGCAGCGCGCACTCATACAGTTCTTCCTCGACCGTGCCTCGGAGGCCGGTTATCTTGAGGTACAGCCCCCCTACGTAGTGAACGAGGCATCGGGATATGGCACAGGCCAGCTCCCCGACAAGGAGGGACAGATGTACTTCGTCACCGAGGATAAGCTCTATCTTATCCCTACAGCCGAGGTGCCTGTGACCAATCTTTACCGCGATGTGATTATCCCCGGCGATCAGCTTCCCATCAAGAATTGCGCCTACTCGGCTTGTTTCCGTCGCGAGGCAGGAAGCTATGGCAAGGATGTGCGTGGTCTAAATCGTCTGCACCAGTTTGACAAGGTAGAGATCGTGCGCATTGAGAAGCCTGAGAACTCCTATGCCGCCCTTGAGGAGATGAAGGATCATGTACAGGGTCTGCTCGAAAGCCTCGGTCTGCCCTGGCACATTCTGCGCCTGTGTGGTGGCGACATGAGCTTTACCTCATCCATCACATTTGACTTCGAGGTATATTCAGCCGCTCAGGGCCGTTGGCTCGAGGTGTCGTCGGTATCCAATTTCGAGACCTATCAGGCCAACCGCCTGAAGTGCCGTTACCGTGGCGACGACAAGAAGACCCACCTGTGCCACACTCTCAACGGATCGGCCCTTGCCCTCCCGCGCATCATGGCCGCTCTGCTCGAGAACAACCAGACCCCCGATGGAATTGTGGTTCCCGAGTGTCTGCGTAAGTACACAGGATTTGATCTCATCAACTAATCGAATCAATCGATTGTTGTATCCACAGATACAAAATAAAAATAGAATATGGAAACAACACGACAAGCCAAGATAGCAAGGCTCCTACAGAAGGACCTCAGCGAAATATTCCGCCAGCAGACAGCCAAGACCCACGGCGTGCTGGTGTCGGTGAGCGCAGTGCGCGTGTCGCCCGATCTGAGCATTGCCAAAGTGTACCTCTCGATATTTCCTACCGAGAAGTCACAGGAACTGCTCGAGAGCATCACCGCGAGTGCCAAGACTATACGTTACGAACTGGCGCAGCGTGTGAGGTTCCAGTTAAGAAAGTGTCCTGAACTGAGTTTCTATATCGATGATTCGCTCGACTATATCGAGAACATCGATAAGTTGCTCGGGAAATAACGATCAGGTCAACTGAATGTCGAAGATCATCTCAGCCCCATCATGCTTGCACTTCGCGTAGCCTTACGCTATCTGCTCGCTAAGAAAAGCCATGCCGCCGTCAATATCATATCCATGATATCGATGGCGGGCATTGCTGTTGCCACCATGGCAATGGTGTGCGTGATGTCGGTGTTCAACGGTTTTACCGATCTTGCGTCGGAAAGGCTATCGGCTATCGACCCTGACATAAAGGTCACGCTTCCTTACGGAGCCGTCATGGACAATGGCGATTCGCTGTGCCGGGTGGTGGCCGGTATCGACGGTGTGGCCGGAGTGAAGCGTGTGATCGAGCAGAAAGCTCTGGCCGTGAGCAATGGCGAGCAGATGCCGGTGAGGGTGAGGGGTATCGATGAGGATTATTCATCGGTGTCCTCGATTGCCGATCTTGTGATAGATGGCGAGATGATTGACCGTGTCCCCGGTATCGAATGTGCCCTTATAAGTGTGGGTGTGGCGGTGAACACCGGAGCGCGTCCCTCCTATGAGCTGCCGTTCCTCCTTACAGCTCCCCGACGGTTGGGACGCATCAATCCTGCGTTTCCAATGGCCGCGTTCCGCACCGACACATTGATTGTGAGCGGAGTGTTTCAGACCAATCAGGCTGAATATGACGAGGATCTGGTGCTGATACCGCTCCAGTCGGCACGTGATCTGTTTGATTACAGCACCGAGACAACATCTCTTGACATAGCAGTCGCACACGGTCACGATCCCGGCGATGTGGTGGCTGAAATAGTGTCGGAACTCGGCGAGGAATATGTGGTGGCCGATCGTCTCGGCCAGCAGGTATCATCGTTCCGCATGATCCAGATTGAGAAATGGATCACGTTCCTAATGTTGCTTTTCGTGCTGATGATGGCTTCGTTCAATATACTGTCGACCATGTCGATGCTTATTATTGAGAAGGAGGATAACCTGCGCATATTCACGGCTATGGGCGCGTCGCGTGGCATGTTGCGTCGCATATTTCTTTACGAGGGTATGTTTATCGCGCTGTTGGGCGGAGCCATAGGTCTGGTCATAGGAATAATCCTATGCCTTATGCAACAGCATTTCGGACTCATCTCGCTCGGAGGTGATCCGTCACAGCTTTCAATAAGTTATTATCCATGCCGTCTTGCTCCGGTTGATGTATTGGTGACGGCAGGAGTCGTTCTTCTGATAGGTTTTATTTCCGGGTTCATTTCCTCGCGTTCATTACCCCGGGAAAATTCACAATCATAAAAACAAAAAAGGATCTAACTTGAATTACCGTGAGTTTTTTATTAACTTAGCGGTCATAAAAATTTTATAAATAGCATTGCACGGCCAGCTGTAACATCTATGAGCATGTAAGCATATATGAAATGTGGCCGGGCGTAAAATTTCTTTTTCAACTATGAATTCTCATCGCTATTGTGTCATAATGTGTGGAGGCGTAGGCAGCCGTTTCTGGCCTTATTCCCGGGAGGATCGTCCCAAGCAGTTCATTGATTTTCTTGGTACCGGACGGTCGCTCCTGCAGATGTCCTACGACCGTATTCTCCCCCTCGTCCCGAAGGAGAATATCGTAGTTGTCACCAACGAGAAATATGCCCCCCTCATACGCGAGCAACTCCCCGACTTGCTCCCTCATAATATACTTCTCGAGCCGGCCAGACGCAACACGGCACCATGTATCGCGTGGGCCGCCTATCACATAGCCGCGCTTGATTCCGAGGCCTCGATGATAGTGGCTCCGAGCGATCATCTCATCACCGGCGATGCCACATATTGTGAATGTGTGGAGCGCGGATTTGAGTTTGTCGAGAATAATGATGCGTTGCTCACGCTCGGCATCACACCCGTGAGGCCCGAGACCGGATACGGTTATATTCAGGTGGGTGCTCCTGTGGCACATGATATCAACAAGGTCAAGACATTTACCGAGAAACCCAATCTCGAATTGGCCAAGGTGTTTCTTGACTCGGGCGAATTTCTATGGAACGCGGGAATATTCATTTGGAGGGCTTCAGTGATAATCGAGGCCTTGCGTAAGTATGATTCGGATCTTACGGTGCTTTTCGACAAGGGAGAAGGGCTGTTTGGAACGGTCAACGAGACTGAGTTCATCAAACAGAATTTCGAGGCTTGTCCGGCCAATTCCATCGATTATGCTGTAATGGAGAAAGCCGACAATGTGTATGTGGAGAGCGCCCGTTTCGGTTGGAATGACCTGGGCACATGGAGTGCATTGTACGACAATTCATCCAAGGATGATAATAACAATGTGTCGCAGGGTGCTGGGCTTGTGGCCTATGAATCGGAAGGGAACATCTTCGTTACTCCTGCCGGAAAGCTTGTCGTGGCCTCTGGGCTCAAGGATTACATTGTGGCCGATGCAGGCGATGTGTTGCTGATATGTCCTAAATCGGAGGAGCAGCGCATCAAGCAGATGGTCAATGACGTGAAGATACGCTTTGATGAAAAATATCTGTGATGCCACGGTAGCATCATGATGTTTCTCTCCTCATTTATTTAAAATAACCTACCTTATCTCTGACCCTCGCCATGGATTCCAAACCCTATAACCTTACACCTGAGGAGGAACGTCAGCTCATCGATAGTGAGTTTGACGACCTCCTGCAAGGGTACGTGTCAAGCAACCACCGTAAGAAGGTGGATATAATCAAGCGTGCGTTTAAGTTTGCCCGTCAGGCTCATGAAGGGGTGCGCCGCCGGTCGGGCGAGCCTTATATCCTCCACCCGATAGCGGTTGCCAAGATCGCGTCGCGTGAGATCGGTCTGGGATCCACATCCATCTGTGCCGCCCTGCTCCATGATGTTGTCGAGGATACCGAGTACACGGTCGAGGATATCGAACAGCAGTTTGGCAAGAAAATTGCCGAACTGGTGGCCGGCCTCACCAAGATTTCGGGTGGTATATTCGGTGACCGAGCATCGGCACAGGCCGAGAATTTCCGCAAACTGTTGCTCACCATGAGCCAGGATATACGGGTGGTGCTTATCAAGATGGCCGACCGCCTTCACAATATGCGCACTCTCGGCTCGATGGCTCCTAACAAGCAGTATAAGATTGCCGGTGAGACCCTATATATATACGCTCCGCTCGCCCATCGGCTTGGATTGTTTGGGATAAAGACCGAGCTTGAGGATCTCAGTTTCAAGTTTGAGCATCCTACCGAATATGCACGTATAGCATCGTTGCTCAAGGGGAGCGAGGAGAAGCGCGAGATGGTCTACAATAATTTTGCGGCTCCCATCCACCATCAGCTTGCCCGCATGGGGCTCACCTACGAGGCCAAGGCCCGTGTGAAATCGGTGTACTCGATATGGCGCAAGATGGAGACGAAGCATATACCGTTCGACGAGGTGTATGATCTCTATGCCATGCGTATTATATTTGATGCACCTGAGGGGGTAGGGGAGAAGGAGATGTGCTACAGGATCTATGCCGCTCTCACCGACCTGTATCGTCCGCACCCCGACCGCATACGTGACTGGATTACCGTCCCCAAGGCCAATGGTTATCAGGCGTTGCATGTGACGCTCATGGGACCAGACGGCAACTGGGTGGAGGTGCAGATCCGATCGCGCAAGATGGATGAGATCGCCGAGAAGGGATTTGCCGCCCATTGGAAATATAAGATTGGCGGAGAGTCGGAGGAAGAGAGCGAGCTCACAGTGTGGTTGCGCACCATCAAGGATATTCTTGATGATCCCAATCCCAATGCTATTGACTTTCTGGATACGCTCAAACTGAATCTTTTCTCAAGCGAGATCGTGGTGTTCACCCCCAAGGGGGAACTGCTCACGCTTCCGGCCGGTGCCACTGTGCTTGATGTCGCATATACGTTACATTCCGAGATAGGAAACCATTGTATAGCCGGAAAGGTGAATCATAAGCTTGTACCCTTGTCACAGAAACTCAATTCAGGAGATCAGGTTGAGGTGTTGACCTCCCAGTCGCAGGGACCCAAGCCGGAATGGATGTCCTTCCTGTCGACGGCCAAGGGCAAGACACGGTTGCGTAAGGAATTGCGTAAGGTGCAGCAACCTTTTGTCGAGGAGGGCCGGAAAATATTTGAAAAGTTCCTTGATGATAACAATATCATTCTCAACAATGATGTAATAACCAAGATACTCGGAAGGTATCAGGTGCAGACCCGTGAGGAACTGTTCCTTAAGCTCGGATCAGGCGAGGCTTCGATCGACGATTATCTGAATGTGAATACATCGAGCGGAGCTAAATCGCTTGTGAGCCGTTTGTTCCGGCTTGGATTCGGAGGAAAGACCAACCGCAAGCGTGGAAATCAGAAATCAGATGTTGTAGATGGCCAGGAACATGGAGATAAGCCTAAGATCAACCCCAAGGAGACATATATACTTCATGATGACGGTTCGGAACGTAATTTCTCGCTTGCCGATTGTTGCCGGCCTATTCCCGGTGATGATGTAATGGGCTTCCTCACTTACGACGGAGGTGTGGAGATCCACGCTCTCACATGTCCTCATGCCCAGAAACTCAAAGCAGGCCACGGTGACCGCATCCTGGCGGTCAAATGGGATAATGTGTCGAGAGAATTTATCGCCAATATTCTCATCGAGGGTATTGATCGCCATGGAATACTTCAGGAACTTACCGGCATGATATCGAGCACGCTTGATATTGATATACGCCGTCTCAACATCGAGGCCAAGGGTGAGGTGTTCTCATGTTATCTCGATGTAAAGGTGACTGACACGGCTCAGGTTGATGCCCTGTGCTCCAAGGTATTGAAGATCAATGGTGTCAAGCGTGCCGACCGCTTGAAATAAAAGCTATATTTCTGATAATGAATAAAAGAGAAGGTTCCCGGTATGCGCCGGAAACCTTTTCTTTTAATGTCATGAGCCTGTTGTTGGGGACTTTATTTTCCCAAGGCTTCCTTAACCTTGTCAGCACCCGACTGTACGGCATCGGCAGTTTTCTGCTTGACCTCCGAGGCTTTGTCGGATACAGCCTTGCCTACTTCCGATACTTTGTCCTTGCCAGCCTCTACCACTTCCGAAGTCTTTTCCTTGGTGGCGTCTACGGCGTCTTTCACAGCCTCGCCGGTCTTGGTGGCCGCGCTGTCCACTGCGTTCTTTGCATCAGTGACGGCACTGTCGGCCTTCTCTTTAAGATTGGAGAAGATATCGGATGCGGAGGGATCCTTGGCCTGGATGGCGGGTGCTACTTCATCGAGATATGCCTGAGCGGCCTTGTCGTCGCCTTTCTTGACAAGTTTTTCGGCATACTCCTTGGCCTGATTTACATACACTTTCAGGCTGTCGGGATTTGTGCAATTTTCAATCTTTGCCTTGATTGCAGCTCCTTCATCCTCGGCTTTCTTCTGGGATGTACCGCATGAGGTGGCGGCAAGGGCCGCTAATACGGCAAATGATAAAAACAACTTTTTCATAAATAAATATATGTTAGGAAATGAACGACTATGATGGGGTTCACATCTATATATAATACTTAAATAATGGAAAAGTTCATGAAAAACGGATAAAATATCACCTCTCATCAGTCTGGGGCCACTGCCAAACGTTTGGCTGAGGATGATGAGGTGGAGGGTGATGAGGATGTCCCTTCGGTGATCACCGTCGCCCGATATATGTATATGCCGCGTTCTATTCTGGATCCTCCTTTATCGGTAAGATTCCATCTTACAGGAATTGAGGTGTACATGTCGGCCCGGCCTCGTGATGTTTCGCTCCACACGAGCCTTCCCGAAAGGCTGTACACATCAATTCTCACGCTGAGCATTGCATCAGGTCTGTTATGCACTATATAGAAGTTTGCTTCGGTGGTAGCAGGATTGGCATCGGTGTACACATCGAATATCTTAGGAGATTGCATGGGGTCGACATAGAAGTCGATGGTGGAAGTTGCCGAATTGCCTCCTATGTCCCATACCTTTAAGGTGGCTGTGTGATTGCCCACTGTCAATTCAGGGAGCTGATAGGATATTTCGCCGGCAGGGGAACCATCGGTAGCCGGGATGAATGATGATGACACGTCATTGAATGTGATATCCTCGTCGATTCTCACCGTCATCTGATGTCCGATTCCCGAGAGTGACATGTTCAGTCCGGTGTCATCGCTTATTTTAGCGAAGAGCATAGGTGAGGCGTTCACAGCATCACCGTTGCGGAACGATTCATGGTTGAGGTATATGGATTCGATTACGGGCGACTGCTCGTCAAGCACAGCGTTCTCATCGTAGCCGTAGACGTAAAAATCCCTGTTGGCTCCTGTCGCGCTACGGGATTCATCTTCGCTTTGCGCGTACATCGACAGGGTGGCATTCCTGAAATTGTCGGTGATTTCAGGAGGTAGTACGAGGGTGGATTCCCACTTTCCGCCCGTCACTTTTGCCCGTCCGGCATACAGGCGGTCGCCCTGTTCCTCGTATATCATGGTCTTGTCGCTCTCCCGGCCTTGGGTGGTGAAACTGCGCTCAGCGTCATAGAGCGTAATGTCGATATATCCGTTGAAATCATCAAGGGGTGTACCGTCAGCTGAAAATATAGAACCTTTCAATATAGTGGTGCCGAGCGCGGATATGATAAGAGGGTCCGACTCACCGTCGTCAGCAACTGTTTTCTTTCCGTTTATGCTGTCGAGTGTGGCTATATTGTCGGGGAAAGCTATGCGCATTGCAGGATCACCGAGCAGTACATATCTGAGTTTGTTTGTATCAGATCCTATGCGGTTTTTTGATCTGCGCAACACCTCGCCGATAGGTCTCATAAGGCCGTCGGCTCCGGTGTCAAACAGTTCTTTTCCCAAAGCTGTAGTGAGGACTCCATTGCGTGTGATGTACACAGGGCGGGTGGCGGATATTCCACCTATCACGCCTCCCGATTCCGAGAGTGTCAGCATCTCCAGGCCCGAATACTCATCTCCGTCCCAATGGACAAATGAGCATGTGGCTCCGTAATAGAATGGAGCATGACGAAGATACATGTTGTTGATGTCAGTGAGGTCAAGCAACCCTTCGGAACTCATGCTTGTGATGGAGGAATGTCCTACATAATTCCACCACACTACGCCGTCGTTGAGCAGATTGTAGAACTTTTCGCGTGCGAGCGGCACTATGCCACCAGTCTTTTCATAGGTATCGACATATACCTTATTATATGTCATTTCACGACCCTTGGGAAAAGATCTCAGGCTGGTCTCCATATCCTCCGTTTGTGTCATGTGGATATTATTGTTGCCGTCGTCGGCCACAAGCATGATGCGGTTGCGCCACTGTCCGCTTTTGGGCGACTTCACATAGGAGATGAGACGGTCCACAAACACCCGTGCCTCGCTCTCGGTGTGAGCCGGGATGCGCCCGACTGCAATATCCATATATTCGCCTTCGGGATGCAATCCGGTGTCATCGCCGAGAATACCCAGCAGGTCATCGGTGCTGAACGAGAAGTTTTCTTCGGTGCTGTTGTCGGTCTGCCATATCGGGACGGTGAGATGGCCGGTGGAACGGTAGGCCGATAGTTTGCGGTGATCATAATGGACGCTACCCATTAGCAAGGCATATTGCAGTCTGTGACCGTCGCCGTCAGTACCACGGTCATGAAACATCTTGAGCATCCTGCGCATGGCGTTTATATCGCCGCATCCGCTTCCAAATTCATTAGCGATCTCCTCTGGTGTAACCACATACACCCTCAAGGCATTGTGTCCCTCGCTATGCAGAGAGGCTATTCTTTCAGCCTGGTTGCGCAAGCGCGACGGTGATATTATCACCATGTCGGGAATAGGTTGGGAATGTATATCCTGATTGCGCAGTACTTCGGCAACTCTCGGCGATGGTAATGTCGCGTCGGTGTTCCAAGCTGAGTAATGTCGGTGTCCGTAATAATCGTTGGTCCATGTCAATCCGCCCGATTGCTGATCAGAACAGTTTAACCTGATAATATTGAGCGGATCGGTAACGTCCCACACTATTGTATTGGCAGTGGCTCCGGCAAGGAATACCGATGAATTGTCGGCCGTGAAATTGAGCACTCCTGTAGCCGGCATGGCTATGGCGCGTTCGTAACATAGCGAGATATTATCGAGGCGGGAATATGTGACTGTGCCAGATGGGCCCGCTGTTATGGTCAGTTTCAGATTTTCTCCACGGGTATCCATATCTCTCCTGGATATGAGATATGCTCCCAGATCGGTAGTGGCTGGGACTTTGTCTGCGGTCGATGGTGTGAGAGTCTTTCCGTTGCAGGCAAATGTCAGTTGCACACCTCCGCTTGATTTGGCCGAGAAAGCACATCGCATTTTCACCGGCGTGTCTTCGATGCGGCCGGGAAGAGCGAATGAGAAATGTCTGGTAGGAGTGAAGCGGAAATCCTCTCCAAGCATCATGTGTCCGCTTTGGGTAGGATTCTCCATGTCGGTTTCATGGCGCACGCTTGCCATGAAGGATGTTGCCGGCGAGTGGCTGTGTCTGGGCTGACCTTCGGAAGGGATGGCGCGTGGCTCTGTCGCATCCCGGTCGCTGATGAAATAGTAGCCGTGGGAGCTGTAGGGATTGGCGGTATGATAGTGGGTGCCGTCAGTTTCGTTATGGCGAGTAAGCGGTCCGACCGCGTAGAACACAAGCCCTCGGGGAGTCATTTCGCTCTGTACCAGGGGCAGATCATCAATATAGTTTTCTTGTGAGAGTATGTCGGATATTCTTTCTCCTCCGTATCCGTAAATCCTTACTTTCGCCGGATCGTCAAATCCCCAAGCTCTCAGGTCCGACAGTGATATTCGGTGTAGTCCGGTCTCGGCCACGCTGAGTTTTACCCACCGTCCACGGCTCAGTACCGACGATGGCGCATACATGTCGGGCGTGAATGCCTGCATGACATTCATGCCACACAATGATAATATTATGATCAGAACGATTCTCACCTGATACCTAACGTGTTATCACCGCATTTTATTGTCCCTGAACGGCCTGGATTTTAATGCCAGCCGAGAATTCTTCCCATTCGGGACGTGTGAGCGTGAAAACATTTATGTCCACGTCATGATCAACACCTTTTACCTTACCGTGATGTGTGGCCTGCCATAAGGCACAGTCGATCCCTTCGGGACGGCTTCCGAGCGAACACAGCCACAGCGGATAGGCTTCGAGCTGGCCTTTTATGAAGCGGGCGTGTCCTTTCTTATTGGTGTACAGCATCACGCGGTATCCACGTCGCTCAAGGTAATCTACCATTTCCATCACGCGGTTCATCACGAGTCGTGTGGCCTGGAGATTGGGGTTGGTGAACTCCTCTATATCTATCGCCGCCGGCAGGTCGAGATTGCGGCCATGTATCGAGTTCACGAAGTTTAGGCCCTGGATGTATCCCGGAGTGTCAAACCTGAAGAAGTGATAGGCTCCCGTCTTTATTCCGGCTTTACGGGCTTTGCGTATGTTGTCGATGAATTTTTTGTCCTTGAATGTGCCCCCTTCCGAAGCCTTGATTATAACAAACTCTATCCCTTCCTCCTTCACCTTGTCGAAATCTATGTCGCCGTTGTGGGCGCTGATATCTATTCCAACGATATCATGACCCTTGAATCCGGGCACGGAGTGAGGAGCGCTGTCGCTGTGTGCGCACCCTGCCAGAATCAAGGATGATATTATCAATAGGAATAGATAGCGTGCCATCAATCCAAAGTTTTAAGAGTGAAGTGATGTCCGGTGTACACGAAATCTATCAGCCCCATCCCGTAGAGAGATACGGCAAGCTCCTCGGCTGTCAATTGGGAGATATGGGCCGAGACCATGAATTGCTCGAGTGTCACCCCTTCATCGGCCGAAGCCATTTCAAGCAGTTTTCTACCGGCCGGGGTGATTTCCACGATGGTTCCGTTGTCGCTCGAGGCTTTGATCCATGCTTTCACCATCAATTGTGGTGCCACGATATTTTCGTCACGCACCCGGTAATAGGCTTTGAGCTCTCCGCCCTGCTCCTTGACATGTACTGGGCGCACTGGGGCACGGTCGATCTCAACCCGCATCACAGTGAGCCCGCCCTCGGTCTTGAAAGCGGTGACATGTATCTCCTGTGGAGGAACACAGTACATTCCGGCTGCCTGTTCCACCACATATATGTCCTCCTCGTTGCGCACTCCAGCGATCACACCGTTGTCCTTGACCCCTATGAGCAGACGGCCTCCGTCGTTATTGGCGAAAGCCGACAGGCTACGGGCTATCTTGCGGGCATCGGAGACTGCAAACTTGAAGTCCTGATGCTCGTGTTCGCCCTCCTCGATGAGCGAGGCTATATAATATTTCCCTTTTATTCCCTTGATGTCTTTCACCGCGGGTAGTTGAGATTTTCGTCAGTTATTCTGTCAAGAACTTCATCGAGATACATGCGGGCATTGCGGCGCGCCTCGGCCAGATCCATGAATGAGTAGTTGCCGCAGTCGCGCGGGCTTGCTCCTGGAATCTCGCCGTCAAACTCGGCCACAAATTTCATGGTGTCACGCATCAACGGCAGGATATCAGCCGGAGAAAGCTCCCCTTGCATGAGCAGATAGTTACCTGTGCAACATCCCATCGGACCCCAGTAGACTACACGGTCGCTCCAGTCGGGACGGTTGCGCAGATATGTGGCCGCGAGATGCTCCATTGCGTGAAGCGACTCGGGACTCATGGCCGGCTGGCGGTTGGGTTCAGTCATGCGGATGTCAAATGTGGTCACTATGTCGCCCGAGGGCGTAATGTCTCTGCGTGACACATATATGCCACGGAGCAGACGGTTATGGTCGATGGTGAAACTTGCTATTTTCTCCATGTCGGATATATTAGGGTCAGAGTGATTCTATCAATGATTTTATCAGGCCGAACGACTGGCGCGGTGCATCCTCCCAGAAGTTCTCATACTGGGCCGAGTTGTCATGATGACACCAAGGTGTGTCGCTGATCACACGCATACAGAAGAACGGAACATTCCTTACATAACATGCCTGGGCTATGGCCGCGCTTTCCATGTCGATGGCAAGAACATCGGGGAAATTCTTCTTGATAGCGTCGACCTGCTCGCGTGAAGTGATAAAGAGTTCGCCCGATGCTATCAGTCCGCGCTTCACGTTAGCACCCTTCACAGCCTCGGGATACGTTAGAGTGGGGAAGAGCCTTGGGCATCCCGGCACACGTCCCCATTCCTCGCCTATGCACCAGAAATCATGGTGGGCAACCTGGGTAGCAACTATGGCATCCATTACAGCTACATTCTCTCCGGCTCCGGCGGCCACTCCGGTGTTGATCACCAGGTCGGGGTGGAATGTATCGATGAGAGTGACGGTGCCAATGGCGGCGTTCACTTTTCCTATGCCACATTCCATCAGCACCACATCGTGCCCGTGTATCTTGCCGGTGTGAAACTCGGTTCCGCCGATGTTACTTACGGCATGTTCCTCCATGAGTGGCAGGAGCAGATTCAGCTCCTTGGTCATTGCCACGATTATTCCTATAGTCATGTCTTGACGATATTAACAGTTGAAACTGATCGCGAGGGCACCGTGAGTGCCGACGCTTCCCATAATATATAGATAGGCAGAAATACTACCATCAGTGTGAACGGATCACCGGTCGGAGTCACCACGGCGGCAAGCACAAGCAATGCCACTATGGCGTGACGGCGGAATGTGGTAAAGAATTCCCGGCTGAGTATCCCGGTCTTGCCCAACAGCCATGCCACGACAGGCAACTCAAACACTATACCCATTGTGAGCACAAGCATCATGAAGGTGTCGATATATGAATCGAGAGATATCTGGTTTGGGATAAGACTGCTCAGCTGGTAATCGGCAAGAAACCTTAGAGTGAGTGGGAACACCAGGAAATAACCGATGGTCACGCCGAGATAGAACATCACGTTTCCGCCGATGAAAGCCCCGGTCACGCCTCTTTTCTCATGTTCGTACAGTCCCGGAGCCACAAAGGTCCATAGCATGTACAGGACGATGGGGAAAGCTGTGATCACAGCGAGCCACATCGATGAGGTCATGTGTACGAAGAATTGCGAGGCGAGCTGGATATTGATGAGGCTGATGTCAGCGCGCTCCGGCACTCCGTCATGCCCGCCTACACTGTCGAGCAGACTGTAAAGTGGAAAGTCGCTCCGGCAAGGCGCAAGGATCACCCGGTCGAAGAGTTCGGGCATCACGGCGAAGTAGATGCACATCAACCCCACGACAACCCCGGTGGCCCGTAGCAGCACTTTGCGCAGGGCCTCGGCATGGTCCCAGAATCCTGCGGCTTCGTTCAATTCTCCTCTTTCTTCTCTTTGGCATTAAGCTCATCCGAGACTTCGTTGAGTCCCTGACGGAAAGAGTTGACACCGCGACCAAGGCCGCGTGCCAGTTCGGGGATTTTCTTGGCTCCGAACAGCAGGAGCACCACCACAAGGATTATTACTATCTCGCCTGTGCCGAGATTAAAAATACATGGTATCATATTGCAAATTTAGCTATTTTTCCCCGCCCGTACTCTCTAAAGAATCTAAAAAATGTCTAAACTGCTTCCCGCGATGGCATTTCAATAAAATCCCCGCCCTGGAGAGCCGTTGCAGGCATCTCTCAGGCGGGGATGATTATGCTGATGTTCTATAGGGGTCAGAAACGGGCCGAAACGGGAGTGATGGTGAATGTGAACGAATATTCTCCAAACGGCAATCTGTACTCGGGACGCGGAAGCGCACCCCAGCTGTCAACACATCCCAGACCCATTTGGGCATAGTCAATGAGCACATTGGTCACATCGTCCTCATTGATCTCGCTCCAATGGCTATTGGGTTTCTCCTGACCACCGTCCAGTGTCTCTATATTATAATGTAGGGCCGAGGCCGAGAACGGTTTCATTGAAGTGAACTCCAGTCCGGCACCCGAAGCGTCGAGCACGGCCCAGCGGCGCAGATCGGTGCGTGTACCGGTCTCCTGCGGGCGTATATAGGGATAAGCCTGGAGGCTCACTTGTTGACGGTAGATGCCTAAGTCGGAAGCCTGCTGGCGGTCGCTGTAGTTCTCGCCCGGTCCGCGTCCGTAATATTCCACGGTCTCATACCCTGCGGGCATGGGTATCTCCATTCCGAAGCGGAACATATCAGATGCCTTCGCGCCCTCGTCGGGAGTCATTGTCTCCTCCACCTTTATCGCACCGTTACCATCCACAGTGTAGGTAAGTGAGAGGGTAGCCGGGATATTGCGCATGGTGTACATGGCTTTGATCACAGCCTTGCCGTCGGTCTCCTCGTTGGCGAGCGACCGCAGTGTGAGCCCCGGATTGCGCCAAGCGCCATACTTCTTCTGCAGGCCTGCTCCATAATCGTTATCGGTTGGAGCGCGCCAGAAGTTGGGAGTGATTTCTGCGCCCTCGTTCAGCATAGAGCTTCCGTTTACATCGTAGCGCGACAGATATCCGTTGGTTTCGTTGAATGATACTGAGAAGTGCTTGCCCGTTACGGTGATGAATCCTGCCTTGCGCTCCATGCCGATGATCGGTTCCTGCGAGAGCTGTGCCATCTCGCATGTCACGGGAGTGAGCCTCAGCTGATCGCGGGCAATCACTGTTCCGGCCTCAAGCACGGGAGTAGCCTCCTTGAGAGCATATTCCACATTCAGGAGCCATTCGCCGTCATTATCCACTGTGCCATAGTCGATTTTGACATTCTTCTTCCCCTGCGGAGCCACATTCACATCGCCGGCCGATCCGCTACGCACCTTGTGGCCATCCTTCAGGAGAGTCCAGTTGAGCACCACGTCATCTGTGGGAGCGAAGAACCGCTCGTTGTACACCTCCACGCTTCCATCGGGCAGGAGCGTGGTGTGGATATCCTGATACACCCGCTGTACCTCGTAGGCATGGGGATTGGGCACACGGTCGGGCGAGATTAGACCGTTGTCACAGAAATTCTGGTCGCTCGGGTCGGTGCTCTTGAAGTCTCCGCCATAGGCCCATATAGTCTTACCCTCGGGAGTGGTATGGCGTATCGACTGGTCCACGAAGTCCCAGATGAATCCGCCCTGATACTTGGGATACTTCCTCACCAGATCCCAATACTCCTTGAATCCGCCCTCCGAGTTGCCCATAGCGTGGGCATACTCACACTGTATCAGCGGTTTGGTATGCTTGGGATCGGCCGAGTACTTCTCCGAGTGCTCGTAGGGATAGTACATGGGGCAGAATATGTCGGTTTTACCCTCCAATCCTGCGCGCTCATACTGCACGGGACGCGACGGGTCCATACTCTTCACCAGATCATACGCCTCCTCGAAATTGGGTCCGTAACCGGCCTCATTGCCGAGCGACCATATTATTACAGAGGGATGATTCCTGTTGGCTGCCACATTTCTCGAGTTGCGCTCGAGGTGGGCGTTTTTGTAGGCCGGAACGTTGGCCAGTGTCTCCTTGCCGTAGCCCATGCCGTGAGACTCGATATTGGCCTCGGCCACCAGGTAGATGCCATACTCATCGCATAGGTCATACCACCGCGGATCATCGGGGTAATGGCATGTGCGCACAGCGTTGATGTTAAGCTCCTTCAACCGCTTGATGTCCTGCATCATGCGCTCCATGCTCACCACATATCCACCGTCGGGGTCAAGTTCATGGCGGTCGGCACCCTTTATGAGTATGGGCTCACCGTTCACAAGCAGTTGGCTGTTCTTGATCTCCACCTTGCGGAATCCCACCTTGAGCGGTATTATCTCGGCCTCGCCGTTCTTAGGGGTAAATTTCGTCACCAGGCTGTATAGGGCAGGGGTCTCGGCGCTCCATTTCTCCACATTAGGCACATCCATAGTCAGCTCCACAGTGCCTTTGTTCACCTTGCGCGAAGCCTCGCCCACGGTTTTCCCCTCGGGCGAGGTGAGTGTCAGCTCCAGAGTGCCCGCTCCGGTCACATCGGCCTCGTAGGTGAGCCGTCCGTTGCGGTATCCGTCGGTGAGATCGCCGTTCACCCTCACGTCCTGCACGCGGTTCTTCTCGCGGGCAAACAGATAATTCTCCCTCGCGAGTCCTGCGAAGCGGAAGAAGTCCTGATCCTCCAGATACGTGCCGTCACACCAGCGGTTCATCTGCACGGCTATCAGATTCTCCTTCCCGGGCACCACATAGCGCGTGATGTCATACTCCTGCGCTAACTTGCTGTCCTCGCCATAGCCCACTCGCTTGCCGTTGACCCACAGCGCCAGGTTGGATGTCGCCGATCCGAAATGAGCCATTATATCCTTCCCCTTCCAGTCGGCCGGGATGTTCACCCATGTGCGGTAAGTTCCCACCGCGTTCTCCTTGTCGGGCGTCACGGGCGGATTGTTCTTGAAATTTCCGCGCCAGGGATAACCGATGTTCAGATACATCGGCTCGCCATACCCGCTCAGCTCCCACATGCCGGGCACCTGTATGAAGCCCCAGGCGGAATCATCGTAGGTCTTGGCAAACACCTCCTCGCCCGGACGGTCAGAGCGGTCGGGCACATAGTTGAACCGCCATGTCCCCGACAGGTCCAGATAATTGGCCGATGAGGCCGATTGCCCGGTGGCTTCCCCGTCACGGTAGGCGAAGTATGATGCCCGCATGGGCACTCGGTTTATCTCGGTCACCTGCGGATCCTCCCATTCAGGTGCTTTGGCTATCGCGGGCAGGCTCACCGCCGCGACAAGGGCCATGGTAAGATGTAATTTCATGATAGAGTGTTGCTATTTTTCGTGTGTTTGACAATGGTATTGTTTTTTACACGATAAATTTACAATGACTGTTTCTAACATTATACGTTTTCGGAGTTAATATTACTTAATATAAAGCTTGTGCCCCTACTATTTTTCCAAGATTTATTGCATAAATTTAACATCTTTCCTTAAGACGATAAGTGTATAAAATACACACAAAAGGTGATGTTTTTACTGCTTCTACCCCTTAAAATCCATATTTTTTCCACATTTCGGCAATTTTTCTTTCAAAAAAGTAGGATTTAGAAAAATATTATCTATATTTGCGAACATAAAAAATTTACCAATCTTAACCAAACAACACAGAAATCTCTTTTACATGAGAACATTCGCATTAAGTAAACGCTGGTTTCTTCCCGTGACACTATCCCTTGTGTGTGGAGTCGGTGCATCGGCCAAGGAATCCGGTATGCAGGAGGGGAATTCCAACCCCCCCCTATGCCCAAGCTGTTGAGAATGAGCAATCTGCAACAGTTATCAGAGGCGTAGTGTTTGATGCCGAAGGCGAGCCACTCCCCGGAGCGTCAGTGTGGGAGAAAAAGTCTCCCAAGACAGCTACAGCAACTAATATCGACGGTATATTCTCTCTCCCGGCCAAGGGTCGCAAAAGCGTGACCCTTGTTGTATCTTATATAGGTATGAAGCGCAAGGAGGTCACTTGGAAAGGTGGCCAGCTTGTGGTAAATCTCGAGGACGATGAGAATATGCTCGAGGATGTGGTCGTTACCGGCTATCAGGTGATCGACAAGCGCGCCTCCACAAGCTCCATCACTTCGCTCAAGGCCGAGGACATCATCCGCCCCGACGCTATCTCAATCGACCAGATGCTCGAGGGTCAGGTGCCCGACCTTATGTTCATGTCCAACTCAGGCGAGGCCGGTGTTGCCCCCAAGATCCGTATCCGCGGTACATCTTCGATCATCGGTAACCGCGAGCCCCTCTGGGTAGTCGACGGTATCGTGGTCAACGATCCTGTGCCCATCTCGGCCGAGGACCTCAACGACCCCGACTATATCAACCGTATCGGTAACGCCATCGCCGGACTCAACCCCCAGGATATCGAGCGTCTCGACATTCTTAAGGATGCCTCGGCCACCGCACTCTACGGTACCAAGGCAGCCAACGGTGTTATTGTGATTACCACCAAGCGTGGTCGCGAGGGCAAGCCCCAGATCCGTTACAACAACACATTTACATGGAAACAGCGTCCTCACTATACCGACAAGAGCGTGGACGTGATGAACTCCAAGGAGCGTATCCAGCTCTCTCGTGAACTGTTTGCCGACCACTATGAGTACAGCCCTTATGCCGCGATGGTGGGATATGAAGGTCTGATGAAGCAACTGTATGAGGGTAAAATCACATATTCCCAGTTTCAGGAGGACCTTGCTTGGTATGAGACCGGAAACACCGACTGGTTCGATCTGCTCACCCACGACAGCTTCTCGCAGCAACACAATGCAAGCGTGAGCGGTGGTGGCGAGCGTGGCACCTACTATGCTTCTCTCGGTTTCATGGATAATGATGATGTCGTGAAAGGTACCAAGAACCGTCGTTACAGTGCTGTGGTCAACCTCGATGTCAATTTCTCCAATTGGCTGTCGGCATCATTCGGCATCAAGGGTAATGTAAGCGAGCGTGAGTACTATCAGGAATCGATCTCTCCTGTCGATTATGCATATTCCACGAGCCGTGCCATTCCCGCCTATGGCCGTGACGGTCGTTACTATTATTATGCCAAGCCCGATCGCAACAATACCGATCCCCATAATTTCAATATACTGAATGAACTTGAGAACAGTGGCATCAAGCAGGATCAGTCATCCTATACATTTGACGCCAATCTTAAATTCAAGTTTACCGACTGGTTGCGCGCCAACGCTATCCTGTCCTACACTACAGGTGATACCGATATCAAGAGCTATTGGGGCGAGAGATCATGGTATGCGGCCGAATTGCGCATGGGAGAGTACGGTGGAGAAATTGATCCCGATCAGACTCTTATGCCTTATGGTGGACAGTTGTCCCAGGACCATACCCAGAACCGTAGTTGGACAACCCGTGTTCAGCTTGATGCCAATAAATACTTTGGTGAGGATGAGATCCATAATATAAGTGGCGGTCTCGGTTTCGAGGCTTCCTCTACCACTTATAAGGGATATGCCCGCACCGATCGGGGCTATTTCCCCGACCGTGGCATGTCATTTGTCTCAGGCATCAATCTCGATGACTATCCTATGTACAAGGATTGGATGGCTTCCAACGTTCCTACCATAACCGATAGCAAGTCCAATGTGATTTCGGCCTATGCTACCGTCAGCTACAACTGGAAACGCATGATATTCCTCAATGCCAATGCCCGTATCGACGGATCCAATAACTTCGGTGATACATCCAACGACAAGATCCTTCCTATCTGGTCGGTATCCGGTTCATTTGACCCTGCCCAGCTCGGGTTCATCAAGCAACAGACATGGCTCGACCGTTTCATCTTGAAAGCATCCTATGGTTTCCAGGGCAATATGTTGGATTCGGAGTCTCCGGTTATGATTATTAAGAAGAATCCTCTGGACAGCTACTACGGGGAGTACACTTCATCGGTTAGCCGCAACCCCAACCCCAATCTCAAGTGGGAGAAGACCACCAGCGTCAATCTTGGTTTTGACCTTGCATTCCTGAACAATCGTCTTGAAGTTGAGGGTGACCTCTACTTCAAGCGCACCAAGGATGCATTCATGTCAAAGACCATATCTACTGTTAACGGTTATCAGACTTATGTGGTCAACGGTGGTAATATCTCCAATGATGGTTGGAGCATCTCGGTGACCGGTCGTCCTATCCAGACCCGCGACTGGCAGTGGAGCATTTCTGGCCAGTTCTCCCGCACCATCAACTCTATCGAATCACTCCCAGCAGGTGAGTCCTATGAACTCGACGACTTTCTTAACGGTAACGCAATCGTGAAGGGACAGCCTATCGGAACATTCTATTCCTACCGTTTCCTTGGCCTCAGCCCCTACGACGGAGGTCCTATGTTCGACGATTGGTTGGATCACTATCAGGATCTTGTTGGTCTCAGCAAGTATGACACTTATACCAATGTGCTTGTAGCTTCCGGATCGCGTGAACCATATATGTCAGGTAGCTTCAGCACCCGTCTCCGCTGGAAGCGTCTCTATTTCAATGCCTCGTTTGCCTATAGCCTCGGAGCCAAGACCCGTCTGTTCGGAATGTATGGTACAAAGACTTACGGATTAGGTGGGAATTCTACTTTCGGCGCGGCTGAAATTCATCCCGAGAATAATCTCAGCCGTGACTATCTTGACCGCTGGATGAAGCCTGGCGATGAGCTTCACACCAATATTCCTGCCATTATTGGAGAAGGTAGCGATAGCTATTTCAAGTATCAGAACCATTGGTCGGAAGGTATGAGCGACCTCGGCGTACAGACCATTGCCACAAGCTATTGGGATATGTACGACTATAGTGACTACCGTGTGGTAAGTGCCGATTATCTCAAACTCCAGACCATAAGCCTTTCCTACGAGCTCCCCGATAATTGGATTTCACGATTCGGCCTAAGCCGTCTTGAGCTCCATGCATCCGGCAACAATCTCCACACATGGTGTAGCAAGGAACTCAAGGGCCAGACTCCTACCCAGGGTGGCTTCACGACTATCCAGCTCTCCGATCGTCCCAGCTACTCATTTGGTCTCAACATTACATTCTAATCACTGACCATTGCAATGAAAACTTATAAGAAATCAATAAAATATCTTGCCTCTGCGGCTATAATGGCTGTGGGGCTCACCTCCTGCTCCGACTTTCTCACGGAGCAATCCCAGGACTTGGCCAAGGTTGAGTCATGGCGTGATCTCGACGAAGTGCTACTCGGAGATGGATACATGCATTCAGGCCGTCTATACTTTTCTAATTCCGGTCTCTATAGTGAGAGTGGTAACGGCTTGGATGTGCTCCACTACATGACTGATGAGATAGAGTTGAATACCAGTGAAAAAAATGATTTTGGTGCCTATCTCGAATCGATGTTCCCCTTCTTTACATGGCAACAGGATACAGGTGTCGACAAAGACCTCAGATACACCGGCGGTGATGCCACATACTGGAACGATTTATATGCCCGCATCAATGTGTGCAATATGGTCATCGCTCTCATTGATGAGCAGCCCGAGACTGATGTCGAAGATGTTGTAGCCAAAGAGCGTGTCAAGGGTGAGGCTCATTTCTTGAGAGGTATGTGCTACTTCTTCCTTGCCAATCTATATGCTCAGCCTTACACTGCCGACAATGCGGCCACTGCTCTCGGTGTACCCATCAAGACTACCGAGTACATTGAGGATACCGAGTTTGGGCGTTCGACTCTCGAAGAAACCTATGCCCAGATTCTGTCGGATTTTCACAATGCTTCTACATTCCTTGCCGGAAAGACCGTGAAATCAAAGTATCATGGTGATGAGGCGGCCGCAAACTTGATGTTGAGCCGTGTATATCTCTATATGCAGGATTGGGATAACGCTGTGGCTTATGCCGACAAGGTGCTCGCATCCAATAGCCGGTTGCTTGATCTTCACACAGTCTCAGCCGGGGCCAATTCGGTATATCTTGGTTCACCCGAGACTATCTTTACAATGGGTCATTATCTGATTGCCGCTAATTTTGCTGATGACCGCTATGGCGATTATCCTTCTGCTTTCAAGGTTTCCGATTATATGTTGGACCTTTTTGACAGGAACGACCTACGCTCTACCCTGTATATCGGTTCTACCGAGGATGGATATTATCCTGATGTATTCCTGAAGTATAACCAGCAACGTTCTAAATGGGGAGGTATGACCGACGTATCGAGCTACTGCCTGTTACGCACTCCCGAGGCATATCTGAATAAGGCCGAGGCCTTGGCTTATAAAGGACAGGATGCCCAGGCTTGCGAACTGCTCAAGACATTTCTGCGTTATCGCATGAATTCTGTACCCGATGTCAATATGTCAGGCAATGCTCTTATCGATTTTATACGAGAGGAGCGTGCACGCGAGTTCCTTCTCGAGGGACACCGCTGGTTTGATTTACGCCGTTACACGGTATGTCAGAAATATCCATGGTCAAAAGTAATTGACCATAGCTATCATTACTATCATGAAGTTGATTGGGAAGAAGTGGTGGATTACACCGACACCTATCGGCTTGAGGAATATGATCAGGCCTATACTCTGCCTATACCTCGTGAGATACGTGAATTCCAGCCCTCGATAGGTAATAATCCCCGTCCGGCCCGTGTGGCTAACAGGGTTTCGGCAAGCAAATAATTGTTAAATGGTTAATAATCGTAGAAATATGAATAAATATATCATATATGGTTTCATGCTCCTTTCCGGGGTGTTTGCCACCTCTTGTTCTGATGACGAGGAGATTCTTGAGCCGTCTGATAATGTCAATTTGTTTGCAGTGCCCGATGATGCAACCGGGCTTGAGGCTGAATTGCGTCGCAATTTCTTTAAGGAGACCGGTACATACCTGATGTTTAACGATCTCCTAAGCCACACAGTGATCGGTAAGGATGCCTATGGCAATGATGTGTATAAGGATGAGTACATCGATTTCACATTCAACCTTACCTCAAGTGGTGGCAATCCCCCTATCTTTGAGTATATTACGGATGATAATGCCAAAGAGACCGCTACCAATCTTTTCTTGGAATATATATATCCTCACGTGAAGGGCAGTTCACTGTTGCCTTATTCGGTGTTGCTTGTGGATAATCTTCAGGTTTCAGGATATTATGGTTATGAGGAAGCATCTACTACCTCGTGTTGGCGCAGTCTCGCGGTTGCCATGGGTGATATGTTGAATACGTCCGATGACGATGTGGCTGTTTACGCCAGGACTGCTCTTAAAGAACTTGTAAGTGCAAAGTTCAATTCTTATAGCGATGAGGCTGAAGAATTCATGGATCTGTCCTATGAATATGCCGGTGAATATCTCACGGATTATTATGAAGACTGGGATCGTTCTGATATTACGCCGGTATATGAGATGGGCTATCTCTCATATATACAGAGTAGGCGTGGTCCGCAAAATGACTATCTGCCATATGCATACAATGACTTTGATGACTTCTATGATGCAGTGATGGATAGGGACGAAGCCGATTTCATGGCTGAGTTCGGTGACTATCCCATGATTGTCACAAAATACAATATCATCAAGAATGCTATTCTGTCACTCGGATATAAATTCTAATAAAGTTTATAATGAAAAAGTTAATATATTTATTCCTTGCGATGGTGGTTCCTGTTGTGTTATCATCATGCAACGATGACGATGATATCACTGTGGTAACATCTCCTACGGCATCAGGCACTGTGACCGATGATGAAGGAAATGTCTATGAGTGGATTCGCATAGGAGATCTGGAATGGACTACTTCCAATGCCAAGAATGGTACCCCTATTTACGACTACACATTCTATAATAATTTTTACTATTCTTATGTTGAGATCAAATATGGATCGGAATATGAGGATGAGTTTGATTATATAGACAATGGTTATATGCCGGTGTATGGCAATCTGATGTGCTATAACGAGGCCGTAGCTTCCGCCCCTGAGGGATGGAGACTTCCCACCGATGAGGATTGGAAAGCTCTCGAGCGTGCCCTCGGCATGACCGATGCCGACAATAAAGGCTGGCGTGGTGCCAATGGCGTGGCCTCGCGACTTATGGCAACCTCCGAGTCGGGTGTGGGCATGGGCCTGAAGTTAGGTGGTGGTACTGTCCGTGTCAAAACCTATGGCTGGATGGCTATGAACCTTAACACTGTCACCGAGTATGGCTATTTCTGGACTTCTACTCCCGATAATTCTTACGGAGAGGTACCGATGGCATATTTCCGTAAGCTTGTAGCCGGCGTAGAGGGTGTTGAGCGTCAATGCTCGCACACCGATAACCTCATGTCAGTCCGCTGGTGCCGTAATGCTACCAACTGATAGAGTTTGAATATTTTGGGGAGGGGTAGTTTCACCTCCCCATTTTTATAGCCTTAAATAAAATAACTACAAAATTAATCACCTGAATCAAAGGTAATTCTATGAAAACTATTGCAACGATCCTTGCCATGGCGTTTGCCATGCCTGCACTTGCGGCCGATCATTTCACCATCACAGGCACCATTCCAGGCGTGACCGACAGCACCCGCATAGTACTCTCCAACATCGAGTGGGAGGAGCCTGAGAAGATTACCGAGGTATTCACGACTGATGGCTCATTTACCCTCACCGGCTCGGTGAAAATGCCATCGTTATGCACCATTTCCATCCAGCCTCGTAGCAAGCGCGGTGGATTCCGCACAGCCACCTCCCCGCGCATGATGGTAGAAAACACCGATATCAATGTGTCGTTCCGAGCTCCCATCGGAGAGATGAGCGAATCGTATGTACCCGACACACTGCTGACTGTCACCGGAAGCGAGGCCAACCGTCAGTTTGCCGAGTATCTCGCCTCATGCTCCGCAGCCGAGGACAAGGCCAAACGCGCAAGCTACCTTAGCGCCGAAAAATATTTCTGGAGCAATGATAACCCCGACACCATGGCAATATATGATGCACTGAAGGAGAAGGCGGCGGCCGAACTTTATGCAATAAAGCAGAAATTCATAGCAGCGCATCCCACTTATCATATATCATCGGCAATGACGTTTAAGGAACTTCAGAATATATTTGTACATTCCGAGGACGAGCTGACAGCAATGGCCGAGAAAGTGAAAGTGTGTCCCGATACCGCCCGTGTCAGTCTGAATAAACGCGCCCTCGACTGGAGTAAGAAATATGCCTTGGTGCGCAAGTATTCCGATTTCCATGTGGATGATACCAATGGCGATGCCAAGCAGTTTTCGAGCTATATGGAGCCCGGCCAATACACGTTCATCGACTTTTGGGCCTCATGGTGTGGCCCTTGTCGTGTAGCCATCCCCCATGTGCGCAAGCTCCACAATCAGTATGCCGGCAAGATGAAAGTGTTCAGCATCTCATGTGACGAGAGTGCCGAGGCATGGAAAAAGGCTATGGATAAGGAGCATATGGAGTGGACTCAGCTCCACCTCAATCCCGGGCAGTTCGCCGAGGCCGGCAAACTATATGCCATCTCGGCCATCCCCCGCCTCATACTGATCGATCCCGAGGGCCGGATCGTGTGCTCCACCAATCTCCCCAAGGAGATCGACGCCTACCTCGAATCCAACGTAAAATAATATTTCTTGACCATAATTCTTTGACCATAGGACCAAAGAACAAAATTAAAGATCAAAAGATATAATCTCTCCAATAGCCCTCTGGCTCTATCATATAACAATTGTATATTGCGTAGATCCCTTGGTCAATGTCTCCCCTGTTATTTTACCGCAAGCTGGCACTGCAAGAGCCACAACAACTTTGGTCTACCCCCCTAAAATAAACAATCTAATATATTTATGAAAAGAATATCCCTATCAATTGTATCCCTCCTGGCCATGGGTTCGCTCATGGCTCAGGATACTTTTACAATCACCGGTAAAGTGCCAGGCCTCAAAGCCGGCCACCGTGTTGAACTCGTAAACCGTGACACCAAGGCCGGAAATGACTGGAAGGCTGTCTCGGGTACAGTGACCGACGGACAGTTTACCATTACAGGCTCCGTAGCCAAACCTACGATGTGTGAGATCCGGCTCGATGACCCTGCCGATGATGGAGCCAATGGCCGAGCCTTCGATCTGATGGTAGAGAATCTGCCGATTGAGGTATCCGTGGCTCATCTCGACAGTATCCCGTTGTCATTCTTTGTGGGTCCGTCAGGCTTGTATCAGAAGAAAAATGTGACGGTAAAGGGTGGAGAGGCTCAGCGCGAGTATGACGAGTACAATAACGCCATGTTCCCTTACAATGTGGCTGCCCGCACAGCCCATTACAACCTGTATTGGGATAAGAGCAGTGATAAGTCGCCCGAAAATCAGGCAAAGCTTAAGGCCGCATACAGCGATGCTGAAAAGGCTCTTGATAATGCCAACGATGCGTTCATGAACGAGCATCCAGCCTATCATATCAGCGGAATGTTGTGGGAGCAGGCTCTCGGCAATCCGTTTATCTATGACAGCGCCGAGCTCGATGATATACAGGCCAAGGTGAGCGCCAACAACTCGCCCGTGCGCCGTGCATCGCTCCTCAAAGCCGTGGAGAATGCACGCAAATTTATGCGAGGACAGCAGTTTGCCGATTTCGTAGCAGTGGATCCCGAGGGAACTTCCCACAATTTCGCCGAGCAGGCTGGAAAGGGCAAATATACTATGGTCGACTTCTGGGCCTCATGGTGTGGTCCCTGCCGTGCAGCTATTCCTCATGTGCGCGAGCTTCACGAGAAGTATGGCGATAAGCTCAATATCATCGCAGCAAGCGTTGATGAGGACGATGCCGCCTGGCGCAAGGCCATGGATCAGGAGAAGATGGCATGGACTCAGCTTCGCGTGCCCAAGGACAGCTTCAGGGATGTGACCACCGCCTATCATTTCAGCGGTATCCCCTTCATGGTTCTTATCGACGGCGATGGCAAGATCGTCTTCGCCGGCCACGATCCCGTAAAAGTATCCGACATCCTCTCTAAGGCATTATAGGATAAGTATTATAGTTTAGTATAGAGATTAAAGTATAGAGTATAGCGATTAGCGTAGAGGGCAAAATCCTGGGCCTCCAATCTAATCACTATACTCTATACTTTTACCTCTATACTGTATATAGCTACCCACTAAGCCCCGAGGGAGCGATTAAATTCACGGGCACCACTTACCTGACCACCAAATTGTCCGCAGGCCCGATGCCAACTAAGCCCAGAACGGGGCGATGAAATGGTAGCCCCACCACGAACCCGAGTGCAAATCGCCCGCCAGGGCAGATTTGCGCATCGGGTGAGGCGTGGGGGAACAATGAATTAGGGTGTAAAACGGGCGTCGAAGACGTCCTATAATTGCCCCGTCCGAATTAGTATAGAGGGAAAAGTATAGAGTATAGTGATTAGCGGAGAGGGCAAAATCCCGATCTCCAATCTAATCACTATACTCTATACTTTAATCTCTATACTAAATTATAGAACCTTGTACTCCGCAACGCTTTCAGGTGCGAACGTATTGATAAACTCGGCGTGCTTGGTCACCTCAGCCTGAGCAAGGTTCAGGTAAACCTCGGCCGAACGACGGAACGAATCATTACGCTCGGCATCGTTGAGAAGCAGACAGCTCATGATGGTCACGCCGGCCATCTCGACGAGACGACGGGCCATGAAATCACCGTAAGCCTGATCCTCCACCTTGCCAACATGCTCTACAGCCTTGGCATACATGTCGGCTATCACGCGGATACGATCCTTTACGCTCTGGAGCTCGGGTTTAACCTCAGCCTCAAGATAAGAATTGATGAGGTTGAGATAGGTGCCGGTGGTCACGTGGCGGATAGCTGCCACAACCTGGAGCTGGGTGGTACCCTCGTAGATCGAGGTGATGCGGGCATCGCGATACAGGCGCTCGCAAGCGTAATCCTTCATGAAGCCCGATCCGCCGTGGATCTGGATACAATCGTAAGCGTTCTGGTTGCAATATTCGCTACCCATGCCCTTGGCGAGCGGGGTAAGCGCATCGGCCAGACGGGAATAGTACTTAGCCTCCTTGCGCTCCTCGGGGGTGAGGGTGCGCTCCTTGGCGATGTCATCGTAGATCTTGTACATGTCCACGAAGCGTGCGCACTCATACAGCAGCGAGCGCGATGCGTCGAGCTTGCCTTTCATCACCGAAAGCATCTCGTACACGGCGGGGAACTCGATGATAGCCTTGCCAAACTGCTTGCGGTCGCGGGCGTATGCGAGAGCCTCGCGGTATGCGAGCTCGCTCACGCCCACACTCTGGGCGGCGATGCCGAGACGGGCACCGTTCATAAGGGCCATCACATACTTGATGAGGCCCAGACGGCGCGATCCGCACAGCTCGGCCTTGGCGTCCTTGTAGGTAAGCTCACAGGTGGGCGATCCCTTGATACCCATCTTGTTCTCGATGCGGCGCACATTCACGCCACCGTCGCGCTTGTCGTAGATGAACATCGACAGGCCACGTCCGTCCTTGGTTCCTGCCTCGGAGCGGGCGAGCACCAGGTGGATGTCCGAATCACCGTTGGTGATGAAACGCTTCACACCGTTGAGGCGCCATGTGCCGTCGGGCTGTTCGGTGGCCTTGAGCATCACGCTCTGGAGGTCCGATCCGGCATCGGGCTCGGTGAGGTCCATCGACATAGTCTCACCCTGGCATACGCGTGAGATGAAACGTTGCTTCTGATCCTCGTTGGCAAACTCATAGATGGTCTCGGCACAGTCCTGAAGTCCCCACAGGTTCTCGAAACCGGTATCGGCACGGCTCACGATGTCGGCGGCCATGATATAGGGGGTGATGGGGAAGTTGAGACCTCCGTAACGGCGGGGCATTGCCATGCCCATGAGGCCGGCCTTGCGGCAGGCGTCGAGGTTTACCTGAGTGGCGGGAGCGTAGGTCACGCGACCGTCGGTCACCGAGGGACCGTCATGGTCAACGCTCTCGGCGTTGGGGGCGATGATGTCGCCACATATCTCGCCTACGATCTCCAGGACTTTGTCGTAGCTGTCCTGAGCGTCGGCATAGTCGAGAGGTGCGTAGTCGTACTTCTCGGCATCGCTGTAGTTGCGTTCTTTCAAGGCCACGATCTTCTCCATCAGCGGATGGGTAAGATGGTGCTTGAGATCGGGATTATCGGTATAAAAGTTAGCCATTGCAGTGGTCTTATTTTGAGTTCTTCTTGTAGTATTTGATCAGTTTGGGCACCACTTCCTCAAGATTGCCGGTGATCACATAGTCGGCGATGGTGTTGATGGGAGCGTTGGGATCGTTGTTGATCGAGATGATGATCGAGCTCTCCTGCATACCGGCGATGTGCTGGATCTGACCTGAGATACCGCAGGCAATGTACAGTTTGGGACGCACGGTCACGCCGGTCTGGCCTATCTGGCGGGCATGTTCGGTGAATCCAGCATCGACGGCGGCACGCGAAGCGCCTACCTCGGCTCCGAGGGTCTCGGCCAGGTCGTGGAGCAGCTTGAAGTTCTCCTTCGAGCCTACGCCGTAACCGCCGGCCACGATGATGGGCGAGTTCTTGATGTTGATTTTGGATTTCTCGATATGACGGTCGAGGATCTCTACCACGAAGTCCTCGTCGCTCACATATTTCTTGGCATCGAGGTCGATCACCTCACCCTTGTGGGCGGGATCATACACCTCTTTCTTCATCACGCCCTCGCGCACTGTAGCCATCTGCGGACGGCACTCGGGGTTGACGATAGTAGCCACGATGTTGCCACCGAAAGCGGGTCGGATCTGGAGCAACAGGTCCTTGTATTCCTGCTTGGTGCGGGCATCGGTGTGGTCGCCGATCTCGAGGGCTGTACAGTCGGCGGTAAGACCGCTGTGCAGGCACGAGCTCACGCGGGGACCCAGGTCACGGCCGATACAGGTCGCGCCCATGAGGCAGATCTGGGGCTTGATCTCCTTGAAGAGATTGATCAGCACTGCCGAGTGGGGATTGGAGGTGTAGGGGGAGAGACGCTTGTCAGCTACACGGTACAGGCGGTCAACTCCGTAAGGGAACACCTGCTCGGCCACGGTGTCGAGGTTGTCGCCCACGGCCACTGCTTCGAGTTTCACACCTAATTTCTCGGCAAGCACACGCCCTTTGGTCAGAAGTTCGAGGCTCACATCGGCCACACGGCCATCCTCGATTTCGAGATATACTATGAGATTGTTCTGGTCCATTGGGCTTATCCTATTGTATGGTTGGTAATCAGTTCTTTCACGAGATCCTCGATAGCTGCATCGCTGTCGTCGAGCACACGGCACTCTTTGGTGGCGAACACTACGTTCTCCACGTTCTTCACCTTGGTGGGCGAGCCGGGCAGACCTATCTGTGCGGGATCGGCGTCAACGTAAGCGGCGCTCCACTCCTGGAGGTTGAGATAGGGACGTTTCTCAAGCAGAGCCTTGCGCTCGTCGCTGAGAGCGGCAGCCTCGCTGGGCGAAGCGGCATATTTGTACTTCTGCACGCGCATAGCGTTGCGGGGACGGCAGTCGGCGGCGGTACCGTTTACGGTCACCACGCAGGGCAGGGGCGCCTTCACGGTCTCCACGCCGTTCTCAAGGCGACGCTTCACGGTCACGTATCCGTCCTTGAGGTCAAGGATCTTCTCGGCGTATGTCACCTGAGGTATGCCAAGCTTCTCGGCGATCTGCGGACCCACCTGGGCTGTGTCGCCGTCGATGGCCTGGCGGCCTCCGAGTATGATATCATAGTTTCCGATTTTTTTCACGGCCTGAGCCAGTGAGTAGGAGGTTGCCAGTGTGTCGGCTCCGCCGAGGGCACGGTCAGTGAGGACGATGCCGGTGTCGGCTCCGCGGTAGATAGCTTCGCGGATAATCTCGGCCGCACGGGGCAGACCCATTGTCAGCAATGTGATTGTCGACCCGGGATTAGCGTCTTTGAGGCGCAGAGCCTGCTCAAGAGCATTGAGATCCTCGGGATTGAAGATGGCCGGCAGGGCTGCACGGTTGATGGTGCCATCCTCTTTCATTGCATCTTTGCCCACGTTGCGGGTATCGGGTACCTGCTTGGCGAGCACGATGATGTTGAGACTCATTTTTTTATAATTTAAGGTTTTGGTTTTTTGTAGTTGTTTTGCCTGTATTTTCCCTTTTCAGGTATAATGAAGCTAAACGCTCCGTTTTTCCGACAAATTTACTGATTTTTAGGAAAAACGGAGCGTATTTAATGCAAATTAATGTGAAACATGCTCTTCAACCCACTTCCTTGCATTGATGAAGGCATCGATCCAGGGAGTCACCTCGTCGGTTGAACGGGTGGTGGGATAATAGCCGCATTGCCAGGGGAAGATAGCCCTTTCGAGGTGGGGCATCATGGCCAGGTGACGACCATCGGCCGAGCAGATACCGGCTACTGAGCAACGTGAGCCGTTGGGGTTGGCGGGATAGCCGTTGTAGGCATACTTGGCCACCACGTTGTAGTTGTCCATCGACATGGGCAGGTGGAATTTGCCTTCGCCGTGGGCCACCCATATACCGAGCTTCGATCCTGAGAGCGAGCCGAACATCACTGAGTTGTTCTGAGGAATGGTGAGGCCGATGAACTGCGACTCAAACTTGTGGGAGTCGTTGTGCAGCATCTTGGTCTTCTTGGGATGCTCGGGGTTGATGAGTCCGAGCTCGATCATCAGCTGGCAACCGTTGCAGATACCGAGCGAGAGGGTGTCCTCGCGCTTGTAGAAGTTCTCAAGTGCGCGCTTGGCGTTATCGTTGTAGCGGAATCCCGATGCCCAACCCTTGGCTGAGCCGAGTACGTCAGAGTTGGAGAAGCCTCCGCAGAACACGATCATGTTCACATCCTCGAGATTCTCGCGGCCGCTCATGAGGTCGGTCATGTGTACATCCTTCACATCAAATCCGGCCAGATAGAGCGAGTAAGCCATTTCGCGGTCGCCGTTAACACCCTTCTCGCGGATGATGGCGGCCTTCACGCGACCGTCGCCGTGTCCGTCGCGGCGCAGAGCTATGCCACGCGATGCGAGCTTGCCGTCAAATCCTGAAGGCATTCTGTAGCGTATGGGTTGCTTCTTGTAGTTCTCGAAGCGTTCGCGGGCCTTCTGCTCGCCGCTCTGGATCGAGTCCATGAGGTAGCTGGTGTGCATCCACACATCGCGCAGATGATCGATGCCGAGCAGACGTTCGGTACCCTTGTGATTGATGATGAGGGCACGCTCGCTTGCAGGCGATCCTATGTGGTAGAACTTCACTCCGGCCTTGGTGAGCATCTCGTCCACCTTAGCTACCTTGGAGGCATCTACTTGAGCCACGAGAGCGGGATTCTCGCTGAAGAGGATCTTCACGAGATCATCCTCGCCAAATGCCTCGGTGTCAAGCTGGATACCTCCGGCGGTGTTGGCGAATGTCATTTCGAGAAGAGTGGTCACAAGACCTCCGGCCGACACGTCGTGAGCGGCAAGGAACATCTTCTTGGCCACGAGCTTCTGCACGGTGTCAAATGTGTTGACAAAGCTCTTGGTATCCTTCACTGTGGGAGCGTCGGCACCGAGAGCGCCGAGAGTCTGGGCCAGGGCCGAACCGCCGAGCTTCAGGGCATCGCCCGAGAAGTCGATATAATATAAGGTGGAATCCTTGGCGCGGAGCACGGGTGAGAGGGTCTTGCGCACATCGGTCACCTCGCCTGCGGCCGAGATGATAACGGTGCCGGGAGCATATACCTTGTCGTCGCCATACTTCTGGGTCATTGACAGCGAGTCCTTACCGGTGGGGATGTTGATGCCGAGCTCGCAAGCGAAGTCGCTGCAAGCCTCTACGGCGCGGTACAGTGCGGCATCCTCGCCGGGATTCTTGCATGGCCACATCCAGTTGGCGCTGAGCGAGAGGGCCTTGATGCCACCTTCGAGCGGAGTACCCACGATGTTGGTGAGAGCCTCTGCAACAGCCATAACCGAACCCTTGGCCGAGTCAATGAGGGCCACCTGGGGAGCATGACCGATGGAGGTTGCTATACCCTTGGTGCCCGAGTAGTCGAGTGCGACTACACCACAGTCGCTCAGAGGGAGCTGAATCTCACCCTGGCACTGCTGACGGGCTATCTTGCCGGTCACCGAGCGGTCCACCTTGTTGGTGAGCCAGTCCTTGGAAGCCACAGCCTCGAGAGCGAGGGTGTCGGCAACATATTTCTCTATGTCATTCTCGTTGTAGGGAGCATCCTTGTAGGTGTTCACTACAGTGGTGTCTGTAAGAGTGGTCTTGGGCGATGAGCCGAACATGTCGGTCATGGCGAGGTCGATGGGCTTCACGCCATCCTTCTGCTCGAATACGAAGCGGTGGTCGCCTGTGGTCTCGCCCACTACATACATCGGGGCGCGCTCGCGGTCGGCGATGGTCTTCACATACTCGATATCCTCCTTCTTGAGCACCATACCCATGCGCTCCTGGCTCTCGTTGCCTATGATTTCCTTTGACGAGAGAGTCTTGTCGCCTACAGGCAGTGCGCCTATCTCGATCTTTCCGCCGGTCTCTTCCACCAGCTCCGAGAGGGCGTTGAGGTGACCGCCTGCGCCGTGGTCGTGGATCGACACGATGGGGTTGTTGTCATTTTCGGCGAGAGCACGGATTACGTTTGATACACGCTTCTGCATCTCGGGATTGGCACGCTGTACGGCGTTGAGCTCGATGCCCGATGCATACTGTCCGGTCTCAACCGACGATACTGCACCACCGCCCATACCGATGCGGTAGTTGTCGCCACCCATCACCACAACGGCTTCCCCGGCTTCGGGTACGCCCTTGATGGCGTCCTTGGAGGCTGCATAGCCCACACCGCCGGCGAGCATGATCACCTTGTCGTAGGCATACATCTTGCCGTTCTCATCGTGCTCGAATGTGAGAAGTGAACCGCAGATGAGGGGCTGACCGTATTTGTTACCGAAGTCCGATGCACCGTTGGAAGCCTTGATCAGAATCTCGGCGGGTGTCTGGTAGAGCCATGCGCGGGGATTCATCATCAGCTCCCAGGGGTGTCCGCCCAGACGGGGATACGAGGTCATGTACACGGCTGTACCGGCCAGAGGAAGCGATGCGCGTCCTCCGCCCAGACGGTCGCGGATCTCACCGCCACTACCGGTGGCAGCACCGTTGAAGGGCTCTACAGTGGTGGGGAAGTTGTGGGTCTCGGCCTTGAGCGAGAGCACGGTGGGCAGATCACGCACCTCGAAGTAGTCGGAACGCTCGGGGTGGGTGGGGTAGAACTGGGCCACGGTCGGACCCTCTACAAATGCCACATTATCCTTGTAAGCCGACACGAGACGGCCGGGATTTACCTGTGATGTTTTCTTGATGAGTTTGAATAGCGACAGGGGCTTTTCCTCGCCGTCGATCACAAACGATCCGTTGAAGATCTTGTGACGGCAGTGCTCGCTGTTTACCTGTGAGAAACCGAACACCTCGCTGTCGGTGAGGGGACGGCCCAGACGCTCAGCCAGCTGACGCAGATAATCCTCCTCCTCCTTGGAGAGGGCGAGGCCTTCGCGCTTGTTGTATTCAGTGATGTCGGCTATGTGCTCGATGGGAGCGGCCACGGTCGAGGTGCTGAACACACGGGAATTAAGCCCGTCATACAGGCGTGAGAGCATTTTGTCAAACACGGGTTGCTCCTCGGTGGTACGGTGGAATTCCTCTATGCGGGTGATTCCTTCAAGGCCCATGTTCTGGGTGATCTCCACGGCGTTGGTGCTCCAGGGGGTGATCATCTCCTTGCGGGGACCTACGAAGCGTCCCTTTACTGAAGTTGAACTGAGGGGTGTCGCTCCGTCGAAGAGCCAAGTGAGCTTGGTGGCTTCCTCGGGCGAGAACTTGTGATTCGTCTCTACGGCGTAGATAAGATTTGCGCCTTTCTTAAAAAATACGACCATAAGTAGCTGGCTATGTCATTGATTGGTTTCTGTCACAAAGGTACAACAATTCCCACATTCCCCCAAATACTTTCCCCAATTACTTGTATTGTATGGGCTTCCCGTGTCACCCTGCCCGCATGAGGGTAAAAACGTTGGGACCCCATGGAACTGTTTCGCTCCGTGGGGTCCCGGTCAGGATTGTCTATTTGTCTTTACTTCCCTCCCTGGGTCTTGATGTCACCGCCGTGGGCGGGAGTAGCCGAGGGGATGAGACCACGGTTGCGCAGGAGAGCGTCAACCGAGGGCTTGTGTCCGCGGAACTTCACAAAGAGTTCCATTGGGTCCTCACTGCCACCCATCTCCAGGATGTTTTCCTTGAATGAGCGGGCGGTCTCGGGATCGAAGATACCTTTCTGTGAGAATAGCTCAAAGCCGTCGGTGTCAAGCACCTCGGCCCACAGATAGGTGTAGTAGCCCGATGCGTAGCCGTCACTTCCGAACACGTGCTTGAAGTAGGGCGAGCGGTAACGGTAGGCGATTTCCTTGGGCATACCCAGCTTCTCGGCTATCTGCTTCTCGAAGGCATCCACGTCGATAACATCACCTTCGGCGGGATTGAGGGCACCCCATGCAAGGTCGAGGAGCGATGCGCCGGCAAGCTCGGTGGTGGTGAAGCCCTGGTTGTGGGTCGATGCGGCCTGGAGCTTGTTTACGAGCTCGGTTGGTATCACTTCACCTGTCTTGTAGTGGAACGCATAGTCCTTGAGCAGTTCAGGCTCCAGGGCCCAGTGTTCGGTGATCTGTGAGGGGAGTTCCACGAAGTCACGGTCGGTGGCTGTGCCCGATTGTGAGCGGAGTTTGGCGCGGCTCAACATGCCGTGGAGGCCGTGGCCGAACTCATGGAACATGGTCTCTACCTCGTCCACGGTGAGCAGTGCGGGGGTGTCGCCGGTGGGACGGGTGAAGTTGCCTACATTGTAGATGATGGGGCGCTCCACGGTGCCGTCAGGATCGACAAACGATGATTTCAGCTCATCCATCCATGCTCCCTGGCGCTTGGTGGCGCGGGGGAAATAGTCGGTCATGAACACTGCCACATGCTCGCCACTCTTGGCATCGGTCACGTCATATACTGTCACCTCTGGATTGTACTTCGGAGCATCGGGCATTTCGGTGAATTTCACGCCATAGAGACGCTCAGCCAGGGTGAAGATACCCTTGCGCACATTGTCGAGCGAGAAATATGCGCTCACCTCGTTCTCATCGAGGGCAAATTTCTTGGCGCGTACCTTCTCGGCATAGTAGTAATAATCCCAAGGCTCGATGGTGATATTCTTGCCCTCGGCCTTGGCATACTCGGTCATCTCGGCTATCTCCTCATGGGCGCGGTTCACGGCGGGTTCCCATATCTGCATGAGCAGTTCGGTGGCCGCCTGAGGGGTCTTGGCCATCACGTTGTCGGTCATGTAGGAAGCGAAGTCCTTGAATCCGAGGAGCGCTGCCTTGCGGGCGCGGAGCTTCACGATGTCGCCGATTATGGGACGGTTGTCGTAGGGAGCCTGTGATGCGAGGTTGATATATCCCTTGTACATCTTCTCGCGCACGTCGCGTGAGTCGGCATACTTCAATACTGGGAGTCGGCTTGGGGCATGGAGGGTAAACACCCACTTGCCGTCCTTGCCGCGCGATGTTGCCTCGGTGGCGGCGGTGGCCACGATGCCGGCGGGGATACCTGCAAGATCGGCCTTGTTGTCCACCACGAGCTCAAAGGCATTGGTCGAGGCGAGCAGGTTTTTGTTGTATTTCAGGAACAGGTCGGTGAGTTTCTTGTTCACCTCCATAAGCTGCTGTTTCTCTTTTTCGGGAAGCAGGGCGCCGTTGCGCACAAAGCTCTTGTAGGACAGCTCGATGGCACGCTTCTGGTAAGGCTCGAGACCGAGCTGGTCACGACGGTCGTAGAGCGACTTCACGCGGGCAAAGAGCTTGGGATCCATCGAGATCTCGTCCGATGCGGTGGATACCATTGGGAGTATTACCTCCGACAGTTCCTGCATTTCGGGTGTGTTGTCGGTCTCGTTGAGCGAGCCGAACACGCGCATAACCCGGTTGAGCAGCTGGCCTGATTTCTCCATGGCCAGGATGGTGTTGTCAAATGTGGGCTGGGCCTTGTTGTCGGCTATGGCCTTTATCTCGGCCTTGCGCTCGGCTATGCCCTTCTCCACGGCGGGAAGGTAGTCGCTGTACTGGATTTTTTCAAACGGGGGTATGTCGTACTTTGTGCCGTATGACTCGAAGAACGGATTGACCCGTGTAGCTTGATGGGCGTTCATGGCCATTGGGATTGACAGGGCTGCCGTGATGACGGCGGCTCGGATTAAGGTTTTCATTTTGGTCTTGTGATGGTGGATATAATGGGATGAAAAATGTTGATTACGGTGAGTTTCCGTCAAAGACGAAGGTGGTCAGCAACGGATAGTGGTCGCTCGACTCGATGTCGCCACGCTCGATATCCACGGCCTTCATGTCTCCCTTGTACAGCACCTGGTCTATGCGGAAATAGAACCTGTTGCCGTGATAGGTGATCGTGGGTCCGAAAGCGTTTTCGGCGTATGCGTCCTTCATGTCGCCGTCCATTATCGTGCGGACGGCATAGCACCCCTGGATGTCGTTGAAGTCGCCGGCTACTATAAAGTTGCCGCCTATCGAGTCGATCGTGTGGCGTATGAAGCGTGCTTGCTCTGCCCGCTTGCGGAAAGCCACGGCCAGTTTGCTTATCAGCTGATGCTTTACATCCGATAGCTCCTTGCGTATGGCGCGTTCGCTTCCGGGGGCTTTGTCAAACAGGTTCTGGTATAGTGCCTTGTCGGCCATGCTCAGACCTATGGATTCGAGATGCACGTTGAACAGGTTGACCCTGTGGCCCTGTATGTTGAATCTGAACAGTGCCATGCGCACATCCATCGGCGACGGCAGTGGTATGTCGTCATACTGGAACGGGTATTTCGACAGTATGGTGAGCTGATTGTTTATATCCACCATTCTGTAGGGGTACCTTGCGTTGAGCTGGCTTATCTGTTCCGACGTGATGTGCCACAACGGCCATGTCTTTATGAACTCCACTTCCTGGAGGTTCACTATGTCGGCATCGGTCTCGAGTATATAGTCGATGGTGCTGTTGGATTTCAGTCCCGGGACATTTCCCCGGAAGTCCCAGAAGTGCAGGGCGTTGTAGGTGAGTAGGGTAAATGACCGTTCCTTCTCGGCCTGGGTGAGTTTGTGATGGCCTATGTGCAGGGGAGAGTAGGTGAGGAGTGGTGGCACCGACACCAGCCATGATGCGGCTACTATGAATGTCATGCTCCACTTGCGCACTATCAGGTCGAGCGCTACAAGCAATATATCGCCTATGAGTATCCCCGGCAGCATCATGCTCATGAGCGCGGGAAATATCGACAGATCTGGATCCACGATGCCTCCGTAAGCCGATATTATGGTCGCTATGGCCGCGAGCACGTTCACCACCATGAGTATGGTGATGAGTGTAGCCCTTGTGGATCGGGATATGAATCGGCTCAGATGGGTAGCGCGCATGGTGGATATGATTCTTTATTTGATTTTTCGGCTCACGTTGAACAGCCTGTCACGCTCGGCCGGTGTGAGGGCCGAGTAGCCCGACTTCTTTATCTTGTCGAGTATGGCGTCGAGCTCACGTCGCTCTTCGGCAGTGAGCCCACCGGTGGCAGGTTCGGTATTGGCCGGTCTGTTCGTGGAGCCTGTATTGGCTTTCTGGTTACGGGGGCGCATGTTGGATACACATGCACGGTCGATCACACGGCTCACCGGGGCCGTTATGTCCTGTCCTTTCTTCAGCCTTGTGGCGAATAACGCGCCCATTAGGATACCCCCTATATGAGCTATCTCGCCTCCGGCATTGCTCCCAGTAACTCCTATCAGCACAAGCACTATCGTGGCTATCGCTATCCACTTCACAGCCACCGCGCCTATCAGGAACAGGTGCATCTTGAAGTCGGGCATGAGTATGGCTACGGCTGTCACTATGGCTATCACCGATGCCGACGAGCCTATGAGCGATCCGCCCGTGTGGCTGAACACCGGCAGGGCATTGTATCCTGCAAGGAAAAGCACCGCTCCCGCTATGCCTCCGTATAGGTACAGCACAAGCAGTTGCCTTGATGTGCCCACCATGCGGAACATGGTGCCGAACCAATACAGCCACAGCATATTGAACACTATATGCAATAGGTCATATTGGGCAAACATATACGAGATTATCGTCCACGGACGCGTTAGTAGTACCGCCGGCGACGATGGTAGCTCCACCCATTGCAGCATGGTGTTGATAAGCGATGGATTGCCCGAGAACACTCCTGCTATGGCAATGAGGCGCAGTGCTACAAACACGCCTATATTAATCCATACTATCTTCATCAGCATGGACGACTGGCGGTAGCCTGTGCGCATGTCATCAATAACCCCCATATCCGCCTCCTCCGCTGAATGTGCCTTTCTTCTTCCAGTAATATATGATGAGGAATCCGAATATCATTCCTCCGAGATGGGCGAAATGGGCTATGCCATCCGATGTTCCGCGGGCTTCGCTCAGACCTATGAGCAGCTCTATGGCGATCATTCCGGTCACCATCCATTTTGCCTTGATAGGTACAGGGACAAAGAACAGGAATATAGGCGCGTTGGGATACATCATGCCGAATGCGAGCAGGATACCATAGATGGCTCCCGAGGCTCCGATGGTGATGAACATGTTCAGCCATTGCGACACCTGCGCCTCCATGCCGGGAGCCGAGAGTATCTCGCGGGCTTCAGGGAAGTCTATGTGCATTGCGTTGGCAAGCAGCGGGGTGAGCGTATCCTCCCACGTCAGCATCCATGTCAGTTCCTGGATGATTCCGGCTCCTATGCCACACGACATGTAGTAAAACAGGAAGCGAGCGCTTCCGAATGTCCTTTCCAGCGTCATGCCAAACATCCACAGCGTGAACATATTGAAGAATATGTGGGCGAAACTACCCGTCGAGTGCATGAACATATACGTCACAAGCTGTACAGGGTTGAAGTCGGCTGCCTTGAAATAGTGCAGTCCGCCCAGAGTCTCAAGGCTCGTGCCGATACGGCCCGGCAATACAAACATTGCCAGCCATACGATCAGGTTGATGATGATGAGGTTTTTGGTCACAGGTGGCATCTGTCCAAAGATAGATCCTCGTGAATTCATATCGTTTATGGGTTTTAGTACATTAAGGACAGCAACTGCCCGTATAGTTATGCAAATTTACAAAAACCTTGCAATCTAAAGGCTATTGATTAATACTTTTTAAGTACTTGTTTGCCTCAGGTTGCGTTCGACTCTATTAATTAAACAGTTTATAGGACTTACTTAAGTAGCCTTTTTTATACGATAGGGAGATTTGTGAAAACACATATTCTCCCGTAAGTAACAAATTTTATGTCCTGGAGGTTCTGATGATAAAATTACACGATGAATATATATTATTAAATATCAGTTGATTAATATTTTTTAACGTAATAAATATATGAAATATTTTGGAGTGTAAATAAAAGTTCCTACCTTTGCACCACGAAAACATCGCGGGGTGGAGCAGTGGTAGCTCGTTGGGCTCATAACCCAAAGGTCGCAGGTTCGAGTCCTGTCCCCGCCACCAATCAAAAGGTTCCGACATCTGGAACCTTTTTTCATATCCACCCCCAACGTTTGGTGTGGTAGTAGAGGGTCAGCGGATTTTTCCGGTTGGCAAAGAGGTGGATCAGGCATAAAGTTTAGC
>JAMPHR010000001.1:572931-614685 GCA_023663345.1 Paenibacillus sp. | reverse complement strand
GCTCACCTCGACACTGCCAGTGTCGCGCTCTAGCCAGATGAGCTAATACCCCATGATGTCTATTTTAGGCTTATTTGCCTTTTGCGTTGCAAAGGTAGTGCTAATTTCTGGTTTATGCAAATTTACTGGCCAAGTTTTTATGTGTTTTATGCATATTTTTGAGAAAAATCATGTTTTTCTCAAAAATATGCACTCTATGCGACATTATCGCACCAAATACGTGTGTCAGCGGTGGTAATTTTGCTCACGGATCAACGATCGTCACTTCACCCAAACAGTGGGGTTGAGTTTTGTACGCTCGTTGCGGACTTCAAAGTGGAGTATGGCACGGTTTCCATCTGCGGGGTCCGAATAGATGGTGCCGATGGTCTGTCCGGCTTTTACTTTCTCGCCCTGACGCACGGACGCAGATGAGAGTCCTGCGTAGACTGTGAGATACTTGCCGTGGCGGAGCATCACGATGGTGTTGAAACCGTCCTGGTGGAATATGGCCGAGACGGTGCCTTCAAACACTGCGCGGGCTGTGGTGCCTCGTGATACCTCGATATCTATGCCCGAGTTGTCGGTCATGACATGCTTCTGAGTGGGATGGGGCTGTCGGCCAAACCGGCGCACGATCTTGTAGCGTCCGCTCACGGGAAACAGCAGACGGCCCTTGTTGGAGGTGAATGAGCCGGTGAGCTGTGAGGCTGAGGTGGAGGCTGCCGAGCGGGTCTCGGCGCGGGCCGATGCTATGTCGCGGGCCGACGGGGTGTCCCCCTTTCCCGAGGTCTTGGATCGGCGGGCTGAGTTTTTCGCTTTCCTTTCCTTGGCCTCGCGGGCAGCTTCCTCCCGGGCTATGCGGGCTTGCTCGGCGGCAATTATGCGGTCGAGCTCACGGTCGAGGGCACGGGCCTGGCGTTTCTGTTCGGCCAGTTCGGCTCGTAGTTGCTTGTCCTGCTTGCGGAGCGATGTGACCATCTTTTCCGATTCGTCCTGCTTCTGGGCGAGCGACCGTCGGGCATTCTCTGCCTCGCGATAGGCACGGTCCTGCTGGTGACGCAGGCCTGTGAGGTGTTGCCGGCGCTCGCCGATGCGTTCTATGGCCCGGTCTATGTCGTAGGCCTTGCGCTGTCGCCATGCGGTGAAGCGGTTGAGGTAGCGCATACGGCTGTAGGCTTCGCTGAAGCTCTGCGACGAGAATATGAACGAAAGGGTGCTCATATCTCCGGCCGCCGGCTGCATACTTTTCATGGCCTTGGCATATGCTGCGCGCATCTCCTCGAGTTCCGATTCGAGCGAGGTGATGGAGTCGGCGGTGGTGCTGATCTCGGCGCCTATCGAGTCGATGCGCGAGCGCAGTTGCTTTACGGTGGCATCCTGCTGGCGTATATCTGCGTTGAGCGAATTGAGCGAATTGAGCTGTCTCTTCAGCTCCTTGCCGGTGGTGTTGAGGCGGGTGGAGGTTTCCGAGATCTTACGTTGAGTATTGGTCTGCTCCTTTTTCACGCTTTCGGCTGACCGCTGTGTGGTCCGGGTGTTGCGTTTGCGCACCGGCATCGCGGCCTGAACATCGGATACGCCGGTAGCCATCATGGCCGAAACCATGATGATTGCAAGCATATTTATGGATACACGTATCAGGCGTGATATGATGAATTGCATTTCTACGAAAGGTTGTTATTTGGATCAAGGCGAGAAGTAGGGTGATGAGGAGAGGCGTGAGGGGCTGAGAGGTGTCCTACATTTTTGACAGGGCGCGTAGGAGTTCCGATCCCTTGATGCGGCGGTAGCCCGACGGGATGGAGAACTGCCTGCGGTTGCCTGTGTCCACCTCGGCGCGTTGCCAGTCGTAACCGAGAGTGGCGGCTATGCGGGTCTTGCCCGACGAAGCTTCGATGTTGACTGACGAGGCAAGTGGCAGACTCTCGAGCGGAGTGTAGCTCACGGTGGCAGTGCGCCCCGAGCGGTGACTCACTGATATCGATAACGGCTGTCCTGTAGGTTCGAGGGTGTGCATGTCCACACTCACGCTTCCGGTCGATGCGGGTATCTGGAACGGAGCCCCAAGCAGTAGATTCTGCAGGTCGCCTAC
The DNA here is from genome assembly GCA_023663345.1 of Paenibacillus sp. Taxonomy (GTDB): domain Bacteria; phylum Bacteroidota; class Bacteroidia; order Bacteroidales; family Muribaculaceae; genus Duncaniella. The sequence goes on along the minus strand of JAMPHR010000001.1, from coordinate 612,611 downwards.
GGTGATGTTGAGCCCGCCGAGAGCTTCGCCTATGCTTTCGGCCACATATACCCGTTGCAGCTTGGCATAGGCATACACCGAGTCGCCTGTCACGTATGCTGCGGCTACTTCCATTCCCAGGAAACGCATGGAGATGTGTATGTCTCTGTCCTTGGCCATCGACATTGTGCCTGATATGCGTATCGACTTGGGCTGGCTCACGTTGACGCTTATCGGCATCTTCAGGTCGGTCCATTCGATACCGCCGTTGCCTTGTTGCTGGCCGGGGATATAGGAGTCACCACCTGTCACGGCACCCTTGCGGGATGATCCGCACGAGGCGACGGTGAGTATAAGCGAGGAGATGAGTATGACGCGTAATAATGATCGGAACATAGTGAATGCTTGATGTGGGAGAGAGGTAGGATGGTAGGATTATTTGAAGAAATAAGTCTTATGTTTCACCTTGCGCTGGAGCAATTCGTTGGACGGTTCCATTTTCAGAGCCTCTTTCCAGAACTCCACGGCCTGCTCGGGCTCACCGTCCATGAAGTATATGTCGCCGGCATGTTCGAGCACATCGGCGCTCATATCCTCTTCACCGGTCAGCTCCATGGTGCGGTCGATCATGTCGCGGGCCTTGGCATACTCCTTCTTCTTGAAGAGTACCCAGGCATAGGTGTCGAGCGACGTGGGGTTGTCCTGCTCGGCTTGCATCACGGTCTCGATCATCTGGAGCGCCTCGTCGAGGTCCTTGCCCTGTACGGCCATGTGATATGCGCAGTTATTGAGTGCGAGCACATTGGCCGGGTTATAGGTCAAGGCCTTGCGGTAATATACATACGAGCTGTCCACCTGCTCCTGTTGATACATGTTGTCGCCCATGGCCGTGTAGATGCTCGATAGGGTCTCGGCATCGGCTTCGTCGGTGAGCTTCAGGGCTTTCTCGAGTTCGGCCATGCACTTGTCGTTCTCCTTGCGCTGGCCGTAGATCGACCCGAGCACCAGGTGCTGGCGTGCATTGTCAGGGTAATAGTGCAGTGAGCGCTCTATGGCATCCTTGGCCTTGTCGAGATTCTCGACTTGCAGATACAGCGATGTGAGCATCTCCCATCCTTCGGGATCGGCTGGATCGAGACCGAGGGTCTGCTCCTCCTGCTCGGCGGCTCCCTCATAGTCGCGTGTCACTATCAGATAGCGGGCATACGAGTCGTGGATGTCGTGCTCGAGCGGATGCTGTACTATCAGCGTGTCAAACAGTTGCCTGATGCGCGGTTGCTGCAACGAGTCGGTGTACATCTCCTGGATATATCCGCGCAGTATCGAGAGCTTGGTGTTGACATCGAGGCTGTTCTGACGCAGAGCGTTGAACACCTCCCGGTCATATCCGGTGGAGTCCTCGATAGCCTTGTAGAATTCGGCCTTGGAGTAATAGGCGAGTCCGCTCGATGGGTCGAGCTCACATGCGCGGTCGAAGTATTTCAGAGCCTCATCGTTGCGTCCGAACATCGAGTACACTTTGCCCGAGAACACCATGAACTCGACATTGGCCGGTGACGACTCGCGCAGGCGGTCGGCTTCGGCAAGGATCGACGCTGTATCGTTCTCGTTGAAATATAATTGTATCTTATTGCTCGACAGGCTGAGGTTGGGACCCTCGGTTGCCTCGATCGAGTCATATATCGCTATGGCACGGTCCCGGTCGTTATTGTCGCCCCCTTGCGAGAGCACTTCGGCAAGCTGGAAAGCTATCTCCACCTTCTCGGGGTACAGCCGGTGCAGGGTGTCCCACACTCTGATAGCTTCGGCACGGTCAAGCGAACGCTGGGCGAGAAGGCCGTATTTCACTCCGGTGTAATAATCGGAGGGATTCGCGTCCCAATACTCCTTGAGCATGCTCACTCCGCGTCCCATTCCGGTGGTGTCGGTAGGGTCGGACGACAGGATGAGGATGAAGTTGGACAGCTCAAGCCCGGTCTCCTTATCATCGGGGTTCAGTTCGCGGGCACGCGACAGCAGCGAGAATGCGGCATCGTAATTGCCCTGCGACTTGGCCCTGAGGGCTTCGAGATACATATAGTCGGCCTTGGCCACATCTTCGGGAGATGTCGCCGGCTTGCGTCCGCGTCCGGTGGCCGTCACGGCCATCGCGAGGAGCATTATGGGGATGATAAGGAATGGAAGTCGCTTCATCGTGGTAGATTTCAGATTGCTGATTGCTTTATCTGTCGGCCTGGCAGGCCTGTCGGGTGGTGTTGCTGATTTATTCTGTGCCGGTGTGGCCGAAGGCTCCCTCGCCGCGCTCGGTCTCATCGATGCGCTTCACCGGTTCCCATGTCACGTGTACATATTTCTTTATCACCATCTGGGCTATACGTTCGCCGGGAGCTATTGTGTAAGGCTCGTTGGATAGATTGATCACGATGATGCCTATGTCGCCACGGTAGTCGGCATCGACTGTGCCCGGGGTGTTGACAAGCGATATTCCGTGCTTCAGGGCGAGGCCCGATCGGGGACGTATCTGACATTCGTAGCCTTGCGGGAGCTGCATCTTCAGTCCGGTAGGGATGAGGGCGCGTTCGAGAGGCCCGAGGGTGAGGGGGGCGGATATATTGGCGCGGACGTCCATTCCGGCAGCTGAATGGGTCTCGTAGGTGGGGAGATCGTAGGGCGACTCGCTGATGATTTTTACGGTGATGTGTTCCATAAACAAATAGTCGAAAAATATAGTAGTATTCTATGTATTAACGCGTGGGATGATAAGAGTGTTTAATGACGGTCGTCACGACCGTGGCAGAGCATCCCTCTAATGGCGGTAGCGTTTTAGCAATCCGTCCTCGAAAAGCAGATACACTCCGTTTTCGTACAGCCATGCCTCGCGTATATAGGCGTTGGTGGCTCCGCGGTCTATCTCCTTGGGCGCTCCGAGCGACAGCCGGCACTCCTCGAGTGTCATTCCGTCGGCCACCCGCCCGTCAATGATCAGTTGCCAATGTTCGGGCGTGATGTGGGGATAACGCAGGCGGGGATCGGAGAACGAGAATACTCGTGAGAATGTGCGTGGCGCATCCCCCTTGGCCCCGGGATGGATGAACACCCTGGCCGAATTGCCGTCGCGGTCGGTGAATGCCACCTTGATGGGAAACAGAGCATTGCCCGGCGATACCGAGTCGATCCTCACAGGGATGTATTTTCTTCCGCTTCCTGTGGGCTCGTCGTCATCGTTGCGCCACAGCGAGGTGAGTATGTAGTATTCTTTCCCCTCCATAAGCCGTCGGGCACCGTCAATCACCGACATCTGTATGGTGAACGGAACCTCGGTCACGGAGTCGGTCATTAATCTCGACAGAGGCTTGTTGACTCGGTAGGTCAGTGGCAGTCCGGTAGGTGAGGTGAATGTTATGTCCGACACGGTCCCGCCTGTTACCGACACGGCCTCCTCGGTGCCCCGGTATCTGATCGCCGAGCCTTTGAGCGAACCGGCAGGAGTGCCCGAAGCTCCGAATATGCGCCCGATGCGGTCGTCGGTCACTATGAAAACTTTGCCGGGCTCCCATGTGGAAAAGGGAGCATCGCCCACTGAGGCCAGATAGGAATCCTCGGCGGTAGGTGGAGGCACCTCGCGCTTTACGTCCTTTCCGGTAATGCGCGGAGTGGACTCTACACCTGTGAAGAAGCATCCCTGCAGTGGGAGCAGGGATGCTGTCAACAGGATATTTTGGAGAAATATCTTCAATATGAACGGTCGTTAAACTTACTTATTTTGCCACGCTCTCGGGTTTGAGGCCGAGGTTGTGGAACATGAATGAATATATGTCGGCATACTCCTCGATCACCTTGGCGGTGGGTTTGCCTGCGCCGTGGCCTGCCTTGGAGTCGATGCGTATCAGCTTGGGAGCATCGCCGGTGTCGGCTGCCTGCAGGGCGGCCGCATACTTGAAGGAATGGGCGGGCACCACGCGGTCGTCATGATCGGCGGTGGTCACCATGATGGCAGGATAGGGGGTGCCGTCGTTGCGTATGGTGTGGAGGGGAGAGTAGCCAAGCAGATATTTGGCCATTTCGGGCGAATCGGCCGATGTGCCGTAATCCGAAGCCCAGTTCCATCCGATGGTGAACAGATGGTAGCGCATCATATCCATAACGCCAACGCGGGGGAATGCTACTTTGAAAAGGTCGGGACGCTGGTTCACGGTGGCGCCTACGAGCAGTCCGCCGTTGCTTCCGCCCTCGATGGTCAGATAGTCGGGCGATGTCCAGCCCTCCTTGATGAGATATTCGGCGGCTCCGATGAAGTCGTCAAACACATTCTGCTTCTTCATCTTGGTGCCGGCCTCGTGCCATGCCTCGCCATATTCCGATCCGCCGCGCAGGTTGGTCTGGGCATAGATCACACCGTTCTCGAGCAGGAACATTTTGTAGGCCGAGAATCCTGGTGTGAGCGATACGTTGAAGCCTCCGTAACCGTAGAGATATACGGGGTTCTTGCCGTTGCGCTCCAGTCCTTTCTTGTAGGTGAGGAACATGGGCACCTTGGTGCCGTCGGCCGAGGGATAGAACACCTGCTCGGTGACATAATCATCGAGATTCACGCCCTCGAGTTCAGGCTGGAACATGCGGGTGCTCTCACCGGTCGATGCGTTGAAGGAGTAGAGAGTAGAGGGTGAGGTGAACGAGCTCAGGTTGTAGAACACGTCTTCGGGATGCTTGCGCGATGTCGAAAGAGCGATCGAGCCGATGCCGGGAAGATTCACGTCGGAGACCTTCTTGCCGTCCATCGAGTAGATGGATACATGGTCGGATGCGTCCTTCTCGTAGGTCAGATACATGTTGTTGCCTGAGAGTTGCACGCTCTTGAGCACGCCCTCACTTTCAGGGATAAGTTCTTTCCAGTTCTCACGGGCAGGGTTGGCCACATCGGCCACCATCAGGCGACGGCGGTCAGCCCCAAACGAGGTGAGCAAGTATATTTTGCCGTCGATCACGTCGATCACCTCGCAGTCATAATTCTGGTCGGGCGATACGGTGACCCATGCTCCGCCACGGCGCATCTTCAGTGCGTTGCCTACACCCTGGCCTCCGATCGACACGAACATCACCGGCTCGGTGCTTGCTACACCGGCGCTGTGGAAGTGGAGAGGATTGGCGGGGTCGGTGAACACGATAGCGTCCTCGCTCTGGGGGGTACCCAGCTTGTGGTAATACACCTGATGGTTCTCGTTGGCGTTGGAGAACTCCTTGCCGGCTTCGGGTTTGGGATATGCACTGTAATAGAATCCGTCGCCGTCCCATTCGGCTCCAGTGAACTTGGCCCACTCGATGTGATCGGGTAGCAGTTCGCCGGTAGCGGTGTCCATCACATAGATCTCAGTCCAGTCACTGCCGCTGCGGCTGATGGTGTAGGCTGTGTATTTTCCGTCCTTTGACTGGAAGGTCCCGGTCAGGGCCACGGTGCCGTCGTCACTCAGTGTGTTGGGGTCGAGGAATACCTCGCGGTCGCCCGAGTTGAGATCGGCGGTGCGGTATATCACGGCCTGGTTCTTCAGACCGTCGTTCTCGGTGTAATAGTATTTACCGTCATTTTCACGTGATGGTACTCCTCGCTTAACAAAATTGTTGAGGTGGGCCAGGCGCTCGGCTATGGCTCCGCGATAGGGTATCTGTGAGAGGTACTGTTGTGTCACCTTATTTTCGGCCTCGACCCATGCGAGTGTTTCGGGGGCGGTATCGTTCTCCAACGGACGGTAGATGTCACTGACCTCCAGTCCGAAGATGGTGTCGACAGTCCCGTCCTGCGGAGCGGCCGGGTAATTGAGTTTCTCGGAAGTGTGGCAACCTGCCATCGTGCATGTCAGCATGGCTGTAGCAATAATGTGAAACGGTTTCATTTTTTGGTTTATCAGATTGGGTTTATCCTGGTATTCACAATGCAAAGTAACGAATAATTCTTTAATATTCCCATACCTAAGTGCTTTTCTTTGGTGGTTAAATTATGCTAAGAACATTGTCGCATTGGCGGTTTTTTGCTACTTTTGCATAACGGATTTCCATTTATTGTGTGGAATTCGCGTTTTAGGAAAATTTAACATCGTCTATATCTTAACCAGCGATCAGCCTATAGAAAACATCTCTACTCAACTCAAAATAAAGAATAACTGCAATGCAAGACTTGACTAAGCTCACCGACCGCGAACTGGTCGCCGCTTACGCCAATGATAGTAACGAAGCGTTTGACATCCTGCTTGAGCGTCATAAAAACAGGGTCTTTACATATATACTTCACATTGTGAAGAACAAGGACCTCGCTGACGATATCTTCCAGGAGACATTTGTCAAGGCCATAATGACCATACGCCAGGGACGGTATGCCGAACACGGCAAGTTCTCGGGCTGGCTCACCCGCATAGCCCACAATCTCATCATCGATTACTTCCGTCAGGAGAAGGTTGAGAACACTCTCTCGACCGACGATGAAGGAGCCGATCTCCTCAACCGCCGTGACCTGTGTGACGGCACTGTCGAGGACGAGATGGTGAGCCTCCAGATCGACGAGGATCTGCGCCGGCTGGTGATGTCGCTCCCCGATCCTCAGCGCGAGGTGCTGGTGATGCGCTTCTACCGCAACATGTCGTTCAAGGAGATAGCCGATGCCACCAAGGTGAGCATCAACACCGCTCTCGGACGTATGCGCTATGCTATCATCAATATGCGGAATCTGGCGGAAAAGAACAATATCGTTCTTGCCGTGTGACCGCTATGTACAGCTACGACTCCTCTCGCCTCCACGGAACGGCTATATAGCCGTATCCGTCACTGACTGAACCAATTGTACATCAATCATCAATATGTCATCATTTCTAAGTAAAAAGATTATTGCTATGAGTCTTACCAATGTCCCGAAGCAGGTGCTGTCGGGACTTTTGATTTTGCTTGCGTCATCATTGGTACCTGCCGATGCAGTGGCCGCCGGGAACAGTGCCCCGGCCTCGGGTGAGAAGGAGTTCAGTTATGTGCCCGAGATCCACGGTGCGTTGCGCACCCGCTATGAGCTTGATCTCGACGGAGCCGGGTCGCGTTTCCAGGTGAGAAATGCCCGTGTCACGCTCAACGGTTTCATCGCCCCGTCGATCGACTATTTTATCCAGACCGATCTGTGTGACCGTGGCAAGATGAAGATTCTCGATGCCTGGGGACGCATAGGTCTCGGCGGAGGATTCAAGTTCCAGGCCGGACAGTTCCGGTTGCCGTTCGGAACCGATTGTTTCAAGGCCCCTGCCAATTATGTGTTTGCAAATCGCTCGTTCATAGGCAAGCAGATATGCAATGTGCGCGGTGTCGGAGCCAAACTCTCTTACGCAGTGCCTTTGGCCGAGGGGCAGAAACTGTCGCTCGAGGGTGGTGTGTTCAATCCCACAGCCATGGCCGATCATGCGGTGTGGGTCAAGGAGTTGAGTTATGCCGGCAAGGGTGTATATAGTGTCGGGAACGTGCAGATCGCCACCGGAATACAGTCGGTCGCTCCCGATTCGGTAAGGATTAATCTGTGGGACGCTACCGTCACCTGGACTCCGGGCCGGTGGACTCTTGAGGGGGAATATATGAACAAGCATTACACCCACGATGCCCATAAGGCTGCCCACGGATGGCTCGTGTGGGCCGACTATGCCATGCCTGTGAAAGTGGGAGTGTTCAACCGCGCTTCGTTCCAGGCCCGTTGGGACGGCATGACCGCCCACAGCGACGGAAACCGCAATGACGAAGGCCGGCTTTTCACCAATCATCCCGCCCGCCAGCGCATCACGGCCGGAGCTACCCTCACATATACCTACAAGGCGGTGCATTGCGATGTGAGGCTCGATTACGAGAAGTATTTCTATCGCTCTGGGGCCGTGGTTCCGGCCGGAGAGGGCGACAAAATCTGTGCCGAGATGGTGATACGGTTTTGAAAACGCAAAAAATATCACTAAATTTGCATCTGTAATATAGATAATGCGACGGCTCATCATCATACTTGCCATCATCCTCATGGGAGTGACAGCTCTCAGCGCTTCTCAGCACTGGGAGAATGTAGATGCACCTGTGGGTGTGTTTGCCGGTGTGCTGTCGACTGCCGGTGACGATGCCGTGGAAGTGGCCGTGAGCGACGGATATGTCTACGTGGCCATTCCGTCGGAATCATCGGTCAAGGTGTTCACGATACTCGGACAACTTGTCTGCCAGGAAACACTACCGGCAGGCACCCACCGTATGCAACTCTCTACCAAAGGGATGTATATAATAAAGGTGGGGGATGTCACCAAACGTGTAGCTATTTAGCCCTGTACCCATCATCAAGATCCCCTCACATGTGACGACCGCTATGAAAGCACGCCTCATCATCAATCCCATCTCAGGAACCGCCAGCAAGGCTGGACTCGACCGTTATGTAATCGACACGCTCTCCCCGGCAGGGTGGGATATAGAGACGACCTATACCCAATGTCACGGTGACGCCACACGCCTGGCCCGCGAGGCTGTGGAGTTGGGGTATGATGCCGTGTTTGCCGCCGGTGGTGATGGTACTGTCAATGAGACGGCCGATGCCTTGTGTGGCTCCGACACCGCTCTCGGTATTATTCCGTGCGGATCGGGCAACGGCCTGGCACGTCATCTTGGCATACCCATCGACGTGCGCGAGGGGGTAAAGGTGATCCACGACGAGCATCCAAGGAGTATCGACTATGCTACGGTCAACGGATTGAAATTCTTCTGTACGTTTGGTGTAGGTTTTGACGCGGCTGTGAGCGCGGCTTTTGCCGAGAAGAAACGCCGTGGCAAGTTCACCTATCTGCAGAGCACTTTCCAGACCTATGCCCATTACGAGCCTGAACTGTACACAATCACAGCCAACGGACAGCGTATCACCGAGAAAGCTTTCCTTGTGGCCGTGTGCAACGCATCGCAGTATGGCAACAACGCTTATATTGCGCCGAGCGCCACTATAGATGACGGTCTGCTCGACGTGACTATAATCCACGCCGGCAACACACTTTCGACCGCTCTTGTAGGATTCGACATGCTTATCGGCAATATCGAGCGAAACATGCTCATCCACACGTTTCGCACACCGTCGCTTACAATACGTCGCACCAGTCCCGGAGCCGCACATCTCGACGGCGAACCGCTTCAGCTCGATGACACTCTTGACATCAAGTGCCATCACCGCCGTTTGAAAGTGTTCGCTCCCGACTCTCTCCCTCCGTTCAAACCGTTCCTCACCCCCGCCTCGGCCATGCTCGCCGACCTGAAACTCGCCGTCAACAAGCTCTTTCAGAAGTAATACATTGATAAGTGTTGGGAGAAACAGCATAAGGAGGTTGTCTATTAGACAGCCTCTAATTTTTCTCTGACGGATGTTCCATAGTAATCGAGAACGAAAGCCGGGAATCCGCTCAGAACAGAAACCACAGGACAAGGCCTGGATATATATTCCTCCAATTGGCGCTTGAAAATATTCTGCTGGCTATGGAGTACTGACGGAAAATCCATGTTGCCGTTAATTAGATATTCCATTTTGTAGATGTGGAACATGGCTATGCGTTTCCAGTCGGCATCCGTATAATCAGCGATTGGCTTCTTAAGAGGCTTGTTCAGGTTGACAATCTTCTTGTAGTGAGGTTCCTTTTTGCAACTCTCTCTGTCGGGACAGGTTTCTTTATTTGGACAGTTGATCCCCTTGCATTTTGCAGTGAGATCCCGGAACTCAGCCATATCGATAGGTGTATGTTCCAATGCCTCTGCCATAGGATAACTTATGAATAATTTGCCCTCCTCGGTCTCGTTGTCAAACCGATCGAGCATCAACTGTATGATGTCATCGCCAAGAGGTTCATCAGAAACGCGGGAAAGCCCTACATGACCGTCATAATCGAAGAACATATACACCTGATCGAAATCCTCCCTGATATATTCCTTAAGCGGGCCATCGGGGTTCTCTTCTTTTATGAGTGAGAATATGTCAAGGTCAGGATCTTCGTTGATCTTTTGGTAAAAATTGTATATATGATTGCGGTTGCACCACACGATTTTCTCGCTTTCATCAGGCATAAATGTGGGCAGAGACGATAGGATCGCAGGTTCCTTCGTCTCTCCTTCCACTACAAAAAGAATCTTGTTAGCCATTGAAACTGCCTGCTTTATACATTTTTTCGATATTGTGGGCTTCCCGGAGTTCCTTGTGGGTAAGTCGTGACAACTGGGATATCCTGTCGGGATGGATCAGGAAATAGCAGTCGGGGCGCAACAGGGAGTTGGTCATGTTGGCTGTATTATGGGTGGTGAGGAGGGTCTGTACCGGTGAATTCTTCAGCAGGTTGATGATGCTTCGGGAAATGTCGAAATGATAGAACGCATCAAACTCGTCGATGAACAGGAAGCTGACTTCATTATTGATCACCTGCTGATACCAGCAGAAGAATAGTGTGAGGTTGCTTGTGCCGGTTGACCATATCTCATCTATCTCGATTCTTTTGCCTGATTCGAAAACGCGTACTATGGTTTTTCCGTCATTCTTTTCTGCAATCTCCAGGTCACATTCTATTCCGGCCTGTCTAAGGAAATCATTGTATTCGGCAAGCAAACCATTGGAAATTATGGTGTCGAATAGGCTGGTGCTTTTAGGTTGACGCCCTAAATATACACGTTCATCAAGCGACTTGAAGAATAACATCCCCTCTACAAATGTGAACAGTGCCTTGAATGTCCGGTTGATTTTATCGTCGGGCAGTTCGGAGTTGTTACGGATGTATTTAATGGCAGATAGCTGAGGTTGGGAGATGGTCTTGTTCAGGTTTTTTGTGCCATCGAGATGGCTGATGAATTCCTGAGAATACCTGCGGTCAAATGTTACCACCGGTTGGGAATCAATAATCAATTCCTCGGAAACAAGGGTGTCATAACTCGACTTGGAATAACGGTACACAACTTCTACCCCGTCGAATACGAAAGTGTATTCAAAATCAGCATGATCTTGACAGCTATCGGCATTAAGATAGGGATAATATCTGAAATCAAGACGTGAAAGATCCGTAAGGTGTTTGGTTATATCAAATATGCCCAATGCGATATTGGATTTTCCCGATCCGTTATGGCCGTAGATTATACCCGACTTGACAATGCCGTTCTTGATAGCCTCGGAGTTGAAGTTGTAGCCGTTGACGGCTCCAAGATCGAGGGTGATTTTATCTTTGAAACATTTGAAATTAGATACGCTGAATTTCTTGAGCATGGCTTGTGGGTATTACGGAAGGATGTGTGCATCATCCCGTGGATTATGGTCAGATATTTATCATCGGCAAAGATAATGATATAAATTAAAGGCACAAAGCCTGAGCCGTAATTTTTTTACGGCAGAAGTGCTTTGTGCCTTCGGAGTGTATATAGATCAATTATTACATGCGGTGGTGCGCAATTTCAATTCCGAGCAATAATGTATTGCAAGAATCATTCGACATGCTCATCGGAAATATCGAGCGAAACATGCTCATCCACACGTTCTGCACACCCCCGCCTCGGCCATGCTCGCCGACCTGAAACTCGCCGTCAACAAGCTCTTTCAGAAGTAATACATATCTTTAGGCTCTCTTAGACCATAGAGCTAAAGAGCTATAAAGAACAAGATTTATTGAGCAAGCTTTTTTAGACATACATATTGCGTTTAATTTTTAAGACTTACTTAAGATTTAAACTGCAGGTTAAGCAGTCAAAAGCAAGAGAGAGGCATCGGTCTCTCTCTATTTTTATTCCACTCTTTATCTTGATTTCGATACCGTCTGTTGTGCCACCTGCTGGATATATTCCGCGAGTTCCGGGTCAAGATTGGCTGTGAAAGTGGATTGATATGGTCTGCCGAGCATCGTAGCATATATCACATTTGCGGCAAGATAAGTTCCCAATTTAGACGGGTGGCTTCTGTCTGGCCAATATAAGGTATTGTACGGGCGTTCCAATCTGACTCTCTTCCAAGCTATTCCGACAGGGGCACACAGACCCTTGTTTGCATGAGCCATCTCCAGATAGCTTGTGATCAATCGATCCTGCATACCCTCATAGGTGTGGCATAGCGGGTAGGTAGGGTGGGCATATCCATCCTTATGCCCCCATGTCATATAATATATCACCTTTACATCTGGACTACCGGCATGTGCGAGACTATCGAGACGTGCGGCATAGGGATATACATTGCGCACTACAGATTCAGTAGGTCCGGCAGGAGCTGTGCTCTGTTCCTGAATCACCACAAAATCCCATCCTCCTTTTGAAAGAGCAGATATCAGTTCCTTGTTGTCGAGATGTTTTTTCAATGTGCATCCACCTGGAGTAAACGAAGTGGTGGAGATTTTCAACTTCTCATGTATTCCCGCACGTGATGATATATCTTTCACCATTCCCGGGAGGTCGTGATAATGGGTGTAGCTGTTGCCGATGAACAACACTCTGACCGAATCAGATTTCTCCTCCCCTCTTATACCGAAAGATATAAAGGGTAATATTAAAAACATTATTGTTAGAAGAAGGGTTTCTCTTTTCATATACATGTATTTTGGATTATTGCGATTCAGTGCATTCGCCGATTCTTTGAAGCATATTACAAAAGTATATGAACTTGTTAATATATCCAACAGCCATATTCCTGAGGAGGCTTACTGAAGGAGATTTGTCGGAGAAAAAGACATTTGTCATGTTGCTGAAACGTGCGCAGATGAAGTTTGATAAATTAAAGGCACAAAGCCTGAGTTCTAATTCTTCCAGAAGTAATACACACCTTTAGACCATAGAACCAAATAGCCATAATAAAGTCGCTACCCGAAATTAATCCAGTTATTGGAAAAGAGTAGCGACTTTATTTTATTGTGTTTAATTACCGATTAAGACTTATAACACACGTGTGTAAGGTCCGGGATTATGATCATCGCCGTCAGTCCACTCCAGGTATAATTTATTGTCTATAATCTTGTAGAAAAATTCCGATTCAAATGGACCATCGGAACCTCCAAGACAATGTTTGTACAGAATCTTTCGGTCAGTATCTAATGTGTATGTGCCATAGAATGTGTCTATGACATCATAATGATCCTCTTCATTCCATGTCCCATCGGCATTGAAAGTAATGATGCTATATCCGTCCTCGTAAGTCTCTTTCCAGGTCCCTACTAATTCATTACGGGAAAATTTTTGAGGATCGTGTTCATAAATTTTCCCGAATAAATTAATAGCCGGACTTGCTGAATAGGTTTTATCGTTTTCCAGATTCTTAAGATTGAATTCATATTCTTTAGAGGCATAGGAAATTTTATTCGCATCCGAGATCAATGTATAGACCTCATTATCGTCATCGAATACACGCATTGCCGGATATATTTCATGGAATAGTGTTAGTAAACCGCCTGAAAGAGAATACTTGGCATTGTATGTATTGTCCGAAGCATTATCAGTTATACTGAAGGAGTTTTCCTTGACAGTGGGCAAAAGATGCCATTTATGGGAAAAAATAGAAAGAGTCGCCAGATTCTCTTGTGCATGGGCAAATTCATGGCCAAATAAATATGCGTATAGCAAAACATCTGCATTTGCCGTAAAATCAAAATCTATTGAAGGATTTTCTTTAAAAATATTTGTATTATTCAGGTTGCACTCAGTACTAAATCCGGCCTTGATATTCGGAGAAATTTCAGAGGCGATATTCTTGGTGAAAAGGCCTAATCCGAAATCTACTTTTAATACAAGATTTAATTCAGCTTTTGCGTCAACAGATATATCGTTGAATATATTACTGTTATCATCAGTGAGATTCTCACTGAAGCCAATATTATTCTTAATGCCAAACTTAGCGCCAAAGCTTTTTGTGAAACCAGTAGATATGGATCCTTCGACGGATCCCTCGTAACCGAGTTCAACTTCAACATAAGGTCGGAATACTAAAGGTCCCCAAACGATGGCACCCTCATATATTGGTAAAGCCCCGGTTTTCGGTAATAATCTCTTATATTTACTTTCTTCCCACCACTTTGCACTTAGCTCTATATTCCCGTCAATTCCTGAATATACTGCAAGAGAACATTCCGATGTTTTATTCTTAATATCAAAATTTAGAGTCAAGATGGAGCCGAAAGTAATATCACCACCTATTGTTACAGCGTCTTTCGAATAATTCAGATTGAGAGTCAGTACATCGGTTGCCCCAACTTGCACACGGGATTTGTTGTGTCGGTTTAATGTTATTGGATGTGTATTTCCATCAGTGTCTTCGACCATGCTCGGAACATTCTCAGGAATTAACAGCACCTCGGAAGTCAAAGACAGCTCATCAAATATTTCATCTAATGGAATACTTGTGGTGACACATTTATAGAGATCCTGTTCAGCGGTTACAGATACAACTCTATTGCCCAAACCGTAAGGGGTCTTATCAGTTACAGGAATTGAATATATAGACCCTTTTGCAGGAAGCAATTCGAGAGGTGTGGTTGTTGATAGATATAGAATGGAGTCGTCCTCAACTTTACGAACATAATTAGTAACATCTGTCTGAGTTAGACGTATGACTTTTTCATTGAATTTATAATATATGTCATACTCCTCTCCTGTTTCATGGGATAACTCGTATTCGTGGATTACGGGACTGCTTGGCAAAGTGGTAGATTCAATAACATCATTGTCGCTACTACATGCTGACACAAACATTATTGACATTAAGGCTACAAACCTACCAAGATATGTGAAATAATATTTCATGATAGATAGAAATTAAGGATTATCGGTGTGCAAAAATACCTAATTATATTGAATAATAGATATGATACGCGATTTTGAGAGAGGCAAAAATGACACACCCTATTTCGTAGTAATCAAGAACCAAAGCCGGGATATATAAATTAAAGGCACAAAGCCTGAGCCGTAATTTTTTTACGGCAGAAGTGCTTTGTGCCTTCGGAGTGTATATAGATCAATAATTACATGCAGTGGTGCGCTACTTTTTACGGTAGGAGGGCTTTTGCTTCAGGAGGGGATGGCGGGTGGAGTATTCCTGATTGCCATGGGTGGGGGTAGCGAAGAAATCGGCCGGGATCTGACGGCCTTCCTTGGCGGCACGCTGGCACAGGTATTCGAGCGCGATGGCGTAATAGTAGTGAGGCATGGCGTCGTCGCGGTCATAATTGTTGTAGGCTACGTAGCGGGTGTAGCGAGCCTTTTTCACAAGCTGGTCAAATGTGAGGTCACAGTCGCGGTAGTTGGGAGTGATGCGGGTGTAGAAACCGAGACGGCTCACGAAATCTTTCTTGTTGACGGTGGTGTCGGCAATGAGCTTGTCCACATAAGCCCAGGCCTCGTCGGGGTTGCTGTTGTTGCCGTTGAACAGGCGCGACATGGTGGCAAGCTTGATATTGTAGTCCTTGCCGTCGAAATCACAGAGTGACTGAATGAACTCGGGCGAGGCATACTGGGTGGACGATGCGAGTTTTGAGTCGACCGCTTCTTTGCCGAAGAGGTTGCAGAACTGACCATAGTTGTCAGAAACCTCGCGGATATAGGGATTGTCGTATCCTGTGATGCACTCGCTGTAGAGGTCCCAGATGGTGGGATCGGTCAGTTTGTTGCCCATGGAGATCAGCTTGTCGAAGTCTTTAAGCAGATTGCGACTGCCTGAGGTCTTCTTTCCGCGTATATAGTCAATGAGGAACGCTGAATCGTAATCGCCCGAAGCGTACTTCTCATTGAGATATATCGAGCTGAGTTTGGGATCCTTGGCTCCCTTGATGTCGTTGATGAAGTCGATGGCGGGCTTGTTGCCTCCGCTACGGTGTATCATCTCCTCGGTAGCGGGGTCGATGAATACGTAGCTGGGGTAGGAGTTAACGCCATATTTGCGTGCGAGCTCCACGCCCTCACCTTTCTCGGCATCGATCTTGAGGCACACGAAGTCCTTGTTGTAGGCTTCGCCGACCTCGGGAAGCGGGAACACTTTGAGAGCCATGTTGAGGCATGGTCCGCACCATTCGGTGAAGAAGTCCACAAATATCTTCTTGTTCTCGCTCTTGGCCTTGGCCACAGCCTCGGCCCAAGTGCCGTGATAGAATTCTATGCCTGAGGCGTGAGATGATATTGTAATTGTTACAGCAAGCAGTAATATGCTTATTATTCTTTTCATGATCGATTGGAATTGGGAAACTGCAGCGGGAGGGAGAGATGCCCCTCCCGTCTGCAGTTGGCATTATTAGTGATGAAGTCAGATGCCTGTTGCGATTAACGCTCGTACTGGGGCATATTGTTGAAGCTCAACACATTGTCGGGTACGGGCATGATGTAGCGCGGATCATTGGCAGGAAGCTCCCAGGTGCCCTCGTTTCCGGCAGAGTGGGTGATGGTCTTGGCAAACCAGCTCTCGCGGTTGAGGCGCTTGAGGTCGATGAGACGGGTGAGACCGATGAAGGCAAATTCCTTACGGCGCTCGTCGATCACCATCTTCAGCACTTCTTCCTTGGTGTAGTCGGTGGAGAAATGCACATTGTTCTTGATGCGCATGTCGCGGAGCTTGTCGAGATGGGCCAGAGCCTTGTCCTTGTCGCCTACACGTGCCTCACACTCGGCTGCGATCAGAAGCACCTCGGGGGTCGAGAAGCCTATGTTCATCTCGATGTAGGGAGCGAAGATGGTGTAGCCGATGAATTGGTCGGGAGATCCGCCTACGGTGTAGGGATTGAACTCATCCTTGGCAAAGAAGAGCGACAGACGCATATCCTCGCCGTCGGCGGGGAGATTGCGGGCGAATGTGTCGAGCAGATCCTCGCTCGCGGCCACGCTCTTGAATATGTAGCTTGTACCGTTGAGGATGCGGGTGTACACATTCTCGAGATTGTCGTGCTCATCAGGGAAGTCGCCCGAGCCGTCGGCTGCAACGATGCGTCCCCACTGGCCCTGCTTGGTGGTGTAGTCCTTGTAGTCGAGGAGCTTGTCGTTGAGGGCGAGCGATGAGTTGGCGTTGGAAAGGGCATCGGCATAGCGTCCCATGTAGAGATACATGCGCGAGAGGAATGCGAATCCCACGCTACGGTCGGGATCGAACGATGTGGCAGTGGAAGCGGCCAGATAATTGTCGACAGCATTGTTGAGATCGCTCTCGATCTGGGCATATACCTGGGCCACTGAGGCACGGGGATATTTCTCACCGGTGATCTCCTCGCTCAGTACGAGGGGTACACCATAGTCGGAATCGGCTGTGGCGGGATCATAATGATTGCCGTAGAGATTGACCAGGTTGAGATACTCGAATGCGCGTCCCACCAGGGCCTCGCCCATGAGATGGTTGCGGTCATCGGCCGAACCTCCAGCCGAGGTGAGCACATTGTTGATCACCGCATTGTAGGTGAAGATATTGGAGTAGGCATCCTCCCATATTCCGTCGGAGTTTCCGGGGGTGAATACCTGGCCGTGCTGGAAGGAGTAGAGATTCTTGAGATGCTCGGACTTGTCGCGGTATTCAAACAGGCTGAAATTGGGTATCGTGCCGGTTGCCACAAGCTGGATATCGTCGGTGATGAACGAGGGATAGATGTCGAGGGCGCGGTAGAGGTACTGGCTGTTCATCAGCTGCTCGTAATCCTCGTATTTTTCGGGAATGGTGAAGCCTTTGGGCTGATTGTCGAGCCAGCCGTCACACGATGACATGGCCATGAGGGAGAGAGCTGAAGCCGTTGTTGCTAATATTTTATTATATTTCATGACTCGGAGGGGGATTAGAAGTTAGCTGAAAGACCTATGGTGTAGGTGGGCGGGATGTGGTATCCGCGCGAGGGGCTGAGTGTGGTTCCTGACCATACCTCGGGGTCGAGGTTGCGCTTGTTGGCGGCCCAGTACCAGAGGTTCTGGATCTGAAGGTCGACACGCAGGCCCTGGAGATAAGCCTTGTTGATCAGCTTTTTGGGGAATGAGTAACCGATTATGAGGTTGCGGAGCTTGATGTAGTCGCCCTTCTCGATGTGCTTGTCGGCGGCGCTCCACAGGTACTCCGAGTTGGAGTGACCGGAGTTGTAGATAAATGCCGGAGCCATATCGGGATCGTTCTCGTCACCGGGATTCTGCCAGAAGTGCATGCGGTCGCGGTCGAGTACGCCAGTGTAGTTGAGTGTGGGCATACGGTTCCACACGTAGCTTGCGCCCACGTCGCGCAGCTTGTGGCCACCGTAGTACACAAACATGAATTCAAGGTCGATGCCTTTCCATGACAGACGGTTGGTGAGGGCGGCCGAGTAGGGGGGATTGGTAGTGCCTGAGTACACCAGATCCTCGGGCTCGAGGTCACGGTAGTTGTTGATGATGGTGCCATCCTGCTTGTAGGCTGTAGGATAGCCCTCGCTGTCAAGGCCTGCATAGCGTATCGAGTAGAGCGAGCTCATGGGACGGCCCTCGCGGTTCTGGAGGCTATAGTAGTAATCCATGGCCGATGTGCCCGAGTTCTCGATGTGGGTGAGCTTGTTTTTGTTGTAGCTGAACACGAGGTTGCTTGTCCACTGGAAATCACGGTTGGAGATATTCACGCTGTTGAGTGTGAGCTCGACACCGCGGTTGTACATGGTTCCGTAGTTGAGCTGTAGCGAGCCCCATCCGCAGGTGGGATCGGTCTGGCGCTGGCCCAGGAGGTCGTCGGTGTTCTTGGAGTAGAACTCGATGGCACCGTTCAGACGGTTGTGGAGCACGCTGAAGTCAACACCGAGGTTGAGCACCTTGGTCTTCTCCCAGCGGAGGGTGGGATTCGGGGGAGTGGTGATCACCGAGTAGTAATCGTTGGTGTAGCTGTTGGGACGGCTCTGGGTCTGTGCGATCATGTAGGGGCCGCTGTTCTTGGCCACGTTACCGTTGATACCGTAGGTGGCGCGCACGGTGAGGCGGTCAACCCAGTTCCAGCCACGGAGGGCATGATACTGCAGACCGGCCGACCAGAGGGGACGGTTCTGATACTTGGGATCGGTACCGAACAGGTTGGACTTGTCGAGACGGATACTTCCTGTGGCTGTGATGAGGTTGTCGAATGTGTAGGAAGCGTTGGCATAGAATGCCACATAGCGGTTGTCGGAGTTGGAGAACCTGTCGTAAGGACCGCTGTAATAGTAGCTGCCGCTTGTCGACTGGGTTCCGGTCACGGCCTGTCCGAGGTTAAGTTCGTTGATGGACTTGAACGCGAGAGTGGTGTCATCGTATCCCCACTTGTTGACGCTTGTGCCGTGGGATGTCACCTTGCGGCGCTCGGCACCTACGAGGGCCTGCACGTCGTGCTTCTCGGCAAACTGACGGTTGAAGTTCAACTGCGCACGCATGGTGTAGGAGCTGTTCTTGCTCCAGCTCTCCGAGAGCTTGCCGCCCTTGGGGATATGGTTGGTCACCTTGCCGTCCTTGTCGATCACGGTGGCGTTGTTGACCTCGGTCTTCACGGTGCGTGAGTTTTCGGTGTACAACTGCTTGGTGTAGCTGTTGGTATTCTCGGTCTGGTACATGAGATCGAGATTGAGACCCTCGATGATGTTGAAGCGCAGGGCGAGGTTGATGTTCTGATATTTGCCCTCGCTCTTGTAGTGGGCCTTGTCCTCCTCATACACGGGGATGAATGTCTCGTCGAGAAGTCCCAGGGCGTTGAGGCGGTCGATCTCGCGCTGGTTCTTTCCGCTGTACCACTGGGCGGGGGTGCCGTCCTCGTTGTAGAGCATCTTGTAGGAGGCTCCGCTGTAGAGATAGCTGTAGCCGGTGAAGCCGTTGTTGTAGCTGGCGTTGGTGTTGCTCTGGATTATGCCGAGGTTGACGCGGAGCCACTTGAAGAAGTCAAACTGGTTCTTGAGGTTGAAACCGAGACGGCTGTCGGACTGAGCCTTTTCGTAGGGGTTGTTCTGCTGATAGTTGGCCGAGAGGGCATATTTGTAGATGCCCGAGCCACCGCTGAACGAGATGTTGTGCTGCTGCACTATCGAGTTGCTGCGCACGTAGCGGTCCTTGAACTGGTCATAGTTGTTGAGGCTGCGGTAATGATCCATCTTCTGCTGGAAATCAGCATCGGAGATGCGGCCGGCATCGCGGTCATAGAGCAGCTCGTAGACCTCGTTCATTGGGGTGTTGGCTGTGAGAGGGTTGTAGGCTGAATGGGGATACTTGAACAGGGTCTCCTGCAGGTCGACCAGTTCGGCGCTTGAGGTGAGGTTGAGATAGTCGCGGTCAGGCAGCGGGGTGAATTTCACGCTACCGTTGTAGCTCACCTTGGTCTTTCCCTGCTCTCCCGAGCGGGTGGTGATGACGATAACACCGTTGGCCGAGCGGGCACCGTAGATCGAGGCGGCTGTCGCGTCCTTAAGCACGGTCACGTTCACGATTTCGGAAGGATTGATCGCGGCGAGGCTACCCTCGTAGGGGATACCGTCAACTACGTAAAGAGGGGTCTTGGTGCCGTTGAGGGTCGACACGCCACGTATCTCGGGGGTGCCGCCGTTCACGGTCTTCATACCTGCCACCATACCCTCGAGTCGGGCCATGATGCCGGTCTGGAGTTTGCCTTTGAGCTTTTCGGGAGTCACTACTGAGAATGATCCTGAGGCGCGCTCCTTGGAGAGAGTCTGATAACCTGTGACAATCACCTCGTCGAGCTGCTGATTGTCGGGGGTCAATGTGAATTTGAGATCGTTTTTACCGTTTGTTACGGTCTGTTCGGCCGGAGTGTATCCGAGAAACGATACTTCGATCGTCTGTCCGGCCATAGCCTTGATGGAGAATTTTCCGTCGATGTCGGTAATGGTTCCGTACCCTTTTTTCCCTTTGATCAGGACGTTTGCTCCGGGCACAGGATCGCCATTTTCGTCGTTTACGACACCGGTTACTGTAATTTGCTGTTGGGCACTCTCAATAGCCGTCAGTGAGACCGATGTTTCGGCCCACAGAGGTGTTGATAATGCCATCGCGAGGGATAAAGCAAAGATTTTACCCCCCCCCAGTGATGGTTAAGTTGTTCATATTGTGTGAATTAGATTGGTTGCTGTCCACAAGACGTATGATGGTCATCAAAATCCGTAGCAGCTTATAACAATTGATTGGTCTACAAAATTAGGCAATATTAAGAATAATAACAAATAATTTAGTGAATAAAAGAAAAATGCGTTGAATTGATATTGTATTTTGGAAAAATATTCATAAGTATAATCAAATGGCTATGAATTGATGAAAAGTGTTGCGCTTATCGCGACAAAAAACGGTGTCATAGGACATAAAATCCGTGCCGAAAGCCCGGAAGGCTCACGGCACGGATATATGCTAAATCAAGGTCGCCGACCCGGCAGGTCAGGCCTTGTTATCGAGGACTGCGGCGTCAATCACGGCGATGGCGATGAGGTTGATGATGTCGCGCACCTCGGCATCCACATTGATGAAGTGGATAGGTTTCTTCAGACCCATCTGGATCGGGCCGATCGACTCGCCCACACCCATCTCGAGCATGAGACGGTAGGCCGAGTTGGCTGCCGAGAGGTTGGGGAACACGAGGGTGTTGACCTCCTTGCCCTTGAGCTTGTTGAAGGGGAACACCTGGTCGCGCACCTCGGAGTTGAGGGCATAGTTGATCTGCATTTCTCCGTCGATGGGCAGGTCGGGATACATGGCGTGCATCTTGTCGACCACTGCATGTACCTTGGTACACTCGGGCTCGCCATTGGAACCGAAGTTGGAGTAGGATACCATGGCCATGACGGGATCGTGGGCGAAGAATTTGACAGCATCGGCTGTGAGGCGGGTGATGTCGAGCAGGGTGTCCTCGTCGGCGTTGCCGTTGATCATGGTGTCGGCCAGGAAGTAGGTGCCCTTGGAGGTCTCGATCACGTGCATTGTGGCGAAGTGGTCTATGCCGTCCTTGAGTCCTATTACCTCGCGGGCTATCTCGCCGGTGCGGTTGTTGGCTGCGCGGGTGCCGGCGATGAAGGCATCGGCGTCGCCGTTCTCCACCATCATCATACCGAAGTAGTTGCGGTCAAACATCTTGTCGAGGGCGCTCTCGAAGTTTTCGCCTTGGCGCTGACGCTTCTCCGACAGCTTGGCGGCATACTTCTCGCGGCGCGGTGCCTCGCGGTCGTGGCGCAGGTTGACGATCTCGAGTCCCGAGATGTCGAGTCCCAGACGGTCGGCGCGCTTCTGTATCATCTCCTCGTTGCCGAGCAGGATGGGGATACACATGCCATCGGCGGCTGCGATGGTGGCTGCACGGAGCATATTGTCGGTATTGGCCTCGGCAAACACCACACGCTTGGGGCTGGTGCGGGCTGCCTCGTTGAGACGGCGGGTGAACTTGCGGTCGTTGCCCTTGAGGCGGAGCAGTTTCTCGTCGTAAGCGGCCCAATCCTCGATGGGACGGCGTGCAACTCCGCTCTCCATGGCTCCGCGAGCCACGGCGGGGCTCACGGCGGTGAGCAAGCGGGGATCGAATGGGGTGGGGATGATGTATTCGCGTCCGAATTTCAGGTTGGCGCGTCCGTAGGCGGCGTTCACTACCTGAGGCACAGGGAGCTTGGCTATCTCGGCGATCGCGCGCACAGCATAGATCTTCATGGTCTCGTTGATCTCGGAGGCTCCGCAATCGAGCGCGCCACGGAATATGTATGGGAATCCGAGCACGTTGTTGATCTGGTTGGGATAGTCGGAGCGTCCGGTGGCCATGATGAGGTCGGGACGGGCAGCGGTGGCTACCTCATAGGCGATCTCGGGATCGGGGTTGGCGAGGGCGAACACTATGGGCCTGGGTGCCATGGACTTGATCATCTCGGGGGTGACCACATCCTTGACCGAGAGGCCGAGGAACACATCGGCATCCTTCATGGCTTCAGCCAGGGTGGTGATGGGGCGCGTGGTGGCAAAGAATGCTTTCTGGGAATTGAGGTCGGTGCGCTTGTCGGAGATCACTCCCTTGCTGTCGCACATCACCACGTTCTCCTTCTTCACGCCGAGGGCAATGTAGAGCTTGGTGCATGACACGGCGGCAGCCCCGGCTCCGTTGACAACGAGGCGTACATCCTCGATGCGTTTTCCCTGGATCTCAAGCGCGTTGAGCAGGCCGGCGGCCGAGATGATGGCTGTGCCGTGCTGGTCGTCGTGCATCACGGGGATATCCATTTCGGCCTTCAGGCGTGTCTCGATCTCGAAGCACTCGGGAGCCTTGATGTCCTCAAGGTTGATGCCTCCGAATGTCGGGCCGAGGGCCTTGACGATGGAGATGAATTTCTCGGGGTCCTTCTCATCGATCTCGATGTCGTAGCAATCGAGTCCGGCGAATATCTTGAATAGCAGGGCCTTTCCCTCCATAACCGGCTTGCCTGCCAAGGCGCCGATGTTGCCGAGACCGAGCACTGCTGTGCCGTTGGAGATTACGGCCACAAGGTTGCCCTTATCGGTATAATCATAAGCCTTCTCGGGAGTCTCCTGTATTTCGAGACAGGGATAAGCCACGCCGGGCGAATAGGCCAGTGCGAGGTCGGCCTGTGTGGCGTATGGCTTGGTGGGGATCACTTCTATCTTGCCTGGACGCGGATACTTGTGGTAGTCCAGCGCCATCTGCTTTGTAACTTTTGCCATGGAACTATTGGAATTTTACTCTATTTGCTTGCAAAGTTAACAATTTATTACTTAAAATTGAAATTTTAACTTAAATTGTCATTGTTTGAATAAATCTGATACGTGAGGATAATTGTGACGGAAACGATATGGGCCTGAAGTGCCGTGCCTATATGCCACCTTAACATATAAAACGGCAACCACCGCCGGATTGTTTATCCGCGCAATTAACAGAATTTACCATTAAGGCCATCCTGCCACAGATGTTGATGTGGGCGGGATGGCCTTGATGGTGGTTATGGCCGGGTTTATGGGCCGGCTTATGTGTAGGCACTCAGCGGATGGTTGCCGGGAGTGCTCTCGGAGGATGGGATCAGAGTCCGCGACCGTGGCAGTTCTTATACTTCTTGCCTGATCCGCAGGGGCAGGGATCGTTACGGTTGATGCGGGGACCGGCCTTAACGGGCTGAGTGGGCTGTGAAGAACGGCCTGCTCCCTGGGCGGCAGCGCGCTGGGCAGCCTCACCGGGGAGATTCTCGCGTGAGGTCTGATACTTGGAATAGTCCTCGCGACGCTCGGGGGCGGCACGCTTCAGCTCGGGCTGAGGACGGGCGGGTGCCTCCTGTGCGGGAGCGGGAGTCTCATCCTTGGTCTCGGTGCTATCGTCGGTTGCAGGTTCGGCGGGAGCCTGAGGGGCCTGGGGTGCCTGAGGAGGAGCCTGCTGTACATAGATCTGTCCGCGCATGAGGGTCGACATGGCCTTGACGTTGAGCTGGTTGAGCATGTTCTCAAACAGGTGGAACGACTCTACCTTGTAGATCACCAGGGGATCCTTCTGCTCGTAGGATGCGTTCTGCACGCTCTGGCGCAGCTGGTCGAGCTCGCGCAGGTGTTCTTTCCACAGCTCGTCGATGGTGACGAGGAGCACAGCCTTGTGCCACTCCTTGACGATCGACTTACAGCCGGTGCGGTAAGCCTCGTCGATGTCGACCACGAGGTTGAAGAATCGCTTGCCGTCGGTCATGGGCACGGCGATGCGACCCTTGAATCCGCGGTTCTCCACGCAATCGGTCACCACTGGCATTGCTACCTCGATGATGCGGTCGCGCTTGCGGTTGAACGCCTCGTTGGCGGCAGCATGTACGCGCTCGATGGCCTCCTCCTTGGACATGTTGCGGAACTCCTCCTCGTTGAACGGAGCCTCGATGGTGAGGGTCTTGAAGAGCTCCATGGCCAGATCCTGATAGTCGGCAGGATAGGTGTTGTTGATGAAGTTCTCGATCACGTCCCACATCATGTTGGCGATGTCGATGCCGATGCGCTCGCCGAGGAGTGCATGGTGACGGCGGTTGTAGATGTAGGTACGCTGCTTGTTCATCACGTCGTCATACTCGAGGAGGCGTTTGCGGATACCGAAGTTGTTCTCCTCGACACGCTTCTGGGCATTTCCGATGGCATTGGTGACCATGCGGCTCTCGATGCGCTCGCCCTCCTTGAGACCGAGGGTGTCGAGCATCTTCATCACGCGGTCGGTGGCGAAGAGGCGCATCAGCTGATCCTCGAACGATACGTAGAATACTGATGAACCCGGGTCGCCCTGACGGCCGGAACGTCCGCGCAACTGGCGGTCGACACGGCGCGATTCGTGACGCTCGGTGCCGATGATGGCCAATCCGCCTGCGGCTTTCACCTCGGGGGTGAGCTTGATGTCGGTACCACGGCCGGCCATGTTAGTGGCGATGGTCACCATGCCTTTCTTACCGGCATTGGCCACGATCTGGGCCTCCTGCTGGTGGAGCTTGGCGTTGAGTACCTGTGACTCGATCTTGCGCATGTCGAGCATACGTTTGAGCAGCTCGGAGATCTCGACCGAGGTGGTGCCCACGAGCACGGGACGGCCCTCGTCGCGCATCTTCACGATCTCATCGATCACGGCGGCGTATTTCTCTTTCTTGGTCTTGTACACGCGGTCGTCCATGTCGATACGCGCCACGGGGCGGTTGGTGGGGATGGTGACCACGTCGAGTTTATAGATGTCCCAGAGCTCTCCGGCCTCGGTCTCGGCTGTACCGGTCATACCGGCGAGCTTGTGATACATGCGGAAGTAGTTCTGGAGAGTGATGGTGGCGAATGTCTGTGTAGCTGCCTCTACCTTCACGCGCTCCTTGGCCTCGATAGCCTGGTGGAGACCGTCGGAGTAGCGGCGGCCCTCCATGATACGGCCAGTCTGCTCATCCACAATCTTGATCTTGCCCTCGTCGATCACGTATTCAACATCCTTCTCGAAGAGGGTGTAGGCCTTGAGGAGCTGGGTCACGGTGTGGACGCGCTCGGCCTTCACGGCGTAATCCTGCATCAGCTCGTCCTTGCGGCGTGCGCGCTCGGCGGGATCTTCGATCACCTCGGCCTCCGAAAGCTGGGCGGCGATGTCGGGGAGCACGAAGAACTGCGGGTCGTCGCTCTTGCCGGTGAGCTCGTCGATGCCTTTGTCGGTGAGCTCCACGCTACGGTTCTTCTCATCGATCACGAAGTAGAGTGGATCGGTGACGGTAGGCATCTCGCGCTGGTTGTCCTGCAGATAGTAGGCCTCGGTCTCGAGCATGAGGTTCTTCATGCCGTCCTGGGAGAGGAACTTGATGAGGGCACCGTTCTTGGGCAGGCCCTTGAACGCGCGGTAGAGCAGGAGTGCGCCTTCCTTGCGGGTCTCCTTGTCGTCGGATGCGATCTTGGCTTTTGCATCGGCCAGGATCTTGGTGACGAGGCGACGCTGGGCCTCGTAGACCTTCTCCACATTGGTGCGGTACTGGTCGAAGAGCTGATCATCGCCCTTGGGCACGGGACCCGAGATGATGAGAGGGGTACGGGCATCGTCGATGAGCACTGAGTCAACCTCGTCGACGATTGCATAGTAGTGCTTGCGCTGTACCATGTCGCCGGGAGTCATGGCCATGTTGTCGCGCAGGTAGTCGAAACCAAACTCGTTGTTGGTACCGAAGGTGATGTCGCAGTTGTAGGCGGCGCGACGGGCGGGGGTGTTGGGCTGATGCTTGTCGATACAGTCGACTGTAGAGCCGTGGAACATGTAGAGCGGGCCCATCCACTCCGAGTCACGCTTGGAGAGGTAGTCGTTGACGGTGACCACATGCACGCCACGACCCGAGAGGGAGCGGAGGAACACGGGGAGCGTAGCCACGAGGGTCTTACCCTCACCGGTAGCCATCTCGGCGATCTTGCCTTGGTGGAGCACGATACCGCCGATGAGCTGTACGCGGTAATGCACCATGTCCCAGGTGATCTCGTTTCCGCCGGCCATCCAGTGGTTTTTCCAGATGGCGTTGTCGCCGTCGATGCTCACGAAGTCCTTGCCACGTGCGGCCAGTTCGCGGTCGAGCTCGGTGGCTTTCACCACGATGGTCTCGTTGGCAGCAAAGCGGGCAGCGCTCTCTCGTACCACGGCAAATACCATGGGGAGGTGGTGGTTGAGACGCTCCTCGATGGTGTCGAGCATTGTCTTTTCGTTGCGGTCGATCTTATCCCAGATGGGCTGACGCTCGTCAAAGGGGAGTTCCTCAACCTCGATCTTGAGGCGGGCGTTCTCCTCCTGCTCGGCCGAAATGGCCTGCTTTATGTCGGCGCGGATGTCGCTGATGCGTTCGCGCAGTTGGTCGATGGTGAGAGCTTTCACTTCGGGCTCAAGGGCCTCGATCTGCCTTACGATAGGCTCGATCTCCTTGAGGTCGCGGGTCGACTTGTTGCCGAAGAGTTTGGTTATGAATGATGTTAGTGACATAACTTTATCTGATTCGCAACCCTGATGCCAATTTCATGATCAGTAATCAGCGGTTGCTTTGGGTGGTTTATTGGAGTGTGAATGTATAGTTGAAATGAGCTGAGGAGATTCCGTAACGGTTATCCCCTTCCGGATCGGTTAAAGCAAGCCAATATCTGATCAGTGATTACTTACAGTCGATAGCTAATTGATCCGGATCGGAGGGAGCGAGGCCGCATTGGGCGACCGTATGCGCAGGATGCGAGCCACGGTTGGGGCTATCGCACGGGCATCTACTCTCTCCACGATCTCCGTGGCCGAGATATCAGGTGAAAGAATATATACAGGTGAAGTCGTGGCCTGCCAGCGCACTACAGGAAGCTGGGATTGTGACTGGCCGGGCACGGAGTATTCCTCGCCGTCGGTCACTTCCCATCCGGGATTGACCATCACGAGGAGATCGCCGGCGTGTGAGGCCGAGATATTGCGCTGTATGGCCGAGGGGTTGTCTCCGGCCCTGCGGGCGAGGATGTCGTCGATTGTGTAGACGTCGCTCACACCGCTCATGCGGGCGAGAAATTCCGCGCTTTCGCGACGTATGTCGGCATCGCTCATGTCGCGCTCCTTGATCATGTCGCGGTTGAGGTAGAAGAATCCGTTGTGGTATCCGTTGACCCACTCGCCGTTGCCATGGAGGGCCATGAGATACATGTTGAGGAGCGACACGGCTTTGCGGGGGGAGAATTGCCCGGTGGGGATGTTCCATTTCTCCTCGTCACGCTTGCCACCGGCGGGGGCGGGGGTTCCGGCCACAAAGAGCAGTGTGTTGGCCATTCCCGGGCCTTTCTCTATGGCCTTGACTATGGAGGCGATGTCGCGGTCGAGGCGCACGTATGCATCCATGGTCTCGATGCGGTTGTCGGCATCGCGTCCGTACAGATAGGGGCTTACATTAACCCCGATGCTCAACATGTCGGTGACACCACGCTTGCCCAGCGGGAGCGATGAGATGTAGTCGACAGCCGTCTGTGTTACCTCGCGGTTGCCCATTGCCGATGTCTTGAATATCTTGAAGCGGTCGGTGGACTTGGCGGGGAATGTTATGCGGAACGGGTAGAGTTTCTTGTATTCGGGGAGGTCGGGATAGCGGTCGAGGGCGATGGCGGGTTCCCAGGCCATGGTGTCAAGGCGTGAGGCCAGTGTGAGGCCCACGTTGCGCTTGGCCACCGGGACGGGTGTCTCGCGGTAATGATTGGCCGAGGTCCATTTGCCGTCGATATCGCTTATCCAGAAACAGCTGTTGCCGGCGTGGCCGGCCAGCAGTATGGCGGGTTGCGCGTCGGTGGCTATCGAGTGTACCTGGCCGAGGCCGCCGTCGCTGATACGTATCTCATCACTGAGTGTTGATACGAGCAGACTGGCCGGACTGAGCTGGCGCTCGTCCATGCTTCCGGCAAACGATGCGTCGAGCATCACAGGATGCTCACGCTTGGTGGACATGTCCCACGCGGTGGCCGACGGGATGCCGTTGACCGCAGGAGCAGCGCCAGTCACAAGCATGGCGGTGGCGGCTGTAGCGTCTATACCGGGGCCATAGTCAACGTTGCGCACGGTGACACCGCGGTCGATGAGACGGTTGAAGCCGTCGGCACCGAAATTGGACCTCAACAGGTCGACATATTCGGCGGTGAGTCCCTCCACGAAAATACCTACCACAAGCGTGGGCCTCGGTGACGGGGCTTTGGCTCCGGTCTGTGCCGAGAGGACTCCGATGGAAACCATGGAGGCCACGAGCGCACATGCGATGCGGGTATTTATCGAGAGGTCTTTCTTTTTGAGCATAATGTGTAGATATCGGTGGCCGCTCTGAGGGCCGAGGCCAGCATGAGCGGAACGAAAGCGGGGTTGGGCGACTGAATGCCGCATAAGAATATGATGCTCAGCGCAACCAAGAGTGCAAAGTTAACACTTTGATAGCATATCTCCAAGCGTTTGGCGCATTTTAGCCACGGGGTGACTGCTCCGATGAAACATAGTGGATTCAGCCAGAGATACAGCCAGTTGGGCGACGTGGCTTCGTGGACCGACACGAATATCAGGAAGGTGAGCAACAATCCTGCGAGACCCGTGAGGGTGAAGTAGAGAGTATCGAACCATCGTGCGCCCCGGGGGTGACCTTTAACCTGTGCCACGCTTGCCCATATCGCTATGGCAAGGAGGAGGATTGAGAGAAAAAGTGGGGAGAGATACCAGGGCGTTGGACCGGCTGAGGGGGATGGATCGGATGGTGCGCCGACAAGATAACCATCACGTAGGGTCAATTGTTCACCGGAGGGTAATTTTGCCCCGCTGACCATCTCCTCAAGCACTACCGGAGCGAATCCGGCCTCGCGCGCCGAGATGGGGCGGTCGATGCCGCTGCCCAGGGCCAGGTCGATGCCAAACTGGTACCACGGATAGTTGCGGTGATAGTACCTCATGACGTTGCGGAAAGTGCTTGCATCCTGAGGTGTAAGGCTGTGGGGCGCGAGGGTGAGAGTGTCGCCTATAGCGGCCTCGATCATCTCGAGGGGGCGGGTGGCACAGTTGTCGAGCACATAGTTGTAGCGGTACACCCGGTTCTCGGGTTTCAGGTTCTCCAGGGCGAGGGCGGTGATGCGTTCGGCCTGGATGGAATCGAGATTGAGTTTCAGCTCCTTGACGGTGCGCCCCTGGCGATGGTAGGCCTGGAGGAAATACTCGGTGGGAGCGGCTGCAGCGATATAATCGGTCTCCCCTTTCACGAAACGGTACACGAAATTGGGGGAGTTGAAGTCGAATACACCCCAGTTGACTGTGAAATCCCCAAGCTCGGGATGATCTATGCGCAATCCGGCATGTCCCTCAAGTTCATATATCTCGGCTCCCTCGCCACATATCAGCAACGACACCTCGGGGCCACGGGCCAGGGAAGTGGCAGGGATGATAAGTGCCATCATCAGGGTAATGACGGTGAGCATAGCCCTCACGGCTTTGATGGATTGGAGTGATGATATGGCGGGCCAGGCAAGAGGTCTCATGATGGTGGATGATATGTGGGCGGTTAACCGAACAGCCGGCTGAGATAGTCGTTGGGGATTATTGCGAATACATTTTTTCCGTCGGGGGTGACGGCGGGTGATTTGGAGCGGAACAGGTCACTGAGCAGACGGTCGATCTCGTCGGCTGTCAACGGTTGGCCACGCCTGATGGCTCCGGATCGGGCCATGGATCGTGCCACCTGTTCCTGCATGGCCGAGGCTATGTCGAGGCCGGTCTCGGTGATCGATTCGATCATGCCGAGCACCATGTCGCGCGACGAGGTATCGATGAGCTGTGACGGCACTCCGTCGATACTCCATGTGGTGCCACCGCGATGGGTGATGATGAATCCGAGCTCACCCATGCACTTCACTATGTCGGTGAGCACAGCGCTCTGGGCGGCCGACAGCTCGAGCACTTCGGGGAACATGGTGGCCTGGGCCACAAATTCCTGCTCATGGGCATGGGAAATGTAGGAGTCGTAGAGTACCCTCAGGTGGGCTCTGTGCTGGTCTATGACCATGAGGCCGTCGTGAGTGGGTGTGAGGATATAAGCATCCTTGTACTGCATGGCATTGCCCAGGAACGGTTGTTGGGTCTGGGCGGGAGTGCCGTGGTCGAGCGGTAGCTCGGTCGGGGCGCTCTCCTCAGCCTGAGGTGCTGACTCCAACCCTTCATCGCGCTTGCGCATGAAGTCATCGTAAAGCTTGGCCCAGTCGGTAGCCGCCGATGTGCGTTTGCCCGTGCCACCACCGATTGAGGATCCCGAGCCTGCCGACATGCGGGTCGACGGAGATACCGCAGGCCGTGAGAACGGATTATGGACCGGAGGCGTGTAATCGCTCCCGAATATCTCGGCCGGTGAGGGGATAGGTTCGCCAAACGGATTATAACCCGGGTCGATATCAATCTCGGGCATCTTCTCGGCGTTAGGGTCGAACACAGGTATATCGGGTGCGTCCTCGCGGTCGAAATCGAGCGAGGGTCCCACATTGAAGCGTCCGAGCGAGTCGCGGATGGCTGCGGTGAGTATCTGCCATATCGCTTGCTCGTTCTCGAACTTTATTTCGTTCTTGGTGGGGTGGATGTTTACGTCAATGGTCTCGGGATCCACCCTGAGGTTGATGAAATAGTTGGGCTGTGTGTCGGCCGGGATCAACTTCTCATAACACTGCATCACGGCCTTGTGGAAATAGGGGTGACGCATGTTGCGTCCGTTGACCATGAAGAATTGCAACGGATTGCGCCGGCGGGCATTCTCGGGCAGGCCCACAAATCCGTTGACGCTCACGATTGAGGTGTCGGTCTCGATGGGGATGAGTTGCTTGTCGAGATTCTTGCCGAAGAGGTCACAGATCCTTTTCTTCATAGGGCCGTGCATCAGCGAGTGGACAGTGGTGTCGTTGCTGATGAGGGTGAAGTCTATACCGGTGTTGACGAGGGCGAGGCGCTCAAACTCGCGCATTATCGCACTCAGCTCCACGGAGTCTTTCTTCAGGAACTTGCGCCGGGCAGGTACATTGAAGAAGAGGTTTTTGACCATCATGTTGGATCCGGGTACACATGCCTCTGGTTCCTGGCTCTCTACCTTGGAACCGTTGATGAGTATGCGTGTGCCGAGGGTCTCACCCTGGCGCATTGTGCGCAGATCCACCTGGGCGATGGCCGCGATCGAGGCAAGGGCCTCGCCACGGAATCCCATGGTGTGGAGTGTAAACAGATCGTCGGCCTGGGATATCTTGCTTGTAGCATGGCGCTCGAAAGCCAGACGGGCATCGGTATCACTCATGCCCGAGCCATTGTCGATCACCTGTATCAGCGTGCGTCCGGCATCCTTCAGCACTATGGTCACC
Organism: Paenibacillus sp.; assembly: GCA_023663345.1. GTDB lineage: Bacteria > Bacteroidota > Bacteroidia > Bacteroidales > Muribaculaceae > Duncaniella. The sequence goes on along the minus strand of JAMPHR010000001.1, from coordinate 580,346 downwards.
GCTGTGGCTCCCGCATCGATGGAGTTTTCCACCAGTTCCTTGATCACCGAGGCCGGACGCTGTATCACCTCTCCGGCGGCTATCTGATTGGCCACCGAGTCGGGCAACAGTCTGATCACGTCGCTCATGACCGTCCCTCCTTTCCCTCCTCGTTATTGGTTATGGGTTCTTCCTTTTTTATAGGTGTCTCTTTGCCGGGAGTATCATCGGAGTTCTGCTCCGGATCGGCCGGTGTATCGGTGGCTGTGCCGGTTACGGCAGGATCTTCAACAGTGGGGGTGCTACCCGCGATACTGTCGGGGTGCTGGACGGGTGATGCAATGGAGTCGGGAGTTATGACAGGAGCGGGAATACTGTCGGGCAGCATCACACTGTCGGAGAGAACACTGTCAGCGGGGATACTGTCGGTAGGGATCGGCTCGGGTAACATGGCGGCCGGTTCGGGAGCCTGCTGGTTGTCCATCACCGGAAGTTTGGGCGCGGGTTTGCCGGTGGCCTGTCCGCGCATGGTGAGGGCATCTTTGCTCATGCGTCCGAGTATGTTCTGCTTCACGAGTTCGTCCATTTCGGGCGGATAGTCAAATACCTCGTCGGGCGACATGGGCCTCAGCGGTCCATACCACCTGAACTTGGGCAGATAGTAGCTACTCCTCTTGGCCAGATACAAGGGAGTGACCTTGCCGGTGGTCTCGGGCCACATTATGAGCCGGCGTATGTCGCCGTTCTCGAAATATGCGTCCAGATAGGAGCTCTCGGTGAACGAGAACTTATTATAGGTGGAGTCGTTCTCCATGGGGAACATGATGGTCTGCACATTTCCCTCGCAATAGAGGCGGTTGATGGTGGTGTCGGCCATCCATGCCGTCATGTCGCTTGCCGAGAGCTGGTTGTAGCAGTCCTCACCTATATGCTGAGACATCAGTCCCATCTCGGGGAGTCGGGCCCAGTCGGTGGTGGAGTCGTTCATGTGTACCCATATCACGTTTCCTATCACCTGCTTGTCGCCATACCACACGATGGGGTTGTAATACATATATAATATAGAGTCGCGCTCCACCATGCTCATGGAGTCACACAGGCCCTGGATGTCATTGCGGAAGAATCTCACACGGTGATAGGCATTTGTGATCTTGGTGGTGTCGCCCGGGGTCTCGCTTACCATGTAGGCGGTGATGGTATCGCCGTGGAGATACAGGGTGTCCTTGCCGGAATATTCCATAGCCAGAGCGTTGCCGGTCACGAAGGCGCTGTCGCGGAACTCGTCGTAATACCCGTAGTCGCCCAGCAGGGATGATTGCTTGGCCGAGTCGGTGAGCACCATGTTGCCGAAGGCCTCGCCGAATCCCAGGTCTCGGTCGTAGAACAGCGTGTCGCCCGTCAGCGTGTTGCCCCGGCGGGTATGCACCATCGACCGCTCGTAGAGGTCGGCTATGCCGGTGCGGGTGTCATAGAATCCTGATGTCGAGGTGATCTCGCCGTCCTTGCTCACTATGAGGGTCTTGCACATCAGCTGAGCCACGCCCGTGTCGGTGTTGTATGTGAGCGAGTCGGTGTACATCTTGAGGGTGTCATTCTCCTGCGGACCGGTCAGATCCACGTCGAGATAGAAGAATGCGTCCTTGGTCGAGGGGTAATAGTATCCTTGTCTCGACTTCAAGGTGTTGGTCTTGTCGTCGAGAGTGCCTCCTACCATATAATAGCCTACATCGGCCGGTATGTCGTAAAAGAATACGGGAGTCGTAAGGGTGACATCGCGGTTGATGAGCCTGACGTCGCGTCCGGGATAGGCGCGCAGCTCGGCGATCTCGGTCATGCCGTCGTAGTACAGCTCATCGCTGTAGACAAACAGGGTGTCGCCCTGCTCCATGCGCACATTGTTGTAGGCTTCGAGCGATGAAGTCTCCTCATAGAACAATGCCGAGTCGCAGTACATGAACATGTCGCCCTTGCGGAACTGCACGTTGCCTATCAGGATCTGAGCCTCAGAACCGATGGGCTTGTCGAGCCGCTCGGCATATTCGACAAACACCTTGCCAGGTTCATGCCTGTCAGCCTTCGGGATCATGGGCCTGATCACAGGTTTCCGGTCATGAGCCTCGCTTTTATCCTTGGCCGACGGGGCCTTGGTGGCGGTGTTGTCTGGTACCTGGGCCAGCATGGCCGGAAGCGACACAAGAGCGATCGCCACGAGTGCGGTAGCCGATGATCTCATCACTTATACGGTATGATTAGTTGGCCGAGGCCTTGATCCAACCCTTGTGGGTAAATTCGCAGTCGCGCCAGCCGTCCTCGATGCGGGTATAGGTGTCGGAAATCTTTTTCTCGAGCCATTTCTTGAGTATGGCGGCTTGCTGGGACTGCTCATACATCTCCTTGATCTGCTGGTAGTCGTCGGACATGTTGGCGCGGTGACCCTCGATGCGGTTGGAGAGCTTCACCAGAGCCACGATGTCCTGGCTTGTCTTGGGATCCTTCATGATGAATGCCTCGGATATGTCGCCCGGTTTCATTTCGTTGACCACCTTGGCGATCTCCTGGGGGAGTTCGGACATCTCGAAGCGCGAGGTGTTGTAGTTGTTGGACTGCATGTTGGAGTTCACCATCAGACCGCGGTTGTTGCGGGTGTCTTTGTCGTGGGATATGGCGGCAACAGCCTCCTCAAAGGGGATATCGTTCTTGATGAGGTCTTTGCGCAGGGAGTCGAGACGTACCACGGCCTCCTCGAGATCCTTCTCGGCTACGCGGGGACGCAGGAGGATGTGGCGCACGTTCACACGGTCGCCTCGCTTCTCGATGAGCTGGATTATGTGGTAGCCATACTCGGTCTCCACGATCTTGGAAACCTTGTTCTTATCGTTGAGGTTGAAGGCAACGGCGGTAAATTCGGGCACAAACTGGGCGCGGCCCGAGAATCCGAGCTCTCCGCCACGGCTTGCGGAGCCGGGATCCTCGCTGTAGAGGATGGCCAGGGTTGAGAAGTCGCTCTCGCCACGGTTGACGCGGTCGGCATAGTCACGCAGACGGGCCTTCACGTTGTCGATCTCCTCGCGGGGAATGGCCGGGGCGGCGGTGAGGATCTGTACCTCCACCTTGCGGGGCACATAGGGGATAGAATCCTCGGGGAGCTTGTCGAAATAGCGGCGCACATCGGCCGGAGTGGCCTTCACGTCCTTTACGAGCGAGTGCTGCACCTGCTGTACGCGCGAGCGGTTGGAGATCATATCGCGCAGATATTCGCGGATGGCCGGGAGCGGTTTGTTGAACATCTGTTCGACTTTCTCCTGTGTGCCGAGCTGGGCTATGTAGTTGTTGATGGTCTGGTCCACCTGCTGTTGCACCATGCTTTCCGAGATCTCGATGGTGTCGAGTTCGGCCTGATGGAGATACAGCTTCTCGATGGCGAGCTGCTCGGGTATCACGCAATAGGGGTCACCGTTGATAGGCACCTTCTCGTACAGCATACTCTGGTAGGCTTCCTCGATCTCGGATTTCCATATCGGCTGGTCTCCGACGACCCATGCTACCTCTTCGGCTGAATTGTCAATGGCGGCGACGGCATAAGCCACTCCCATGAGGGAGGCGATGCCAAGTAGTAGTATATTCTTGATTTTCACGTGAATCGACTGGTTAATGTTATGTTTTTAGCAATTCAGCGCCAAAGGTACGAAAAAATCCCCGTTTTTGAATAGACCGTTATCATATAATCTGTTAAATTCTGCGAGACGTGTATATGAGAAAAATTATTTTTGTGAGGTTGCGGGATTTTTTCTATTTTTGGAGACATAAAATGTAGCAAACCAAGTTTCTCATCATATTCCAGACCATAATGACTGATAAAAATAGATCAGCAGCACAGGATAATGCCCCCGCGACAGCAGCACCGTTTGTAATCACCGTAGGTCGCCAGTTTGGTAGCGGTGGCCGTGAACTGGCCCGCGCCCTGGCCGATGAACTGGGGATAGCGTATTACGACAAGGAGCTTCTGGTCGAGTCGGCCAAGCTCGCCGGCATCGAGCCTGAATTTTTCGAGCAGAAGGATGAGCGTTTTCCATCGTTTCTCCATGGTATTTTCTCGTTCACTATGGGTGTCACCCCCATGTGTTATTACACAGGCGGTGGGTCGATAACCGATGATTCGCTCTACAAGGCTATCAGCGATTTCCTTACCACCGAGGCTGAGAAGAAGTCGTTTGTGGTGGTGGGACGCACTGCCGATTATATACTGCGTGATCACCCGAGAGTGGTCAACCTGTTTCTGCACGCTCCCATGGGGGAATGTGTGAAGCGGATAACCTCGCGTGCCGACGCTCTCACGCCCGAGAAGGCCGAGGCTATGGCCAAACGCACCAACCGCTGGCGTGCCGATTACTATAATTTCTTCACCGACAAGCAGTGGGGCAACGCGGCGAGCTATGATCTCACCATCGACACTTCTCGCATGACCATGCCTCAGATTGTGGAGCTGGTGAAACATTATCTCAAGCTCCGCGGGCTGATATGATGGCGGGGAGATGATATTCCCGCAGGTGTCATGGCTCAATTCAATCATTATCTCGATGTGCTTGATCTCTCGGAGGTCAGGGCGTTGTGCATGAGCCGTGGCGAGCTGAGGGAATATGCCCGTGACGAGGAATTTCTTAGTACGGGTGAGGTGCCGGAATGTCTGGGGTTTGTGGAGTCGGGCTATTTCAAATATGTGGTACGGACGGCCGAGGAGGTTGAGAGGGTCGTGGGCCTGTCGTTTGAGGATGATTATGTGGGAGACATCAACAATGCGCTTGCCGGATATCCTACCGAGGTGTCGGTAGTGGCCGGACAGCGTAGCCGCGTGTGGACCGTAGGCATGGGTGATTTCATAGAACTGGTAAGTGAAAAGGGGCTGGAATATGCTGTAGGCATAGAGGTGAGTCTGTTCAGGACCATCTATATAAGGTATATCGACATGTACAGGCTCACTCCCATGGAGCGGTATGTCAAGATTCTCACCATGTATCCCGATATTCTTCAGCGTGTGCCTTTGCGTGAGCTTGCATCCTATCTCTGCATCACTCCTGTGCATCTCAGCCGTCTCCGTAAGTCTATCGCGCGGGGCGGAGGTGCCAAGGAGTGAGATGCGACCTATCGTGAATGGCTCATTTTTTCCGGCTCGCCGGGATACCACCAACCGTATCTGTGGTAGGTGCCGGTGGTAGGTAAGGCCGAGTATGGAATGGAGATCTCTCCCGGGGAGCCGGAGCGATGCTCGAGTACACCATTGAAATGCTCCGAGGTTGTCGGAATCTCGATTTTCCAATCCTTGTTGGTGGAGAACTGTATCATGACAATTCCACCCTCGGACGAAGCCGTTAATGGGCCGGTGTCTTTTAGGGTCACGAAGTCGGGTTGCGGGGCTTCTGGCACCGTCTCGGCCTTGTCGGAACAAGAGCCGAGGAGAGCCTGGAGCCATAGGAGGTGGAGAATGAGGCGTGGCGGGGTTGTCATGGCTTGTGACTATTGAGGATGCTCGGAAATGTAATTGTCGATGAAATCGATGTAGACCATAGGGTCTGCCCCGATAGCGTTGGCGGCTTCCTTGCGGGTCTCCTTGTCGGGGATAAATTTCTCGGTCAATGCGTCACCCAATGCTTCATGAGACTTTGCTATCTCGGTGACACCCCAGAAACACCAGGCTTTGTTGCACCCCTTTTGCAGAGGGTTGGCATAGAACATGGCTATCCGGCCTGTGTCGCGGAATCTCACGGCCCAGTACTCCATCCATTGGTCTATATTCAATTTACCACGGACACAGTTGCCGACATAAGTGAGCTTGCATAGATCCACATTCTTGCCGGCATGTTCGCGTTTCAGCATCTTGTGCATGGTGCGACCGCCCAAAGCGTTTGTCTTGCCATTGAACGACACATAGAAATCTCCGTCCTTGAAATCGGGATGAGTACTGCTGATTATCAATATGGAATCGGTGTCCTTGGCTTCGCATTTCACTGATTTCCCATCAGGATCGGGGAGGATGTGGAAGTTATGGGCGGGCACAAGGAATGTCTGCCTATGGGTGCGCCAGTGCTTTACGAGCGGGCCTTCGTAGACCCTTCCGTCTTTGAACCATACTTTGGCGGCATTGATTCTCTCGGGCGTTTTTTCCTTGTTGCCGGCATTGGCAAGGATCGGTGATGAGAGGGCGATAGCACATATCGCCACGGCGGTAAAAAGGTTGTATATGCTACTCATAAGCAAAGGAGAAATATAGGTTATTGGATGGTTTTAAGATATTCTTCGTACACATCGAGCATAATTTCGGGATGTTTGCCAATTTCTTTCTTAGCCTTTTTGTTGGACTTGAAATAGGCTTCGAGATACTCGACAAGGCCGGGATTCTTGTCCTTAAGGAATTTCTTAATTATCGCGAGGTTGAAATTTCCGTTGTTTTTACAATAGAACGGGTATGATATGGAGTCTCCCTCTATGTGAAGGCATATCATTGGCTGGAGTTCGGGATATGAATTCACGGTCCTGCCGTTTCCGATAAGGACGTGGGTCCATACCATCGGGATTACGATTTGGGCGTGTTCGGATTTTGGTCCCATGCCTGACATCCAGCGTGAGATATTTTTCATGTTGCCTATCTTGGGTTGAGGAATGGACATCATGCGGTAGGTCTTCAGTTGTCCCTCCCCTCGCAACGGGAAATATACCGAGTCAACCTCCTCGCCATTCAGGTTGAGTTTGCGGCCATCATTGGTCAACATGACAAAGGTCTTGTTGAAACCTTTTTTCAATGCGCTGGTCCAGTGCGTTGAGATTATACCTTTCTCCACGGAGCCGTCGGGCATAGTTACCTCCACCACCATTTCGTTCTCTTTGTCGATTTTGTCCTTTTTCTCCTTTTTTGCGCCGGCATCGAATACGCATGTGAGGAGCAGGACCGATAATATCAGTCTGTACAGTGTCTTCATGTGTGAAAAATTATAAGATGCTTAAAATCCAAAATACGTCTCATCGCAAAGATAAGTAGATTGGATGGACTATGTGCTAAACAAATGTTTAGAAATGCGCTAAAGATTTTGCGGAATTATAAAAAACTTCGTATCTTTGCACCACGGAAATGCTGTAATGGTCATTTGTTCGTATCGGGGCGTAGCGCAGTCCGGTAGCGCACCTGGTTTGGGACCAGGTGGTCGCAGGTTCGAATCCTGTCACCCCGACCGATATTACTCCGAAATGAGTCCTGCTCGTTTCGGAGTTTTTTAGTATAGAGGCAATAGATTTTTAGAGCAAGGGGCTTTGTTTGGACCAGAGGGCTTAAGATTAAGTATAGAGGGGAAAGTATAAAGGGTCAGCGGATTTTTCCGGTGGGCAAAGAGGGGGATCAGGCATAAAGTTTAGCAAGCCTGAACATGAAGAACTTTATGTCTCCTACA
>JAMPHR010000001.1:512718-572831 GCA_023663345.1 Paenibacillus sp. | reverse complement strand
ACACTTTATATCCGATCCACCTCTTTGCCAACCGGAAAAATCCGCTGACCCTAAATCTTCTGAAGAAAAACTTAATTCTGACTATCGTGTCATTGAAATAAATATTGAATCGGAAGATGATATAAACCAGATAGTAACCACAGCAACCCTTAAAGAGAGTAATTCAAACGTCGTTAGATTAGACAAAAATTCAAATAATAAAATCCGTTTTTATAATTTTAAAGCAGACTCATATGAGATACCCGACGAAAATCATCAATCATATAAATTCAGATTTTGGATAGACTCGAAAGGTTATTTTCATTTTGATGAAATGGAAGATTATGATGGATCGAGAAAATGCCTAAGTCCCAATCCTCATGATATTGAAAACTCCATATTTCGTATTGAATCAATGTTTCATATTGGATGGGATTTAGCATTTCATAAATTAGCGGAGTCAAAATTAGACATAAAATATTGTACAATGTGCAAATTTTATAAGTTAAATGATTATTATATGAGGTCTATGTGCATACTATACAAATCAAAAGGGACTAAACAATTCCCAGCGCTATCAAAAGCTATGAATTGTCCTCACTTTAAGCAAATCGATTATGTCCACGAAAATAGGATATTCGAGATAAATTTCGATCAGGAATGTAAAATTACAATTCGCTAAGGAGTTGTTTAATTTAAACATTAAGAGCGACACATTAGAGTGTTTATGCGAGATAAATGTTTGGGCATGGATAAAAAGAACGTTCAATAACGTCTCATAAAGCAGACCGGATGATTATTTGGAATCCGTGGCATGGATGCAGGGATTAGCGAGGGGTGCGAGCATTGAGCCACATGTGGCTCGCGCATGACGTGCAACGGATGCTCGGGTTGCGGCAATTGCTGAGAAACACCGGTCCTGATAACCTTATAACACCTTCCCCCATAACCTTCGCCGAAGGCGGATCTACCGGCGGGCGTTGCGGGCGAGCTCAAAGAGGCGCGGATCCACGTGGCAATATCCGCCGGGATTCTTGTCCAGGTAGTCCTGATGGTACTCCTCGGCCGGATAGAAATTCTCAAGCGGCAACACCTCTATTGCTATGGGCGCGTCATATTCCCGGGCAAGCTCACTGATCTCGCGGTCGATCACAGGGCGCTGCTCGGGCGATGAATAATAGATGCCCGTGCGGTACTGGGTGCCGCAGTCGCCACCCTGACGGTTGACCGACGTGGGGTCGATGGTCATGAAATAAAGCTTCAGCAGAAACGCAAGATCCACCTTGGCGGGATCATAAACCACTCTCACCGTCTCGGCCGCATGGGTTAGGCCGGTACATACCTCCTTGTAAGTAGGCGAGGGCACCACGCTGTTGGCATAGCCCACCTCGGTAGAGACCACACCGTCGATCTGTTTCAAAAAATGCTGTGTTCCCCAGAAACATCCGCCGGCAAGGCAGATGGTTTCACGGATAGTCGCGTCATTCATCATATCGTATAATTTTAGAAATTAACATATCAAAATTTCAGCCATCCCAGAATGGATTTTTGCAAAGGTAGCAAATTTCCTCATTAAATCCCCTTAAATTTACAAATAGACACCATAAATTATCCAAATCTTTCATTAAGGTAACGCAACGTATCTTAATGTCTATGACTCAGTGCGTTATATATACTATTGCATATATGACACTTTTTAATTTTTATAACCAATCTAAATAATAATTATCATAAAATTTGTATTTTTAATAACATATTTCTACTTTTGCAGAATCTAACCGATCGTAATATATCCTTTTTGCTGCTTATCGCAATAACATATATCACATTATCATATCAATCATTTCATTATGAGGAAAAGTTTATTAATGCTTTTAGTCCTGATGCTTTGCAGCACCCAACTAATTGTCTCCCAGACTACTAAGGGGGGGGGTAAGCGGTGTTGTACTGTCAGCTGACGACGACGAGCCTATCGTCGGTGCCAGCGTTATGGTGAAAGGATCCAAGACCGGCACAGCCACCGACCTCGATGGCTTGTTCACCATAACCAATCTCCCTGCCAGCGCCAAGACGCTCGTAGTAAGCTACATAGGCATGAAGACTGCCGAGGTGCCCATCCAGCCCGGCAAAATGACCATCAAACTGCAATCCAACTCCGAACAGCTGGAGGAAGTTGTGGTGACCGGTATGCACAAGATGGACAAGCGCCTCTTCACCGGAGCCGCCACCAAGATCGATGCCCAGGATGCCCGCATCAGCGGTATGGCCGACATCAGCCGCAGCCTTGAGGGCCGCGCAGCCGGTGTGTCGGTGCAGAACGTATCCGGTACATTCGGTACCGCCCCCAAGATCCGTGTGCGCGGTGCCACCTCAATCTTCGGTAGCTCCAAGCCCCTGTGGGTTGTGGATGGTGTGATCATGGAGGACGTGATGAACGTTTCGGCCGACGACCTCTCGTCAGGTAACGCCGAGACCCTCATATCATCGGCCATCGCCGGCCTCAACGCCGACGACATCGAGAGCTTCGACATCCTCAAGGACGGCTCGGCCACATCTATCTACGGTGCCCGTGCGATGGCGGGTGTGATCGTTGTGACCACCAAGAAAGGTAAGGTAGGCCGCAACTCCATCAGCTACACCGGCGAATTCACCATGCGCCTCAAGCCTCGCTACGGCGACTTCAACATCATGAACTCGCAGGACCAGATGAGCGTATATCAGGAACTTGCCAAGAAAGGCTACCTCAACTATGCCGAGATCGCCAACGAATCCTCAAGCGGTGTGTATGGCAAGATGTATCAGCTCATCAACCAGTATGACGAGACGACCGGACAATTCGGTCTGCCCAACACCGATATAGCCAAAGCCCAATATCTGCGCGATGCCGAGTACCGCAACACCGATTGGTTTGACCAACTGTTCTCCAACTCAGTGATGCAGACCCACTCCATCAGCCTTTCCTCCGGTACCGAAAAGGCCCAGCACTATGTATCGGCCTCGGTCATGAATGATCCGGGATGGTACAAGCAGAGCAACGTACAGCGTTACACTGCCAACCTCAACTCCACATTCAATCTCTCCGACAAGGTTTCGTTCAACCTCATCTCCAACGCATCGTTCCGTAAGCAGAAAGCTCCCGGAACCCTCGGAAGCGAGATCGATCCCGTGTCGGGTGAAGTGAAGCGCGACTTCGACATCAACCCCTACTCCTACTCGATGAATACCTCTCGCACGCTCGACCCCACCGAATTCTATACCCGCAGCTACGCTCCCTTCAACATTCTCCACGAGCTCAACCAGAACTATATGAAGCTCGGCGTGAACGACTTCCGTCTCTCGGGCCTTCTCACTTACAAGCCCATCCGCAAGATCGAGCTGTCACTTCTCGCCGGTATGCAGAGCACAGCCACCCGCCAGGAGCACTTCATCCTCGACGACTCCAACCAGGCCCAGGCTTACCGCGCAATGCCAACATCGACCATCCGCGACAAAAACCCGCTCCTGTACACCGATCCTGACAATCCTTATGCACTCCCCGTCTCCGTCCTCCCCAACGGAGGTATCTATGAGCGTGCCGACCGCGACATGTTCAAGTGGGACATCCGCGCCGCCGCCCGATACAACGATGTATTTGCCGAGGACCACATCGTGAATGTATATGCCGGTATGGAGACCAACTCGGTCGACCGTCACGCCACATGGTTCCGCGGATGGGGCGAGCAGTACTCCAAGGGTGATATCGCCAGCTACGCCTATCAGGTGTTCAAGCGTGGCCAGGAAGAGAATACCGACTATTTCACCATCACCAATACAAGCGACCGTAGCGTGGCCTTCTTCGGCAACGCCACTTATTCCTACAAGGGTAAATACAACCTCAACGGAACTCTCCGCTACGAGGGTACCAACTCGCTCGGCAAGAGCCGTTCGTCTCGCTGGCTCCCCACATGGAACATCTCGGGTTCATGGAACATGCACGAAGAATCATGGTTCCGCGACCTCAACCCCACATGGAGCCACCTCACCCTCAAGGCATCCTACTCCCTCACCGGCGACCGTCCCTCGGTAAGCAACGCATACTCCATCATCAAGTCCACTACACCTTGGCGCCCCTCGACCAACGCCACCGAAAGTTCGCTCTACATCAGCGAGCTCGCCAACGACGGGCTTACCTATGAGAAGAAGCATGAGGTGAACCTCGGCCTCTCGACCGGATTCATCGACAACCGCATCAACCTGGAGTTTGACTGGTACCGCCGTAACAACTTCGACCTCATCGGCCTCACCAACACCGAGGGTGTCGGCGGTCAGATAAGGAAATACGGTAACATCGCATCAATGCGCTCTCACGGTGTGGAGCTCTCGTTGACCACCAGGAATATCGTCACCCCCGACTTCACCTGGACCACCAACCTCATCTACTCCTACAATAAGAATAAGGTGACCGAGCTCCGCACAAGCAAAAACATCATCGACCTCGTGTCGGGCAACGGTTTTGCTCAGGAAGGCTATCCTGTGCGCTCGCTCTTCTCCATCCCCTTCATGGGACTGAATGAGGAAGGTCTCCCCACATTCCTAAACGAGGATGGCGAGATCACCACCTCGGGCATTTACTTCCAGACATCCGATGCCGAGAAGCTCAAATTCCTGAAATACTCGGGCAGCGTTGATCCCACCGATGTAGGCTCACTCGGCAATATATTCCGCTACAAGAATGTGACACTCAACGTGTATCTCACCTACTCGTTCGGCAACGTGATACGTCTCGATCCCGTGTTCAAGGATGAGTACAACGACCTCACCGCCACTCCAAAGGAATTTGCCAACCGCTGGACAGTGCCCGGCGACGAGAAGATCACCAACATCCCTGTCATCGCCTCGAAGCGTCAGAACCAGAACGACAGCCACCTGGACTACGCTTACAATGCCTACAACTACTCCGATGCCCGCATTGCCAAGGGCGACTTCATACGTATGAAGGAGATTTCGGTTGCCTACCAGTTCCCGCAGAAGGTCACCAACGCCATGCGCATCTCCAATGCCCAGGTGAAGCTCCAGGCCACCAACCTCTTCCTCATCTACGCCGACAAGAAGCTCAACGGTCAGGATCCCGAGTTCTTCAACACCGGCGGTGTGGCCGCTCCTACCCCCAAGCAGTTCACGCTCACCGTCAACCTCGGATTCTAATCTCCACCACCATAAAGATTTCAACTCATGAAACAATATATATATCCGGCACTTGCCCTCGCACTCTCGACCATAGCCCTCACCGGCTGTGACGACTTCCTGGACACAATGCCCGACAACCGTACCTCTCTCGACAGCGAGGACAACATCAAGAGTCTGCTCGTCTCGGCCTACCCCACCGCCGATTTCAACCTCATAGCCGAACTCTCGTCGGACAACTGCGACGACAGCGGCCCCAACAACCCCTACTCCGAGCGTTACTACGAAGACGCATTCCTCTGGAAAGATGAGATCGAGGACTTCACAGGCTCACTCGCCGACTATTGGGAAGGTGCATATCTTGCCATCGGTGCGGCCAATGAGGCTCTTCAGGCCATAGAGAAGCGCGGAGGTCCTGTCACCCCCAACCTCCAGGAACTATATGGCGAGGCCATGCTCTGCCGTGCCTACAACCACTTCATGCTGGCCCAGCTTTTCTGTATGCCTTGGACCCAGGATGCGGCCAAGAACCTCGGCCTGCCTTACAACACCGAGCCTGAGACCACCCTCCACCCCCACTACGAGCGTGGAAACCTTGCTGATTTCTACACCAATATCGAGGCCGACCTCAACGAAGGTCTGAAATATGTAGGCGACTCGCATCTCGACGTGCCCAAGTATCATTTCAATACCAAGGCCGCCTATGCTTTCGCTTCACGCTTCTATCTCACCATCGAGGAGTGGCAGAAAGCAGCCGATATGGCCACACGTTGCCTCGGATCACAGCCTATAGCCATGCTCCGCGACTACACAACACAGGCACTGCTTCAGGTCGACGGAAATAATGGTATATACAACGAACCCCAGGCAGTGGAGTACACCAAGGTCACCAACGCATGCAACTTCATGCTCACAGCGGTAACTTCCCGTTTGGGTGTCGTATTCAACCGTTCATACACAGGAGCCCGTTTCAACCACAACGCATATATTGCCAACAACGAGACATTCCTCGCCTCCCAGCCCTACGGCAATGTCAGGAGGATATACGGTTCATACCAAGGTACCAACATAAACAAGGTGCTTATGCGCAAGGTCCTGGCCACATTTGAATACTCCGACATCGTGGCACAGATCGGTTATACCCACTCTGTAGTCCCCACATTCACCGCCGATGAGACTCTCCTGGGACGTGCCGAGGCCTACATCATGCTCCGCGAGTTTGACAAGGCTGCCGCCGACCTCACCCTCTGGGCTCAGAATTTCACCACCGACTGCCCGGTGCTTACCCCCCAGAATCTCACCGACTACTACAATCAGGCCACCTACTGCTACTCCGAGGAGAGTGGCGAGGGACTTGAGTCGGGTCTGAAGAAGCATCTCAATCCGGCATTTGCCATCGATGCCGAAGGCTCTACCCAGGAGTGTATGCTCCAGTGTGTACTCGCCTTCCACCGCATCGAGACACTCCATTTCGGTAACCGCTGGTTTGACATCAAGCGTTACGGTATCGAGATTCCCCGCCGTGTTCTCAACTCGGCAGGCAAGCCTGTCGCCAAGGTCGGGACTATCCTCACCAAGGATGACCCCCGCCGTGCGTTCCAGATACCTATGCTTGTGCGCGATGCCGGTATGCAGGCCAACCCCCGCTGATGCTTGCAGTGAATCAATATTACTTTTTTCAGTACATTTTTCATAGCATTATCACACAATGAAAACCAAACATATATTCGGACTCCTGATGCTTGCCGCTCCGCTCATGACATTCACGTCATGCTCGGACGACGATCCCGATACATCCTTCTCGGTCATCACGACCGGCAACACCGAGCAGAACGATTTCGACCGCTGGATCTCGGCCAACTATAATGAGCCTTACAACATCGCTTTCAAATACCGCTACGAAGATATCGAGGGTGACTTTAACTATTATCTCGTACCGGCCCGCTACGAGGATGCAGTCACCATGGCCCATCTTGTGAAATACCTCTGCGTGGAGACCTACAACGAGGTTGCCGGTACCGACTTCACCTGCCGTTACTTCCCCAAGATGTTCTTCACCGTAGGCGAGTGGGAGTACAAGAACAACGGAACATTCATTCTCGGTACAGCCGAGGGCGGTCTCAAGATTTTCCTTGCCGGCCTCAACTATCTGCCCGAGATCGTGAATAATCCGGCGATGCTCAATCACTACTACATCAAGACAATCCACCACGAGTTCACCCACATCCTCAACCAGACCAAGGCGATGCCATCCGACTTCCAGACGGTAACCTCCACCGGTTATGTGGCAGACTCATGGAGCGAGGAACCTTTCAACGCCAATTATCTGCAGCGCGGATTCATCTCCTCCTACGCCCAGCACTCCTATCAGGAGGATTTCGCTGAAATGATGTCGATCTACATCACCAACGATGCAGCCACATGGCAGGCATATCTCAATGAAGCCGGCAAGGACGGAGCCACACTTATCTTACTCAAGCTCGACTATGTGCGCGATTATCTGCTCTCAGGCTTCAATATCGACATCGATGAGCTACGCGACGTGGTACAACGCCGTCAGAACGACATAGCCTCAGGCCGTATTGACCTCTCCGATCTCACCGTAAAATAATCTTAACGAATAAAAATCATGCGTCTAAATAAATTATTCTTAGCCACACTGCTTGCATTGTCAGCCATGATGATGCAGTCATGTCTGAAGGATCAGGAGGAGATATTCGACGAGCCGTCGTCGACTCGTCTCCAGGCCGCTCTCGACAATGCCAAGGAGGTACTCACAAGTTCGGAAAACGGTTGGGTTTTCGATTATTTCCCCGACAGATATCTGAGTTATGGAGGTTTTCTCTACACCGTGAAGTTTGACGCTTCGAAAGTCACCGTAGGTTGCGAGCTTGACCCGGGTAATTTCGAGACCAGCTACTACCGTCTTACCGACGATAACGGCCCTACACTCTCGTTTGACACCTACAACTCGCTCATGCACTTCTTCGCCACCCCGTCGAGCGGTAACTATGAGGCCTACGATGGTGATTTCGAATTCATGATTATGGAAGTCACCGACGATCTCATCACCCTCATGGGCAAACGCACAAGCAATATCATGTACATGCGCCGTCTCAACGAGGATGCAGCCACTCTTATAGATGAGGTATCCAATATGTCGGACAACTTCTTCCTCACCAGCGCCGACGGCACTATCGGTTCCAATCAAGTATCGGCCGATTTTGACCAGAATGTAAGATACGTGGAGTTCAGCTGGGGTGAAGGCGACGGAAACACCGCCGGTGAATACTTCCTGCCCACAGCTACAGGCTTAAGGTTCATACAGCCGGTTGAGGTCAATGGATCAACAATTACCGAACTCTCATTCGATGTCAACACTCTCACCTATACAGGAAATGATACCGCCGGTAATCCTATATCCCTCTCCGGTGTACTGCCCGAGACATACACATTCTTCGATGACTTCGCAGGCGAGTACACTATGAACTACTATTTTGGAGCACTGAATGTAACACTTGTACCTGACAATGCCAATAAGAGATACCTCATCCGAGGCCTGAATCAGAACTTTGACGTTGTAGCAACATTTGACAAAGTGCAGGGTAGCCTTGAGATTACATCTCAGGAATTAGCCGTCGATGGTTCAAATTATATATGGCTCTGTGGATGGTCAGCCGAAACCGGATATTATTCCTGGTCAACCTCCTGTGGAATGTATCTGATAAAGGATACCAAGAATCCCGGAACATATAAATTTGTTACAAATGACTATGTATCCACTCCTGCCGACTCCTTCATGGTAAGAGCTTTCGCAGGAAGCGTTTCCGGCGATACCGCAGGTAATCCTGCAAGCAAATGGTATGTAAACGGCAGTTATCAGATACCCTATCTCGAGACTCTTGTCAAAAAATAATAACCCGCTTGAACAATGAAAAAGATATATAACATACTGTTGGCATTCATGCTCATTGGTCCGTCTTTCACGTCATGCGACAATGATGATGAGATCGTATCGGTAATGCCCGCCAAAGTAACCATTCTGAGCCGTGAGACTTCATTCCCGGCATCAGCCTCATCCGGCAAGATCGTGGTCGACACCGACGCTCCCGTTTCGGTGTCAACTTCCGATACCGGCTGGGTCACCACTTCGGTCGACGGTAATGTAATCACCGTAAATGTCGAGGCAAATACCTCATATGACGGACGTTCATCCACATTGACTATCACATCGGGTGACGCATCTTCTCAGATCGCAATTATCCAGGCCGGCGTGATCGTGGACCTCCACGGAGTAATAAATATACTCACCGGAAACGATGAAGCCAACTATTCCTACGACGTCAAGACCAACGTCGAGCCGGAAATATCAACCGATGCCGAATGGATAAAAGCCTCCCTCGTTGATGGCAAGCTCAATATCAAGATTGAGGCTAACAACACCGGTCATTTCCGTAAAGGCACAGTCACATTCAAGGCCGGTGAATATGAAAGCACCCTGCCTATAACCCAGGTTGATTTTGACCAGGATATAGCCGGTGATGATTACATGTTTGCTTTCGTGAACACCTCCACTGGAAAAATCAATTATTTTGATGCCGAGGTGGGACGCACAGGTTCATCCTACTGGATCAAGATTCCCGCGCTCGATTTCTCTATTCCTGTCACTTTCGATTCCAAGGAAGTATCATTATCATTGGCTGCCGGAAACTATATCGGCGATTACCAAAACATGTATATCCACACGGTGATGTGGGATATGGATGAAGGTTACCTCACATGGTCATCCTCAGTATCCATAACAGCCAATTATGTCTATTATCCTGAGGAGGGCACCGATGACTATTGCATCCTTGAGGCCGACTTTGAGGACAATGGTTCATGGGGTGGCTATGTGGTGAATTGCCTGAGACTTGAAGCATTTTCTTCCAAAAGTATTTCGTCAAGCACTCGCAAGGGCTCAATACTGAACATGGCTTATCCTTTCCTCCAGAAGGTGCATCCCCACGCTGTGGCTCCGGCTATGCTCCGTGCAAGATCGGCTTCACGCTCAGCCTCTCCCATGCCTAAGCTCATGCCCTTTGAGATAGGATCGCTCTCCGTGCTGAAAGACGACAGTAATGTAAAAGTTGCCAATTGATCACACTCTATCTATATTAATCGTAATGCTTATGCTTTTTTAAAACTGCGATAAACCTGACGATTGGAATGTCCCGCCCCGACCGCGACCGGTTATGGCGGGACTATTCTATATATATAAGATACTTTTTTGGTCAAAAAAGGGTGGAATTATTCAACCGATGCACAATTGAATGATTCCATCCTTTTTTTGACCAAAATATGCTATATGACTACGAGGATCTCATATTACCTTTGCAGTACACTTATTGCGAGAGACACACACTATTTACTTTTGTTACAGTATTCGGTAATATAAGATTTCTTCATAACTTTGAAAAACACACTCTTTTAGGTTTTTATTTAGGTTAATGGTAAAAGATTGTTTAGGGTTCCTTTTTATTCAGTAATATCCAATAATTCCCCCATCTCATACATTCCGATATGCCTCATGACTTATCTTCCGGGTAAACTTTGATGATATCGGAACGAGGCAATGGCAGATGAGATAAAATCATATTTTTTTTGAGACATCCGGCAGGGATGATGTGGCACATATATATGGATTAATCACATCGCAGGGATAAGGATTGACATAATTATGAGTAATTTTACATCCGTAGATTCGATCCGCCCCATACCCGGTAACAGGCATTTCTCAGAAGCTGTCTAAAATATAACCCACGATCATATTTCTATCATGAAACTGCTCACTGATCCGAAAAAAATTCATCTCATGTTGCTCACTGTGGCAACAGTCGCCATGTCGGCTCTCTCATCCCAGGCTCAGACAGTCCGCAAATACACCACTACGGAGTCTGAGCCTTGGTGTCAGTCCACAGTGCGCCTCCAGTCCTCACCCTCCGCGTCGGGAGTGATGCTCGAGGTTGATCCCTCGGCCTCAGGCACCGAGCTCAAGGCCTGGGGCACCACGTTCAACGAGCTCGACTGGGATGCGCTCATGACCCTCGACCGCGCCACCCAGGAGGAGATTATGAGCCGGCTGTTCGCCCCCGACGGTGATCTGCGTTTCACCCGCGGACGCATATCCATGAACTGCAACGACTATGGACGCTCATGGTACAGCTGTGACGACGTGCCCGGCGATTTCGAACTACGCCACTTCAATATCGAGCGCGACAAGCGCGGTATAATCCCCTTGATCCGTTCGGCCCAGCGCTATAATCCCGACCTCACATTCTGGATCTCGCCCTGGAGCCCGCCCCACTGGATGAAGATCAATCATGACTACCCCGTGGTGAGCAGCAAGCACAACAATGCCAATCCCGGAGTGGACTATCTGCTCTTCGGCTCCACCGACGATATCGACGAGGACGAGATGAAATTCCTCGGCGAACGCAAGGGACAGTTCCCCCGCCGTCTCGCTACACAGGACTATTTCATCCAGGATCCGCGTTACCTGAAAGCCTATGCCAACTATTTCTGCCGGTTCATCGACATGTATCGCGAGCAGGGAATCCCCATCGACATGGTGATATATCAGAACGAGGCCTACAGCTACACCCCTTATCCCGGTTGCCCCTGGACAGCCGAGGGTACCATACGTTTCAACCGCGACTATCTCGCACCTGCCCTTAAGGCCAACCATCCCGACGTGAAGCTCTACATAGGCACCTTCAACACCAACCGTCAGGACCATGTGGAGAAAGTGCTCGGTGACGAGGGGTTGCGCTCATGTATCGACGGCGTGGCATTCCAGTGGGAAGGCCGCGAGATCCTCCCTGCCATACGTGCCCAGTATCCCGACTTCCACTATATCTGCTCGGAAAGCGAATGTGGCAACGGATCCATGGACTGGAAAGCAGGCGAACACACATTCTTCCTCATCTCCGACAACATGGGCAACGGGTGTGACGAATGGTACAACTGGAACTTCCTCCTCCCCGACAACGGCGAAAGTCCCTGGGGCTGGAAGCAGAACGCCTTGATACAGGTCGACTCCAAGACTCGCTCCATACGCTACACCCCCGAATACTATGCCGTGAAGCATTTCTCCAACCTCATACCCGCCGGAAGCCGCATGATTGGCTACTCACCCCGCTCCGAGGGCAACAACGTGATGGCCACTGCATTTGTCACTCCCGAGGGAAAGACCGTGATTGTCACAGGAAACTTTGAGGATATTCCCCGCGATATCTCACTCAAAGTGAAGGGCAAATACCTCAACAACACCCTCGCTCCCCACTCGTTCAACACATTTACCCTCTGATTTAGCATTACACAATGAGACTACTCGCAATACCGCTCCTGCTATCGCCCCTCATCGTCTCAGCCGGTGACAAGCGACCGCTTGACGACGGTTGGCAGTTCTCGCTCGACGGCTCCGACGCCTGGGAAACCGTCGACCTGCCTCATGACTGGAGCACGACTTTCGACTTCGACAGCATATACCCGTCGGGCAACGACGGCGGATATGTCCGCACAGGCCGTGGCCTGTGGCAAGGACGGTGCCAGCCTCGGGGATGAGGCCGTGATAAACACTGCCGGGAAGATAAAGAAAATACGCCTGACTACCGACCGCACCGAAACTGATGCCGACAATCAGTCTCTCATATATATCACTGCCGAGCTGATCGATGCCGACGGCAATGTAGTGCCGGTTGATGACCGTGAGATCGAGTTCAGCATCTCAGGACCGGGCTCGATAATCGCATCGGGCAGTGCCGACCTCACCGACAAGGTAAAATATACCTCTCCGCGCCATTCCACATGGAAAGGCCGTGCCATGGCTGTGGTGAAATCCTCCCATAAACCCGGACGTATCAACCTCTCAGCCAAAGCCACAGGCCTACCCACAGCCCGAGTATCGCTCAGATCACGGTAACAAGGAATTTGATTTACATGACACTTATTTTCAAGAAACGGGATGCCGGAGCGCCGGCATCCCGTTTCCTATATATTTAAAAGCCTATTTTAAAACGACTTCTCAGAGTGTGTTTCCTCTCAATTCCTGAAACTGCTTCTCACATTGCGGCGTATGGCCATCACATTACCGGTCGTTATGACAAGAATTATCACCACGCCGATAAGCACTGTGGGCCAGCATGACGCCCCCTCGGCACCAAGCGCTTCGATGCTACCCTGCCACATAGCCGATGCCATGAGCATCCCGGCCAACGCGAGCAACAGCACACCGGCATTGACACTCGCCACGATAGCCTCGTAATAGCGGGCCACCTGGGAGGGAGTATAGCCTAAAAGCATGAGATCGTGGATCTTGCCACGGTTTTTCTGCAGGAGCAGATAGATGCTGAGCAACAGGATAAAGAACGCAAGAATACTGATGATAGCCCCGATAGCCACCACTACGGTCGTGACCACCGACAGGAAATAAGCCGCTTTGCCACCGGCAGCCTTGTCGCCGGCTATCTCATAGCCATGCGCCTCCATATAGGCCGTCGCCTCGGGATCTCCGGCACGGCTCAGGCGCACGATCAGGCGCGACGGATCCGTCTCTCCTTTCCCCTCGCCAAACACTCCGTTGGCCCACACAAGGAAGTCGGCCGGCACAGCTATGGTGTTGAGGCGCGACGAGAATCCCACGATACGGGCATCCACCCACTGCTGACGGCCATTGCCGCTGAGCGAGAGTTTGAGCGGGAGCATCCCTATCAACTCCTCGGAGATCTGAGGCATTCCCCGCGAGGCCGCGAACCCGAAATTATACAGCGTAAGATAATCCTTGGAGATGATCACAGGCACCGGATCGCCCGAACCGGGACGATAATCCCAGCCACGCGGTGAAATGTCGAAAAACTCATCGGGAATTGACTCCAGAAACAGGGCTGTGGACAGATTGGCACCGGCCACATTCACCTGGGCGCTCACATTGAAGTCGGCCGAGGTAAATTCCCCCACGCCTGAAGCCCACGGTTGCGAGGCGATATCCGAGCGTTCGTCACGGGTGAATGTGGTGGCCGATCCCGAGGGTCCGGCAAGTCCCTGCAAACCCTCGACACGCTTCGAGATAATGAGATAGTCGTCGGAGACGAACGAGTCCTCGGCCTGGCTCACTGAGGTGACATCGCGGTAAAACTGTATGGCTGTGAGCACAATCAGCAATCCCACGAGATTGGCCACGGCATATCCGGCAATCTGCCCGGCACTTATATTGCGGCGCAACAGCCGCCTTATCGGATTAGACATAATATCATTTCTTTGATCTAAAAAACTAATCGCTATACTCTATACTTTCCACTCTATACTCAGAGGTTGTCAAAAGACAACCTTTAAATCTCAAAGATGCAGGAGGGTGTATTCGCTTAGGGTGAGTTTATTGCCTACCGACGTGGCTATGACCGAGGCCGAGCGGGCTCGGGCCTCCTCGGCTATCATCCGGGCCACGGTAGCATTGTTTCTCGCATCGAGATGACTCACCGGCTCATCGACCAGAAGAAAATCAAACGGCTGACACAGAGCCCTCACTATAGCCACCCTCTGCTGCTGACCAACACTCAGCCGTCCGGCAGGTTCCCCGGCCTTATGCTTTAGCTCCATGCGCTCGAGCATTGCCAGTATCTGCTCACCGGTGCGGTAATCGGTGAGGCGGTTTTTGACCAGAATATTATCCATGACCGACAGTTCGGCAAACAGCCGCATCTCCTGTGGCAGATAAGCCAGAGCCTCACGGCGCAACTCACACCACTTTTCGACTGAAAAGTCCCTTACCGAAACGCCGTCAAACGTAATATCGCCGTCATAGTCAGTGCGCGCACCATATATATACGAGCACAGCGACGATTTTCCCGTTCCGCTCTCGGCCTCTATGATATACGCCTCAGGACGGCGGAAAGTCAGCCCGGGACGCAACCACACCTCGCTGTCCTTGACCGGAGCCTCATTCTCGCTCCCCCGGAACACACGGGGGAGCGCGTTATGCAATGTTATCTCACTTATCATAGCACCATCGAGAGGAGATACATGAGGGTCGATACCTCAGTCCCCTTTATCTTCATTTTAGCCTGCCCCTTGCTCCCGGCCATCGACACCGACGCATCGAGCGAGACGCCATCATCACCCATGGGGAAAACAGTGGAAAATGCCAGCTCCTTGTTCACAAATGTCGGGGCGAGCGAATTGTTACGTGAATTGTCAAACTCCTTGGTGGATATACCGAGATAGCCGTCGACATTTCCTATATAGAGATTCTTGCCATACTGCGGCACCACCATCATCCCCTGCTCGTTGACACTCGGCGCGATGCCGGCAGTCGACATCATGGATGCGATCATGGTCATGAGACGGTTGATCTTGTCCTGAGGCATGTGGGCAAGCACGATGAAATCCCAGTCTGACGGATCACCGTCGGCAATAGCTTCGGCAGTGAGAGGCTTGGCCGCTATCAGCACCGACCCGTTGATCGACTCCAGGAAAGGATTGACCACGGCCATGAACGCTCCGGCCTGAAATCCGCCCACGGCGAGCGCCAACTGCTCCACCGGCTTCCAATTAAATTCGGGAGTAAGCCCAACGGCAAATGTCAGATTGTAGTCCTCGGGCACATAGGCAAGGAGAGCAGGATTGATATTCTGCAGACCTTTCACCTTGACTGTACGGCCTGTCGACTGCATAGTCTCCCACTCGGCCACCAGGCTGTTGTCGGCTCCAGTGTTGAGCGAAGCCACATTCCACTCCTTGTCCTGCGCCGGGATCTCGGTGTCGGATTTCTTGTCGGTGGCAAAGGATATGAAGCCCGAGGCCACTGCTATATTCGCTATATTGTCACGTCCCAACGCCTGCATTATGCCGTCGAGTTTCGACACCGGCATATTGTCGGCCCTCTTGAGCAATCCCTCCAGAGCCTTGGTGGCCGATCCGCGAACATCGTTCACGAGCCATGCCTGAGAGGATGAACACAGAAGCGTGCAACCGTCACCCATGTCGGCTACATGATAGCCGTCGGCATCGGCCTGCCACTCTATCCATTGGTCCGACTGTTCCTTCAACTTATCGTAATCGCTTATGGAAAAGGTGACATATTGCGCACCGTCACCGTCGACTGCCACTGCTACATGGCTGAAATCGGCAACACCGTCGCTGTCGAGACGCGCCATGCGGTCGAGCATCTCGCGGAGATCGCCGCGCAGACCTGAGTTGATCTTGCCGTCGGCCTTGATTCCGTCGGCTGAGAACGTGATGCCCGAGGCTTCACACAATTTCTTGAGATCGACAGTAGCCACAGCCGAAACATCGGCCGGAACGGTGTCGAGGAGTTCTCCCTGACGGGAGCAGGAGGTGGTGGCTATCCCCACGAACAATGTAATGAGGAATAACAGCGATAAGTGTCGGAGATTCATGAGTATGAATATATTATGAATAATGTTGTTTCAATATGCAAACTTACTAAAACTATCGTTCCCATACAAATCCATCGTGTGACAACATCTGCCACAAAGAAACATCCTCCCCCCGCCACCACGGCGAGAGGAGGACCATTACCTGTATTACCTTAATGTATAAAAAGAATTATTTGAATTGTTTCTGGTAAAACCGGGGGGACCCCCCCGAGGAGATTAATAGACGGCAACTTTCTTACCTCCGATGATATACACGCCCTTGGCGAGCCCCTCGGTGGCGTTGGCGGGATCCACGTTGGACTTAAGGAGGACGCCCTGCATATTGTACACATCCACAGGACCATTCTCCTCCCCGACAAAGATATCCTCGATGCCGGTGGAATCGTCAAGCATCAGATTTCCATCCTTTACTACCAGCGATGTGGGTTTTCCGTTGATCTGATAGTCAAGCGTAAACATCGATGGATCTGTACAACCCTCAACAATGGTATTGCCGATAGCCCAAGGTCCCTCAAGAATTATCTTCGATGGATTTTCGGCCTGGGCATTAGCCTGGGAAGCTACGTCCATTACAATCTTGCTGATTCCTGTAGCTGAATCATTCTCCTTGTTGAGCGTAATTGTTCCGATCACATTATCGCCTGTAATATGCATCACGCCTCCGGCAAATACATACACGTCACTCTTATTACCTTCGGCATTGGCAAACGTGGTTCCGTTGAAATAGGCATGACCGTTTCTCTTCACAACAATCACTCCTTGAGCAGATGTTGCAAAATCAGCAAGTGTCACGTTCTCAAAGAAAAGGCCATTGCCGTCACATGAGATTATGGATTGGGTTATTCCATCCACCCCTTTGCCCGACAAGGTAAGATTCTTGAATGTCAATTTCTCCCCTTTATTGGCCTCGAACATTGTCTGCCCCTTGTTATAACCGCCTCGTGTGATTACGATATCTTTGCCGGCTGTTCCTGAAATAGTTACATTCTGGGTATTTGCGGGAATATAACGCTCTTCGGTAGTTATATTGTCAAGTATCTCAAGCTCGTTGAGCACTCCTTCCTCGAGGGATGACATGGCATCCTTGAAACTACCATAGGAAGCATTAGTGGTAAGATTCTTTACCACGGCATTATCAATATTCATAATATTGATATCATTGCCACTTACCCCAAGGCTATATCCTTCCGGAGCATTCATTAATTTGAAAACGGATACGCTGGTACCACCAGTTACAATAGTGCTCCATAACGAGACATCACCGTTAAGATAAATTCCAATCGATCCTGAAAGATTCTCGCCTTGCTTGATTCGATATCCTTTTTCGATTTCTACTGAGTAAGAAGCAGTACCCGAAACTGTCAGCGCATTGTTCTGTCCAACAAAAATAGCACCTTTCCCATCAGGAAGTGTTCCTGTCACAGAAACATTATTCAGAGTCACATTGGACTTCACCTGTACGACTGCCTGGCAACAATTAATAAACGAGCAGTCAGAAACAGTAAGATTTGAACCGTTCTTGGCTTCAATCATTTTCTGAGTGACTCCCTCCACATTGTTTCCATCGAAAGTCAAATTTTCAAACTTACAAGAGGCCTTATCAAGCAGGAAGAGCAGATTTGTTTTATTCTTATCTCCACGGATAATCTTAGCTCCGTCTTCACCTTTGAAATTCAAAGTTTTCCCTGTAATGTTGATACGATTGCCGGTAAAAGACTGATCACCCTTGATAGTGATGGTCGCGCCGTCTGTGGCGGCTTCGACAGCTTCGGCCAACGAGCCGTAGCCGGTTTCCCCAATGAACACTGTGTTCTGGGCTGAGAGGGTTGCCAGGCCCACAAAGAGCATGGCGATAATTGAGTAAAGTTTTTTCATGCAGTATATTTTTATGGTTATACGTATAATATACGTGCCTCCAAACAAAGCCACTCAATCAATTTTGATTTTTTTCAAAAAAATTAGAGGCACATAGCCACATCATACACTAATCCAACATATTTCTTGTATTTCTCGCTAAAATGCGGTAATTTTGTTAATACAACCCCTCAATAATTGACAAATGAAAGTTTCCATTATAGGTGCCGGTGCGATGGGCGGAGCTATCGCCCGCGGACTTCTCAACACAACTTACAAGTCCTGCCCTAACGATATAACCGTTTCCAACCCATCGACCGATAAGCTCCATCCGCTCGCCCGGCTTGGAGCCATCACCACGGCATCCAATGTCGAGGCTGTGACCGGAGCCGATGTGGTGATACTCTGCGTGAAACCCTGGTTTGTGGAGCAGGTGATCGACGAGATAAAGGATCACATCGACTACTCGCGCACAGAAATAGCCGTGGTCGCCGCCGGAATCCCCACCAAGACTCTGGCCGTGTGGTTGGGAAAGATCGAGGATGAGGTGGCATTGCCTCCTTTCTGTATCGAGATGCCCAACACCGCAGTATCGCTATGTCAATCCATGACATTTCAGGTCAACGGATTCGGCACATGCCCCGCGTCACAATCTCTCTTCTCGCAACTCGGCTCGGTCATGGTCATCGAGGAGCGGCAACTCGGAGCGGCAACCTCGCTCGCCTCGTGTGGCATAGCCTACGCCATGCGCTATGTGCGCGCGGCCATGGAGGGCGGTGTAGAGCTTGGCATACGCGCATCGCTTGCCCAGGAGATAGTGGTACAGACCCTCATAGGGGCTGCCGGACTCCTCGCCCAGCCCGGCTCACATCCCGAAACCGAGATTGACAAGGTGACGACTCCCGGCGGTATCACCATCAAGGGACTCAACGCCATGGAGCAATCAGGATTCACCTCGGCTGTGATAAACGGCCTTAAAGCCTCGACACCGCAATGAGAATAGTAGTGAAAGTGGGGAGCAACGTGCTCACCCGCTCCGACGGAATGCCTAATGTGACAAATATGTCGTCGCTTGTCGATCAGATAGCCACCCTGAGGTCGCTCGGCCATGAGGTGATACTGGTATCGAGCGGTGCGGTGGCCTGCGGTCGCGGAGCCGTCACCCCTACCCGGCAACTCGACAGCGTATCGGCCCGACAGCTGTATTCCTCCGTGGGCCAGATTCGTCTCATAAATCTCTACAATCAGCTGTTCTCGGGTTACGGACTGGTAGTGGGCCAGGTGCTTACCCAAAAAGAGAATTTTGCATCGCGAACCTCATATCTCAACCAGCGTGCCTGTATGCTCACCATGATCGAAAACGGCGTGATACCCATCGTGAACGAGAACGACACGGCGAGCCTCACCGAACTGATGTTCACCGACAACGATGAACTGTCGGGACTCATCGCCACGATGGTCGATGCCGACACCTTAGTGATACTCTCCAATGTCGACGGCATATACACCGGCTCGCCGGCTGATCCCTCCTCTCGCCTCATTCCCGAGGTAGCCCCCGGGCGTGACCTTAGCGAATATGTGGTGGCTTCCAAAAGCGGTTTCGGACGCGGAGGTATGGGAACAAAATGCGGAATCGCCGGAAAAGTGAGCGACGAAGGTATCACAGTTATGATAGCACGTGGCGACCGTCCCGGAGTCCTTGTGGGGCTCATCGAGACTCCCGAGGAGGTTCCCCACACCACATTCCTCCCCTCTCCCCAACCTCTCAGCAATGTGAAACGGTGGATAGCCCACAGCGCATCGTTTGCCAAAGGGATGATCCGTGTAAACGCGCGGGCCGAGGAGGCCCTGCGTAGCGACCGGGCCGTGAGCCTGCTCCCTGTAGGCATAACCTCGGTGGACGGCGAATGGGAAGAGGGGGACATAGTGTCCATCATCGGCCCCGACGGTAGCCACATAGGTGTGGGACGTGCGTCAATGTCGAGCTCCGACACGGCCTTAGCCATCGGCCAGCGAGGCCAGCGCCCCATAGTGCATTACGATTATCTTTATATCGACTGATTTGAGAGTATAGAGAGGAAAGTATAGAGTATAGAGGGCTTTTTAGTATAGAGGATTTTAGTATAGAGGGGGAAGTATAGAGTATAGAGGGCCTTATGGCTGACTCGGCTTTAGGGCGGTGAATTTGTTGTATCTTTAATAATTTAAGAAACCAACCCAATGACAGAAATTTTCAAGAAGGTGCGCGAGGCATCACGCACCATAGCAAATATAAGCGACCGGGAGCGCAATGAGGTGCTCCTCACCCTCGCCGATCTTCTCGAATCCGGCTCGGCCTCGATTCTTGAAGCCAACGCCCGCGACCTGGCGCTGATG
Organism: Paenibacillus sp.; assembly: GCA_023663345.1. Taxonomy (GTDB): domain Bacteria; phylum Bacteroidota; class Bacteroidia; order Bacteroidales; family Muribaculaceae; genus Duncaniella. The sequence continues at coordinate 552,024 of JAMPHR010000001.1, read as the reverse complement.
GATCCTGCCAATCCGCTCTACGACCGTTTGCAGCTCACTCCGGCACGCATATCGGCCATAGCCTCAGATATCCGCAACGTTGCCTCGCTCCCCTCTCCCGTAGGGGAAGAAATAGAGAGGCGCACTCTGCCCAACGGCATACTCCTTCGCAGAGTACGCGTGCCGTTTGGAGTGATAGGTGTCATATACGAGGCCCGGCCCAATGTCACATTCGATGTGTTCTCACTCTGCTTCAAGAGTGGAAACGCCTGCATCCTCAAGGGAGGAAAGGATGCCGAGCAGTCCAATATCGCCGCCATGTCCATTATCCATGAGGCGCTTCGGAGTCATGGCATAAATCCCGATGTGGCTGTGATGCTCCCGGCAACACATGAGGCAACGGCACAGTTGCTCAACGCCGTGGGATATGTCGACGTGTGCATCCCGCGCGGTGGCCGACGGCTCATAGATTTCGTGCGCGACAATGCCCGCATCCCGGTGATCGAGACCGGTGCGGGAGTTGTACATGCCTACTTTGATCTCGACGGTGACACGGCCATGGGACGCGACATCATAACCAATGCCAAGACCCGCCGTGTGAGCGTATGCAACGCCCTCGATACCCTGCTGATCCACCGCGACCGCCTCAGCGATCTTCCTGCTCTGTGTGAACCGCTCGCCAAGAAAAATGTGGAGATACATGCCGATCCTGAGAGCCTGATGGCTCTTGCGGGCCATTATCCTGAGCATCTGTTGATCCCGGCTGTTCCGGAGGATTGGGACCGCGAATGGATGGACTATAAGATGGGGCTACGCACGATAGCATCAGTCAGCGAGGCCATATCTCATATCGCGGAACATGGCTCGGGGCATAGCGAGTGTATAATCACCGGCTCGGATGAGGTGGCCGACCGATTCCAGGCCGAGGTTGACGCATCATGTGTATATGTCAATGCGCCGACCAGTTTCACCGATGGCGCGCAGTTTGGACTCGGAGCTGAAATCGGTATCAGCACCCAGAAACTCGGCCCCCGCGGACCTATGGGTTTACGCGAAATCACCACCTACCGCTACCTCCTCACCGGCACCGGCCAGACGCGTTCGTAGAGAATTTTCAGTATAGAGATTCTTTCAGTATAGAGTATAGGGATTAGTTTGTGCGCTGATTTTGCGACCTCGCTAATCCCTATACTCTATACTTTATACTCTATACTGAATTACTTCATTGACTGCATTTCCACGAGTCGGGTATAGTAGCCATTGAGGGCAAGGAGCTCGTCATGAGTGCCATGCTCCACAATCTCGCCCTCGTGCATCACGCATATCTGCGATGCGTTCTTGATGGTGGAGAGACGGTGGGCTATGACAAGCGTAGTGCGGTTTTTCATCAGTCGTTCCAATGCCTCCTGTACCAGTTTCTCACTCTCGCTGTCAAGAGCCGAGGTGGCCTCGTCGAGAATGAGTATCGGGGGATTCTTAAGAATGGCGCGGGCTATGGAGAGTCGCTGGCGCTGACCGCCCGACAATCGGCAACCGCGGTCACCGATATTAGTGTTGTAACCATCCTCGGTAGCCATGATGAAATCATGCGCATTGGCAATCTTGGCCGCCTGGATCACCTGCTCCATAGTGGCATTCTTTACACCAAATGCTATATTGTTGAATATCGTGTCGTTGAACAGGATCGCCTCCTGATTCACATTTCCCATGAGTGAACGCAAGTCGTGTACCTTCAGGTCGCGTATATCATGGCCGTCAATCATGATCTTGCCCGAATTCACGTCGTAGAATCGGGGCAACAGATCGGCCATCGTGGACTTTCCACTACCGCTCTGCCCCACCAGAGCCACAGTCTCGCCCGGGCGGATGGTGATATTTGCGTTCTTCACCACGGGCACGTCGGGGTCATATCCGAATGTCACATTCTTATACTGTATCTCCCCTTTCAGATCCTCGATCTTCTCGGGCTTTGCGGGATCCTGGATAGGATTCTGGGCGTTGAGTATCGCATCCACTCGCTCCATCGAGGCCAGACCCTTCTGTATGCTGTACATGGCTTTGGTCAGATCCTTGGCCGGGTTGATGATCGAGTAGAACATCACCATATAATATATGAATGACGCGGCGGTCATGCCCGATACACCTTTAATAATGAGTGTGCCACCGAACACCAGCACTATGGCGATGGTGACGGTGCCGAGAAACTCGCTCATCGGGTGGGCGAGCGACTGACGGCGCTGCACGTTACGGGTGATGCGGAAAAACTCCTGGTTGCCGTCATGGAAACGGTCCTGCACCTTCTGCTCGGCATTGAAAGCCTTGATGATACGCAGTCCACCGAGGGTCTCCTCGATGTTGCTCATGAGCAAGCCCCACTGTTGCTGACCCTCAAACGAGGCTCTTTTCAGCCTCTTGCCCACACGCCCCATAAGCGAGCCGGCGATGGGCAACAACAATAGCACAAACACCGTGAGCTGCCACGACAGAAACAGCATCATCGACAGACACACGATGATCATGATGGGATCCTTGAATATCATGTCGAGTGTCGACATGATAGAGTTCTCGATCTCGGCCACGTCGCCCGTCATGCGGGCCATCACATCGCCCTTGCGCTCGGTAGTGAAGAATCCTATGGGGAGACGTACAATCTTGTCATACACATAATTGCGTATATCCCTCACGATGCCGGCACGCATCGGTATCACGAAATAGCTGCTCAGATAGGTGGCTCCGGTCTTTAGCATGGTCATCACCACGAGCAGTCCGGCCATGGCGGTGAGCGTGCCTATCGGGCCCCACTCATTGATGCACTCCTGGGTATAGTAATAGAAATTGTTTATCACCACATCCTTTACCGATCCGCTCCCCCAATCCATGTAGGCGTAATTGGCCTCCCTGATCTTGAACAGGATCTCGAGGATGGGGATGATCACGGCAAACGAGAACAGAGTGAGGAAGGCCGCGAGTATATTGAAGAAGATGTTCAGGAACAGGTATTTTCTATATGGCGGGACAAATCTTCTGAACAGGGTCCAAAGTTCTTTCATGTACGGGCGTCTAAGAGAGTATGATCTAAGAGTATGTGTGTCTGAGATAGTCAAAAACACTTACAGCCCACGCCGACTCGCGCGTGGGGGCACGTCGTGTCAGTGCGGGCTATTATGAGTGTGTCTGCCGGTCGGCGTCAAGCAGATTATTCTGCGACGGGGGCGATGGGAGTTGCGGGTACTGCGGGGACAGATTCTCCGGCGGCGGGCTCGGCAGGAGCCTCAGCAGGTGTGGCTGCGGGAGCTGTGGCAGGTGCGGGAGTGTTGAAGTCGCCCGGTACTGTCTGCTCGGTGGCTGCGGGAGCTGATACACGCGAATTGCCTACGATTGCCTTGGGCATACAGAATGTTGAGAGCACTGCGAGTACACAGATGGCTCCGGCGAGACCCCAGGTCAATTTCTCGATGAAACTGTTGGTACGGCGCACGCCCATGATCTGGTTGCTTCCGGCAAATGATGATGAGAGGCCTCCTCCCTTGGACTTCTGCACGAGTACTACACAGATGAGAAGCACGGCACAGATGAGGGTCAGGATGATCAGTACAATGTACATAATTATTGTGAAATGTATTGTGTATTAATTATTTACTATTATTTGCCATACCGCGGTTGAGCATCAGCTTCTTAAGAAACCGCAATTGGTCTGCAAAGTAAGCACTTTTTTTTGGATTATTCAAACTTAGAGTGTGAATTATTTCAAATGCCTTGTCATAACGCTTCTGCCTGATATATATTTTTGCCAGGCTCTCACTCAGCGAAGTATCGTAGGCAGGGCTTGACGCGTGGGAGGGAGTGTGGCGCTCCTCGGCCTTCTCAGGCTCCTTCTTATCAGCCTCCTCTGCCTGTGACGGCTGGGCATCCTCGCGGGGCAACAGTCCGGCCTCGTCATCGCGGTGCTTGAGGATGAAAGCATTGATCAGCGCATCCTGCGAATTGTCGTCGGGATTCACCGGCTCCGACGGCAGGTCGGTCTCCTCCTCGCGTGCCAGCATCGACGAGTAGTCGGGTGTGGGATTGAAAATGAGCCTCTCCAGCAGAGCCTCCTCACGCGGATCGGAATGTCCGTAGGTCTCGAGAAACTTGGTGATGGCATCGTTGGTCGACACCTCGGCACCACGGCGGGGGTAGAAATTCACCCACTCCTCGTAATCCACATCGGCCAGCATGAAAGCCCGTTGCGGATCGGGCGAATTGAGAGCTATCTGCTCCATCAGTTCACGCTTCAGCGAGGCATCCATCCCCGCTCCCTGATGCTTGAGGGCCAGCACAGCCGGAAGCACAAAGAACGGATATTCCTTCAGCAATTCTCTCAGCTCGTCGGGATCCCCGACAGGCTCTCCCGACTTCAGGGCGGTCAATATGCGGTTAAGATTCTCATCCATCGTATTATCGGAATGGTCAGGTCATTACCAGTTGCCGAGAGTGGCGTTGAATATCAGATCGACAAGCTCCTTGGAGATCTGGTTACACAGCTCGTCCTGCACATCGGTGAGCATCTCGCTCGAATCGAAATCGCGGTAAGCGCTGAAAGTCTGGTCCACATCCTTTCCCTCCTGCTTATTGTCGATATACTTCACGCGCACCTGTATCGTAAGGCGGGTTTTCGAAGCATAGGCATTCTCGGTAACAGCCTGGGGCGAAAGCGAATAGCCCGTGATCTCACCCTCGAGCTGCAGGTCTCCGCCCGAATCCACTGTGCGCAGGCGCGTGTTGCGCGAGATATAGTCGAGAAGCTCGTTCTCAAACGTCTGTTGCAACGGCGGATACACCAGCGCCGCACGTATCGGGAACTGGGAGACGTATATGGTCTTGTACACATTATAATCTATCGCCGCACCGTTGAGCTTATAGCTTATGGTACACCCCGACGTTATGAGCAGGAGCATCACCATGACGAGCGGACGTATGATGCACTGTAGTGATTTCATGATTCAATTCTTAGAGAGTGTCATTTTGGAGAGTCTCATCCAACGCATCCATCGACACGTATTCCTCGCAAAAATACGAAAAATTCCCCAATCCCCAAAATCCGTATGCACCACCGCCAGCGACCTTTACACTTATTATATAAGAATCTTGCCCAAAGCAGACCAAAATCGACAAAGGTCACAAATTTGCCGATTTTGTAACCATTTTACAATCGGGCGGACACCATTTTTAACTTTTTATTTTAAATTTGCAACATGGAACTATTAGGTACACGTCACGTCGTCTCATCCCGCTCCATCCGGGCCACAGCCATGGCCATGCTTCTGGGCCTGATGATTCTATGCGCGTGTGCTCAACAGGCGGGCCACGGTTCGGGCCGGGGGCACGACGACAGCGACAGTGCCGCAATCCTGCGCGAGACCGGGATGCTTCTACTCAGCATGGCTTCATTCCGAGAGGCTGCCCGATGTGGCGACCGCTTGATAGCGATAGCCTCGCAACACCCCTCCGACATAAAATCGGCCATCTATGGACGCATCATCATCGGCCAGTCGTGCATATTCATCCCCGAACGCTCAGCCGAATGTTATCCGGCTCTGTCCGAAGCCGAGACTATGGCCATAAGCTCGGGCGACGATGAGGCTCTTGTCTCGGTCTACAACGGACTCGGGCTCTATTCCCTTAACCGTGGCAGGGACAACGCCGGCGCATTATCCTATCTCTTCAAGGGTCTCGACATTGCCAAAAAGCACAACATGAGCGGTATGCACGCCCTGCTCCTGACCAATATAGCTGTGGTATATTACCTGCGCAACGATCCTGTAGGATTGCACTATTCCCAGGAATGTTATTATTACGGTAAGGATAATCACAATGACATGTGTACCTTTATCGGCGCGATGACTTCGGCCAACTTTCACAAGATAAACAACGATACCGACCTTGCCCTGAGGTTCATACGCGAAGCCGAGACACTGCTCCACAAAAAAGGGCTCTACAATATGACAGCCGATCTCTACTGCACTTACGCCGACATCCTCTATTCGCGTGGCGACGATGCCGGGGCCGAGGAGCTATACGTCAAGGCCCTTGATGAATCGGCAGGTATGCACGAGTCAAGAATAGAAATATACCTGAGCTACGCCCAATTACTCACCGGACAAAACCGCTTCAACGAAGCCATAGCGCATCTCGACTCTGCACTGGCAACCACTGCCAAGAGTGGCTACGAAATCAGGCGCACCGATATCCTCAACCTGCTGTCCCGATCCTACCGCCATCTCGGGAACACCGACAAGGCACTGTATTACAGCACTCTCTACAATCAGGAAAAGGATTCCATCGAGACAGCCGAAAAGGAGATGAATCTGGCCGAGTCACGCATACGTTACGATTACGAGCGGGCCGAGAACGCCCTGATGCGGCAGAAAATTGATATCCTCCAGAAGGACCGCACCCTCAACTGGCTGATCACCATAATACTTATCGCCATCTGCATCACAGCAACTCTCGTGATACTCTACCGTCGCAAGAGCCGGCTTTACTCTGCAATAGTAAAACAGACCGCCGATGCCGTGAGAAACGAGAAACTGCTGAGAGAGACCATAAGGGACCTGGAGCGCAGGCTCGGGACTTCACAGTCGCCCGCACCGTCGGCTGACACGGATACCCACGACTCCGACTCATCCCAGCCATCGACTTCCATAACTCCCGAAAAGCAGGACGAGATTATAAGCCGTCTCGAAAGTCTGATGCTCGACGTGAGCGTCTACACCGACAATGACATAACCAAGGACAAGGTGGCACGCCTCATCGGCACCAACCGCACCTATCTGTCGCGCATCATCAACGATCATTACGGCATGACCTTCACTCAGTTCATCAACAGCCTCAGGATAAAGGAGGCCATACGCCGACTGTCCGACACCTCCGATGATACTCCTTTGAAAGCCATAAGCCATCAGCTCGGGTTCAATTCCATGTCCACGTTCTACTCCCGGTTCGCCGCCGAGACAGGCATGACTCCCGCCACTTACCGCTCCGAGGCCAGGCAACTGAGCGAACGCTCATCCGCTCCAATCACCGAGGATGACGACTGATCAGGTGTCCCTCCACTTTTTCCATAAAAAAACTTTCAAATATAGCAATTTGTCGCAATCACAACTCAATATGATTGCCTTTTAGCCAATTATTATCGTAATTTGCAACCGGAGGCCATAACCTATCATCCCGGGCCATCCACCTTGAATCGGCCAAAGATTCACACATTATCACTCCATTCCACAAGCAGAATATACACATAATAAACCAATACATCATGACCTTTTTCAGATTACTCTCCCGCAGGGTGGCCATAATGCTGGCCATGCTCGCCCTTGCTGTAGGATTAGCCTCAGCAACCGGTCCGACAGAAATCTCGGGCATCGTGGTCGACGAGACCGGCGAACCTCTGCCAGGAGCGACCGTGCGCGAAATCACAAAGTCTAAAGATCGATCAGTCACCATGGTCATTACCGACCATAACGGACACTTCTCCCTTAATCTTCCCGACGGATGTGATGAGATAGAAGCTTTCTTCATAGGATATCATCCGGAACGAGTGAAGATCACGCCATCTCAGATGAATAACCTCCGCATAGAGATGCGCCCCAACACCGAGCAACTCGATGAAGTGGTGGTGACCGGCTACCAGACCATCTCCAAGGAACGCGTCACCGGATCATTCGCCAAGGTCGACCGCAAGCAGCTCGAATCCATGCGCATCAATTCAGTAGAGGATATGCTCGAAGGCCATGTGGCCGGATACACCGATGGAAAGATCCGAGGCATAACCTCGATGAACGGTGTAACCACTCCGCTCTACGTGGTCGACGGTTTCCCCGTCGAGCGCACCCAGGTGGGATGGGCCGGAGGCGGATTCCAGGACCAGGCCCCCGATATCAACATCGACGACGTGGAGAGCATTACCGTGCTTAAGGATGCGGCCGCCACATCTATATATGGTGCCCGCGCTGCCAACGGCGTAATCGTGATCACAACAAAGAAAGCGCAGAAAGGCAAGATCAATGTATCTGCCTCGGCCACATTCTCAATCAATCCCTACAAGCGCGACAACACCTTCACGTCCGACTCCCGCGCCGTGATCGATGCCACCCGCAGCTGGATCTCGCAGAATCCCAACTTCTCGGGCGAAAACGCCAAGTCCTACGCCGAGAATATGCTGAAGACCTCATCTGATCTCGCACCCCACTACAAAGCCGTGTATCAGCGCTATGCCGGAATCATCAGCGAGCAGCAGCTCAACTCCATGCTCGATTCCTGGGCCTCGCAGGGCTACCGCTGGTATGATGAGACCGATGCCATCGACAAGCGCGACGCCACCACCCAGCGCTACAACCTCTCGGTATCCTCATCGGGCGAACGCAACAGCATCGTGGCAACCATCGCTTACACCCGCGACAACTACAACTCCATCAACTCTCACCGCGACGGTCTCGACGCATCACTGCGTAACTCCATACAGATGACCGACTGGGTATCGCTCGACCTCGGCGCATCGGTGATCTACACCAACAGTTCAACCGCCTCCTACTCGGTATCGGCTCCCGGATTTGCAGTCGCTCCCTACATGAGTTTCTATAACACCGACGGCTCCACTATCATCAGCCGCCAGGAGGATCGCGTCAACGCTTCACGCCTCGCCGCGCTCACCAAGTACGGACTCTACAGCGAGGATATCGACCCCATGGATGAGCTCGGCCGCTCCAACACCAATCAGAGCGACCTCCTCACCCGTCTCTACGCACGCCTCAACTTCAAGATCACCGACTGGCTCAGATTCACAACCCAATTCCAATACGAGTTCGGCGAATTCCACACCAAACAGATACAGGAAAAGGAGACATACGCCATACGCAACAAGATCAATAATTTCTCCTCCACGACCGATGGCGTGACACCGATCTACAACCTGCCCTACGGCGATATCTACTCTCATCTCGCCAATACACAGCGGGCCTACAACTTCCGCAACCAGCTCGATTTCAACAAGACCTTCGGTGGTGTGCACGATGTCACAGCAATCGCGGGCATGGAAATGCGCCACAACAAGAACCGCGCCGAATCCTCCACTCTCTACGGTTACGACGAGCAGCTCACCTCCTGGACCATGATCAACCAGTCGGCACTCTCCTCGATACAGGGAGCCATATTCTCGCGCCCATGGATAAGTTCGTCAGACTTCGCAAGCGTCCGCGAACTCACCAACAGGTTCATATCTTTCTACGCCAATGCGGCCTATGCCTTCGATGACCGCTACATGCTCAACGCCTCGATCCGCACCGACCGCACCAACCTGTTCGGCACAAGCGGTGAATACCAGGGAAAACCCATCTGGTCGGTAGGTGCCGCATGGCGCATTGACCAGGAAAAATTCTTCTCCGCTACATGGGTCAATATGCTGAAACTCCGCACAAGCTACGGTATCGGCGGCAACATCGCCAAGGATACATGGCCCTATCTTGTGGCCTACTACGGCACCAACACCCATCCGGGCGTGGGTGGAATTTCAGGCACTATCTCCTCCCGTCCAAACCCCAATCTGCGTTGGGAAAAAACCACTACATTCAACGTGGGTGTTGACTTCGCAATGTTCAACAACCGCCTCAACGGTAGCGTGGAGTTCTACAACAAGAAAGGCACCGATCTTCTCGCCTCCTCCAACGGTGTGTCGGTCGAGGGCATGGGATTCTCCACCACAACCATCAACAACGGCGAGATGACCAACCGTGGCGTGGAACTTAACATCAACGGCATCCTCATCTCCAACCGCGACTGGGCATGGAACCTCCAGGGTGTGCTCGGCTACAACCATTCCAATGTAGATTACGTAAACGTTGAGGCTCCCGTCTACTTCCTCCAGATCGACCAACCCGGAGCTTTCCCCCGCGTGGGCAACCCCTTCACCGCCATCTACGGTTATGAGTGGGCCGGCCTGAGCGCCGAGGGTCTCCCTCAGGTCTATGATGCCAACGGCAACATCTGCTCCCAATCCTCGCCCACCGAACTCTCCGACATTGTATATCTCGGCAGCTACACCCCCACCTACAGCGGATCGGTATCCACCTCACTGCGCTGGCGCGACCTCACCCTCTCGGCCATGATGCTCTACGAGGGAGGCCACAAGATGCGCGACACAAACTTCTCCTACTACGACCGCTGGAAGAATCCCGGCGACGAAGCGTTCACCGATATTCCCCGCTACGTAGTCAACGAGAATCCCGATCTTTATTGCAATATGGACCTATACAATAACTCATCGGCAGCCGTGTTTGACGCATCCAACATACGCCTGCGCAACATCTCGCTCACCTACAGGCTACCGCGCAATATATGCTCCAAGTTCTTCGCCCAGGAAGCCCGCCTGATGGCCGGTGTCGAGAACGTGGCAACATTTGCCAAGTCCAAAAACATGAAATACGCCCTCGGCGGATACCAGAAACCCACCTACATGGTGTCGCTCAATCTTAACTTCTAACAAGCATCCACAATGAAAAAATATATATCAATCGCCCTCCTCGCGGTAATGGCACTCCTCACGGCGTGCAACGACTACATCGACGTGATGCCCAAGGGACAACGTGTCCCTGCAACGCTGGCCGACTACGAGGCTTTCATGCGAAGTGAATATTCAGCCAACTATCTGCCGTCACTCCAGGCCCTGTATCTCATAAATGACAAATTCGTAGGTGCCAACAACTGCCGTAATGTCGACGACCTGCGCACCGCCAACTATATGTGGAAAGAGGACCGCGACCGCACATCGCTCAACAGCTCCACCGAGGACATGTTCGACAACGGTTACGGCATAATAAGCATCATGAACACAATTATCCAGGCAGCCCCCTCCACCACCCAGGCAACCCAGGAGGAGAAGAACGAGGTGATGGCCTATGCCTACGCCATCCGTGCGTTTGTCTATCACTATATAGTCAACTTCTACGCTGATGCCTACGATCCGGCCAAGGCCGCTTCCACTCCCGGCATACCTCTTATATATAGCGGAGATCTCGGTGCGCCCTATCATCAGGGATCCGTGCAGGAAGTCTACGATCAGATCATAGCCGACTTCAACAAGGCTCTCGAGCTCGGGGTGCCTGAACAGGCCATGACCGTGATCCACCCCAACCGTGCAGCCGTCGAGGCCGGACTGGCCCGCGTATATCTCTCGATGCGCGAGTATGACAAGGCCCTCACCCACGCCACCCAGGCGCTCGACCGCCACAGCGACCTCTTTGACTGGCTCGGATACTACAACGAGTACGAATCGCGCATCAAGGATCCCGACAATTACAACAACATCACCTCCCCGATGTCCCACACATGTGTCGAGAATCTATGGTTCTGCTCGGGACAGGGCAACCCCAACTATCCATGTGCCGACATTGACATATCCGAGGAGCGTGCATCCCGCTTTGAGGAGGGCGACATGAAATTCCTTGTCCGCTTCAAGAAATATCAATCCTCGACCGATACCTATTTCCGCGGACTCCTCAACGGCTACTACAATTTCTCGGGCATAGCCACCCCCGAGGTGTATCTGATCCAGGCCGAATGTTATGCCCGCACCGGCAAGATCGACGAGGCCATGAAATCGCTCAACAAGGTGCGTGAGTCACGCATACATCCCGACCTCTACCAGGCGGCTACAGCAACCACCGAGGCCGAGGCAATCGAGAAGATACGTCTCACCAAGGACAATGAGCTGATCAACACCATAATACCGTTCATCGACCTGAAGCGCTACAATGCCGAGGGAAAATACCCCCGCACTCTCACCAAGGAATTTGACGGAAAGACCTACTCGCTACGTCCCGAGTCACATCTCTGGACCATGGTATTCCCCGCCAATGCCATCAACCGTCCCGGCAACGGTACCCTCACACAAAACTCCAAGTAACGACCCTTACAACCCCACACCTATATGAATCTGTTCAACAGTATATGCCTGTCATCGGCTGTCATGCTTACAGCCTGTACCGGCGGGATAAAAGACAAGGATTCCTACCGCATCGTCGGCGAGATCGAAGGCCTCCCCGACAGTACCGTGATAATACTGACTCCGCTTGCCCACCGCTCGCTCGACCCTGTGGCCGAGGCTATGGTGATGAACGGCAAATTCGAGTTGACCGGCAAGGCCGACGAGCCAATTGCCGTGATGCTGTCGGTCAAGGACCATTACGGTGCCAAGACACTGATGCTCGACAATGTGGACATGACCATCTCGGGCTCGGTGACAGGCGATGAGCTCGACGGAGGGAAATACCGTTACGACTTCTCGGGTATCACCCTATCAGGTTCACCCCTCACCGATGAATATTATGCTATGATGGCTCCGCGCCACCGGCTCGACTCCATTTTCCTCGACAACCAGAGCCGTGGAGCCGACATGTGGAAGCTGATCAACAAGGCCCGGGCCGATAAAAACAATCTCATCATTGACTCGATACAGGCCACTGATGAATACAAGGCCTATGGCGAGGTCGAGAAATATTGCTTCCAAGCCTTTGACTCGGTGATCCACGCCACAGTAGAGCAGAACCGCAACACTATATGGGGCCCCATCGCGCTCCTCTCGCAACTCTCCTACCTTACCCCCGAATACCGCGAGGTGTACGAGTCGTTCTCCGACAGCATCAAGGATTCGTTCCACGGCCAATTGGTGGCCCAGGAGCTGTATCCCGTAGGCCGTCCCGGCGACAAGATGCCCGATTTCACAGCCACCACCATCGACGGCAAGGAGATCTCGCTCGCATCGCTCTGCAAGGACCGCAAATGCGTGCTTCTCGACTTCTGGGCCTCATGGTGCGGTCCGTGCCGCCGTGAGATACCCAATCTCAAGGAAATATACAAGCGCCATGCCGGCGACGATTTCGAGATCGTGAGCGTGTCGATCGACACCGACGATGCCCCGTGGAAGAAGGCTGTCGATGAGGAAAAACTCTCATGGACCAATATCCGTGATACCGACAAATCCATTGCCGATCTCTACAAGGTGACATCTGTCCCCACGATGTACATAGTTGACGGCAACGGATGCCTCGTCGCCGAAAATCTACGGGGCGAGGAACTCGCCACCAGGATTGATGAAATTCTTGCTGACAATTGATTGATTAGGTCCCCCATAGACTGACAGTGGAGGCGGATCCCTGCTTAGGAATCCGCCTCCACTATATTTTCAATACCCGAACATGTCACACCACCTCGCGGGGTTTTCGGATGGGCATGTAGCGGAGGAGGCAGTAGATGGCGGCGGCGAGGGAGATCCCTCCGCCTATGTAGCCTATCTCGGCCATGAGTCCGTGGTCGGTCACGATACCGCCCACAAATGCTCCGGCACCAATGCCGAGATTGAAGATGCCCGAATAGAAGCTCATGGGCACCGATGAGTCGCGGGGAAACAGGGTGACTATCTCGTTCTGAAACGCGATATTATAAACCGTCATGCACAGGCCCCACCCCACGCACAGCATCGCGATAAGCACCGGCGACACTCCGGCCGCAGGGAGCAGGAGAGCCATCATCAACGGGAGCCCGAAACATGCCGAGAGTATCAGCACCCGCGAATAGCGGTAGAAGTATCTCGACATCAGATAACTTCCACCCAATCCGGCCACGCCAAACAGCGACAGTGTCAACGTCACCGCCCCCTCGGGCATCCCGGCCACCTTGAGCATGAACGGCTCCACATAGCTGTAGCCCGTGTAATGCCCCGTGACTATCACGGCTGTGATCAGATAGATACATATCAGCTGCGGACATCTCACGAGGCTCATCAGCATGTCACGGCGCGACTCATGAGCATCCTTCTTGGGCAATGTGGGGAATCTGAGCCACAGCCCTATGAGCACGAGGCCCGACAGCGCACCCAGCACGGCAAAAGCCATCCTCCATCCCGCGACGATGCCGAGCGCCCTGCCCAACGGCAATCCTGCAACCATGGCTATGCCACCGCCTGCGACCAGTGCGCTCAGAGCCGTAGCGCGTTTCTCCTTGGGCACAACAGCCACACCCATCACGGGAGCTATCGACCAGAACAGCGAGTGGGCAAGTGCCACCCCTATGCGGGCACACATGAGCGAATAATACCCGGTGGACATCACCGTAGCCACATGGCTCAGAAAAAACACGCTCACAACCCCTATCATCAGCCTACGGAACTCCACCCGGGCAAAAAGCAGCATCAGCGGGAGCGACATCAGCGCCACCACCCACGCATACACAGTGATCAGGAGCCCGGCGCGTGCCTCGCTTACACCAAATGACCCGGCTATATCGCTTAGCAGACCTATAGGTATCAGTTCCGACGTGTTGAACGTAAATCCGGCCACCGTCAGTATCCACAACGATAACCAAAACCTTTCTTTACCCATTTCTTACCTTAAAACCTATTGAAAACTTGTATTCTCAGAACTTCCCGGTTCATTTGGCGACCTCGCCACTCAACATTCCGCACGCCGCCTCGATATCCTCGCCACGCGACGCACGTATGGTAGCCGTCACCCCGAGGGCGTTGAGCCTGTCGCGGAAACGCTCCATCGCGGCCTGTTCCGACGGTCGGCCCTCAAATCCCGGTATGGCATGGAAACGTATCAGGTTCACCCTGCAGTCCACCCCCTTGAGCAACCGGGCCAAAGCATCGGCATGGCGCATGTCATCGTTCACTCCGCGCCACATTATATATTCGGCCGACAGGCGTCTCTGATGGGCGAAATCATACTTCCTCATCAGCTCCATCACCTTCACCACCGGAAACGCACGCTCCACGGGCATTATCCCCTCGCGCTCCGACGGGAACGGCGCGTGGACGCTTATTGCCACATGCACCTTGGTCTCGTCAAGCAGACGTTTCAGTCCGTCCATCTTGCCGATGCTCGACACCGTGATGCGCTTCGGACTCCACGCCAGGCCCCACGGAGCGGTGAGCACCTCAACAGCCTTGAGCACCTCGGCCACATTATCCATCGGCTCGCCCATACCCATGAACACGATATTGGTGAGCGTCTCCGACTCGGGTATCGACAATATCTGGTTGATAATGCCCGCCGAGCTCAGATCGCCGTGATAGCCCTGCTGACCGGTCATGCAGAAACGGCATCCCATCCGGCACCCCGCCTGGGACGACACACACAGCGTGGCCCTCTCCTTGTCGGGGATATATACCGTCTCAACGTCACGTCCACCCTTGCCGTGGGTCAGATAGTCCACCTCGCCGGTGCGGGTCTCGAAAAGATACTTCACCGTCCCGTCGGTTGAGCGCGATTCCAGGCGTGGGGCAGTGCGTCCCACCGTGTAGCGCTCCTCGAGCCACGCGCGGGCATTTTTGGGAAGCTCGGTCATCTCGGCAATCTCCCTCACGCGCCCCACGTAGAGACGGCGCGCCATCTGCTTGGCGGCAAACGGGCGCAGCCCCGCCTCCGAGGCCACCGACTCAAGCTCCTTGAGGGTCATACCTATAAGCGGTAATTTCTTGGCAATATCAGTCATATACATTCAATTTTCGCCCGCAAAATTACAACAAAAAATTCAAGTAACATCCATCCCCGGCCATCATTAACCTCATATAAGAGAACCGCACGTATATCACTATACATGCGGTCCCGGAAAAATCTATCAGTCAAGTACCATTCTAATCACACGGGATTACTTAGTATCATAATTATGTTTCAGGTTAGGATTCAATGCCATTACCGATACCGGGAACGGAAATACCCACAAGTCCGACTCGGGTGTCAGGGTATAGGTGTTGCCACACAATACACGGGTGAATGTCTCCTTGTAATCATCGAGTTTGGTCCATCTCTTACGGCAGAAGAAATTCCATATTGTGTAGGCATATTCCCCATGACATGTCTTCTTAAGACACCTGATGGCCTCAGCCTTATCCTGTACACGCCCCTTTAGATCCTGATAATGGGATGGAGCTATTCTCTTTACCCTGATCATGTCAAGATACTCCATAGCCGATCCGATATCGCCACGCCCGATAGCACATTCAGCCAATATCAGATACATGTGGGTAGTTTTTATACCTATGGTGTTATGATAAGATCTCATATCATAAGTCATGATATAAGGGACACCGTATGATTTTTCATTATTGGCCTTTATGATCAGCAAGTCGTTGTCAAGATCATCAGGGTCGTATGCACCCCGATATCTCAAGGCATTAGTGACCAGATTATCTTTCCTGTAGGAACCATCCTCAAACATGCTTTCACAGAACGGCGTGATGAGCTTGAATATATTTTGCTCGGCGGAAGCGAAATAGTCCTCCTCCAGATTAAGTGATGTCCCGGGCGTAAAGGATTCTATCGGGAAACCTCCGTATGAATAACCGGTGGCGATATAATCCGCATAATCATCAATCATGTCTCCATGCTTTAAAGCCTCCTTTGCGGCAATCTCAGCACCGTCAAGATCTCGCATCACCAACAACACATGAGCCTTTATGGCATAAGGCATTGCAGCACAGAAGCGCATACGGTTGATGGCCGATTCCGGCAGACTGTTAAGCTCGATAGCCCGGTCGAGATCCCTGAGTATCAACTCATAGACCTCCTTTTGGGTAGCCTGTGATGTAGGCTGTTGTATGTCGCAATCCTCAGTCATATACGGAATACACGGCTCGGATGACGCTACCGAAGGATCATAGGCTTTGGCATACTTCTGAGCTACGATAAAATGAAAGAAAGCCCTCATGGCATATGCTTCGGCACGTAAACGATCTTTATGATCCTGAGTACCATCCGCATCATCCACACGCTGAAGGATCGGATTGGCAATCCTGCCGATATAATTATAGCACGCCTCATATAATCCGTCCTGTTCCGTGAGCTGGGGGAGTCGGGATGCATGGGCCTCCTCATCCCAGCTTATAAGGATTGAGCCATAAGTCTTCACTGAATTCGTGAGGGTCTGAGGTAGATAACCGCAGTCCGAGCGAGATATTATATCGCCACTCACAGTGCCGAGATCATCAATCGGGCCTGAATATTGAGTATTGAGAAGCAACTCAAGATCTGAAGTCTTCGTAAGCAGATTCATTCCTTTCTGGTCAATGTCGGTATAGCTCTCGCATGAGCCCAGAGCCATAGCCGATGCCACTGCCATAACAGTCATTCTATTGAAAATTTTTAATATCATGGATGAGGAATATTAGAGGTTAAGATTTATACCGAATACGTAGCTTGAAGGGACACGTATGCCTCCGGTCTCAGGATCAAAATCCGTCTTATCTTTAGTCCATATCGCTTTAGGATCATTGATCTGGAACCGTATTGAACAATTGTTTATACCTATATGGCGCATGATTTTCACCGGGACATCATATCCCAACACTATATTGCGGAACTTTATGAAATCAGCATCATGCAAAGCCCTGTCGGAGTAGCTGGGAGCCTGATCAAGAGATGTGGCATGGGCCCACTCTCCTATAGCCGGGACATCCGATGGATTATCAGGAGTCCAGGCATTCAGGTAATAAGATTTGGCCGGTCCCTCAAATAATCCCTCGAACTGATCTTCGTATGGGAGACACAATATCTTATGTCCGCCATAATATGACAACAGAAAACCTAAAGAGAAATTACGCCACCTTATCTGGTTGTCTATACCAACTATATATTTAGGATCGGTTTGTCCGCCGAAATACAGCGCAGAAGCATCGCCGCTAAAGTACACATCATGAGACACGCCTCCATGTCCATCATCATAAAGAGACTGGCCTTCCGACCCTGGAGTATCGTCGATCCCCGCAAATTTCAGAACCCAAAGAGCGTTGATCGGATACCCGATCTTGTAAGGTGTGTTGATCAATCCTAATGCCGAGGTCTGAGGATTCTCCACATACGTCACCTTATTCTTGTTGTAGGAGAACGTTATGTTGGTGCTCCATGACAGGTCATGATTCCGGTTGGGACGGAACCAGTCATATCCTACCGAGAACTCTATTCCCTGGTTGAGCACCGAAGCGATATTGGCATTCATGGAGCTGAATCCGGTAGTGGCGTCAAGCAGCTTGTTTCCGAAAATATCGCGGCCCTCCTTACGGTAATAATCTATATTGCCTCGCAACCGATAATCCATGAGGCTGAAATCGGCGCCAATATTGTGTGTGCGGGATTGTTCCCATCTCAGATTAGGATTGGCAGGAGACTCAATTTTTCCATATATCGTGTTGGTGACATCATTTGTGAAACCTGAGGACGCGGTCATGAATGAAGTCGCTCCCTGATATATGTTTCCGGTAACGCCATAGGAATAGCGCAACTTCAGGAAATTTATCCATGTGATGCCACGGATGAAATCTTCATTGTGAATATTCCATCCGGCACCTACCGACCACAGAGGTTTACCTCTGAACTTGGAGTTCAGGCCATACACATCAGCGTAATCCTTACGGAATGAACCGAATACATTATACCGGTTATCATAGGTATAAGTGGCGTTAAAATAACCTGACGCATATCGGTGAAGGACTTCCGGGATTACCGTATTGTCGTCCTCAAACTGATCCGTGTCGATCAACCCCGACTGGCTCCCGATACACCAGTATGGAGCCGCCCAACCGAGATTCTTCAGTTCGTTGAAATCAACGGTATGGGTCGATGATGACTGGAGCTGATCATCGTAGCCGAGTATCAACTGTTTCTCGCCCCACATTTTTGTCTGTCGGAATTCCGTTCCCGCTATCGCCGAAATCTCGTGTTTGTCAAAGAATGTACGGCTGTAGTTGAGCTGTCCGCGCACAGTGTAATAATTACCATCTATATTGGATGTCTTCAGTATTCCGCCGTTTTCCGGAGTCAGATATACCACTTTCCCATTTTCATAATCAGCGAATCCGTTTTTCATATTACGGGCCGCCCAGCTGTTTTCATTTGCATAATTTCTCATGCGCTGTGTCGTGACCTCATATATGAACTGGGCGTTGGCGGTAAGGCCCGGCAATATCCTGAACAGCAGGTCGGCATGATAGCGCATTTCCTGACGGCGGGTGGTCTGCACATTATCGGTGGCTTCCTGACGCGGATTCACTATCATGTCGGCGATACCGTCCTGAAGTTCCCAATATTGTGTGTACTCATTTCCATAGCCGCCATAATAGTATGGACGTATGGATCCATCAGCATTTCTATACTGCATATATGGAGTGTATGCAAACGGGTTATATATGTCCTCAGTTTCGTATCGTCCTCCATACTCTCTTGTATTCGCATATAATCCATTGATGCTGACGGTAGCTGTAAGCCATCTGGCCAGGTCAAAGCTACCTTTGTATGATATGTTGAGCCATTCATCCTTATGATTGAATTTCCCCACATTATCATGCTTGTAGTTCATTACCACATTATTACGAGAATTTTCCGTCCTGTTTCGCAACGAGAGATTATATTGCTGTATCACACGGCGATGAAGCATATTATCGGCAAGAGCCTTGGCTAAGTTATTATTTGAAAGGTTGCGCTTGACAGCCTCAAGCTGATCATTGGATATCTGCCCTTTAGCCAACTGGTAATAAGCATATTTCAGTGGCGATATGCTATATCCGTCCGACAGTTCGCTCTCAAAATCGCCTATAGGATTCACCTCTTCTCCACTGAAAAAGAAATAATCATAATAATTGCTTTCCACACCTATCTGCTGGGCCGGGGTCATATAGTAATTATCAGCGTAATCGACATTGGTCTTCTCATACCACGTTATATTGGACGCAAAATCAATATCTATCTTGCCGCTTTTCTTGGCATCCTTTGTGGTGACCACGATAATACCGTTAGCGGCTCGCGCTCCATAGATAGCGGCAGCGGCCGCATCTTTCAGCACATTGACCGACTCTATATCATAGGGGTTAAGATCCTCGATGCTACCCTCGATAGGCATACCGTCAACCACCAGCAGAGGAGCCGTGGACCCATGCAAGGTGCCGGCTCCGCGTATCACCGGCTTGCCTCCGTAGGTGGACAGACCGGCCACATGACCTTCAAGATTGGAAAGAAGATTCTGAGTATAGCGCTCCTGGAGCTTGTCGGCGCTGATAGTCGCTACCGAGCCGGTCATTTTCTCTTTCTTGATCTCCTGGTATCCGGTGATCACCACCTCCGACAGCATTGTGGCAGACTGCTGCATCTCCACCTTGATTTTCTTATCGGAAGTCACCTTCACCACCTGGGGATTCATACCTATGTATGATATTGACAGCGAAGACCCTATGGGTGCGGAGATCGAGAACTCGCCGTCCACATTGGTGGCCACGCCGAGTGTCTCGCCCACAACCTTGACCGATGCTCCCACCACCGGCTCCCCCTCATGATCTCTCACCGTGCCGTTGACAGTGACGGGAGCGCCTTTTACAGCAGTGGGTCTGCTCAGCACAATTGTATTCTTCACCAGCTTCCATGAGAGGCCGAGCCGGGCAGTGACCACATTGTCGAGGATAGACTCGAGGCTCGCATCCTTGAAATCGGCAGTGATGAACACATCCGAGCCCTTGAGCAACTCGCTCTGATACACGAAGTCATATCCGGTCACCTGTTGCAGCCGGGCCAATGAGGTCTCGGCATCCGCATGTTTCAGCGAGATGTCGTAATTGCGGGCCGACATGACCAAGGGCACTGCCAGCAGCACAATCAATAAAGCCAGAATTCTTCTTGCCATAGATTTTAGAGATAATGAAATGATTGATTAAATAATTACAAGATTGTCACTTGACGTTATAAACAGTTGATTATGATAATTTTGAGCTTATTATTATCTTATTGCCCTCATCAAGCGCGAAAGTGATACCCCCGCTGGCCTCCAGTATCAGTATCGCCGTGGAGAGGTCGCTGTAACGCGGTATGCTCCCTTTGAACATCACCTCAGCTGCCCGGCGGTCCTTGAACTCATACTCGAAATCATACCATCGGCTCAGGTCGCGCATGATCTGGGCCAACGTCTGATCCTCGAATACGAATCGCCCGTGTCGCCATCCGGTGAATATCTGTGGGTTGACCGAGCGGAGCACCACTGTCTGCTGTTCCTTGTCGAACACAGCCTGATTTCCCGGCGACAGCATCACCTCACCGCCTGTTACGTGACGGCTCGTCAGCGCTATGGATCCGCTCTCGAGTGTGGTGCTTATCGAGGCATCGTCGGCGTATCCGCGCACATTGAATGTGGTGCCGTACACGCGTATCTGTTGCCCTCCGCTCATCACATAGAATGGCCTGTCCTTATCGGGCTTTACCGAGAAATAAGCCTCGCCGGTCACCTCGACCCGGCGCTCGTCGGGCCCGAATTTCTCGGGATAACGCAAGGTTGATTCCGAGTTGAGCCACACCTCGGTGGAGTCCTCAAGTATGATCCTGAACTCCCCGCCACGTGGCACCTCGAGTTTCAGATCTTCTATTTTCCTCACGCCCGGAGCGGCAACACCAAGTAATCCGGTACCGGGCCGGTCCATATCTCCGATATCGAGTTTATGAGCCACGCCCGATTGATCCGTGAGGATGGCTTTCATCTGTCCAGGCTTGATGGCTTCGAATCCAGCCACCGAGTCGGTGACCGTCACCGTGGGCTCAACGCTGTCGGCATACATCGAGCCGGGATCGGTGACGTGGCCGAGATACACCGCTCCGGCCACGACCACTGCTCCGATAGCGGCCGCGATTCCGGCCAACCGCCATCCACGGTGGCGATGCGCGTGGGGAAGAGTGGCGATGCGTCGCTCCATGTCGACCCGGGCCTTGGCCGGATCCACAAGCTCTCTCATGCGGTATTCGTGCTCGAGGTGCT
Organism: Paenibacillus sp.; assembly: GCA_023663345.1. Lineage (GTDB taxonomy): Bacteria > Bacteroidota > Bacteroidia > Bacteroidales > Muribaculaceae > Duncaniella. Next base: position 530,229 of record JAMPHR010000001.1, on the reverse strand, counting down.
CGAAATCGGCCAGTCGTCCGGCAGTCTCGGCATTATAGCGGTTGGAGGCCACCCACTCCTCGAGCAGAGCGGTCTCCTCATCCGTGAGTCCCCGGGTGAGACGCTTATATAACAGTATGCTTATTCTGTCCATGAGCCTTATTTAACGATCGTTTGTACAATACACGTGATAGGTAGCAAAAACGATACTTTTTTAGTAAAAAAATATACAATATATTGAATTTACATAAAAATCTTGTACCTTTACCGTATATTCACAGCCACAATGATCGACTATACCTACATATATAAGTCTTTTATCTCAGGGGAGCTGGAGCCATTCTACACATCCTACTATCCCGGCCTGCTACGCTACACGGCCCGCATACTCGGTGGCGACCTGGCATGGCTCGCCGAGGATTGCCTGCAGGATATAGTGCTGGCCGCCTACGAGAACCGTGACTCTATGGAGAGTGCCGACCAGTGGCGCGCATGGATATTCACAGCCATACGCAACCGCGCCATCGAGCTGTTACGCAAGGCCGGATCGGCAAGAAATTACCTCGGAAACATGCGCCCCGACGAGATTCAGGCCGCCGTCGAGGCCGACATGATAGAGCAGGAGACCATGGACGCTTTCTTCGAGGCCGTGAGGTCTCTGCCCGACCGTTACCGCGAAATCGTGGAGCTGAGTTTCAGGCAAGGTCTCAAAAACACCGAAGTAGCCGAGATACTTCACATAACCGAGGTAGCCGTGAGGAAACGCAAGGCCCGACTGATAGAAATGCTCCGCATGAAACTCGGCAACAACATGGACAGCACCACTATAATAATGCTACTCGGAAGCGAAATGACAAGCCACCTCATCCTCATCTCGGCATGAGAAAGAAGTACCTGATCACCGCTGTTGAATAAAAATAGCACAACTGACACATAAATCATAGGGAACAATCCCCGCCAGGAGACTGTTCCCTATGATTTTATTCTTTATACCGAGCAAGCCCGCTGTAGATAGCAAGCCCCTCTATACTGAGCACTCTATACTAAAGTACTCTATACTAAAGTACTCTATACTCTATACTAAAACACTCTATACTAATGATTTCCTCGCCGTAGCGATGTCCTCCTTGACCTGGGCCGAGAGCTTGGCGGTGTCGGCAAACCGGCGCTCGGGCCGGAGATATTTCACAAACTCCACCTTGATCTCCTCATCGTAGATATATCCCACAAAATCAAGGATATGAGCCTCGATACTCAGCTCCGCTCCGGCCCCCGGGGCCGAAGAGGCCGCGTGGCTGTACTCGGCCGAAGCGTCGGGCGAGTCAACCGTGGGACGGTAGCCCACGTTCACCACAGCCTTGCGCCTCACCCCGTCGGGCGTGGTCACATAGGCCGCATAAGCGCCGGTCTTGGGTATAAGCGCCTGATAATCGGGCAGGCTCAGGTTGGCCGTCGGGAATCCGAGTGTACGGCCCAGCCTCTTGCCGTTGATCACCTTGCCCCTCAGTGAGTAAGGACGGCCCAGGGCGCGGGCGGCATCCTCGGGACGCCCCTCGCTCAGATAACGGCGTATGATCGACGAGCTCACCGGCGACGATCCGCCACGGTACTCGGGCGCGGGTATCACCTCGACCCCCACCTTCTCGCCCACGGCGCGATACTGATCCATGCTCTCCATGCGGTCGTGTCCGAAACGGTTGTTGAATCCCAGCACCAGGGCCACGATACCAAACTTGCTCTTAAGCTCCCTCAGGAACTCCTCGGCGCTCATGTGGCGGAGCGAGTCGTTGAAACTCAGCAATATCACATCCCGTGCGCCCGCCTCGCCTATCATGGTCACGCGGTCCTCGAGAGTGTTGAGCAGAGCCGGAGCCTGCAACGGGCGCACCAGCGACAGCGGATGCCGAGAGAAGGTGACCACCGCCGGAACCAGCCCGCGGCTGCGGGCCTCTACTCCGAGATAGTCTATGAGGAAACGGTGGCCCAGATGCACACCGTCATACATCCCCACAGCGGCGATGCGCCGGGCCGATGTATCATGTTTTGTTATCAGATTCATGATTGGGAAACAATTTTACGGAGTGTTTTGTTAGCGCGACAGTATGTCGGTGAATTCCGTCCCCACGGGCACCAGCTCGGCATAGAATCCGAGAGCCCGGGCGGCATCCACGTTGGCCTGCGAATCGTCGAAAAACAGGGTCTCCTCAGGCGCTATCCCGCAATGCTCACACGTGTAGTCAAATATCTCGCGGTCGGGCTTATAGCATCGCGCCTCGTAGCTCTTGACCACCCCGTCGAAATAATCCTTCATCTCCATACCCTCCTGGCGGAACTGCTCGGCGATGAATCCGTCCATCATTATGGGATTGGTATTGGAGAGCAGATACACCTTGTAGCGCCGTCTCAGCTGACGCAGAGCCTTGAGGCGCTCCACGGGGATACCGAGCAGAAACTGGTTGAAGGCATGGTCGATCTCGGCATCGGTCACCGGGTGGTCAAACATCGGGCGTATCGCATCACGGAACTCCTCAGCTCCTATCTCCCCCCTCTCGAGGGCAAGGAAAGCCCCTTTCTGGCCATACACGCCCAGAAAATCATCGGCATCCTTCATCCCCAGGGCCTCAAAGGCCCTCACACAACGGTCGCGGTCAAGGTTCATGATCACGCCGCCCAAGTCAAAAAGCAGATTCTTTATCATATCCGGGTATTTAAGAGTGTGTCATGAATCGCACTCTTTATTTTTGGCAAAGATACTAAATTCATCTCACTTGATTATCGCCACTTCTGCATTTTTTTGTAATTTTGCATTTTCAAAACATCAGTTTTTTTAGTAGACGTGGAAACAAAGTACATCTTCGTGACCGGAGGCGTGGTATCCTCACTTGGAAAGGGTATAATATCATCCTCCCTCGCCTGCCTGCTCAAGGCAAGGGGTTACAGGGTAACAATCCAGAAGTTTGATCCATACATCAACATCGACCCGGGTACGCTCAACCCCTATGAGCATGGCGAATGTTACGTGACGGTCGACGGGCACGAGGCCGACCTCGACCTCGGACACTACGAGAGGTTCACCAACATACGCACCACCCGTGCCAACAACGTCACCACCGGACGCATCTATCAGAGCGTGATCGACAAGGAGCGCCGTGGCGACTATCTGGGCAAGACCGTCCAGATCATCCCCCACATCACCGACGAGATCAAGCGCAACGTCATGGCCCTCGGTAAGACCGGTGAGTTTGACTTCGTGATCACCGAGATTGGCGGTGTGGTAGGCGACATCGAGAGCCTCCCCTTCCTTGAGGCAGTGCGACAGCTCCGCTGGGAGCTCGAGGACGACTGCGTGTGTGTCCACCTCACCTACGTCCCCTACATCCATGCCGCCAAGGAGCTTAAGACCAAGCCCACCCAGCACTCGGTGAAACAGCTCCAGCAGTTAGGCATACAGCCCGACGTGCTCGTGCTCCGCACCGAACATGACATCCCGGCCGCCATGCGCAAGAAGATAGCCCAGTTCTGCAACGTATCGCCCGATGCCGTGGTGCAGAGCCAGGATGCGCCCTCGATCTACAAGGTACCCGTGCTCATGCACGAGCAACACCTCGACGAGATCGTGCTCCGCAAGGCCGGCATCACCCCTCAGGGCGAACCCGACATGGGCCCCTGGCACGACTTCCTCACCCGCATGGACGAGGCCCGAGAGGTGATCACCATCGGACTCGTGGGCAAGTATGTGGAGCTCCAGGATGCCTACAAGTCCATCGACGAGTCGCTGTTCCAGGCCGCCACCTACAACAGCCGCAAGGTGGAGATACGCTACATCCACTCCGAGAAGGTCAACCCCGGCAACGTTGACACCCTGCTCGACGGTCTCGACGGCGTGATCATAGCTCCCGGATTCGGCCAGCGTGGCATCGAGGGTAAATTTGTAGCCCTCGAGTGGTGCCGCACCCACGACGTGCCCACATTCGGAATCTGCCTGGGAATGCAGTGCATGGTCATCGAGTTTGCCCGCAACGTGCTCGGGCTCAAGGAGGCCAATTCCACCGAGATGGATCCCCACACCCCCGACAACGTGATCGACCTCATGGAGGAGCAGAAGAGCATCCACAACATGGGCGGAACAATGCGCCTCGGTGCCTACGAGTGCCGCCTGAAGCCCGGCTCACGCGTGGCTGCCGCCTACGGACAGCCCGATGTGATGGAGCGCCACCGCCACCGCTTCGAGTTCAACAACGACTACCGCGCCCGCTTCGAGCAGGCCGGAATGATGTGCGTGGGCGAGAACCCCGCCACCCATCTCGTGGAAGTGGTCGAGATCCCCGGCCTGCGATGGTTCATCGGCACGCAGTATCACCCCGAGTACTCCTCGACAGTCCTCGCCCCCTCTCCTCTCTTCATCGATTTCATGAAATCGGCAATAGAATATAAAGAATCTAGAAAGCATACCAACATCTAAAATAGACGAATGGACAAGAACACCCTTACAGGCCTGTTGCTGATGGGCCTCGTGATATTCGGATTCATGTGGCTCAACAAGCCATCGGCCGAGCAACTGGAACGTGAACGACAGGAACGCGCCCGCATGGAGGCCGAAGCCTCGCAGAAAGCAGCCGACCCGGGTCTGCTCACGCTCGACTCTATCACTCCCGCCGAAGTGGCATCGGTAGCCGCCACAATACGTGAACTCGGACAGCAGGACACCGTGGCCGGTACCACCCGCCTCCATGTCGATAAGGTGAACCTTGTCCTCGATGCCGACGGCAACGTCACCGGTACCGTCGAAGCCGACGGCCAGGCCGTGCCCGTGGCTCCCCTCCTCGCCAACGAGACCGACGGAATGAAAACCTCGCTCGCAGCATCGGCTGTCAAGGCTCTGCGCGAGGGTCTCGCCACCGCCGCCCGCTACCGCGGATTCGCACGTCACCTCTCGGGCGACAGCACCACCGTGAAGCTGGCCAACAACCTGCTCACCCTCGAGATCTCCAACAAGGGTGGCGTCATCTCGCGTGCATCGCTCAACGACTACAAGAGCTACGACTCCACCCAGGTGACACTCCTCGACCCCTCCACCGATTCCTACTCGTTCACCCTCACCTCGGCCACACAGCGCTTCGAGACCAGCGAGTTTTTCTTCCAGCCTGTGGCTGAGAGCGACACCACCGTGTGCATGATGCTCGACCTCGGCGACGGTGCATCGTGGGGCATCCGCTACACCCTGCGCCCCGACAGCTACCTCGTAGGCATCGACGTGGTGCAGACCGGAATGCAGTCCATCATCCCCTCGTCGGTGGCTTCTATGGACTTCACCTGGAATCAGAAGATGCGTCGCCTCGAGGCAGGCCGCGTGTTTGAGGAGCGCAACTCGGCCCTCTACTACATGTACCCCGACGGTGATGTCGACAATCTGAGCGAGGGAAGCGACGACGACGAGGAGATCAACCAGCGCCTCAAGTGGGTGAGCTGCAAGAACCAGTTCTTCTCGGCCGTGCTCATGGCCCGCACCAACTTTGCCGCCGCCAACCTCAACAGTCGCATCCTCAAGGATGACCCCGACTTTATCAAGCAGATGGACATAGCCCTGACGCTCGACTACTCGGCTCAGCTCGCCAATCCCGCATCATTCGTGATGTACCTCGGCCCCAACTCCTATCCCGTGATGAAGGAGGTGGAGAAGAATGTGTTCCCCGGCGAGGACATGAACCTCACCAAGCTCATTCCCCTCGGATGGCCCATATTCCGCTGGATCAACACGCTCATCATCATTCCCGTGTTCAGCTTTCTCGGATCGTTCATCTCCAACTACGGTATCATCATCCTCCTGCTCACCCTCTTCATCAAGATCATCCTCTACCCCTTCACCTACAAGAGCCTCATCTCCCAGGCCAAGATGCGCCTGCTCGCTCCCGAGATCAAGGCCATCAACGACAAATATCCCGGCAACGAGAACGCCATGAAGCGCCAGCAGGAATCCATGGCACTCTACTCGCGTGCCGGAGCCAACCCCATGTCGGGCTGTCTCCCCATGTTGCTCCAGATGCCCGTGCTTGTGGCCATGTTCTGGTTCTTCCCCTCGGCCATCGAGCTGAGAGGTGAGTCGTTCCTTTGGGCCCACGACCTCGCGGCGCCCGACGCTATCGTGTCCTGGACCGCCAACATCCCCTTCATCTCCTCGACTTTCGGCAACCACATCAGCCTCTTCTGTCTGCTCATGACAGTGACCAACATCGCCTACACCTACCTCAACATGCAGACCCAGGCCTCCTCAGGTATGCCCGGCATGAAGTGGATGATGTACCTGATGCCGCTGATGTTCCTCTTCATCTTCAACAACTACGCCGCCGGCCTCAGCTACTACTATTTCCTCTCGCTGATCATCACCATCATCATGACATTCATCTTCCGCAAGGTTGTATCCGAGGACAAGATGCGTGCCAAGATGGCCGAGAATGCCAAAAAGCCCAAGAAAAAAGGCTGGATGGCCACCAAGCTCGAGGAGGCTCAGAAACAGCAGGAGGCTATGTTGCGTGAACAGCAGCGCCGCAACCGCCGCAAGTAATCTCCCCCTCTCTTAGACACTCTTCTGAAGTGATCCGCACTCTGCTCCCCCTCATATTGATGCTCCTGGCCGTGCCTATGCGCGGTCAGGAGCTCAGTGTACATGCCGGGGAGATAGCGGGCGGAAAAATCTCCATCCCCGGCAGTCCTGTCAGCCTCATCTTGCGCGGATCGCTTGACGCTTCCGATCTCGACCGTCTGGCCACAGTGATACGTGAAGCCGGCACCATCGACCTCTCAGGCATCGAGATTCTGCCCTACAACGGCAAGCCGGTCGGTGCCAACGTCACCGCATCTCCGGCAGGCATGTTGCCCCCCTATTCACTGGCCGGACTACGGGCCGACAAACTCATTCTCCCCCTCGGCGCGACCGCCATCGGCGACGGTGCCCTGCTCGGTTCCACCGTCAAGGAAGTGACCCTCCCGGCCAGGGTCAGCACCATGGGCGAAGCCGTTTTCTCGGGATGCACGTCACTCATTGAGGTCGACCTCACCCCGCTGTCGGCAGGTACAGCCACGGTCTCAGCCATTCCGGGCCGCACATTCGACGGTTGCACCTCGCTTTCCCGCGTGGAGCTCCCCTCGGGGATCACAGCCATCGGGACAAGGGCATTTTTCGGATGCTCTTCCCTCGCCTCGCTTCCGTTGCCGGCCTCATTGACCGCGATAGGGGACGAGACATTTGCCATGAGCGGGCTCGAAAGCGTGGCATTGGACTCTTGCAAGGGGTTGAAATCAATGGGCGACCGGGCATTTGCCCGGTGCATCCATCTCACCTCGGCATCGCTCCCCGCATCGGCTGTAGATCTGGGCGAAGGGGTGTTCCATGAATGTACAGGCCTCACCTCGGTATCGCTTCCGGCCTCGGCCACCGTGCTCCCGGCTCTCACCCTCGGCGGGGCGCATAATATCACCTCGCTGACACTCCCCGCCGGCACCGACAGCATCGCCGCGTTCGCCCTGGCAGGTATGTCAGGAGTGGAAAATCTGTCGTTCCCCTCATCTCTGCGCTATATCGGCGACTATGCCATGGAGAGATGGGAAGGGCTCGCTACACTCGACGGCGTGACGCTCGACGCTGTTCCCGCCACCGGCCTCGCCGTGTGGGACGGGATTGATCCATCCAAAGTGAGCCTCACAGTGAGTCCCGACCTCGAGAACCTCTTCTCGGCCGCTCCCCAATGGCAGGATTTCAACATCATCCGCTCATGGATTCCGGGCATATTGCCCGACGGGGAGACCGACCCGGACATCAAGGCCATGTTCAGCGACAGGGTGCTGCTCATATCCTCGTCAGCCGGAGCCATCACCCGCGTGACGCTCTACGGCATCGACGGACGTATGCTCCGGAGCATTACCCCGCCACAACAGCTCATGGAACTCAGCACCGACACCTCGGCGCTACAGGGCCATCTATTCATAGTAAAGGTGACAGCCGGAAACGACACCACCGCTACATTCAAATTACTCCGCAACTGATACCATCAACTCGCATTGACCTATGGGAAAGAACAAGCTTAAGAAGTTTGCCGAAATGGAAACGCTCGATTGCGTCTACCAATACCCCTTTGCCGAACTCAAGGCCTCGGGCTCATGCCCCCTGCGCGGCCACTGGGGCCGTGACGTGTTTCACAACGACCGTCCCATCACGCTCGAACTGGGTTGCGGAAAGGGTGAGTATGCCGTAGGCATGGGGCGCACATATCCTCACCGCAATTTCATAGGCATCGACATAAAGGGCGCACGCATGTGGACCGGAGCGCGCCAGGTGGCCGACAACGGCATGGACAATGTGGCCTTTCTGCGCACATCCATCCATCTGCTCCCCGAATTTTTCGCTCCGGGCGAGGTATCCGAGATATGGATCACGTTTCCCGACCCGCAGATGAAAAAGGTGAACAAGCGCCTCACCGGCACCCACTTCCTGAAGATCTACAGCCACGTGCTGGCACCCGACGGAGTGATCCATCTCAAGACCGACTCACCGTTTCTGTACACCTACACGCTCGAGATGATCAGGCACAACGGCCTCGAACTCATCGCGGCCACCGATGATCTCTATGCCTCCCCGTTGGCCGAGGTCGTCCCCCCCATCACCACATACTATGAGGAGCAGTGGCTCTCGCGTGGCATCCCGAGCAAATACATAGCCTGGCGCCTCCCCTCCACCCCCGAGGGTGTGGCCTCACTGAGTGAGCCCGAGGTGGAGATCGAGCCCGACACCTACCGCTCATTCGGTCGTGGCACGCTCCAGGGATTCTGACCCATCCGCAAAAACCGATATGAACCCATAACTTCAATAAGTTGTAATAATATAATGACACTATATCCTTCACTCATAACCGATGCGCTCGCTAAAGTGCGCTATCCGGGCAATGGCAAGAACCTCATCGAGAACTCAATGGTGGCCGACGATATCCGCATCGACGGCGACACTGTGAGCTTCTCGCTGATCTTCGACAAGCCCACTGATCCGTTCCTTAAATCGATGCTCAAGGCAGCCGAGGCCTCCATCCACACCTACATCTCGCCCGAGGTCAAGGTCACTGTACACGCCGTGACCCGCCAGGCCGCTCCCGTGGCTCCCGCACCCGTGCTTCCGCATGTAAAGAACATCATCGGAGTGTTCTCAGGCAAGGGCGGTGTGGGCAAATCCACCGTGGCCGCCAACCTCGCGGCCTCGCTCGCCCAGGACGGCTACAAGGTGGGTCTTCTCGATGCCGACATATTCGGTCCCTCGGTGCCCAAAATGTATGGCATAGAGGATGAACAGCTCTTCATCCACGATGTCGATGGCCGTCAGATGATAATTCCCGTGGAGCGCTACGGCGTGAAGATACTCTCCATCGGCTTCCTCGTCGACAAGAACAAGGCCGTGATGTGGCGCGGTTCAATGGCCTCCAACGCCCTCAAGCAGCTCATCACCGATGCTGACTGGGGCGAACTCGACTACTTCCTCATCGACATGCCTCCCGGCACCAGCGATATCCACCTCACCCTCGTACAGACCCTCGCCATGACAGGCATGGTGATCGTGACCACTCCCCAGGAGGTGGCCCTCGCCGATGCCCGCAAGGGTATATCCATGTTCAGCGACGAGAAGGTCAACGTGCCCATCCTCGGCCTTGTGGAGAATATGGCATGGTTCACCCCCGCCCCTCACCCCGAGGAGCGCTACTACATATTCGGCAAGGAGGGTGGCGTGAAGCTCGCCGAGACGCTCGGTGTGCCCCTGCTCGCCCAGATACCCCTCGTGGGCAACATTGCCGACAGTGGCGACAGCGGTGTCCCCGTAGCCCTCACTGACACCATCACCGGCCAGGCGTTCAATCATCTGGCCCACGAAGTGGTCGATGCCGTAGCACGCCGCAACGAGACCCTTCCCCCCACTACCAAAGTAGAGCTCAAGCACTAAACCCCTAAACCCTTAAACTTATAAACCCCTAAACTCTTAACCCCATAACCTCCCCCATCCTACATATTAATATAGGTAGCAATCTCGGCGAGCGGGAAGCGTTGCTCAGAAAGGCCGTCAGCGAGCTGTTGAAGGCCTTTCCGGGCGAGGCACGGGTATCGCGCACTATCGAGACTGAGGCGTGGGGATATGAGTCGGACAATCCGTTTCTAAACATCGGCGTGAGCATCACCCTGCGCGATACGCAGCTCCCCGACCCGATAGAGATACTGCACACCCTCCAGCGAGTGGAACGGGGCATAGTCACGGCTCCCCACCGCGACAGCGGGGGAGCGTATATCGACCGTCCGCTCGACATCGACCTGATCGCTATCGACAGCGTGACCGACGGATCCACGTCAGCATCACCGCTCGTGATCGACACTCCCGAACTTACACTGCCTCATCCGCGTATGCACCTGCGCGATTTCGTCCTCATCCCTCTCTCGGAGACCGCACCATCGTGGCGCCACCCTCTTCTTCACCTCACTCCCGCCGAGATGCTTGCATCTCTCCGCTGACGCTTTGAGGCAATTTTCTGGCCGACAGCGGTCACATACCTCCACAAACAGAACAGCCATTCTCCCGGTCTCCGGAAGAATGGCTGTTCTGCTTTTTCTGTTATACTTTTCTCAGTCGTATGGTCAGGACCGGGATCAGAGGGTCTTCTTAACCTCCACTTCCTCGAATCCTTCGATGATATCGCCCTCCTGGATATCGTTGTATCCGGCGATGGAGAGACCGCAATCGTAACCCGAGGTCACCTCCTTGACATCATCCTTCATGCGCTTGAGCGAGCCCAGATCGCCTGTGTAGCGGACAATACCGTCGCGGATAAGGCGCACCTTGCTTCCGCGCTTGATCTTGCCCTCACGCACGATGGCACCGGCGATGGTACCCACCTTGGAGATGTGGAATGTCTGGAGCACTTCGGCTGTACCGGTAACCTCCTCCTTGATTTCGGGGGCGAGCATACCTGCCATAGCGTCCTTCACCTCCTCGATGGCCTGGTAGATCACCGAGTAGAGGCGGATCTCCACACCGTCGCGCTCGGCGGCACGGCGTGCGGCCTGCGAGGGACGCACCTGGAAGCCGATGATCACGGCGTCGGATGCGGCGGCGAGTGTCACATCGCTCTCTGAGATGGCACCCACAGCCTTGTGGAGCACATTGACCTTGACCTCCTCGGTCGAGAGCTTGATGAGCGAGTCGGAAAGAGCCTCGATCGAGCCGTCCACGTCGCCCTTGACAATGATGTTGAGCTCGTGGAAGTTGCCGATGGCACGGCGACGGCCGATCTCCTCGAGAGTTGTACGCTTGGCGGTGCGCAATCCCTGCTCACGCTGGAGCTGGAGACGCTTGCCGGCGATCTCGCGGGCCTCCTGCTCGGTCTCGAGCACATTGAATGTATCGCCTGCGGTGGGAGCGCCGTCAAGGCCGAGGATAAGAGCCGGTTCGGCCGGTCCTGCCTCCTTGATGCGCTGGTTACGCTCGTTGAACATAGCCTTCACCTTGCCGAAGTGAGTTCCGGCGAGGATCACGTCGCCCACATGGAGCGTACCGTTCTGCACGAGCACGGTGGCAACGTAGCCACGACCCTTGTCGAGCGACGACTCGATGATCGAGCCTACGGCACGGCGGTCGGGGTTGGCCTTGAGGTCGAGCATCTCGGCCTCGAGGAGCACTTTCTCCATGAGCTCGTCTACACCTATGCCCTTCTTGGCCGAGATGTCCTGGCTCTGGTACTTACCGCCCCACTCCTCTACGAGGTAGTTCATCTGGGCAAGCTCCTCCTTGATCTTGTCGGGGTTGGCAGTGGGCTTGTCGATCTTGTTGATCGCAAACACTATGGGTACACCGGCTGCCGAAGCATGGTTGATAGCCTCGATGGTCTGGGGCATCACGTTGTCGTCGGCGGCAACGATAATGATACAGAGGTCGGTCACCTTGGCACCACGGGCACGCATGGCGGTGAACGCTTCGTGACCGGGGGTGTCGAGGAATGTGATATGGCGTCCGTCGGAGAGCTTCACGTTGTAGGCACCGATATGCTGGGTGATGCCTCCGGCCTCTCCGGCGATTACGTTGGCGTTACGTATATAGTCGAGAAGTGATGTCTTACCGTGGTCCACGTGGCCCATCACAGTCACGATAGGCGGACGGGTAGTGAGCTCGTCCTCGGTATCCTCCTCCTGCTGTATGGCGTCGGAAACCTCAGCCGATACATATTCGGTGGTGAAGCCAAACTCCTCGGCCACGATATTGATGGTCTCAGCATCGAGGCGCTGGTTGATCGACACCATCACACCGAGGTTCATACATGTGGCGATTACATTGTTGATGGGCACATCCATCATCACGGCAAGGTCGTTGGCGGTCACGAATTCGGTAATCTGGAGAACACGGCTTTCGGCTGCTGCCTCGGCTGCCGCCTCATGGGCACGCGATGCGAATGCCTCGCGCTTCTCCTTACGCCACTTCACGCCCTTCTTCTGGCCCTTATCCTTGGAGGTGAGGCGGGCGAGAGTCTCGCGCACCTGCTTCTGTACATCCTCCTCGTTGACTTCGGTGTGTACGGGACGCTTGTTGCGGTCCTTGCCACGGCCACGGTCATTGCCACCCTGGCCGCCACGGTTGTGACCGCCCTGGCCACCGCCACCACCGCGGTTGCCACCGTCGGCGGGCTGGTTGCCGGCCTTTTCTATATCAATCTTTTCTTTTCCGCCTATGCGCTGGCGCTTTTTGCGGTTATTGTTGTTGCCTCCGGCACCCTGTGCGCCCTGGGCTCCCTGCTGACCGGGACGACCGCCGGCACGGCGCTCCTCCTTGGTCTTCTTCTTGGGACGGGTCGACTGGTTGAGTGTGGCCAGGTCGATGTGGCCGATCACCTTGGGACCGGTCACCTGGGGCTCGGAGCTGTAGCGGAACACCTCGGGCTCGGCGGGAGCTTCAGCCTTGGGGGCGGGAGCAGGCTCGGCGGCCTTGGGTGCTTCGGCAGGTTTGGGAGCCTCGGCCTTCACGGGCTCGGACTTGGCGGTTTCCACCGGCTTCGGGGCCTCGGCGGGCTTGGGTGCCTCTGCCTTCACGGGTTCGGGCTTGGCCTCCACCTTGGGAGCGGGGGCAGGTTCCACAACCTTGGGAGCCTCGGCGGCCTTGGGGGTCTCCATGGGTTTGGGAGCTTCCACAACAGGCTTCGGAGCCTCGGCCTTGACGGGCTCAGCCTTGGGGGCGAGGGCAGGCTCGGCGGGCTTGGGTGCCTCTGCGGGTTTGGGAGCCTCGGCCTTGACGGGTTCGGGCTTCACTGTCACCGGATTATTCTTGGAGTCAAGCTCGATCTTGCCCAGCACCTTGGGTCCGGGAGTCACGGGCACCGACACTGTAGCCTCGGCCGGGGTTTCGGCCTTGGGGGCGGGTTCGGGCTTCTCTTTCTCCTTTTCCTTCTCGTGACGCATCTGGTCGATGTCCTGGCGCACCTTGCGGTCGGGCTGGAAAGCCTCTACAAGAATCTCATAGGCGGCTTCGTCGAGGCGTGTATTGGGGCTGGCGGCATCAATAGTGATCCCCTTTTTCTGCAATTGCTCCACCACGGTGGGGATGGAGACATTGAATTCTTTGGCGGCTTGACTAATTTTTTTTCTCGGCATATATTATTCTGAACGAAGCCTGCAGTGCTGAGACGCGAGGCTGTTGATTGTTGTTGGTGGGAAAAAGGTTAAATTAATATGTAGCCCTGACAATGGGGCGGGAACAGTGAGGAGAGAGCGAGTATGGGATTGGGATTACTCCTCCTCAAACTCGGCCTTAAGGATAGCGATCACATTGTCCACGGTGTCCTCCTCGAGGTCGGCCTGGTCAATGAGCTGCTGGCGCGGAGTGTTGAGTACATTCTTCGCGGTGATGCAACCGATATTCTTGAGCGAGTCGATAACCCATCCGTCGATCTCATCCTTGAACTCGTCGAGGTAGATATCCTCGTCAACCTGGTCGGGGGTGTCGCGGTACACGTCGATGGTATAGCCGGTGAGCATCGAGGCGAGCTTGATGTTCATACCGCCCTTACCGATGGCGAGCGATACCTCCTCGGGACGGAGGAATACCTCGGCTTTCTTCTCCTCCTCGTCGAGATGGATCGACGATACCTTGGCGGGGCTGAGAGCGCGCTGGATGAAGAGCGAGGGGTTGGCTGTATAGTTGATCACGTCAATATTCTCGTTGTGGAGCTCGCGCACAATACCGTGGATACGCGATCCCTTCACGCCCACACATGCGCCCACAGGGTCGATGCGGTCGTCGAAGCTCTCAACGGCGATCTTGGCGCGCTCGCCCGGGATGCGGGCCACGGCCTTGATGCTGATGAGGCCGTCGAGAATCTCGGGCACCTCGCGCTCAAACAGGCGGCGGAGGAACACGTCGCTTGTACGCGACACGGTGATCTTGGGATTGTTGTTCTTATTGTCCACATTGGAGATCACGGCCAGCACAGTCTCGCCCTTGCGGAAGAAATCGCCGGGGATCGACTCATGCTTGGGGAGGAGAAGCTCATTCTTCTCGTCGTCCATGAGGAGTGTCTCGCGCGACCAGGTCTGGTACACCTCGCCCGACACGAGCTCGCCCTCCATCTCCTTGAACTTGGCATAGATGGCCTCCTTCTGCAGGTCGAGGATCTTGGACTGGAGGGTCTGGCGCAGGTTGAGGATGGCGCGGCGGCCAAAGTCAGCAAAGAATATCTCCTTGGTGTGCTCCTCGCCTATCTCTACATCGGGATCCTCGTCGGCACGGGCATCGCTGAGAGAGATCTGGAGGTTGGGGTTGGTCACCTCACCGTCGGGCACTACCTCAAGGTTCTGGAATATCTGCACGTCGCCCTTGTCGGGGTTCATGATCACGTCGAGATTCTCGTCGGTGCCAAACATCTTGGCCAGCACATTCCTGAACGACTCTTCAAGAACACTGATCATAGTGGTCTTGTCGATGTTCTTCAATTCCTTAAACTCGGCAAAACGCTCCACCATGTTGGGAGCTTCCTCTTTCTTGGCCATTATCGAGTGGTATTTATATTTTTAAGTGTTGTTGAATTATTTTACTTGAAATCAAAGTGATAGGTCACCTGCTTGCAGTCGGCCACAGCGAGGGTCACAGGCTCGGCCACCATCACGGGGCGCTTGGCGCCCGGCTCCTTGACCTTGCGGGTCACCTCGATGGTAAACTCGGCCCCGTCCTCGCTCACGGCTGTGAGCGTGCCCTTGAGCTTGCGCCCGTCGCGGGTGAGCACGTCCACCTCGTCGCCGAGATGCTTCTCATACTGCATCCTCACCTTGAAGGGAGCTGAAAGCGATGCCGAACCCACCTCGAGAGAGTAGTCCTCGGCTTCGCGGTCGAGAGCCTCGTTGAGACGGCGGTTGACCTCGGCACAGAAGTCAAGGTCAACCCCGGTGAGGGAGTCAAGTTCCACCACAATGTCATTGTCGCCCGACACGGTGATATCCACCACGCAGGCATCGGTATTCTCTATGGCCTGCTCCACGAGCTCGGCTATCTTCTGCTTTTCAATCATATCGGGCCTATATATAAAAGCGAGGAGGAAGCTCGATGGCCTCCTCCGTGACTTAGCAGTTGCAAAGTTACTAATAATATGTGTATTTTACTATAATACGCCTCGCAAGCGCCTTATAAATTAACATCGTTTATTTATTTTTAACACCGCATCGAACCAAAATCCCGCTTTTGCGAAACCCGATCACCATAATTCTCCATAATTCATTGGCAATATTTTTTTTATCGGCGGGAAATTACTACCTTTGCGCCCTGAAACCGCAATCTCTGGACGGGACAAGCAGCCCGCTACATTGCGGGGATTGTTAACATTTTAATATACGTATAGAAAAATGGACTTAATTAAAGTTGTCAACGAGGCATTTGCCACCGGCAAACAGCACCCCGATTTCCAGCCCGGCGACACCATCACAGTCGCTTACCGCATCAAGGAAGGCAACAAGGAGCGTATCCAGCAGTACCGCGGTGTGGTAATCCGCATCTCGGGTGAGGGTGAGAAGAAGCGCTTCACTGTACGCAAGATCTCCGACAACATCGGCGTTGAGCGTATCTTCCCCATCGAGTCTCCCTTCATCGACTCGATCACCATCAACAAGTATGGCAAGGTGCGTCGCGCCAAGCTTTACTACCTCCGTGGCCTCACAGGCAAGAAAGCCCGTATCAAGGAGCGCCGCGTTGCGAAGAAGGACTAATACTTCCCCCTTCTTCCCCACTCCATCTCCCCTGCAGGGAAACTCCGGAAGGATCAAAGCCTCAGAAAGAAGCATGGCATCACTGCCTCCTTTTTTTGAGGCTTTTTTCATTCTACCGGATAGCCGTCGGAGCCATGCCGACAGGCGGACGAAAAAAATTTTTACCGCCCCACGAACAAATCTCCGACACGGGCCGTTATATAATCGAACGTACTAACTATTGTTTATGAAAGGGAAAGCAAGATTGTTAATGGTGTTAGCAGCGTTAAGTCCCCTGTGCCTTCAGGCCCGGGGGATTGCTGACATATTGGAGGGCCTGAAATCGGCGCAGACATTCGACACGGATGCCACATTCACCGTCACCCTCCCATCGCGTGAGGACGACGTGACCTACAGGCTACGCCTGGCCCAGACCCCCACGCCCTCCGACTCACTCGCCCCGTGCGCCTACCTGATACGCTGGGAACTCGACACCCCCTCGGGCCCGGCCCAAGGATGGACCTCCTATTTCCAGGGCAACATGTATGCCTACCGTGACCACCGCCTGAGGGAATATCACACCTCGTGGGATCCCGTGCCGTTTGGCGTGGCCTCACAGCGGAGCGCCACCGCCTCGTCGACCGACAAGGGCGTGCAACGCACCGCCCAGTTCACCTCGCTCCTCCCCTCATTTCTGGCCGAGGAGATAGCCGCCATGACCCGCGACACGCTCTACACCGTGAGCGACCCGAGGGAGACCACTTGCGACGGCATCCCAGCTCTGAGGGTCGACGCGGTAATGACCGTGGGCGGTGAGACCGTACAGGAGAAAAACTACTGGTTTGACAGCAAGACCAGCGCACCCCTGCGCATCGACACCGAGAGCAACCCTGCCTCGATCACCGAGCAGACCATCACCGTGCGCTACACCCCCATGAAGCCCGAGGCCACAGCGACAGCCGACAGCCAGGCCGTGCCGTTTACCGAGGAGGCGCTCATAGCACTCTTCCCCGAGCATTTCGAAAAATACCGCGAGAGCAATTTCAGCATCGAGAACATGCAAGGCACCCCGTTACCCACATTTGCCCTCCCCACCGCCACCGGCGAACGCTACACCCATCACAAGGGCGATCACTTCGCCGCCCCCACCGTGGTAGCGCTCATCGACCCGTCCACCTCGTTCACCCCCCAGATAGTCAGCGACATCCGCTCGGCCATCGACAGCTCGTCGGTCCCCGCCGACGTGATATGGGCCGTGGCCGGCAACAATGCCGACGCCGCCGAGGGAGCCGT
>JAMPHR010000001.1:491026-512618 GCA_023663345.1 Paenibacillus sp. | reverse complement strand
CTCTCGACCCACTGATTAAGAGTCAGTTGCTCTACCAACTGAGCTACGAAGTCATTTTTGCAAGTTTCAAAGTTGATTGCTTTTGGCTTTCAAGCTTTGTTGAGGTGTCTCTCTCAATTGCGATGCAAAGGTATGGAGTATTTTTGAATCCTCCAAATGTTTTTGAATATTTTTTCAAATTTATTTCAAAAAATATGTCATTTTGCGAATTTCAGAACATTTAATAGCTAATTTCACATACAGAATTCCACCAAAATTTGAAGTAATCGCCAGAATCCCTAAAAGAAAAAAATCGAGATATAGTCAAAAAAATCAGATCCAGCCCAAGAGAGTGCTTAGATTTAACACACCCTTAGGCTGGATCTGATTTTCTCAACAATTACTCACCTTTGTCGCCGTACTCTTCAAGATAGGCTTCGCACGCCTCGCACAATTCATCGTACCACTCCTTGCCGAAACGGTCAGTAAGCGGGCCCTTGAGGAACTGATAGAGACGTATGCCGAGTTCGCGTCCTTTCTTTTCGGCCGCACGGCATATCTTCCACCGATGATAATTCACGGCGGTGAAGGTGGGATACTCGGTGAGCCGCACAGGATAGAGCGCACAGGATGACGGCTTGCGGAACGAACCGGTCTTCCCCTCGTTGTAGGCGCACTCGATGGCACACTGGCACACTCCGCCGGGCGCATAGCAGGTGTAGATGCAATTGCGCCCTTCCACGATCTGTGTAACGAGATCGCCGTCGGGATCGAGATAGCTTGTCCCGGTCTCGGCTATGCGCTCGCGTGCCGACGGGAGCAGACGGTCCTCTATGACAGGGAGCAGACGGTCTATCTCGTCGCGCTCAGCCTCGGTGAGCGGGGCGCCGGCATCTCCTTCAATACAACATTCGCCGAGACATGCGTCGATGTCACAACAAAAGAACTGCTCGGCAAGGTCGAGCGACACGAGTGTATCCTGAATCTGTAACATTATTTCTTCAGTTGTTTCTTCCATGATGGATAATTCGGTTATTAAATAATGAGGCTGGCACCGTGGCTATGTGCCCGAGGTGACTGTGGTGATGCCTACCAGACGGTCGAACCTCTCGCCTCGCGGACGGTAATACACCTTGACGGTGTACTCGTTGGCCGTGTGATACGTATCTCCTTCCACCGGGGCGGTCAATCCCCCGTCAGACCCCGATGGCACCGCGAGATATTGGTAATTGTACGCACCCTGCTTGAGCAACAAAGATTGCTCATAGGCTCCCGTGGCATGGTTGTAAACCATACGCGACAGATGATCGAAGCGCCTCGACGTGAAATCACCGTCGAGAAATATGTCATATCCCGCAAGCGGAGGCATCTGCAATGTGAAATGTGTGAGCACGTAATCAGCCCCTGTGTCAGAATCGTCGGCATCCACGTTCCTCACCACATAGCGCCCTCTCTGGGTACTGTCATACAGATAGCCCGCGTCGGCGCGAGGAAAGTCAGCGGCGAGCACCGCATTGTAAACCGACGCATCGTGGACTATCCGGTCGACTCCGATACCGGGATAATTGACCGATGAGATGTCAAACCGTCGGTATTCATTGCCTGCCGGGAATATGAGCGGGCGCAGGTGCTCATACACGATCTCACTCCCAAGTACGCGCTGAGGCGTCACGAGCACAGCCTCATTGTCGGACCGGCCGTTCTGGGTGATCACCACCCGCAATCCGTTGAACGGATCATCGGGTGCAAGATGGCGGGTATCCACACTGACGGCGAGCTGCTGATGGGAGGCGTTGCTGTCGATATCGGTGCGTGAGCTTACCGATGCCTTTACCGGCATGGTAAAATCGCAGACTCCAAACCGTGCCTGCAACAGCGTCTCGTCGGGCTCGCGCTCATCATATACCTTGAGCAGATAATTCCCGGGCTGAGTGATGCGGACCTCATCGTTGGGGATGGTGATGCTGTAATGCACATAATGCACCACAGTGGCTCGTGAATAGTCTACATCGTCGACAGGACCCTCATTGAAACTGTCGAGAAACTCGGAATCCACCAGCCCCTCGGGGCGCCACATCGCGTCGCAATGCTCGAGCGAGTAGCGCAGATAACGGCGCTCGTCGGCCAGCTCGTCAAACGATACCACTATACGCTCGCCCGGTGAATTGAGATTTATCACCGGAGGAGCAAAAGGATCGGCCATATATTGCACCTGCAGAGTGCGGAATGTCGGCGCCAAGATACCCTGGCGCGTATCGGCCCGCTCCCCGCCATGGGCACGGATGAGGAGAGATAAAAGGAATAATATGGCTACCGGCCACCTAAGCATCGGCAAGGCGATGGTGAAGCAGAGTCACGGCATCCACTATGAGGTCGATACAGGGCTTGCGTCCCTCCACCTTCAGGTCGCGACAATCGCGGGCACCCTCGAGTTGCTCAAAGTCGGCTATCGACTCCCTCACCTCGCGATACAGAGCGGGACGGGCCACGCCCTCACGCACAAGCCCGAGCACCATAGTGGTGCCCGAAAGAGCTCCACATATATCGCCCGTGGCTCCTATGCCTGTGCCAAATCCTCCGGCGGCACGGACAAGCATGTCCATATCGCCGTCAACAACATCATCAAATGCCATCACTACACACTGCGAACAGTTATATCCCTGCGCACGCAGGTCGCGGGCCTTGGCCACGCGTTCTTCCAAAGTATATTTCATAATCAAGTAAGTACTGAAAAAACTCGCCGGATAAATGTTTTTTAATCACTTATAAGATCAATGCCTCACCAATTGACGGGTGTTTTACCGCGGGATACAAGGTAAGCGTTGGCCCTGGAGAACGGACGGCTGCCGAAGAAACCCCGTGACGCACTTAGCGGCGAGGGATGAGGCGACTCGATCACACAGTGGCGCATCCGGTCGATAAATGCACCCTTGCGCTGGGCATAAGCACCCCACAGTATGAACACCAGTCCGTCGCGCTCCTCGGCGAGACGGCGCACAGCCGCATCGGTAAACTCCTCCCATCCGTGGCCCTGGTGCGATCCCGCGCTTCCGGCCCTCACGGTGAGGGTGGCGTTGAGCAAAAGTACCCCCTGCGAAGCCCACCGGCTCAGGTCGCCCGACGGCGGAGGGGTGACACCCAGATCAGCCTGAAGCTCCTTGTATATATTCTGGAGCGAGCGCGGAATCTCCACACCCGGATTTACCGAAAAGCTCAATCCATTGGCCTGGCCGAAGCCATGATAAGGATCCTGGCCGAGTATAACCACCTTGACATCCTCAAACGGACATGAGTCAAAGGCCGCGAAAATACGTCCGGCCGGAGGGTAAATTGTAGCCGTGGCATACTCCTGCCTCACGAAATCGGTAAGCTTTGCGAAATACTCCTTGTCCCATTCCGACTCAAGGGCGTGTAGCCATGACGGCTCGATCCTCACGTTCATATTCGTAAAAATTGTTTTTCTTGCAAAAATACAAAAAATATTATAACTTTGCACCTCATAAGGGTCATATCGCCCTGCCTGAAATGTTCCCGTAGTTCAATGGATAGAATATCGGATTCCGGTTCCGACGATTAGGGTTCGACTCCCTACGGGAATACCAAGCCGTCCGCCAGTTGAGATTTCAATTGGCGGACGGCTTGGTATTCCGATATATTACACTTACCTTTGCCATGCACACAGCGCGAATAAAAACAATGAAACATCTCCAATATCTCGCAAGCCTGGCATTATCGGCGGCAATCACCGCCAATGTTTACGCATCGGAATTTGACTATACCGTATCGGGCGATCTTGGCACCACCGATCTCGACGGACAGAAAGCCTATCTGATGCTCAACGACAACAACCATCTCCTCGACTCAGCCGTGATAACCAACGGAAGGTTCACGATCAACGGCCATTCCTCCAAAGGCGGATGGGCAAGGGTGGATGCCGGCCGTGAATATGCGTGCCTGATCGTCACGCCCTCAACAATCGAGGTGGACTTCATCAACCATGCCCCGCTCAGTGGCGACAGCGTGAATATGGCCTATCGCGAACACCGTGTCAAGGTAAATTCTCTTGAATCAGTGATCCGCGAGCTTATCAGATATCATAAGACCTATAACGACACTATAGATGTAAAGGAAAAGATGGCCCCGATGCTGGAAGCTTATCTCGACTACATGGTGGCCACAATCCGCAACAACCCTGACAACGCCATTTCCGAGGCGGCACTGAGATCATTCGCCATGCAATCCACCCCCGAGCAATGGAAAGAGCTCTACCCCACCTTGCCTCCGTTTGCACGGGATCTCAGTTTCACTCGACGCTGGGATGAGAAGATGACCACCGCCCTGCGCGCCCGTCCTGGATCCATGTTCGTGGATATCGAAGGAAAGAATATCGACGGCACGCCCGCCAAACTGTCTGACTACGTGGGCAAAGGCAAATACATCCTGGTGGATTTTTGGGCAAGCTGGTGTGGTCCCTGCCGTGCCGAGGGGAAAGAAACTCTCATTCCGCTGTATGAGAAGTATGGTGACGACCCCCGTTTTGAGATTGTGGGCGTGGGCACATGGGACGATCCGAAGAGAACGCTGAAATCAATCGGCGAAGAGGGCTACAAGTGGCCCCAGATCATTGATGCCGGCATGAAACCTATGGAGGCCTACGGATTTGACGGTATTCCAATGATTATGCTGTTTGGCCCTGACGGGACAATGGTTGCACGCGACATCCGTGGCCAAGCCATCTGGAACGCCGTGGAAAAGGCTCTCGGTAAAATCACTGTTCTTCCAGCCAACATTTAGCTATAAGTAGATATTCATACCCACTTATAGCTAAATATCGATTGTTTTTAGCCGATAAGTCGTAGCACATCATCAAGGGACATATATGTATATGCTTCTGCGCATAGACCAAGGGCAACAGGGACTATATCGCCTCGTCAACGAGTGGATAACTCCATATTTGGGTAACGCATGACGAAAACAGGAATATAGCATATCATATCCGCAATCATTAAGCCCGCCACCTGATCGAGACGTATCAAGTGGCGGGCATATTATTTATCGGTCAAAAACGGACCGGGGATCAATCGTGACGGTTGAGATCCTTCTCGGGAAGAGTGGTTGTAGGTGTGATACCGTCGCGCTTGAGCAGGGCGTCGATGGTCGCGTCATGTCCGCGGAACTTGCGGTAGAGTTCGGCGGGATCCTCGGTGCCACCACGCGATAGGATATTCTTACGGAACGAGTCGGCTGTCTCGCGGTCAAATATACCATGCTCCTTGAAATGGGCAAACGCATCGGCATCGAGCACCTCTGCCCACTTGTAGCCATAGTATCCGGCGGCATAACCACCCGAGAAGATGTGGCCGAATGTGGGGGCGAACAATGAACCCTCGACCGGTTCAAACATGGATACGGATGCCACAGCATCGTTCTCAAACTTCACGGGATCATCGACAGGACCGGTCACAGTGTGCCATGCCATATCGAGCAGACCGAAGCTGAGCTGACGCAGACATGCATAGGCAGCCCCAAACTGCGACGATGCCACTATGCGGTCAACGAGCTTGGCCGGGATAGGCTCGCCTGTCTGATAATGCTTGGCAAAACCATCAAGGAATTCCTTCTCGGTGAGATAATTCTCATTGAACTGAGAGGGAAGCTCCACAAAGTCGCGCAGCACATTTGTGCCGGCGAGCGAGCCATACTTGGAGTTGGCGAGAAGCCCGTGGAGGGCGTGGCCAAACTCGTGGAGGAATGTCTCCACCTCGCTGGGAGTGAGAAGCGAAGGCTTGGACTCGGTGGGCTTGGTGAAATTCATCACTATGGTCACATGCGGACGGGAATTCACTCCGTTGGCATCGGTGTACTGGCCCTTGAACTCGGTCATCCATGCACCTGCACGCTTGCTTGCACGGGGGAAGAAGTCGGTGTATATGACTCCGAGATAGCTACCGTCGGCATCCTTCACGTCAAATGCTGTCACCTCGGGGTGATACACGGGAATGTCGGGATTCTTTACAAATGAGAGACCATAGAGCTTGGTAGCGAGACCAAACACTCCGTCGATCACATTGTTGAGTTCGAAATAAGGGCGCATCTCCTCCTCATCATAGGAATACTTGGCATTGCGGAGCTTATTGGAATAATAGCTGTAGTCCCAAGGCTTTATATCCACTTTGTGACCCTCGAGTTGCTCGGCATAGGCTGAAAGCTCGGCAAACTCAGCCTTCTGGGCGGGCAGATAAGCGTCGCGCAACGAGTTGAGCAGATTGTACACATTACCGGGATTCTTGGCCATGGTATTTGCGAGCGAATAATCGGCATAAGTCTTGTAGCCGAGTAGCTTGGCTATGGCCAGGCGGGTCTGGGCGATCTCCTGCATCACCGGCAGGTTGTTGTATTCCCCCTTGGTGTTGCGTCCGCTGTAGAGGCGGTACATCTTCTCGCGCAGATCACGGCGTGAGCTGTTCTTCATGAAAGCCGAGTAGACGGGCTGGTCGAGAGTGAATAGATATTCCCCCTCGCGGCCTGCTTCCTTGGCGGCAAGGGCGGCGGCCTCGACCGAGCTCTCGGTCAATCCGTCAAGATCATCCTTGGTAAGCCATATCTTATAGGTGTTGAGCTCCTTGAGGGTATTCTGGCCAAATTGGGTGGTCAGCTCGCTCAAGCGGCTCGACAGCTTACTGTAGGCCTCGCGGTCGGCACCCTGCAGGAGCGCGCCGTTGCGGGTGAACGACTCATAGGTGCGCTTGAGTAGCATTTTGTCCTCGGGGGTGAGGCGGAGGGTATCGGCGCTGTCATACACAGCCTTGATGCGTTTCCACAATCCCTCATTGAGCGACACTGTGGTGGAGTATTCCGACAGGCGCGGGGTTATCTTCATGGTCAATTCCATGAAAGCGTCATCGCTCATGGCCGACTCCAGCGGGTAGAACACATTGAGCACGCGGTCGAGCTCCTTTCCGGAATTCTCAAGAGCCACGATGGTGTTCTCAAAGGTAGGAGCCTCGGGGTTGGCCACAATATCGTCGATATTCTTCAACCCCACCTTTATGCCACGGTCAATTGCCGGCTCGTAGTGGGCGAGGTTTATACGGTCGAATGGAGGAGTTCCATGCGGGGTACCTTTGAACTCCTCGAAGAAAGGATTCTGAGCTTGTGTCATAATGCTTGTTGCGACGGCCACTGCCGTCAGAATGGATTTACGCACTGTGTGTGATATTCTTGAATGGTTAATAATCAATTACTTCTTGTGGGTGGCCGCGTCGACCACTATGGCAAGCAGGTCGGGATCCACACTGCCGAAAGCGGGCACCGTAAGCTTGTCCTCGGAAATTATATTCAGGAACTTGTCTACGTCACCGTCAAGCTCCTTTATAGCCTCCTGGTAATGATCCACAGCTTCGCCGGGATGGCCGGTAAGCAGACTCAGGTGGCCGGCATTTATGTAATCGTTGGGGCGCGGTGAGGCCGAGGCAAGCAGTGTGGCGGTGTACTTGACACACCTCTCGAAATCTCCGCCGAGCAGAGTACACCATGCGAGCGCACGGGTGGCCTTCTCGCTACCGGAGCAATAGAACTCGGCCTTGAACAGATATTGCAGGGCCTCGTCATACCGGCGCAACTTCACGAGCGAAAGCCCTATGTTCAGAGCCAGGTTCACATCGTCGGGACGGTCCTCGGCCAGACGGTTGTAATAATACAGGGCCTTCTCCCAGTCGCCGAGCATACGGTGGCACCATGCGAGACGGCGCATGGTCCAGCGACTTGTCGAGTCGAGCATCTCGGCCTCCTCATAGTGACGCAATGCCTCTGGTATATTACCGAGCGACTGCTGGCAGTAGCCCATCTTCTGACTTATGGCCGACGATGGCGCCGACATACCGGCCAGACGGCCAAACGCTTCGAGCGCATCGGAATAATATCCGCGCTTGAAGTAGAACTCGGCAATCACCATGAGAGTGTCGGGATCATCAAACTCGCCCGAAAGTGCCGGAGTGGCAGGGATATTCAATCCTATGGCAAACGGGTCGGTAAACTCCCCCTTGCGACGGAACAGCTTGAAGAAACGGTAGAGATTGCGCACATAGTTGGCCGCCAACTCCTCGCGTCCGGGATTGCGTCCTCCCATACCGGCCATGCGCACGGCATCAAGCTGTTCCGACTGCATCCTCAGCTGCGACATCATCATGTCACGCTGTGCCGCAGGAATCTGGCTCAATGACAGGGCCACCGAGTACTTGTCGTTGTCGCAGAACATCGGCGCATTGCCCATTATCTCCACCAGGCTCGAGATCTCGGGCTGATCGGGAGCCGAGATCTGGGTGTGGGATGAATGGAAAGGCAGGAACCAGTTGGCCATATCGTTGAAGAACGGGAATGTCTTCAACTTGCTGAACGTTGCCATCATCACGTCACCGCCATCCTCCTGAAGTTCCTGTAGCTCCTTTAGACGGTCGGCCACGCCCGATTTCTCAAGCATCTCAGCCCACTCGGGATTCTCGTCCATGGCATCGGGGTCCACAGGCTTGTCCTTAAGTTTCTCTATCTCAGGACGTAGCTTCATCATCTCGGGTATCACCTCCTCGTTGAACTTGCGGGTGATGCGCTCGGTATCACGCGAGCGCACATACTGCATCGTGGCAGTCCTGACATCCGAGCGCCATCCCGGCATCTCCTTAAGCGCTTCGAGGCGGTGGCGGAGTCGGGCCGACATGTTTCTCGACCTGTACATCCACAGCCCCACGAGCAATGCACACAAGGCTCTCACCTGCACGTCGGCATCCTCGGCCGAGGCGTAGGTGTCCATCAGCAACATCATGCGCCGTTCATCATACTGCTCCATGAGTCCCATGAGCACGGCACTCACCATCAGCGACTTGAAATATACCGGCAGAGAGCGGTCCTCCATAGCCTCGCGCAGAGAGGCATCATCGGCACCGGAGAAGGGATACACGGTCCACACGCGGTTGAACAACCGGCGCTCCAACTGCTCGGCGCGGGAGGCAAACTCCCTTGAAGCGTGGCCCGGATCCTCGGTGAGCGCGGCCAGCGACAATTTCTGCACCACCTTGCGGTACTCGGCCATCAGATTAGTGACAGTATCGGCCGGAGTGGCCTGTTCATAGCGCAATGTATTGAAGTAAAGCGTGGGAGCATCCTTCAGCTTCACCTGACGGGTCATCGCGTCAACGAGCGAGCGTATCCCCTCGGAAATCTCGGCTCTCGATGCCGAGAGACCGGGGTCGGGAAGGCCCTGGAGCGCGTAGGTGGACATATAGCCGTAGTCACGGCGCAGGCGTTCGAGCTCTCCGGCAAACTGCTGGAGAACGGGATAAGCGATTATAGCGTTGTCGAGGATGGAGAATGTCGACGAGATACGTCCGTCCGACAGGTATTTCTCCACATCCTCAAATATCTTTATATCATTCATGTCTAATGCAAATTTACGATAATCTGAGCAAACATCGTGCCAAACACCACCTATTTTTTCTTAACTATCTCTAATTATAAGGAACAACCGGAGGCATAGCAAATGTTTATTGACGGATTTTTTGTACATTTGCACTGATAAATAAGAGCGTGTCCAAAACACCTCCTCTAAATGTTTGTCTAAAAATAAGCCATTCATGCCCCATAACATAGCAGTACTCGGATCCACAGGATCAATAGGTACTCAGACACTTGACATAATCAACCAGTTCCCCGACCGTTTCAAGGCGGTAGTGCTCGCGGCCGGAAGCAATGTGGACCGCCTCATCGAGCAGGCTCGCATCCACCGTCCGGCGCTGGCCATCATCGCCGACGAGAACAAATACTCCACTCTCCGCGAGGCTCTCGAACCGCTTGGCATAGAGACAGCAGCCGGAGCCAAGGCCATGGCCGACGCAATGGAACGCCCCGACTTCGACACTGTGGTCACAGCCACCGTGGGCTACAGCGGTCTGCTCCCCACCATCCGTGCCATCAAGGCCGGCAAGCAGATAGCCCTGGCCAACAAGGAGACCCTTGTGGTGGCCGGCGAGCTCGTTACCCGTCTGTTGCGCGACTCATCGTCGACTGTCATTCCGGTCGATTCGGAACACTCGGCCATCTACCAGTGTCTACAGGGCGAGGATCCCGCCACGGTGAAAAAGCTGATCATCACAGCATCGGGTGGTCCGTTCCGCACATGGAGCCACGAGGAGACCGCCCGCGTGACTGCCGCCCAGGCCCTGAAACATCCGCGCTGGCAGATGGGTGCCAAGATCACCATCGACTCTGCCACCATGCTCAACAAGGCTTTCGAGATCATCGAGGCACGATGGCTGTTTGACGTGGCTCCCGAGAAGATCGAGGCTGTGGTGCATCCCCAGTCGATAGTACACTCCATGGTGGAATTTGTCGACGGTGCTGTAAAAGCCCAGCTCGGAATCCCCGACATGCACCTGCCTATACGCTATGCCCTGGGCGACGCATCCCGCCTCCCGAGCGAGGAGCGCCCGCTGAGCCTATGTGACTACGCCAACCTCACTTTCGAGAAACCCGACTCCGAAAAATTCCCCTGCCTCACGCTCGCACCGCGCGCGCTGACCGATGGGGGCAACACCGCCTGCATCATCAACGCCGCCAACGAGGTGGCTGTTGCAGCGTTCCTCAAGGGACAGATCTCGTTCCACGGTATATACGATGTCATCACCGATGCACTGTGTCACATTCCGTTCATCGCCACCCCGGCGCTCGACGACTATGTGGCTACCCATAACGAGACCATAAAGTATGCCACCGACGCGTGCAACGCTATATGGCTCAAGGATATGCGTTGATCCCCATAAACCTATAAACCCATAAACTTATAAACTTAAAAAATCCCCATTTCAGGCACGGCCTGACACATTTATGGAATCGATTCTAATAAAAGCTCTTCAGTTTATCATAGCCCTCGCCTTTCTCGTGATCATCCACGAGTTTGGCCACTACATATTTGCCCGCATCTTCGGCATCAAGGTCGACAAGTTCTATATGTTCTTCAACCCCCGGTTCAGCCTACTGCGCTACGAACCCCGCACCAACAAGGTGGGTCTGCTCGTGAAGCAGGGCGATGAGGAGAAAAATACCCCCGACAAGGCCGCTTTCTCATTCTCGGTAGGCAAGCCCCACCCCGCCACTGCCGACAACAACGGCAAGACATCGTGGCGTGACACCATCTATGGCATCGGCTGGGTGCCTCTGGGCGGTTACTGCGCCATCAATGGCATGATCGACGAGACCAACCAGAAGATGAGCGACGAGGCCCAGCCTTGGGAATTCCGCACCAAGCCGGCATGGCAACGCCTGTTGGTGATGTTTGGTGGCGTGCTGTTCAACTTCATCCTGGCCATCCTCATCTATGCCGGCATTGCCGCCCATTGGGGAGCCAAATATATCCCGTTTGACGTGGCCACCGAGGGCTTCGACTTCGTTCCCGCAGCTCAGAAGGTAGGATTCCGCAACGGTGATATCCCCTTCATGGCCGACGGCGAAAAGCTCGATGCCGCCGACGGCGACTATATGCTCAAAATGGTCGAGGCCAAGAATGTGACCGTGATCCGCAACCGTAAGGATACAGTCAACATCGCCATCCCCTCCGACTTCATATTCCGCCTCAACGACGACAAGGGCTTCATGGCCTACCGTCTGCCGGTCTACATCGACCGTCTTGTGCCCGGTGAATCTGCCGCCAAGGCCGGAATGATGGAGGGCGATCATATCATCGCGGTCGACACCATCCCCACCCCCTCGTTCACCGAGCTGACACCCGCCCTGCTCGCCAATGCCGGCAAGGAGGTGACACTCACTGTGGAGCGCGACGGCAAAAACGTAACTCTCGCCGTCACCCCCAACGAGTATGGCAAACTCGGCTTCCAGCTCCGCCCCATCACCGCCGTCTATCCTCCTGTAACCGTTGAGTATGGCTTCTTCGAGTCATTCCCCAAAGGCTGGGAGATTGGCACATCCACCCTCGGCAACTATGTGGGATCCATGAAGCATGTGTTCACATCGGAGGGCGCCCAGAGTCTTGGAGGCTTCGGAACCATAGCCAACATGTTCTCAGAACGCTGGAACTGGCTCTCGTTCTGGGAGATCACTGCCTTCCTCTCCGTAGCCCTGGCCTTCATGAATATCATCCCCATCCCCGGACTCGATGGCGGACACATCATGTTCCTGCTGTGGGAGGTGGTTACCCGCCGCAAAGTGCCTGAAAACGTGCTTATCGCCGCCCAGTACGTAGGCATGGGCTTCCTCCTCCTGCTCCTCCTCTACGCCAACGGCAACGACATATTCCGTGCATTCTTCAAATAATCCTACAATATGCAAGGCTTATGAATAAATACGTCCTCTTTCCATGTCTGATTGCCTTTGCAATCTACGTCAGCTCCTGCTCGGGCGAAAAAAACAATACACCCGAATTTACCCCCGAGGAGATGGCGAAAATCGAGAAAGTTAAACAGTTGGCCAAAAAATACGGATGGTCAGAAGATACTACACTAACCGAAACCGAACGATATCGCGAGATGCTGAAATGGGATCTCGATACTCTCAAATGTTTCATGCAGTTATTCTCGGAAGAATCCGATTCATTAAATAATGATGCAACAGTATAACACTATAACCCTGAAGCGTGGCAAGGAGGAATCGCTCCTGCGCTTCCACCCCTGGGTGTTCTCGGGGGCGATAGCCAATCTGCCCAAAGAGATCGAGGAGGGCGACACCGTGCGTGTCGAGGCTTCCGACGGCAAACTCCTCGGAGTAGGCCACTACGAGATCGGCTCGATAGCCGTGCGTATGCTTGCCTCAGATGAGACCGAGATCAACGAGTCATTCTACCGCGAGCGTCTCGCCCAGGCCTGGAGTCTGCGCGAACGCCTGGGCCTGATACGCCCCGACAACACTACTTTCCGCCTCGTGCATGGCGAGGGCGATTTCCTGCCCGGATGCGTGGTGGACGTTTATGGCAACACAGCCGTGCTCCAGGCTCATTCTCCCGGTATGCACTATGCACGCCACATCATAGCCAAGGCTCTGACCGAGCTCGACGGTGCCGGTATAAAGAATGTCTACTACAAGTCGGAGACCACTCTCCCCTACAAAGCCCGCCTCGATCCCGTCAACGATTATATAATAGGTGGATTCGAGACCAACATCGCCGTGGAAAACGGACTGAAGTTCAATATCGACTGGCTCAAGGGACAGAAAACAGGATTCTTCGTCGACCAGCGCGACAACCGCTCCCTGCTCCAGCACTATAGCCACGACGCGAGGGTGCTCAACATGTTCTGCTACACCGGTGGATTCTCGGTATATGCCATGAGGGGCGGAGCCACTCAGGTCGATTCGGTCGACTCCTCGGCCAAAGCCGTGGCCCTCACCGATGCCAACATCGAGCTCAACTTCCCCGGCGACACCCGTCATAAATCCTACGCCCAGGACGCGTTCAAGTTCCTCGCCGACATGCCCGACGGAGCCTACGACCTCATCATCCTCGACCCGCCGGCATTTGCCAAGCACCGCAGTGCCATAAAGAACGCCATGGTGGGCTACCGACGCATCAATGCCGCAGCCTTCCGCAAGATTGCCCCCGGAGGCATCCTTTTCACCTTCTCATGCTCTCAGGCCATCTCGCGCGAGCAGTTCCGCCTCGCCGTGTTCACGGCGGCCGCCCAGTCGGGACGCAAGGTGAGGATACTCCATCAGCTCACCCAGCCGGCCGACCATCCTGTCAACATCTACCACCCCGAGGGCGAATACCTCAAGGGACTTGTGCTTGCGGTGGAATGACCTCTCCGCAACGCTCCGATAGCGCGCAACAACCTATCCAATCAATATTCATCACATCACAGTAATGCGATCAAAATTAATTCTCCCCGCCATGGCAGCATTAGCCATCACAGCATCATGCGGATCGGGCGCACAGAAGCCCGAAGCCGATGATTTCGACTACACAGCCGACCGCTTCGCCGACATCGAAGTGCTCCGCTATCAGGTGCCCGACTTCGAGGAACTCACCCCTCAGCAGCGCATCTTCATCTACTATCTCACCGAGGCTGCCATCGCCGGCCGCGACATCCTGTGGGACCAGAACGGCAAGTACAACCTTGCCATCCGCGATCTCATCGAGGGTGTGTACACCAATTATAAAGGTGACAAGGAGGATCCCAACTTCAAGGCCCTCGAGACCTATCTGAAGCAGATCGAGTTTGCCAACGGCATCCACCATCACTACTCGATGGACAAGTTCACCCCCGGCTTCACCCAGGAATGGCTCACCGCCCAGGTGGCCCAGCTCCCCGAGGGCACTGTGACCGACACCGAGATACTCATGCCCGTGATCTTCGATCCCACCGTGATGCCCAAGCGCGTCAACCAGGCCGAAGGACAGGATCTTATCCTCACATCAGCCAATAACCTATACGAAGGTGTGATCCAGGCCGAGGTCGAGGACTACTTCAACGCCCGCAAGGACACTACCGACCTCACTCCCATCTCATGGGGCCTCAACACCCGCGTGATCAAGGAGAACGGCAAGGTAGCCGAGCAGATCTACAAAGTGGGCGGTCTCTACACCCAGGCTATCGAGCGCATCGTGGAGAATCTTGAGAAGGCCCTCCCCTACGCCGAAAACGATGCCCAGAAGGACATCGTGGAGAAACTTATCAAGTACTACCGCTCCGGCGACCTCAAGGACTTCGATGCCTACTCCATCGCGTGGGCCGAGGACACCAAGAG
Source organism: Paenibacillus sp. (assembly GCA_023663345.1). Lineage (GTDB taxonomy): Bacteria > Bacteroidota > Bacteroidia > Bacteroidales > Muribaculaceae > Duncaniella. The sequence continues at coordinate 497,897 of JAMPHR010000001.1, read as the reverse complement.
CCAGGTGGATTTCGTGAACGGTTTCATCGAGGACTACGGCGACCCCCTCGGCATGACCGGTGCCTACGAGTCGATCGTCAACTTCAAGAATCTCGATGCCAGCCACCGCACCGAGGTGATAGCCGGCAACGCCGAGTGGTTTGAGAACAATTCACCCGTCGATCCCCGCTTCCGTAAGGACGAGGTTAAGGGCGTGAGCGCCAAGGTGATCACTGCCGCAATCCTCGCCGGTGACGCTTATCCCGCTACCCCCATCGGCATCAACCTCCCCAACTCCAACTGGATCCGCGCCGCTCACGGCTCCAAGTCAGTGACCCTCGAGAACATCACCGAGGCTTACGACAAGGCCGCCCATGGCAATGGTTTCAACGAGGAGTTTGTGATCGATCAGGAGACTGCCGATCTCATGGACAAATACCTCTTCATCACCGACAATCTCCACACCGACCTCCACGAGTGCCTCGGCCACGCTTCTGGCCGTCTGCTCCCCGGTGTTGATCCGGGCGCACTCAAGGCCCACGGCTCCACTCTCGAGGAGGCCCGCGCCGACCTGTTTGCACTCTACTATCTCGCCGATCCCAAGCTCCTCGAACTGGGTCTGCTCGACAACCCAGAGGCTTACAAAGCCGAGTACTACAAATACATCCTCAATGGCCTCATGACCCAGCTCACCCGCATAGAGCCTGGCAAGGACGTAGAGGAGGCACACATGCGCAACCGCCAGCTCATAGCCAAGTGGATATTTGAAAAGGGACAGCCCGACAATGTGATCGAACTCGTGAAGCGCGACGGCAAGACCTTCATCAAGATCAACGACTACGCCAAGATGCGCGAACTCATCGGCCAGCTCCTCGGCGAGGTACAGCGCATCAAGAGTGAAGGCGACTATGCCGCCGGTGCCGCTCTCGTTGAGAACTATGCCGTGAAGGTAGATCCCGAGCTCCACAAGGAAGTGCTTGACCGTTACGCCAAGCTCGACATAGCCCCCTACAAAGGATTTGTCAACCCCATCTACACCCCCGTGACCGATGCCGACGGCAACATCACCGATGTCACCGTCACCTATGGCGAGGACTATCTGCCCCAGGTGCTCCGCTACTCGCGCGACTACCGCACCCTCCCCGCCTTTGCCACCGGCAAATAATCATCACGCATAACACATGATCCCCATCATCCGGGCCCGGCGATCCTCCTGATCCCCGGACCCGGATTCTGTATAGATATTTCCATTTTCCCGGCGATTTTTTTCGCTATGTAGAGGAAAGTTCGTAACTTTGCACCGTCTTTCGGGACAAGAGGAAAAATTTGGCTGCTTGCAACCTCTTCAAAAATGCTAAAACTGCACTTTATAGAGTTTTATCGTAAACTGCACTTATCTTTTAGATACATCGTCACGCCTCAGGCCCTGACACGGCCGGGCGACCATGACGGAAGAATGTTGAAGCGGCCGCCCCTCTACTCCCGGGCACTGTTTCGATATTTTTTATTATACCGTATATGAAGACTTATCTTTTCACCTCCGAGTCAGTATCGGAAGGACATCCCGACAAAGTTGCCGACCAGATCAGTGACGCAGTTCTCGACGAATTCCTCGCCCGCGACCCTCAATCAAAGGTAGCTTGCGAGACTCTCGTAACCACCGGCCAGGTAGTGCTCGCCGGCGAGGTCAAGAGCAACGCCTACGTCGACCTCATGGAAGTAACCCGCCGTGTGATCAAGAACATCGGCTACGACCGTAGCGAGCTAAAATTCGACGGCGAGGCATGTGGCGTGTTCTCGGCTCTGCACGAGCAGAGCGTCGACATCAACCGTGGCGTGGAGCGCGAGGAGGCCGAGAGCCAGGGTGCCGGCGACCAGGGCATGATGTTTGGCTACGCTTGCGATGAGACCCCCGACTATATGCCCCTCACCCTTGACCTCTCCCACCGACTCCTCCGCGAGTTGGCCGACATACGCCGTGAGGCCAAGGATATGACCTGGGAGAAGCGCGGACGCGTGTTCACCTACCTGCGCCCCGACTCCAAGAGCCAGGTCACAGTGGAGTATGACGAGCACAACCGCCCCCTGCGCGTCGACACCATCGTAATCTCCACCCAGCACGACGAATTCATCAAGCCCGCCGACTCCACCCCAGAAGCCCAGGCCGAGGCCGACCGTGCCATGCAAGCCCGCATCGAGAAGGATGTGCGCGAGATACTCATCCCCCGCGTCAAAGCACAGCTCCCCGCCGAAGTAGCCTCGCTCCTCGATGGATACAAACTCCTGGTCAACCCCACCGGAAAATTCGTGATCGGTGGTCCCCACGGCGACACCGGACTCACCGGACGCAAGATCATCGTAGACACCTACGGAGGCCGCGGAGCCCACGGTGGTGGTGCATTCTCAGGCAAAGACCCAAGCAAGGTTGACCGATCGGCCGCTTATGCCGCCCGCCACATCGCCAAAAACCTCGTGGCAGCCGGAGTGGCCCGCGAAGTGCTCGTACAGGTTGCCTATGCCATCGGATGCGCCAAGCCCGTAAGCCTCTGTATCGACACCCACGGCACAGCCCTTATCCCCATGACCGACACCGAGATCGCTGAGAAGGTTCAGGCCATGAAGTGCTTCGACATGACCCCCTACGCCATCGAGAAACGCTTCAAGCTCCGCGAGCCCATCTACCGCGAGACCGCCAGCTACGGACACCTCGGCCGTCAGCCCCAGGTAGTGACCAAGCATTTCCACTCCCGCTACGAGCCCGACTTCGAGAAAGAGGTCGAGCTGTTCACCTGGGAGAAACTCGATGCCGTCGACGAGGTAAAGAAGGCTTTCAATCTCTGATTCACTGCAAATATCAACGCCATCCTGTAGCAGACCGTCCACGCTCCGCGCCTCTACAGGATGGCGTTTCACAAACTCAGTTTCACATACATGGAAACATTTTCAATCCTCAAATCTCTGCTTGAGACCGACCGTTCCATCCGCCGCTTCGACAACTCCCGACCCGTCTCCCGCGACACCCTGCTCAGTCTGGTCGACCTGACGCGCTACTGCGCATCGGGACGCAACCTCCAGCCTCTGCGCTACCGTCTCGTAACCGACACATCCGAATGTCAGGCCCTGTTCCCCGCCCTCGCTTGGGCCGGATACTATCAGGACTGGGACGGTCCGGCTCCTGCAGAACGCCCCACCGCCTACCTGGTGCAATGCCTTGACACCCGTCTGACCACCAATTGCCTATGTGATGACGGCCTCCAACTCCAGGCCATCACGCTCGGGGCAGCGGCTCTCGGCATAGGCGGATGTATCATCAAGTCGTTCAACCGCCGGATACTCACCGAGGCCCTTGGGTTGCCCGACCACATGACGCCCCTCTATGTCCTCGCCCTCGGCTACCCCTCCGAGACTGCCCGCATCGTCCCCCTCCCTGCCGACGGCGACATCCGCTACTTCCGCGACAGTTCCGACATCCAGTCAGTCCCCAAACGCCCCCTCCCCGACCTCCTGATCGACTGATTTTACTACCTTTGTATAAAAATATACCTTAAAATATGGAAGACTTCAAGACTGCTGTCCCCGACTGGGCTTGGGGAATGAATTGTGCCGTTACGGTGAGCGATGCCGAGTGCAACATCTTATATATGAACGCGCGCTCGCGCGAGACATTTGCCAAGCACGGCGACCTCATTGGCAAAAACCTCCTCGACTACCACAACGAGCGGTCCATAGGGATCATACGTCACCTACTCACCACCGGCGGCCAGAACTGCTACACCATCGAGAAAGGTGGCCTCCGCAAAATGATATTCCAGACAGCCTGGCGTCGCGAGGACGGCACCGTGGGCGGTCTCGTGGAACTTTCCATGATCATCCCCGCCGACATGCCCCACTACATCCGCGACTGATCCACCTGATTCTTAGCCTCAACCTACCGCACCGGGACATGATGTGTTGCAAAACATCATGCCCGGTGTTGGCGTTTTTCACAAAAAGCGTTATTTTTGCTGATTGATAATAATAAACATGTATTTCCACCATATATCATACTTATGAAACTTATCTTTCAAGTCAATTACCGCACTGATTGGGGCGAAACCCTCTACATCACCGGTAGCCCCGAAGCCATGGGCGGAGGCGACACTGCCAAAGCCATACCCATGACCCTCTCGGGGAGTGAGACCTGGAGCGTGACCATTGAGTTGCCCGACTCCCTCGATCTCATTACCTACAGCTATATCGTGCGTCGCGACAATGGTGCCGAAAAGCACGAATGGGGCAAACCCCACCGCATCGAGCGTCGCGAGGACGCTTCCGAGATTTTCGTGATCGACCGCTGGCAGGATCAGCCGTGGGACAAGCCCTACTATTCAAGCGCGTTCACCGATTGTATATGCAACCGTGCCGGACGCACTCCTCTCGTTGAGACTTTGCCCGGACATCTCACCCTCTCGGTCGACGCCCCCATGATAGCTCCCGACGAGGAGGTGGCCGTGGCCGGCGAATCCGAAGCCATGGGCGCATGGGCTCCCGAAAAAGCCCTCCGCATGAGCGATGCCGAGTATCCCCATTGGAAAGTCAACATCCCCCTTTCAGCCCTCAAGGACTCTCAAGAATATAAGTTTCTCATAGTAAAGAAATCCACCGGCGAAGTGGTGGCTTGGGAAGGCCGCGACAACCGCACCCTCTCGCTCCCCGCCGTTCCCGAAGGTGCATCAGTCGTGGATGCCGGCCAGAGACTGGTCAATCCCCTCACCCCCTGGCGTGGTGCCGGAGTAGCCATCCCCGTGTTCTCGCTCCGTAGCGAGGAGGATTTCGGAGTGGGCGACTTCCTCGACCTCATGAAGATGATCGACTGGGCCGCACAGACCCATCAGAACTTTGTGCAGCTCCTCCCGATCAACGACACCACCATGACCCACACATGGACCGACTCATACCCCTATAACGCCAACTCCACTTTCGCCCTCCACCCCATGTATCTGAGGCTTAGCGAAATGGGACGTCTCGACAACGAGGAGCGCCAGCGTTATTTCGACGATCTCGGCCGCGAACTCAACCGCCTGCCCCAGATAGACTATGAGCGCGTCAACAAGGCCAAGAACGAATACACCCGCGAGCTCTTCGCCCAGAACGGCCACCGTGACATGGACACCGACGGCTTCCGCTCCTTCCTTGAGCGCAATGCCTCATGGCTCACCCCCTACGCCGCCTTCTGCGTGCTTCGCGACCTCAACGGCACCCCCGATATGAGCCGTTGGGGCGAATATGCCGTCTACGACGAGGAGAAAGTGGCCACCTTCATCGCCGAACATCAGCACGACATCAACTATGTGTACTACCTGCAGTATCACCTCGACCGGCAGATGCGCATGGTTCATGACTATGCCCGTTCCAAGGGCGTGGCCATAAAGGGCGACATCCCCATCGGCATCTCACGCACCAGCGTGGACGCATGGATCTCACCCCGCCTGTTCAACCTCGACTGCCAGGCCGGTGCTCCGCCGGATGATTTCTCGGTGCTCGGTCAGAACTGGGGCTTCCCCACCTACAACTGGGAGGAGATGTCCAAGGACGGATTCGCATGGTGGAAATCCCGCTTCCGCAAGATGGCCGAATATTTCGATGCCTACCGCATCGACCACGTGCTCGGGTTCTTCCGTATATGGCAGATCCCCATGGACGCCCTCCACGGACTGCTCGGCGTGTTCAACCGCGCCCTGCCGTTCAGCCCCGACGAACTGCGCCACAGCTACGACTTCTGGCTCGACGTGGAGCGCCAGGCCCGTCCCCTCATTCTCGAATGGATGCTCAAAGACTTCTTCGGCGAGTGGGCCGACGAGTGTCGCGACCGTTTCCTCGTACCCGAGATCGATGGCAAATATCATCTGCGCGAGGAGTTCAACACCCAGCGCAAGATCGCCGACCACTTCGCTCTCCTTGCCGAGACCGAGGGAGCAAGCGAGAAGAACGACCGCATCTGTCAGGCCCTCATGGGGCTGGTCGACGACGTGCTCTTCATCGAGGATCCCTACGAGAAAGGCAAATACCATCCCCGCATCTCGGCCCAGTACACCTATCAGTACCGTTGCCTCAATGACTATGAGAAATGGTGTTTCAACCGCCTCTACAACGACTTCTACTATCGTCGCAACAACGACTTCTGGTATGGTCAGGCCATGTGGAAGATGCCACCGCTCACCGAGGCTACCGACATGCTCGTGTGTGCCGAGGACCTCGGCATGATACCTGCATGTGTCCCCGCCGTGATGAACGCGCTCGAGATCCTCGTGCTCGAGATCCAGCGTATGCCCAAGGATCCATCCACCCCCTTCGGCAACACATGGAACTACCCCTACTACTCCGTATGCACCACCTCAACCCACGACATGGACGGCATACGACGTTGGTGGGAAGCCGACCGCGCCGTCACCCAGAAATACTTCAATGAAGTGCTCCGTGAGCCGGGCGAAGCTCCGCAGTATGCCGAGCCGTGGATATGCGAGCGCATCATCAGGATGCACCTCGCCTCCCCCTCCATGCTCTGTATCCTCCCGCTCCAGGACTGGCTGTCGACCGACGGTGTGCTACGCCGTTCCGACCCGCGCGAGGAGCTCATCAACATCCCCGCCAACCCGCGTCACTATTGGCGTTACCGTATGCACCTCACCCTCGAACAGCTCAATTCCGAAAAGGAATTCAACAACCGCATGATCGAGATGATACGCACAGCAGGTAGGTAATCTATCTCTTATAGTATAGAGATTAAAGTATAGAGTATAGCGATTAGATTGTTGGAGCAATTGCCGTGAATCTACCGGCGGCCTCCTCATCTAATCGCTATACTTCTATGTTGCCGTGCAAGCGAATTGGCATTTTTAACTAAATCTTTAAC
>JAMPHR010000001.1:477006-490926 GCA_023663345.1 Paenibacillus sp. | reverse complement strand
AGCCGTAAGGCTGAAATAAAAGCTCGGCAAGAGCCCCTTGACATACTGCTACAATCACTACAAAATAAATGACTCCCACCCGTGAGGGCAGGAGCCATTATATCTATAAAAAAACTCTGGATCTATCATATAACAATTGTATATTGCGTAGATCCCTTGATCAATGTCTCCCCTGTTATTTTACCGCAAGCTGGCACTGCAAGAGCCACAACAACTCTGGTCTAAAAATATGGTCTAAAAATCTAATCTCTATACTTTCCTCTCTATACTTGACCTTTAGATCTCTGGTCAAAAAAACCACCGAGGGTTGCAGGACATTACACCCTACAACCCTCGGCAATAATTTCTTATTTCTGTGTATTACTTTCCGGCGATTGAGCTGGAAACGGTAAGACGGAGACGACCTTTGGCGCGACGGCGCGAAAGCACCTTGCGGCCATCGGGGGTAGCCATGCGGGCACGGAAACCGTGCTTGTTAACTCTCTTTCTGTTAGAAGGTTGAAATGTTCTTTTCATTGCCGTATATGGTTTATTTTTTGTTATTCCACATTTTGAGGTGCAAATTTAAGCAAAAATTCCCATAAAGGCAAGCACATTTCACATTTTCTAACAAATTTCCTGCTTTATATCAGCACACCACTCCCTGATACGCGACAAAGTCTCATCCGGATGGTTGACATTATCGATGCAGAGACCAACGATCATACCCTTCACATCGCTCTCCGAGTGCTTATACTCATAACCGTCGTTATTGAACGGACCGATGAAATCTGGATGCGCGTCATGGAGGCGATGATAGATCTCTCCTACTGAATTACAGAACGTATCGCTCATTGAATCATCACCGCAACCGAAGATTGCCACCTCCTTGCCTCTAAGATCCAGCGACTGAACCCCATCGAGGAAAGTAGCCATATCATCCTGCAGATCTCCGGCACCCCACGTGCTCGCACCGATGATCAGAACATCGTAATCACCGACGGCCGAAGGCGATGTTGAAGCCACATCATGCACGTCCGTCTCATCCACACCGAGGCAATCGGCTATCTGCTGAGCCACTTCCTGAGTAGTTCCCGTAGTGGAACCGTAGAATATACCTATCTTTTTCATAATCTGTATAAGTGTTTGTTTTTGTTTATCAATAGTTTTCCGGCCCACTCGACATTTCACGCCAAATCTCGCGCACGCCTATTACAAAAACGCCCTCCGGCTATCCTAAGTTCACCGGTCCCTCCATATAATATGCCACATGGAATATTTCGGAAAATATTCTTATAAAGTTTGAATTTGCAAATCTAAATCATTAACTTTGCTTTTCAAAACACCACAAGCATAGTATGCCTAACCCCTATTCCCCTATCGACGAATCTTCGTTTACCGACACCGCATCCTTCGACCCGGAGGAAATGCTCAACCCACGCAGGATGAGCAATACTCCGGGCCAAAGTTCCGACATACCTACTCAGGATAAATCCCGGGAACCTTACACGGAACCCTCCACCACCGACAGCGCCACAGCATCGACTGCAAACGACAGCGAGCCTACAGCGTCAGCCGACATCCCGGCCGATACTGCAGGCGATCAGTCTACCGCCACCCGCCGGCCTCGCAAATTTACTGCGCTCAACGCTGTGATCGACAGCATCAGCAACATGAGGACTTTCAAGTTCCTCGGCATCATCATCTTTTTCTTCGCCGCCTACTCGTTTGTCGTATGCTGTTCCTACTTCTTCACCATCGGTTCCGATCAGAGCGCCATACTTAACGGCGAACTCGACCTGGAGATGTACGAGAACGCCGGGCGCAAATTCGGTGCCATGCTCGCCCACACACTCATCTACGACTGGGTGGGAATCGGCGCATTCATCCTCATCTTCTACTTCGGCGCATGTGGTCTCTCCATGCTCGGAGTCTATCGCCCCGGATTCTGGGGCATGACCATGCGATGCCTGCTCACCACCGTTGCCCTTTCCGTGATAATGGGCCTCGTCACCTACGAGATAGCATCTCCGGTTTACTGGGGAGGCCTCCACGGCCAGTTGCTCAACGAGCGGCTCATAGCCTACTCCGGCTTTTGGGGTGCACTCACCATCAGCCTCATACTTGGGTCAATGGTGATCATGCTCTATCTCAACGAACTTAGAAACGGCTGGCACTCACTCAACCACAGCCTCGACGGCTACCGCGACAAGCAGGCCTCCCGCCGGGCCCGTCGCGATGCCAAGCGTGCCGAAGCCGAAGCACGCGCCCAGGCTCTCCGCGTCGAAGCCGCCACCAATGCCGAGGTCCGCAGACTGACTATCGAAAACGATCGACTCAAAGCCGAAGCTCGCGCCAGGGAACAGGTTAAAACTACCCCTTCGACCTCCCCTTCGGTCAAGGTCGCCGAGCCTGCCGCAGTGGTTGCTCCCAAGCCATCCGCCATCCCCGTGACAGAGTCCGAGCCGGTATCACCCGAAGCACCCTCATCCACAACTCCTGCGGAAATCCCGTCAGCCGAGACTGATACCACAGCCGACACAGTGAATGACAGCGACACCGCTGATGCCCCCCTCTTCGCTAAAGGACTCGGATCGCTATTCTCAACCCCGGCCAAAAAGGCCACCGCTACCGATGTCCATGGCTCCGACTCATCCCTTAATGCCTCCGACGATGACACCTCCGACGATGACTCTCAGGATATCGAAGATCCTCAGGAAAACATCGGAGAGGAGGAAATCACCCCCCTCTTCCCTGGAGCCAAGCCCGCCACCCGCGACCCGCAGGCCATCGATCCCCGCGACCGTCCCCTCTATGATCCCCGTGCCGACCTGTCGAGATTCGAGTTCCCGAGCCTCGACCTCCTCAACAATGTGGAGAGCCGCATGAGCGTGGATGCCACCGAGATGGACGAGAACAACGCCCGCATCACCAAGACCCTCAGCGACTACGGCATAGCCATCTCCCATATCAAAGCTACCGTAGGCCCCACCGTCACCCTCTACGAAATCATCCCTGCCGAGGGTGTCAGGATCTCCAAGATCAAGAATCTTGAGGACGATATTGCCCTCAGCCTCGCGGCCCTCGGTATCCGCATCATCGCTCCTATCCCCGGCCGTGGTACAATCGGTATTGAGGTCCCCAACAAGGACCCCCAGACCGTATCGATGCGCTCCGTGCTCGAAAGCGAGAAGTTCCAGAACACCCACATGGAGCTCCCCATGGCCATCGGTCGCACCGTTTCCAACGACGTCTATATGGCAGACCTCACCAAGATGCCCCACCTCCTCGTGGCCGGAGCCACCGGTATGGGAAAGTCAGTAGGTCTCAACGCCATCATAGCATCACTCCTCTACAAGAAACACCCCGCCGAACTGAAATTCGTGATGATCGACCCCAAGAAGGTCGAGTTCAGCCTCTACGCCAAACTCGAGCGTCACTATCTTGCCAAGCTCCCCGATGAGGAGGACGCCATCATCACCGACCCGTCCAAGGTGGTAGCCACGCTCAATTCCCTCTGTGTCGAGATGGAAAACCGCTACGCGCTCCTCAAGGATGCCCAGATGCGCAACGTCAAGGAGTACAACGAGCGTTTCGTGCGCCACGCCCTCAACCCCGAGCGCGGACACCGTTACCTTCCCTACATCGTGGTGATTGTCGACGAGTTTGCCGACCTCATCATCACCGCCGGCAAGGAGGTCGAGACCCCCATCGCCCGTATCGCCCAAATGGCTCGCGCCGTAGGTATCCACATGATACTTGCCACCCAGCGTCCCTCCACCAATGTCATCACCGGTGTCATCAAGGCCAACTTCCCCGGCCGTATCGCCTTCCGTGTGTTCCAGATGGTCGACTCCCGCACCATCATCGACCGTCCCGGAGCCAACCAGCTCATCGGTCGTGGCGACATGCTCTTCAGCAACAACGGCAAGATCGACCGCGTGCAGTGCGCATTCATCGACACCCCCGAGGTGACAGCCGTCTGCGACTTCATCGACCAGCAGATAGGATATGACCACGCCTACGACCTGCCCGAATATACCCCCGAGGGTGGCGACACCGCATCGGTAGCCTCGCTCGGCGACCGCGACCCGCTCTTCGACGAGTGCGCCCGACTGGTGGTTTCCACCGACACCGCCTCCACCTCATCGCTCCAGCGCCGTTATTCCATCGGTTACAACCGTGCCGGAAAGATCATGGACCAGATGGAGGCAGCCGGTATCGTAGGCCCGTCCCAGGGAGGCAAACCGCGCCAGGTGCTCGTCGACATCATTACCCTCGAGCGCATCCTCGAGAACAAGTAACCGCCCTCAAGCGTAATATTCAGAGCAAATATCCGTTCTTTAAGTATATCCCACAACCATCGCCCCATCTGATGAAAAAGATACTCACCCTCCTCTCCACACTCCTCATCGCCATTGCCGGATTGGCCGCCCCGTCGGCCACATCCGTCCTACAGCGTTCAGCAGCCAAGATCAAAGGGGCCGAGAGTCTACACGTATCCTACACAGCCACCGCCGACGGCTCAACCACCGCCGGATCTCTCGTGCTCCAGGGCGACATGTTCACCATCTCCTCTCCCGGCATGAAGTCATGGTACGACGGCAAATCCCAGTGGACCTACTCCACTCAGATCGGCGAGGTGAACATCATCACCCCCACCCCCGAGGAGGTCAGCCAGATCAATCCGTTCGCGATAGTGAAGTCATTCTCAACTGACTACACCCCATCCTTGGTGAAATCGGCCTCCGGAACCTCCACGGTGCGGCTCGTGGCTAAAAATAAGAAAAGCGACATATCTCAGGCCGAGATCACCATCGACGACCGCACCTCCTACCCTACCCGTGTGATACTCACCATGGCCAACCGTCAGAAAGTGACCATAAACATCAAGGATGTGAAAGCAGGCAAGAAACTCCCGGTGGCAAACTTCCGTTACACCCCGGGGCAATTCCCGGGAGTCAACGTGGTCGATCTCCGCTGATCCCCCACTCAACTGAATAATCATTGAATCATCAATTTTTCAATACTTAATCATATATGCCAGAAATCAAAACACGTTGCCTCATCGTAGGCTCAGGCCCCGCCGGCTTCACAGCCGCCATCTACGCATCGCGTGCCAACATCAACCCCCTCGTCATCGAAGGTATCCAGCCCGGCGGACAGCTCACTCAGACTACTGAGGTCGAGAACTTCCCCGGTTATCCCCAGGGCGTTCAGGGTCCCCAGCTCATGGAGGATCTCCGCAACCAGGCTCTCCGTTTCGGCGCAGATATCCGTCCGGGTATCGTGACCGAGGTTGACCTCAGCGCTCGCCCGTTCCTGGCAAAGACCGACACCGGACTCGAAATCGTGGCCGACACCATCATCATCGCCACCGGCGCATCGGCCAAATACCTCGGCCTTGAGGATGAAAAGAAATACAACGGCCTCGGCGTCTCGGCATGTGCCACATGCGACGGCTTCTTCTACCGCAAACGCAAGGTTGCAGTCGTAGGCGGTGGCGACACCGCTTGTGAGGAGGCCCTCTACCTCAGCAATCTCGCATCCGAGGTATATCTAATCGTGCGCAAGCCCCATCTTCGCGCTTCCAAGATCATGCAGCACCGCGTTGAGACCAAGGAGAACATCCACGTCCTCTTCAACACCAACACCGTTGGTCTTTACGGAGCCGAATATGTCGAGGGCGCTCACCTCGTTGAGCACGTAGGCACCGACATGGAGCGTCGCTACGACCTCCCCATCGACGGCTTCTTCCTCGGTATCGGCCATCAGCCCAACACCCAGGTGTTCCGTCCCATGGTAGAATGCGACCACGAGGGCTACATCAAGGTCAAGGACCAGGGCACAGCCACCAACATCCCCGGCGTATTCGCAGCAGGCGACGTAGCCGATCCCACCTACCGTCAGGGCATCGCCGCTGCCGGCATGGGTTGCAAAGCAGCTCTCGATGTCGAGCGCTTCCTCATGGAAAATGCTTAATCTCCACTCGACGGAAACACCTCTACGATCGTGATCACGCTACGTGCACTTGAACCTATAGATGTCGACACTCTCTACCGCTGGGAAAACGACCCCGCGGTGTGGGGTGTCGGCTCTACTTTAGCCCCCTACTCACGAAAACAGCTCTGGGACTACATCGACTCCTACGACGGCGACATATTCTCGGCCAAACAGCTCCGGCTCATGATCGCCCTCCCCTCGGGCGAGACAATAGGCACAGTCGACCTGTTTGATTTCGACGCGGCCAACTCCCGTTGTGCTGTGGGCATCCTCATCGCCACTGAATACCGCCGGCAAGGCTACGGACTCCAGGCCCTCGAAGCCATAGCCGGTTATTGCCGCACCACCCTGTCGCTCCACCAGCTCTATTGCATTATCGGTATCGACAACATCCCGAGCCGGGCACTCTTCGAGAAAGCCGGATACACCTCCTCAGGCCGACTTCGCTCGTGGATACAACGCGCCGGCACTTACACCGACGCCTACATCTACCAGAAAATGCTGTGACCTCCACCCACTCCATCTCCGGAGTGGCCACCACACCTGCCACAATTACATGTCCGTCCTGACCTCTATTAACCGCAATATCTCAGCAGGCTCATCACTATTCTATATATTCTCATCCATAGTGCTTGGCGGCATCCTGCTGACATTCTATCGCGATGTCGACTTTTCGTTGAAGCCATTATACATGACCGAGTTCGTGTGCATGGACGTGCTTGCATTACTGAGTATCTACTGGCTCTCTCCCCGCCACTTGCGCGGATTCACCCTCATTATTATATGGTGCATAAGCCTCCTGCTTGGAGCCAACGCCCTCTACTACCGTTATTGGGGCTCATTGCTCTCCCCCTCCACCATCCTCGACCCCTCGAGCTATAACTCGTTCGTCTGGAACGCACTCGGCACCCTCATCACCCCCGGTGATATACTGTACATCGCCCTCCCTGCGTCATTGACTGCGGTATGGTATATCATGCGTGGCATGAGCTTCCATGCAAGCAGGCCATGTCGGATGGTGATCATAGCCCTATCGCTCCTGCTGTTCGTGTCGGCCGGCTTCATGAGGGTGAGACGTCATGCCATATACCTCAGCGACATCGGACTGACCCGCGACACATGGGCAATATCATTCAGGCTGAAATACGGTTCATTCGGCAAGCCGTCAGGACTCGGTGAGCTCACCGGTCAGGGCATCACCATCTATTCCCTCTCCCAGTTGCTCTCATCACTCTCCGGCCGGTACATCACACTGTCCGACAAAGATTCAGCCTTCATAGAGTCATTTATATCACACCACCACACATCATCTGTGGCCTTAGCCGACAACCGCGACAAGAACCTTATATTCATAATAGTAGAATCACTCAATGCCAATCACATCGGCTACCAAGCCGGTGGCCGTAGCGTCACCCCGGTGCTTGATTCCCTGCTGAACACCCCGGGGACTGTAAGTTCACTGAATATGATCTCGCAGACAGCCGAAGGAGGCTCATCCGACGGCCAGATGATTTACAACACCGGACTTCTCCCTATAAAATCCGGAGCTGCATCTATCCTATACGGTGACAATGCCTTCCCCTCGATAGCACGTGCCCTGAATGACCGCGTGTCGGTGGAAGTGATACCCGAACACCGTAGCGTATGGAACCACGGCACTACATCGGTATCTTACGGCTATTCCAGACTGTTTGACTCCTCCGACATGGAGTCAGCCGGACACAGCATTGCTGAAAGAGGAGCCGACGGCGCTCTCTTCGACTTCGCGTCCGAAATAACCGACACGATCACCAGGCCGTTCATGCTCACGATCCCCACAATATCGATGCACTTTCCATTCAGGAACCCCGGCGTTCCGGCAATGCCCTTCATCGACGCTTCCATCCCGGAATCAAGTCTGCGTGACTATCTTAATGCACTGAATTATTTCGACACCGAACTCGGCAGATTCCTATCCAATTTGCACCGTAAGGGGCTTTATGACAGCTCGGTAATCATAATAGCATCCGATCATGACATGAATGTCGCATCTCCCGACCTGTGGATGGACCAGCACACCACCAATCCCATAACATTCTTAGCCCTGAACACCGGCATCGACCGCCGTATCAGCCATGTCACCGGGCAGGCTGATGTATTCCCGACAATACTCGACATCTTGGGCATAGGCAATGGTTACGGTTGGCGCGGGGTAGGCACATCGATGCTCGACGACGACCATTCCGGAGGAGCCATCGACAGCACCGGCAACCTCCATGACAATCAGTCATCCCGCCTGGAGCAACAATGGGAGGCATCCGATCTTATTATCCGAAGCAACTACTTCTCCGGCCGGTCACCGCTTTATGGAATCGGAGAATAGGGTGCGGTTCACGAGCGAACGGCCGAGAGTGATCTCATCGGTATATTCTATCTCGTTGCCCACCGACACACCGCGGGCTATCTGAGTGATCTTCACATCAGTGTAGGGGGCAAGCCTGCGGAATATATAATAATTGGTGGTATCCCCTTCCATCGTGGCGCTCAACGCCAGTATCACCTCCTTGACCTCTCCCGAGGCCACCCGCTCCACAAGCGAGTCAATCTCAAGCACTTCAGGGCCTATGCCGTCCATCGGGGCTATCACTCCTCCGAGCACATGATACACGCCGGCATACTGGCCCGTATTCTCGAAACTCATCACGTCCTTGACATTCTCGACCACACACACCGTGCCCTTATCGCGCCGGGGATCGGCACACAGCGGGCACACCTCGGTCTCCGATATATTGTGGCACACGCTGCAATATCTCACCCCCTTGCGCATATCTATGATCGACTGACCGAGAGCCACGCCGGTGTGCTCATCGGCCCTAAGTATGTGAAGGGCGAGACGCAGAGCCGTCTTGCGTCCTATACCGGGCAGGCGCGACAGCTCGGTCACGGCCTCCTCCAGCAATCTTGAGGCAAATTCCTGTTGCATGACTGCAAATTTACTCATTTTTCTCTGTATCATGAGACCATGGCTACAAAAGATTTGCTATAATTGATAATTATACCTAATTTTGCACTCTGAATTGGAAAACAATCCATGAATTTTCAGTAACCAAAGGAAATGGAAATAATTCGCACTGTCGCAGAATTAAAAGCCAAGCTCGACGAGGCCCGCACCCGCGGCACCATAGGACTTGTGCCCACGATGGGAGCACTGCACGCAGGGCATCTGTCACTTATTGAAAGAGCCCGCCGGGAAAACGATACCGTAGTGGTGAGCGTCTTTGTCAATCCCACTCAGTTCAATAATCCCACTGACCTGGCCACATATCCCCGCACCGAGGAGGCCGATGCCACGCTTCTCGAAAATGCCGGCGTTGACTACGCTTTCATGCCGTCGGTCGAGGAAGTGTATCCCGAGCCCGACACACGCCAGTTTGACCTCGGCCCCGTGGCCGAAGTGATGGAGGGTGCCATGCGCCCCGGTCACTTCAACGGTGTGGCCCAGATTGTCAGCAAGCTGTTCCGCTTCACCGAGCCCACCAGGGCATATTTCGGAGAAAAGGACTTCCAGCAGATAGCTGTCATCCGCAAAATGGCCCAGCTCGAGGGATTCAATAACCTCGAAATCGTGGACTGCCCCATCAAGCGTGAGGCCGACGGCCTGGCCATGAGTTCACGCAATGTGCGTCTCACCCCCGAGCAACGGAGCATAGCACCCGCCATCTCGCTTGTGTTGCGCGCAAGTCTCGTGAAAGCCCGTGGGTTGTCTCTTGCCGATACAAAGAAATGGGTGATCGACACCATCAACGCTTTCCCCTACATGAATGTCGAGTACTATGAGATAGTCGACGCGGCAACCATGCAACCTATAAGCGACTGGAGCGACGCGGAGACACCCGTAGGATGTATCACAGTATTCTGCGGAGATGTAAGGCTCATTGACAACATTAAATATATCCTCAAATGACACTCGAGATCCTCAAGTCCAAAATACATCGTGTCACTGTGACCGAGGCCCGTCTTGATTACATCGGGAGCATCACCATCGACCGCGATCTCATGGATGCGGCTGGAATACTCCCCGGCGAGAGAGTCTACATAGTCGACAACAACAACGGCGAGCGTCTCGACACATACGCGATTGAAGGTCCTCGTGGATCAGGAGTGATATGTCTCAACGGGGCTGCCGCACGCAAGGTGCAGGTGGGAGATATCGTGATCATCATGAGCTATGCCCAGATGACACCCGAAGAAGCCTCCACATTCACCCCCAAGGTGATATTCCCCGACACCGCTACCAACAAGCTCGTACAATTATAATCCCCCACGGGATTCCCATTTACTTGAACCCCTTGTAAGAACCCCTCTCAATAATATATGTTTGAAAATCTAAGCGAAAGGCTCGAAAGGAGCTTCAAGATACTTAAAGGTGAAGGCAAAATCACCGAGATCAATGTTGCCGAGACCCTCAAGGATGTGCGTCGCGCACTTCTGGAGGCCGATGTGAACTTCAAGGTGGCCAAGCAGTTTACCGACGAGGTAAAGGCCAAGGCCATGGGTCAGAATGTGATCAACGCCATCAAGCCGGGCGAACTCATGGTGAAGATTGTCCATGACGAGCTGGCAAGACTCATGGGTGGCGAGACCGCTCAGGTCAACCTCTCGGGCAACCCCACAGTGATCCTCATGTCGGGTCTGCAGGGTTCAGGTAAGACCACTTTCTCAGGCAAACTGGCCCGCAAGCTCAAGTCGGAGCAGGGCAAGCGTCCGTTGCTCGTGGCTTGCGACGTGTACCGTCCCGCCGCTATCGACCAGCTCAAGGTGCTTGCCGAGCAGATCAACGTCCCCGTTTATACCGAGGATGGCAACAAGAACCCCGTTGAGATAGCCGAGAACGCTATCCGCCATGCCAAGGCCAACCACCTCGACCTGGTGATCATCGACACCGCCGGCCGTCTGGCCGTCGACGAGCAGATGATGCAGGAGATCGCCGCCATCAAGAAGGCAGTTAAGCCCCAGGAGACACTGTTTGTAGTGGACTCCATGACCGGTCAGGACGCCGTGAACACCGCCAAGGAGTTCAACGACCGTCTCGACTTCGATGGCGTAGTGCTCACCAAACTTGACGGTGATACCCGTGGTGGTGCCGCTCTCTCGATCCGCACGGTGGTGACCAAGCCCATCAAGTTTGTGGGTACCGGCGAGAAGCTCGACGCCCTCGACCTGTTCCACCCCTCTCGTATGGCCGACCGTATCCTCGGCATGGGCGATATCGTATCGCTCGTTGAGAAGGCCCAGAACGCATACGATGAGAAGCAGGCCCGCGAGCTCCAGCGCAAGATCGCCAAGAACCAGTTCAATTTCAACGACTTCCTCCAGCAGATACAGCAGATCCAGAAGATGGGCAACCTCAAGGAGCTCGCTTCAATGATCCCCGGCGTTGGCAAGGCAATCAAGGACATCGATATCGACGACAACGCTTTCAAGGGCATCGAGGCCATCATCCAGTCCATGACCGAGGAGGAGCGTCAGCACCCCGACATCATCAACGGATCGCGTCGCAAACGTATAGCCCGCGGATCGGGTACCGACATCCAGGAGGTGAACCGCCTTATCAAGCAGTTTGAGGAAGCTCGCAAGATGATGAAGGCCGTGACCGGCATCAAGAACCCCATGGCTCTGATGCGTGGCATGAAAGGTATGCGCCGATAACCACAATAAAACGTATAACCCCATAACCATCGGACAAAGTCCGAATCCAACTTATGACACTGATTGACGGAAAGAAAGTGGCCGACGATATCAAGCGTGAGATTGCGGCCGAAGTAGACAACATGGTTGCATCGGGAATGCGCCGTCCCCACCTCGCCGCCATTCTGGTGGGCCACGACGGTGGATCCGAGACCTATGTGGCCAACAAAGTCAAGGCCTGCGAAGTGTGTGGCTTCAAGTCCACCCTCATCCGCTATGAGGAGGAGGTCACCGAGCAGGAACTTCTCGAGACCATCGGTAAGCTCAACGAGGATCCCGAGATAGACGGCTTCATCGTGCAGTTGCCCCTGCCCAAGCACATTTCAGAACAGCGCATCATCGAATCTATCGACTACCGCAAGGATGTTGACGGTTTCCACCCCATCAACGTCGGACGCATGTCCATCGGTCTCCCCTGCTTCGTGTCAGCCACCCCGGCCGGCATCGTGGAACTGCTCCGCCGTTACAATGTCCCCACCCGTGGTGCCAACTGCGTGGTGCTCGGCCGTAGCAACATCGTAGGCAAGCCTGTGGCCAACCTCATGATGCAGAAAGCCGATCCAGGTAACGCCACAGTGACCGTGCTCCACAGCGCCTCACGCGACATCAAGGAGAAGTGCGCCGAGGCCGACATCATCATAGCCGCTCTCGGCAACCCCGGATTCGTGACCGCTGACATGGTGAAGCCCGGAGCCACCATCATCGATGTGGGCACAACCCGTGTGCCAGACGCATCACGCAAGAGCGGATTCCGCTTGTGTGGCGACGTGGATTTCGAGAATGTGGCCCCCAAGTGTGCCTTCATCACCCCGGTGCCTGGAGGCGTAGGCCCCATGACTATATGCTCGCTCATGAAGAATACTCTTCTGGCAGCCAAGAAAGAGATCTACGCTTAAGAATTTTATCAGATACAGTTACAAGACTCACATATTATGGGGTTATAAGGCATATGAAAGCCTTTGGCCCCATAATTTTATACCTCACCTCTCTCTTATCCTGACTTTTATCTCCACTCTCATGTAACCGCTTTAACCATGCTCGAGATACTTCTTTCATTGTGCGCGCTGTTGATGCCTCAGGACCATGCGGAACTGGTGTTTGCTGGGGATGCGATGCAGCATCAGCGTCAGATCGACGCCGCCCGACAACCCGACGGATCACTCGACTACAGCCCTTATTTCACCGCACTTGCCCCTTACATAAGCTCGGCCGACTATGCCGTGGTCAATCTCGAGACACCGCTCGGTGGCGCCCCCTACTCGGGCTATCCCATGTTCTGCGCCCACGACAACTATGTTACAGCTCTCACTGACGCCGGATTTGACCTGATGCTCTCGGCCAACAATCACATACTCGACCGTCGCGACAAGGGGGTGATACGCACCATTTCGACCTTTGAGGCCATGGGAGTACCCTGGCTCGGAGTGTACCGCGACAAAGTACACCGTGAGGAGATTGTGCCACTGATACGCGAGATCAACGGCTTCAGGATCGCGTTTCTCAACTACACCTACGGCACCAACGGTATACAGAAGACAACCCCGATAGAGATTGATTATATCGACCGCGACCTCATAGCCGCCGATGTGCGCAAGGCCCGCGAAAAGGGAGCCGAACTTATCGCGGCCTGTATCCATTGGGGAGACGAGTACAAGCTGTTGCCCAACAAGGATCAGAAGTCACTGGCCCGCTATCTCGAGGAGATGGGTGTTGAGATGATAATAGGCGGGCATCCCCATGTGATCCAGCCCATGGAACTTCGCAAGAGCGAATACACGGGCAGACCGGTTCTCACAGTGTACTCTCTCGGCAATTTCATATCGGCCATGCGCACCACCGACACACGCGGAGGTGCTATGGTAAAGGTGGAATTAGGACGCGACATCAATGGTAAAGCCGAAGTGAAAGGCGCATCCTACCGCATGGTGTTTGTACAACCGCCTGTGAAACACGGCGATAATTTCCGTCTGTTGCCTGCCGAATCGGATGAGGTTGACCCATCCTTCAAGCAACGCCGTGACGGATTCGTGAAAAATGCCCGACGGATATTTGATCTCCACAACATCAATGTACCTATCGACACCATTCCTATCACTTACGGGCACAGGACTGAGGATCCCGACGAATGATAGCCAGACCCCGGTACTCGATTTTCACGGGTCAGCGGATTTTTCCGGTTGGCAAAGAGGTGGATCAGGCATAAAGTTTAGC
>JAMPHR010000001.1:400831-476906 GCA_023663345.1 Paenibacillus sp. | reverse complement strand
GGTCGGTTGAGTCGTAGCCTTTTGGGTCTACGATTACGATCGGGCGCGGGCGGGATAGTCGGCGGGCGCGTTCGAGCCGGGATATGACGGTTTTCTCGGTTGGGGTTAGTTCCCGGCCGAGAAATCGAGAGAATGAGTGGCACCAGATGTCTGGGCGACGGATTCTTTTGCGTAGGTGGGTTACCTTGTGGCTCGTTGGTTCCATATCACCGGCAAAGGTAGGATACGTTTACCGGGGATATGGTGCGATAATGTCGCGTTGTTTTTAAGTATAGAGGGGAAAGTATAGGGATTAGAGTTTTTAGACCAGAGATCAAGAGTTTTTTAGAGTATATTGGTGGGGTATAGGAGGTTAGGGGGCGGGCGGGATGGGTAGGGGGATGCCAACCGGAAAAATCCGCTGACCCGGAAAATGAAGAAGGTGTAACCTTGTGGGCTACACCTTCTGTCTTCCTAATCAGTCGGGGTGACTAGACTCGAACTAGCGACCTCACGCCCCCCAGACGCGTACTCTAACCAACTGAGCTACACCCCGATTAGGCTTCTTTTTTGTTTTGCGTTGCAAAGGTAGGGACTTTTTTATTACCCACCAAATTTTTCCGCCATATTTAACACCTGTTAACTCAAAATTAGTTTATTCTCATGTTCGCTTTAGTGGTTCTGAAGCCGTAAAACCCAGACAAAGGACATAACAAACAGATGTAATCAATTAGTCATCAGACGATTCACGATCGGCATTGTGTATCACAAACTCGTCGTAGTAGGAAAGCAGCAATGTGGTGAGCGGAATGGCTATTATCAAGCCTATCATTCCGAGCAAAGTGCCCCAAATAGAGAGGGAGAGAAAGATGATGGCGGGATTCATGCTCATGGCTTTACCGATGATGCGCGGGGTAAGGAAGAAATCCTGTATCGCCTGTACTATTATATATACAGCCATGGTCTCCCAAAAGAGTGTCCAAAAGCTGACATCGCTACTAACCGAGCACACGAGGCAGATGAGCGTGGCGGGAATCAGTGAGATGAGCTGGAGGTAGGGCACCATGTTGAGCAGACCTATAAACATGCCGAGGACTATGGCCATGGGGAGGCCTATGATGAGGAAGCCGATGGAGAAAAGGATGCCTACGATAAATGCCACCAGGGCCTGACCTCGGAAGTAACGGTTCATGGAGGTCTTGACATCACGGCCTATCTTGAATACCACCTTACGGTATTTGGGGAGGACGAGATGCTTGAATCCGCGCGAGATGCGCTCGTAGTCGATCATGATGAATACTACATACAGGAGAACTATGGCCCAGCTGAAGAGGCTCATGACAAATGATATGGAGCCGGTGATGAGCGACCATGAGGCCGAGAGTCCCTCCTCGATCATACGTGACCACTCATCGCGCGAGAGCTTGGAGGCTATTAGCTCGAAGTCGAGATTGCGTCGCAGAAATGAGTGGAGAGACTCGGGGATGAAAGGGATGCTATGGTTAGTGGAAGCGTAGGCCTTGAACATCGCCGCCATCTGGGTAGACTCGTGGATGATCATAGGCACGACGAAATAGCATAGGGCGGTGAAAAAGAATGTCATCTCAAAGAGGGTGACAAGCGTGGCTATCACGCGCCCGCGCAACTGGAGCAACTCGCGGTTGAACTGGACGAACGGCTCGAACAGGTAGGCTATGAGGCATCCGATAAGAAACGGCAACAATACCCCCTTGAGGATATTGACAAGCCATATAAGACCGAAGAACAGCACACAGTTGATGACGAGACGCACGGTGCGGTCAAGGGTATAGGGCTGAGTATGTGGCATGATTGCGTGAGGTTGGATTGATTTGAAGCACGAATTTAGTGATTTTATTCCGATTTTACATATTTTTCATTAATTTTGTCCGATAGCTACGGAATACAATCCGCGACATCACCGCCAATCATCGCGAAAGTAATTTACAATCAAATACATAACAATGGAAAAAGTAACCAACAACATCATCGAGCCTGGTAGGCGTCTGCTTTCGGACAAGGCCTGGGCACGATGGACGGCATTGGCGCTTGTAGCGTCCATGATGCTGTTCGCCTACATGTTTGTCGACGTAATGTCGCCTCTGCAATCACTCATCCAGACCCAACGCGGATGGTCGCCCGACGCATTCGGCTACTATGCCGGAGCCGAGTATATACTCAACGTGTTTGGCTTCCTCATCCTCGCCGGCATTATCCTCGACAAGATGGGCGTGCGCTTCACCGGCACCCTCTCGGCATCGCTCATGGTGATAGGAGCGTGCATCAAACTCTATGGTATCAGCGAAGGGTTTCAGGGCACTGCCCTGGAGCAATGGCTCAGCTCGTGGTGGGTAGAAATGCCAGGCAGTGCCAAGCTCGCCGCTCTGGGATTCATGATATTCGGCTGCGGATGCGAGATGGCCGGCATCACAGTATCGAAAGCTCTGGCCAAATGGTTTGAGGGCAAGGAAATGGCTCTTGCTATGGGCCTGGAGATGGCTATCGCGCGAATAGGCGTGTTCTTTATCTTCACCATCTCACCCCGTCTGGCCGACAGCGTGATGCCCCCGTCGGTAGTAGTGCCCGTTGCTTTCTGCTCGGCCCTGCTCTGCATAGGTCTGCTTTCATTCATAGTATTCACATTCATGGACGCCAAGCTCGACCGCGAGATGGGTGCCAGCAAGGTGGCCGAGGCTGAGGCTGAAGAGGAGTTCAAGCTCTCGGACGTAGGCGCGATTTTCAGCAGCAAACTGTTCTGGATCATCGCAATGCTGTGTGTGCTCTATTACTCAGCTATTTTCCCGTTCCAGCGCTATGCGGCCAACATGCTCCAGTGCAACCTCGGCATCTCCGAGACCCAGGCATCAGATATATTCCGCTGGTTCCCTGTAGGAGCCGCCTGCCTCACACCGTTCCTGGGCTATTTCCTGGACCGCAAGGGTAAGGGAGCAACAATGCTCATACTCGGTGCAATACTCATGATAGTATGCCACCTGACATTTGCCTTCATCGTGCCCTCGACCAAAAGCGAGCTGATCACCTACTCGGCTATCGTGGTGCTGGGCGTATCGTTCTCACTGGTGCCCGCCGCTCTGTGGCCCTCGGTGCCCAAGATCATGGACAAGCGTTTCCTCGGCAGTGCATACTCGCTGATATTCTGGGTACAGAACATCGGTCTGGCTTTCGTGCCCATCATCATCGGCAAGGTGATCACATGGTCCAACCCCGGCGTTACCGATCCTTTGCAGTATGACTACACCATGCCTATGTGCTTCTTCGCATCGCTCGGCGTGCTGGCGCTGGTGTTCGGCATCATACTCAAGTCGATGAACTCTATACACCATTACGGCCTCGAGGATCCCAATATCAAGGAGGATTTCGAGGATGTACGTATCGACGGCGAGGCATAACAGCCCATCCGTAACAAGCTCATAAAAAAACCGACCGCACAAGCCATTCAACTTATGCGGTCGGTTAATTTTATACCATTGCGGCCTTTACGATTCAGGCCACGGCGTATCAACCATACTGGATGGTACCGTCGGGGTTGCGGTACTGGTCGAAGCTCTTCTCGTACTGGTCCATGGCACGGAGGCTCATACCCATGCTCGAGAAACCACCATCGTGGAAGAGGTTCTGCATGGTCACCTTGCGGGTGAGGTCAGAGAACATCATGATGCAATAGTCGGCACATTCGTCGGCTGTGGCATTGCCCAGAGGGGACATGCGGTTGGCAAAGTCCATGAGGGAGTCCATACCCTTGACACCGCTACCGGCAGTGGTGGGAGTGGGCGACTGGGAGATGGTGTTGATGCGAACATGCTTCTCACGGCCATAGATGTAACCGAAGCTACGGGCTATGGACTCAAGGAGCGCCTTGGCATCGGCCATGTCGTTGTAGCCAAACATGGTGCGCTGGGCGGCGATGTAGCTAAGAGCCACGATGCTGCCGTACTCGGCGATGGCATCGAGCTTCTTGGCAGCCTGGATCATCTTGTGGAATGATACAGCGGAGATGTCGAGGGTCTTATTGAGGAGATCGTAGTCGATGTCGTCATACAGACGTTTCTTTCTTACATTGGGGGACATGCCTATGGAGTGGAGCACGAAATCGATCTTGCCACCGAGCACCTCCATAGAACGGCTGAACACCATCTCGAGATCCTCGACATTGGTAGCATCGGCGGGAATCACCTCAGCACCCAGCTTCTCGCCGAGCTGAGAAACCTCGCCCATGCGCACAGCCACGGGAGTGTTGCTAAGAGTGATGATAGCGCCCTCCTCAACGGCCTTCTCGGCCACTTTCCAGGCAATACTCTTGTCGTTAAGCGCGCCGAATATCACGCCACGCTTACCTTTCAGAAGATTATAACTCATAAGGATTCTTTTTTCCCGGACTTTCCTTCGTTTTATCAGGCGAGTCCGTAGTTTATGTTTTGGAAATTACTTTTCGCGTGGCAAAGTTACGAAAAAATCCCATTACGGGCAACTTCATATAAGAGAAGGGCTGTCGCGAGGATGTCGCAACAGCCCTTAATATACAGTTGATCAATAATCTACGCCGGAATTAGTAGGCAAACATGGGATAGTCGGCCATAACAGCGTTGACCTTGGTGCGCACGGCCTCGATCACAGCGGGATCGGCAGGAGCGCGGAGCACGGTGTCGATCATCTCGGCGATCTCGCCCATGAGGGGCTCCTTGGCACCACGGGTGGTGATGGCGGGAGTACCGAGGCGGATACCTGAGGTCTGGAAGGGGGAACGGCTGTCGAAGGGCACCATATTCTTGTTGGCGGTGATGTCGGCCTCAACGAGAGCCTTCTCGGCTACCTTGCCGGTGAGATCGGGGAACTTGGTGCGGAGATCGACGAGGATGCAATGGTTGTCAGTGCCACCTGAAACGATCTTGTAGCCCTTGTCGACGAGAGCGGCAGCGAGAGCGGCAGCATTCTTCTTGACCTGGAGCTGATATTCCTTGAACTCGGGCTGGAGAGCCTCGCCGAAAGCTACGGCCTTGGCAGCGATTACGTGCTCGAGAGGACCACCCTGCACACCGGGGAACACGGCAGAGTCGAGCAGAGAGGACATCATGCGTACAACGCCCTTGGGAGTAGTCTTACCCCAGGGGTTCTCGAAGTCCTTGCCCATCATAATGACACCGCCACGGGGACCACGGAGGGTCTTGTGGGTGGTTGAGGTCACGATATGAGCATACTTCACGGGGTTGTCAAGAAGACCTGCGGCAATGAGACCGGCGGGATGAGCCATGTCGACCATGAAGATGGCACCGATCTCATCGGCCAAGCGACGCATACGGGCATAATCCCACTCGCGACTGTAGGCGCTGGCACCACCGATGATGAGGCGTGGACGCTCTCGGCGGGCCACTTCCTCCATCTGCTCATAGTCAACGAGACCAGTCTCGGCATCCACATTATACTCAAGAGCCTGGAACATGAGTCCCGAGAAGTTCACGGGGCTACCGTGGCTCAGGTGTCCACCGTGGCTCAGATTGAGGCCCAGGAACTTGTCGCCGGGCTTGAGGCACGCCATGAACACGGCCATGTTGGCCTGAGCTCCTGAGTGGGGCTGAACATTGGCCCACTCGGCACCAAACATCTGCTTGAGACGGTCGATGGCAAGCAACTCGGCCTCGTCGACCACTTCACAACCTCCATAGTAACGGTGGCCGGGATATCCCTCGGCATACTTGTTGGTGAGGCATGAGCCCATAGCCTGCATCACCTGGTCACTAACGAAATTCTCCGAGGCAATCAGTTCGATACCTTTTTTCTGGCGTTCATGTTCGCGCGCGATGATGTCGAAAATCGCGTTGTCTCTCTTCATATCAATTACAATTAAAAAAGTTTCTTCATTTTTTCTTCACACTCCAACCGAAACGGCCGAGCGGTTCTCCCTGACCGAAATAATGGCCGTGGGAATAGTTGAGCAGGCCGGCGGCACCGAGGTCGAAAGCTCCGGTGACAGGTTCGATGAGAGTGTCCTCGGCAAGCACGTTGACCACATCAGCAATGAACATGTCGTGGCTACCGAGCTTGACTATCTCTTTAACCCGGCACTCGATGGCGAGAGGGGACTCTGCAATATAGGGACATGCCACTTTCTCGCCTTGCATCGGTGTGAGGCCTGTCTCGCTCCACTTGTCATAATCGGCACCGGATCTCACTCCCACCCAATCGGTGGCACGGGCCATGGAGGCAGTAGTGAGATTGATGGTGAACTCCATGCGCTCCTTGATCATAGGATAGGAATAACGCTCGGGGCGCACCGAGATATAGCACATAGGCGGATTGGTGCAAATGGTACCGGTCCAGGCCACTGTGAGCATATTGCTACGCTCCATGGTGCCGCATGTGACTATCACAGCGGGGAGCGGATATATCATTGTGCCCGGTTTCCAGGAGACTTTTGCCATAGCGTAAACGGGGATGGATGAGGGGTCAGATTATCTGCGCGTCGGTGCTCTTTACCGTGTGGGAGCAATAATGACATGCGATGGTGACGTCCTCGCGGTCGATAACGCTGAAACGTGTGCGCATGGGCTCGTTGTTGGTGATGCACTTGGGGTTGCCACACTTCACCAGGCCGTAGATGGTGTCGGGGAGGGTGACGGGGAATTTCTCCACCACCTCATAGTCGCGGATGATGTTGACCACGGCTGCGGGAGCTATCAGAGCGATGCGGTTGAGAGTAGCCTCGGGGAAGAACACGTCGGCCACCTTTATTATACCTTTGTGGCCAAGTTTCTTGCTGTCGAGGTTGTTGCCGATGGTCACGGCTGACTTCACCTTCTCTATACCCAGGATCTTGACAGCCTTGAACAGCACCTCGGAGGGTATATGGTCGATCACAGTGCCGTTGCGCAGGGCGGCCACGGCGAGTTCTGCTTTAGATATATTGGTCATAAGCTTATAGAATGACTGAGAGGTGTATTTAATCGTTGACTTCGATACCGAGTGAACGGCATATAAGCGCCTGACGAGCATAGAGGCCGTTGCGGGCCTGCTCGAAATAATAAGCCTTGGGGTTGTCGTCGACATCCTGGGCTATCTCGTTGACACGGGGTAGCGGATGGAGGATGCGCAGATTGTCGCGGGCATCGGTGAGCATGGCGTTGTTGAGATTGTACAGATCCTTGACACGCTCGTACTCCATGATGTCGGCAAATCTCTCGCGCTGGACGCGGGTCATGTATATGATGTCGCTGGTGTTGATCACCTCGGGCGAGAAGTCGGTGTGGTCGGTGTAGCGTATGCCGTTTTCGCGACAGAATGCCTTGTACTCCTCGGGCATGTCGAGCTCCTTGCAAGCCACAAACCGGAATGTGGGGTTGAAGTAGCGCATAGCCATGATGAGGGAATGTACCGTGCGACCATATTTCAGGTCGCCCACAAGGGTGATGGTGAGATTCTCGAGAGTACCTTGAGTCTTGTAGATGGAGTAGAGATCAAGCATGGTCTGCGAGGGGTGCTGATGGGCACCGTCGCCGGCATTTATGATGGGTATGTCGGTGACTTCGGTGGCATAGAGAGCCGCGCCCTCAAGGAAATGGCGCATCACAATAAGGTCGGCATAATTACTCACCATCTTGATGGTGTCCTTAAGTGTCTCACCCTTGGAGGTGGAGGTGTTGGAAGCATCGGAGAAACCGATCACTCTACCGCCCAGGCGGTTGACGGCGGTCTCGAAGCTCAGACGTGTACGTGTGGAAGGCTCGAAGAAAAGTGTAGCCACTACTTTGCCCTCGAGCAAACGGCGGTTGGGACGCTCTTCAAACTTCCTGGCCGTGTCGAGCAGGCTAAGTATCTCATCGCGACTTAAATCGCTGATTGACACAAGACTTTTAGTATTCATTGCAATGAGGTGTGAAATGCATCGTGAGTTTACTGCAAAGTTAAACAGAATTTTTGACAATTACTCAGAGTGTGTATAAAAAAGTTTCCCCGGTCGGGGCGGATGACACGGATTCCACTTCCGCATCAAAAGCAATTGCCAAGCTCACGCCTGATCTCACGAAGCAGACGGGTGGTGCGGCGGTTGACCACGAGCGAGATCACGCATCCTGCCAGAGTGCCCAGCACGCAAGCCGGAAGCATTACGGCACCGTAACTGCTGGTCATTGTGAAGATCATGAAGATTACAAGCGGAATGGCCATGACAATGCCCACTATGCGCCGGAACGAGCGTAGGGCCTCGATACGGTAGACACGTCTCAGGACGTCCCTGAGTGTCATGCGGGTGACATCGAGCGACCTGAGCGCACGATACTGTATATAGTGCATTATGCCCATGGATATGAAGAAGGTGCCCACGAGAACGGCCATCAGCAGATGCTCGCTTCCAAGTGGCAGGATGCAACACAATGCAATGACGCACACGGCTATCATCCGGAGGCTTATGCGCATGAGGCGGTCGCGGATGGTGAGGCGACCGTCGCACTGCCCTACCCTACTTTCGACCCGCGAAGTGTCACGCGAGGTTTCGGGAATATCTATGGAGTTCCATTCCTGTCGTAGATCGTCGATTTCCATGGTAGTCATTCCTGTTTGTTTCGTTCGATAAGTTTTTGTTTGATACGGTGCAAGCGTGTGGCCACAGTGTTGCGCGGGAGTCCTGATATCTCGGCTATCTCGTCATAGCTCTTTTCATCGAGCCACAGGAGTATTACGGCTTTGTCCATCTTGTTGAGGCACGATATGAGGCGGTACATGCGGTTGAGGCGCGCCAGGCGTCCGTCGTCCTCACAAGCGAACTCAGCTAAGGCATCAAGCCCTACTTTGCCCTGCTGATGCCTGCCGTTGTGCCTGTAATATGTCACACAAGTGTTGAGAGCAGTGCGGTAGAGCCATGTCGACATCTTGGAGTCACCACGATAGGAATCCATGCCCTGCCACACATTGGCAAGAACCTCCTGGTACAGATCATTGAGATGATCCCCGTCGGTGGCATACATGTAGCATACCTTGTAGATCATCCTGCGGTTGTCATTGACAATCGCCATGAAACGTGACTCCTTATCGGCTCTCGAGGTGGGCATACATTGAATGTGACGCTAATTTAGCGTAAAAGTTCCATAAGGAACGAAACTTTTTTCATAATTTCGCGACAAATATACCATAATGAATGAGATATTACAGATCGAGAATGTGAGCAAGTCGTATGCCTCGCACCGTGCGCTCGACGATGTGAGCATCAATGTGCCACGGGGCGGAGTGTACGGACTGCTCGGACCCAACGGGGCAGGCAAAACCACCCTGATACGCATCATAAACCATATCACGGCTCCTGACAAGGGCCGGGTGCTGTTCAACGGCCATCAGCTCGGCGAGGCCGATGTGGCCAACATAGGGTATCTGCCCGAAGAACGTGGATTGTATAAAAAGATGAAGGTGGGAGAACAAGCCGTGTTCTTCGCCCGGCTCAAGGGGCTGTCACGGGCCGACGCAGTGAGCGAGCTGAGAAAATGGTTTGAGAAGTTTGACATACTGCCGTGGTGGAACAAGAGGGTCGAGGAGCTGTCGAAGGGAATGGCCCAGAAGGTGCAATTCATCATCACAGTGCTACACCGGCCCGAGCTGTTGATATTCGATGAGCCGTTCTCGGGTTTCGATCCCATAAATGCCGAACTGCTCAAGCGGGAGATACTCGAACTGAAGGACCAGGGATCCACAGTGATATTCTCGACCCACAACATGGCATCGGTCGAGGAGATATGCGACAACATCACCCTCATCAACAAAAGCCGAAACATATTGAGCGGGAATGTAGAGGAGCTGAGGCGAAAGTTCTTTGCCGGAAGTTATGACCTCACATACTCTGGCGATACTGAAGCACTCGTCACAGCCCTGGCTCCGATGGCAGATACAATCCGCAGGCTCGAGCCCGACAATCACGGCCAATCGAGACTGTCGTTGCATCTCGCAGGCTCTGCCTCGCTCCGCGATGTGATCTCAGTGGCCAACGAGACAGTGGCCATAGCAGGCATAAACGAAAGCCTCGCTTCAATGAACGATATATTCATCCGCACTGTAACAAACGACAGTGTCTCTACCTCCGATCAGAAATGTCAAAAATAGGAATCATCATAGAGCGCGAATACCTGGAGCGCGTAAAGAAGAAAAGTTTCATATTCACCACAATACTCATGCCGTTGCTCATGCTCGGGCTCATGGCTCTGCCGGCTCTAATAATGGCTTATGTCGACGGAAGCGAGACGACTATCGTAGTGGTGGACAACAGCGGGAAAATATCACAGCATCTGACCGACACTCCCGAGGTGAAATTCGTGACCATCGAGGGGATCACGGTGGACTCGGCCCTGACGGCCAACGGCTCCGACGGTGTGCTCGTGATACCCGAGAACATTGTCACATCGAGCAAAGGATCACTGAAGCTGTTAAGCAACGGGCCATCGTCGTTCACCACCGAGAGCATCATCACATCCCAGGTCAACAAGATCATAGAGACAGAGCGACTGAAGCTCTACAACATAGCCGACCTTGACCGCATACTCAAGGAGGTGAGCGCCAACGTGGGGATCAGCACGGTACGTTGCGACAACGGGAGCGATGATGAAGTGCTGTCGTCGGGGCTGAGTTTCGGGATAGGCTTGGGCATGGCGTTCATACTGTACATGTTCCTGCTACTGTATGGACAGATGGTGATGACTTCCATAATCGAGGAGAAGAGCAACAGGGTCCTCGAAGTGGTGGTGTCATCGGTGAGCCCAATGCAACTCATGATGGGCAAGATTGTGGGAGTGGCGCTTGTGGCCGTAACCCAGATAGTGCTGTGGGGCATACTGCTGACAGTGATGTCGGGGTGGGTGCTCCCGGCCATGATACCCGCCGAATCAATGAACGACATTATGGCTCTGAGAGCCGGAGATCTGGAGGGATTGAGCGGATCGGGGTCGATAGACATGATAGCCGCACTGTCGGCACTCACACAGGTAGGCAACATCTTAGGACTCATCGCCCTGATGACGGTGTTCCTGGTGATGGGATTTCTCGTGTACTCATCCATATTCGCGGCCATAGGATCGGCAGTCGATAACATACAGGACGCTTCACAGCTCACATCGTTTGCCATCTTCCCAATCATACTCGGCCTGACATTCGCTATGATAGCGGCCGGAGATCCTACCGGGCCACTGTCATTCTGGACCTCGATGTTCCCCCTTACCTCGCCGATGGTGATGGTGGCACGCATACCGTTCGGCATACCTGCATGGGAGGTGTGGCTGTCGCTCGGGTTGCTTTTGGCCGGTTTCCTGGCCATGGTGTGGGTAGCAGGCAAAATCTACCGCGTGGGCATCTTCATGTATGGCAAAAAGCCGTCACTTAAGGAGATAGTCAAGTGGATAAGATATAAATAAGCACATTTTTCACTCCAAGGCTGTAAAAAATCATCATTTTTGTGTACTTTTGTACCTCAATATACAATAATACATATAGAAATGTCGATTGATAGCATTATCTCAGAGGCTGTGGCCAAAGCTGTGAAAGAACTTTACGGCATGGAGACCCCTGCCGACAAGATCGTCCCCCAGGCTACCCGCAAGGAGTTTGAAGGAAACGTCACTGTTGTAGTATTCCCCTGGGTCAAGGCTGCCCGCAAGTCACCCGAGGCCGTAGGTGCCGAAATCGGAGAATGGCTGGTGAAGAACGAGCCTGCCGTAGAGAAGTACAATGTGGTGAAAGGATTCCTCAACATCACTATCTCCCCGCGTTTCTGGGACGGCGTGCTGGCTCATATCGCCTCGACCGCTGACTACGGACTCAAGGAGGCTGACGAGACCTCTCCCCTGGTAATGGTAGAGTATTCGTCGCCCAACACCAACAAGCCCCTCCACCTGGGTCATATACGCAACAACCTGCTCGGATTCAGCCTTGCCGAAATACTCAAGGCCTGCGGCAACCGCGTGGTAAAGACCAACATCGTGAACGACCGAGGCATCCATATATGCAAGTCGATGCTTGCCTGGCAGAAGTGGGGCGAAGGTGTCACCCCCGAATCGTCGGGCAAGAAGGGCGACCACCTCATCGGTGATTTCTACGTGCTATTCGACAAGCATTTCAAAGCCGAGGTAAAGGCCCTCATGGAGCAGGGCATGACCGAGGATGAGGCCAAGGCCGCATCTCCGCTCATGAAGGAAGCCCGCGAGATGCTCGTGAAGTGGGAACAGAAGGATCCCGAAATACGCTCACTGTGGCAGATGATGAACGAGTGGGTGTATGCCGGATTTGATGAGACCTACAAGCGCATGGGCGTGGATTTCGACAAGATATATTACGAGAGTGAGACCTATCTCGAAGGTAAGGACAAGGTGCTCGAAGGACTCGAGGCCGGAAAGATGTACCGCAAGGAGGATGGATCCGTGTGGGCCGACCTCACCGGCGAGGGTCTCGACCACAAACTCCTGCTCAGAAGCGACGGCACATCGGTGTACATGACCCAGGACATAGGCACAGCCAAGCTGCGTTTCCAAGACTATCCCATCGACAAGATGATCTATGTGGTGGGCAACGAGCAGAACTATCACTTCCAGGTGCTGTCGATCCTGCTCGACCGTCTCGGATTCAAGTGGGGCAAGGACCTGGTACACTTCTCCTACGGCATGGTCGAGCTCCCCGAGGGCAAGATGAAGTCGCGTGAAGGTACCGTGGTGGATGCCGACGACCTGATGGACGACATGGTGGCAACCGCCCGCACAGTATCGGCCGAGCTGGGTAAACTCGACGGCCTGACCGATGAGGAGACCGCAGCCATCAGCGAGATGGTGGGTCTGGGAGCGCTGAAATACTTCCTGCTCAAAGTGGATCCACGCAAGAACATAACCTTCAACCCCAAGGAGTCGATCGACTTCAACGGCAACACCGGCCCCTTCATCCAGTACACCTATGCCCGCATCCGCTCGGTGCTCCGCAAGGCCAAGGAGGAGGGTATGACCATCACCGACTATTCCAATGTGGTGCCCGGAGAGCGTGAGATAACACTCATACAGGCGCTGGCCGACTTCCCCTCGGTAGTCGAGGCAGCCGGACAGAGCTACAGCCCTGCTCTGATCGCCAACTATGTGTATGACCTGGTGAAACTGTACAACCAGTTCTATCACGACTGCTCGATACTCAAAGAGTCGGATGAGGCCGTGCGCTCACTACGTCTCACTCTGAGCGAACAGACCGCCCGCGTGGTGGCCACAGGCATGAAACTGCTCGGCATCAATGTGCCCGAGCGCATGTAATGCCCGGCAGGAACCATCGCTTAAACTTTCCACTGATATAATTGTCTAATCTAATAGACACTATACATAAAAACCAATAAAACAACACCAAATGTACAATAACACTCCTACCCCTCCTCCCTACAACCACGGCGGAGGTTATAACAATGCCCAGACAGTGGTCTCGACCACATCGTCGGTGATGAAGCGTGTGTACCTGAAGATGACCCTCGGGTTGCTCGTCACCGCCTTCATCTCCCTGTTCTGTGCAGGCAGCATGACCTACATGCAGTTCATGGCAAGTAACTCATGGTTCTACTGGGGCCTGTTCATCGCCGAACTGGTTATCGTGTTCACCCTCTCGGCCCGTCTCACCAAGATGTCGTCGACCCTTGCCACACTGCTCTTCTACGTGTTTGCCGCCATCAACGGCATGGCTCTCGCCCCGATATTCCTGCTGTACACAGCCACCTCGATAGCCAAGACATTCTTCATCTGCGCCGGAACGTTCGGAGCAATGAGCATATATGGCTACTTCACCACCCAGGACCTCACCAAGTGGGGCAACTTCCTGTTCTACGCTCTCATAGGTCTGATCATCGCATCGGTGGTCAACATCTTCACCAAGAGTTCGGGACTTGACTGGATCATCTCGTGTGCAGGCGTGCTTATCTTCGTAGGCCTCACAGCCTGGGACACCCAGAAGATCAAGCAGATGGCCCTCTATGCTCCTGCGAGCGCTATAGGCCATATCGCCACCATAGGCGCCCTGTCGCTCTATCTCGACTTCATCAACCTGTTCCTCTATCTGCTCCGTTTCTTCGGCAGCTCGAGAGACTAATCCCCCCACTACAGAATATATAACCACTTAATATAATGGCAAAAGTAGTAATTATCGGAGCCGGCGGAGTAGGTACCGTGGTGGCTCACAAGTGTGCCCAGCACCCCGATGTATTCACCGAGATCGTGATCGCTTCACGCACCCGCTCGAAGTGTGAGGCCGTGGTGGAAGCCATAGGCAAACCCAACCTTAGCGCAGATGTGGTGGATGCCGACAGCGTGCCCCAGCTCGTGGAGCTGTTCAACCGCCACAAGCCTCAGCTGGTGATCAATGTGGCTCTCCCCTATCAGGACCTCACCATCATGGATGCCTGCCTGATATGCGGAGTCAACTACCTCGACACCGCCAACTATGAGCCCAAGGATGTAGCCCACTTCGAGTACTCATGGCAGTGGGCCTACAAGCAGAGGTTTGAGGAGGCCGGTCTGACAGCCATCCTCGGTTGCGGATTCGACCCGGGAGTATCGGGCGTGTTCACAGCCTATGCCGCCAAGCATTATTTCTCCGAAATGGAGTATCTCGACATCGTGGACTGCAACGGTGGAGACCACGGCAAGGCTTTCGCCACCAACTTCAACCCCGAAATCAATATCCGCGAGATCACTCAGAACGGCCGCTATTATCAGGACGGAAAGTGGGTGACCACCGGTCCGCTCGAAATACACAAGACCCTCACCTACCCCAACATTGGCGAGCGTGAGAGCTACCTGCTGTATCACGAGGAGCTGGAGTCGCTCGTGAAGAACTATCCCTCGATCAAGCGTGCCCGCTTCTGGATGACTTTCGGACAGGAATACCTCACACACCTGCGCGTGATCCAGAACATCGGTATGGCCCGCATCGATGAGGTAGAGTACAACGGCCAGAAGATCGTGCCCCTGCAGTTCCTCAAAGCTGTGCTCCCCAATCCTCAGGATCTGGGCGAGAACTATCACGGCGAGACCTCAATCGGTTGCCGCATCTCGGGTAAGGACAAGGAGGGCAAACCTCTCACCTATTATATATGGAACAACTGCTCGCATGAGGAAGCCTATAAGGAGACCGGAATGCAGGCCGTGAGCTACACCACCGGTGTACCCGCTATGGTTGGTGCCATGATGTTCCTCACCGGCAAGTGGGTGAAGCCCGGCGTGAACAACGTCGAGGAGTTCGATCCCGATCCGTTCCTCGCCGAGCTGGCCAAGGATGGTCTGCCCTGGAACGAGACCTTCAACCAGGACCTCGAAGTGTAATCCATCAGGTACACATCCGTGCCTGATAATCCAAAATAAAATTCCCCGACAGTTGAAAATTGACTGCCGGGGAATTTTTCATACTGTAATCTGACGCCATCACCGCTCATACTTGAAATAGAGCACATAGATAGTGATGGCTCCAAGCGCAACGAGAGGTACGCCCGACAATGGCACGTAGTGATACCCGAGGCCCGAGTTGATAACCATAGCACCAATCTGGGCTGCAATAGCGTTACCACCATTATAGGCTATCTGTATGCACGCTCCGCCGAGCAGTTCGCCACCCTTTGAATAGCCTACTATGGAGGACTGTAACGGACTGCTGGAACCGAAGAGCACCGCTGTACCACACATCATCAACGGCACTGCAAGCCACTTGATATCGAAGAAAAAGAATATCAGCACAAGCACTCCCACACCAAACAGCATCACGTTGCCTGCCACAGCCGAGGGTTTGTAGCGGTCACACAACCTACCAGACACGAGATTGCCGATGAACATACCGAAACCGGCCACTATCATAAGCCATGAAAGAGCATGAGTGGGAAATCCGGCTACGGTGGTGAGCTGAGGGTCGATGTAGCTGTACCAGCAGTACACACCGGTCTGGGCAAAGATCACGCCTCCGAATATGAGCCACGGTGGCAATGTGCGCAGGAAGTGAAACTGGTGCTTGAAGCCGTGGTCGGGCAATGAGCCGAGGGAGGGGATCCACCTGTGGGCCAGCACAAAGGTCAATATACCTCCCAACGAGACGATGGCAAAGGCATAACGCCACGAAAAATTATTGGTAATGAATGTACCCATAGGCACCCCTATAAGCGTGGCTACCGTCATTCCGGCTATCATGTAGGACACAGCCGCCACCTCATGGCCGGGCTCGGCAAGTTTGCGTGCCACAATTGCCCCCACACCAAAGAATGCTCCATGAGGCAAGCCAGAAATGAAGCGTGAGGCGAGCATGATCCAATAATCGGGCGAACAGGCCGTGAGAGCATTACCAACGGCTATCACTCCGGCAAGCATCATCACCAGACGTTTGAGAGGCATACGGCGGAACAGTAGCATAAGAACGGCTCCGACACACACTCCCGAGGCATAAGCAGTGATGAAATCTCCGGCCTTGGCCACACTCACACCCATGTCGCCAGCCAGCGTAACGAGGATGCCCATTATCAGAAACTCAGTGAGGCCCAATGCAAATGTGCCCATCGATAGGGCAAATATCCCTTTATTCATATAAGTAATTCCTAAAATAAAATACAGCTCACTAAAATATAGCAATTATATGTAGGTAAAAGTTTTAAGAAACTGTTTAAATTTCACTTCACTTTGCTTTTGATAACCTTATCTGTGACATTTTGCTTGTTATTCAGTCATGTAGCTACTGCTACACTCCTTCATCACAAACAAAATGTCATCCGATAATATATCTCAAAATGCGTATCAAATAAATTTAAACAGTTTCTAAAAACCGGGCGCAAAGGTATATAAAAAACGACATTTTTTTTGCTAAATTTGCACAATAATACCTATCCTACCATTTTTACTACCATGATAAAGCATATTGCCACACTGCTCCTCCCGGTTATCATGCTCCTGCTACCGACAATAGTAAAGGCAGAAACAGAGCAAATAGACGACCGCTCATTCACCCTCGGCGAAAGAGTGCTATTGCTCACCCACGAAAAGCACGAGCCATCGCCCTACGTGTACTCCTCCCCTACAGAGGCGTTAAAGGCCATAAACAGTTCCAATACTCGGGCAGTAACGCTACTGGTGGCGCCATCGGTGTATTGGCTCGATGATCCCGACGATCCCACGGTGAGACGCAATCCTCATGGATCGGGCAAGACGCCATACGCTGTAGAAGTAACATGTGACACTCTCGAGATAATAGGACTGGCTGATGATCCGATGGATGTGGTCTTTGCCGTCAACCGCGGACAGACCCAGGGAGCACTCGGCAACTACACCATGCTGCACTTCACCGGCAAGAGCCTGAGCGTGGCCAATATCACCATGGGCAACTACTGCAACGTCGATCTGGAGTACCCGCGCAATCCATCGCTCAACCGCAAACGTCGCCGTGATGCCATAGTACAGGCCCAGGTGGGCATATGCAAGGGCACAGACAGGCTATTGGCCACCAACTGCCGTTTCATCAGCCGACTAAACCTGTGTCCATTGGTGGGAGCACGCAGGTCGCTCTACCGAGACTGCTATTTCGAATGTACGGACGATGCCCTCTCAGGCTCGGCCATATACCAGGACTGCCGTTTCACATTCCATAGCGGCAAACCGTTCTACAGCACCTCGGCTACAGGAGCTGTGTTTCTCAACTGCGACATCCACACTCTGGTAAACGGTACCCAATACTTCACCAAGATGCCGGGAATGGTCACCGTAATCGATACCCGTTTCACATCCGACCACCCCATAGAGCTGAGATGGACACGCGATGAATCGCCCGTGAGATGCTACCAGAGCAACGTCACCCTCAACGGTAAGCCGGTAACCATCGATGCTGACCGCCCACACCTCAGTGCCGACATCACCTCCTCGCCTCTACTCCGGGCGTTCAAAATATCGACCGGAAACACTGTACTATACAATATCCCAAATCTCACCGCAGGAACCGACGGATGGGATCCCACGGGCACTCGTAAGGCTGTGGAGGCTGTCCAACAGGCTACCGGGCTTCAGCTACTATCGCTCCCCGTGGCTCTACGTCTCACCCCCTCGTCCAGACAACTGAAATCCACCGGCGACACCGTGACTATCCAGGCATCGCCACGCCTATGGGGTGATTACGACTCTTCCGTTCCCTTAGGACAAGCCACATGGGAGACACCATCAGTGCTTCCACTCGCCTCGGCCACCGGCCATGCCACTGCAGTAAGCCGCAACACATTTCCCACCTCCATGCAGACCCCCGTGACGGTAAAAACAGTCTCGGGACTCATCGGTGCTGTAAACCTCTCGATCGATCCCGAACTTAAAGAGGCACCCATCTTCGCCAAGTCACCCTCGATCACCAGGGATAAATCCTCCCTTAGACTCGACTACACACTCTCGGGCGATGAGAACGACGATCACAGTCACATAATATGGTACCGATGGAAAAAAACCGACCGATCCGACTCCATAGCCGTGAGACACGGCAACGGAACAACAGCCCGCACATATCCTCTCACCCCTGCCGACAAGGGCTACAACATCTCGGCCTCAATCATGCCCCGCCACTCCGACAGTCGTGGAGGTACCCCGGTGCATGTACAAGCCGAAAAGCCCATCTCTCAGAATATGATAGGACTCCTCGCCCGCTCGGAGCGCTCGCTCACCACCTCGTTTGCCGAAATCCCACTCCGCCGTCGCGACAGCCACGGCACTCCCGGAGTGTGGAACTTTGATACTTACAAACCTATTGATACAGGTGAGCATGACTGGAAGCCCGATCCGGTGAAAAGCTGGTACTACGGCACAGCCACCGATGCCGCCACCGGCACAGGACTCGTTCAGGCCACACGTGGAGCACGCCTGTCCTATACTCCAGCACGCCAGGGATGTAGCTCCATGACCCTCGATCTTACCGCCGAGCCATGCAAAGGCCCCGGACAAGGATTCGGAAGCGCCACAGGACAGTATATGGATATATGCGTGAAATTCGACCCCGTAACCCTCACCGGCTACGCCCTGCGCATTGAACGCACACCCGACTACGACAAGGCCGTGACATTCACACTCGTGCGCTATACCGACGGGCATGTCACACCTCTCACCGAGCCTGTGGCCTCATCCTGTTTCCGAGCCCCCTGCCATATCTCCATCGAGATCACCGACAGCCGCCTACTCGCTACGGCACGCACCGAAGCTCCCGGCGTTACCCCATCCGATCCAGCTATCAAGCCCCACGTAATGATCTCGGCACCAGTCGCCCCCTCGGCCAACACATCACTCATGATACAGCATACAGGATCGGTAGGGGCATCGGCCACACTCCTTAGAAATCTCACCCTCGGCTGGAAGTAAGCCAATTGACACAGCAGGAATCCAAAATTTTCCTTAAACTGTTTTGTGATTGAAAAAAAGTTACTACTTTCGCGACATAGATTCTAATACAACACTCCGCTATGATATATAATTTCCGAATAGTCTCCGATGAAGTCGACAACTTCAAACGCGAGATCCAGATTGATGCCGACGCGACATTCCTCGACCTCCGCAATGCGATATGTGACAGCGTAGGCTATGACAAAAGCCAGTTCAGCTCATTCTTCATGTGTGATGACGGATGGGAACGCGAGCAGGAAATATGCCTTGAGGATATGGGCAGCGACTCCTCTCAGGATGTCTATCTGATGGAGGACACCCCTCTAAGCGACTTCATCGAGGACGAAGGCCAGCGTATGGTGTGGGTATTCGACTACCTCACCGACCGCTCATTCTTCCTGGAAATGAAACGTTCGGTACCCGGTAAACATCTCACTGATCCCCTCTGCTCGATATCCATGGGCAAGGCTCCGTCACAGTCAGTCGACATGGACGACTTCGACGCAAAGATCGATGCAAAGGCGGCCCAACAGGCAGCCACCGACCTCGATGACGACTTCTACGGCACCACCGAATTCAACGAGGATGAGTTTGATGCCGCCGGATTTGATGAAATGACATTCGACGAATAATATAGCCTCCTATAATACGGCCCACAGGCCAAATGAAACAATCCCGGGATCCCCGCCACACTCGCAGGACTCCCGGGATTAATGTTTTTCATCGATAGTTCCGACAATCCTCTAATCTAACATTTAATTTCCATCTCATAAGTGTCATAGATGATGGAGCGACCACCAAATTCCTCTTTATGGCGCACCATGCCAGCATTGAGATACCTGCCGGCATTTTCATTGGAGATGCCGAAGTCGAAATAATTGTTACCTGTGAGGCGATTGTTGATAAGATCATGATATATGACATCGGTGGCGTACATATCCTTGCCCTCAGGTGTACACGCGGCATATTGCAGATGTATCACTCCACGATCGAGATATATCACCGCTCCGCCCAGCACTTCGCCTCCGTGACCGGCCGTTGCTATATAAAAACGGATATTTTCAGGAAATCGGCTTTTAAGATAGTTAAGCTCGAGGGCTGTGTGTACAGGCCTTACGTTGTGGCGCACTCTGCGGTCCTCGACCACGATAGGCCAGAAACTGTCGGCCACTTCCACTTCCTCGACTGTAATTCCATAACGAGATTGCCTCTTTACGGCTCTTTTCATCAGCCGGGAGGATGCTATCGGATCTCTGAGATTGATGGTGGTGGAAAGGTTACGCACCAAGAGGCGCGCATCGTGGCGGAAAAGAGCATACAGGTCCTCGTCGGACGGTTGCAGGTGATAAATCGACGGCACAGGCTTGTATATCAGGTTTTTCACCTCGCAATCGGCAAGATAATCCCTCAGCGATGAGAACAACGGAAGCATATCGGCTCCCGACATACGGGTATCTGTGACAAATCCTCCATAGGTCAATCCACCGTGGCTCACGAGGGTATCACCTGTCCTGTTGGCCGGGAGCAGAGCCATGATGCGGTCACGGTTGTCGGTAACTATAAGTGAACTGTCAGTAAACCGATCGGCATGATACTCCATGTAGTCGCGCATGAATAGGAATGTACCGTTCTTAGAGCCGAGTACAAAGTCGTCCCATACTTTTTTCCATGAGTTATTGTAAGCCGTGATGCGCATACGGTCATGTCCTTCCACCCGTGGTGACTATTGAAGTTCCCCTTTTCCTTCGCGGATGATTTCGGGCGAGGAGCTGTCGGTGAGGTCTATTACTGTCGAAGGGATACCGTCACCCTCACCTCCGTCGATAAAGATAGATGCCGTGTCCTCATATTCAAGAGCTATTGTTACAGGATCAACACCATCGCCGTCCTGAGGGATTGAGGTCGACAGAACAGGATGCCCCAGGCGTTCGGCCAGGGCACGCGCTATGGCATTGTCAGGGATACGTACCCCCACCGTGCGACGTCCCTTGAATACCTTGGGAAGCGTGGTAGAGGCAGGAAGAATAAAAGTGAAGGGGCCGGGGAGGTTGGAGCGCAGTATGCGGAACGCCTCGTTGTCGATACGCGCATACTCGCTCGCCATTGAGAGGCCGTCACAGATTATGGAGAGGGTCTGTTTCTGAGGATTCAGCCCCTTGACGCGACACAGCTTCTCGATGGCTCCGTTATTGAGTGCGTCACATCCCAAGGCATACAGAGTGTCGGTGGGATATATTATGATCTCCCCTTTGCCCATCGCCTCGACCGCCTCATCGAGATAACGGTCATTGAGGCTGGAGGGGTACATGCGCAGTGTCTTCATGGTCTATAGTATTTTACGGTGATATTATCGGCTTCGGCGTATTTCTCGAGCAGGTCCACCGACATGCCCACCACGTCGGCCACCTTCATCTCCTCGCCATAGATGTTTATGCACATCAGCAGACGGGTGGTTGAGTCATCGAGCTTGGTACGCTCGTTGTCGCTTGTAGGAGTGCCCACACCGCCAATGTTGTCGCGGTACACAGGAATTCCGCAGATGTTGAGCTGTCCACGACCGATGGCCTCGAAAGGCTCCCCTTCAGCGCCCACACCGAGCGTGAGGGTGTCGCCGTCGATCTTATCGGCATCGAATCCACCTATGGAGTAGCCAGAGAGGAGAGACACGAGGTTGATCAGATCGACCACAGCATTTATCCTGTAGAGCTCCATCCCTTTCACGGCCCTTCGCGTCAGCGCCTCGGCCGACGGGCGGTAACGGTTAGGCTCCTTGCCCAAAGCCTTGTAGACCTCGCGGGTAGCCTTTATGGCGGGACGCTTGTTCACATCACCAAGCTCGGTCACGGCCGCTATATCGCGGGCCGCATGATCAAGAAGGGCCCACAGCTCGTCGGGGGTAGCACCGTTGTGAATATCGGCCTCCACGGCTACTACGGTAAGCCCCGGAGCCACCTCCCTTATTGTGTCTTGTATCCTTATTTCCATACCATTGCAAAATTAGTGAAAAAAGTATGAATATCTCAACAAAAAATCGTAATTTTGTCAACTGTAATCCATGTTACAACCCCGTTGAAGGCCCGTGTAGCCGATAACACTCAACCCAAGCACCTGAAGCATCACATGCTACAAACATATAATTTAGCCATGCGCTTGGCTCGACGCCTCACAATGGGCGTGTCCGCATTCGTGCCGGGCAAGAGCAGTGCGAAGATTATGCGATTTGTCCGAGGGCAGCGTTCAGCCATCGGCAATGTCGTTGAGGGCATGTCGGATATCGACAGGACCAAGCCCACCGTGTGGCTTCATGCGGCATCACTTGGAGAGTTTGGCATAGCACGTCCCATCATCACGGCCATCAAGAGCCAGATGGACTGCAACATAGTGGTCACCTTTTTCTCCCCCACCGGCTATGAGGCCGTGAGCCGTAAACCGGGGTGCATCGACAGGGTGTTCTATCTTCCGCTTGACACTAAGGCTAACGCCGCAGAATTTCTTGATGCCGTGAGGCCCGACTGTGCGGTGTTCATGGTGTCGGAGTATTGGCATAACTATCTCCACCAGCTCAAGGAGCGTGGCATACCCACATTTCTCGTCTCGGCTATCATAAGGGATGACGGACCGTTCTTCCGCTGGTATGGCAACCTGTACCGGGGATCGATAAACGCCTATTCCAAGATATTCACCCTTGATGAGAACTCGGTCAAGAACCTCAGAAAGCTCGGATACGACAATGCGTCGGTCAATGGCGACCCTCTCTTCGACAATGTGGCCCTCGTGGCCTCAACTCCATGGAGCGATGAGAAGATCGAGAAATTCGTAGGCAACAAAAAAGTATTCCTCGCAGGAAGCATACACCATGACCGCGATCTGGAAATGATCACCGAACTGGCCAACCGTCATCCCGACACACGATTCATAATAGTGCCTCACGAGATTGATGAGGACACTATCCATGCCATCGAAGACAAAGTAAAAGGGAGATGTCTGCGCTATACCCGGTGCGATGACAGCACCGATATGACTGATGCCCAGGTGATGATAGTGGACTTCGTGGGTGCGTTGGCCTATCTATACCGCTATGCCTCGTGGGCTTATGTTGGTGGAGGGTTCACCCGTCTGCTACACAGCGTGATAGAACCGGCAGTGTATGGAATACCCGTATCGTTCGGCCCCAATATCAAGCGCAAGGTCACACCCACCGAGATGGTGCGCATAGGAATTGGCCAGGTGGTGCATGACATAGATGAGCTCGACCTGTGGTTCAAGATGCTGAAGGATGATAATGCCCGCACCCAGTACATAGCAAAGCGGGCTGGCAAATATGTGAAACAGAACACCGGAGCGACCCCCCGCGTGGTGCAACAGATATTGCAGACCCTATGCGACAGAAAGTGACCTATGCCCTATACCGCGTGCTCTTCACGGCGCTCGCCCTATTGCCTTTCTCGGTACTATATCTGCTTGCCGACGGCATCAGGTATCTGCTTGTCCATGTGATGAAGTATCGCAGGGCCGTGATACGCGAGAATCTACGCA
The DNA here is from genome assembly GCA_023663345.1 of Paenibacillus sp. Classification (GTDB taxonomy): domain Bacteria; phylum Bacteroidota; class Bacteroidia; order Bacteroidales; family Muribaculaceae; genus Duncaniella. The sequence continues at coordinate 452,997 of JAMPHR010000001.1, read as the reverse complement.
ACTCATTTCCCGAAAAGTCCGAGGCAGAGCTACGCGAGATCGAGGCCGACTTCTACTCCCAGTTTGCCGACAATATCGTGGAGACAGCCAAGCTGCTTCACATCAGCGACAAGCAGGTGGACCGAAGAGTAGAGGTGATAGGCGGAGAGCTTGTCGACGATCTCATCGACAAGGGGCATCCCGTGGTGATGTACCTCGGCCACTATGCCAACTGGGAATATGTCCCGGCCGTGGTGAGGCATTTCAAGAAACCTCAGCTGTGTGCCCAGGTCTACAAGCCTCTGCGCGACAAGGCATTCGACAAGCTGATGCTGAAAGTGAGGTCGAGATTCAACCCCGTGTCGGTGCCTCAGGACAAGGTGTTCCGCACCATGGTGAGATGGTATCGCGACAAGGTACCGTTCGTAATAGGCTTCATAGCCGACCATCGCTCCAACAGCAGCATCTCCCATCACGCCACAACTTTCCTGGGACAGCACACCCCATTCAATCCAGGTGGCGAGGAAATAGGCAAGCGGGTAAACGCGGCCTATCTATATCTTGATGTGGAGAAACTCTCCCGCGGACACTACCGCATGACCGTGAAGCCCATCGTACCCGAAAGCCTGGAAGGGGACTCCCCCTACACCCGGCGATACATGGAAATGCTTGAACAGACCATCCGTCGGCGTCCGGGACTGTGGTTATGGTCCCACCGCCGGTGGCTTTACAAATAACAACCGTTTACTATACTACATTACTCACCCCCAACACGCGAAAAAGACATGAAAATAATATGCGTCATACCGGCCCGTGCCGAATCCTCGAGATTCTTCGAGAAACCCCTCGCCCTCATCCTCGGCAAGCCCATGATCCAGTGGGTGTACGAACACTGCAAGGAGGTGGAGATATTCGAGGAGGTATATGTTGCCACCGACAGTGAGAAGATAAAGGATAAGGCCGAGAGCTTCGGAGCCAAGGTCATCATGACCCGTGACGACCATGACACAGCCACTGAGCGCCTCTATGAAGTGTCGACACGCATCGAGGCTGACCTTTATGTGATGGTCAACGGAGACGAACCGCTCCTCACCCGCGATGCCATCGTGCAATGTATCCCCGACGGCCTCAAGCCCGGCGACTTCTTCGTGTCCAACCTCATGACCGATTTCAGCAACCCCGTCGAGGTGGTCGACGCTACCAATCTCAAGATCGTAACCGCTGCCGACGACCGTTGCCTGTTCATATCTCGTTCGCCCATCCCCTATCCCAAGGGAGCGATGGACTATGTGTTCCACAAGTTTGTGGGAGTGGGTGCATTCACCCGCAAGGCCCTCGACTTCTACCACAACACACCCCGCGGTCCTATCGAAAAGATCGAGGAGAACGATTCATTCCGATTCCTCGAGAACCACATGCCCATCTACTACTACAACTGTCATTGCAAATCGCTCTCGGTCGACAACCGCAAGGATATCGACGGAGTTGAGTCCTATCTCAAGAACCTGTAGTCGTGGCACAGCTATCCTCGGGCTCTGACGGCAAAGCCGGTGTCAAGCGTCTCGTGATTCTGCGCTTTTCGGCACTCGGCGACATCGCCATGACACTCCCTGTCATATATTCTGTGGCACGGGAGTATCCTGATGTGGAGATATATGTGGCCACACGTCCTTTCTTCGGGCGTATGTTCATCAATCCCCCGGCCAATGTCAAGGTGCTCACCTTTGATCTCAAAGAGAAGTACCGTGGCCTGGGTGGAACCCTCAGGATAGCCCGGGAACTCGCGTCACTTCACCCAGACTATGTGGCCGACCTGCACAACATGGCACGCACCATGCTCATCTCGACCTATCTGAGACTGCATGGAGCCAAGGTGGCTACTGTCGACAAGGCCCGTAGCCAACGTAAGAAAGTGTATGCCGGAGGCAAGCCTCAGAGACAATACATATCACGCTATTTCGACACTTTTGAGAAGCTCGGATTCCCATCGTCCATGTCATTCCGATCGGTCTACGGTGACAGCACCCCATCGGTGGACATCAGCATAAAGCATCCAGCCGTGGGCATAGCGCCATTTGCCCGATATGCTACCAAAACCTATCCTCCTGCTAAAATGAGGGAGGTGGCCCGCTCTTTGGCCGATAAAGGTGTGAACGTGTACATGTTTGGCGGACGTGGGGCGGAGGCCGAGACTCTCGGATCATGGGAACAGGATGGCGTGGTGTCTCTCGCCGGAAAATTCCCGCTTGAGGAGGAGATAGCCATAATGTCTCATCTCGATGCCATGGTGAGCATGGACTCGGCCAATCAACATCTTGCCGGAATAGCCGGATGCAAGGTCATATCTGTGTGGGGAAGCACCACTCCGGCATGTGGATTCCTCGGATTCGGACAGACTGAGGCCGACGCCGTATCACTCGGGCTGAAATGCCAACCATGCACCATAGCCGGAAGCAAGGAATGTCCGCTCGGCCACATGGCATGTCTCGAGAATCTACCCGTGGAGACAATCGTAAGCAAAGTAATGGAGACCATTGCGAAATGATACATTTCATCCTGTTCATAATCCTGTGCTACGCCGGATTCCTGCTCTATTTCCAGCTTATCCAGCGTCCATTGTTCATACTCTACAACCGTAAGGAGACCGATGCCTCCATCTCGGTCCGCGACTTCATGGAGATGTCACGCCATGGACTGAGGTCAGATGTTATCGTGGCATCTTATCTCACCGCACTCCCGGTAATAGTCGCTACGGTCCAGGCATACATAAGCACACCGTTTCTCGGGGCCTTCATGGCCATCTACAGCGTTTTGGCAGGATTGACAGTAGCAGTGGGGACTGTGGTTGACACAGCGTTGTATCCGTTCTGGAAGTTCAAACTCGACGCATGTGTGTTGCCATACATCAAGCAGATGAAGAGTGCGTTTGCAAGTGTTTCCACAGGATACATAATTGCCGGAGCCATATCTCTACTGGCGATGTCGGCATTGACTATCGGATGGTTCTGGTCAGCGAGCGACATAGCCATCGGCTCGCGTCCGTTCATCGCATCAGGAGTGTGGCAGATGGTTCTCACCCCGCTATGTTTTATTCTTGCTGTAGGGTGCTTGTTTGTACTGATACGCGGTCTGGGCCGACGTCCCAACAATCCGAGCGTATCGTTCTACTCCAATAATCTCTTCTTCAACCACTGTGCCCTCAACCCTATATATGCCTTCATATACTCACTCTCGACCAACGACAAGATCGAGGGAGCATTTCACGAATTTGATGATGAGACATGCCATAGGGAATTTGCCGAAATGTTTCCAGGCGACTCGTTCCCTACCGATAAGCTTCTAAACACCACAAGGCCCAATGTACTGTTCATAGTATGGGAGAGCCTGAGTGCACGTTTCGTGGAGGCTTTAGGCGGACAGAAGGATGTCACCCCCAACATAAATCGCCTGTCACGCGAAGGGCTGTTTTTCACTCATGTGGACTGCAACAGCTTCCGCACCGACCGTGGACTTGTAGCATTGCTTAGCGGTTATCTGGCACAGCCCACCACAAGCGTGATACGCATGACCAAGAAGGTGCCCAACCTTCCGGCTTTTCCTCGCAAATTCAAGGATGCCGGCTACGAGACAATGGCCGTGCATGGCGGAGATCTCACGATTTTCCACAAAGGGGAATATTATTACACCATGGGGCATGACCGTGTGGTGGGTGACAAAGATCTGCCGAAAGGACTGCCCTCAGGCAAATGGGGAATACATGACGGAGCTGTACTCGACTGGATATATGACGACATAATGGAGAAGACCTCCCGAGGTGTGAAATGGTACACGACATTCCAGACCCTCAGCTCGCACGAACCGTGGGAGGTGCCATATGCCCGACTTCAGGATGATCCTATAGCCAACTCGTTTGCCTATATGGACGATGCGCTCGGGAGATTGGTGGAACGCCTCAGGAACACTCCCGCATGGGACAACCTGCTTATCGTGGTCACAGGCGACCACGGATGCAATACCGGTCAGTTCCTTGCCCATGACAAGTACGCACACATACCTCTGCTGATGATAGGCGGAGCCGTGAAGCAGCCAAGGCGCATCGACACGATAATGTCCCAAACCGACACTGCATCCACGATTCTCGGACAGATGGAACTGCCTCATGAGGAGTTCATATTCAGCCGTGATGTCATGGCCGACAGCTACAAGTATCCGTTCTCATTCCACACGTTTGTCAACGGTTTCATGTTCAGGGATGCGACAGGCTACACCGTGTATGACAACACCTCAGGAGCGGCCATAGATACTCCCGACAGCGACAGGGAACACAAAGGTAAGATAATACTGCAATATCTCTATGAGGATATGGCCAAGAGATAATATTGGACCTATATGACCTTTGAAAACCGCATTGTAGTCTTGAGCATCGGGAAATTGAGGGTCAGCAATGCACCGTCGGAACCAAGAACCGCGTTTATGTCCTCGGAAATAGGGCTGAATGTCGCATCCACCCACTCCATGTCATAATGACCGTCAAATATTGTGGGGCGGAGCATCCCCTTCAACATCATTGGCTTCCAGCGGTCACCATAGGTCTGCGCACCATTGATATAGATTATATCATATACATTACCGGCATCCTTGTCCCCATTTGTCCGCTCACGCTTCACAATAGCCAGCGTGTACCGGCCTCCCATTCTTGCATATTTGGGATCGTTGTTCCGGTCGAAGTAGGTCCAGAATCCCTCCAACGGATCGGTGGAATCTGCAAAACGGGCTTTAAGACTTTCCATGTCCAGGCCTGAGTCCAGTGATGTCTCAGGATTACGGCAAGTCTCTATAGTAAAGACCGGGACAGTAAGCCGGCCTACGCTCCACACGCTCACTTCATCAGGCATAATACGCTCCGGCAACTGCAATACGGCTAAAGAACGTCCTCTGTGCCCTCCACCCTTTACCTCAAGCATATCACCTGCCAAAGATAATGATAGGGAATTGAATGCTTTCCCGTCGGTGACAAAACCATCGACCTCCTGTTTTGATACAATAGAACCGTTGCGTTCGACAGTAAGCTCGGCTATACGGCGGTCGAGGATATCTCCGAAATCAGTATTTCCGAATCGCAACGACACCTTCACCGTGTCACCCGGAGATCTCAGGCTCACACCCCACCAGGAATCGGCCATGCCACGGCGTTGTTTCACTCTATGCATCAAGGCTCTCACCTCCACATCAAGCGACATGATGTCGCCACTATCGACTGCGAGCGTGATCTCTCCATCGGTCACTTCTGCCCCATGAGGCTCGTAATGCCTGCGATGGCAGTTATCTTCCAAACCAACGGATGCAACCGACCGGATGGATACAATACCCAGTATAAGCAAAGAAAAAATACGTGAGGAGACTGGCATGTGATGGAGAGATTTTGGAGAAGAAATAATGAATTTACTTGTATAACGGTTTACCTCTTGTCAACATTGCCCTCATAATAATTTATGAACGCACGATTGACCAGACGTGTACCGCCGGGAGTGGGATAATCGCCCGAGAAGTACCAATCGCCGGGACATGTCGGGATAGCCTCTCTCAACCCGTCGAGGGTCTGGTATATGATATCGACCTCGGCATTGATCGAACCGTCGTCGGTGAGCATTTCCACCATTTTGCGAGAGATCTCCTCCTGGGTGAAAGGAGCATACACAGCCTTGACGCAATTGGTGATCTCGAAATCGAGCAAAGACTCCTGCTCCTTGCAACGCTCGTAGGTGGTGCGCAACACATCCTCCATGCCTCTCTCCTTGAGCAGAGCCACAGCGGCCCGGAATGCTATGAACTCGCCCATTCTTGACATGTCTATGCCGTAATAATCGGGATAGCGGACCTGAGGGGACGAGGAGACTACGATAATCTTACGGGGATGGAGACGGTCAAGCATCTTGAGGATCGATTGCTTGAGCGTGGTACCACGCACTATGCTGTCGTCAATCACCACAAGGTTGTCAACATTGTTCTCTACGATTCCATAGGTCACATCATAGACGTGGGCAGCCAGATCATTGCGAGATTCACCCTCGGCAATAAAGGTTCTCAATTTAATATCCTTTATGGCCACTTTCTCGACTCTCAGATTCTGACTCATTATCTCCTTGAGTCGTTCCTCATTGAGAGAGCCGGAAGCCTGGGCTTCGAGTATCTGTGATGTTTTCTGACGGCTCAACTCGTTCTCGAATCCTGCCACCATGCCTATGAACGCCACTTCGGCTGTATTTGGAATGAAAGAGAACACCGTGTGTGCTATATCTCCATCGATGCTGTCCATGATGGCCGGCACAAGATTGCAACCAAGCTGCTTGCGCTCACGGTATATGTCGGCATCGCTTCCACGGGAGAAGTATATGCGCTCAAATGAGCAACGCCTGTTGGTATCCTCACCGAGAATATCTCTCACGCTCACATGTCCCGACTTGTCGACAATGAGGGCACTTCCCGGAGTCAGTTCGTTAACCTCACGGCGGGCTACATTCAACACGGTCTGTATCACCGGACGCTCGGATGCAAGCACCACTATCTCATCATCGTAATAATAGAACGCCGGACGTATGCCATGACGGTCACGCAGAGCGAACATGTCACCCGACCCTGTGGCTCCGCATATCACGAATCCGCCGTCCCAGGCATGAGCTGTGGCAGACAATATGCGTGACATGTCGAGGTTATCCTCTATTGCATGTGTCAGCATCGGACCGGCGAGCGAATCGCGGTATTGACGGTAAATGCGGTGGTTCTCCTTATCCAACGCATCGCCGAGCTGCTCAAGCAGGATCACAGTGTCGCTGTATATCCTGGGGTGCTGTCCGCTTTTCACCACATCCTGGAATATGGTGTCGACATTGGTCATATTGAAGTTGCCACACATCAGCAGATTGCGCGATTTCCAGTTGTTTCTGCGCAGGAAAGGATGGCAGTACGAGATACCGCTCTTACCCGTTGTGGAGTAGCGCAGATGCCCCATGTATATCTCTCCCAGAAACGGTGCATACTGCTCGATTTCGGCCGGAGTGTGGGAATTTACATCGAAGTGAGCTACCTTCTCCCTCACCGTATCGAATATTTCCTGAATGGCATCCTTTCCGAGAGCTCTCTCTCGGAACACATACTCGTTGCCCGGACATGAGTGCATCTTCACGACTCCAATACCGGCCCCCTCCTGACCTCGGTTGTGCTGTTTCTCCATGAGCAGATACAGCTTGTTAAGACCATAGGCGTATGCGCCATACTTTTCCTTGTAATATTCGAGAGGCTTGAGGAGACGTATCATTGCGACTCCACACTCATGTTTCAGGATCTCCATAGCACTGAAAATATTTATCGGTTGTGAGGATTGAGAATATAGAGGTAAACCTCTTAAGATTGCTTTTTCTCTTTTTTAGCCGGATCGCAAGTGAGACCCACACCCAGTTTCTTGAAGATCTTGTGGTCCACCTCGCCAAGCATCACTGTGGAGTGTACCTGGCATCCGTAGAGCTGTGGCAGACACTCGAGAGCACGACGGCACTCGTTATTGGTGGGGCTGAGCACCGACAGAGCCACAAGCACCTCGTCGGTGTGCAGACGTGGGTTTATCGAACGAAGATAATGGGTCTTGGTATGCTGGATAGGCTCGATCATGTGCTGAGGTATCAGCTTGACATTATGGTCGATTCCTGCAAGATGCTTTATGGCATTGAGGATAAGGGCGGCACTCGGTCCGAGCAGATCGCTTGATTCGGCTGTGATTATGGTCCCGTCAGCCAGTTCGATCGCCGAACAAGGCACACCGCTCCGCTCGGCTCGCTCCCTGGCGGCCTTTACGGGTTTGCGGTAGGAAACATCTATCTTGGCCTGCTTGAAGAGAAGTGCTATCTTATTGACCTCATTCTCATTGCAGTTCCCCTGGGCCATGTGGTTGAGGGCTGTGAAATAACGGCGTATGATCTCCTCACGGGATGCGTCACAGCAAGCCTCATCGTCCGAGATGCAGAATCCCACCATGTTAACACCCATGTCGGTGGGCGATTTATAGGGATTCTCGCCATAGATACCCTCGAACAGTGCATTCAATACGGGATAAATCTCTATGTCACGATTATAGTTGACGGCGGTCTTGCCATAGGCTTCGAGATGGAACGGATCTATCATGTTCACATCATTGAGGTCGGCTGTGGCAGCCTCGTAGGCTATGTTAACCGGATGCTTGAGAGGAAGACTCCACACCGGGAATGTCTCAAACTTGGCATATCCGGCCTCGATACCACGCTTATGCTCATTATAGAGCTGGCTGAGGCACACGGCCATCTTGCCGCTACCGGGGCCGGGAGCTGTGACAATCACGAGCGGACGAGAGGTCTCGACATAATCGTTGCGACCGAATCCCTCATCGGAATCTATGAGATCCACATTGGTGGGATACCCGTCGATGGTGTAATGTACATAAGTGGTGATGTCGAGTCGTGACAATTTCTCGCGGAAAGCATCGGCACTGCTCTGGCCGTTGTAGTGGGTGATGACAACCGATCCCACCATGAATCCACGACGCTGAAACTCGTTGCGAAGACGCAGCACATCCATATCGTAAGTGATGCCAAGGTCGTTTCTCACCTTGTTCTTCTCAATGTCGAGTGCGCTGATCACAATCACGATCTCGGCCTTGTCGGCGAGTTGCGAGAGCATTCTCAGCTTGCTGTCGGGCTGGAATCCGGGGAGCACACGGCTTGCATGATAATCATCGAAAAGTTTACCACCGAGTTCAAGATAAAGCTTGTTTCCGAACTGCGCTATGCGTTCTTTGATATGCTCAGATTGTATCCTGAGATATTTGTCGTTGTCGAATCCGTATTTCATAACGGGTTGCAAAGTTAATGATTTTTACACGTGCAAGCAAAGTTGAGGCCCGATTTTTATTAACCGGACCTCAAAAAGTTTTCTACAATGTCAGTGCCGGATCACTCCCGGTAGTACACTCTCTTCACGCGTTCGGCCACAGAGGTCAACACTTCGTAGGGGATGGTGCCGAGAGTCTCGGCAAGCATGTCGACAGGCACTGATTCACCGAATATCTCGGCACGGTCGCCGGTGCGGACATCGGCAACATCGGTCACATCGATCATGCACGCATCCATACAGATACTGCCCACGGTGGGACACATCACGCCCCTGACCAAAAACGACGTGTTGCCATATCCGAGATGACGATTCAGTCCGTCGGCATATCCGATGGGCACTGTAGCTATCACTGAGTCACGCGTCAGGACACCCCTGCGGTTGTATCCGATAGTGGTGCCTGCAGGCCATGACTTGAGCGAGATGATGCTCGTGCTGAGAGTGGAGACAGGACGTAGCTCATCCTGAGAACCATCGTGCATGGTGCGTATGCCGTAGAGACCAATGCCCAGGCGCACCATGTCGTACTGATGCTCGGGGAAGCGGGTGATGCCTGTGGAGTTGAGTATATGGCGCAGGATCTTACGGCCGGGGAATGCCTCAAGGAGCATACCGCAACAACGGTCGAAGTACTCAAACTGTCCTCGGGTGTACTCGTCCTCCATGGGATCATCGGCCGCACACAGGTGTGAGAACACGCTTGCCGGCACCACATAGTCCTGGGAGCGCAATAGCTCTATCACCTCGGGCAAAGTCTCGAGCCTGAACCCGAGGCGGTGCATTCCGGAATCGATCTTGATATGAACCGGATATCCTTTCACGCCTCTCGACTTGGCTTCAGCTATGAGGCTTCTGAGGAAATCCACCGAGTATATCTCGGGCTCGAGACGATACTCGAATATCGACTTGAACGTGTCGACTGCCGGATTCAGCACTATGATAGGCATTGTGATGCCTGCCTGGCGAAGATCGGCACCCTCATCGTGGACCGCCACGGCAAGATAGGTAGCCCCCTGGCTCTGGAGAGTCTTGGCCAGCTCGTGGGATCCTGCTCCGTAGCCCGAGGCCTTGATCATGCACACTATACCGGTTGTAGGCTTGATGTGCGAGCGGAAGAAGTTGAAATTGTCGACCACAGCATCCAGATTGATCTCGAGCACGGTCTCATGCTGGCGTTTCTCGATGAGACGTTCCACCTCGCCCAACGGAGCATCGGGTGAACCCTTTATGAGTATAAGTTCGGAATGGAAATCATCGGCCGACACCTTGTCGAGAAACTCCCCTACCGATGGATATGTCACAGCCCCTTCGGGGAAGCATCCGGCATGGCGGTGTATCTCTTTGCCTATGCCTATGATGCGGTCGATATTGCGCAATTGCATGAGTCTTGAAGCCGAGGCATACACTGCGGAAGAGTCATTGCCCTCGGTATCGATGTCGCCGAGTATCACGGTGAGGGAATGGTCGGGGGTGATGCGCCGCTCCATGAAGTCAAGTGCAAGCGAGAGCGAGGTCACATCAGAGGAATATCTGTCGTGGATCAACTGACAGTCATTCACACCGTCCACTACGTCGAGACGGGTGTTGACCTGCCCCAATGTCGCCATACGGGTCTCCACGGCTGATGCCGATACTCCCATAAGCAACATCACAGCAAGCGAGTGGAGAGCGTTCTCAATGTCTCGCTCAGAGGTGAATGGGATTGCAAAACGTGAGGTGTGCGCTCCCTCCCCGTGCCATAAATACGAGATGTGGGTCACGCCGTCGACCTTGGTCACATCCGAGACCTCAAGCATGGCTCCAGGATGATTGTGACGGGTCCAGCCTATGCGCTCGGGGCCATCGGGCAAGGACGATGCTATCAGCTCGTTGTCGGCACAATACACAACCTGGCTGCATCCTTTCATGAGCGAGGCTTTCTCACGGCATTTCTCCTCGATCGAAGCGAATCCGTGGCTATGGGCTGCACCTATATTGGTGAACACTCCTATGCGAGGGGAGATCATCTCCTCAAGACGCGCCATCTCACCCGGCTGGGAGATTCCGGCCTCGATTATGGCTATTCCGGTGTCCTTGTCTATACCCCACAGCGACAGGGGCACACCGGTCTGGGAATTATAACTCCGGGGGGATCTTGCCACCTTGAAATCGGGCGATAGCAAGCGGTAGAGCCACTCCTTTACCGTGGTTTTCCCCCGGCTTCCGGTAATGGCTATCACTGTGGCATCAGGGCACGACTTACGGTGATGGCGTGCGAGAGCCTGCAGAGCATCGAGGGGTGAGCTGACGGTGAGAAACAATGCTCCGGGCATGTCGCCGGCATCATCGGGCAAAGCCTCCACGACAAATGCCCTCACTCCCTTACCATACAGGTCGCGGATATATCTATGACCGTCGCCCGAAGGGGTGCGCAGAGCGAAAAACAGTGTACCGTCCGCATCAAGAAAAGACCGGCTGTCGGTAAGAAGCCGGCTCACGTTATAATCGTCGGAAGATGACAGGTCCGCACCAATGATACGGGCCACTTCATGAATGTTGTATTCCATTGGAAATGTATCTGTCGAGATTTGTTGCCAGTTGAGGGAGAGCGGTGATGAAATCGGTTATTATTCTGTTTCTGTCATCCGAGCCATCGCCCGCCTGTCCGCCCATCGGTCGGTGAGCAAGACGCCGGGTTACACGCCTGGCCTTTTCGGCCAACGCAATTGTCTCGGGGGTGAAATATGTCGCGGAGAAGTTTTCGTAGATGTATCTGACGGCCTGATCGGTGGGATGCTTCATGTCCTCGGCATAGAACCGGTAGTCGCGCAGATCATCCATCATGATCTCGAACGAGGGGAAATAATGCACGCCCTTATAGCGTGACATCACATCGTCGATGGCAAGTGCAAGCGTGGCCTTGGCAAGAGTGTTGACATGCGCTCCCTGCCCGAGATAGCGCAGAGGGCTCACGGTGAAGATGACCTTCAGGCCGGGATTGACCGTCCGGGAGATCTCCACGATGGATTCCAGTGCTATGATGCACTGGTGGAGACTCATGACATCCTCATCAAACTCGTTTGAGGGGAGCTTGTGGCAATTGGCTACCACCGACGTCGTGCATGACTGGCGGAACACTCTCACCGTGCCGAGCGTCACTATCAGCGTCGATGCTTCGGAAAGCGCCGTGTGTGCCGAGCGGATGCGCGAGGTCATGACCCGGGCTGTCTCATCCATGTCGGTGCCGGAATAGCGCGAGTGGAAGAAGAAGCTGTGGTAACGCCCCTCATGGTGAAAGAGATCACGTGGCTCGATGGTGCAATCATCAGCCAAGATGGCCACGGCATGTTCGACCGAAGCAGGATTGTAAAGCGGACCGAAGGGGTTGACCGTGACATCAAAGAGGTCTTCACGCAGGCAGGCTCCGATGTTGTCGGTAAAGCACGAGCCGATCATAACTACCGGCTCCCGGTGGGATATCATGCCTCTGCAACCGTCGAGAGGCTTCACTACTGTGCGGAACTCCATCTCAGACCTCCACTATCAGAAAGGTTGCAGCACTATGGGGTTACCTCCATCATCGGGATAGAGATAGAGGGTGTTATCCTGCATTGACCATGAGTAATAGCACGGTCCCTGGCCATAGTCTATGGTCATTTCCGAGCCACTGACCGACCAATATATGTAGTACTCATACACTTCATAGTTGTCATACCATGATCCGGTGCCGTTACCATAGAAGGTGTACACGTTGCCATATTCGGGAGCAACCTCATACCATTTGCCTGTAAGATCGTAGTAGTCGTAATAATCATCCTCGTCGGCACATGACGACAAGGATACAGATGCGATGAACATCGCCAGAAACAGCCATACTCCTCCAAGGGATTTCTTTGCTGAAAGCGTGGGGATTCTCATAATACCTATTGTAACAGAGTGAAGAATATTCATTACATATATAACCCTAAAATGTGAAAACATGTTTAGGGATGTGACAAAAACATTCTCCATAATGACCCCGCAAAAATACAACATAATTCCCACCCATGCAAAATAAGACGGTGTTTATAAATATCCCCGGCTGTGGATAATGAATGTCGGCAATTATCCGTACCTTTGCAGTGCTGATTACGGAGTGAACGACTTTCCGGTCCCGATGGTTTATAATTATTAAGGACGGATGCTGTGATGCCGTCCGGCAAACGTTTCAATCGCATATATGAAGAGTCCAGACAGCAATACAGACAATAACGATATCCGTAGCAGTGCCCCTCGTACTGCCCAGGGCACGACACCAGGGAGTGGCGACGGCGCTACCGTGACGGCGGCTTCATCGACCGAGGATCTCGGCGAGAAGTCGATAGGCAAGCTCCTGGCCCAATACTCCATTCCGGCGATCATAGCGAGTGTGGCCACATCGCTCTACAACATCGTCGACAGCATCTTCATAGGCCGAGGAGTTGGTCCAATGGCTATCGCAGGCCTTGCCATCACGTTTCCGCTGATGAACCTTGTGGCCGCCTTCTGCATGATGATCGCTGCCGGTGGTGCCACTATCAGTTCCATATTTCTCGGACAGAAGAACTATGGACGTGCCACGGATGTGGTGAACAATGTGATGGTGCTGTGCCTGATCCATGCCGTGATAATAGGCGGAGGCACACTGTTGTTTCTCGACCCCATACTATACTTCTTCGGAGCTACCGATGAGACTATCCCATACGCCCGCGAGTTCATGCAAGTGATACTGCTGGGCACTCCGGTGGCTTTTGTGTTCATCGGACTCAACAATCTGATGCGTGCCACGGGCTATCCGCACAAGGCCATGATCTCGGCCCTGCTGTCAGTGCTTGTCAATGTGATACTGGCTCCGCTCTTCATATTCCATTTCGGGTGGGGCATAAAGGGAGCCGCATGGGCCACAGTGTGTGGCCAGTCGGCGGCATTCGTGTGGGTGCTGAGCCATTTCCTCTCACGCAAATCATCGGTCCACTTCAAGCTGCGCAACCGGTGGCTTGCCGGCACGATAGTGAAGAGGATATATGCCATCGGGCTCTCACCGTTCCTGATGAACGTGTGTGCATGTGTGGTGGTAGTGTTCCTCAACAGGGCATTGCTCGACTATGGCGGTGACGACGGCAACATGTGTGTTGGCGCCTACGGCATCATCAACCGCACCACCATGTTCTTCGTGATGGTGGTGTTTGGCGTCACTCAGGGTATGCAACCAATACTCGGCTACAACATGGGAGCGGGCCATTTCGACCGCGTGAAGCGCACCCTGCGCACCGGTATATGGATAGGCGTGGCGATCACCGTGGCCGGATGGATAGTGAGCGAGGGGTTCCCCGACACGATAAGCCGCATGTTCACGAGCGACGACCTCCTGGTGAGGATCTCGCGCGAGGGATTCAGGATATTCTTCATCTTCTACCCCGTGGTGGGATGCCAGATAGTGATCCAGAACTTTTTCCAGAGTGTGGGACGGCCTCAGCTGTCGATATTCCTCTCGCTCACGCGCCAACTGCTGTTCCTGCTACCGTTCCTCATATTCCTCCCCCGTTGGTGGGGTATCGCAGGAGTATGGGCCTCGATGGCGGCCTCTGACTTCCTGGCCTTTGTGGTGGCACTTGTCACCCTGTGGTGGTGGATGAAACATCGGTTTGAGAAAATACAGACACAATGCAAGATATAATAGAACTTAGGGTGGATCCGCGCACAGCGGCCACCGAGATGATGCTCCGGGCGGCCGTGTCGACCCGGATGGGCATAGATGCCAACCGTATAAGCCACCTGAGGGTGATACGCCGGTCGATTGACGCACGCCAGCGCCGGGTGATGGTGAATCTTAGCGTGAAAGTGTGGGTGGACGAGACTCCGGCTTCGACATCACTCATCACTCCCGTGGAGTACCGTCCCGTGAAAGGCGACAGGAGCGCCGTAGTGGTGGGAGCAGGTCCGGCAGGACTGTTTGCAGCCTTGAGACTCATCGAGCTGGGCATACGCCCCGTGGTGCTCGAACGAGGCAAGGATGTGGACTCCAGGCGCAGGGACATGGCTCTTATTTCGAGGGAAAATGTGGTGGATCCCGACTCCAACTACTGTTTCGGAGAGGGAGGTGCCGGCGCATATTCCGACGGCAAGCTATATACCCGTAGCAAAAAGCGCGGTCCGGTGGACAAGATACTCAACATACTGGCCCAACACGGAGCCTCGGAGGACATACTCGTGGACGCACACCCACACATAGGCACAGATAAACTCCCTGCCGTAATCAAGGCCATGCGCAACACAATAATAAATTGTGGCGGTGAGGTGAGATTCGGCACACGTGTAACGGGACTGATTCTCGACCGCAACGGAGAGACTCCCAGGGTTACGGGCGTGACCACAGCCTCGGGCGAGGAGTTTCACGGTCCGGTGATACTCGCCACAGGCCATTCGGCCCGCGATGTCTACCGTTTCCTGCTCGACCAGGGTGTGACACTCGAACCCAAAGGACTTGCTATAGGTGTGCGACTTGAGCATCCCCAGAGCCTTATCGACCAGCTCCGCTATCATTCCCCCCAAGGGAGAGGCAAGTATCTGCCGGCAGCCGAATATACCATGCTCACCCGTGTCGATGGGCGTGGCGTGTACTCGTTCTGTATGTGTCCGGGCGGTTTCATCATCCCTGCGGCGAGTGGTGACTGCCAGTTGGTGGTCAACGGCATGTCGCCCTCGGGACGCAACACCCGATGGGCCAATTCAGGCATGGTGGTGGAGATACTTCCTGAGGATGTTCCCGACGGCGAGACTCCCGAGGAGACTACCCTGAAGATGATGAGGATGCAGGAACGCATCGAGAGGGCTTTCTGGGAGGAGGCCGGACGCACTCAGAACGCTCCCGCCCAACGCATGGATGATTTCGTGAACTCGCGTCCCTCGGCCGACCTGCCCTCCACCTCCTACCCTCCAGGCATACATCCGGCTCGCATTGACCACCTTCTGCCCCGTGGCATAGCCCGTAGACTACAGGAGGGATTCAAGGAGTTTGACAAGAAAAACCGTGGATTCCTCACCCACGAGGCCACACTGATAGGTGCCGAGACACGCACCTCATCACCTGTGCGCATACCCCGCGACAACGAAACCTTGCAACACATTTGCGTGGCAGGTCTCTACCCCTGTGGAGAAGGTGCCGGCTACGCCGGAGGCATCGTATCGGCCGCCATCGACGGTGATCGCGTAGCCGGGCAATTAGCTGATTCTTTAGTTTAAAACGGACCCTCTATTCTTAGAAACTGTTTAAATTTATTTGATGCGGATTTTGAGATGTATTATCGGATGACATTTTGTTTGTGATGAAGGAATGTAGCAGTAGCTACATGACTGAAGAACAAGCAAAACGTCACCGATAAGACGCTCAAAAGCAAAGTGAAATGAATTTTAAACAGTTTCTTAGAACCTTTATCCTGAAAATCTCTCCTCAAGTGCTGTCAGGTCGGCGGGAGTGTCGATAGGATATGTGGGAGTGTTAGTAAGGGCGGTATGGATGCTATAACCGTGATAGAGCCAGCGGAGCTGTTCGAGTTTCTCAGCGCGGTCAAGGGGTGTGGAGGGGAGCGACACCAGGCGCTGGAGGTCGGTGCCACGGAAAGCGTACAGGCCTATGTGGATATAGAACTCGGTCGACTGTATCCATTCCTGCCAGGGGACATCTCTCACGTAAGGAACTATGGAACGGCTGAAATAGAGGGCCTTGCCCGAGGCGTCGCGCACCAGTTTCACACGATTGGGGTTAAACAGGGCTTCAAATCCATCGGCGGGGTCGAATTTCAGAGCCAGCGTGGCTATATCAGCCCCTGGACGGTCGGCAAGCACCCGTGCCACGGAGCGTATATGCTCTACGGTGATCAATGGCTCATCGCCCTGCACGTTGACAACTATCCCGGGGGGAGCACCTATCAGACTGTATGCCTCTGCCACGCGGGAGGTACCGTCGGGACAATCGGGCGAGGTCATCACGGCTTCACCTCCGGCACGTGTCACCTCATTGAGTA
Source organism: Paenibacillus sp. (assembly GCA_023663345.1). Classification (GTDB taxonomy): domain Bacteria; phylum Bacteroidota; class Bacteroidia; order Bacteroidales; family Muribaculaceae; genus Duncaniella. The sequence goes on along the minus strand of JAMPHR010000001.1, from coordinate 436,081 downwards.
TCCGCTCGTCATCGGTAGCCACCACTGCCCGGCCCAAGGCTTGCGACGCAGTGCGCCACACCCGTTCAATCATGCTCATGCTCCCGATGCGTGCAAGCGGTTTGCCCGGGAATCGCGTTGAGCCGTAGCGGGCGGGGATAATGGCTATAGCTCCGGAGGGTGCGGTGAGGTCAGAGGTCGATGGGCGAGACATATATCTGAGCGTTTTCGTATCGGGTAATCTTCACCCGGGTGCCGGCATGGATGAATCCCATCACGGCCACGGCATCGAGCGTCCCATCCTCCACCTGCACCTTTCCGGCAGGGCGCATATCTGTGACAGCCACCCCTGAGTGGCCTACGAGGCGAGCGGGGGTCATGTCAACGCCGATGAATCCACGGTCGGAGCGCAGCTCGGTGGTAAGGTCGGTGTGACGACGCACCCACTTCGGTCCGTGGCTCGAGGTGAGATACCACACGGCACCTATTGCCAGTATCACACCACTGAAGAAGATTGCCAGTGAACTCCATACGGCACTCGTGTCGGTATGGGTGATGCTGAAGGTATAGTTCTCTATGAGTCCGAAGAGTATGGCCAGCGCTATGCACACTATGCCTGAAATACCGGTGACACCGAATCCCGGCACCACAAACAGCTCCAACACTATGAGCACAAATCCGGCCATGAAGAGCATTATGATCCAACTCCCCGCTATTCCGGTGATGTAGATGGGGAGGAAGTAGAGCGCGGCGGCTATTATGGCGGCCGCCGACGGGAACCCGACTCCGGGAGTGTGGAGCTCCATGTATATGCCACCTATTATTATCATGATGAGCACAGCCTGAACTGCGGGATTGGTTAGGAAGCCTATGAGGCGGTCAACCCATGTGGGGGTGTACTCCTCCACCTCATAAGTACCGGGAGCATAACCCAGGCGTGAGAGCAGATCGCCCACATTGTCGGCTTCCCCCTCGGCATAACGCCACTTCAAGGCTTCCGAAGCTGTGAAAGTCAGCACCCGAGTGGAGTCGATCAATCCCTTCACCTCTACTCTCGGATCCACCATGGCCTCGGCTATCAGCGGGTCGCGCCTCCATTGAGCGGTGGTGGAGTCGGAGCCTGCCACACGTCCGTGGCGCTCGGCTGTGGCCCTCATCATGGCACGCATGTAGGACTGATACTTGTCGGGCATAGCGGCTCCGTCGGTGCCGTTGACCACCGTGACGGCTCCCATGGACGAACCGGGACGCATGTACACGCTGTCACACGCAAGGGCTATAAGCGCTCCGGCCGAGGCGGCATTATTGTCGACGTAGGCCACCACGGGTATATCGCATCGCATCAGGGCTGTGCGTATCGAGTCGGCATGTACCACCGATCCGCCGTAGGTGTTGAGATGTACCAGCAGAAGCGAAGCCCCGCTCTCGCGGGCCTTGTCGAGAGCCTCGCGGGTGTAACGCCACGTGGACGAGCCAATCTCATCGTCTAGACGGAGCATGTAGACCGTTTTTACTTCATCGGCCCGGACTGCAATTATTGCCGTCAGAGCCAGGAGCAGGGAGAGCAGCAAGCGTTTCATTTCTTATGGGATGATGTTGAGGGTGAGAATCCACGGCGCAACCACACCGGGAGTATGCAGATACCTATTATAAGGTAGGAATAGTAGCTGATCACACGCCAGAAGAGGGCTATGACAAGAGCCATGCCGACCGAGCTGATAAGATCACCGTAATAAGTGGTGAAGAGCCATTCACTGATGCCGGCACCGCCGGGGGTGGGACTGACGATGAGTATGACCCATACCACAAACTGTCTGGCAAAGACCATGAGCTGGTCAGCAGCAGGCACAAAGCCCAAGAACAAGGCATTGACCACAAGAAATCTTGACATCCATGAGAACGAGGTGGCACCAAAAGCCCTTATCCACCAACCCAACGGACGGTGGCGCAGGTCGGCTCCGGTGGTCACCATGTTGCGGCCAAGATTGTCGGCTCCTTCACGCCACCGCCTGAGCCATCGCAGGCTGAACAGGCGGTTGATGCCACGGTGTATGGCCCGTGGCTTTACAAATATGCCCACATATAGCAGTATGGTCCACAAGGCAAGCCCGATGTATATAACCCAGAACACCGACCTCAGCCCTAAAGTAAAGGCCGAGCGGTCAAATCCGAACAGGTCGCTGTAGGGCACCACAAGCATCACCAGGGGGAGGAATACCACGAAGAACAGCTCATCGAGAAAGATTGTGGTCATAGTCAGGGCCGTGGCACGTCCCAGCACAAGCCCCTCTCGGTGCATGTAGACCATGCTCAGGGCACTTCCTCCTACGGCCGAGGGGGTGACGCACGATGTGAACTCGCACAGATAGCTCACCTTGATGGCACTGAGCCATGACAGCTCCCTGTCGGACACCACGCGGAATCTCCAGCTCAATCCGAAGTCACGGCCAAGCATGAATACCCATGCCATGGCTATACATGCTATCGACCGTGCATCGAAATGGATAGAATCGAGCACTCCCGGCTCAAACTCACGTCGAAACAACCATGCCACCACCCCAAGGCCTATGGCCACAGGGAGCAGAATCTTCCACGCCAGGCTCAACAGGGTGGATCGTCGTGAAGTTTGGGGCGGATTGTCGCGTGAGGGCATTGCAGATGTGAGGGTTTACATTAGTAGGGTACAAAGATAGCATTTTCCCCACTAAAAAGAAAGGATGATCCCATACTCTATAAGTAAGTCTTAAAAAGAAACGCTATATGTAAGCCCTATAGAGCTTGCGCTATAAATCGCAGTTATTTTTATGACTTACTTACCCAAAATGCTCTATACTTTAGATTTCCCCTCCTTTACCAGCCCAACGCACAGCGCACCTATCATGAGCAGCACTCCTGCAAGCACGAGCATACCCACCTGACGGCCACCCAACACAGGCAGGATCACACCGCCAAGAGCAGCAGCACATATCTGGGGCACACATATAGTACCGTTAAACAGGCCCAGATAAGTACCCATATTCTTGCCCGAGAGCGAATTGGTAAGAATGGTGAACGGCATGGCAAGCATAGCGGCCCAGGCGCATCCTATGAGCAGATAGGAGAAGAAGAGCACATATTGGTCGTTGATAAAATAGGTGGATATGAAGCCCACAGCTCCCAGAGCGAGACTCAGGGCATAGACCGTCTTATGGCTACGGAACATGGGGATAACCACAGCCCATATAACCGATCCAACGGCCTGTACTGCAAACAGCACACCCACCCAGTTGCCCGCAGTCTGGTACTCTACAGAATGGGTGTCGGTGGTACCCCACACTGTGTCAGCGATGGCACCGTTGGTATATGTCCACATATACAGGAAAGCCGACCAACAGAAGAACTGCACAAGTCCTACAGTCCAGAAAGCGCTCGGAGCATGGCGTAGCAGAGTGAGCATACCGGCCTTCTCGGTCTCCTGCTCCTTGGTGATGCCATGATACTCGGCATACTCCTTGGGAGGCATCTCACGGATGAACACGAAGCTGTAGATCACGCACAGCACCAGCACAGCCGCACCGATATAGAACGAGTAGGTGACGCTCGCAGGCACCTGGCCTTGGGGAGCGATATTGCTTATGCCTATGGCCGTAAGGGTGATGGGGGCGAGATAACCCACAAGACTGCCCGCGTTGCACAGGAAGCTCTGTATGGAATAGGCAAGCCCCTTCTGGCGCTCGTTCACCTGGTCGCCCACAAGCATCTTGAACGGTTGCATGGCCATATTGATAGACGTGTCGAGAAACATCAGCGCGATGAATCCGAACACCATCGCCCCTGCCACCGTGAGACCGAAACTGCCGGCGTTGGGCAACAGACACATCACCACCACAGCGATGGCGGCTCCGATAAGCAGATAGGGCAACCGACGACCCAGGCGGTTCCATGTGCGATCGCTCGCAGCTCCCACTATCGGCTGCACAAGGATACCCATAAGCGGTGGCAATATCCAGAAATAACTAAGCGAGTGAGGGTCAGCGCCTATTGTGGCAAAGATACGTGTGATGTTGGCACTCTGGAGCGCATAAGCGATCTGAACGCCAAAGAAGCCGAAACTTAGATTCCAGAGCTTCCAGAAACTCTGGTCCGGTTTGGTTTTGCTCATGATAATTCTATTAAAGTAAGTATGATATGTATGATTATAATATTGTCGCGGACAGGCCCTGAGATGGGCCGGGATAGAAAGAAACTGACGGATGGGAGAGGGAGGGGAAAGATAGGGATGCCATACAGGCAATGTGGAGAGAGTATAAGGCCTCGGGTAAAGGCGGGAACGTAGTGGCTGAGAAGATAAGGGTTCCTGTGTAGGGAAGTGGGAAACCGGAATATTGTCAGGATCAGCTCTCGCCGGTGAGGGAGTAAAGATAGCGTATCTCCTCAGGCCACAAGGTCACATCGGTAGTCTCAAGTATGAGCGGTATCCCGTCCATACGGGGATCGGTCATGAGCATACGCCAGAACTCCTCGCCTAAGATACCCTGCCCTATCGGGGCATGGCGGTCCACACGCGAACCGAGAGCCTTGGCAGTGTCGTTTATGTGCATTCCGCTCAGATACTTGAAGCCCACCACCTGGTCAAACTCCTCCCATGTGCGGCGGTAAGCCTCGGGAGAGGTCATGTCATATCCCGCCGAATGGGCATGGCATGTGTCGATGCACACCCCCACACGGGTTTTGTCCTCTATGCGGTCAATGATATGTGCCAGCTGATGGAAGGAATAACCCAGGTTGCTCCCCTGCCCGGCCGTGTTCTCTATCACGGCCTTCACTCCGCTGGTGCTGTCGAGTATCATGTTGAGCGACTCGGCTATGCGGTCAAGGCAGCTCTCCTCGCTCATCTCGCGCATGTGGCTTCCGGGATGGAAATTGAGCATCGTGAGCCCCAGCTGGCTGCAACGGTTCATCTCGTCGAGAAAAGCCTCGCGTGACTTCTGCAACTTCTCCTCATCGGGGCTGCCGAGGTTGATCAGGTAGCTGTCGTGAGGCAGGATCATGTCGGGCGTATAGCCACATTCCTCGCAATTGCGCTTGAAATTATCGGCTTCGGCATCGCTTATGGCCTTGGAGACCCATCTCGATGGATTGCGGGTGAAGAGGGCGAAAGCCTTCGCTCCGATGGCCCTGGCGTTGAGAGGTGCGTTGCTCACCCCCTTGTCTACCGATACATGTGCTCCTATTAATTTCATTTACCAATTGTTTTAATGCAAAATTAGTAAAATATGTTTAACTTTGCAAGAAATTTTCGTTTATACATCCAATGGCACAGAAACCTTCCATACCCAAGGGCACAAGGGATTTCACCCCTGCCGAAATGGCCCGACGCAACTATATATTCGACACCATCCGCGAAGTGTTCCACCTCTACGGATTCCAGCAGATCGAGACTCCCGCCATGGAGAACCTCTCCACCCTCATGGGAAAATACGGCGAGGAGGGCGACAAGCTCCTGTTCAAGATACTCAACTCGGGCGATTTCCTGCGTGGAGCCGACCCCAAGCTCATCGAGAGTGGTGACTGCCCCCGTCTTGCAGCCCAGCTGTGCGAGAAGGGATTGCGCTACGACCTCACCGTGCCTTTCGCCCGTTTTGTGGTGATGCACCGCAATGACCTGCAATTCCCCTTCAAGCGTTTCCAGATACAGCCCGTGTGGCGTGCCGACCGTCCCCAGAAAGGCCGTTACCGCGAGTTCTACCAGTGTGATGCCGACGTGGTTGGCTCCGACTCCCTGCTCAACGAGGTTGAACTCCTGCAGATGATCGACGAGGTATTCCGCCGTCTGGGTGTGCGCATCACCATCAAGCTCAACAACCGCAAGGTGCTCGCCGGAATTGCCGAACTCATCGGTCAGCCCGACAAGATAATCGACATCACGGTGGCCATCGACAAGATCGATAAGATCGGTCTCGAAAAGGTTAAGGAGGAGCTCGCCGAGCGTGGTATCTCAACCGAAGCCATTGACCGTATCACCCCCATCATCACCCTTTCAGGAAGCAACGAGGAGCGTCTGGAGCGCCTTGCCGAGCTTCTCAAGGAGAGCGAGACCGGCCTCAAGGGCGTTGAGGAACTGCGCGAGGTTATGGCCGGCACAGTAGCTCTCGGCCTCGAAGCTATCCTCGAACTCGACGTATCGCTCGCACGCGGACTCAACTACTACACCGGCACCATCATCGAGGTCAAGGCCCGCGACGTGGAGATAGGAAGCATCACCGGCGGAGGCCGCTATGACAACCTCACAGGAGTGTTCGGCCTGCCCGGAGTATCAGGCGTGGGTATCTCATTCGGAGCCGACCGCATTTACGATGTGCTCAACGCCCTCGACCTCTATCCCGCCGAGATACACGGAGCCGCACGCATCATGTTCACCAACTTTGGCCCCGCCGAGGCATCCCGTTCACTGGCCATCATCAAGGACCTGCGTCGTGAAGGTATCGCAGCCGAGATATTCCCCGACAATGCCAAGATGAAGAAGCAGATGGGCCGTGCCGACGCCCTCGGTATCCCCTACGTAGGTATCATCGGAGAGACCGAGCTGGCCAACGGCACCGTCACACTCAAGAACATGACCACCGGAGAGCAGAAGGAGCTCACACCCTCCGAGCTCATCGAGACCCTGCGCCGATAACCCCTCACTTCCCCCACTCTCCTCAGCTACATAACCTTATCCCCGTAGTTATGATAATTACCGACTCACTCTCCACCTTCGGGCGCTACTGCCTGTTCATGTGCAAGGTGTTCACCGTGCCCGACAGATGGAGGATATTCCTCAACCGCACAATAGCCGAGATCACCAAACTCGGCATCGACTCCATCCCTCTCGTGCTCGTAATCTCGGTGTTCATCGGAGCCGTGTGTACCATACAGATGCAGCTCAACATCATGTCGCCGCTCATCCCGGCCTACTCTACAGGTCTGGCTACCCGCGAAATCATCCTCCTGGAGTTCTCCAACTCCATCCTCTGCCTCATTCTGGCAGGTAAGGTGGGATCCAACATCGCATCCGAGATAGGCACCATGCGAGTCACCGAGCAGATCGACGCTCTTGACATTATGGGAGTCAACTCAGCCAACTTTCTGGTATTGCCCAAGGTGATAGGCTTCCTGCTGTTCATGCCTGTATTGGTGGTATTCTGTATCTTCACCTCCATAATGGGAGGCGTGCTCATCTCCACCTTCACCGACATCATCCCCCTCAACCGCTTCATCTACGGCATACAGACGATGTTTCAGGAATGGTATGTGTGGTACGGACTCATCAAGTCGCTGTTCTTTTCCTACATCATCACCTCCGTGGCCGCTTTCTACGGCTATTACGTAAAGGGTGGAGCACTCGAGGTAGGCAAGGCTTCCACCAATGCCGTGGTGGCCTCGAGCATCCTAATTCTGCTCATGGACGTGGTACTCACTAAACTCCTGCTGCAATGATCGAAGTACGCAATATCACAAAATCGTTTGACGGAAAGACAATCCTTCACAACGTCAGCGCGACATTCGAGACCGGTAAGACCAACCTGATAATCGGCCAGAGCGGATCGGGCAAAACCGTGCTTGTAAAGTCGATAATCGGCCTCATCAAGCCCGAGGAGGGCGAGATCCTGTTCGACGGACGCGACATCATGAAGATGGACTCGGCCCAAGTGAAGGAGCTGCGCAAGGAGATAGGTATGCTATTTCAGGGATCGGCTCTGTTTGACTCCGAGACAGTGCTTGGCAACGTGGCATTCCCCCTCACCATGTTCACCGACATGACTCCCGCCGAGATTCATGACCGTGCCCAGTTCTGTATCGAGCGCGTCAATCTCAAGGGAGCCGAGTCAAAATATCCCTCCGAAATCTCGGGAGGTATGCAGAAACGTGTGGCCATCGCACGTGCCATCGCCCTCAACCCCAAATACCTGTTCTGCGACGAGCCCAACTCGGGCCTCGACCCGCGCACATCCATCGTGATCGACGAACTCCTGAGCGACATCACCCATGAGTACAACATCACGACCATCATCAACACCCACGACATGAACTCGGTGCTCGGCATAGGCGAGAACATCATCTTCATCAACAAGGGCTACCGCGAATGGGTAGGCGACATGCACCAGATCTACCACACCACCAACGAGGCTCTCAACGACTTCGTGTTTGCCAACGACCTCTTCCAGAAAGTTAAGCAATACGTTATCACTCACGAGCACCACTGATCCATATTCCCCACTCCGCCATGCCTGTAATCCATGTAGACAGCCTCGGCCATCCCGGCCTTGAAATGTATGCCTCGCTCACCGAGGCCCAGCTGCGCAACCGCCTCGATCCGGCCAACGGTGTATTCATAGCCGAAAGCCCCAAGGTGATCAACGTGGCTTTGGATGCTGGCTACAAGCCTCTGTCGCTGCTATGCGAGGAACGCCACATCTCAGGCGATGCTTCGGGTATCATCGACATGTATCCCGACATGCCCGTCTACACAGGCTCACGCGAACTCTTAGCCTCGCTCACAGGCTACACCCTCACGCGCGGAGTGCTATGCGCCATGCGCAGGCCATTACCTCCGTCGGTCGAGGAGGTATGCTCCGGAGCAAGGCGAGTGGTGGTGATCGACGGTGTGGTCGACACGACCAACATCGGGGCCATATTCCGCTCGGCCGCCGCACTTGGCATCGATGCAGTGCTCCTCACCCCATCATCATGCGATCCGCTCAACCGCCGGGCCATACGTGTATCCATGGGCACAGTTTTCCTTGTGCCGTGGACATGGATTGACTCCGCATCATCTCTCCGTGACCTTGGATTCAAGACTGTAGCCATGGCTCTCACTGACCGTTCAGTTTCCATCGACGATCCTACCTTATGTTCCGAGCCTCGCCTGGCTATAATCATGGGCACCGAAGGGGACGGTCTGCCTCAGGCCACCATCGACAGTGCCGACTATACGGCACGCATCCCCATGTATCACAATGTTGACTCCCTCAACGTTGCAGCAGCTGCCGCTGTTGCCTTTTGGCAACTAAGGGCAAGATAATATCATCGCTTCCAGAACGACGGGACAAACAGCACAAGAAACGTGAACAGTTCGAGCCTGCCTACAAGCATATCGAACACGAGCAACCATTTCACTCCGCAAGGCAACAGAGCAAACGAACCCTCGGCTCCCGTTACCCCATACCCCAGGCCGTTGCATCCTATGCACGAGCACACCATGAACAACGCATCCGTGAAGGAGTAGCCCGACAGGGTGACAATCCCGGTCGACACTATCACCGTTAATATATAAAGCGACACAAAGGCCAGTATCCTCGACACTACTCCCCCATCGAGAGGAGCACCCCCGAGCCTCACCACATACGTGCGCTTGGGAAATACCGTCCTCTTTATCTCATTCACAACATTACGCCCCAACACCAGGAAACGGTCAACTTTTATACCACCCGACGTGGATCCGGTACATGCCCCGCACACCATCAGCAGTATTGTCATGAACAGGGCAAAGGATCCCCAGCCCTCGGCACCCGGCACCGAGAACCCGGTGGAAGTGATGGCCGATACTACGTGAAACAGCGTATCTATCGGTCTGCTCCCGTCCCAGTCACCGCCGGTACGCAATAAAGCCTGGAGCATCATCAGCACGTATGCCCCGGCTACTACCCAAGCAAAGGTCCTGAACACATCATTCTCCATGAGCTCACGCACACTACGGCTTCTGAAAGCCCCATAGAGTGTCATGAAATTAACTCCGGCCACAAACATCACAAACGTGAGCACCACCATCACGTAATCCGATCCCCAATAGGCCACACCTGTATTTCTCGTGGAGAATCCACCCGTAGCAACGGCAGCAAACGTCTGACACACGCTATCAAACAGATTCATAGGCCCTGCCCACAGCAACAGCACCGACACCACAGTAAGTGCAACATATACACCCCACACCGATATGGCAGTCTGTCGGATCCTCGGATGGAGCTTGCTATGGGTTATGCCCGTAGCCTCGGCATTGAACATCGAGATCCCCGTGGGCTTGTTGAACTCGGGAAGTACAGCGAGCATGAAAAAAACTATTCCCAGACCTCCTATCCACTGTGTCAAGGCTCTCCACATCAATATCCCGTGAGAACATGCCTCCACATCGGTGATCATGCTTGCTCCCGTGGTGGTGAAGCCCGAGATCACCTCAAACATGGCATCGGTAAACCCCAACGGCCTGCTACACAGCATAAAGGGAATCATGCCGAAAAGTCCATAGATCACCCACACGAGGGCAGTGATCACAAATCCCTCCCTGGCACGCACCGACACCGAGACATGCCTCGTACACAGTTCGGTGACACCACCGGCCACTGTGGCAGCCACAAAAGCTACTGCGAAACATTCCCAGTCCTCACCGCCATAAGCTACGCTCACAACCAGTGGAAAAAGCAACATGAGGGCCTCGACCAACAGAAGCCGTCCGAGAATCCTTACCACCGCTCCTGTCCTGAGCGATGATGGCGATGACGACGGTGATGATGATATTGATGACAATGACATAATCAATGAAAAAATAGACAAACTTAAGGGTGTGTTTATGAAAGCATCACGGTCTGAACAGGCGCTCCACTTTGCCCAAAGCTCCCGACACGCAGAATATCACCACATGGTCGCCTGGCTCTACAATCGTGGAGCCTCCCACAAGCATACCATCGCCACCACGTATCAGCCCTGCTATGGTGATCTCGCGTGGCAATGAAAGCTCACTTATAGGACGCGAAACGATCCGGCTTCCCTCGGTAGCAACAATGGCAGTCACCTCGGCATTGTCGATCGACATGCACTGGGTCGTCACCATGCGGCTGTCGAGCATCACGCTCAGTACCTTTCCGCTGTTTATCAACTTCTTGTTGATGATCTTGTCAATGGCCAGACTCTTGGCCTCCGGTATATATTGCAACTCCTCCACCCTTGCCAGGGTCTTCCCTACACCATGTTCCCTCGCCACCATGCACGACACGATGTTGGTCTCCGAGCTTCCCGTCAATGCCAGCAACATATCACAGCCATCTATCCCCTCCTCCTTCAGTACAGCCACATCATTGGCTCTGGCATTTACCACCGTCACTTTTGGGAATCTCGACGCTATGGCCATGCACCTCCCCTTGTCGGGATCGACCACGGTCACACTGTACCTGGAGCCTGAGATCTCGAGGAAATTCTCGGTCACATGCCCTGCTCCGGTTATCATGATGCGTCTTACATCGGTAGGAGTCTGACCACACAGCATGGGCAGATGATCGAGATTGTCTGGCTGAATGGAGAAATACACTATATCTCCCTCACTGAGCCTGTCATCGCCACGTGGTATCACCACATCGCCTCCACGCTTGATCGCCGCCACATGAAATCTACGTGGCTGATTAGGTATCTCGCTCAGCCTCAGTCCGCACAGCAGTCCGGATGAATGCATTCTCACCCCCGCCACTATCAGCTCACCGCGTCTTATCTCTATCCAATCACTCAGCCAGTTATGCTCGATTGACCGGGCTATCTCCTCGGCAGCCAACCTTTCGGAATACAGCGTCATATCCACCCCACAGCGCTTCAATATCGCTTGAGCCTCATCGGCAACCAGCTCAGGATTATCCACCCTCGCCACACACCGCCGGGCTCCACATCCTTTGGCCATCTCACAGGCAAGCAGATTCACATTCTCGTCGGGAGTTACGGCCACGAACAGATCGGCCTCACCAATTCCGCATTTTCTGAGATTGCCCACCGACACCGGCCCACCCTCATAGGTGATGAAATTGCTCTCGGCATCAAGCGCGGCCAGCCTCTCGCGGTCAATACCCATCAGCACAATGTCCTGATCCTCGACCGACAACATCCTCGCGAGATGCGTCCCCGTATCCCCGTCTCCGGCTATTATTATTCTCATATATATGTCAGGTCTATTAACTTAGATATTGTGGAAAACTCATTGACACAATCGGGCACATATATAACAATCTCAACCGTAATATACACGCCATAACCTCGCAAAAATACAAAAAATCCCTCTCCAATGCCTGTTTTAAGGCAAATAAATCGTACTTTTGCATCACAATCTCCGTGCCTCATCTCCTCACGCATCATAAACACCTTAAAGAAAATATACATTCATGAAAAAATTACTCCTGCCATTTATCGCACTATGTATGGCATTCACTGCCATGGGAGAATCCAATGCCCCACTGACTCCTCGCGAGGCCTGGGACAGTATCTACCCCATCGTCCAGGCACGCATCAAGGCACCTCAGTTTCGTGACAAGGACTACCGTCTCCTCGACTACGGCAAGCGCTCCACCACTCCCGGATTCCTCTACACCGAGATGATCAACTCGCTCATCGACCGATGCTCGCGTGAGGGAGGCGGACGTGTCATCATTCCCGCCGGTACATGGCTCACAGGCCCCATCACCCTCAAGAGCAACGTAAATCTCCATCTTGAGGAAGGTGCCACACTCCTTTTCACCACCGATCTCAAGGAATACCCTATCGTGCGCACACGCTGGGAGGGCGTGGACTGCTACAACTATCAGCCCATGATCTATGCCTATGAGCAGACCAACATCGGTATCACCGGCAAGGGCACCATCGACGGTGGAGCAAGCCGCGACAACTGGTGGGCCATGTGCGGAGCTCCCCGCTTCGGCTACAAGGAGGGCATCGTGTCACAGCGCATAGGCCGTCCCATACTCCTGGAATGGAACGAGAAGGAAGTGCCCGTTGAGAAACGAATCCTCGGCGACGGCTACGGTATGCGTGTTCAGCTCGTCAATCCCATGATGTGTACCAATGTGCTCATCGAGGATGTCACACTCCTCCGTTCCCCCTTCTGGGTGATACACCCCGTGCTGTGCGAGAACCTCACCGTGCGCGGAGTACACGTACAGAACGACGGCCCCAACGGTGACGGATGCGACCCCGAGTCGTGCAAAGATGTGCTCATCGAGGGATGCTTCTTTGACACCGGCGACGACTGCATAGCCATCAAGAGCGGTCGAAACCGCGACGGACGACGCTGGAACCGCCCGACCGAGAACGTGATCGTGCGCAACTGCCGCATGGAAAACGGCCATGGAGGCGTAGTGGTAGGTAGCGAGATCTCGGGCGGATTCAAGAACCTCTTCGTAGAGGACTGCGTGATGGACTCTCCCGAACTCGACCGCGTGATACGCATCAAGACCAATTCATGCCGCGGAGGAGAGATCCGTGATATCTTCGTACGCAACGTCAAGGTAGGCCGTTGCAAGGAGGCCGTCCTCAAAATCAACCTCGTGTACGACAAAAAAGAGATATGCCAGCGCGACTTCCCTCCCACAGTGCGTAACGTATTCCTCCAGAATGTCACCTGCAACGAAAGCAAATACGGCGTCAAGATCGAAGGCTTCGAAGATCTCTGCAACATCCACAACATCGTGGTTGAGGACTGCTCATTCAATGGCGTGACCACCGGAGGCAACTCCATCGAGGGTCTCACCGAGGGCGTACAGTTCATCAACCTCAAGATCAACGGCAAGACCGTGAAATAAGAGGACATAAATACTTAAAAAAATAAATAGAGTGGAAGTCTTGATTATGAGACTTCCACTCTATTTATTTTCAATTCGCTATCCTAAAACAGCATCACGACCTGGTGACATGCAATCCCTGACGGGAGATTGACATCTCCACCATGCGGGCATTGGGCTGCAGGCCGGGCGACGTGGCGAGTATATGGCGTATGCGCGAGGCGGCATCGGGATCCTTGGCCACCATATAGAGGAATCCGCCACCTCCGGCTCCTGGCAACTTATAGCCAAGGCACAGGTCGTCGATAAGACGGATTATCGCCTCTACGGCAGGGGGATTGGTACCACGGTCTATTCCCTTCTTCTGTTCCCATGTACGTCCAACCAGCTGACCGTAACGCTTGAAATCATCGCGCTGTATGGCATCGTACATATCCATGGCATGATGCTTCATGTCGCGGAGCATCTGTATCTGCGCTCCGTGGTTGAGGAACATGCGCCTTACAATCTCGGCAAGTATATCCTTGGCCGTGCGGGTAAGTCCCGTGTAGTATAACAGGTGGCAGGGAGCATACTGAGGATCGGTGAAAAGGTCGGAAGGAAGACGACGCACGAGAGGAGTCTGATCCGATCCGCGGGAGGTCTGCAATAGCTTGACTCCCCCTATCACACCTCCATACTGGTCCTGCCAGCCTCCGCCGGTGGTGAGCAGTTGCTCAAGCACAAGAGTGCGCTTGCATATCTCGGTCTTATCCCAGGCCAGCGAGCAGAAATCGCTCACGGCCCCGAGCACTGTGGCGGCGAGGATACTGCTCGTGCCAAGTCCGCTTCCGGCAGGAATGGCCGAGAACAGGGTGATCTCAAGTCCGCCCCCCATGGCTATGAGCTGATCGCGCAACGATGGGTAATGTTCCGTACAGAAGCGCGGATGGAACCCGGCGAGAGCAAGCGCCGCCTTAGGTATGGAGAATGGTGATCCCACCTTGTTGAAGTCGAGCAACTGGTCGAAAGTCTCTATCGTCTCAGCCGCTCCGAGGTCGATGCTTCGGCACACGATCCTCGGCTCCTTACACGGGCGCACGTAGGCCTGCAGAGGTGGCTGTCCGTTAAGCTCGATAGCCATGTTTATCACGTTTCCTCCCTCCATGAGACAGTAGGGAGGAGTGTCGGTCCATCCTCCGGCTATATCTATTCGGGCGGGCGAACGGCTCCACACTATCTGATCGGAACACACAGCCCGGCGCGGATGCTCCCTGGCGGGCAACACCGTTGAGGTCAATCCCGACCGCAACAATTCAAAAGCCTCATCCTCGTAAGCCTTGCTGTCGCAACCACGACGGCGCGACACCTCGGCGCGGAACATGGCATCGCTCATAAGCTTGAGCAGAGGAGTGGTATCCCGTGGCAACGGCTCAGGCAACTCTATGCCATTTTCGGCAAAGGCTCCGGCCGCATCATGTAGGTCGAGCTGATAAAACACGCTACAGGCATGGTTGGCGGCAAGAGCACGCCAATTGGCCTCGCGGAACTTCCGGCGCTGGGTCACAAGCCTCGGGAGTGAAGCCTCGTCCGAGATATTCTCGGCGCTCATCATTGGGTATCCCTCCATGGTGGCCTCATCGCCGGCAAGTCCGGCTCTCACAGCCCGCTCCATCTCCTCAATAGTAGTCACTACAGGGAAACGCTTACGTTGCTGTTCGGCTCCGGCAAACTTATCGTCCATGCCATACACTCTCACGGCATAAGCCCCTTCATTTCCCACGGGCACTATATCCACACACTGGCCGGGAGCGAGAGTAAGATCCCAGTCATTTTCGGGTATGCCGGTCACCACATTATCACGGGTGAGGGTCCAGCGAGGGCCTATACAACTGTTCTCGATCCATATATTGGTATTCTCTCCATTGAATGTTATGGAGGTGAGCGAGTTCTGTACGAATATCGACGGATGGGGCTTGGTGTCGCGGTGCATTATCTCGCGCTGGTCATTGATGCGGTTCTGCACGGCTACGGTCGACGAGATCATCTCTCTCGTTGTGCCGTAATGATAGAACTCCCCTCCATTAAGCGGCACTATGGCCACTGTCAGCGAGGCAAGCTCAGGATCGGGCGACGAGGGATTCACGCCGAGCGCCCCTCCGAACCCGCTGTAGAGATCATACTCCGTCAGCTCGCCCGAGGCATTGCGCGAACGCTTCCTCAACAGCTCAACAGCACGGTCGCTCAACAGCCACACCCCTATATCGGTCAGGTAATATCCCTCCTGCAACAGCGAGTTCAGCTGTGCCACGGTAGGCTTCTGCAACATGCGGTCAAGCCTGGATGGTGAGTCATGACGGCTGAAGAACACCCCGTGATGACTGGCTATTGTGGCATCGAGCCACAATCCGTAGCACACCACATCGGCCTCGGGAATAGGCCCGATAGGCTCGGAGGAATGTATGTACACGTCTCCGCTCACTATCATGGTGTGGAAACAATCGGGAGCCGACTTCATGATGCGCTCATACAGAGGCAACTGCAAGTCGAGCAGGGTCTGGCTCAACTTCTGTCCCCGCTCCCACCTGAATATAGGCACAGGGGTGAGTATCTTGCCCGACGGAGCATAGGAGGGAAGCCTGCGGCTCTGTCCGCCCGCATGAAGCAGGATACGCTTTTCCGAAGCGAGCCATTCGGCAAAGTCCTCTCCTCCACCCCAGGCCTCGTGACATTGCTCGAGAAGCCATGTGGTGCCTCCACCGCTCCCCAGGCGCGAGCCTACAGGATCGGACGTGCAGTAATATTCATTCTTGGGCAAGCCGGTGACATCATGGAAGGCTCCGACAAGGTTGGGAGGCAAGGATAGGAGTTTCTTGGTCATAGGTCAAAATATTCTGATTCAGGCATAGGGCCTGATGCGGATTCATGGTTTCGCTGTGCAAACTTACGCAAAAATCCCCGATTAGCCGACAGATAACCCGCAAAAAAGCTCTACACCTCCGCCTCATCGGTAATTATGGTAAGTAAATATGTGAAAAATGTAGGTGTCACCATGAGGAAATGCACTAATTTTGTAGCAGATAAAAAAGTGAACGGAATATATGGGAACACAGTCAATCCTCAGGACCATCATCCTCTCTCTCGCAACCGCCCCGGCGATAGTCTCGGCATCGGACATAACTTCCACCGACAGCCTTGGAGTCAGCCTCGGTGAAGTGGTGGTGACGGGCTCCAACAAGGCAGTGAGCCGTGACCTCACCCCCTACACGGTATCAGTCATCAACAACCGCCAGCTCGAAGCCACAGGCCAGACCCAGGTACTCTCGGCCATCTCGGGCCAGGTGCCCAGCCTATTCGTTACCCAGCGTAGCATCATAGGTTTCGGCGTGAGCAACGGTGGATCGGGCCACATCAAGATGCGCGGTGTGGGTGGCGACCGTGCGAGCGGAGTGCTCATGATGGTCGACGGACAGCCACAGTTTGCAGGCATATACTCCCATCACGTGGGCGATTTCTACGACAAAGAACGTGTACAGCGCGTTGAGGTGTTACGTGGTCCAGGATCGGTCCTCTACGGCTCCAATGCCATGGCAGGAGTGATCAACGTGATAACCCGCGATGCCAACAGAGATGGTGTGAACACAACCCTCACCACCCAGTACGGCAGCTACAATACCTGGCTGTCGAGCGTGACCAATACCGTTAATGTCGGCCGTTTCTCCTCGCTCGTCACCCTCTCCTATGATCGCACCGACGGTAACGTCGATGGTTTTGACTTCCGGCAGGCCGGAGGATACGCCAAACTCGGCTACCGTCTCTCCGCTCCCTGGAAACTCAATGCCGATTTCACCCTCATGAACTTCAAGGGTGACGACCCCATCTATCCCACCCTCTCCAATCCGGAATCGACCGACATATACCATCAGAGCGTGACACGTGGCGAGGCATCCATCTCGGCTACCAACCGTTACGGTTCCACCGACGGCAACATCATGGCCTATTATAGCTACGGCAACCATGTGATCGACGACCCTCGCCACTTCCGTAGTCACGATGACCGTTTCGGCATCCTCATGTACCAGAATTTCAGTCTGTGGAATGGCTCATCCATGACCGGAGGATTCGATTTCAACACCTATTCGGGCAAGATACCCATGTCGGGCGGACGGCCTCACGAGGAAGGCTCCATATCCACTATGGGACACAGGAGTGTGACCGAATACTCCCCCTACCTCACCCTCTCCCAAGCCTTGGCCGGCGATATGCTCATTCTTAACGGCGGTCTCAGAATGAGCAACAGCGACAAATTCGGCACCCACTGGATACCCCAGGCAGGCTTCAGCATCAATCCGGGACGGGGCTACAACCTGAAAGGCTCGCTCGCCAAGGGCTACCGTAATCCCTCATTCCGCGAACTCTACCTCTACCGCATGGCCAACCCCGACCTCGACCCCGAGTGCATGATGAACTATGAGGTCTCCATCTCCCGCTCCTTCTCCCCCTGGATCTCGGCATCGGTCACTGCCTACTACAGCAAGGGCGACAACATGATTCAGCAGGTGGACATGAAGAACCTCAACACCGGACGCTTCATCAACAAGGGTATCGAAGTCACTCTCAGCTCCCGACCTCACCGCAGGCTGTCGCTCATGTCGACCTACAGCTATCTCCACTCATCGCTCCGCAACCTCACCGGAGCGCCCCGCCACCAATATTATATAGGAGCCGACTGGAACGTGACCGACAGGCTCAATATAAGCACCGATCTGAAAGGGGTAGCCAACCTGTATGTCCACGACACGGTCAAGAATCAGTCCTACGCCCTCCTTAACCTAAAGGCCTCCTACCGTGCATGTCGGTACGCCCAGCTGTTCGTGCGTCTCGAAAACATCACCGATGCCTCCTATATGATTAACCGTGGCTACGATATGCCGGGCTTCACCGCACTTGGAGGCATAAAACTCAGCTTCAATAATTAAACATAGTAAAAATCATAGTAACCCATAATCCAATGAGAAATCTCTCTATCATGCTATGTGCCGTAGCCATGCTCGGCACCGGATGCGCCGGAGCCCACAGCAGCTCCTCGGAAAAGAACGTGGCCACAGCCGACACCACCGCGACTGCGACTCCCAAAGTGTATATGATCAAGGAGATCAATGCCGACAACCTCGTGAAGATCTACGATGCCCTCGGACGCGAAGCCAAGGGCAAGGTAGCCGTCAAGATCTCGACCGGCGAGCCCGGCGGTCACAACTTCCTCGACCCGCAACTCATAAAACCGCTCGTGCAGAAAGTCAACGGCACCATTGTGGAGTGCAACACAGCCTATCAGGGAAAGCGTTTCAGCACCGAGGATCACCGCAAGGCTGCCGAGGACCACGGCTTCACAGCCATCGCTCCTGTCGATATAATGGATGCCGAGGGTGAAGTGAAGATTCCCGTTGAGGGTGGCGAGCATCTCACCTACGACATCGTGGGCAAGAGCTATCCTGAATATGACTTCACTATCATCCTCAGCCACTTCAAGGGCCATGCTATGGGTGGTTTCGGCGGAGCTGTCAAGAACATGTCGATAGGCATCGCTTCATCGGCCGGCAAGTCGTGGATCCACTCCGGAGCCAAGACCGCCAACCCCGACAGCCTGTGGCAGAATCTTGCCGACCAGGATATTTTCCTCGAATGTATGGCAGAGGCTGCCAAAGGCGTTGCCGACCACTGTGGCGACAATATCATCTATATCAGTGTGGCCAACAAACTCTCGGTCGACTGTGACTGCGACAGCCATCCGGCCGATCCCCAGATGGGCGACTTAGGTATCCTTGCATCACTCGACCCTGTGGCTCTCGACCGCGCATGTACCGACCTTGTGCGCTCCTCGTCCGATCATGGCAAGATACACCTCATCGAGCGTATCGATTCACGCCATGGTATGCACACCCTCGATCATGCCGAGAAAATAGGCCTCGGATCACAGAAATACCAATTGGTCAATCTCGACTGATAACATAAGTAAGTCGTAAAAATTAATGCACATATAGCGGTTATTTTTTAAGACTTACTTAGAACATCCGCGACAACGGGAGGAGCCACCTGAGGGCCCCTCCCGTTCTCATTTAGATTATCTCATAAAAATAGGGCCTCCATACAATCACTTGCGTGGAGACCCCGGGGTCAGTGTCTATTTTTAGGGATGTAGTTGGGGAATACTTTTGCTGATAGTAATTATGTGTTTACCCGACATCCGCTAATAAGGTTTTACAGGATGCCTTGTGCCATCATAGCACGAGCCACCTTCATGAAGCCTGCAACATTGGCACCCTTCACATAATTGATGTAGCCATCCTCCTCAGTGCCATATTTCACGCACTGGTTGTGGATCTCGGCCATGATCTGCTTGAGTTTGGCATCAACCTCCTCCTCGCTCCATGAGAGCTTCTGGGAGTTCTGTGCCATCTCAAGACCCGAAACCGACACACCGCCGGCATTTGCGGCCTTGCCGGGAGCATAGAGGATACGAGCCTTCTGGAACTCACGGATTGCATCAGGAGTAGAGGGCATATTGGCACCCTCGCTCACTGCTATACAGCCGTTGGCTATGAGAGCACGAGCATCGTCACCATCGATCTCGTTCTGAGTGGCCGAGGGCATAGCTATGTCACATGCCACACGCTGCCAGGGGCGCTCGCCTTCAAAATACTCGCAGTCATACTCCTCGGCAAACTCGCGGATACGGCCACGGTACACGTTCTTGAGCTTGAAGATATAATCGAGCTGCTCGCGGGTGATGCCGTCGGGCACATAGATTGTACCGTCCGAATCGCTCATGGACACCACCTTGGCACCTAATGTGAGGAGCTTCTCGGCGGTATATGTAGCCACATTACCCGAACCTGAGATAGCCACACGCTTGCCGGCGATATCTATGCAGCGTGTGCGGAGCATCTCCAGGAGGAAATACACGTTGCCATATCCTGTAGCCTCGGGACGTATCTTGGATCCGCCAAATTCAAGACCCTTGCCTGTGAATGTGCCTGTGAACTCACGGGCCATCTTCTTATACTGGCCAAACATATAGCCTACCTCACGGCCACCTACGCCTATGTCACCGGCGGGCACATCGGTGTCGGGACCTATCTGGCGCCACAGCTCGGTGATGAAAGCCTGGCAGAAACGCATCACCTCCATGTCGCTCTTGCCACGCGGCGAGAAATCACTGCCGCCCTTGGCTCCACCCATGGCGAGGGTGGTGAGGGAGTTCTTGAAAGTCTGCTCGAAAGCGAGGAACTTCAGGATCGAGAGGTTTACCGACGAGTGGAAACGGATACCGCCCTTGTAGGGACCGATGGCATTGTTGTGCTGAACACGGTAGCCCATATTATTGTGGACCTTGCCTTTATCATCAACCCACGACACGCGGAACGAGAAGATACGGTCGGGTATGCAGAGACGCTCGATGAGGTTATAGCGTTCAAATTCGGGGTTTTCGTTGTAAACATCCTCGATGGTGGACAACACCTCGTCCACGGCCTGGATGTACTCGGGTTCATTGGGGAAACGACGCTTCAGATCGTCGATTACTTCTACTGCTTTCATACCTTGAATTTGTACAGAATTCTATTGTTGTTAATGTTTTCGCGACAAAGTTATACATTTTACTTAAAACAACAAAACATTTGCAACAAAAAGTACAAAATTTATTGGGATTAGCAATCTAATCACCACATTTTGCTTATAATCTTCGTTTATGATCCCGATTTCACCCCTCCAATCCAATGTTTTCCCAAGCCACATCACACTTGCCCCCCAAATTCCCCGCTGGCTACTTGGCCCCAATCCCCCACAGGCAACACACCCACTAATCCCCGGACTGGGCAATGCAATCCAATCCACATCACACGTGCCCCCAATCCCCCGCAGGCTACACCCTTTAAGCCCCGAACGTAGCAATGAAATCCAAACCGCACGTGCCTGCAAATACTCCTCTGGCCTTACACTCTCAAAGCCCTGAAAGGGCGATGTACTCGTAGCCCCGCCACGAGCGACAGATGCAAATTGCCCGTCAGGGCAAAATTTGCATCCTGGAGCGAGGCGCGGGGAAACAAAACAAGCATCAAAATGGGCGTCGAAGACGTCCTATAATCAACCCGCATATGTAATTAGAAAAATCTACTGCCCTGGCTTATCCTCCTCAACTACCGGAAAAATCCACAGACCTAAATAAACCTATTGTCAGAAATTCAGAGCAAAACTTATAGCAGGTGCATAATCTATTCTATTATATATAGAAGGACTATTTATAGATGTAACACCAACATTCAGAGCTATCTTTTTAGCTTTCCTTTTATATTTATTGGCAATTATCAGAAGTGGGATACTGGATAATGTCAATGCCCCACCTGTTGCGATTATTGCGATAAATGGATGTCCATTACCTCCATCATTAAGGCTTAATCCAAGCCCTACGAGTCCGTAAAAAGTAGTTGGAATACCAACACCGAGAGATGACCATCCTACAGCACGAAGCACCTTGTATATACGCCATTCTTGTGTGTTTTTATAGTCGAATGTCCTTGTCGCAATTTCGTTAAACGCTGATTCTCTATGCATTTGCACAACAGAAATTGTTTCTGATGTCTGCATGGTCATATCCTGTGAATCATCGAGAGTAAGAGAGATTTCATCCTGTGAGTATGCACAAAGTGAGGTTATAAGGACGCAAAGTAAAATAAAGATGTGTCGTTTCATTTTATGTGTGAAATTTGAGAAAATTCAAGCACAAAGTTACACATCATCAGCGTAATACCATAATTACAATGTATATTATGGCTTTATTTAACATCACCAATGACATTTTTACCAAATTTGCTATAATAAGCCAACCTCTCACCACGCACACTTGGTTATTCGAGACCGGCTTTTCCTGAATTTAAATTCAATATGTATGGACAAAAAAAATTACTCGTCATCTCGACGAATAACTTTCTTACCTTAAATCTAATACCATGAAAAACTTGTCACAAAGATATAGCCGTTACATTAATTCACCAAATTTTTCTCATAGAAAATGCAATCTCATTAACATTATTTAATACATAACACAATTCCAGACTAATTTTTAGATGAATAATGATTTTTTTGGACTCAAAACATTACCATGATATAAATAAAATCATTAATTTTGATGGATAAAACCTTAAATGAATAATTAATGAAACTGAACATCCTCAGCAGAATATGCCTCACGGCTTTATCAGTAACTACCTCACTCTCTGCTCTTGCCTGGGGGCAGAAAGGACACGACGTAACCGCTTACATCGCCGAACAGCATCTAACCCCCACCACCCTCGCAGCCGTCACCGACCTGCTCGACGGCATGAGTCCCGTATATTGGGCCAACTGGCTCGACAACGCAAGCCACACCCCCGAGTACGCCTATTCAAAAACTTGGCACTACAAGAATATCGATGCCGACAAGACCTACTGGACCCAGCCCGAACAGCAGGGTGGCGACATCGTGAAAGCCCTCAGACTGAACATCGCCACTCTTGCTGACAGCACCAAGAGCAAGGAGGACAAGGAATTGGCAATGAAGATGGTGGTTCACCTCATGGGCGACCTTCATCAGCCCATGCATATGGGACGCTCCACCGACCGCGGAGGCAACAACGTGAAAGTGACCTATTTCGGCCGCAACACTAATCTACATGGAATCTGGGACACTAACCTGGTTGAATCAGCCCACAAATGGGGATATACCGAATGGCAACAGCAGATTGACCGTGTACCCGAAGAGGTGGAAGTGGTCACCATCGGTGGCAACCTCGACGACTGGGGACAGAAAAGTGCAGCCATAGCCAAAACCATATATGAGCGCACGCCCGAGTACAGCAAACTCAGCTATGACGAGGTTGCCGAATGGGCTCCCGTGATCGAGGCCCAGTTACTCATCGGAGGCCTCCGCCTCGCCCACGTGCTCAACTCCATCTACGATCCCGAGTACCAGCACGCCAAAGACCCCAAAACCTTCTGATTCTTAAACCATCACTAAAAACATAACATTATGAACATCACATTCGGAGAAGCTATCTCACGCTTCTACAAGAAGTACACCGACTTCAACGGTCGTGCAACCCGTGCCGAGTACTGGTATCCATGCCTCTACATGCTCATCTGCTACGTAATCCTTCTGTGCCTTGGCAAGACAGGTATGATCCTCTACGGCATCTTCGGCCTTGTCAACCTCATCCCCGGCCTCGCCGTCGGCATCCGCCGTATGCACGACATCGGCAAGAGCGGATGGTGGATACTCATCTCTATTATCCCTGTCATCGGTTCCATCTGGTTTATCGTGCTTGCCGCCACTCCTTCCAAGGACATCGACAACCCCTACGCCTTTAATAAATAAGAATATCGACCGGCTCAACACCCACGGTTAAGTTAATCCGTTCGTTTTGAAGTTTTTAACACATAGCCCCAACTTTTGGGGCTATTTTTATTGCGAAAGGGAGAAAAAATTGCGTAAATTTGCAGATATTAAAATTACTATCACATTATATATACACATATATTAATATATATGAATGCACCACAGCTCAGTGAACAAGAGACCATACGTCGCGCCAGCATGGAAGAGATGCGACGTCGCGGTATAGAGCCTTATCCCGCAGCCGAGTACCCCGTGACCGGATATTCGGACGAAATCAAGGAAAACTTCAAGGATGACGAGCCCGAGCGTCCCGTGTCGGTAGCCGGCCGCGTGATGGGCCGTCGCATCATGGGCAAAGCATCATTCATGGAGCTTCAGGACTCCAAGGGCCGCATCCAGGTTTACGTAAACCGCGATGAGATATGCCCGGGAGAAGATAAGGACCTCTACAATGTAGTGTTCAAGAAGCTGCTTGATATTGGCGACTTCGTGGGTGTGAAAGGACACGTGTTCCGTACCAAGACCGGCGAGATTTCGGTACACGCTACCGAGCTCACCGTACTCGGCAAGTCGCTCCGTCCCCTCCCTGTGGTTAAGATCAAGGACGGCGTGGTATATGATTCATTCGATGATCCCGAGCTCCGCTACCGTCGCCGCTATGTCGACCTCGTGGTCAACGAAGGCGTGAAGGAGATCTTCATCAAGCGCACCAAGGTGTACAACTCCATGCGCGAATACTTCAACAACGCCGGCTACATGGAAGTGGAGACCCCCATACTCCAGTCGATCCCCGGTGGTGCTGCCGCCCGCCCCTTCATCACCCATCACAACGCGCTCGACATCCCCTTGTACCTGCGCATCGCCGATGAGCTCTACCTCAAGAGACTCATCGTGGGTGGTTTTGAAGGTGTCTACGAGTTCTCCAAGAACTTCCGCAACGAGGGCATGGACCGCACCCACAACCCCGAGTTCACCTGCATGGAGATATACGTAGCCTACAAGGACTACAACTGGATGATGAACTTCACCGAGAAGATGCTCGAGAAAATATGTCTTGATGTCAACGGCACCACCGAAGTCAAGGTCGGCGACAACGTTATCAGCTTCAAGGCCCCCTTCCCCCGTGTCACCATGGCTCAGGCCATCAAGGACTTCACCGGCGTCGACATCACCGGCATGGACGAGGATGCCTTGCGCCGTACAGCCAAGGAGCTCGGCATCGAGGTGGACGAGTCAATGGGCAAAGGCAAGCTCATTGATGAGATCTTCGGCGAGAAGTGCGAGGGCAACTACATCCAGCCCACATTCATCATCGACTATCCCATCGAGATGTCACCCCTCACCAAGCGCCACCGCGACAATCCCGAGCTCACCGAGCGCTTCGAGCTCATGGTCAATGGCAAGGAGCTGGCCAACGCCTACTCCGAGCTCAACGACCCCATCGACCAGTACGAGCGCTTCGTCGAGCAGATGCGTCTTGCCGAAAAGGGCGACGACGAGGCCATGATCATCGACAAGGACTTCATCCGCGCTCTCGAATACGGTATGCCCCCCACATCGGGCATGGGCATCGGCATGGACCGCCTCGTCATGCTCATGACTGGCCAGACCACCATCCAGGAAGTACTCTTCTTCCCCCAGATGCGTCCCGAAAAGAAGCCTCAGCAGCAAGCATCCGACTCTGCCCAGACAGAAGAGAATGCCGAATAAATAACACGTACACTGTAGCGGGAAACCCGCCTCCTCTCCCTGGTGAAAGGGGGCGGACTCCGCTCAAAACCACACGAAATGAGTTTCAATAAAATAGCAGTGATGGGTGGCGGAAGCTGGGCGACAGCCCTGGCCAAACTCCTGTTGCGCAATTGCGACTCCATACTATGGTACATGCGCCGCGACGACCGCATCGAGGACTTCAAGCGCATTGGCCATAATCCAGCATATCTGACCGACGTAGAGTTTGACGTCAACCGCATAGAGTTCTCAAGCGACATCAACTATGTGTGTACCCAGGCCGACGCCTTGTTGCTCGTCATGCCCTCGCCCTATTTCAAATCCCACATCAATAAGATTAGCGTCGACATCTCGGGAAAGACCATCATCTCCGCCGTCAAGGGCATTGTGCCCGGCGACAACGAGATCGTCTCCGACTACATGTCCAGGCGTTTCGGGGTCGACCCCGAGAAAGTGCTCGTGATCGGTGGCCCGTGCCATGCCGAGGAGGTTGCGCTCGACCGCCCCAGCTTCCTCACCGTAGGTTGCCACAACATCGGTCTGGCCGAAGAATTCTGCCGTTGCCTCAACTCGCCCACCACCCGCACCATCACCTCGAGCGACGTCGAAGGCATCGAATACGCCGCCGTCCTCAAGAACGTCTACTCCATCGCCGCCGGCATAGTACATGGCATGAAAGGGGGCGACAACTTCCTGGCCATGCTCGTGAGCAACGCCATCAAGGAGATGGAACGCTTTGTCGACGAGGTATATCCCCGCCCGCGTTGCATCTGCGACTCGGTATATCTGGGCGACCTCCTCGTCACGGCCTACTCCCGTTTCTCCCGCAACCACAATTTCGGATCCATCATCGGCAAGGGCTACTCGGTATCTACTGCCAGGATGGAAATGGAGCAGACCGCCGAGGGATACTACGGCACAAAATGTATTAAGGAAATAAACAAGAAATATTGTATCGAGATGCCGATATTGGATGCCGTTTACGACATACTCTACCGCCACGCCAACGCCGAGCGCGCCATTCGCGCCTTAGGCAAACGGTTTGTCTGAACCCCATACGCGCATCTCCGCATTATCAACCATCAATAAGCAATCAACAAACTACTTATAAATTTAAAATAGCATGAAAACTATCAACGTCGACATCAAGGATGTCCTTTCGACAGTGAGCCGTGAAGACATCGACCGCCTTGAAGGCAAAGCCACCGAAGCCCTTGAAAAAGTGCACAACGGCACTGGTGAAGGGAATGACTTCCTCGGATGGGTAAACCTCCCCACCGAAACCACCGAGGCGCTCCTCGACGACATCATAGCCTGCGCTGATCAGCTCCGCGCCACCTGCGACACCGTTGTCGCAATCGGTATCGGTGGCAGCTACCTCGGAGCCAAGGCCGTGATCGAGGCCCTCAGCGACAGCTTCGCCGCCTACCGTCCCGGCGTCGAAGGCGAGCCCAAGGTACTCTTTGCCGGACAGAACATAGGCGAGGATTATCTCTATGAGCTCCAGGACTATCTCAAGGACAAGAAATTCGGCATCATCGTAATATCCAAGAGCGGCACCACCACCGAGCCCGCCATCGCATTCCGTCTGCTCAAAGAGCAGCTCGAAAGCCAGCTCGGCGTTGAGGAGGCCCGCAAGCGCATCGTAGCCATCACCGACGCTCAGCGTGGCGCGCTCCGCAGCCTCGCCACCGAGGAGGGATACAAGACTTTCGTAATCGCCGACAACGTGGGCGGACGCTTCTCAGTACTCACCCCCGTAGGACTTCTCCCCATTGCCGTGGCCGGATTCGACATCCGCGCCCTCATCGACGGTGCCGCCGAGATGGAAAAGGCTACCTCCGAGGCCGGCGACCAGAACCCCGCCTACCTCTATGCCGCCACCCGCAACGCTCTCTACAATGCCGGCAAGAAGACCGAGATCCTCGTAAACTACAACCCCAAACTCCATTATATGGGCGAATGGTGGAAACAGCTCTACGGCGAGAGCGAGGGCAAGGACCACAAGGGCATCTTCCCCGCAGCTGTCGACAACTCCACCGACCTCCACTCTATGGGCCAGTGGATCCAGGACGGCGAGCGCACCATCTTCGAGACCGTGATCTCGGTTATGGAGCAGAAGCACGACCTTCTCATCCCCTCCGATGAAGCTAACCTCGACGGCCTCAACTACATCGCCGGTAAGCACATCGACGAGGTCAACAAGATGGCCGAGCTCGGCACCCGCATCGCCCATGTTGACGGCGGTGTCCCCAACATACTTATCACCCTCCCCGCCCTCCGCGAGAAATACCTCGGCCAGCTCATCTACTTCTTCGAGAAGGCTTGTGGCATCAGCGGCTACATCCTCGACGTGAACCCCTTCAACCAGCCCGGCGTAGAAGCCTACAAGCGCAACATGTTTGCCCTCCTCGCCAAGCCCGGTTATGAGAAGGACACCGAGGCCATCCGCGCCCGTCTCTGATCCCCGTTCGGTAAACTCACCGACCTGATACACACCTCCCGGCTGTCAAGGCTCCCCGTTTTCACGGCGCCAAGTCAGCCGGGAGGTATTTTTGTCAGTATCCTTTAACACTATTTGTCAGTTTTTATCTCTGGCATTTGTTTTGCAGGTTGTTATACATAGAAACACAAAACTATAAAACCCTATATAACATCATGCAGAAAGGACAGATTGGAGTAACGACCGAAAACATTTTTCCGGTCATCAAAAAATTCCTCTATTCCGACAACGAAATATTCCTCCGCGAGCTGGTGGCCAATGCCATCGACGCGACCCAGAAACTCAAGACTCTCGCATCCTTCGGCGACTTCAAAGGCGAACTCGGCGAAATGCGTGTCGAGGTCAAGGTCGACAAGAAAGCCGGCACACTCACCGTCAGCGACCACGGTATCGGCATGACTGCCGACGATGTAAACAAGTACATCAACCAGATCGCTTTCTCCGGCGCCGAAGAGTTTGTCAACAAGTACAAGGACAACGCCAACTCCATCATCGGCCACTTCGGCCTCGGCTTCTACTCGGCATTCATGGTTTCCAAGAAAGTCGAGATCCGCTCACTCTCCTACAAGGACGGCTCCGAAGCCGTGCGTTGGGAATGTGACGGCTCCCCCGAGTACACCATGGAGCCCTGCGACAAGACCTCCCGTGGCACCGAGATCACCCTGTGGATCGATGATGACAACAAGGAGTATCTTGAGCAGGCCCGCATCGACCTTCTCCTAAAGAAATATTGCCGCTTCCTCCCCGTCCCCGTCGTGAGCGGAAAGGAGCAGGAGTGGAAGGATGGCAAGTATGTCGACACCGACCGCGACAAGGTGATCAACGCCACCGAACCCGCTTGGACCAAAAAGCCCTCCGATCTCACCGACGAGGACTACCGCAACTTCTACCGCGAGCTCTATCCCGGCCAGGAAGATCCCCTCTTCTGGATCCACCTCAATGTCGACTACCCCTTCACCCTCACCGGCATCCTCTACTTCCCCAAGATCAAGAACAACCTTGACATCCGCAAGGACCGCATCCAGCTCTACTGCAACCAGGTCTTCGTCACCGATTCCGTCGAGGGCGTAGTCCCCGAGTTCATGATGCTCCTCCAGGGAGTGATCGACTCCCCCGATATCCCCCTCAACGTGTCACGTTCCTACCTGCAGAGCGACCGTGCCGTGAAGAAGATCTCGGGCTACATCACCAAGAAAGTGGCATCGCGCCTCGAGGATCTCTTCAAGAACGACCGCGCCGACTTCGAGTCCAAGTGGGACGACATCAAGATCTTCATCGAGTACGGTATGCTCACCGACGAGAAATTCTGTGACGCCGCCCTCAAGTTCACCCTTCTCCGCGACACCGAGGGCAAATACTTCACCCTCGATGAATACAAGGCCCTCATCGAAGCCTCCCAGACCGACAAGGACGGCAACCTCGTGTACATCTACGCCACCGATCCCGTCGAGCAGTACAGCTACATCGAAGCAGCCAACGCCAAGGGCTACAACGTCCTGCTCATGAACGGCCAGCTCGACGGCCACTTCATCTCCATGCTTGAGAGCAAGCTCGAGAAGACCACATTCGTGCGCGTCGACAGTGATGTCGCCGACAATCTTGTGGCAAAGGCCGACAAGAAGGACTCCGGCCTCACCCCCGACCAGATCTCACTGCTCACCTCGGTGTTCCGCTCTCAGCTCCCCAAGATGGAGAAGAGCGAGTTCATGGTTTCCTTCGAGTCACTCGACCCCGCCGCAAGCCCCGTGCTCATCACCCAGAACGAGTACATGCGACGCATGAAGGACATGGCCGCCACCCAGCCCGGCATGAGTTTCTACGCCGAGCTCCCCGACAACTTCAATCTCATCGTCAACACCTCTCAGCAGGCAGTAGCCCGTGTGCTCGCCGATGCCGAGAAGGCCCTCGATGAAAAGATATCCCCTCTGCGCGCCGCCGTGAGCGCCGACAACGAGCGCCTCACCGCCATCCGTGCCGAGATCAAGGACAACAAGCCTACCCCCGAGCAGGAAGCAGAAGAAAAGAAGCTACTCGAGTCAGTGGATAATTCGCGCAAGGAGCAGGATTCCATCATCGCCGCCTACGCATCCGGTGTTCCGGCTGTCAAGCAGATGATCGATCTCGCCCTTCTCGGCAACGGCCTTCTCCAAGGTCGCGAGCTGAGCGAATTTATCAACCGCTCGGTCAAGATGCTGTAAAAACACAGGAATAAGTAATAGCTATTTTTCGGAAACTGTTTATAGTTTCTCACGCACACCGATGTTTTAATTCTTTTAAACATCGGTGTGCTTATTTTATGCCCTACCGGCATAATACCTTTGCAACGTGGCCGTTCACCTTACGCACCGCCGCAATTATAACCTTTTTTGGACACACTCTTTTCATCTTCTTCACCATGGCAGCATTCTTCATCTCCCCCCGCGTCATCGACACCATCAATTCACTCCCCCTTGTCGATCGTCTGCCCATCACCAACGCACTCAGTGCCGAACTGATTCTCGGCCAGGACCCCACCGAATCACTCACCCCCATGCAGAACATCCTCTACGCAATGATCCGGTTCTACATCACCCAGGACACCGACCGCAACCGTCGCATAGCCCAGGATGCCTACGACATCCGCCCCTCCTCCGACCGTCGCGTCAGCTCTATAATCTAAGTCTCACGGCTCTATCCATGCCGGAGTGCCCTCGGTTGAATACGCCGAATACACGCACACCGCATACCTGTACCCCTTTATCTCACCCACATTCATGTGCGGTTCGTAGCTCACCCCGAGCAGGAACGCACCGTCAATCCCATCTCCGTCGGCATCGGCCGCATCCTCCCGCGACACATCCTCGGGAACGGCATACACTGTAAATCGTCTCGCTCCCTTGGGCGCACTCCACGTCAGCACCCCGTGATTCAGCTTCAACCCATGCGGAGCCTCCGCATCCGGCTCGATCTCACGCTCGGCCATGCTCGGCGTCAGCGACGGATAGGCATACCGCCCCGTGGCAAGCGTGGCCGACACCTTCGGAAGAAACTTCGCGCTGTATATGATGGTGCCGTGATTGCCGTCCACACTGTACTTGCGGTTACAGTCTATCTGCCGTCCTAAGTCGCGCCTATGTTCCGCCAGATCACCTGATCCTATACGCTCGAGGGTAACGCTCGAATACACATGCACGCCATACATATTGGCCGTCTGGCTCCACCACTGCGACAACTGTCCGTATGGAGCCGTTCCGTGCGTCGTCGCCCAATATATCTGTGGTGACACGAAATCCACCGTGCCCTGATACATCCACCCCAACGGATCGGAATATATCTCGCCATACTGCCAGTCGGCCGCTTTCACGCCCACCCCCTCGGCGCCCCACTTCGGAGCCGAGGAGTCAGCCTTGCCGGCCACTCCGGCCGGAGAGATGCCGAAACGCACATATGGCTTCGTGTCATCTATCATCCCTTTCACATCAGCTATAGCCTTGTGTACATTGGCCCTGCGCCAGTCGCCAAACGTCATCCACGGGGCCTCCGATCTGTATAGACCGTAATCCGGAGCCTTCTCGCTCTCCGGTATGCGGTTGGGATAGAAATAGTCATCAAATATCAATCCGTCTATATCATACCCCTCCACTATCTCACGGCATATCTCCACAATGTGTTGCCTCACAGGCTCCAGCCCGGGATTCAACACCGTGTACTTTCCATGCGTCAGAAGCCATCCGCGCGATTTCCATTCCTTGTCGGCAGGAGTATTGTAATCTGTCCCCGACGACCATCTGAAAGGATTCACCCACGCATAGCACTCCAGTCCGCGTCTGTGGCACTCGGCCACAGCCCACTCTAATGGATCCCATCCGGGATCCTCCCCGCGTTTACCGCTCACAAATGCGCTCCACGGCTCAAGTTTCGACTTGTACATCACGTCGGCCATACCTCTCACCTGAAAGCACACAGTGGTGAAGTTCAACCGTTTGCATCTATCAAGGATCTCGCCGAGCTCCCGTTGTTGCATCGAGCGCACAGCCTCCGATGTCCCCTGCCGTGAAGGCCAGTCGATACCCCACACGGTAGCCACCCACACTCCGCGCATCTCGCGCTTGGAGGAGGCCCATCCTGTCCCGACAACCGCCAGCATCATCGCCGACAGCAATAAAATCCGTAATCGAATACTATATATACAAGCCATCTTCAATGGAATAATCATCACAAAATTAACGATTATTCAAGAATTATACAGCCCTATCATAGTGTTTTTTCACAAAAAATGACTAATTTTGCAAGTTGAAACGCTAACGCTCACGCAGCTCACCAATATTCGATATGTACAGATACCTCTTAGTATTGCTCGCGGCCATCGCCCTCACTTCTTGTGGCGAATATCAGCGCGTACTCAAAAGCAACGACGCCGACTATCGCCTCGATTTCGCGAAACGAGCATTTGAAGAGAAAAAATACACCCAGGCGGCTACTGCCCTCGAAAACGTTCCCGCCGTATTCAAAGGCTCCGAGAAAGCCGAGGATGCTCTCTACCTCCTCGCCCTCTCCAACTACGAGAACAAGGACTACGAGACAGCCGGATCCTACTTCAAGCAGTACTACACCCGCTTCCCCAAGGGCAAGCACACCGAGCTCTCCCGCTTCTACGCCGGTTACGGATACTACCTCGACTCCCCCGACCCTCAGCTCGACCAGACCGGTACGCTGAAAGCCATCCAGGAGCTCCAGGCCTTCCTCGACTACTTCCCCAGAAGCGACAAAGTTTCAATCGCTCAGAACGCCATCTTCGAGCTTCAGGACAAACTCACCCTCAAGCAGCTTGAGAATGCCCAGCTCTACTATAATCTCGGCACCTACATGGGCAACAACTACGAGAGCGCCATCATCGTGGCCAAGAACGCCATCAAGGATTATCCCTACTCCAAATATAAGGAAGACCTTGAGCTCCTCATCCTGAAAGCTCGCTATCAGGAAGCCCGCGAGAGCGTCGACGAAAAGAAAGCCGACCGTTACTCCGAGGTAGTCGATGAATACTACTCATTCATCAACAACTACCCCGACTCCCCCAACCGCGAGGAAGCCGACAACATCTTCAAGATAGCAAGCCGCTATACCAAGGAGTAATCCCCCTCCCCTCACCGAGTTAATCAAGACAAAAAAAAGAAACAATCGTATATACCAAACAATGGACTACAAAAAGACCAACGCCCCTCTCAACACCCAGACCCGCGACCTCATCTCGATGAGCGAGGACACCGGCAACGTATACGAAACCGTCTGCATCATCGCCAAGCGTTCCAATCAGATCGCATCCGAGATGAAGCACGATCTTGAGAAGAAGCTCCAGGAATTCGCATCCCTCAACGACAATCTCGAGGAAATCTCCGAGAACCGCGAGCAGATCGAAATCTCACGCTTCTACGAGCGTCTCCCCAAGCCCACACTCATCGCCACTCAGGAATACCTCGATCACAAGATCCACTTCCGCAACCCCGCCAAGGATCTCAACCAGGACTGATCCCCGCCCCTGAAAGCCTGACCGCTCCAATTCCTCACCGATTTCAGGTGAGAACAGGCCCATCGGCACAATTTTTTCTTGGAAATCCTTGAAAAATAGCCCCGGCTATTGCACACGTCGGGATTTATAGCTAAATTTGCACGCTCTTTTGAGCTAACTATAATTATTTATCCACTTTTAAACATCTGTATCAATGCACTTGAATTCTGATGAAAAAGTAGAAATCTTTGAGAAGTACGGTAAGGGCAAGACTGACACTGGCTCGCCTGAAGCACAGATTGCATTATTCTCTATCCGTATCGCTCATTTGACCGAGCACCTTCGGTCAAATCACAAAGATTATACGACCGCTCGAGCCCTCAAGGCACTGGTAGGTAAGCGTCGTCGTCTTCTCGACTACCTGATCCGCAAGGACATCAACCGCTACCGCGCCATCATCGCCCAGAAGGAGCTCGGTATCAGAAAGTAATTCCATCCGGAATCTACTTGACGATCACAACAACCGCTGTCAACTCACCCTTGACAGCGGTTGTCGCATATTCCCCCAGCCCCACCACCTACTAAGCCTCGAAAAGGCGATAAAATCCAAAACTTCCACACTTCAATACGCAACCCATAGGCAGGCAACACCACCCACTAAGCCGCGAAGCGGCGATGTAATTGAAGCCCCACCACGAGCCGGACAAGCAAATCGCCCGCCAGGGCAGATTTGCGCCGTCGGACGAGGTGTGGGGAAAATGAAAACACCTCCCAAATGGGCGTCGAAGACGTCCTATAATCCCCGCGCCACCCTCCCTAACCTCCTATATTCCACCAATATACCCCCTGAAACCCCTCTTGTTCTCTGGTCTAAACCCTCTGACAAAAAATCTAATCACTATACTCTATACTTTCCCCTCTATACTCAAAAAACTCTATACTTAAAAACAACACGACATTATCGCACCATATCCCCAGTAAACGTATCTTACCTTTGCCGGTGATATGAAACCAACGAGCCACAAGGTAACCCACCTACGCAAAAGAATCCGTCGCCCAGACATCTGGTGCCACCCATTCTCACGTTTTCTCGGCCGGGAACTAACCCCAACCGAGAAAAACGTCATATCCCGGCTCGAACGCGCCCGCCGACTATCCCGCCCGCGCCCGATCGTAATCGTAGACCCAAAAGGCTACGACTCCACCGAACTATTGAGATCATATCTCGACTACCGACTCGCCACCTCCCCCGAAGGCGCAACCGCGCTCCTCTACCTCTCCCAAGAGGGCAAAAAGAGAGAATTTGGAGGCATGTACCCCGAATACACCGGCTACACCCGCCGTCAGGTCAAAACGTTGCACAAACGCATACGTTACGCCTCCTACTCCCGCCCCGACAGCGTCCGAGGCACCTCCCCCGCCTTCATGCTCCTGCTCAACGCCCAGGAATATAAAGGCTTCTCACCCATGCAACCCAACCCGGGGAAATTCCTCAGCCTATGCTCCGCACTATTCCCATTGCTGTGCCGCATCGGCTTCCTTGTCATTCATATAAATGTGAACGAGGAACAGATCCCCGCCTTCTTCTACCTCGGCC
>JAMPHR010000001.1:359463-400731 GCA_023663345.1 Paenibacillus sp. | reverse complement strand
CAGTGATTGTGCTGACCGACCCAATGTCCATCCTCCGCTGGAGCCTGCCCACCCGCGAGGGCCCGCCCGGCCATCCGGCGGACGATGCACCAAATCCCCCACCACCCATACCCACTTAAGCGGAGAGCCGACCTCCGCCGTTCCACCCGGAACCAGCAATAAGGTTACAGAAAGAAGTTACAGAAAAAGGTTACAAAAAACAATACGACAGGTAAATAGGAAAAATGGAATAATAGTCCCCGGCATGTCAGCGGATTGTGTTCATGGTAAAAAAGAACATGCCCTTAAACTTATAAACCCATAAACTCCTAAACTACCAATAACCTCTAACCCCATAACCTTATAACCTTTCAGCCGTAAGGCTGAAATAAACGCTCGGCAAGAGCCCCTTGACATTCTGCTACAACATTACAAAACACAAATGACTCCCACCCGTGATGGGCAGGAGCCATTATCTATAAAAAGATCTTTGGACCTATAATCTAAAATCTATTGTCTCTATACTTTCCTCTCTATACTAATAAAGAATTAGAACAAGCAAAGTATGAGAGCCTGCGCGGCAACCACTCGAAGGAACATTGTGAGAGGGTATACTGTAGAGTATGCTACCGCCGGGGCATCGCTACCGGTTGAATTGTTCGCATAGGCGAGGGCAGGGGGATCGGTGCAACCGCCCGACACAAGACCCATGATGGTCAGATAATTGATCTTGTACACTCCGCGAGCGATGAATGATACCACAATGAGAGGTACGATGGTTATTATGAAGCCCCATATTACCCACCACATACCGGTGGTGTTGAATACGGTTTCAGCAAATCCCTTGCCTGACGAAATACCCACCGATGCAAGGAACAGGCATATTCCCAACTCTCGCATTAGCAATGATGCCGACGACGAGGTATATGTCACAAGCTTCAGTTTGTATCCGAATCGGCTGATGAGGATAGCCACGACGAGCGGACCGCCTGCCAGGCCAAGTTTCATGCCAAATCCTACATTGATCGAGCCAACGATGATACCAAACATGATACCTACGAATATCGTGATCAGATTAGGCTGGTTAAGGCGTTTCATCGAGTTGCCGAGACGAGTGGCAAGTCGTTCGATATCGTTGGGGTCACCTACCACAACGAGGCGGTCACCTACCTGCAGGCGAAGTGAGGGCGATGCCAACAGATCCACACCGGCACGGTTTACGCGGGTGCAGTTAAGAGAATATGCGGTGTGCAGACGGAGAGATCCGAGAGCCACGCCATTGTATTTGCTCTGGGTGACTACGATGCGACGTGAAAGCACGGTGCTTTGCACCTCTTCCCAGTCCATTTGGATTTCGTGTCCGATTACGCCCTTGAATTTCATCTCATCATTGGGGCCGAGCACGGCTACGATCTTGTCGCCGACGTGAAGCTCGGTTTTCGATGTCGGGATCACCACTTTGCCATCGGCACCCATGAGTCGCGACACCACGAAATCGCAATCCAGAATCTGGTGCAGCTGATACAGCGTCTTGCCGTCGATAAGCTTGTTAGTCACTTCAAACGAGAGTATGACAGGCTTGGACTGTCCACCTTCCATCTCTTCCTCGATAGCCCTGATCTCATCATTGATATTGATGCGGTACACGGCTTTCAGAATGAGCATCGACAAGATAATGCCGATCACGCCAAGAGGGTAGGCTGCTGCATATCCCATGGCCATGATATTGATGGCTTCGGTGGTGCCGGCTGTCTGCTGGGCGGCGGCAAGTCCTGGGGTGTTGGTGACAGCTCCCGACATTACACCCACGAGCGCCGAGATGTCCGTGTTGCCGTCGACATAGAATATAGTCAGAACAATCGCTACGTTGAGCAGGATTATCAGCACGGCAAGTCCGTTAAGCAGGATTCCGCCCTTCTTGAACGACGAGAAGAAGCCTGGGCCGACCTGGATACCGATTGCAAAGATGAACAGGATAAGGCCGAACTCACGGACAAACTTCAATACTTCCGGATCTACTACATATCCGAAATGTCCCATGATAATACCTACAAACAACACGAATGTGACTCCAAGCGAGATCCCTCCTATCTTGAGCTTGCCAAGAAAGATACCCGCCGCGATCACAAATGAGTAGAGCACCAGTGTGCTCGCCAGTTCGGTGTGACCGGGACCGATTAGGTTAATTAACCATTCCATAGAATTAGTAAAATATCAATCTGTTTTTATTGATTCCAGAGACCGTGGTGAGAAGAGGCGCTGTTTTCAGCGTGCAAAGGTACTACTATTTTCTGTAACATGGATTATTTTAGTGATATAAAATTTGCTACACTCTAAAATAACAATATTTTTCTGATTGGTCTCTTTTTTAGATATTCATCGAATTATTGATTTTCCCGACTTACTTTTAGAAAATAGTGCGGGAAATCCGATGATTTATAATAAAAAGTAGTAAATTTGCAGTATTAATCGTAATTTCATCATCGAATCATGGATAAGGAATTAGACTGGGGCAACCTGTCATTTGGTTATATCCCAACAGATTACAACGTTCGTTGCTATTTTCGCGATGGCAAATGGGGCGATATAGAGGTATCTCAGAGCGAGGAAGTGAATCTCCACATCGCTGCTACATGCCTGCATTATGGTCAGGAGATATTCGAGGGGCTTAAGGCTTTCCGTGGCAAGGACGGAAAGATTCGCATATTCCGTCTTGAGGAGAATGCCCGTCGTCTTCAGGAATCGGCCAAAGGCATACTTATGGAACCACTCCCCGTTGAGAAGTTCAAGGAAATGGTCATCAAGGCCGTGAAACTCAACGAGCGTTTTGTTCCGCCCTATGGCTCCGGAGCTTCGCTTTATATCCGTCCTATCGAACTCGGCATTTCTGCCCAGGTAGGAGTGAAGCCTGCTGCCGAATACCTGTTTATGATTCTTGTGACCCCTGTAGGTCCATATTTCAAGACAGGATTCAAGCCTACCAATATATGTATCATGCGCCAGTATGATCGCGTTGCCCCCAACGGTACCGGTCGCTGGAAAGTCGGTGGCAATTATGCCGCGTCCCTCACCGCCGGTGAGCACGCCCATGAGCTCGGTTACTCTGCCGTACTTTATCTCGACCCCAAGGAGAAGAAGTATCTTGATGAATGTGGCCCGGCCAACTTTATGGCTATCAAGGATGGCGTCTATATCACCCCTGCTTCCGATTCGATACTCCCCTCTATCACCAACAATAGCCTCATGCAGCTTGCCGAGGATATGGGTATCAAGGTTGAGCGTCGCCACATCACTGTTGATGAGCTTGAGACTATCGACGAGGCTGCCGCTGTCGGTACTGCTGCCGTTGCATCTCCTGTAGGGGAGATCGATGATCTGGATACAGGCAAGAAATATATCGTAGCCAAGAATGGCGAGCCTGGACCTATCACCACACGTCTTTACGAGACTCTCAATGGTATCCGCCTTGGCGAGATTGAGGACACGCACGGATGGTGTACCATCGTTGAATGATCATTGCATAATAACTTTCTGATCAAAAGCCTATAAGCACTGTGACTTATCAGGAAATAATTGAAAAATATTACCCGTCGGATTCCCTCCGGCGGGTAATCTATATGCGTCATTGTGGCCAGGTTGCATCGCTGGCTTTGGAGATTGCTGAACGTAAAGCATTGCCCTTGTCCAGTGAGGACATCATGGTCGCCGGTATGTTGCATGACATAGGCATCTGCCTTACCTCGGCCAACGATATTGGTTGCTTCGGCGATGCTCCCTACATCATGCACGGCGTGCTTGGTGGCGAATTGTTGCGTAACGAGGGAATGGATGAGAAGTTTGCCCGTGTGGCCGAGAGGCACACCGGTGCTGGGATTACCGCAGATGATATCGCCCGTCAGCAACTTCCGTTACCGCCGGGCGACTATATGCCTGAAACTCTGCTCGAACGTCTTATCTGTTACGCCGACAAGTTCTATTCTAAAAGTGGATCTATGGAGCGCAAGCCGTTTGATAAGGTTTGCAAGTCAATGGAACGTATATCGGCCGACACGCTCAAGCGCTTCTTGATTCTTCACGAGGAGTTCTCCTGATCTGGTCAGGCTCGTTACCGTTTTGAGCGTATCACTATGTGATGGCTCTCGGTTATCACCACATCCATGCGCACATCATGGGGATCTGCGTCAATGCCATCCTCGATAAGCTGGAAATCATAACCGATACCGATTTTGGTGGCCGATGATCCGGCCAGAAGACGGTCATAATATCCCTTGCCTCGTCCTACGCGGTTGCCGTTTCTGTCGTATGCCACACCAGGCACCACTATCAGTTCTATCTCATTGATATCGGTGGTATCATTGCCCGTAGGCTCCTCTATATGGAACGATCCGAGCGATAGGGTGGATTCGTCGTATGGCAGAATGTCCAGGTTGACTCCGTTCACCCTTGGAAGATAGAAGTGCTTTCGACTGGCCCAGCGGTTTATGAATTCGTGGGTCGACAGCTCGTCGGGCAGGGAATGATACATAAGTATCCTGTCGGCGAGCATGAATGCTGCTGTCTGTTCAAGTATTGAAAACACACGTTGGGCGGCCGAGCTCTTATCGCTCTGGTCCAGCATGGTCTTGCGGGCCTTTACCCTGCGCCTGATATCATCTTTGTTCATTGTCGCTTTCGCTGTTGTTTTTGATTGGGAAAGCTGATTTCCCCTCGTTCAAGGCATCCAGCGCAGCGGTTACTGTGGGGTCTGACATATTCATCACCTCATAATATCCCTGTACTCCGTGGATGTTTCGGGCAATCATGGCTTTCAAGGAATTAACAAGCAAGTCGCGCGAAAGGTTTATGTAGTACCACCGTGGAGCCACGCCGTTGCGCTGGGCATAGCTTACGAAGTCCTGCAACAGGGTGTCGTCGTCAGGCAGGAGCGACAGCATCGTGCGTCCGTCGGTGCTCTCCGACAGTTGGGCGCGGTTGCGGTCGGTGTAGTCAAAGGTGTATTTCTGAATCAGACCGGCATTGATCACATTAATATAATAGGATGTTATGCCACTGGAGTCATTCGGCACGAATATGTCGGGGGTAATTCCTCCGCCTCCATACACTTTACGTCCGTGCAAGGTGGTGAATTGCAGGCTTTCATCCTGCTTGATTGAATCGGCGCTGTATAATTCTCCGTGCTCATAACGGTTCAGCAGTTCGCGCTCGTAATCCACTCCGGGAGCATAAGTCTTCTGTATGCAACGACCCGACGGGGTGTAGTATCTTGCTATGGTAAGGCGGATAGCACTGCTGTCAGGCAATTCCATCTGGTTCTGTACAAGCCCTTTGCCAAACGAGCGGCGGCCTACTATTATACCGCGGTCATTGTCTTGCATGGCTCCCGCGAATATCTCGCTCGCGCTTGCCGATATCTCATCGAGTATCACCACCACCTCTTTGTCCTTGAAAGTTCCCGATCCGTCGCTGAGTGTCGAGCTGTTGAGGGCCGATTGCTTGCCCTTGATGGATACTATTGGGCTTCCGGCAGGGAGGAATTCATTGGCCATGAGCACGGCATGGTCCATGAATCCGCCTCCGTTCCCTCTAAGGTCGATTATGAATTTCTCAGCTCCCGATGCCATTAGATTGACCATCGAGGTGAGGAACTCGCTGTAGGTGCTCGCTCCGAACTTGTTGATCTTGACATATCCCACTCCGTTGTCTATGAAGTAGGAGGCATCGATCGATGTGACGGGGATATCATTGCGTGTCACCTCAAAAGGCAGGATCTTTTCGGCGGTCGGGCGTTTGATGCCAAGACGCACCACTGATCCCTTGGGACCGCGCAGATTGCTCATCACCTTGTTGTTGGACCATTTTTGTCCGGCAACGATGGAATCATTGATGGTGACTATGCGGTCACCGGGCAGGATGCCTGCTTTTTCCGAGGGTCCGCCCGATATTACTTCGAGCACATTGATAGTATCGCCGAGCATATTGAATGATATTCCTATGCCGGAGAACGATCCCTCAAGCTCCTCATTGACGCTTTGCAGGTCGGAAGCAGGGATATATACCGAGTGAGGGTCGAGATGCGACATCAACCCCGAAAAAGACTCTTCGAGTATGCTGTCGGTGTCAACATGGTCAACGTAGTTCTTGTCGATCATTTCGAGGATGGTATCGAGTTTGGTGCGCGAGTTCCATCCATGATAGTTATTGAAAAAAGTTTTGCCTATCCACATGCCGGCGACAAGCGAGACGGCAATTGCTAAAGGCATCCAGACGCCAGGATTTTTAAGGCGATTGTTCATGAGAGTTTTAGAGCGTGTCGAGTTATGTTACGGCCATGTCGGCCGGTGCCAGATGTTAAAGAGTCTCCGGTATGTGCCGACATTCCACGCCGGCGCGTTTGAGAAGGTTTATTCCGTCAGTTATGCGGTAGAGTTCATTGAACACTACGCGACGTATGCCCGCCTGGATTATGAGCTTGGCGCAATCTAGGCATGGCGATGCTGTTATGTACAGGGTAGCCCCGTCGCTCGAGTTATTTGATCGGGCAACTTTGGTAATGGCATTTGCCTCGGCATGTAGCACGTAGGTTTTGGTCATGCCGTCGGCATCCTCGCATACATTTTCGAACCCTGCCGGAGTACCGTTGAATCCATCAGAGATTATCGTGCGGTCCTTCACCATGAGGGCTCCTACCTTGCGGCGCTCACAATATGAGTTCTCAGCCCATATCCGAGCCATTCGCAGATAACGTTTGTCAAGCAGATCCTGCTTTTCGGAGTGGTCCATAAAGGTCGTTTCAGATTACGGTGCAAAGGTAATCATTTTAATCCGACTGCTCAACTTCTTTTAACATTTTCTTAGCCGTTGAGTATCTGTGAGGCGTGATTTTTGGTCTTTACCTCTTTAGGCGTGATTATGCGTTCCACTATGCCGTCGGGCGAGATTATGAATGTGGTGCGGAATGTGCCCATGTATTTGCGTCCGTACATCGATTTCTCGCCCCACACGCCAAACTCATCGACGAGCTTATGGTCGGTATCGGTGATGAGAGGGAAGGGGAGCGAGTTCTTCGCAATGAATTTCTTGTGCGAGTCGGCGCTGTCCACGCTCACGCCTATCACCTGGTATCCGGCATCGAGCAGTTCCTGGTAATTGTCGCGCAGATTACAAGCCTGGGCTGTGCAACCCGAGGTCGAGTCCTTGGGGTAAAAATACAATGCTATCGAGCGTCCGGGATAGTTGCTTAGGCGCACTTCGTTGCCGTCCTGGTCAATGCCGAGCAGATCGGCTACTTTAGTTCCAATTTCCATTATATCGGATATTTAAGTCTTGGGTGGTATTTGTAAATGTATTATTTATTCAACGGTCTGGGATGCACGATGGTTCATTCTCTGATCGGCCGTCTCGGGAAAGCATCGATATAGGATCCGGGAGTGGAATTGTAGATGTTTATGCCACGACGGTCGGCATACTCTCGGATGGCATGGTAGCCCTTGAAAGCCAGATGGAATCCGTACAGAAGTTCATGCAAACGGATGTCCCGGAACATTGTGGCCACTCTGCGGTGTTCCTCCTCTCCATCTTTGTAGAAATGAGGTTGGATGCTGACCACTATGTTATCGTCATCCACATCGAGTGTGCGTAGCCA
Source organism: Paenibacillus sp. (assembly GCA_023663345.1). Classification (GTDB taxonomy): domain Bacteria; phylum Bacteroidota; class Bacteroidia; order Bacteroidales; family Muribaculaceae; genus Duncaniella. Next base: position 393,110 of record JAMPHR010000001.1, on the reverse strand, counting down.
GCTGTGGTCGGCTCCGAGGATGTATATGTTTTTGTATCCGAGCCAGATACCTGTCATTATTGCCGGTACCATCACGTTGCGGGGCCGTGGGAGACCGCGTCGCATGTCAAACGCTATATTCTGTAGCCAGCGGAATCCCTCGACTCCTACCGGATTGAAATTCTCGATGCGTATGTGGGGATTGGTCAGGCCTATCGACCGGGCGGTCTTCCCTACAGGGAGGAACAGCGTCATACCCCAATCGACCTTGCTGTTGAAATTCGCGAACAGACGTGGCACATTTGGGTCAGTCGGAGGCTCCTTGAAAAAGTGTGGATCCATCAGCAGATAATATTTTGGCTTGAGGCTGATGAAATCGGGAGTGTTGCCTGCAAAATTCACGGCAAGAGTATCTGTGTTGCACAGTATATCCATGTCACTGGCAAGATTGTCGGCAAGCGAAGGCCCGTTGCCGAGTATTATCAGTCTGCGGTCGACCCGATCGGCTTTGGAGATGGTGGACCGTCGTGATTGCAGGGCGAGCTTCACCATGCTTTTAAGTGATTGGCCGGTTTTCGAGAAAATATCTGAGATCTTGTCAGCGAGCATTATCGGATGGAATTGTACAATATGATATTCTGTCAACAAAATTACCAAGAATCATGAACCTGACCAAAAATTCGGGGCGCGTATTTGATACGCATATTTAACATGTGGTAATAAATTAAAAAACAGCCTTGAATTTTCAACATTTTAACCCTCCGGCACGTTTTAGTGAAAAAGAGTTTAATTATAAAATCTTCTTGCTCATGAAAAAAATATCCAATATACTCATGCTTGCCATGATTGGAGTTCTTGTTGTGCTTGGCGCGTGCTCAAGTGATGCTTCCGAAGAATTGCCCTCCGCCGTGTCGCGGTTTGCTACCCAGTATTTCCCTGGTCTCGGGGTGAAAAGCTATCAGCAGTTGAAGGATGGCGGATGTATAGTCCAACTGTCGGGAGGCCCGACGCTTACATTCGACAGCGATGACCGCTGGCTCGAGATCGATGGAAATGGATCAACATTGCCCCAGGTGCTCATGTACGACCAGTTACCACCGTCGTTGTATGAATATCTTCAGGGCACGGAGCAGCAATCGGAGGTCTATGAGGTGAAGCGCGACCGCTATTATTACAAACTCACGATGTTTGACACCGTAATAACCTATGACATCTCTACCGGTAAGATAACATATCCGGGCTTGGATACAGGATCGGCGCCTGCCGCATCACATTAGTTGTCCTGCCAAAACAATCGCTATAAGTACTGGGGCTATCCACTTCACAATGAAATGTGTCAGTCCCAGTGCTCTTGATTTCAGTGCGCCGTCGTTGGTCAACTGCTGGCTGAAAAATGACTTCGGGGCAACCCATCCCATGTAGATGCACAGGAGTATGCCTCCTATGGGAAGCATGAAGTTGGTGGTCACTGTATCGAGAAAGTCGAAAATGGTGAGTCCTGCAATTTTGAAATCACTCCACGGCCCTACCGATAGTGAGCATATCGGGCTGAGTATCAAGAGTGGAAGCACCACTGCCATTACAGCCTTGGTCCTGGATATGCCCATTCTTTTCTGCATGAATGCCACTGATACCTCGGCAAGCGATATGGTGGAGGTGAAGGCGGCTACTGTGAGCAGGAGGAAGAACAGGGATGACCAGATGCGGGTACCGCTCATTTGGGCGAATATCTCCGGGAGTGTCACGAACACAAGCGCAGAGCCTGCCAGATTGCTGTCTTGGAGTCCGAAGGTCATGACTCCGGGGAATATGATTATGCCCATGAAAAATGCCACCATAAGGTCGAGGAGCGACACGGTGACGGCCGTGCGGGTGAGCTTGGCGTCGGAGGGGAAGTAGCTTGCGTATGTGACAAGTATGCCCATGGCAAGGCTCAACGAGAAGAATGATTGGCCGAGGGCGTTGATGAATGTCCTCGGAGTAAGTGCCGAGAAATCGGGCTTGAGGAAGAACATGAGTCCCTCCTGGGCCTTGTCGAGCGATAGCGATACTCCACAGAACACAATGAGCAGAATGAAAAGCAACGGCATCATGATGTTGGACATCTTCTCAATGCCGGCCTGCACTCCGCGTAGCAACACGTACAGGTTGCCGAGTATCATGATGGCTGTCACGACTATAGGACGGTAGGTGCCAGCTATGTATTCACCCATGCGCTCGTTGAGCGAGCTCTCTGATATGTCAGTTGACGCGTATAGTCCTCCGGTGATGGATTGTATCAGGTATTCAAATGTCCATCCCGATACCACCATGTAGAATGACAGTATCAGATAGGAGGCCAGGATCGCAAGCAATCCCGTGAGCCACCATCCCTTGCGCCCGGGAGTGACGTTGCGGAAGGCTCCGGTGGCATCCGATTCACCTCCTCGACCGAGGGCAAATTCGGCAGTCATCACCGGGATGCCGAGCAGGAATATACATATTATATATATGAAAAGAAACACGGCACCTCCGTTGGCCTGAACTTCGGCCGGGAAGCGCCATACATTACCTAATCCTACGGCCGAACCTACGGTGGCCGCTATCATACCTATTTTAGATGCGAATTTCGGTGTGTTTGCCATTATGAAGGTTTATGTCAGTCAGTAAGATCAGCCGTATTTCGAGATCTTGCGGAGCTGGGGTTCGTTCAGTATCTTTATCTTGCGTCCGTCCACCACTATGAGGTGATCGTTGACAAATTGCGAGAGGGTTCTGATCGCGTTGGAGGTGGTCATGTTGGAGAGGTTTGCAAGGTCCTCTCGTCCCAGATATATCTTGAGGGTCATGTTGTCATCCTCCTCGCATCCATAGTTGTCGAGCAATACTATGAGTGCCTCGGCGAGACGTCCGCGTATATGTTTCTGTGTCAGATTCACAATCTTGGTGTCGGAGGATCCGAGGTTGCGGGACAGCTCATGAATAAAGAACATGGCAAGCTTGTTGTTGTTCATTATCAGGCTTTCGACTATCGACATCGGGATTGAAGCGAGTGTCGAGGGTTCGAGTGTCGCCGCGCTCGATACATAGTGCTCGCCGGCAAAATAGGCACGGTATCCGAAATACTCCACGGGCTTGATCAGCCTTATGATCTGGCTGCGTCCGCCTATTCCGTCCTTGTATTTCTTCACCTTGCCTTCCATGAGGCACCACAGGAATTCAGGCTCATCCTTTTCGGCATACACTACTTGATTCTTCTTGTAGTGATGAATGGTGAAATTGTCAGCGAGAAGATGCTTTTCCTCGTTGCTCAGAAGCCTCCATATTTCGGCAAAATCATCATTCAGTAATTGCTCTATAGTGCTTTTAATCATGTGGCGTGCTGTGAAACTATGTTTTATAACACGCAAAATTACTTAAAAACTGAATTGTACAGACCTTTTGCCGTATTAAATAATGTTAAGGCCGTGATGCGCAAATTACATGTTTATGCTTTTGACGTGCATTTGAGACCGAATTTTTTGCCCTGCTGGAGGTGTTTGCAAGACGGAAAATTAAAATCCTTGGCATGACCATTTGGATATTTATTGAATATTGAGTACCTTTGTGGTGCCCAATCGGGTGGATTCGCCTTGGTAGTTCAATGGATAGAATGGGAAATTCCTAATTTTCAGATAGGGGTTCGATTCCCCTCCGAGGTACTTATTTGTTCGTTCATTTTTTGTTTGTTAGGCCGTCGGTCACATTGTTTGTGGCTGGCGGTTTTACATTCTTGATTTCTGCGATAAATTTCGCTAATAGGGAGTATCGAAAAATACATTAATCATCACGGATCTTTACTTCGGGTAAATGTGTTCCTTTGCAAAGTAATTAATCAAGCATAGAATTATGAATACTCCGTTGTTTACCTGGTGTGCCATCGTGATAGTGATGGCGGTTATGATGATTGTAAGATTTGTGTCGGCCTCACATGCAGGCCATGGATCACATCGTAAACTGTTTGAGATCGGAAGCGAGCGGGAGGAGATATTCGTCCCCGGCGATCCTGTTCATGTGGATGATATAAAGGATAATGGCGATGATGATGAGTTCTGATGAGAGTATGCCTTCGGTCAAGGAGGTGAGCGGATTCATTTCCCGGTATTGCGCATGGCTGTTAGGGTGCGGTGCCACATGTATAAGAGTGGAAAAAAACGTGGGGCGTATCGCCCTGGCTTATGGCAAGGAGGTGGATATATCCATAATGCCAAGACACGTGCATGTGTCGGTGACTGACTCCGGGAGCCGTGAGACAATGACTTCGATATGTAAGGTTAAGGCTATGCCTATAAGTTTCAATATCAATACACGCCTGAGCGAGTTGAGCTGGGAGATCTCTGATGGCAAGGTGAGTTTCAGCGAGGCTGTCAGGCGATTTGATGAGATTATTTCCAACGACTCCCAGAATTGCTGGGTGGTGTTATTGCTTGTGACGCTGGCCAATGCTTCGTTCTGTAGGCTGTTTGGAGGAGATTTCACGGCCATGGCTATCGTAGGTGTGGCTACAGCCGTAGGCTATTTCCTTAAATTGACATTGCTGAGTCGAGGTGTCGACATGAGGGTGGTTTTTATTGCATGTTCATTTGTGTCGGCTGTTCTCGGGGCTACTGATGTGCTGTTTTCTCTTGGAGACACACCGCTTATAGCGCTTGGCACTAGTGTATTGTATCTTGTGCCTGGAATACCGTTTCTTAACTCGTTCAGTGACATGTTGTACCGGCATTATATATGTGCTATCAGCCGGTTTACCGATGCTGTGGTGCTTACGTGTTGTCTCTCGATAGGTCTGTGTGGAGGTATGATGCTGATGAACGTAGGAATGTTCTAAAAATATAGTATTATGATCGGTCAGATTTTACAGGATGCATTATTTGCGGCGATAGCCGCTATCGGATTTGCCGCAATAAGCCGGCCTCCACGCCGGGCTTATATCTATTGCGCCATAATTGCGGCGGTGGGACATTCCCTGCGATATGTGCTTATGAATGTCACGGAATGGCATGTGCCTATAATCACGGCTACGCTTGTTGCGTCGTTTGTGGTCGGAGTCCTTGCTGTGTTCCTTTCGCCGGTTGCCAAGACTCCTGCCGAAACGTGCCTTTTCCCGGCCTTGTTGCCAATGATTCCCGGCATGTATGCTTACAGGGCTTTCGGAGGGTTGGCCATGTGCGTGATCAGGCAGGGGCGTGAGGCTTTCGACTATTACTTCTATCTGTTTGCCGACAATGCGCTTACTTGTGGCTGTATATTGCTGTGCATGGTGGTGGGAGCCACAATTCCTATATTTATATTCAAAAAAGTGTCGTTTCAGGCCACAAGATAGTGGGATAATGGTTAAATTTGCAATGTATAAAGTAATCGTATGGAGCTCCGCCAGTTAAGATATTTCGTAAAAGTAGCTGAGACGCTGAATTTTTCTGAAGCGGCTCGTGTGCTGTATGTGACTCAAAGCACCTTGTCGCAGCAGGTGAAACAGCTGGAGACGGAGATGGGCACACAATTGCTGTCAAGGAGCAGTCATGGCGTGATGCTTACCGAGGCGGGAAAGGAGCTTTTGCCCTATGCCCAAAGGACTTTGAGGGATGCCGATCAATGCATGGAGCGGATAAACGACCTGAATCAATTGTCGACCGGAGAGCTTAATATAGGTGTCACATATTCATTCAGCCCTATTCTCACCGAGACGCTGATGTCGTTCATGAGGCTTTATCCGAAAGTAAAGCTCAATATTTTCTATAAGCCCATGGCCGAGCTCATGGATCAGTTGCTGAAGCGTGAAGTGGATTTTGTGCTTGCTTTCAAGCCTACCCGTCCCGTCGAGGGCGTGGAATCGCATATCCTGTTCCAGAATTATCTGTCAGCGATAGTAGGGCTGTCACATCCGTTGGCATCAAAATCATCAGTGTCGCTGTCGGAACTCGAGAAATATGATCTCGCCCTGCCGTCGAGAGGGTTGCAGGCGAGAAATGCCTTTGAACATGTGATTGCGCCCTATAGCCAGTTCAGGGTGCGCATAGAGCTTAACGAGGTGAATATTCTGCTGAAACTGATACGCCAGACCAAACTGGTGTCGGTGCTTGCTGAGGCCACTATACACAATGAAACCGGAGTGAAGGCCATTCCGCTCGATATCCCTGACAATGAGATGGCCGGATGCGTGCATGTGCTTAAGGATGAGTACCGCAAGCAGTCTATGCAGATATTTGTGAAGATGCTGAGCGAGTCGATAGCCGTGAAGGAACGGCAAAATTCCTGGATATGAGCGGAGAATAATTCGGGTATTATAGCCTTATCTGTTCATCCCTATCGAAATCTCTGATAGCCGTGGTGCCGATCACGCTGTCCCACATCATGGGCGAGAGCCCGTCGCCTGGACGTTTGGCCGTAAGGTTGTCATCGGTAAGTAGCTCACCCTTATTAATATGCCGGGAGGCCACGATGCTCTTGCGTGCTACCGTGATATTTGGTCGTTCCACTTCTGTAACCTCTTTGGCAGAGGAGCCTACGGCCAGTTCCACTTCCCTGATAGCCTTGACCATATCGGCCAATTCATCGGGCGTGAGCGAGGCTTTATGGTCGGGGCCCGGCATGGAGCGGTCGAGAGTGAAATGCTTTTCGATTATCTGTGCACCAATGGCTACAGCCGCTATTGGAACGCTTATCCCCCGTGTGTGGTCGCTGTAGCCGACACCGGCGCATCCTACTTGCCTGAGGGTTTCCATTGCCCGGAGGTTGACGGCTTCAAATGGGGTAGGGTATTGCGTGGTGCAGTGAAGCAGATATATTTTATCGGATGGCAGGCCACTGTCGTTAAGTGCCTTTACGGCATCATTCACCTCGCTTAGAGTGGACATGCCAGTTGACAATATCACACGACGGTCCATGCCGGCGATTCGCCTCAGGTAAGGCAGATTGGTGATCTCCCCCGATGGTATTTTCCAGTAATCCATATCCAATCGGCTGAGGAAGCCGATGGAATCCATATCGAAAGGTGTGCTCAGGAATCCTATCCCGCATTTCCGACATTCTTCAGCAACCAGGATAAATTCGGCCTCAGTGAGTTCCAATGCTTTCAGCATGGAGAGTTGGTTTCCATCGCTGCCACAGTTCTCTTTCTGATATTGGGCTTTCGGCGCGGATGCTGACACGAGATTCTCAGCCTTGAATGTCTGGAATTTCACATAGTCCACTCCGGCCTCGGCTGCTTTGTGTACAAGTTTGATGGCATTCTCGACGGATCCGTTATGATTTACGCCGGCTTCGGCAATTATTATTGTGTGGTGATGCTGATTGCTCATGGTGATGATGTGGAGGCTTGGAATTTTCAGTCGTGAAGTCTTTTTGCGGGTACTCCGATATATGTGCCGGGCGACTTGATGTCGGATGTCACCGCTCCGGCGAGTCCTATCACGCATCCGCCCGATATTGTAATGCTTGGCTTCAGTACGGCACCGGCCCCGATGTAAGTGTTGTCGCCGATTGTCACGCCACCGCAGATTATGGCTCCGGGGCCGATGAACACATTGTTACCGATAGTACATTCATGCTCCACGATGGCTCCGGTGTTGACGATGGAGTGACGGCCTATGGTGGTGCCGGCGTTGATGACCGTGCGGTGGAATACCGCCGTGCCGTTTCCGATAACCGCTGATGGCGAGACAATGGCCGATGGCGCAATAACGATGGGAGAGTCGTAAGCGCTGTATCGACTGATGATGCCGGCGCGCTTGGACAGATTGCAGTCGGCTCCGCTTACCATGGTGATCAGGATCTCGTGGCTATCGGGTGAACAGGTGGAGATAAAGCTGTCGTCATCTCCAGTCCAAGGCAGGTTGATGATGCCTGATGGCCGGGAATCAACATATCCCGTCGCCACGATTGACGACGGGATTATATCAAGGAGAGAAAGGGCATGGCCCCCTCCTCCTATGAGAATGAGTTTTTTGCTCACGTTTAGAAAAGATATGCTACCGAGATGGTCCAATAACGGTTTTTGCCCTGAATACCAGCGCCGTTGATGTCGCTGTCGACAACCTTGGCAGCTTTGGTGAGGCCAAGACCGTAACGTGCGCTCACGTCGATATGCTTGATGAGCTGGACGCCGATGCCGAAATTGAGTGCCCAATCGACCGACTTGTTGGCAAATCCCTCGGCAATGTGCTTGTGGCTGGTGAGCATCGAGATGCTCGGGCCGACGGCTACGTAGGGTAGTACCACGTTATTGATCAAAGGCAATGAGAAATTGTAGCGTAGGTTGAGGGGAATTTCGATGTAGTCGCGGTTGTCCTTTGCAATCTGATTGCTCACCATGAACTCAGAGTTGCGACGCACGTACATCAGCGAGAGGTCGGCTCCTATACCTATTACGGGGACCTTGAACTCGGTCATGAGGCCGGCGGTCCATCCTGTCTTGTTGCTGCTGTCAAATGTACTGTTGTTGAAATGAAGCTCGTTGACTGTGAGTCCCACTTTGGGGCCGAAACGAAATACTCCACCTGCATTGGCTGAAGCGGTGCCAATCATGAGGGCGATGAACGCTAATGCTACTTTTAACGCTTTCATAAATAAATAGTTTTTGATGATGAGGCGGTTCGTGAGGCCGCCATTGATGAATGTTATTATAAAAATAACAAAAAAGTATTGCTGAAAGTTTAATGGCCTTTTGCAATATCTTAATAATGCAAAAATTCTTTCACGCAACGCGATGCCATGGCGCTACTTGATATTGCGGCGGTTCAGCTCTTTCTGGTATCTTTTCGCATTGGCCTGGTGGGTCGCGTAGTCTACCGCGAAATTGTGGTAGCCCGAGAAGTCCTCTTTGGCACACATATATATATAATTATGGTGTGGCGCATTGAGCACATCGTCGATTGCGGCCCCAGAGGGGACACGTATGGGTCCCGGAGGAAGTCCCTGTACGCGATAGGTGTTGTAGGGGGATGAAACCTTGAGGTGTTCACCTCTTATGCGGCGGAGTGAGAAATCGCCCACGGCATATTTTACCGTAGGGTCGGCCTGTAGCCGTATTCCTTTATCGAGACGGTTGAGGTACAGGCGTGCCACCATGGGGCGTTCGTCTTTCTTGGCAGTCTCCTCCTCGATGATGGAAGCGACTGTCGCGACTTCCACTTTGCTAAGCCCGAGGGCTTTCGCCTTGGCCACCCTGGTATCGCTCCAGAAATTGTTACGGTAGTCGAGAAGACGCCTCACTACGTTTTCGGGAGTGGCACTCCAGTAAAATTCGTAAGTGTCGGGTATGAATGCCGCCGGATACATGGCGCGTGAAAATCCGTGGGAGGGCAATACATCGGAACATGCGTCAAGGAATTCTTCGGGGGTGCATTGCAGTTGCGAGGCTATCTTTTCGGCGAGCTGAGGCATGGTGCGGGTGCCGTTGAACGATACTCTCACCGGAGTCTGCCGTCCGGTGGCCATTCTACGGGCTATGCCGAGAGCGGTCTGCCCGAAATTCACGCGATATGCACCCTCGGTGCGGGCCGGGTTGTTGCCCATAAGTTTCCACATTATATATACGCGTGTGCCCATCGAAGATCCCAACGAGCATTTAAGGCTATCCCTCACTTGTGCCGGGGTGGCTCCGTGGGGCACATATACCCAATCGCCGTCCCGGTCCATACCTCCGGTATAGGGAATGAAAGCGAAAGCAAGTACGGCTCCGATGGCTACGATTACAGCGATTGCGGCTGTCATGATCCCGAGAGAGTGCCTGCGGGCCCAGGATGCGTTGCCTGACGAGCCCTTCTTGGTTTTCTTTTTTGTCGTGGCCATTGTCAACGTAGTTTATGAAGTGAATCGATCACTGATTGTATCTTGTCGCGCACGTCGGTGAGACGTTTAAGTGCGGCGGCCTTGCGGGAAATGCCGTCGCGGTTTACCCGTATCTCCTCAAGGGCGGCTTCGATCTTGAGTCCTTTGTCATGAACAAGGTATTTTATCATCCTTGCATTGTCAATGTCGGCGGGGGTGTAGTAGCGGGTGCCTTTGTCGTTTCTGCGGGGCTTGAGAATGTTGAACTGCGTCTCCCAAAAACGCAACGTGGACGGTGCGACATCAATCATCTCGGCCACTTCACTTATCTTATAGTATTTTTTGCTTGTAGATTGTGCCATAAAAAGGAGCTTATGACGCTCATGTGCAAAGGTACGAATAAAGTGCCAAATTTCCATTTAAAAAGGTTGTCTTGTTAAAAATCGGGCGTCCGTTTTACGAAAATTTAAATCTTTTCACATAAAAAGCGCCGTCCGCCAAAAAAAATCTAAAAAATACTTTGCCATATCAGTTTTTTGTTATACCTTTGCGCTGTTTTTGAAGCTTAAATATTGTTCAATAATTTAACGAGAAAAAAGAAATGAAAAAGTTAGTTTTAGTAGCCGCTGTAGCATTCAGCGCATCTTTGTTCTCCTGCGGTTCTTCTGACAAGGCTGCTCAGGAAGCTGCCGAGCCCGTAGCAGAAGAGACTGTAGTAGAAGAGGTAGCTGTAGTTGACTCTGTAGCTCCCGCTGATTCTGCAGTTGTAGCTGACTCAGCCGTAGTTGCTGAATAATTAGCGCACGCCTAACGTAGAAGCGCCGGCGGCGATTAACTACCGTCGCTTCAAAGGTATCAAGCTGATTGCCCGTAGCATGTTACGAGTGACCAGCTTTTTTCGTTCCCGTATATTTCCCCAGATAGGATCAATATAAAATTATTATGGGTAAAACGCATCGTTATACCGGTCTGAATGATGAACAGGTGGCCCAAAGCCGCCGGGAGCATGGCTCCAATGTGCTCACACCTCCGGCCAAAGTGTCGGAGTGGAAGCTGTTTCTTGAGAAATTTTCCGATCCGCTTATAGTTATACTGCTTGTCGCCGGTGTGCTGTCGGTGGCTATATCCATTTATGAGTATGTGGCTCTGGATGAGGGCGGATATGTGTTCTTTGAGCCTGTGGGCATATTCATGGCCATAATCCTTGCCACCACGCTCGCGTTTTACTTCGAGCGTAAGGCCGATAAGGAATTTTCGTTGCTTAATAAGGTCAACGATGATGTAAAAGTTCAGGTGGTGCGCAACGGGCTCACGATCGAAGTGCCTAAGAAAGATATTGTGGTCGGCGACGTGGTGATGCTGAATACAGGCGAGGAAATCCCTGCCGACGGCCGACTTGAGGAGGCTGTGTCGCTGAATGTCGATGAGTCGACGCTCACGGGTGAGCCGGTGGCCCATAAGACTGTCAACCCCGACGATTTTGACCCCGAGGCTACTTTCCCGTCCGACATGGTGATGCGCGGAACCAAAGTGATGGAGGGGCATGGCGTTATGATAGTTACCGCTGTGGGTGACTCCACTGAGAATGGCAAGGTGTTTGAGGCCGCGCAGATCGATGACAGCGTAAAGACCCCCCTGAACGAACAGCTCGAAGGCCTTGGCGCTCTGATCACCAAGGTGAGCTATGCTTTTGCGACGCTTATAGTGGCCGGTAGGGTGATTATGTATTTCACCAATCCGGCCATTGAGTTTGAATGGGTACATTTCATGGCGTATTTCCTTCAGACTCTCATGATCGCCGTTACACTTGTAGTGGTGTCGGTGCCCGAGGGATTGCCGATGTCGGTAACATTGTCGCTCGCATATTCGATGCGCAGGATGATCAAGACCAACAACCTGGTGCGCAAGATGCACGCATGTGAGACGATGGGCGCTACCACGGTGATATGCACTGACAAGACAGGCACTCTCACCCAAAATCAGATGCAGGTGAGCACCACATCGTTCTATGGCCTTGACGGTCAAAGGCTATCATTGCCTGACGGCGGCCTATCGCTTGATATTGCCGAAGGTATCGCCGTGAATAGCACAGCCCAACTCGACATGTCGGATCCGTCGCGCCCGGTAGCGCTCGGGAATCCTACCGAGGGAGCGTTGTTGCTATGGCTTAATATCCAGGAGGTGGATTATCTTGCGCTGAAAGAGGCTGTGACTGTGGTAGATGAGCTTCCGTTCACTACCGAAAGAAAATATATGGCTACCCTTGTGCGCAGGAGCGACGGGCGCGAGATGCTGTATGTCAAAGGCGCTCCTGAGATAATAGCCTCGTTGTGTGGCGATTTTCCCGAGGGGGTAAGCCGTGAATCGCTTGACAAGCAGTTGCTTTCATATCAGAACCAGGCGATGAGGACATTGGGCTTCGCCTGTGCCGAAGTGCCTGCGGGGACCGGTGTTGATATGCAATGTATTTCCGCGATGTCCGATTCTTTACGTTTCCTCGGAGTGGTGGCTATCTCGGACCCTGTGCGGGCAGATGTGCCTCAGGCTGTTTCCGAGGTGCGGAATGCCGGTATAAAGGTGAAGATCGTGACGGGCGACACTCCGGCTACTGCAAGGGAGATAGGCCGGCAGATAGGCCTGTGGGAAAATACAGACGGCGACCGTAACATTATCACCGGCACTGAATTTGCCGCGCTGTCAGATACCGAGCTTCGTGACAGGGTAGAGGATCTTAAGATCATAGCAAGGGCCAGGCCTATGGACAAGAAAAGGCTTGTGGAGGCTCTGCAGGCACGTAACGAGGTGGTGGCTGTGACCGGCGACGGCACCAATGATGCCCCTGCGTTAAAAGCAGCCCATGTGGGACTGTCGATGGGCGACGGCACCTCGGTGGCAAAGGAGGCCTCGGATATAACCATCATCGACAATTCGTTTACTTCGATAGGTCGGGCGGTGATGTGGGGTAGGTCGCTGTATCGCAACATCCAGCGTTTTATCTTGTTCCAGATGACGGTCAATGTGGCTGCGTCGTTCATCGTGCTAGCCGGAGCTTTCATGGGCATGCAATCTCCGCTGACGGTGACCCAGATGCTGTGGGTCAACCTTATAATGGATACGTTTGCCGCAATGGCACTCGCCACCCTGCCTCCGTCGCAAAGCGTGATGGAGGAGAAGCCGCGATCACGGTCGGCATTTATAATCAACAAGCCTATGGCATGGCTCATAGTGGGTGTAGGAGCACTGTTCTTCTTCCTGCTGTTCGCATTGCTGTGGTATTTCCAGCACACCGAGCTTGATTCGCTTACCCAGATGTGGAAGGTGCCGTTCCTTCCGGTCAACAAGGGGCTGTCGCCTTACGAGCTGTCGATGTTCTTTACTATATTCGTATTCCTGCAGTTTTGGAATATGTTCAATGCCAAGGCATTCGCCACAGGACGTTCGGCATTGCACATGAAAGGATGTTCGGAATTTGTGGGTATCGTCGTAGGCATACTGATAGGGCAGATCGCCATTGTGCAGCTCGGTCAGGAGTTTTTCAACGTGGTGCCTCTCAAGTTGACCGATTGGCTTATTATAATAGGTGGGACATCGGTGGTGCTTTGGGTTGGCGAAATATGCCGTCTCTTTGGTCGAAAGAGAAAAAATGTTTAACTTTGTACCCCGAAAATTATAAATTGAATCAATCAGCTCAATAACAATAATAAATCATGTTGACAGCAAAGGAGATACGCGAATCATTCAAGGAATTTTTCCGTTCCAAAGGCCATCACATCGTACCATCGGCTCCGATGGTGATCAAGGATGACCCCACACTGATGTTTACCAACGCCGGTATGAACCAGTTTAAGGACATTATTTTGGGCAACAAGGCGGCGAAATACCAGCGTGTGGCCGATTCGCAGAAGTGTCTGCGCGTGTCCGGCAAGCACAACGACCTGGAGGAAGTGGGTATGGACACCTACCACCACACCATGTTTGAGATGCTTGGCAACTGGAGCTTTGGCGATTACTTCAAGAAGGAGGCTATCGACTGGGCTTGGGAGTATCTTGTGGATGTTCTCGGCCTTGATCCTGACCGCCTTTACGCTACAGTATTCGAAGGCTCACCTGAAGAGGGTCTCGCCCGTGATGATGAGGCCGCCTCTTATTGGGAACAGCACCTGCCCGTGTCCCATATCATAAATGGCAACAAGCACGATAATTTCTGGGAAATGGGCGATACAGGCCCCTGCGGACCTTGCTCCGAGATTCATATCGACCTGCGTTCTCCCGAGGAACGTGCCCAGATCGATGGCGCATCGCTCGTCAACCATGACAATCCCCTCGTGATAGAAATCTGGAACCTTGTGTTCATGCAGTACAACCGCAAGGCCGATGGCTCGCTTGAGCCCTTGCCTGCCAAGGTGATTGATACCGGTATGGGATTTGAGCGTCTGTGCATGGCTCTCCAGGGCAAGAAGTCTAATTATGACACCGATGTCTTCACCCCGCTGATTGAAACCATCTCGCGCCTTTCGGGCAAAAAGTATGGCGAGGACAAGCAGGTGGATATAGCCATGCGAGTGATTGCCGACCACGTGCGCACCATCGCATTCTCCATTGCTGATTCTCAGCTCCCCGGCAACGCAAAGGCCGGATATGTGATCCGTCGCATCCTGCGTCGTGCCGTGCGTTACGCCTACACATTCCTCGATCAGAAGCAGGCTTTCATGTACAAGCTTGTAAATACCCTCATCGACTCGATGGGTGAAGCTTATCCTGAAATCGCCGCTCAGCGTGAACTGATCATGAAGGTGATCAAGGAGGAGGAGGACGCATTCCTCCGCACTCTCGACAAGGGTATATCTATTCTTGACGATGCCATAAAGGCAGCCCGCAAGGAGGGCAAGACCGAGATTTCGGGCAAAGATGCGTTCGTGCTGTATGATACTTACGGCTTCCCTCTCGATCTTACCGAGCTTATCCTGAAGGAAAACGGAATGACTCTTGACAAGGCCGAGTTTGACAAGGAGATGGAGGCTCAGAAGACACGTGCCCGCAACGCTGCCGCCGTTGAGGCCACCGATTGGGTAGTGCTCAGCGAAGGCGAGACCGAGTTTGTGGGTTACGACTCGACAACTGCCCTCACCCGCATACTCCGCTACCGCAATGTGAAGCAGAAGGGCAAGGACTTCTATCAGATAGTTCTGTCGGTTACTCCTTTCTACGCTGAGATGGGCGGACAGGTCGGCGACAGCGGATGGCTGATCAACGGCGATGAGAAAATAGAGATATATGACACCAAGCGTGAGAACGGCCAGGCCGTACACCTTGCCAAGAGCCTTCCCGCAGATGTGACTGCCGAATTTGAGGCCCGCATTAATGCTGAGGCCCGCCGTGCCACAGAGTGCAACCACTCAGCGACCCACCTGCTTCACGCGGCATTGCGTCAGGTGCTCGGAACTCATGTAGAGCAGAAAGGCTCATTCGTTTCCCCCAAGCTGCTCCGTTTTGACTTCAGCCACTTCCAGAAACTCACTCCTGAGGAGATACGCAAGGTAGAGCATATAGCCAATGCCAATGTGCGCAAGGCCATCCCCCTTGACGAGCATCGTTCGATGCCTATTGCCGAGGCCCGCGAGATGGGTGCCATGGCTCTCTTCGGTGAAAAGTATGGTGAGGAGGTCCGCGTGATCCGTTATGGTGATTCCGTAGAGCTTTGTGGCGGTACTCATGTGCCCAATACCGGAAATATCGGTATGATACGCATTGTGTCGGAGTCGAGCATTGCAGCCGGCATACGCCGTATCGAGGCTATCACAGGCGAGGCGACAGAGGAGGCTATGGACAATCTCACCGATACGCTCCGTTCGGTAGGGG
This sequence comes from Paenibacillus sp., assembly GCA_023663345.1. Classification (GTDB taxonomy): domain Bacteria; phylum Bacteroidota; class Bacteroidia; order Bacteroidales; family Muribaculaceae; genus Duncaniella. The sequence continues at coordinate 377,486 of JAMPHR010000001.1, read as the reverse complement.
AGATGTTCCATAATGCCCCCGATATCCGTCAGGCTATCCGCAGGGCTATCGAGGAGAATGCCGAATTGCGCAAGGAAGCAGAGGAGTTTATGAAAGAACGCACCCGCAATCTTGCCAACGAGCTTCTTGCCAATGCCCAGGAAACAGGCCACTGCAAGCTTGTGTCCCTGACAGGTGTTCGTGCTCCGGAGATGGTTAAGAACGTGGCCTTCCTTGTGCGTCAGCTTTCGCCAGAGGCTACAGCCTTCATTGCGGCTACCGCTGATATCGCCGGTAAGCCTTTGCTCACTGTAGCACTGACCGATGATCTCGTGAAATCGGGTCTCAATGCTTCGACCATAGTACGTGAGGCTGCCAAGGCTATAAAGGGTGGTGGCGGAGGCCAACCCGGATTCGCCCAGGCCGGCGGTAAGGATGCCGATGGTCTGTCGATCGCATTGTCAACAATACGCCAGTCATTCTAAAGCGATGGTAAAACATATTGTAACTTTCAAATTGTCCGGCACCGCGACTGAACGCCACGAGATCGCCGAGAAATTCCGCGATGCCTTGCTGGCTCTTCCCGAGCAGATTGATGTTCTGTCCTCGATGGAGGTCGGGATTAACGAGAATCCTGCCGAGGAGTGGGATGTGGTGCTGACTGCTATTGTCCCTGACATGGCTTCGGTAGAAATATACGCCAAGCATCCTGCCCACGTGGCTGCCGCCGGTATTCTCGCCGGACATAAGGAGTCTCGTGCGTGTGTGGATTATTATTGCTGAAATAGGCGGAGCGTACACTCCAATCAATTAACCAAAACGGCAAACTATCTAAAATAGGTAGTTTGCCGTTTTGGTCAACTCTTTGTGTTGAAAACTTTATAAAGTTTCCCGTTTGTATGATATATTTTATTGTGTATTAATAGGTTGTTATTTTGTTGTGTGCTAAAAGTTATCCAAAATGTAAATTTATCACACGATTTTAACAACTTTTTATTTGCAGAATTGGTATTATAGGCGTAATTTTGTGCATCACTTCTTAGAAAATAATATCTACAAAACTTCACAGATGATACATACAGTGGTTAAGCGCGACGGCAGAATCGTCGGCTATAACGAAGAAAAAATCAAGGCTGCAATCCGTAAGGCTATGCTCACCACCGAGATGGGTGAGGATGAGTCGTTGATAGCTCGCATCGCTGACATCATCACCATGACAGGTGGCGAACAGATGACAGTGGAGCAGATACAGGACCGCGTAGAGCTCGAGCTCATGAACTCTCCCCGCAAGGAAGTGGCCAAGCGTTATATAGCATACCGTGACCAGCGATCAATCGCCCGCCGTGCCAAGACCCGCGACATGTTCCTTGAGATCATCGAGGCAAAGAGCAATGATATCACACGCGAGAACGCTAACATGAACACCGATTCGCCGGCAGGCATGATGATGAAGTTTGCCAGCGAGACCACCAAGCCGTTTGTGGACGACTATCTTCTTTCGCCCCAGGTGCGCGAGGCCGTCAACAATGGATATATCCATATCCATGACAAGGACTATTATCCCACCAAGAGCCTCACATGCGTGCAGCATCCTCTTGACCGGATACTCAAATATGGCTTTGTGGCCGGTCATGGCGAGTCGCGTCCTGCCAAGCGCATCGAGACTGCAAGTATCATAGGATGTATCTCGCTTGAGACTGCCCAGAATGAGATGCACGGAGGTCAGGCCATTCCTGCCTTTGATTTCTACCTTGCACCGTTTGTGCGTTCATCCTACATCGAGGAAGTGAAGAATCTCGAACGTCTCACTGGATCGGATCTGTCTCATCTCTATCAGGCTGAGATAAAGGACTATCTAAAGGCCGATCTTTCTCAGCTGTCGGGCGATGACCGCTATAAGCAACATGCCATCAATCAGACCGTGTCGCGTGTGCATCAGTCCATGGAGGCTTTCATCCACAATATGAATACCATTCATTCGCGTGGAGGTAATCAGGTGGTGTTCAGCTCTATAAACTACGGTACTGATACCTCTGCCGAGGGACGTTGCATCATACGTGAGCTTCTCAACACCACCTACGAGGGGGTAGGCAACGGAGCCACCGCTATTTTCCCTATCCAGATATGGAAAAAGAAACGTGGAGTGAGCTATCTGCCCGAGGATCCCAATTACGACCTCTATCAGCTCGCATGTAAAGTGACTGCCCGTCGTTTCTTCCCCAATTTCGTGAATCTTGATGCCACATTCAACTATCATGAAAAGTGGGATGCCAATGATCCCGAGCGCTATAAATATGAGGTGGCCACGATGGGATGCCGTACACGAGTGTTCGAGAACCGCTTTGGCGAAAAGACTTCAATAGGCCGTGGAAACATCAGCTTTACCACAATCAATATCGTGCGCATAGCCATCGAGTGCATGAATATTCTTGATCAGGAGGAACGTCTGAAAAGATTCTTCCAGAAACTTGACGAGATACTCGAGGTTACAGCCACGCAGCTCAACGAGCGTTTCGACTTCCAGAAGACGGCGATGGTCAAGCAATTCCCCTTGCTCATGTCGCGTCTGTGGACCGGAGCCGAGAATCTTGCACCTACCGATACAATCGAGAGCGTGATTAATCAGGGCACACTCGGGATCGGCTTTATCGGCTTGGCCGAGTGTCTTATAGCCCTCACCGGCAAGCATCATGGAGAGAGCGACGAGGCCCAGAAACTCGGATTGCGTATCGTTTCCCACATGCGCTCCCGTGTCAATGATTTCTCAGAACGCTATCAGCACAATTTCTCAGTACTCGCCACTCCGGCCGAGGGCCTTTCGGGAAAATTCACTTCACGCGACCGTCGTTCTTTCGGTGTGATACCCGGTATCACCGATAAGATTTATTACACCAACTCCAATCATGTGCCGGTCTACTACAAGTGCTCACCGCGTCACAAGGCTGAGATTGAGGCTCCTTATCATGAACTCACCGGAGGCGGTCACATATTCTATGTGGAGATTGATGGCGATGCCACCCATAACCCCAAGGCTATCAGTGATATCGTTGACCTGATGGATAAGTACAACATCGGATATGGCTCGGTCAACCACAACCGCAACCGTTGCATGGATTGCGGGTATGAGGATGCTCAGGAGAATCTTACCGAGTGCCCCAAGTGCCACAGCCACCACATTGACAATATACAGCGCATTACCGGATACCTTGTAGGTACCACTGACCGCTGGAACAATGCCAAGCTCGCCGAACTGAAGGATCGCGTGGTGCATAAGTGATCAAGAGTTGCCATTACGTACTGTTAACGAACACTTTTAATTACTGATCATCTTGAGTAATTTGAGAGTAATTGATATAATTCCGGGGACATCGGTTGATGGCCCCGGTCTTCGTACATCCATATATTTTGCCGGGTGTAGCCATAAATGTCCCGGTTGTCACAATCCGCAGTCCTGGGATCCTGAAGCCGGGCGCGAGATGTCGGTTGATGAGATTTTGCAGGTTGTCGAATACAATGGTTTTGATGTGACCTTTTCAGGTGGCGATCCTCTCTTTCAGGCCGACCGGATCATACCTCTTGCCGAGGAATTACGCAAGAGGGGATATTCCATCTGGTGCTATACGGGCTATCTTTATGAGCAGGCTATGCAGAGGCCCGGGATGGCTGAACTTCTTGGACTTTGCGATGTGTTGGTTGACGGGCCTTATATGGAATCTCTCAGGGATGTACACCTGCAGTTCCGAGGGTCGGCCAATCAGAGACTCATAGATCTCAAGCGATCTTCGATTGATGAGGTTGTGGAATGGAAGCAGGAATTGTCAGGCTGGTAAACAATATATGGTTGCGGTATGTTATATATGTATCTTTACATGAATACAACATACTTAAATCATATTACTCAAATGGATTTTCTTACTGAAGATAAGCTTGTCATAGTCGGTGCCGCCGGTATGATAGGCTCTAATATGGCCCAGACAGCGGCCATGATGCGCCTTACCCCTAACATCTGTCTTTTCGATACATATGCCCCCGGGCTCGAGGGAGTCGTCGAGGAAATGAATCATTGTGGCTTCAGTGGAATAAATTTCACATATACCTCGGATGTGGCTACAGCCTTCAAGGATGCCAAATATATAGTATCATCAGGTGGCGCTGCCCGTAAGGCAGGTATGACCCGTGAAGATCTGCTTCGTGGCAATGCCCAGATTGCCGAACAGCTCGGCAAGGATATTAAGACCTATTGTCCTGATGTCAAGCACGTGGTGGTGATCTTCAATCCTGCTGACATCACCGGACTTGTGACGCTTATCTATTCAGGATTGAAGCCTTCGCAGGTATCCACCCTCGCGGCCCTCGACAGCACCCGTCTGCGTACCGAACTTGCCAAGTATTTCAATATTCCTGCTGACCAGATCGTGAATTCCCGTACATACGGTGGACATGGAGAGCAGATGGCAGTGTTTGCTTCCACTACCACTGTGGCCGGCCAGCCTCTTTCCCAGTTGATCGGTACTGAGGCTCTTCCCGAGCAGAAGTGGGAGGAGATGAAGCAGCGCGTCATCCAGGGCGGTAAGAATATCATTGATCTGCGTGGACGTTCTTCATTCCAGAGCCCGGCCTATCTGTCTATCGAGATGATTGCCGCCGCAATGGGTGGCAAACCTTTCTCATGGCCTGTAGGTACTTATGTGGACAACGGCACATACAACCATATCATGATGGCGATGGAGACCACTGTCGACAAGAATGGAGTCACTGTCCATCCTGTAGCCGGAACTCCCGAGGAGAAGAAGGAGCTTGACCAGAGCTATCACCATCTGTGCAAACTGCGTGACGAGGTGATTTCTCTCGGCATCATTCCTCCTATCAAGGATTGGTCATCAATCAACAGTAATCTCAAGTAATTGGATTTTACTCCGCAATATACGAGTCCGGAATTTGCATCAGGTAAGTTCCGGACTTTTTTGTGGCTAAACCATTTTGGATAGTCCGAGCGAGTACACGCTCAGGCGTGTGGTCGGCGACGCGGTGTGTATTGCCTCAAGTCCGGCAAGTATCGTGGATCCGGTGGTTATCACATCGTCTACAATGAGCGCGTGCAGTCCGTCAAGTTCCTCGGGATATATCACTTTGAATGATCCTATGGAATTCAGCCGTCGTTCTGTAGCGTTCTTACGTGTCTGTGTGGAATGTCGTTTCACAGCTACCAGATTGTCGCCTACTGGAATCCCGGTAGCATCGCTTATGCCACGGGCTATCTCCTCTGATTGGTTGTATCCACGTCTCAATAATTTCGTGAAATGAAGTGGAATAGGGATTATGACGTCTATCCCCTCGAAGAATCCCGATTCTGCGATTTCACGGCTGTGCATCTCGGCCAACCGGCGGCCTACGCGTGGTCGACGGTTGTACTTAGCATCGTGTATCAGTTGCACGTAAGGAGTATCAGCTACATAGTGATATAGCGATGTCCCCCTTTCGATGGGTGCTTTCAGTGAAAACAGTCTGTCGGTCAGTTCGTTGGGATTCCTTGTATGCAGGTCGGTGCGCGGGAGGTTGAACAGGCAGTCAAGACACATTATATCTTCCCCCTCCACAAGCGATGTATGGCACACGGTGCAGACTCTGGGAAAGATTATGTCCACTATACTTGCGGCCATTCGTCGCAACCTCAGGCTAATTATCTTCGTAGTCATTCTCTCTCATTTTCCGACATATATCGTTGATTATTTTTGAGGCAAGCGCACATTCAAATCCACGTTGCATTGCGTATTTCAGGATTTTAAGCTTGGATTCGTAGGTTGATAATCCGTCCTTCGACATCCTTATCTTGGATTTGATCACACTGGTAGCCATGTCGGCATACTCTTCGGGTTCAATCCCGTCCATTGCCTGGGCTATTGAGCTTTTGGAAAGTCTCTTGGCCCACAGTCCTTGGATGATCTTATTTTTTCCCCATCCCGAGAATGTCAGTTTGTCATGGGCATACGCACGGGCAAATCGGTCATCATCTACAAAACTCATTCTTTCGAGCTCGCGGATCACCCTCTCTATATCGGAGGCAGGGAGATTGCGAGTTGCCATTTTCTTCCTCAGATCCGGCGTGCATTGCTCGCATTTGGCACAGAGTCCAGCTGTGTAGGACAGAGCCTCCTCGTAAGTCAGCGGTTTTGTCCTTTTCATGATGTAGCCTTGGTTGCCGTGGCAAACCGATCCTTGCCGTGCATATCCTTAATTATATTAACATCAGTCCAACCGTCATGCTCAAGCATGTCGGAAAGCTGACGTGCATACAGCGGATTGATCTCCAGATACAGTTTCCCGCCGGGCTTCATGGCATCAATCGTGTTGGCTGAGATGGCTTTATAAAATTTCAATGGGTCGTCATCGGGCACGAACAATGCTATGTGAGGTTCGTAATCAAGCACATTGCTATCCATCTTGCTTTCCTCATGTTGCGCGATATAAGGGGGATTGGATACGACCAAGTCATATTTATCGGACGGATCATAGGCTGATTGCAACACATCTCTCTGCTCGAAATTCACTTTGACTTTGCATTTTGAAGCATTTTCGCGGGCTACAGCGAGAGCATCTGGTGATATGTCTACTCCTTTTACCGATGCGAACGGCAGATTTCGTGCCAGCGCCACAGCAATACATCCCGAACCGGTGCATAGATCCATGACATTCAGGTCTTGCCTGTCGCTGAACTCATTAACTATAAGATCCACCAGTTCGGAGGTCTCCTCACGCGGGATGAGCACAGCCGGAGTCACTTTCAAAGTCAGGCCATGCCAATAAGTCTCGCCGAGAATATACTGGATAGGCTCATGCTTCAGTAACCTTGCGATTATACCGTCATACCGGTTTACAGTCTCAGGCTCAAGCTCATCATCGTCATGAAGCATGATTTCGGTACGGTTCATGCCTGTGATGTTCTCCACCATTGTCCGTATTATCCACCTGGCTTCGCTTGCATCGTATATGGGGGCAAGTTGTTCGATAGCTTTACGTGTGTATTGGCTTAATGTCATGCCTGTAAGTCTTTATATTGATTGTTTTGACTGCTGTTGAGGGTTCTCTTTTATCAACGGGATTTCGATGGTGAAAGTTGTGCCCGAGCCAAGTTCTGATCTTTTTATGAATATGTGCCCGTCATGATACTCCTCGACAATGCGTCGGGCCAATGTCAACCCCAGTCCCCATCCTCTTTCCTTAATTGTGAATCCGGGATTGAATATGTTGCGTTGCATCTTTTTTGAGATCCCTTTTCCGGTGTCGGTGATGTCGACCACCGCATTGTCCCCATCCTGATAGGTTTTAATAGAGATAACTCCTGATCCGACGGTCGCATCCACTGAATTTTTTATAAGATTCTCTATTACCCATTCGATGAGCGGAGCCGACAGTTTTACCGGTAATAGCATATCGGAAGATATGATTGTCAGCCGGATGCGTTGTGAGATGCGGGTTGACATGTATTCGGTGGCATTGGTCACCGCTGTGTTCAGGTCGTAAGGTTCCATCGTTGGTCGCGATCCTATTTTGGAGAATCTTGAGGCTATAGTTGACAGCCTTTTCAGATCCTTGTCCATCTCAGTGGTGATTTCACGGCTTATTCCCTCATTCTCGAGCAATTCTGTCCATGCCATCAGTGACGATATTGGCGTGCCGAGCTGATGGGCTGTCTCCTTGGACAATCCTAACCATATTTTATTCTGTTCGGCGCGTTTGGTCGATGAAACGGCAAAATATACTATGGAAATGAATACGATAAGTACTATTATCTGTATATAAGGATAATAGTTCAATGCTTTCAGCAGACGGGAATCCTCATAATATAGATATTGTCTTTCTCCTTGCCCCATGTCGATCTCTATTACATTTGGCGTCAGGACCATTTTGTCGAGTTTGGCTCGGAGATACTTTTCGTTGCGTTCACTGATAAAGAGTGGGGCAGTGGGGTCGGGTGGCTCAGGAAGCCTGAAATTGCGGTGCATCATGATATTTCCCTCGCCATCAGTGAGCAGAACCGGTATATTGCGGTTGTTCTCTATGATGCTCATTAGAAAATCCATGGTCGAACTGCCTGCTTGGCTTGATTCGTTGCCCGCCGATTTCACGATCTCGCGTGTAGCATTGGCCCATATTTCCATGCGTGCCCGCTCCTGTTGCGACAGATCCCTCACAAGGGAATCGGAATAATAAAGGAAAACACCTACGACCGCCATCGACATCACCATAAAAATGATGATGCCATACCGGCGTATGTCGTAGATGTTTCGAGACATTATTGTCTATGCGGTGCTCCGGTTACTTCCCCAGGGCACATGCTTTGCATTTCTCCGATATTTCGGTGAAGAAATCGTTGCCCTTGTCATCAACGAGGATGAATGCGGGGAAATCCTCTACCTCAATTTTCCAGATGGCCTCCATGCCGAGTTCGGGATACTCGAGAAGCTCTACCTTCTTGATGCTGTTCTGAGCAAGGATAGCGGCGGGCCCGCCGATGGATCCCAGATAGAATCCTCCGTGCTTGTGGCAAGCGTCCGTCACCTGCTTGCTGCGGTTGCCCTTGGCGATCATCACCATGGAGCCTCCGGCAGCCTGGAACTGATCAACATACGAGTCCATACGTCCGGCGGTAGTGGGACCGAATGAGCCTGAAGGCATTCCGGCAGGTGTTTTGGCGGGACCGGCGTAATAGATAGGGTGATCCTTGAGGTACTGGGGCATGGGCTCTCCCTTGTCCAGCCGCTCCTTGATCTTGGCATGTGCGATGTCGCGACCTACGATGATGGTGCCGTTGAGCGACAGGCGGGTCGATACGGGATACTTGGTCAGCTCCTGGAGAATTTCTTCCATAGGACGGTTGAGGTCGATTTTCACAACTGCTCCCTCGCCCTGCTTGCGGTATTCTTCGGGGATGAGCTCACCGGGGTTGCTGTCGAGCTTCTCTACCCACAGACCCTCGCGGTTGATCTTGGCCTTGATGTTACGGTCGGCCGAGCACGATACGCCGATACCTACGGGGCACGATGCACCGTGGCGGGGCATACGGATCACGCGGATGTCGTGGGCGAAATACTTTCCGCCGAACTGCGCGCCCAGGCCCAGTTTCTCGGTCTCAAGCTTGAGCTGCTTCTCAAGTTCGCGGTCGCGGAATGCGTGTCCGAGTTCATTGCCGTGGTCAGGCAGATTGTCGAGATATTTCACAGAGGCCTTCTTTACAACCTCGAGGTTCTTTTCAGCAGAAGTGCCGCCTACGACGATTGCAATGTGGTAGGGGGGACATGCTGCAGTGCCGAGGCTCTTCATCTTTTCCACAAGGAACGGAACGAGAGTCTTGGGATTGAGGATTGCTTTGGTCTCCTGATACAGATAGGTCTTGTTGGCCGAACCACCACCCTTGGCTACGAAGAGGAACTTGTACTCATCGCCCTCGGAAGCATGGATGTCGATCTGAGCTGGAAGATTGCAGCCGGTATTTACCTCATCATACATGGTGAGGGGTGCGTTCTGGGAGTAACGCAGGTTGTCGGTGGTGTAGGTGAGATATACACCTTCCGATATGCGCTCCTCATCGTTGCATCCGGTGTACACGCACTGACCCTTCTCTCCGTGGCAGATAGCTGTGCCGGTGTCCTGGCAGAAAGGCAACTGGCCCTTGGCGGCAACCTCGGCGTTGCGGAGCATGGTGAGAGCTACAAACTTATCATTTTCCGATGCTTCGGGATCGCTGAGGATTTTGGCGACCATCTCGTTATGTTCGCGACGTAACATGAAGGCATTGTCGTGGGTACATGCACGTGCAAGCACGGTGAGGGCCTGAGGATCTACTACGAGGAACTCGTGACCGCCCCAGTTCTCAACCTTTACATAGTCGGAAGTGAGTTTATAATACTCGGTGGTATCAGGTCCCAGAGGGAACATCTCCTGATATTTGAATGGTTTAGTAGCCATGGTTGGATATGAATGAGTTGATTATAATTGTTGAGTTAAGGTTTACTTAAATGTATTGGCAAATGTACGAAACATTTTCGTGTCTTGCAACACTGTGGACGTGCTATTGAAGCTCTACAACAGTGATGCCTGCTCCGCCGAACCGCACATCCTCGTCACGGGCCGATATTACTCCCGGCACGGTCGACAGATAATCTCTCAGTACCTGCCTTAGCACTCCGGTCCCGGTGCCGTGAAGTATGCGCACACGCGATGCGTTGAAGCGGATGGCATCGTCAATGAAATATGTCACCGCCTGTATGGCCTCATCAGACCTGAATCCACGCACATCTATTTCATGCTTGAATTGGAGTTGCCGCTGGTGTCCTGCATCGATTGTCGCCATGCTTATTCCACTCTGCTTTGGTTCCTTGGGTTTGGCATCGGTTACAGTCAGCCGGTCAATCTTCACATTGGTCTTGAGATTGCCGAAAGCTACGATAGCGTTCTTGCCGTTTACTTCGAGTACGGTTCCCACAGTGCCCTGGCCGTCCAGCTTCACATTGCATCCTTGCTCCACAGGCCTTTGCTGAGGGGGCACACTCGTGGTGACGGCAGGCTTTTTACCCTTCTTTTTCTTAGGCGCGCGGGCGAGCGTGGCGTTTTCTTTTCCATGCTCCCCGTTCTCGAGAGCCAGTCGCTCCTCCTTGAGCTTTCGGCGGGCCTCGAGAGTGAGCTCTCGTTCAGCATTGGCCTTCTTTATCTCGGCTATAGTGCGTTCGATGGCGGCATTGGATGCGTCAAGGATACGTTTGGCTTCGGCTCGGGCTTCATCAATGATCTCACGACGGCGTAGTCTCAGATTCTCGGCATCATCGGTGTAGCGTTCGAGTTTATCGTCGAGTATCTTCTCTTTTCTTCTTATATCTGCTCGCTTATTCTCCCAATATCTCTTGTCGCGGGTGATGTCGAGTAGATATTTGTCGAGATTTATATAGTCGCTGCCAACTATCTGTTCGGCCGAGTCGATAATCTCTTTGGGAAGACCTATTTTGCGTGCTATCTCGACGGCAAACGAACTGCCCGGATTGCCTATTGACAACCGGAACAGCGGTTGCATCATCTGGCGGTCATACAGCATGGAGCCGTTGATGAGCCCGGGCGTATCGTCGGCCATCTGCTTCAAGTTCTGATAATGAGTGGTGACTATACCCCACATCCCTTCCTGATTCATCTGAGCAAGTATGGCCTGGGCCAACGCTCCACCTATCTGTGGCTCGGTGCCCGATCCCATCTCGTCGATAAGGAACAATGTGCCTTTCCGCCCTCTCTGGAGCATGAATTTCATGTTGCGCAGGTGAGAGCTGTAGGTCGACAGATCATCCTCCAGCGACTGGTCATCGCCTATGTCAACGAAAATATCTTTGAATATTCCGAAATGGGAATTTTCATATACCGGAGGCAATATTCCGCATTGCATCATGTACTGCAGGGTACCCACAGTCTTAAGGCATACAGATTTGCCACCGGCATTTGGACCAGAGATCACGAGGATTCGCCGTTCGGGAGTGAGCGTGACATCTATCGGCACTATCTCGCGCCCGTGTCGTTCGAGCGACATTTTCAATCCAGGATGGCAGGCGTGATACCACTCCAGCTCGGCTCGGTCATGAAGGTGGGGCATTATTCCTCCTACAGTGTCGGCATACATGGCCTTGGCCTGTATGAAGTCGAGGTGATATATGATGCCGGCAGCTATGAGTATCGATGGTATCGAGGGGCGGATTGAGTCTGCGATGGATGTGAGTATCCTTATTATCTCGCGATGCTCCTCCATCTGCAACTCACGTGTGAGGTTGTTGGCTTCCACTACTTCGGCCGGCTCTATGAACACCGTCTTGCCCGAGGCCGATTCGTCATGTACGATACCTTGTATCTGCCGTTTGTGCATGGGCGATACAGGTATTACCAAGCGTCCTTCGCGCATTGATGGCACGGTGTCAGGGTCGAGCAATCCCTGGGAAATGGCATTGGCGAGCACACGGCGCAATATTGAGTTGACGCGACCCGACATGCCTCGCAGTTTCGACCTTATCTCGGCAAGTGCGGGCGAGGCGTTGTCCTTGACTGTTGACGTCGTCTCATCTACCACGCGGTCGATCGAGGAGGCTATGGCCGGTGACACATCCTTTAGCCCTTCGCCGATATACGAGAGGCGGGGGTAGGGGGTATGCCCGCCATCGGTGGTATGGCGTGAGAAGAAAGCTGATACTTCGTTGAAGCATTGCAACATTCTTCTTACTTTCACCAGTTCCTTGATCTCGAGGAATGTCCCCGGGATGCGTATGAGCGACAGTGAGGTGTCTATGTCGTGCAGTCCGCCAAGAGGTATGGCATCATCGGAATGTAGTGCCGATGACATTTCTGCGGTGGCTTCGAGCGCCGCTTTTATGGCACCGAAATCGGTCATCATTGACATGTCGGCGCAACGGTCGAGCGCGCCTTGGCAGTGACAGCGCTTTGCTATCTGCGCTCTCACTCCATCAAACCCAATTTTTTCTTCTATCTTATCAGGAAAAATCATGTTACAAAATTAATCAAAATCCGAATTATTATCGCCTCCAAGTTTCAAAAAACTTAATACGGAGCCTTGCCACACGCCCGGAATCCTCCTCGGACTGTTCAAAATCGCTTATTTCAGTATGGCCGTTATTGCCGAATGAAAACTTTTCCGTAACTTCGCAGTGCAACATTAACCTTCACCATAGTCCCAGAAACAAGAATCTATGAAAGGGATAGTTCTCGCCGGAGGTTCCGGCACCCGATTGTATCCGATCACCAAGGGTGTGAGCAAGCAATTGCTTCCCATCTTTGACAAGCCTATGATATATTATCCTATCTCGACCCTCATGCTTGCCGGGATCAGGGATATACTCATCATCTCCACTCCGTTTGACTTGCCTATGTTCGAGCGTCTGCTTGGCGACGGCAGTGATTTCGGCGTGAGATTTTCCTATGCCGAGCAACCCTCTCCCGACGGCCTGGCTCAGGCGTTCATAATCGGGCGCGAGTTTATAGGAGACGATTCGGTATGCCTCGTGTTGGGCGACAATATATTTCATGGAGCCGGATTCTCTGGTCTGTTGAAGGAAGCCGTCGATACTGTTGAGAAAGACGGGCAAGCCTCCGTGTTTGGCTATTGGGTCGATTGCCCAGAACGCTATGGCGTCGCCGAGTTTGACCGCGACGGGAATTGCATCTCTATAGAGGAGAAGCCCGAGCATCCCAAGAGCAACTACGCTGTCGTCGGGCTGTATTTCTACCCCAATAAGGTTGTGGACATTGCTTCGCAAATAAAACCATCGGCTCGTGGCGAGCTTGAAATCACGGCCGTGAATCAGGCATTTCTTGATGACGGCCAACTGAAGGTGCGCACGCTTCCTCGTGGTTTCGCATGGCTTGATACCGGTACTCACGATTCTCTTGCCGAGGCTTCCATATATGTCGAGGTTCTCGAGAAGCGCCAGGGCCTTAAGATCGCATGTCTCGAAGGCATTGCCTACCGCAAGGGATGGATTTCGGAAGAGAAGATGCGTGAACTTGCCCGTCCGATGCTTAAGAATAATTACGGCCGCTATCTCATGAAGGTGGTCGATGAGTTGAAGAGGGACCAACTGAAGGATCATAACTGATGAGAGTAATCGAAACCGACATAGAAGGCGTTGTGATAATCGAGCCACGGGTGTTTACCGATGCACGTGGATACTTTTTTGAAAGCTATTCACAGCGTGAGTTTGACACATCGGTGTGTCCTGTTGAATTCGTGCAGGATAATGAATCGAGTTCGGTGCGCGGAGTGATGCGTGGATTGCATTTCCAGAAACCGCCGTTCGCTCAGTCCAAACTCGTGCGTTGTGTAAGCGGTGCAGTCCTCGACGTGGCTGTGGATATACGCCGTGGTTCTCCAACCTATGGCCGTCATGTGGCCGTGGAACTCTCGGCCGAAAATCATCGCCAGCTGTATATCCCCCGAGGATTTGCCCACGGTTTCGCAGTACTCAGCGACAAGGCCACATTCCTTTATAAATGTGACAATTTCTATGCTCCGCAGGCCGAGGGAGGCATCTCTATCCTCGACACGAGTCTCGGCATAGATTGGTGCATAGATCCTCACGATGCGATATTGTCGGAAAAGGACACTCGCCACCCCATGTTTGCCGACTTCGACTCCCCGTTTGACCTTAATACTAATCTCTATAAATAACTGAAAAATGATTCACAGATTTATTCTCAATGAAGTTTCATATTTCGGCCCCGGTGCCCGAAAGGAACTCTCCGAAGTGGTAAAACGTCTTGGAAAGAGCAAGGCACTTATCGTGACTGATGCTGGACTCGTTAAGTTCGGTGTGGCTAAGATGGTGACCGATGTTCTCGATGGAGCATCCATCCCCTACGAGATTTTCAGCGACGTGAAGCCCAATCCTACCGTTACTAATGTAAAGGACGGCATCGAGGCATATAAAAAGTCTGGCGCTGATTTCATAATAGCCGTTGGTGGCGGATCATCTATCGACACTGCCAAGGCCGTTGGTATCGTGATAAACAATCCCGATTTCTCCGATATCGTATCTCTCGAGGGCTGTGCCCCCACCACTCACAAGAGTGTACCCATCGTGGCTCTCCCCACCACTGCCGGCACAGCTGCCGAGACAACTATCAACTATGTGATCATCGACGAGGAGAATCACAAGAAGATGGTGTGCGTGGATCCTAACGATATTCCCGCAGTGGCTATCGTGGATGCCGAGCTGATGTATTCTCTCCCTGCCTCGCTTACCGCTGCAACCGGTATGGATGCTCTCACTCATGCCATTGAGGGCTATATCACCAAGGGCGCATGGTCGTTGAGCGATATGTTTGAGATCGAGGCTATCCGCATGATCAGCCGCAATCTTCCCACCGCTGTTGCTGAGCCGTCCAATGCCGAGGCGCGCGACGCTATGGCCGTAGCCCAGTATGTTGCCGGCATGGCGTTCTCCAACGTCGGTCTTGGCCTGGTTCACGGCATGGCCCATCCTCTCGGATCGCTCTTTGATGTGCCCCACGGCGTGGCCAACGCTCTGCTCCTCCCCACCATCATGGAGTGGAACATGCCCGCATGTCTCGACAAGTATCCTGCCATAGCCGAGGCTATGGGTGTGGATATCTCTGGCATGAGCCGCGATGAGGCTGCCCAGGCTGCTTGCGATGCTGTCAAGGCTCTGTCTATCAAGGTCGGCATACCTCAGCACCTCTCTGAAATCGGCATTAAGGAGTCCGATATTCAGGCGCTGTCCGAGCAGGCTATCTCCGATGTATGCACTCCCGGCAACCCCCGTGATGTGACTATCGAGGATATCATCGCTCTGTATAATAAGGTTTTATAAAGTCGTAAAAGAGTGTGTTGAGAGGCCGGTTTCTCGACCTTTCGACACACTCTGATTTTTCTATTCTGACTTACTTATGAGAATACTCGTTACCGGAGGTAGCGGTCAACTTGGAAGTTGTCTTGAAAGGGCGGCATCCGAGTCCGTCAACGAATACATATTTACCGATGTCGACGATATTGACATAACCGATCCTGAGGCAGTGCGCCTTGGGGTAAAAGTCAATGATTTCCAGTGCATAGTGAATTGCGCGGCCTTCACCGATGTCGAGCGCGCCGAACGGCAGGAGGATATAGCCGAGACTATCAATGCCACAGCTGTAGGCTATCTCGCTGAGGCGGCGAGAGACAACGGTATCCCCCTCATTCATATTTCTACCGATTATGTATTTGGCGGTGATTGTGGCAACACTCCGCGTGATGAGAATACTCCTGTGAACCCCACGGGTGCCTACGGTCGCACCAAGCTCCACGGCGAGGAGGCCATCCTAAGGAGCGGGTGCCGTTACGTGATCATACGCACGTCATGGCTCTATTCCGAGTTCGGTAAGAATTTTGTCAAGACCATGATGGATCTTACCGCCACCCGTCGCGAGCTCAATGTGGTGTTCGATCAGATAGGATCCCCCACCTATGCTCAGGACCTCGCCGATGCCATAGTCGACATCATCAACAATAGGAAATATGAGGGCAACTACGGGATATACAATTATTCCAACGAAGGGGTATGCTCATGGTATGATTTTGCCAAGGTGATTTCGGAAATTGCCGGAAATAATGATTGTGACATCCGTCCGTGTCATTCCTGCGAGTTCCCTTCGGCTGTTGAGCGCCCCTCTTTCTCCGTACTTGACAAGACTAAATTTAAGAAGTCCTTCCATCTCCCGATTCCATATTGGATGGATTCATTGCGCAAATGTATCAATAACCTTAAGAGTGATGAAGCGTAACATACTCATTACCGGCGGAGCCGGTTTTATTGGCAGTCATCTGGTGAGACTATTCGTTAACAAGTATCCTGATTATCATATAGTTAATCTCGATAAACTCACCTATGCCGGCAATCTCGCCAACCTTATGGATGTGGAGGAAGCATCCAATTATACGTTTGTGAAGGGTGATATTGCCGATCTGGAGCTTATGCGCCGGATTATTGGCGAGTATTGTATCGACGGAATTATACACCTTGCCGCCGAGAGCCATGTTGACCGTTCAATCAAGGATCCGTTTACATTTGCTCGTACAAATGTCATGGGGACTCTCTCGATTCTCCAGGCTGCTAAGGAGTATTGGGAATCTCTTCCCGAGAAATATCAGGGTAAATTGTTCTACCATATCTCCACCGACGAGGTATATGGCGCGTTGAGGTTGACCGCCCCTGATGGCATTGAGTCGCAATTCTCTACCACGGCCTCCTCCGACGGCCATCATCTGGCTTATGGAGAGGAACTGTTCACCGAGGAGAGCAAGTACAACCCACATTCCCCCTACAGCGCATCCAAGGCCTCTTCTGATCATTTTGTGAGGGCTTTCCATGACACTTATGGTATGCCGGCTATTGTGACCAACTGCTCCAATAATTACGGCCCTTACCAGTTCCCCGAAAAGCTCATTCCTCTCTTCATCAATAATATACGTCACCGTCGTCCTCTGCCCGTATATGGTAAGGGAGAGAATGTGAGAGACTGGCTGTATGTCGAGGATCATGCTCGTGCTATAGACCTCATTTTCCATAAAGGCAAGCCGGGAGACACCTATAATATAGGAGGATTCAATGAGTGGAAAAACATTGATCTTATACGGGTTATAATAAAGACCGTCGACCGAGTGCTTGGAAATCCCGAGGGCGCTTCCGATGACCTGATCACTTATGTGACCGACCGGGCCGGACACGACCTGCGCTACGCCATCGATTCGCGTAAACTGCAACGAGAATTGGGCTGGGAACCCTCCTTGCAATTTGAGGAAGGAATCGAAAAAACTGTAAGATGGTATCTCGACAACCAGCCTTGGATGGACAACATCACATCAGGCGAATACGAGAAATACTACGAGGAAATGTACTCCCATCGCAAATAATCCCTCTCACCCCTTACTTCCCACCTCACTCAGCCCCAACCTACCCACCAAGCCTGCCGGGACGATGAAATCGTTGCCTCCACGAATCTGGTCTACAAACATCCCGCAGGCCCCCAACCACCAAGCCTCGAAGAGGCGATGTAGTTGAAGCCCCATCACGAGCCAGACAAGCAAATCGCCCGTCAGGGCAGATTTGCGCCGTCGGGCGAGGCATGGGGAAAAATGAAACACATACCAAATCGGGCGTCGAAGACGTCCGATAATTCCCCGTGACCACCTCGCTAACACCAATATATCTCACTCCTAAAACCCCTCTTGTTCTCAGGTCTGAACCTTCTGGCTAAAAAATCTAATCCCTATACTTCCCCCCCTCTATACTAAAAAAACTCTATGCTAAAAAACTCTATACTTTAAAAATAAAAGATCTCTGGCCCACTGGTCTAAAAAACTTCTCCATAACGCGACATTATCGCACCATATCCCCGGTAAATGTATCTTACCTTTGCCGGTGATATGAAACCAACGAGCCACAAGGTCACACACCTACGCAAAAGAATCCGTCGCCCAGACATCTGGTGCCACTCATTCTCTCGAT
>JAMPHR010000001.1:265732-359363 GCA_023663345.1 Paenibacillus sp. | reverse complement strand
CGGATTGTGTTCATGGTAAAAAAGAACATGCCCTTAAACTTATAACCCCATAAACTCCTAAACAACCAATAACCTCCTAACCCCATAACCTTATAACCCTTCAGCCCGCAAGGGCTGAAATAAGGATCGGCAAGAGCCCCTTGACATACTGCTACAATTACTACAAAACAATGACTCCCACCCGTGAGGGCAGGAGCCATTATCTATAAAATACCTTTAGATCTCTGGTCTAAACCCCAAATCTCTCTGGATCTATAGTCTAAAAATCAATTGTCTATACTCTATACTTTCCCCTCTATACTTAACCTATAGATCTCTGGTCTAAAGAATGGGTACAAAAAAGCCACACCAGAGCAAGATGATGAAACTCCGAATGACAGGATTTGAGTGCTGAGCCGTCCGTTGTAATCCTCCGGACATTGGAGTCTCCCCTGAGGGGGATGAGGCCCGCCATTGGGCGGCTAAGCTTGTCTCGGTATTTCAGATAAAATTGAAGAGTTTCCCAATCGTCTCTGATGTGGTGTATTTTTATAACGCAAATTTAGTCATTTTCGTTTAATCACGCAATAGTCGGATTGAAAAAAATGACATCCTCCGCTCATCAATCCCTGGCGAGAATGAGGGCCGAGGTGGGAGCGACAGTTACTTTGCCTCCCTTTGAGGTACCCATACCCGAGGCATTGATCTTTCCGTCTTCGGCTATTACGGTCCAGTTGCCACGGGGTATCTTTACCTCACGGGCCGATTCCGAACCGTTGAACACCAGCTTGATTTCTTTCCACGCATCGCCGTTGGCATGGTCGATGAGCGAATATGAGATCAGTCCGGGCTCGGTCTTGTCAAATTTCAGATGGCGGGCTACTTGCTCGGCTGTGGTCATGCGGAAAGCGGGATGCTCCTTGCGAAGTTTTATCAACTCCTTATAGTAAGCCAGCTGGTCAGCATTGGCATGTTTGAGCGACCAGTCAATAGCGTTGATGGAGTCGGGTGACTTGTAGGAGTTGTGGACCCCCTTCTTGTCGCGGAACACCTCCTCGCCGGCAAACATGAACGGAGTACCCTGTGATGTGAATACTATGGTCTGAGCCAGACGGGCGGCGCGCTGGCGCTCGGCATCCGTCGCATTTGGCATCGACTTCCTCAGCTTATCGGTGAGCATCAGGTCATCGTGGCATGACACATAGTTGATGATCTGAGTTGGAGCCGAAGCGTATGCAAATTTCGAATTGTTGCCCTTGCTGTAATCTACCTGAGGGTGATCGGTGGCAGCCACAATACCTATTTTCACGGTCTCCTCCAGTCCGGGTTTTCCGGTGGCGAATCCGCGGTCGGCGGCATCGGTGTAATGTCCCTTTATAGCGTCACGTATGTCGTCGCTGAACACTGCAATCTGAGGCATCTTGGCTACATTCTCCTTTAGGGCTCTCTGATCCACGGGCAGGGGCGAATCTCCTGCTGTCCAACCTTCTCCGTACACAAATATATTGGGGTTTATCTCCTTCAGTGCTGCTATCACTTGATTCATTGTCTCTATATCGTGGATAGCCATAAGGTCGAAGCGGAATCCGTCGATATGATATTCATTAGCCCAGTACTTTACTGAATTGATGATGTAATCGCGCATCTGCTGGCGTTCCGATGCTGTCTCGTTGCCGCAACCCGAGGCATCGCTGTACGATCCGTCAGGACGGTGGCGGTAATAGTATCCGGGAGCCGTGAGTGAGAAATTGGAGGCGTCGTTATCGGCTGTATGGTTGTACACAACATCCATGATCACGCCTATGCCATTGTCGTGGAGCGATTTCACCATCTCCTTCATCTCAGTGATGCGCACGGCGGGATCGGCGGGATTAGTGGAATATGAGCCTTCCGGCGCATTGTAGTTGTAAGGATCGTAACCCCAGTTGTACTGAGGTGTCTGTAGATTGGCCTCATCCACACTGTTGTAGTCGTAGGAAGGTAGGATATGCACGTGGGTCACGCCGAGTTCCTTAAGGTGGTCAATGCCTGTGGCTTCTCCGGTGGCATTGGTGGTCGACGGCTCGGTCAGAGCCAGGAACTTACCCTTGTTCACAATACCCGACGACGGATGCTGGGAGAAGTCCCTGTGGTGCATCTCGTATATCACGGCATCGTTGATATTCTTTATTTCGGGGCCTTTGTCATTGGCCCAACCCTCAGGATCGGTGGTGGAGAGGTCGATGATGGCGGCACGGTGGCCGTTGGTTCCCACAGCCTTGGCCCATACGCCGGGAGTCTCGTCAAGCCATTTGCCCCCTTGCTTCACCGAGAAAGTATAATATTTCCCGTAGAGTTTTTCGGGCTTTGAAGCAGTCCATGTGCCGTCGGTCGAGCGGGTCATGTCGATCGTTGTGATAGCCGGAGTGTTCAGTCCCGAGGGATATATGTTCACTTTCACCGCCTCGGCCTCGGGCGACCATAGACGCCAGTGAGTCCCCGAGTTATCTACCGTGAGTTCAAGGTCCGATCCTGCGTAGGTCGGATACTCGGCATACTTGGCATCAGGGTTGTCGGCAAATGTTTCCATGGAACAGCACAGGGCTATGCCTGTGATAGCAGTTAGAATTTTCATGATGTGGTGGAAGAAAAATTAGTATGATATATTGGAATCTGGAGGAGTGTGCGGGAGAGAGCAGGAGGAGTGGGGGAGAGAGCTGTGGAGCGCGGGAGAAAGAACAAAAGTCCCGGAAGAGACAAGAGCCGGCATCCGCCGGATGGCTCTTGTCCCGTCCGAGACCTCTATATTATATTATATCTTCTTTTCCCGGCATCAATCAACCTTTATGACAAGGAAGTTGGACATCTGCCAGAATTTTTCGGGGTTGGTGATCTTGATCACCTTCTGTCCGTTCAGATCCACGATCTGATAAGAGTCCTTGGGCTGGTTGGTCATGATCTCGGCCTTCTTGCTGTGGGTAGGAATCTCGGTAAGAGTGCGCTTGTCGGCAGTCTGGAAATAATTCAGGTCGAAATCGCCCTTCATTACCTTGGTCTTGCGCAGGAATCCCGACGACAGGATGCCACGGTCCTTGAGCTCACCGTTATTACCTATCGCATAGTAGCATGTGTTCAGCTCCTCGGTGGCCTTCTGAGCCTCGGCGAGAGCCTCATCCTTGAGCTGACGCTCGGCCTCCACATTTGTGCTGAGTGAGTCAACCTGGGTGTTGAGGGTGGTGACGGTGCTGCTGAGTTCCTCGATTTTGATGTTGGCCGAAGCGAGCTGGTTGGTCAGTGTGGCAATTTCGGTTGTCTGATCAGCGATCTGAGCCTTGAGGTTGGAGATGGTGCGCTTGAGGGTTGTAGACTCTCCGCCGGTCTTGGCGAGCTTGGCCTCAAGTTCGGCCAGGCGCTGACGGCGCTCCTGGAGAGCCTGCTGTATGGCTATCATGTCGTTGCGTATCTGCTCCTTGCGCGATGATGACTCTGATCCGAGTCCGCCGGGAGTACTAACGATCTTTTCAAGGTCTTTAATCTGGGCCATGCCGTCGGATATGTCATTGACGAGCACCAGAAGGCTATCCTGTGTGGCGAGAGTCTCGCTGAGGTCCCCCTTGAGCTGCTGATTCTGAGCTTCTGCTTCACGGAGCTTGTCGCCGTTACAGCCTGTAAGGATAGCGGCCGCAACAATTGCGATTGATGCAATCTTTTTCATGTTAATCAATATGGTTGAAAAGTGATCTATTCTTTATATTTGTTCTTATGTACTTTGGGCGAATTGTCCTCTTCGGCACCTAACACTATAACAATCTCTCCGCGTGGAATGTTTTCCTTGAAGTATTCTTCAAGTTCCTTCAGGGTGCCGCGGTGGGTGGTGTCGTGAAGCTTGGAGATCTCGCGCGATACACTTGCCGGACGGTCGGGCCCGCATACGCTTATCAGTTCGCCGAGAGTCTTGACCAGTCTCAGCGGTGACTCGTATATGATGCTTGTGCAGGTGTTTGAGGCGATGTTTTCGAGACGGGTGCGACGTCCTTTCTTCGGAGGCAGGAATCCCTCGAATATGAATCGGTCGGTGGGTAGTCCAGAGTTGACCAAGGCCGGAACAAAAGCTGTAGGGCCGGGCAGTGTCTCCACTTCGATCTCCTCACGGCGACATTCGCGCGTGAGCAGAAATCCGGGATCGCTTATGCCGGGTGTGCCTGCGTCCGAGATAAGGGCAATGGTCTCGCCTGCGGCAAGCATCTCGATGATGGGGCTTACGGTGGCGTGTTCATTGAACTTGTGGTGCGACGAGCATGGAGTGTCTATACCGAAGTGTTTCAACAGCACCCCCGAGGTGCGCGTGTCCTCGGCAAATATGCGTGAGCATCCCTTGAGCACTTCCACGGCTCGGGGTGTCATGTCCGACATGTTGCCTACCGGGGTGGGGACTATATAGAGTTTTCCTGACATAAGTGATCGCTGTTGGACAAGCCGTTATAAGATATTAAAAGTGCTTTACAATGATATCCATGAACGCCTTTACATCCTCATTCTCGGGATCGAGACACAGGTCATCGTAAATGTACTCCTCGGCTTCGGCCACTGTGGTCATCTGGGATATCACGTTTATGGCATCGTCAAGTTCTTCCTGAGAGTCACGGAACAGTTCGCGACGGAAACGGAACTTGTCGTTGAGGGTGAATGCACGTGACAGATCCTTGGCACGCTGGCGGGCGAGTTTCTCTTCCAGAGTAAGGGCCGGTTCGGTCATTTCAGTACATTCGGCCGGCTTTACTGTCTCCTTGATCTCCACGGTCACGGCAGGAGTCTTCACCGGTTTCTCCTCAGGCTTCTCCACCACCGGCTCGGATACCGGTTGTGAAGGCACGGGCTGTTCCGCCATCATCTTCTCTTCACGCAGGGTTGATGCGGCTATCTCCTCATCCATGGTGGCAACTGGGCTTTCGGCTTCAGCCGTAGGGTTGAAGTATGATCCGAGCTCGGCTATCTTTCCGGCCAGAAGCTCGTCCACGGCCACTACCGCGTTGTCGCCTCTCTGGGCCTGTAAGGTTAGCAACCCTTCTATTTCGTAAGCGAGCGTGAGCAGCTTGTTATAGTCGCGTGACATATATTATAGGATAGTATGGTTAATTTTCTTGCAAACTTACATCAAATAATTCTAATAACAAACGCTGGATGTCATTTTTTAAGGCTGTGCGGCTGCAACGGAAGCCGTTTGCTATGAAAACCAGCAGATGGGTGGGTTTCCCCTCTTCATCAAGGAGGTATCCGCTATATGACTGTACCCCTTTCATCGAGCCGGTCTTCATGGCCACACGTCCTTCGAGCGGAGTGTCTCTGAGGAAGTATTTCATGGTGCCGTCTATCCCTGCGAGGGGGAAAAGGGTCACAAATTCGTTGCCGAACTCCTCGGCCAGCATCTGGCGGTTGATATTCCCGAGAAAACGCGCTGTGAGACGGTTGTCGCGCGACAGTCCACTACCGTCCACGATCTTCACCCCATGGGCGCTTATCCCCTGCATGGCCCACACATTGTTCTCCTCGGTGATAGCCTGGGCTCGGGTACCACCGGGGGCTATCGCCCGGAGCATACCTTCGGCCATCAGGTTGTCCGACCGGTGCATGAGGCTCTGCATTATCTCGCCAAACGAGGGGGAGTGATGGGTATATATCACCGTTTCTCTTAACGACTCTATGGGCGAGCCATTGTCTACCGTAATTCCGGCTTTATCAAGCCCGGCAAGTATTTCGGCACGCATAGCCTTGCGTGGATAGGGCATCGCAAGAGTCTCGCTGACACCGCGCCGGGTGTTTCCTGTGACGACGATTGTCTCGGAGCCGTCCTTTCGGTCGATCTTCACCCGGCGTTTCTTGGGCGACAGGAACTGGAATTTCAGGTCAGGCACAGCGGGCACTGTCTTTTTCGACGGGAGTGATAGCGAAAACTTGTTGTCGTGTATATTGGCACCCTGCAGTCGCGCGCCGTAGTACCACGGTATATCCTCGGCCATCCATCCCGGAGGAGTGGTCGCGTCGGGGAACGCACTTTCATCAATTATGACATCACCCGTGATGCGTGATATGCCCATGCGTTTCATTGCTGCCACTATACTGTCGGTGAATCCGCGGTTGTCATCGAAGTATTGTGACTCGATGGTGGGATCGCCTATGGCATGTACCACCAGATTGCCGTCGAGAATACTGTCGGTGATATTGCCGGTCACAGCTATCTCCGTGGCAAACCGTTCATCACTGCCGGCAAGATTGAGCAATGAGGCGCATGTGACGCTTTTCATCACCGATGCGGGTATGAGGCTCTTGTCGATGTTGGCGCTGACCAGATCGTAGCCCCAGCGCAGGTCATGTATCCACACGGCTGTGCGCAGGGTATCGATCCCGGCTACTTTCAGCGGGAACGCGTATGCTATCGAGGCTTGGAGCAGTATTACGAGGCTGAGGATGGTTCGTGTAAATCTCATCAGCCGAGTATGCTTTTTATTGAATCGATCTGATCGGCCGCAGTCTGGTCGGGGCGTATGGGCACTATGGTGCCGTAGTTGCGGGCCAGCCAGTACTCGTCAGTCTCGGGATTGTCGGGTTCTTCGTTATGGAACTTTCCGGTGAGCCAGTAGAAGGGCTTGCCGTGGGGGCTTGCATAGTCGGCATACTCCTCGGTCCATCGGCCTCGGGCGGCACGTACTACCTTTACACCCTCAGGCACACATCCTTTGGGGAAATTTACGTTGAGGCACACCCCCTCAGGGAGTCCGTTGGCGAGAACGCTTTTTGTTATCTCGGTGATGAAGGGGGTAAGAGGCGTGAAATCCGCATTGGGAGAATGGTTGAGCAGTGAGTATCCTATCGATGGGATACCTATTATGCACCCTTCCATTGCAGCTCCCATGGTGCCTGAATAGATGTTGTTGACCGCCGCATTGGAGCCGTGGTTGATACCCGAGAGCAACAGATCGGGTTTGCGGTCAAGCAGGGCATGTATTGCCAGTTTTACACAATCGACCGGAGTGCCTGTTATGCTGTAGACCTTGGCTCCGTCTATCGAGGGATGCTCGGCGATCTCAAGCGGGGCATTGACAGTGAGCGCCGATGATTTTCCTGACTGGGCGGTGGCCGGAGCGGCTACCACTACATTGCCGAGAGTGGCGGCTATGCGTATGAGATGTTCGATACCTGAGGCATGGATGCCGTCATCGTTGGTGATCAATATGAGGGGACGTGTCATATACTTGTTCTGGAATTGTTATTTTGGGTTGATTGGTAAAACAAAAATACGGAATTATACCGAGAATGCCAAATCATGCAAGCCGGTCAATACGGCAGTCCGTAACTTTCCGTCGGTTCAGCGGCTATGTCATTGGGCGTGTCTCCATCGTGAATAGCCATGTATGGACCTGCTATATTGCTTATGCCGGGTGTGCCTATTATGCGTTGGTACAGGAGCTGTAGGCTCTCCTCGCTGATCTCACACTCCCATATATGAATCACCCTCCAACCCATGCGCTTTAGCTCAACATCCACGCGATAGTCACGCGCCTTGTTCAATGTGATCTTGTGTCGCCAATACTCTACGTTGGACAACGGCAGGCGCGACCGGTGGCATCCCTCATGCCCATGCCAAAAACAGCCATCTACAAAGATGACTGTCCTATAGCGCGGTAGCACAACGTCGGGCGAACCCGGCAACCGATGGTTATTGACACGGAATCTCAATCCCTGTGAATACAGGAATTTTCTTACCGCGAGTTCCGGTCGTGTGTCCTTGCCCTTTATCGAAGCCATACACCGGCTCCGTTGCCGGGGCGTCATTCGGTCAGCCATGGCTTTTGTGAGGGAGATTCTATGATGTTAGAACAACGGGAATGTGGAATTGTTGAGCACGTATTTCTTCTCGAAGTCGGCCTGGCTCATGGTGAGCATGAGGATTCCCTGGATGAGGGTTACAATGTTCCATATTCCGCAGGTGATCACCGACAGGAGCAGACAGATGAAGCCTCCGGCCACCTTGCCTACATAGAAATACTGTGCGCCGAAGAAGCCGAGAAGTATGGCGAGTACGCCACACACGATCTTGTCCTTGCCGGTGGTGTTGACCTCGGCAGGATTCGGACGTGACGACTCGATCTTGAGCATTTCCATGAGGTCGGGGAATGTGTACAGCGGGGCCCACTGCTGGTTTTCCTCGGTACACACCGGAGTCTGGGGTGTGACAGGATATGCAAAGATCTGATCCTTGCTCATCGGGCCTACAGTCTGGCCGTTGTAAGTTATGAAGTAGTTCATATTATTCTGATATTATGTTGGTTTAATACTGTTAGGGGGCGGTCAGGCATTATCGGGTTTCACAACTACTCCGGTACCCTTCAGGCCGTTCACGCCTATGACGAGCGGTTCATTGAACGTGACGATGCGTATGAACTCGCTTTCATACACGGCAGGTTGCGCATCCAGGAAAGCCACGTCATAGAGATCGGTCACTTCCTGCGATGAATTACGGCGCGTAGTGGCATCGATAGTGAAATAGGCCACGCCAAACGAAGTGAGGTTCTGGAAGAAATGAGTGCCCTGGCTCGGCTCGATGCGGTAGTTGGGCAACGCTGATTCCACAATGAGACGGGCTGCCGATATAGCGGGCCATTTCACGGGTATGCCTAAAGCAGAGTCGGACGATCCCCATCGGCCCGGACCTATCAACAGGTAGCGCTCGTCGTTTTCGAGGAACCCACGGTTGATTTTCTCCATCTCGCGTGCTATGAGCGAGTTGTTGGATGATGAGAATTTATCGGGTCTCACATACACAACTGTCTTCACGCCTTCGATGGTGCCGTGACCAAGCGCGGTAGATGATTTTAGCAACAGTCTGTCGTCGGGGGTCGACATCACTGCCTCGTCCACATTCTCCTTACGGTCGACGATAGGACGTATCTGCAGCCAGTACAATCGGCCCTTGGAATCCTTGCCGGGCTCTATCATGCCTGCAAATTCAATCTCCACCGGGCGTTGCATCTCCTGCTGGCCTTTTCGAAGCATGAAATCAACGGCTTCGGCCAATGGATACACATTGTGTTTGAGCACATTATTGAATGTGACCACTTTTCGCCCGTCCCCTTTGTCATTGTCACGCAACACATTGTCGCGGAAATCATAGGTTGACACCATGTAGGTTAGGGCTCCACGGTCAGCCGCATCCTGAACGCGTATTTTAGCCACGTTATATCCATCCTCTACCTTGATTTTCTCAAGAGATTCTTTTGGAGGAGTGGCCGGACGTCCGTCGAGGGTAGTCTTGCGTTCATCGCCCATCATGTCGAGAGCATACATGCGGGTCTGTGTGTCGCGTAGGGCAAGCTGCAGTTCCGAGGTCTGCAATACGTTTTCGGGATGTCGCGGAGAGAATCGGAGTCCCACGCCACCGTCCACAATGTATTTACCCAATCCTACTGCTACCTCGGCCACGCCGTCCTCAGGACGCTCGTCACCGAGTGGATAGTAGTTGAGCGACCGTCCCACGCCTGAGAACGAGGGGAAGTAATAACCGTCCAGATCCTTGCCCACTACCTCCTGCAGTATCACGGCCATTTTTTCCTGGTCGATCACATTGGAGGTGGCTGTCATGTAGGCCTTGGAATCGGCGTAGAACACCGAGGCATACACTCCCTTTATGGCATTGGTGAGCATTTCGAGCATACGCTCGGAATCCTTGAACTTTGGCACCATGTATGTGGAGTATATTCCTGCAAACGGTTGATAGTGCGAATCCTCCAGCAAGCTCGATGATCTCACCGCGATAGGTGTGTCCACCACCTGCAACAAGGCTTTCAAGTCCTCGCGTATGCGTAGCGGCAACTGGGCCTTGAGGAACTGGGCCAGTATCTCCTCATCAGGTATATCGCTCAGAGCGATGGGGTAGAGCTGGTTGGTGTCCATGAACTCGTCGAAGATATCGGTACACAGTACGACTGTACGCGGAATCGAGATGGTGATGCCGTCGAAGTTGTCACACACTGTGTTCTTTTTTATGATCGAGTCGATGAATGCCAGGCCTCGTCCCTTGCCTCCGAGCGACCCCTGCCCGATACGGGCAAAGTTGGAGTAATGGTCGAAACGGTCCTGACGGAATATGGCCACCACGCCGCGGTTCTTCATCTTGCGGTACTTGACAATGAGATCAAAGAACAGTTGCCTTACCTTGGGCGCATCGCTGATGTCGCTGAAGCGGTGTTGCTTGATCACCTCGGCGATAGGGAACATGGCGCGGGAGTAGAGCCAGCGCGATATGTCGTTGAATGACGCGTGCCAGTACAGCGCTTCGGCCGGGATGTCGAAGATGTATTTCTGCAGTTCCTTCAGGTTGTGGATGCGGCGTATCTCCTCGCCGGTCTCGGGATTTCTCACCACGAAGTCTCCGAATCCGAAATTGTTTATGATGGCCTTTCCGAGATCGACAGGAAACTTCTTGGAATTCTTGTCGATAAACGTGCAACCCATTTCGCGTACATCATGGGCGTTCTCAGGCTCGGAACTCTCGATGATGAGTGGCAGATAGGGGTCGCGTGAGCGCAATTCTCGGGCCAGACGGATACCGGCCTTAGGATCCTTCACGCCATCGCGCATGAACGACACATCGCTGATTACTCCGAGTATGTGGTCGGAGTATTTGTCATATATTTTCAGAGCCTCCTCATAGTCACGGGCAAGCATCACTTTGGGACGTCCGCGCATACGCAACATGCGCTCGTGCTCGTTGAGTGCCTCGGTTGAGAACAGGCGCGACTGGGTGAGGATGAATTTGTACACGATCGGGAGTACCGAACTGTAGAATCTCACCGAGTCCTCGACAATGAGAATCATCTGCACGCCCACATTATTTATATCATTCTCGGCATTGAGCTTGTCCTCGAGCAGCTTGATGATAGCGAGGAGCAGATCCACGTTGCCGAGCCATGAGAACACATAGTCGATGCCCGAGAAATCCTCGTTGGCCAGACGGCGCGACACCTCCTTGGAGAAGGGGGTGAGCACTATGATCGGTTGCTCGGGATGAAGCTCCTTGATGGATCTTGCACCCGAGAATGTCTCGGTGACATCATTGCCAGGCATCATTATCACCAGGTCGAAACTCTTGGTGGCGAGCAGTTCGATAGCCTCGGCCGAGTTGGACACGCGGGTCACACGTGGCGGTGACGAGAGGTTGAGGGAGATATATTCGAAATACAGCTGTTCCTCCACTCGTCCGTCCTCCTCCATCATGAAGGCATCGTAGGTCGAGGCGATGAGCAGGACGTTGAAAATGCGTTTCTGCATCAGGTCCTGAAAAGCCGTGTCCTTGAGGTAGAGCTGGCTTAAAGCGTTTTCATTCATAGTGTCAGTTGATAAAGGAGTCCTTGAATCCGAGGAAATATAGCACGCCGTCGAGTCCTATAGTCGAGATGGACTGCTCGGCATTGGCTTTCACTTTTGGCTTGGCATGGAACGCGATTCCAAGACCGGCTGTCGAGAGCATGGGCAGGTCATTGGCACCGTCGCCCACTGCTATGGTCTGGGCTATGTTGACATTCTCCACCTGGGCTATCAGCTTCAGAAGCTCGGCTTTGCGCCGTCCGTCCACAATCTCGCCGAGATGGCGTCCGGTGAGTTTCCCGTCCACAATCTCAAGCTCGTTGGCATACACATAGTCGAAGCCATATTTCTGCTTGAGGTAATTGCCGAAATAGGTGAATCCGCCTGAGAGGATCGCTGTCTTGTAGCCGGCACGTTTCAGCACCTGCATCATTCGTTCCACCCCCTCGGTCACAGGCAGGTTCTCGGCAATGTCGCGCATCACGCTTTCATCCAGGCCCTCGAGCAGAGCCACACGCTCGCGGAAACTCTCGCAGAAGTCTATCTCTCCACGCATGGCGCGTTCGGTGATGGCCTTTACCTTGTCGCCGACCCCGGCCCGCATGGCGAGCTCGTCGATAACCTCGGTCTCGATTAGAGTGGAGTCCATGTCGAAGCATATCAATCGTCGGCAACGGCGATACAGAGTATCCTCCTGCATCGAGATGTCAAATTCATCTTCCTGCGACAGTTGCATGAATTTCTCCTGCATGGCATGTACATCCTTGGGTGTACCGCGCACCGACATTTCCACGCATGATTTCGACTTGGGTTGTTCCTCGTCGCCGAGAGGCATACGTCCGGTGAGACGCTGTATGGCGTCGATGTTCATTCCCTGCTCGGCAAGCACGGTGGTCACGTTGGCTATCTGTCGTGCTGTGAGCCGTCGGCCAAGTAGGGTGATGATCCAGCGGTTTTTCCCCTGGCGCCCGACCCATTCCTCATACTCATGTATGCTCACAGGGGTGAATCGTATGTTCACGTTCAGTTCGGATGCCTTGAACAGCAGTTCCTTCATGATATTGCCCGATACGTCGGCAGTAGTGCGTATGAGTATTCCGAGCGATAGAGTGTGGTGAATGTCGGCCTGGCCTATGTCGAGGATTCCGGCATCGTACTTAGCGAGGATTTCCGACAGTGCCGATGTGACTCCCGGATGATCCTGGCCTGATATATTTATAAGAATAAGTTCAAGCTGTGATTTTCCCATATCAGAAACTCGTGGATAAGCATTGTGTATATCATGACATGTCTATGGCATGTGCATATTAATGCGCAAAGATACGCAAAATCACGCTCTTTTTTGTACATTTGCACCCCAAATCTATACCAAATCCAATATCAGGATAAATTACCATGGACTATAACCGTATATTATCGGAAATAGCGGCCGAGATAGAGCCCCTGCGCAACGAGGGACAGCAGGCCGATTACATACCGGCACTGGCCGAGGTCAACCCCGACCGTTTCGGCATGTGCATCACTTCAACCAAGGGAGATCAGATCGAGTGGGGTGATGTGGAGGAGAGATTCTCCATACAGAGTATCACCAAGGTGTTTTCACTTTCAATGGCTCTTTCCATCATGGGCGAGGAGCTGTGGGAGCGAGTGGGTAAGGAGCCGTCAGGATCGGCTTTCAACTCTCTGGTACAGCTTGAACTGGACCACGGCATACCGCGCAATCCGTTTATCAATGCCGGAGCGATAGTGGTGGCCGATGTGTTGCTGTCGCGTCTCGACCGCCCTCAGGAACAGTATCTTGAATTTATCAGGCGGATAGCCGATGATCCCACTGTGGATTATGACCGTCGTGTGGCCTATTCCGAGCGTGAGAAAGGATATGTGAACGCCGCGATCGCCAATATGCTTAAGTATTACGGTAATCTCAACAATGACATTGAGGAGGTGCTGAGATTCTATTTCCTCCAGTGCTCGGTGGAGATGAACTGCCGACAGCTGTCGAGGGCATTCCTTCCGTTTGCCGACCGCGACAAGGCATTTACATTCGGTGGCGTGAGCCTTACTTATTCCCAGGTAAAGCGTATCAACGCAATAATGCAGACATGCGGATTCTATAACGATGCCGGCGAGTATTCCTATCTTGTGGGGCTTCCCGGCAAGAGCGGTGTAGGTGGCGGTATAGGAGCCGTATATCCGGGCCGTTATGCCGTGGCTACATGGAGTCCGCGCCTCAACAACAAGGGCAATTCCGTTATGGGAATGAAGGCTCTCGAACTGCTCACCACTTATACTCACGAATCGATATTCTGATCGTCCCCGGTCTCAGTCTCGATTCTTTCACAACCTCATATATGCCACATGGCCGTTGCGCTTTTCCATGACAGGAACGCAACGGCCATGTAGTATAGATTACATGTACTTTTACTTATATAAGTAGCGCTTGATGGAGCGCTTGGGGGTCTTCTCGAATTCCTCCTGCTGGATGCGGAATGATTGTACCTGGGAATAGCCCGGGAGCGAAGCATTGAGGGTGCGGATATTCTCATCCATCACACGCTCGATGTCGGTGTGGGAGAATCCTTGGGTCTGGGCGCTTTCGAGGTCGGGATATATCAGCGCCACAAGGCGTCCGGCTCCCGAGTCGATAATGAGCGATTCCGACACGTAGGGGAGGTTGTTGAGCTTGTCCTCGATCTCCTCGGGGTAGATGTTTTGTCCCGACGGGCCAAGTATCATGTTCTTGTCGCGTCCACGGATATAGAGGAAGCCCTCGTCATCGAGGTTACATATATCGCCTGTACACAGCCATCCGTCCTCATCGACAGCTTCGGCTGTCGCCTCGGGATTCTTGTAGTAGCCGAGCATGTTGTTGTCGCCACGTACAAAGAGGATTCCCGGAACTGAAGCGGGATTGGGGGATGCCACCTTGGCCTCCACACGGTCCACTATGCGTCCACATGAGGCCATGCGGTTGTCATAGTTGGGAGCATACGAGATCAGCGGGCCGGTCTCGGTCATGCCGTAGCCCACGGTGTAGGGGAATCCGCAACGGCGCAGGAAACGTTCCACATCCTTGTTGAGTGCGGCTCCTCCAATTATTATCTCCTCGAGGTTGCCTCCGAAAGTTTCTTTGAGCCTTTCGAGTATGCGCGACAGCAGTCGGTCGTCGACAAACGGCACCATGAGCATAAGCTTCATCAGCGGTTTCTCGAGCATGGGGAACACACGGGTGCGGATGATCTTCTCGAGAATCAGAGGCACCATCACTATGTAGCGGGGTTTCACCTGGGCGAAAGCCTCCATGAGCACTCGTGGCGACGGGGTGCGGGTGAGAATGTTGATATGACAGCCGGCGATAAACGGACGGAGCATGTCAATGGTGAGTCCATACATGTGGGCGAGCGGGAGCATACACACCACGCCGTCGCCGGGATTGGCTTTGATGAGGCGGAAGCAGAACTCGACATTTGACCACAGTGAGCGGTAGGGGAGCATCACACCCTTGGAGAAACCTGTGGATCCTGAGGTGTAGGATATGAGGCACAGCTCCTCACGGTTCTCATGATAATACTCGATATCGTCGGGTGTGAAACGGTCGGGGTATTTGTGGCCGAACAGTTCGTTGAGGTGGGCACGGGTGTGGGTGAGGGTTTCATCGTTGGAGTGTAGCAACGAGAAGTCTCGTGTGCTGAGTGCGCCCATGATCTGGGTCATGCCATCGGGGTTGAGGGCTTCCCATACATGCTCATCTACTATGGCGAGCTTTGCATCTGAGTGGTTGATCAGGTGCTGTATGTTGTCGGGCTTGAAATCAGCCAGGATCGGTACTATTACGGCACCGTAGGTGAGGGTGGCGATGAATGCCACACACCAGTGGGAGGAGTTTCTACCGCATAACGCTATCTTGTCGCCTGGCTTAATGCCTGTTTCCCGGTACAGGATATGCAGTTTAGCTATTTTGCGCGCCACATCTTTATATGACATTGTGGAGGCGCCGAGGTCAGTCAGCGCGGGGCGGTCCCAATTGTTAATTATCGCGTCTCTGAAATATTCATTGATGCTTTCGCGGGCTTCCATAAATTATTGTAAAGTATAGTGAGGTGTGGTGTATTGTTCTTGAATTGATGTCTGCAAAAGTAGCGAAAAATCCTCGGATAACCTCGGGGTATACCTTAATTTATGCGCAAATGTATTGTAAATGTGAAATTTCATGCCCTTGAAGTCCTTGTTTCGGAGGATTTTGAGTACCTTTGCAAAGATATGGCAAAATTTCAGATCAATATATTGGGCTGTGGATCCGCCACGCCCTCGGCCCGCCATCAGCCATCGTGCCAGGTGGTGGATTTCCGCGACAAGCTCTTCATGATAGATTGTGGAGAGGGTGCCCAGTCGTGGTTCCGTCGCATGGGCCTGAAATTCTCGCGTCTCGGCCATATATTCATCTCTCATCTTCATGGCGACCATGTGTTCGGGCTTCCGGGATTGCTTTCCACCATGTCGCTCCATGATGTGCAGGGCACCGTCACCATACACATATTCAAGGAGGGTGCCGAGCTGCTTAAATCATGGATGGATTTCTTCAACCGACAGAGCTCTTTTGAGATCATATATGACATAATCGAGCCGGGCGAACGGCGCGTGATATACGAGGACTCGGGGCTTACGGTAGAGACATTTCCTCTGTATCACCGCATCCCTTGCACGGGATTCATATTCCGTGAGAAGCCTAAGGCCCGTCACCTGCGGGGAGATATGGTGAAATTTCTCGGTATCCCTGTCTCACAATTGCAAGGCATAAAGAACGGAGCCGATTATGTGAAGCCCGATGGTACGATAGTGCCTAACGACAGGCTCACCACGCCTCCCGATCCCAGCGTGAGCTACGCATATTGCAGCGACACCATGTATGACAAGCGAATAGCACGTGATGTCGCGGGGGTAGACACGATATACCACGAGGCCACGTATCACTCATCGCTTGAGGCCACTGCCCGTGAGCGTGGACATTCGACATCGCTTCAGGCGGCCGTCACGGCGCGTGATGCGGGTGCGTCGCGTCTGATCATAGGGCATTTCTCGAAGCGGTATGTGCAGGGGGAGCAACCTCTCTTGGAGGAGGCTGTGGCCGTGTTCCCTTCCACTGTGTTGGCAAACGAGGGATTGCGCATCGACCTTGAATAAGAAATGTAGATATTCTGTGGAAATGTCGCGCCTCATAATCCTTATAGTCGTATCGGCAGTGTTGTCGGCATGTTCTGCCTCCAGGATGGAGATTGCCGACGGTCAGCTTGCCCGTGGAGAGTATCATGATGCGTCGCGTACCTATCGCAAGATCTATAACAAGCTGAATCCCCGCACACAAAGAGCTGAGAGGGGGGACGTGGCGTTTAAGATGGCCGGTTGCTACAGTATGCTCGGTCAGGATGCACGTGCCGCCACGGCTTACAGTAATGCCTTGAGGTATGGATACCCCGATAGTGCATCGGTGCTTCTCGGCCTTGCGCGTTCCAGGCACTCATCGGGTGAGTATGCCAAGGCTGTCGAGGCCTACGAACGTTATCTGTCAATGAACCCCGCCGACCAGGCTGTGGCCCGACAGCTTGCCGGAGCCCGCAAGGCTATAGATATGAAGAAATCACGCTCGCGCTATGTGGTGCGCGAGGCAAAACAGTTCAATACCCGACGCAGTGATTTCTCACCCATGTATAATGGTGATGTTCTTTACTATACTACCACTAATGAGAAAGTGAAGGGCGGTGAATCGCGTAGCGAGATCACGGGCATGAAGCGTTGCGATATATGGATGGCTCGCAGAAACGAGCATGGAGCATGGCAACGGCCCGAACCTGTGGAGGGCGAGCTGAACACGGAGTGGGATGAGGGTATATGCTCATTTTCGCCCGACGGGGCCACTATGTATCTTACCCGTGCTGTGAGAAAGCCTTGTGCCGACACGGGGACCGAGATCTGGACCTCGCGCCGCAGTGACGCGCAGTGGAGTGCGCCTGTCAAGCTGGAGATCACGGCCGACACGCTGTCGTCCTACGGACATCCGGCGGTCTCCCCCTCGGGCGAATGGCTGTATTTCACCTCCGATATGCCAGGTCATGGCGGAAAGGATCTGTGGCGCATAAGCCTCACCGATAGGGCCGGAAGTCTCGAGAATCTCGGCGATGCGATAAATACCTCGGGTGATGAAATGTTCCCTTATGTGCTCACTGATTCTGTGCTGATCTTTGCATCCGACGGTCATCCGGGATTGGGTGGCCTCGACCTGTTCCGTGCCACACTCACGCCATCGGGGGGATGGATGGTTGAGAATATGGGAGCTCCTCTTAACTCAGCGGGCGATGATTTCGGTATCACGTATGCTACTCCGGGGCGTGAAGCCGGTTTTTTCAGCTCCAATCGTGGCGATGCGCGTGGATATGACCATATATATTCCTTCGAGCTTCCCGACCTGCGTATCTTCATATCGGGATGGGTACTTGATAAGGATGAGGAGCCTGTGCCCGGAGCGGTGATACGCATTGTGGGCGATGACGGATCCAATCAGAAGGCTTATGCCAAGCCCGACGGGTCGTTCTCATTCCCGCTGGAACGTGGTGTGAGCTATGTGATGATGGCCGGGGCGAAAGGGTACCTCAACGCCAGGCAGGAATTTACCTCCGATACAGCCGAGGAGGATGCCGAATATGGCATAGATTTCATGCTCGCATCAATCACAAAGCCCAACATACTTGACAATATCTTCTACGATTTCGATAAAGCTACTCTGAGGCCCGAATCACGCGAGGCTCTCGACGGACTCGTGTCCATGCTCCGCGACAATCCCAACATAACCATCGAGATGGCCTCGCACACCGACCGTAAGGGCTCGGACCAATACAATATAGCGCTGTCACAGCGACGGGCTAAAAGCGTGGTGGATTATCTGATTTCGGCCGGCATAGCCCCTGACCGGCTACAGGCGCGTGGATATGGCGAGTCTCGCCCCAAGACGGTGACAAAGCGCATAGCCCGTGAATATCCCCAGTTCCCGGTAGGCCAGGTGCTCGACGAGGCATATATCCTCACCCTTCAGGAAGATGATCAGGAGATAGCCGATCAGATCAACCGTCGCACCGAGTTTCAGGTGCTGTCCGTCGACTACGAGATGTATTAAATATGACTCAGATGCACTCTCATCAGTGTATATCAACACGTATTGCGATTTGGGGTTGCGTAAGTTGAATAAAAATCGTAACTTTGCACCCAAAATTTTTAGAGAAAGATGCAAAAGATTCGTAACATTGCCATCATCGCTCACGTTGACCATGGCAAGACCACACTCGTTGACAAGATGCTCCTTGCCGGCAAGCTATTCCGCGACAACCAGACCACCGGCGAACTGATACTCGACAATAATGACCTCGAACGCGAGCGTGGTATAACGATTCTGTCCAAGAACGTATCGATCAACTACAAGGATTACAAGATCAATATCATTGACACTCCGGGACACGCCGACTTTGGCGGCGAGGTGGAGCGTGTGCTCAATATGGCCGACGGCTGTCTGCTGCTTGTGGACGCTTTCGAGGGCCCTATGCCCCAGACCCGTTTCGTGCTCCAGAAGGCCATTCAGATGGGCCTCAAGCCTGTAGTGGTCATCAATAAGGTGGACAAGCCCAACTGTCGCCCCGATGAGGTGCAGGAGATGGTGTTTGACCTGATGTGCAACCTCGACGCCACCGAGGATCAGCTCGATTTCCCCACCATCTACGGATCAGCCAAGCAGGGCTGGATGAGCACCGACTACAATACCCCTACCGATAATATCACACCGGCGCTTGATGCCATCATCGAGTATATACCCGAGCCCAAAACGCTTGAGGGTGATGCCCAGATGCTCATAACATCGCTCGACTTCAGCAACTATGTAGGCCGTATCGCCATAGGCCGTGTGCATCGTGGCGAACTTCGCGAAGGCATGGACATAGCTCTCTGCAAGAAGGATGGCTCGGTGGTGAAGCAGCGCATCAAGGAACTCCATACTTTCGAGGGTATGGGCCGCAAGAAGGTGCAGAGCGTGAAGAGCGGAGACATCTGCGCGCTGGTAGGTATCGAAGGATTCGAGATTGGTGACACTGTGGCCGACATTAACAATCCCGAGCCTCTGCCCCGTATCGCCATTGACGAGCCTACAATGTCAATGACATTCACCATCAACGACTCGCCTTTCTTCGGCAAGGACGGTAAGTATGTGACCTCGCGCCACATCGCCGACCGTCTCACCAAGGAGCTCGACCGCAACCTTGCCCTCCGTGTCACAAAGGCCGACCATGAGGACTCATGGACAGTGTTTGGTCGTGGTGTACTTCACCTTTCGGTACTTATCGAGACAATGCGTCGCGAGGGATTCGAGCTACAGGTGGGCCAGCCCCAGGTAATCATTAAGGAGATCGACGGCAAGAAGTGCGAGCCTGTCGAGATGCTCACCATCAACGTCCCCGAGGAATATTCGTCCAAGATCATCGATATGGTGACACGTCGCAAGGGCGAGATGATCACCATGACCACTCAGAACGACCGTATCCATCTCGAATTTCTCATCCCCTCGCGCGGTATCATAGGATTGCGCAACAATGTGCTCACCGCATCGGCCGGCGAGGCTATCATGGCCCACCGGTTCCACGAGTACCAGCCCTGGAAGGGTGATATAGAGCGCCGTACCAATGGCTCGCTCATAGCCATGGAGGCCGGTACAGCCTATGCCTACGCTATCGACAAACTCCAGGACCGTGGCCGATTCTTCATCTTCCCCCAGGAGGAGGTGTATGCCGGTCAGGTAGTGGGCGAGAATGCCAAGGACAATGATATTGTGGTCAATGTGACCAAGTCCAAGAAGCTCACCAACATGCGTGCAAGCGGTGCCGATGACAAGGCCCGCATCATCCCACCCGTTGTATTCTCCCTCGAGGAAGCTCTCGAATATATCAAGGAGGATGAGTATGTGGAGGTGACACCTCACCATCTGCGTCTGCGCAAGATCATCCTTGATGAGCTCGAGCGCAAGCGTGCCAATAAGTAATCATCAGGCACATACAGCATCACAGATCTCCGCGTGTATCATGGATATTCGCGGAGATTGTTTTTGTAAATCTTCAACCGATTCATTATATTTGCCGTATAAACCCTAAGTAAGTCGTAAAAATTAATGCACATATAAATCGCAGTTATTTTTGAGATATTTTGACTGCGGAATGAAGGAGCATAGCGAGCTATGCGACTGAGAGACAAAGCTAAAATAGCCAAAAAGAACAAGATTTATTGGGCAAGCTCTCTAGGACTTACATATAGCGGTTAATTTTTAAGACTTACTTATAATCAGAGAAAATATATCATGAAAACTTGCCTGACTGTAATATTGGCCTCAGTGCTATTGTCGACAACCGCCTACGCCGAGACTCCCTCAGTGCCTCGCGACACATCGTTCACTGCGTGGTCGACTTATGTAAAGGTGCGTAAGCATCATCCCGAGGTCGAGTTGGTGCGTCCCGACCTGCCGACCGGAGTGAAGGCTATCGAGAATGTCACATACACTCATTTCGACAACACCCCTTTTGGTCCGCGTGATCTGCATGTTGATATTTTCCGTCCCGACAACGACAGTATCTATCCCGCACTGATCATGATTCATGGCGGTGGCTGGAATTCGGGCGACAGATCCCTGCAGGTGCCGATGGCCCAGCAGATAGCCAAGGCCGGATATGTGACGATTCCGGTAGAATACCGCCTCATTCCCGAGGCCCTGTACCCGGCCGGGCTACATGATATAAAGACAGCCGTGAGATGGGCGAGGGCCAATGCGTCGAAGTATGGCATCGATCCTGACCGCATTGCCGTTTCGGGATGTTCGGCCGGTGCGCAGCTCGCCACGCTTACCGGTGTTACCAACGGCTCTCAGCGTCATGAGGGGAAAGGGATGTGGGGTGATGTGTCAAGCGATGTCCAGGCTATAGTGAGCATGGACGGCGTAGCCACATTCGTGTCTCCGGGAAATATTGCCGGGTGCGATGAGTATTTCCGCGAGAGAGGCAAGTTGCAGATTGGATCGATGTGGCTCGGGGGCTTGTACAAAGATGCTTCTGATAATTGGAATGAGGCATCTGCAGTAAAATGGATCACCCCGGCTTCTGCTCCGGTATGTTTCATCAACAGTGAGCTTCCGCGTTATCATGACGGTCGCGATGACATGGTGGCTGCTTACGACTCATTGGGTATATATTCCGAGATTCATCATGTGGGAGCTCCTATCCACCCGTTCTGGTTTTTTCGTCAATGGGCCGAGCCTACCATACAATACACGGTGGCTTTCCTTGACAAGACTTTCAAGTGACGCTTTAACAAGCTTTAAATCAGTTGCCGGCGACATAGTTGAACCATCGCTTTATATAAAAATATTTATATATTGAGCGTGAGGGTTTTGCGCATTCGGCCTCCCGGCTGAAATAAAAATAAGTTTGTACAGAAAGAAAAAAGTCCGTAACTTTGCACCATGATTGATTTGGCCTCACATATAGAGTATTTGCTTATGAGTCACGACTGTGTTGTGGCTCCCGGTCTTGGTGCATTTCTTGTACACGAGACGCCGGCATATTATGATGGTGAGACCTGTCGCTTCATGCCCCCGTCCCGCTCTTTAGGCTTCAATCAGGTCGTGACACTCAATGATGGTCTGTTGTCAGAAAGTGTGGCCAGAAAGGAGAGGATGACTCTCGACATGGCCCGTCAGGAGGTAGAGGCGGCCGTCGCATCATTCCGCCATCAACTGGAGATGAACGGGACCATGCCTATGGGCAATCTTGGCGACATGACTTATGTTGACGGCACTTTGCTGTTCGAACCTTTTGCCTCATCCTCGGTCAACATGCGTTACCGTGGATTTGTCCCCTTGGCTCTCTCTCCGATAGCTGTGGAATCTGACACTCACGAGACTATAGGGACTGAGGCTGAATCCCGCGTGGTCAAAATCCCTGTGGCACTCAAGCTTGCCGCTTCGTTCATTATAGCAATTGTGGCATGTGGTATCTTTGTTTCCACAGGCAAGCTCATGGACGACCGTCAGTCCAATTTCGCATCGCTTGATTCCGGATTGAGAGATAATGTCGCTTCGGTTACACAATTCTCATCCGATGATGCGATTTCCCTGTCACGCGAAATAGAGCTCAATATATCTATGCCTGTAGCAGTGGCCGAGACATCGGTGGCTGTGAGCGCCGCGCCTCAGCCAGGCAGGTATCTTCTTGTTGTAGGCTCATTCCCCACCATGAAATCGGCCTTGAAGCATATCAACGGAGATCCCTCTCTTGCCGTAATGGAGATGGATGATAAGTTCCGAGTATATGCCTCATCGGCTCCCACCATGAAAGAAGCCTCGCACAAGGCCGACTCGCTGCGGGCCGACTATCCTACCGTGTGGGTGTGCCGTCGTTGATAGCCGGAGACCTGAAAGGTCAGTTCCATGGTCACCTGCCTATTTATAAGGCCTTGCCACATTTATTTGTTACCCCCCTCAAATTTCCGTTATGGATTTTCATGAACTGATTATCAATAGGCGTTCCATCCGTAAATACACCGAGGAACCAATTTCCCCCGAAGATGTAAAACTTCTGCTTGAGGCTGCATTGCTGTCTCCTACATCCAAGAGTGCCCGTGCGTGGCAGCTTGTGGCTGTGGAGGATAAGGACACCCTGCAGCGTCTTGCCGAATGTAAGCCCGCCGGAGCCATTTCAGTAGGCCGTTGCCCGCTCGCCATAGCCGTAACCGTTGATTCCACCAAGTCGGAGGCATGGATCGAGGACGCATCGGTTGCAGCATCCTATATGCAGCTCCAGGCCACAGCTCTCGGTCTCGGTTCATGTTGGGTTCAGGTGTACGGCCGTTTCACTGCCGATGGCACTCCGGCTGATCAGTATGTGCAGGAGGTGCTCGGTATTCCCGAGACATGTCCGGTGCTGTGCATCATCACTGTGGGCCATCCCGATGAGATCCGCAAACCTCAGGATACCGAAAAACTGAAGTGGGAAAATGTCCACATCGGCCGTTGGTGATTCAATAGTCTTTATAGGGGCCGGAAATGTGGCCTCACATCTGGCACCCGCACTTGAACGTTCAGGCGCGGGTAAAGTCGTGCAGGTGTATTCGAGAAGTCTCAGTTCGGCCCGGGCTTTGGCATCCAAGTTGAAAGATGCCTCGGCGACCGATGAGGTGGCCGACATAATCCCTGATGCTGATATATATATCGTAAGCCTTGTTGACCATGCTGTGGCTGATGTGCTCTCCCGGTTTCCACTAAACAATGCCTTGTGGCTTCACACCTCAGGTTCGCTTCCGATGAGTGTACTCGATGGGATGTCAGATAATATAGGTGTGTTCTACCCGTTGCAGACATTTTCCAAGGGGGTGGAGGTCGATATGTCGGAAGTTCCGTTGTTTATCGAAGGTAATACCCCCGAAGTCACCGGTCGTATCAGGCTTATGGCTGAGAAGGTAACACCAAAGGTGCATTATGCCGACGGGGATCTGCGTAAGCGTATGCACATAGCTGCCGTCTTTGCATGTAATTTTACCAATTATATGTTCACAGTCGCCGATGACCTGCTGAGGCGTGACGGCCTTTCGCTCGAGGTACTCCATCCTCTGTTGAAAGAGACTGTGCGCAAGGCGCTCAACGGTTCTCCAGCCCAGGGGCAGACTGGCCCTGCCGTGCGTGGCGACCGCGAGGTGATGGAGGCGCATGAGTCAATGCTTGATCCGCAACTTGCCGAAATCTACAGGATGATATCCGCGTCGATCTACAACCGGCATCATAAATCATAGGACTGAAATTATGAGCAGAATCGATTACGATCTTACCCGCATACAGGCCATAGCGTTTGACATGGATGGAGTGCTCTCGGCATCCACAGTCTCGGTGCGTGAGGATGGTACCCTCCAGCGTCATTCCAATGTAAAGGACGGGTATGCGATTCAGTATGCCCTGCGCCGTGGTATGCGCATAGCTGTAATTTCGGGGGCAAGGGATCTGTCGATGCTCCCGGCCTATAGGTCGCTCGGTATCGAGGATGTGTTTTTTCATGTGGCCGACAAGGGGGAGTGCATCACCCGCTGGATGAGTGACCGTGGACTTGCCCCGGAATCGGTAGCCTACGTCGGCGATGATATCCCTGATATTCCGGCCATGCGTCTTGTAGGCTTGCCTTGTGTGCCTCGCGATGCGTCGGTCGAGGCAAAGTGCGAGGCCCGCTATATATCCCCGTGCAATGGAGGAGCAGGCGTGGCACGTGACCTCATTTCCCAGATCCTATCGTCGCGAGGAGAGTGGATGTGCGATGATGCCCACCTATGGTGAACATCACAGACTCATTGACGCACTCTCTAAGGCTGAGGATCGCTGGGAAGGCAACTGATCAGATACTTCCTGGCGTTTTCCCAAGGTGTGTAAACACTTTTCTGACCGGGTAATATCACCGGCTTTTCATTGACATCAATCCTTACATACATTTTCCCTGTGGATGTGGACTTGAGAAGTATCATCTGCAGGTTGGCTCCCATAGGCACAACATCGAAATCACGCCAGTGGAGGCCGACGGTATTGAAATCATTGGTCATGTAGTAGCATCCCGGCAACCGCATGAGGGCCAGTAAGGGCATCATGGTCTCGGCATGTCCGAATCTCAGCGTCACGGTGTATTCATTATTTCCTTTTACCGCTGAATCCATCGTGGTTATGAGGTTGTCGAGCAGTGCGGTGGCGAGATCCATCGGTGCGTTTGATAGCGTCGAGGCCGAGTGGGTGAGATAGTGGTGCATGTTGGCCACGCTCCACAGGGCGTTGTATTCCTCAGGAGTGAAAAAACGTTGGGCTTCCGGATTGATGGATATGGCCTCGCATCCGGCTACAACCTTATAAGCGCTCAGGGCTATATCTCTCTTTTCATTTCCGGAGAATGGGTATCCGGAGCCAAGCAACCTTTCGGCCACGGCGTCAGGTACTACCTTGTCAAGATACCTGTGATAGACATTTGACCATTCATCACCGTTCATGAATGACTGATATTCGGCATCGCCTGTCCACGGGCGCATCAATGGTGAGTTCTGCCGTCCCGACGAGGTGTAGATCTCTACTTTGGTATCAAGGCGTGCCAGCTGATGGGTGAACGCATCCATGGAGGCTACGCAACGTGGCACGTAGGATGATATGGCGTTTACCTTTGTTCCGTTGAACAGCCTGGGGGCTATTGTATGCAACCGTGTGGCTATCTCCTCCTGCTCGGCCATTCCTAATGAATCGAGAGCGCCCCATCGGCCCCCAGTACGTTTCAGTACCAGTTTGCACAGCTGGGCGAGTTCTCTTCCCTCGGGTGTTATCGTGCCGAGAGAGTCGGCTTTGTGAAGTTTCTTCAGCAGTTCATCAATGTTTTTGACCGAGGTCATGAATCGTGCTCCATGCCGTCCCACATGGTTCA
This sequence comes from Paenibacillus sp., assembly GCA_023663345.1. Taxonomy (GTDB): domain Bacteria; phylum Bacteroidota; class Bacteroidia; order Bacteroidales; family Muribaculaceae; genus Duncaniella. Next base: position 333,534 of record JAMPHR010000001.1, on the reverse strand, counting down.
CATAGACCGGCACAAGCGAGTCGGGGATAGCCCTGAGCGACATGTCTATTTCGGGATAGGGCATTGATGACCCTTCACACTCGGTGTAGGAGTATCGGGTTGTGCTTTGTGCTGAAGCTACAGCCGAGAGGCAGAATATCGCGATGATGAGAGTGAAAACCTGTCGTACCATTGTCATTTACGTCTTTTTTGATTAGTTTTGCGGTCCAAAACCTTTGATTAATGTGCGATAGCCGAAATATCGATCAACTCATAGCCTCGGGTCATCTTGCCGAGGCGGTAAAGCTTCTGGGCGAAACCATCGCCGGTGCCATGAATGGAGAGGAGTTCATGGCAGGAGATGAACTGACACGGAGAAACGTGGCCGACCTGTATTTCAGGAGGGGTAAATTGTACTGGCGGCTTGGAGAGCGAAGCAGGGCTACCACCGATTATGCCCAGGCTTCAGAGCTCGACCCCGAGGGGCCGGCTACGATGGCTCTTGAGCAGGCTCGTGATGTGGAATCGTTCTTCAATCCTGACCTGTACAATCCTTGAAAGTTGACCTCACACAGTATTATAACGTATTGACTTGCCGAAGGGTTGTCACTTTCCGGCGGTAGCGATAAATAATTTGGACGTGTCGAAATATTTTTCAGCCATAGTGGCGAGCATTTCAGCCGACATGGCTCGGGCTGCGCTGTCCTGCATGGCGAAATAGCCTGCCGGTGTGTTTGCGGATACCTGGGTCTGCAGGAAGTCGGCACGAGAGAACGGGCTGTCGAGTACCCCGGCCAGTTCTGACAGCACAAAACGGCTTATACGATCGATTTCATCGTAGGAATATGAGGCGGGATTCTTCATGCGCTCGAGTTCCGATATTGTCTCATCGATTAGCAGGTCAACTGTCGAGGCGTCGGTCTGCGATGCAATCGAGATGAAACCGCTGTGGCGGAAACCCATCAATGAGGCAGTGATGCCGTAGGTCAAACCTTTTTCCTCCCTTATGTTCAGCATCAGTCGGCTACCGAAATATCCGCCCAACGCTATCACGGCCATTCTCAGGGGCACATAATCGGGGTGTTTGCGGCCGATGGCGGGTATCATCATTCTCACTCCGCTCTGCATCGAGTCGGGCATATCCACGTGGGTGCGTTTCCCTTCGCTGTGTTCTGGGAATCTCAATTGGGGAAGCGGGAATACGGGAGCCGAAGGTATGGACGAGAACAGGTCCTTGGCCATATCGGTCATGCGTTGTGACAGCAGACCGCTGATATATACATGCATTCCGCTGGGATCGAGGCGGGCGTGATGAGCCGCGCTTATCTCTTCAGGGGTGATGTCGAGCAATTTCTGCGGGTCAGTTACCGACGATAATGGATGTTCGGGCCCGTACACCATGTTTTTGATCGCACAGCCTGCCCGGTACAGCACCTTGCGTTGTTCCACCTCTATCCGTGCTGCCTCGGATTGCAGCGTATGTGCGGTGGTTTCCGGTGCAAATTCAGGATACATCACTATATCCTTCACCAACGGAAGCAACGACGGATAAGCGCTGTTGAGGCAATACAGACTCAGACCCGAGTGATGGGTAGTGGTCTCAAGTCCTGTCCAGGCTCCATTATATTCTATGATGTCGGCCAGCTCTCTGCCGGGATGGTTGTCCGATCCTTCAAGCAACAGGGAATTGGCCACCTGATATAATTGGGGTCGTGGAGATTCGGCTATGCCACCCGGGATGAGTATTTTTATTCGGCTAACCTCGGCATCGCCTCCACTGAGTGTATGGAGGGTGAGTCCGTTAGGCAGTACCGAGGTGTCGGCTTCGGGCAACGACAGTGGGCCCATGTTCTGTATGTCGGGCGACTTTGTGCGGTCTATTGTTTCGTTCAGGTCAGGGTTCATGAATTGATGATTGTTTTGGGATATTCGTGTGCTTAAAATCCCGTGAATGGTTCTACAGGTCCTTCTCTTTCAAGGAGCTGAGTACTGATGCTCGGGCCTCCTCGGGAGTAGGCTCAGCATTGCCGGTCGATGAAGTCGACACGCTTGCCGCCTGTATCGTTGTAACAGGTTTGGCGGTATGAGGTTTGGTCTCGGGCGAAGATTTCACGACTTTTACAGTCGCAGGTTCTTTTTTGTTGACCTTGGGAGCTTCTTTTTTTGCTACCGATGCTGTTTCGGTTCTGTTTTCGCTTTCAGGCTGGTTTTTGCTTTCGGGTTTATTGACCGCGACAGGCAGACTCGCTACCGGTGTCAGTGTGAATCCTTCCTCCGATGGCTTTGCCTCCTGCTGGGCCGGAATCTCCTTGAGCATGGCATGATACTTCTCCACAAAGCCCGAACCCACATATGTGCGGGTGTAATATGGCTCGGTTATACTGCTCAATATCACTCCTTTCGACGCTGAGGCATGTATCATCTGGTTTTCACCTACGAATATTCCCACGTGCGACACCTTGGATTTATTCTTGCCGGTGGCGAAGAATATCAGGTCGCCCGGGATCAGGTTCCCCAACGATGCCGGTGTGCAATATTCTCTCTGTTCCCCCGAGTTTCTGGGCAACGATATGCCGAGGGCGTCCTTATATACCTTTAATACCAGTCCTGAGCAATCCACACCCTTGCGGTCTTCACCTCCGTAGCGGTAGGGGGTGCCGAGCCAAGCCCGTGCGGCCGATACGAGCGCAGCCGACTGTGGTGCCGATACTGATGCGCTATTGCCTGGTGTGCTACCGTGCCCCGGGGTGTATCCGGCCGATGGTGACTGGGCTGTTCTGCTCGGTCCGCAACCTGCCAAAATGGCAAGGACTGACATTGAAATTATATGTAAGGCGATCCTCTTTAACATAATAATGCAAAGTTATACATTTATTTTTAGATTGTTACGCCAATGAATATTACGTTGCCGTAAATATTCCTTAAAATGGAGCGGAAGCTATTAAAATTGTTTAATCTTGTGATTGGCCATGTAACTTTGCACACGTTTTGCCGTCATAAGAATGTAAACCAACCGAATTTATTTACCAACCACTATCATAATATTAATATGAAATTTTCAGGCAAGATCATCCTCCTGGCTGCAGGCGTTGCAGTGTTAAGCTCGGCACTTACCGCCGGCGTGATCAGGGAGGTATTTACATCTGGTGATGATTTCTCTTCCATTTCCACCGGTGCCGGCGATATGACCGGCAATGGGGGAGGATTCTATACAGTCGGGCTCACCCCCAACACCGCAACCGATTTTACTTCTGCAGCCGAGAGTTCAATCAACGGTGTGGTCTCTATCAAGAGTTTCGTCACCAAGCGCGAGTCGGCCAATAACGGAGGTTTCTTCGGAGGCGACATTTTCGAATACTTTTTCGGTTTTCCCGGCGGTGGCCAGCGTCAGCAGCCCCAGTATCAGGAGGAACCGCAGGAATCTGAACAGCAGCTTGGTCTCGGTTCAGGTGTGATACTCACCCCCGACGGATATATCGTCACCAACAATCACGTCATTGACAAGGCCGAGCGCCTGGAGGTGACACTCAATGACAATCGCACATTTGATGCAACGGTCATTGGTACTGACCCTTCAAGCGACCTCGCCCTCATCAAGATCGATGCTACCGACCTGCCCATAATCCCTATGGGTGACAGTGAGGCTCTCAAGGTAGGCGAGTGGGTGCTTGCTGTGGGCAATCCCTTTGGATTCACCTCCACTGTTACCACCGGTATCGTCTCGGCCAAGGCCCGTAGCATAGGCGGCAATTCCCGTAACGGTCGCCCCATGAGCATCGAGTCATATATCCAGACTGATGCAGCCGTGAATCCCGGAAACTCGGGAGGTGCGCTCGTGAATCTCGAGGGCCAGCTGATAGGTATAAATACCGCTATATATAGCCAGACAGGTAACTATGCCGGATATTCATTTGCCGTTCCTACCTCAATTGTGAAGAAAGTGGTGAGCGATATCCGCCAGTACGGAACTGTCCAGAGAGCTATCCTCGGCATCGCCGGCGGTGATTTGAATTCCGAGTTAGCCAAGGAGAAGGGTATTACAGCTGTGACCCAGGGTGTTTATGTCAGCGAGGTTTCATCCCGTTCGGCCAAGGAGGCAGGTCTACAGTCAGGAGACGTCATCGTGGCCGTGAATGGAAAGCCCACCGACAAGATGACCCAGCTCCATGAGCAGATAGCCAAGCACCGTCCCGGTGACAAGGTGAAGGTCGACTTCATACGCGACAACGTGCGCAAGAGCACCGAGGTACAGCTCCTTAACCCCAAGGGCACTACCAATCTCACCAAAGCTGTCGAGTTCACCGATCTCGGTTGTGAATTTAAGAAAGCAAGCGCCAATACGCTCCGCCAGCTTGGTCTCCAGGGCGGTGTGCAGGTAGTGGAGCTCGGCAATGGTATCATGCGTGATGCAGGCGTTAAGAACGGCTTCATCATCACCTCGATTAACAAGCGTCGTGTCGCAACTCCGGCCGATGTTGAGAATATCTATCGCATGATAATGAAGTCTGAGAACGTAGAGCGTGAGATGGTGATACGCGGATGCTATCCCGATGGCAAGGTCCGTGGTTACTGGCTCGACCTGTCAGGCGATCAATAATAACGAAACTACAAATCTGTGCTTTAATAAATGATTGATTGATAATGTGATAAATTAAAGTAAAGGTTAAATAATAGATTACAGAAGTGCCGGGCTGATCGCGATGATCCGCCCGGCACAATTTTTTAAGAGGTTGTTTCTAAACAACCTCTTAGCTATATGGAAATGTAAGTCTTATTCCTCGGGTGAGAACATAGGATCCCACGGCGGAAGCAGTGTAGGCTGTTGCTTGAGTATCTTTTCCACCTTGGGAGTGATATACTTTTTGCCCACTACCACTCGGAACATGTACTCGTCAAACCATTTGTCGGTCATTATGAGATGACCTTTGTTGGCTCCTTCGCCCCAGCTGTTCTCCACCATCCATTTCTTGGGAGTGCCATTCTCGTCGAGGTCGACGGCCACAAGGGTCATTGCATGGGTCGAGGCGCTCGAATGGGTGCGGATGCGCTCGGCCTTGTCCATTCCGAATTTTGTGCCGAGCAGTGAATCGTAGTCATAATTGTTGAGGTCCATCACTCCGCGCTTACGGTCGAGGAACTTGTTTACGTCACATGAAATGTACATCGCGGCGTTATCCTTTATCGATTCGATGGCCATCTCCTTGATATCCTCAATGGGAAGATTTACGTATGTCCAGTTCTTGCCGTCGTAGGCATGGCGGTCAAACTCGATCTCATAGTTCTTGTAATACTCGCGTGTAGGATCGTTCATGAGCATCACATAATTGTTTTTAAGATCATTCCCGGCATACTCCTTGTAGAACGATTGCGGTGTATAGGTCTTGGTATTTACGGCCTTTCCGTCCTTGTCACGGCGGGTCCATGTGAATTCAGTAGGAGGTTCGCCGAGATTCAGGGCCAGAATACGGTACACATCACCGAGCATCTCGAGTTTTTTGTTTACAAGTGTTTTCTTGTCGGCACGCTCGGCCGCCATCCGGCGCAGGGTCAGGCCATCTTCCCTGAGGCGGAGGCTGAGTAGCTGACGCATCTTGGAAGTGCTCTGGCTGCTTGCTGTCTCACCCATTACTTCTATGGGCACCACTCCGTATTTCATGATAATGTCAGCCACGCCGGTGTATTGTCCGCCGTCCGACAGTGGATTGGCAAAAAGCCAGTCTACTGTGCGGTCATCGTCAGGACGGTCAGCCGTATCAATTATGCCTTGAAGGAAAAGATTGGATTTCTCAAGCTGATCCCAAAAGAAATTATATGTCTGAGACAGTTCGAGCATCGGGAGGTCATGCTCCGACATCATCTGGGCTCTCAGCACATTCAGTCCGGTAAAGAGCCAGCAACGGCCCGATGACTTTTGGTTGGTGATCCCTTTGCTCGGCACACGATGGGAGAAATGGTCGTCGAAATTATTCTTGTTGTCGGCGTTGAGGGCAAGATCGGCAAGCGCGGTTCCGGCAATGGCGTTGTGGAGAGCCTTGTTGGCCGGAGTTGCCTCGTATGATTTTTTGATCTGTTCGATGGCTTGGAGTGACAGGCCTCCGTTGCTGTCGACCGGTGAGGATGCTTTGGCCGGGGCAAGGACAGCCAGACTCATTGCCACGGCAAATAGATGTCGATGATTCATGATTGGTTATTTTATGGTATTATGGTTGATATTCGCATGTAGTGCAAAATTATATTTTTCTACCGCTTTATGCAAGCGGGGCATAAAAAAAGGATTGCAGGCGATCCGTGCAATCCTTTTTCATTGGAAGAGAGGAGAAGCAGTGTGTGTTTACTGTATTATAGAATTATCGCTGACTATATGCTGTAGTCCTGCCATATAAGCATCTGGTCGAGCACCACTCCATGAGTCACAGGGATTATACTTATTTTATGGCTGTTTCCATCGTTGCGTATTCTGAATTTCCTTATGGCCTGATTGCCCATCACATTGAGTTTCCATTCCTCGCTTCGGCCTTGGGTGGCGAAATTGATATTTTCCTCAATGGGTTCACCGTCCATAAGCAGATTGAACGAGATGGTTGATCCCTCGACCGGGTGAGATGGCAGTAATCTGATGTCCACTGTGATGGAATCACAATTGCTCACGGATGGGATATCAAATGCTATCTCATCCCCCTTGGCTACGGCTACCGCACCGCCTCCGTATCCGAGATTCTCACATGGCGTGAAACGCCCAATGCCATTTTTGCCGTTAAAAATTATTGCCGGCCGCCCCGGTTCAGCTATATTTACCGAATCGGTGGAGTGGGGCACGCGGGCGAATACCGGAAGTTTTCTTGGAGCCATATCCATGATGCCTCTCCATTTACCGTTATTATTGATACCTTCATTGTATATGCGGGTGAGTGTAGCTATGCTGTCGTAGGCCTCATCGCTGTGCTTCCAGTCAGCAAGTCCGTGACGGGCCATTTGCGCGTCGATGAATTTCTTGTTCATCAGGGCGGCACATTGCACTGGATATTTTATCAGTTGGAAATAAGTATCCTGTCGGTCCGATGGGATATCTCTGCCGATATTCTCGACCTCGTCCGACAGTCTCATATATCCGTTACGTCGGTTCAATAGCGAATCCTGACCCCAGTCAAGGTCACGTATGGTACTGAAATAAGCCTTGCGGGCTTCCTCAGTGCGTGTGTTGCCCATGTGTTCAGGTTTGCGGATATATGCGAGTCTGTAGTGCTCGTTCATTACGTCGGTGAGTGATTGGGCATATCCATTCCCAAATTCTCGGCTCAAAAATCCTTTCAAGTGATTCTCCGGACCCTGGCATTTCACTTTGTCAATGTCCCATGCCATATCGAGGAACAGTTCTATCTGATATTCTGCCGGCTTTATGTCGCCCACATTGAGTATCCATATCTTCTGGATACCACGGTCGTAGGCGAGCGACATCTGCTGATACAGCAGATAGGGACTGAACGTGCCGAGCCATAGATAGTCGTGAGGACGTCCCCAATACGACACATGATAGTACACCCCGTTGCCTCCCTTGCGCTTGCGCTCGGCTTCCGTTGGGAAATGCCTTATGTAACCGTAATTGTCGTCGCACCACATGAGGGCAACATCATCGGGCACCTCAAGTCCGGCATTGTATATGTCGAGCACTTCCTTGTAGGGGATGAATATCTGAGGCACCTTGGTGACATCGGGGTTTACGTATTTGCGCAACAGATTTCTCTGATCGGTAAACACACGGTCGAGGACCTGTTTCCCCTCCTCGACAGTTTTTGCCCCTTTCATCGCGCTGTCGTGTACGCCTCTCATGCCCAATGTATAAAGTATCTCCTGGTCGGCCACTGCTTTAACGCGGTCCTCCCAGAATCGGCCTACTCCATCACTGTTGCTGACATAATTATATTCTCCTGTTCCTCTCCTTTTCCATTCTCCGGCCGCGTTGCAAGCCATCGGTTCGCAATGAGAGCCTCCGATATATATACCGTACTTTTCGGCCATCTCCCTGTTGCCGTCGATCAGGAAAAACGGTATCGAACATTCGTGCATGGCCGGCCAATAGGTATTGGCACGTAATCTCAGCAGGAGTTGAAATATGCGTTCATTTGTTTTCGGTCCTATTCTGCCGGGTTCTCCACCTGGTTCATAGGTATTGCCACTCCATGGCATCAGACCCCAGTCCTCATCGTTGATGAATATGCCACGGTATTCTACCGATGGCGATTGGATCTCGGAGTATCCCGCAGGCAGTGTGAATTCTTCCCTGTTGGCGGGAGTGGCGTCGGCCCACCATTCCCATGGCGATACACCGAGTTTCCGGCTCAGTTCCATCACCCCGTAAGCCATGCCATGATAGTCGCTGCCGGCGATCATCAGTCGCCCGTCGGGGAGCACTTTGAGTGCGAAAGCCTCGCGCCGTCCATCTATCGAGTCAAGTTCGGCATCGGCCCCTTTCACGCGGTTGCGCAGGTCCTGAGCCGTCCCGACTATGATTTTCCCTTTCCGGGCGGATATTTCCGGGCTGATGTCCAACACATTGCCAATATCTTTCCCGAATATCTCCAATGCTGTTTTAAGCACCGGAGCCGCCGTTTCGGCACACTCTATCCTCAACCTCTCATTCCTGTCGAGCTTGAACGGCTTCTTTTCAGCCTGTACCGCCACAGCCGAAACCAATATCATGAAGATGACAAATATTCTTTTACCGATTTTCATGGTGGGTTCACGTTAACTGATTTATTGCACTTGATACACCGGGGATCTCCTATTGATTGAGCGACTCGAGAAATTCTATCTCCACGATTCTCAATTCATTGTTAACCTTGTCGCCCCCTTTGGCCTTGAACAGGTCAAGCTCTCCGGCGGCCGGCTCGGCCACTTCGATGATTTGGCCGAAGGCATCGCTGTCGGTTGCACTGCCCTTCAGACGTATGGTGTAGGTATCGGCCATCACCGGTTTGTCGATATTCAGGTGAACATACCCGAGGCTCCGGTCGGTGTTGCCGCTCCATACGAGGGTATCGCCGGCATACACTTCGATCGGATACGAACGCTGTCGCCACCCCGTGAGTTTCACGCATATATCATCGATTGCTGCGCGACGTTCGAGCCGGTAGGAGATCCATCCGGTGGCTAACCGTCCGTCATTCTTCCACTCGCTCAGTTCATTGTCATCGTAGCTTGCCGAAGCCGTCTCCTGGTTGCATCCGGCCTTAGCTTCCGCTATTCTCACATCTATTTTCGAGTCGGTGTATGATGGTCCCTCAGGAGTCTCGCCACGGTCGAGTCGGGAGGGGAGGGCCGATGCTGGTATGAATTTTGTGAGGCCGTCGGTCACTTCTACGGGAAGTGTCTCAAATGAGATTTCCCCGCCTTCTAATCCTCGGGCTGAAGCGGAGAGCTTCACATGTCCCGCTTCGGGAGTGGATCTCAGCATCACGCGGTTTATTCCGCACTCCACCGGCAACGATGTCGCCCCCGCGAAATTATCTTTCCCCTGGGCCACACCTCCACGCCATTCCATCGGGCCTGAGAGACTGAAATGGATAGTGTCGTTGGCGAGCGGACAGCGACGCCCCTTGCTGTCCACCACTTCCACCTGCACAAGAGCCAGGTCGGCTCCGTCGGCATGTACTCCGTCAGGGCCGTTGATCAAAGTGAGCCGTAGCGCCTCGGGTTTCCCGGCTGTCTCAATGGCGCTTTCGGTGCGTCGGGTACCGTTGCGGTCATATCCTATTGCCTCGATCTTTCCTGCCTGATAGGGGATGGAGTCAAATGTGAACAGAAAGCGGTATTCCTGCCGTCCCGGACCATAGCTCCTGCCGTTGACCTTTATTTCCACTGAATCACATGTCGATACCACATACACTGGCTTGACAGTACCTTCGTGATAATTCCAGTGCCCCACAATATGTGTAGCATATTTCTCGGGATCCACCCAGGCATCCCACATCACCTTGTGGGCAAAGAATCCGTCCTTGGGGATCCTCATGGCATCCACTACTCCGCTCAAGCGGTAATTCTCGGCACTGCGTCCGTGGGTCTGGGTGTCCGAGAATATGATTTTCGCGCCTCCCGAATTTACGCGTCTGCCAGTTCCGGGGCGTTCGCGCCAGAAGTCATACCATCTTCTCACAAATTCCACTGTGAGCATATCCTGGTTCTGGTTGTAGGCCGATGCGTCCTTTCCCTTGTGTAGCGGACCGTCGCCCTGCTTGTGATATGGGTAGCTCCAGTCGTCCCAATACTTTCGCAGACCTTCATCACGGCAATATTCGGTCTGAACCATCGGGCTATGCTCGCTTTTGTTGACATACAGCATCTCGCCGCCATATTCGGCCTCGCGTATGTCAAGCATCTCGCGCGACCCTATGGCTCGTCCGCCATGAGGGTCATACATATCACGTATAGCTCTCATCTCAAGCATGTGCTCACGGCTTATCGACTCGTTGCCACATTCCCAGAATATTACGCTCGGGCTGTTGCGGTAATATATCATTGCGTCGCGCATCAGGTCTTTTCTGTGTTCCCACCGGCGGTCATTCACATCCTTTTCGGCATCGCCTGCCGGAAGCATCTGCATCAGGCCGACACGGTCACACGACTCCACATCCTGTCTCCACGGCGATATGTGCATCCATCTCACAAAGTTGCCGTTGCTCTCCACCATGAGCGAATTGGAGTAATCGCTCATCCATGGAGCCACCGACATCCCCACGCCGGGCCATTCGTTGCTCGACCTCTGGGCATATCCTTTCATCTGTATCACACGGTCGTTTATCCATATCTTTCCTTCCCCGAAACGTGTCTTGCGGAATCCCGTGGTGGTTGTTACCTCGTCAAGTTCCTTTCCGTCAATCACAAGGCAGGTCTTTACCTTGTAGAGATAACCGTATCCCCAGCTCCAGAAGTGTATGTTGTCCAGCGGTGTCGATGCCTTGAGCACGGAGCTTTCACCTGGAGCTATCGTTACCGTTGATCCATCGGCCGAAGCCACCTCCTTGCCGTCAAGGTCATATATCTTCATCCTGTACATGGCTGTCACAGGTTTTGCCCCGTCGTTTTTTACTTCCGATTCGGCGTGGATGTCGGCCCGGCGGCTTTTCACTCTAATGTCAGTTGCATATACGTATGTGCCGGTGGTGCCGAGGTTGCTGTATAGCGGCAGTGTCTGATACACCTTGTCGGTAATATGTATCCACGTGTTTTTGGGTATTCCGCCATAGTTTGCGTTGAAGTTTCGGTCGTTCCATTGATACCCGCTTCCTGTTGCGCGTTCCTTGTATCTCCAGTCATTGTCGGTGCGCACGGCCACCACATTATCCTTTCCGAAACGTATGTAGGGTGTCACATCAAACCCCACAGCCATCACTCCGTTCTCATGCAAGCCTATATGGTGTCCGTTCAAATAGAAATCAGCCCCTTGCCTCACGCCTTCAAACTCCAGGAACACCTTTTTCCCTTTGGCCGACGACGGCACTTTGAAATGCTTTCTATACCAGGCTACGGTATCGGTCATCTCCGCGATGCCCACCTTGTAGGCCTCATCCTCGTTAAAGGCGTGGGGGAGCGTTATCCTTTTCCAGTCCGAGTCGTCATACGCTCTCTTCTCCGCCCCGGTCATGTCGCCTGTGATAAGTAGCCATCCGGGATTGAAATTATAGGTGTCGCGGGCATGGACCGTCATTGCCGACATGATTCCACACAATATCGTAGCAATTGTTTTTTTCCGTATTGACATTTTGTGATCAGTTTTTTATATTTTTTTTGAGTCACCCCGAGAGTCTGTCGGGGTTTCATCGTGATGTGGTCTTGATCAGATTTTAATCAACGTTATTAAGGGATGATTGAGAAAAAATCCCGTTCTCATGTTTTATGCAAAGTTGGCTAATACCTCTGTTTGATGGAGAAAAATTTATCTCATATAGGGGTAAAATTGAGTCAAAGGTATGATTTTGCGCGATATTGCCCCATGTTTGGAGTGATATTGCACCGATGCCGTTGAGCATTGTCGTAATTTTGCAATATAGTCGAAAATAGCGATGACATACGTTAAAATGGTCATGTTTGTCCGATTTTATTTGGTATTCATTCCTATTTTAGTAACTTTGTTATACCTTTTTTATTTCTTACCATGATCAAGAAATTTCTTGCAACATTGATCCTGACATTAGCGTTGCCCATAATTGTCAGTGCGGCCGATCGGGATGTGGAGAATTTAAATTTCGGTTGGCGATTCTCTTACGGAGATAACGACGAGGCCTGGGATCCGGCTTACGATGATTCCGCATGGCTACAGGTCAATCTACCTCACGACTTTCAGATCTCACAACCTTGGGTCGCCCCCGAGGCTGGCGAGACTGCCGATAGCGATAACCCCGTGGCCAATGTGAAGTCTCGCCTCAGTTCGCGTGGATTCAAGGAGATGGGTGCCGGCTGGTATCGCCGTCAACTCACTGCCGATCCCTCATGGAAAGGGCGGCGTGTCCTGCTTGATTTTGGTGGAATAATGCTCAATGGCGATGTATTTCTTAACGGGCACGCTATCGGAGGCACCGATTACGGTTATCTCGGTTTTGAGATTGATGTTACCGATATGCTGAATTACGACGGCCCCAATATTCTGGCCGTGAGGGCAGATACGGGTAAACCTGAAAATTCGCGATGGTACACCGGTGGTGGACTTTACCGCAATGTCGATGTAGTGGTTACTGATCATGACACCTATTTCCCCCGTCATCCGTTGTATATTACCACGCCCTATGTCTCTGACGATGTGGCCACAGTGAAACTCCAGGCCGAGATAGCGGCCCTCAAGCATAAGGCCAAGACTATAAAGGTACGGGCCCGCATCACTGATGCCGATGGCAACGAGGTGTATGACCGCACCCTCGATCTCCCTTTCAACCGCAAGCAGAAAATCAGGGAGTACACCGTCGACAGCCTCGAGATCAAGTCTCCGCGTCTGTGGGATTGCGACAATCCTCATCTCTACACGGTGGAAATGTCCCTGCTGTCGTCCGACGGTGAGGTGATCGACCGCGTGGAGGATCAGTTCGGAATACGTTCCATAGAGTATTCGCCCGAGTTTGGATTCAAGCTCAATGGCCGTAAGACTCTGTTGAAGGGCATAGCCAATCACCATACACTCGGAGCGCTCGGTGCCGCAGCCTACCCGGCGGCGATCGAGAAGCGTATCAAGATGCTCAAGGATTTCGGTTTCAACCACATCCGCACTTCTCATAATCCCTACAGTAAGGAGTTTATGCAACTGTGCGACCGCTACGGAATCCTCGTGGTCGATGAGTTGTATGACAAGTGGCTCACTCAGTATGCAGGTGGCCGCAAGGACTGGATGGAGCAATGGCCCAAGGATGTGCCCGAATGGGTGAAACGTGATCGCAACCACCCCTCGGTGATAATGTGGAGCCTCGGTAACGAACTGCAGCTCCTGTGGGAGCTTCCTTATGCCGATTGGGGCGTCACTCCCTATAAGATGCAGAAAGCCCTGCTCGACCGTTTCGATACCACGCGTCCTGTCACAGTAGCCATGCACCCCCGTGGCCGTCATCAGACCACCGATTCCCTCCCCGCACCGCTGGTTATGGAGACCGATATCGCCGCTTACAACTACCGTTACATGTACTTCCCCGGCGATAGCCGTCGTTTCCCGTGGATGATGTTCTATCAGAGCGAGGCCAACACCTCCGGTATGGGACCTAATTTCTTTGAAATGAATCTTGACAAGGTGATAGGTCTTGCCTACTGGGGCATGATCGATTACCTCGGGGAGTCTCACGGATGGCCCGCAAAGGGTTGGAACGAAGGCATATTTGACATATCTTTACGTCCCAAGCCCATAGCATGGTTCCTGCGAAGCATATTCAAGCCCGAGGAGCCGGTGGTTCATATCGGTATCATCGACAGCGATGTCAACACCGTGTGGAACGATGTGAAGGTGGGCACCAAGCGCATGTCCGACCATTGGAACCGCCTCCCCGGTAGCTCGGTGGATCTCTATACCTATACCAACGCCGATGAGGTGGAGCTACGTCTCAACGGTAAGACCATAGCCCGCAAGCGCAATGAGGTGTCCGATCCTAAGAAGCGCAACAGGATATATTGGGAAAGTATCCCTTACAAGGCCGGAGCGCTTGAGGCAGTGGCCTATCGTGACGGGGAGAAAGCTCCGGTAGCACGCCATCGCATCGAGACCACCGGAAAAGTGTCGCGTCTCAGGGCCACTCCCGACAATTCCTCTTGGAAAGCCGATGGCATGGATCTGCAGCATGTGAGCATTGAGGCTGTCGACAGCAAGTCACGTATAGTGCCCGGCTCCGAGACTCCGCTGGTGTTCAAGGTCGACGGTCCCGCCGAAATTGTAGGAGTTATTAACGGTAACATTACCAGCGATGAACTCACCATCGGCGATAGCCGTCGCCTGTTCAATGGCCAGGCATCCGTTATACTCCGCTCCACCCGCGAGAGCGGTCCGGTGACACTCACAGTCATTCCCGAGGGCGGCAAGGAGATTAAACTGAAAATGACCACTATCTGAAAATTCTATTGTGCAAGCTCATCAGGACTTGCATGTAGAGTTTCTTTTTAAGACTACTTAGGACATTACGAGATGAAGATGTGCGTGAAAATTCCCGCAGTCATATTCCTGCTGATTATTGTATGTATGCTTGCGTCGGCTCCGGCCGATGGCGCGAGCAATGCATCGGTATCGGTCATTCCCACCATGAGTCAGCTTCCCGAGCGAGGGTTGAGGAGAATATTCCGTGACAGCGAGGGATACATGTGGTATGGTACCACCAATGGTCTGTGTCGCGACGACGGGTATCATGTGGCTATCTTTCATCCGGGTAATGCCAATAATATCAACGGCATCGCCGAGGACAGCATTGGCCGTATACTCGTGGCTACCGACAAGGGGGTATGGGCGCTTGACAAGCGTAACTACCGCATCTCGCCTTTTGATGAGATCCGTATCGGTTCACGTCCTGTCAATTCTCTGCATGTCACCACCGACGGCGATGTGTGGATCAATCAGTATGGCAAGCTCCGCCGTTACGACCGTATAGGAAATTGGATTAAGGATTACAATATCACCGACCGTAAGGGCAAGGCTACCTATGTCAGTGGCTTTTGCCAGTCCCGAACCGGGGATATCTATATGACCTCCTACAGCCGTGGCATATACCGGTATGAGAGAGATAAGGATGAATTCGATATGTACAGACCCATAGAGGCCGATGTGCCCCTTGGCCAAATAGTTCAGGACCGGAGAAACGATCATTTCTGGGTCACTGATTTCAGGGCCTCGATCTATCGGTTTGATCCTGATGCCGACACGGTATTTGTTGCGAGTCCCATACATTACTGGGACAGCCATCGCACCGAGAATCTGCTTGATTTCACTCAGGATGATCATGACGGTTATCTGTGGGGTATAAGTCGAAATCATCTTCTCATATTCCGTCCCGAGCCCGACGGGAAGCTCACCTCTATATGTCACCCCATGGCCGACCGCTTCAACGGAGCTTCTATGATGTCGGTGATCTCTACGCCGGGTGCTATATGGATCGGCTGTCTGGACAGGGCGAGCTCGGTAATATATCTCGACAATAATGTGGTGGACTACGGTCTGCCGGCTGTGCGACGCAGATACGAGAACTCTCCGGTGATCACTTCGGTGTTGCCCGCCGATAGGCGCAATCTCCTGTGGATGCTCCAGTTCCGAAGCGGATTGTTGCTCTACGATCTCGCTACCGACCGCATTTCCTATCACGATGATAATATTGCCATGGATATCCTGAGGCTCCGCATGGCTGAGGAGATGGGCTCCTCCCCGTCGCGCAATGGTGTATGGGTGTCGCAGGAACGCAGTAACATGGTGTTTGCCATCTCTCACAACAATATGGTCATGTCGGTGGTCGATTCGGTATCCATCTCTTCCTTCGTAACCCCGACTGTCAAAATCACCAAACTGTACGAGGATAGCAGCGAGAGGCTGTGGATTGGATCTACTGAGGGATTGTATTGTTATGATCTTAATCTTCGTGACTTCGTTGGCACATATCCTTATGCCGGTATCATCACCGATATAGTGGAGACTGCTGATCGTCGTATCTATGGTCTGTCCAAGGAGCAGGGGCTGTTTGATGTATCATCGCTTAAATGCAATATGTTATCTAAAGATGTATTGTTCCATAATAAGAATTCGGCAATGGCGGCCGCTCCCGATGGCAGGATATGGGTAGGCACCGATGATGGTCGTGTCTATGACTATAATCCGGCCGACCGCATGTTTACCGATCACACTGACCGTTGTTCCGGAATGGGGCAGTCGGGCGTGAAGCAGATTCATGTCAGCGATGATGGGCATGTGTGGGCAGTTACGGATTCCAAAATTGTGGAATTCAATCCACGCAACAATCTGAGGTTTGTATATGATGCCGGGCGGGATATGAATCTTGGTCGTCTGCTGTCTCGTACTCCGTGCCGTGCCGGTCAGGGATTCCTTGGTGTCGGTGGCGTGGGCGGTATTGCCGTATTCACGCCCAATCCTGCTCTCGATGAGGATGTGGCTTCTGTCAGGACTGTGATAACTGACATTACCGTCTCGGGCGAGTCGAGGGTTTTCGGCGACGAGGACGGCATGTACGATGCCGGACGGCTTACTCTTGCTCCCGATGACAGGAATATTGAGTTTCATTTCTCGACGCTCGGATATCGTTATCCCTCAAAATTGAGGTATGCCTACCGTATAAAGGGTTTCGATAATGAATGGCGCTACACGGCACTTGGCGAGAATATAGCCGTGTATAATGGCTTCAACCGTGGCAATTATACACTTGAGGTAAGGACATGCGACGAGTACAACCGTCTGAGTGATGAGCTTACAACGCTCGAGATACGCTGGTTGCCGCATTTCTACGAGACCTGGTGGGCGTTCACAATATATTTCCTGTTGCTGCTCGGGACTGTTGGCTATGTCCTTGTGCTTTACCGTCGTCGTCTCAAGAAGCAGAACGAGGAACTGTGGGCCGACAGCGAGGAGATGATCAAGATGCGTTCATATCTCTCAAGTCCCGTTACTTTGCCCGAGGAGGAATTCCAGAAACTCGACAGGATTCTTCTCGAAAAGGCTACCAAAGTGGTGGAGGATAATCTCAATGATTCAGATTTTGACGTGAATGCCCTTGCACGAGGAGTAAACATGTCACGCTCCACGTTCTCGCGCAAGATCAAGAGCATCACCGGCAAGACTCCTCTCGACTTTATTCTTGAGATCAAGATGCAGCATGCCTGCAAGTTGCTTGAAAGCAAGAATTATTCCATAAGCCAGGTGGCTGACATGGTGGGCTACGGTGACCGCCGTTATTTCACCACGAGTTTCAAGAAAGAGATCGGAATAAGTCCCCGCGATTATCAGAACGGGATGAGGGCTGAAACCGGAGCGGATGAAAAATGAACTCGCAAAGGTGTGTTTTTTAATCATATTTAGGGGTAATTCAATAATTACCCCTAATTAATACGAAAAATCACGGTTATCTGATTCTTTTATTGCAATTTTGTTTTGCAGCATGTTCCTATCTGAACCATGAATTATGAAACATACAATCATTAGAATTGCATTGCCGTTTTTAATAGTATTCTTGTCAGGATTGACAGGGCTCGCTCAGTCAAGATACGATTACTCCAGAATAAAAATGGAGAAGCTTGACCGCGGGTTGATAGCTGTGCGAGCATCGTCCGATTCAGTGGTGCTGTCATGGCGCTATCTTTCATCCGATCCAGGTAATCAGACGTTTGACGTATATCGTAACGGTAAAAGGATCAATAAAAAGCCGCTGGACCGTACTACTTTTTTCATGGATGGCCACAAGGATGGTGTTGAGGCTGTCTACGAGGTCAGGGCGCTGAAAGGGGAGAAAGATTCCGGTGTTTTTAACCTTTCGGCCGATGCTCCTGTTGGGTATCTAAATATTGACCTTGATGTGCCCCGGGGGGATGTTGATATTTTCGGAAAGGAATATAGCTATGAGCCTAACGATGCTTCGATCGGTGATGTGGACGGTGACGGACAATATGAGATCTTTCTGAAATGGGAACCTTCCAATGCCCATGACAATGCCCACGACGGATTTACAGGCCCTACTCTCATTGATTGCTACCGTCTTGACGGCACCCGTCTGTGGCGTATTGATCTTGGTCGCAACATCCGGTCCGGCGCTCACTATACTCAGTTTCTTGTAGCTGATTTTGACGGTGACGGGTGTGCCGAGCTGATATGCAAGACGGCCGACGGTACTGTCGATGGTACACGGCGCATGATAGGCGACTATCGCGCCGATTTCCGCAATATTCGTGGGCGCATTATCGCAGGGCCGGAGTATCTTACTGTATTCAAGGGACTTACCGGTGAGGCTATGGCTACAGTGCCATATATACCTGCACGGGGCGAGCTTAAGGATTGGGGTGACTCCTATGCCAACCGCTCGGAACGTTATCTCGCTGCCACAGCCTATCTCGATGGCGTGCATCCTTCGGCTGTCTTTTGCCGTGGATACTATACCCGTTCGGTGCTGGCCGCCTACGATTGGAATGGCAAGGATCTCGAGGTGCGGTGGGTCTTTGATTCCGCCAAGCCCGGACTTGAGGATTACAGTGGACAAGGCAACCACAACTTGCGCGTGGCTGATGTGGACGGTGACGGATGTGATGAGATAATATATGGCCAGATGGCTGTCGACCATGACGGTTCTGGGCTGTACACTACCCGTATGCATCATGGTGATGCCATGCACATTTTGTCCGACCCCGACAACCGTAATTTCTATATATGGGGTTGCCACGAGAATCGTCGTGATGGCACTTCTCTGCGCGATGCAGCCACGGGTAAGGTGATATTTCAGTTCCCGAGCAATCTTGACATAGGCCGGTGCATGGCGGCTGATATCGATCCCGAACATCCGGGAGTGGAGGTGTGGTCGCCCAATACCGGTGGAGTGAGAGCCTTTGACGGCACGTTGATCTCTCCGCCCATGGGTTTTGTAGGCCCGGCACGCTCCCAGATTCCGGTCAATATGGCCGTGTGGTGGGACGGCGACCTGTTGCGTGAGCTTCTGGATAAGAATGTGGTGAGCAAATACAATCCGGCTACAGGCCGGTGCGAACCGCTTATGAAATTCGAGGGGTGCACGTGGAATAACTGGACCAAGGCCACTCCTTGCCTTCAGGGCGACATCATAGGCGATTGGCGCGAGGAGGTGCTGATGCGCACATCTGACAATTCCTCTCTGCGTCTGTACGTTTCGACTATCCCCACCCGGTACCGGTTCCACACATTCCTGGAGGATCCGGTCTACCGTCACAGCATAGCCAATCAGAATGTGGGCTATAATCAGCCCACCCAGCCGGGATTCTATTTCGGCCCTGATCTGAAGGGGCGGAAATTCCGTGGCACATACGTTGATTAATATTTATATTCTTACAACTCTTAATACATCAGTTCATTATGAAACTTGCAGGAGTCCTGTTTTCCGCATCCGTTTTGTTCAGTGCCTCATGGTGCTGGGGACAGAGCAAGATCGCCGCTCCGATGGAAGATGTCAACAAAGTGATCGACAATACTCTCGATAGTCTCAACAAGGCCCGTACAGTGCGTCCTGTGGCAGGATCCACGAGAGTAGGTTCCAATCCAGTCCTGTTCCTTGTCGGCAATTCCACCATGCGCACCGGCACGCTCGGAAACGGGCAGAACGGCCAGTGGGGATGGGGATACTTCATGCCTGAATATTTCGACAGTGATAAGATCACTGTCGAGAACCATGCTCTGGGTGGCATGAGCAGCCGCACTTTCTATAACAGATTGTGGAATGATGTGGTGGAAGGGATACGCCCGGGCGACTGGGTGATAATCGAACTCGGACATAATGACAACGGCCCATACGATAGTGGCAGAGCCCGTGCGTCCATCCCTGGAATAGGCAACGACAGCCTCGATGTGACTATCAAGGAGACCGGAGAGAAGGAGACAGTCTACACCTATGGCGAATACATGCGCCGGTACATCAACGATGTCAGGAAGAAAGGTGGCAATCCCATACTGTTTTCCCTGACTCCGCGTTGTGCCTGGGACGACAAGGACAGCACTGTGATAACGAGGGTGAATCGTACATTTGGCCTGTGGGCCAGGCAGGTGGCCGAGGCTGAGGGAGTGCCGTTTGTGGATCTCAATGAAATTACAGCCCGTAAGTTTGAGCGTTTCGGCAAAGAAAAAGTCAAGACAATGTTCTATCTCGACCGCATCCACACTTCCGAGTTCGGCGCGAAGGTCAATGCTGAGTCTGCGGTCGAGGGTCTCAAGGAACTTAAGGATATACCTCTCGGGAGCTGGATGATTCCTGTGCCCGAGGACAAGATCACAGGTGCGTCGCGCAAGCCCGGCTGCCCGGTTGTATTTACCATCGGCGACAGTACTGTCAAGAACGAGGATAAGGATGATGATTCCATGTGGGGTTGGGGCAGTGTTATTGCAGAGCTATTTGACACTACCCGCGTCTCGGTGGAGAATCATGCCAAGGCCGGACGTAGCGCGCGCACCTTTCTCGACGAAGGGCGTTGGAACAAGGTGTATGACGCCCTCCGACCCGGAGACTTTGTGCTGATACAGTTTGGCCACAACGATGGTGGCGACATAAATACCGGCAAGGCCCGTGGCGAACTTCACGGATCGGGCCCCGAGAGCAAGGTGTTCAAGATGGAGGCTACCGGAAAGAATCAGGTGGTGTATACCTACGGTTGGTATCTACGGAAATTCGTGATGGATGCACGTGAGAAAGGTGCTATCCCCGTGATAATAAGCCATACCCCACGTAACAAATGGACCGACGGCAAGATCGAGAGCAACCGCAGCAGTTATGGACGTTGGGCACGTGAGGCGGCACGCCAGTCCGGAGCCTATTTCATAGATCTCAACACCATTTCGGGCCGAAAACTTCAGGCGTTGGGAGAGGGAAACACCTACACCTATTTCAAAAAGGATCATACTCACGCCTCTCTTGCCGGTGCCAGACTCAATGCCCGTGGTGTGGCCGAGGGGCTGATGGAAAACGGATGTCCGCTCAAGGATTATCTCAAGCCTGTGAAATACGAGTTCGTGCTCGACGACAATATGGGAGCCTACAATGACTTCGACGGATATGGATACGACTTCTCCACATCTCCGTCCAAGGATGGCTCCTCACCATTCTATTTTTCGGTGAGGGTGCCCGACGGTAATTATAAAGTCACATTGACCCTTGGCGACAGAAAGCGCAAAGGGAATACCACCGTCAGGGCTGAGAGCCGTAGGCTGATGCTCGACCGCATCGCCACACGCAAGGGGGAGACCGTGGAGAAAACTTTCATCGTGCATAAACGTAATCCGGCGATAAACCTTACTGACACAGTGAGAATCAATCCCCGCGAGGTCGGCACCCCAACATGGGACGACCGACTTACCCTTGAGTTCACAGGCGATGCTCCGGCTGTACGGTCGGTGATTATCGAGCCGGTGACCGATGCCGACAGCGTGACCACCGTCTACCTGTGCGGTAACAGCACCGTGGTGGATCAGACCTATGAGCCGTGGGCAAGCTGGGGACAGATAATCCCCTCATTCTTTGATTCCAACATAGTTGTAGCCAATCACGCCGAGAGCGGACAGCGCACTACTTCGTTCATAGCCTCGCGCCGTCTTGCCAAGGTGCTCAGTATGGCCCGTAAAGGAGACTATATCCTCGTGGAGTTTGGTCATAATGATGAAAAGGACCGTATGCCCGGGTCGGGTGCCTATTATAATTTCTCAGCCAATCTGAAACGGTTTATCGACGAGGCCCGCTCACGAGGGCTTAACCCTGTATTGCTCACACCCACCGCCCGCCGGCATTTCGGTCCTGACGGTAAGATCATCGACACCCACGGCGAGTATGATGATGCCGTGCGTCAGGTGGCCGAGCGCGAAGGTGTACCTGTGATAGATCTCACAGCCATGACCACGACGCTCTATGAGACTCTTGGCGTGGAGGGGAGCAAGATGGCTCTTGTGCATTATCCTGCCAATACTTATCCCGGACAGGACAAGGAGCTGGCCGACAATACCCACTTCAATCCTTATGGAGCTACCCAAGTAGCCAAGTGTGTGGTCGAGGGGTTGCGCAAAGCTGTTCCCGAACTGGCCGGACACATAGTGCTGCAACAGACGTTCGATCCAGGCTCGCCCGATGATCTCGATGCCTTCGTGTGGCCGCTTGCCCCGTTCTATCAGATAGACAAGCCTTACGGCAACTAAAATTAATAATAATCAAACCAATAATCTCTCTATGAAAAGATTTGCGTTCAAAATGTATCTCAAGCCCGGATGCGAGGCTGAATATGAAAAACGACATGCCGCTCTGTGGCCCGAACTCCGCCGGCGCATAGCCGACTCGGGTGTGCGTAACTATTCCATATATTGGGATCGGGATACCAATATCCTGTTTGGCTATCAGGAGGTGACAGGTGACGCTAACTCCCAGGATGCCGAGGCTGCCGATGAGATCACCCATCGATGGTGGGACTATATGGCCGACATTATGGAGGTAAATCCCGACAATTCTCCAGTCACTGTGCCTATTAAGGAGGTGATGCATCTTGACTGATCAGTCAGTCCGACAATCTCACTATCACCATATAATCATATCAGATGATAAAGACTCTTGTAAGCGTACTCGCCTGCGTGTCGATGGGCTTTGCTGTCCAGGCTACTAATGTGTTCAACGTGAAGGATTTCGGGGCCAAAGGGGACGGCGAGACCCTCGATTCGCCGGCCATCAACGCCGCTATAGAGGAGGCTGTTGCCAAGGGCGGAGGGCAGGTCTATCTCCCCTCGGGTACCTATCTGAGCGGAAGCATACGCCTGAAATCCAACATCGACCTGCATCTCTCGCCCGGATGTGTCATCAAGGCGGCCCCGGCTTCGATGAAGGCTTACGACGAGAGTGAGTCGTTCGGCGGTTTTCCCGAGTATCAGGACGGAGGCCACACCTATTTCCACAACTCGCTGATATGGGCTGTGGGGGAGAGTAATGTCAGCATCACCGGTCATGGCATGATCGACGGCGAGGGACTCACCAAGCATGACACCGAGAATGCCGGTATAGTTCAGGGCGGATCCATCGGCACCGGTGACAAGTCCATAGCCCTCAAGCAGTGCCGGCGTGTAACCCTTAGGGATTTCACCGTGTATCGTGGAGGACATTTTGCCGTGATAATGACCGGATGCGACCTGTCGACCATTGATAATCTCACCATCGATACCAACCGCGACGGCATCGACATCGATTGCTGCAAATACATGTCGGTATCAAATTGCCGGGTCAATACCCCGAGCGATGATGCCATCGTTCTCAAGAGCTCCTATGCGCTTAAGAAACCGGTGCTGTGCGAGCATATAGCCGTGACCAACTGCAATGTCACCGGATATGAGTGCGGTACCTTGCTCGACGGCACATACGTCCCTGCCAAGGTAGGGTGGGTGTGCGGACGGTTCAAGCTCGGCACCGAGTCCAACGGCGGGTACCGCAACATCTCGCTGTCCAACTGTACGTTCATGTACTCGAGCGGTCTTGCCTTTGAGGAGGTGGATCAGGGCGTGATGGAAAATATAGTGGTATCCAATATCACCATGAGCCACGTCCACCATTATCCCATATATATAACTACCGGTTGCCGCAACCGTGGCCCTAAGGAGGTGACACGCATGTCGAGCGCCCGCGATATACAGATCTCCAATGTCGTGGCAGATGATTGCGATTCGCTGTGCTCGATCATAGTCACCGGTCTACCCGATGAGCCGGTGCGTAACGTATGGCTCAGCAACATCCGCCTGCATTTCCGCGGAGGCGGTGCCCGTGAACTTGTCAACAAGGATTACCGTGAGCAATCCACCCATTATCCCGAGCCTAAGTTTGCCGGCCACACTCCGGCATACGGTCTGTATGCTCGCCACGTGGTGGGATTACATGCCGATGATCTCACATTCACTTATGCCGATCCCGAATATCGCCCGGCTGTGGTGCTTGACGACGTGAGGGATTCATCGCTCCGCAATATCGATGCTCCCACCGAGCCGGGTGTTGACCAGATAGTGCAATTCAATTGCGAGAATATCACCATGCGGTGATCATATAGTCGGGCCAATTGACCTCACAAGCACTCAGGTGACACTACAGGCGCTCCGGCCAAAATCATTTCATCAGAAAAATGATTTTGGCCGGAGGCTTTCGTTCAATGTAATATCGTGATAATTTATTAATTTTGTGATATACCAAATTTTATTACACCAGTTATGAAAAAACACATGCGTATGGCTTTGGCCACGATGCTTTCCCTCTCGGGAGGCTTGTCGGCTATGGCCCAGAACTACGAGAAAGGTGAATATGGTTTCCTCTATTGCCACATGAGCGGGCGAGGGGAGTGGACGGCTTACGCTCTCAGCCGTGACGGACTCAACTATCATGACATAATAGGGGGAGACTCTATATTCAGTCCGGTGGATAAGGCCCTCATCGAGGGGGGCACACGTGATGCCTACATCACCCGCAAGTATGACGGGTCGGGCTACCTGATGGTCACTACCGATATGTGCGTGGCGCGGAGCAAGAAATGGCACAATTACGGCATAAATCTGCTCACGAGCGATGATCTCGTGAACTGGAAGTCTGTGACATTTGATTTCCGCAAGGGACCCGGCATATTTTCCGACCCCGAGGGCCATGATCCTTACACTGATTACAGCTCGATAGTGAGGGTGTGGGCCCCGCAGATATTCTGGGACCCCGATTACGAGTGGCCCGATGGCCGTAAGGGAGGATATATGATATATTACTCACTGTGGAATCCTGAGGCAGGAGAGGAGTATGACCGCATGTATTATTCCTATGCCGACGAGTCCTTTACAACGCTCACCAAGCCCCGGTTGCTTTTCGACTGGGGATACGCCACCATTGATGCGGATATCAATTATCTGGAGAGCGACGGTCTCTATCACATGATGATCAAGAAGGAGGGTGGAAAGCCAGGATTGTTCACCTCGACAGCTCCTGCGCTTCACGGCCCCTGGAGTCTGCCGGTCGATGATGATTATGTGGATTTCGAGGGCAACAAGAAGTGTGAGGGGGTATCGGCATTCCGTATACCCGGAGAAAATGGCTGGAGAGTGGGATATATCGAATACTCTTCCAAACCCAAGCGCTACCGTATATGCCAGACCGACGAGTACCTGCGCAATTTCCATTCTCCGGTCGACATAAAGGGAGTGGATGCTCCACAGCACGGATCCTTCATGCGTATCACCAAGGAGGAATATGACCGTATAGAATCCATGAACAAATCTCGTCAGGATAAGTAACCGAGGAAAAAGAGTTGCATATCAATAAATAGTGAGGGCTCCGGAAAAACTTCCGGGGCCCTCGTTGCAACCAATAATTTACCTTAGCAGTGCATGAAAGACCTTATTGGACTCTTAGCAAGCTTTTACCATACATTTTATATTCATCAATAACCTGGATTCTGCCATGAGGCCTTCTGCTCGGTAGTCAGGTTGTCACCATTCTCCTGGAGAAGTCCGTCGATGAAAGCCTGCGGGATAGGACGGAGCTCGTGTTTGCCCTCCTTGATGTAGAGAGCCGCCTGGGCGTTGAATGCCTTGGCGCGTTTAACGAGCCAGCCTGTACGGGAGAGAGTCTCCCAACGCTGCCATTCTCCGAGGAGCTCACGGGTGCGCTCGTTGAGGATGAAGTTGATAGCGCGGTCATACTCATCACTCACACCGAGTTTCTGCATTACAGCCTCGTCCTCGGCAGGAAGATTGTTGGGGAATGACTTGAGCTGGAGGTCAGAAGCCGCTGTGGTCACATCCATGTCGGGGTTGGAGAGGTAGTAGGTGTTCATGTTGAGGTTGGAGTTGACGTACATCTCTTTGTTCTTGTCATAAAGAGAGTTCTTCTCGAATGCCTGAGATCCATCCACGTAGTAGGAGCGGTTTTCACCGTTCTTCCACTGAGCGCGACGACGTATCACGTTGATGTCCTCCATAGCCTTGGAATAGTTCTTCTGGCGTGCATAGCACTCGGCGCGTACAAGATAGGTCTCGCCTACGCGGGCCATTGTGATATCGCGGTGTGCATCACCCTTCTCGGCAAGACGTGAGCCGTCGTCGGTCTTGTTGATACCGCAGAACATGTTGTTGTTATTACCGGTGGTGTTGTAGGTGGTTCCGCCCGGTACGCCGAGGCTGTTTCCTACATAATTACCGTTCTGATAGCATATCCATGCGTTGGGCACATACTGGCCATCGGCACCCTTCTTGCCGGCGAGTGAGCCGGATGTAGGAGTCTGACGCTTGTCGACCGCCCACTCGGGGAGGCGTCCGTCCACGTCGCGGAACGAGCTGTGGGAACGTGCGTTTGATGAAGCGGCACCGAATGTCTGGTTGTCATAGGTGTGGTCATCCTTTGTGTTGAGGATGAATATGATACCGGGGTCACCCTTTGCTACACCTGCATTAGCATCAGCAACATTGTTGGCGCCATATACGGTGCGGAATGTCTTCCACATGCGGGCATCGTTCTTGTGGTCGAATACGGCATAGGTGTATTCAGTGGGACGGCAACGCTGGAAGTCCATACCGCCGATCCATACACCGCGTTTTACCCAACCACCTGAGAAGTTCGAGAACTGAGGGTTGAAGTAGTTGTAGGTACGGTTTCCGAAACGGCCGGCAGTGGAGGTGTCGCCGTTGTGGGTGGCAGCCATGAGGATCTCGTCGGAGGTCTCGATAGCGCAGTCGATGTCGGTCCAGTTGGCATAGAGATCCGAGTAGTTGCTCTCGAGAGAACGGGCGCCGATAACGTAGTCACACATTTTGATGGCCTCCTCGAGGTCGTTGTTGATATACGATGCGTTCCATGCGCTGTTACGCTCGGAAGCACGGAAGAGCAGGGCTTTGGCAAGGAAGTGGGCGGCAGTGGCCTTGGTCCATGTCATGCCTTTGCCATAGGTGAAATTCTCTCCGGAGAAATTCTCGTAGGCACTGCGGAGGTCGTTGATACACTGGTTCCATGCCTCTTCCTGAGACGCGCGTACAAAGTTGCGCACAACACCGCTGACAGGTTCGGTGACAATTACGTAAGTGCCGTATTGGGCGGCAAGGCGGTATTCGTTGTAGCCACGCAGGAAATAAGCGTGGGCCTTGGCGCGACGGCAATGCTCGGGATCGGTGAACACGGCGTCGGCTTTCTCCAGGATAGTGTTGCAGGAAGCGATACCGAAATAGAGCTGATCCCAAAGAGCTCCGGGAGCGGTACAGTTGCCATTGGCGGCACCGAGGGCTGTGGTGGCATGGAGCGGGCTGAAGCGGTTGTCGTAGGTGTTCCATGTCTCGTTGGTGTAGTCGTTGGCCACATCGAACTCGTCGGCACCGTAGAGGGTCACGCCGAATGCCCATTCGTAGCCGAAGTGCCAGCGGATATTGCCGTAGAGCGACAGGGTGAGTGCTTCGAGACCCTCGGGGGTATCAAAGTACTGAGTGTTGTAGGAGGTCTCGAGATTCTCGTCAAGGAAGTCTTCGCTGCAGGATGCTGATCCGAGGGCGAGACCGATAGCGAGAACACCACCGATATATTTATGTAGTTTCATAACTTAATGTCGTGATAATTTTTTGATATTTTAGACAGACTCTTAGAATCCGATTTCAAGGCCGAACGAGAAGCTGCGGTTATAGTAGGTCTTGCCGGTGTCAAGATCGAAACCGTCGATCGACTGATAGATGCTGAACGGGTTGATGGCCTGGGCATATATCTTCAGATGCTTGATGGTAGCTTTCTGGAGCAGACGCTCGGGGAAGTTGTAGCCCAGAGAGATGTTGCGCATCTTCAGGAACGATGCCTTCTGGAAACCTAACAGTGATGCGTAGGGATCGCCGGATCCGGCTGTGGCCTGTGCAAGGATAGGTTTCTGATAGGTGGCACCGGGATTATCGGGAGTCCAGTAGTCGAAATCATACTGGTTGGCGGTAGCGGTAAGGGGCTGACCCTTGGTGTCGAATGTGTAACCGAAACGTCCGAATACCTGGAAGCCGAGCTCGATGCCCTTGTAGTTGAAGCTGTTGCTCCAGCCGAGGGTCCAGTTGGGGTTCTGGTTGCCGATAACCACGCGGTCCTCATCGGTCATCTTGTAATCGCCGTCCACATCGTGGGGGCGAACGTTACCGGGAGTGAATGTATAGCCGTTCTCATTCCACTTGGCCATCTCTGCGAGATCCTCGGGGGTGTTCTGCCATATACCGTCGTTCTTGTAACCGTAGTATACAGCGAGTTGCTCGCCGATGAACCATGCATTGTCCTTCATGTCGTTCTTGCCGTATGCCAGCTCGTCGATCTTGTCCTTCTGCCAAGCCATGTTGAAGTTGGTGTTCCAGGTGAAGTCGCGGGTGTCCACGGGGATAGCGTTGATGGTGACTTCAACACCATGGTTGGAGGTCTTACCTACGTTGGCGAGAGTGGTGTTATAGCCGGTAAGTGAGGGGATGGTAGTGCTCATGAGCAGATCGTTGGTCTTGGACCAGTAGAGGTCGATACCACCTGACAGACGGTTGTTGAGGAATCCGAAGTCGATACCGAGGTTCCACTGGGTGGTCTTTTCCCAGCCGAGATCCTTGTTGGCCATACCGGTGAGGTCCTTCACATAATAGGGTTCATTGGTCACCCATATCTGTTCGTTGCCGTTGGGGGTGGGGAGCCAGTAGGAGTTGATGGCACCGAGGGTGGAGTAGGGGGATACAGCGGCGTTGCCGGTGGTACCTACGCCGAGACGGAGCTTAAGGTTGTTCATCCAGGCGAAGTCGCGGAGGAAGGCTTCGTTGTTGAGACGCCATGCAAGGGCGGCCGAGGGGAAGAAATCCCACTTGTGACCCTTAGCCAGCTGGGATGCGCCGTCCCAACGTCCGGATACGGTGAGAAGATAACGGTCGTCAAAACCATAGTTGAGTCGTACCATATAGGACTCGAGCTGACGGTCCTGCAGGCCTGATGACATACCGGCCTTGCTGTCGCTGTTGGTCACGTCGACTGTGCCGAACGCATTCCACTTGTAAGAATCCTTGGCGAGTCCGTAGGCCGACATGGCGCTTTCCTCATAGTTCCACTTGGAAGCGGTCTGGAGGAGGGTTACACCCACGTTGTGCTTCTGATTGAAGGTGTTGTTGTAGGTGATCATGTTGTCGAGAGTCCAGGAGAAGTCGCGGCGGTTTTTCAGGCGTGCGAAGTTAGTGCCTTCCGAGCCGTCGTTGTTCACACGGTTGACGGAGTAGCCGTCGATGTATGCACCTTCGCGCCAGTGACGGAAGTCGGGACCGAATGCGATCTTGTAGTTGAGACCCTTGAGGGGTGCCCATATTTCGCCGATCTTGAGTGTGGCGGAGAATGATCCGAGGGCGCGGAATGTCTGAGATTTCTGTGTGGAGTGGTTCTCCTCATCAATTACTGAGAAGATAGTGTTTTCACCACCGGGATTTATCACGCGGTTGCCGTCGGCATCGTAGGGCACTGCATGATTGAAGATCGATTTCGACATGTCGTAGATGGCATCGGGGCGACCGGTGGAGCTGGTTGCGCCAAGGGTTGACATACCATAATCCTGCTCTGACCAGGTGGCATTGATAGATGCCTGCACCTCAAACCACTTGACGGGAGTGATATTTGCACTGACCTTGCCTGTGTAACGCTTGTACCACTGGCCTTTCTGAGTACCGTCGTTGCTGAGGTAGCCGAACGAAGCGTAAGCATTCATCTGCTCGGTACCGCCTGATGCCGAGAGTGTGTGTTCCTGAGTGAAGCCTGTCTGAGTTACGAAATCGGTCCAGTCGGTATCGATCACGGCTGCGGGGTTCCATGTGCCTGAGGCCCAACCGCGCATCACGTTGTCAAAAGAGGTGTTGCCGTCGAGTGTAGATCCGAATAGACGGGTATCGCTCTCCTTGGTGGGAGAATTGGGATGAGCGTAGCTCTCGGGATCGAGGTTGTAGGCGGCCCAGCGCTTGAAGGTGATAAAGTCGGCCGCGCTCATGGATTTGGCACGGTCAACAATCTTGGAGGTTGTGACTGAGCCTGAGTAGTTGAGCGAGAACTGGCCTGACTTACCGTTGCGGGTAGTGACGAGGATGACACCGTTGGCACCGCGTGAACCATAGATGGCTGTTGCCGAGGCATCCTTGAGAATGTCGATGCTCTCGATGTCGCGGGGGTTGAGGGTTTCGATTGCCGAGGCCGACAACAAGGGCACACCGTCAACTACATATAGCGGAGAGCTTGAGGCTGTGAGTGAGCGCTGACCGCGGATGTTGATGGATCCGATGGTACCGGGACGCTCGTTGGTGGTGATGTCCACACCGGCAGCTTTGCCCTGCAGGGCCTCGAAAGCGTTGCTCACGGGGCGTGTCTGGAGGTCCTTGGCGCTGAGGGTGGTCATGGCACCGGTCACGTCGCTTTTCTTCTGTACACCGTAGCCCACTACCACTACCTCGTCGAGCATGGCCACGTCCTCTTTCATAGTAACGTTGATTTCCGAACGTCCGTCCACCTTGATATCCTGAGATACATAGCCGATGTAGCGGAACTCGAGGATAGCATTGTCTGGTACTTTGGTAAGAGAGTAATTACCGTCAACGTCGGTAGCCACGCCTAAGGTGGTACCCTTGACTAACACACTTGCGCCGACGATCGGTTCACCAGTCTGGTCAATCACCGTGCCGGACACTGTCTTGCCTTGTGCGGATGCTGCTATCGAAAGCACGCCAAACAGGGCAAGGAATAGGATCCGCCGAAACATATCAGCTAATCCCGAACTGTTATGACAGTTGTTCATGGTTGTTTGGTTAATTAATAAATGTAAAGATTTTGATTGTAGTCTCTTTTTGTGATGTAGTCACTGTGGGTGCAAATGTAAACATATCCAAAACGGAGTTAACGGAAATTTAGCCCAAACGTGGGTGAAAAACTGCGCAAGGTCATAATTGACCTAAAAATACCCCTGATGACTAAATTTCACCCCTAAAATATGCTCCAAAAAGGCGGAATGACAATTCAGAATCTTTCAAAATGTTAATTGTACAATAACTGTCAGAGCGGTAAAAAAGGGTTGTTTTGGCAATAGCTTATTGTGTGTGGAATGATTGGGAACGTGGATTCATCCATGGCTTTAGGGCATGGGACAGAGCCTTTTGTTGCGTTTTCTGGCTGTTTGTCTATTGGTTTTGCGACATTCGGCACGGCGTTGTCTGCGTGACGGCTTAAAGATGTTGGCCATTGTTTCATCGGATGATTCAGTGTCGGCACCATCCGTTACGGCTTCGGGTGTAGTGACTGGCGATGCTGAGGATTGCGCTCTTTTTTGTCGCGAGAGGCGCCCGGCATGGATGTCGCATGGCGAATCATTGAGTGGAGTTGTATCGGACGGTAGCAGGGAGGATTGGGCACGGCGGATTCTGGCGCGCTCGCGGGCACGGCGGGACCTTTCGATTGCAACGTCGATTTCGTGGCGGAGAAAGCGGAATGCCGTCTTGAGATCGGCAGGGAGAGCCTCGGCGGCCGATGTGTCGCCTGAGAGGTATAGATCAAAGGCATGTCGCATGGCCGATATGCCGGCGGGGGATGTCGAGAGGGCTGATTCGATACGGGCGATGAAGCGTGCGTAAGCCTTGGCCGAGATAGGGAGTTGATGTTTCTTCATGGCGGTGAGATGTGTGGGTGAAAAATAGTTTTGAAGTGTCGGTGAAAAATATTTGTCACAAAGTTAACACATCACTTATGGTTAAAAGGTGCGATAATGTCGCACACCGTTCCCGTTTCATGTAAATTCCGCACGGCATAGATTTCATTCCCCTTGAGATGATTGTACCGGGTGGTAAAATGTCAGCGGAGACTTTTGCCCGGTGGCATAAGTCTCCGCTGTTATTAATAATCCTGAGGTCGGTTGGTGCTAACCTCGGATTGTGGTGTTGACTGATCAGTCAGCGCACTTGGCCTTGATGAACTCGCGGTTGAGGCGGGCGATGTTGCTCAGCGAGATGTTCTTGGGGCACTCGGCGGCACAAGCTCCGGTGTTGGTGCAGTTGCCGAAACCGAGCTCGTCCATCTTGCTGACCATAGCGCGGGCGCGACGTGCACGCTCTACCTGACCCTGGGGAAGCAGGGCAAACTGGCTTACCTTGGCGCTGACGAAGAGCATGGCTGAACCATTCTTACAAGCAGCTACGCAAGCACCACAACCGATACAGGTGGCTGAGTCCATGGCGATGTCGGCAACCTCCTTGGAGATGGGAAGCGCGTTGGCATCCTGGGCACCACCGCAGTTGAACGATACGTAACCGCCGGCCTGCTGGATCTGGTCGAATGCGTTACGGTTCACCATGAGGTCGCGTACCACGGGGAATGCGGCCGAGCGCCAGGGCTCGATGGTGATGGTGTCCTCGTTGTTGAACTTACGCATGTGGAGCTGGCAGGTGGTGATGCCCTGTACGGGACCGTGGGGGTGTCCGTTGATATAGAGCGAGCACATACCGCAGATACCCTCGCGGCAGTCGCTGTCAAATACCACAGGCTCCTCGCCCTTATCCACGAGCTGCTGGTTGAGCATGTCGAGCATCTCGAGGAAGCTGCTTCCGGTAGAAACATTCTCTACACGGTAGTTCTTGAACGCCCCCGGTTCTTTCGGGCTACGCTGGCGCCAAATCTTGAGGTTTACATTTATATTATGTTCCATTTTGCTTCAGATAAAAATCGGGGGATTGTTTATGACTTGTAGTTGCGGGTCTGTACCTTGATTTCGGTATAGTTGAGGGGCTCCTTGAGAAGGATGGGCTTCTCGTTTTCGCCGGTGTACTTCCAGCAGGATACGTACATGTAATCCTTGTCGTTACGGGCGGCCTCGCCGTCGGCAAGCTGGTACTCCTCGCGGAAGTGTGCGCCGCACGATTCGTTACGGTTGAGGGCGTCGATAGCCATCATCTTGGCGATCACGAGGAAGTCCTCGAGGCGGAGTGCCTTCTCGAGCTCCTGGTTAAGATCGTCGGCACGGCCCACGATGCGGAGATCGGTGTAGAATTCCTTGCGTACTTCCTCTACCTCCTCGATAGCTTTCACGAGGCCCTGGAGTGTACGGCCCATACCCACGAGATTCCACATCACGTGACCAAGACGCTTGTGGATCTGGTCGGGCGACTTGGTGCCTTTGATGTCCATGAGCTTCTGGATACGTGCGCGCACGGCCTTCTCAGCCTCGTCAAATTCCTTGGTGTCGGTCTTGAAGTGGGGCACCTTGATCTGGTCGCTCAGGTAGTTCTGCATGGTGTAGGGGATCACGAAGTAGCCGTCGGCGAGACCCTGCATGAGAGCCGATGCACCGAGACGGTTGGCACCGTGGTCGGAGAAGTTGCACTCGCCGAGAGCGAAGAGGCCCTTCACCGAAGTCTGAAGCTCGTAGTCAACCCAGATACCGCCCATTGTGTAGTGGCTGGCAGGGAAGATCATCATAGGTGTCTTGTAGGGGTTGTCATCGGAGATCATCTGGTACATGTCGAAGAGGTTGCCGTAGCGGTCGCGTACAACATCCTCGCCGAGACGGTCGATGGCATACTTGAAGTCGAGATATACGGCGTTGCCGCTACCTACACCATAGCCTGCGTCGCAACGCTCCTTGGCTGCGCGGCTGGCGATGTCGCGGGGGCAGAGGTTACCGAATGCGGGATAACGACGCTCCAGATAGAAGTCGCGGTCCTCGTCGGGGATATCGGTAGGTTTCTTCTTGCCTGCGCGGATAGCCTCGGCATCCTCTTTCTTCTTGGGAACCCAGATACGGCCGTCGTTACGGAGCGACTCGCTCATAAGGGTGAGCTTGGACTGATCCTCGCCATGAACGGGGATACAGGTGGGGTGGATCTGAGTGAAAGCGAGGTTGGCGAGGTAAGCGCCCTTCTTGAACGCCTGGATGGCGGCCGAACCGTTACAACCCATAGCGTTGGTCGAGAGGAAGAATGCACGGCCATAGCCACCTGTGGCGAGTACCACTGCGTGGGCGGCGTAACGCTCGAGTTCGCCGGTGATGAGGTTGCGCACGATGATACCACGTGCACGACCGTCGATGATAACGATGTCGAGCATCTCGCGACGGTTGAACGACTTAACGGTACCCTTCTTGATCTGACGGTTGAGTGAAGCGTAGGCACCGAGCAGGAGCTGCTGGCCGGTCTGACCCTTGGCGTAGAATGTACGCGATACCTGTGCGCCACCGAATGAACGGTTGGCGAGCAGACCGCCGTATTCGCGGGCGAAGGGAACGCCCTGGGCTACGCACTGGTCGATGATATTGTTGGACACCTCGGCAAGACGGTACACATTGGCCTCGCGTGAACGGAAGTCACCGCCCTTGATGGTGTCGTAGAACAGGCGGTAAACCGAGTCGCCGTCGTTCTGATAATCCTTAGCAGCATTGATACCGCCCTGGGCTGCGATAGAGTGAGCGCGACGGGGCGAATCCTGGATGCAGAAATTGAGTACATTGAATCCGAGCTCGCCGAGGGTGGATGCGGCTGATGCGCCGGCAAGACCGGTACCCACCACGATCACATCGAGGTTACGCTTGTTGGCGGGGTTTACGAGCTTCTGATGAGCCTTGTAGTTGGTCCACTTCTGAGCCAAGGGTCCTTCGGGGATCTTGGAGTCGATCTGGAATTCAGGAAGCTTGGAGGACTCTATATCGGCATAATCCTTCATGATGGGGGTGGAATCGATCATCCCCTCGAGGTTCTTTATGTCTGCCATAATATGGTAGTGATTTTTTAATTCTTAGAAAATAATTCCAGTCGAGATTATTCAGCAACGATCTCTACGACTTCCACGCTCTCAACGCTTTCCACTGCACAGCCTGATGCTGAGCAGGAGGAGTTGGCGCGCACTGTGAACACAACTGCCTGGAGGATGAAGAGGGCCACTACGATGGAGGTCCACCAGCAGGCGATCTTCTTGAGACGGGGCATCCAGATGTCACCGTTCCAACCTACAGTCTGCATCATCGACCAGAAGCCATGGTTCATGTGGAACCACAGGGCGATGAAACCGATGATGTAGATCACCGGAGTGAGCCAGCAGGAGAAGGCGATGTCGATGAAGGCCATACCGTTGGCGGGATGAACAGCTACGCCGTTGTACACATATTCCTCTCCGATAATCTCGGCGAGCTGCATTCTTGCCCAGAACTGGATGAGGTGAACCACGAGAAATGCAAGTATCACGATACCGAGCACAAGCATGTTCTTTGACGACCATTCAACGCCGGGAGCGGCGCCGGCTATGGCATAACGGTCAGCGCCACGGGCGCGACGGTTCTGCAGTGTAAGCCAGGTGGCATAAATGATGTGAATGATGAAGAGGAGTGCGAGACCGGCTGAAGCTACGAGAGCATACCAGTTGGCACCCAGGAATTCGCACACGGCATTATAGCCCGCAGGCCAGAAGAGCGCGACACCATTCATCAGACAGTGAAACGTGACAAATAGGACAAGGCAAGCTCCGGTGAGTGCCATCACAAACTTGCGTCCTATAGATGAGCATGTTAACCACATAGTAGTGTTGAGTAAAAATTAAATATTTAATGATTAGTTGTAATTCGGAGTGTGTTGACAGCCTTGGCCGTGGCCTTGGCGGGGTATCAGAAACTCACAGCCCGTAGCCGTGGCCGCGCGCTATTTTTATTGCAAAGATAGTGCAAATTGATTTCACTCACAATATTTAAAGAAATTTTTCCTTATTTATTCCAAAATAGGGACGCTATAACCGGATTTTTAGTTAATTTTGTATCCAAGTAGCACCCTATTCACGATTCATCAGGATATGCTTATATTTTACCGCATTTATCAGATACTGATTTTCTGCCCGGTCATAGTGATCTGGACCATCATCACAGCCATCGCCACTGTAGCAGGTTCGGCCCTCGGTGCCGGGCGGTGGTGGGGATTCTATCCCGAGATGCTTTGGGGACGTGTGTTCTGCTGGCTGGCTTTCGTGAAAGTTTCTGTGACGGGACGTGAAAATATCAATCCCGATACATCCTATGTGTTTGTGGCCAACCACCAGGGAGCTTACGACATCTTCTCGCTGTTTGGCTATCTTGGCCACAATTTCCGGTGGATGATGAAAGAGAGCCTGAGAAAGATCCCGTTTGTTGGGTGGGCCTGCAAGGCCGCCGGCGAGATTTTCGTGGACAATTCATCGGTGAGCGCCACTCGTCACACCATGGAGGAGGCCGAGAAGCAGTTGCGCGGAGGTATGTCGCTGACGGTGTTTCCCGAGGGGGCCCGTACATGGGACGGAAATATGCGGCGGTTCAAGAAAGGTGCCTACCGCCTGGCCGTGGAATTCAATCTTCCGGTGGTGCCGGTCACGATCGACGGAGCTTTCGATGTGCTGCCCCGCTTCAAGTTCCTACCCAAGCCGGGACATATCAAGCTCACCATACATAAGCCTATACCGCCTACGACCGATGGCCACGATCTCACTGAACTGATGGAAAAGAGCCGTGAGGCTATCGCATCGGCTCTGCCGCAACGGCAGTCGGCTTCTCGCTGATGGCAGTCACCGTAGTGTGCCCATTAGCCATTGAGCTCATACAATGAATTGGCATAAAAAAAGATCTGAACCGGATGGCTCAGATCTTTTTTATGAGTTAACCATTCAGAAGTGGGATCACTTTACAGGGATCTTCTCGACGCGCTTCTGGTGACGGCCACCGTCAAACGGGGTGGAGAGGAATTTCTCCACAATATTTATAGCTGTCACATTGTCGATGAAACGTGCGGGAAGCACGAGCACGTTGGCATCGTTGTGACGGCGGGCAAGCTCGGCAAGCTCAACGGTCCAGCACAATGCCGCACGTATGCCCTGATGCTTGTTGAGGGTCATGCCTATGCCATTTCCCGAGCCGCATAGCGCGATGCCGGGATAGCATTGTCCCTCCTCCACGGCCACCGCGCATGGATGGGCATAATCGGCATAGTCGCAACTGTCGGCCGAGAAGGTTCCGAAATCCTTAAATTCTATTTCCTGGGCCTCGAAATATCCCTCGAGAAGCATTTTCATTTCGTAGCCCGCATGATCACTGCAGAATGCAACCGGCACTCCCGGCTTGATTATCGACATAGTAGGTATAGTTATAAGTAGGTAAATAGTGTTATTTCATTGTTTTTAGATTTGCTCTCAGATAAGATCCTCATCCGTCATGTCGTTATCATCCTCCTCGCTGTCGGAATACTTGATCTGATTGAGCGGACGCATGAGGTTGACCACTTTCTGGCTCCAGAACGATGCGAAATCGTCGCGCACGGCTATGAGTGCATCGTTGATTCTCGACTCGGGAGCGTCGCGCACCACTGAGATGAAATTGTAGAGCTCCTGGAAGATGTCGCACAATCCCTCGGCCACGCTCGCGCGGATAGGGGTGTCGGAGTACTTCATATCCTCCTCAAACACTTCGAGGTACACGTCCTCGGCTCCCAGCAGATCCTCGACTGCCGATCGGATTGACTCGTAATAGTCCTCGTCGAGATAATTGTCGAGATAAGCCTCATCTTCGTCGAGCGAAGGATTTGGTTTCAGGTCGGCGGCTGTGATGTACAGCCTGGGGAGCAACCGGAGCATTTCATTGACAAAACTCCGGCGGTCGGCGACCTCTCCGGCTCCCTCCATCATGGAGCAATACTCATTGCTCAGCGCCACAAAGGCAAGCGAATTAGGGCTTAACGACATATAGGTTATTGGTTTTTATGTATTCATATACTCCCTGAGGGAGAAAATATCTCATGTCCTTTCCGCGGGCTATCGCCTTGCGTATGAACGAGCTCGAGATGTCGGCCATGGGGGCGTTGACCACTTCCACGTTGTCATCATAGATCGTGCCGAGCTGATAGCCGGGGCGGGGATACACCACAACACCGAAGTCATTGATTATAGCCTCG
This sequence comes from Paenibacillus sp., assembly GCA_023663345.1. Lineage (GTDB taxonomy): Bacteria > Bacteroidota > Bacteroidia > Bacteroidales > Muribaculaceae > Duncaniella. Next base: position 295,445 of record JAMPHR010000001.1, on the reverse strand, counting down.
CTGTCCTTCCATTGGGTGAATATCTTCCAGTTGTCGGCTCCGATTATGAGTTTGAACGAATGTCTCGGATAACGCTTTGCCAGGTACCGGAGCGTGTTTATGGTGTACGACGGTCTGGGCATGGACAGCTCGATGTCGCTCACCTGGATCCCCTCGGCATCCTTCAGCGCGATGTCAAGCATCTTCAGGCGTGTCACATCGGGTATCAGGTCGGTAGTGTTGGCTTTCAATGGATTGAGTGGCGACAGCATCAGCCACACTTCGTCAAACCCCTCGAATTGCTTCAGGTAGCTTGCAAGCATCACGTGCCCTATATGCACCGGGTTAAATGACCCGCCGAACACTCCTATCTTCATCGGCCTGTAAAATCTTTTAGGATACGGGAAACATTGTCAATCGCTTCGCTTAGATCATCGTTGATGACCGTGTGGTCAAACTGAGGAGCATAGCTGATCTCAAACTCAGCACGCGCCACTCTCTGGTCTATGGCCTCGGGTGTCTCTGTGCCTCGACCCTCGAGTCTCAGACGCAATGCCTCGACCGACGGAGGCTGGATGAAGATGCTTACGGCCTCATCGCCATACATCCTCTTCACATTCACTCCGCCTTTCACGTCGATGTCGAGCACCACATTATGGCCCTCGTCCACGATGCGGGAAATCTCGCTTTTCAGAGTCCCGTAATATCTGCCGGGATATACCTCCTCGTATTCCACGAACTCATTGCCGGTGATAGCCTTGTTGAACTCCTCATCGGTGAGAAAATAATAGTTCACGCCATGCTTCTCGCCTTCGCGCGGCTTGCGGTTGGTAGCCGAGACCGAGAATTGCATGTCTACCTCGCCACGATCGAGCAAGGCATTTATTATCGTTGACTTTCCGCAACCCGAGGGCGCGGATATGATTATAACCTTTCCTTTAGCCATATCTGCCGGTGTTATAGCACGTTGAGCACCTGTTCCTTTATCTGCTCCAGCTCATCCTTCATCTGCACCACCAGGCGCTGCATGTCGGAATGGTTGCTTTTCGAGCCGAGAGTGTTGATCTCACGTCCCATTTCCTGGGCGATAAACCCCAGCTTCTTGCCCTGCGCGCCATCGGCCTGCATGGTGTCGATGAAATATATCAGGTGCTGTGCCAGGCGCTGCTTCTCTTCGGTGATATCAAATTTCTCGATATAGAAGAAAAGTTCCTGTTCAAGTCGCGAGTGGTCGTAGTCCACGCCGTTGAGTTTGGTGAGTCCCTCCTCCATGCGTGCTCTTACCTTGGCAGTCCTCTCGCCCTCGTATTGGGGCACCTTGGCAAGCAGAGCCGAAATGTTGTTGACTCTCTCGGTGAAAAAGGCCTCAAGTTTCTCTCCTTCGGCTCTGCGGTGGGCGGTGAGTGCATCAAGAGCTTCCCGCAAGGCCACCATAGTGGCTGATACCTCCGAATCATCGGCCTCGACAGGCTGTTCGACATGCAAGGTGTCGGGGAAACGGAGCAATGTGCCGAACCAATCGGTCGGCTCCGGTATGCCGAGCCGGTCCACAGCATCCTGTATCTGCTTTTTGTACGCCTCCATTGCAGCCACGTTTATAGCCTGGGAGGTTTCGCCACCTCTCGACTCTACGGTCACTGACAGATCAATCTTTCCACGGACCAGAGTGTCAGCGATCACCGTGCGCATCTCGAGCTCGTGCTGGCGCAACGATGCCGGAATACGAGTGGCGATGTCCGCCTGTTTGGAATTTAACGACTTGATTTCAATAGTGACTTTCTTGCCCGGAAATTCTTTGACCGACTTTCCGAATCCTGTCATGGAGTACAACATAGCTTTTACCGATCTAAGAGGTGAACGCGCTCGCGCTTAGTAATTATTAAGATACAAAAGTATAAAAAGTTCCAATATGTAGGGATACAAAATCTAAAAAATCGGTCTCTACAATAAATTTTTGAAGAAAATTCAAAAAGCTCTTGCGAGATTGCCATAAAATTACTAACTTTGCACTCGCAAACCACAGGAAAGATGGCAGAGTGGTCGATTGCGGCGGTCTTGAAAACCGTTGAGGGTCACACCTCCGGGGGTTCGAATCCCTCTCTTTCCGCTGATAAACCAATCAAAATCGCTGTAACTCACAAAAGTTACGGCGATTTCTATTTTTGTACCATATAGAATACAATATAATAGGGTGGCGGTGGATGGGGGGATTTTTCGGGTCTGTGTGATTTTTCAGGTGACGAAGGATGAGTATAGGATAAACTGGTATTTTATACTTTTTAACATATATCATGGGGTTATTTATGGTATTGTATTAGGCTGAAAAACAGCATGTTTGGCAATGATAAATCAAGAGCATGATTAGACATGCGTATGTGATTGATAATTATGTGGTTATAAATGCGTGATTAATCCACTTTTATTGCATATTTCTTGCATTAGTCAATATAATTGCATTATTTTGCAACCGAAACCAAATGCACGAAAGCATTTTTATACCCCATTATCACATGTCACGTCATCTCTTATCTCTAATTACGACAATAGCGGTAATCCTGTTATCGCCTGTAGCACATGCCCAGGTGGTTTTTTATGTAAATGGAATGAGGGCTGATACTCCGGGTTATAATGTTCCCTCGGATAGTCTCAGGATTGAAGGGCGCGTGGTGGAGTCGCTTGGGAAAAATGATCTGTCCAAAGCATTTATAGTTCCTATTGATGGAAATGGAAATGCTTGTGACACGATAAGAATGGATCTTGATTTCTCTCGTCGGATAAATTTTGAGTCTGACAACATGAAGTATAAATTCAGCTTTATAACATCCCGTAAGGACTCCACGTATGTGTTTGAGGTCGGGGCTCCGGGATATACCACCCAGACTGTGGTCTATAAGATGTATAAACTGGGAAAGCGCGAGATGATTAAGGAGATGCCACTCATCACCCTTGAGCGTGAGCCTCACAAGCTGGGCGAGGTACAGGTGGTGGCGTCCAAGGTGAAGTTCTATCACCGTGGCGACACACTGGTGTACAATGCCGACGCGTTTCAGCTTTCGGAAGGGTCGATGCTTGATGCTCTTATACGCCAGTTGCCGGGTGTCAAGCTCGAGAATGACGGACGCATCATGGTCAATGGAGAATATGTGGAGACATTGTTGCTCAACGGGAAACACTTTTTCGATGGCGATAATAAGCTGATGCTTGAGAATATCGGTGCCTATACGGTGAAGGACGTGGAGGTGTACAAGGGACAGACCGATCTTGAGAAATGGGTGGGCGATTCGCTCGCGCCCAAGCATCTGACTATGAATGTGAAGTTGAAGAAAGAATACTGTATAGGATGGATAGCCAATCTCGAAGGAGGACTGGGCACGGAGGACCGTTACATGGGTCGTGTGTTCGCCTCATGGTTCAATAGCACTACCCGTCTGTCGCTTGTGGGCAATATAAATAATACCGGTGACATATCAACCCCGAGCGAGTATGGCGGGGGATTTATGAATAGTAGTGCACCGGCAAAATCCCGTTATCGCACTGTAGGGTTGAATTATAATCATGATCCAAACAGCGTAAATAATAGTTTTAACGGAAGTTTCACGTACCGGGATAATAATAACGCCCAGACCACCACCACCAACCGTACCAACTTTTTTGAATCGGGCGATACTTATGATTATTCGCGGAGTGAGAATTCACAACGGAGTTTTGACATGAGCACCAGCCATAGAGCGATGCTTGACCTCGGCCGGGTCAATCTATCCGGAGATATCTATGGTGGGTATTCCCATAATAAATCGTCTTCCTCAAGTGCATCAGCAAGTTTTAATGAGGAGCAGGCCGAGAATATCCTGGATGTGTTGCAGACAATATATACCGATCCTACGGATCAGGGATTGAGCGAGCTCATCAACAGGTCGATCAATAGAAATGATTCGCGTAATAATTCGGCCAATGGGCGAGCAAATGTGACCACAATGTATAAGGTCCCCGGCACATCCGATATACTCAGAATGAATGTCAGTGCAAATACCAATTATAGCAAGGGAAATGCGTGGACCGACTATCTGATCAATTATGGAACCGATCCTACCAAGGATGACAAGCGCCGGCAGTACACCGACAATTCTCCGGTGAGAAGTCTCTCTCTGGATGGTTCAATTGGATACATGGCCAAATTCAAGAATCTGAGTCTTGATTTTGGATACTCTTTTATGTTCAGCCGGAGTGAAAGCACATCGCTGATGTATGCGCTCCAGAATCTTGCAGATATGGGCGTTTACGGCACATTGCCTCCTGATTACATGGACGCATTTGATCCGTCAAACAGTAGCATCTCACGTCGTTGGAACACCATTCATAAGATCAGCCCTAAAATCAACTATATGTGGAAGTATGATGAACGGAATATTTTCCGGGTCAATTTATCTCCTGATATAAGGTTTCAGAACCGTCATCTCAATTATTGGAAGAATAATCATACATATAGGATTAACAAAAAATCAACGGATCTGTCCATGTCATTCATGGGGCTGAACATCGAGTACACCCATGGAAACCGAAGAGAACAGAACAGTACAACTAACGATTTCAGTTATACGTTTGGCATGGACACTCGGTTGCCAGAGCTGATGTCATTGGTTGACGTAGTTGACGATGCCAACCCGCTGTATATAAGTGAAGGGAATCCTGACCTGAAGAGTGCCCGATCAATGAATCATGGACTGTCGTGGACTATAAATCCTCCGGGAGTAATGTATAATAATTTACGGATAAGTTATAATTCCATCTACAACAATATTGTGAACGGATATACCTACGATAAAGAGACAGGTATAAGGCGCTCGCGGTATTACAATGTGGATGGCAACTATAGTTACGATGTGTCCAATATGATGCACATATCCTTTGGCCGGGACAGCCGGTTCGGTATATCTTCCAATACAAGTGTACGGAAAGATCATAGCGTGGATATGATAGGCACTGATGGTGCCGATCCGACATTGACTTCGGCAAATACCATCGCTATTTCCCAAGGGGTGGATGGCACTTATTTTGGCGGTACAAAATATAGGCAATATATAAGTGTGGGGTTCAACGTATCCAACCGCCGCACCAGCCGAGAGGGGGCCGACGATATAGATGCTCTGCATACACAATTCAGCATGTCGGGAAATTTCAGTCTTCCGGCCGGATTTGAGATCAATACCAGTTTTTCACTTTTCTCCCGTCACGGCTATGGCTCGAAGGAGCTCGATACGACCGATGCTGTGTGGAACGCAGGGTTCAGCTATACTCCCCCGGGTGGCAAGTGGGTGATAAAGGTAAATGGTTATGATCTGTTGCATCAGTTGTCAAATGTATCCTATTCCGTATCGGCCACGGGACGCACGGTATCGTTTGTCAACACTCTGCCACGCTATGTGATGGCCACAGTCCAGTACCGACTCAATATCATGCCTAAGCGTAAGAAGAATATGTGACAGAGCGTGAGGGGGCCTTTATGCTTGACCGTGATTAGTGCGATAGAATGTTAAAAAATGGATGACATTTGATTTTTAGCTGTAACTTTGTGCCCGCAAAACCGATGATGGTCTTGCGTAAAGAGAGTTCACACGAAATTATAGTCATGCACTATCATTTATCCACTGAATCGGGCGGGGTTTCCAAGGCAATGACTTTTGCCAAGAACTGGACACTTCCGCTGTCAATCCTCACGGGCATTGTGGCCTATTTTGTCTACGTCAATATTCCATGGCTTGATTCCACTCATGAGTTTGCCAACAAGGCCGTGGCGTTCATTCAGCCGGCCTTGATTTTCGCGATGCTCTTTCTGACTTTCCTATCCATAGGCCCGCATGACCTGCACCTGAGGCGTTGGCACCTGTGGCACACGTTGATACAGGTGTCACTTTTTGTCGCTATAGCATTGTTGCTGACATGGATCGCCGATTCGCCATGGCGTATAATCATCGAGAGTGCCATGCTGTGTCTGCTGTGCCCTACGGCCACTGCTGCTGCGGTGGTGACAAGGAAGCTTGACGGTAATCCGGCCGACATCACCACTTATACAATAATCATAAATATAGCCATCGCGGTGACGGCACCGGCATTGCTTCCCATCGCGCATCCCCACGAGGGGCTGACATTCTTCCCCACATTCGTGATGATTATAAGCAAGGTGTTTCCGTTGCTGATATGCCCGCTTGTAGTTGCGTGGGGTGTGAGACGGTGGTTGCCACGGCTCGCCGAGGCTTTGCGCCGTTACCGCGATATGCCGTTCTATATATGGGCTGTGTCATTATCGCTTGCGATAGCTGTCACGGTCAAGGCGATTGTTCATAGCGACGTGCCGGTGGTGTATGAGCTTGGTATAGGAGTCATCACGCTTGTGTGCTGTCTGTTGCAGTTTTTCCTCGGTAAACGTATCGGTGCCATGTATGGCGAGCACATCGAGGGCGGACAAGCATTGGGACAGAAGAACACCGTGTTCATTATATGGCTGGGATATTCATTCCTTTCACCTGTGACTGCCATGGCCGGAGGTTTCTACAGTGTGTGGCACAATATATTCAATTCCTATCAGCTATACAAGAAAAGGGTCAACAAGTAGCCAATCTGTAATAACAAGAATAAAAAGTCAGCAATCAGTGATTTATGGAAATTGTAATTACTGATTGCTGACTTTTTTATGTTTCCGATAGAATGGATCAGTCGCCCATGGTGCGGAGGAGCTCGTCGTTGTCGGAGGTGCGCTCCATGCGGTCCTTGATGAACTCCATTGCCTCGATGGAATTACGGTCGCTCAGGAAGCGACGCAGAATCCACATGCGGTTGAGGGTTTCGTTACGCAGAAGGAGATCGTCACGACGGGTACTTGACGCCATGATATCGACAGCTGGGAAGATGCGCTTGTTGGAGAGCTTGCGGTCAAGCTGGAGCTCCATGTTGCCTGTACCCTTGAATTCCTCGAAAATCACCTCGTCCATCTTGGAGCTGGTCTCGGTGAGTGCGGTGGCTATGATGGTGAGCGATCCGCCTCCCTCGATATTACGTGCGGCTCCGAAGAAGCGTTTGGGTTTCTGGAGAGCGTTGGCATCGACACCACCCGAAAGGATCTTGCCCGATGCGGGAGCGCAGGTGTTGTAGGCGCGGGCCAGACGGGTTATCGAGTCGAGAAGTATCACCACGTCGTGTCCACATTCCACCATGCGCTTGGCTTTCTCAAGCACAATCTGGGCGATGCGCACGTGGCGGTCGGCCGGCTCGTCGAAAGTCGATGCGATCACCTCGGCGTTCACGCTACGGCTCATGTCGGTCACCTCCTCGGGGCGTTCGTCGATGAGCAGGATCATGATGTAGGTCTCGGGATGATTCTCGGCTATGGCATTGGCGATGTCTTTGAGCAGGATGGTCTTACCGGTCTTAGGCGGAGCCACGATGAGACCGCGCTGGCCCTTGCCGATGGGGGAGAACATATCCACCACGCGGGTCGACAGGTTGCAGCTACGGCCCGAGGTCAGATCGAATTTTTCATCGGGGAAGAGGGGAGTGAGATGCTCGAAAGCCACACGGTCGCGGATGAAATCGGGGGTGCGTCCGTTGATTGAGATTACCTTGGTGAGAGGGAAGTATTTTTCATCGGCCTTGGGGGGGCGTACATTGGCCTCGACCACATCGCCGGGACGTAGGCTGTATTGCTTGATCTGCTGTTGGGTCACAAGCACATCATCGGGCGATGCGAGATAGTTGTAGTCGCTTGAGCGGAGGAATCCGTGCCCCTGGGGCTCGATCTCGAGTACGCCTGATGCCACGATTATGTCATCGAAATTGTACTGGGCCTGCTGGTAACGGGCTTTTTCCTCGGCGTTGGCGTCGAAATTCTTATTGCGGTTCTTTTTATTCTTTTTGTTGCCCTGCTGAGGCTGAACCTTTTCCATTCCGGGCTCGCCGATTACGATGGGGGCGGTAGCGGCAGCCTTGGCAGCCTGTTCCTTCTCCTGAGGGGAGCGGGGGGCGAATGTCTTACCACCCGAGCGGGGGAAGAATGATCCGAATGAGGAATCCTTGGGGCGGAAATCCCTGTGGGTGTACTGCTGAGGCTCGTCGCCCTCGGCAGGGGCCTGGTCGAAATTGTCAATGGGAGCGCCCGGACGGATGAACACTCCGCGATGGGGGTGGTCAGTGTTTTCGCGTGATGCGTTATCGGGTACATCCTCCTGCAACGCGTTACCGGCATTTTCCATGTTGGCGGCAGGGAGGAGGGGAGTGGCCGGGTTGGCCATCATCATTTCGTTGCCTGCAGGTGAGACTGCGTTGTCAGCCTGCTGGGCATCTTGCTGTCGGGCAAGGAAATTATCGCGCTCCTCACGCTCCTGGCGTGACGGACGACCGCGTTTTTTCTTAGGACGTGCCTCGGCCTCGGGTGTTTCGGCTGAGTCGGGAGCGATTTCAGCCTGTATATCTTCCTGCTGGCCGGCAGGTTCTCCTTCCGCCATTTCGGGAGTCGTGTCTGGCTCTGATTCGGGCTGGGGTGTATTCTTGGGTTTGCGTCCGCGGCGTTTAGGAGTGGCGGTTGCGCCCTCGGCATTGCCTTCGGCCTTGTTATTGTCGGCATCGTTTTGGGCTGTAGCTTCGGGGGCTGTTTCAGCCTGAGGATTTTCCTCATCGGTCGCCGAGGCTTTTTTGCGACGTTGCTTGCGTTCGCCAGCAGGCTCTTTGGGCTCTTTTTTCTGACGGCGTGGTTTATCCTGACCCTGGGAGTTGGCCGATGCCGTGGCGGCGTGGTCGCGTGCCTGTTTTTCGAGAATCTCATATACGAGACCCTCTTTATCTTCGAGATTGATTTTCTTTATGCCGATGGCATTGGCGGCTTCCTGCAGTCGCTCGTTGTCCATCTTGTTGAGTTCGTCAAAATTATACATATAATATATATGTGGGGAATTTGGGGGCGTGGTAATTAAGTGGAGGAGGGAAAATACCCTGAATTGTCGCCGTGAGGGTTTAAGGAGGTCCGCACGGTCTACTGAATCATTTTACGGATTACAGCTTATGAGTTTTGTAGTGATTAAAAGAATACCGAAACAGTGAGTTGGGGATGCTTTCGCACTGTCGTTATTGGATTGTGTTGTTCGTCCGACTGTGCTGATGTATTTACCAAGTGGTGAATTAACGTTCTAAAATAGACTTGATAATGGAATAATCATCAATGCAAAGTTACAATGATTTTTAATTACTAACAAATATTTTTTGAAAAAGTTGGTCATATAATTTTAGTAATCGGAAGCCGGAATGTATCTTTGCATAAAAATCCGAGCTGAATCATGTTAGTAATAGGCATAGCGGGTGGCACCGGTTCAGGCAAGACCACCGTGGTAAAAAAAATAATCAATGCGCTTCCTGAAGGGGAGGTGGCAATTCTTCCGCAGGATTCCTACTATAAGGACTCGAGCCATGTGCCGGTGGAAATGAGGAGTAAGATCAACTTTGACGAGCCGGCAGCGTTTGACTGGCCATTGCTCGTAGGGCATATCGAGGCGTTGAAGCGAGGCGAGACCATAGAGATGCCTACATATTCCTACCTCACCTGCACACGCCAGCCCGAGACGGTGACTGTGAGCCCGCGCGAAGTGGTGATTGTGGAGGGGATACTTGTGTTGACCGATCCTGTGCTCCGTGATCTTCTTGACGTGAAGGTGTTTGTGGATGCCGAGGCCGACGAGAGGCTCATAAGAGTGATAGCGCGTGATTGCGTGGAGCGTGGACGCACGCCCCAGATGGTGCTCGACCGTTACCGCGACGTGTTGAAGCCGATGCACGAGATGTACATAGAGCCGTCCAAGAAGACTGCCGACCTGATTGTGCCCCAGGGTGGAAGCAATGTCGTAGCTATCCAGCTTCTGACCGATTACATAGAATCGCGTTTGCGTAAGAATCACGAAATGCTCTGATCCCATCGAAAAAAAGAAATGGAAGAAATTAATAAAGAAATATCAGGCGTGGCCGGTCAGGAGCATCCGACCGGTGGCGGAGAGGAGCGCATGGTGCTCCGCACCGAGAATCTGGTCAAGAAGTACGGCAAGCGTACTGTGGCCAATCACGTGTCCATCAATGTGACCCAGGGCGAGATCGTGGGTCTGCTCGGGCCCAATGGTGCCGGAAAGACCACAACATTCTACATGACCGTGGGACTTATCACCCCCAACGAGGGGCAGATATTCCTTAACGATCTGAACATCACTAAGTATCCCGTGTACAAGCGTGCTCAGAACGGTATCGGCTATCTTGCTCAGGAGGCGAGTGTGTTCCGCAAGCTCACGGTCGAGGATAATATCAAGGCGGTGTTGCAGATGACCAATACTTCGCCCGAGTATCAGAAGCATAAACTTGAGAGTCTGATCAAGGAGTTTTCGCTCGAGAAGGTGCGTCACAATCTTGGCGACCGCTTGTCGGGAGGTGAACGCCGACGCACGGAGATAGCCCGCTGTCTGGCCATCGACCCCAAGTTCATCATGCTCGATGAGCCGTTTGCCGGTGTTGACCCTATCGCGGTCGAGGATATCCAGTCGGTGGTATATCATCTCAAGGAGCGTAATATCGGTATCCTTATCACTGACCATAATGCGCAGGAGACATTGCGTATCACCGATAGAGCCTATCTGCTCTTTGAGGGAAAGATCCTGTTCCAAGGCACATCCGAGGAGCTTGCCGAGAATCCTATCGTGAGGGAGAAATATCTGGGTCGGGATTTCATATTCTACCGTAAGAAATTTGAGGAGAAACCCCGCGAGGAGGAATAAATGCCTCCTGATATAATACAAAGACAGCCTTCTCAGCAAATAGATGAGAAGGCTGTTGTTAAGTAAGTCTTAAAAATTAAACGCTATATGTAAGTCTTAAAGAGCTTGCTCAATAAATCTTGTTCTTTTTGGCTATTTTAGCTTTGTCTCTCAGTCGCATAGCTCGCTATGCTCCTTCATTCCGCAGCCAAAATACCACAAAAATAACTGCGATTTATATGTGCATTAATTTTTACGACTTACTTATCTATATTGTTGTTATTTACTGAGGTGGCGGAGGGCGATTTCGAGGCCTGTGTGCCAGTAGTTCCAATCGTGTCCGCCATCACGGACAAGCAATTCATGGGATAGACCTTTCTTGTTCATGGTTTCGGACAGTTTCATATTGGAATTGCAGGTGAAATCCTTGTTGCCGAAATCAATTATCCAGTCGACGGTTTTGGTCGCTTCGATCTGTTCGGGTGTAGCATTTTCGATAAACTTTATCGGATTCATCTTGTCGACAACAATCTGTGACCAGTCGGTGCCGTGAGGAATTACCGCAGGGATAGATTCGATGTATGCACTTGCCGCATATACAGTTGAAAACATTTCGGGATGGTCAAGTCCGTACCGCAAGGCTCCGCCACCACCCATTGACAATCCTCCGATAGAGCGGTGTTCCTTGTTGACCGTGACGCGATAACGGTTTTCGACATGAGGGATAAGTTCCTCGAAAAAATGACGTTCGGCCATCCAGCCGTCCATGTCAAACCACATGGCGTTGTTTCGGTAATGGCCGTCGGGGCACACTATGATCATCGGCTCGGCTTCACCCTCATTGATAAGCCGGTCGGTTATCTCCTTCAAGTCTCCGTCGGTTACCCAATCGGTGTATGAGGCATTGTAGCCTCCGCCATGTAGAAGGTAGAGAATCGGGTAGCTTTTCATAGGGTTGTCGTCATATCCGTCGGGAAGATAGATGGCATAGTTCCGCTCGGACACTCCGTCGAGAAGAGTGGTTGGAAGCGACTCATATTCAATGCGCCCGGCGTGGATTATAACAGAAGCGGAGAACAGTATGAGAGCGGTTGTAAGTATTCTGATTGTGTTCATAGGGTGTGATCATTATTTGTGTTCCACATATTCCTGATAGAATTGGTTGATGAGGTCGGGATTGGCCATGAGGGGACGTGCCAGGCCTACATAATCAATCGCGGTTTCGCGGATCATTTTTTCCATCTCCTCATAACCCCTGTTACCACCGGTGACTATGACGGGGACTTTCGTTTCACGGGCAATCCGGTCGGCCACATCGCGGAAGTAAGCCGTATTACCCTTATGGTTGAAGAAATCACCGCTGACCTCGATTGCATCGATGCCACGTTTTGCAAGCTCGTTGCACAGATATATGCAATCTTCATTTGTCACGCCTCCATCGTATCCGTCCTGGCTCTGCACCTTTATCCACACCTGGAAGTACTTGCCAACGGCATGGCGGATGGCTTCGTACACCTCTATAGTAATTCGGTAACGGTTCTCGCGGCTGCCTCCGTATTGGTCGGTACGGTTGTTTGTTGCAGGCGTGGCAAACTGGTTGAGCAGGTAGCCGTGACAAGCGTGGATCTCCACGCCGTCGTATCCAGCCGTTTTAGCACGCACAGCGGCATCGGCAAACTTCTGCACTACGGCCTTGATTTCTTCGACAGTCATGGCGTGAGTGGTTATCCCGGTGCGGGGATTGGTCAGTGAGCTTGCACTGAGGATTCTGGCCGGTCGGTTGGGGGAGTGGAAATTGGCTCCGATATATACGAGCTGCATGAGTATATCGGCGCCATTGGCGTGGACTGTATCTACAAGCGCCATGTTGCCAGGGATGAATGAATCATCGTACATGCCCATGATAGCCATTCCCTTTTCGGCCTCATCAACAAGTGTGTAGCCGGTAAGTATGGTACCTACGCCTCCGCGAGCCGTGGCGCGGTAGCGGTCGATCATCGCGGAGTTTACTTTCCCGTCGGGGGCATGGTCGCCCATCGAGGCGCGCACGAAACGGTTTTTAAGAGTGAGATTGCCGATGCGGGTTTCCTGGAAAAGAGTCTTTTCGACCTTGGGCTGTTGCCCGGTATTTTCTGTAGTGGGGGTAGGATTCATTGCTTCACCTTTTTTATTCATGAAAAGTACTGTGACAAGACATATCGCGAGTACGAGATTTAATGTTTTGGATAGATTCATGGGTATCTTATTTGATTTGCTGGGAATACTTTATGGTGGTGCCTGTCGGGCATATAAAACGGCAGTAGGGGCGTTGCACCACTCCGGAGAGCGCCGCTACAATCAATGCGACTGTAATGATGGGCCATGATGCCTGCCGGAACATAAAGGCAGTGAACAGTTCATAGTCCATCAGCTCGAACCCTACTCCGAGCCACATCACGGCTAAGATGATTACCCATAGAGCTTCGCGGAATGTTGTCAGAAGCTCGATCGTTTTCGGTTTGATCTTTAGTTTGTAGGGTATGCTTTTGCCTATAAGCTCCTGGCAGGAGCCGAGCGGGCATATCCATGCGCAATAATGGCCTGATTTACCGAAAAATGGATATATGAAAGCCGTTACAACCATAAGTATCGCAATTACCCACGCCGGACTCAGCATCACGCCTTGTGAGCAAAGATTGACTACTGAAGAAAGGCTGAGGAAACTACCGCTCCACAAGCCGAGAACAATGACGTTGAGAATCAGCTGTATATACCGGTATCTCTTGCTCTTGAGCCAAATCGGGAGGACCATTCCGGCCAATACGACCATTATCACGCACCAGAAGCGGATGTCTCCGATGGTGGATGCGGAGCTCTCTGCGTTGCTGTCGGTGACGGATGACAATCCTTTCCTGACCGACTCGATTATGGCTGTGGATGACATTGTGGCTCCGGTTATTGCATCGACATTCTTGATGATGGCTTTTTCGGGTGTCAGGCCATTCCATTGCTCCAGCAGTCCGGATGATATGACTTTGTTGAAAAATTCCGGTGATTCGGAATTGGGAAGCGGTTTCACGCTGTCGATACGGCCCTCGGGACCTATATAGATTTCGAGAGGGACGTTCCCGCCGAAGCCATACACATCCTTGGCCAGCCGTCTGGTGGAAATGATGCGTGAGCCGTTGTCGGCAACACGCTCGTCGTTTTCCGCAATCGGGGACTCTCCCCCGGCAGTGGAAATTTCGTGACCAAAAACTCGTCCATCACGGTTTATGGCAACTGCCATAAGCAACAGAAGGCAGGTAGCGAATTGAAGTATCCTTTTAAGTGTTGTCATGTCATTGTGAGTTCTATGGTTGCAAAATTAAGCCGTTTGCATTATCTTTGCAATAACTTACTGTTTAGTAACGTAGTAACTAAAAGGAGTAAATTTATGGATTACAAGCCGGTCGATGAGAAATATTTTTTCAATGGAAATGAATATATCTGTCCGCTTGCCCTTGCGATGGACGTGATAGGGGGTAAGTGGAAAGCTATGTTCCTCTATCATCTGCAATGGGGGCCGTTGAGGTCAAGCGAGATAAAACGGCGCATCAAGGGAGATATATCCAACAAGATGTTTGCCCAGATAGCCCGCGATCTCGAGAAAGCCGGCGTCATCCACCGGGAAGTGTATCCTGTAGTTCCGCCGAGGGTAGAATACAGCCTCACTGAGCTTGGTGAGTCGGTGATGCCTCACATACTCGCCCTTGCCCAGTGGGGCCGGCAGGTAGGCTCTAAGGTTTAGGGAGTGTCGGAGGTCAGCCTCTGAGCTTGAATCCGATGCTGGGGCGCGGTGAGGTTGGAGCCTTCCGAGCCGGAGCTGCCAGGGGGATATCGGCAGGCTCGATTATCGACAGCTGTTCTACTGTGGGAGCTTTCAGTCTGCTTACCCTTGTAGCCATTGCCGGGAAAATGTCGGTCTCTATAAGATTGATCACGTGGCGGGCGTTGCCGAAATCCTTGTCCCGCGTGATGTAATCGGCGTGGATCCTTGCCGATAGAGCGGCTGAAGCATCATCCGACAGATGAAAATCACGATCCTCCAGATACCCGGTGGCTATCTCCAACAGTTGCTCCTCGCTGAAATCTTCGAATACGTAATGATTACTTTCGGGGATTCTTGATTTCAGTCCGGGATTGATCTTGAAGAGTCCCATCATTGGCTCGGTGTATCCCGCGAGTATCAGCATCCAGTCGCGGTTGCTTTCATCGGCGAGAGCGGTCATGAGTGTCTCGATCACGAACCGTCCCGGATCCTTGGGATCCTCAGGCTGATATAGCTGATAAGCCTCATCGATAAAGAGGATTCCTCCCCGGGCTTCCTCAAGAGCCTGGTTGACATTCTCTGCTTCCGAATTATAGTATTTACCGACCAGAGTGGCGCGTTCGCGTATCACCACATGCCCCTTTGATAATGCTCCACATTCGTGTAATATTTTGCCCATGATTTTAGCCACAGTGGTCTTTCCTGTACCCGGAGAACCGAGAAACAGGCAGTGGAGTGGGGGATTGGATGACTTGAGCCCAGCCTTTACTCTCATGCTGTTAAACTCTATGAGCCTGCGGTAGCTCACTATCTTGGCCTTCACGCTGTCAAGGCCAGTCATGGAGTCGAGATGGGTGATCTGATCTACTTTTTCCTCTTCCTCTTTGGTAAGAGTCTCCCGGCTTGATTCCCATTGGTTATTTCGTTCGATGAGGATATCGAGCCCTTTCCGGTCGGTATATTCAGGGATAAATTTGATATCATCATTGGTGAGTTCGCCGGGTATCGGTTCGTGTAGCGGATATACGTCAAACATCGATCCTGCTATCGGGCATCCGAGGACGGAAATCTCAGCGTAGAAATAACCACCAAGTTCAAGCTCCCTGGACACAGGCTTCTGCACCAGAATCTCCTCGGCTTCGAGGAATTTGTAGTACAGATCGTTGGCGGTGATCATGTTGACCCGTTCGGTGATTCTGTTTCCCGTCTCGCCCACCAGCGTGATCATTATTTCAGGCATGGAATCCCATGCGCCTATGTTGCGTGTGAGGAGAAACGTGACATAGAGTTGCGGGTAAGTATCCTTGCCGGAGGCATCGATCTCCATTCGGGGCATGAGTTTGGATATGTAGCGATCGGGGGTAGTCACCGTGTCGGTGAAATCATCGTAGCTCACAGCATTGTCCATCAGTGTGCTCCAGTGAGGAGTATAGAATCCGCGAGGTTCAAGTCCGGGCACTTTCACCAGGCGAAATTCCTTGGATATGAGCGGAGTGCCGTCATTGATACCGGGGACTGTTATCTCGATATGGTAATGCCTGTTGGCTGCCAATTGTGATGGCCTCAGCGGGATGTCCACACGGTGAATACCGTCATTTTCCCACGGTTGCATTTCTACGAAAGTTGTGCGGGATGTGATGATGCGCTCGGCATCGTGATCCACCACGTTGACCCAGAAGGTGTGACGTGATTTTCTGAGGTTACCCGATGAGGCGTTGAGATTGCTCGTGCGGAATGCGACAGCCAAGTGGGTCATTGAGGAGCTGAGGGCGAAATCAGTACACGAGTCGAAGCGGTCAAACGCCGGAAACTCGTAGGAGAGGGGAGAGGTGAGTCCGTAAGGACGGATCGAAATGTCGGTGATGTTGATATTGAGTGTTCGTGCCATATTTATTGATGTTTTTAATTGTTTTACAAAGTTTACAGAAATGAGCATATAGTCGGGTATGGCCGGTGCTGACCGTCTCAACACCGGGGCCCATACCCCATCCGGTAAGTCAATGTACTCTCTTGGCAGATGCGTGCGTGGCAATGACGTAAGCACGCACGAAGATTACCCCCATCGGGACCACTATGCGTCAGGGCATAGCTGTGGCTCGGTGGCTCGGCCTCGCATCGCGAAATTGGTTAGAAGATGTGGATGGGGATATTCCTCTGCCACTGCACTATAATCGCCGTCGGACCCGCAGGCTCGATTCAGTTGTAGCGATTATTTCAAATAGTTGTGGCATTGTCATTTCTGAGGAAAATACAATAAATATGACATGTTGTGCTTGCCGACAAGAATGTCCGCAATGTTACACGCTTGCAAATTTAGCGGGTTGTGACCTAAAAAACAAGAAAACTGTTGAAAAAATGTTTGTCGGGCAAGAAAAAGATTAAATTATGTGAGAAAACGGTGGTTCTGATCGAGAAAAAAATACTATTTTTGCACCTAATTTTAAAAAATACAATTAATGAAGGTACTGAAATTTGGTGGCACTTCCGTGGGAAGTGTATCAGGCATCCGTAATCTCGACATGATTGCCAGGGGATGCGACAAGCCTGTAGTGGTAGTAGTGAGTGCTCTCGGTGGTGTCACCGATATGCTCATTTCCACTGCCGTCACAGCCGCACGCGGTGACGAAGCTTTCCGCGAAGGCATGGCCAAACTCACTATCCGTCATCACGATATCATCGATGAGGTGATTACTGACCGCCCCGAACAACTCAAGGCTCAGATCAACAAACTGCTCGATGAGCTTGCCTCGATATATCACGGCCTGTTCCTTATACGCGATCTCAGCCCCAAGACCATGGCGCTTATAGAGAGCTATGGCGAGCGTCTCAGCTCATTGATAGTCAACCGGCTCGTGGAAGGGTCGGTGCTTCATGACTCGCGCTCTTTCATAAAGACCGAGATGAAGCATCATCGCAATGTGTTGGCTACGGAACTTACCAACGAACTGGTGCTCGCCGAATTCTCAGGTGAGAATTACGAGGGAAATATCCACATAGTGCCCGGATTTATATCCACCGATGCCGTTACGGGAGAGGTCACCAATCTTGGCCGTGGAGGCAGCGACTACACAGCGTCGATCATCGCCGCCGCGCTCGGGGCCGAGGCTCTGGAGATATGGACCGATGTGGACGGCTTCATGACGGCCGATCCACGTGTGATACCTACGGCCTACACCATCAACTCCCTGAGCTATGTCGAAGCTATGGAACTTTGCAACTTCGGTGCAAAGGTCGTGTATCCTCCCACGATCTATCCCGTGTGCGTAAAGAATATACCTATATTTGTAAAGAACACTTTCCGTCCCGAGGCCGCCGGCTCGGTGATACGCAATATCATCGAGGATGACCGCAAGCCTATCAAGGGTATATCCAGCATCAGCGGAACATCGCTTATCACGGTAGCCGGTCTGTCGATGGTGGGTGTGATCGGTGTTAACCGACGCATATTCACGGCCCTGGCCGATCAGGGCATATCGGTGTTCATGGTGAGTCAGGCCTCGTCGGAGAACTCTACCTCGGTAGGTGTGCGTGATGTCGATGCCGACGAGGCTGTCGAGGTGCTTAACAATGAGTTTGCCAAGGAGATAGCCACCGGAGCAATGTATCCAATGCACGTGGAGAGTGGTCTTGCTACCGTTGCCATCGTAGGCGAAAACATGAAGCATACTCCGGGTATCGCCGGAAAACTTTTCGGAGCGTTGGGGCGTAGCGGTATCAGCGTGATAGCCTGTGCGCAGGGTGCGAGCGAGACCAATATCTCGTTTGTGGTCGACGGAAAGTCGCTCCGTAAGTCGCTCAATGTACTTCATGATTCATTCTTCCTTAGTGAATACAAGGAACTCAACCTGTTCATATGCGGAGTAGGTACTGTGGGCGGTATGCTCATTGAGCAGATACGCTCCCAGAAAGAGGAGCTGATGCGCACGCATCGCCTGAAGCTCAATGTGGTGGGTATCGCATCGAGCAAACGTCTTGTGCTTGACCGTGCCGGTATTGATCTCGATAATTACCGTGAGATTCTTGAAAACGGTATGCCGAGCTCTCCTGCCGTGCTTCGCGACGAGATACTGAAAATGAATATCTTCAACAGTGTGTTTGTCGATTGCACCGCCTCCAAGGATGTAGCCGAGCTCTACCGCACATTCCTCGATCATAATATATCGGTGGTGGCTGCAAATAAGGTGGCAGCCTCCAATACTTACGAGAGCTATGCCCGCATCAAGGAGACCGCTCTCATGCGCGGTGTGAAATTCCTGTATGAGACCAATGTGGGAGCCGGCCTGCCTATCATCGGCACTATCAACGACCTGGTATCGTCGGGCGACCGCATACTCCGCATTGAGGCCGTGCTGAGTGGTACTCTCAACTTCATATTCAATGCCATCTCGGCCGAGACTCCTTTCTCCGAGACCGTGCGTCTGGCCAAGGAGATGGGCTACAGCGAGCCTGATCCGCGCATCGATCTGAGCGGTACCGACGTGATACGCAAGCTCGTGATCCTTACACGTGAGGCCGGTTATCGTGCCGAGCAGGATCAGGTGGAGCGCAATCTGTTTGTCCCCAAGGATATAATGGATGGCTCCATCGAGGAATTCTGGCGCAGACTGCCTGAACTCGATGCCGATTTCGAGGAGCGCCGCAAGGTGCTTGAGGCCGAAGGCAAGCGCTGGAGATTTGTGGCACGCATGGAGATGGGACGCATGAGCGTAGGCCTCGAGGCCGTGGATTCGCGTCATCCGTTCTATGGCTTGGAAGGCTCCAACAACATCGTACTCCTCACCACCGAACGTTACCGTGAATATCCCATGATGATACAGGGCTACGGCGCGGGAGCGGCAGTGACAGCGGCCGGAGTCTTTGCCAATATAATTTCTACATCCAACAGTTGATAATACAGCATCAGATGAAGCATCTCATTATACTTGGCGACGGGATGAGCGACCATCCTGTGGATGCCTTGGGCGGGAAGACTCCGCTCGAGTATGCATCGACTCCATCCTTTGACCGCCTTGCAGCCCAGGGCCGATCGGGAGTACTCGCCACTGTGCCCGAGGGGTTCCCCCCTGGTAGCGAGGTGGCCAATACTGCGATACTCGGATATGATCTCAACAAGGTGTATGAAGGGCGCGGACCGCTTGAGGCCGCGAGCATAGGCTATGAGATGGAGCCCGATGATCTTGCGTTGCGTTGCAATCTGCTCACCCTTTCGCCCGAAGGGGATATAGTGAACCATCATGGCGGACATCTTACCACTGCCGAGGGGCGTGAGCTGATCGAGATGCTCGACCGTGAACTCGGGTCCGATAAAGTCAGATTCATTCCCGGTATCCAATACAGGCATCTGTTGGTGATAAAGGGGGGTAATAAGCATATAATCACAACCCCTCCCCATGATCATCCCGGTGAGCCGTGGAGACCGCTTATGGCCCAATGCGAGGCGACATCGCCGGAACCCGAGGAGGGCCACATGACTCCCGAGGAGACTGTAGAGCTTATAAATTCACTTATCGAAAAGTCTCAGGCATTGCTTGCCATACACCCTGTGAATGAACGCCATAAGGCTGAGGGGCGTCCGGCGGTTAATTCGATATGGCCGTGGAGCCAGGGCTACCGTCCGTCGATGCTCACACTGCAGGAAATGTACCCCGAGGTTAAGACCGGAGCGGTTATTACGGCTGTGGATCTGATAAGGGGAATCGGCCATTATGCCGGCCTGCGCCCTATCGATGTCCCCGGAGCAACCGGCCTGGCCGATACCAATTATGAAGGGAAATGCGAGGCTGCCATCGAGGCTCTGCGTACCGATGATTTCGTATTTCTTCATGTAGAGGCGACTGATGAAGCTGGGCATGACGGAAATATTGATCTCAAGGTAAAGGCGATAGAGTATCTCGACAAGAGAGTGGTAGGGCCAATTCTCGATGAATTGGAGACGTGGGACGAGCCGGTGGCTGTGGCTCTGTTGCCCGATCATGCCACACCGGTGGAACTGCGTGTCCACAAGGCCGAGCCGGTGCCATTTTCTATATGGTATAAAGGTATCGAGCCCGACAATGTGACCTCCTACAGCGAGGCGCAGTGTGCGCGGGGAGCCTATGGCACCCTGCGTCTCATGGAGTTCATGCAGAACTTCATGAAATTATGAAAATGAAAAAATTGACTACACTATGAAATATTACAGCACAAATCATAATTCTCCCGACGTTTCGCTTGCCGAGGCAGTGGTTAAGGGGCTCGCGCCCGACCGCGGACTGTACATGCCGGAGCGGATCGAAAGACTTCCCCGGGAATTTTTCGACAATATCGATGAAATGTCGTTTCATGAGATCGCGTGCCGGGTGGCGCGTGCATTCTTCGGCGAGGATATCCCCGGCGAGGATCTTGATGCGATAGTGTGTGACACGTTGTCATTCCCCACTCCGGTAGTGGAGGTCGAGCAGAGGATATACAGTCTTGAACTGTTCCATGGTCCCACACTGGCTTTCAAGGATGTGGGCGCGCGATTCATGGCCCGATTGCTGCAATATTTTATAAAGCGTGGTAATGATCATCGTAAGGTGCATGTGCTGGTGGCAACGAGCGGTGACACCGGGTCGGCTGTCGCCAACGGATTCCTTGGCGTTGACGGCATAAATGTCCATGTGCTGTATCCCAAAGGTAAGGTAAGTCCCATCCAGGAATGTCAGTTCACCACACTCGGGCAAAATATCACGGCAATAGAGGTCGACGGAGTGTTTGACGACTGCCAGCGGTTGGTGAAAAGCGCGTTTCTTGACGGCGAGCTCAACGATAGACTGTTGCTGACCTCGGCCAATTCTATCAACGTGGCACGTTTTCTTCCTCAGGCATTTTATTATTTCAATGCCTATGCGCAGTTGAAGAAGGCCGGTATGGCCGATAATCTTGTGGTGTGCGTGCCGAGTGGTAATTTTGGGAATATCACCGCAGGACTCATCGCCCACAGAATGGGATTGCCGATAAAGCGTTTTATCGCCGCCAACAATGCCAACGACGTATTTTTCAAATATCTGCAGAACGGAGAGTATGAACCCCGGCCGAGCATAGCCACCATAGCCAATGCCATGGATGTGGGTGATCCCAGTAATTTTGCCCGTATTCTTGACCTGTATGGCAACGACCATGCCCGCATAACGTCGTTGATATCGGGTGCCACATATTCTGACGGGCTGATTGCCCGCACGATGGGTGAGTGCTTCAACGCCACCGGATACATTCTTGATCCTCACGGAGCCGTGGGATACAGGGCTTTGAAGCAGTCGTTGCTCCCTGGTGAGACCGGAGTGTTCCTTGAGACCGCCCATCCGGCCAAGTTCAAGGATACTGTCGAGGCCAACATAGGATGCGGGGTAGAGATTCCCGGTCGTCTTGCCGATTTCATGAAGGGCGAGAAGCAGTCAGTGCCCATGACGGCAGATTTTGCTGATTTCAGATCCTACCTCATGACGTTGTAGGACGCTGATACATATTTTCCGCCGGATATTTCGTGTATCTCACGATAAATTCGGCGGATTTTGAAAAACCTTACCAAGATTAGAGTTGTTAAAATTTTAATTATGGCAAAGGTTTTTCACGTTTTAACAGCATCGCTGTTGCTTGCCGTATCCGCAGGATCGTTGCATGCACAGAATTCAGAGGGCTCACGCTATCTGAAACAGCCCATGCCTGAAAGCTGGGCGTTCTCACAGGAAGTGTCTCAGACTTTACCGTCCGACGACAAGTGGTGGAAAGCATTCGGAGACTCCACGCTCGACTCGCTTATATCCCTTGGTATTGACAACAACTACAATATCAAGGAGGCGGCCCACAGGCGCGAGATGGCACGTCTGTCCATGCAGCAGACCAAGGCTGGATACTATCCTACTGTGGGCATGTCGGCGGGCTATTCGCGTGCATACTCCAACCACACCGGAGGTAATAAATTCTCTCTTGGCGCGGATGTCAATTGGGAGTTTGACCTCTTTGGCAAGATTACATCCAAGGTGAGGGCCAGCAAGGCCGGCCTGGATGTGTCGAGGGCTGATTACGTTGCCACGATGGTGAGCATGACTGCCGAGATAGTCACCTATTATATCAATTACCGTGTGCTGCAGACCCAGATAGCTGTGGCTAATGAGCATATACAATATCAGGACACGGTGGTGAAGATCACCGAGGCCCGATATGCCGCCGGATTGGTCTCGAAGCTCGACGTGGCCCAGGCCAAGACTGTGTACTATTCCACCGAGGCCACATTGCCGCGCCTTGAAGCTCAGGCCCAGCAGGCCCTGAATGCCCTCGGAGTACTTCTCGGCGTATATCCCGCTGAGCTTGAGCCGGTGCTCGGACCATTGGCTAAATTACCGTCCTATCATCATATAATCCCGGCCGGTGTTCCGGCCAATTTGTTGCGCCGTCGTCCTGACATAGCGGCCGCAGAGGCTACGCTTGCCCAATATGCGGCCCAGATAGGTGTGGCCAAGAAGGACTTTCTGCCTACTATCTCGTTGAAAGGCTCCATTGGTTGGGGCGGAGACCGGCTGAACAATATGGTGAACAGCGATAGCTTCAGCTATAGCATAGCTCCGCAACTGTCGTGGACATTATTTGACGGCCTGTCACGTAAATATGCGGTGGCACGAGCCAAGGAGCAGATGATGCTTGGCATTGATGACTACAACCTCACGGTGATGACAGCCTTTATTGAGGTGGAAAATGCCATGCAGTCCTATCAGGCCGCTCTAAGTTCACTGGAACTTGACAAGGAGGTGTTCAACCAGAGCCACGAGGCTTTCGTCCTGTCAATGGAGCAATATAAGCAAGGCCTGTCTCCATTCACCAATGTTGTCAATGCCCAGATTGACTGGCTGAATTATGCCAATGCACTTGTATCGGCCCATGGGGATGCCCTTGTAGCCCTTGTGGATCTATACAAGGCTCTCGGAGGCTCTCCAATACAATAAATTTCTAAAGAAAACAAAATCCAATTATAAAGTCATGGATACGAAAATATTGCTTCCAGTAATTGCCCTGTCAATAGCTGCTGTATCGTGCCATCATTCATCGCCACGCGAGAATACCGGAGCCGAGACTGTGGACGTGGCGCTTCCCGAAGTGGACACCATCACGCTTTCCACCGTGTATCCCGGCTATCTTACAGCCAATAATTCAGTGAATGTAGTGGCCAAGGTGAACGGACAGATACTTACGAAAAATTACCCGAGCGGATCGCATGTGAAGAAAGGCACAGTGCTGTTCACCATTGATCCGTCCACTTATCAGGATCAGGTGAAACAGGCCCAGGCTTCATTGTCGACAGCGATGAGCGAGCGTGATTATGCCCGTGAGCACTATGAAGCTGTGAAGAAAGCATTGGAGAGCGATGCTGTGAGCAAGATGGAGGTAGAGCAGGCCCATAGTGCGATGGTACAGGCCGAGGCGTCGGTGAAGAATGCGTCAGCAGCGCTTGAGACAGCCCGCCGGTTACTGAGCTATTGTACCGTGACCGCTCCCATCACGGGGCAGATCGCGTCGGCCACCATGAGTGACGGTGCGTATGTGAGCGGACAAGGTTCCCCCGTGGTGCTGACTACTATCTATGACAATTCAGTGATGCAGGCCCGTTTTTCCATCGAGGATGACCGCTATCACGAGTTACTGAATTTTCAGCACAACAGCAAGGACTCGATCGACTTCAAGCGTATTCCAGTGAAGTTTGAAGTGCCTCTGCCACATTCCTATACCGGTGAGATGTCATATATGGCCCCGGCTCTGAATAGTTCTACAGGGACGCTTCAGCTCAGATGTATCGTCCAGAATCCTTATGACGAGCTCAGGGAGGGAATGTATGTGAAAGTGGATCTTCCCTACGACCGTATCCCCGATGCCATACTTGTGAAGGATGCGGCTATCGGGTCGGACCAGCAGGGCAAATATCTCTATGTGGTGAATGACTCCAACAAGGTAGTGTACACTCCGGTGAAGGTAGGAGAGCTTTATCAAGATACCCTCAGGGTGGTAAGCAGTGGCCTCAAACCCACCGACCGCTACGTCACTAAGGCTCTGCTTAAGGTGCGTGACGGAATGACTGTGAATCCAAAAACGGTAAAATAATACGCCTATGTTCTCGAAATTCTTTATAGACCGTCCGATATTTGCCACGGTGCTTGCCATACTCATGGTGCTCGTGGGCATCATCACGGTTAAGAGTCTGCCGGTGGCGCAGTATCCCAATATCACTCCGCCTACGGTGATGGTGAGCGCGTCATATCCAGGCGCGGATGCCGAGACGATCGCCAAGGTGGTAGGTGAGCCTATCGAGCAGCAGATCAATGGCGTGGAGGGCATGATGTATATGAGCTCCAATTCCAGTGCCGGATCGTATAATCTCACAATTACCTTTGAGAACGGCACCGATCTTGACGAGGCTTCTGTGAAAGTGCAGAACCGTATTTCACTCGCCGAGGCCACATTGCCCACGGCGGTGAAGGAGCAGGGTGTATCGGTGATGACCGAGTCATCGGGCTTCATACTGTTTATCGCCCTCGAGGGGGACAAGGATCATGACTACTCGGCATTATATCTCACCAACTATGCCCAGCTGAATCTTATTGACGAGATCACCCGCATCGATGGTGTAGGTGGAGCCGGGGCTTTCGGTGGTGGAGAATACAGCATGAGAGTGTGGCTCGATCCTGACAAGATGCAGATAAGAGGACTTACTCCGGCTGATGTCATGGCCATGATACAGTCACAGAATCTCGAAGTTTCGGCCGGAAGTGTAGGTACACCTCCTATCGACAATGGGGTGGATTTTGAATTCACGCTCACGGCCCAGGGCCAGTTGCAGACAGCCGAGGAGTTCTCCAATATAATCCTGAGAGCCGAGCCCGATGGGTCGTTGCTTCATCTCAAGGATATAGCTACGGTCGAACTGGGCAGCAGCTCCTATTCTACCGTCTCGCACGTATCGGGCAAGTCGGCAGGTCTTATCGGAGTACAGCAATTACCAGGTGCCAATGCGCTTGAGGTTGCCGGAAAGGTGAAGGACAAACTTGCCGAACTGTCGCAATATTTCCCCGAGGGGGTTCATTACAATATCATTCTTGATACCACTACATTTGTGACAGCCTCTATAGATGAGGTGCTGGTGACATTTGTTGAGACCACTCTGATCGTGATGATAGTGATATTGCTGTTCCTGCAGAGCTGGAGAGCGGTGATTATTCCTATGATAGCGATTCCGGTGTCGTTGATAGCCACGTTTGCGGTGATGAAAGTGCTGGGATTCTCATTGAACACCCTCACGCTCTTTGGCCTCGTGCTTGCGATAGCCATAGTGGTGGATGATGCCATAGTGGTGGTGGAGGACTGTGCCCGACTGGTGCAGGAGGGGAAACTGACGCCACGGCAGAGCGCCGAGAAGGCCATGCAGGAGCTGCAGGGCCCGGTGATCGGCGAGGTGCTGGTGTTGCTGTCGGTATTCATACCCACGGCGTTCATCTCGGGTATTACCGGAGAGCTCTACAAGCAGTTTGCTCTCACCATCGCGACCTCGGTGGCATTCTCGGGCTTCAATGCCTTGACATTCACTCCCGCCATGTGTGCTCTCTTCCTTAGAAAGAAGGAGGGTGACGGCAATCCACGATTCTTTCTGTACAAGTGGTTCAACAAGGGTTACGACTGGACATTGGGCCGTTACGTGAAATGTATAGGCGCGTTGCTGAAACGTCCTGTTGTGGCCATACTTATATATGTGGTGATATGCGCTATCGCTTTCTGGGGATTCATCAAGTGGCCGTCGAGCTATATCCCCGAGGAGGATCAGGGTTATTTCATGACCTCGGTGCAATTGCCCACCGGAGCTGCGCTCTACCGTACCGATAAAGTGGTATCCCAACTCAGCGACAGCATAATGAATATCCCTGAGGTCGACAATGTGATTGCCATATCCGGCCAGTCGATGATGGGTGGCGGTACGGGTGGAAACACGGGCTCGTTGTTCGTGGTGCTCAAGCCGTGGAGCGAGCGCAAAGGCAAGTCGAGGGATGTCAACAGCGTGATAGCCGAAGTGGACAGGATCGCCTCGACATTGCAGGAACCTATCGTATTCTCGATCAACCCGCCTGCAATCCCGGGCCTCGGCATGACTTCGGGTATGCAGATGCAGATTCTCGATATCAACAACCGTGGTGCTGACGCTATGGCCGAGGCTATAGCCAAGATGCAGGAAATGGGAGCCAAGGACAAGCGGTTTGCCCAGCTTACTTCTCAATATCAGGGTACTGTTCCGCAATACAGTATCAAGGTCGACCGTGACAGGGCCAAGATGCTCAATCTTACGATCGAGGATATATACTCCACTCTGTCATCGTTCATGGGCACCTCATATGTGAATGATTTTGTGAAATTCGGCCGCACATATCAGGTGAATCTGAGTGCCGATAGCGACAACCGCAGTAATGTGGAGGATATACCCAAGCTAACTGTAAGAAACAGTAAGGGCGAGATGGTGCCATTCTCCTCATTTGCTAAAGTGGTTCCGTCGCAGGGTCAGGCCTCGGTGAGCCGTTATAATATGTACAACACGGCTTCCATCACCGGAACTCCGGCTCACAACGTGTCGAGCGAGGACTGTATCGCCGGAATGGAGGAGCTGCTTAAGGAAGCTGTGGGCAATGATTTCGCCTACGCATGGACCGGAGAGGCTTATCAGCAGACCCAGTCGGGTACCACTATATCCATGGTGCTTATATTCGCGGTGATCATCACCCTGCTTGTGCTCGCGGCCCAGTATGAGAGCTGGACTGATCCTGTGGCTGTGGTGATATCGATGCCTACGGCTATACTCGGCACCGTGCTTGGATGCGTGTTGATGTCGCAATCCATCTCCATATACACTCAGATAGGCATTATCCTCTTGCTTGGACTCTCGGCCAAGAATGCGATTCTGATCGTGGAGTATGCCAGGGACTTCAGGAAGTCGGGAGCAAGTATCCGTCAGGCGGCGCTTGATGCCGGCAGGATACGTTTCCGTCCTATTATGATGACGGCGCTTGCGTTTGTGTTCGGAGTGATGCCTATGCTGTTTGCCACCGGAGCCGGAGCCGCTTCGCGTGTGGCCTTGGGTGCGGCGGTAGTGTTCGGAATGGCAGTCAACGCTGTGATGGGTACGCTTTTCGTCCCGGGATTCTGGGAACTGCTACAGACCTTGCAGGAAAAATATCTGAGCAAGATATTCGCATCGTCCACCAAGCAGTTGCAATCGGGTGGCGATGCCGATAAGGATAATGAATCTACCTCTATATAATATAGGTATAGAGCTGCTTATTTTACTGAATACTGAGGGGATGCGATACATCGGCGTGTGTCGCATCCTTCTTGTGTCATATATCAATATTTCATCCAATAGGACCGTTCGGCGGCTGACATTTTCTCTATGGCATAGCGCAGGGTGGTACGTGGCATACTGTGACAGTGCTCTTCAAGGTAGGATCGCAGGAGGTCGATGTCACGTTTGCCCATTTCGCGTAGCATCCATCCCACCGCCTTGTGGATAAGGTCGTGAGGGTGGGAGAGTAGAGTGGTGGATATGCGTATAGTGTCGTCAAACTGCCGTTCGCGTATCAAGGCGATGGTGCTCACAATGGCTATGCGCTGTTCCCACAGGTTCTCGCTCCCAGCCAATCGATCGAGTATATCGCGTGAAGGCATCGAGCCATCGCTGAGAGGATGGAGTAGCCAGGTGCCGAGGATGTATCCGCATGAAAGGTCTACGAGATCCCAATTGTTGGCACAGCGGGCGTGCCTGAGAAAGAAATGTGTGATCTCAGTGCGTCGGTCAGCGTGGGCGGTCGGATGTTCGCGCTTCTTGGGAATAGCGGCTTTCATTTCCTCTACAAGCAGGAGCAACCCACACAGCCGGGCTTCATGCCATTGGGAATGTAGTAGTATCGAGATTTCATCCAACGGCACTTTTAAGCGTGTCATCTTGACTACCGATCGGGTCTGGGGTACTTTCAGGCCTAAGAACTTATCCCCCTCTCCATATTGACCTTTACCGCTCTTGAAGAATCGTGACAGGATGATGCGTTGCCGCTCATCGGCCATTGACTGGAGGGTGGAAATGATTTCTTGCGCGGAGGTCATGTAGTCTGCTTATTATATAGGTGTTGTTTTCATGCAATATCTTGTAGATAACGGCTCTCCCGAGAGGTTTATTGCGTGACCCGACGGCATGGCGGGGAGCGGGTTGGATGACTTTTTTTCGTTAAGAGTCAATATTTACAATATTTATTTGTAAATTTGCAGTGGTAGCAGGACGGTCGTGTCGCTTGCCGAGGTGGCTTGGTCCATGAGCGGCAAGAGGAAAGTCCGGGCAACACAGAGCGCCATACTCTTTAACTGGGAGCTGTCGGTGACGGCAGAGTAACGTGACAGAGAATGACTGCCTATCCTCGTATATCGAGGACGGGTGATGGTGAAAAGGTGGGGTAAGAGCCCACCGGGTACCGTGGCGACACGGTATGCCGCACGTCTTATGGGTTGCAAGGCCATGTATACCGGCACGCGGGTCGTAACTCCCCCACTTGTGGGGTTGAGGATCCGCAATGGGTTGCTCGCCCATCGCCGGGGGGTAGGCTGCTCGAGCACCGAAGCTGAGCGAGGTGCCAATTAGATAAATGACTGCGACCGCCACGGTAACCTGTCAGTGCAATGCTTGACGAGAAGTCCCGCGACGACATAACCCGGCTTATAGTCCTGCTACCTTTTTTATTTTTTTTGAAAATTTTTTGGCAAAACACTTGCACAGTTCAAAAATAGTCCCTACCTTTGCAGTGTCAAAAACGAAAGGGGTTCAAGAGAGAGCCAACGAGTTAATGACAAACGAAAAAATTGCCTTGTGGTGTAATGGTAGCACGTCGGATTCTGGTTCCGCCTGTGAGAGTTCGAATCTTTCCAAGGCAACTTCAACGGAGAGCTGAGTATTTTACTCGGCTCTTCTTCTGTTATGTCAGGCAATGCTATGAATCGGAGAAGTTGGGGGTCAGCGGATTTTTCCGGTTGGCAAAGAGGTGGATCAGGCATAAAGTTTAGCAAGCCTGAACATGAAGAACTTTAGGGTCAGCGGATTTTTCCGGTTGGCAAAGAGGTGGATCAGGCATAAAGTTTA
>JAMPHR010000001.1:160044-265632 GCA_023663345.1 Paenibacillus sp. | reverse complement strand
TCCAAATCACATCGGGCTGCACATGGCACAAGTGCAAATTTTGCAGCCTGTATCATGGCACGCCATTCCGTATGTCGCCATTGTCGGAGGTGGAGGCAGACTTGAAAGTAATCCGTCAGTGGCAACCACGGGCACGCCGTGTTTATCTGACAGGTGCCAACCAGTTTGCTCTCAGCTACAACAGACTGATGGATATTGCCATACTTCTACGCAAATATCTTCCTCACTTGGTTTCATTCGGAATGTTCGCCCGTGTGACGGATATTTCACCCAAATCGGTAGAGGAGTTGAAGAACCTGCGTCACATGATGCTCGACAGTATAAATATCGGTATCGAGACCGCACATGATCCGACTCTTGAAAGAATGAACAAAGGCTATCATGCCAACGATATTTTTGAACAGTTGTCAAAACTTGATGAAGCTGGCATACACTACAACGTGTTCTACCTCAATGGACTTGGAGGAAAGGGCAAAGGTGTTGAAAGTGCAATCGCCACAGCTGATGTACTGAACAAGTTGCACCCCTGCATTATCAATATCGTGTCGTTGACGGTCTTCCCTGAATCACAACTATATCAGGAAGTGCTTGATGGCTCGTATGAGGAAGAACCTGAGATTGAGAGACTTTTGGAGATGCGAACACTCATAGACCGCCTGAAAATCAAGGTCAACCTTATGGGACACCATATATCCAATACGGTACCAATCACCAGAGCGTTGCCCGATGACAAGGCAGCTATCCTCCGGGAATTTGACAAAGCGATAGCGGAGTTCCCAGAAGATGAACTCAAAGCCTACCGCAGCAGGATATGGCATCTATGAAGACTCCTGTTCCTGTCTCAGTCTGTTCGTTTCGGACAGGCTTTTTTGTAGGCTGCCTCCTCAAAAGTTTGTATATTTGCAATTAGGACCATACTGATAATGAATGTTATGAATGAGTTAGAGAAAATGCGTACTGGGGAGCTGGCCGATATGTCGGACCCTGAATTGCAGGCAAGTTTTGTCCATGCCAAGAAACTCCTTGCCCGATTGCGAGGGATGAGCACTTACGACGATGGCTACAGGGAACTGCTGGAACAGCTTGTACCGGACTTACCTTCTACGTCCATAATATGTCCGCCATTTCATTGCGACCACGGCCATGGAATACGGCTCGGAGAGCATGTTTTCGTAAATGCCAACTGCACTTTTCTTGACGGAGCATTTATAACTATTGGAGCGCACACATTAGTTGGTCCTGACGTGAAGATCTATACCCCGCATCATCCTCTTGATTATGTCGCACGGAGAGAAAGTAAAGAGTACGCCTATCCTGTGACAATAGGAGAAGACTGTTGGATAGGTGGAGGCTCCATAATCTGCCCGGGTGTAACAATCGGCGACCGTTGCGTTATCGGAGCCGGAAGTGTTGTGACTAAAGATGTGGAATCGGACTCAATCATAGCAGGCAACCCCGCGAGAATAATTCGTAAATTGTAAGAAACAGCCTCATTAAGATATCCTCTTCCGAGGATATATGGAATTACCAAATGATAAAATCCTATAATTACAGCCACACGCTCTACTTCTAGTAATCATCCGGATATATGTAAAAAATTTCACTCGGGACGCTTTTTACCGCTCCTACGCAGAATAATTGCGCAGGAGCGATTTAACTTTGCACCAGGTTAGATAAAGTTGATTATGAAAACAATCGAAGGTTATGACGTGAAGATATTCACTGACAACATTGAAGAGAACGCGTTGGAGCAGATCAAAGAGCTTATCTCCATTGATGTATTCTCCGACAAGAAGATACGCATAATGCCCGACGTTCACGCAGGAGCAGGATGCGTGATCGGATTCACCGGCGACCTCGGGGATAAAGTCATCCCCAATATCGTGGGAGTGGATATAGGATGCGG
The DNA here is from genome assembly GCA_023663345.1 of Paenibacillus sp. GTDB lineage: Bacteria > Bacteroidota > Bacteroidia > Bacteroidales > Muribaculaceae > Duncaniella. The sequence continues at coordinate 263,726 of JAMPHR010000001.1, read as the reverse complement.
CATGAGGATCCTTAATCTTGGCAAGGCTGATGATATTGATTACCATGCTTTCCATGAGCATATCAAGGCAAATGTGCCATCGGGTATGCTGATCCGCGAAGAGAAACGAGGATTCAAGCAACTCGCCGGAGAAGAAATGGATATATACCGCGAAGCCAAGAAGCTTGTACTTGCTCTCCGTTGCTATCGTGAATTGAAATACTCCGACCGCATCAACAAGGCCATAGGCTCTCTCGGAGGTGGCAACCATTTCATTGAGCTGGATAAGGATGATGAAGGGAACGTGTATCTTGTTATCCACACCGGATCCCGCAATCTTGGCAAGCAGGTAGCAGAAATCTACCAGGCCCGGGCCATAAAGCATCTCACCGAAGGCGCTGATGAGTTTGAGGAAGCAATAAGGCGAACAATCGAGGAGTACAAGGCCGCAGGTCGCCGTTCTGAACTTCAAGGCGTAATCAAGAATATGCGTAAGAATCAGCAATTGGCCGAGCCAATGTTCCCGCGCGACCTATGTTATGTCGAGGGCGAGGCTCGTGAAGACTATCTCCATGATATGCGTCTTTGCCAACGCTGGGCCTCATTAAACAGGGAACTGATATCGTTGCTCTTATTGAAATTCTTCCCCGATACGTCAGTGGTCGAAGAGTTTGAATCGATACACAACTATATCAGCGATGACAACATCATCCGCAAAGGATCCATCTCGGCCGCCGCAGGCGAGCGGTGCATCATTCCGCTCAATATGCGCGATGGGTCTTTGCTTTGCACCGGCAAGGGCAATCCTGATTGGAACTGTTCAGCTCCTCACGGTGCGGGACGCGTATTGAGCCGCACCCAAGCATACGCCCAAATCAAAATGGAAGATTTCGAGGCATCTATGTCGGGGATATATTCCGAAAGCGTCAACGACTTCACCCGTGACGAATCGCCCATGGCATATAAACCTGCCGATGAAATTATTGCCAATATAGGAGACACGGTAAAGATTGACACAATCATTCGGCCAATATTCAACTTCAAGGCATCAAAATAAAAGCTACAATAGAATCATTCCGTATAAATATTGCTTGATCGGCCATCGTACCGAAGATAATACATTGCACTCCGCCCCTGTTATTCACACATTTTAACAGGGGCTTTTCGTCGTTTTTTATTATTTTTCAGTCTTTATAGTAAATGACCGATTCTGGGCAAATGAAATGGATGTTCGACATAACTACGACACGGCAATCCGCAGAAAAAGTAATTGAGGCCAATCTCGATTACCTTGTACGTTTTGCCATTCTCAGGGTTGGCAACCGGTATGACGCTGAGGATATAGTCCATGAAGCTGCTACCAGACTTTTGGAAACAGATCTTTCAAGGGTAAAAAGGAACAGTCTCAGGATGTATCTGTTCCGAATTGTCTATAATCTATGTAAAGACTTCCTCATATCTGGCAATAACATCAGGGGGTTACAGGATGACGACAATAATATCCCCGATCTCATGGAAGCCGAAGCCGACCATGAAGAGGCAGAGCGTCTTAGGAAACTGCTTGAGAATTTACCCGACAGGGAGGCAGAGATAATACGGATGAATATCATGGATGAACTTTCGTTTGTAGAGATCAGTCAGCTACTTTCAGTCCCGGCATCAACCGTAAAATCTCGATTCAAGTCAGGGATGAATAAACTCAAATCTCAATACTTCAAAAATCAATAGCCATGGAAGAATATAAGGACTTAACAGAACTCCTGAAGCCTCGCCGTAAATTCATGGCTTCGGAAGAATTACGTGCCAGGATCGACTCCACCCTCATCTCTCATGCAAAAAAGAATTCATTTCTGGCATGGGGCTGGGGTATCGGGATATCAATGGCCGTGGCCGCAATATTTGTATTGATTTTTATTCCAATAGGATTATCAGCCAAAGAAATATTAAGCGAGGCCATGGCTTCGTTACGCAATGCCGACAGAATAAGCATGATTGTCGAGATCAGAACACGTCCTATGGAGAATTTCAAATACATAAATCCCGCTGATGATTTTGTATGCCATCATATCGGCATAATGCGGACCGATACCACCCTGCAATGGCGTATCGACAAAGGCGGACGCACGGCCGTCGGAAATAGCTCCATGACATATAATTGGATTGATGAATTAAAGATTGGATGGTCCTCAGGCAATGACAATAATACCGAGATCCTCGGATATCTGAGGACATTGCTTTCCCCCGCATCTATCCTTGAATCAGAGTTACATCAATGCGCCGACGCTCCACAAGCCGAATACAATATAACATGTCGTAATGATGAAATAATCCTCACAATACATGCCTCGCCATCAGGCGATTTCAGCAATCCATATATGCTGAACGCTTCGATTTCAGAGTCTGAGAACATACGCCGATATGTATTTGATTCTGACACCAAACATCTAAAATCTGCGTCAATAAGCGTTTTGCATGACAATCGAGAGACTGAAGTGCTGAGAATATCATCCATCTCTTACAATCCTTCGGGAACCAGTATAATGGAACTCCCGGCTGACATAGAGTTCATTGATGTAACCTCAACCCCATTATCAGGACTCGTGATCCAAGATCCCACTGAAGCCGCCTCATTAATTCTCAAAGCATTTGAAACATGGGATAAGACAGTTCTCGATACCGCAATCCTGCCTAATCTATTGGATTCCATGTATGAAGACGATCTCAGAGGAGCCATTCTTGTATCAGTGGGGAAATCCTTTGTCTCAGGAAATGAAAATACCACATTTGTGCCCTACATACTCCGATTGGCCGACGGCACAGAGAAACGTCATAATCTTGCCATGCAAAAGAATCAGTATGGCTTTTGGATAGTGATTGGCGGACTATAATAAGTAAAATACATTCTCATGTCATTACGAATTCTTCTGACAGGGCTTGCGCTCTGTCTCTACTCCCACATGCTTTTATCAGCGCAAAATTTCATCTCAGGTGCCGTAACTGATGACTCCGGAGCACCCTTGGAATTTGCCAACATCACATTACTGACGGACAATGATTCCACTTTTGTCACAGGAACCGTTACTGATGCCGACGGCAAAATTCTCAATTGTCAACGATCATAAGTCAGGTATATTCCTGCTCATCTCCGCTATTGGTTTTGAGGACAAGAGCATCTGCGCCCCTATTGGAGATATCGGTACGATAGCTCTCGTTCCTGCCACACTTCAACTTGATGAAATTACGGTAAAAGCCTCCCGTCCTGTCACCAGGCTTAAAAACGACGGAATACAGGTGGCGGTCTCAGGCTCCTATCTCGCAAATACCGGCACCGCCTTTGAGTTACTCGGCAAAATGCCATTTGTCTCCAAGACAGGATCAAATCTTGAAGTCATCGGAAAGGGATCACCACTTGTCTATATAAACGGGCGGCAAGTGCGCGACACTTCGGAGCTAAATCAATTGGCCTCGACGGATATAAAAAGTGTGGATATCGTGACATCCCCTGGAGCCCGGTATGCCTCTTCCGCCAACTCAGTCATCCGCATAACCACAATCACACCTGACGGCGAGGGATTATCGTTCAATGACAGAACCACGATCGGCTACAAGCATTACGTATATCTATTTGAGCAGGTAAATCTGAACTGGCGTAAAAATGGGATTGACCTGTTTGGGATGGTGAACTATGAGAATTACCGGGAACGGCCAAGATATGACAGCAACACTATCAAATATCTCAAGCCGGAAACGGTCATCCAACATAGCCTGGGCAAGGATTTTGCACGTTACCCGGTGAATCAAGGTAAAATAGGGCTTAACTACAACTCTGGCAATAAATATGCAGGCTTTTATTATGATTTCTCATTCCGTCCGGCAAGCGTCTCAAACCGATCATTCACTAATCGGCTATCAAACAAAATTCTTGAGGATGAACTGGAATATTCCGGCCTCAGCACTCGGCATAACAGGCAACATCTGCTGAGTGCATACTACACCGGAACGTCCGGCAAATGGCTATTGGATGTGAACCTGGATGCTATATGGCACATAAATGACCGAAGAACTGCCGAGCGCGAGTCATCAACCAAGAATACGGACAGAAATTTCTCTACATTTAATGATGTCGGCAACCGCATGCTTGCCGGGAATATTTCAGCATCTCGCCCGACATGGAGAGGCACCACGTGTATGGGTGTTGAGATTAGCGATATCAACCGGAAAGACAGGTATATGACAGATGCTGACTATATTTCGGACAATGATACCGAAATCCGCGAAACAACCTCGGCACTGTTTTGGGAAACTACTCAGACTTTCGGTAAAATTTCGGTCTCAGCCGGACTTAGATGGGAATATACCGATTCACGATATTATATTTATAACGAGAAGATGCCTGATCAAAGCCGCAAATACCACAACCTTGCTCCGAGCGCATCAGTATCCTTCCCTGTAGGCAATATATCGGCAAGACTTTCGTATGTCCGCAAAACCACGCGTCCGGCATTTGAACAACTGAGCAGCTCCATAAGATATCTCGACAGGTACAATTACGAATCAGGCAACCCCAATCTTAAACCTATTTACCGGGATTATGTTTCCCTTTCATGCTCATGGCGGGATGTAATCTTGGAGGTCAATTATTGCTCCACAAAGAACTATTTTATGTGGCAGACAACTCCTTACGCTGAATGTCCCGATGCAACACTCCTGAAGATAGAAAATATGCCACGTTATAATTCATTTGAAGCCTTCGCAAATTACTCTCCATGTTTTTTCGGAATATGGCGACCCGTATTCATGGCCGGAGTGGTCGCTCAGGATTTCAGGATTGTACATAACGGGTTAGATCTGAAGTTAAACAAGCCGTTGGGTATATTCCGATTAAACAATGCCATACATCTGCCTATGGATATATGGCTTAATCTGGATTTTTCGGCCCGGACGTCAGGGTCAAGTGACAACCTGTACGTGAAGAGACGCTGGAATTGCGACCTCGGCATATACAAGTCGTTCGGAAATGACACATGGAGCATGAAACTCCAGTTCAATGACATGTTCCATACCGACCGACAGCTGACCGTATCGTATGATGCCATAAGCGCTACAAGAATAGACCTGATCCATGACACCCACGACATATCCCTGACAATACGCTACAACTTCAATCCGGCACGATCACGATTTCGAGGACAGGGCGCAGCCAACTCCGAAAAGAGCAGGCTCTAAAATACCGGGCAACAGGAATTCTTTTTGTCGATGTTTTGTTGTAACTTTGCTTGGAATAATGCCGATATCAAGATATCGAAAATAACGACAATGAAAAACGAAATCCTATATCTCCTGCTCCCTGATTTCGCGGAACATGAAATGGTGTATCTTGCACAAGCAATCACATGTGATGATTTTGCCAAGAAAGAGAATCCGAAATACGTAAACAAGGTTGTAGCACCTACACTCGACCCTATATCTTCATGTGGCGGATTCAGGATGTTGCCGGATTATTCTTTCGACACAATGCCCGAAGATTACGCGGCACTGGTGCTGATCGGCGGATTCGGCTGGCTGACACCTATTGCCGACCGTGTTGTCCCTATCGTTTCCAAGGCGATCTCCAATGGTAAGATTGTCGGAGCTATCTGCAATGCCGCTTCATATATGGCCCGTCATGGATTTGTAAACCACGTGGCCCATACAGGCAACGGCATTGATCAACTGAAGCAGTGGGGCGGACACAACTATACCAATGAGTCCATGTATCAGAATCAGCAAGCAGTCTCGGATCAGCGGATAGTAACAGCCAACGGATCAGCGACACTTGAATTTGCCAAGGAATTGCTTTTACTTCTTGAAAACGATACCCCCGAACGTATCGAAATGTACTATCAGTTTAACCGAAAGGGATTCTGTGCTCTTTTCTCCGACAACTGACATGAAAATAATCTCACTACGCAAGAATCCCGAGTATCTGGAGCAGGCCATTTCCTATTTTCAGGACAAGTGGGCCTCGGAAGAATCCATGGCTGTCTACGATGATTGCTTGCGCAATTGTATCGCCACAGACAATCCATTACCTCAATGGTATCTATTGGTTGACGACAATAATATAATAGGATGCGCCGGATTGATCACCAACGATTTCAATTCACGCATGGATCTGTACCCCTGGCTCGCGGCGCTATATATCGAAGAGGATTCCCGAGGTAATGATTTTGGAAGATTACTGATAACCCGGGCTATAGAGGATGCTATATCATTTGGATTCAAGACCCTCAACCTGTGTACCGATATAGGTTATTACGAGAGGTTTGGCTTCAATTTTATAGGCTATTGTTATCATCCTTGGGGTGAAAAGACCAGGATTTATCAGATCACATTATGACTGTATCCGTGGCGATTCCCACATCTCGACAATCTTTCTTATATCAAAAAGAGTTTGACAGAATCATAAACACCAATGTGGCCGATGATCAGAATCTTTGAGATATCAGACCTTGAAGAATTACGCGCATACCTGTCGGATTTGCCCGACAGGTATGCTATACGTGAACATTTATATGCCGAGTTCCTGAAATACTCCCGATATCGCAATGTGGAGGAATGGAACACCGCGGTAAGGATTTGCGAGGCTCTCGCCATAATCGGTTGGGGAACGCATGAACCAGTGGAGGCTATACGAGGAATGTGGTTTAACGGAAATCCGGAAACATATTTCATCAACCGTTACGCCAAGCCACGTTTCTTCGATGCCGTGTGGTCGAAACGCAAAGATGGTTTTGCCATAGATTATAGCCTGTCAACATTCCACGAAACATCCGAAAACACATTGGCTGAATCGGTTATGATTGGAGGTCAGATTGGAAAAGTCCAGAACATCCCGATCACCAAACAGCGTAACTGGATTGCTAAGAACCCTATTCGCATCATCAGGGGACTCGCCAATTGCTATGAGAACTCAAGACCGCTGATAGAAAGCATTGAGGGGGAACTTATTCCTGATCTCAACCGTGGCATGCGCCCTGAACTGTATGGACCCGCGATAGACTCGATAGTGATCAACCTGTCATTCAGCTTTTATGACAATTATCACTGCAAAACCAACTATATCATTGCTGATGAATCACTCAAACTGAGGCAAAAAGATTTCTATCCAAAACTTCTCGAGATGTATTCTGAGCAAGAGATTAATGACAATGGTTATTATCTCCGAAACCGTTACACCTACTGTCCGTTCCACAAAGACTCAGGCACAACGCGAGTCAACATTGTCCTGGAGAAAGAATTCAGCCAGCTTTCTCATTCCGAGCAAAAGCTATTGCTGAGCGAATATCTCATTCATGCCGTTGAGCAGATTGCCTTGCGACTGAACCGTAAAATCAGTTATGACTTTTCACTGATGATCTCGGATTTCAAACTCATTTTACAATCATGGCTCGGAAAGGAGTAGCATCATTAGCAACCATATCCGCTTCTGTCAGATCACTTTTTTCGATGCTCTTACCAGCTCAATGGACTCCTTCCCGGTAATATTTACAACATCAAGCCGGAACACAATTACATGGTTAAGCCCCTTGGCTATCTCATCCGTAGGATCCACCCCCGGTGAATACTTCCCGCTCAACAGCAATAGTCCCTCACGGATCTCATCCATATCGGTAAGTATCTTCAGCCGGCCCTCGACTATCACACTACGGAAATACGTAGTAAATTCCTCCGATACTATATGGTCCTGAGCCACTACACAGAAAGAACATGCCGGATTGGCCTTGATGCAATCGATCTTATGCCCCGAGACGGCGCTATGAAAATATATATGACATCCGTCATACACATAACTGATCGGGACCCCGTAGGGCATCCCATCGGCATCCACCAGAGACAACACGCCGTTAGTACCCGAATCAAGAATCGAAACAGCATCTTCGGCTGATAATTGTTGCTTGATACGTCTCATCCTGTGTATCATATCAAAGCATTTTTAATCCTACAATAGAAATAATCAAGGTAGTGATAAAAAATATACGCCAGAATGACGCAGGCTCATGAAAACACAAAATACCGATAAGGACAGCTCCTACCGCCCCTATACCGGTCCATACGGGATAAACCGTGCCGATAGGTATAGTGCGTGATGCACGTGCCATGAAATATAGGCTCGCCAGCATCGCAACCACAAATCCGGTCCACCACCAATATTGTTCCGAACCGCTGACAGTCTTGGTCTTTCCGAGACAGAATGTGAACCCCACTTCCATCAATCCTGCTAAAAATAACAATATCCAATTCATTTCTTTATCTATTTCGGGCCTCAAGGTTCGTAGGAAAACCTCGCATTCTATCTCGGGCTCACACCAGTGAGCTTGAACCGAATACGAGGTTCGTTATTGTCCAGATAAATTCTGATTTTCCCGTGACACGCTCAGAGTGTCATTCATCATCCTTGGGAAACAGTTTATCCTCCCTGTCAAGGTTGTAATCGCGGGCAAGCAAGGCTATAAATTTAGAAATCTGCGTCAAGGCCGCTTTTGTCTCGGGAGTAATCTCCTTGCCCTGAAGCCTGAGCATCAACATTCCGTAAAGAGCATTGAAACACGTTTCAAGCTCACCTGCCGGGTTTTCGCCAGCCTTTGAACGCAGTTCCACTATATATGGCAGAGTCTTGTAGAATTCGGCCGTATATTCCGGGAATCTCGGATCCTTGAGCAACGCGAGATGCAGATCGGTAAGCTGGATTATCACATTCTTGTTGAGCTGCAGATGCCCGCTTTTCTCCACACCCTCTCTACGCATCATGTCAATCAATGACTCGTACCACTCCACCATCTCCTTGCTTTGAGCCGGCGAGAGATTGAACCGATCAATCACATTCTCCTTTATGCGGTCAATGTCAAGGCCATTGGCCCTGATAATATCTTCGATCTGCCACATATAGATAAGGTACTCGGCGATATTTTCTTTATGCTTTTGTGAAGCGATAATCATAGCGGTAAGAATTTTTGATGATACAAAATTAACAAATATAGCCGAATTTGGTTAATTTTGTATCAATAAAATGTATCCATTCATGCTGTCCACCTCGCATAACACCTGTAATATACTCGCCGATCTGCTTATAGCCCACGGAGTCACCGACGCGGTGATCTCACCTGGAAGCCGCAATGCGCCACTCATCATTGCCGTAAGCAGGCGCAGTGAGATAAATTGTCATGTCGTTGTCGACGAGCGGTCAGCCGCGTTCATCGCTCTCGGCATGAGTATCCAGTCAGGCCGGCCGGTAGCCATTATTTGCACAAGCGGAACCGCACTACTCAATTATGCTCCGGCTGTGGCGGAGGCGTTTTACAGGCATGTGCCATTGGTTGTCATATCAGCCGACCGGCCTGAAGAATGGATCGACCAGGACGACTCGCAGACAATATGGCAACAGAATGCGCTCTCACCATACGTAAAACGCCACTGGGACATTTCCGCCCGGGCAGATTTTCCGAATGGCCCATGGTGGACCGACCGCATGATCAACGATGCGTTGCTCGAAGCTGTGAACGGACGTCCCGGCCCCGTGCATATGAATATCAGGCTGGATGCTCCGCTCCACACCATGAACGATTACGAATGTGGATCGGCGCGTACCATCTCCATGCTCTCATCATCATCCCAATTGCCGGTCGCGGAAGCCAGACGCATAGCTCTCCCCCTCGCATCGCCAAGAAAGGTGCTGATCATCGCCGGATTCCATTCCCCCGATGAAAAGCTCAACCGTGCGCTCATAAAGCTTGCTTCACTTCCCAACATCGCGGTTATGACCGAGAGCATATCCAATCTCCACTCCCCGCTTTTCATAAACCGCATCGACTCCACCCTGTGCCGCCTTTCATCCGAAGACCGCAAGCTCATACGTCCCGATGTGGTGATAACTCTCGGAGGGGCGATTGTTTCGCGCCACATAAAAGAATGGTTGCGCGGAATGTCGGGTCTTGAGCATTGGCACATAGGCATAAGCCATACCACAGTGGATTGCCTTAAACATCTCACAGTACGTGTGGATATCGACGCCACTACATTCCTTGGTCAGATGGCATCGGCCCTGCAGCCCCACCGCTCCCCGTCCTCCTATTCGGAGCTTTGGCACAAGGCTGTGACACGTGCCGGTGAAATACACAACAAATATGTAGCTTCATCCCCTTGGAGCGACCTTAGAGCCATGAGCTATATATTCCAGCACATTCCACGGCGATATAATCTGCATCTTTCCAACGGCACACCTGTAAGATATGCCCAACTGATGGACTGCCGCACTATCCACCGGTCAGAATGTAACCGTGGCGTAAGCGGTATCGACGGATGCACATCCACCGCCCTGGGAGCCTCTGTTATATATAAAGGTATCACTCTCCTGATATCCGGTGACATGAGTTTCCAATATGACATATCGGCACTCTCGTCTACCCTGTTATCACCACGGTTCAAGATGATCGTAATGTGCAACGGTGGAGGCGGGATATTCCGCTTCATCGGAGCCACATCCACGTTGCCCGAAAGGGAGGAATTTTTCGCTGTCGGGACACGGCTCCCGCTTCCGGAATTGTGTGCCGGTTACGGAATAAAATATTTTGAGGCACATGACGAGAAAGCACTCTCATCCGCCCTACCCGACTTCTTTGCCGAATCCGATCATCCGGCGTTACTTGCCGTGCACACTCCTCCTGAAATTTCGGCCGAGGTCCTCAAGGAATACTTCAATCAATCACCCGTCCCTGTCACAACTTCCCGGCCATCCCGTGATGATGACAAATAAGAGGCGCATTGTTGCATTTTGACGGTAAATTTGCTACTTTTGCACAAATAATTACACACTCAACTTAATCTCTTATCATGACTGTCGTAGACCGATTTCTGCAATATGTCAAGTTTGACACCCAGAGCGACGAGCTCACCAATATGACTCCGTCGACTCCGGGACAAATGATTTTCGCCCGCCATCTGGAAAAAGAACTTCAGGCTATGGGTCTGAAGGACATAACCCTGGACGATAACGGCTATCTCATGGCCACCCTTCCCTCCAATACCGACCGCAAGGTGCCCACCGTCGGCTTCATTGCCCACCTCGACACATCGCCCGACATGAGCGGACGCCATGTGTGTCCCCGCATTGTACAGAGTTACGATGGTGACGACATCACGCTAAACCCCTCTGAGAACATCGTGCTGTCCCCGACCCAGTTCCCTGAACTGCTCGACTATAAGGGCCAGGACCTCATTGTTACCGATGGCACCACTCTGCTCGGAGCTGACGACAAGGCCGGCATCGCCGAGATCATCACTGCCGTTGATTATCTGCAGCAACACCCCGAGATAAAGCATGGCGACATCCGCATAGCGTTCAATCCCGACGAGGAGATCGGACAGGGAGCCCATAAGTTTGACGTATCATTGTTTGGCGCCGACTGGGCTTACACCATGGACGGCGGTGCCATCGGTGAACTCGAATTTGAAAACTTCAATGCCGCCGTGGCTAAAGTCACATTCAAGGGTTGCAACGTTCATCCAGGATATGCCAAGCACAAGATGCTCAACTCGATCCGTGTGGCCAATCAGTTTGTCATCATGCTTCCCCGCTGGGAAACTCCCGAGCATACCGAGGGATACGAAGGCTTCTATCATCTCGTATCAATCGAAGGCTCGGTAGAACAGACAGTGCTCACCTATATTATACGCGACCATGACCGCGACCGTTTCGAGCGCCGCAAAAAGGAGCTTGAACACCTCACCCGCAAGATCAACAACGAGTTCCCCGGATGCGCATCCATCGAGATCAAGGATCAGTACTACAACATGCGCGAGAAAATCGAGCCTGTGATGCACATCATCGACACCGCCATCCAGGCCATGAAGGATGCTGGAGTCACCCCCAAGGTCCAGCCTATACGCGGAGGCACCGACGGCGCACAGCTTTCGTTCAAGGGACTACCCTGCCCCAACATTTTCGCTGGCGGACTCAACTTCCACGGCCGCTATGAATTCGTGCCCATTCCCTCGATGGAAAAAGCCACTCAGGTAGTAGTGGAAATAGCCCGACTCGTAGCCGCAGAATGAAGACACTTGTCATCGTGACCGGTCCCACAGGGAGCGGTAAGACTGACTTAGCCATAGAAATTGCCGAGAGCCTCCACACGGAAATCGTGTCGGCCGACTCTCGGCAAATTTATCGTGGCATACCTATCGGGACAGCAGTTCCGTCGGCCGATCAACTTGCCCGTGTACGCCACCATCTCATCGAGTGTCTTGACCTGGACCAATATTATAGCGCCGCATGTTTCGAGGAGGATGCGTTAAAGATCCTCGACTCCATCTGGAGAGACAATGACTATGCCGTAATGTGCGGTGGATCTATGATGTACATTGATGCCGTAACGAAAGGGATCGACAATCTGCCCACAATTTCTCCCGAAATCCGTGATAAAGCACTAAAAATATATACCGACGGTGGAATACCGGCTCTGATCGACACTCTGCGTAATCTTGATCCGGAATATCTCAGCACATGCGATCTCAATAACCACCGCCGTCTGGTCCATGCCATCGAAATCACCTTGCAAGCCGGCGTCCCCTATTCCTCTCTGAGAAGTGGCGCCGTAAAGCAACGTCCGTTCCGCATCATCAAACTCGCCATAAATCACCCTCGCGATATCCTGTTCAACCGCATCAATATGCGCGTCGAGGCCATGATTGAGGCCGGAATGGAAGAGGAAGCACGTAGAGTATATCCTCTCCGTCATCTCAACTCGCTCAACACGGTAGGATATAAAGAGCTGTTTGCCATGATGGACGGCTCAATGCCACGCGAGGTTACCATCCCGAGAATTGCGAAAAACACCCGTGTGTATGCTAAAAAGCAGCTGTTATGGCTATCCAAAGACCCATCGGTCATCCTTCTCGATCCCTCTAAGCCGCTATTGCCTCAGGCATTGAAACAGATCCTATAAAATAATGGCACGCCGATATTGAGCGTGCCATTTTTGTATTCTTACTTTAGTGATTACCCCGGCATCAATCCTCGGAGTAGTGTCTCAACACGCGCCTGTAGGAATTGAATATCTTGGATTTGGATACGAAGCCCACATATCGGCCATCCTCATCCACCACAGGCAGATTCCAAGCCGAAGTGTCATCAAACGCCTTCATGACCTCTTCCATGCTCTGCCCCTCCTTCACGTATGCCGGAGGAATAGACATGAACTGGTGTACATGCATACGTTTATACAGATCAGGGCGGAACATTATATTGCGTATCTCATCCAGAAGTACCACGCCGAGCATCACACCCTTGCCGTCGACTACCGGAAACAGATTTCGGGTCGACCTCGATATCGCTCCAACCATCTCCTTTAGGTTCATGTCAGGACGCACTGTCACAAAGTCAGTTTCTATGACATTACCCATCTTAAGCAGAGTGAGCACCGCACGGTCCTTGTGATGGGTCAGGAGCTTGCCCTCACGTGCAAGTCGCATAGTGTATATGCTATATGGCTCAAACATCTTTATTGTGCCATACGAGATGGTCGATGCCATGAGCAACGGCAAAAACAGATCATATCCGCCTGTGAGCTCGGCCGTGAGGAAGATACCCATAAGCGGGGCATGCATCACGCCCGACATCACACCTGCCATCCCCATAAGGGCAAAATTACGGCAAGGGAGATCGAGACCGAATAGGATATTGAGTCCGTAGGCGAAGAAATAGCCCGACATGCACCCCACGAATAGTGACGGTGCAAACGTTCCACCTACTCCTCCGCCACCGTTGGTCGCCGAGGTGGCAAATGCCTTGAGCAACACAAGTGCACCTATGAAACCAAGTATCCACCACACATTGGCTCGATCGTCATAGAATATCGAATTATTCACGATCGTCGAGGCATTATCGTTGAGCAGATGGGTTATCGAGGTATAGCCTTCTCCATACAGCGGAGGGAAAAGGAACACAAGCAAAGCCAGAATACCACCGCCCACCATCACCTTCTTCCATGGTGTATGAAGCTTTTTGAACAGCTTCTCCATCATGTTCATCGTGCGGGTGAAATACAGTGACACAAATCCGAGAAACACACCCATTATTATCACATAAGGTATCTTCCACGTCTGAAACGGCTCACTCTGCACAAAGAAAAATTCCACATCGTAACCCGTGAAAACGTATGCCACAGTAGCGGCCGTGATCGAGGCTATGAGCAATGGCATCACCGATACGGTGGTGAGATCTATCATCAGTACCTCAAGCGTGAAAAGCATTCCGGCAATCGGCGCCTTGAAGATACCGGCTATACCGGCTGCCGCTCCACACCCCACGAGTATCATGAGAATACGGGGCGACATGCGGAACACACGCCCGAGATTACTGCCTATGGCTGCTCCCGTGTACACTATTGGGCCCTCGGCTCCCACCGATCCGCCGAATCCTATGGTTATCGACGATGCGAAGACCGAGGTGTACATGTTGTGCTTCTTCAATCTCGACTTGTTCTGCGACAGGGCGTAGAGCACCCTTGTCACACCATGTGAGATATTGTCCCTCACAACAAACTTCACATACAGACTCGTGATCAATATACCGGCCAACGGATACAACAGATACATGTAGTTGCCCGACGATATTGACATGTGGGCCGTGAGGAATCCTGATATGGCATGGATAAGCCATTTCAGCACAAGTGCCGCAAAGCCACCGAGTACACCCACCACAAGTGCGAGTATTATCACGAAAGTCTTTTCCTTGATGTGACGTTCACGCCACACGAGCAGCCGCATGAACGCCGACTCAAATTTTGAGCCTATATTATCTATTGTATGAATAACACCTGCCATTTTGTCTCTTTATTATTTACCCTCTCCGCGCATCACTGTCAAAACGGTATGACACATTATCTTTATGTCAAACCACATTGACATCTCATCAAGATAGATCATATCATACTTCATCCGGCTTATCATTCCATCCACATCATACGCATAGCCATATTTGACCATCCCCCATGATGTCAAGCCGGGCTTGATTCTGAGCAACTTCTCATACTCAGGTGCACGGGTCTCTATCTTATCAATAAAATATTCCCTTTCAGGTCGCGGGCCCACGATCGACATGTCACCTGCCAGGACATTCCATAGATTCGGTATCTCGTCAAGATGATACTTCCTCATGAATCTTCCCACCGGTATGACACGCACATCTCCCGGATATGACAGTTGCGGGCCATCAGCCTCCGCATCCGTCACCATAGATCTCAGCTTATACATTCTGAACGGTTTGCGGTGCAAACCCACGCGTTTCTGAGAATACACCACCGGACCCGGGCTCTGCACTTTTATAAGTATCCCCAGGACCAGAATTATAGGCACAGCTGCTATGAGCCCGAGCAACGCAAGCGATATGTCGACTGCACGCTTACCCGCAACAATCGACCCACCGACATGACAATCGGTGAGAACATGACTCTGACTCACAATGCCCTCCTGCATCTCTCAAACAATTAGTCACGAAGAATTATTATCCCTCCGTCATCGGTGATCTTGACCACTCTCGATGGACGTGAAGGCGCTTCGGCCTCTCTACCGGTCAATGCCACATAATCAACCGCACTGATGATATCCTGGGATATCTCTCCGAAAACACTCGCCGCCGGTTCTCCGCTGATATTTGCCGAAGTCGACACCACAGGACACCCCATGGTCCGGCACAGATCTCCTGGAAAACCACCCTTGGTAATCCTTATACCCACACTTCCATCCGATGCGAGAAGCGAGGGTGCGAGATCACGTCCATGGGGATATACCACAGTAGTCGGCCTGTCGGATGCCTGCAATATATCATGACACACTGCCATGACATCTCCGTCGACATGTCGCAACAGCATATCCTCATCACTCACAAGCGTGATAAGCGCCTTGCTATCCGATCGGTGCTTTATCTCATAAATACGCTTCACCGCCGCATCATTTGTGGCATCACACCCGATCCCCCACACTGTATCGGTGGGATAGGCTATGACACCGCCATTCTTCATTACGGCAACGGCTGTTTCTATATCTCGGATGTATTCAGGATCTTGGTTCATTACACTGCAAATATAGTATTTTTCATTGACATCAAGGCAACAGTTACATATATAAATTTTACGTCATCTCTGACTTAAAGCGCACATCGCAATGACATTTTGACAGGCATATATCATTATTTTTATACATTTTGATAGCGTCATGCAAATTTATTTATCATTTCGCTTGCATTTATAAAAATTTGAATATACCTTTGCAAAACAATTATCAATTTAAAAGGCTATATCGCAAGCCGGATAGTAAAAAAACACATTATGTCACTCATAATTCCAAAACCCTATCGTCGCAAACTATTGCCCGAGACCACCGAAATTGCCATCAAAATGATCAAGGACTCATTTCAGGCATCTCTTGCCCAGGCTCTGAATCTCAGGCGCGTCACCGCCCCGCTCTTTCTTCTCACAGGTACTGGTCTGAACGACGATCTCAACGGCGTGGAACATGCCGTGTCGTTCTCCATCGACGCTATGGATTCGCGCAGGGCCGAGGTCGTTCACTCGCTCGCAAAATGGAAACGCTATAAACTCGGGGCTTACGGCATACCCGCTGGATTCGGCCTGTACACCGATATGAATGCTATCCGCACATTCGAGGATCTCGACAATCTTCACTCACTTTATGTCGACCAATGGGACTGGGAAAAGACTATTCGTGAAGAAGACCGCAACATAGAATACCTCAAGGAGACAGTCAATAAGATATATGGAGCCATCCGCAAGGTCGAAGCGCTCGTGTACGAACGTTTCCCCCACATCACCCCCACACTCCCTGAGGACATCACGTTTATCTATGCCGAGGATCTGGCCCGCGAATATCCCGATCTTACCCCTAAGGAACGGGAAGCCCTCGTGACAAAAAAATACGGAGCCGTATTTATTATAGGTATAGGCGCCGACCTGTGCGACGGCAAGCCTCATGACGGACGCGCCCCCGACTATGACGACTGGAGCACCGTCAACGAGGCTGGATACGCAGGTCTTAATGGAGATATCCTTGTGTGGAACCATGTGCTCGACATTCCGTTTGAACTGTCATCGATGGGCATACGCGTGAGTCCCGAATCCCTGACCCGCCAGCTCGAGCTGAGAGGATGTCCCGAGAAAGCTAACCTCACATTCCACCGTATGCTTCTCAACGGTGAACTACCCTACTCCATCGGCGGAGGCATCGGACAGAGCCGCTTGTGCATGTTCCTGCTTCACAAGGCCCATATCGGAGAGGTACAGGCCTCAATCTGGCCCGAGGAGCAGATAAAACAATGTGCCGAGGCCGGCATAGAACTGCTCTGACACCGTTTTTACCTCTTTTGTCAGCATAATTCGGTCATATTGTCACGATATGGCCGAATTTTTATTGCAACATTTTTGGCACGATATTTGTTTCATTAATGAGTGCCGGGACGAAAGCTATCAAGCTTACCGTTATCCGCATTAATTAAAAAATAAAAACAAATAATATAAAACACAATCAACTATGGGAAAAATTATCGGTATTGACCTTGGCACAACCAACTCGTGCGTATCTGTTCTTGAGGGTAACGACCCCGTCGTTATTCCTAACAGCGAAGGTCGCAACACCACCCCTTCAATCGTAGCATTCGTAGATGGTGGCGAGCGTAAGGTAGGCGATCCTGCCAAGCGTCAGGCTATCACCAACCCTAAACGCACCATCAATTCTATCAAGCGTTTCATGGGCGAGACCTACGACCAGGTAGCCAAGGAGATTGATCGAGTGCCTTATAAAGTTGTACGTAGCGACAACAACACTCCCCGCGTCGACATTGACGGACGCGACTATACACCCCAGGAAATTTCAGCCATGATCCTTCAGAAGATGAAGAAGACCGCTGAGGATTATCTGGGTCAGTCAGTAAGCGAGGCTGTGATCACAGTGCCCGCCTACTTCAACGACGCTCAGCGTCAGGCCACCAAGGAGGCCGGCGAGATTGCTGGTCTTACTGTAAAGCGTATTGTTAACGAGCCTACAGCAGCAGCCCTTGCCTATGGTCTCGATAAGAGCGACAAGGATCAGAAGATTGCTGTATTCGACCTCGGTGGTGGTACATTTGATATCTCAATCCTTGAGCTTGGCGACGGCGTGTTTGAGGTTAAGTCTACCAACGGTGATACCCACCTCGGTGGTGATGACTTCGACCACGTGATCATCGACTGGCTTGCCGACGAATTCAAGAAGGAGGAAGGCATCGATCTCCGTCAGGATGCTATGGCTCTCCAGAGACTTAAGGAGGCTGCCGAGAAGGCTAAGATCGAGCTTTCTTCGACCACTTCCACCGAGATCAACCTCCCCTACATCACTGCCACCGCTACCGGTCCTAAGCACCTTGTCAAGACTTTGACCCGTGCTCAGTTCGAGCAGCTTGCCGACAAGCTCATCCAGGCTACCATCAAGCCCTGTGAGCAGGCCCTTAAGGATGCAGGCATGACTCCTAAGGACATTGACGAAGTGATCCTCGTAGGTGGTTCTACCCGTATCCCCGCTATCCAGCAGGTTGTTGAGAAATTCTTCGGCAAGGCTCCTTCCAAGGGCGTTAACCCCGATGAGGTAGTTGCCGTAGGTGCAGCCATCCAGGGCGGTGTCCTCTCAGGCGATGTCAAGGACGTGCTTCTTCTTGACGTTGTGCCTCTGTCAATCGGTATCGAGACCCTCGGTGGCGTGATGACCAAGATGATCGAGGCCAACACTACAATTCCTACCCGTAAGAGCGAGACATTCTCTACTGCAGCCGACAACCAGCCTTCAGTTGAGATCCACGTTCTCCAGGGCGAGCGTCCTATGGCTAAGGACGACAAGACTCTCGGCAAGTTCCATCTTGATGGTATCGCACCCGCTCCCCGTGGCATACCTCAGATCGAGGTTACCTTCGAGGTAGATGCCAACGGTATTCTTAACGTATCTGCCAAGGATAAGGCTACAGGCAAGGAGCAGAGCATCCGTATTGAGGCTTCAAGCGGTCTTACCGATGCTGAGATCGAGCGAATGAAGAAAGAGGCCGAGGCTAACGCCGCAGCCGATGCCAAGGAAAAGGAGAAGATTGACAAGCTCAATCAGGCTGACACCATCATCTTCCAGACCGAGAAGCAGATTCAGGAGCTCGGCGATAAGATCCCTGCCGACAAGAAGGCTGCTATCGAGAACGACCTCAACAAGCTGAAAGAGGCTCACAAGGCTCAGGATCTTGCAGGTATCGACAGCGCCATCGCTTCGATTCAGAATACCTTCGGTGCTATCCAGCAGGAGATCCTCAACGCCCAGCAGGCAACAACAGGTGGTGCAGGTGCCCCCGGTGCAGGTGCCAATTACGGCCCCCAGCCCGGCTCCAACCCCAACTCCGGCGACGGCCACGTGGACGACGTAGAGTTCGAGGAAGTCAAGTAATCCATCAATTTAGAAATATCTAAATCCATATAAACGGAGTGCAACTCGCTGAGTTGCGCTCCATTTTATTTACGTTTTTATCGATTGACATAGATCGTTGCCAACTGGAAAAATCCGCTGACCCATTATTATAGCCTTAACCTCATTATATTTGGACCATTCTTTAATAGGCCATGAGACTCCTTTACCACTGCTTATATGAGGCGTGAAGTCCATACTTTATGGAACTACCATATCGGCTACTATATAAATACCAATCTTCCTACGACAGCAAAACATAAGCCCCAACGGGGCGATGTAATCGTAGCCCTGTCACGAGCGGCGGATGCAAATTGCCCGTCAGGGCAAAATTTGCATCCAGACGCGAGGCACGGGGAAACGAATTAACCATCAAAACGGGCGTCGAAGACGTCCTATAATAGGCATGACCGCATTTTAATATTCAGATATAAGTAAGTCGTAAAAATTAATGCACATATAAATCGCAGTTATTTTTGAGATATTTTGGTTGCGGAATGAAGGAGCATAGCGAGCTATGCGACTGAGTGACAATGCCAAAATAGCCAAAAAGAACAAGATTTATTGGGCAAGCTCTTTAGGACTTACATATAGCGGTTAATTTTTAAGACTTACTTATATAATTTCACGTGTATATAGGTTGCTTCGGTCCCATACTTTTTTGTAACTTTGGCGCATAATAGAAGAACAGATTAACCCCATGGAAGCACTTGCTCTGACCCTCTTTATCATTATATCCATATTGTTTTGGCAACTATCCGGATATTGGCTAAGTCAAATGGCTAAGAGTAATTCTGCAAAAGTTCCAGGCAAGACGAGTTCGGTTATATCTATCGCTATATTATTTATATTGGGGGCTTTATTATATTTTTTCCTTGCATTTCACCATATTTGCTCTATAGAATATACCGTAACTTCCGGACTGATTTCATTGTATTTATTCGCAATATCGTTTCGTAAATCAACCAAATACAAAGAGATACCCAAATTAAGTCTACTCAACAGCCTCATGGTGGCTTTTACTCTATGTTCCGTTATGAATATGGGAGTGGTATTCTTTTGCCGATGGATATTTCCTGATGTCACCACTGTAAGCGGAGAGCATGGCAAATATGAAGTCGCAACTACCCGTGCATGGCCGTTTACCGATAATTTCAGCCCCACGGATTCATACGTTGTCAATGATTCCGGAGATACGCTTTATCGCGTGGTGGTCAGCTATGCGTTTTTGGGCAAAGAGATCAACAATCATTACAATATTACCGACACCATACCTCCTTTTACAACCTGTAGGATACCTTGTCCACCTAATTATGTCGCACGGAGTATATTCCCGGTAATGCTACCTACATCCGGACGTTTTGGCAACACCCGCACACGAAGATCCTATATAGTGACCGCGGATACATTGAATGAATTTCTTACATCCGACTTCTCATGCTATAGCATCAATAAAAACATCCGGGTAAATTCATTCAACATGACTTCCAATCCCATAGTATGGGAAGACCAAGAACGGATCAAAAGGTTAGAACAAATTCTCGACAATATATCACGAGAATATCACCGTAAATAAAAAAGTGACGGGAAGGATTGACCTCCCCGCCACCGAGTGGACTGGTGTCTCGGGATTTACGCCAACAATATCAAGAATAAAAGCTAAAGCAAAAACCCGTAGCTGCATCAAGAACAAGAACAGTCTCCGACAATCAAGTCATCTGCGACATTGCCCGGACCGCTCCCCGTAAAAGGAAGCCTCCGGACTAAATTGATTGCAGCCCGGCCAACTCATGGGGATTTTACCCCTTATGAAGATTTGGTTCTTATTAGCACATGTGGCACACCAGCGTAGGCGTGCCGGTTCTAACCAATGAATGGCGTAATCCTCCGACATGCGGAACCCTACATCACAAACGGATTCTCAGGTTCCTACAGCCCGCCCTATTTTTTCCCGAGATGGGATACTTTTTCGTATATCTCCTTCAGAGACTCAGGTATCACTATTCTGTAATTAGCGATTTCTCGTGTACGCTTTTTTATGTATGCCGACATCTCATTTTGGATTCTGATCCTTTCGGAATCATACTTAGCGTAAGCGTCAGCATAGGCCGTACTCACCTCTACCTCCGACTCTTTCACCGCCTTATGACACTCGAACTTTATGGCATTGAGCAACGCCTGCACTTCGCGGAACTCCTTCTGTAGAGCGAAATACACCTCATCGGCCACCTTCATCTCCACCGTAGGAGCATAGGTATAGATAAGAGCATCCCGGCCTGTTCCCTCCACGCTTTTAGGCTTCTTCATCCTTTCGCTCAACTGCTCGCGGGCTTCTGCAAGCGATCCGTCGGGATGCACAGCCTTCCCGAGCACCGAAGCCAACGCCTCCAGCGAGTAGTAACGGTTACGCTCGTCAAGCGACAGCGACGCATAATATTCATCCTCCGTGAGAACTTTCCCCATCTTAGGAGCCTCAGGCGCTTCAATACCCTGCATCTTCCGATACTCCTGTACCGACATATCCTCCGTCTCCTTCAGTAGCCGTTCCTTAGCCTTGATAGCCTCACGGAGCCACGCTATCAGCGAATTGGCTTTTGCAATAGTATGTAGGTCCGACCGTACCTCGCGCAGAGCATCAGCATTGTCCCCCTCGCTCAATACATTGACATTATCGCTTCCTATCAACGCAACCGACGTTGAATAGAGCGTAAGATTGGCAAGCGAAGTCTCGATCTCGCGCACCCACTCCTTGGCCAGATTAGCGATATGGTTAGCAGAGGTTGATGTCAGACCATTACCATCTTTCGAAAAGAAAATCATATCCTTCTTCATGTCGTCACGTTTTTATAAGTTTTACGATGCAAAATTAGAAACCTCGTGCGCAATGTTTTTGCGTAGATAAAAATTTTTACGTACATTCGCAAAAAATCTTTATGGCTCAGAATAAAAACGCACTCCTGAGATACCGTACCATCGATCGCTGTCTGCGCAACACAACCCGGCGGTGGACACTGCAGGATCTTGTGGATGCTTGCAGCGACGCCCTTTATGAGTTTGAAGGGAAACAGGATCTGGTCAGCACCCGCACCGTCCAGCTCGACATACAGATGATGCGCTCCGACCGTCTTGGCTACGAAGCGCCTATTGAGGTCTATGACAAGAAATACTACCGGTATGCCGACCCGGATTATTCTATCAGCAACCGCCCCTTGTCACAACACGACATCGACGTGCTCAACCGCACGATCGATCTCCTGCGCCAGTTCGATGAATTTGACCGTTTCCATGATATGGCCGACGTGGTCAGCCGACTTCAGGACAAGGTGGCATCCGTGAGCAGTCGCCAACCAATAGTTGATTTCGAGCGCAACCCCAATCTGAAAGGCCTTGAGCATCTTAATCCTCTCTACGACATGGTTGCCTCCCGACAGACTATATGTATCAACTATCGCTCCTTCAACTCCCGCAGTCCCGTACCATATATAATATTTCCCTATCTTCTGAAGGAGTACCGCAATCGGTGGTTTCTGTTCGGATCTCGGGCCGACGATATGAAACTATTCAATCTCGCCCTTGACCGCATCGTGGACTTCCACTCATGCCCCGATATCCCCTATCAACCCAACCCGGATTTTGGCCCAGACTTCTTCGACGATGTGGTCGGCGTGACCAAACACTCCCGCTTGAAGAAAGAGACAATCATTCTGAGAGCCGACAACTCTCAAGCCAGCTATATCCTCACCAAACCGATCCACTCATCCCAACGCCTGATCGAAAAAAACAAGGCCGACGGCTCAATGACATTCCAACTGACAGTAGTGGTCAACTACGAGCTCATATCCCAACTCCTCGGTTTCGGAGCCGGCATCAAAATCCTGTCTCCCGACTCCGTAGCCAAACAATTGGCTGAAATCTACCGTAAAGCATCCGCCCTTTATTCCTGACATGGATTGAATAGCAATCAGAAAATATTAACCAATATCGAGTTTTTTAGTAATTTTGCCACACGCGAATAAACCCGCTACTATCTATCACCATGAAAAAATATCAGATCATCATTTGGCTTGCAGCTCTTGCTGTAGGCGTTGGCATCGGACTTCTCCGCATCGAAGCCATCGACACCGTGATGAATTTCATCGCCACGGTATTCACCCGTCTATTCCGGTTACTTGCAGTACCTACAATCATCCTCGCGGTTATCAATACTCTGGCATCGCTCGGAGTGGGCAAAGAGATGAGCCGTATGTTCCGTACCGCCCTCACCTACACCCTACTCACCACGACGGCGGCCGCGGCAATCGGTCTCGCACTTTATCTCATTGTAGCACCCGGCAATCTTCCGGCCGAGGCTATTAATGCCGAAGTGGCAGCCGACGTCGCTTCAGGCAGTACAGCCGAATTTTCCTACGCTGACCATCTGCTCACCGTCATCCCCGACAATATCATAAAGCCATTGCTTGATGGCAATGTGTTGGCCCTCTTGCTGATATGCTTTGCAGTGGGCATCGCGCTATCCAAAATGCCCGACTCCCCCTCACGAAACGCTCTGATCAAAGGCTTGGCCGGACTTCAGGATCTCTTGTTCATGCTCATACGATGGCTCATTGACATTCTCCCCATCGGCATCGTGGCATTTGCAGCCCAGCTCACCACTGAGATGGGAGGCGACATAATGCTCGATTCGCTCGGTAAATACGTACTTGTGATCATCGGTGGCAATTGCATACAGGTGTTCATCATACTTCCGCTCTTCCTGCTTTTCAAGGGCATAAATCCGCTCACCACATTCCGTGGCATGAGCCAGGCCATACTCATGGCATTTTTCACCAAAAGCTCGGCCGCCACATTGCCTGTGACCATGCAGAACGCCGAGCAGAAAGTGGGGGTCAATCCTAAAGTCTCACGCTTTGTGCTACCGATATGCACCACCATCAATATGAACGGATGCGCGGCATTCATCCTCGTGACCTCACTGTTCATCATGCAGAACAACGGTATGCCCATCTCGTGGGTCACTATGTTGATGTGGGTATTCATCTCGGTTCTTTCAGCTTTCGGCAACGCCGGTGTCCCGATGGGATGCTATTTCCTCACGCTCTCGCTCATGTCGGGCATGGGAGCCGATGTTAGCATCATGGGCATAATACTTCCTATCTACACTGTGATCGACATGGTTGAGACGGCCGAGAATGTGTGGTCCGACTCATGCGTGTGTACCATCACCGATAAAATCCTCGCCCGCAAGGGTGGTCAGGCGTAACCAACCCTTTTTATACAATAATAAGAGGCCGTGCCATCCCGGATATACCGGAGTAGGCACGGCCTCGTTCTATTTATCAGCTCGCGCTATCAGTCAGCGCTCTGCTCAACTATTCTCAAGTGATACACACCGCCGGCAATATTGCCGGGCTCGCTGGCAAATTTCACCGTGACATGATCCTTGCCTGCAAGCATCTCAGCCGGAATTGGATATTCCACGTCCACAAATTCCTCTTTGTTCCATCGTGAACCTACATTTTCCCGGGCCAGGACGGCATCATCCACAAGGATTGCAAACGAACGTTTTCCTCCCTCGTTACCCCAATACCTCACATGCAATGCGAGCGGAGATCCGCCGGCAGTCTTCATACGGTAAGAGAAATATCCACCATTGGAAGCATCACGCCAGGGCACACCGAAGTTTACGCCTGATCCTGACCGTTCGCTCTCCATAAAATGATCGGCCTCGGGCTGCTGCTCACCCGTATTTACCGCATCGACCGTGCGACGGTCGAGAGCGAGCATCGCCTGCTCGGCCTCGCGCTCCCGTTGCTGATAGGAAGTATATGCCTCAGGTGTCATCGAGAGCCAATACATCATGTAACGGCAGTCATGCAGACGGGCAAACGGACGCAACACGATCTCCTGTTCAGGATCGGAAGTTATACCCTTTACAGTATATGCCAACCCCTCACCTTTCACTCGTGTAGCCGACTTGAGTTTGCCAAGGATATCATCTCTTTCCCCAACAAGTATAGGCGTATCAAACACCGATACCAGCGGACCACCGGCCACATGGGCCCAACGGCTGTCGTCGGCCACAAGACCGTTAAGATCATCAGTGCTGTAGGAGGCTCCGAGCACAATCGGGCCACGCATTATGGATACATACTCGGGAAGATTGTGCATCTCCTCAATGTGCATCTCCATAGGCAGATCCACCTCTACGACATCTCCGTTTTTCCACTTCCGGTCGATACAGGCGTATGAACCGGGGGCGGATTTCACCTCCCACTTCTTGCCGTTGATCTTTACCACCATCCCCTCACACCATTCCGGGTGACGCACCATCAGCGGGAATTTCTTCGATCCCTTCATATTCATCACCAGCCTGGTATTTTCAGTATCGGGGAAAGCCGTTTCCTGAGTCAGCTTCACCCCTTTCTGCTTCCAGTCGAGACTCGAATGTATAAACAGATTGACATACAGTGAATCCCCTTCATGGGTATATATGAACTGTCCGTATTTACCATGATTCTCCATGCCGGTACCTACACAGCACCACATGCCGGCATTAGGCTGGGAATAAACCCTGTAATGACCGGGACGGGCCGATGTGAAGTACACATATCCGCCGTGGTCAGGATGCTGTGACGACAGTATGTGATTGAACAGCGCACGCTCATAGAAATCGGCCAGATGCCCGTCGGGCTTCATGCGGAACAATCCCTCGGTGAGCTTGAGCATATTATTGGTGTTACATGTCTCCGGCCCCTCGCGGTCGGTGACATAACTCTTGCAGTCATCCTTGGATGCGAAATGCTCCCGTCGGCTGTTACCGCCTATGGATAGTGAACGGGTATCGGCCACAGTATGCCAGAAGAACCGTGCGGCTGTATCATATTCCTCTCCACCACCAAGCTCGGCTATGCGCTGATAGCCTACCACCTTGGGCACCTGGGTATTGGCGTGCTTGTTGTCGAGGTTATCCACTCCGGCCACCATGCTGTCCAGAAGCCAATGATGCGAGAAACGCTTGGCTGCGTCAAGATATTTCTTGTCTCCGGTTATGGAATATGCGTCGGCAAGTACCTCGTCCATGCCTCCAAACTCGTTTCCGAGCATCTTCTCCATCTCATCATCGCTTACAGCCGATATCTCATCCACGCACCAGTCGCAGAAACTTATAAACATGTCACGGGCCTCGGCGTTACCGCAATATACCCACGCGTCGCGCAATCCGGCATACATCTTGTGTACATTGTACCAGGGCACCCAGTATTTCCACACCATGTCAGTCCTACCCTCCTTGATCTCCTTCCACAGCGGAGCACCGTTGGGTACACCTCCGGCATAACCGTCACCGTTGGCATCCTGACAACGCTTCACCTCCGAGATCATGTAGTCCATCCTGTCCTTTAGCCTCTTGTCGCCTGTCGAGGCATAGTGTATGGCCAATGCCGTAAGATAATGACCGCCCACATGTCCGTCAAGTCCGTCCCAACAGGGAAAGCTCTCGGCCTTGGGTTTCAGCCCGGCCTCCTTAAGATATGGTGCCAGCAGACGGTCCACGTCATATTGCAACAACACATCCACATTCAGATCCATTGCGTGCCTGAAAGGACCGTCAAGCAGTTTGACATCCCCGAGCGGAAACGCATTGTCATACAATTTATCCTGAGCTACTACTCCCATCGGGGCAAACATAGCAGCCACAAGTAATCCATATAGTTTACGCATAATATAATTTTCAACGTGTATATTAAAAAATTTCCGCAGGCCTACTCGACACAGAAAGGCCCGCGGAAATCGTCATAGTGTATTAACTACTATCAAGTTTTACTCAACAGGCTCGATCACAAGATTGTCGAGATACAGGTCACATGCTGCGGGAGCATTGGCCTTAAGCTCGATAGTGCTCTTGCCGGCAGGCAGGAATGCACCTGTCGAGCATACATACCAAATGGTCTTATCGGCTCCCGACTGGATGAACGACGGAGTGCCCACTTTCTGTCCGTTGACATAGAGATCCACAGTAGTGACATCGGCAGTCTCGGCCCTGTAGCGGAACTTGATGGCATAACGGCCTTCATCAATCACGCTCACTTCATCGCGCACAGCAGCGCTTGCCGATGAGCCAAACACGATGTAACCCTGACCGGTATAGTTACGCACATCTCGGTCATAACCCGAAGTGACACGTGTACCTACATTCTTGAAATCAAATACCTCAGCCTCGTACTGACGGGCACCGTAATACAGATTAGGTTTGCCGGGCACCTGAAGCGATGCCGGTGTGTAATCCGTGAGACGGCCTGTGCCGTTTCCTGCACATGACACGGTAATGTCAAGCGGACCATTATGATCAATCGTCAGAGTCAGTACTCCATTAGCCCACGACTCGCTGACCTTTACAGTAGCCTCGGCTCTCGGAGTCCACGACACTGTGGGCTGGGATGTTGCGCCGTTAATCTTGATTACCGATTTGGTCGACTTGCCGTCCACCTGATACTTGGTGAGATAGAATGTAACCTTGTCGGCATACTCTTTCCATACCGTAGTGGCAAATGTCTCGAGTGTGAACTCCACGCTCTCGCAAGTATTGTACTTGAAAGGCACGGTAGCCGACTTGGTGGTATTCCAAGGATTGTAAGTCACCCAAGTGTTCTCGTGACGGCCGGCAAAGAGATCACCGGTATATTCCGACGGGAACTCCCTGTTGAGCTCACGCACCTTGGCGCCTTCATTCTCCCATGTGCTGAGAATCTCGCTCTGATTGCGCACATGCTTGAACTTCTTGGCGAAATCACCGGCAAATTCAGCCACTACAGGAATGGCGGGATAGCGGCCGGTCTTACGCAGATAGAAGTGGTTGTCCTCACGTCCCTCGTCATGATCAAGTGCGCCGATACCCTTATGGAACCACTTGGGCAGACAGTACTGCTCGATTTCGGCACCACCTGCTACGTCCTGCACAATGGCATACTTGCAACGCTCTATCACCTCATCACGAGTGAGGATGCGGATTGTTCCATCGAGAATCTTGCGGTAAAGATCCATGTCGATATTGCGGAACTGGGAAAATGTGTCCCAATTACGGGTCTTGTATCCGTCAGAGACATCAATGGCATTGGTCTCTTTAAAATCCTGTTGCCATATCAGCTCAGGACCGTCAAATACAGTCTGACCTGTAAGAGTAGTATGCTCAAGTTTAAGAGCCGCTCCGAGAGCCACGGGGAAATCCTCCTCCTTATTGCTCCAGTTGTAATATTTCGCAGCCCACTCATTCCATGCACACTGGTCAAAGCGCAGACCATAGTTATCGGCATGTCCCGAAAGCCACATACCCATACTTGAGGCCTCCACGTCGAAGAAGCAACCTGACTGAGTGTACTTCTCGCAATACACAAAGTTCTCGGCATACATTGCCGTAGTCTGGGCAAAATCAGGATTACGCTTGATAGTAGCCACCGGATTGATGGGAGCTGACCAATAATTGGCGCAGAAACTTACCACGAGGTAACCGCCATACTCATGTGTCAACTTAAGTAATTCATTCCAGTGGGCCACTCGCTGGAGCCATGTCGGAGAATATATGCCATCCGAAGAATCAAAGCCCCAGAACTGCTCACAGTAATTGAAGCCAAGGAAATTGGGATAATCTTCAAAGAACTCCTTGTACACCCCATATTTCTCCTCATCAAACTGGGAATAAGAATCCACATCCGGGAAATGGCTGATGCCTCCCGATGCCGGTTGCACCATAGCCCAGAGATTGCGCTCGGCACAGGTTCTGAGCCACGATTTGCATATTTCATATCCATACTCGCTGACCTTGAATTGACCGGTATCATTATTATGGAATACCGACAACGAAATATTAAATATACAATAAGGCAGGATATCCTCAGGGATAAGATCAATGATCTTATTGGGGTCAGGATAGTTCCACGAGTCGATATGCACAAGCCATGCGGGATTGTTCACATCAATAGGACGGCGCAGATGCCCCTTCACAGGCTCATTAGGCTTGGAGGTGCCACCACCGGCAGCGAGCTGCAGAGGCTCGGTATCATCGTTGAAATATACAGTGATATTGTCGGCATCCGACACGTCGATAGTCTTTATGGCGCTTATCTGCTCGCCACGCGATGCACTCTGCAACACGGTCTTTCCGTAATCGAGAGCGTCTATCACCCATCGGCCATCGCTGTTGATGCTCACGCGCGGAGTCACGGCACGCGCACCGGTAACGTTGATACGGTTGTCAGTACCTTGGGCTGTAAGCCACTCGCCGTCAACGGTCCAGTAATACACCCCATCCTCAGCCGGCATTGCGGCCACTGTAGGAGTATATCTTGCGCCTTCCGACGTAGGATAATCCGTGAGCGATCCCACCTTGGTCTTCAGCGCCACAGTATTACCGTCGGTAAATTCTATCATATAGCCGGCATCGTCGGGCAACGAGCTGGTCATGCGCACCTTGGAACCTATCTCCTTGGCCTGCACAAAGCTCCTCACAGCCGCGATGTTGGCATTGATGTTGTCGACCGGAGTCTCCACAGCCTGCGGTGCAAGCACCGGGGCCGTGAACTCCTTGTCGTCACACCCGGTGAACATCACCGAGAGTGCCGACAGGAGAACTGCGGTCGAGAATATGCGATTGATTTTCATAAACTCGATTTAAGAGTGTGTCTAAAGTGATTACTTGGAAAGTCCGTTCACGAGACCCTCATAGATATAGTTGCGGTTACCACCTGCTGCCCATGGAGCCACAAATGTGCCATCCTCAACCACACGCGAGAGGTTGAATCCGAGTGCCTGATCGCCAAGAGCCTGCTTATAGGCCTTGATCACGGTGGCATAGTACTCACCGATAGCCCTGCGCTCCGAGATACCTATGGTCGAAGGATTGACAAGCATATTGCCACGGTTCACCACGCGCACTGCAAAGTTGGAGATGCGCACCGGCTTGCCGAGTGATGCGAGAGCCTCCATGGCAGCCACAGCGGTCTCATCATTCTTCTGCTGGGTAACATAATCCTCCGAATATGTTGCGGAGAGCACGAGATTTACTGCATCAACCTTCACCCCCTTCTGCTCAAGCTTACTGATTTCAGTGGCAAGATCGGCGATATCACCGGCGGTATTGTCGTTCATCACCAGAGTCTGGCTCACGAAGTAGCGGACAGGAGCTGTAGCGGCTGCATCAACCTTGGCCTGAGCCTTGGCTACGTAATCATCGCCGAGATAATCGGCCCAGTTGAACGAGGCAACCTCATCGTCGAAAGGCTCGTCGTAGATTATCATGTCGGTAACGCTTTCACCGGTGGTGGCAACGAGACCGTCGATCCACTTGTCAAGCTCGCCCTGCATGATTTCTGTCTTCTCCTCAGGAGTCTTCTCTATCACGGTGTCCTCGGTCGAGATCACACGCTTGAAAGTGAAGTTGTCGAGATAGAAAATACCTGCTCCGGAATCAGCATTGTAGCTGAATATGAATTCAGTCATCGCCTTTTCCTCATCGGTAAGCTCGATATACCTTTTCGCATTGCTTGAATCAACAAACGAAATATAGATGCCTCCGCGCACCCACGGACCTCCATCGTTAGCACTGAAATCGGCTGGACTACCCACACCGATCTGACGATCGCCGATAAGCACCTTACCACCCCAGCCATACTGACCGGAGACTGTCTTCATGTCACATTGGAATGCCTCATAGTCTCCAAGTTTGCGACCCTCGGGGAGTTTCACTGTAACCTTAACGTAGGAATGGTTGGAAGGATCAGCCTGGGAACCCACCTGTAGCACCTTTCCGCTCTTTCCTTCAGGATCGTTTGCTACAACTGCAAAGCTGTTGCCGGTCATAGGATAGCTCTTGCCAAGAGCATCGTTCTCAAAGTCAAGCACATTATCTTTGCCGTCATCATCACCGGCAACTTCCCACAATATCTTGATATTGTCGATATAGTAGTTACCCGATCCGGTAGCCGAACCTATACGCATCTTGAATGTGGTCTTTTCTAGATCAGCAGCGCTCATCTGGGCAGGCTCAAAAGTAAGTTTCACCAGGTCGCGGCCCCACTTGTTGTCGCTACAACCAAATGTGGTACAGTTTCCGAACGAGAACTGCACACCTTCGACAAACAGACGTAGTCCCGAGCCATAAAGACCGCCCGAACCGGGAGCCTTGATATCGAAACATACTTTCGTCAGATTTGCGAGAGTCTTGCCCTCGGGCATAGTCACCTCAAACTCAGGGAAACTCTGGTTAGCGGTATTGCCATCCTCTCCTATATGGAGCACATGTCCGCTCTGACCGTCGGGATCCTCCACTACGCGGGCTACACTGTTACCGCTCATGGGATATGTCTTGCCCAACTCATCGCCTTCGAAATCATTGAATATGAAATCTCCCGTCTCCGGCTCCACCGGCTCGTAGGGTATGATGATCGGGGCAATCTGAGCGTTGAGATAATCCACAGGAAGATTGCTGAGCGAGCACAACGCCGGTCCAAACACGCTCACGCCCGCCTCACCGGCTGCAGTGATCAATGTGGAGAGCGCCGAGTAGTCATACGTACCCTCATCATTCATCAGGAGCGAGGGGGTAAAGGCCCCGGGGGCCTCTACCTGACTGTAGTTGGTGGTGACAATGCTGAACGCGAGCTTCTTGGCCGCGAGATCTTCAGGTGTCACCGATACTCCGAATGGCACTCCTGCACGTGAGGAGTATTCAGTGAGCACATCATATTTGCTGAGAGCGGCTTCCATCTCGGCATCGAAGGGGATCTCCGGGGTGGGAATGGTGACATCATAATCCTTGTCACAGGCCGTAAGCCCCGCGAGGGCCACGGCTGCCGCCATTGTTATCTTTATATGTTTCATGGAAATTCAGTAGTGGGTTATTATTTGACTTCTACTGTGGGATACACCACTGTCACGCCACGGTTGCGGAGCACGAGAGTATCGTCAGTCGAAAGCGACCATCCTGCGGCGGATGTCACAGTGTACTGGAGATAGAGCGCGTCACGGTCCTCATTGTTGATCACCTTCTTCTCGCCGTCCACCACAAAGCGGCCGGTGCCCGAGATTGTGAGCGAGGGATCAGTCGAGCTTACTGTACAGGTGCCGTCATCGGCAAAGTCGAGCTTAAGTGTGTAGTTGTACACATGGTCGGCATCAGTGCGGGTCGACAGTACTATGGTGCAAGCCTTGTAGCCCGAGGTCACCACATCCACCTGCTCATCCTTGAGCACATCCGATGCACGGCGCACGATTTCAGTGGTGGCACCGTTCACTGTGAGGAGATCCTTACCGCTGCGCAGATAAGTTCCGTGCCAGGGATTCACATAGCGCATGAAATAGAGCACATAATCCTTGGGCTGTACCGACCAATCAGACGCTTTCACGCGGTTGGGGTTCTCCACAGCGGGCTTGCCCTGGAGTATGGAGTCAACTCCTATGGCACTCTCCATCACCACAGGGATCACATAGTTGAAATCCAGCGCGAGGGGATCGTTGAAGAAAGCATCGGTCAGCTTCACATGCACTCCGCCGTCCATCGAGCCCGAGGGGATGGTAATGGCACCGGCCTCGATCTCATAATAGTTGGAGGGCATGGGCTGCACCTTGCGTCCGCCGAAATCCGACGAGAGATACAATCCATCGCAGAGCGAGGGATCCACCGAGATGTTGATCACGCGGTTCTGGGTATTCTTGTAGGCACCACCCATCACTGCCTGGATCCTCACCATGTGCTGGTTGTCAAGCGTGAGGTCAATCTCGCTGTCACGGCCCAGCTCCACAGTGCGCCCTACACTTTGGTTGGCGAAATATACACCCTGGTAGTCGAAATCAGGAAACTCGTTGTCGCTGTTGTGGCATGAGGTCGATGCTAATGACGCTACCATTGCGAGTGCGAGTATATTGGATATTTTCATTGTGATTCTGAATTGAAATTGTTAATATTACCAACCCTGGTTCTGCTTGAGATTGCTGAACTTGAGGATCTCAGTGTTGGGGATCGGTCCGTAGTACATGTAGGATGAATATGTGCGCTCCTCCACACTGGGAAGTGCTGTGTACACATTATTGTTGGTGATGTTCACGCCACGGGCATTCTCGTTGAGATCTGCTTTCCAGCGGCGGAGATCCCAGAAGCGGAAGCTCTCGAAGCATAGCTCGAGTCGACGCTCGTTGCGTATCAGCTCGCGCATCTTTGCGGGATCCGTGGCACACTCATCCAGATATGGATCGTCGTCGATACCGAGAGCGCGGTGACGTATGGCCTTGATCACATCGTATGCCGAATATCCGTGCGAACCCGAGTTTCTGGGACCCCAGGCCTCGTTGGCAGCCTCGGCATAGTTCAGGAACATCTCGGTGTAGCGGATGCGCGGGGTGTAATGGGTTTTACCCTGCTTCATGGAGGGATCCATGTTGACATCCATGCGCAGACGCTTCTTCATATAGTAGCCTGTGCGGGTCGAGGTCTCGCGTTTGTTCAGGCCGTCGGCTGTTGTGGCGTCCGATCCGGTCTGGATGGTAGCGTTGTTCACACCCTCGGTTGAGCCGTTGTACACAATGTAGTGTGACAGGCGGGGGTCACGACCCGAATAAGGATTAGCGGCATTGTAGTTGCTGCGCGAATCCGAGATGGGATAACCGTTGGCCATGGGGAAAGCATCCACAAGGTTCTGGGTGGGGTTCATGCGGCCGTTGCCATAGAGCGATGGCGGGAAATGAGCCTCCTCCTGAGTGGTGTTGTTATTGGAAATAGCCTCGCGCCACACGATTTCAGCGGGGTTGATACCGTCACTGAGACCATCGATCACAGTGGTGTTGCAGTAGTAGGTGACACCGGTGGGATCGATACCGGCGGGACCGCCGATGTGATCGAGCACTGCTGCGGCTGCATCGGCTGCATCGGCCCAGGTTGTGGCCGATGCCTCATAGGCAGGGCTGGCGGCGAGCAAGGTGAGACGCGAGCGGATAGCCTTACATGCAAGGCCATTGATGAGCTGACGCGCATACTGACCCATCACGCGGTTGTAGGTACCCACTTTGGAGGTGTACTGGTTGAACGGTGCGGGCACCACATCATCCTCACCAAGATTCTCATATTCCATGGGCAGATTGGCCTCGGCGTAGTCAAGATCGGCGAGTGCGAATTTCACACATTCGTCAAACGATCCTCTCGGCATATTGAAATCATCGTTCACGGTGAGATAGTGGTCAAGAATGGGCACACCGGAGAGCTGTCCGTCGGTAGCCACGCCGGCATGGGCGCGGAGGAGGAAATACATGTACAGCGCGCGCAATCCGCGACCCTCGGCGATAGTACGCATCTTGAAAAGCTGAGCAGCCTCGGGATCTGTGGCCCAGTTCACCTGCTCGGCATTCTCAAGGAAGAGATTGAGGTTCTGGATGGAGTTGAGGCAATTGATCCACTGCGAGGTGGGATCGTTGCTCGAGGTCCACGAGCCTGTTGCCATCTTGCGGAAAGCATTGTCGGTCTCGTTGGTCACGGCATCATCGGTAGCATACTCGCTGTTGTCATAGTAGGCCGGGATGTTACGGTAGACGTTTACGAGGAAACCTTGCGCGAAAGTGGCATCCTCATACATCTGGTCCACATCCTTCAGATTCTCCTCCGATGGTTCAAAGACATCAGCACAAGCCGAAAGGCCTATTGCCGCGCCCACCGAGAGGATCAATGACAGAGATATATTTTTCATCGTTAGTATCATTTTTAGGTATTATCAGAATGAGAGCTTGCAGCCTACATTGTAGTTGCGGGCCTGGGGTGAGGAAGTGCTCAGCTCCATGATCTTGCGGTTGGGCGAGATTGTGGCAAGATTTTCGCCTTGGAGATATACGCTTACACCTGAGAGCACCTTGTTGCCGTTGAACAGCGAGGCGGGCAGATCGTAGGTCAGCTGCACGCGGCGTATATCGAAGCGGTTGGTGCTGTACTGCCAGAAGGTCGAAGTCTGGTTGTTATTGGCTGTCGTTCCGGTGGTGAGACGCGGAGCTGTTGCTGTAGCGGCAGTCTCGGGAGTCCAGCGGCCCCATGCCATCTCGGAATACTTGGCATCTCCGCCGTTGCAGTAATAGCTGTTGTTATTGAAAGCTGTACCGCCGGCCTGACCGGTTCCGTAGGCATAGAGGGTGAATCCTCTCCATGATGCGGAGAGATTGAGACCGTAGGAGAATGTGGGAGTATAGCGTCCGAGCACCACGCGGTCGTTGCTGTCCACCACGCCGTCGCCGTTCACATCCTTGTAGCGGAGGTCGCCGGGGCGGAGAGTTCCGCCGAATGTCTGGCGCACGCCACGGTTGTCAATCTCCTCCTGCGACTGATAGAAACCTTCGCAAATGTAACCGAGAGCACGGTTGAGGGGCTGGCCTGTGGCGGCGAGATATGTCTCGGCAGGCATTTCGTCTCGGCGGGTGGCCTTGTCGGTATAGTACATGCCGGCAAATCCGAGGCCGAGATCTACTTCACCTACAGTCTTGCGGAGATTCAGCGAGAAATCCACACCCTGACGGCGGTCGTTGTTGTAATTGAGCCAGGGGAGGAACGATGCATCCCACTTGCTCATGAAGTTGGGGAAAATCGAGTTGGATCCCTGGGTGAGTCCGCCCTTGGTGTCCTGGATGAAATAATTGGCGTTAAGGGTGAGCAGGTTGTCAAACAGCGCTGCGTCCAGACCCACACGGAATTCTTCGCGTGTGATGAAAGTGAGGCCGAGATTGTCAGCTCGCTTAGGCATTGTGGTGTTGCCACCGGCTGTGCCGTCGTGCCACTGCCACCATCCGCCACCGTCCTTGAATCCGTAATATCCCTTGTAGAGATAGTAGTCCTCGATGTCGAGATCCTGATGGAGCTTCGATGCCGATGCGGTGAGCTTCAGCTCATTGATCCAGGGAGCGTTCTCCTTGATGAAGTTCTCCTGACCTATGCGCCATCCGAGCGACACTGAGGGAGAGAAAGCATTGCGGTGTCCCTCAGCCAGCTTGGATGAGTGTACAAGCACTCCGGTGAGAGTGGCATAGTAACGGTGATCGTAATTGTAGGCCACCTGTGCGCCGGCATTCACGTTGGTTGTGGCGTGAAGGGGGCTGGAGTTATGGTTGGCATCGTTAGAGTACTGGGTCTGGTATCCCCATCCCATCAATGTAGCGTCCACCTGGTGGAGACCGCCGAATACGCGGTTGTAGTCAAACTGGCCACGGAACATCATGTTCTGCAGATAGGTCGACTGGCCCACATACTCGTTGGTCGAGTTGGTGTCATTACCATGCTTCTTCAGGTCCACGATCATGGGCTTACCGTTAACGTTGGCCCAGGTAGGCTCATAGACTGCATAATCCTCCTTGAAACCCTCGGAGTACACAGCGCGGTAGTCCACTCCAAACACAGTCTTGAACGTGAGTCCGCGCAGGATGGCTCCGAGATCAAATTTCAATCCGAGGTCAAACATGAACGACCTTGTTTTGGTCTTCACATATCCTGCCTCGTAGGCATCGGCGATAGCGTTGGTCGAGTTGTTGGAAGTACCGCCCAGCAGGTAACGGCCATCGATGAGAGTGGCGGCTGCCACCATTGCCTGAAGTTCGGCATTGTTGGGGTCGATCATGTCTACGGGCAGAAGCACACCATAACGGTTGGGCCATGTGCCTGAAGCCATTCCCCAGAAATCACCGCGTCCCTCGTAATTGTCATTCACCAGGAATGAGGCGTTGGTGAAACCGGTGAGCCATTTGGTGATGGTCATATCTACGTTACCGCGCACATTGAAGCGGAGGGTGTTGTCCTTGTCATGGTCTCCGATCTTCACGAGTCCGTCCGAGTAGCCCAGTCCCATGTTGAGGTAATAGTGGGTACGCTCGTTACCACCGTATATCTCGCCGTTGGCCATGTAGTTGTTGGAGAACTTGCGCAGGTAATTACCGTTGTAGTACTTCTGGTTGGGATACTGATAGGGATTTGAGCTTATCGATGAGTTGTAGATCTCATTTGCCGAGTACCGCTCGCTCAATCCGTCATTGCGGCATGCCTCGTTGTAGAGGGTCATGTAGGAAGCGGCATCGAGATAGTTGGGATAGCTCTTGGGCACTACGAAACCCACATCGGCACGGAAATCGATCTGCATGGGTGAGTTGGTGCCACGCTTTGTGGTCACGAGGATCACACCCTTGGCACCACGGCTTCCGTAGAGGGCGGCTGCGGCGGCATCCTTGAGGAAACTGATGCTCTCCACCTCGCTGGCGAGAATATCGCCGATCTCGCGGGGCATACCGTCAACGAGCACCAGGGCATTCTGACCCCAGATGCTGCTGCCTCCGCGGTAACCGCCTATAAGCGATTCCAGCGAAAGATCGAGAGCCGAGGTCGAGTAGTTTTTCTTCATCAGCTCGGCCATATTCACCTGCTGGGTTGCCGTAATGACATCCTCCGCAGGCTTGGTGCCGAAAGCGACATTGACTAAACTGTCACTCTGGGCATTCGCGGTCACTCCCGTTGCAAGCGCGAGGGCAAATGCCGCGTAACCTATATATTTGGGTACTGTATTCATTGTGAAAGGTTAATTTAAGGTATTACCATCCGGGGTTCTGTCCAAACTCGG
The DNA here is from genome assembly GCA_023663345.1 of Paenibacillus sp. GTDB lineage: Bacteria > Bacteroidota > Bacteroidia > Bacteroidales > Muribaculaceae > Duncaniella. The sequence goes on along the minus strand of JAMPHR010000001.1, from coordinate 225,609 downwards.
GATAAATATTCACGTCGGCGTTGGGCAGCGGGAGCCAGTAGTGGCGATCGTCAAGCTTGCGCTCAAACAGAATCTCCTCGCGGATATTGGCAACGCGGGCCTCGGAGGGATTGCGGTAGCTGAACTCCTTGGTGCGGTCAAACTCAAGCTTGGTCTTAAGTGTGTAAGGACGCTTGGTCAGGAGCATCCAGCGGCGCAGGTCGATGAAACGATGTCCCTCGAAAGCAAGCTCCACGGCACGCTCGCGGTAAAGTTCGGGTAGGAAAGCATCGGTCGAGCCGGTGAAACGGGCTGCCACATTTCCTACACCTGCGCGGGTACGCACCTTGTTGACTGCATCTACGGCTGTCATGCCGAAAGTCGAGGCCTTGGAGGTGGGAGAGCCGTATCCGCAGGTCACTGCCTCGGCATAAAGAAGATAGAGATCCGACAGACGCATCAGCGACAGGCACATTGCTACATGGACGTCAAAGAGTGAGCTGAGGCTCGGAGCCATCTGGGGAATGAACTTGATCTCCACAAGACCGGTGAGGTTCGATTTGTTACCGTTGTTGCTTCTCCAGGGGCCACCGGTATAAAGGCTGGCATACTTGGTGGTCTCGGCAACGATACCCTGAGGATCGGTCACAACCTGAATGCCGTCGTAGGCAAAGTCCTTGTAGAAACGGGGATCTCTACCCTTCCAGGGATAGGCGGGATCATAACCCGAGGTGGCATCAGCCTCGCTCCACGAGGGGATGGGTTCGCCGTTGGCCATACCGTAATAGAGGGCATAGTTGGCTGTGGGCTGCACCTTCACACCACCCGAGATTACCAGCTGAGAGAAATAGTCATTGCGCTGGTTGTAGTCAAATCGGGAATTGTAGTTGAAGAATTCCACAAGGCTCTCCTGCATGATGGCTTCCTTGAGGCCGGGGACACGGTTGCCCTTGTCGGCGAAGTAGAACAGGTCGCTCCACTGTGAGAAGTCAGCCAGTTCGTAGCGTCCGGTCGACTCTGTGAGTGCGAGAGCCTCGCCCATGAGGTCGGCACCGCGCTTGCACAATTCTGCATTATAGGTAGCCGAGCCGGTCGACTCATAATTCATGAGAGGACTGCCTGCCCACAGGAGGCACTTTCCGGCAAATGCGAGAGCCATGATCTTGTTGGCACGCATATTGTTGTTGCCGAGGGTAGGACGGCCTGCTGTAGTCTGATCCCAGTCGATGGGGAGGAGCTTGGCGGCAGCCTCCATGTCAGCGGCGGCCTTTTCGGCTGTCTCGCGATAGCTGAGACGAGGCAGATTGGGGGTCTCACCGGCGGGGAGCACATGATCGATGTAGGGAAGTCCGCCCCAGTACTGCATCAGCATGAAGTGATACCATCCGCGGAAGAAAAGCATCTGACCCTCGAGCAGGTCGCGCTCCTCGGCTGTGGCGTTCTGGAGTCCGCCGAGATTGGCGAGTCCTATATTGGCCTTGCGGATACTTTTCCATGCGAGCTGCCAGATATTACCCTTGTCACCCTTACTGCTCGACTCGGGATTGCCGTTGCCGTTGCGGGGGAAACCATAGAAGTACTGACCGCTGGTCACTATCACACGATAGTCACCCTGGTCGATATGATTGGCAAGAGGGCGCAGATCGGAAGGTTCCCAATACTCATCCTCACCGAGATTCCAGCTGTTGTGGTAATCATTGGCCGAGATACAGGGGAGACCTCCGTAGAGTTCCTCCACGAAACCCTGGAAATTGCGGAAGTTCTTGTAAGGCTCGCTCTCGTCGATATCACTGCCCGGTGCCTTGTCGAGATAATCGGTACAGGAGGTGGCTACCAGTGCGCCGGCAAGAAGCAGAAGCTTGGAAAGTCCTGATATATATTTTTTCATGATTGATCTATTAGAGGGTTATGTCAATACCGAGGTTGAAACGACGCACGGTAGGATAAGCACCGTTGGTGGATCCGTAGCCTCCGAGGTTACCCTCGCGGTCGTCGGGCATCTTGGTCCAGAGCCACAGGTTGTCACCGTTCACATACACGCGACAACTGTTGACACCGATCTTGCGGGTAAGCTTGTTGGGGATACGATAGGACACCTCGGCATTCTTCAGGCGGACATATGAGCCGTCATATATGTAGCGGGTTCCGTTGGCGGCGGCGTCGGCATTGCTTGTCCAGCGGGGCATGGGCAGACCGTCCACGGTCGGGGTCCAGTAGTCGCCCTCCACGTAAGCCACCACATTGCTGTTGCTGAATGTCGGGAATGTTACCTCGCGCGATACATTGGTCACACCATAGAACTGCACAAATGCGCTGAATCCCTTCCACTCAAATCCGAGAGTGGCATTGTAGGTGTTCTGCGGGGTACCGCTGTAGCCGTAAGGAGCCTTGTCATACTGGTCGATGATACCGTCCGAGTTGAAGTCGATGATCTTGTAGTCACCGGGCAGACGGTTGTTGGCGTTGGACGACCACATGGGCGAGCCGTAAAGGTCATCCCAGGTGCGGATGGTACCGGCATCGAGATACTCGGTGCGCTGGCCTATAGCGTGGCCGGCCTGCTTGAGATAAGCGGGAAGCAGGGGAGCGTCATCGCGGAACTTAACCTCATTTGTTGCATGAGTCATAGAGGCGTTGAGCCATACACGGGTATCCTTGTTGATAGGATAGTTGAGACGGAGCTCAAGCTCATAACCCTTGCTGTTCACTTTACCCAGATTGGCTGCAGGGGCCGATGCTCCGAAATAGGAGGGGATGGCACGCTGGCTGCCGTTGATGAAGATGTCGGTACGCTTGTCCGAGAAGAAGTCCACCGATCCGGCTACAAGTCCGTTCAGGAATCCGTAGTCGAGACCAAAGTTGCGCTTCTCCACCTTCTCCCAGGTGATATCGGGATTACCGAGCACCGAGATACGGTAGAATGTATAGGGCGAGTTGGCGGGATTGATGGTACCCATCCACACATTGCCTGAGTAGACATACTGGTCACGGTAGAGCCAGCGGTCACCGGCGCTGTCGTCACCCACGCGGCCCCATGAGCCACGGAACTTGATCTGATCGATCCAGGTGAGATTACGCATGAAAGGTTCCTGATTCAGGCGCCATCCGGCCGAGAATGAGGGGAAGAAGTCGAAACGGTTGTTGGATCCGAACTTCTCCGATCCGTTGTATGCACCGTTGAACTCCAGGAAGTAGCGGTAGTCAAAGTTATAGGTGGTACGGAACACCCAGTCCTCTCTGTAGTGGTGGAACTCGTTTCCTTTTGCATAGTCCTCGCGGTTGAAAGCCGCCATGGCGGTCACCTCATGCTTGCCGAACTGACGGGAATAGTCGAGCTGGAAAGCGTAGTAGACTTTACGGAAAGTTCTGTCGAGGAACACCTCGCCCTGGCTGTTGCGCCAATATATACCGTCCGAGGGATCGAGCTGTGTGCCGGTATCGGTTGCAGGCAGAGTGGTGATGGCTCCGGTGTTGGGGTCAACCCACATGCGCAGGATAGGATTGTCAAGGTCATTGATACCGCGACGGCCCTCTACGAATGTGTAGTCGAGCGACAGACGGCCCTGGAAGTGAAGTCCCTTGGTAAGGAAATCGAGATCCTGACCGAGGATGATGTCCGAGTTGATCTTGGTTGTAGTGCGCTTCTCCACTCCGTTGGTAGCGATATTTCTTGCCGAGTTTGGCACGTCAGCCTCGCGCGGTGCATAGAATCCCCACATGCCGTTGCTGTAGATAGGACGCATGGCACCGGGAGCAGTCTTATAGGCGGCGTTCCAGTAGCCCGAGTCGGTGGAATCCCATGAGTTACGCTCGTATGGGGTTTTCTTGGCACCGTTAGAGCCAAACAGGTTCACGGTAAGTTTGGTTGTAGGAGTGAGCGAGAAGTCAAGATTGGAGCGCACGTTCACACGGTTGAAGCCGAATCCCGGCTTGTATCCACGGTTGTTCTCGAAAGTCTTGAAAAGGTCACCTTCATGAAGGAAGTCCACTGCTGCATAGTACTTCACGAGTTTGGTACCGCCCGACACATCCACACTGGCATTGTAGGAGAAAGCTGCGTCCTTGAACAGGAAGTCCTCCCAGTCCACGTTGGGGTAACGGTCCCACTCCTCGGCATTGAGAGGATTACGGTACTTGTCGATCACGCTCATGGGGAGCATATCGGCCCATGCGTCATTGCCCGGCACAAGAAGCTCGCGCTGGATGGCACGGTTACGCAGGAAATAGGAATCGTAGGCGTCATACTTCTCGGGGAGCTTCGAGGCCACCTTGGCGGTCATGTTGGCTTTGGCATGAACCTTTGCATTTCCCTCCTCGCCACGCTTGGTGGTGATGAGGATTACACCGTTGGCACCCTTCACACCATACACGGCTGTCGCCGATGCGTCCTTGAGTACCGAAATATTGGCCACCGACGAGATGTCTACTGAACTCATCTCGCGCTCGATACCGTCCACAAGGACGAGGGGCGCCGAGTTGTTCCACGAGCTCTGCGAGCGGATGATGATCTCGGGATCCTCCTCACCGGGCATACCCGATGATGCTGTGGTGATCACGCCGGGCAGATTACCGGTAAGCGCGGCACCCACGCTCGACACACCGCCGGCACGCTCCAGCACCTCGCCCGAGGCCTGGGTGATAGCTCCCACCACCGACACTTTCTTCTGCTGGCCGTAACCTACCACCACTACCTCATCGAGCTGGGTAGTATTGGTGGTTAGCACCACATTGATTGTAGCCTGACCGTTGATGGCTACCTCCTTCGGATCCATACCGATATAGGAGAATACAAGCACGCCCTTCTTGGCATCGGGCACTTTGAGTGTGTAGTTGCCGTCGATATCTGTCGCGGCGGCCACGCCATGCGCTCCCTTGAGCTGCACGGTGGCCCCGATCAGTGGCTCGCCCGTATCGTCCGATACGTTGCCGCTCACTGTATCAGCCATCGCCGTGGCCGTGCCCAGGAGCACCGCCAACAGCAAGGTGATAAGGGGGGGGGTAATTTAATTTCCTACCCCTCAATAAGTTAATAACATTTTTCATTGTTACTTTTCTAAATGTTGAAATACTTTGTGAGATTGGTTTGCATCGCGCCACCCGGTGGCTTCGATGATTCAAGGTTAATGTTACAGGTATGTTTTACAGGTTTAATTAATTGTGGGTTTAAATTAGTTAATATTTTGTTTTCATGCAAATTCTTTTTTTCATGGAGATCGTGTGTCGTCTGGTTTTATCATAGACTCACTTATATTCTTTTTGCCGAGGCATACGGTCCCACAGTGGTGCCGGTAAATCCTCCGGCCACCGCTGTCGAGGTGTGACGCGCATCAACTCCTGCTTTCAGCGAGGTCCATGTATCTCCACGGTCCTCCGAGTACAGGAACTCATACGTGCGCCCGTCCGACTTCACCTTGAGGTCTATTCCGGCATCGCCGTCCTTCACGAGTGCTGTGGCCAGGTCGGTCGAGCCGTTATCGTCAATCTTCCTCAGTGTCACGGCGTGTCCCTCCTTGGCAAGCGTCCTGGCCAACTGATACTGATGGGTCTCATCCTTCATCACCACCAGTCCGGCGTGCTGACATGTATCAGTGGGCGAGAACACTATATGGGTCGCGCACTCATACTTGTGATGCTGCACCCTGCGTCCGAGGAACGCCGATATATCCTTCTCTGTAGTCGGTATCTCCGAGCATTTGAGCGTGAGATGTCCCGCCGGAGCCGAGAGCGAATAATGCTCCGAGGCATCACCGCGCAGGGCGAGCCAGTGGTGTCCGAGCGAATCCGAGGTGAAATCATCCTTCCACTCAAAGTTTCCGAATGTCACCGAGTCGCCACGCACCGCACCGGGACGCGACACTATCATGGGCACAGCCTCCCCCTTGCGGGTTATCACGGGCCATCCGTCCTCGGTCCAGTTCACTGGGAGCATGAATGTCTCGCGGCCTAAGTTCTCATAATCCCCGTCGATCGGACGGCAGGCCAGGAACACCGCCCACCATTCCCCCTCGGGAGTCTGCACCAGGTCGGCATGGCCGGCACAGGTCACGGCATCCTTGCGGTTGCTGTCGAGGTCACGCTGGGTGAGTATCGGATTGCCCTGCCAAGGTTCATACGGGCCCATGGCCGACTTTCCGCGGTATATCACCTCGCTGTGGTCAATGGCAGTACCCCCCTCGGCGGTCATGAGGTAATACATACCTCCCACCTTATATATATGCGGACCTTCACACCATATCGGTTTGTCGGCCGGGCGCCATCCTTTATTCACTATGATCTTGCGCTCGCCCACACACTTGTCGGTAGCGGTGTCAAACTCCACTATCCTCACCGTGCGGTGACCGGGATACTCGGCCTCTCCGTTAGGAGCGTCATCATTGTTCACGATATAGGCACGTCCGTCCTCATCGAAGAAGAACGACGGATCTATCCCCTGCACCTCGGGCAGATACACGGGATCGCTCCACTCGCCCCCTATCGGATCCTGAGTCTTCACAAAGAAGTTTCCGGCGCCCACATTAGTTGTGATCATATAATAGGTCTTGTTGGCCGGATTATATTTCAGGTCGGGAGCGAATATTCCGCCGCTCACATGCTGATGGCGGAAATTCTTCAGCTGCGACTCGCGTGTGAGCACATGTCCCACCTGCTTCCAGTTCACCAGATCGCGGCTGTGAAACACCGGCACTCCGGGCACGTAAGTGAACGTCGAGGTGGCTATGAAATAGTCCCCCTCGCCATTGGTGCATATCGTGGGATCGGAATACCATCCGGGCAGAATCGGATTGTAGAACGAACTGCTGTCGGGCAGAGGATTCTCGGCATAAAAATCATCGTAGCCCTTATAGCTGAACGACTCGAATATCGCCGCTCCCGGCTGGGGGTCGACGTCAGCCTGACGTGAGGCTCCGCAACTTGTCATCGCAAGCATCACGCATATCGTCATGGCATTAAACTGGAGGTGGTTCATTGTCGTATGGTTATATGGTTACTGTTTTTTCTCTGGCATTACTGTTTTTACTTGGCAAAGATAGGACAACGTCGCGAGATTAACATCGTTTAAGTGTTTCACGTACATATTCGATTATCTCATCCACTTTCTCATTTGTCTCATTTATTTACATATTTGTCTCACCGCATCTGAATACCAGCCAGTTAACAATATGTTAAATATTAGACATTCTTTTGGTTAAAAACGTTATTTTAAGAGACTTTCAGGTTTTAACCCACCAATCAATCTTAAGGCGAGTTAAAACCTGATAGACTCTTTATCTTTGTCTCGTGTCCTATGGATCAATCATCATAACGCTTGTACTCGAAATGGTCCACATCCACATATCCGCCGATACTCTTTGTGGCATAATTGTAGATGGCAAACCGCTGTCCCATGAACAGCTTCCTGTAGTCATATCTCATCTTGTACTCCTTGCCTATATCATGCCAAGTCTTCCCGTCGAGGCTGTACTGGCACTGCGCCACATCTTTCCCGAGACGGAAATCACCCGACACTTTCAGGTATATCTTATTCGAGCCAAGTTCTATTTCTTCTTCGGTCTCATCCTCCACATTTTCTATGGTTTTTGATCCATTAGCGAAGTTCACCACAGTATTGTGCTTCTTGAGATACTTCTTTCCGTCACGGCATGTCACCGACAGGAGCGTCGAGTGTCCGTTCAGCGCACCGAATCCGGCCACATCGCCATCCTTCATTTTCGACACATCCATCTTCACCCATCCCTCGCATCGCGGGCCTTCCATTCTCTGCGATATGGTGTTTGGAGCATGATAGATCGACGGCACCACTCTCGAGGTCGCGAGTCTCAGATGTCCGCGACGCTTCTCAAGCGACCACGCATCGTTGTCGGGACAATGATTCCACTGCCAATGAAAGCCCAATTTCTTACCCGAGAAATCATCCGACTCCACCAGCCTGGTAGGCTTACCGCTCTTGGCCACGTATTCTATACGCTCAGGCACATGCCCGTTCTCATCGCCCATCATTGGCCAGCCGTCCACCCATCTCACCGGATTGAGCGTCAGCACACGCCCCACGGCTCCGCGGTCCTGGAATATCACTCCCCACCACGATCCGTCCGGAGCATCCACGATAGTACCCTGGGCCAGATACGGGAACCCTGCGAAATTGTCCTGAAGCACCGTCATGCGCTCATAAGGACCGGTGATCTTGTCGGCGCGGTAACACAGCTGCCTTCTCGGGCGTCCCGACGGCCAGTTGATCACCATGGCATAATACTTTCCGTTGTGCTTCACCACTCTCGACCCTTCATGCAGGCCGGCAGTCTCCTCATCGGGAAATATCACATCCATATCCACGCCCCCCTCTTTCACATCTGTGAGGTCGCTCTTCAGCTCGGTGAGGCGTATCTTTCCCGAGCCCGAGAACACATACACCCTCCCATCGTCGTCAAACAGCAATGAGGAGTCATGAAAATGCCTCGTCCTTGACACTAACTTCCACGGTCCGGCAGGATTCTCAGCCGTGTAGATGAACGACCTATGCGGATCATCATTGGGCGAGAACAGCACATAGAACCGTCCGTCATGATACCTCAGCGACGTAGCCCACTGTCCGTGGCCATACACCGTTCCCCCTTCCAGTTTATACCGTGAATTATCGTCGATGGTATCGAACACATACCCTATCACCTCCCAGTTCACGAGATCCTTTGACTTCATCACTGGACATCCGGGCATCAGGTGCATGGTGGTCGACACCATATAATAATCCTCTCCCACACGTATCACGTCAGGGTCAGGCACATCGGCCCACATCAGCGGATTAGTCATGACCGACTGTCCATGTGAGGTACACGTATTTATCTTGCTGTCATTCCCTGCCATGCCGTTGATAAAGGGCATCGATACCAGGGCCAGCGATATAATGGTTGGTTTAAAATTCATATTAGTGGTTTATAGTTTTTTTGCAATCAGTTGTTCAGCATGGCCTGGGCATATCTGCGGCCTATCTCGCGATACCCTTCGGCGGTGAAATGCAGTCCGTCGGGAGCGCCCTTGCACCCTGCCGACGACACCACTTTGGCGGTCGGGATAACCTCGGGAAGAGTGCGCACAATGTCAATCATCGAGGCACACTGTCCCCCCTCCTCGGCCGAGAGCATCTCGCCGGCCACCAAGGGCACATCCTCAGCTTTCAGTTCCAGATCTGCGAGAAGTCTCTCATACAGCCCCTTCACTTTCACCGGCCACTCCTTGTCGCCTGTGTTCGATTCCCCCTGATGGAGCAATACACCCTTTATGACTCCGCCGTCGGCCTGAGCCTTGCGGGCCATATCCACCAGGCGCTGATAGGGATTATTCTTGTAGCTTGAGGCGAAGTTCTTCATCCAGTCAGGCTGATCCTTCATGTAATCGTAGCACTGCTCCGGATCAAACAGCTCGATCTTGCATCCGCCCACAGCCACATTTATCACGCCTACTTTCACATCCTCGGGCATAGCCTTCACCATCTCGCGTCCGAAATAATCGGCGGGAGTCAGGCCGGTGCTCTGTCGTGCCAGAGGCGGGCAGGCGGTGTACCACTCACCCATACGTCTCCCCTTGCCGGGCATATCCACAGCCGACATCATCACGAATCTCTCCGGCACATCCACCGTGTCACACTCCTCATATCGGGCCGCACCCTCCATATTGGACTGTCCCAGGCACAGATACACCATGAACTTCTCAACCGGACGGGTCACCATCACGCATCCGCCATTGGTGGGAATGGTCATTTTCACGCGACCTTTCTTGTCTACCTTCCCCTCGGTCTTTGAGCCGTTCAGCTCCTTGTCGTCCGAATAGAGGGTGAATGTCTCGCCGGGTTTCATCATGTCGGGAGTAAGATTCAGTGTCACAGGTTTGTCGGTAGCATTGATTCCGGCAATGTACCACACATTGTTGTGACGGCGAGCCAGCACGGCATACTGTCCGGGGTATCCGTCGATATATCGGGTCTCGTCCCAGGTCACGGGCACATTCTTCATGAAGTCGATGGCCCACTCCGGAGCATCGGTCAGATTGTTGGGAGCCAAGGCGAAATGCTGTAGAGGGCTCTGGAAAAGCACGGCGGTAGCCAGAGCGAACACATCCGATGTCATGCGCTTCGATCCCCTCGGGGCATTGTCACTGCTATAGTATTTGTTGAGGGCACTACCTCCGAAGTCCATACTGCCCACAGTGTTACGCACAAACGGGTGTATCGTGGCGCTGAAAGCCTCCTTGTCACACTCTCCCTGAGAGAAATGCAGATTCTCGCTCGCTCTCACTGCCTCGCTCGCGGCATAGTTGGGATACATGCGCTCCCATCCGCGTGGCAATGTACAGCCGTGGAATATCACGAGCAATCCATAATCGTTGGCATCGGCTAAGATGTCGTGATACAGCCTCATGGTCTCCTGCTTGTCACCGCCGAAGAAATCCACCTTTATGCCTCTGATACCGTTTTTCTTCATCCAGGCCATATCCTCGCGGCGCTTCACTATATCGTTCATGACTCCGCGCGGACCCTGGGGAGCATCATTCCACGAGCCGTTGGAATTGTACCACAGCACCAGATCCACCCCTTTCGAGTGACCATACTCGGCAAGTTTCTCTATGCCCTCATATCCTATGTTGGTATCCCACAGCGCGTCCACGAGCACCGACGTGTACCCCATGTCAGCCGCGAAATCGATATACTTCTTCTGACCCTCATAATTGCACAGGGCATCCATGGCGATAATCCAGCTCCATGTTCCCTTGCCATACTTATAATCCTGGGATGCCTCATACAGTGGCTTCACCACATCCCACGCTATAGTGGTCTCGGCGATCGGAGCCAAGTTCTTGCCCACTGTGATTGTGCGCCACGGTGTATAGCCGGGCAGAGCAATGGATGCCGATGTCGAACCAAACCCATTCTGCTCTCCTGCCTGGGGATACCCTATGGTATAGCTACCGTCGGGATTGCCTATCAGGCGCGATCCGCAATAATCGCCTGCGATACCGGTCTCCGACACAAGCACCCAGCCGTCATCATTCACTTTGAACAGACAGGGGAACGTATATCCACCGCCCCAGCCGTTCTTGCCGGTCGGCTCATCAACAGTGTAATGGGTCTCATAGCTTGGACCGGTACGGGCAAATCCGCTCATGGTTCCCATCTGCGGACACAGCACCGTAGTGGTTCCCTTAGGCATATCAAATCCCGTGGTCTCGCCGTCCACCACACAGCACAGCGTTTCCCCTTGGGGATGAAGCATATACCTGAAAGCCACATTATTGTCGCTCACCTGAAACTCCACGTCATACACCTTCTTGTCCCCCTTGCCGAATGTCACTACACGGCGGTTGGCATCATACTCCACGCGGTGTTTCTTGATATTGCGCAGCGAATAGCTGTCCTTTACCTGAGTCTCCTCACCGGCGCCCATAAGGGCCATTCCTCCGGTATAGTCCCCTATATTGGTGTTGAGTCCTAATGGCGAAGGCGCCACCATTACGTTTCCGTCGTAAGCCACCGAGTATGTAGGCACACCGTCAGTCACCTCTATTGTCACCTGTGTGCGTCCGTCAGGACTACTGAGCCTGACATTGTCAGCTCCGTATGCCCATGAGACACAGCCATACGCCATAGCCAGGACCGATATTATTTTCCTGTTCATATATGATATAGATTTACAGATTTATATTTTTTACTCAAACTTCCAGTAGTCAATATTGAAGAGCTTCGGACCCTTGCGCCCCTTGAACACGAAATATATGTCATGCACGCCGGGCACTTCGGCCAACGCGGGAGTCTCGATATATCTCCATTTCTCCCATCCTCCGGTTCCGGGCACCTCGAGGCTCGCGATAAGCTCACCGTCCACGCTGTCCATTCTCACCTCGATAGTACCACCGCGCAGGGCGCTTGCCACCGATGCTCCGAATTTCTTGGGCTTTCCGCTTCCGAAATTGGCCTTGGCTACCATTATATAGTCACCGTTATGTATATCGCTCACATACACGCCCGTCTTGGCATTGCTCTCGGTTTTCACCCCTTTCGACCACGCCATGGTCTCGGCTTCAACCCTCTTCATGGGATTGAGAGTCCCCACAGCGGGTGCGCCCTCTTTCGTGGGCATTATCGTCGGGATAGTTCCGTCGGCATTATACTCAAATGGCTCCACAGCCATGCTTCTGGCAAATCCTCCTCCACCGGGCAGTTTTCCGTTATGATAGAAAAAGTACGATTTCCCCTTGTAGTCCACTATACCGCTGTGGTTGGTGAACGATCCGGTGTCACACAGTGGCATTATCTCCCCCATATATTTCCAGGGGCCTGTGGGCGAGTCGCTCATCGAGTAGGCTATATGCTCGGGGACCCCTCCGGCTGCGTAAACGAGATAATATTTCCCGCCACGCTTGTAGAACCACGGCCCTTCCGTATAGTTGTCGCGATACTTCTTCTCCTTGTCTCTTACCTTGGGACCGGGGGCTCCGAAACCCTCCTCAGATTGCTCTATTTTGCACACCTCTCCATCAAAGCTCACCATATCGGAGTTCAATTTAACATAATATATCTCCGGATTACCCCAATACAGATATGCTTGCCCGTCATCATCTATGAACACGGTCGGGTCTATGTAATCCCAGCTTCCGTCCACAAGCGGTTTCCCTATCGCATCCTTGAACGGGCCGGTGGGCGAATCACCCACTGCCACGCCTATCGCCATTGTCCCCGATAGTTTTGAGTGCAACGGCACATAGAAATAGAATTTCCCGTTCCGCTCCACGCACTGTGGAGCCCACGCGCGATCATCGCCCCACGAGAAATCCTCGATTGCGAGAGGCGACCCGTGGTCGGTCCAGTTCACCATGTCGGTAGTCGAGTACACCCTCCACTCCTGCATCCAGAAGAAGTCTGCCCCGTCCTCGTCATGTCCGGTGTACACATACAGCGTGCCATCATGCACCATCGGTGCCGGGTCGGTCGTGTAGCATGTCTGCACTATCGGATTGATGGCGTTTGCCGCTGTCGCGCACATTGTCGCCGCAATCACCGATAATATCGTTTTTCTATGGTTCTTCATCGCTATTTGGGTTTATTTGAATATTAGCGGTAAGAATTCATTCAGGCAACGTCGCCACGTAAGCCACTCATGGTGAGTACCGGGCGACTCGTAATATGTATTGTTGATACCGATTCCGGTCAGTGTCTTGCTCACATTGTCGCTGAAATTCTCCTCCGATCCTTTCCCTACGAAAAGGGTCTTTACCTTCTTGTTGAACCCGTCGGCATCGGCAAACACTCCGTTATACAGCTTGTCTATCTCGGCATGGTTGAAGAACAATGCCCCGCTGAAAGTGCCTATGTGGGCAAACTTGTCAAGATTGGTCAGCGCTGTGGCCCATGTCTGGTGTCCGCCCCACGATAGTCCTGCCATCGCGCGCGACTCCCTGTCATCTATGGCCCTGAAATTCTCCTGTATATAAGGTATCAGTTCGTTTATCAGTATCGGCGGGAACGACGCTCCGAATTCTGCCTGGCTCTCCCCCTTGCGGGTGCCGTGGATATATCCGCAGTTGCCGTAATCCATCACCACTATCATCTCGCGGCATTTCCCGGCGGCTATCTGGTTGTCGAGGATATTGGCCATCATTCCCTGCTGATGCCATCCGCGCTCATCCTCCCCCATTCCGTGTTGGAGATACAGCACCGGATACTTCTTGTCCCCCGACCGGTCATAATCGGCGGGAGTGTACACGTAGCATCGGCGCGGTGCGTTCTCTATATTGGAGAAATACCTGCACTCACGCACCTGGCCGTGTGCTATCTGCGGATTGAAGCTGTAGTAGGCAGCCGCCTCCTCGCTCTCCGGTATCTCTATACCGCCGGCCATACGTCCGCATCCGTAATAAGCCTCGCTCGACGGGTCTATTACATTCACCCCGTCCACATCTATGAAATAGTAATGGAATCCCACTACCAACGGCGCTGTGGTGGCCGTCCAGTATCCTTCGTCATCTTTTGTCATGTCATACTTTCGGCCGCATATATCCACCTTGACATCATGGGCCTTGGGTGCATGTACCCTGAATGTGGCGCTCCCGTCGGGCAGTACTCTCGGATACTGTGCCTCGGGAATTGTAGTTGTTGCCACTGTACCCTCAGGTTCAGACAGAAGATTGCCTGCACGGCAACCCTCTGCTGAAATACTGAGCGTCATTAATGAAAAGCTAAGAAATATGAAACGTGTGTTCATAGATTAGATATGTATATTATAATTTTACTGTCTTTGGTGATTCCTCCCCGTGAAGATACCCCTTGCGGTATCCTCCGAAATCAAGAACGATCTTCTCAAATACCACACCCGGATCGAGAGGCGATACCGTGAGTGACACCGGTGTCGATCCATCATGGGCGGGCACAGCCAATTTCACCTTCTTTTCAACGACTCTGCGGGCCACGGTCGGGTAGAATATATTGTAGATATTCTCCTTGGCCTCGTTGAGATTGTCGTTGAAATTCACGGTCTGAGGTTTTTCTCCCTCAAAACCTATCGTATAACGGTGTCCGTCCATATTGGCAAATGCCAGTGTTGACTTCACTACTACCGTGGCAGTCACCTCCTTGACATCAGCGGGAAGTGCCACCTTGTATGTGAGACTGGCTCCATCCACCGGCTCGGTATAGGGCATCACGGCAACTCCGCTCAATGTGCGGCCCACATGCGGGAGCACAGTCCATTTCCCCTCACCGGCAGGATTCTCAGCCTTGTTGAAGTGCTCGGCCTCGATGGACACATAGCCGTCCGACGGGGTGAACACATACCCCTTCGCGAGATCCGATGCGGGAGCATCCACTCTGAACACCTTGGGTAGAGTATCGGCGGGGAAATTATCGTTCCACGAGGTGTACCCTATATGCTTCTGGGTCATCATGCCGTCCCATTTTCCGCCGGCCATCTCTTTGTTGTAGAAATTCATCAGCTCGGCGTCACGCTTGAAGCAAGCCTCCACCTTGTCGGCCCACTGGTTGGCCTCGGGATCGCCTGCCTTATGAAGAGCATGGTTCATGGCCTGTGCATGATACATGTCATAGAGATTACCCATCAACTGCAGGGGGAACAGTATTATCTGCTGATATGCGTCACGTTGCTCGGGCTTCAGCGTCATATACTGGCGCAGGGCCTCGGCCTCCAGACGGGCATATTCGGCTGTAACCTTGTCCCACTCCCCAGTCTTGAGATTATATGTGTTGCGGTCGAGCATCTCGGGAGTGACACGGCCATTGTACTTGCACAGCAGGTTGAGGATTCTTGCAGCCTCATCGGCCTGATCCTCGCCAAACTGCTGGGCGCAGAAAGCGCGTGTATGGTCAAGGATATTCGAGATATCATATTTCTTTGGGTTCCATGCCATATCGAGGAAAAGTGTGATGGGATATTCCATCGGCTTGAGGTCACCCACATTCACTATCCACAGGCGATCCACGCCGTAATCGTATGTCAGGTTCAGCTGTTCCTGCATGTTCTGTATCGGCGTACAGTTCAGGAGCTTGCTGTTACGGGGTGCGCCCACATAGTCCACGTGGTAATACATGCCCCAGCCTCCGGGATGCTTGCGCTCCTTCTCGTTGGGCAGACGGCGCACATTGCCCCAGTTGTCGTCACACAACAGCAGGGTCACATCGTCGGGCACTCTCAACCCCGCGTCATAGTAATCCAGCACCTCTTTATATAAGGCCCACACCTGAGGTGTCTCCTTGGCCGGACGGCCAGTCTCCTTCTTTATGATCTTGCGCTGGTTGTCTATGATCTTCTCAAGCAGCTTCACGTCGGCATCCTCGCTCATCGCCTCGTCACCGTCACCGCGCATACCTATCGTGATCACATCCTCGGTGCCTTTGGCGCGGGCTATACCCTCGGCAAAGAATTTGTCAAGCACTTTCTTGTTGGTGGCATAGTTCCATGCACCGTACTCCTTGCGCTTGCGGGCCCACTCCTGGTGGTTGCGTCCCATCGGTTCGTGGTGCGAGGTACCCATCACCACTCCCATCTTGTCGGCAGTAGCACCGTTCTCGGGATCATCGGCATAGAAAGCCCAGCTCCACATCGCGGGCCACATGAAGTTTCCGCGCAGACGCAGTATCAGTTCAAATACTCTTTCATAGAACCGGTGGTCGCCATATCCTGTCCCGTATGTATTCTTCACCCATCCGGTCAGACACGGAGCCTCATCGTTGAGAAATATTCCACGGTATCTCACCGCCGGCTCTCCGGCTGTATATTCCCCGCGTGTTATCGAGAGATTGTCACGGCGCTCCACGGGCACATCGGCCCAGTCATACCAGGGCGACACGCCTATCTGCTCCGACAATTCATATATACCATACACCGTGCCACGGCGGTCACTGCCGGCTATCACCAGCGCCTCGTCCACCCCCTCGGCCGGATTCTTCACAAATGTCATCAGATACTTCTCCCTCTTCCCTTTCAGCTGGGAGGCATCGATCTTCCCCTCTTTCACCAGGCGGTCGATCATGGGAGTGCCTATCGTTCCGGCTATCACCACTCCGTTGCCCGAAGGCGATGTGATCAGTGCGGCATCCCGCCCTGTCACCCTGCCGAAGTCGGCACAAAGATTTCTTGCGGCGATGCTCACGGCGCTGTCATCGGCCGCGTCCACACACACCGACACCGGCATCGCACCCTGTATGAGAGTGAACCTCTCTGGTGAGATTTTATCGCTTGTTATGCCCGGATGATCCAGGGCATATCCTGTCGAAATGGCCGTCGCGGCCATCAGGCCAAGAAGGCTTTTTCTCATGGCAAATTCTTTCTTCATTATAGATTGGTTTATGGTTTCGTGATTCATTGCAAAGTTATACAATTCATTCGCTTTTTTCATTATCAGCAAGTTGCAATAAGTTGCGATATATGGCTCGACCCTTTCAAAAATGTCTCAGATATATATGATTTCGTCTCACCACCCCTTTTTCACGCCATTTAGGGTGAATTTTATTGCAAAAATCCGTAACTTTGAAGAAAAGTTTTTAACGTCTCTGCAACACTGCCTGTATAAAACTCAGAAAACACTATTATATTCCCATGAAGCGCATCCGTCATTATTTGACAGCCGTAATTCTCATACTTTCCTATTGCTTCGCGACATCTGCCCCGGCCACGCAATATGCCCTCAGGAGCCTGAGGCATTTCGATGCTCCCGAGATCGGTACGGTAAAATGCAATGATTTTCATCTCGATACCAACGGATACCTGTGGATCGCCTCCGAGGCTGGTCTGCTGAAATTCGATGGCGTCAATTTCGTTACATATACCCACGATGACAACAATCCCGGGTCCATAAGCTCCAACCGCATCAACAAGGTTCTCTCCGATCCCCACGGAAATATATGGGTGGCCACTTCCGACGGTCTCAACCGCTTCGATCCTCTGACCGAGACTTTCTCGCTCATCCCCCTCCCGGCGGTCGATCTCAACGGATATATCATCGACATGAAACTCACCCACGACGGCACCCTTGCCTTTGTCACCTCGGGTGTCGGGTTATTTTATATCGAAAAGACCGCTACCGGCTACGATGCCGTGAGGTCAGGCATCGATCCTGTGTTTTCTGAAATAAACTCATTCATCCCCACATTCGATGGCGGAATGATTGCCGGAACCCACAGCGGAAATCTCGCGCGCATCAAGGCCAACGGAAACGTATCGCTCCACAAGGCCTCCAACACCTATTTTGTAAACATGGTGCTCGAACGTGACGGAAACGTCATTGCCTACACCACCAAGGAAGTGTTCCGCGTCCATCCGCCCACCATGGAGATTACCCCCATCGACATCTCCGACTTCGATGGAGCCAACGTCAACAGTCTGAGTCTCAGCGATGACGGCAAGCTCTACATCGCCACCAACGGACGCGGCATCTGGACCCTTGAGGCCGGTGAGAACAAGCCCACCCCCATCAGCGACCTGTTCTCCCCCCTTTTCGATGCCGACAACAGCAAGATCCACTCCGTATATATATCCCCCGATGGAAACCTGTGGTTCAGCAACATGTATGGTGCCTTCATGGTACCGCGCACCCCCGTGCCGTTCACCTATCATCCCCTATCGCCTGTTAATCAGGGCTATGAAGGAGGCATAACAGCCATAGCCACAAGCCCTCAGGGTCTCTGGATCGCAACCGAACACAGGGGCATAACCCACATGTCCCACTCGGGCGAGATCATAAAGCGCATCCCTCTGTCGGCGGGGCGCGACATCTGGGCTCTCTATTACCACAAGGACGGAAATCTCTATGCCGTCACCGGCAACGATGCCCTGTGGCGCATCGATACAGCTTCGGGCAAAGCCACCCGGTTGCTCGACATTGACCGCTCATCCATAAGATATTACATCTCGGGCGGAGGACGCTCCTCCAGCATCTTCCTCGGCATACGTGGCGACGGAATCGTCAGATATGAACCTGAGTCGGGCGAATCCAAATTCATGACCACTCAGAACCAGGGCGAGGAAAGACTCCACAACAACTGGATCGCATCCATGTTCACCGACTCCCGTTCCCGCCTGTGGATAGGCCTTTTCAGCGGACTCGCCTGCTACGACATCATGGCCGACTCGTTCCGCATCATCAACCAGGCTCCGTTCATGAAAGGATCATGCAACGCCATCGTCGAGATGAAGGATGGCCGTCTGCTACTTGGCACAAGCCACGGCCTCCACATCTACAATCCTGAGAATGACACCGTTGAAAAGACATTCACCGCATCCGACGGACTCACCGAGACCGACATCCTGTCGCTCCAGATCGACAACCAAGGCATAGCATGGGCCGGCACCATGCGCGGACTCAACCGCGTGGATCCCTCCACCGGAGCCATCACCACATTCCAGGGTGGCTACGGCCTGTCGGAGACCTCATTCCTCAACTCCTCCTTCTCCCGTGAGCCTTACCGCATGTACTTCTCGGGCAACCTCGGATACACCGACTTCGACCCCACCACCATACAGCCCGTCACCTTCAACGATCCCATAAACATAAGTGGAATATACCTCAACGGACATCGCCTCACCCTCGCCTCGATGGTCGGTGGCCGACCCGTCCTTGAAGCCGACGAGAACAAAAAGAAGTATGAGAAAGTGAACATCTCCTACGATGACAACAACCTCATGATCAAGCTCTCCACCATGGATTTCCGCGACGCCTCCAATGTGGCCTACGAGTGGATGCTCAAAGGCATCGACCACTCTTGGGTCACCTCGCGCCCCGGCCAGAGCTCCATCGTGATCCCCAAGCTTTCGCCCGGCTCCCACACCCTACTCATCCGCGCCTCCGACAGCGGTGTCACATCAGGTGTCACCGAGCTGACCATCTTCGTCACCCCGCCGTGGTACCTCTCCACCGTCGCCAAGATCATCTACTTCCTCATTTTCATGGGGATCCTGGCCCTGATCTACATGCTCATAAAGAAAAAGAACGCCGAGGACATCAACGAGGCCAAGGTGAAATTCTTTATGGACATATCCCACGAGATACGCTCCCCGGTCACCTGCATCATCAGCCCGCTTGAATCTCTCTTGCGCAAGGACCTCGACAGCGACACCAAAACCACCCTCAGGGGTATGCACCGCAATGCCGGACGCATCCTCAGCCTCACCAATCAGCTCCTCGAGATCCGCAAGATCGACAAGGGCAAGAAACGCCTCAAGATGCGTCCCACCGACCTCAACGGCTTCGCTATGGAGCTCATCGAGCTGTTCCGCCCAATGGCCGAGAGCAAGGGCATAAGCATCAGCCTCGCATCTGTCCCTGACGACATGCCTCTTGTGTGGATTGACCGCACCAATTTTGACAAAGTTTTGGTCAATCTCATCACCAACGCCATAAAATTCACTCCTCAGGACGGCGACATAGTCATCGAGATCGGCACTGTCACCGATCCCGCCCTCGGCCAGTGCGCCCGCATCACCGTGACTGACAACGGTATAGGCATCGACCCCAAGAATATCAACCGCATATTCGAGCGCTTCTATCAGGGACAGGGAGCATCCTCGGGCTTCGGCGTAGGCCTCAATCTCTCGCTCCAGCTCGTGAAGCTCCACCACGGAAATCTCACGGCGGCCAACCGCACCGACGGCGAGAAGGGTAGCGTGTTCACCGTCCTGCTCCCGCTCGGCAACGAGCACCTGTCACCCGAGGAGATCGCCGACGACACCACCGAGATCTCCCTCATCTCATCCGACACCCCGCGCATCCCCTCCGGCTCCCCCGTGGCCACGATCCGTGATAGCGACACCCCCGTTCCGGCACCCAAAAAGCGCAAGAACACCCGTCAGATACTCATAGTCGATGATGATACCGAGCTGAGGGAATACCTGAGCAACCATTTCTCCCACACCGACAAGGTACTCCAGGCCTCCGACGGTATCGAGGCCCTCGAACTGGTCCGCGACAACAAAATCGACCTCATAATCTCCGACGTCGTGATGCCCCGCTACGACGGTCTGAGGCTTCTGCGTGCCCTCAAATCCAATGTCGACACCATCCACATCCCCGTAATCCTCCTCAGCTCGCGCAACGATATTGCCGACCGCATGTCAGGCTGGGATCACGGTGCCGACGGATACATTGGCAAGCCTTTCGACATCGCCGAGCTTGATGCCATGGCCGACAATCTCATAGACAACCGCCTGAGGATCCGTGGTAAATTCACCGGAGCCCAGGACACCGACGAGAAGATAGCCACCCCCGCCATAAAGGGCAACGACGAGATGCTTATGGAAAAGATCATGAAAGCGATCGACAGCCGCATCGACGACCCTCTGCTCAACGTGGAGGAACTGGGAGCCGAGGTAGGCATTTCCCGCGCCCACCTGCACCGCAAGATGAAGGAGCTGATAGGAATAACCCCCGCCGACTTCATCCGCAACATACGTCTCCGCAGAGCTTGCGAGATGCTCAAGAAACCCGACGTCGACATCTCCCAGGTGGCCGTGAAGCTCGGATTCACCTCCCAGCCCCACTTCTCATCGGCCTTCAAGCGCTTCACCGGTGTATCCCCCTCCGAGTACCGCCTGCGCAACATGGGCAAGCCCGACGAGGCTTCCGGGCCCGAGGCATAGTCCTCCGGCCCTCTCTCAGCCCTCAGGGCAAGCCCACAGATTCGCTCTTACCGCACCCACATAAAGAACTCCCCCGCCATCCATAATCATCATTGGATGGCGGGGGAGTTTCTGACTTGTGACGTATGGCCAACTCACCTAAGTCATGTCCATAGCCTATTACACCTAAATTTTTACCAAAAACAATCTTAGAAATCCTTATATTATCTTATGTTACCAGTTATCTTTTCAATACTCTTGTGACCGGCCTCCTGCCAATCACACCACAAAGATATTTCATACTTCTTTACTATGCAATAGCGTATTACATCACATGATGCATCTGCAACAATATCGTATGACACAGGCTGTCCCGCCCCTCGGGATGAGACAAAATCACATCTCCATGAGACATTTTCTAATGTCGTGAGACATCCGCCGTCAGTAATTATGGTAAAGATTTCCGTAAAAAGTTTTACTTGGATATTGACAATTTTGAGTATTTTTGCAATGTGGAAAATTGTAAGATACTATGTTGAAGAAACTCCGTCAGGCAGTTGCGTTACTGAGCATCATCATGATCACGCTTCTGTTTCTCGACTTCACCGGCACCGCCCACGCATGGCTCGGATGGATGGCCAGGATCCAGTTACTGCCCGCCCTGCTGTCGCTCAACGTCGCGGTCATAATCTCGCTCGTCCTGCTCACTCTCCTGCTCGGGCGCGTGTACTGCTCCGTGATATGCCCCCTCGGCATCATGCAGGACGGATTTGCCTGGCTAGGAAAGAAAGCCCGTCGCAACCGCTACTCCTATTCCCCCGCCCTCTCGGCCCTGCGCTACTCCATGCTCGCCCTGCTTGCCGGAGCCATCATAGCCGGCATAGGCGCGGTGGTGGCTCTGCTCGCCCCCTATAGTGCCTACGGGCGCATAGCCCAAAGCATCCTTGCCCCCGCATGGGCCTGGTGCAACAATCAATTCGCCTCGTGGGCCGAGCGGGCCGACAGCTACGCCTTCTATTCGGTCGACATCTGGCTCAAAGGGGGCGTCACCCTCGCCGTGGCCGTGACCACTCTTGTGGTACTCGCCGTCCTGTCATGGCGCAACGGTCGCACCTACTGCAACACCATCTGCCCCGTGGGCACCATGCTCGGATTCCTCTCGCGCTACTCCATCTTCAAGCCTGTGATCGACACCTCGCGGTGCAACGGCTGTGGACTGTGTGCCCGCAACTGCAAGTCGGCCTGTATCGACAGCAAGACCCACACCATTGACTACTCCCGTTGCGTGGCTTGCATGGACTGTATAGGCAAATGCCACCAGGGAGCCATCTCCTACACCCGCACACGTCCCTCATCAGCCCCGACGACCGTAGAGAAATCCTCGGGCAACGGAGCCAAAGGCCCGGGGAACGCCACCGATACCTCGCGCCGCAGCTTCCTCTCCATCACAGCCACTGCCACAGTGGCTGCCGCCGTGAGCGCCCAGGAAAAAGTGGTTGACGGTGGCCTGGCTGCCATCGTGGACAAGAAAGCCCCCGAGAGACGCACCCGCATAGTACCGCCCGGAGCGTTGAGCATAGCCAACCTCACCTCCCATTGCACGGCATGTCAGCTGTGCGTGTCGGCCTGTCCCAACGGAGTGTTGCGCCCGTCGACCGACCTCGCCACCTTCATGCAGCCCTACTCCTCTTACGAGCGCGGATATTGCCGTCCGGAGTGTACCCGCTGTTCCGAGGCCTGCCCCACGGGTGCCATACGCCCCATCACCGAGGCCGACAAGTCGTCGGTAAAGATCGGTCATGCCGTGTGGGTGAAGCAGAATTGCGTCCCGCTCACCGATGGCGTGGAGTGTGGCAACTGCGCCCGCCATTGCCCGGCCGGAGCCATCACAATGGTGCCCTCCGACCCCGACGACGAGACATCGGTAAAGATCCCCGTGGTCAACGACGAGCGGTGCATAGGATGCGGAGCGTGCGAGAATCTGTGCCCCTCGCGCCCCTACAGCGCCATATATGTCGAAGGGCATGAAGTACACCGTATAATCTGATCTCCCCCCTGCAATGAAAACTCCCCATTACCTGAATAATATCAACACCTCTCCCCTCACCCGCCGGGGCTTCCTGAAGCGCCTCGGCCTCGGAGCCACAGCCACGGGTCTCGCGATGGCCGGATGTGACCGTCCTGCCCGGCAGGCCACCGAGGCCTACAGCCCCGACGGCGAGATCCCCACCGACCGTATGACCACCCGCGTCAACCCCACCACCGGCGACAAAGTGTCGCTCCTGGGATACGGATGTATGCGCTGGCCAACAAAGCCGGTGGAGGACAAAGGCGCCAAAGAGGGGGACGATGAGATCGACCAGGAGATGGTCAACCGTCTCGTCGACACAGCCATAGCCCACGGAGTGAACTATTTCGACACATCGCCTGCCTACTGCAAGGGACGGTCGGAACGCGCCACGGGCATAGCGCTGAGCCGGCATCCGCGCGACAGCTACTTCATCGCCACAAAGCTCTCCAACTTCTCCCCCTCCACCTGGAGCCGCGAGGCTTCGATGGCCATGTACCGCAACTCGTTCAAGGAGTTGCAGACCGACCATATCGACTACATGCTGCTCCACGGCATAGGTATGGGCGACGACGGCATGGAAGCGTTCAAGGCCCGCTACATCGACAACGGGATGCTCGATTTCCTCCTCGCCGAGCGCGAGGCCGGACGCATACGCAACCTCGGCTTCTCCTACCACGGCGACATCAAGGTGTTCGACCATCTGCTCGACAATCACGACCGCTACAAGTGGGATTTCGTGCAGATTCAGCTCAATTATGTGGACTGGCACCACGCCAAAGAGGTCAATCCACGCAACACCGATGCCGAATACCTCTACACCCGGCTTGCCGACCTCGGCATACCGGCCGTGATCATGGAACCGCTTCTCGGAGGCCGTCTCGCCAAGGTGCCCGACCATATCGTCACGCGCCTCAAGCAACAGGAGCCCGAGCGGAGCGTGGCCTCGTGGGCTTTCCGCTATGCCGGCACCCATCCGGACGTGCTCACCGTGCTGAGCGGCATGACCTACATGGAGCATCTCGAGGACAATCTGCGCTCGTTCTGTCCCCTGCAACCGCTCACCGACAAGGAACTGCAGTTTCTCTACGACACTGCCGACCTGATGATGAACTATCCCACCATCCCGTGCAACGACTGCAAGTACTGTATGCCATGCCCCTACGGCATCGACATCCCCGCCATACTTCTACATTATAATAAATGTATCAACGAGGGAAATGTGCCCGAGAACGCCCGTTCCGAGAATTATGACCGTGCCAGGCGGGCTTTCCTTGTGGGCTACGACCGTAGTGTGCCGCGTCTGCGCCAGGCCAACCACTGTATCGGCTGTAACCAGTGCGCTCCCCACTGTCCGCAATCCATCGACATTCCCGCCGAGCTTCACCGCATCGACTCTTTTGTCGAGTCTTTGAAAACTCACCGTGGGTGATTCTCCATTCACCTCCGATGAAGGTTATGAGGTTATAAGGTAAAAAAGGTTAATAAATGACTTGTCGATCGGAGGATTATTCATCTCGCATGGATAATCCTCCTTTCTCATAACCTTATAACCTTCGTTCTTAACCTTATAACCTTCGTTCTTAACCTTATAACCTCTGCCTACGGCAGATCTTACAGCAGATACCTCCCGGCGAATACGTATGCCCGCGCACTTGGTATCCTGTAAATGCCTGCGCCACATCTCTACGGAATGAGGCCCCTTGGGCTCACCGGCCAAAACCACCGGCTCCTTGGTTAATTTCTTTGGCTCTCCGGCCTCAACCTTCTTGCCCTTTGGCTCTCTGGTCTTTATCTCCATACCCTTCGGCACTCCGGTCTTAATCTCCATAACCTTTGGCTCTCTGCTCGGAACATACTCAGGGATGGAAGAATACATCCGTATCCTCGCAAGCGCCTTGGCACGACGCGAGCGCACAACGGCGGCATCAACCTCCTGCTTCAGAAACATGAACACATTCTTGTCGCCATGCCTGTCGAGCAGAGCCATAGCCATCACCATGTCGCCCAGCAGATAAGCCTCAAGTACAAGCACCATCAGGCGGGCCCTATCAATATTGTCAGCATACACCTCATTGATACGCGCCACAAACTTATTGAACGCCCTGCGCGACACACGCAGATCCGACTTATAGCGCACCTCGGGCACCACCGGTTCCCGTGCATTATTTCTATCTATAACATCATTCATAACGACACTCGTTTTTTCCCACAAAATTATCATCCTCCCCCGCCAAAATGGTGCGATAATATCGCCCACCATAAAAAAAGTCCGTTTTCATCCCCTCTAGCGGTCATTTTGTACGCTTTCGGACAAAAAATTTGCTTTCGTAACATTATTTTACTACATTTGCAAAAATTTAAGCTAAAATAGTACGGTAAAACCTACTCACACCTAATCCGAATACCACAAACTTAAATTTCATACCATTCATTTTTAACAATTCACTATGAAGAAAAGACCTAAAAATCTGTCAATCGCCCCGAGTGCGCTCGTGGCCGACAGAAGGTTGGCTTGCGGACTCATCACCGCCGCTCTCATAAGCGGATCGGCCTTGACATCCTATGCCAACGAGAGTATGGGGGGGGGTAAATTCCTCTGTCTCTCAATCAGTTAGCCAGAAACGAGCAGTTTCAGGTACTGTCATTGATGAAAACGGCGACCCCATGATCGGTGTGTCCGTTCTCATCCTCGGCACCAAGGAGGGAGTCGCCACCGACTTCGACGGCAACTACTCGATACAGGCCGCTCCGGGCGCCACACTCCAATTCTCTTATATCGGTTATAAGACACAGACTGCCACTGTAGGCTCGCAGGGCACCATCAACATCACGATGGACCCCGACAACAATGTGCTGGACGACGTAGTGGTTGTGGGCTACGGTACAGTGAAGAAACGCGACCTCACCGGTGCCGTCTCCTCAGTAAAGTCCGACATTATCACCCTCACCCCCTCGGCCAACCCTATGGCGGCCTTGCAGGGACGTGTGGCCGGTCTTGACATCTCGCAAACCTCAGGCCAGCCCGGCGAAGGACTCAATATCCAGCTCCGTGGTAACCGTTCGATCACCGCGAGCGGCACCCCGCTCTTCCTCATCGACGGTATGCCCGGTGACTACTCCACCATCAACCCCAACGATATCGAGAGCATCGAGGTGCTCAAGGATGCCTCTTCGACAGCCGTCTACGGTTCGGAAGGCTCCAACGGTGTGATCATCATCACCACCAAGAAGGGCCAGGAAGGCAAGATGAAGGTGAATTTCGACGCCTATCTGGGTGTGAACGGCTGGGCCACCACCCCCACCATGACCTCGCCCGCCGAGAATATCCGCACCCGCGAGCTCGCTTATTATTATGGTGGCAAGGTAGCTCCCGATGATTCCAACCTCGAGGCCTACAAGGAAGCTCTGGCCAACGGCCAGACCATCGACTGGGTTGACGAACTGCTTGGCACAGGCATCACCCAGAACTACTCGCTCTCAATGTCGGGTGGCACCGAGAAGACCCAGGCTTACTTCTCGCTCAACTACAACGACGTGAACGGCCAGTACCGCAATTCAAGCTACAAGGTGTACTCAACCTCGGTGAGACTCAACACCAAGCTCAACAACTGGCTCCAGGGCGGTGTACACGTGCAGGGTTCCTACACTGACCGTCATCAGGCCGACAGCCACCTCAACGACGGTCTCCGTTCCGATCCCTTCGGTACGCTCTACAACGAGGACGGCTCACTGCGCCCATTCCCCCTCACCAAGAACACCGACCAGATCAACCTTCTGCTCGACAATAAGGAGAACTACCGCAACCAGTCGCGCAACCTGCGCCTGTACGTTCAGCCCTATCTCCGCATCAACCCCATCAAGGGCCTGACCCTGGAGACACGCCTCAGCGGTAACTTCACTTACTCCAATACCAACAAGTATCTCGGCTACGGTTCCTGGAACTACTACAACAAGGCAGGTAGCGCCGCTATCACAGCACCAAACTGGGATTTCCAAAAGGTTGTAACAGCCGAGAAGAAACACTCATTCGACTGGGGTTATACCTGGGAGAATATTCTCACTTACAATTTCAAGCTCGCCGACATTCACGATTTCACCGTCACCGGTGTCACCACCTGGTCATCAACCCAATATGACGACACCAGGGCTTATGCCAACAGTATTCCCACCAACTCGCAGTACTGGACCAACCTCGGCGTAGCCAAGGATGTGAAACCCGAGGTAGGATCGGGCTATACAATGCACAAGCGCATGGGTTATGTGGCCCGACTCAACTACACCCTCATGGGCAAGTATCTGTTCTCGGCATCAGTGCGCCGCGACGGTGACTCGGTGCTCGCAAGCGGTCTCCACTGGGCCACATTCCCCGCATTCTCGGCCGGCTGGCGTATCTCCGACGAGAACTTCATGGAATCCACCCGCGAATGGATGAGCAACCTCAAGCTCCGTATCGGTTACGGTGAGACAGGTGCCGCCGGCCTTCAGCCCTACGCATCATGGTCGACCCTCCGCTCCGAGCAGATGGGTCTCGGTGACAAGATCGTGGACAAGTCCATCTACCCCAACCCTATCTCCAACAAGGACCTCACATGGGAACGCTCCAAGAGCTGGAACTTCGGTGTTGACCTCGGTCTGCTCAACAACCGTATAGACATGGCTCTGGAGTACTATCTGACCAACACCGACGGTGTAATCTGGGCTCAGGCAATCCCCGTTAACAACGGTGGTTTCAACGCTTCGACCCTCTATAACATCAACCGCAACATCGCCACCACCCGCAACCAGGGCTTCGAGCTTTCTGTGACCTCCCACAACTTTGACACCCAGGACTTCAAGTGGTCGACCACCCTCACATTCTCTACCAACAAGGAAGAGGTAACCTCTCTCGGTCGTAATGCAGCAGAATATATTGCTAACAAAGGTACTGATGGTAAGAGCAATTATACTCTCCACATCGGCGACCCCATCAAATCTTACCGCCAGCATGAATTTGCCGGTATATGGCAGTTGGGGGAAGAGGCTGATGCAGCCGTATTCAAGGCCCGTCCCGGTGACATCCGCGTGAATATCCCCGGAATGTACCGGGTGAGCGAGGGCGTATGGGAAAAGAGATTTGCCGATGGAACCGTCAAGACCTACGATGAGAAGAACACCTACAGCATCAACGATGACGACCGTGTGATCATAGGCCACGAAACTCCCGACTGGCAGCTCGGTCTCCAGAACAACTTTAACTGGAAGTGGTTTGATCTCAGCGTCTACATGATGTTCCGTTACGGCCAGATGTTCCGTTACGATCCCATAGGCTGGTACACCGGTCACGGCGGTTCGTTCCCCGAGCACTTCAACTACTGGACCCCCGACAATCCCTCCAACGAATTCCCCGCCCTCGATTCCGAGCGCAACTGGCAGAAAGCATCGGGCAACGAGTCAATCTACTGGGTTGACGGATCGTTCTTCAAGATCAAGAACATCACCCTCGGCTACACCCTGCCCCGTCCTGCTTGCAACATGCTCCGCATCGAGAACCTCCGCCTCTACGGCACCATCACCAACCCCCTCATCGTAGCCAAAAACGACGTGCTGAAGGGTTATGATCCCGAACAGATGGGCAACATCAACCATCCCCTCACCCGTCAGCTCGTATTCGGTCTGAACGTAACATTCTAAATTCCTGAACAATACAATGAAAAAATATATAAATAGATTTGCGATCGCCTCGCTCGCCATGGCCGGTCTCATGACCACCTCGTGCGAGCTGACCGAGGACAACCCCGCGGGTGGCAACGCACAGCTCAATCTCTTCCTCAACTGGAAAGGACTCCAGGCTGTATCATACTCCACGCTCAACGACGAGCTTTACACCGCTTCCGACTGGTTCATCTCCTCGGAAGGCGGCACCGACCTGTGGCAGGCAAGCGGCAACGGTGACGGATACCGCTCCGACATCAACTATGAGAACTACTCCACCAGTAACAACTCCACTTCAAAACTGTGGCTCCAGTGCTACTCGATGATAGCCAACTGCAACACAGTGATCAATGAAGCTGGAAACATAACAGACGGTGCCAACAGTCAGGACGACATCAAAGTGCTCGTGGCCGAGACCAAGGTGCTCCGCGCGTTCTACAACTTCCTGCTTGTGTCCAATTTCGGTCCCGTGACACTCAACATGAACTCCGCCACCGGCTTCACCGGCACAATCGACCTCAACCCCGTGCGTTCGAGCGAGAAGGATTTCTATGATCAGATCATCAAGGACCTCAAGGAGGCCGAACCCGACCTGGGCATTGAGCCTTACGAGAACAACCGTGCCCGCGTGACCAAGAAGACCGCCATCGGCCTGCTTGCCCGCGTGTATGCCCAGCGTGCCGGCCTCGGCAACAAGTATGGCGACGGTGACCAGTACTGGAAGCTCGCCGCCGAGACTGCCGAGAACCTGATCAACAACGCATCCTCCTACAACGCCCACCTCTACACCGACATCGCCGACATGTGGGCCGATGCCAACAACCGCACCAACCGCGAGGCCCTCTTCATCGCAGCCGGAGCCGACGCCTATAGCGATGCTTGGAGTCTTACCTCCAAACGCAACAAATTGCTTGCCTATTCAAGCGGTGGCGTATATCAGGAACTATTCAACCAGAACCCCACCAAGAAGGGTACCCACTACTACTATGGCCGTATCAATGCCCAGACATTCGTACCCTCCAAGTATCTGATGTACTGCTTCAATCCTAAGTGGGACCGCCGTTGGGAATACTCATTTATCTACGCGTATAACGATTATTCGTTATTGGATTGGAGTGTGACCTATAGCAAAGGCCAGAAAAAACTCACAAAAAGCTTATGCGAAAAATACGGAATAGACGTGTCTCATGAAAATGAGATCATATACCCGTATGTGAATTGTGAAGCGATTACAGCTCCTTTCGGAGGTAACCAGACTCCTGCAAAGATCTGGCCAAAGGGAGATATTTCAGGTAATAAAAATAATCTTTTGAACGTAGCAAACTCAGGTGCACAAGTGACAAATCCCTCTACCTGTGGTTCAACCAAGGCTTATGCAGTGCCTTATCCCGTGGCTCTTGATGACAACCGTTTCAACACCGTATTCGTTCACGAGCCCCTCTCGGCTGCCGACAAGGCCAAGTGCCGCTATGCAGTGGTAGTGCTCAGCGATCTCTACGGCTCCAACGGCATCACCTACGGTAACGTGGTGAACGGCTCCGAGGCCGCCAATCCCCCCGCTGTGGGCAACGGACTGACAAGCGCAAGCGCCTGCCCCTCGCTGAGCAAGTTCAACTGGTCGTATGACGGAGCTTTCTATGGTTCGGAACCCCAGATCAAGACCGGCGACATGTACATCATGCGTATGGCCGAGATATACCTGATAGCCGCCGAGGCTCGCCAGATGCTCGGTCAGGGAACCGTAGCCGCCGGCTATATCAACACCCTGCGCCAGCGTGCAGCCCGTCCCGGAGTACCCGAGGGCGAATGGAAGCTCGCCACTGCCACCGAGGATGATATCTTCGACGAATATGCACGCGAGATGTGCGGTGAGTTCAACCGCTGGCTCCTGCTCAAGCGCCACAATGCGTTCGAGGCCCGTCTGGCCAAGTACAATCCCCGTGCCGCCAAGTCGTTCCAGAAGTACATGTACAACCGTCCCGTATCATCTGACTTCCTCCAGCAGATCCTCAACTCCAACGAGTATGGTGACAATGGCTATGGCCAGACACCTACCTCGGGTCTGCAGGGATTTGAATGACCCTGAGAGGTTGTTGAAACAACAACCCATGACAATACAATCGCCCCGCCGGTTGGTATCCGGCGGGGGATTTCAAGCAGTGTCACCAGCAAGTGATTTGTCAATGACATTGGTATAAATTTAACGCAAAGTCTTTTAGATCTAATACCGAATTACTTAGACAGCCGGAGGTGCATCCTCCGGCTGTCCGTTTTATTGCGGGATGTGAGTTAAATCGGACACATAAGGAGTACGGTTTCGGTGGCGTTAACTAAAAAAATGTTCATTTTCGTACAAAAATTTTGTATCGTTTACACTTTTTTAGTACATTTGCCGATATTTAAGGAATATTTTCGGATACAACTATTTATTTCGATTACATCCCCTATCTATAAAGACTTTGCCAAAGCGACTAAGCGACTTAAATTTATACCATTCATTTTAACAAATCATCATGAAGAAAAGACCAAAATCTCTGTCTACAGTTGCGGGTATGCCCCTGGCTGACAGAAGGTTGGCTTGCGGACTCATCACCGCCGCTCTCATAAGCGGATCGGCCTTGACATCCTATGCCAACGAGAGTATGGGGGGGGGTAAATTCCTCTGTCTCTCAATCAGTTAGCCAGAAACGAGCAGTTTCAGGTACTGTCATTGATGAAAACGGCGACCCCATGATCGGTGTGTCCGTTCTCATCCTCGGCACCAAGGAGGGAGTCGCCACCGACTTCGACGGCAACTACTCGATACAGGCCGCTCCGGGCGCCACACTCCAATTCTCTTATATCGGTTATAAGACACAGACTGCCACCGTAGGCTCGCAGGGCACCATCAACATCACGATGGCCCCCGACAACAACGTGCTCGACGATGTAGTGGTAGTGGGCTACGGTACAGTGAAGAAGCGCGACCTCACCGGTGCTATCTCATCAGTGAAATCCGACGTGATCACCCTCACCCCGGCCGCCAACCCGATGGAGGCACTTCAGGGCCGCATCGCCGGTCTTGACATCACCAAGACCTCGGGCCGTCCCGGCGAAGGACTCAACATCCAGCTGCGTGGTAACCGTTCGATCTCGGCAAGTGGCGATCCTCTGTTCCTCATCGACGGTATGCCCGGTGACTACTCCACCATCAACCCCAACGACATCGAGAGCATCGAGGTGCTCAAGGATGCCTCATCGACAGCCGTTTATGGTTCGGAAGGCTCCAACGGTGTAATCATCATCACCACCAAGAAGGGCAAGGAAGGCCAGCTCCGCGTGAACTTTGACGCTTACGTGGGCGTGAACGGCTGGGCCACCACCCCCAAGATGAACTCGCCCGAGCAGTATGTGAAGACCCGCGAGATGGCCTATGCCTACGCCGGCATCACCGACCTGAGCACCGACACCGAGCTCCAGGCCTACAAGCAGGCCCTGGCCAACGGTCAGACCATCAACTGGATCGACGAGATGCTCGGCAGCGGCCTCACCCAGAACTACTCGCTGTCAGTATCGGGCGGCACCGAGAAGACCCAGGCTTACTTCTCGCTCAACTACAATGAGGACAAGGGCCAGTACAAGAACGACAACTTCAAGGTGTACTCATCGTCACTGCGCCTGAGCACCAAGCTCAGCAACTGGCTCTCAAGCGGTGTACACGTGCAGGCATCCTACACCACCCGCAACCAGAACAACAGCCACCTTTCGGACGGTCTGCGCGCCGCTCCCTTCGGAACCCTCTACAACGAGGATGGCTCGCTCAACCCCTTCCCCCTCGTAGTGGGTCAGACCCCCTACGTGTACAACCTGCTCCTCGACACCGAGCAGGCACCCTACCGCAATGCCCAGAGCCGTCTGCGCCTCTTCGTGCAGCCCTACGTGCGCATCACCCCGGTCAAGGGCCTCACACTCGAGTCACGTCTCAGCGGTAACTTCAACTACACCACCACCAACTCCTACAACGGCTACGGATCCTATAATTACTATGTGGCCAACGGACTGGCCTCACTCGGAGCCAACAAGGATGACTTCAAGGGCTCGACCAACGCAAGCATCAGCAACTCGCGCACCTGGGGCTACAAGTGGGAGAACATCCTCACCTACAACACCACCATCGCCGATATCCACGACATCACGCTCACCGGCGTAACCTCGTGGGAATCAAGCCAGGTGGAGGGATCCAACCTCTATACCACACAGATCCCCAGCAACACCATGTACTGGACCAATGTAGGCGCTGCCACCGACCCCAACCCCACCATCGGATCGAGCTACACCATGCACAAGCGCATGGGCTACATCGCCCGCGTGAACTATACGCTCATGGGCAAGTATCTGCTGTCGGCCTCAGTGCGCCGCGACGGTGACTCCGTTCTCGCAAGCGACCGCCACTGGGCTACCTTCCCCGCATTCTCGCTGGGATGGCGTATCTCCGACGAGGATTTCATGGAATTCTCCCGTGGATATCTCAACAACCTCAAGCTCCGTGTGGGCTACGGTGAGACAGGTGCCGCCGGCCTTTCGCCCTACGCATCATGGTCGCTCCTCCAGACCGGCCAGATGGCACTCGGCGGAAAGTATGTAGGCACTGCCTTCTTCCCCCAGATCCTCTCAAACGCCGCCCTCACATGGGAGCGCTCCAAGAGCTGGAACATCGGTCTTGACCTCGGCCTGTTCAACAACCGCGTTGACCTCGCCGCCGAGTACTACATCACCAACACCGACGGTGTGATCTGGAATCAGAGAACTCCTATCACCAACGGTGGATTCGATGCCAATACAGCGTTCTCGATCAACCGTAACATCGCCACAACACGCAACCAGGGCTTTGAGCTCACCCTCACCACCCACAACGTACAGCTCCCCGACTTCACATGGTCGAGCACCCTCACATTCGCCAACAACAAGGAGAAAGTGACCTCGCTCGGCGACGGCGCAGGCGAGTATGTGACCAACGGAGCTTACACACTGCAGGTGGGCTACCCCATCCAGTCCTACCGCAAGCTCAAGTTTGACGGCATCTGGCAGCTCGGCCAGGAGGCTGACGCAGCCGTGTTCGGCGACCGTCCCGGTGACGTGCGCGTGGCTGTGCCCAACATGTACAAGGTGAGCGACGGTGTATGGGAGAAGCGTTTTGAGGATGGCTCAACCCAGCGTTACGATGCTGAGAACCCCTACGCTATCGACGCCAACGACGCCCAGATCATCGGCCACAACTCGCCCGACTGGACCCTCGGCTTCCAGAATAACTTCACCTGGAAATGGTTTGACCTCAGCATCTATATGATGTGGCGTAACGGACAGATGTTCAGCTACGAGCCTATCGGCTGGTACGATGGCCACGGCGGAGCGTTCCCCGAGCACTTCGACTACTGGACTCCCGAGAACCCCTCCAACGAGTTCCCCGCACTCGATGCCAACCGCGACCTCACCCTGAAGACCACCACCAACGCCCTTATGTGGGTTGACGGCTCGTTCTTCAAGATCAAGAACATCACCCTCGGATACACAATGCCCGAGAACCTGTGCAAGCGTCTTTACCTGAGCAAGTTCCGTGTCTACGGTACCATCACCAACCCCCTCGTGCATGCAAGCAGCAAGCTCCTGAAGGGTTATGATCCCGAAATGAACGGCTCGTTCAACTTCCCGCTCACCAAGCAGCTCGTATTCGGCGTGAACGTATCATTCTAATACCTATCATTTTCAGAAAACTTACAATGAAATACTATATTAAAAATATGGCTCTGCCCATGCTTGCCATGGCAGGACTTCTCACCACCTCATGCGAGCTGACCGAGGATAACCCCGGTGCCGGCGACGCAACACTGAGGACCTACGAGATCTGGGCCGGCCTCCAGGCTTATTCCTACTCCCCGATTTCAGCACAGCTCTACGGCTCGTCCGACTGGGTATTCGCCTCGGAAGGCGGTACCGACCTGTGGCAATCGGCAGGCAATAACAACTATGCCCAGGAGGTAATGAACTATGAGCAGTTCTCCCCCTCGACCAACACCACCACCAAGCTCTGGAACCAGTGCTACGCCATGATCTCCAACTGTAACACAGTGATCGACCAGGCAGCTGAGGTACAGGGCGGTAACCAGGCCAATATCGACATCCTCGTGGCCGAGACCAAGGCC
This sequence comes from Paenibacillus sp., assembly GCA_023663345.1. Lineage (GTDB taxonomy): Bacteria > Bacteroidota > Bacteroidia > Bacteroidales > Muribaculaceae > Duncaniella. Next base: position 190,582 of record JAMPHR010000001.1, on the reverse strand, counting down.
CTGAGAGCGTTCTACAACTTCCTGCTCGTGTCCAACTTCGGCCCCGTGACCCTCAACATGGGACAGAGCTCGGCCTTCACCGGCGAACTCGACCTCTACCCCACCCGTACAGCCGAGAATGTGTTCTACGATCAGATCGAGAAGGACCTCAAGGAAGCCATTTCCGCTCTTCAGACCGAACCGTTCCAGGGCAACCGCGCCCGCATGAGCAAGAAGTCGGCCATGGGACTCCTGGCCCGCGTATATGCCCAGCGTGCCGGCCTCGGTGACAAGTATGGCGACGCCGAGAAGTACTGGAAGCTCGCTGCCGAGACTGCCGAGGAGATGATAACCAACGCCTCGACCTACGGAGCTTATCTCTACACCGATATCGCCGACATGTGGTCGGATGCCAACAACCGCACCAACCGCGAGGCCCTCTTCGTGGCTCCCGGTGCTGACGCCAACGACGAGGCTTACTCGATCGACTTCAACACCTGTACCCTCTTCAAGTACACCATGAGCGACTTCTACCGCGATCTCTATGCTCATGACCCCAACAAGAACGGTAACTACTTCTATGGACGTGTCAACAATGTGGCATGGGTACCGAGCCAGTATCTGCTCTACTCGTTCAACCCCGAATGGGACCGTCGTTGGGACTACTCGTTCATGTTTGCAGGTAGCGACTTCTCGATGGTACAGTGCGGATGGGTAAACTATACAGGTGGCCAGAAAACACTTACCGAGGCTAACTGTGACCTCTATGGCATCGACAAGTCCCACGTTGGTGATGTGATCTACCCCTATGCCGATTGTAATTATGTAACTTCGGCCGGTGGACACAACCAGTATATCCCCAAGATCTGGCCCAAGGGTGATCACTCGGGCGATGCCGGTGTGCTGCTCTCGATCCCCTCTAACGGATCTCAGATAGGTCAGCCCGGATACAGCGGTACCACCAAAGCCATGGCTATCCCCTATCCCGTCACCCCCGATGACGACCGCTTCAACACCCTCTTCGTTCACGAGCCCATGTCGGCAGCCGACAAGGCCAAGTGCCGTTACGTGGTTGTGTGCATGAAGGATCTGTTCGGCTCCAACAATATGCCCTACGGTAACACCGCCAACGGCTCGGAGGCTTCCAATCCCCCGGCAATCGGAAACGGCCAGGTACGTGCCGACGCTTTCCCCTCGCTCATCAAGTTCATCTGGTCGGCTGAAGGTTGCTTCGGCAAGGATCTCCAGAGAAGAAACGGCGACATCTACATCATGCGTATGGCCGAGGTTTACCTCATCGCCGCCGAGGCCAATCAGATGCTTGGCAACGGTGCCAAGGCTGCTGACTACCTGAACGTTCTGCGCCAGCGCGCCGCCCGCAAGAATGCTCCCGAGTCGGAGTGGAAGCTCTCGACCGCTACCGAGGAGGATATCTTCGACGAGTATGCACGCGAGCTTTGCGGTGAGTACAACCGATGGGGCCTCCTCAAGCGTCACCACGCTTTCGAGACCCGTCTGGCTAAGTACAATCCCCGTGCCGCCAAGTCGTTCAAGAAGGAGTATTACAACCGCCCCGTTGCTTCCTCGTTCCTCCAGGTTATCCTGAATGCCAACGAGTATGGCGACAACGGCTATGGTCAGACTCCTACTTCGGGTCTCCAGGGATTCTAATAAATTGAAAAGATTTCCCTCGTCCGGACCAGCCGTGGTCCGGACAGAGGATTTCCCATAGGTGGGACCGGCAAGTGATTGTAGGCGACACCGATATAAAATAACGCAGAGTCTTACCGACTCACACCTAACTGTTGAGGCAGCCGGAAACGAATTCGTTTCCGGCTGTTTCTGTTGTATAGAAAAGTTAGTCAATGTGGAATTTGTTGGTGTATAGTGAATTAGGAATTGTAGATGCGGGAATTATAGGACACGGAAATTATAGGACGTCTTCGACGCCCAGGTTGGTACGTATCCGTTTTCCCCGCGCCTCACCGGGCTGTGCAAATCTGCCCTGACGGGCGATTTGCGTGCCCGGTTCGTGACGGGGCTATAATTACATCGCCCCTTTCGGGGCTTTTGGGTAAGGAGCCTGCGGGTGGACATGAGGCATTGGTTTTGGGATGGTTGCGTTATATCGCTCCGGGCGGAGCTTTTGGGTAAGGAGCCTGCGAGTGGTTTTGAGGCATTGTTTTGGGATGGTTGCGTTATATCGTTCCGGTAGGAGCTTTTGGGTAATGGGCCTGCGGATGGACAAGTGGAGGGGGAACCTTGGATAAGGGGTAGAGATTTCCGCCTTGATAGAACTATTAGGGGTAAAATGGCGTTGTAAGGGTAGTTTTAATCAAAAACTCTCCCTATAGTTTTACTTAAAAACATTCAGTTTAGTTTAAAAACATTCTCTATAGTTTAACCCCCAAAATCTCACGTATATGACTTTTGAAGCAGCTATAAATTCAGCCCCTGTTGTACTTGTGGAGTTCTACGCATCGTGGTGTCCTCACTGCCAGCGCATGATGCCTGTGATGGATCAGGTGAAGGAGTTGCTGGACGGGGAAGTGCCCGTGTTCCAGCTCGACATCGACGAGAATCAGGAGGCCGCCGACAGCGCAAAGGTACGGTCCATCCCATCGTTCCTGGTGTACAAAAACGGTAGCGAGGCCTGGCGTCACACCGGCGAGATCGACGGCAACGACCTCCTGGCCAAAGTCCAAACCTATCTCTCATGACCTCGATATTCTCACGATTTCTGGACGCGCTGGAGGTACCCCACACGGCGGGACACTCCGAGGCTGAGTTTCGCGGAATGACATTCAAGTCGCTCTACGGACTCTCGCATCTGCTCACGCAGTATGGCGTGCGCAATGTGGGGGTCAAGGTGGCCGACAAGGAGGAGCTTTCCGCGATACCCACGCCGTTTCTCGCCCAGACCTCGGCGGGGATATTCGTGATAGTAAAGCATATCGACACCGGCCGGAACCAGGTGGAATATGACTCGCTCGGGGAGGAGGAGACCGCTCCCCTGCCCGACTTCATCAACGCCTGGAACGGCATAGCCCTGCTCGCGTTTCCCGATGAGGAGTCACGCGAGCCGGAATATGCCCAACACCGGCTCACCGAGACGGTGGCAGGCCTGTCGAAATATGCCCTGGCTGTGGCGGCGATTGCCGTCGTGGCCTATTTTTTCATCACCCGCGAGGTGTATGCCCATTTCTCCACCCTGCTCATAGCCCTGCTCGACTGTGTGGGGCTGTATTTCTCCTATCTGTTGCTACAGAAGTCACTGAATATCCACACGGCAGCCTCCGACCGCGTGTGTGGAGTGCTCGAGAAAGGTGGTTGCGACAGCATAATGTCGCTGAAGGTTTCCAAGCTCTTCGGGGTATTCTCGTGGAGCGAGGTGGGATTCGGCTACTTCGGCGTGTCGCTGGCCGCCCTGCTGATGTTCCCCCACGTGTGGCCCGACCTCGCGCTGTGCAATGTGTGTTGTCTCCCCTACACGGTGTGGAGCATCTGGTATCAGCGTTTCAGGGCGCATCATTGGTGTACATTGTGTGTGGGCGTGCAATCCACACTGTGGTTGCTGTTTTTCTGCTACCTCGGTGGCGGATGGCTCGGGAAGTCGTTTCCGCTCCACATTGATCTGTTCGTGCTGATGGCCGTGTATGTGTTCACCGTATTGTTTATCAACATGATCCTCAGGATTTTCAAGAATCTCCCCTGCCATGAGAAAGATACCCGAAGCTAAATTGAAAAGCGCCGTGACGCTCAAGCCCGCCGAGATGAACCGGATACATTTCGGGGGCAATCACACGCCCCTCACCCCCGAGCAGCTCAAAAAATTGAGCGGGAAAGAGAAGAATGATAATGACGGGAAATCCGTATAATATAAATGTGGTGTTTAACAGCGTGTTAAACACCACATTTATATTATGCAGGGTAGAATTATAGGACGTCTTCGACGCCCGGGTTGGTATGTCCCTGTTTTCCCCGTGCCTCGCGATAGATGCAAATTTTGCCCTGCGGGCAATTTGCATCCGTCGCTCGTGACGGGGCTATAATTACATCGCCCCATTCGGGGCTTTGTGGGTAATGGGCCTGCGGGTGGCTTTGTGGTCGGGGGAGTCGCTCAAATACCATGATTTGGGGGCCGGGTACGGGATGTTATTTCAATGGCGAGGGGATTTCCAGATGGATTTTATGTGCCAGGCGGTTACGTTGACCACTGAGCCGGGGCGCAGGGCGGTGAGCTCCACTCCGGTGCCGTCGGAATCGGGGAATGTCAGGGCGGTCATCACCGTAGCACCACCGTCGGCAAACACCTCTATCACCGACCTGTCCACAAAGATATTCAACTTCACCTTGCCGTCGACAGGTGCCACCTTGGAAAAGGCTATACGGCTGAATTTAGGTATGTCATGGCCGGTGGCTGCGGTACGGTCGAGCATCAGTATCTCCGAGCGGGTATCGTAGCTCAATGTCACCTTATGGACAGATCCGGCACACAGATTCAGGCCGATGGTATTTTCCGCACGGGTATCTATCTCCACCTCAAGCTCATAACTGTTATCCATACGCGACACAACATCGAGGCGGGTCACTCCGGGCTTCAGTTTATAACGGGCATTTACCGGAGCCTCCCTCAATTCCTCAAGGCCGGAATAGGGACGCTGACATAGCTTGTAGCCATCGCCACTCTCCCTGAGATACATGGCGCGGGGGAGCGACCACACCCCCTTGCCGTAGGCGGTGGGCACATGCTGGGCGTAATCCCATGTGGATACCCACCCGAGAGTGTAGACCTCGGGGAGAGTGCCGTCATAGTCCTGAAACACACGTGAGGCGTAGTAATCAAGCCCCTCGTCGACGTAGGCCGGAGCCTGGTCGGGACGATCGGGAATGAAACGGGTGCCATCGAAATCTCCGACGAAGTATTGCTCACGGGCCCAGTTGACCGACACGAGGAGCACCCATTTCTTCACACCGGGCTTCCCCTCCACCGGGAGCTGAAACATGTCGGGACACTCCCATGACCGCTCGCTGTCGCCCATCGGGCCGAAATCGCTCAGCCACTCCCAATGCTTGAGATCGGCCGAGGCATAGAAGGCCACTTTCTTTTCCAAAGCCTTGGCTACAAGCATGATCCAACGCGAGGTGCGGGCATCCCATATCACAGTGGGATCGCGGAACTCGGTGCTCCATATATCAAGCACCGGGTTAAGATCATAATAATTATAGGTGACGCCCCCGTCGAGGCTGAACGCTATGGACTGGGACTGCTTCTTGCTCCCCTCGTCAAACGATGTGAAGGCAGCTATGTAGGCGCCCGGGCCATATCCGGCTGTATTGTCCTTGTCGACCACCACACTTCCTGTGAACGGAGATATCCCCTTGGGGATATTCCTGATGGCATTGTCATTGACCTCGGTCCAGTGGATCAGGTCGCCCGACTCGGCTCCGCCCCAGCTGTAGGCGCGGAAAGTGCTGTCGCGGTACACCAGTCCGCAGGGGTCTCCGATCCATCTGTGGGCCGGAGTGAAATGGTATTGCGGACGGTAAGGCTCGCTGTACAGCTCCGTCTCATCGGCGCGTGCCTCAGTTGTCATGGCCAGCGATGCTATAACCACGGGCACACTAATAGCAAATGTTCTGAATATCTGTCTCATATCTTGAAATAATATGTTTCTGTATAGCAAATTATGTTTTTTTGGGAAAACAAAAGGAGAGCCCGTCACTACCCGTGAAAGGCTCTCCACAACAATTAACCTATATAAACTTTATTACCTTAGAAATTGTGTTACCCCTCGAAAAATAGTTACCTTAAACAATTATCTTATCTTAAACTTACCTGTGATAACTTTTCCATAACACTATTACGAACCTAAAACAATCTTTTTTCAGAGAGGGGATTTAGAAACTGTATAGAAATCTCATGCGATCAGAAAGCGGGATAACCGGGATTCTGAACATATTTTCCACCTGAGAAATTGTACTGGGCCACGGGGATGGGGAAGTATTCCTCGCCGGTCTCGAAGCTGGCGTTCTGATAGTAGATGCGGTTGTCCTTCTCGGCCTTGAAGTAATTGTTCATCACCTCCTTGGCTATACCCCAGCGCACGAGGTCATAGAATCGCTCACCCTCCATAGCCTTCTCCAGACGCATCTCGGTGCGCAGAGCCTTTCGGGCATAATCTTGGTTCCAGCCGGCGGCGGGATAGAGGCCGATGCTGTAGTTGGCGGCATACTTGGCGGGATTGTTGAAATCCTTGACGTAGGCACTCTTTTGGGCACGCTCACGCACACGGTTGATGAGCGTGCGGGCCTCATCGAGATTGTCGGCGCTACCCATTTCTATCAGAGCCTCGGCCTTATAGAGAAGCAGGTCGGCATAGCGGATTATCTGCCAGTTGAGAGCTGAAGCACCCCAGGGCCAACCTTGGTTGGCATCGGCTGACTCGGGCGACAGCCAGAAGCGCTTGGTGTTGTTGTAACCGTAGGCATCGCGGTTGCGCACCCACAAGCCACAGGCCGAGCCAAGATATGTTTTGTAGCGGATGGTGGGACGGCCGGTCACGAAATCGAGACGGGGGTCAACGTTGCCGTCGACATTGGCCAGATGATAGTCGTTGGCATCGGAGGAATCAAACTCAACCACGCCATAGTCGGGGCGCGACTGATAGTCGAAGAGCGGCAGGCCGTTCTCGTCGGTCTGATAGGCGTTAATGAGGTCCTGGGAGGGGAGGAAGAATCCGTCGCCCTGCCACGGACAGCCGGGGCCGGTCATGGAGTTGAGGAGCATACTCCAGTTCACGCGACCGCCGTCGGCGGTGCCGTCATTCTTGGAGAACTGCACGGTGAGCACAGCCTCGGGGCCGTTCTCATACTCGAGCATGTCGAGCTGCTGGAAGTCGGAGAGCAGATTGTAGCCCTGTATGCCGTCGATGATGTCGACCACCTCCTTAAGCAGAGCCTTGTTGACATTGACCACGGCGTTGGTCTGTGGATCCTGCTCGTAAGCCTGATAGAGCTTCACTTTGGCAGCATAGGCCAGGGCGGCACGCTTGTTGATGCGTCCGATCTGGGTCTGTGTCTCGGGGAGACTCTCGGCGGCCTCAAGGAGATCCTTGGCGATGCGGTCGAGATGCTGCTCGCGGGTGAACTCATCGTTTCTCACATTGACATACTCATTCTCAGGAAGATCTATATCCATGTAGGGGATGCGGTTGAAGAGACGTACAAGCTCGAAATACCAGTGGTCGCGGATGACGCGGATCTCGGCGATGCGGGTGTTCTTGGCAGGCACCTGTGACTCATCCACCTTTTGGAGAGTGCGTATGGTGGAGGAGCAACGCGATATACCGCAATAGGCATTGAACCATTTTCCATCGAGGAAACCATTGTTGGGCTGTATCTTGGCAGTCTCCATGTCGTGCACCTCCCAGAGGTCGGTCTCACCGCCACCGCCCTTGTAGGCATTGTCGGCGCGGACCTCGCCATAGCTCCAGTTGGTGAGCGGGAAGAGGTGGGGATCGTTGGAGTCGGCATAGCGGCATCCGAAAGTGGCGTAGGCGCTGTTGACGAGCAGATCCACGGCTGAGGGATCGTTCATATTGGCCTCGGAGAGAGGACCCTGGGGCGGATTCTTGAGGAAATCGTCGCTACAGGAGAGAAGGGCTGCTGAAGCAGTGAAGAGAGTGATAATATTCTTGAGTTTCATGAAATTCGTTGTTTAAGGAAGAGTTAGAATCCAAACTGAATACCGAAAGTGTACTGGCGGGGCATTGCGTAGGGGTATCCGAGACCCTCGGGGTCGGCACCGCTGTACTTGGTGATGGTGAAGAGGTTCTGAGCCTGGAAATATATGCGGGCGCTCTTAAGCGAGAGCTTGCTCTGGATGTGGCGGGGGAGCGAGTAGCCGAGCGAGAGCGATTTCAGTCGCAGGAATGAGCCGTCCTCGATGTAGTAGTCGGAACCCTCACCCTCGCTGTTGGAGTTGTCGATCGCTGGGGCGGGCACATCGGATGCGTAGTAGCCGTTGGCGAGATAGTTCTCGTAGGCGTTGGCGGCATCAAGGAGCTGGGTGCCGTGGTTGCCGGTCCAGAGGGGGAAGAAGTCGGTGTAGTACTTGGAGTTGTTCCAGGCATCGCGGATGATGCTGCTGAAGAACATGCTCAGGTCAAAGTCCTTGTAATTGGCCGAGAGGTTGAGACCAAACTGAGCCTTGGGGAGATCGGTGCCGAGCCATGTGCGGTCGCGGTCGTTGATCTCGCCGTCGCCGTTGGTGTCCACGTAGCGCACACGGCCTACTGCGGGACTGCCGAAGCCCACCTTATACTGGGCCTTGTAGGCATCCACCTCCTCCTGAGTGCGGAATATACCGTCGGTCTTGTAGCCCATCCATGATCCGAGAGCCTGGCCCACGATACTCTTGTCGCGTCCATTGCCACCGCCCCAGGTGTAATAGATATCGTCCATGAGGCCGGTCACCTTATTCTTCATGGCGGTGACATTGAGGCCTACCTCGTAGCTGAAATCCTTGTTGACGGCCTGACGCCAGTTGAGCACGATCTCGACACCCTTGTTGACCATATCGCCACCGTTGTACCAGCAGTAGCCACCCTCGCCGATAGTGGCGATATAGGGCTTCTCGACAAGCATGTCCTTGGTCTTCTTGTGGAAGTAGTCAAACGAGAGCGAGAGGCGGTTGTTGAGCAGCGAGGCATCGAAGCCCACGTTGGTCTGATAGGTCTTCTCCCATGTGAGGTCGGGATTGGTGCGGCGCGAGCGGTAGGCTCCGGGATAGAGCTTGTTGCCACCGTCGATGGCATATCCGGCCTTGTTCATGTCCATCTCATACTTGGCATAGAAAGCGTCGTTGGCGATGATGTCGTTACCGTTCACACCGTAGGCGCCACGTATCTTGAGGTCGGAAAGCCATGAGCGGGTGCCTTCCATGAAATTCTCCTGCGAGATGCGCCAGCCGGCCGAGAAGGAGGGGAACCAGTCGTAGTTGTTGGAATCGGAGAGGCGGGAGGAGGCATCGCGACGTATGGTCACTGAGGCGAGATACTTGTTGTCCCACACATAGTTGAACTTGCCGAAGAGCGAGAACATCGAGTAGTTGGAGGCACCTGAGCCGAGAGTCTGGTCGGAGGTCACGTTGCCGAGATACCAGTAGTTCTCATCCTCGATCTCGAGGCCCTTGCCACGTCCATACATATCCTCGAAGTGGTTGCGCTTTGACTCGATACCCACGAGGGCCATGATGGAGTTCTTGCCGAGGTCCACGTTGTACTGGGCGGTGTTGGTCCACACCCAGTCGACTGTCTTGCTCGAATACTGATAGAGGGTGTTGGTGTTGTCGCGCAAGTTGGCGGGGGTAAACTCCTTGTCGGTGCCATTGTGGTAGTTGATACCGAAGTTGGTCTTCACGATAAGGTTCTTGATAAGCTCGATGGAGAGGAAAGCGTTACCGAACACGCGCCAGTATTCATGCTTGTTCTTGCTCTGCTCCTCGATCTGACGCACGAGGTTGGGGGTATCGTTGAGGCCGAAAGCCACCTGGTCGTTGTAGTTGCCCTCCGAGTCATACACGGTGCGGGCGGGGTGCATCTTGATGGCGTTCTCCTCCACACCGCCGGGGGCGTTGTGCTGTCTCCACCAGTTGACGGTGACATTACCGCCGGCACGGAGACGGTTGTTGAGATAGCCGTAGTCGGAGCTGAAGCGGGCGTTGGCCTTCTGGAAGTCCGAGCCCTTGATGATACCGTCGTGGTCGAGCCAGCTGAGCGACATCGACGAGGCGCCGTTCTCGGAACCCTTGGAGAGACCCACGCTGTAGGTCTGCATGAGGGCGGTGCGGTGTATCTCCTTCTCCCAATCGGTGTTCTGCGGATCCACAGCCACGCCGTTGAGGTTGGTGTAGGACTGGAGCTTGGGGGTGGCGCCGTTGCCGTAAAGCTCGTTGGAGGGAGGAGTTATACCATAGGTGTACTTATGTGCGGCCCAATATACCTCGCCCCACTGGTCGGCGTTGAGCATGTCGAGACCGCTGTTGTAGGTCTGGAGAGTGAGGGTGGCATCGAATGTCACACGGCACTCGCCCTGCTTGGCACGCTTGGTGGTGATGATGATGACACCGTTGGCGGCCTGAGCGCCGTAGATGGCAGCCGAGGCGGCATCCTTGAGCACCTGGATCGACTCAACATCGTTGCTGTTGAGGATAGTGCCGGGATTCTCGCGGGTCATCACGCCGTCGATCACATAGAGGGGGCCGTTGGCATCGCCACGGAACGAGGAGGCACCACGGATCGATGTGCCGGTGCTGAGACCGCCGGGGGTACCGTCGGTGGTGACGTTCATACCGGCCACACGGCCCTGCAGGGCCTGGATCACATTGCCGGTGGGGGTATCGGCCACATCTTTCATCTTCACTACCGATACCGAGCCGGTGAGGTCAGATTTCTTTTCGGTCGAATAACCTACCACTACCACTTCATCGAGGATCTCGGAGTCCTCCTCGAGAGTCACTGTCATTTCGGGGGTGGCTTTCACAGTCTGGGACTTGTATCCCACATAAGAAATAGTCAGGTTGCAGCCTTCGGGCACTGTAAGCGTGAAATTACCGTCAATATCTGTAGCGACTCCGGCGGTGGCGTCGGTATCAGGGATGACACTTGCACCTATCAGCGGTTCGGAATCGGTGGCTGAAATCACCGTCCCATGCACTGTGATGCTCTGTGCTTGCGCACATATCACTGCCAACAGCAGAAATAAGGCATAAAGGATTGTTCTTTTCATGATAAAATTAGTTGGTTAAGTTTCTCATGCCACAAAGTTACAACCGGCCTATATAATAGGGTATTACAATTGTTGCATCGTGTATCAAAATCTATGCAACCACCGATTTTTGATATATTTCGCAACATTTTTAAGCACTATGGGCCACCGGCATGAAGATAAAGGGGAATATGAGAGAAAAAAGAGGAGAAAGAATAAGAGAGAAAGGGAAGGGAGGAGAGAGGAGAAATGGTTTATTTCAACCGCTCGCGTATGTCGGAGGGGGTCTCGTTGTAGCGGTCCTTGTAGCACTTGCCGAAGTAGGCCGGTGTGGAGAATCCAACCTCGTAGGCTATCTCGGACACCGACCTGTCGGTGGTGGTGAGCAAGGTGCGGGCCTTGGCGAGACGCATGTTGCGGAGCAGTTCGACGGGCGAATAATTGGTCAAGGCCTTTATCTTGCGGTAGAACTGGGTGCGTCCCAGGCCCATGCGCTGGGCTATGTTGTCGACGGTGAGATCCTGATTGGCCATCTCGGCATCCACTATCCCGCAGAAGCGCTTGTAGAAATCATTATCAATCTCGCTCACAGCGCCTTGTGCCGGTTTTGCGGGCGACTCGGGCGTATTGGCCGGAGGCACGGGCGCGCCCGTGGCCGAGAATGAGGCACGTATCCTGAGCCTGTTGTCAATCAGCGACTTGCACCGGGCCAACAGCACTCCGGCATTGAATGGCTTGGATAGATAGGCATCGGCCCCGCACTCGTATCCCTGGATGCGCTGCTCGTCCATGGAACATGCCGTGAGCATCAGCACGGGGATGTGGGAGGTGGCCTGCTCGTTCTTTATGCGACGGCAACACTCCAGGCCGTCCATCAACGGCATCATCACGTCACATATTATAAGGTCGGGGACATACTTGGCGGCCATCTTCAGGCCCTTGATGCCATTGGAGGCGGTAATCACGGCATAATGGCTGTCGAGGATCGAGGCGATGAGGTTGCGTATGTCGGGGTTGTCGTCGATCACAAGCACAGTGGTGCGGTCGCGGTCAATCTCGGCGGGGGGCACGGCTATATCCTCCAGCTCCATATTCACCACCTCGGGGGTGATGCGCGACCCGGTGGTGACGGCTCCGGCGGTATCGACATGCTTCACGGGGAGTGTGACAGTGAATGTGGAGCCTTCCCCCACACGGCTCTCTGCGGTAATGGTACCACCATGGAGCTCGACAAACGCCTTGGCAAGCGAAAGTCCTATACCAGAACCGTTTGGGTGGATCTTGTCGACCTGGAAGAAGCGCTCGAATATGTGCGAGAGATCCTCGGTGCTTATCCCCTTGCCCGTGTCGGCCACCGTGATCACGATATTTCCGGCATCTTTCCTCACGGCCACCGTGATGGAGTCGTTGGGGTCGGTGTACTTGAAGGCGTTGGAGATGAGATTGAACATCACGCGCTCGATCTTCTCGATGTCGACGGCGGTGGTGAGATCGCAACCGCTTTCCACGTTGACACTGAAGTGTATGTCCCTCTCGGTGGCAATGTTGCGGAACGATTCGCACCACTCGGCCATCATGCTCCCGAGGTCAACCTCGGTCAGCGAAAGGTCGAGTTTGCCGTTCTCATACTTTCGGAAATCAAGTATCTGGTTGATAAGGCGTTTCAGTATCTTCACATTCTTGTTGGCAATCTTCACCACGGCCTGCTGTGAGGGGGTGAGATTGTCGGCCTCGCTGAGCTGTTCCACCGGTCCGGCAATGAGGGTGAGCGGGGTGCGCAGGTCGTGGGACACGTTGGTGAAGAACATCAGTTTGGACTGGGTGGCATCCTGCAGCTGCTCGTTGAGCGCGATGAGCTGATCGCGCTGATGGCCGAGCATACGGTTCTGCTCGGCGAGTTTCTTCTGATGCTGTTTCCTCACCCAGAATATGCGCAGAAGCACAAAAACGAGTATGAAAAGGAGCACAAGAATGGTGATCGCAGCGTAGAGGAGCGACGTCTGGGCCGAATGTCGGCTCCAGTAGTCATCCACCTTCCCCTTGAGCCAGCTTATCTTGGAGGTCTCGTTCTTAAGCTCCACATTCTGCCTCAGGAGGATACCGGCGTTGGAGAGGTCGACCACCGAGGCCATCGGCAGGATGGTCTCCTTCCTGTAAGGCTTCCCCTCCAGGATGGCCATGGCGGTGCGTATCAGGCCGTAACCCTCGGTGGGATAGAGGAATGTGGCGTCGATCACGCTGTCGGCCACTGCCTGTATGCCTATCTCGGGGGCAGCGTCTATACCTATTATCTTTATATCATCGCGCCCCATGCTCCGGGCCACCCGGGATGCGGCTATGGCCATGCGGTCGTTGTGGGCGTAGATCAGGTTGGCATCGGGATGGAGCCGGAGCAACGAATCGGCCACCAGCGCGGCATCGTCACCGTTCCAGTTGCCGTAGCCCTCGGCCAGAATCCTCATGTGCGGAGCTTTGGCTATCACCTCGTGAAACCCGCTGTGGCGGTCCTCGGCGGGGGTTGAGCCCTCCAGACCACGTATCTCGACCACATTGCACTCGCCGTCGACAAGCGAGCGGGCGAGCCTGGCGGCCGAGCGCCCTATGCCACGGTTGTCGGTGCCCTGAAAGGCGGTGTAGTAATCGCCGTTGATGTTCCTGTCGAATATCAGTACCGGAGTGCCGCTCTCGTACACCTCTTTAATAACGGGCGTGAGGGCATTGGCCTCGTTGGGGGCAGCGATGATGATGTCAAATCCATTCTCGACGAAATATCTTATGTCGGCAATCTGCTTGTCATTGCTGTCGTCGGCCGAGCGGATCTCCACCTCGGCATTGTCGTGGAATATCATCTCGCGCCTTATCTCGTCGTTCATCTTGGAACGCCAGTCGTCGTCGCTGCATTGCGATACCCCTATGCGGTACACTTTCTTGTCCTTGCATCCGGTCAACGACAGCATGGCCATTGACATGATGGCGGCGCACAGGAGCACTGTCACTAAATTCTTTCCTGATCTCGTTTCCATTGCTGATCTATTATCTGCAATGCAAATATAGTAATTTCCGTTAGTATAAATGTTGTGTAATCTATTAAAAATTAGGCGATACAACATATTTGATACACTATGCAACATATTTGATACCGCCACAAAATTATTAATATTAGTTTTGCAGTACCGGAAAACCGAAAATCAAAATATACGATCATGAAATACATCAGACACTTGACAATGAGTATGCTCGCCGGCCTCGCAGGCACCCTCGCGCTGAGCGCCGCCGACGGAGTGACCATCAATCATCTCGGCACCAATAATACCCTCGTGCGCGTGAGCGACGATGCCCGATACCTCCTGCTCCCTGTGGAGGAGAGCGTGGACGATGCCACCGTCAACCTCCTGCTCGACGGCAAGCCCGAGAGCACAATATATGTAAGGCTCGCCCGCAACAAGGTGGACTACTATGTGCCCCTGGACATCTCGCGCTACAAGGACGGTGAGCTTGTGCTCAACATCGTCACCGCCCAGGGACGCTCGTCGGTGCGCGAGGCAAGCCAGGACGCTTGCTGGAAGGCCATGAGGACAAGCGACACCTTCAGCACCGAGAACACTGAGAAATACCGTCCGGCCTATCACCACACCCCCCTTTACGGCTGGATGAACGACCCCAACGGCATGGTGTACAAGGACGGTGTGTGGCACCTGTACTACCAGTACAATCCCTACGGATCCAAGTGGCAGAACATGACATGGGGCCACTCGACCTCCACGGATCTCGTGAACTGGGAGCATCACCCCAACGCCATCGAGCCCAACGGCCTCGGGTCGGTGTTCAGCGGCAGCTGTGTGGTGGACAAGGAGAACACCGCCGGATTTGGCAAGGATGAGATCATAGCCCTGTACACCTCGGCCGGAATCAGCCAGATGCAGAGCCTGGCCCACAGCGGAGACAACGGTGAGACATTCAGCATCTATCCCGGCAACCCCATCCTCACTCTCGAGAGCGAGGCCCGCGACCCGAACATGTTCTGGAACGAGGAGACAAAGGAGTGGAACATGCTCCTGGCACATGCCCTCGACCACGAGATGCTCATATTCTCCTCACCCGACCTCAAGGAGTGGACGCTCAAGAGCGCGTTTGGCAAGGGCATAGGCGCCCAGGGCGGAGTGTGGGAATGTCCCGACCTGATGCAACTCCCCGTCAACGGATCCGATGAGAAGAAGTGGGTGCTTATATGCAACCTCAACCCCGGCGGAATATTCGGCGGAAGCGCCACCCAGTACTTCACAGGCGACTTCGACGGCAAGACATTCAAGGCCGACACCAACGCATCGGGCGAGATCCCCACGAAATGGATGGACTATGGCAAGGACCACTACGCCACCGTGTCATGGAGCAACGCCCCCGAGGACCGCAACGTGGTGATAGGCTGGATGAGCAACTGGCAGTATGCCGCCGAGGTGCCCACCAAGCAGTTCCGCAGCGCCAACACCCTGCCCCGCGACATTTCGCTGTTCCGCGGAGAGGATGGCCAGTACTACATCAGCACCATCCCCTCGCCCGAGACCGACGCACTGCGCGGAAAGAAAACCCTGTCGGCCAAATCCAAGAGCCTGAGCAAAAAGGCCCGTACATTCAATCTGCCGACTGAGAACGACGGTATATGCGAGATAGATATGACCGTGAACTCGACAAAAAATTCGCCGGTCAACATCACCCTCTCCAATCCTGCCGGCGACAAGGTGGAGATGACATTCGACCCCGAGGCCCGCACATTCAGCATGGACCGCAGCAACAGCGGTGTCACCGATTTCAGCCAGGATTTCCCGGCCAAAGTCACCTCGCCCACATTCCGTAGCGGCAACAGCCAGTCACTGCGCATATTCATCGACCGCTCGAGCATCGAGGTGTTTGACGGCGAGGGCAACTTCGTGATCACCAACCTTGTGTTCCCCACCTCCCCCTACACCACCCTCTCGCTCGCCACCGACGGAGGCAAGGCCCAGCTAAAATCGTTAGACATATATTCAATCAATACCAACAGCTAGTAATCAATACCAATCAGCAAATAAAATTACGCCATGGATAATACCCAATCAATGCAGATGGGCCGGCGCACGGCTATAATGCAATTCATCCCCGTGATGCTGTGTTTCTTTGCCATGGGATTTGTAGATCTCGTGGGCACCGCATCCAACTATGTTCAGCAGGAGCTCGGCCTCACCGACTCGCAGGCCAATCTCTTCCCCTCACTCGTGTTCTTCTGGTTTCTCATCTTCTCGGTGCCCACCGGAATGTTGATGAACAAGATAGGCCGTAAACGCACAGTGCTCCTGAGCCTCATAGTGACAGCCCTGTCGCTGTTCATCCCCATGTTTGGTGAAGGATACTATACCATGCTCATCGCGTTCTCTCTGCTCGGCATAGGCAACGCCCTGATGCAGACCTCGCTCAACCCCCTCGTAAGCAACCTCATCACCCCCGACAAACTCGCCTCGACCCTCACCTTCGGCCAGTTTGTCAAGGCCATAGCCTCGTTCCTCGCCCCCATCCTCGCCGCTTGGGGAGCCACCTCGGCCGTGATCACCTTCGGTCTGGGATGGAGAGTGCTGTTCCCCATCTACGCCCTCGTGTGTCTCCTCTCCATCTCCATGCTCGCCGCCACCCCCATCGAGGAGAAGCGCCCCGACAAGGCCTCGGGCATCATGGAGTGCGTGAAACTGCTCGGCCGTCCATTCATCCTGCTCTGCTTCATCGGCATCATGTGCCATGTGGGCATCGACGTGGGCACCAACACCACCGCACCCAAGATCATAATTGAACGCCTCGGTCTCCCGCTCGAGGAGGCAGGATTCGCCACCGGCATCTACTTCATATTCCGCACCGGCGGCAGCCTGCTCGGAGCTATCCTCCTGCGCTCGGTATCGGCCAAGAAATTTTTCGCCCTCAGCGTGGCCATGATGCTCGTGGCTATGGGCATACTCTTTGTCAGCGAGACTATCCACATGATTTACATCGGCATATCCCTGATAGGATTCGGCAACTCCAACATCTTCTCGGTGATCTTCTCCCAGGCTCTCAACAATTCACCAGCCGAGCAGAACGAGGTATCGGGCCTCATGATCATGGGCCTCTTCGGCGGAACTGTATTCCCCCTCGCCATGGGATATGCCAGCGACTTCCTGGGCGGACAGTTCGGAGCTGTGGCCGTGATGACCCTCGGAGTCCTCTATCTGATGATGTACACCCTTAAAATCAAAAACAACTAATTGACATAAGCCATGAAAGAAAACGTAGTAGTAGGAATGGGCGAAGCCCTGTGGGACGTTCTGCCCGAAGGTAAGAAGATAGGTGGCGCACCCGCCAACTTTGCCTACCATGTATCGCAATTCGGATTGCCGAGCTGTGTGGTCAGCGCCGTGGGCGACGATCAGTTAGGCAACGAGATCATAGAGAATTTCACCTCCAAGGGGCTCACCCATCTCATCGAGACCGTGCCCTATCCCACCGGCACCGTGCAGGTGGAGATCGACCAGGCCGGCATCCCCCAGTATGAAATAAAGGAGAATGTGGCTTGGGACAACATCCCCTATACCGCCAAGCTCGAACAGCTTGCCGAGCGTACACGCGCCGTGTGCTTCGGCTCGCTCGCCCAGCGCAATGTGGTGTCACGCAACACTATCAACCGGTTCCTGGGCGCAATGCCTCAGGATCCCGACAACCTCGTGGTGTTTGACGTGAATCTCCGCCAGGGATTCTACAACAAGGAGATCCTGTGCAACTCCATGACCCGCTGCAACATCCTCAAGATCAACGATGAGGAGCTTGTGACCGTGAGCCGTATGTTTGGCTATCCCGGCATCGACCTCCAGGACAAGTGCTGGATCCTGCTGGGCAAGTACAATCTGAAGATGCTGATACTCACCTGCGGTATCAACGGAAGTTACGTGTTCACCCCCGGCAACGTATCGTTCCAGCCCACCCCCAAGGTGGAGGTGGCCGACACTGTGGGCGCGGGCGACTCGTTTACCGCCGCCTTCATAGCCAGCATCCTCAAGGGCAAGAGCGTAGCCGAGGCACATGCCTTGGCAGTGCAGACATCGGCCTTCGTATGCACCAAGAAGGGTGCCATGCCCATTCTGCCCGAGGAATTTACAGCATGATATAATGTAGCGTAATACTGAAAAACCACAGAGTTTTGCATTTTCTTTGCGCATCCCCGCCTGATGGAGAATTTCTCCGTCAGGCGGGAATTATTTTTCAAAAAATCAGGAAAAATGCTCACCCGTAAGGATAAAATCGTTACCTTTGCACCCGCGTTCGGGCCTCGGATCCATAGGACAATGGCCCAGGCAGAGAGATAATTTACATAATTTTAGGGGTGTTCGGCCGAAAAGGTGCTTCAGATGGCACACAGGCGGCCGGGCTGAGATCATACCCTTTGAACCTGATCCGGATAATACCGGCGTAGAGAAAAAATGATGAAGAAGATGATTCTTCCGGTGACCCTCGCGGCAGCGTGGGCTTCCACCAATGCCGTTGACGCACACGTGGCCGTCAACGAGGACGATTCCCTTAATGTAGCCTTAACCCAGGTAGAGGTCGTGGCCAACCGTGCGACCAAGAAGACCCCTGTGGCATTTACCAATGTCACCAAGGAGGAGCTGACACGCAACAACGACGGGCGCGACATGACCTATCTGCTCCAGACAACTCCCTCAGTGACAGTGACATCCGATGCCGGAGGCGGTATGGGCTACACATCCATGCGCATACGTGGCACCGATGCCTCGCGCATCAACGTGACAGCCAACGGAATACCCATCAACGACTCCGAGAGCCACAATGTGTACTGGGTGAACATGCCCGACCTTGCCTCATCGCTTCGCGACGTGCAGGTGCAACGCGGGGCGGGAACTTCGGTCAACGGTGCCGGAGCGTTTGGCGCGAGCGTCAATATGGTGACCGATGCGCCGTCGGAGGATCCGTATGCCGAGCTTTCGGGTGCCTACGGCATGTACAACACCAACCGCGAGACTATCCGCGTGGGGTCGGGACTGCTCGGCGACCACTGGAGCTTTGACGCGAAACTGAGCCACATGGGATCGGACGGCTACATCGAGCGCGCATCCTCGGCTCTGTGGAGCTATTTCGGCCAGGCGGCCTATCAGAACTATGGCACATCGGTGCGCCTGCTCGCCTTCGGAGGCAAGGAACGCACCTACATGGCATGGGACTACGCCTCCAAGGAGCAGATGGAGAAGTATGGCCGACGCTACAATCCCTGCGGTGAATACACCGACAAGGACGGAAACAGGGCCTATTACCCTGACCAGTACGACAACTTCACCCAGCATCATTTCCAGCTACTCGCCTCGCAACGCCTCGGGGAGTACGTGAACCTCAACGCGGCGCTGTTCTACACCACCGACCTCGGCTATTACGACCAGTACAAGACCGGGCGCACACTGGTGGAGTATGGTCTGGAGCCGTTCTACAACGCTGACGGCGAGAAGGTGACGAAATCGGACCTCATACGTCTGAAATACAACGACAACGGTTTCGGAGGCGGACTGCTTAACATCAATTACCGCCGTGACAGCTGGAATGTGACCCTCGGCGGTGCCGTGAGCGATTTCGACGGACATCACTACGGCCTGGTGAAATGGGTGCGCAACTATGTAGGGCAGATCGACCCTCTGCAGAAATACTACGACAACCGTGGACGCAAATTCGACTCCAACGTGTATCTCCGAGCCAACTACGACATCAACAGCCGTTTCTCGGCCTTTGCCGACCTGCAGTACCGCCACATCCACTACACGATAAAGGGCGCGTCGGACAACTGGGATTGGAACACCGAGGCCCCCGCCGTGCTCGACATCAACCGCCGGTGGGACTTCTTCAACCCCAAGGTGGGTATCAACTTCGAGTCGGGAAGCCACAGGGCGTTCGCATCGTGGGCAGTGGCCCAGAAGGAGCCTACGCGCGACAATTTCACCGATTGTGACCCGGCCCACTACCCCACTTCGGAACGGCTCGATGACTTCGAGGCCGGCTACACGTTCAACCACAAAATATTCTCGGTGGGTGTGAACCTCTACGGCATGTTCTACAAGGATCAGTTGGTGGTGACAGGACAGCTCTCGGACACCGGCAACCCCATCAGCGTGAATGTGCCCGACTCCTACCGCATGGGGTGCGAACTACAGGCCATGCTCAAGCCGGTGAAATGGTTTGACTGGCAGTTCAACCTCACCCTGTCGCGCAACCGCATCAAGGATTTCGTGGAGTACATCTACGAGGACGAGTGGCAGAATCCCATATCATTTGACCGTGGCGACACCCCCATCGCCTTCTCGCCCGACCTGATATTCAACAACTCGTTCAACTTTGCGTGGCACGACATGGAAGTCTCGCTCCAGAGCCGGTATGTGGGGAAACAGTACATGAACAATGCCCGGTCGGCCGAGGCTCTGCTCGACGCATATTTCGTCTCCGACCTGCATCTCGGCTACACATTCCGCAATCTCCACGGCATCAAGGAGATGCGCCTGGGATTCTCGATCTACAACCTCTTCAATAAAAAGTATTTCAACAACGGATATGCCGGCGCAGGATACTACGTGGACGGCTCGGAGAAGGTGATATACCGCTACGCCGGATATGCCGCCCAGGCTCCCACCCACGTGATGGCCACCGCCACGCTCCGTTTCTGATCCTGATTATCAATCTCTTATGAACCCCGACTCGATACTCGAAATACTCGGCTTCAGTGTAGGCCTGCTCTACCTGTGGTGGGAATACCATGCCAACCCCAAAGTGTGGCTCGCATCGGTGATAATGCCCTCCATATCCATGTGGATATACTATTCCAAGGGGCTGTATGCCGACTTCGGCATAAACATCTACTATCTGGCGATAGCCGTGTACGGGTTCGTGATATGGACCCGTGGCACCCCCGGGACCTCAGGCAAGAAGAAGGCCTCGCGCCCCATCACCCACACTCCCCGATGGGCCTGGGCGGTGGCGATAGTGGGCACACTGGTGCTGTGGCGGGCCATCTGGTGGATACTGGTGAGCTTCACCGACTCAACCGTGCCGGTGGCCGATGCTTTCACAACGTCGCTCTCCATCGTGGGATTATGGATGCTTGCCCGCAAATATGCCGAGCAATGGCTGGCATGGTTTGTGGTCGATATCGTGTGTTGCGGGCTGTATCTCTACAAGGGTCTCCCCTTCTACTGCGCCCTCTATGGCATCTACACTGTCATAGCCATCTTCGGCTACCGTAAATGGCTCCGCCTCATGGCCGCCCAACAGTAAGGGAGCAATCAGCACCCCTGCAGTTCAGAGAGTTTCTCGGCTATAAACCGCTTCATCTCAGGGGTGTGAGCCTCGACGCTCTGCAGGAGCTTGAACTGATTGCGGGTTCTCACCAGATTGTGAGAGGGATACTTTGTCTTATAATAAGTGTCGCCGTTGATATAGTCGGTGAGGAATCTCACGGCCTGCATGTAAGGGAAAAGCGCGGCCGAGTATGGCAGATGCTCCACCTCGACCGGAGTGAGAAATCCCCCGGCTCCTGACAGGTAGCCCTCGGTGAAAGCCCTGAATATGTCCATGTCAAACTCCACACGGTCAATATCGGGATCATCCTCGGCAAGACAGTTGGCGCCGGTGCGCAGGAAATCGCCGTAGTCGCTGAATATGAAGCTCGGCATCACGGTGTCGAGGTCAATCACACACAGGATGTTGCCATCGTCGTCAAACATCATGTTGTTCACCTTGGTGTCGCAGTGGCATATACGCTTTGGCAGTTTCCCCTCGCGGTGGAGGCGCTCGGCCTTGGTCATCTCATCGGCACGCTTTTCCAGCTCATCGAGTATGGGCCTCACCTCGGCCACACGCCCCACGGGATCGGCGGCAACGGCCTCGCGCAACTGCCTGAGGCGGAACTCCATATTGTGAAAATCGGGGATGCTCTCCTTGAGGTCGGCATCGATATCCACAAGCATCGCCTGGAAATGACCGAACGCCCGTCCGGCATTGCGACTGCTCGCGGGGTTGACAGCCTCGAATGTGTGCGAGCGGGGAATGAATACCATCATGCGCCAGTAGTTTTCGCCGTCATGGAAATAGTACTTTTCCTCTCCACGGACGGGCACGAAAGTGAGCACCTTCCTGTCAATATCGGTCTCGCCTGCGGTAGTGAGCTTAGCGCGGATATGGGCTGTCACCGCCAGGATGTTGGTCATGAGGGTATCCACATCGGTGAAGATGGCGTGATTGATCCTCTGGAGCACATAGTCAGGGGCATCCCCCTCGGTGGCAACAAGATAGGTATCGTTGATAAGTCCGTTGCCGAGAGGCTTGATGTCCACGGCCCGGCCATTTATATCGAAGTGGCTTACCACTTTATTCAGGAGTTCTTTCATGATACTGTAGGATTTTCCGGCAAAGATATAAAATAACACGAAAATTCCTGCCTTTTGTGCGAAAAATTGGAAATAACACTTATCTTTGCATAGGAATATGCCCGCCGGGGCTCCCCCGGTTTTCTCATTCGTCACTTTATAAACCAATACCTGATCAAGCAATGAAATTAAAGTATCTTATCGGCGGAATGTTATGTGCGCTGACCATGCTCGCTTCATGCACTACCGACGGAAATCCCGGCAAAACCATCACGACAGATGTACCGGAACGCCCGGCTGGACAGGAAGATATGATAGCCTTTGCCGCCGAACCCATCGACACTGTGAGAGTAGGATTCATCGGTCTCGGTATGCGCGGACCGGGCGCCGTGAGCCGGTTTACCAAGATTCCAGGAACCAAGATCGTAGCCCTCTGCGATCTCGACAGCGCCAATGTGGAGAGATGCCAGCGGATACTCGACAATGCCGGACTGGAGCGCGTGGCCTCATACAGCGGTGATGAGGACGCATGGAAACAGCTCGTGGAACGCGACGACATAGACCTCGTGTACATTGCCACCGACTGGAAGCACCATGCCCCAATGGCTCTCTACGCCATGGAAAACGGCAAGCATACCGCCATCGAGGTGCCCGCCGCGATGGATCTTGACGAGATATGGGCCCTGATCAACACCTCGGAAAAGACCCGCAAGCACTGCATGATGCTTGAGAACTGCGTGTATGACTTCTTCGAGATGAACACCCTCAACATGGCCCAGCAGGGACTGTTCGGCGATGTGCTCCACACCGAGGGCTCCTACATACACAACCTCCAGGATTTCTGGGGCGAATACTGGAACAACTGGCGCCTCGACTACAACAAGGAGCACCGGGGCGACATCTATGCCACCCACGGCATGGGCCCGGCCTGCCAGCTGCTCGACATTCACCGTGGCGACCGCATGACCACCCTCGTGGCTATGGATACCAAGGCTGTGACCGGCCCCAAGCTCGTTGAGAAACTCACCGGCGAGAAGACCGACTCATTTGCCAACGGCGACCACACCATGACCATGATCCGCACCGCCAACGGCAAGACCATACACATACAGCACGATGTGATGAATCCCCGCCCCTACAGCCGTATGTATCAGCTCACCGGCACCAAGGGATTCGCCAACAAATATCCCCGCGAGGGCTACGCTTTCGAGCCCGAACAGCTCGACTCGGCCACGATGCCCGACCACGAAAACCTCACCGCCCACAGCTGTATATCCGACGAGCAGAAAGCCGCTCTGATTGAGAAATACACCCACCCCATCATCCGCGAGGTAGGCGAGTATGCCAAGACCGTAGGCGGACACGGTGGCATGGATTATATCATGGACTACCGTCTGATCTACTGTCTGCGCAACGGTCTGCCCCTCGATATGGATGTATATGACCTCGCCGAATGGTGCTCGCTCGCACCCCTCACCCGCCTCTCCATCGAAAACGGAAGCGCCCCCGTGGAGGTGCCTGATTTCACCCGTGGAGGATGGCAGAAGCTCAACGGCTACCGCCACGCTTACGTAAAATAGTATCGATATACCCTCTGAATAAATGCGAGCCGGGACAGCAGATGCCCCGGCTCGTTTTTTTCAGCTGATTATCTCCCTCCGCGTAGAGCTTGTGGGTGTTATTAGAGGATATTCCCTCCTTAATAATCAAGCAGAAGGCCGTTGTCGTTCCACTCCCCTATCATCTCTCCCCTCTCGCTTGCCTCTATGAGTTTGGCAAGCCGGCTGTGAAACAGCTCGGGGGATGATTTCTTGCGCTGGATATTATCAATCCTCACCCTCTGATACAGCGGGTGAAACGACTTGAAATTCTCCCATGCTCGCGTATTGGCACGAAAGCGGGCCATCACTTCGGGGTAGATCTCAAACTGTGCCGAGAGGTCGGGACACACCTCGCGCCCACTGGCGGTCATCAGGCCGAGTTTCTCGAGCCTCCGGCACCGCTCTTTGTTAAGCTCGGTCCAACCGCTCGACCGCGTTCGCGGGCCGAAACGCTGCAACGGCACTCCGTCAACGCTTTTCAGCGTAGAGTCGATCCAGCCGAAACACAGCGCCTCCTCCACGGCATCAAGATACCACAGCACATCCCCCTCGGGAGGAGTCTTGCCACGCTTTACAGCTATCCAGCACTCCCTTTCGGTGGCGTGATGCTCCATGAGCCATCGGCGGAACCCGGCACGGTCCCTGATATCAAGAACGTTCAACGGTGTCATAATACAAAGTTACAACTTATTTTTAACGACGCGACATTATCGCACCTTTTCTGTCGGCACGACCCATACCTTTGCAGATAAAAAAACGTCCAAAATGAATCATCTCCCTGTATCCCGCAAAGTATATGCCGACATCACGTCGCGCATCTCCACAGCTCTCGCACCCTCACCGGCCTCAGTGGCCGAAGCCATGCGTCTGGTCGACTCGTTTCTGCATGGGGAATCGCCCGCAAGCCACGATCACATGGCCATGCTCGCTTTCGGCATGATACGCGCCGAACTGGAACGTGCCATGGCCCGCTCAGCCCGCGCCCGCGAAAGAGCCAGGGCAAGAAAGGCCACTCAGGCCGGAAACTCCGGAACGACATCCATCGTCACCGACGGGCAATCTCTGCCGAGCCCCAATCGGCCCGGGCTGAATCAGTCAAGCGCCATCACGCCCCTACCCTTGTATTCAGACATCTCTCCCGACACCTCTGATCAATCCCCGGAACAGCCTACCGCGCCGGAAATAAAATTGTCACGCCGCAGCCGCCGTCTCCTCGACCGCCTCAACCGTCCCAAAAAGAAATGGGGCGCGATAATGTAGAAAAGCTGACTGTTACAATTGGTACGGTCGCTTGATAGGCTATGCGATTAAATTAACGTTTTAATACCTTGATATACTTTAAAATTGCGCTATATTTGCATGGCGTAATCATTCATCCACTCACCACTGAAAATCGAAACACATGAGAATAATATATAAACGAATCATATTGGGTCTGGCCATTTTTGTCGCAATGATTATTACCGGCACAATCATTGTCAACAAGCATGTGGAATCCAGGACAGCGAATCTGATTTATGAAAATGTGGACTCGATCCCATACAATAAGGTAGCCCTATTGCTCGGGACAAATCCATTGAACCGGCAGGGCCGTCCCAATTCATATTTCGCCAACAGAATCAATCTCGCTGTCCAACTCTATCATGCCGGGAAAATAGATTTCATTATCGCGAGCGGTGACAATCATCGGAAAGAATATGATGAGCCTACCGCCATGAGAGACTCCCTGATAGCCCGTGGCGTGCCCGAGCATAGGATCATACTTGATTTCGCCGGATTCAGGACGCTCGATTCGGTGGTCAGGGCAAAAGAGGTGTTCGGATGCGATTCGCTGACAATAATATCGCAAGGCGACCATTGCGCACGCGCGTTGTATCTCGCGGAGGCCAACGGTATAAATGCTGTAGCGATAGCGGCTCCCATAAGGGCCGGCCGATTTGTGCGAACCCGTCTTGCCATACGCGAATGGCTTGCCCGTGACAAAATGATGCTGGATCTGTGGTGTGGCAAGCGCCCTCATTTTTTAGGCGAGCGGATTGAGATACCTGAGGTCCCGGCACAAAAATGCACCTCCTCACGTCCCGGAGTCACAATGAGTGTGAGAGATCCGGAGAAACTAAGCATCCCGGTTGACTCGATAATAGTAGATATACACAATGACACTGATAATGAGGTGATGTTTGGCACAATGTACTCACTGGAAAAATTGTCAGACGGGAAGTGGATACCAATGCCTTACAACCGCAAATATGCCGATGGCGAGATTGTGCAGATCTTCAATGCCATAGCGTACATACACGCGCCTCACTCATGTATCGGCAACATAAATGACACCCGATGCCACAGCAGGATGTTTGAAAACGGGATGTACCGTCTGACCAAACATTTCAGTTCGGGAGTATCACGGAGCGACGACAGCATTTCAGTAGAATTTGAGATAAGGGTGCGCCCCCAATAATTATGACTTTTTTACAGTTGCCCCGGAGATTTTTCACAGCTGAATACAAGTTATTTATTATTTTTGCACACGAATACCAAAATACAATAAGTGTTTCTAATAGTGTCTAAAATTCAATGAAAATCATTTTACGACTATTGCCGTTGATGATGTTGATCACCATAGCGTGCCCCGACAGCGTGTATGCTACCGGCGAGATGGCCGAATTCAACGTGGCCACCTACAATATCCGACAGAAAAACGAGGGCGACTCGATAAACGGCAACGGCTGGGAGCGCAGATGCCCGTGGGTGGCCAAGATCATCAGATTTCACGATTTCAACATATTCGGTACCCAGGAAGGATTCAAGGATCAGCTTGAGGAGCTGAAATCACAGCTTCCCGGATACGAATACATCGGTGTGGCCCGCGAGGATGGCAAGAATGACGGCGAACACTCGGCCATATTCTATGACACCGACATGTTTGAGATGATAGACCACGGCGATTTCTGGCTCTCGGAGACCCCCGACCGCCCCGGACTCGGGTGGGACGCGGCATGTACGCGTATATGCTCATGGGGAAAATTCCGCCACAAGAAGACCGGGAAGGTGTTTCAGTTCTTCAACCTCCATCTCGACCATGTGGGGGAAAAGGCCCGTGTGGAGAGCGTGATACTGGTACAGCGCAAGATGAAGGAGATAGGCATGGAACTGCCCACTTTCCTTACCGGGGATTTCAATGTGGACCAGACCGACAAGCTGTATGGCGTGCTGTCGGCCTCGGATTTCCTCTCCGACTCATTCACCACTGCCGGTATGGTATATGCGCCCAACGGGACTTTCAACAGCTACGAGACCGACGGCTACACCCACAGCCGCATCGACCATATATTCCACACCGATGATATCACGGTGGAGAAATATGGCGTGCTGACTGATACATACCGCAGTCCTGCAGAGGAGGACCGGAAACTCGACTCGCCCAACTTCCCCAAGGAAGTGAGCCTCAAAGCCTACCGTTGCCGTCTGCCATCCGACCACTTCCCCGTAAAGATCAAGGTGAAGCTGTGATGCGGGTGACTTAGAGGGTGTTTATGAAGTGGGTGCGGAGGCGGGGCTCGTAGACAGGGAGGTTGATTCCGTTATTTGCTCCGGCTTCCTTGCATTTGAGCATCCATGCCATGTTTTCACCGAGGCTACGCATTGTCTGGAGTCCTTCTTCATCTTTGCGGACATCTTCGGGAGTGAAACCATGCACGGAGTTCCAATATTGAGATGAAACGACGGGCATGTTGCAGATGGTGAAAAATTGATTGAGCGACTCAAATGTGGCCGATGCTCCACCACGACGGCATGACACCACAGATGCTCCGAGTTTTCCGGCCATTTCGCCCTCCTTACAGAAGAACAGACGCTGCGCAAAGGAGAGAATCTGTCCTGTGGGGTTGCTGTAATATACAGGGGAACCAAGGACAATGGCATCGAACTCGTGGAGGCGCGATTGCAAGTCCTTAACAATGTCATCCCGGAAACAGTGACCGGTCTCGAAGCATTTCATGCAGGCGATGCAACCGGCCACGGGCTTTTTGCCGAGGTAGACAATCTCAGTGTCAATACCGTTTTTATGCAATGTGCCGGCTAACTCGGAAAGAGCCGTGAAGGTACACCCGTGTTCATTAGGGCTACCGTTTACAAGCAGGACTTTCATAAGTACAGTTATCAGAATTTTTCAGCAAGAGCGACCGCCCGGGAGCAACCGTCGGTTTTTTCGATATCTCCCTCGTGGAACACGCCGGGGATGAGGACCTCGCCCACCATATCCCATTTCAGCAGAGCCACTGTGCGCTCCATAGGGATACGCACTCCGTCCATAACGGTCATGTCGTCCTCCTCGCAACAGGAGATGAGTCCACATTTCTTTCCGGCGATCGGCTTTTCGGCCACCATGAATGAGAACAGGCGGTCGATCACACCCTTGATCTGTGCAGGGATCGAATACCAATACACGGGCATAGCGAACACCACGGCATCGGCATCGAGGATGTGAGGCGCGATGACGTTGAAATCATCATCGAATGAGCAAGCCTTTCCGGTCTTGAAGCAGGTGCAACAGGCACGACAACCCGAAATGTTCATCATGGCGGCGTCGAAACGCACCACCTCATTTCCTTTGCCCTCGGCGGATCTCACAAAAGCTTCCACCATAGCAGCCGTGTTACCTTTACGCCGAGGGCTACCATTAATAACTACAATCTTCATTTTTTAATGGTATTGGAATTCTGGTTGTAGGCCTTGGCCACGCATTTCCACTCACCGTTGAGCTTAAGCAGGAGCAGGAAGTCGGTGAAGTCGATGCGACCGCCCCAACCCTCCTCGAGCACCCGGACTACAGCCACGGTTTCCTCAACAGCGAGGACATCGATACGGGCCTTGAAGTTGTCTCCGGCACCTACGGTATCGACATTGCGGTAGAACTGCTCAATGGAGCCATGCTCCAGCACGCCGTCGAGCATACCGAAAAGCACGGCATCCTCGGTGAACAGCTGTTTTGCATAAGAACTGTTGCCCTCGGCCACACTCTTTACAAAATTCTCAGCGGCCTTGGCCACTGCCTCGTATTCCTTGATTTCGTCTCTCATAATTATCTTATTTTATTTAGTCTTGCGATGATTACGGATGCAAAATTAGTATGATATAAAGCTAAAATCAAGTACCGAAAAATTTTTCATATATGGAAAAATTTTTCGGTATTCTGATTTTCAGACATATTGACTAACTTTGCACCACAAATAAAACAACGCAATGGCATACGAAAAGAAGATACCTGTAGATCTCGACTGTCCTCTGAGACTCACTATGAGCCTGATAGAATCAAAGTGGAAGTCGTGCATACTTGATGAATTGCGCTCGGGGGAGGCAATGCGTCCGAGTGAGATACATAAGTGCCTGCCAGAAGCCGCTCCCAGGGTGCTTGACATACAGCTGAAAGAGCTGGTGGAGGATGGCCTCGTAGTCAAGACCATATATCCGGAACTGCCACCACGATCGGAATACAGGATAACGGAACTCGGGAAATCCCTTACCCCAATTATTGATGCGATGATGAAATGGGGCGAGGAACATTATGAGATCTTTGAAAGGAAATACGGGAAGAAATAATGGCCGGTCAAAGTTGCAAAAACTTGTCGGCCTCGGCTCTTGACTTAAATCTTACGAGCTTATCACTATAGGAAGCCAATAAATCGTTTATGACCGGCAACTGTTTTTCCGGGAAATTCAATATCCACTGACGGAACTCGGGATCCATCTCGGTATCAGTCCATGGCATATCCTCACGGACCGTGCCGATGCGATTCAATGCGCTTTCCAGACAAAAGTCGACAGGCAGGTCAAAAAATATAACCGTGTCACAATGCTCCAAGCGGAACGGGAGCGAATGGAGATAGTTTCCGTCAATGATCCATCTGTCACCACAGACTATCTTTTCCAACTCCTTCAATAAAGCCTCGCGACCGATATTGCTTCTGTCGGGACGATGCCATATCATATCCATGTAATAGAGTGGAATATGAGTCTTAGCGGCCAGTTTTCTCGAAAAGGTACTTTTACCGGCTCCGGGACAACCAATTACGAGGATCTTTCTCATGTCAGATATGGGTTTCATACTCAGAGGGTGTTTGATAACGTTGTGAGATGTGGTGTGCTATTCGGTAATTGCTTGAGTATCGCGCTTGAAATGATAGGTGGAGCCGTCAGGCAGGTATTCCCATGTCGACCCGGTGAAAACCAGTGTGGCAGTATCGCCATCAAGAGTAATCCGGCCCTTGATGGGATTGCCCGCGGCATCGGTGGCGGTGAATGTCAATGTGTCAGCTGTGACTGAGCCAACACCGTCGTCAATATCAGTAAGCTTGAACAAGTTGATTTTTACACTTGGTCCGGAATTGGTGCTATTTCCGATTTGCAGGGTCGAGCCGTCATTGGGGGCGGTGTATTCTCCGATAAAATCGGGAGACGCTGACAGATCAGGTACACTGTCGCTTATTCCTTTATCGGAGAGTGTGTTGGCCGTTACATTGGTCCCGGAAACAGCATCGTTTGCAGTACTGCCATCATCCACCGGTTTATTTCCGGTACCAATACATGACACCAAGGTTACGGCGATTGCCGTGTAAAATATTGGAAATAACTTATTCATTTAAATAACTTCTGTTTTTATGAGCTTTTCCAACACAGGAAGTGAGGAACGAAGTTACAAAATTATTTTGAAGTTACACGTAGTTACAGAAGTCATCTTGACTTATTTTAAACATACAAAATACAAAAAGGAGTGTTAAG
>JAMPHR010000001.1:0-159944 GCA_023663345.1 Paenibacillus sp. | reverse complement strand
CGATGCACTCCCGACCTCGCTTCGCACGGCGAAGTTAGCTCACTCCGGTTGACCGCGCACAAATTCCGAACATAATCTTTTCATCTGACAACTTGGAACACCGGTACTTAATCAAAGGATAATGCTTTGCCCTATGTATCATATACTCTTATTATCATATACTGCCGTTATCCGATAGAGACTGCTGTTGCTGTCACGACAATCACATTATCATATACTATGGTATGGCTTGTGTCAGAGCATGAAATGAAGTGAAAATCAGATGAATATGTACTAAAATAGTGGCTTAAAAACTTGCATAAGTCGTTGAAATTTAGTATATTTACATACTCGGAGCATTACTTCGGGCGATAGTTTGATGATGTTGAAATGACATTATCGGACTATCTGAACATCATAATATCTCTCACCATGTTCGCACTTCTATTGATGATATATCTATTGCCCGTTGCGATAGTTGCAGGATTGTTGCTCCGCTTTATCCGATGGTCGCTTGTAATGATTATACGTCTTGCCTGCCGGATTGTGTCTCTGGTATGGCGTATGGTTTGCTGGCTGCTTATGCTCGGATGGAGAGGATTGCGGTCGTTGTGGAGACAGTATCGACACAGGACTGCTCCGTGAAATTTTCTTTAAGGGAGAAAATCAGGAGGGCAGGCATAATCTTCTCCCTGCGGTGGAATTTTACAGGCTGGGAAACAAGAGGGAAAAACAACACTGATTTCGGCTGATGTGCGCCACCTTTGCCGTCACCTTGACCGACACCTTATCCGCCACTTCTGCCGCCACCATTTCAGACACCCGTTCCGACACATTTACCGCCACTGATACAGACACATTTACATACACTCTTGGGGACACTCTTTCGGACACTTATGGGGACACCTTTGGGGACACTTTTACAGACACCTTTTCCGCCACTTTTTCGGTCAGTGTGCGCCACCTTTTTCGCCACCTTATTTGAGGCTCCCGGACACCCGTCCACAGCTCCGAACTTTTGCCTGAAAACAGGCGTTCAAATATGAGAGCCACAAATTTCAATAGTTAAATATTGTTTAATCAGCAAATATTCGGATAATAAGTGTTAAATTTGTGGCATACTCACCAAAAGCAGAAAATAAGGGCGATTTTGCCCTCCAAAATAGAGCGGAAAATGTGGTACAAACCGTGGTACATTGCTTCTCAATTATATCAAGCAACAAATTGATAATCAATAAGATAATACCACTCTCACAAAGCCCGCTCGGATCACACAAGGGTCGCTGAAAAGCGGCCCTTTCGTGATTTTAAGGGTGTAGATTTTGCGGATGTACCACAAAAAGTACCACAAAGCAATCTGGAAGTACCATATTGATCGGATGCAGGGGAGGATGAGATTTTTTTTTCAAATTTCGGGGAATGGGGATAAGTAGTTTTTTAACCACGGGTGTTTAATAGAGTGTAGATTCAATATATTTTTGCAATATTGACAAGGTTAAATGGTAAAATTTGGTAAATTAATTAAGTAGGTAAAATAGGTAAATAGATTGAATTAAGCAAGTTCTTAACAGGCAAGGGGATTCTTTTCGATGCGGTAATGTCCGGTAGGATAATTACCGCATTTGTGTAATCGGAATGTGTTAATTTTTTTAATAGTATTTTGTGTAAGTAGTTTTTCATAATGAAGTGTTTAATCATCAAGTAAATTACGAAAATATATATGACCTCAAATCTAATTAGACGATTAAATCTGACCGCGGTGGCTGCGACCATGACATTAGCGGCTACAGCGACTGATCTCACGGGATATGTCAACACCCTTATGGGCACACAATCAAGCTATGAACTCTCGGCCGGAAATACTTATCCTGCGGTGGCAATGCCATGGGGTATGAACTTCTGGACACCGCGCACCGGAAAGATGGGCGACGGGTGGACATACACCTACGATGCTCACAAGATACGTGGCATCAAGCAGACTCATCAGCCGAGCCCGTGGATCAATGATTACGGACAGTTTGATATTATGGCTACCGTAGGGTCTCCGGTATTTGATGAGGAAAAGCGTGCGAGCTGGTTCTCCCACAAGGGGGAGGATGCCCAGCCCCATTATTATAAGGTGTATCTTGCCGATTATGATGTGGTGGCCGAGGTGACTCCTACTGAGAGAGCGGCGATGTTCCGTTTCACTTTCCCGCAGACCGACAGCGCCAATGTAGTGGTCGATGCCTTTGACCGCGGATCGCACATAAGCGTAGATCCTTCAGGTCGCCGCATCACCGGCTACACCACCCGTAACAGCGGTGGTGTCCCCGACAATTTCAAGAACTATTTCGTGGTGGAATTTGACCGTCCGCTGGATTACTTCTACACCGTGTGTGACAGCGTAATGTCCACTGCAACCACCGCCACCGGCGACCACACCGGAGCGATAGCTGGCTTCAAGACCCGTAAAGGGGAGACGGTAAACGCCCGCGTGGCCTCGTCGTTCATATCGCCTGAACAAGCTCTGCTCAACCTCGGAGAACTCGGCAATGACAATTTCGACACCCTTGTGGCCAAAGGTCGTGACCGCTGGAACGAACAGCTCGGACGCATCGTAGTCGAGGATGGCAAGGAACGCGACATGCGCACATTCTATTCAAGCCTGTACCGTTGTCTGCTTTTCCCAAGAAAATTCTACGAGATAGATGCCACCGGTGCCCCCGTACACTACAGCCCCCACACCGGCCAACTCGCCTCGGGCTACATGTACACCGATACAGGATTCTGGGACACCTTCCGCGCCCTCTTCCCCTTGCTCAACCTGCTTTATCCCGATGTAAACGCTGAAATCCAGGAGGGATTGCTCAATCATTACCGCGAAAGCGGATTCTTCCCCGAATGGGCAAGTCCGGGCCACCGCGGATGTATGGTGGGTAACAATTCGGCATCGGTGCTCGCCGACGCTTACCTGAAAGGAATAAAGGTGGCTGATACCTCCACACTGTGGGACGGTCTGGTACACGGCACTGAGAATGTACACCCCGAAGTGTCGTCGACCGGTCGTCTGGGACATGAATACTACAACAAGCTGGGATACGTGCCCTATGACGTGAATATACATGAGAATGTGGCCCGAACCCTGGAGTATGCCTACGATGACTGGTGCATGTACTCACTTGCCAAAGCTCTCGGTCGTCCTGAAAAGGAGCAGAAACTCTATGCCGACCGTGCAATGAACTACCGCAACGTTTTTGATAAGGAGTCGTCACTCATGCGCGGACGTAATGCCGACGGGTCATTCCAGACCCCGTTTTCTCCCCTGAAATGGGGCGACGCGTTCACCGAAGGCAACAGCTGGCACTACACATGGTCAGTGTTCCACGATACCCAGGGTCTCATCGACCTGATGGGCGGACGTCAGAACTTTGTCAACATGCTCGACTCGGTATTCACCGTTCCGCCGCTGTATGACGACAGCTACTATGGATTCCCCATCCATGAGATACGCGAGATGACTGTGATGAACATGGGCAACTATGCACACGGCAACCAGCCTATACAGCACATGATATATCTGTACAATCACGCCGGTCAGCCCTGGAAGGCTCAGGAACACCTGCGCAACGTGATGGACCGCATGTATTCGCCCACTCCCGACGGATATTGCGGCGATGAGGACAACGGACAGACTTCGGCCTGGTATGTATTCTCGGCTCTCGGTTTCTATCCTGTGACTCCCGGCACCGACCAATATGTGATCGGTACACCTCTCTTCGGCAAGGCTACACTCAATCTGCCCGGAGGCAAGCGTACCGTGATAGAGTCATCATCGCCCGCTGACCGCTACATCGACTCCATCACCGTGGACGGAAAGGAATATACTCCCACTTACTTCCGCCACAGCGACCTCACCAATGGAGCCAATATCAAGATAAAGACCTCTGACAGCCCTAACCTCACCCGAGGAACATCGGTGAAGGACGCACCCTATTCGTTCTCGCTTGAAAAATGAATTGAGCCATGAAAAGCGTCACATCTTCACGACCGCTCGCATGGGTCCCATCGGCTTACTTCGCCATGGGACTCCCATTCGTGGCTCTCTCGCTCGCCTCGGTCATAATGTTTGCCGATCTCGGTGTCGATGAAGCGGCTATAACATTCTGGACCTCGCTGCTCATACTGCCCTACACGCTGAAACCGCTGTGGAGTCCGTTGCTGGAGCTGTATCACACCAAGAAAGCCTTTGCCCTGGCCATGCAGCTCATCACGGGAGCATGTTTCGGAGTTATAGCGTTTGTCCTCGACATGCCCGACACCTTCACGCTGGTAATCTCAATGATGGCGGTAATAGCCTTTGCAGGCGCTACCAACGATATAGCCACCGACGGTATATATCTGACAAGTCTCGACAAGGACACCCAGGCCCGATATATCGGCTGGCAGGGAGCGTTCTACAATCTCGCGAAGATCCTTGTCAACGGTCTGCTCGTGTATCTCGCCGGTAAGCTCATCGCCACTTTCATGGAGGCCGGCAGTATGAACGCGGCGGCCGAGGCATGGAGAGTGATTGTAATCATCATGGCGGGAATAATGATACTGCTGGGATTATATCACTACTTTGTGTTGCCCACAGGGTCGCGCAATGAGGAATCTCCGGCCGATTTCCGCTCGGCTATGGTGTCGCTCTACGATGTATTCAAGAATTTCTTCACCAAGCGTCATATATGGCTGTACATAGTGTTCATAGTATGCTACCGCCTCACCGAAGGATTTGCCGTGAAGATGGTACCCCTCT
Source organism: Paenibacillus sp. (assembly GCA_023663345.1). Classification (GTDB taxonomy): domain Bacteria; phylum Bacteroidota; class Bacteroidia; order Bacteroidales; family Muribaculaceae; genus Duncaniella. The sequence continues at coordinate 155,185 of JAMPHR010000001.1, read as the reverse complement.
TCCTCAAAGCCGCCCGCGACACCGGCGGACTGGAAATGTCCAATGAATCCATCGGATTCATCTACGGCACACTCGGTACCGGGGCGTTCATCCTCGGATCGATTCTGAGCGGATACTACATAGCCCATTTCGGACTTAAGAAGGTGCTCTTCTCGCTGGTGTGCATCTTCAACATACCTTTCGGCATCTATTATATATTTGCCCTCATACAGCCCGAGAGTCTTGTGCTGATAGCCGTAGGACTTGTGACAGAGTATCTGTGTTACGGATTCGGCTTCGTGGGACTGACTCTCTTCATGATGCAGCAGGTGGCACCGGGAAAGCACCCTATGGCCCACTATTCGTTCGCATCCGGTATCATGAACCTCGGATTCATGATACCGGGCATGATAAGCGGATGGGTGTTCAAGCATGTGGGATATGAGAGCTTCTTCCTTATCTCGGTGCTGATGTCGATACCGGCATTCATCCTCGCCCGTATAATACCTTTCAACAATAATAACTCAAACAATATATCAAATGACTGAGACAGTAAATATGCCATGGGAAGAACGGCCTGAAGGTGACAGTTCAGTGATGTGGCGATTCTCGTGGAATCCTATAATCGGACGTTACGACATACCTTCAAGCAACAGTATATTCAACAGCGCCGTAGTACCTTTCGGAGACGGGTATGCAGGAGTGTTCCGTTGCGACAACAAAGCCGTACAGATGAACATCTTTGCCGGATTCAGCAAGGATGGCATACACTGGAATATCAACCATGAGCCTATCAAGTTCAAGGCCGGCAACACCGAAATGATCGATTCGGACTACAAATATGATCCGCGTGTGACATGGATTGAGGACCGCTACTGGATCACATGGTGCAACGGATATAATGGCCCGACGATCGGTATAGGATACACCTTCGACTTCAAGGAATTCTATCAGTGCGAGAACGCGTTTCTGCCTTTCAACCGCAATGGCGTGCTCTTCCCTGAAAAGATCAACGGACGCTACGCGATGTTGAGCCGTCCGAGCGACAACGGACATACACCATTCGGTGACATATTTATCAGCTATAGCCCCGACATGAAATACTGGGGTGAGCACCGCTGTGTAATGAAAGTGACCCCGTTTGAGGAAAGCGCATGGCAGTGCCTGAAGATCGGTGCCGGATCAGTGCCCATTCTTACCGATGAGGGCTGGCTCATGTTCTACCACGGAGTTATACGCACGTGCAACGGCTACAGATACTCGATGGGTGCCGTCCTTCTCGATAAGGAGGATCCCTCGAAAGTTCTGTACCGCACACGCGACTATCTGCTCGCACCGGCAGCAAGTTACGAGCTCATGGGCGATGTGCCTAACGTAGTGTTCCCTTGTGCCGCTGTATCCGATGGCAAGCGGGTGGCCGTGTACTACGGAGCCGCCGATACCACGGTGTGTCTCGCATTCGGATATGTCGATGAAATAATTGATTTTGTCAAGAAAAACTCCTACATTTAGACAATTTATGTATCGCAACGACAATAGAATAGTAATCACTCTCGATGCCGGTGGCACCAACCTCGTGTTCGGAGCCATGCAGGCCAATAAATATATCGTAGATCCGATAACCATGCCCTCATGTGCCAGTGACCTTGACAAGTGTCTAGCCACAATGGTCGAGGGGTTCAGGCAGGTTATATCCAAGCTCGATGAGAAGCCTGTGGCCGTAAGTTTCGCGTTCCCCGGTCCGGCCGACTATCCAAGAGGAATCATCGGTGGATATCTGCCCAATTTCCCATCGTTCCGTGATGGTGTGGCACTCGGCCCTTATCTTGAAAGAGAGCTGGGATTGCCGGTGTACATCAACAACGACGGAGACCTTTTCGCCTACGGGGAGGCTTTGGGTGGCGCTCTTCCTGAAATAAACGCTCGTCTGGAGGCCCAGGGTAGTGCCAAGAGGTACAAGAATCTTATAGGATACACCTTCGGGACAGGTTTCGGTGTAGGAATAACCATCGACGGCAATCTCAACCGTGGTGATAATTCATGCGTGGAGACTTTCTGTCTGCGCCACAAGAAGAACCAGGGGCTGATAGTGGAGGAAGGTGTGTCAGTACGTGCGGTCAAGCGTGTGTATGGTGAGCTGACCGGTGATATGAACCACGGTCTCGAACCGAAAGATATATGCGAGATAGCCGATGGCACACGCAACGGAGACCAGGAGGCCGCACGCAAGGCCTTTGCCGAGATGGGCGAGGTGGCCGGTGATGCGATCGCTACTGCCGCAACACTCATCGACGGACTCATAGTGATAGGTGGAGGCATAACAGCCGCACGGAAATGGATAATGCCGTCGCTGCTTGGCGAGCTGAGGTCTAAGATATGCACCGGTTCGGGCGATGAGATTGACCGTCTGCCCATGAAGGTGTATGATCTTGACTCGGAAGAGGAATTCAGCGAATTTGCCCGTGGTGACATGCGTCCTCTGAAGATATACGGGTCGGAGGATTACATCAATTATGACCCGCAGAAACGCATAGGAGTGACCATTTCCAAGCTTGGGGCAAGCAAGGCCATATCGCTTGGAGCATACGCATTCGCATTGTCAGAACTTGATAAAAAAACAGTATCCGATGAAACCGTTTAAATTCCAGCCGATTTTAAAGACTCTCGTGTGGGGTGGCGATAAGATCGCACCTTACAAGGGGATAGATACCGATCAGGCCAACATAGGCGAGAGCTGGGAGCTCTCGGGAGTAAAAGGCGATGAGTCAGTTGTAGCTGAAGGCGAGTATGCCGGCATGAAATTGCCCGATCTCATTGACAGGCTTAAAGGCCGTCTGGTGGGAGAGGATGTGTACAAGCGCTGTGGCAATGAGTTTCCTTTGCTCATAAAGTTTATTGACGCGAAAAGCGATCTGTCTATCCAGGTGCATCCTGACGACACCCTCTCGAAAGCCCGCCACGGTAAGAACGGCAAGACCGAGATGTGGTATGTGGTGGATGCCGACAAGGATGCCCACCTGAAATCGGGATTGACAAAATCGATCACCCCTGATGAGTATTGTCATCTTGTGACCGAGGACAAGATCACTGATGTGCTTGAGGATTACAAGGTGAGCTCCGGAGATGTATTCTTCCTCCCTGCAGGGCGTGTTCATGCCATAGGGGCAGGAACGTTTGTGGCCGAAATACAGCAGACTTCGGATGTCACCTACCGCATATATGACTACGGCCGCAAGGGCCTGGACGGTAAGCCACGTGAATTGCATACCGAACTGGCGAAGTATGCAATCGATTATCGTGTGCATCCTGATTACCGTACACATTACATACCCCAGAATGACAAACCCGTACAGCTCGTATCGTGCAAATACTTTACCACCGATCTGCTCGAACTTGACAACATGTATGACCTGGATCTTACCGGTATCGACTCATTTGTCATAGTGATGTGTCTGGACGGCTCCGTGACTCTTGAGGGACGTGAGGGTGACTCCACTACCATATCGCGCGGAGAGACTATCCTGATTCCCGCCGAGGCTGCCGGCTACCGCCTGCAGCCGCAAGACAAGGCTAAATTGTTATTAAGTTACATCAAGTAGACGATGAAGAAGGCTGCTGTTTATACTTTATTAATGATATGCAGTGTGTGTCACTGTGCCACAGCTGTGGCACAGGACGTCACCGCATACGTCAATCCCTTCATAGGGACTACCAATTTCGGCACCTGTAATCCGGGAGCCGTAGTGCCAAACGGCATGATGTCGGTGGTGCCTTTCAATGTGATGGGATCGGACGACAACACCTACGACAAGGATGCCCGGTGGTGGTCCACGCCATACGACAATACCAACTCATTTTTCACAGGATTTGCCCATGGTGCGCTGAGCGGTGTGGGATGTCCCGAAATGGGTGCACTACTGACTATCGCCACCTCGGGAGCTCTTGATGTGGACTACCATAAGTATGGCAGCCGTTATTCCTACGAGGATGCAACCCCGGGATACTATTCCGTAAATCTCGACAAGTACAACATCAAGGCTGAGGCTACCGCCACTTTACGCTCGTCGGTGGAACGGTACACCTTCGAGTCGGGCGGTACAGGAAATATCATCCTGAATCTTGGCGAGGGTCTGACCAACGAGTCGGGCGCCACTGTCAAGAGGGTGAGCGAGACTGAGATCGAGGGAGTGAAGCTACTCGGGACATTCTGCTACAATCCGCAGGCTGTGTTTCCGGTCTATTTTGTAATGCAGATCTCAAAACAGCCGTCGGCTCAGGGATATTACAAATTCCAGCGCCCCATGACAGGTGTTGAGGCACAGTGGTCGCCTGACAACGGCACCTACAAGCTCTACACCTCCTACGGACGCGAGATGTCGGGTGATGATGTTGGTTACTGGTACACTTTTGATGATCTCAAGGCAGGAGAGAGCGTGGAGGTGAGAATGGGGATCTCGTATGTTTCGATCGAGAATGCCCGACAGAATCTCGACGCCGAACAGGCATCCGGCTCAACTTTCGATTCCATACATAAGAGTGCCCGTAGCGAGTGGCAGAAAGCCCTGTCACGGATTAGGGTAAAGGGTGGAACCGAGGATCAGAAGACTGTGTTCTACACAGCCATGTACCACACTCTGCTTCACCCCAATCTGCTCAACGATGTCAACGGAGAATACCCTCTGATGGAGAATAGCGGAGCCGTTGGACACTCCGACAACGACCGTTACACAGTGTTCTCCCTCTGGGACACCTACCGTAACCTCCACCAGCTGCTCTCGCTCGTGTATCCCGAGAAACAGCTCGACATGGTGCGCTCCATGGTGGACATGTACAAGGAATGGGGCTGGATGCCGAAATGGGAGCTTTACGGTCGCGAGACTTTCACTATGGAAGGGGATCCCGCTATCCTTGTAATAGTGGATACATGGCATAAAGGATTGAGGGATTTCGATATGGACAAGGCTTACGAGGCCATGAAGAAATCAGCCACCACTCCCGGCAAGGATAACCGCCTGCGCCCCGACATTGATCCATATATTTCGCTCGGATATGTGCCTCTGGGTTTCTACTCAGCCGACATATCGGGAGATAATTCAGTGTCACACGCTCTGGAATATTATGTGGCTGACAATGCCCTCTCATGGCTCGCTAAGGAAAGAGGCGACATCGCTTTTGCCGATACTCTCAAGAGGCGTTCTCTCAATTACAAGCATTACTATAGCCCCGAGAGCGGTACACTCAGGCCTCTGACCAAGGAGGGGAAATTCTTGTCGCCTTTTGACCCGCGTCAGGGCGAGAATTTCGAGCCGGTGCCCGGATTCCACGAAGGTTCGGCCTGGAACTACACATTCTATGTACCCCACGATGTGGAGGGACTGTGCAAGTTGATGGGTGGCAAGCGGAAGTTTGTCGACAGGCTGCAATCGGTATTCGACAACGGGCTCTATGATCCCGCCAACGAGCCTGATATCGCCTATCCCTATCTATTCAGCCGATTCAAAGGGGAAGAATGGCGTACCCAGAAGACTGTAGCCGAATTGCTCGACAAATATTTCACCACCAAGCCCGACGGCATACCCGGCAATGATGATGCCGGAACCATGTCGGCATGGGCAGTGTTCTCAATGATGGGATTCTACCCCGACTGTCCGGGCGAACCATACTATACGCTCACCACTCCCGTATTTGACGAGATAGAAATCGACACGGCCAATGGCCCGCTCAAGATCTCGAAGAAGGGGGACGGATATATCAAACGAATTAAGATAAACGATAAACCATATTCCAAGTTCCGTGTAAGTCATGACGAGTTGATCAACGGTGGCACATTGGAGTTTGAACTTGAAAAAAAATGAGAGGAAAATTATTGATCCCGTTACTGCTGTCGTGCGTCACTGCATTTTCGGCAGACAATATAGACTACACCCGGTACGTCGACCCTCATATCGGCTCAGGTGGCCACGGACACGTGTTTGTGGGTGCCAATGTGCCTTTCGGAATGGTACAGGTAGGCCCTACAAGTATTCCGCAGACCTGGGACTGGTGCTCGGGTTACAACGACAGTGATTCCACCGTAATAGGCTTTTCCCACACCCACCTGTCGGGAACCGGTATAGGCGATCTGTTCGATATCACAGTGATGCCTGTGGTGGGTGATGTGACCTATGCACGCGGAGAGGAGAATGATCCCAAATCGGGCATGTGGTCGTATGCCGACCGGTCAAAGGAAATAACCGAGCCGGGTTATTACTCAGTGCCTCTACTCCGCTACAACATAGGGGCTGAGATGACAGCTACTCCCCGAGTGGGACTGCACCGCTACACATTCCCGGCCTCGGATAATGCCGCCATAGTGTTTGACCTTGAGAATGGCGGATGCTGGGACAAGCCTACCGATACCCACATCGATCAGGTGACCGACCGCAAGATCACCGGCTGGCGTCACTCCTCGGGTTGGGCCAAGGATCAGCGCGTATATTTCTGTGCCGAGTTCTCCAAGCCTGTGAAGTTCCAGCGCATCAATGATATGTACTACCGCCTGAGCTTCCCCACCAAGGAGGGAGAGCAGGTGATGATGAAAGTAGCCCTTTCATCCAAGAGCGTGGCCGGAGCCGAGGCCAACATGAAGGCCGAGATGCCCGGGTGGGATTTCGACAAGACCCGCCGTGAGGCCAAGCGCCTGTGGAACGACCAGTTGTCCAAAGTCGCCATAAAGACAAGTGATGACACAGCCAGAAAGATCTTCTATACCTCGCTGTATCACACTATGGTAGCTCCATCGCTGTTCAGCGATGTCAACGAGACACCCCGCTACACCACTTTCTCGCTGTGGGATACTTATCGAGCCGCCATGCCGCTTATGACCATACTCCACCCCGAGATGAGCACCGATGTGATTAACACCATGCTTGATATCCACGATGATCAGGGACGCCTCCCTGTATGGCACCTGTGGGGCAACGAGACCGACTGTATGGTGGGTAATCCCGGTATCCCCGTGGTGGCCGATGCTATAGTGAAAGATATCCCCGGAGTAGATAAGAACAGGGCTTTCGAGGCACTTAAAAAGACTGCTATGAATCCCGGACGTGGCAACGGATTGCGCATGGAGCATGGCTACATACCTTGCGATACCTTTGTAGAGTCTGTGGCCTACGATATGGAGTATGCTTTGGCCGATGGAGCCATTGCCAATGCCGCCGCCAAGCTCGGCAAGAGCAAGGATGAGGAATATTTCCGCAACCGCAGCCACTCCTACCGTAATTATTTCGACAAGTCGACCGGCTTCATGCGCGGACGCGACAGCAAGGGCGGATGGCGCACACCGTTCAATCCTTTCTCCTCCACCCATCGTGCCGATGATTATTGCGAGGGCAATGCCTGGCAGTACACATGGCTTGTGCCCCACGATGTCAATGGCCTTATGGAATGTTTCGGATCGCGTGAGGCTATGATCACCAAGCTCGATTCGCTATTCACTGTAAGTTCGGTGATAGAAGGGGCCGAGACCTCGCCCGATATCACCGGCCTGATCGGACAGTACGCCCACGGCAACGAACCCAGCCATCATGTGCTGTATCTCTACACCATGCTTGGTCAGCCCTGGAAGACTGCTGACAAGGTGCGCCAGGTGCTCACGGAGCTGTATCACGATGCGCCCGACGGTATTTCCGGCAACGAGGATGTGGGCCAGATGTCGGCCTGGTATGTCATGTCGGCTATGGGACTCTACGAAGTGGAGCCGGCCGGAGGCAGGTACTGGTTCGGATCTCCGTTGTATGACGAGGCTGATATACGTGTGCCCGGAGGCTCGATGAAGATCATCGCCGACAATAATTCCCCCGTCAACAAATATATCCAACGGGTGTGGCTCAACGGTCGTCCCTACACCAAGCCCTACATCACACATAAGGATCTGATGAAGGGCGGAGAGTTGCGTTTCGAGATGGGAAGCGAGCCTAAGACATGGTATTGCACTGAGGAACCTGATGTCTACACCGACCAGCGTCCCGCCCCTGAGGCCCGGTTGTTCTCCTCTCCTGCGATTGAGGAGGAGATAGAACGAGTGAGTGGCCAGCTGACCAATCCGAGGCTCAAGTGGATGTTTGCCAACTGCTTTCCCAACACCCTCGACACCACCGTACATTTCCGCGAGAACGGTGATAGCACCGAGACATACGTCTACACTGGCGACATCCCCGCTATGTGGCTTCGCGATTCCGGAGCTCAGGTGTGGCCCTACGTGGCTTTCAGCAATAAGGACGAGCGTCTTCGCAAGATGATAGCCGGGCTCATCCACAAGCAGTTCAAGCTCATAAGCATCGACCCGTATGCCAACGCTTTCAACGACGGCCCCACAGGAGCCGGAGAGGATGTCAACTATCCCGGCAACAACCAGAGCCCCTGGGTGTTTGAGCGTAAATGGGAGCTTGACTCCCATTGCTACCCGATACGTCTTGCCTACGAGTACTGGAAGGCTACGGGCGACACCTCGGTGTTTGACGGAGACTGGCTCAAGGCCATGCGTGCCATGCTCGACACCATGAAGCGTCAGCAGATGAAGGATGGTCCCGATGATTACATCTTTCTCCGCGTCACCGACCGTCAGCTCGATACCCGCTCCCACGTGGGGCACGGCAGTCCGGTGAAGCCCACAGGACTTATTGCAAGCGCTTTCCGTCCTTCGGACGATGCCACCACCTTCGGCTTCCTTATCCCCTCCAACTTCATGGCAGTGTCGTCACTGCGCAAGGCCGCTGAGATTCTCACCGAGGTGAACAAAGAGACTGAGCTGGCCGCCGAATGTTCGGCGCTGGCCGATGAGGTGGACGAGGCTATCAAGAAGTATGCCGTGGTCAATCATCCCGAGTATGGCGACATCTACGCTTTCGAGGTGGATGGTTTCGGAAGCCATCTGCTTATGGACGATGCCAATGTGCCTTCGCTCCTGGCCATGCCTTATCTTGGCGATGTTTCTAAGGATGATCCCGTGTACCGCAACACCCGCCGTTTCGTGCTCAGCGACAGCAATCCCTGGTTCTGGCGCGGAAAGGCAGGCGAGGGGATAGGTGGTCCCCACATCGGAGTGGAGATGATATGGCCCATGAGCATCATGATGAGGGCTTTTACTTCCGATGACGATAACGAGATACGTGATTGCATCATCCAGCTCATGACCACCGATGCCGGCACTGGATTCATGCACGAGTCCTTCAACCGCAACGATGCCTCCAACTACACCCGCCCGTGGTTTGCCTGGCAGAACACCCTATTCGGTGAGCTTATCATCAAACTCATAGCCGACGGAAAGCTCGCTCTGCTCAACTCCATCATCTGACACCGCTCCCATCAACAGTAATCATCAATCCCGTAATCTATCGGACAATTTTTGAATTTCTCAATTATTTTCACGAATTTTACGGTTCGAGATGTGTTCTTAAATATAACGACCCAATACAATACCTAATACAATACCGAAAATGAAAGTTATTATAAAATCCGATTACGACGAAATGTCGCGCTACACGGCCGACTATATCATCCGTAAGATCAACCGCCACAACGCATCGCCCGCAGGGGCCGAACGCCCGTTTGTGCTCGGTCTGCCCACAGGCTCTACCCCCATTGGGGTCTACCATTGCCTGGTCGAAGCTTTCAAGGAGGGCAAGGTATCGTTTGCCAACGTAGTCACCTTCAACATGGACGAGTACGTGGGTCTGCCTGAGGACCATCCCGAGAGCTACCATTCCTTCATGGCCCGTCATCTCTTCGACCATGTGGACTGTCCTGCCTCCAATATACACATCCTCAACGGCAACGCTCCCGACCTGGAGGAGGAGTGCCGCAAATATGAGGAGGCCATAGCATCCTACGGTGGTATCGACCTGTTTCTTGGCGGTATAGGCCCCGATGGACATATTGCTTTCAACGAACCGTTCTCGGCTTTCGACTCCCGTACCAGAATCAAGACCCTTACCAAAGATACCCGCATAGCCAATTCACGCTTCTTCGGAAATGATCCCTCGAGGGTGCCCGAGATGGCGCTCACTGTGGGCATAGCCACAGTGATGGACTCGCGTGAGGTGGTGATATTATGCAGTGGCCACTCCAAGGCTCTTGCCCTCAAGGCCGTGATCGAGGGTGCTCTCACCCAGATGTGGCCCATTTCAGCCCTGCAGATGCACGCAAGGGGCATGATAGTATGTGATGATGCCTCGACCATTGAGCTCAAGGTTGGCACATACCGTTATTTCAAACAACTTGAAAACGTCTGAGACATGAATCTTCATCTGACTGACAATCTGAAATTCTCCAAGCCTTTCGACGGAAAGCTACCCGACGACACCTCACTGTGGACCGACAAACTCGTTCTCTCGGCAGTGATATGGCTCTCCCGTAAGCTTGGCAAACCTATACTCAAGCTCACCAGCCGTGACTACAAGGATGCCGGACTGGAACGCCTGGCTGAATTCAACGGCTCGGCCTACGAGCTGAACATAAAAGTGTTTGACGCTCTCCAGCGCACCATCACCGGATGGCCCGGAGGAAAGCCCGGCACCGGCAATTTCAACCGCCCCGCACGCGAGCTCCCTTACCCGAAGCGCATACTTGTGTTCTCGCCTCATCCCGATGATGATGTGATCTCAATGGGCGGTACCATCTCGCGCCTTGTGAAGCAGGGACATGAGGTGTATATTGCCTACGAGACTTCAGGCAATATTGCCGTGGGCGATGAGGAGGTAACACGCTTCATGCACTTTATCAACGGTTTCAACCAGATATTCGGCGACGAGGCCGACCTCGATCCCCATGCGCTGATCCCCTCGAAATATGCCGAGGTTAAGAAGTTTCTAAGAAATAAGCGTCCCGGCCAGCCCGACTCGGCCGATGTACTCAAGATCAAGGGACTGATACGCCGAGGTGAGGCCCGCACGGCTTGCACATTCAACGGTATACCCCTCAACCGGGTATTCTTCCTCGACCTGCCGTTCTATGAGAGCGGTACTGTGGAGAAACTGCCCATGACCGAGACCGATGTCAACATTGTGCTCAACCTGCTCCGCAAGGTGAAGCCTCATCAGATTTACGTGGCAGCCGACTTGGCCGATCCTCATGGCACTCACCGCAAGTGTACCGATGCAGTGTTTGCCGCCGTGGATGTGGCCAAGAGCGAGGGGGACGAATGGCTCCGCGACTGCCGTATATGGATGTACCGAGGTGCCTGGGATGAATGGGCTATCGAGGACATAGAGATGTGCGTGCCCATGAGCCCCGAGGAGCTACGTCAGAAGCGTATGGCTATCCTCAAACATTCCTCCCAGATGGAATCGGCTCCATATCTCGGCGATGACGAGCGCTTGTTCTGGCAACGTGCCGAGGACCGCAACAAGGCTACCGCCGCTCTCTATGATGCCCTTGGCCTCACCGCATATGAGGCTATGGAGGCATTCGTAAACTATAAATTCTGAGGATTGTGTAGCACATAGTGAATACATTTTTAGCATAGATCGCAGAGGGATCTCCTTAAATGGGGATCCCTCTGCTGTTTTTATCCCACTCTTATGCCAGCACCCGAATCATCACGCCCGGGGATGATCCGTGTCGATTATAGGACGTCTTCGACGCCCGGATTGGTACATATTTTGTTGACACCACGCCTCCCGAGCCGTGCAAATCTGCCCTGCCGGGCGATTTGCATAACCCGGTCGTGGTGGTGCTATAATTACATCGCCGTTTCACGGCTAAGAGGGAATGACCTGTGGAGAATTAGTGAAGTTGAACTGATAGATAACATTGCCGGTTCAGAGTCTCGTGGTTAGTGGCGTGCGGGAGGTTAATAAAATTAACCTTGTTTAACATAACCCGGCTCAGTAGTTTTTCCTTCTCACGTTTTTAATGTCTACAGCAATTCTAATAACCATATTGATCCATGAAAAGACATCTTATTACCATGACATGAACAGGAATACGTAACTCGCTGGCTTAAAGCCAATCAGCTATCTACATTACTGATACTCAACCAACAATTACTAATCATTTATAAACTACCATTACTAAACCAATTTAAACAATTTATGAAGGCTAAGGTAACAAGTCTGTTATTCGCTCTCATGATGCTCCCCGTGCTGGCATTTGCCGACGTTAAGGTTACGGGCACGGTGACCGATAACAGCGGAGAGCCTCTGATCGGTGTCGCTGTGATCGTTAACGGCGCATCGATGGGAACTCAAACTAACATTGATGGTGAATACTCCATCAATGTACCCGAGGGTGGCGTGCTGAAATTCTCGTGCATAGGCTATCACCCCCAGGAAATAAAATTTACCGGAGTGACTCCCCTCAATGTCGTAATGACCGAGGACTCACAGACACTCGACGAGGTAGTGGTGACCGCTCTCGGTATCAAGCGTGAGCAGAAATCACTTTCCTACAACGTTCAGCAGGTCAAGGGCGAGGACCTGATCACCAACAAGGACGCCAACTTTGTCAACTCGCTCGCAGGCAAGGTTGCAGGTGTCACCATCAACGCCTCCTCATCGGGTACAGGCGGTATCTCCAAAGTGGTGATGCGCGGTACCAAGTCAATCATGCAGTCGTCCAACGCTCTTTATGTAGTAGACGGTATGCCCATGCGCAGTGCGCGTGACACCGGCGGTGCAGGTGCATTCGCTTCGGCAGGTGCCACCGAGCCTATCGCAGATATCAACCCCGACGACATCGAGTCTCTCTCGGTACTTACCGGTGCGGCCGCTGCCGCTCTTTACGGATCAGATGCAGCCAACGGTGCCATCGTGATCACCACCAAGAAGGGTAAGGCCGGCAAGACCAACATCACTGTGGGCTCCAACCTCGAGTGGAACCGCGCGTGGATCCTCCCCCGTTTCCAGAATACCTATGGCGCAGGCCAGAACGGCGTTATGGACCTCAACAGCTCCTACAGCTGGGGTGCCCGCATGACTCCCTACAACAACTATGGCTATGACATTGCCAGCGATTATCTCCAGACCGGTTTCGTAGCCACCAACTCGGTGACTTTCTCGACCGGTACTGACAAGAGCCAGACCTATGCTTCGGCCGCTGCCGTCAACTCCAAGGGTATCGTCCCCAACGACCGCTACGACCGTTATAACTTCTCGATCAGGAATACCACCAACTTCCTTGACGATAAGATGACCCTTGATCTCAATGCAAGCTACATCTATCAGACCGACCGCAACATGGTGAACCAAGGTACCTACATGAACCCCATCGTGGGCGCCTACCTCTTCCCCCGTGGCAACGATTGGAGCCTCGTGCGCATGTATGAGATCTACAACCCCGACCGTGGTATCTCAGAGCAGAACTGGAAATACGGTTCATACAGCCTCGACGTGCAGAACCCCTACTGGGTCAACTACCGTAACCTCCGCGAGAACAACAAGGACCGCTACATGCTCGGTGCCCAGCTCTCGTACAAGGTGCTTCCTTACCTCACACTGAGCGGACGCGTGCGCATCGACAATTCTTACACTAAGTCGACCGACAAGCGCTATGCAAGCACCAACACCACCCTCACCGAAAGCTCCAACCGCGGATACTACGGCGAGGCCAACTATAAGGAGAAGCAGATCTATGCCGACTTCCTCGCAAGCTTCAACAAGGATCTCGGTGCCGACTTCAACCTCCAGGCCAACTTCGGTGGATCTATCTCCGACATGCGCTATGAGTCAATCAACATAAGCGGTGGTATCCCCGACGGCCAGGGCCGTTACGAGGAGGAGACCGCAGGACTCACCAACTTCTTCACCATTAACAATATTTCTAACCGTAATGTGATCAAGCTCGCCGAGGGCTGGCACGAGCAGACCCAGTCGCTCTACGCAAGCGCCGACCTCGGATACCGTGGCACCTACTACCTCACCCTCACAGGCCGTAACGACTGGCCCTCGGCTCTCGCCGGTCCCAAGTCCAAGACCTCATCATTCTTCTATCCCTCGGTGGGTGTATCGGTGCTCATGACCCAAATGCTTGCCGACGCCGGCATCGACATCCCCTCGCAGTATCTCTCGTTCTGGAAGATCCGTGCCTCTTGGGCTGATGTGGGTACAGCATTCCCCCGCTACATCGCCAATCCCCGTTACGAGTGGAAGGACGGCAAGTGGTCACTCACTACCCAGTATCCTGTCGAGAACCTCAAGCCCGAGCGTACAAAGTCATGGGAAGTTGGTATGAACTTCCGCATGTTCAACAACCTCACCTTCGATGCCACCTGGTATCAGGCTGACACCCACAACCAGACCTTCAACCCCGGCATCGCTGCAGGTAAGTATTCCAAGATATATATCCAGACCGGTAACGTGCGCAACTGGGGTATGGAATTCGCCCTCGGTTATGACAACACCTGGAAGGACTTCTCATGGAGCACCAACCTCACCTACTCGTTCAACAAGAACAAGATCCTCGAACTTGGCCGTGACGCCTACAACCCCATTACCGGCGAGAAGCTTACCATCGACCAACTCGTGATGACCGACACCCAGGTGGGTGCAACCCGCTTCATTCTCCGCGAGGGCGGCACAATGGGCGACCTCTACTCGATGGTCAACCTGCAGACCGACTCCAAGGGCAACATCTACGTATCCGAGGACGGCAACGTGTTCACCACTTCGGTGGCCGACAGCCCCATCAAGCTCGGTAGCGTACTCCCCAAGGGCAACCTCGCATGGAACAACTCGTTCCGTTACAAGAACCTCTCGGCCAGCTTCATGCTCTCGGCCCGTCTCGGTGGTATCGTTTACTCGCGCACCCAGGCCGTCCTTGACCAGTTTGGCGTATCCCAGGCTTCAGGCGACCTCCGCGACCTCGGTGGTATGATCCTCAACGGTGGTGACCGCGTAAACCCCGAGCAGTGGTATAACACTGTGGCTGCCGGTGAGACAGTTCCCCAGTACTACACCTATTCGGCTACCAATGTACGCCTCCAGGAAGCAACTGTAAGCTACCTCCTCCCCCGCAAGCTCGTGGGTAACGTATGCGACATCAAGTTCTCATTCGTTGGACGCAACCTCTGGATGATCTACAACAAGGCTCCCTACGATCCCGAATCAGTGGCATCGGCCGGAAACTACTTCCAGGGTATCGACAACTTCATGATGCCTTCGCTCCGCAACTTCGGCTTCAATGTTAACTTCAACTTCTAATCCAAGCCCAAACAAATGAAAAAAATATTCAACAAGATAATGGCCGGGGGTGCCCTCGCGATAGCTGCAACCGCTTGCACGGGCGACTATCTCGATATCAACTCCAACCAGTTCCAGCCCGGTGACCTCACCGCCGACGGATACCTCCTGGCATCATCGATGAACAACATATTCAGCTCGGTGATCTCTTCCGACCCCAACCAGACCCAGTTTACCGACTGTCTGCTCGGTGGCACTCTCGGTGGCTATTTCACGGAAGGACACGATTGGAATGGCACATTCGGCAATAACAATGCCCCCGACAACTGGTGTGCAGTGCTCATGAAGGCCGACCAGTTCATCCCCACTCTCTACACCAACTACTCGACAGTAGAGGCCTACTGCGAGAACCAGGGCAAGACCGTGCCCCTGGCTGTAGCCAAGATCGTGAGGGTGCTCTCCATGAGCCGTATCACCGATACTTACGGACCCATCCCCTTCTCCGAGATCGGAGCCGACGGTGTGATCAAGACCCCATACGATTCACAGCAGGATATCTACAACGCTTTCTTTGCAGAGTTGGCCGATGCTCGTCAGACACTTCTCAACGCTCTCAGCGACGATACTGACATGCTCAACTCCATTGCCGACAATGTATATTCTGGCGAGAAGGCCAACTGGATACGCTTCGCCAACTCTCTCCAGCTCCGCCTGGCAATGCGCATAGTTTATGCTGATCCTACCCTGGCCAAGCAGAAGGCCGAGGAGGCAGTGAATCCCGCCAACGGAGGTGTGATCGAGTCTAACGACCAGAACGCCTCTTGGAAGAACTATGCCACCGCCACCAACCCCATGAACACCGCCATCTTCTGGAACGCCAATGACTCACGCCCCTCCGCCGAGATCATCTGCTACCTCAAGGGCTACAACGACCCCCGTCTTCCCAAGTACGTGAGCAAGGCCAACTCGGCCAACGGTCCCGTGCTCAAGGATCTCAACGGCAACCCCATAGACTATGTGGGCATACGTCGCGGATGGCAGACCTTCAACGATCAGTGGAGCATCAGCTACTCTGGCATCATCTACTCAGCAAGCAGCCCTGCCCTGTGGCAGAATGCAGCCGAGGTTTCATTCCTCCGTGCCGAGGGTGCAGGAGTGTTCAACTGGAATATGGGTGGCACAGCCGAGTCATTCTACAACAATGGTATCCGCCTCTCGTTTGAGAACTATGGCGTAGCCGACGCTTACGATTCCTACGTAGCTGACGCTACCTCGGTGCCCGCAGCCTATTATGACCCCATGCAGCTCAACTCGTGGAACGGTACTCTCGATCCCGTCACCATCAAGTGGGACGAGTCACTCACTCCCGAGCAGAAGCAGCAGAAGATCATCACCCAGAAGTGGATCGCCAACTGGACTCTCGGTCACGAGGCATGGGCTGACTACCGCCGCACCGGTTACCCCGATTTCATCCCCGTGGCCAAGAACGCGAGCAGCGTGGTGAATGTCAACATCGGTCCCCGCCGTCTCCCGTATCCTGCAGCCGAGTACACCAACAACCTCGAGAACGTGCAGAAGGCTGTCAACGACTACCTCAAGGGTCCCGACAACCTCGCCACCCCCATGTGGTGGGACTGCAAGCCCGGACTTTAATCTCTTAACCATATAATACAGATTAGGAAATAACAACATGAACAGACACATCAAATATATAGCTTCGGCAATGGTTGTGGGCATGGCGGGATCAGTACTCACCTCGTGCGACGACTGGACCGAGCCCGAGTCGATCGACCTCGACTATATCACCGTCGACAAGACTCCCACCTATGCCGAGTATTGCGCCAATCTGCGCGCTTACCGCGCATCGGACCACCGCAAGGTGTACGCGTGGATGAACATCCCCGTTTCAGGTCCCACTAGCCAGGCCTACCGCCTCACCGCTCTCCCCGACAGTACCGACGTGGTAGTACTCGACAATCCTGCCGAGATACATCCCGTCACCCTCGAGGACATGGCCAAGGTGCGTGCCGAGAAGGGCATGGAGGTGATCTACACCATCGACTTCGATGCGTTCAAGGCTGATCACACCACCCTCTGCGAGCTCAATGCCGCTGACCGCACTGCCGTTGAGGGCGAGATTGCCAAGCTCACCGCCGACTATGAGGCTAACGAGAACAAGGATTCCGAGGCTGTGAAAGCCGAGTATGAGGCCGCCAAGGCCGAGCTTCAGGCCAAGCTCGACGCCATCGTGGATCCCGAGTTCAACGACTATGTGCTCGAAAACCTCACCATCCAGCTCAGCTATGCCAAGAAGAATGGTCTCGACGGAGTGATGTTTGCCTTCAACGGCAAGTCCTCTTCCCACATGACCCCTGCCCAGCTCGCCGAGTACAACATGCAGCAGGCAGTGTTCCTCGGAGCCGCTTC
Source organism: Paenibacillus sp. (assembly GCA_023663345.1). Classification (GTDB taxonomy): domain Bacteria; phylum Bacteroidota; class Bacteroidia; order Bacteroidales; family Muribaculaceae; genus Duncaniella. The sequence goes on along the minus strand of JAMPHR010000001.1, from coordinate 137,621 downwards.
CGACTGGCACAAGCGTAACCCCGGTCTCAGCTACGATTTCCTCGGATACCCCCAGAACGTGACCCGTCTAGACCTGCTCGACGAGTTCCGCACCATCTTCATCCGTCAGGGACTCGATGCCACCAACGGTGACCAGTTTGATTTCTACTACACCCAGGCAATGACCCAGGGCGTACCCGCCGAGCGTCTCGGCATGGTATCAGTGTTCCCCGTCACCGGCAATCCTGCCGATGACAAGACCGGATACCTCACCGACGGCTCTCTCGCCATCAACGCCCTCACCAAGTTTGCCTCCTCGTCCAAGATTGCAGCTGTAGGTGTCTACAATATCCAGCGCGACTACTTCTCCGCTCCCGCCGACAACTTCCGCAATCTCCGCGATCTCATCCAGACTGTCAACCCGAGCATTCAGTAATTCTTTAAAAAGTGACTGTAACAATGAAATTTACAAAATATATCACTTCTGTGGCTATGCTGCTTGCCGCCGCTTCGGTGACATCCTGCCAGGATGATTACGAGAACGTAGCCGACAACAACATGGTCTTCGACACCGCCACCGACTTTGTCAACATCAATGTCCTCGACGGTAAGGCCGATGAAATGACCCGCACCCTCGGCGTGAGGATTGCCCAGCCCCAGGCTGAGCCGGTATATGTGACCTACGGCGTGGTCGACAGCAAAGTCGAAGAGTACAACGCAGCCTACGCAGCCGAGGCCATCATTCTCCCTGCCGACAATTACTCCATCGCCGATCCCGTGGCTGTGGTAGAGTCGGGAGCCATCGAGTCGACCCGCGTGTTGATCGAGTTCAAGGGTCTTGCCGAACTCAACACCGATTTCGTGTATGTGCTCCCCGTGTCGGTGGTCAACTCCACTGTTCCTGTGGTTAATTCCACAGCTACCACTTACTATGTGTTCCGTGGTGCCGCCCTTATCAATGTGGTTACTGATGTTACCAAGAACTATCTTGAGTTTGTCAACCCCGGCAACGCCACCCAGCTTTCGGGTCTCAGAGAGATCACTGTAGAGTGCCTCGTGTTCCCCGACTCGTTCGACAACCTTATCCAGACTCTTCTCGGTATCGAGGGATCTTTCCTGCTCCGTCTCGGTGATGCCGGTCTTCCTCCCAACCAGCTTCAGCTCGCTGCCAGCCCCAACGCTACCGATGCAGCTTGGAAGTTTGATGCCGGCAAGTGGACATTCCTCACCTTCACATGGGAAAGCGCCACCGGTGAGGTCAACGTTTACTTCAACGGCGTGAAGAAGGGAGCCACACAGAAATCCAATACCGGTCGTAGCGTTAACTGGAACGCTTCCGACTTCTTCATCGGCAGATCCTACGCAGATGATCGCGATTTCCAGGGCAAGATGTCGGAATTCCGTGTGTGGAACCGAGTTCTCACTCCCGATGAAATCAACGAGCGCAACCACTTCTACACCGTTGAGCCCGATGCTCCCGGTCTGGTAGCCTACTGGAAGATGAACGAGGGTCAGGGCAACCTCATCCACGACTACGCCAACGGTTACGACCTCACTTCCCACAATCCTCTCACCTGGATTTCAGTATCTCTTCCCGAGAAAGAAAAGTAATTTAAAATTAAGCATCAACGATGAAATACTACAATATAATTAGAAACTCGTTTCTGATGGGCATGGCGGCTATGGCCGTCACCGCCTGCCAGGAGGATCTGACCATCGGCACCGTCGAGACTCCCTCAGTCTCCGGATCGGGTGAGACCCTCATCTACGTGGCCGACACCAACGGTAACACTTCCAATGCCAGCCTCGAGTTCCGTGGCGACACAGGCGTCGAGCTTTTCGTCAACTCCACTGCTCCCGCAGCCGATGACATGACCCTATACTTCACCTACGATGCCGACGTGCTCGACGAGTACAACCGTGCCAACCGCACTGCCCACGTGGCTCTGCCCGAGTCCATGGTATCGTTCTCCAACGATGGTGCAGCCACCCTCAAGGCCGGCAACACTCAGTCAGCTCCCATGACGGTGGGTATCACCTCGGACGGTTCGCTCGACAGCGAGGTGTCCTATGCCGTGCCCGTGCGTATCTCCACCGGTGCAAGCCGTGTGTCGGTTGCCTCCAACTCTCAGACACGCATTATCTTTGTGCGCGACCTCACCGGTCTGCAGGACTGCTTCAAGACTGTCCTTGATGCCAACGGTAACGAGGTAGACGGCATAAAGATCTTCTCCTGTATGGAGGTCAATGACACCAACCCCCTCAACAACCTCCGCTACACTCTCAAGAAGAGTGGCAAGTACATGGTGGATGCAGTTATCCTCTTCGCCGGCAACATCAACTATAACGACGAGACCGGCCGTGTGTACTTCAATGCCAACCCCAACGTTCAGCACCTGCTCGACAACCGCGAGAAGTATCTCAAGCCTCTTCAGGACCGTGGTATGAAGGTGATCATGGGTCTGCTCTGCAACCATGACCGCGCATCGGTAGCCAACCTTGCCGATGAGACCGCCCGCTACTTTGCCCTCGAGCTCAAGGCTCTCTGCGATGCTTATAAACTCGACGGTATATTCTACGACTGCGAGTATTGCAGCACCGGCAACTATCCCGGCTTCGTGAGCAATGGTGCCCAGGCATTCTCCCGTCTCATGTATGAGCTCTGGAAGCTGCAGCCCGAGCGTTGGAACATTGCTTACTGCTACGGTCCGACTTCCAGTGCAGTTGCGATCGACGGTGTACAGCCCGGAGAGTTCTGCCACTTTGGTCTCCACGATTACGGTGGCTCATGGGATATGTCAGGTAACTATCCCGGTATGCCCAAGAGCAACATGGGTCTCTATAGCCAGGAGCTCAACCTCGGTCGTGGCATAGCATCCGTAAGTCAGCTCAGAGGTATGCGCAACAACGGTTACGGAAGTCACATGGTGTTCGCTATGGATCCCACCAAGCACTCATGGCGCGACGACAATGTTATGAGCAATTGTGCTCAGGCATTCTACGATGATGAGGTAGTGATCGATTCTCACAAGTATGAAAAGGATTGGTAATCAACACCAACTGCTATAATAGACCAATTATGAAAATCAAATATTATTTCATGAGCATGATGGTGGCCACATTCGCAATGGCAGGCTTCACCTCATGTGACGATGACGATACCATAATCGAGGCTCCCACCCCCGAACTATCGTTTGATGCCGAGACCGCAAAGGTAAAGATCGGTGCTGAGAACCGCATCGCTATTCCCGCGGCTACCGGAGCAGGAGACTACCGTGGCTATTCACTAAATCCCGATGTCGCCGAGGTAGTGACCGGGGAAGATGGACAGTACTATATAGAAGGTTACAAGAATGGTGTGGCGAAGATTGTGGTCTCCGATGCTGCTAACCAGTACAAGCAGCTCACAGTATCGGTGTACACCACCGATGAGATGACACTCAGCCATAGCGAGTACACTTTAGTGACTCCCAGGGGACTCAGCTCCACAAGCAAAGAGTGCTCGGTGGTGTTAGGCAACGGCGATTACACTGTAGAGTCGGACAACGATAAGGTTGATGCTACAGTTGATGCTGAAACCGGCGTGGTGTCCCTCACTGCTACTTCGGATAAGGATGAATACACTGCCACTGTGACTGTAAAGGATTGTTCCGGTCTCTCGGCATCAATCAAGGTGACAGTTTCGGCTACATTCGATGCCTTTACGAACTCTGATATCAGCAATCTGTTGGCTAAGACCAAAAATGAGGTATATATCAAGAGTTCAAAGTTCTCACAGAACGAGCATTACTATTTCCGTTATGAATCGTGGGGAGCGTGGAAAGATGAGTCAGGCTCTGACAACCTACATACTTTCGGATGGTGGTATGGAAGCAGTTGGTCAGATTACGGTGGCCACTACATTATCTACCCCGAGGGTACAGCTCTCAATGAGGAGGTTAACGGTACTTATCGCTTCAAGTACTACTACGGCTATGATCTCTACAATCTCGAAGGCAAGGCTAAGGTCATCAAGGATGACGCCACTGCCAAGATTGTGATATGGTGGGACGTAGACATGGCCAATGAGGTAATTAACCGTGGCTGGATTGTAAAAATCAAATAATACCCCACTCACGTAAAGGCTCCTATAACCGGTTGCCGTCACTCTCTCCCGGCAACCGGTTCGGGGCCTCTCTCCTCTCCCAAAAGTGGCTTTATCCCACGGCCTAATACCTAATAAGTATCCATAGCCACTTACCCCAAAACTTGACAGAGCAGTAAAAAAGCTTTCATCCGGTATCTATTAGAGCTGTAATAAAGCAAGAGTTCCATCTTTCGGAGCCTCGGCTCCCCTCGAAACAATAGTTACAATTTCCCGTTTTGTCAAGCCACTCAGGGCACCCCTTCACCGGGATGCCCTGAGTTTTTTAATATCATATTCCGGACCTATCCTCATTGCCGTAATGGGTATTTCCTATAGGACATCTTCGATGCCCATGCGTGCATGTACATCTTTTCCCCACGCCTCACGGCCAAGCGATTACGCCCTGGCGGGCGACTCGCTTGCCGTTCGTGGTGGGGCTTCAATTACATCGCCACTTCGTGGCTTACTGGACTGAAGAGGCTGTGTCAAAATAGACACAGCCTCTTTATGTTTTTCAGCATGTTATGGAAAGAGGAAGTGTCATTAATTCTGACACACTCTCACTTCATACTCACCCGAGGCGGATTCATTTCGGGTTGTAATGGTATTTAATCCGTGGAAATTTCAGATTGATTGATAATCTCTCTTATTTCACCTGAAATTATTAGGCTTGAGACGGTTGCCGGAATCATCATTTGTATCGGCTACGTCCCACCACAGGCGTATTCCCTGAGAATTGGATGCCTGAAGATCGGGATTGCCCGTGAAAGCCTTATTGGAGTTTTCCGAGTAGGGATACAGAAGACGTTTTATGAAATGTCCGGCCGGAACATCATTGCCCGATGTATTGTTTAGCGGGGTCATGAGTGCCGGATAATCGGTCCGGCGAAATTCGGCCCAACCCTCATTGCCATTTGGAAATACCGCAAGCCACTTCTGTGTAATTATCGCTTCGAGAATCTTTTCATTGTCGCCCGACGAGAATGTCCCGTCGTTAAGCACATAGAGGCCGTTGATATAGTCCTCCCTTTCATCCTGGGGTATCTCATAATAGGCGAGCGAGGCATCCACTCCACGGCGGAAGAAACTTTCCGGACTGCCTCCACACCATCCTCTGAGAGCGGCCTCGGCTTTCAGGAAAAGGCTTTCGGAATAGCTCATCCACACTGATGGTTCGGCGCAATTGAACCACGATTTCGGGTCGTGAAGCTTGGATTTTGCCGGATCTTTGGCCGTGCGTGTGAGCGAGAACTGGTTGGGCGCAAGCATGGTGGGACTGTCGAAACCCTTGGGACAGCCTCGGAAATCTTCTCTCATGTTTTCTTCGCCCGAGGAGAGCAATCCGTCGGTCATTCCGGCACGGTACCAGCTCACGAGGCAACGGGGATCGATGACTTTTTCCATGGTGTTGCCATCCTCGTCATATACAATATAGCGTCCGCCTCCGGCCGACTGATTACGGTAAGCTTTCTCGAGATCCCATCCCATCACGCAGTCACCGTTGTACATCACCGAGCACATGGCCAGCACATTCTCATTGCCTCCGTCATTTATACCTCCTGCCTCGACAGGCGCATAGCGGGGTATGGTGGTCATATTGTCGGCATTGCTCTCCATGAGTCCCCATTTGTCGGAAAGAGCGTCCTGAGCTTCCTGACGGGCGCGGTCAGGGTCAATGTTGGATATCCGGCAGGCAAGACGCAGGCGCAGAGTGTTGGCAAATCTCAGCCATTTCAGCGCATCGCCGTGATAGCAGATGTCATCGTTGTCGATAGTGTATTGCGAGGCATCGTTGGGATTTATCGTCTCCACAGCCTGGCGCAACATGCGGAACATGCCGTCGTACACCTCCTGCTGTGTGTCGTAAGGTACATTATTGGTCTCGGGAGTCTGTACCGAAGCATACACCTTGAACGGCATGTCGCCGTAGGTATCGGTGTTGGCCAAGGCAAGAAATACGAAATATATGCGCGTGATGTGGTATTGGTTCACGTACCGTTCGGGGTTGGGGCTGAACTTGAAGGCCCTAAGCAATGAGGCATATTCCTTGCAACGGTCCACATAGAAGTGTCTCCACCGCGATGAGCTCCAGTCGTCGGCATATCCGTAGTCGGGAGCCGAGCCTACGAAGTTAATGTTGTTGTTGCCTGTATATCCCGCGTATATGTCGTGGGTGAGGTTGGTGGTTATCTGATAGTCATTGTAGTATCCCTCATACAGTAAGTTGCGGAACGTGGAGGGTGCCACAGCCAGGTCGATCTTTATCTGGTCGAGCGCATCGGGGTCGGTAACCTCATACGATATGTCGATGTCGCCATACTCACCCGTAGGATCAGAGGGTTTCTGAGGTTTGGTCACGATATTGTTGGGCAACGAATAAGGATCCGAACCCAGGCCGTTGAGGTCGTAGCACGACGTGAGGCCCGACAGCACGATGCAAGCTGCAATGAGGTGATTTCTATGAAGACTCATTTTAGAACTCTACGTTAACAGTGAAACCATAAGTGCGCGTGTCGGGCACGGCAAGGAAATCAAGCGCCTGAGAGAACATGGTCGTGTCATATCCTCCACCGGGATTGCCAGGGCAATGTTTCATGAGATAGCACAGGTTGCGGGCCACGAAACTCATGCGCAGATTGGTAAGAGGGGTCTTTTTCAGTAATTTCGACGGACAGGTGTAACCGAGCGACAGCTCCTTGAGTTTTATGTAGGACGCATCGTGTACAAACTCCTCGGCATATCCGCTCACGCTCTTGAAGAGGCCTATGGTCGAATAGTAGCGCTGGGCCGAGACGGGAATATCGTTGACCGATCCGTCCTCCTTCACTCCGGGCACCACCATATAGTAGTCCTTCACTCCGTTTATCTCTTTATACTCGCCACGGTAGGCCGTGCGCTCGGATGTGCCTATCTTGGTGGCCATACCCTCGGAAACAGATACGATGTCACCGCCGAATTTCATGTCAAACAATGCTGAGAGTGACAGATTTTTCCATCGCATGGTAGGGGTCACTGACATGAGCATGTCGGGCTGGATATTGCCGATAGGATTGTCAAGAAGATGCTTCTCGAGGTTGACATTGCCTGTCTCGGTCATGGGCAGTCCGTTGGCTCCGATTATCAGATTGCCGTTGGCATCGCGGCGCATCAGGTTGTTGGCATATATGTCTCCGAGCTTGCCACCGGGCACAGTGCCCACCTTGACCGGCATGTTGGGGTCGCCGTTGAAGTATATGCGGTTTACGCCATCGGCAAGTTTGTCGACAGTCGACCGGTTGTGGGAGATGTTGAGATTGAGGTTGAACGAGAAATCCTTGGTGTGCACAGGGGTGCCGTACATGATAAGTTCCACGCCCTTGTTGGTGATGCGTCCGGCATTCACCCACTGTTGGGTCCAAGGGGCCGAAGCATCTACGAGCATGGCCTGGTTTTTGGTGCTGGAGTTGTAGTAGGTGAAATCAAATCCTAACCTGTTGGCAAAGAATTTCATGTCGAGGCCGGCCTCGTAGGAGGTCTTGATCTCGGGCTTCAGGTCGGCGTTCATCTTTATTGAGTTGGCTATGGGCACACGGTCGCCCATGATGTACTGGAATGTACGCACATTGTACAGATTGTACGGATCAGGGTCCTTTCCGGCCGAAGCAGCCGACACACGCACCTTGGCAAACGTGATCCAGTCGGGCAGTCCGTTGCCGGTCTGCCGAGCGAAATCGGTGATTATGAATCCCAGGTTGGCCGATGGATAGAAGAATGAATTGTTATGTTTGGGCAGAGTGGATGACCAGTCGTTGCGTGCCGTGAGATCGAGCGCCACGTATTCCTTGTAGGCTATCTGTGTTGAGGCAAACAGTGAGTACATCGCACGGTCGTGACCACTGTTGGTTGCGGTGGTCAGCTTGTTGCCGGTATTGAATATCCAGTTGTCCTTCTGCAACATGTCCTGGACGGCAGCACTCAGCAGTTCATATTTCTGATACATGATGTTGCCTCCGGCAGTGAATCCTATGCGCCATCGGTCGTTGATGCGCTTGTCGCCTATCAAGGTAGCGGATATGTTGTGCTCGAAATGGTTTATTTCCGACCGGCTCATCTTGTCGTCGTGCATCTGTTCCTGCCAGGTGGAGTTCTGGTTGGTGAGCACATTGTTGGCCAGCCCGAGATCTGTCTCCTCGATGCGTGTGCGGTAATAGTCGAACGCATATTTGGTGTTCAGTTGCATCCAGCTGTTGAAATTGATGGATATGCCGTAGAAACCAAACGCACGCCATCGCTCATCCGAGTTCTGCAACCGGTGGCGGGCGTAATAGGGGTTGGAATATGTGGTGTCGGGACCGTACCAATTGATATGCGGGCGGGTTTCCGATTTATATTCCTGCAGATCCTCGAGTCTTACGTTGCCGGGTATCATGAGCAATTGCCCCATCTCACCGAGCAAGCCCACGTAAGGGCGATTCTTGGCGCTGGTATTGGAAACCGATACTTTGCCCTCGCTTTTGAGCCATCGGTTGATGGTGGTGCCCGACGAGAAGTCGACATTGAGTTTGCTGAGTCTCTCGCCGTCAAATAGTCCGTGATTATCATTGTAGCCCACCGAGAGCCGGTAGCTACTCTTGTCGGTCATGTTGCTCAGGGCTACTGTGTGAAATTGAGAGAAACCTGTGCGGAAATAGTTCTTGAGCTTGTCACCCGTGTACTCGTAAGGGATCATCTCGCCTCGGAAATTAGGTTGGAGAGAGCCGTCAAACGCTGGGCCGAAGGCACCGGTGTCGTTGATCTTAATGCGGTTTCCGTTGCTGTCGACTTCATAATGGATAGTGCCGTTGGATCCCTGTCCATAGAGTTCCTGCATCTTGATAGATCCTGCCACCTGACTCCACGTGAATGATCCGGAATAGCTTATGCCGAATCCCTCCTTGGCATTGCCGCGCTTGGTGGTTACAAGGATCACGCCGTTGCCCGCACGTGAGCCATATAGAGCCGCGGCGTTAGGCCCCTTTAGCACCGAGATCGACTCGATATCTTCGGGGTTGAGATCAAACGAGGTGCCACCGCGGTCATAGCCACCGTAGGTCGACACGTCCGAACTATTGTTGTCGGTAAACGGTACGCCGTCTACGATCCATAGCGGTTGGTTGTTGTCGGTCAGTGAGGAGTTCCCGCGTATGGTGATCTTGGTTGATCCACCGAGGCCTGTATTGGCTGTGTTTATCTGTAGTCCGGCTATCTTTCCTTCGAGAGCGTTTGTGATCGAAGGATCTCCGGTGGGATTGAGCACATTGGATTTTATGTCCTGTGTGGCATATCCGAGCATCTTCTTGTCTCTCTTGATCTCGAGAGCGGTCACGATCACCTCGTTCAACGTGTGGATATCGAGGGTCATGTCGAGATTCACGGTGTTGTGGTTGCGCACCCTTATGCCGATGGGTTTGTAGCCTATATAGCTGCATACAAGGACGGGGTTGGGCTCGGAAGTCTCGATCGAATACCGCCCGTTCAGGTCGGTCACGACACTGTTTTTCTGTCCCCTTATTCTCACGGTGGCACCTGCAAGCGGTTCGCCGGCCTCATCAAGTATCACACCGTTGATAGTACGGGTTACATCTTTTGTCGGTGTTGAGTCTTGTGCGACACCGGCTTTCTTGAGATAAATTATCTTGTCCTTTACGGTATATGATATCGAGGTGCTGCCGAACAGTTTTCTGAGGGCATCGTCGATATCGCTGTCCTTGAGATTGACGTTGTTAGCCACCGATCGGGCTATCTCGTCATCATAGAAAAATTTGTAGTCGGTCTGTCCTTGTATCTTCCTGATTACATCACCTATCTTAGTGCCTGATCCGGTAGAAAGTGTAATGCCAGCGTTAGCCGAAAACGAAACGGCCATGATGACTATACATATCAGCAGACGCAGTTTTAGCTTTAAGATTATTGACATTTAGGTGCAATGGTATTTTTGCGAAGGCTCATTCTTTTTTGGGTATCACCCTAATGAGTCCTTCGGTTTTGATGTATTCTATCGGGACGGTGTAGGATAGTTGCACGAGAGTGGAGTCGATGTTATCGTGATACACTGTCACTCCTGAATAAGTCTTGTTTAGATCGAGCCTCTTGTCGAGTTCGATGGTTACGTTGTACAATTGGGTGAGGATGTCGCGGATCGCAACAATATTGGCGTTCTCAAAGGGTATGATCCTGTCGTGCCAAGCTCCGTCGACCGAAGCGTTGGTCTCATTGACATTCAGTTCGCCCGACGAAATGCTGTAGGTTGCCTTTTGGCCGGGAGTGAGATGCACGTTGTGATTCTTGTCTTTGACCGATACTTTCACGGCACCTTTGAGCAGACTCACACTGTTGTCGATGGAGTCGTGGCTCCTGAAATTGAACTCAGTGCCCAGAACTCTTACGTTGAGGTATCGACCGTCGACTATGAATGGTACTTTTTCATCATGCGCAACCTTGAAGAATCCTTCTCCCGACAGCTTGACCTCACGGCTTTCGCCGGAGAACACTTCGGGATATTGCAACTCGGAATTGTTGTTGAGATATACTTCCGATCCGTCAGGCAATGTGACAGAGCGGTTCTCGTTGAGAGCCACCACATGTATCATTTTCACCTGAGGCTGTCGGAACAGGAATATTCCGGCTATGGTCAGCACCACGGCAATCGAGGCAGCCACCGATATCCACATTCGGTTCTTTCGTGCATGGGTTGACTTACGCACAGCTTCGTCGAGAGCTATGCGTGCATTTATCTTATCGGCCACCCGGAGCTTTTGTTCCGTATTGTCACGCAGGCTTGCGGCAAGCATGGCGGTCTGCTCCAGTTCAAACAATTCTTTGGCGTTGGACTCGGATTCTTCAATCCAATTTCTTATAAACGTCAATTCTTCGTCCGAACAGGTGTTATTTATGTATTTTATCATCAATTTCTCAGAAACGTGTGACATATTAAAAGCATTTAATGTATTAAACAAGCATCTGTCCAAAACTACTTACTTGAATCCTAAAAAAATTAACATAAATGCCGTCAGGTAGTGTAACCGTTCTCTGAGAAACCGCAGAGCCTTATAGACATGCGCCTCGACCGTGCGCACTGATATGTCCATGATTTGGGCGATTTCCTTGCTCTTAAGACCGTTTATATAACTGAGGATGAATGCTTGTTTACATTTGTCTGGTAGCTTGTCCATAGCGTCCCGGATTCCGGTTCTGATATCTGATGATTCTATCTTCTCCTCGAGATTTGAGTGATCTATGAAATCCATCCGGCGATCGTTGATGGCTTCGAGAGCCTCAATACGCACCGCAGCCACATTTTTGTGACGTAGCACGTTCAATGCTCTCATCGATACAGCCTTGTACATATACGATACTATGCCTTTCTCGAAATCTATCTCGTCACGTCGTGACCAAAGTTCGTAGAACACATCGGCGACAATATCCTCTGCCTCGGCTTGGTCATCGACAAAGCGTGAAGCATGGAACATCAACTTTTCGAAATAGGTATCGTAAAGTTTTACAAAGTTATCGTCCGTACCTTTGATCATTAAAATCCGAGACTTTTGGTGATATTCCGTAGGTGTATCAGAGTGGAGAAATTGATTCTTATCTGGGATATAGAGGTTACTATTCCAAATACAAATTTATGAATAATATTTCTAATGACAATCATAAAGTGGGAATAAATGTACTGCCGGATGTTTGGTATTATGGAAAAGATGGCCGACAAAGCCGTATTATGAGGGGTTCGGTTTTGAACTGAAAAAGGTCAAAAAAGTGTATATGGTAATGTTTTGTCAAAAAATGAACAGAATGTAATCGCTATTGTAGCAAAAAAGTCCTAAATTTACGCAAAACTTATAAATTCGGTACCATAGAGTATAATTGAAAACACAATTTTATAATGGACTTTAAATCTAAACTGGCGGTGGGATTGTTGCTAATGAGCGTTGCATCAAGCATGTTGAATGCCACATCCAAGAGACAATCTGACCCCATTAAGGAGGCTGGAGATGTACGTGCCATCATCGGTAAGGTAAACGATTATTGGCAGTCCAACAACAAGGCAGAGGTAAATTCCTTCTGGGATAATGCGGCGTATCATACCGGCAACATGGAGGCCTATCGTCTCACCGGTAATGACGATTGGCTCGATTACTCATTGCGCTGGGCTGAGCACAATGACTGGAAGGGTGCAAAGAGCAACGACCGGTCACGGTGGAAATATGATTATGGTGAGACCGACGAGCATGTATTGTTCGGGGACTGGCAGATATGCTTCCAGACCTATGCCGACCTGTACAATATCCTCCCTGACGACAAACGCATCAGCCGTGCCAGGGAAGTGATGGAATATGAGATGTCAACTCCCCGGAATGATTACTGGTGGTGGGCCGACGGATTGTATATGGTGATGCCTGTAATGACCAAGCTTTACAAGATCACCGACAATCCCACGTATCTCGACAAACTATATGAGTACATACAGGTATCGGACAGCATAATGTATGATTCCGACGAGGGTCTGTATTACCGCGATGCCAAGTACACTTATCCCAAGCACAAGAGTGCCAACGGTAAGAAAGATTTCTGGGCACGAGGTGACGGATGGGTGCTTGCCGGATTGGCCAAGGTGCTTTCCGACCTGCCTGCTGATTATAAATACCGGAAATTCTTTGAGGATAAATACCTGAGAATGGCCGATGCAGTGGTTGCCACACAACAGCCTGGCGGATATTGGAGCCGGTCGATGATGGACGAGGCACATGCTCCCGGTCCGGAGACTTCGGGAACGGCGTTCTTTACCTACGGTCTCCTGTGGGGAGTGAACAATGGATACCTCTCGGACAGCAAGTATATCGATGCGGCCCGTAAAGGATGGAATTATCTTAAAGGCACAGCATTGCAGAAGGATGGACGTGTAGGATATGTCCAGCCCATAGGGGAGAAAGCTATTCCCGGGCAGGTGGTGGATGCCAAGTCGACTTCCAATTTCGGAGTGGGGGCTTTTCTGCTCGCGGCATGTGAATATACGCGTTTTCTTGAATCGGAGTCGTCGGCTGACCGGGCCTATTGGGTGGACTTGCTTTATAAGATGGCTCATCCAGTGCTGAGTAATATGTCGAAAGGGGAGCTACAAAAAAACATGCTTGTCGAGATAAGTCCCAATTGGGATGGGCGTAACCGTAAAGTGACATATATGGAGGCTTTCGGAAGACTCATGGCCGGAATCGCGCCCTGGCTTTCCCTACCAGATGACAATACGGCCGAAGGACAGAAACGTAAGAAATTGCGGAATATGGCGCTCGCGAGTTATAGGAATGCTGTTGATCCCGAGAGTCCTGATTACTTGCTTTGGTCTGGGGAGGGGCAGGCTCTTGTTGATGCCGCCTATATTGCCGAAAGTTTCCTGCGCGGATACGATGCCCTATGGATGCCTTTGGACGATATTACCAAGAAGCGTTATATTGATGAGTTCACACGTTTGCGCCATATAGACCCTCCTTATACTAATTGGGTGCTTTTCTCCTCTACGATAGAGAGTTTTATGGCTAAGGCCGGTGTGGGGCATGACGAATACCGTATCAATTCAGCCATACGCAAGGTGGAGGAGTGGTATGTGGGAGACGGATGGTATGCCGATGGTCCATCGTTTGCCTATGACTATTACAGCAGTTATGTGTTCCATCCCATGTATCTCGAGACTCTCCAGGCCATGAAGGATGCAGGAAAGCGCACACGCATACACTATTCCAAATATTATGACCGTGCGATAAAGCGCACACAGAAATATTCGATCGTATTGGAGAGGATGATTTCTCCGGAGGGAACTTTCCCGGTGTTCGGGCGTTCGATCCCTTACCGCATGGCCACGCTTCAGCCTCTCGCGCTGATGGCATGGTATGGGAAATTGCCCTCAGGATTGACCAACGGACAGGTGCGTTCGGCTCTGACAGCTGTCATGCACCGCATGTTTGACGGACAGGAGAATTTCAATGAAGCAGGATTTTTGACCATAGGTTTTGCCGGAAGTCAGCCAAATATAGCAGACAGATACACCAATAATGGTTCGCTCTACATGACCTCATTGTCGTTTCTGCCGTTGGGATTGCCGGCTACGCATCCATTCTGGACCGATGCGCCTCTTGCATGGACCAATCAGAAGGCATGGGGAGGAAAAGCATTTCCCAAGGATCATCGGTGGGGAGAAGGTAGTAAAATAAAGGACCTGTTTTAAGTTAACATCTTATAGAGATATAACCGGAGCGTTGAGTGGGCATCATGCCACGCAACGCTCCGGTTAATATTGAGTGGTGTTATTATCGGCCGATTGTGTGGAGGAGGTCGGTCACGGCGAGTGCGGGGGTGGGATTGCGCTCAAGACATTTTATGAATAATGAGCCTATGATTCCACCCGATGAATATGTGCAGGCATCAGCCATGGTGGCCGGATTGGATATGCCGAAGCCTATGAGGCGCGGATGGTGCAGATTCATGGATGCGATGCGGTTGAAATATTCCTTCTGTTCTGTTGAGAAACGGTCGCGGACACCTGTGGTGGATGCTGCAGATACCATATAGATAAAGCCCGAGCAGTTATCGTCGATAAGGTGTATTCGTTCGGTGCTTGTCTCGGGTGTTATGAGCATTATAAGGTCGATGCCATATTTTTCACACAGCGGACGGTATTCACGCATGTATTCGGCGAAAGGAAGGTCTGGGATAATAATTGCATCGATACCAATTTCGGCACAGCGGGCAAACAGGCGTTCGATCCCGTAACTGAGCATGGGGTTGAGGTAGCCCATGAGTACAAACGGCATGTCGGTAACATATTTACGCGCTTCCGCTATCTGGTCGAGCAGACGGGCGAGAGTCATTCCGTTGCTCAGTGCAACTGTGGAGCTGTGCTGAATGACTGTTCCGTCGGCCATAGGGTCGGAGAACGGGACTCCTATTTCAACCATGTCGGCTCCTTGAGCATCAAGTTGGCGTATAATTTCCACTGTGGAATCAAGGGCGGGGAAACCTGCAGTGAGAAAAACTGAAAGTATATCGGATGATTTACGCTCGAAAAGCGATTTAAGTCTATTCATTTTTGTGGCTTAGTTATTTTGTGAGATTGAATCTATAAATGAAGCAACCATTGAGGCGTCTTTGCAACCGGGACGTGTCTCAAACCGGCTGTTTATATCAACACCTGCCATCATCGGTAGCGATTTCGAGGCGGCAAGTACTGCCGGAGCATCATCGGGACCAATGCCTCCGCTCAGCAGGAAAGGTATGTCGAGAGGATAGCCGGCAAGGAGATTCCAGTCGTATTTCCTTCCTGATCCGCCGTGTACAGCCGTCAGGGTGTCGAATACAAAGAGATCTACAGTTTCCGTATATGGTTGTAAGAGGCTCCAGTCCATGTCATGACCTATTCCGACAGCTTTCATGACTTTAAGCCCGGCATTGCGTAGAGCGATACAATCCTGAGGGGATTCTTTGCCGTGCAATTGAACAGTTGATAGCCCATAGCGCGACGCAGTGTGCAGTATATGGTTGACTGGAGCGTCCACAAATACTCCCACTCGCTCGATCTCCTCGGGAACAGTGGCGACTGATGATGGCAATAAGGCACAGGCGTTGCGCGGAGATGGGGCGTAGAATATGAATCCTATCATTGATGGACGGAGAAGGGAGATGGATTGGATGCTTTCAGGATCAGACAATCCGCATATCTTGATAATCATGATTCAGATTGTTATAATGTGTTTATAAAATTATGAAGAGCAAGTCCGGGGTCGGAATGTTTCATGAAAGTCTCGCCGATGAGGAAACCTCGGTATCCTGCATCACGGAGACGGATCACTTCGTGCATGGAGGAAAGACCGCTTTCGGCTATTTTCACTATATTGTCGGGCAATTCGTTGGCAATGGAGAGCGAGAGTGCCGGATCGGTGTGAAATGTGGTGAGGTCTCGGTTGTTGATCCCTACCATGTCAACATCGGGATGGAATTTTTCGAGTTCAGACAGAGAATGGAGTTCTAACAGCACTTCAAGGCCGAGAGAATGGGCACATGCGGTGAATTGCTCTATCTCGTCGCGGGAAAGGAATGAGGCGATAAGCAGAATGGCATCGGCGCCATATAAGGCCGCCTCGTGTATCTGATATCGGCTCACGATAAAGTCTTTGCGTAATAACGGGATATCGGTGAGTGAGCGGGCAACTGCCAAGTCGGTAATTGCTCCTCCAAAGTATGGAGTATCGGTGAGGATAGAACATGCCGATGCTCCTGAGCCGGCATAGGCTGGTATAACATTGTCTACAATAGCCATAGGATGAATCTCGCCACGGGAGGGGGATCGGCGCTTGAACTCGGCGATGATACCTGTAGGGCTTTGGGCAAGCGTCCGGCTCATGGACCGAAGAGTACGGCCGGTGGATGAGATATCCGGCAGTGGTGCTGTAAGCATCATTGCTTCCACCTCGCGGCGCTTGTTTTCAGTGATCTGTTGTAATATATTGGACATGTTGACTGATGACTAACGGTTGATTTCAATAAATTTCCTAAATGTGCCGAGAGCGGCTCCCGATGTAATCGATTCGCGGGCCTGGGCTATTGCTTCGGCGATGGATAGCTCCGGCTCGAGAGTGAGAATGGCGAAGGCTGAGTTGGCTATCACACAGTCGGTCTGAGCGCGGGTGGCTGTACCTGAGAGAACTCTGTCAAATATCTCGGCCGCATCACTGACGGATTCACCTCCGTAAAGTTCCTCTTGTCGAGCAGTTTCAAATCCTAATTGTTCAGGGTGATAAAGCCGTTCACCCCTGGATGATGAAACCTTGAATGGAGAAGTGAGCGAAATTTCATCGTATCCATCAAGCGAATGTACTACGGTGCAATCTATCCCTTCCTGACGTGCAATGTAGCTGTAAAGGCGCAACAGTTTGAGGTTATATACACCAAGCAATTGATGCTTGGGCATCACAGGGTTGACAAGCGGGCCCAGCATGTTGAAGAATGTTCTTACACCGAGGGCTTTTCTTACAGATGCCACACTTTTGAGGGCCGGACTGAAGAATGGGGCATGTAGGTAACACACTCCGCTCTCCTGTAGAGACCGGTTTAGGATGTCGGGGTCGGAGGAGAAATGTACGCCATGCTGTTCGAGTACATTGGATGCTCCGGATATGGAGCTTGCACCATAGTTACCGTGTTTCACAACCTTACGGCCTGTACCGGCGACTACAAAGCATGAGGCTGTGGATATGTTGAAGGTGTTTTTTCCGTCACCTCCCGTGCCAACGATGTCGATAGCCTTTATGTTGCCAAGATCTACTGGATTGCGTCGCTCGAGTATAGCATCGCGAAATCCTGTGAGTTCATCGAGAGTGATGGAGCGCATGAGGTAGACTGTCATGAACGCTGACAGTTGGGCATCGTTATAGAGTCCGTCGGCAATGTTTAGCAATACCTGTCGGGATTCTTCTCTCGAGAGGCTTTTGTGATCGAACATCTTATATAATAGTGATTTCATATCGTCATGAGTGTTATCGAGTTATTGATTGATGCTATCAGTTCCCGCTGTTGATCCAGTTGCTGATTATGGTGATGCCTTGTGGGGTGAGGATGGATTCGGGATGGAATTGAACGCCTCTCACGTCAAGTGAACGGTGACGCATGGCCATTATCTCACCATCGGGGCTTACGGCTGTCACTTCAAGACATTCGGGAAATCCATCCCTGTCCACAACCCATGAGTGGTAGCGTCCGACCTCGATTTTCTCAGGAAGACCGCTGAATATGTAATCGTCGGGAACCGTGAGAGTGATTTCGGACTTTATGCCGTGATATACTTCAGGTAGATTTCTGAGACGCGCTCCGAAGCGTTCGCCTATGGCTTGGTGGCCCAGACAGATTCCGAGGATGGATTTGCTTGTGGCGTAACGGTCGAGCAAGGCGGGCAGGATTCCGGCTTCGGAGGGGATGCCGGGTCCGGGAGAGATGATGATTTTATCGAATCCGTCGATCTCGTCGATCGAGATGCAGTCATTTCGGCATATGGTGGGCTCAATGCCGAGAGATCTCAAGGCATGGACTATATTATAAGTAAACGAGTCGTAATTATCAATAATGAGTAACTTCATGATCAGTGTCTTTATTGGTTATTTTCCGAACGATTCGGCATAGTTGAGAGCTTTTACAAGAGCTCCGAGCTTGTTGTTGGTTTCCTGAAGCTCGTTTTCAGGATTGGAATGAGCCACAATACCCGCTCCTGCCTGAAAATACAGTTTATTGTCGTGGCTCAGGAATGATCTGATTGTAATGGCCTGGTTCAGATCGCCGTTGAATCCTATGAATCCAATGCAACCACCGTAGGTCATGCGTGAGTGAGGCTCGATCTCATTGATAAGTTGCATTGCCCTTACTTTAGGCGCTCCGCTGAGAGTTCCGGCCGGGAAGGTGTCGGCAAACAGTCTCAGTACATCAGCATCTTTAGGTAGTTCGGCCTTGACACGTGACACCATGTGTATCACATGTGAGTAGTATTGTATCTGCTTAAGGAACTCAATGCTCACCTTTCCGCCACTCCGGCTCAGATCATTGCGTGCGAGGTCGACCAGCATAATGTGTTCGGCATTCTCCTTATCATCCTCGAGAAGAGCTTTGGCCAGTTCGTGATCTCGGAGGTCATCCCCGGTGCGCTTGAATGTCCCGGCGATGGGGTCGATATAGGCATAACTGCCATTGACTTTAAGATGGGTCTCGGGTGAGGAGCCGAATATGCGGAAATCGCTGAAATCGAAGTAGAACAGATAGGGGGATGGATTGATGCACCTGAGTGCCCTATAGACATTGAACTCATCGCCTTCAAAATGCTGGGAGAATCTGCGGGATGGCACAATTTGGAAAACGTCGCCACGCATCGAGTGCTTAATGCCTCGTCGCACCATATCCTTGAATTCTTCATCGGTAACTGAGGA
The DNA here is from genome assembly GCA_023663345.1 of Paenibacillus sp. Classification (GTDB taxonomy): domain Bacteria; phylum Bacteroidota; class Bacteroidia; order Bacteroidales; family Muribaculaceae; genus Duncaniella. The sequence continues at coordinate 118,541 of JAMPHR010000001.1, read as the reverse complement.
TTCAGGTGCCGAGGTCACAGAAAAGGGATAGAGAGCAACATTGTTGTTATGTATCACGCTGATAATCTCCTCAATTCCTGATGTCTGACCGGGAACCAGATGCTCATAAATGGTCATTTGGTTCTTGTAATGGTTCACCTTGATGATGAAACGGTATAGATTGTATTTCATATCAGGGATAGATGCGAAGCATTCCTCTTTCTTTTGAATATTCACATTCTCGAAGTAGCGCACGGCATCGTAGGCTGTGTATCCGAGAAATCCGCTGGGAGTACCGGCATCAGCACCTTCAATAGCATAAGAGGCCATATACTCTTTAAGCACTTTCACCACGTTGATTCCATCTTTAATGGCAATGGATGAGGCTGGACTGTCGGGATAGCTCAGTTCGATAGAATCATTGTTGACACTGAAACTTCCGATCGGACATACGCCTATGAGACTCACGGAATTCTGTGAGGTATGGTAATCTGAGCTTTCAAGCAGTGCTGATTCGGGATACAGATCCCTGATCTTTAGGTATATTCCCACAGGAGTCTCGAGATCGGCGGGGATTATACGCGATATTATATTTAGTCTATGTTGTGACATATTATTTGGCATTACAGGGGTGGTTGTCATTGATTTTTGAGATATGTGTCGAGGTCCTTGTCTCCGCGACCTGAGAGGTTTATGATCACGGTCTGGTCGGGTGCAAATTTCATAATGTCGAGCACACCGAGAGCATGGGCCGATTCGAGAGCCGGAATGATTCCCTCGGTGCGTGTCAGACGCATGGCGGCATCCAGTGCCTGACGGTCGGTTATGGCTACCACCTCGCTACGACCTGAAGAGGCAAGATAGGAATGGAGCGGGCCTACACCTGGGTAATCCAGTCCGGCTGAGATAGAGTAGGGTTCTATGATCTGTCCGTCTGCGGTCTGCATCACCATTGTGCGTGATCCGTGGATGATGCCTTCCGTTCCCACTTTCATGGTGGCTGCTGTCATTTCAGTATCTGTGCCCAGTCCGGCAGCCTCGGCTGCTATCAATCTGACCGAAGGCTCATTGATGAAATGGTAGAACGCGCCGGCCGCATTGCTTCCTCCGCCGATACATGCTATCACACAGTCGGGAAGTTCCGATCCGGTGTGGGATAGTAGTTGGGATTGCATTTCCCTGGAGATCACAGACTGGAAGTGGGCGACCATTTCGGGGTAGGGATGCGGGCCTACGGTGGATCCGATCACATAGAAGCTGTCGGGGTTGCAACACCAGTATCTGATAGCTTCATTGGTTGCGTCCTTGAGGGTTCTGTTTCCGCTCTGTACAGCTTCGACTTTGGCTCCAAGCATACGCATACGGTCGACATTGGGTTTCTGACGCGATACATCAGTCGCCCCCATGAATACTGTACATTCCATGTCCATTAGCGCACAAGCTGTGGCGGTGGCCACGCCATGCTGTCCGGCTCCGGTCTCTGCAATAATTCTTGTCTTGCCCATACGTTTGGCGAGCAGTACCGACCCGAGAGCGTTGTTGATCTTATGAGCTCCGGTGTGGTTGAGGTCCTCGCGTTTCAGATATATGTTGGTACCGTAATGTTCGCTGAGGCGGTTGGCGCGGTAGAGAGGGGAGGGGCGGCCTACGTAGTCGCGAAGCAGAAGATCCAGCTCACGGTTAAATTCATCGTCAGCTGCATACCGATAGAATGTCTCGCGCAGATGTTCGATATTGGAATGAAGTATTTCGGGGATATAGGCTCCTCCGAAGCGCCCGTAGTATCCCTCGGTGTCGACGGGCAGAAGTGAATGAAATGATGACATTGTAAGGAAAATTGTGTATTTTGTGATATGCGAAAATAAAAAACGAGCCGTCGAAAAATTATCGACGGCTCGTTTCGTGTGCGTTTATATACAGGTTAATGCCTGTTGTATGTCGCTCCTTAAATTATAGGTGTTGACCATTGCCATCGATAATTGCTACCGATGCGCCACCAATAATTGTTGTTGAGCAGATTTTTCATTTTGTTGTTGTATGGTGCAAAATTATTACGAATATTTGAAAAATCAAAGGCTTTTGAGAAAAATATCTCAGAGAATATTGCAAGTCATTTATTTACCGCCTTTTGCAATAATCTTTTTGACGGTCTGCACGGTGGGGTTCACTGCTATTATCTTCCCCGAGGGGTTGACCAGATAGGATGAATACCCACCCTCGGGATGATATCCCGGCGAGATACCACGAGCTTTCACATCGAGAATATGGTACTGGGTCAGGGAGTCAAGGCCATCGCCACGTACTATCTCATTGAACAACCGGCGGTTAGTGTCGGTATTGACAGACAGTAGTTTAAGATTGGAGTTACGATGTGTACGGAAGAACCGATCGTATTCTCCGGCGGCTATACGGGACACCGCATTATGTGAATCCCAAAAGTTGACGAGGACGTATTTGCCCTTGAGATCGGACAGTTTTACATCGCCGGCCTCATTGGATAGCGCCTGAACCTCGGGATGGGAACTGAGACTCGGGTCAACACGTGTGATGCGTTCGGCGAATATCCATACAGTGAACGCAAACACGGCTATAAATGCAGTATATATCCAGAATTTCTTCATACTATAAATGAAAACAATACTGGATGCCGGATGGTTCGCTGTACAGGGGTGTGAAGCCGTACCGGTGACACCAAGCGGTCGGTATCTGTCAGTCTATGTTCTGCCAGCCTCCTCCGAGAGCCTTGTACAGATTCACGGCCGCGATATATTCATCGCGTATCGCGTTGCTCAATCCTATCTGAGCATCGAAATAGCGTCTCTGGGCATCGAGCACGTCGATGTAGTTGAGGCTACCACCACGATATTGCACATGGGCGAGCTGTACATACTTGCTTGCCGCATCACGAAGCTCAGCTCTCAGGGCTGCTGTCTCATGCGCACGGCGATAGCCCGTAATTGCGTTGTTGACTTCAGTGAAGGCGTTTATCACAGATTCCTCGTAGGCATACCGTGCCTGATCATAGGCTGCGATCTGGGCTTGATATTTACGCTTTTTGCGACCGAAATCCAGGATGGAACCTGTAATGGTTCCGCCTATGTAGCTGAATGGAGACTTGAAGAAAGTGTTGAGTTCGTCGTTCTCAAGACCGCCTGTTACAGTGAGTCTGAGCGAGGGGAAACGGTCGGCGTAGCTTAGTCCTACACCGGCCATCGCCGAGGCAAGATTCTGTTCGGCTGCGCGGAGATCGGGACGGCGCTTTAGCAGTGTGGATGGCAGACCGAGGGGGAGAGATGCGGGTATGGTCTCGTTTAGGTACAGAGTGCTGCGGTTCAACTGTTCCTGAGGATATTCACCCATCAGGAGGGTAAGCGCGTTACGGGCTGTAGTGATCTGCCGTTCGAGGTTTGGGACGAGAGCCGCAGTTGATGCGTATTCCACTTTTGCCTGCTGGTAAACGGTCTCGGAGGTTATGCCTCCCTCGAAGCGGATACGGGCCTGCTCGAGTGATTCCCTGCGGGTCACGAGTGTCTGTTTCACGATGTCAAGCTCATTGTCGAGAGCTATGAGGCGGAAGTAGGCGGTGGCGGCCTCGGCTATCAGAGTCATACGCATGGCTCTGAGATCTTCGATTGAGGCGATATATTTGGCCTGACTCTGCTTGCGTGCCCATTTCAGGGAGCCCCATAGGTTAATTTCCCATCCGAGAGTCACCTTGAGGTCATATTCAGGATCACGCTTGGTGCCGTCCCCATGGTAATTGTTGGTCTCGTTATTGGCTCCGGCCAATCCTGTGAGTTCAGGGGTGAGATTCACTTTCTCGATACCATAGAGTTGACGCAACTCCTCGACACGCGATGCCGCACGCAGTATGTCACGGTTATTTTCGAGTGTACGCGAGATTATGGCTCTCAGAGGTTCGTCGGCGTAAAATTCCCACCATTCCATGTCGGCTACGGTGAGAGAATCGGCATTGGATGCCGTGCCTAGTGAGTATTCAGCAGGAATATCAATGTCTGGTTTGGCAAGATCCTTGACCCCGGAGCATCCGGTGAGGGCAATGGTGCCTGCCAGCAGAAGAGTCATTATATATAGAGAGTATGATTTCATCGTTTGATGGATTTGTATTTCTTTAATCGCTTGATGGATTCCCTGTAGCTGTTGAATTTATTGATAGCAACGAAGAAGAATGGAACAAAGACTATACCGGCTGTGATGGCTACAAGCATTCCGAAGAAAACTCCTGTACCGATGTCCCGGCGGGCAGCTGATCCCGGACCCGAAGCGAATACCAACGGAAGAAGTCCGAGCATGAAGGCGAGAGAAGTCATCACAATGGGGCGGAATCTGAGTCGGGCTGCTGTCAGTGCCGCGTGTACGGCATCAACTCCTTTATCCACTTCCTCCTTGGCAAATTCCACAATGAGAATCGCATTCTTGGCTACGAGACCTACGAGCATCACGAGTCCGATCTGGAAATAGATGTTATTCTCGAGCCCGCATATCCATATTCCGAGGTAAGCGCCGACTCCTGCGATGGGGAGTGAAAGAAGCACAGCCAAAGGCACACTCCAGCTCTCATATTGCGCGGCCAGGAACAGGAATACAAACAGGAATGCCAGTCCGAGCACGAGTCCGGTGTTACCCTCCTCGTGTTTCTGCTGGTAGGATAGACCGCTCCATTCCACTCCGATATTCTCAGGCAGACGTGTTTTCACGATCTCCTCAAGCGCGGTCATGGCCTGACCGGTGCTGTAGCCGTGGGCAGCCTCGCCCGATATGGTGGCTGAGTTGAACATGTTGAATCGAGCTATTGTACCAGGGCCTGTGGTGAAATGGGATGTCCCGAGCGATGAGATAGGCACCATGGCGTTGTCGGCACTGCGCACGAAGAACAGGTTCAGATTGTCGCGGTTGGAGCGGTAGGGTGCCTCAGCCTGGATATACACGCGGTAGATGCGGTTGAACATGTTGAAGTCGTTGACGTATATCGATCCGGTAAACGCTTTCATTGTCGAGAATATATCGCTTATAGGTATTCCCTGCATTTTGGCTCGGTCTCGGTCGACATCGAAGTAGAGCTGGGGTATATCTGCCTGCATAGATGAGGACAAGCCTGAGATTTCAGGGCACATCGCCGCGTAGTGCTTAAGCGAGTCGACAGCGTTCTGGAGATCGGTATATGAGGCATCTCCTCGTGCCTCAAGGACCATCTCGAAACCACCTGATGTGCCGAGTCCGGGGATAATGGCCGGCGAGAAGATGAACACTTCACTCTCGGGATAGGTGGACAGGTGCTGGCGCACACGGTCGCGAATCTCGGATATATCCGTAGTCTCGCGCTCGTCCCATGGCTTGAGTATCACTGTGAGCTGGGCATGGGCGGGATTGGTTCCTACGCGAGGTGACGATCCTGTCACGTTCAGCACATACTCAATGTCGGGATCTTCCATAAGATAGGCTATGGCTCTCTCGGTGACTTCACGGCTACGTTCGATAGTGGAACCCTCGGGTAATTCAAGCTCTACGGTGAAATATCCCTGGTCCTCTTGAGTCATGAAGCTCCGAGGCATCAATGTATTCATCATCCATATGAATATAAGAGCGAGACCAAATGCCGTGTAGACGCGCTTGGGGCAGGAGAGAGCACGGCGTATCATGCGGTTGTAGAAATGATTGCCACGGTTGATCCACACGTTTATCAGGCGGAACACTTTGGCTTTCTTCTGCCGTGAGGCCGGCTTGAGCAGTTTGGCACACATCACCGGTGACAACGTGAGTGCTACCACCGTCGATATTATCACCGATACTGCGATAGTGATGGTGAACTGGCGATAGAGCTGTCCGGTGATTCCCGGCAGGAAGCTCACCGGGATGAATACTGCACACAACACGAGCGACATTGCTATGAGCGCACCACTGAGATTGCTCATAGCCTTGGCCGTGGCCTGGAATGGCGAGAGCTTTTCGTTGTTCATTATGCGGTCCACATTCTCTACCACGACAATGGCGTCGTCCACCACGATACCGATGGCCAGGATGAGTCCGAGGAGTGTGAGCATGTTAAGGGAGAAGCCGAATATGAGCATGACTCCAAATGTGCCCACCAGTGAGATTGGAACTGCGATAATGGGGATAAGGGTGGATCTCCAGTTCTGAAGTGAGAAGAACACTACTATGATCACAAGTATCAGGGCCTCGAAGAATGTGCGGTACACATGGTGAATTGATTCCGAGATATACGTGGTCATATCAAAAGGTATCTCGTAAGATATACCTTCGGGGAAATTTTTGGCTATCAGTTCCATCTCCTTCTTCACAGCATCGGCCACCTCCATAGCGTTGGAGCCCGGGAGCATGTTGATATTGAGTACGGCCGCATTTCCGCCGTTGATTCCACTCTCGGTGGAGTAGCTGGAGGCTTCGAGCGAGACACGGGCCACATCTTTCAGGCGGATGAGAGATCCGTTGGAACTCGCACGTATCACGATGTCCTCAAATTCGGCCACCGACGAGAGTCGGCCACGGGCGATGATGGGCATTGTGATGTCAATATCAGTGACGGGTGCCTGTCCGAGTGCTCCGGCTGCCGATTCACGGTTTTGGTCCTTTAGGGCATTCTGTATATCTTTTACAGTAAGGCCAAGATCGGCGAGTTTGTCGGGTGCTACCCATATCTGCATTGCATAATATCGTCCGCCCACGTTGCTCACACTTCCTACACCGGGAATACGGCGCAGGGGGTCGAGCACATTGAGAGTAGTGTAATTACTCAGATAGATCTCGTCGAACTTCGGATCGTCCGACATGATAGTGATGGTCATGAGTCTGCTTGCGGTCTCCTTGGAAACTGATATGCCGTTTTGCACGACTTCTGCCGGTAGGCGCGATTCAGCCTTCTTAACGCGGTTCTGGATATCTACGGCGGCAAGTTCGGGATCGGTATCGATATCAAATGTAACGAGAGCCGAGAATCCTCCCGAATTGGAGCTTGAAGAAGACATATATATCATGCCCGGTGTTCCGTTCAGCTCCTGCTCAATGGGAGTGGCCACCGCTTGTGTGACTGTCTGTGCATCGGCTCCCGGATATGAGGCCGATATTTTTACCACAGGCGGCACAATCTGGGGATACTGGTCAACCGGCAGTAGAGTGAGACCTATCGCTCCGATTATGAATATCACCACTGATATCACAATCGAGAATACGGGATGGTCGAGAAAGAAATTACGTTTCATGTCACTTGCTTACCTTGTTGTCATTCTTGTCCCCGTTGTTTTGTTCTGCGGGGAGTGCGTCGTTGTCATTTTCATCCTCATTTTCCTCAGTGGGGAGTGGGGCAGGAACGGGGTTTACTTTCATGCCGTGGGTCAGCTTGTGATAGCCTTCCACAACAATCTGTTCGCCTTTTACAAGACCACGTTCCACAATGGTGCTGTTGCCGACCTGCGGACCGGTCTCGATAAAGCGTTTTTCAACCACACTGTCGGGGCGCACTACGTAGGCATACGCTCCTCCCTTTTCGATCACTATCGCCTTGTTGGGGATCTCGACAGCCTGCTCCCTCACATCCAGCAGTACTTTTACCTTGGTGAACTCTCCGGGAAGAAGACTGCGGTCGGGGTTAGGCATCTCGGCTCTCACCGAGAATGTGCCTGTCTTTGGGTCGACCTGCGGATCGGCAAAATCCACGAGTCCGCGGTGAGGATATACCGAACCATCGGCCAGTGTGATAGTGACGTAGGAATTCCATTTGCGTGTGGAGTCGGCTCCACCTATATTTACATTACGGTCTTTGCTGCGCAGATAGTCGAGTGCGGTCATAGAGAAATCCACTCTTACGGTATCGCTTTTCACCACAGTTGCCAGCAGAGATTTTCCGCCGGGACCTACAAGAGTACCAATGTCGGCCACGCGCTCAGAGATAAATCCCGATATAGGGGAGGTCACCTGGGTGTAACCGAGGGTAAGCTGGGCCTGGGTGAGATCGGCCTCGCTGACATCAAGTTCGGCTTTTGCACTTTCATAGGCGGCTGTGGCATTGTCGAGGTCGAGCTGCGAGGCTGCTTTCAGGGCGAAAAGAGGTTTTATACGGTTGAGATCGCGCTCGGCTTTCTGCTTTCCGGCACGTGCTTTATTAACCTGGGCACGTGCTTTGTCGACATGGGCTTTGTAAAGTCTCGGGTCTATAACAAAGAGGGTTTGTCCTTTCTGTATGTATGATCCTTCCTTGAACAGCATCTTTTCGAGATAACCTTCCACACGCGCATGGATCTCGACAAACTGCTGGGCACGGATACGACCAACGTATTCACCGTATATATTCACGTTATCGGTTGTTACAGTCTGTACCTCGACGGTTGGGATTGATTTTACCGCAACTTTTGGACGGAATGCGAAATATATACCTACAGTTATGGCAGCTATTACAATGGCGGTTACGATCCAAAAACTCTTGCTTCTTGGGGCCTTTACCTTTATGGCATGATATGTGCGCGAAACTTGTGCGCCGGCTTTTCCTTTATAGTTACGCATATTGATTAAAAAGCGAATGTTTTGAGTGATGAAATATGTGATGCCTTACAGCATTAAATAGAATGTGTAGAGTGTATTATAGTTACCTATTGATTGAAATTATCGGAGAGTGCGTATCATTCCTGACAGCTTGAATGTAATAACAATTGACAATTGTCAACTGTTCACGAATATTGATAGTTGATGAACCGTTTTCACCGCTAAGGTATACATTTCTTTTGTAAGGTAAATGTTTATAGCCGAAAAAACAACATAAATTAACCTCTTTATGATATAGTTGAAATAAGTAATTGTGTCATGTGCTCATAAAACCAGTCAATAACGCAGTGTTTTACGTCAAAGTAATATGAATTGTTAAAGTTTAGTTAAAACTCTTGACAATGGGTCGCAATGGTAGTAATTTTGTGGCGTTTTTATTTTATTATGCCTAAGAAGCATCTTCATCATATTCCCCTTTTCAGTACAAGGGCAACTGCCACGGTATCAGTGGCGCTTGTGCTTGTGATTCTCGGTATAGCCGCTATCGTAGGAGTGGCTACGCATCGTCTGTCTCAATCGGTGAGAGACAACATGGGTTTCGTTGTGATTTTCAACGAGGATATAACCGCTGATGATATTGCAGAAGTGACCGGGCACCTCAAGGATACCGGAGCTGTGAGCCGTACAGTATATTCATCGCCTGAGGATATTCTGGCACGTTGGCAGAAAATGGTAGGCGAGGATGAGGATATCCTGCGTCTTGCCAATGTGAACCCGTTTACAGCCGAGCTGGAGGTGTCGGTAGTACCGGCCTATGCCTCAGCCGACAGTATCGGAGCTATCGTGGCTCCTCTCGGGCTTATGCCTCAGGTGAGCGATGTGAAGGTTCACACCGATATGATAGATAATGTGAATGCCACGTTACGCAGTGTGTCATTGACATTAGTGGCCATTGCCATCGCACTGCTCGTAGTATCGTTTGTATTGATATTCAATACGGTACGGCTATCGGTATATTCCAAACGTTTCATCATAAACACCATGCAGCTCGTAGGGGCTACTCCGGGATTCATACGCCGGCCGTTCCTTTCGGAAAGTGTGGTCAACGGTGCTGTGGCCGGACTCATAGCTTCACTGATTGTCACCGCCATGCTTTATTCATGCCGCACGCTCGACGGGACCATAGCCTCGCTTCTGGACTGGGGCACAGCCGGGCTGGTAATGGCCGGTATGGTAGTGACTGGAATACTGATATGCCTGATAGCGGCGTTATTCGCTTGCAACAGGTATCTGTCGCTCAGCTATGATGAACTGTACAGATGATATGATGGGCCAATCGGTATATAATATATTCATTTTCAATTGTTGATACGAATTGATACTTTGTTGGCGTAGGCGAGCAAGGTTGTTACATAAATTCTAATAATTATGGCTTATAAAACGCAACACAAGGCGACCTCAGCCTCTCAGGATGCCCTTGAAAAAGAGTCGGAGAGCGAAATGCCTCTGCTTCGACCTAATTTCATCCTCATGGCAGTGGCCGGCGTGATGATTGTGCTCGGATTTCTGCTTATGGCAGGAGGGTCAAGTGACTGGGGTGCATTCAACCCCGATATATTCTCAACCCGCAGAATAGTGGTGGGACCGACTATCGCATTTCTCGGATTCATATTCATGGGTGTGGGAATTATGTATTCACCTCGTAAAAAGAAGTGATGAGCCATGGATTGTATTGATGCTCTGATTCTTGGTATAGTACAAGGCCTTGCTGAATATTTGCCTATAAGCAGCAGTGGCCATCTTGAGATATTCCGCGAGATTCTCGGTCTGGAACTTTCCGGAGAGGATGCTCTGGAGTTTGATGTCGCACTCCACGTAGCCACTGTGCTCAGTACTATAGTGGTGTTGTGGCGCGAGTTTGTGCCCCTGTGTAAATCCTTTTTCACTTTTGCACGTGACGACAAATTTTTTTATGTCTGCAAGATCCTGTTGTCATGTATCCCTGTAGCAATAGTTGGACTGTGCTTTAAGGATTTCGTGGAGAGCTTCTTTGGTGGAGGCCTCAAGATTGTAGGTATATGTCTGCTTGTAACAGCGTGTCTTCTCAGTTTCGCGTACTATTTCCGCAACCCGACGCGCGAGTCCAAGGCCCATGTTACAGGTCATGACATCACATGGCTCGATGCCTTGATCATAGGTTGCGCTCAGGCTGTGGCAGTACTCCCCGGATTGAGCCGTTCGGGCACAACCATTGCCACCGGTCTGCTCCTTGGTGACAAGCGCGACAAGATTGCTCAGTTCTCGTTTTTTATGGTGATAATTCCTATTCTTGGCGAGGCTTTGCTGGGAGTCAAGGATATAATGGGTGGTGAAGGCATGAGCGAGAGTGTAGGTGCCATGCCTCTTCTGGTCGGCTTTATAGCATCCTTTGTTGTAGGTTGCATTGCATGTAAATGGATGATCGATCTTGTCAAGAAAGGAAAACTTGTGTGGTTTGCCTTGTATTGTGTCGCCGCCGGTATCCTTTGTCTGGTGTGGTGATGCAATTGTTCAAGTTAAATTTCATAAAGCGTAATGGATTTTATTACAGGCGAGACGCTGTATATTGATAAGCCTCTGGAATGGACCTCGTTTGATGTAGTCAAGCGGGTCAGGGGAGTGCTGTTGCACCGGCTTCACCGCAAGAAATTGAAGGTGGGTCATGCAGGTACTCTTGACCCACTTGCGTCGGGCGTTATGATAGTTGTGACAGGACGTTCCACCAAGCTCATAGAGTCATTGCAGGCCGGAGTGAAGGAGTATGTAGCCACCATTCAACTGGGATCCACTACTCCGTCATACGATCTTGAGACTGAGATTGATGCCACATATCCGACAGCCCATATCACCCGAGGACTCATTGATGAGGTTTTGCCACGATTTATAGGTCGTATTGAACAGGTGCCACCGGCATTCTCGGCATGTAAGGTGGATGGGAAAAGGGCTTATGATATGGCCCGAAAAGGCAAGGATGTTGACCTGAAGCCCAAGGTGCTTGTCATCGACGAGATAGAGGTGGAGGATTTCAATCCCGATGGTATGACCCTACGGCTAAGGATCGTATGCAGCAAAGGCACTTATATACGTGCGCTTGCCCGTGATATAGGGGAGGCACTCGGGAGTGGTGGCCATCTTATAGGGTTGCGCCGCACTCGTGTAGGGGATGTGTCTATTGGCGATTGCCTCTCGGTGAATCAGATTGTGGAACTGATACGCACCACTGAGATCACCATTCCCGATGAAGCAGAATTATAATCATTGTAAACGAAATTTTAATAAGTAATTCATACTGAGTAAGGATGAAACTTTCGCAATTTAAATTCAGACTGCCTGAAGAGCTTATTGCTCAGCAGCCTACCGGGGAACGAGATGATGCCCGCCTTATGGTGGTCAATCGTAAGGAGGGGACTATCGAAAATCACGAATTCAAGGAGATTATCAACTATTTTGACGACGGAGACCTTTTCGTCTACAACGATTCAATGGTTTTCCCTGCGCTCCTGTATGGAAACAAGGAGAAAACCGGTGCCCGTATCGAGGTATTTCTGCTCCGCGAGCTGAGTGCCGAGAATAAATTATGGGACGTGCTCGTGGAGCCTGCCCGCAAGATACGAATCGGCAATAAGCTCTATTTCGGTGACGATGAGTCTATGGTGGCCGAGGTTATCGACAACACTACCTCTCGCGGACGCACTCTGCGCTTCCTCTTTGACGGATCGCACGAGGAGTTCAAGGAGGAGCTCTACAAGCTTGGAGCAACTCCACTTCCGTTCTACATCAACCGTGAGTCCTCTTCGGAAGATACCGAGCGTTATCAGACCATATATGCGAGCAAAGAGGGAGCTGTGGTGGCATCGGGTGCAGGATTGCATTTTTCGCGCGAACTGATGAAGCGTCTTGAGATCAAGGGTGTGAACGAGGCTTTCATCACCATCCACAGCGGACTCGGCAACTATCGCGAGATCGATGTGGAGGATCTCACCAAGCACCGTATGGACTCGGAGGAAATGGAGGCATCCCAGGAACTTGTCGATAAGGTGAATGCCACAAAGGATGCCGGACATAAGGTGTGTGCCGTGGGTACACAGGTGCTCCGTGGTATAGCAAGCGCTGTAAGTATGGGCGGCCACATGAAGACATATTCCGGCTGGACCAATAAGTTCATATTCCCTCCTTACGACTTTACAGTGACCGATGCGTTGGTTTCCAATTTCCATCTCCCTTACTCTACCATGCTCATGATGGTGGCTGCGTTTGGTGGCTATGATCTGGTTATGGAAGCCTACAAAAAGGCTGTGAAGGAGGGTTACAAGTTTGGAGTCTATGGTGATTCCATGCTCATTATCTGATAATTCTTGGCCAAGTTTTTCACTATAGGACGAGAAGGCGAAGGGGTTTATCGTGAAAAGATGAGCCGCTTCCTGGCATTTGCACTCCCGGCGACATCGGTTGATGAGGCCAAGGAGTGCATTGCCCTATATGCCAACAAGTATCATGACGCACGCCATGTGTGCTGGGCCTACATGATAGGAGCCAACCGGCTCACCTATCTGTCGAGCGACAATGGTGAGCCATCGGGAACCGCCGGCAAACCTATCCTGGGACAGATCAACTCGCTCGGATTGACTAATGTGGTGGTGATTGTGGTGCGCTATTTCGGAGGCATCAAATTGGGGACTTCGGGACTTATCGTAGCCTATCGCGAGGCCGCCCGGTTGGCACTTGAGGATGCCGGCACTGTCGAGGGGCGCGAGATGACCACTATGTCAGTCACGTTTCCGTATCTGGCGATGAACGATGTGATGAAGCTCGTCAAAGGTGCGCCTTCGTCCGATGCTGTGAGCATAATTTCTCAGGCGTTTGACAATACATGCACTCTCACGCTCTTATTGCCACTGGATATTCTGCCTTCTATGGCCGGCAGGCTTGATGCCATATCCGGAACATCGGTGGAATGTCAGGAAAACTATTGAACGGACAATTTTGTTACCATATTGAACGAGAAAAATCGGTCACGCCGGCAATGTTATTGCTGGAAATTGATTATCTTTGTGACTTGATACCTCCTCATTCATCATCATTATAATAATCACACTAAGCAAGTTTCAACGACTTCATTCATGACTGAAAACAGCAACGACCTTCTCCCGATGATCATAGAGGGAATCCAGGACCGAAAAGGCAAGAATATCACTGTGGTTGATCTCAGCGAGATCGAAAGCGCCGCAGCTTCACGCTTTGTAATATGCGAGGGCACATCCTCCCAGCATGTTGCGGCTGTGGCTGACAGTGTGCGTGATTATCTGCTTGATAACGCACGTGTAAAGCCCTACAATTATGACGGCTATGGAAATTCCCAATGGATCGTGATTGACTATGACGATACTTTGGTACATGTGTTCCTGCCCGAGACCCGTCGGCTGTATGACCTCGAAGGGTTATGGAGTGATGCTGTGATAACTGAAATCCCCGATCTGGACTGATTGAGATGTCTGCTGACGTTTCCTGTCCTACACCCCATATTTAATCTGACTGCTAATGAACGCCCCCGATAACAAGCCTAAGAAAACCGGTATACGCTTCAGTATGTACTGGGCCTATGCCATAATTATAGTGTTCCTGCTGGGAATGTTATATCTCGATGATAATTCGTTGACCAAGGATGTCAGCTATTCAAAATTCGAGCAATATGTAGCGACAGGCGGAGTGAAGAAAATCACCGTTTTCACCAATACCAACAAGGCCGAGGCTGTGGTCTCGGATTCGCTTGCCCGTTCGATCTTCAACGAGAATCAGTACAAGCCCGACAAGGGTATTGATGCCCGCATTGTCACGGATATTCCTTCTGCTGACAAGATGAAGGATCAGATCGATGCATGGATGGCTGATGGAAAATTCAGCGGAGAGGTCAATTATGAGAAGACTTCCGATTATTCTTCAATTCTGTGGACCTTTGGTCCGATAATCCTTCTTGTCGCATTCTGGTTCTTCATGATGCGCAGGATGTCGGGGGGTGCCAGTGGTGGCGGCCCAGGCGGAGTGTTCAACGTAGGCAAGTCCAAGGCCAAGGTTTTTGAGAAAGGTGAGGCCACTAATGTCACATTCAAGGATGTAGCAGGATTGACCGAGCCCAAGACCGAGATACGTGAGATCGTCGAGTTCCTTCGCAATCCCCAGCGGTACACCGATCTTGGAGGTAAAATACCCAAGGGCGCTCTTCTCGTAGGCCCTCCCGGAACCGGTAAGACCCTCCTTGCTAAAGCTGTGGCCGGTGAGGCTAATGTCCCGTTCTTCTCCATGTCGGGTTCCGACTTCGTGGAGATGTTTGTGGGTGTGGGTGCGTCACGTGTGCGCGACCTGTTCCGCCAGGCCAAGGAAAAGGCTCCATGTATAGTGTTCATCGACGAGATTGATGCCGTTGGCCGTGCCCGAGGCAAGAATCCTAATATGGGTGCCAACGATGAGCGTGAGAATACTCTTAATCAGCTTCTCACCGAGATGGATGGTTTCGGAACCAACAGTGGTGTCATAATCCTTGCCGCAACCAACCGTGCCGATATTCTTGATAAAGCCCTCTTGCGTGCCGGCCGTTTTGACCGTCAGATCACGGTAGATTTGCCCGAACTCAAGGACCGCATAGAGATATTCAACGTGCACCTCCGCAACATCAAGAAGGATGATACGGTGGATGTCGAGGTGATGGCTCGTCAGACTGCCGGATTCTCGGGTGCCGACATTGCCAATGTCTGCAACGAGGCAGCTCTGATAGCCGCCCGAAATAATAAGAAAACAGTCGATAGGGATAGCTTCATGGCAGCTATAGACCGCATAATATGTGGTCTTGAGCATAGCTCCAAGATAATATCTCCCGAGGAAAAGAAAGCGATAGCAATCCATGAGGCCGGCCACGCTACAGTATCGTGGTTCCTGGAGTATTCCAACGAGATGGTAAAAGTCTCGATCGTCCCCCGTGGAATGGCCCTTGGTGCAGCATGGTATATGCCCGAGGAGCGTCAGATCACTCCGTTGCAGGCCCTGCTCGACCAGATGTGTATGACTCTCGGTGGACGTGCCGCCGAGGAGCTTACTTTCGGACAGGTATCCACAGGAGCTCTCAACGACCTTGAGAAAGTGACTAAGATGGCTTACGCCATTGTGGTTTACTATGGAATGAGCGAAAAACTCCCCAATGTATGCTACTATGATTCTACCGGTCAGGCTTACGGCTTCTCAAAGCCTTATGGCGGAGAGCGTGCAAGGCAGATAGATGATGAGGTGTCACGCATCATAAATGAACAGTATGAGCGTGCCAAGAGCATCATACGCGAGCATAAGGAGGGACACGGTAAACTTGCCGAGACACTTCTGACCAAGGAGGTTATGTACGCCGAAGATCTTAAGGAGATATTCGGACCCCGCCAGTGGCGTTCGCGCACCGAGGAGATCATGCGCCTGCAGGCTGAGCGTGATGCCGCTCGTGAAGCTGAGAATGGCAACGGTGCTGATGCAACAGATAAGACCGGTGATGCTGTTATCAATTCCGAACCTGAGGATGTCGAGGCTGTAGAGATCGAGACTACTGAAGTAAAGGAATCGGACCCTGAAAGTGGCAGTGCCGATGCCAAAAGCCAGGGCGGAGACAGCGATAATGTGACCCCTCCTCCGTTTAAAGGCGTGTAAACATTATTTCCTGCGGTTGTGACATATAGATCAGTAACCGCGCAACCGCAGGAATTACAACGATAAAAAAGCCACCCATCGGACTGTCCGATGGGTGGTTTCATTTATAGGTGTTTATAATGATGTGAGGCTGAGGTGATGTGTTATTATCCTGCAATCTCCTTGATCACTGCCTTGATGCTTTCGGCAAGCGCATCGGCTTCTTCCATAGTGTGAGCTTCGCTGTAGATGCGGATGATTGGCTCGGTGTTGGATTTGCGCAGATGTACCCAAGAGTCGGCAAAGTCAATTTTAACTCCGTCGATATCGGTGATACGCTCACCGGCATAACGCTCTTTCACGGCTTGGAGTATAGCATCGACATCAAGATCGGGGGTAAGCTCTATTTTATTCTTGGCTATCTCATAAGCGGGATATGTAGCGCGGAGCTCACTTACTTTCTTACCGCTCTTGGCAAGCAGAGTCAGGAACAAGGCTACGCCTACGAGGGCGTCACGTCCATAGTGGGATGCGGGATATATCACGCCACCGTTGCCTTCTCCGCCTATCACGGCGCCGGTCTCTTTCATCTTGGTGGTCACGTTTACCTCGCCTACAGCCGCTGCTGAATAAGAGCATCCGTGCTTTTCGGTAACGTCACGCAGTGCACGCGATGAGCTGAGATTGGACACAGTGGATCCGGGTGTGTGCGAGAGCACATAATCAGCAATGGATACAAGTGTGTATTCCTCGACAAACATGCGGCCATCCTCCATTACGATTGCCAGACGGTCAACGTCAGGATCAACCACAAATCCCACATCGGCCTTTCCTCCGGCCATAAGATCGGAGATCTGAGTGAGGTTCTGTGGGATAGGTTCTGGTGTATGGGCAAACTTGCCTGTGGCTTCGCAATTGAGCTCTATTATGTTCTTTACGCCAAGGGCACGCAACAGTTGCGGAATAACGATGCCTCCAACGGAATTGACGGCATCGACTGCTACGGTAAAATCAGCCTTGGCAATTGCATCGGTATCCACAAGGTCGAGGGCAAGTACCTTTTCGATATGCTTGCGGTTGTAGGTGTCGTTATTGTACACATGTCCTAACTCATCGACCTCGGCAAAACGATATTCGCCGGCTTCGGCTATTCTCAGCACTTCTTTGCCCTGAGCATCGTTAAGGAATTCACCGTCGCTGTTAAGTAGTTTCAGGGCATTCCACTGTTTGGGATTATGGCTTGCAGTGAGTATTATGCCTCCACATGCTTTCTCCTCAGTTACCGCAATCTCGGTGGTGGGAGTAGATGCGAGGCCGATATTCACTACGTCCATACCCATAGCTGTGAGAGTACCGATAACGAGATCGCTCACCATGGGTCCGCTGAGACGTGCGTCACGTCCAACAACCACTGTACGTGACTTGTTGGCCGATTCACGGCTTATGAGTGTAGCATAGGCCGCGGTAAACTTTACGATGTCAAGGGGGGAGAGGCCTTCGCCGGGTGCGCCACCAATAGTGCCGCGTATGCCGGAAATAGACTTGATTAGTGACATTGGTAAGTATTGATTATGATATTTAGTACTGTTTCAAGCTATGATTAACTGATCAGAGAGGATTGCTGATCTGTTTGTAGTAAGATATATCGTAGAGGAATGGAATCACATAGCTCATGTAAGCTGATGGCCCAGCCTGGGATTTGATCACTACATTTGCCTTGGAGTTGAAACCAAGCAACTTGACAGGAATCTGTATGCCGGTGCCGTACTGAGATGACTGCTCGATAGTGTAATCATCGTAAATAAAATATGTGGAAGGCGATGTGCCTGGGCTGTTAAGATTGCCTGAGCCAACGTTGCTATCGCTTCCTACTACGTAATAGTTGAGGTCATAACTTAGATAGGTAAAAGAGACATGCTCTCCTTCTTCAGGAAAAGTTCCATCGCCTTTGCTTATCACCTGCATGTACACGTTGCCTTCGTCATCTACACAATAGAAAGGTGCGTCTTTGCCAACCTCGCAGTTGTCGATCCCTGGCCATGTTTCCTCCACGCGGTGCTGGGCGAGGAATTTGTTCACCACCTGGTTTTCTTCGTTGAGGAGATCGGCATAGCTTTTTGAGTCACTGCATGAGCTTACAGCCATGAGAAGGGCGAGGAGAGAGAGTATGGAAAAAATTTGGCGTTTCATTTATCGTATTTTCTGAATGTATATGTGGGATGATTTATCTAATGGATGGCTATACGAGCAAGTTCTCGTATTTAGGTATTATTTCAAGCATGAGCGAGAGTGCTTCGGTCAGTGGTCCGTGAAATTCTCCGCCGGCGGCATTGATGTGTCCTCCGCCTCCGAATTCTTTTTCGCATACCATATTGACCGGGAACTCACCTTTGGATCGCATCGATACTTTTACAAGGTCGTTGGCATCTTCACGCATGTATATTGACCATTGTACATCGGGGATGGTGAGCGGGATGTTCACGAGGCCTTCAGTGTCGCCTTTAGTATAGCTGAAATCACGCAGATTGTCCTGATTGAGCATTATCAATGCTACACGCCCGTTGCTCATGTATTCGGTGCGGAACTGGGCATATCCGTTGAGTCGTATTCCCGATTGAGTGGCATTATTGTGAACCAGTTTGTACAGGTTGTCCTTGTCGATCCCTTTTCGCAATAGATCGTGGATTATGAGATACAGGTCGGGATCATTTGAATTATATGCGAAATTGCCTGTATCGGTCATCATTCCGGTGTATATGCACGCGGCCGAGCTTCGGTTAAGATAACGTGCCCACCCTGCTTGCCATAGGAATATGTAGAGCAATGCTGAGGTGGATGATACTTCTGGGCGGGATATGAGCACCTCGCAGTCAATGGCAGGGGCGGTGTGATGGTCGATGACTATGCGCCAAGCCTGGGCTTTTTCAAAGGCCTCACCCAAACGGTCGACCCTTTTCATGTCGTTGAAATCGAGACAGAACACAAGATCGGCATTGGCTATAAGCTCCTGGGCTCGCTCGGGGTTGCGGGTTGATGTAACGATGTCCCTGACTCCCGGCATAAACATGAGAGTTTTGGGCGGGCAGTCGGCGGTGACTATCCAAGCTTCCTTTCCGAGAGCGCCGAGCACGGCACACAATGCGGTGCTTGAGCCCAGGGCATCACCGTCGGGGCTCA
Organism: Paenibacillus sp.; assembly: GCA_023663345.1. Lineage (GTDB taxonomy): Bacteria > Bacteroidota > Bacteroidia > Bacteroidales > Muribaculaceae > Duncaniella. The sequence goes on along the minus strand of JAMPHR010000001.1, from coordinate 99,173 downwards.
CATGGCAGGTGATTACAATGTTACGCGCGCATAGCACCATCTGCTTCACGCGATCGACTATTTCCGGTTCAATCACTGTGTTGAACCTGTTCCTTGGCTTCTGGGGATACGTTCTCATGTCGAAAGTAATTGCAAAGGTACTAAAAAATCGGCAATTACACCCCTCGCGTTGCTATTTTTTTGGAAGCGTGAGGGTGAAGCGTGCTCCATGGGTATATGAAGTGTCGAGTTTTAGGTCTCCACCGAGTATGCGCGCCACAAGTCGGGCAATGGTTAGACCGAGGCCTGCACCTTGGGATTCGCGGTCGAGTTTGACAAATCGGTCAAATATCTTTTCCTTATTCTCGGGGTTGATGCCTATACCGGTGTCCGTGACTGTGAATATTACATTGTTTCCGGTTGTATCATAAGTGTATGATAGGGTTATGTGACCTTCCTTAGTGAATTTAGTAGCATTGGTGAGCAGGTTATTGAGGATTTGCTGTACACGCGTAGGATCAGTGAATAAGTCGAGTCTTTGGCATGAAGGATCGAGAGACAGTGTGACTCCAGGTTTTACTCGATGCTTCACGCTTGCGATAGTGTTTTCGCACAGAAGTTTCAGATTCACCACTTGAGGATGTATAGGCATGGTGTCACTATCGATTTCGGCAAGTCGCAGCACGTCGTCGATAATAGTGCTCAGCAATTCGCTGTTGAGTTCTATAAGATCGGCAAAATGCGACAAGTGCTTTATGGATGCCGATTGCTCATTTTCTGTAGTTAATGTACCGCTTGTGCAATCGGCTATGAGGTGAGAATACTCATTTATAGCCTGGAGAGGCACTTTCACCTCATAGCTCATATTCTTTATGAAATCGCCTTTTAGATTATTGGCCTTTTGTGCAACATCTCTGGCACGTATCAGTTCGGACTTGGATTGCCTCAGATTCTCGCTTTCAGACAGCAGTTTCTGATTTGACTCGGCAAGACTGTTTGCTAGATTCCGGTTTTTGAGATATTGCAGAAATAAAAATATGGCAAGTACAAGAAGTATGAACAGTGCACACGACGAAACGATGATTATGATTCTCTGCAGTGACGCCACCGATGCGCGCTTGTCAATTTCCATTTGCCCTACACGATATTTCATCTCGTATATGGCATAGGCAGTCTGTAGTTCGCGGTAGGAACTTTGGGCACATTCCTCAAGTTCTTTCTGCAATGCGTCGGCATATTCGGTGGATGCTTTCAATAATATTTCATTGTCACCTAAGGCTTTAGCGCTCTCGATCTCATATTTGAGCATCTGGAGTTTGCCGTGGCGGGTGAGCACAGTATCAGATGTGATAAGAATGAGTGGCAACGCCTTGTGATAGTCCTTGTAGAACATTGCATGATATACCTCGGGGAGAGGTGACATCATGTGGGTGTCATATATGGATGGATCGTAGGGCAACTGATCGAGTGCTTTGCTGTAATATTCCTCGACCTTGGCGGTGTCAAGCACCTCAAAATTGGATAGAAGGCGTGTATATATCGAGTAATAGGTTGGATGATAATTGCGGTATATGCGCCCGTTCTCGTGATGGAATTTTTCGAGTTTAGTGATATTTTCGAGAAAATTCAGGTCGGCGACGATCGATTTTTCAGGGTTGGTCCCGGCAAATAGTGTCGCGGCATGAACGTTGTAGATGTTTCTGATGGAGTGGGACGATGAGGGCATGAGCTTGATCAGGGCGTTGAGAGAGTCCATGTAGGATATGAGCATGTCTCCATTAGGATCATCGGAGAGCATCATGCATATTCCATGAGTCAGCGCTATGCGGTCATAAAGATCATCGGGTGTATCGATTGTCATTTTCTTAAGGTACTTCCCCAACAGGTCTTTTCGCTCGAGATTGTCGCTATAGTTGGCTTTTCTCATGTTGGTCATCATGGTGATGAACGTAAGGGTTTCCTTGCGGTCGTTGTCGTCTGGGCATTGCATTGCCAGTTCCACGAGTGCGTTTAGGTCGGAGTCCTTACGCATTTTACGGCTTGCCTGAGTACGAATGATGTCCAGGGCCACGCGGTATTCTCCGGCTCTCATGGCGGTGAGGCATACGCTGTCGCCAAGTTTAGTGGATGATTCTCTTGGCAATATGTCGTAAAGGTTACAGAGTATGGGTAACGAATCACTTGCATTGGTAGCATTTCTCAACTCCGATCGCAGAGATTCAATTATCTGCAATGCCGCTTTCTGTGCACCTTGAGCCGAATGGCACGTTGCCGAAAGAGCTATGACAGTGATGAATAAGGAAAGAATGCGGTTCATTATATTATTGATAAGGTTTATGTGGTTATTATGTCGGATATATGTAGTTAGATCAATCATGTGTTTATACGTCCAGTTCGAGACCTGGTCGGCGGACTATGTTGATTATTTGGTCGGGTGAGTCGGCTATATTGTCGGCATGAGCTTCTTTCAGCTCCTTCACCGGGCGGAATCCCCAAGTAACTCCACAAGAGTCAATACAAGCTCTCCGTGCTGTCTCCATGTCTACACCGGAATCGCCTACATAAAGTACTTTTGGTTTGCGGGTAGGAGCTTTACCGAGGATTTCAAAAACGATGGATGGATCGGGCTTTACCGGTACACCCTCTTTCTGTCCTTCGACGGCACACCATGGAATATCGGGGAAATAACGGTTGATGAGGGCCTCAACGGCATTCTGATATTTATTGGATGCTACGGCAAGTTTTATTCCCATATCATTGAGGTCGTGCAGGAGTTCGGGGATACCTGGATAGGGGACGGTGTGGTCGGCGAGATGTTCGTCGTAATATTCACAGAATTTTTCGCGAACAGCCTGGATGTTCTCAGGAGTGCGCATGTCCTCTGGCATTGCACGTTCGATAAGACGTGTCACGCCATTCCCTACAAACATCGGGTAGGACGAGAGGCTGTGTTCGGGGTACCCGCTTTGGCGTAATGCATAGTTGGTGGCAGTACCGAGGTCGGCTATTGTGTTGAGCAATGTCCCGTCGAGGTCGAATATTACAAGTTGTTTCATCGGTTGTTGATATTGCAGAGGAGAGATTTATTATTGAATTGGCAGGTTGTGTCCTTATGGGTCAGAATGGGTATCCCACAGAGAAATGTACGGCGGTGTCACGGTGCCAGTCGAAGTGGAACAATGGCCATCGTTCCTGCCCACGGGCCGGATTGTAGGCTTTTACACCGAGATCGAGTCTCAGCAGAAAATAATTGAAGTCCATGCGCAGGCCTATGCCATAGGCACATGCAATCTGTTTCCAGAATGAATTGAACCGGAACATACCTCCCGGTTGGTTCTCATAACTATGGATTGTCCAGATGTTTCCGGCATCGATGAAAGCTCCGCCCTCGAGCACCCAGAACAGTTTGGCTCTGTATTCAAGGCTCATATCGAGTCTGATGTCGCCACACTGGTTTATGAAGTAAGCCACGGAATTGTGGGAATTGTATTCGCCGGGGCCGAGTGTTCTCACGCTCCATCCTCGCACGCCGTTGGCACCACCGGCATAAAAGCGTTTTTCGAATGGCAGGACTCGTGAATTGCCGTAGGGATAGCCTATGCCTCCGCCCACATGGAACGCAAGCGAGTGACGGTGGTCAAAATTGCGGGTTATGGCATAGTCAACCTCTCCCTTGATGTATTGCGAGAACTGGGTGTTGAACACCTCATAAACACCATCCTTGTGTTTTGCATTTAATATTTTATTGCCGAGATACAGCAGGTTGCCGGCAGTTTCGGCCGAGGCTCGTATCGTGTACACAATGGGCTGGATACCACGTGTGCGTCCGATGGCTGACGGTATGCGCTTGTTGGTGTGGTAATATCTGTAGCCCATACTCATGATGAAGTGATCCTCATAACTGTAGCGGAGCAGCGGGTTGTCAGGTGCTATCGCATCGAGAAATCCGTTGGTGCGGGCTGGAAGATACACGTAGTTGATATCAAGGAGGTCAAACTCGTGACGGCGTGTGTTTGTGCGGTTCACCCACTTGTATCTCCATGCCGCTCCCGAGATTATGCGAGTGTATTCAGGTCGTTCCTGATAGTTGAACGACAGTGCAAGCTCGGACGACACATTGAAGCGCTGGCGCATACTGAGCGGTGCGAATGGAAATTCAAAACGTGGGAATGTGATGCCTATTTCTCCTGCATACTCAGTGTAACGGTCGTTGATCAGGCTGTTGAATGAACCCGAAAGGCTCTCGTAATTCATGCGCAGACGTCCGGTGAACAATTGGGATCCTTTGGCCAGATTGCGGTGCTGATAGGTGGCGCCGATACCAAATCCGAGATCACCCTCGGAGTTGGTGCCCTCCACATCGAGGGTGATGGATTGCTTCTTGTTGCGTGACAGCAGTATGTAGGCATCCAGGAGTCTGTCTCTACCCGAGATCGAGTCTTGAGGCACAAGCTCGATATTTATAGATTTGAGGATGCCGAGTCTGGCAAGAGATTCGTAGGTACGGTCCACATTGTGAGTGCTGTATAGCTCGCCAGGAAGGATGAAGCATTTTTCCTCGAGTGATCCCGGAGTGAGGTAATGATCGCGTCCGTACAGGATGCTCACGCCTTTGTAGTTCACTGTGTCAAGCCGAGACTTGTCTCCGTCGGTATCGGTTACAAAATATACATGCCCTATGCGGTATAGGGTGTGTATGGCGGCTGAGTCGGTCGATGTGTCGGCTCCGTGGGGACGGCGAGGCGGACGCACAGTCATGGTGAGATCCACGTCGCGCGAGTAAGCGGCCGTGTCGGCGTAATATGATATGTAGTCCTTGTTGAATGCGAAATACCCCTTGTCGCGTAATCTGCGGGTGATCATGGTGCGCTCGGCATCAAGGTTGTCGCGATCAAATTTATCCCCTTTTTTCACGGTGAATCGGGCTGAATCGGCCATTATCACAGCCTCGACATCAGGATCTGGTATCTCGTATTTTATTGAAGATATTCGGTGAGGCTGGCCGGTAATGACGTTGTAGGTCACGTCGATTTTCTTCTTGCCCGGTTGCATCACGGTGTCTACGAGGACCTTTGCCTCAAGGTAGCCACGGTTGACCATCGCGAGCTGTAGCTGACGTGCCGAGGCTTCGGTGAGTTGCTGGGCATACAGCACGGGCGGTTGCCCCATTCTACGGGCCCATCGGTTGTACCATTTGGTGGTGTCGTTTCCCGAAAGGTTGTAAGTGCCGAGCTGGAGTTTCCAGAAGCCGAGCACCTTGTGGTTGGGAGTCTGACGCAGGTAATTGTAGAGGTCAGATGATGAAACATCCTTATCCCCCTCTATATCAATATCTACCTTGTTCAGCAGATAGCTTCCGTCGGGCACATGACGGGTAGCACTGCATCCTTCCAGAAACAGGGTCGCGGTTGCGGCGATGATTACGATTGTAATATGTAGCCAGATTCTCATTTCTTGTGCAAAGGTACTCCTCAGGCTCGAAATTCACAAATTCAGAGTGGGAAATTTGCACCTCTCATGTCAATATTCTTGTCTTTTTTTTGACGCGGGAATGGATTTTTATTCGTAAATTTGCACTTCCGATTCAATTGGATTTCCACAATTATATAAAGATGTTTGAGATCAGTTTGACACCTACCATAATATCACTGTTGGCCGTAATTGTAGTGGCGGCGCTATATCTGCTGTTTGGTTTCCGCCATTATGTAGCAATGGTGAGCAAGCGAGTGGCCCATGATACCGCCCGTGACAATTCCGGTGATACATCGCGAGAATATCCGTCGGTATCGGTAATAGTGTATTCCGAGGATGATGCGTCCAATCTCGAAGTATTGCTTCCTCAGATTCTCGATCAGGATTATCCCTCGCCGTTTGAGGTGATAGTGGTGAACGACGGAGCTATAGATTCCACCAAGGATGTCATAGCAAGGCTTGAGCAGAAGTATTCCAACCTCTACATGACGTTTACTCCCCAGGAATCAAGGTCGCTTTCAAGGAAAAAACTTGCGGTAACACTTGGCATCAAAGCCGCGAAATATAATGTGCTGATCCACACCACAGGTGTGTGTCAGGTGCCGTCACGCCAGTGGCTCAGGTGCATGGCCGGACGTTTCGACGGGGATACCGATATTGTGCTGGGATATGCCGCGCCTGCCGTACAGGACGGGACTTCGCATCCGTGGAAGCGTCTTCACGCGTTTGATCAGGTGCGCAGTGCTGTGGCATGGCTGTCATGGGCTATAGCCGGACGTCCTTATCGTGGTACTGCTTGTAATCTGGCTTACCGCCGGGAGGTGTTTTTCCGCAACAAGGGTTTCTCTCGATCGCTTGACCTGAAATATGGCGATGATGACGTGTTTGTAAGTGAAGTTGCCACCGGAGACAACACCGTGGTGGAGCTTTCGACTGATTCAATGCTCCTCAACGTGCAGGCCGCTCCGGCAGCCATGCACAGGGCAGAAAAGATAAGGCGCGATTATACGGCCTCAAGGCTTCGTGGACATGCCCGCCTGTTCTTCAGTTCGTGCTCTTGGGCATGGTGGCTGTTGCTCGGATGTACGGTGGCCATATCGATCATAGGACTACCGTCGCTGTTACCTATGATTGTATCAGTGGTCGTGATGCTTGCCACATGGATATGGCTTATGATCACATGGCGTCGTGCCTCACGGTTGCTGTGGTCACGACCGATATTGCTGACGTTCCCTTGGTTCATGTCCTATCACCCGTTGTACACGTTGTATTACCGCATCAAGGGTATGCGCAAACGTGGCTCGAATCTTACTTGGGGATAGTAGTCGGGAGTTGAATACGCGTCATGAAAGGGACTGTTGAGATCAAGGGGCTGAGATTGTTTGCCCGTCATGGGGTGTTTCCTCAGGAACGTGAGGTCGGCAATATGTTTCAGGTTGATGTCCGCGTGGAATATCCTATGGGAAGAGCTATGCGGGAGGATTGCCTGGATGGTACTGTCAATTATGCCGAAGTCGTGGAGTTGATAAAGGCGGAGATGGATATTCCGTCGGCTCTGCTTGAGCATGTAGCCTGGAGGTTGCATGAAAGTATTGTTGGCAAATATCCGGCCATTCAGAGCGGCAGAATAAAAGTGACTAAGATCGCACCTCCTATACCTGCGGAACTCGATGGAGTGGCTGTGGAGATAGAATGGTGAAAAACAAGAATATAATAAAGAACGAAAAATGAAAAATACAACGCCTATACTGCTCCTTACCGGTTATCTGGGGAGCGGTAAAACCACTTTGGTCAACCATATACTCTCCAACGAACGTGGCATAAAGTTTGCCGTGATCGTGAATGACATAGGCGAGGTGAATATCGATGCGAGCCTCATAGAGCGTGGAGGTGTCGTTGACAGCAAGGATGACAGTCTGGTCGCACTGTCTAACGGCTGTATATGCTGTACGCTCAAGATGGATCTTATAAAGCAGATCGAGGAGATCATGGCCATGCGCCGTTTCGATTATATAGTGATCGAGGCGAGCGGAATATGCGAGCCTGCTCCGATCGCCCAGACCATTTGTTCGATTCCTCAGCTCGGTGCCCAGGCCACAGTGTTCGGCACTCCCAAACTCGATTGCATAGTTACTGTGGTGGACGCTCTGCGTCTTCAGGATGAGTTCGGCTGTGGAGAATCGCTGAAAAAAGAGAATCTCGATGAGGAGGATATCGAGAATCTGATCATACAGCAGATAGAATTCTGTAATATAATCCTTCTCAATAAGGCGTCGGAGGTGAAGCCCGAAGAGCTCGCACGCATACGTGCCATCATACGCGCTATTCAGCCCAAAGCAGAAATCATCGAGTGTGATTATGCTGATGTGGATATCAACCGCATGGTGAATACCCATTTGTTCAATTTTGACTCGGTGGCCACCTCGGCCGCATGGGTGCAGCAGATCGACCGCGACAATCACGAGATTGAGGCCGAGGAGAAGGAGCACCACCACCATCATCACCATCACCATGATGAGGAGCATGATTGCGAGTGCGGACATGGTGAGGATCATGAACATCACCACCATCATCACCATGAGCATGGCGAAGGTTGTACCTGCGGACATTGCCATCACCACCACCATCACGGAGAGGGTGAGGCCGAGGAGTATGGAATAGGTACGTTTGTATATTACCGTCGTCCGGCATTGGATCTTGGCAAATTCGACCGTTTTGTAGCGTCTCAATGGCCTAAGGAGGTGATACGTTGCAAGGGCGTGTGCTATTTCACCGCCAATACCGACATGTCCTATCTATTTGAGTCGGCTGGTCGGCAGAAGTCGCTGAAAGAGGCCGGATTGTGGTTTGCCACAGCTCCTGAGGAGGATATGAGACAGCTTCTTGAGCAGGATCCCGGAATAATGAAGGACTGGGATCCCGAGTATGGCGACCGAATGATTAAGCTCGTGTTCATCGGCCGTGGCATGGACCGTGTGGCCATAACCGAGGCGCTGGATGCTTGTCTCGGAAAATAGAGCTGATATGCTCCCCGGATCTATACTAACCAATAATCGCAATTAAATGAAACCTTACCTTCAGGTCGAAGATCTTACCAAAAGCTATGGCGATCGTATGCTGTTTGACTCAATCACATTTGGTGTGAACGAGGGGGACAAGATAGGAGTGATAGCTAAAAACGGTACCGGAAAATCCACATTGCTGAGACTGCTGTCGGGGAAAGAATCGCCTGATAGCGGCACGGTCACGTTCCGTAACGACCTGAGGGTTGGATTTCTTGATCAGTCTCCCGAGTTTGCTCCCGGCACTACTCTCATGCACAATCTGCTTCCGGCCATTCATGAGAATGACCACGAGGAGTGGAGCCGTGAGGACCGTGTGAGACAGATGCTCTCACAGTTGGGCATAGATGATGCCGGCATGACAGTCGATCATATGTCGGGTGGACAGTTAAAGCGTGCGGCTCTCGCACGGGTACTTCTCGGTGCGCCTGACCTGTTGATTCTCGATGAGCCTACCAATCATTTGGACATCTCCACCGTGGAATGGCTCGAGGGATATCTGTCCCGACAGCGCATCACCCTGCTGATGGTCACTCATGACCGTTATTTTCTTGACCGCGTGTGTAACAAGATCATCGAGATCGACCAGAAGCAGATATTCACCTACGAGGGTAATTTCGATTACTATCTGCGCCGGCGAGCCGAGCGGATGGAGGCCCTGGCCAACGAGGTGACCAAGGCTAAGAATACTCTGCGCAAAGAGCAGGAATGGATGCGCCGTCAGCCACAGGCAAGAGCCGGAAAGGCTCGTTACCGCATCAATGCGTTCTATGAGCTCAAAGATAGGGCTTCGGTGAGATACGATGAGAAGAATATTGATCCTACCGAGGTGAAATCATCGTATATCGGGTCAAAGATATTCGAGGCCAAGGGGGTGAACAAGCGTTTTGGCGACAAGATTATCCTCAACGATTTCACCTATACGTTTGCCCGCTATGAGAAAGTGGGTATTGTGGGAGAGAATGGTGTAGGCAAGTCTACTTTCATCAAGATGCTTCAGGGAATCGTACCCCAGGATTCCGGTGAATGGAATTTGGGCGAGACGGTGCGTTTCGGCTACTATTCCCAGGAGGGTCTGAATCTTCCAGAGGGTAAGCGTGTGATTGATGCCATCACTGATATCACTGAGGATGTGGTGATAAACGGCACTACCCATTACACGCCAATGCAATTTCTGAACCGTTTCCTGTTCTCTCCGGCCGATCAGCAGAAGTATATATCCACACTGAGTGGGGGAGAGATGCGACGTCTGCACCTTGCTGCCGTATTGATCACCCAGCCCAATTTCCTGATTCTTGACGAGCCGACCAATGATCTCGACATAATGACGCTGGGTATCCTGGAGGAGTATATGAGGAATTTCAAGGGATGTGTGATAGTGATATCCCACGATAGGTTTTTCCTCGATTCCATCGTCGATCATCTGTTTGTGATGGAGGGCAACGGTGTTATTAAAGACTTCCCTGGCAATTACACCGATTACAGAGACTATCTGAAGGAGCAGAAAGCTGTCCAGGCCAAAGAGGCTCAACGAACTCAGCAGGCTCAGGAATCGCCATCACAACGGCGTGAGACTGCTCCGAGAGCACGTCGACTCACATTCAAGGAACGTAAGGAGCTGGAGGCTCTTACCCTTGAGATAGATGAGCTCACGGCTGAGAAGAATGCTCTGGAGGCGTTGTTCAATTCAGGCGAGGCTCTTGACGACGTGGCCTCCAAGGCTTCGCGCTACAGTGAGCTGAAGGATATGCTTGATGAGAAGGAGATGCGCTGGCTCGAATTATCCGAGATCGAGTCGTGATTTCAGTACAACGAAATATAATTCAATAACGTAACATACTAAAATATAACAGTCAGATGGCCAAAGCAATAGTGGAGACCCCGCTGATGAAGCAGTATATCGCCATGAAGCAGAAGCATCCTGATGCGATATTGCTGTTCAGGGTGGGGGATTTCTATGAAACGTTCTCAGACGATGCGATAGCCTCCTCCGAAATATTAGGTATCACTCTCACACGCAGGGCCAACGGTTCGGCCCAATATGTCGAGTTGGCAGGATTTCCCCATCATGCCCTTGACACCTATCTGCCCAAGTTGGTGAGGGCAGGAAAACGTGTGGCCATCTGTGAGCAACTTGAGGATCCCAAGACTACCAAGAAACTTGTCAAGCGCGGTATCACCGAGCTTGTCACCCCCGGCGTGTCGATCAACGACAATGTGCTCAATCACCGTGAGAATAATTTCCTTTCAGCCATACATTTCGGTAAGCATACCACCGGTGTGGCCTTCCTTGATATATCCACAGGCGAGTTTTTCACGGCTGAAGGTAGCCTTGATTATGTAGGCAAGCTTATGGCCAATTTCGCACCCAAGGAGGTGCTGGTGGAGCGTGGCAAAAAAAGGCTCGTGGAGGAATCAATGCCTGAGCATTACTATACCTTCGAGCTTGACGACTGGATATTCACCGATTCATCGGCTATGGACCGGTTGCTGAAACAGTTTGAGACATCCTCGCTCAAGGGGTTCGGCATCGATCGTATGCCCTATGCCATCGTGGCATCGGGCGCTGTGCTCCATTATCTCGACATCACACAGCACAACCATACTCAGCATATCACCTCGATATCACGGGTAGAGGAGGAGAAATCGGTGCGTCTTGATCGTTTTACGGTTAGGAATCTGGAGCTAATCAGAGCGATGAACGATGACGGCAAGAGTCTGCTCGATGTGATTGACCGCACCGTGAGTCCTATGGGCGCCCGCCTGTTGCATCGTTGGTTGCTGTTCCCGCTCAAGGACCCTAAGGAGATCAATAAGCGTCTCGACATAGTGGAACACCTGTTGCGTTGTCCCGATCACCAGGATGCAATCCATGAGGCTTTGGGGCAGATAGGCGACCTGGAGCGCCTCACGGGCAAAATCTCGGCACTGAGAGTCAATCCGCGTGAGCTGTTACAGTTGAGAAATGCTCTGCGTGTGCTTCCCGATATAAAGGCTGTGTGCATGGACGCAGACCTGGATGTGCTCAGATCAATAGGCGAGCAGATAAATCCGTGCGAGGCCATGGAAGCCAAGATCTCACGCGAGATCGCCGATGATGCTCCTGTGGCACTCAACCGCGGTGAAGTCATAAAAAACGGTGTGGATGCCGAGCTCGACGAACTTAGGGAGATAGCTTACCGTGGCAAGGATTATCTGGTAGCTCTGCAGCAACGTGAGAGCCAGCGCACTGGGATCCCGTCGCTCAAAGTGGCCTACAATAATGTGTTCGGCTATTATATAGAGGTAACCAATACCCATAGGGACAAGGTGCCTCCCGAATGGATACGCAAGCAGACTCTTGTCAATGCCGAGCGCTACATCACCCAGGAACTTAAGGAATATGAGGAGAAGATACTCGGAGCCCAGGACCGTATCGCGGTCATCGAACAGCGTGTATATTCCGATCTTGTAGCCCGTCTGGCCGACTATATCCCCGCCATATTGCTCGATGCCCAGCTTGTGGCAAGGCTCGACGTGTTGTGTGCGTTTGCCAGAGTGGCCGTTGAGAATCGCTATAATCGCCCTGTTGTCGATGATTCGCTTGAATTGTCGATTGTAGAGGGGCGCCATCCCGTGATAGAGAAGGAGTTGCCCGCTGGCGAGCCGTATATAACCAATACGGTTAATCTCTCCAATGACGGCACTCAGGTGATGATGATTACCGGTCCCAATATGTCGGGTAAATCAGCCCTACTACGTCAGACAGCCTTGAATGTGTTGCTTGCCCAGATAGGATCGTTTGTGGCGGCCGACAGTGCCCACATTGGAGTCGTGGATAAGATTTTCACCCGAGTAGGTGCATCGGACAATATCTCGCTTGGCGAGTCCACATTCATGGTGGAGATGAACGAGGCAGCATCGATACTGAACAATATGAGCGAGCGGTCGTTGATATTGTTTGACGAGCTTGGTCGTGGCACATCCACCTACGACGGCATATCCATAGCCTGGGCTATTGTGGAATATATCCATGAGCATGGAACTATGCACCCCAAGACCCTCTTTGCCACCCATTATCACGAACTAAATGAGATGGAGAAGAGTTTCCCACGCGTGATCAACTATAATGTGTCGGTGAGGGAGATTGACGGAAAGGTGGTATTCCTGCGTAAGCTCGCACGTGGAGGCAGTGAGCATAGCTTCGGTATCCATGTGGCCAAACTCGCGGGTATGCCACAGGTGATAGTGAAGCGGGCAGATGAGGTGTTGCGTCATCTCGAGAAGGTCAATAGGGATACCGACAGCAAGACTGCGGGACGGCTGGCTGAGATCAACGATGTGCAGGAAGGAATGCAGTTGTCATTCTTTCAACTCGACGACCCTGTATTGGCTCAGTTGAGGGATCAGATTCTCGACTTGGACATCAACAATCTCACCCCTATGGCTGCCCTCAACAAATTGCACGACATACGCACTATACTTACAGGAGTATAGAGTTTTTTAGTAAGATGATAAAGCATTGAGGTCAATAGTGGATAATTGGTCATTCCCACTATTGACCTCAATGCTTTATCATTTATATTGGAAGAATTTAGAACGGGTATCCTATGGCGAGGTGGAAGGCAAGGGATTTCTTGAAGGATTCCATGTTGTAGTATCCGTGCTTGGAGGTGTGGTAGGGGGCGTGGATGCCTATGCCGAGGTCAGCGCGTATCACAAGCATGGAGATGTTGAATCGTAGTCCTACACCGGTGCCAAGAGCAAGGTCGCGCAGGAAGGTTGAAGCTTTCAGCTGACCGCCGGGACGGCTCTCCTCGGCTTTGAGGGTCCACACATTGCCGGCATCGAGGAATATGGCTCCGTGCAGTGGACCGAGTATTGGGAAACGCAGCTCGGTGTTGGCAAGGAAGATGAATGTACCTGTCTGGTCGAAGTATCCGTTGATCTGATCAGCCGGGGCACGATAGGATCCGGGGCCTATGGAGCGCACGGTGAATGCTCGCACTGAGTTGGCTCCGCCGGCATAGAATTGCTCGCTATATGGCACCTGGCGGGAATTGCCATAGGCCCATGCGGCTCCGGTGGCGAGGCGGTTTACGAGCCATATATCGCCTCCAAGGCGTCGGCCGTAGACTATCTGGGCATATCCCTTGATGAACTGGGAGAACGGTGTGCCGAACAGTTCCTTCTCGTGGTGCTTGCCACATAGCTCGTAGATGGACCAGAAGATGTTACCTGCTTGCGAGACGGTAGCCTGGACGTTAATGGTGTTGTCGGCGTTCATGGCTCGGTCGTAGGTGAGGGAGTAGGACATCTGTGGGATGAACTGGTTCTGGAAGCTGAGAGCTATGGCTGGGTTGGCGTTCATTATGGAGTCGAATACCTCGGTAGTGTTCTGTAGCTTGGTATAGGAGAGTTTGAAGAGGGTAAACGAGTTGTTGATGTAGCGTGACGATCGCCAGTCGTAGGAAATGCCGGTGTTGAACTGTTCCATCTTGAAGTAGTGTGGACGGTTGAGCACGTCAATGCCCAGCGATATGCGGGTCCAGTTGAGGTCGCGTCGGCTACGGGGGATGAAGCGTGGTGCCAGTAGGCGTGGAAAGGCAAGTGTTGCGTTGAGTCCGGCTTCGTAAGAGTTGAACAGGCTGTTACGGCCCGATCCTGTCTGCCATTCGTAGGATCCGGTTAAGGACACGTTGAACTGTTCGCCTCCACCGAATATGTTGCGGTTGGTGAGGCCGAGAGTGATACCCGGGCCGAGGTATGAGTTTGATTTCGACGACACGTTAGCCTCGATAGAAGCCTCCCATGGGCGGTCGAATGTACATTCAATGGCCACATTAAGCAGACGCTTGTCGCGGTTGACAGTGTCGGGATATACAGTCATGTTGATATTATTGAATATGCCGAGCCTCGAGAGGCGAGCCTGGGTGAGATCCATCTGTCTCACCGAGAATGTGTGTCCGGGGCGGAAAGCTATGCACGAGGGAATAAGCGATCGGCGCAGCTTTGAGGGACGGAACTGTATCACATCACCCTTTGGAGTGGAGATGGTGTCAGGGGTACCTCCGCCGTTATTGCGTTGCACGTATGTGGTGATAGTACCGGTAGAAAAACGGTCAAGGGCCCAGGGATGCAGGTTGTCGGCCACATCCATGTGTATGGCTATGCGGCCTCGGGTGATGGTGGAATCGGCCAGATACTGGATAAATTCAGGTTTGAAGTAGTAGTATCCACGGTTGCGCACGGCATTGGCTATCTGCACGCGAAGGGTGGCGAGCGAGTCTACCGAATAGCGCGAACCAGGCTTGAAATAAGCCGACCGCATGGCTACAGAATCAATCAGATGATAGAGATGGGTGGTGTCGGGGAGAAGACGTATCGAGTCGATCAGGTAAGGCTCACCGGCTTCGATGGTGTAGAGAATTGAGGCTTTCTTCTTGTTTTTCTTCTGTACCAGTTCGTATGAGGCCTTTCCGGCAAAGTAGCCGTTGTTGTCGAGTATCTTGTCGAGCATGTGTACACGCACCTCAGGGCGCACGTCGCTAATGAGCACAGGCTCGCTCACCAGTTTGTTGTAGATCCAGTGCTTGAACCCCTTGGGAGGATTAGGCCAGTTGTTGTAGACCCACAGGCCTATGGGGAATGGTGTGCGTACTGATGCCGAGCCGAGCAAGGGATTGTTGGGCTTGACCGACACAGCCTCTGTAAGTGATTCCTTCACTCCTGAAGGAAATTTCTCCTGGGGGAGCGGAGTGGTGACCTCCACCCCCTTGAGGCCGGTGTATAGCAGCTCGTCCTGGGGAATACGGCGTGTGGTGGAGCATGATGCCACGAGGAGTCCGAGCGACAGCATGGGGAGCAATATGTGACGTATGTTGTGACCTTTCATCAGTGAATGTTTTTATAAACCCGATAAATTTCTAAATCTATAAACTCATAAATCTGTAAATTCATAGCTCGCTTAATCTTTCTTGATGCCGAAGAGCTCCCACAGAGTGTTAAGTTTCTTCTTGAGTACAAAACCTACGCCCGTCTGGGTGATTTCGCCCTCGAGAATACTCTCGAATCCGGTGTGGCGGAATATCTTGACATACATCGAGCCTGAGGCATTGAGCATGTACTCAAACGAGATGTCGTTGATGAGATTCTGCGAGAAGTTCTCCTCATCGTTGGCATCGGTGGAATAGTTTCCACCAACTACAATCTTGAAGCGGTCATTGAAGAGGCTCTTGGATACACGGTAACTGTATGAGGTAGCCGTGGAGGTGGATCCCTCGTAAGTGCGGTCATACTGGTCTATGCCGAAGGATATATCAACCCCCTTGATGTTGTTGGCTGCCCATGAATTGAGCTGAGAGGTGAGGAACGAGAACAGCGGGTTGCCCTTTATGGTAGTTGCTTTGGTGCCTGAACCTGAATACACGTTGTAGAGTAGGAGGTTCATGGCTTGGTTGGCACGCTGTTCGGCCGACATGGAAGTGAGCTCGTTCTGAACGGTGATATCATCGTTGGTCGAGAGATCGAACGCCACGTTCATGTTGTCGAATGTGTTGGTCACCGTGAGCGTAACATCAAAGTTTACCAGGCGTGAGTTCTGTCCGTCCTGGGTGACGTTGGCTCTCACCACATCCACAGCACTGATATTGAGCACAGGGTTCATCACGTCGCCGTTGAAGGCTATGTAGGAGCCCTCGTTGAACGCGAAGTTCTTCTCGCTCATTAGCGGCGGAGTGTAGCGCACGAATCCGCTGTTGATGTTCACGCGTCCGGTTAATCTCTGCCCGTTTAGAGGTGACATAGTATAGTCGAGATCGCCTGAGGGGAGTACCTGCACGCGGTTGGAACCGCCGGCTGAGAGATCCACGTTGATTGTGGCACCTTCGTGGAGATGTAGCTTGGCCTTGAGGTTGAGGGCCATGGCTGTGGAGGTGATGGAGTCGGCATTGGCCACGGCGGTTGTGTCGTTGAACTGTACGAAGTGTACCATGTCTTCATCAGCCTGCTGTGTGACAGCTTGCTCTGCCTCGGGCAGTACGTATGTGACGTTTGTGCCCTCCAGAAGCGAGAGGTCGGCGTTTACGTTGAGGCGGGTCATGTCGCCCTTAACTCCGGCCGACAGATCGATGAATGCCTTTCCGTAGACATCCGATCCGCCACGGGCACGGTCGCTCTTTACTATCTGCATATTACGGGCCTGCATGTCGAGATTAAGGCGCAGATCAGATATGGCCCTTGCATCCACGGTGCCGTTTATTGACAAGGGATTGCTGTTGCATCCCATGATGGTGAAGTCCTTGAAGGTGATGATGTTGCTGTCCACAGGAATCTTTTCATCCGAGAACTGGAACGAAGTGCCGAGCATGGTGACCTTGACGGCTGTGGTGTCGAAATCGAGGTAGCCGTTGAATACCGGATTAGCCATGTCGCCTGTTATCTTCATCGTGCCGTTGAGCTGGCCCGATAGGGTAGCCATTTTATCGGGGATGAAGGGGTTGACAACCTTGAGGGGGAATTTGATCATGTTGAAGTCTAGCAGGAACGGTGTGGCCAGGGTGGAGTCGTTGAGAACACCTCGGGCGGTAATGGTACGCACCGAATCAACCATGAGTGCCACATCGGCCATGAGTTTGCCACCGGGCGAGTTTGCCACGTTGACATCCAGGTCGAAATCTCCCACACGATCACGTCCGTAATAGAGGTCGGAGAGCGATACAGTGCCGTTGCCGGTGATGGTGGGCTTTTCATAGGCGAATCTCAGGTCGGCTGACAGTTCACCCTTCACCGGAGGAGCGAATGGATTGATTGACAACCAGTCCTGCAGGCGTATGCGAGAGATCTGTACTTTCAGATCCTCCTGCTTGCCTGTGTAATGGCCGTGTATGCTGTCCGGGGCTATAGATTCTCCATCATGGGCAGTATGTTCGGTAAATATGCGCACGAAGCTGTTGTCGCCAGTGAGCTGGAGATCGGCGTCGAGATGCTTGGTAGCGAGGTCGAGACTGAGGAAGTTGTCGTGGTTGATGGCCCACGGTTTGTAGGCAATAGTGGGCTTGTAGGGGACGAATTTCACCGTCACAACGCTATCTTCGATAGATGCGTTGAGTCCGATGTTGAAGCCTTTCTCTCCCTTGATATTGGCTTGCTTGAAGAATGCTGATGCTCGGTTGCTTCCGGCAAAGCCGTTGAGTGTCACATGTGCGAAATCGTCGAATGTGCCCGGACGGTTGTTCATCGACACGTGATATACCAGATAGCCTGCATGTTGTATGGCATCGAAGCGTAGAGTGTCGATGCGTGTGCTGCCTACGTCGAGAGTGTTGACCAGAGCATTCATTGATATCAGCGAGTCATTTGCCATGGTGGCTGTGACACGTCCTATCTTTATGCCTGAGGATGCGAGATAGTCGGCAGTCACATTGTTGCGTCCAATTGAGGCATCGAGGGTGAATCGGGGCATGGCACGGTTGATGGCATCAACATCGACTCTCATGCTGTCGATCTGGTGCTGGATCACGGTCATGGCAGGGGTAAGCCCTTCGGCAAACTTGAATATGGAGCCGGGGGTGGTGAACAGGAGCGAGAGATCGCCGTTGTCGAGCGTGGTGCGCGAGCCTGTACTGTCCGATACGGCTGTGAGGAGTATTGAGTCTCTGGGTGTGATGGTGATGCCGGGAATATGCCATGTGAGGGAGCTGATGTCGGCTTTCACGTCAAGAGCCTGTGAGGCGGTGTTGTATATGCCTGATGATGTAAGGCGCAGATGGCCGTTGTTTACGGTGTCGGCCATGTGGAGAGTGAGCAGATTGATGTCGCGCAGATCTCCTGCCACGTTGTAGCGCACACTGTCACCGGCGATCCATGCCTCGAATCCGAGGGTGGCATCTGCTCCTGGATTATGGCTTACGAGCGTGCCACTGGCCTCTCCTGCGTGTAGCGACGCTTTCAGGTCAATGTTGGTGTAAGTGGTCTTGAGATACTCGGCACTTGCCAGCTTTATGTCGGCATCGACCGATGTGGAGGGGGACATGGGATTGTATCCTCGTCCGTCCACTGATGCCTGGGCAGTTATGGCTCCTATGCCGAGTGAGGGCATGAAAGCGTCCACAGGGAAATGGTCAAGTGTGATGTGTGCGTCATAGTCCTGCGGACGTGCGCTCCATGATCCGTCGGCAGCAAGTCTACCGCCACGGGTGATCACTGTGATATCACCCTCAGCCTCGCCGGGATGATAGTCCACGTTGGCCTTGAGTTGCAGAGCAGGAACAACAGATATGGGCAGGAATGAGTATTTCTTATCGGAGAGCGAGGCAAGCGAGCCTTCGAGGGCTATACCTCCTCCTATTTTCTCGGGGTTGAACGGATTGTCGACAGTACCGTTGCCCTTGAGGCGGAACACGTCGGGCATTGAGAGGGAGAGTTCCTTCACATCGAGTTGTCCGGCGGTACCTTCGATATCGGCGGCAAGGGAGAGCAGGCCCATGGGGGCGAGCATCTGTTTCATGTCAGGAAAAGCCATGACCACATCGGCAGGAGCTATCGTGCCGTTGCCCTTGAGTGACAGCGGGAGCGACGGATCAGTGGTGAGATCGCCAATACCCATCGAGGCATCCACTTTCAGCATGGATCCGAGAGTGGCCAGGTTAAAGCCTGTGACGGTCATGGTGGTGCTGTCCATTGTGAAAAGGCCATTGGCTCTGAGCGGCAGTCCGCATCGTTCGGTGGCCTTGAAAGTGCGCAGGGGGACACGTATGGAGGTCCCACGGTTGTAGAACGAGTCTACCTCTATCTCTATATCGGAGGCGGCTATATATGCCGGATCGAATCCGGGCAATGGGGTGACTCCTCTCTCGGCATACAGAGCCTGTCGGCCTGTGAGACGGAGTGTATCGGCTGTCACAGTCCACATTTCCGACGGGTCAGTGGGGGCTACCGAGTCATTTGCCGTTGTCGTGGCGAGAGAATCAACGCGAGGATAGATATATGAGGCCGATACGCTGTCGAGGCGCAGGGAGCGTCCGTGGATCTTTTTGGTGCCCAGGTCTACGGTAGCCAGTCTTAGTGTCGCATCATCGACATGGCATCCAAGCGAGTCGATGAGCGGAAGCATCTGCATGGTGTAGTCTACATCCGATATATTTATCATACCTGCGTTTACCACCCAAGGGGTAGAGGCTGTGGTGTCGACAGGTGTATCTGTAGAATCATCGAGCATACGCATCCACACCCTCACGCCCGAAACATCGGCACGATCAAGATTTATGACATTGCTATTTAATCCGATCGAGGTGGTGGATATGTCGCCACGGGCAATGTGGGCTCGTAGCCACATCACCGAGTCGGCGTTGCCCATCTGATAGAAGGCGCTGTCGAGGCTGAGATTCTCCACGGCCACATCACCCTTGAGGAGCGGAAGCAGTTTCACTGCCACTGAGGCATGACGGGCTGTGACCATGGTGTCGCCAGGGGCTTGTAGCACCGACACATCGTCTATGTTGAGTCTCAATGGGAATGAAAGGCGCAACCTGCCTACATGGATATCCATGCCTGTAGATGAACTTACCTTTTCGGTAGCGAAACCCACAGCCCAATCCTGGATCGTAGGTATGTAAAGCAACACCGGAACCAGTATTGCGAGTATAACCGGGACCAGTAGTATCCATAAAATTATTTTGCCTATCCTGCGTGCCACAATGTGAGAATTTAATATAAATAGTTGAATGGAGTGATGACGTATATACACTACAACTATAATGGCGGGCTAATTGTTTATGGCCCTTGCGAGGAAATGAGAGGATAGCTGTGGAAAGATGGACTTGGAGAGGTAGACAACACCTATCTACAAGCCATCAATAAAACTCTCGCCGCAGTACATCCATGAGAGCGATGCAGGCACGGCGAGAGTGATAGGTGAGGGAAAGCCAGACTCAATGGAGGGCCTTGGCCGTATGCTTTTTTGTGGGGTAGGGGACTGTTAGCCCTGAGCCAGTGACACGAGGAGTTCCTTGCCGTCCTCTGAGGGCTGGAACACGAGCTTGCCTTCGCGGGCGAGCCATCCAAGAGCGGCGAATAGTTCCTTGTCGTTCTTGAGCTTGGCCATTTTCTTGAGCTGCTTGGTATCTACAGTCTCTGCTTCATTAAGTGCTGCCCATACGAGACCGGCATTCAAGCCAATAGTTTCAGTGTTCATTGTTAAGAAATTAATTTGGTTAAAAAAATGTTCGCATTAGGTTCATAGTCGATAGGGACAATGATAATCGGCAGGTGTCCGGCTTAGAGAATTTTATGAATCAGCCGGACTGATAAATCGGCATGAAAATCAAGTCCTTAAGTGATACGATGCGCAAATTTAATAAAAATTTGTTAAACCTCAGTCATTTTTTCAACAAAATCATCGTCCTTTTGGTTCAAATGGTGCTAAAATAATGTTTTTTTGAAGTGATACACATTCCAAAGAATATCGGAAGGGTTTGTGTTGTCATCTTAGTATTTGCCTCATATCAAATTTTCATCAAACCTATAAATATTAGATTCTTGACTTTATAGCTCCAGATTCTCGTGTGGATAGTAATAAGTGTAGGTTAAACTACATAAAAAGGATGAGAATATTATAATCAACGGAATAGCCACTAGCATATAAAAGCCCAATAATAATCTTGGAGATGAGGTGTAAATTACAGTAGTAAAGAATAGATTTTCAATAAATTGTCCGTAAGTAAAATATGTCAATATCATGAATGAAACAATTCTGATATAATATAGAAACCACGTTACGCATCCACTCCAAAAAATAATGGATAATATGTTACATATCAAAAAGAAAGAATATCCAAACGCATAAATTATGAAAGGAATGCTCTCTAACATATACTGTAATGGAAAATCAAATATATTGAGGTATTGTGCGATGGCGTAGATTGCTAAGTAAATAAGAAACAATATTATTTGGCCAATCCAAAATTTAGGGCTGGTCAAAATGTATATAGTCCGAGACCAAACGTTTTGTATCCAAATCATTTTGAGTAATTCTAGATAGATTAATTATATAGTTTTGTTTTTAAGGTTTATGTACCGATCGTTGTGGATAGTTAGAATCTTGTAATACTTATTGTTGTCGTATCACATCTTTCATTAATTAAAATCTGACGTATGTTTGTTTTTCTAGGAAACGATTTAGATTCGATCCAATTCGTCCTTTGCTAAACCATTTGCGAAAGAGTAGTAGACCAGTGGCCATATTGGGAAATCATGTGGTAACATACGCCACTAGCAACCTGTGATAAACAGATACAGGACTGTGTATCACAGTGAACGTAGCGAATTTTTACGTTTGTGGCAATCATTTTCAAAGAATACTCTGTTTATATAAGACTATTGGCCCTCGGTCAGATGTGTCTGATAGAAGTCTTTTTGATACATATTAAAACTATTTGCTTCTACAAACTTTGATTGAGAGTTTGTTATTGGCCTTTACTTTACAATTGTTCGGTAGATTAAGTCTCTCCAAATCTACCGAACAATTATAACTATTATATCATAATGTCAACTGTGTTTTATTTGCATGTGAGGAGGGCTGAGGTGTAGGGAGCGAGAGTGCCGGTGAGGTGACCTGAGGCTACAGTGAAGGTAGCTCCCGACACGGGATCGGTGTAGGTGCCGTCGGGGAATACCTGTGCTGATGATGTGAGGTCGATGTCGAGATTCTGTGGGGATGATGAGAAATTGACGAGTGCCAGTCCTGCTGTGCCCCTCTGTATGGCTACGACAGCTCCTTCATTGGCCGGAATGATGGTTTCGGGCTGTCCGTGCATGGCACGGCGGAACTTGTTGACAGCTACAACTTCAGGATGCTTGAATTCATCGTTGCCTCGTGCTCCTACCCGGTTGTTGCCCCAGTAGTTTTCACGTGTGCTGCCGGCCGGTCGGCTGAAGAAGAGCGGAGTGCCGTTCTGGCGAGCTGTGAGGAATATCCATCCCATACGTATCTGATCGTCGGTTAGGCCTGCCGATTCATGCTCGTTGGCGTAGGTGTCGTGAGATTCCACCCACGTCACAAGGTGCTTGCCGTCAACCGGATGATTCCAGTTGAGAAGTGAGTCGGCGTTGAAGTCTCCTTTATCGAGTACTTTGCGCAATGCGTGGCCGTAGGCCGATGCCGTGAGGTCCATGTATTCGCCATATTCTGCTTCCTTTACGTTGCGGTCCTGGAGCACTTCTCCGTATATGAAAAGTGAATCCCGAGGTACTCCGAGGTTTACCCCCTTGACTGCTTCACGACCTGTGGCTATGTCCCAGAAGTTGTTTCGCTCGGCCAGCGAGTCGAGAGGATCGGAGGGAAGGCCGATATGTTTGGCCGTATCGTAACGGAATCCTCGCACTCCGAGCGATAGGAGATCATTGACGTATGCCATGTAATAGGCCTGGAAATCGGGATTCTCGGTGTTGACGTCAGGGAGTCCGCCCATCTTGCCGGTGGTACACTGGTAGCGGTCGTTATAGTCGACGATATCGTTGAATCCGTTGGCGTGGAATAGCTTGTCGTGTCCACCTACGGCATTATCAAGGTCGGGGAGTACAGCTGTATGGTCTACGGCAGTATGGTTGGGGAGGACATCTACGATAACCTTGACGTTGTATTTAGCCGCACTGTCCATCATGGCCTTGAATTGATCGCGGTTTCCGAGCAGATAGTTCCCGATCTTCCAGTCGGTGGGCTGATAGTAATAATACCATTTGCCTTTCACCGAGTCGCCGGGCTGTGAGAAGAGAGCCATGCCACCGTCTTCGCCGATGAAGCAAGTGTTGGCCGGAGAGGTCTGCACGTAGGCGTAGCCGGCATCGGCTATGTCGTGCATGTTGGCGGCGATGGTGTCAAACGACCATGACCATGCGTGGAGTATTACATCATCGTTGGTGTCGGCCTGTGGTGTCTCGGCCTTAGGGCTGCAGGAAGCCAGAGCCACGCCTGTAGCGAGGGTGAGGAATAAGGTTTTGTTCATGTGATTTATGGAAAAATGTAAGTATGTATGCAATCGGTGATCAGCAGTCGGTGACTGCTGATGTTATCATAGGTAGAGAACTACGTTGATGAGATATACAAGTGATGCGGGGATCACGAGCAGGAGCGAATCTATGCGGTCGAGGATGCCTCCGTGGCCAGGCAGGATGGTGCCTGAGTCCTTGACTCCGAGGGTTCGCTTGATGAGCGATTCCACAAGGTCACCCCATGTAGCGAAGATGGCAACAACAGCTCCCATCGAGCAGAGGCACAGCATGGATACCGAGGGGAAGTATTGGCTGAAGCAGGTCTTCATCACTACGGCCGACAGAATCACGAACAGGATGCCTCCGATGGTACCTTCCCACGTCTTTCCCGGAGATATACGGGGAAAGAGCTTGTGACGACCCAATAGTGAGCCTACAAGGAAAGCTCCGGTATCGCTGAGCCATATCATGATGAACATGGCCAGAAGCAGTGATGTGCCGTCGGGGAGTGTGTAGTACATCGACATGATGCCGAGTGGGAGAGCTATATATAGCTGCCCCATGTAGGAATAGGCGAGGTTGGCAAGCGGAGAGGGCTCGTTGCTGTAGAGCTGAAGCACGAGGCGGATTATGAGGTAGAGGAGATAGAGGGTGAAGAATGTGCCACCGAGTACTGCTGTGGCCCTCGGGGTAAGCAAGCCGAGATTGACACAGCACAGGCCAGTGAAAAGAACGAGTGCGCCTACCGAGTCGAGTATTCTCGTGGTTATGTTCTCACCTCCTGTGGAGGCGTTGCAGATGGTACCGAATTCGTTGGCCGCAAGCACGGTGAAGATGCCAAAGATAGCTACAAACCACCATCCTCCGCCAAGGACTGCTCCGATAATGAGTGCGGCATATATAATTCCGGTGAGGGTGCGTTTCAGGAAATTTTTCATTTTCAGGGACAATATTTCCGCAAAAATAACAAAAAATTATTAATTATGGCACCTATAGAATGAAAATTAGTACTGTATTGCAAAAGCTTGAAGCATAATGACCATCAATGACTATTCAAGCGGAGCGATTCCACGTGAAGGGTCTTTGATGGCCATTAATGATAGGGTGATCACTTATGAGAGCCTTATGGTTGGTCACGAGTGGCCCATGTGTTGCAAGTATAGTTGCCCAATGATTACACCAGATGGCTGATGAGTGTCTCGCGGTCGCCGGGCAGGAGGTCGATCACGGGAATCTCGATCATGGTGTAGGCTCCGGGAGCGAGGCGCATGGATGCACGTGCCACGCCTACAAGCAGCTGAGCTGTGAGGGCGGGATTGTTGATGCTCATTGAGAATTCAAAGCGCTGGTTCTGGGTCTGACCTGACACGCCTTTGCGTACCATGTGTACGCCGTGGCCCATATCCTTGACAGCATCCACGCTGTCGACTGCCATCACATGGGTCTCGTCGGATGCGAAGTAGGGATCTTCCTTTACAGCCTTGGTCACCTCCTCGAGTGTGGCTCCGGGGAGAAGCTCGACATATACCATGCGACGGTGCATACCGTCACCCTTGGGCATAGTCATGGAGAGGGCATTCTTTACTCCGGTCTTGGACTTTACACATACAGTGTGGCCCATGCTCATGCCGGGGCCGAAATTGGTGTGGGTTAGTCCCTTGGGCGCGGCGGCCTCCATGAGGGTGCGCACGATTGAGTCGCTTCCGGGATCCCATCCGGCCGAAATCACCGATACTTTTCCGGCCTTGCGTGCGGCCTGGTCGAGCGAACGGCGCAGGTCGACGATCGAGGTGTGGATGTCAAAGCTGTCCACTGTATTGATGCCCATGGCCAGGTATTCGAGAGCATATTTCTCTACCTCGCGTGTGGGAGTGCAGAGGATGGCCACATCCACGTGTCCCAACTCGCGAATGTCGGTTACCACGGGATAGGGGGTAAGTTCGAGAGGTTTCTCGCCGATTGTGCGTCGCACTACGCCTGCGATCTCCATGTCGGGGGCTGCTTCGAGGGCCTGGATGGTGAAGTGGCCTATGTTGCCGTATCCTATTACGGCTGCGCGTATCTTTTTATCCATGATATTTTATGTGTTTGTTTATTTCGGCTGCAAAAATACAAAAGTCTCAACAGAAACAAAAGTTTTAATCTAAATTATCACTTTTGTTTCTGTTGAGACTTTTGTATACTACTGTGGAGTAGTTGTGCAGGTGATTACTTCTTCACGATGGCTTCGGTATCGCGTGCGATCATGAGCTCCTCGTCAGTGGGGATAACCACTACCTTTACCCTGGATGCGGGGGTAGAGATCACTTTCTCCTCGCCACGTACCTTGTTGGCTTCGGGATCGATCTCGACACCCATGAAGGCGAGGGGAGCGCACACGTCGGAGCGGAGCGAGCACTGGTTCTCGCCTACACCTCCGGTGAACACGATGATGTCAACACCACCCATCTCGGCAGCATAGGCTCCGATGTACTTGATGATGCGCTGCTGGTACATTTCCTGACCGAGTATGGCACGCTTGTCGCCATTATTCATGGCAGCTTCAATCTCGCGCATGTCGCTTGAGATGCCGCTGATTCCGAGCATACCGCTCTCCTTGTTGATGATCTTTTGAAGGTCGGTTGCGGTGAGGTTGTGCTTAAGCATGAGATAGGTGAGCGCTCCGGGATCAACGTCGCCCACACGGGTGCCCATCATGAGACCCTCGGTGGGAGTGAGACCCATGGAGGTGTCCACGCTCTTGCCGTCAACGATAGCGGTGATGGATCCACCGTTGCCTACGTGGCAGGTGATGATCTTGAGGCCCTTGGGATCTACGCCGAGGAACTCGCATACTCTCTGTGACACATAGCGGTGGCTGGTGCCGTGGAAGCCGTAGCGACGCACACCATCCTCAGTATAATACTTGTAGGGGAGGGCATACATGAACGACTTGGCGGGCATTGTCTGATGGAATGCTGTGTCAAATACTCCCACCTGGGGCACGTCGGGCATCAGGGCTGTGATAGCGTCGATACCGGTCATGTTGGCGGGGTTGTGGAGGGGTGCCAGATCGTAGCACTGCTTGATCATCTCCTTCACCTCATCGGTGATGAGCACGCTCTGGCTGAACTTCTCGGCTCCGTGTACCACGCGGTGGCCTACGGCATCGATTTCTTCATAGTTCTTGATGCAACCTTCCACGGGATCGGTGAGGAGGTTGAGAATAGCTTTTACAGAACCGTTATGGTCAGTCTGTCCGAGCTCGATGATGGCCTTGGAGCCGTCGGCTTTCTTGTACTTGAGGAATCCGTCGGGGAGACCTATTTTTTCTACTCCGCCTTCGGCGAGCACTGCATCGTTGGAAGTATCGATGAGTTTATATTTTACTGAGCTGCTGCCACAGTTTAATACTAATATTTTCATTGTATTGTATTTTCCCTTTTACGAAGGAAAGGTTATGGGGGTTAAGTGGTAAAAAAGAGGGTTGGAGATTACTTGTTCTCCTTGAGACCGATAGCCTGGTTACAGGTGATGATGATGGTCTTGTAGATATCCTCGGGGAAGCATCCACGGGAAAGGTCGTTGACAGGAGCTGCGAGGCCCTGGAGTACGGGACCTACGGCCTCAACGCCACCGAGACGCTGGCAGAGTTTGTATGCGATATTGCCTACCTCAAGGTTGGGGAATACGAGCACGTTGGCAGTGCCGGCTATGGGGCTGTCGGGAGCCTTGCTCTTGCCTACGCTGGGCACGAGAGCAGCATCGGCCTGGAGCTCGCCGTCGAGGGCGAGGAAGGGGGCCATCTCCTTGGCGATCTTGGTGGCTTCGATAACTTTGTCGACCTTCTCATGCTTGGCGCTACCCTTTGTGGAGAAGCTGAGGATGGCAACACGGGGATCCATTCCTGCAATGTCGCGTGCGGTCTGGGCTGAAGATACAGCTATCTGGGCGAGCTCGGCGGCTGTAGGATCGGGGATCACGGCACAGTCGGCGAAAATGAGCAGTCCGTTGGTGCCGAATGCTGAGCCTTCGGGGAGCACCATCACGAATGCACCTGACACTACGTTGATGCCGGGCATGGTCTTGATTACCTGGAAGGCTGCGCGGAGCACATTACCGGTGGTGTTGAGGGCACCGGCCACCTGGCCGTCAGCATCGCCATTCTTGATCATGAGGCAGCCGAGGTAAAGAGGATCGGCAGTGGTCTTGCGGGCTTGCTCCATGGAGATGCCTTTGCTCTTGCGGAGCTCGAAGAAGAGGGGTGCATAGCGGTCGATTACAGCCTCGTCGGAGGGATCAACGATAGTGGCCTGCTCGATGTTGGTGAGCTTGAGCCCTTCGGCCTTGGCCTTGATCTCCTCGGGCTTGCCTATGAGGATGATGTCGGCAATGCCCTCGGCGATGATGCGGGCTGCGGCGGTGAGGGTACGGGGTTCAGTGCCTTCGGGAAGCACGATGCGCTGGCGCGAGGATTTGGCCTTGGCGGTAAGTTTTTCAAAAAGTCCCATAACTGGTTTACTGTATTTTGGTATTATTTAGTTTGTGTCGGAATTAATGATTAAATGGTTACCGCAAAGTTAACACAATTTCCACCAACGGCAAAAAATTTTTTAGCATGGAGTCCCTTGGCGCTCTTTTGAAGATATGTATTGGGTAGGTGTGAAACGAGCAGAGTCGCAGTCTCATCTGAAAAAGGGTATAATGGGACTACGACTCTGCTTGTTGTCGATTCTTTATTGTTTGGTAAGTTTTACCAACGGACACCGTTGCTCATGGATGAGCGCTTGTCATACTTGAGGTCGGCCAGGAGCGAGGATTTCACTGATATGTGGAAGTTGTAGCTCTTGTATGGTCCTACCGGCACAAAGCTTGCCCTCATGGTGAAACAGTGCATGTCTCGCGATATGTTACAATTCATGTAGGCTATCTTGTGCTTATCGAAGTTGTAGGATGCTGAGAAGCCGAAGTTCCAGTTGGCTGTAGGACGTATGTTGCCCGAGAACGAGAGGTTTTGGGTGATTTTACCCTTGTATTCGAGCTTCTTGTAGTCGAAGTCGCCGTAGCCGTAGTTGAGCGAGTAGTTGAACGTGAGGTTCCATGGCACGTTCCACACCATGTATCCATTGTCGCCGAGCTGGATTCCGTTCTTACTTTTTTTGTCACCAGGACGTTGCGGACCATTTTGCGGGTCGGCAGGATTATCCATCGATGTGCGGTTCTCATCACGGTCCTTGTTCTTTCCGTCCTTGTCATCGCCACCGCCAAACCATTTTTTGAACGTGTCGTTGTTGAAGGTATAGCTGAACGATGTACCGGTGTTCATGAGCTTGCCCCATCCCTTGCCCTCGGAGATACGCAACTTGTTTACTCTCACGGGGCTTCCTGATGAGTTGAGTGCGTAGGTATATACATCCCATGTGGCCGATAGGTTGAGGTTGAAGTTCTTAGCCAGTCGCAGGAGAATGGACGTGTTAAGATTGGACCACCTCATGGAATCGGCTGCGAAATTGTAGCTCTGGTTGAGAGAGAGGTTTTCGATAAGTGATATCTTTTTCTCTCCGATCGAGTCGTTATCGTCACGCACCTTCATCTCGAGGTTATTGGCAAGCGAAAATGAGACCGATCCGGTTTTTCCGCGTCCTGGCACACCGAAGAGGCTGTTGGGGAAAAGGGAGTATTCGCGTGTCTGCAGGTTGCCTTGGGCATCGGTGTATTGATACTTGTCGTAATATCCGAAGAACGGAGATGCGAAGTCGGGCGATGCGTTGAATGAGATAGTGGGGGTGAGTACATGGCGTATCATTTTCACCTTATTGCCTAGGAACGGCAGGGGCTGGAAGAAGCCGTAGATCTTTGTGTCGAGCGATACAGAACTTGTGAAGTCCCATACGTTGTAGAAGCTGTAAGTGGTGTCGAGCACTTCCATACCGGCGTTGGGATCCCAGTGCCGGCGTACCTTGGAGGTGTACATTCGGTCGGTGAGATTTACCGAGGGGGTGATGTTGATGTACTTCAGCACATTGAATGTGGCCGAGATGGGAATTGAGTGCCTCATACCGTTACGCCAATCCTTGATGAGACTTTTTTGGAAGAACACGTCCTGCTTGGCTGTGAGGGAGTTGTTGAACTGACCAGAGTAGGAGAGCTTGATTTTCTCATACCATTTCTCATCGCCTACGGCGCGTTTGCGCTTGAAGGGGTAGAGTTGCGACATGGTGAGGGTGAAGTTGGGGAATGATACAGCCAGCGTGGAGTCCTGGGACCGTTGAGATACGTTGGCGGTTGCCGAAACTGACCATTTCGAGTTGGGGAAACGATAGGTCATGTTGATGGTCGAGCTCTTGGTGTTCTCGGTGAATGCGCTTGAATAATAGGAGTTGAGATCGTTGCGGGTGTACCCGCTGGTGGTGAAGTTTACACTTGCCGATAGGCTCATGTTTGGATTGGCCTTGGCATCCTGCGAGTGGCTCCAGAGGATCTGGAAGTTGGTCGACTTGGAGTAGTCGGGCATACCTTTGTCACCGGTGATGGTCTTGAGGTATGATATGTTGAAGTTGCCAGAGTACTTGTAGCGCTTGAGGTAAGCCGACTGGGCGCGGAGTCCCCATGAACCGAGGGTATAAATCTCGCCTGTGAGGGCAAGGTCCATGTTCTGACTTATAGCAAAATAGTATCCGCCGTTGCTAAGGTAATACCCACGGTTGTAATCGTCACCGAATGTGGGAAATATTATGCCTGAGGAGTATTTCTCGGAGAAAGGAAAGTAGCCGAACGGCACGGCCAGAGGCAACGGCAGTCCTGCGAGTACCATATAGGCCGGCCCTGTCACGGCATCCTTGCCGGGACGTATCTTACCCTTGGTGAGCTGCATCCAGAAGTGGGGATGCTCATGGTCATCACATGTGGTGTAGCGGGCATTCTGGATATATATGGTGTTCTCGTCAATTTTTTTTGACTGTCCGCCGGTGATGTACCCCTCGCCCTGTTGTGTGATCACATCGGTGATGAATCCCTTGCCGGTCTTGAAGTTATAGCGCATGGTCTTGGCCTCATAGGAAGTGCCGTTGTCGTCAAAAACCGGTGTGCCGGTGAGGTCTCCTACCGAATCGAGTGTACCCACAGCATACACGTTGGATGAATCCATATTCATCTGTATCTCATAGGCATCGAGCTTGATGGAACCGTAGGTCACCTTACTATCGCCATACATGTAGGCGGTGTTGCGTCCGGTCATTATCATCGAGTCCTTGGCCGAGAAGTCCACGGCATTGTCGAGATCGACTTTAGTGCGCACTATTCGGGTGGTGTCTCGTCCTGTGTTGGTTGGGTTAATACGTGTGCGGCTCAGTGATGGACGGCGACGGGTGGAGTCGGCTACAGATGCCGTGTGGCGTTGCAACTGTGATCGCTGTGGCTTGACAGTTGAATCAGAGGCGATACTGTCTGTTGCAATGGCACCTGCCGGCCTTATAATGTCGGTATTTACCGTGTCGGGCTCTTCTGCGAGGACGGAGACAAGGGGATTGACCTTGGCTGAGGTGTCGGGCACGGTGGCTGTATCTTTAATGGCTTTGGTGATGATGTCGGTTACTGTGGTTGCGGGGTCGGTAGAGACAGCAGTATCGGCCGACTCTGTAGCCATGTGGCCAAGTCCTGAGTCAGAGGCGTGTGGCCGTGAGAACGCGCCTACTGAGAGCGCGCACAGCATCACGATGATGATAATATATAGTTGAGTGTGCCTCAAATGTTTCTATTATAAGTCTGTGTCCTATTCTTTGGGATAAATCGATGCAAAGGTATAACTTTATCTCCAAATAGCCAATAGGTGGTGCGCGCCTAGGGACATAAAATAGTGTTAACGGTTCCAAAACGCCTCCTGTCATGGTGAATTGGAAGCTGAGGATGCAAAATAGTTGTAAAATCTGAGGTCAAAAGAGTTTCATATATCAGTATTTTTCGTAATTTTGTGCGGACAACTCTCCTGCATGAGCCTTAAAAGACTTGTATCAAGCATAAAATATAATCTTATTCGCATAACAACTAATGTCACGCCAACATTTTGATTCATTGGATATTAGGATCCTTGAAATGCTCTCAAACAATGCCCGCAAGCCATTTCTCGAGATAGCCCGCGAGACCCACATATCGGGAGCCGCAATACACCAGCGTATACAGAAACTCACATCCTCTGGTGTGATTCTCGGCTTCAAGACCGAGATTAACCCAGCCTCGATGGGGTACCAGACATGCGCCTACATAGGATTCATACTCAATGACTCCACCAAGTTTGATGAGGTGGTAGAGCGTCTGCGCGAGATTCCCGAAGTGGTAGATTGTCATTTCACCACCGGATCCTACGATATTTTCGCCAAAATATATGCCCGCAACAATGCTCATCTGCTCGACATCATACACAAGAAGCTGAGCCTCGGGCTGGGTCGTTCCGAGTCGCTCATATCATTCAAGGAGGTATTCAAGCGTCCCATACCCATTATTTCGGAGAATCTTGACTGACAATAATAATTTATCTCACACTATGATCCCTGCCTCAGAAGCCACTTCTTTGGCGGGGCTCAAGGTGTTGTATCATACATTTGGCTGCAAGCTGAATTTTGCCGAGACATCCACTGTGGCATCAATGCTATCGGCTGAGGGTATGGTGAAGGCCGAGGAGGGGGAAATCCCTGACTATATAGTGGTAAACTCGTGTAGCGTCACCGAGGTGGCCGACAAGAAGTGTCGCCAGGCCATACGATCATTTGCCCGCCGATATCCATCGGCACGGATTATAGTCACCGGATGTTACGCCCAGCTGAAACCCTACGAAGTGGCTTCGTTGCCTGGAGTGGCTTGTGTGGCCGGCAATGACCGCAAGCTCAGAATACTCGACTATCTGCGCTCGCCGGGTGCCGATCCTGTGTATCATACCGCCACATGCGACATTCGCGAGTTCTCCCCATCGTGCTCGCGCGGTGACCGTACCCGCTATTTTCTCAAGGTGCAGGATGGATGCGATTATTATTGCTCCTATTGTACGATCCCCATGGCCCGTGGCCGGAGTCGGTCAGGTTCTATCGCTGAGATGGTGACCCAGGCTGAGCGAGTGGCAGCCGAAGGTGGCAAAGAGATAGTGATAACCGGTGTCAATATCGGAGATTTCGGCAAACGTACCGGTGAAACATTTATTGACCTGTGTCGCGCCCTTGACGGGGTTGGCGGTATAGAGCGTTACCGTATATCATCGATAGAGCCTAATCTGCTCACCGACGAGATTATAAGTTTCGTGGCTTCGTCGCGTAGCTTTATGCCCCATTTTCATATACCTCTGCAGAATGGCAGTGACGAGGTGCTCAAGCTCATGCGTCGGCGTTACGACTCCTCGTTGTTCCGCCACAAGGTGGAATGCATACGTCAGACGATGCCTGATGCTTTCATCGGTGTGGACCTTATAGTGGGTGCAAGAGGCGAAACTCCTGAACTGTTTGAAGACTCCCGCTCCTTTGTGGACTCCCTGCCCATATCGCGCCTCCATGTGTTTACATATAGCGAGCGCCCCGGTACACGCGCCCTCGAGATAAAGCCTGTGGTGACTCAGGAGGAGAAGCACGCACGCACCCGTGTGATGCTCGATCTTTCGGAACGCAAGCTATCGGCCTTCACCTCACGCTACATCGGCACTGTGCGTCCTGCGCTCATAGAGCATCCGCGCAAGGACGGCTCGATGTCAGCTTTTACTGACAATTATCTACGTGTCAACCTCACTAATCCTGATCCCTCGTTTGCTAATACAGTGGTGCCTGTGCGCATCCTATCGGTTAGCCCCGACGATTGCGAGGAGTGTGTGGGTGAGATTATAGTGTGAGTATAGTCGTAGTATAAAAATGAACTTGGAGTATGCCTGAGAATGTTTCTGACAACCGTGTGGCTGTTGTGATCCTTAATTGGAATGGCCTCGCTTTTCTGGAGAAGTATCTCCCATCGGTGGTGAGGCACACCCCTGGTGAGATAGCAGATGTTATAGTGGCCGATAATGGATCAACCGACGGATCGGTGGAATACCTGCATCGTGAGTTTCCGGATCTCAGGGTGATAACCTTTGACACCAACCATGGCTTTGCCGAGGGATACAACCGTGCCATATCGGCTGTTGCGCCTCACTATAAGTACAGCGTGCTGCTCAATTCGGATGTAGAGGTCAAGGATGATTGGCTTACTCATCTATGGCATTTCATGGAGACTCATCCCCGCGCTGGAGCTTGCCAACCCACCATAAGGGCGCTCAAGGAACCTGGAAGCTTTGAATACGCCGGAGCGGCCGGAGGATTTCTCGATCGCCATGGGTATCCATATTGTCGCGGGCGCATATTCGATACCGTTGAGGAGGACCATGGGCAATACGATACACCTATGCAGGTGTTTTGGGCGAGCGGAGCCGCTCTCATGGTTGTCAACAGGGTGTATCTCGACTGTGGTGGCCTCGATTGTGAATTCTTTGCCCACATGGAGGAGATAGACCTGTGCTGGCGCATACTTCTGTCGGGACGCGAGGTGTGGGCTGTCCCCGCCGGACACGTCTACCACCTGGGAGGCGGATCCTTGCCAGCATCCAACCCTCGCAAGACCTACCTCAATTTCCGTAACAACCTGCTCATGTTGCATAAGAATTTACCTGACAGCTGTCGTCGTGGAGTGTTGTTGCGCCGTCGTCTGCTCGACTCTCTGGCGTGGTTGAAATTCGTGTTGGGTGGTGATATGGAAAATGCTTCGGCCGTACTTCGTGCCCATCGTGATTTCCGCACCATGCGTAAGGCATATACCCGTCATCCAAAACAGAATCTGCTAAACGTCGACACCAATATCATTTTTGACTACTTCATTCGTAACCGTCGTACCTATTCTTCCCTCCGCAACTGATTTTAGCTAAATTCAGGGTGGGAAAATCTCGATATTTTAAATATATGTTGTATCTTTGCACCCGGAGATAAGGTCAGGGTTCGCAATCCTGCCCTGTTGACTTTCAATGAGGGATAATTTCTAAGATAAATATTCATATTAACACAATCTGGGGTCATACTCACGGTAAGCAGGCCCCGCATGACACACTTTATGAAGACTGCTTTAATTACAGGTATCACCGGGCAGGATGGTTCGTTCCTCGCCGAGTTTCTTCTTGAGAAAGGATATGATGTACACGGAACCATACGCCGTTCTAGCGTTGATTACCGCGAACGTATAGCGCATCTGGAAGGGCACCCCAATTTCCACCTCCATTATGCCGATCTGGGCGACTCAATGTCGTTGCTGCAGGTGATAGGCAAGGTGCGCCCCGATGAGATATACAATCTTGCTGCCCAAAGCCATGTGCAGGTGTCGTTTGATGCTCCCGAGTTCACGGCTGATGTCGATGCCACGGGTGTGCTCCGCATCCTTGAGGCTGTGCGCCAGGTAGGCCTTGCCGAGACATGTCGCATCTATCAGGCCTCCACATCCGAGCTTTATGGCAAGGTTGAGGAGGTTCCCCAGAACGAGAACACTCCTTTTCATCCGTATTCGCCCTATGCTGTAGCCAAGCTCTATGGTTTCTGGATTGTGAAAGAATACCGCGAGGCTTATAATATGTACTGTTGCTCAGGCATCCTCTTCAACCATGAGAGCGAGCGCCGTGGTGAGACATTCGTGACCCGCAAAATCACTCTTGCCGCTGCGCGTATCGCCCAAGGCAAGCAGGATAAACTGTATCTTGGCAACCTTTCCTCGCTCCGCGACTGGGGGTATGCCAAGGATTATGTGGAGTGTATGTGGCTGATACTTCAGCAGCCCAAGCCTGAGGACTATGTGATAGCCACCGGTGAGCAACATTCAGTGCGTGAGTTCTGTCAGTTGGCTTTCCGCCGTGCAGGTATCGAGCTGCGGTTTGAGGGTGAGGGTGCCGATGAGAAGGGCATAGACATCGCCACAGGCAAGGTGGTGATAGAGGTGTCGCCCGACTTCTACCGTCCTACCGACGTGGTCAATCTGTGGGGCGATCCCACCAAGGCTAAGGGCAAACTGGGATGGGATCCCTCGAAGAAGACCTCATTTGAAGAGCTGGTCAATCTCATGGTCGATGCCGATATGGCCAAGGTGGCTATCGAACGTGCCGGCGAGAAGGTGCGTACCAATCTTGCCGAGTATCTCGAGAAAGGTATCGTGAAGTAATATAACGGTTCTGTCCGTAATAATAATTACAACGAGGGGAGGTAGGCGTATCTCCCCTTGTTTATGCTCTCCGCTCCCATTAGCTGAATTTTCACCCCTATAACTTTCGCATTACTGTGGACTGGATTATAGAACTGTTTACCGCCCATACCGCCCTTCAGGCCGTGATAATCATATCGGTTATCATAGCCGTAGGTCTCGGCTTGGGTAAAATACGTGTATGGGGCATCTCGCTTGGTGTCACTTTTGTATTCTTCGCCGGAATCCTTGCCGGTCATATAGGCCTGTCGATCGATCCAGTGATATTGCGTTATACCCAGAATCTGGGCCTCGTGCTTTTCGTCTACGAGCTTGGTCTTAAAGTCGGTCCTGGCTTTTTCAGCTCGTTCCGCACCGGTGGTCTCTCTCTCAATCTACTTGGACTCGGAGTGCTTGCAATAGGTACAGTGATGGCTGTGGCATTCAGCCTCACTATGGACATACCTATAGGCGATGCCACCGGAATCCTGTGTGGAGCCTCGACCAATACCCCGGCTCTCGGTGCGGCTCAGCAAGCATTGCAGCAGGCAGGAATCTCGGCCAACGGGGCGGCATTGAGCTGTGCGGTCACCTATCCGCTCGGCGTGGTGGGTGTTATACTTGCTATCATACTTATGCGTAAGCTTATGATACGTCCTGGTACATCGCTGTCATCGCCTGCTGAAGAACCCGATACCACGTTCATAGCCGAATTTCAGGTGTGCAATCCGGCGATCTATGATATGAGTGTGCGCGAGATCTCGGCACTTGCCAAGACTCCCTTTGTGATCTCCCGTCTGTGGCACGAGGGAGAGGTGGTGTTGCCTGACTCTGACACCATGTTGCGGAAGGACGATCATCTCCTTGTGATTACTACTCCGGCTGATTGTGGTAAACTTAAAGTAATGTTTGGCCGTCAGGAGGACCGCGACTGGAACAAGAAGGATATCGACTGGAACGCCATCGACAATCAGCTCATCTCGCGGCGCATCATCGTGAGCCGGTCAGCTATCAACGGACGTAAGCTGGGATCGCTCCATCTGCGCAAACAGTACCATATTAATATAAGCCGTGTAAACCGCAGTGGCCTTTACCTGCTCGCCACTCCCGAACTGGTGCTTCAACTCGGCGACATTCTCACGGTGGTAGGATATGCCGCCGATATTGAGAAGGTGGAACAGATACTTGGCAACACCGATATAAAGCTCAAGGAGCCCAATCTCGGGGCCATATTTGTGGGAATAGTGCTTGGACTTATTCTCGGAGCCATTCCCATAGCCGTGCCGGGCATCTCAACCCCCATCAAGCTCGGCCTGGCAGGAGGACCGATAATAGTGGGCATACTTATCGGCCGGTTCGGCCCTCAGTTTCGCCTTGTGACCTATACCACACGTAGTGCCAACCTGATGTTGCGAGGCATAGGTCTGTCACTCTATCTGGCCTGTCTTGGTCTTGAGGCAGGAGGCCACTTCATAGACACGATCATGCGCCCCGAGGGATTGGTGTGGATATTGCTGGGATTTCTCATCACGGTGGTGCCTGTGCTCATAATGGGGGCAGTGGCTTTGAAACTGTGTCGCATGGACTTCGGTCTCACGTGTGGTATGCTGTGCGGAAGCATGGCCAATCCCATGGCTCTCAACTATACCAACGATATAGTGCCCGGCGACTATGCCACTGTGAGCTACGCCACCGTCTATCCGCTCTCCATGTTCTGTCGGGTAATAGTAGCCCAACTGATAATTCTCGCGTTCATCTGAGAACTTTTTTATAACCATTAGTGTTTATTAGGTTGTATTAAATCTTCTAAACAACTATTTCGTTATGAAAAAATTCCTACTTGCAATGTGTGCCATACTCGGGCTCGCTTTCGGAGCCAGCGCACAGCGAACCCAGCTCCATATCGGTTACGGTGGCTACACTCAGATGGATTGCACCGACATGCACGACGGGGGATCAATCAACAACGCTTGGGGAGCGCTCACTGCGGGTGTGAACTTCAGGGTTGCTCCATCGTTTGACCTCGGATTCACCTACACATTCTCCTCAGCCTCCTACAAGCATATCGACGATGCCAATGCCTACTATCATGTGATAATGCTCAACGGCAAGTATGACTACTGGCGCAATTCCATAGTACGTCTCTATGCCCATGCTGCTGCCGGTGTCGACATCACTCACATTACCGTCGATGACTGGTCGGAAAACAAGGCATACTTCGCATTCCAGGTATCACCCATCGGAGCTGAGGTCGGATTATCGCGTGTAGCCTCGATGTTTGGAGAGTTAGGTTTCGGAGCACAAGGTCTCCTGCAGGTAGGATTCCGCCTTAACCTCTAAAGCATTATTACCATTATGAGCGACCGTATATCTTACGAGGAGCGTAAAGAACTCCCCGATAGCGTCTACGGACTCCCGGAGCGTCGTGAGTACCCAATGCCCGATGCTGCACACGTGAGAGCGGCAGAGGCCTACTTCCGGTATTGTCCCGAGGATCTGAAACCAAAGCTCGCAAGGGCTATCCTCGAGCGAGCACGTGAATACGGAGTCGATGTCGAGAGTCCCACTGTGCTCTCCTACGCATCCCGATGATTTTATCTCCATCCACCATAGCCGGAATCTCAGTTCACGGTTTACACTATTAGTTTCAGTCTCATTCTGCTTTCGGAATGGGACTGAGGCTCATGTAGGGGAGAGTCCCTTCATCATGTTTCCATCATGGATTATATCCGGCATCGCCGAGCAATGAGGGGGATCTGTAGAAATCGGGCGAGAGGAGTGTCTCAAGGGAAGTTCCTGAATGGCCCGACAAGTAGGACTCCACCAATCGGTGGCCTATGTAACGGCCGGCCCATCCGGGAGCATCGGACGATAGGATCATAGATGCGGGATTAACACCCACGAGAGAACGTATCACAGCATTGTCAGAACTGAACAGCAACTGTCGAGACACAAGTGTGTCCCACATCTCATGTTCGTGATCCCTGAGCCAGAGGTAATCCTTGTCGGCATATCCCATTACCATAGCCTCATCCTTGCTTGTTATTCTCATTACAGCCTCGGCGACAGCGCCCTCGTATGCCAGTCGTGACACCGTTTGGGGGTACTCGCCCCCCTCGTAAGGGTAGGAAGTGCGCACTATGGCTTCCACAACATCAATAGGCAAACGTGGGCGTACTTTAAGACGACGCACGTATTCAGGAAAGTATTCGTATTTTTCGTAGCTCGTGCCAAGATAGTGATTCAATCCGATATACATTGTGGTGTCATCCACAAATATCGATTGGGTGTAGGGTGATATGATGGTGAATAGCCTTGGGATCACTGCACCCGGAAGCTCAGCGTGCAGGCGGTCAAACGCCTTGCCTATTGCTCGGCTCTCATGAGACATATCGGCAAATTCTCTTTCCACGGCCTCCCTGTGCTCGAGTATGGATGGCTTGGAGGCGTAATCCCCTGCACTGAGTTGATACAATGGTCCGTAGCCACACATCTCAAACAGCCTCTCGGCTGCGCGGAACATGAGCGAATCCTCTGGCACCTCTCCTTGTGACAATTGCAGGTCGAGTCGGTGAAGAGTCGCATCACCGATGTTGCCTCCACACGATTGGGACACGGCGGCCAC
The DNA here is from genome assembly GCA_023663345.1 of Paenibacillus sp. Classification (GTDB taxonomy): domain Bacteria; phylum Bacteroidota; class Bacteroidia; order Bacteroidales; family Muribaculaceae; genus Duncaniella. Next base: position 59,870 of record JAMPHR010000001.1, on the reverse strand, counting down.
CATCACCGTCAGGCAGGCCGCACATATTATACGGATATTTTTCATACACAATATGGCCCGGATGTCCGACGGCCTGTAAGGAAATATATTTTTCTCCAAAATTAGATATTTTTTCGCACATAAGCCAATTTTTGGTAATCCGTGGCTTCAAATTGGTTTTCTTTTGTTAATTTTGCACGTTGTAACTGAAATATAGCACTTCTATTCCATATTATGCATCGCTTACTACATACTCTGTTGTGCCTGCTGATGATCTCAGCAGTAGCTGCCCCGCCGATGCAAGCCAAGGACTATGTGGTGGTGATAGACCCGGGGCATGGAGGCAAAGACGCTGGAGCTCTCGGAGCTCGTACAAACGAAAAAACCGTCAATCTAAAGGTTGCCCGCAAGCTTCAGAAGATGCTCCAGGACGGAATGGACGACGTGAAGGTGGTGATGACCCGCGACGATGACCGTTTCATCCCACTGCAACGACGTGCCGACATAGCCAACGGCAAACATGCTGATATATTCATATCCATACATGCCAACTCCATATCCAAGAAATCACCTATGCACAAGCGCATCAACGGAGCCGCTGTCTACACCCTCGGTCTCGACAAGAGTGACACTAACCTCAGTGTGGCTATGCGCGAGAACGAAGTTATGAAGATGGAGGATGACTACACATCCACTTACCAGGGATTTGATCCGTCGTCGACCGAAAGCTACATAGCATTCGAGATGATGCAGCATAAAAATATGGACCAAAGCATAGCGCTGGCCGAGGCCGTGCAGAATCAGTTGGTGCGCCATGCGGGAAGAAAAAATAATGGAGTGAGGCAAGCCCCGTTCTGGGTGCTCGTGCGCACAAGTATGCCTGCCATACTCGTAGAGCTCGACTTTATATGCAATCCTGCTATGGAGACTTTCATGTCATCCGATGCCGGAAGCACCAAGCTCGCCCGGGCCATCTACAACGGAGTGGAACGCTACCGTACTACATCGTCATCACGGGCCACTACCAAAAGTAATCCCAGGCCTCATCCTGCTTCCAAGGCCAGGCCGGAACCCGAGGAGACTGTCCCCGATGGCACCCCTGTCACCAAGGCCGAAACCAATGGAGAAAAAGATCGGGACATAGTGTACAAGATACAGTTCCTGACAGCACCCAAGGCCATACGAAAGGGGGACGCACGCTTCAAGAAGCTCAGTCCTGTAGACTCCTACAAGGACGGAGGAATGATAAAGTATACCTATGGAGCATACTACTCAATGGCTGAGGCCAACCGCGAGCTCAAGAAGGTTAAGAAGAAATTTCCTGATGCTTTTGTGATCAAGACACGCAATGGGAAAAGGGTGAAATAAATCCTCCACACTCTCATTCTCACTCTCCACTATACTCAGTAAACATAAAAAAACAGACATATAATCCGGATTATGAAGAAGCTATTCTCACGCGAAATAATCATAGGTACATCAGTGCTCATAGCACTCCTTGTGCTCGTGTTTGGCATCAACTATCTCAAGGGAGTCAATATCTTCAAAGACTCAAATTACTATTACGCATCTTACACCAATGTTACCGGACTTGCCCAGTCAGCTCCGATCACTCTAAACGGTTACAAGGTGGGACTTGTGAAGGAAATAGCCTACGAGTACGATAATCCCGGTCATGTGAAAGTGGAATTGAGTCTCGACAAGAAACTGCGTCTCCCCCAGGGTACTGAAGCTGTTATCGTCACCGACATGCTCGGCACCTCCACCATCGAGCTCAAGATGGGTACATCGACAACAATGCTCAACGTTGGTGACAAGATAGCCGGTATCAATGGATCGGGTCTCATGGATAAGGTCTCCACCGAACTCATGCCTACAGTAATGCAGATTGCTCCTCATATCGACTCGCTTGTAGTGGCACTCACTGCCGTAGCCTCTGATCCGGCCCTCACAAGTTCAGTGAAACGCCTTGATGCCATCTTGGCCAACCTTGAGGCTACCACCACAAGTCTCAACCGTGCTGTACCTGCCCTGCTCAACAATACAAGTGCCACGATGTCCAATGTAAACGAGATCTCAGCCAACATCTCGCAGGTCTCCAAAGCTCTTGCAGTGCTTTCCGATGACCTCAAGAACATGCCTCTCGACTCAACCATGCGTAATGTCAACTCCATCACGGCCAATCTTGACGAGGCAACTAAGAAACTCAATTCTACTAACTCGTCGCTCGGCCTTCTGCTCAATGATCCGGGGCTGTACAATAACCTTAATAATTCGGTTGCTCATGTCGATAGTATTCTTATCGACCTCAAGCGTCAGCCCAAACGATATATCCCCAGCATAAAGATATTCTGACACAGCACCTCCCCGTAAGGGGAAGCGATTTATAAATTGTGTCACATCCTTACGGAGCACCGGTTCCAAAGTCTCGGTTAAGACTGCGGATTCCAGTGCTCCGTCATCATCTGCTGTGGCTACAATAAGTCCGTTCGGTTTACAAGTTTTAACAAAATATTGATTAACGGAGATTAAACTTTAGGATAAAATCACGGTCAATAATAACGTAACAGTTCAACTATAACAGTCACCATCACCACAAGACTTCAGTATTACGATGACACGTATCACCCACGCACTGCTCGCGTTTACCCTCCTCCTCATCCCATTCACTTCATTTGCATTTAACATCACAGGCACTGTAAAGGATGCTGCCACCACCGACCCGCTGATGGAAGCGACCGTCAGGCTACTTGCTGCTAAGGATAGCGCATTTGTCAAGGGTGTCACTACCAATCTCGACGGTAAGTTTACCATACAGGGTGTCAAAAAAGGCAACTATATACTTTCGGTAACCTATATAGGATATTCCGACTACTATCAGGATCTTAACGGAAACGCCGGCTCCAACATGCGTCTTGGAGTCATTGAGATGAAGGAATCGTCTCAGCTTCTCGGCGTGGTCAATGTTGTGGCCACCAAAACCCCCATCAAGGTAATGGAAGATACCGTGGAATACAACGCTGACTCCTACCACACACAGCCCAATGCTGTGGTTGAGGATCTGCTCAAGCGTTTGCCTGGCGTAGAGGTCGATAGCGATGGCAAGATTACAGCTCAGGGCAAATCTATCACCAAGATTTTGGTCAACGGTAAAGAGTTCTTCAGCGACGATCCTCAGGTAGCCTCCAAAAATCTTCCCGCTAATATGATCGACAAGCTCCAGGTTGTGGACCGTAAGAGCGACATGGCCCGCCTCACGGGCGTTGACGACGGTGAGGATGAGACCGTGATCAACCTTACAGTGAAAAGAGGCATGGACAACGGATGGTTTGGCACAGCCGAGGCCGGATACGGTACTGATAGCCGATATGCCGCCTCGTTCAATATCAACCGTTTCTGGGATGGCAATCAGTTGACATTCCTCGGCAATCTCAATAACATTAACCAGATAGGCTTTACCGACAGCAACGGTTCACGTTTCCGTGGACCCCGCGGACAGGGTGGAACCACTATATCACGTGCCATAGGACTCAATTTCAATGTCGGTAACGAGGAGATATTCCGTATAGGAGGAGATATAATGTTCTCTAACACTGACCGCTCGTCGTCTAAGCGTCAGAACCGCGAATACTTCTTCACTGGTTATTCCACATACTCCAAGATAGAGAATCTTGCCCGTGATCGATCTAATAACGTGAGCGCCAATCTGCGAATGCAATGGAAGCCTGACTCGTTCAACACCCTCGAGTTCCGTCCCGAATTCCGTTTCAATCATCAGAATGCATATTCATGGGAGAACACAATCAACCGAGATCCACGCTATAACACCGACGGAAATGACATAGTCAGCTCAACCGACAACAATGTCAACTCGCGAGGTAACTCCTACGAAGCTTCCGGCCGGCTCATATATTCCCATCAGTTCAACAGTCATCGAGGCCGCTCACTGTCGGTAAGCGGTAGCTACTCGATGTCAAATGTGAGGGAATATCAATATTCGTTCTCCCATATCATAAAGAAGATACTTGACGAAATGGATGCTGAGGAGGATGATCCTACGACCGATGACTATCTCATTGAAGACCAGGATCAATACGTCAACTCTCACACCTGGAACAATCAGGTGATGGGACAGTTCACCTGGACCGAACCCCTTGGTAACCCCGCCAATGGTAACTCTATAGTATTCAGCTATCGCATGAACTATAGGTGGAACAATGCCGACCGCCTTTCCTACGACTACGACGACCCATTGACCCCGCTTGAGGATCTTGTGCTCAACGAGGATCTCTCCAACAGCTTCCGCAACAATTATTTCAATCAGAACATACGTCTCGGATATAAAAAGACCGGCAAGAACATGAACTATGAAGTGGGTCTCGCTCTCGTGCCACAGATGTCGAAATCGACCGACCTCATCAACTCCAACCGCAACATCGACACCCGTTGGGTGTGGAACTACGCTCCATACTTGCGTATGCGTTATAAGTTCAGCAAGCGTCGCTCATTCCAAGCCAACTATCGCGGACGTTCATCGCAGCCATCTATGTCTCAGCTCCAGCCTGTGCCAGATGTCACCGACCCCATGAACGTGATTATAGGTAACCCTGACCTGAAGCCATCGTTTGCCCATAATCTCAACCTGCGCTTCCAGGACTTCAATATGGAGGCACAGCGCTCGATGATGTTCAATTTTGACTTCACGTTCAACCAGAACTCCATCATATCCAAGACCACGTACGATGCCAACGCCACACGCACCACTACCTACACCAACGTCAACGGTGTGTGGAACGCTCGACTCATGAATATGATGTCGATGCCTCTTAGAAACAAGAAATGGACCATCTCCAACCACATATTCGGTAATGCATCACAGAATATAGGTTACAACAACGGAGAGCGCAATAAGGCCCGTAATTTCAGTGTGTTTGAGAGCCCGGGTATAGCTTTCCGTCCCGATAATTTCGAGATTGAGTTGCGTCCGCAATACAATATCCAGTACTCCAACAACTCGGTGCAGACAGCGAGCAACGCTACCATCCACCGCTACGGAGGACGTCTCGATGCTTCCTACTACACCTCGTGGGGGCTGACCATCCAGAGCGATGTCAACTACACTGCCACCAAGGGATATTCGGCCGGCTTCAACACCAATACCTGGATGTGGAATGCCTCAATCTCCCAGCAGTTGCTCAAGAGCAAGGCTCTCACGGTTTCATTGCGTGTCTATGACCTTCTCAACCAGGTCAACAGCATCAGCCGAAGCATCAACGCAAACTATATGGACGATACCGAGACAAATGTGCTGACACGCTACTTTATGCTCTCAGTATCCTATCGCTTTAACACCTTCGGTAAGGGCAACGAGCCCAAGGGATTCAACGAAGGTCATGGTCCTGGTGGTCATGGTGGTCCTGGTGGACGTCCCGGTGGATTCGGCGGTGGACGCCCCGATCGTAGATTCTGATCTCTGCTAATTTTATCATTACATATAACAGGCACCCGGCATACGCAACTTTGCAGGGTGCCTGTTGTGTTTCTCCACTCTCGTTACTTCTGTTGCGTATGATGCTACATTTGTGTCGCAAAATAAACATTTGATTGTTAATTGTTTATGTTTCTTGGTAATTCGTTAAACAAAATTTGTGAAATTTGTTTTAACATTATAAAACCTATTTATTTATGAAACATATCAACAAAAATCTGGCCATAGCTTTCACTCTTATGTGTTCGTCATTGCCATTCATGGCAACCGCTCAAGAAAGCTCATCATCGACTACAGTAAATGTCACTGAAGAAGTGGAATTCAATCCTCATTGGTTCATGCAGCTCCAGGTGGGCGGCGGTTACACCGTGGGTGAAACCGATTTCAAACACCTGATCTCACCTGCGGCCGCAGTCAATGTAGGCTACAGATTCTCCCCCTTATTCGGACTTCGTGCCGGAGCCAGTGGATGGCAGGCTAAGGGTGCGTGGGTAAGTCCTATGACCCATTACAAATTCAATTATGTACAGGGTAACGTGGATGCCATGCTGTCGCTCACCAATCTCTTCTGCGGATACAATCCTTACCGTACACTCGACTTCTACGGCTTCTTAGGCATCGGTGCAGCTGTAGGCTTCCATAACAATCAGGCCAACGAGATCGCCGCCCAGGGATACCGTTTCGAGCATCTGTGGAGCGGAAAGCGTGCCTTTATTGCCGGTCGTGCCGGCCTCGGCGTAGATATCAATCTCAGCAAGTGTGTAGCTCTCAATATTGAGGCCAATGCCAACCTTCTCCCCGATCATTTCAATTCCAAGAAAGGTAAGAACAGTGACTGGCAGTTCAATGGACTGGTAGGTGTGACTATCAGTTTCGGCAAGACCAAGACTAAAGTCATCGAGACTGTTCAGGCCGTCGAGGTAGTTGAGGAACCCGAGGCAACTCCCGCACCCCAACCGGCTCCTGCTCCCGCTCCTGCCCCTGCTCCAGTGGAAGTAAAGAAGCCTCAGCCTCTCAAGGAAGATATATTCTTCACCATCAACTCATCCAAGATCTCCGAGAAGGAATCGGTCAAGATTGCCGAACTCATCGAATATCTCAAGGCCAATCCTGAAGCTAAAGTATCCATTACCGGATATGCCGACAAGGGTACAGGAAATGCTACCTACAACATGAAGTTATCGAAATTCCGCGCCCAGAGCGTAGCCGATGCTCTCCGCAAAGGTGGTATCGATACTCTGCGTATATCGGTTGATGCTGAGGGTGACACCGAGCAACCGTTCCGTGAGAATGATATGAACCGTGTGGCGATAGCTATAGCAAAATAACAGTAGATAAACTCAGAAACTGGAAACAGAGTCTTTGAGTAATACTCTCAAACCGGAACCGCAGCCCCCTGGTAGTCATCACGACACAGGACTGCGGTCTCCTTTGTTTTAGTATAGAGGTATTTTTCAGAATAGATTTGAAAGTTTGGGGAGGCTTAAATAGATCTTACCCACTGTTGACAGTGGGTAAGATCGTGATTATTGGCAATATCAATGTACAATACATAGGGATATGGCACTATGTAATATCTCTACTATTGGATTTGTATGTACCTGTCCTGTGGGATAGGTTATAGGGCGACGTGGACGTTGACTGGCGTTGACTTGAGTGTGACGGGGATCGAGAGGGTAGAGGTGGTGGCATCATAGCGCCAACCTTTGGCTTTTTGGCCGTCTACAGTCACCGAGGCAGGGGTTGAGTTTATCCGGTGTATCTTGAATGTGAGCCGTGTGCCCCCTTTGGGTATAGCGAGGTGGCCTGTAGTTGACACCTTTATGTCGATAGCCTCGGCTGAAGCGTCCCCTTCGAAGTTGATGAGGCTATAGGCGCCGTCGCGAAGAGAAGTGGGGGAGGTGAGGTCATCCTCATAGAGTGTGTAATCCGACTTGCCATGAGTGGGATAGTAGTTCACCGTATAGCGGTCAGTTCGGTAGTCGCCCGTGTTGGCCATGTCATAGTCGGCGGTGGGAATGAATGATCCGCCACGAACAAATAGAGGTAACACGTCAAGCGGGGCAGGGTAGGAGGCTATTGTGTCACCGCTGTGATACACCCGGGAGGGATCGGCGAGATCCACCCAGTCGCTACCGTCGGCAGGGAATACTATTGTTCGTGAGGTTGCACCTTGGGTGAGCACAGGAGCCACAAGCAGGTCGCGACCCCATAGATATTGATCGGTGATGTCGTCGTGAAGATTGCTTCCGGATGTATAGAAGTTTAGCGGACGTACCAACGGGAGCCCCTGTGAGGCGTTTTCCCATGCCAGGGTATAGTTATAAGGCAACCAGCGGTAGCGCTCCTTGATGAGAGGGAGGATTATCGCCTGATGTTCGGGATAGCAATAAGGCTCGGCCGAGCGCTGGGAGTGGGTGCGTAGCACGGGAGAGAATGTACCTAATTGCAGCCAGCGTACATATAGCTCGGGATCGTAAGGGGCAGTCTCGTCGATGGCAAATCCTCCCACATCGTGGCTCATGTAGCCCAGTCCGCTCAAGCCTGAGTTGAGCATGATGGTGATCTGTGGTTTGAGGCCACCCCAGGAGCGAGACACGTCGGTCGACCATGGGAACACGCTGTACTGCTGGAGTCCGGTGGTGCCGCCACGCATAAGTGTCATTAGTCGGGTGTCGGGGAACTCCTCGCGATAGAGGTCATATATTATGGAACTCCAGTCGTTACCGTACCTGTTGTGGTATAGTCGGGTGTGGAGTCCATTGGCATGTACTCCAGTCTCAGGGTGTACTTCAGGTTCTCCCAGATCTCCCCACCATCCTCCTATACCGTCGAGTGTGAGCGAACGATACCTGTCTCGTAACCATGCTCGGGTGTCAGGGTTGGATACGTCGAACATACCCCCTTCACCTACCCATATCTGTACTTCCTGTGGGCCTCCAGTGGAATCACGCAGGAGCATACCGCCGTTGCTGAGTTTCGTGTAGTTGGATGCTCCGCGACCGTTGCGCAACACGTATGGCTGTGAGATAGTCACTGTGTTGACTCCGCGCTTTTTCAGCCGGGCCAGCATGGCCTTATGGTCGGGCCACTGGTCGGGGGCCCATTCGAGGCGTCCCATGTCCTGTTCCTTGCCATACCAATATAGGTCGAGTACTATTCCGTCCACCGGATATCCGGCACGCTTGAGGGTATCGATCACTCCCTCGGTTTCAGCCTGGGTGCGGTAGCCGTATTTCGATGTAATATATCCCAGGGCCCACAATGGAGGTAGGTCCTGACGGCCGGTAATGGTTGATAGCTTGCTTGTGAGCGAGGCAAGTGATCCTGTGGAGTTAATGAAGTAGTATGATACGGGTACTGAGGATTCGGTGGTGTAAACTACTGGGTTGGACATCACCATCTCGGCGGCTGCATAGTCATCAAACAGTACTGCATATCCGTTGGAACTCAGGAACAGTGGCATGGTGATGTTCATCTGTTTGATGCGCTCCTCTCCGGCGGTATATCCATAGTTCTGCTTGTTGTACATCACCAGCGTGTCACCAGCGAGATTGAAACTATAGCCCCTCTCTCCGGCTCCGTAGAATGATCCTCCGCCCATTGTGGAAAGCGACAGGCTCTGTCGTCCGTTGGCCAATAATCTCAGTCCATTGTCGCTGACAGCCCTGTCGGCTCCGGCGTTGATGTCGACGGCTCCGGTAGTGGAGTTTACTCTCACGGTCACGCCGGTCGGGGTCGTGAATATATGCAAAGGCCCTGAAGTGGATGCCGAGCACTTCACGGTATCTGGGGCCGAGGCGGGTGATGGGGTGAGGGTGGCCGATGGGGCTGATTCTGTGGGATAGTTCTCTACGCGGATGATGTTGGGGGTGATAGTCCTGACCACCACCTTGCGTCCCTGCCCGGTGGTGACGCTCACAGTGTCGGCGAGCGATGCGAGCGGGCTGAGCGATAATGACAGCACTGAGGCCACGGCGATTGTGGCGACGGTAAATGTTCGATTCATAATCGGGAAGTGTGCGCTTGTGAAAGAAAGTTGTGTAAAGTATAATGTATGTGTGCAAAGTTAGTGATAATGGCCCGATATAGCAAGCCCTCATGGGAAATTCGACCCTAATGATCAAAAAATGTTGAAACACAGTGAATAAGCGTAAGAGTGTCATTTATACACTCTTAAGGGGTTATTGTGATGTGAATTTATTGAATTTTACGAAATTATCGTTACGAAAAGTTGTCTAAACGACTATTTTTCTTTAACTTTGCGTAATTGAAAAGCTAAAGTAACTTATATCTAATTCCATACGATTGTGTATCAAAAACTTGGTATTCTACTATCGGGCGTAGTGTTATCGCTCGGATTATCAGCGCAGAATAACGGTCTTACCGACACTTCGCGCAGTCGTCATGCCGTAATGTCCAATACCCCCCTCGGAGCGGTGAAGTGGACAGGCGGATTTTGGGGCGAGCGATTCGGAGTGTATAGTGGCACATCCCTGCAGAGCATGTGGGAGACATGGGCCGATCCTGACGTGTCCCATGGATTCCGTAACTTCGAGATCGCTGCTGGTACATGCCCCGGTGAACACTGGGGTCCCCCTTTCCACGATGGTGACATGTACAAGTGGCTCGAGGCTGTTGCTGCTGTCTATGCCGTCAACAAGGATCCTAAGCTCGATGCTCTCATGGACAAGTTCATCGAGCAGGTGGTGAAGGCCCAGAGAGAGGACGGATACATCCACACACCTGTGATCATTGATGAACGTAACCGTGGAGTCGATACCCACACCGCCCACAAGGCTCAGACAGTGATTGGCACCAAGGTGGGAGCCGAGGATGAGAAGGGCGCTTTCGCCAACCGTCTCAACTTCGAGACCTACAACCTCGGTCACCTCATGATGGCCGGAATCATCCACAAGAGAGCCACAGGCAAGACCGAGCTGTTTGACGCAGCTGTCAAGGCCACCGACTTCCTGTGTCATTTCTACGAGACTGCATCAGCCGAGCTGGCCCGCAACGCTATATGCCCCTCCCACTATATGGGTGTGGTGGAAATGTACCGCGAGACAGGCAATCCACGCTATCTGGATCTGGCCAACAACCTTATAAACATACGTGGTCTGGTGGAGAACGGAACCGACGATAACCAGGACCGTATCCCCTTCCGTGACCAGTACAACGCAATGGGTCATGCCGTGCGTGCCAACTACCTGTATGCCGGAGTGGCCGACCTCTATGCCGAGACAGGTGAGGAGCAGCTCATGAAAAACCTCACAAGCATCTGGGACGATATTGTGAACCGCAAGATGTATATTACAGGAGCTTGTGGTGCCCTTTATGACGGAACTTCGCCCGACGGTACTTGCTACGAGCCTGACAGCATACAGAAGGTACACCAGAGCTATGGCCGTCCTTATCAGTTGCCCAACAGCACTGCCCACAACGAGACCTGTGCCAATATCGGCAACATGCTCTTCAATTGGCGTATGCTCGAGTCGACAGGCGATGCTAAGTATGCCGACATCGTGGAGACTGCTCTCTACAACAGTGTGCTCAGCGGTGTCAGCCTCGACGGTAAGCGCTACTTCTACACCAACCCTCTGCGCATGAGTGATGACCTGCCTTACACCCTGCGCTGGCCAAAGACACGTGAGGAGTACATCAGTTGCTTCTGCTGTCCGCCTAATACCCTCCGCACCATCTGCGAGGCTCAGAACTATGCCTATACCGTCAATGACAGCACCCTGTGGTGCAACCTCTATGGAGACAGCGAGCTGCGCACATCGCTTGGCAAGAAACGTCCTCTCGAGGTGACACAGCACACAGCCTATCCCTATGATGGTAAAGTGACGCTCACACTCAACCAGGTGCCAGGCAAGAAGAACTTTGTCGTCAAGCTCCGCATCCCTTCATGGTGTGACAAGGCCACTGTTACAGTCAACGGTAATCCCGAGAATGTGAAGGTGGTTCCCGACAGCTATATCACTCTTGACCGTTCATGGAAACCTGGAGATGAAATAGTGCTCGACATGGAAATGCGCACCAAGCTGCTTGAGTCCAATCCTCTTGTTGAGGAGACCCGTAACCATGTGGCCGTGAAGCGTGGACCCATTGTGTATTGCCTTGAAGGTATCGACATCGAGGGTGGAAAGAAACTCGACGACGTACTCATACCTGCCAATGCCACTTTTACTCCCAGAGAGACAGAAATAGCCGGAAGCAAGATGACCGTACTCGACACTCAGGCACGCCTTGTGAATGGTGGAGACTGGACCGGCAAACTCTACCGCGAGGTGGCCGATGCCGGCAAGACAGTCAATGTCACCCTCATACCCTACTATGCCTGGGGCAACCGCGACAAGGCCGAGATGAGCGTCTGGCTTCCCCTTGCACGCTGAAACCCACTGCAATAGCAGCCTCACACAGTGGCCACGGATTTTCGTGGCCACTTTATACCGTTTTTATAAGCCTGTTTTTACCGAGGGCGTTCAATATCCTTATAAAGTACATAGCGACTAACCTTAAATGAAGAAATCATCCATAAGTGCAGCGATGCTGCTCTCAGTGCTCACTCTCAGTGCGGCTGATGTCTACGTTTCCCCGTCGGGCCTCGACAGCAACGATGGTACCGCCTCCTCACCCAAAGCCACCCTTACCTCAGCACTCCGCCAGGCTCGCGAGATGAGACGTACCAAGGCTCAGGGCATAGAGTCGGGAATTACCATTCACATGGCTCCGGGCACCTACAATGTCTACGAGCCCGTGTTTGTACGTCCCGAGGACAGTGGAACCCCGTCATCTCCCACTGTGATAAAATCCGATGGTGGCGCATGGATCAGTGGTGGCGTCAGCATTACTGGATGGAAGCGTCAAGGCAAGCTCATGGTTGCCGATGTGCCTCAATTCAACGGTCGTCCCCTCGACTTCCGTCAACTCTATGTCAACGGTAAGAAAGCTGTGAGAGCACGTGATGTGGATGATTTTGAGAAGATGTACCGCATCATCAACAACGATCCTGTCAACGAGATCCTGTGGGTACCGGCTGAGGCTGTGAAGAAGATACAGAAATCCCCCTATGCTGAGATGGTGCTCCACGAGATGTGGTGTGTGGCCAATCTCCGTATTAAGTCAATTGAGATTCAGGGCGATAGTGCGGCGGTAAGGTTTCATAACCCAGAGAGCCGAATCCAGTTTGAGCATCCGTGGCCACGCCCCATGGTAACTACCGACGGTCATAACTCGGCATTCTATCTCACCAATGCCCGCGAGTTACTCGATCAGCCCGGCGAGTGGTATCACGACATTGATACCCGCAAATTATACTACTATCCCCGTCAAGGCGAGACCGTTACCGAGGCTACAGTGCCTGCAGTGGAGACTCTGGTCAATATTGAGGGTACACTCGACCGTCCGGTTGAGAATGTGCGTTTCGAGAACATAGGTTTCGAGTACACCACATGGATGCGTCCATCGCTCATGGGCCATGTTCCTCTTCAGGCTGGCATGTATATGACCGATGGATATAAGATCAAACCCAAGATGGAGCGGTACCAGAATCATAAGCTTGACAATCAGGGTTGGCTTGGCCGTCCCGAGGCAGCTGTGGAGGTGAGCGGTGCCAACAGCATCGACTTTCTCAAATGCCGTTTCGAGCATCTTGGTTCCTCTGGTCTCGACTATGAGTGGGGTACTCGTGGAGGTCTCATAGAGGGTTGTCTGTTCCGCGACATAGCCGGAAACGGCATTGTAGTGGGTAGCTTCAGTCCTGAATCACACGAAACACATCTCCCTTACGATCCGGCCGATGGACGTGAGGTATGCTCGGGCCTCACCATAGCCAACAATCTTATAACTGACGTAACCAATGAGGACTGGGGCACTCTCGGAATCTGTGCCGGATATGTGCGTGACATCAACATCGAACACAACGAGATTAACGACGTATCCTATAGCGGCATCAACCTCGGCTGGGGCTGGATCCGCACAGTCAATTGTATGCGCAACAACCGCGTTCATGCCAACCTGATACACCACTATGCCAAGCACATGTATGACGTGGCAGGTGTATATACTCTCGGATCGCAGCCACACAGCTGGGTCACCGAAAACTGTGTGCGTGACATCTACGTCCCCGGTTATGCCCACGACCCCAACCACTGGTTCTATCTTTACACCGACGAGGGTTCTTCTTTTATCAATGTGAAGGACAACTGGACCGAAGCCGAGAAATACCTCCAGAATGCCAATGGTCCCGGCAACGTGTGGGAGAACAATGGACCAGGTGTCGATGAGGCTATACGTGACAACGCCGGACTCACAAAAGAATTTAAATACCTTAAATCCCTATAAGTCATGAATAAAAGATGGGCCACACTGGCCGGAGCACTCGCCATGGGTATAATGGCATCTGCACAGACATGGATATGGTATCCAGGAGACTATGAGATATGGCTCGGTAATCGCATGAACAATAACCGCACCGAGCGCGGAGCATTCTTCCCTCCGTTCTGGAAGACCGACAGCCATTTCGTGACTGTGGAGTTCAGTAAAGACCTCGATCTTCCGGCAGAGGAAGAAATTACCATAAAGGCCGAAGGCAAGTACAATGTAAAACTTGACGGCAAACTGCAGTTCGGCCAGCCTTCAACTTTTAAGATCCCTGCCGGCAAGCATAAGCTCAATATAAAGGTGTGGAATCAGTCCACCCCTCCGGCTCTTTATGTCAAGGGTTCTACGGTCAACACCGATTCCTCCTGGCGTGTGACCAATGAGGACAAGGAGTGGATTGACGAGAGCGGAAAGGCCAGTGACACTTCAGCTACAGAGTATGCTTCTGCAGGATACTGGGACTTCAATGATATTGACAATCCCCCTTCAGCCTACAGTCTCAAGCTCGAGCCCATGCAGTATGTATCGGTAACTGAAAAGACTGCCGACGGAGGTAAGCTTTACGACTTCGGCAAGGAGACCTTCGGTCGTGTAGTGCTTAAGAATCCTGTTGGCAACGGAATAATCAATATATATTATGGTGAGAGTCCAGAGGAAGCACTCGACATGGAATATTGCGAGACTCTCGACAAGATACGCTTCTCAGGCGATGAGGTCACCGATCTTGCCACGAATGCCGTAAGAAAAAATTCAGGGGACTATACTCTTGACAATACCAAGGCTTTCCGCTACGTATATGTGGCACCTGAGGAGGGTGTCAACGTCGGTGACATAGCCATGCTATACGAATATGCCCCTGTGGAATACCGCGGATCATTCAAGTGCAGCGATCCCGAGATCAATCGTATATGGGATGTTGGTGCCTACACCATGCACCTCACTACCCGCGAGTTCTTTATCGATGGAATCAAGCGTGACCGTTGGGTGTGGAGCGGAGATGCTGTGCAGAGCTATCTTATGAACTATTATCTGTTTTTTGATAGCCCCACAGTGAAGCGCACCACCCGTCTGCTCCGTGGCAAGGATCCCGTTACAGCCCATATCAATACCATCATGGATTATACCATGTATTGGTTCAACGGTATATACGACTACTATCTTTATTCGGGTGATAAGGAGTTTGTCAAGGAGATTTATCCCCGTATGCAGACACTTATGGACTATGTGCTCTCCCGCACCAATAAGGATGGCATGCTCGAGGGTATGACTGGTGACTGGGTCTTTGTCGACTGGGCCGATTTTCCCATGAGCAAGCAGGGTGCCCTATCGTTTGAGCAGGTGTTGTTATGTAGGAGTCTTGAGACTATGAAGATGTGTGCCGATATCGTGGGTGATACTGCTGATGCCTCGAAATACGGAAAACTTGCCGGTGAACTTAAGGACAAACTCCTCCCCACATTCTGGAATGATAAGCGTCAGGCTCTTGTACATAATGTCGAGAACGGGAAGCAGAGCGATCAGATCAACAAGTTTGCCAATATGTTTGCCATTAATTATGGTTTCTTCGATGAGCCTACTACCGAGTCTGTTATGAAAAACGTCATGCTCAATCCCGAAGTTCCGGCAATTACCACTCCTTATATGCGTTTTTATGAGCTTGAAGCTCTATGCGGTCAGGGAATGCAGACCCAGGTGCTTGGCGAGATCAAGGACTACTGGGGTGGTATGTTACGTGAGGGTGCAACATCGTTCTGGGAGAAATATGTTCCTTCCGATTCCGGAACGCAGCACCTTGCCATGTATGGCCGTCCCTATGGCAAGAGCCTGTGCCATGCCTGGGGAGCAAGTCCTATATATCTGCTCGGCAAGTATTATCTGGGAGTAAAGCCTATGAAACCTGGATATCAGGAATTTTCCATCACCCCTGAGTTGGGAGGCCTCAAATGGATGGAGGGAACTGTGCCGACTCCCAACGGCGAGATCTCTCTTTATGTCAACGAGCGCGAGATCAAGGTGAAAGCGACGGAGGGAGAGGGCTATCTCTATTTCAAGTCAAAAAAGACACCCAAGTCAACCTATGGTACTGTGGAAAAGACCGGCAAGGACAGTTATCGGTTGAGAATAGATACTGACAAGGAAATAAAAGTAACTTACAAGCATATTTAAGACAAATGAATCGAGTGATCAAGACATTTGCCCTCAGCCTGATGGCATTGGCGGTATGGAGTTGCTCCAGCCGTCCGTCAGTAGCAATAGAGTATGGCGATGATGCCTCCAATCGAGTAAAATTTGCTGCCGGGCATCTCAAAACAGCCCTCGAGGCCAACGGTTATGAAGTCCTCGAGACCATCCCTGATGGAAAGAACGATGTCAGACTCATACGTCTCTCCCAGGCTACCGACAGCATTGGTCCCAAGGAGGGGTTCACAATCACAACCTCGGGTGATACCATTGATGTGATGGGCAATGACGGTTCGGGTGTTATCTACGCTTGCCGTGAACTCATCGACCGTGTTCAGGCCGATGGGAATCTTGACAACCTACCCGGATCTTTCACTGATGCTCCCGAGATGGTGCTCCGTGGTGCATGTGTGGGTGTTCAGAAACCCTATCTGCTCCCCGGTCGTAGCGTATATGAGTACCCATATACACCTGAGAACTTCCCTTGGTTCTATGACAAGGAACTGTGGGTGAAATATCTTGATATGCTTGTGGAAAATCGCATGAATTCGCTCTATCTGTGGAACGGTCATCCTTTCGCTTCACTTGTGAAACTCGAGGATTACCCGTTTGCAGTGGAAGTGGATGACGAGACTTTCAAGAAGAATGAGGAGATGTTCTCATTCATAACATCTGAGGCCGACAAGCGTGGCATCTTCGTTATCCAGATGTTCTACAACATCCTTCTCTCCAAACCCTTTGCCGAACATTACGGCCTCAAGACCCAGGATCGCAATCGTCCCATCACTCCGCTGGTGAGCGATTACACCCGCAAGAGCGTTGCCGCGTTTATCGAGAAGTATCCTAATGTGGGGCTGCTCGTGTGTCTCGGAGAGGCTATGGATACTTATGAGGATGATGTGGTATGGTTCACTGAGACCATCATCCCAGGAGTGAAGGACGGCCTTGCCAAGCTTGGTCGCACCGATGAGCCCCCGTTGCTCCTCCGTGCCCATGATACCGATTGCAAGATGGTGATGGATGCGGCCCTTCCTCTCTACAAGAATCTCTATACCATGCACAAGTACAATGGCGAGTCGCTCACTACCTATGAGCCTCGTGGACCATGGACCGAGATACATCGTGGTCTCAGTTCGCTTGGAAGTGTGCATATCAGCAATGTACATATTCTCGCCAATCTTGAGCCATGGCGTTGGAGCTCTCCCGATTTTATCCAGAAAGCCGTGACAGCTATGCACGATGTGCATGGTGCCAATGCTCTCCATCTTTATCCTCAGGCTTCCTATTGGGATTGGCCTTATACGGCCGACAGTATCCCCGGAGGCCGTGAATTGCAGTTGGTGCGTGACAGCACATGGTATGAGGGTTGGGGACGTTACGCATGGAACTGCCGTCGCGACCGTGAGGATGAAAAGAAATATTGGAACCACCGCTTTGCCCGCACATACGGCCTTTCCGATGATAAGGGTGCGGCAGTGCGTGAGGCCTATGAGCAGTCAGGTGAGATTGCTCCCAAACTGCTCCGTCGTTTCGGCATCACCGAGGGCAACCGTCAGACGCTTCTCCTCGGAATGTTCATGAGTCAGCTTGTCAACCCCTATAAGTACACGATATATCCGGGATTCTATGAGAGTTGCGGTCCAGAGGGTGAAAAATTGATCGAGTTTGTTGAGAAAGAGCACAAGGGACAACCCCATGTCGGTGAGTTGCCTCTCGACATTACGGCCCAGTGCGTTGAGCATGGTGATAAGGCTGTCGCTGCCATAGAAAGTGTGAGTGGCAGTGTCGATGCCAATAATGAAGAGTTTGCGCGTCTGAGCAACGACATGCAGTGTTACCGTCTGTTTGCCTATTTCTTTGACCGCAAGGTCAAGGCTGCCCGTGAGGTGCTGAATTATCAGTGGACCAAGGATCTGAAATATCTCGATGCCGCCCTTCCTCTGCTTGAAGAGAGTCTCGACTACTATCGTCAGCTTGTAGATCTTACGAATAGCACCTACCTGTATGCCAACAGTATGCAGACCTCTATGCGTCGTATCCCCATCGCTGGAGATAATGGTAAGAACAAGACTTGGGCTGAACTCTACGAGCATTACAAGGCTGAGCTTGAAAACTATAAGAATAATGTAGCTATGCTCAAGGATAAGGCCGCCGGAAAGTACTCCGAGACCGATAGCAAGATCGAACCTGTCAAGGATGCTGATGTGAAGGTGAACGGCAACTGGAAGCGAGTGAAGCTCACCGAGGGTGCATCGCTCCTTTCAAATATGCCTGAAGCTAAGATCCAAGGGTTGGCTCCCGAGCTTGAAGGCCTCACAGCATTTGTGGTGAACGGAGACGGACAACGTAAGGATGGTACTAAGATCGAGTTTACATGCAAATTTCCGGTCAAATTGCTCATAGGTTATTTCAAGGATGATCAGAAGAAGTATGCCAAGGCTCCAAAACTCGAGACCGATGCTTCGGCCAGTGAGTATGGACAGGCCGAGCCGGTCCTCACTAATGCGATCCATCTTGAAAATATGCCTCTTGCCAATATCCATGCCTATAACTTCGGTCCAGGCACCCATTCGCTTCTGCTTCCCAAGGGCTATGCTCTGGTGCTCGGACTCACATCCGATGAACTCAAGGCGCGTAATGCCGCACTTGCCGGCACTGACGAGGCCATGGATTGGCTGTTCTATTGATCTCTTGTATAAGTAACTACACCCCTATTTCATGAAACGAATATTATTATCCGCAGGTCTCCTATTCCTATCGGCTACCGCGGTATTGTCCCAACGTCATGTATCGCAGGAGCGTATGGCCGAGGTGTATCGTGAGTCGCGCACTCCATACAAGTATGGCCTTGTTATTGCCCCTAAGGACAACAACCATAAGATCGACTGCCCCACGGTGTTCCGTGAAGGTGACAAGTGGTATATGACCTATGTGGTCTATAACGGGCGTTCCGGACAGGATGGCCGTGGCTATGAGACATGGATAGCCGAGAGCGACAATCTGCTCGAATGGAAGACTCTCGGCCGGATCCTGAGTTACACCGATACCGGTTGGGACCGGAATCAGCGAGGTGGTTTCCCGGGGCTTATTGACATGGAATGGGGTGGCAGTTATGCCATACACCGTTACAAGAACCGTTGTTGGATGACATATATCGGTGGAGAGGGCACCGGCTATGAGGCCGTGAATGCTCCACTTGCTGTAGGTCTGGCATGGACAAAGGGCAATCCCGGGACTGCTCATGAGTGGGAGTCGCTGGATAAGCCTGTGCTTTCAATTACCGATAAGGATGTGCAATGGTGGGAAAATCTCACTCAGTACAAGAGCACGGTCTACAAGGATGACTCCAAGACTCTCGGAGCGCCGTTTGTAATGTACTATAATGCCGGAGGTGTCAATCCCGCTAACGGAATGAAAGGGGAGCGTATAGGTATAGCACTGTCCAACGATATGAAGAAGTGGAAGCGCTATCAGGGTAATCCCGTTTTTACTCATGAGGCTCAAGGCACTATTACCGGTGATGCCCAGATTCAGAAAATGGGTGACCTCTACGTCATGTTCTATTTCTCGGCGTTCAATCCGTCGCGACCCTACAAGGCGTTCAATACATTTGCATGTAGCTATGATATGGTCACATGGGATGACTGGGAGGGAGATGACCTGATATATCCCACCAAGCAGTACGATGAGCTGTTTGCTCACAAGAGCTATCTTGTGAAGCACGATGGTGTAGTATATCATTTCTATTGTGCTGTCAACAATGCTGAGCAGCGCGGTATCGCTGTAGCTACAAGCAAGCCTATGGGACGCTCTTCCGTCCGTTTCCCCGATCGTCCGGCTACAGGCCGTCGTGGCCATATTGATCTCAACAAGGGGTGGACCACTTGGCTCGGTGATACGAGAATGGCAGGCACTAAGGTTGATGTCCCTCATAATTGGGATGACTATTACGGATATCGCCAGCTCACTCATGGTAATCTACATGGCAAGGCCACATATTCGCGTCAGTTCGATATGCCTGCACGTGTGGATGGCAAACGTTATTTCATCAATTTCGAAGGTGTAGGCACTTATGCCGGAGTTAAGATCAATGGTCATGACCTTGGCCGTCACCCGTCAGGACGTACCTCTCTTACTTTTGATGTTACCGATTATCTTGTATTCAATGGTAATAATACCATCGAAGTTGTGGCAGAGCATCCCGAAATGATTTCCGATATGCCTTGGGTATGCGGTGGTTGCTCCTCCGAGTGGGGATTCAGCGAGGGTTCGCAGCCTCTGGGTATTTACCGTCCCGTCGAGCTTGAGATCACCGATGAGGTGAGGGTAGAGCCTTTCGGAGTGCATATATGGAACAATGCCACTGCCGACTCTGTATTCGTGGAAAGTGAGTTGAAGAACTATTCAGCTTCGGTTGCAGAGTTTGATCTGGTCAACAAGTTTAGCAATGCTGATGGTAAGCAGGTGTTCCGCCTCACCGAGCATGTGACCCTGAAGCCTGGCGAAACCCGAGTCATCAAGCAGTCGTCCCCTGTTCAGGATCCACACTTGTGGAGCACCAAAGATCCCTATCTCTACAAGCTGTCAACTATGATAAAGAGGTCGGGAAAAACTACCGAAGAAGTCATCACACCCTATGGTATCCGCACGTTCAGCTGGCCAGTGAAGCGTAATGACGGCGACGGTCGTTTTATTCTCAATGGAGAGCCTGTCTTTATCAATGGCGTGTGTGAGTACGAGCATCAGTTTGGAGCATCCCATGCGTTCAGTGACGAGCAGGTCGATGCCCGTGTGAAGATGATCAAGAATGCCGGGTTCAATGCCGTGCGTGATGCCCATCAGCCTCATAATCTCCGTTATCAGGAGCATTGGGACAAGGAGGGTATTCTGTTCTGGCCTCAGTTCTCAGCCCATGTGTGGTACGATACCCCTGAATTCCGCGAGAATTTCAAGAAACTTCTGCGCCAGTGGGTAAAGGAGCGTCGCAATTCCCCCTCGGTAGTGATGTGGGGACTCCAGAACGAGAGCACATTGCCCAGGGAATTTGCTCAGGAATGTGCCGACATAATCCGTGAAATGGATCCCATGGCACGCGACATGCGTGTTATCACCACTTGTAATGGTGGAGAGGGTACCGATTGGAATGTGATTCAAAACTGGAGCGGCACCTATGGTGGTGATGTCAGCAAGTACAATCATGAGCTTGCTTTGCCTAATCAGTTGCTGAATGGCGAGTATGGCGCATGGCGTACACTCGGATTACATTCCGAGCCCGAGGATGTTGCTATAGATGGCCCATGGAGCGAGGAACGTATGAATATGATAATGGAGACCAAGGTTAGGCTTGCCGAGCAGGCCCGTGACAGTGTTTGCGGTCACTATCAGTGGATCTTCAGCAGTCATGACAATCCCGGACGCCGGCAGCCCGATGAGGCTTACCGCCGTATTGATAAGGTAGGCCCGTTCAACTACAAGGGACTTCTGACTCCTTGGGAGGAGCCCGCCGATGTCTATTACATGTATAAATCCAACTATACCGACCCTGACAAGGATCCTATGGTTTATATCATGTCCCACACATGGCCCGATCGTTTCACTGCTCCCCGCAACGCCACTGTAGAGGTCTACAGCAATTGTGATTCAGTGCGCCTCTACAACGATGCGGTCGACGCCAATTTCCTCGGAACACGTGTTAAGGGTGGAATTGGATCCCACATGACATGGAAGGATGCACCTGTGAAATACAATGTTCTCCGCGCTATTGGCTACCGCAACGGTGAGGCTGTCAGCGAGGATGTGATCGTTCTCAACAATCTTGAAAAGGCTCCCGGCTACAATGCGTTGCTGACACCCGGTTCTACCACGCTCAAGGGTGAGGATGGATATAACTATGTGTTTAGGATCAACTGTGGCGGTGATGATTACACCGACGAGTTCGGTCAGCTATGGATGGCCGACGATTCCACATACTCCTGCTCTTGGGCTGAGGATTTCGAAGGTCTCTCTCCCTATCTCGCAAGTCAGCGTGTCACCTATGATCCCATAGCCGGCACTAACGACTGGTCTCTCATGCAGCATTTCCGCTTTGGCCGTCATAAGCTGTCCTATCGTGTGCCGTTGCCTGATGGAAAGTACCGTGTTGAGCTGTATTTCATTGAGCCTTGGCATGGAACAGGAGGTGGCGAGGGTACCGATTGTGAAGGTTTACGCATTTTTGATGTTGCAGTGAATGGCAAGACAGTCATAGATGATCTTGATGTATGGGCCGAAGCCGGTCATGACAAGCTTTTAAAGAAGACTGTCGAGTGCGACGTGAAGGATGGTTTGCTCACCATAAGTTTCCCTGAGGTTAAAGCCGGTCAGGCTGTGATCTCGGCTATAGCTATTGCTACTGCTGATGGGAATGTCCCTGCTGTCACAAGGACATCCCGCCCCGGATGGAGCTGGGATAAGGCCGATAAAGACGTGATGGCCAAAATGCCTGCCGAAATGCTTCCTAAGGACGAGAATGCGCGTCAGGCTGTCACATACGAGGCAGAGGATGCAAAATCGTCTGGAAAATTCACCACCAAGGAGTTTAAAAAACAGACCGGGGTCTTCTTCTCGGGCAAGGGAAGCATCGAGTGGACCATCTCTACAGGTCTTGCTCAGGTGTATGCTCTCCGATTCAAGTTCATGAACACCAACAAGCAGCCTGTGCCTGTGAATCTCAAGCTTATCGCTCCCAACGGATCGGTTCTTAAGGATGATACCATTAATCTTCCGGATACTCCTGAAAAATGGCGTATGCTCAGCACCACGACAGGTGGTTATATCAATGCAGGTACTTACAAGGTAATCCTGTCGGCCCCTGACATGAATGGAGTCGCATTCGATTCACTTGAAATACAATAATTATGATGAAGCGAGGAAATATTCTGTTTTCTATTCTCATAGCATCTTCAGCCATGACTGTAGCCGCGCAGCAGCGTGTACAGCATGACTGGGAAAACAATCATGTGTTACACATAAATCGTGAGCCGGCACGCGCCGCCTTTATCCCGTATGGAGAAATAAAGGGCGACCGTTCAATGTCGCTCAATGGCGATTGGAAATTCCATTGGTCCACTACTCCTGAGGGAAAAGTAGCAGGATTCGAGAAGCCCGGTTTCGATGATTCCGCATGGTCGACTCTTGCAGTTCCTGCTGTGTGGGAGGTCAACGGATATGGCACGCCGATATACGCGTCGGCCGGATACACATTCAAGATCAATCCGCCGTATGTGACCGATACTCCCAAGGAGAACTTTACAGCATTTGTAGAGCGTAATCCTACGGGACAGTATCGCCGTACATTTGAGATACCTGCTGACTGGATGAAGGACGGGCAGACATATCTCCGCTTCGACGGAGCCATGAGCGCCTTCTATGTGTGGATAAATGGTGAGAGGGTAGGGTATTCCCAGGGAAGCATGGAGCCTTCCGAGTTCAATATCACTCCCTACATACATTCCGGCAAGAATGAGATTGCTGTTGAGGTCTATAAGTATAGTGACGGATCTTACCTTGAGGATCAGGACTTCTGGCGTTTTGCCGGCATACATCGTGATGTCACTCTGTTTCACACTCCTGACGTGAGACTCCGGGATTTTGCGGTGAGGACTCTGCCCGATGCCGGGTATAAGGACTTCACGTTGCAGATCGACCCTCAGTTCTCAGTGTACGATGGAGAAAAGGGAGAAGGATATACTCTGCGTGTGGAGCTTAAGGATAGAAATACCATTGTCTATGATACGATTGTGGATATAAAGGAAATCCTTGATCTTGACCATAAAGCATCAGTGATGAATGAATGGTACCCCCAGCGCGGACCGCGCAAAATGGGGCGTATCTCCCACAAGGTCGTGTCTCCGAAACGATGGACTGCCGAGACTCCCTCGTTATATACCCTGAATCTTCAGTTGCGTGACAGCAACGGGAATGTTGTGGAACGTGCCGACAGCAAGGTCGGTTTCCGCAGTGTGGAGATTAAGGATGGACAGGTTCTCGTTAATGGCAGTCCCATCCGTTTCCGTGGGGTGAACCGTCATGAGCATGATCCGCTCTCGGCAAGAGTGATGAGCGAGGAGCTTATGATCAAGGACATCATGCTCATGAAGCAAGCTAACGTAAACGCTGTGCGTACCAGCCATTATCCTAATCATCCCCGTTGGTATGAACTGTGCGATTCTCTTGGACTTTATGTAATGGACGAGGCCGATATCGAGGAGCATGGTCTGCGTGGAACTCTCGCAAGCACTCCCGATTGGCATGCCGCGTTTATGGATAGAGCTGTGCGCATGGCCGAGCGCGACAAGAATCATCCGTCGGTTGTGTTTTGGAGTATGGGCAATGAGAGTGGCTATGGCCCCAACTTTGCCGCAATTTCCGCTTGGCTTCATGACTTTGATCCCACCCGTCCCGTGCATTACGAAGGAGCCCAGGGTGTCGATGGGCAGCCTGATCCCGCCACCGTAGATATAATAAGCCGTTTCTATCCCCGTGTGCAGGATGAATATCTTAATCCCGGCATAAAGGAAGGCGATGATCAGGAACGTGCCGAGAATGCCCGCTGGGAGCGTCTGCTGTCGATAGCGAAACGCGACAATGACAATCGCCCTGTGCTGACAAGTGAATATGCCCACTGTATGGGCAATGCTCTGGGTAATTTCTGTGAGTACTGGGATGAGATCTATAGCCATCCGCGTATGGCTGGCGGCTTTATATGGGACTGGATTGACCAGGGCATTGAAGTGCGCCGTCCCGACGGCAAGATACAGATGTCCTATGGTGGAGACTTTGGCGATAAGCCTAATCTTAAGGCATTTTGTATGAACGGTGTG
This sequence comes from Paenibacillus sp., assembly GCA_023663345.1. Taxonomy (GTDB): domain Bacteria; phylum Bacteroidota; class Bacteroidia; order Bacteroidales; family Muribaculaceae; genus Duncaniella. The sequence goes on along the minus strand of JAMPHR010000001.1, from coordinate 34,973 downwards.
ATTTTTGCCGACCGTTCGCTTAACCCCAAGTATTATGAGGTTAAGACGGTGTATTCTCCCGTAGGTATCAATCTTGAATCCTACTATCCGGCTACAGGCAATGCGGTGATCCGCTTTACAAACCGCAATCATCATATCGGATTAGATGGTTACACATGCTCATGGACTCCTGTGATTGATGGCGTGGTGGGTAAGTCTCAGTCGCTTGAGTTGCCCGATGTCGCTCCCGGTGAAAGCAGTACAGTCATATTGAATTTGAAGAAACTTGGTGCCAAGGATTCCGATTTGCGTCTAAACATTGCGGTAAATCTCCGTGATAAGACCGATTGGGCACCTGCCGGACATGAGATAGTGAAGACTCAGCTTGCTCTCAACGAAAATATGCTTGGTAACGCTAAAACATCGCCAAAGAGTTCCAAGGGGGTGACGGCCAAGGAGTCTGATTCACAAATATTAGTGGATGGAAAGAACTTCTCGCTTGCCTGGGATCGAGCTACAGGAAATCTTGCAAGTCTTGTATATAAAGGTAAGAAACTCATTGACGGTTCCTATTTCCAGGCTTTCCGTGCACCTACTGACAATGACCGGAGCTTCGGCAACTGGCTTGCCAAGGATTGGAGCAAAAACCGTATTGATTCTCCTGAAGTAAAGTGTGAGTCACTCTCATTCAAGGATATCGACGGTATTGTGACTGTGAGCGCTGTGCAGAAGTATTCCTATGAAGCCGGTTCAATCAATGTGGCAAGTACTTATAAAGTGTATGGTGATGGCACTGTTGATCTGGAGCAGTCATATACACCTGAGGGAACATTGCCTGAACTGCCTCGTCTCGGCATTTCGATTATGGCCGATAAGAGCCTTGATAATGTGTCATGGTATGGATATGGCCCCATGGAGAACTATCCTGACCGCCACGAGGCTGTGGGTATAGGTCGATGGAATGGACGTGTCGCCGATATGTATACACACTATCCACGTCCTCAGGACTCAGGCAATCTGGAATCGGTAGCCGAAATTTCCATAACAGGTAAAAACGGCTATGGTATAAGGGTTGATGCTCTCGATGGCACAATATCAGCCTCGGCTATTCCGTATTCTGCCACAGATATTGCATCCGTAACCCACGATTGTGATTTAACCCCCTCCGGTCACACTTATCTCAACCTTGACGCTGCTGTCATGGGATTGGGCAACAGTAGCTGTGGCCCGGGTGTGTTGAAGAAATATAGCATTGATCATGGGGCCCACGCTCTGAAAGTGAGGATCACACCTTTCAAGTAATCACCCCCATCATTATCACGAAAAAAATAAATCTAAAATATACAATGAAAAAAACTGCAGTAACTATCTGTTCCATGCTTGCCGGCATGACGATGATGGCCCAGTCGGTCACCACCGAGCGTCAGTATCTTTCTGGTAAAGGTTGTGACGACATGGTGGAATGGGACTTTATGTGTACCGACGGTAACAATTCAGGGAAGTGGACCAAGATCGGTGTCCCTTCGTGTTGGGAGCTACAAGGCTTCGGTACCTACCAGTATGGAATGAAATTCTATGGTAAGGCATTTCCCGAAGGAGCGGCCGATGAGAAAGGAAAGTACAAATATGAATTTGAGCTTCCTGAATCGTGGCGTGGCAAGCAGATCGAGTTGATATTCGAGGCTTCGATGACCGATACCGATGTTCTCATTAACGGGCGCAAGGCTGGTTCCAAGCATCAGGGTGGATTCTATCGTATCACCTACGATGTGAGCGACCGTGTGTTCTTTGGACCTAAAAAGAAGAATCGTCTTGAGGTTACTGTGGCCAAGGAGAGTGAGAATGCCGGAGTGAACCTCGCCGAGCGTCGCGCCGACTACTGGAATTTCGGTGGACTGTGGCGTCCGGTATTCATGATAGCGCGCCCTGCCCTCAACCTTAAGCATATCGCTATTGATGCTAAGGCCGACGGTTCGTTTACTGCTGACTGCACATTGAGTATGCCTGTTGAGGGTGGTAAGATCACCACTGTGATCACCGACCGCAACGGCAAGAAAGTAGGGGAGTCAGTCACTCCTCTCCGTCCAGGCCAGGGAGATACTCAGGTGAAAGTAAAGGTTGATGATCCTGCTACCTGGAGTGCCGAGACTCCGGTATTGTACAATGCTGAACTCACACTTTCGGATGCATCTGGAAAAGTTCTTCACAAGGAGAATGAGAAATTTGGATTCCGTACCATCGAGGTTCGCGAGAGCGATGGTCTCTATATCAATGGAAAGAAGATCAATATCCGTGGTGTCAACCGTCATAGTTTCCGTCCTGAGAGTGGCCGTACACTCAGCTGGGCCAAGAATCTTGAGGACGTCGAGCTCATCAAATCCATGAATATGAATGCTGTGCGTCTTTCCCACTATCCTGCCGATCCCGAGTTCTATGAAATATGCGACTCGCTCGGACTTTATGTGATGGATGAGCTGACTGGCTGGCACGGTAAGCATGAGACCATCAACGGTCAGAAACTTGTCAAGGAGATGGTGGAACGCGATGTCAACCATCCGAGCATCATCTGGTGGAGCAATGGCAACGAGAAGGGTTGGAACGATGAGCTTAACGGTGAGTTCCACAAGTATGATCCTCAGAAGCGTCCTGTGTTACATCCCCAGGGTAACTTCGGCGGATTCGAGACCATGCACTACCGTTCCTATGGCGAGAGTCAGAACTACATGCGTCTGCCCGAGATATTCATGCCCACAGAATTCCTCCACGGTCTTTATGACGGTGGTCACGGCGCCGGCCTTTATGATTACTGGGAGATGATGCGCAATCATCCCCGTTGCGCCGGAGGCTTCCTCTGGGTGCTTGCCGATGAGGGTGTGAAGCGTGTTGACATGGATGGCTTCATTGACAATTGCGGTAATTACGGTGCCGATGGTATCGTAGGTCCCCACCATGAGAAAGAGGGTAGCTACTGGACTGTAAAGGAAGTATGGTGTCCCATACAGATTATGAATACCGGCTTCGGACGCGATTTCGACGGCGTGCTTGACATTGAAAACCGTTACGACTTTACCAATCTTCGTGATTGCTCGCTCACATGGAAGCAGCTCGCCATGCCCGCTCCCGGTTCCAACGGTAAGGTGAAAGTGGTTGCCGAGGGAACAGTGAAACTTCCCGACATCCCTGCCCGTCAGTCAGGAAAGGTGACTATCCCTGCTCTGAAATCCGGTGCTGATGCACTCGAACTTACAGTTACTGATAATTACGGTAAGGACCTGTTCACATGGTCTCACAAGATCCAGGGTGACAAAGTACAGACCGCTGAAATCAAGGGTGCCGCTCCCCAGTGGAACGAGACAGCCGAAGAGCTTACAGTGAGTGCCAATGGCCGTACCTATCATTTCAGCAAGAAGAATGGTCAGCTCAAGGGTGTGGATGTCAATGGTCACCATATCGCATTGACCGATGGTCCCCGTGTGATTGTTGCAAAACGTTCTGACCGTTCTATGGACGGATTCTATAATCACGACGATCCCCAGGCCGAGAAGAAAAAGACCCAGTATACCGAGTTTGAGGATGCCGGCAAGTTTGTTGGCATCAAGGCTGAGAAGTCTGGTAACAACGTGGTTGTAAAGGCTGATTATAAGCTCGGCAATCTTGACAATGCTACATGGACAATTGCTCCCGACGGAAGCTCAACTCTTGACTTTGCCTACAACTTCAATGGTGTGATCGATCTGATGGGTGTTAAGTTTGATTTCCCCGAGGATAAAGTCTTGAGCAAGCGTTGGGTCGGTGATGGTCCCTATCGTGTATGGCAGAATCGCCTCCATGGTCCACAGTATGGTCTGTGGGAGAATGATTACAATGATCCTATTCCAGCCGAAAGCTTCACATATCCCGAATTCAAGGGCTATTTCGCCAATGTCGATTGGATGGATATCAAGACTCAGGATGGTACCATAGGTATAATCAACGAGACTCCCGGTGGATACATCGGTGTATATGAGCCTCGCGACGGTCGTGATCATATTCTCTATGAGCTTCCCAAGACTGGTATTGCTGTAATGGAAGTGATACCTCCCGTAAGAAACAAAGTGAATACTACCGATCTCGCCGGTCCTTCATCTCAGCCCAAGTGGGTTGCAGGCCAGTACACCGGTCGCGTTGGATTCCGATTTGAATAAAACAGGTTGAAACTTATCGTAATGAAAATACGAAATAAGATATTGCTCTCGGTGGCGTTGCTCTCGCTTTCAGCGTCGGCTGCGTCACGCCTTGAGCAGTCATTCCTCAATCCGTCCTATGATGCCCGTCCGTGGTCGTTCTGGTACTGGATGTATGGGGCCGTCACCGAGGAAGGTGTCAAGGCCGACCTTGAGGCCATGAAGAATGTTGGCCTCGGTGGCACTTATCTAATGCCTATCAAGACCGTCGAGGCTGCTCCTGAATATGAGGGGAAAGCTCCGCAGCTTTCTCCCGAGTGGTGGCGCCTGGTAGGGCGTAGCATGGAGATTGCCGACAGCCTTGGGTTGAAGCTCGGAATGCATATATGCGATGGATTCGCGCTTGCAGGTGGCCCTTGGATCTCACCCAAGGAATCCATGCAGAAAGTGGTGTTCTCCGACACAGTAGTGCCTGGAGGGAAACTTTCGGGTATAAAGCTCCCCATGCCTGAAATGAAGGAGGGATATTACAAGGATATAGCCGTATATGCCATGCCTGTAAAAGGAAGCTCCATACTCACGAAACCCGTGATAACATGTGGCAACCTTGACGCTGATGTCCCTGCCGGAAAGGGTGTCAATATCGATGACAAGGGTGTGATACGCTCGTCAGTCCCCTGCTGGATTCAGTATGAATATCCTTCTCCTGTGACAGTTAGAAGCCTTGAGATAGTGCTGAAAGGCAATAACTATCAGGCCAACCGCCTGAATGTGAAAGCCAGCGACGACGGTAAGGTGTTCAAGGAGGTGAAACAGTTGGTGCCACCGCGTCACGGTTGGCAGAATACCGATGAGAACAACACTTATTCTTTGCCCGAGACAACTGCTCGTTATTTCCGCTTCTATTGGACTCCCGAGGGAAGTGAGCCAGCAAGCGAGGATCTCGATGCGGCTAAATGGAAACCCAACCTCAAGGTCAATGACATTATCCTCAGTGGCGAGCCTAAGATAAACCATTGGGAAGGAAAATCCGGACGGGTATGGCGCGTGGCTGAGGCAACGACCGATTCCGAGGTCCCCTCTGAGGCCTGTATTCAGACCGGTGAAGTAATCGATCTTACCAAGGATCTGAAGAATGGTGCGCTTTCAGCATCTCTTCCCGAGGGTGAATGGCGTATATTGCGTATAGGCCACACTTCTACCGGCCACACCAATGCAACCGGTGGAGCAGGTAAGGGGCTTGAATGTGACAAATTCAGTCCTGATGCTGTCGCAAAACAATTTGACAACTGGTTTGGCCGTGTGTTCCATGAATTGGATCCCGAGTTGGCACGCCGTGTGCTGAAATATATGCACGTCGACAGTTGGGAATGTGGCAGCCAGAACTGGAGCGACAATTTCGCTTCTGAATTCAAACGTCGTCGCGGATATGATCTGATGCCCTATCTGCCTCTTTATGCCGGAATCCCCATGGACAATGCCGAGACCTCCGAGAAGGTGCTCCGCGACATACGCACCACGATGGCCGAACTTGTAGTGGATGTATTCTACACTGTTCTTGCTGAGAAAGCTAAGGAGTACGACTGCTATTTTTCAGCCGAGTGTGTGTCTCCTACCATGGTGAGTGACGGCATGATGCACTATGCCAAGGTGGACTATCCCATGGGCGAATTTTGGCTCAACAGCCCCACGCATGATAAGCCCAATGACATGATCGATGCCATTCATGGTGCGCATGTATATGGAAAGAACATAGTTCAGGCCGAGGGTTTCACCGAACTTCGTGGTACGTGGGACGAGACTCCGGCCACACTCAAGACTCTTCTTGATCGGAATTATGCTCTTGGAATCAACCGCATATTCTATCATGTGAATGCCCATAATCCGTATCTGGATAAGAAACCCGGAATGACGCTTGATGGTATCGGATTGTTCTTCCAGCGTGATAATACATGGTATGGCGATGGCGGTAAAGCTTTGACCGACTATATGCGTCGTTGCCAGGCCTTGTTGCAGTATGGTAGTCCCGTTATTGATATTGCGGTATTTACCGGTGAGGAGATGCCTCGCCGTGCGATACTTCCCGATCGTCTTGTGCCATCACTCCCCGGTATCTTTGGATCTGAAAGAGTTGAATCCGAGCGCCAGCGTCTTGCCAATGTCGGTCAGCCGCTTCGGGTAAAGCCTGTAGGCGTTTCCCATTCGGCTAATATGGCTGATCCCGAGAAGTGGATCAATCCTATGCGTGGATACAATTATGACTCCATGAACAAGGATGCCCTGTTGCGTCTTGCATCGGTCAAGGATGGTCGTGTGGAATTGCCCGGCGGAGCTTCCTATAGGGTGCTTGTACTTCCGCTTGCCCACCAGCTGATGCCCGATACGACTCTCAGTCCTGAGGTCAGATCCAAGGTTGACGAGCTGATCAAGGCTGGCGTGATAGTTCCTGAACTGCCTTATGTCAAAGATGATTTCAGTGTCTATGGCCTTGAACGCGATGTCGAGCTTCTTGAAAATGTGGCCTGGACCCATCGTCGCAACAACGATGATAATGTGGATCTCTATTTCATATCCAACCAGGAGGAAACTCCCCGTGAGTTCACCGCGTCATTCCGCGTCACCGGCCGTGTGCCCGAACTATGGGATCCGATGACGGGAACAATCGACCGTAACCTCGACTGGAAGATAGCAGATGGTCGCACTGAGGTAAAGATGGATCTTGCTGTGGCAGGGTCGGCCTTCATTGTGTTCAGTGAGCCTACCGATGCTGTGTCCGGCACGGCTCCTGCTCGTGAAGAAAAGTCCATGGATCTGAATGTCGGGAAATGGAATATCAAGTTTGATACCACAGGCCGTGAGATTGTATCTGATTCAATTTTCGACTGGACCTCAAGTGAGGATAACGATGTGAAATATTACTCCGGAACAGCCACCTACACTACCACTTTCAAGGCACCTAAATTTGGAAAGAATGACCGTGTGATGTTGAATCTCGATGGCCTCCACGATGTCGCTACCGTTGTGGTCAATGGCAAGGAGTGTGGCATTGTCTGGACAGCACCATATCAGGTGGATATCACCGATGCTGTAAAGAAAGGTAAGAACAACCTTAGCATCGCTGTTACCAACACATGGGCCAATGCCTTATTGGGTGCCGATGAGGGCAAAGCTCCTTTTGATGGAATATGGACCAACGGCAAGTATCGCAGGGCTGAGAAGACTCTCATACCTGCAGGTCTTACCGGTCCGCTTAAACTGATTGTAATAACTGAAAAATAAGCAATGGAAATGATTAAGAATCGTCGATATATGACTCGAGGCCTGGGTGCGCTTGCACTTCTGGCCATGGGCCTTGTAGCGCAGGCCGAGGTGAAAATGCCTGCTTTCTTTTCTGACAATATGGTGATTCAGCAGCAGACTGAAGCCAAGATGTGGGGTGAGGCTACTCCCGGATCCACTGTTACCGTATCTCCTGGATGGACTACTGATACTTATAAGGCAAAGTGCGGAAAGGACGGCAAGTGGATGATATCGTTTCCCACTCCGGAAGCCGGTGGTCCCTACAATGTCACTGTAAGTGACGGTACCCCTGTGACCCTTAATAACGTCATGCTTGGTGAAGTGTGGCTTTGCTCCGGACAGAGCAATATGGAGATGCCCATGAAGGGTTTCAAGAATCAGCCGGTTGATGGTGCTAACATGGCTATCCTCGAGAGCCGTAATCCCGACTTGCGACTGTTCACTGTGAAACGTAATTCATCCACCGTGCCCGTTGATGATGTTACCGGTTCTTGGAGCGAGGCTTCTCCTGAATCTGTACGCAATTTCAGTGCCACTGCCTATTTCTTCGGCCGTCGCATCGAGGATTATCTCGATGTTCCCGTTGGACTGATTGTAGTGGCATGGGGCGGATCGGCTTGTGAGGCTTGGATGAACGACGAGATGCTCGCCACTTTCCCTGAAGCCGCTGCCAATATTCCTGCTGTTGACGGTGAGATCAAATCCAAGAACCGCACTCCGAGCGTTCTTTTCAAAGGTATGCTCAACCCCTTTATCGGTCTCCCCATGCGTGGAGTGATATGGTATCAGGGTGAGGACAATTGGAATCGTGCCCACACATATACCGACATGTTCTCTACCATGATCAAGGGCTGGCGTAACTTGTGGGGGCAGGGAGAATTCCCGTTCTACTATTGCCAGATCGCGCCTTACGATTATTCTATTATCACCGAAACCGGAAAAGAGATAATCAATTCGGCATATCTTCGCGAGGCACAGGCCCGTGTCGAGAATCTTGTACCAAATACCGGCATGGCTGTGCTCATGGACGCAGGTTGGGCCGGAGGCATCCATCCGTCCAATAAGCGTACTCCCGGCGAGCGACTTGCTCTCCTCGCTCTTGGCAAGACCTATGGAGTGAAAGGTATAGGATGCGAGAGCCCTGTGTACAAATCCATGGAAGTTAAGGGTGATACGGTTGTAGTCAGCTTTGACCGTGCCCCCGAGTGGATAGCAGGCAAGCATAGTTTTGAGTCCAATCAGTTCCAGCTTGCAGGTGCCGACCGCGTGTTCTATCCGGCCAAAGCATGGATTTCGCGTAGCAAAGTGATGGTGAAGAGTGACAAGGTCCCTTATCCTGTAGCTGTGCGTTATGCTTTTGAGAACGCCTCTGAGGGCGATCTGTTCAGCACCGACGGTCTGCCTGTATCATCATTCCGCTCTGACGATTGGCCTGATGATCGTCCGATTAAAAAATGATTCTCATGAAGCGATATTCACTGGTGGGCATTGGTCTCGCCATGATGCTTAATGTCTCGGCTGGTGTTCCTGCTGATTATGTATGGGACACCCCGAGCATTGATTCATCCGCCTCAATGCCTGTTGGCGGAGGAGATATCGGCCTCAATGTGTGGGCCGAGGATAATGGAGACATCCTCTTTTATATGGGACGTAGCGGGGCTTACGATGAGCACGGTACTCTCTTGAAGCAGGGGCGTGTGAGATTGAATGTGCCTGGCGACAAAGCATCGGGCTTTTCTCAGCGGCTGAAACTCGATGAGGGATACTGCACTCTTGATGTCAACGGTTCCAAGGTTACGGTGTGGGCCGATGTATTCCGCCCTGTCGTACATGTCGAGGTAGAGAGCCCCAAAGCGATATCACCAACATTGTCTTATGAGAATTGGCGATATGCCGACCGTCCTTTCAAGAAAGGAGAGGGCCGTCAGAATTCATGGAAATGGTCGTCACCCAAGGGTCTGATGACTACTCGCGACTCGGTGTCAGCATCCGGTAACGCTGTTACCTTCTTCCATGCCAATCCCCATGAAACGGTGTTTGACATGACCGTTGCCCGCGAAGGACTTGATTCGGTAAAGCACCGTCTGTGGAATCCGTTGGCCAACCTTACATCCGGAGGCCGTCTGAGTTGCGATAATATGCGTTTCGTCGGCACTACCGATGGCGTGTATGACGGTACCGACTACCGTGCCTGGAATTTCGAAAGCGTAAAGCCGGCCCGTAAGCATCATTACACGATTTCATTCAATAATCAGCAGACCAAGGATCTCGGAGATTGGACGGCCGCTCTTGACAATGTGGAACGTTCGGTCAATCTGCGTAATGACCGCAAGGCTTCCCGTGAATGGTGGCGTAGATATTGGGACAGGAGCTATATATCATCGCCCGATGATAACGACAGCATAGTAGGTCGTATAGCCCGTAATTACACGCTGTTCCGTTACATGCTTGGTTGCAATGCTTATGGCAAGGAGCCTACTAAGTTCAATGGCGGACTCTTTACCTTCGATCCGCACCATGTGAAGGAGGACCAGATTTTCACTCCCGATTACCGTAATTGGGGTGGGGGCACCATGACAGCCCAGAATCAGCGTCTCGTTTATTGGCCTATGCTCAAGAGCGGTGATTTTGACATGATGACTCCTCAGTTTGATTTCTATAATCGTATGCTCGATAATGCTTGTCTGCGCTCCAAGGTATATTGGGGGCATGACGGAGCCTGTTTTGCAGAGCAGATTGAGCTTTTCGGCCTTCCCAATATGATGGAATACGGCACCAAGCGTCCGGCTTGGGCTGATCCCGGAGTGGAATACAACGCTTGGCTCGAATACGAGTGGGATACGGTGCTTGAATTCTGTCAGATGATGCTTGAGAGCGCCCGTTACGACGGAACTGATATTTCAAAGTATCGTCCGCTGATTGAGAAATCGCTCACATTCTTCGATGAGCATTACCGCTATCTTGCATCGCGCCGTGGTAGCAAAAGCCTTGACGGAGATGGTAAACTCATACTTTTCCCCGGATCGGGTTGCGAGACCTACAAGATGACCAACAATGCGTCATCCACAATATCGGCACTCCGTCGTGTGACCGGAGAGTATATCGACTATATGAAGGCTCATGGCGACACTGCTGTATCAAAATGGACTGAGATTCTGGAACGTATCCCCGAGATGCCGTTGCGCACCCTCGACGGCCACACCATGATTGCTCCCGCCAAGACTTGGGAACGTATCAACAACGTGGAGACTCCTCAGCTTTATCCCGTGTGGCCATGGAAATTCTATGGTGTCACAGTGAGCGACAGTGCTGGTCTTCAGATTGCCAGGAATACATATCTATATGATCCCGATGCTCTGAAATTCCGTTCGTCTACGGGATGGAAGCAGGACAACATTTGGGCGGCGCGTCTTGGTCTTGTAGATGAGGCGTTTGACCTCACCTCCCAGAAGTTTACTGACGGTTCCCACCGTTTCCCCGCGTTCTTCGGCCCGGGTTATGACTGGACTCCTGATCACAACTGGGGCGGCAGCGCTATGATAGGACTGCAGGAAATGTTGTTGCAGACCGATGCTGACGGGAAGAAAATCTATATTCTTCCGTCCTGGCCTCTCGACCGTGATATAAGTTTCAAGTTGCACGCTCCTGAAAAAACTGAGGTGGAGGTTAAACTTAAGGACGGAAAGATAGTCTATCTGAACGTAACTCCATCCTCACGTATCGACGATATTGTATTGCCTGATTCTTTAAAGCAGAAATAACATCTTATCATGAAAATATTTTCCAGTATTATTTCCCTCCTGCTGTTGCCTCTGATGGCGATGGCCGGAGAGATAACCCCTCAGGAGATTTCCGTGGCCGGTTTTTTCCCGTTGGATGATTCCGGCAGGGTGGTTTATGATTTTAACAACGGTTGGCGTTATCATCTGGGCGATGTGGCCGATGGAGCCTCAACCACGCTCGATGATTCGTCATGGGAAGTGGTATCTACACCTCACACTGTGGAATTGCTTCCCGCCGAAGGCAGCGGTTGTCGCAACTACCAAGGTAAAGCCTGGTACCGCAAGCATTTTGTAATGCCCGAGGATACCAAGGGCAAGGATGTGACACTGCATTTCGAGGCTGTCATGGGCAAGCAGAAGTTCTATGTGAACGGACGTGAGGTCAAGGAAAACTTCGGTGGCTATCTTCCCGTGACTATTTCGCTCACCGAGGCCGGTGTGAAGCCGGGCGAGGAGTGTATGGTAGCCGTCATGGCCGACAACAGCGACGACAAGACATTCCCTCCCGGTAAGCCCCAACATTCGCTTGACTTCGCCTATCATGGCGGTATCTACCGTGATGTGTGGATGATTGCCAAGAATCCCGTAGCTATCACTGATCCTGTCGAGGCCGGCAAGGTGGCCGGTGGCGGTGTCTTCGTTCATTTTGACAAGGTTTCCGATAAATCCGCTGATGTAAATATTGATACAGACCTTGCCAATAATGGTCGTGTGCCTCGTAAGGTCACTGTGGAGACTTCGCTGATCGATCCCCAGGGCAAGCTCGTGCGCAAAGTCAGCACCCCTGTAACCCTCAAGGCCGGAGAGAACCGCTCTGTCGCACAGAAGATTCAGGTCAAGAATCCTGAACTTTGGTCGCCCGATTCGCCTGTGCTTTATCGTGTGGAATCACGTGTAAAGGACGGTAAGACAACCATTGATGGCGGTGCCACCCGCGTGGGCATACGTTATTTCCATTTTGATGGCGACAAAGGATTCTTCCTCAATGGCAAACCTTTCGGCCAGCTTATCGGTGCCAACCGTCACCAGGATTTCGCTTACGTAGGCAATGCTGTTCCTAATTCCCAGCAGTGGCGCGATGCCAAGCGTCTGCGCGACGCCGGTTGCCGCATCATCCGTGTGGCCCACTATCCTCAGGATCCTTCATTCATGGATGCCTGCGATGAACTCGGCCTCTTCGTTATTGTCGCTACCCCGGGTTGGCAGTATTGGAATAAGGATCCTCAGTTTGCCGAGCGTGTCCATGAGAACACCCGCTCCATCATTCGTCGCGACCGTAACCATCCGTCGGTACTCATGTGGGAACCTATCCTGAATGAGACCCGTTATCCCGAGAATTTCTCTCTCGAGGCTCTCCAGATTACCAAAGATGAGTACCCTTATCCCGGACGCCCCATCGCCGCAGCCGATATGCACTCTGCCGGCGTGAAAGAGAATTATGACCTCGTATATGGCTGGCCTGGAGATGATGAGAAGGCCGATGCTCCACGTCAGAACATATTTACCCGCGAGTTTGGCGAGAATGTGGATGACTGGTATGCACACAACAATGATAACCGTGCGTCCCGCAGCTGGGGCGAGCGTCCCATGAAGGTGCAGGCTCTGTCGCTTGCCAAGACCTACGACGGGCTTTACCGTACTACCGGCAAATTCATCGGCGGAGCTCAGTGGCACCCCTTCGATCACCAGCGCGGCTATCATCCCGATCCTTATTGGGGTGGAATATACGACGCCTTCCGTCAGCCCAAGTATGCTTACCACATGTTCCATAGCCAGACAGCTCACGATCTCGAGCATCCTGTGGCCGAGTCAGGTCCCATGGTTTATATCATGCACGAAATGACCCAGTTCTCCGATCCCGATGTCGTGGTGTTCAGTAATTGCGATTCCGTGCGTCTTTCTATCTACGATGGTGCCAAGTCCTGGACTCTGCCTGTGCTTCATGAGGAAGGCCACATGCCATCGGCTCCTGTGGTATTCAAGGATGTGTGGGATTTCTGGGAAGCACGTGGCTATAGCTATACCAACAAGAATTGGCAGGCTGTAAATCTTGTGGCCGAGGGTATCGTTGACGGCAAAGTCGTGGCTACACAGCGCAAGATGCCTTCGCGTCGTTCCACTAAGCTGCGCCTCTATGCCGATTGGAATGGCAAACCGCTCGTGGCTGACGGATCCGACTTTATTGTGGTTGTGGCCGAGGTCACTGACGATAATGGCAATGTCCGTCGTCTTGCCAAGGAGAACATTGTGTTCACCGTTGAGGGTGAGGGTGAGATCATCGGCGATGCTTCCATCCATGCCAATCCACGTCCAGTGGAGTGGGGTTCGGCTCCTGTTCTGATCCGAACCACCCGTAATCCTGGCAAGATCAAGATTACCGCGAGAGTCGAAGCCCCCGGCACTCATGCGCCCACTCCTGCCGAATTGGTAATTGAGAGTGTTCCCGCCACAATTCCAGCTCTTTACACCGATGTCCGTACAGCCGGCACCACTGTCAAGACCGATCGTGCCGATAGCAAGAATGTTCCTGCTCTTTCCGAGGATGAAAAGCGTAAGATTCTCGAGGAAGTGGATCTCCAGCAGCAGGAATTCGGAATCCAGAAGTAATAGCTTCGAATACATTAGACCAATCATAATTTTACCTTAAACAATGAAACGAATTGTATTATTAGCGGCTGTAGCCCTTGCCTCGATGGACATTGCGGCTCAGTATCCCCAGATCCCCGATTCGGTGAAGGCTCGTGCTGCCCGGCAGGAAGCCGAGTGGGAAGCCTTGTCTGATCAGGCATGGGAAAAGGCCTATCCTATAGTCATGAAGGAGGAGGCCGAGAAAGGCCGTCCCTATCGTCCTTGGGCCCAATATCCCGGCGACCTTATCCAGAGCGAGATTGTAGCTTTCCCCGGAGCTGAGGGTGGTGGTGCATATACCCCCGGTGGACGTGACGGAAAGGTTATCGTGGTGACTTCGCTTGCCGATCGCGGTCCCGGCACTCTTCGTGAGGCCTGTGAGACCGGTGGTGCCCGCATCGTGGTGTTCAATGTCTCTGGCGTCATAAAGCTTGAGTCGCCGATAAATGTCCGTGCTCCTTACCTTACCATCCTTGGCCAGACAGCTCCCGGCGATGGTGTATGTGTGACCGGAGCCTCGTTCCTTATTGACACCCACGATGTCGTTGTACGTCACATGCGCTTCCGTCGTGGTGCCATGGATGTCGCTTTCCGCGATGATGCCCTTGGCGGAAATGCTGTGGGGAATATCATGATCGACCACGTGTCGGCATCTTGGGGTCTTGACGAGAACATGTCGGTTTACCGTCACGTGTACAACCGCAATCCTGAGACAGGCCATGGCGACAAACTGCCCACCGTGAACATCACCATTCAGAACAGTATCTTCTCCGAGGCTCTCGATACCTACAATCATGCTTTCGGTGCCACTATCGGTGGTCATAACAGCACCTTTGCCCGAAATCTGTTTGCCTCCAACATCTCCCGCAACTGCTCCATTGGCATGAATGCCGGATTCAACTTCATCAACAACGTCACCTATAACTGGTGGAATCGTTCGGTTGATGGTGGTGACAACACCAGCCGCCTCAACATTATCAACAACAACTTCAAGCCCGGCCCCATCACCGATACCAACGCTCCCGATGCTCCTATCCGTTATCGCATCGTGAAGATGGAAGCCGGACGTGATCCCGCCCACAAGGGGCAGTTCGGTCGTGCCTATGTCGACGGAAATGTCGTGTGGGGCAATGAGACTGTTACAGCCGACAACTGGGCCGGAGGTGTGCAGCTTCCCGATAATATAAAGGTTTCCGATCGCATTGCCGACATCAAGGTCAACATGCCTTTCCCTATGGCCGATGTGACCATCATGGATACCAAGGCCGCTTATGACCATGTGCTCAACAATGCCGGTGCCACCAAGCCCCGTCGTGACGCTGTTGATGCGCGTGTGATCAAGTCGGTAGCTACCGGAAAGGCTATCTATGCCAAGGATGCCGACAAATACGAGGCTGTGTCTCCTTACGTGAAGCGTCGTCTGCCTGTCGATTCCTACAAGTACGGTATCATCACCGATCCCCGTCAGGTAGGTGGTCTTCCTGAATATAAGGGCAAACCGCGTGTCGATACCGATGGCGACGGACTGCCCGACGATTGGGAAAAGAAAAATGGTCTTGATCCCAAAGATCCTTCCGATTCTGCAAAAATTTCACCCAGCGGATACGCATGGATTGAGGTGTATGCCAATGAACTCGCTGAATAAGTGTGAGTTCTACACTTAATAAAAGCTCCCGGTTTGATCCCAACATCAGCCGGGAGCTTTATTTTTTATCGCTCAATGCGTGAACTATGCGATTTACAAGCCGATACATCTGACAAATGATTTGTGGAAATGAGATATATTTATTAATTTTGCCTTTATTAATGAAATCTTCCATGAAATTACTGTCAAAATCTTTGTTTTTTTCCGTCATATCCATGCTTGCGTTCGAGGCTTCAGCCGAGCAGGAGTATAAATTGTGGTATGACACCCCGGCACAGGTGTGGACTGAGGCATTGCCTCTTGGAAATGGTCGTCTTGGCGCTATGGTTTATGGCAATCCTGCCGCCGAGCAGATTCAGCTCAACGAGGAGACTATCTGGGCCGGCCAGCCCAACAATAATGCCAATCCTGATGCCAAGGAGTGGATCCCTAAGATCAGACAGCTCGTTTTTGAAGGAAAGTATCGTGAGGCTCAGGACATGTGTACCGCACATGTGAAGTCTCATAAAAATCAGGGTATGCCATATCAGCCCTTTGGCGATCTGCGCATAACATTCCCCGGACATACACGATATGACAATTATTATCGTGAACTCAGCCTCGATTCAGCCCGCACAGTGGTCAAGTACTCTGTGGATGGCGTGAACTTTACCCGTGAGACATTCGCTTCATTCCCTGACCAGGTAGTGGTTACGCGCATCACGGCCGATAAGCCCGGAAGCGTTACTTTCAATGCCACACTTACCACGCCCCATCCCGATGTAATGATTGCATCCGAGGGCGATGATATTACACTTAGCGGTGTCAGCTCCAATCATGAGGGACTTAAAGGTAAGGTCGAGTTTCAGGGTCGAGCCCGTGCGGTGGCCAAAGGAGGAAAGGTTTCGTCGCGCGACGGAGTGCTTTCGGTAGAAAATGCCGACGAGGCTGTGATTTACACCTCGATTGCCACCAATTTCAATAACTACAAGGATATAACAGGCGATGAGGTTGCCAGGGCCAAGAAATATCTTGACACGGCTGCAACACGCCCCTATTCCCAGGCCAAAAAGGAGCATGTGGATTTCTATCAGAAGGAGATAGGATCCTCCTCGCTTGATCTGGGGCCTGACAAGTATGCCGACGTGCCCACCGATATACGTGTTGAGCGCTTCAAGGACACTCACGATTCTCACCTCGTGGCAACATATTATAAGTTTGGTCGTTATCTGCTTGTGTCAAGCTCTCAGCCCGGATGCCAGCCTGCCAATCTGCAGGGTATATGGAACGACAAGATGTTCCCGTCGTGGGACAGCAAGTACACTTGCAATATCAATCTTGAGATGAACTATTGGCCCTCCGAAGTCACCAACCTCACTCACCTCAACGAGCCGTTGTTCAAGCTCATCAAGGAGGTTAGTGAGACCGGTGCCGAGACAGCCAAAATCATGTACGATGCCCCGGGATGGGTGCTCCATCACAACACCGACATCTGGCGTGTGACCGGAGCCATTGACAATGCCCCCTCGGGTATGTGGCTCGGTGGCGGAGCATGGCTCAGCCGTCATCTGTGGGAGCATTATCTCCACACAGGCGATGTAGAGTTCCTGAAGGAAGCCTATCCTATCATGAAGGGTGCGGCCGAGTTCTATGATGCTACTATGGTCTATGATCCTGAGAATGGTATGCTTGTGATATGCCCCAGCAATTCTCCCGAGAACACCCCCAAGGGTCATAACGCTACCACCACTGCCGGTGCCACAATGGATAATCAGCTTGTCACCGAGCTTTGGGACAATGTGATCACCGCTGCAGCCATTCTTGACACCGACAAGGAATTTGCCGATCGTCTCAAGACCCGTGTGAAAGAGATTTCTCCCATGCGCATTGGTCGTTGGGGACAGCTCCAGGAGTGGGCCGGAGACTGGGATGATCCTGAGGACACCCATCGTCACGTGTCACATTTGTACGGTATGTATCCTTCTAATCAGATCTCACCGTTCCGCACCCCCGAACTCTTCGATGCCGCCCGCACCTCGCTCATACACCGTGGCGACCCGTCCACCGGCTGGAGTATGGGATGGAAAGTATGTTTGTGGGCACGTATGCTCGACGGCGATCATGCCTACAAGCTGATTACTGACCAGCTCACCCTTGTGCGCAATGAGAAGAAGAAAGGTGGCACATATCCCAATCTTTTCGATGCTCACCCGCCGTTCCAGATCGATGGCAACTTCGGCTGTGTGGCCGGTATTGCCGAGATGCTCATGCAGAGCCACGACGGTTTCATATATCTGTTGCCTGCGCTTCCGTCGGTATGGCCCGACGGCGAGATCAAGGGGTTGCGTGCCCGTGGCGGTTTTGAGATCGACCTCATGTGGCGTGGCGGTAAGATCGAGACGGTGAAGATTACATCGACCCTTGGTGGTGTATGCCGTCTGCGTACTCTCACTCCCATCAAGGGCAAAGGTCTTAAGCAGGCTAAGGGTGAGAATCCCAATTCCTTGTTCTCGGTATATGAGACACCCGCTCCTATTGTTAGCCCTGAAGCCAAGCTCAATCCTGTCGATCTGAAGAAAACATATCTTTACGATCTTCCCACCAAGGCCGGCGAGACTTACATCCTCACCGGTAAGTGATATAATCACCACTTGAATCATGCGCCTTCAATGGAGTGTCGCGTGATTCAGGTGGATCTGTATTTCTGACAATCCTTATAGAATAATTATATTACCAGTTACTTATAATGAAAAAACTAACCTTAATTCTACTATTCCTTGCCGCCATTACCTCAGTGTATGCCCAGGATCCTGTAAAGACTGTCTATAAGCCTTGGGACAATGGAAAGCTCCGTGTGTCCGACAACGGCACCTATCTCCAGCACGAGAACGGTCGTCCCTTCTTCTGGATGGGCGAGACCGGATGGCTTCTCCCCGAGCGTCTCGACCGCTCCGAGGCTTCATATTATCTCAATGGTTGCCGTGAGGCCGGATATAATGTGGTGCAGGTACAGACTATCAATGGAGTTCCGGCAATAAACTTCTATGGCCAGCTTTCCAACCCCGACGGTTGGGATTTCTCCAATATCAACAAGAAGGGTGTATATGGATATTGGGATCACATGGACTATATCATAAAGCAGGCTGAGAATCAGGGTATATACATCGCTATGGTGCCTATCTGGGGCGGTCTTGTAAAGGCCGGCCTAATGAGTGTCAAGGATGCCGAGGCTTATGG
Source organism: Paenibacillus sp. (assembly GCA_023663345.1). GTDB lineage: Bacteria > Bacteroidota > Bacteroidia > Bacteroidales > Muribaculaceae > Duncaniella. Next base: position 16,260 of record JAMPHR010000001.1, on the reverse strand, counting down.
CAAATTCCTTGCCGAGCGCTACAAGGATTCTCCCAATATTATATGGGTGATGGGTGGTGATATCAAGGGTGATATCAACCCCGACCAGTGGAACACCATGGCCCGTACCATCAAGTCGATCGACAAGAATCACCTTATGAGCTATCATCCCTTTGGCCGTACCTCTTCGATCAACTGGTTCCACAATGCCGATTGGCTTGATTTCAATATGTTCCAGAGCGGACACCGTCGTTATGACCAGGTGAGAGGCGATGGTGACGACACTGCCCAGGCTGCTCAGGCCGAGGACAACTGGCGTTACGTCGAGGCAGGTCTCGCTATGAAACCCCGCAAGCCTATCTTCGATGCCGAGCCCTCCTACGAGGAGATCCCCCAGGGTCTTCACGATCCTTCCCAGCCCTGGTGGAAGGCTCCCGATGTACGTCGCTATGCCTACTGGGCAGTCTTTGCCGGTGCATTCGGTCACACCTATGGCCACAATTCCATCATGCAGATGCTTAAGCCTGCCAATGTCGGTGGTTATGGTGCTAAGAAAACTTGGTATGAAGGCATGAAGGATCCCGGCTTCAATCAGATGAAGCATCTCAAGAATCTCATCCTTGCGTTCCCTTATTTCGAGCGTGTGCCTGACCAGAGCGTGATCGCCGGAGAGAATGGCACCCGTTACGACCGCCTCATCGCCACCCGTGGCAATGACTACCTTCTGGTTTACAACTACACCAACCGTCCCATGGAGATTGACCTCACCAAGATCTCGGGTAAGAAGAAAAACGTATGGTGGTATGATCCCACCGACGGACATCTTGAATATGCCGGTGAGTTTGACAGCAAGGTTACTCCGTTCCAGTATGACGGTGGCCACGGAGCCGGAAACGACCGTGTGCTCATCGCCGTTGATTCCGATAAGGATTACGTCGGCAAGAACTGGACCATGCTTCCCACCCGTAACTGATCAACATAAAGTGATAAACATGCTGTCTGCCTGTGGCGGACAGCATGCGCATATATTGTGGCGTGATAAAGTCGCAAAAATTAACACACAGATAAAACTTAGTAATTACTATGTATAGGATATCAATCCTGTTGCTTACGTTTCTCGTTTCAGTAGGGATGAGAGCCGCTGTGAATGTCGGGTCTCTCACTACCGAGGGACTGGTGACACCTCTTAACATTGAGACTCCATCGCCCCGTCTCAGTTGGATTATAACATCCACTGATCGTGACGTCATGCAGACCTCATATCATATACTCGTGGCATCCGAGCCTGAAAAGCTTGCCGAGGGTAAGGCCGATATCTGGGATTCCGGCGTAGTGAAGTCCGGCCAGTCAGTATGGGTGCCTTATGCCGGTAAGAAGATTGCCGACAACACCCGTTGCTACTGGAAAGTCAAGGTTTCCACCACCCGTGGCGAGTCTCCCTGGAGCCCGATGGCCGAGTGGGGCATGGGTATCGTTGGCGAAGGTCATTGGGGCGGACGTTGGATTGGATGGGAAGGTCCGTTTGAATGGGATATTGAGGATTCCCACAGCCGTATGAGCTCTCGCTATCTCCGCAAGGAATTCAACAGCGAGAAAAAGCAGATTAAGCGAGCCACGGCCCATATTTCAGGTCTTGGCCTGTATGAAATGTATATTAACGGAAAAAAGGTCGGTGAAGATGTGCTTGCGCCTGCGCCTACCGATTACCGTCGCACCACCCTTTATAATTCTTACGATGTCACCGATATGCTGAAAGGTAATGGTGAGGCCAATGCTGTGGGTGTGACTCTCGGCAATGGTCGTTTCTACACCATGCGTCAGAATTACAAGCCCTATAAGATCCCCACATTCGGCTACCCCAAGATGCGCATGAATCTCATCATCGAGTACACCGATGGCACCAAGCAACGTGTCAACAGCGATGAGAAGTGGGCATTGACAGCCAAGGGGCCTATCAGGAGCAACAATGAGTATGACGGCGAGGTATATGACGCCTCTCTCGAGCTTGGCGACTGGACTCTCCCCGGATATGATGATTCCAAGTGGCTCAAGGCCCAGCGGGCCGAACTCCCCTACGGCACTCTGCGTGGCAACACTGCCCCCAACATGAAGGTGATGCGCACGTTGACCCCCAAGTCGGTGCGTAAGCTCGGTGATCGTTTCCTTGTGGATTTTGGCCAGAATATGGCCGGATGGGTCAAGATCGCTATCTCCGATGTGGCCAAGGGCGACACCGTGTTCATCCGCTATGCCGAGCGCATCTCACCCGATAGCACTCAGCTCAATGTCGAGAACCTCCGCCATGCCCAGAGCACCGATAAATACGTTGCCAACGGCACTGAGAAAGGTGTGAAATGGAGTCCTAAATTCTCCTATCACGGCTTCCAGTATGTCGAGGTAACAGGCCTCAAGGATCTCAAGCCCGAGGATATCGTGGCCGAGTTTGTTTACGATAATCTGCCCGACAATGGTTCGTTCCACAGCTCCAATCCTACTATGAACGCCATCCACCGCAATGCATGGTGGGGTATAGCGAGCAACTATAAGGGTGTGCCGGTCGATTGCCCCCAGCGCGATGAGCGTCAGCCGTGGACAGGAGACCATAACATGGGTACCTGGGGCGAGAATTTCCTCTTTGACAACGGAACATTCTACGCCAAGTGGATGGACGACATGAGGGAATCTCAACGCGAGGACGGCTGTCTGCCCGACATCGCTCCCGCCTATTACAACTACTATACTTCCGATATGACATGGTCGTCCACGCTTCCCGTGGTGTGCGACATGCTCTATGAGCAGACCGGAAACATCCAGCCCATCGTGCGCAATTACGATGCCATGAAGAAGTGGTTACACCACATCCGTGAGGATTATACAAGCAAGGATGGTCTTATCACCGCTGATAAGTATGGTGACTGGTGCGTTCCGCCCGAGAAACCCGAGATGGTGCATAGCCAGGATCCGGCCCGTAAGACCGACGGCACTCTCATCGCATCGGCTTACTATTATAAGGTGTGCCAGATGATGGCCAAATTCGCCCGTCTGCAGGGTCTTGATGCCGAGGCATCAGCTTGGGAAGCTGATGCCGATAAGGTGAAGGATGCTTTCAACAAGCATTTCCTCACAGTGAAGAAAGGTACCTCGCCGGTAAAGACCCCTCATATCCTGTACCCCGACAGCATATTCTACGGTAACAATACCGCTACCGCCAATGTGCTTCCGCTTGCTTTCGACATGGTGCCTGCGGAATATCGTGAGACTGTTGCCGATAATCTTATCAAGACTATCATCGAGACCAACAAGGGGCATATCTCAACCGGAGTAATCGGTGTCAACTGGCTCATGCGCGAGCTTTCACGCATTGGTCGGGGTGATGTTGCTGCCCTTCTGGCCACCAACACTTCATATCCCAGCTACGGATACGAGATTTCCAAGGGTGCCACCACGATATGGGAGCTTTGGAATGGCGATACTGCAAGCTGGCGTATGAACAGCAACAACCACGTGATGATGCTCGGTGACCACCTAAACTGGTATTATCAGGATCTCGCCGGATTTAATCCTGCCCAGCCGGGATACAAGGAGATACTTCTCAAGCCCGATTTCTCTATACAGCAACTCGACAGCATCAGTGCCACCTACCGTACCCCCTACGGTCTCCTCGGAAGCAGTTGGGTTAAGACCCCAATGCACATAGTGTGGAATATCGAGATCCCCTGCAATACTACTGCAATGGTATGTGTTCCCACACCCGATAAGAAGAACGTAAAGGCCAAGGGCGCGAAATATGTGCGTACCGAGGGAAATGACTCCTATTGGAGTGTAGGATCCGGCAAGTACACATTTGATATAAAGATGGATCCGTCGCTCGGCAACAAGCGCAAGGGCATACTTGTGGATGAATTCCTGTATGAGTCGACCTCATTCCCCGAGTGTCATGGATCCACCATTGTGGAGATGCCCAACGGTGACCTTGTGGCTTCGTTCTTCGGAGGCACCAAGGAGAGAAACCCCGATTGTGTGATATGGGTATGCCGTAAGCCTAAGGGTGCTACCGAGTGGACTGAGCCGGTGATAGCAGCCGACGGTGTGTTTGATCTCAACGATCCCACCATCAAGCTTGCAGGTCTTTCGGGCATCAATGCCGAGACCACTCCTGCAACCGCCGGACCTGTAGGCCCTCATTTCAAGGGTGATATTGCCAATGCCCGCCGTAAAGCTTGCTGGAACCCGGTATTGTTCCGTATTCCCGGCAAGAATGAGATCATGCTGTTCTTCAAGATAGGCTCCAGTGTGGGCGATTGGACCGGATGGGTGACACGCTCGACCGACGGTGGCATCACCTGGTCGGACCGCGAGCCTCTTCCCGAAGGGATCCTTGGCCCGATCAAGAATAAGCCCGAGTATATCAATGGTCGCATCATCGCCCCAAGTAGCCGCGAGGGTAAAGGGTGGCGTGCATGGATCGAGATGAGCGATGACAATGGCAAGACATGGCATTCTACTGGCGCGCTTCCCTCCGATTCTGCTTACCGTACTAACGAGAAGGAGAAACTTGAACCGATATATGCCATTCAGCCGAGCATCCTTAAGCTTGCCGACGGACGCCTGCAGATAATATGCCGTACACGTAACGCCAAACTGGCTACAAGCTGGAGTTCCGATAATGGCTCTACCTGGACACCTATGACACTCATCGATATGCCTAACAATAATTCAGGCACCGATGCTGTGACTCTTGCCGATGGTCGTCACGTGCTTATATATAACGATTTCGCTACGCTCGACGGTACACCCAAGGGAGTGCGTACTCCACTGTGTGTGGCTGTGTCGGACGATGGTCTCAACTGGGAGAATGTCATCACTCTTGAGGATAGCCCCGTGAGCCAGTATTCCTATCCCAGCATCATCCAGGGCAAGGATGGAAAGCTCCATGCGGTGTACACATGGCGTCGCCAGCGCATCAAACATGCCGAAATAGATCTATAAACCATTAATTCCAAGAGAAACTTATTTTACCACCATGAAATTATTAACAGCAATCATAGCTACAATGGGGCTTACTGCCGGTCTTTATTCCTGCCAGTCGGCCAATAAGGCATCCGAGCAGCCCGAAGAGCAGCTCTATATGTTCACCTCATTCCATGAACCTGCCGACGAGGGTCTCCGCTTCCTTTACAGTGAGGACGGTATCCACTGGGACAGCATCGCCGGAACATGGCTAAAGCCTATGCTTGGGCAGAATATCATGCGTGATCCGTCGATCGTTGTAGGCCCTGACAGCACCTATCATCTCGTGTGGACCATCGCATGGAAGGGTGACACCGGATTCGGCTATGCAAGTTCCAAGGATCTTGTCAACTGGACCGAGCAGCGCCGTATTCCTGCAATGGACTCGGTGGTTTCCGCCCAGAACCTGTGGGCTCCCGAACTGTTCTACGATGATGAGAAGGAGCAGTTCATGATCGTATATGCCTCCTGTGTGCCCGACGCCGGTTTTGATGTGGGTATCGAGGATGAGAAGAACAATCATCGCCTCTATTGCGTGACTACCAAGGATTTTGTCACATTCTCTGATCCCAAGCTGTTCTATGAGCCTGGTTTCAGCTGTATCGATGCCACTCTTGTTAAGCGAGGCCCCGAGGATTATGTGATGGTGGTCAAGGACAATACCCGTCCCAACCGTAATATCAAGATCGCGTTTGCCAAGAATGCCGAGGGCCCGTATTCCGAGGCTTCCGAGCCTTTCACCGAGTCCTTTACCGAAGGCCCGTCGGTAGCCAAGGTAGGTGATGAATATTACGTGTATTACGATACTTACAGAAAATTCATTTACAGTGCCCATAAGACCAAGGATTTCATACATTTCACTGATGTTACCGACAGTATCTCCATTCCTGCCGGCCACAAGCATGGCACTGTGTTCCGTGCTCCGAAATCCGTTGTTGAGAATCTTATAGAAAAAAGCAAACAGAAATGAGAACAAAACTAATGCTGTTGGGTGCCGCCATCGCTGTGGCATCGGGAGCAGGAGCCGAGGACCTGGTGCATTACACCGGATCGAAGCTCTCCAATCCCAACCGTCACGACGGTGCCCTGTCGCCTACTGTGGGCGTACACAACATTCAGACAATGCGTGCCAACCGCCGTTACGACCTGTATTCACCTAACGAAAACGGATGGACCTACAACCATCAGCCCATGATGGCCTATTGGAATGGTAAGTTCTACATGCACTATCTTTCCAACCCCGTTGACGAGCATGTTGGCGGTGGCCGCACACTTCTTCAGACCTCGTCCGACGGTTACACATGGTCGGCTCCTGAAGTGCTGTTTCCCGTATATCCTGTGCCCGACGGCTTCACCAAAGCCGGATCGGACATAACAGCCAAAAACATGGATGCTGTGATGCACCAGCGTGTGGGTTTCTATGTATCCAAGTCGGGTCGCCTGCTCGCTATCGGCAACTATGGTATCGCTTTGCACCACAAGGATGACCCCAACGACGGCAACGGAATTGGCCGTGTGGTACGTGAGATATATCCCGACGGTTCGTTCGGTCCGATATATTTCATCTATTACAATCATGATTTCAACGAGAAGAACACCCTGTATCCCTTCTACACCAAGAGCAAGGACAAGGGTTTCCGTGAGGCTTGCAAGGAGATAATCGACAATCCTCTCTATCGTATGCAGTGGGTGGAGGAGGCCGACCGCGAGGATCCTGCCATTCCGTTGAAGAAGCCTTATAAGGCTTTCTGCTGGTACACTCTCCCCAACGGAGATATTGCCGGATTGTGGAAACATGCACTCACTTCGGTGAGCAAGGATGGTGGCAACACTTGGCATGAGCCTGTGTTGCGTGCCAAGGGATTTGTCAACAGCAATGCCAAGATATGGGGCCAAAAGCTCTCTGACGGTACTTATGCTACCGTATATAACCCCTCCGAATTCCGTTGGCCCCTCGCCATCTCGTTGAGCTCCGATGGTCTTGATTACACCACGCTCAACCTTGTTCACGGCGAGGTGCCCCCTATGCGTTATGCCGGGCAGTACAAGTCGTTTGGTCCGCAGTATGTGCGCGGTATCCAGGAGGGCAACGGTGTGCCTGCCGATGGTGATTTGTGGGTGACTTACAGCGTGGGTAAGGAGGATATGTGGGTGGCCCGCATACCTGTGCCCGTCGAGACTGTTGCCTCGGCCCATGCCAATGAGAATTTCGCCGACTATCCGGCTCTTGCCGATCTCACAATGTGGAATATCTATTCCCCCGTGTGGGCTCCCGTATCGCTTGAGAAAAAGGATGCCAACACTTGGCTGACTCTTTCCGACAAGGATCCGTATGATGTCTCCAAGGTAGAGCGCAAGATTCCCCCTACACGCGAGCTGACTGTGGAGTTTGACCTCATGGCCGAGCAGAATGATCATGGCAACCTGCTCATCGAGTTTGTCGATGACGAGGGTACCGCCTGTGCCCGTCTTGATCTCACTCCGTCAGGCGAATTCCGATCCAAGGGTGGTGCCCGCTACGGAAAAATCCTTAACTATGAGCCCGGCAAGCCTTATCATGTGAAGGTGGATGTATCGGTCGACAACCGCAACTCCACCGTGTACGTGAACGGGGAAAAGAAGGCTACCCGTATGCTTTTCGCTCCTGTTAAGTCTATCGAGCGTGTGGTGTTCCGCACAGGTCCTCACTCCAATTTCCCCAACGTCGACACCGAGGCTGACCAGACCAATGACATGCCCCGAGCCAATGACGTGGATCCGATGGCTGTGTACCGCATCGCTAATTTCAAATCCTCCTCGCGTGATGCCGATGCCTCCTCGGCCGTACTCAAGTATGACGATTTTGCCCATCATGTTGATTATTTCAATGGCATGGAGGACGAGAATATCGCACAGGCTATCCCTAACTCCGAGTCTTCGGCTTGGATGAAGGATAATGTGCCTCTGTTCGAGTGTCCCGATGAGGATATGGAGCAGATGTACTACTATCGCTGGTGGACTTTGCGCAAGCATATCAAGGATACACCTGTAGGATACGGAATGACCGAATTTTTGGTTGATCGTTCGTATGCCGACAAGTACAACCTTATCGCTTGTGCCATCGGCCATCACATCTACGAGAGCCGTTGGTTGCGCGACCCCAAGTATCTCGACGGTATCATCAACACATGGTATCACGGCAACGACGGTGGCCCCATGAACAAGATGATGAAGTTCAGCTCATGGAATCCTGATGCGGTTTATGGCCGCTATCTGGTCGACGGAGATCTTGACGCTCTTGTCAAGATGTATCCCGATCTCAAGGCCGAGTATGCCCGCTGGGAGGAGAGTCACCGTCTGCCCAACGGTCTATACTGGCAGGGTGATGTGCAGGATGGCATGGAGGAGAGCATAAGCGGCGGACGCAAGAAAAAGTATGCCCGTCCTACCATCAATTCCTACATGTATGGCAACGCCAAGGCTCTTGCTGCTATAGCAGAGAAGCTCGGCAAAAAGGATGATCAGCAGCTCTACGAGAATAAAGCCGAGGAGATCAAGGATCTCGTCCAGTCGCGCCTGTGGAACAAAGATCATTCATTCTTTGAGACAGTGCGAGGCGACACATGCGCCCAGGTGCGTGAAGCCATCGGATATATCCCCTGGTATTTCAATTTGCCAGACAAGGGTGTGTATGACGAGGCTTGGCTTCAGCTCAACGACGAAAACGGTTTCTCCGCTCCCTACGGTCTCACCACAGCCGAGCGCCGTCATCCTGAATTCCGCACCCACGGAGTAGGAAAGTGTGAATGGGACGGTGCTATATGGCCTTTCGCGTCAGCTCAGACCCTCACCGCGCTTGCCAACTATCTGAACACCGAGGAGAATCCTGTGGTGAACGACAGCACCTATTTCGCTCAGATGAAGCGTTACGTGGAGTCTCAGCATCACCGTGGCCGTCCATATATCGGCGAGTATCTCGACGAGGTGACCGGTTACTGGCTCAAGGGCGACCAGGAGCGTAGCCGTTATTACAACCATTCCACATTCAATGATCTTGTCATCACCGGTCTGTGTGGCCTGCGTCCCCGCAATGATAATGATCTTGAGGTGAATCCTCTCGTACCTGCCGGTACATGGGATTGGTTCTGTCTTGACAACGTGCCTTATCATGGCCGTAATATCACCATTATCTGGGACAAGGATGGAAGCCGTTATCACAAGGGCAAGGGCCTGAGTGTCATGGTTGACGGTAAGATTGTTGGTAACTCTCCTGAGCTTGGCCGTATCATCTGTAAAGACGTATTGTGATGAAAAGAAGAATATTTTTATACATGTGCCTCTTGTGTGCGTTCGTGTCCTCTCAAGCCCTTGAGATCACACGCCTCACATGCGAGATGACCGATAACCCGCTTGCCCTGCCCACCTCGGAGCCGAGGTTGGGCTGGCAGATGATGGGTGCCGACGGCACTTTCCAGTCGGCTTACCAGATTGAGGTGTTTACCCGCGACGGAAAGCGCAAGCAGTCGGTGTGGGATTCCGGAAAGGTCGAATCCTCCGCCAGCCAGCTCGTGCGCTACGCAGGGCCTACGCTCAATCCGCTCACCCGTTATTTCTGGCGTGTAAGGGTGTGGGACAAGTCTGGCAAGGTGTCCTCATGGAGTACTCCTGCAGAGTTTCGTGTGGCTCCCGATGCCGCCTTTCTGAAAGGTGATTGGATCGGAGCTGTGGATTACGACAAGGCGGCGTTACCATCCGGTCGCAACTACAGCTACGTGGAATGGAAGAAACCCGAAGTGAAGGAGAAATGGGAGAAAGTTGATTCACTTGCCTACCGGAGCATCCTTCTGCGCAAGGACTTTGATGTGCCCCGCAAGGTGGCCGATGCCACTGTATACGTGTGCGGTCTCGGTCATTACGAGCTCTCCATCAACGGCCATAAGGTAGGCGACGGGGAGTTTACCCCCCTGTGGAGCGATTATGACCACACCGTGTACTATAATACTTACGATGTCACCGATATGCTCCGCCGGGGTGAAAATGCCATAGGCGTTCTGCTCGGCAATGGATTCTACAATGTCGTTAAGGGCGACCGCTATAGCAAGCTTCAGATAGGTTTCGGTCCCGAGACCCTGTGGCTCAAGATGCTTGTGCGCTTTACCGATGGATCAACCGAGGTTGTGTCGACCGACGGCTCATGGAAATACTCGCTCAGTCCCATCACTTTCCATTCGATGTATGGAGGTGAGGATTACGATGCCCGCCTTGAGCAGAAAGGCTGGAACACTCCCGGATTCAACGACAGCCGTTGGCACAATGCCGTGGTGCAGCGCGCACCCAAGGGGGCACTCACTCCCCAGATGGCTCCTCCGGTCAAGATAATGGAGCATTTCGGAGTGAAGAGCACCCATAAGCTCACCGCCGACGAGGTGGAGAAGGCTTCCGTATCGACCAAGCGTAAGATCGATCCTTCTGCCATACTTCTTGACATGGGGCAGAATCTCTCAGGTTTCCCACAGATCACAGTCCAGGGCAAGGCCGGACAGAAGATCACAATGCTTGTGGCCGAGGGTGTCACACCCGAGAATGCGGCCAATCAGAAGCAGACAGGACGCCAGCATATCTATACCTATACTCTCAAGGGGGATGGTCCCGAGACATGGCATCCGCGTTTCTCTTACTACGGATTCCGTTACATCCAGCTCGAGGGAGCTGTGCTTGCCGGTGAGCCTAACCCGCAGGATCTGCCTGTTGTCGAGGATATAAAGTCATGTTTCATCTACAATTCAGCCCCCGAGATAAGTGCGTTTGAGTGCTCCAGCCCTGTGCTGACCGGTGCTCACACTTTGATCCGTAATGCCCAGCGAAGCAATATGCAGTCGGTGTTCACCGATTGTCCCCACCGCGAGAAGCTGGGATGGCTTGAGGAGGTGCATCTCAATGGTCCGAGCCTTTTCTATAATTATGATCTGGCTAATTATATGCCCAAGGTGATGCGCGATATTTCCGACTCTCAGCGTGCCGACGGCATGGTGCCCACCACTGCTCCGCAGTATATAGTGTTCGAGGGCCCCGGGATGGAACCGTTTGCCGAATCCCCCGAATGGGGCGCTACAATCCTTGTATCTCCATGGATGTACTACGAAACTTATGGAGACGACAGCCTGATACGTGAATATTATCCCAGGATGAAGGCTTATGTAGAATACCTCGGCACCCGTGCCGACGGCAATCTCATTGATTTCGGCCTCGGCGACTGGTACGATTACGGAGATTTCCGAGCCGGATTCTCCCGCAATACACCCGTGGGGCTTGTGGGTTCGGCCCATTACTATATGGATCTGCTTTATCTTGCCAAGGCTGCGGCTCTGACTGGTAACGATGCCGATGCGAAACTCTACTCTGCCCGTGCCGAGGAGGTGAAGAAAGCGTTCAACAAGAAGTATTTCGACGAGTCCACAGGCGATTACGGCACCGGTAGTCAGGCCTCCAATGCCCTTCCGCTCTTCCTCGGAATGGTGCCTAATGGTAAACGCGATGTCGTGCTTGCCAATCTTATTGGGGATATACGTGAGCATGGCGACCGTCTCACCACCGGTGATGTCGGCAACAGATATCTGTTCCGTGCCCTCTCCGACAATGGTCAGGATTCACTCATGTGGAAGATGCACGACCATTACGATGCTCCGGGCTATGGTTTCCAGCAGAAGTTCGGCGCTACCACTCTCACCGAGCAGTGGGATCCGCGCCAGGGTTCATCGTGGAACCATTTCATGATGGGACAGATCGACGAGTGGCTGTTCCGCTCGTTGCTCGGCATCCAGGCCGATCCCGAGCGTCCCGGTATGCAGCATTTCATCATAAAGCCCGCGATCGTGGGCGACCTCACTATGGCCAAGGGACGCACGGCGACCCTTTACGGTGATGTCGAGGTGGAATGGCACCGTGGCGGTGACGGAAACGTGACTCTTGACGTGACAATCCCGGCCAACACCACGGCCGAAGTGTATGTGCCCGGCGATGACAAGCCCCGCACCATGACTTCTGGTAAGCATAGGCTTACGGGCCATATCCTATGATTATTGAATATTGATGTATAATGTGGCGTGCTGATCCTCTTGCGGGTCGGCACGCTTCTTTAATTGGACTCTTTAATTAGCAAGAATTAGGAATTGAGGTGGCGGTGATTGCGGAATTTTTTGTAACTTTGCAAATCACAAGCGATTCAAGGTGATAACCGCACTCTGTATTGTCAACCCATGCGGATCGCTCTAAAGACTTCGTAAAGTTTTTCATTTAGTTAGTCCATGAATTTCTCACGATTCGGAACAATGGCTACCCTGCTTGGGATAGCCTCGATATTTTCTCTGCAAGCTGCTATCAAGGATCTGCCTGTGACCACAGTGCAGGGCCGGAAGTATCATTACTATGATGTAACATCCAAGGAGACCGTCTATTCGCTATGCTACAAGCTTGGCATAAGCAAGGATGAGCTTATACGCAACAATCCATCGGTTGCCGATGGTCTGCGCTCGGGCATGAAACTGTTTTTCCCTGTCGAGACGGCCTCAGCCTCATCGTCCGCCCAGGCTCCCGGAAAGGTCATAACGCATCACGTGCAGAAAGGTGAGACCATCTTCGGCATCGCCCACAAGTATGGCGTGACCACCGACGATGTGATTGCACAGAATCCCGTGCTCAAAAATGGCCTCAAGGCCGGCCAGACCATCACTGTGAAGTTGCCGGGCGTGGCTGAGGATGTGGCCGTGGACAAGGAGGAGACAGCCGTGGAGAGCGTCCCTCAGCCCGTGGTTAAGAAGACCGAGATGAAAGGCTATGTGGTGAAGAAGAAGGAGACTTTCTACTCCATCGCTGTATCCCACGGCCTGTCGGTTGCCGAGCTTGAGGCGGCCAATCCCGGAGTCAATTCCCTGCGTGAGGGCCAGGTTCTCAATATCCCTGTGGAAGTGACCGAGGTTGCCGGAAATGCCGGGGAGAATGTGCCTGCCGAGGGAGTGACAGCTCAGGCTGGGACCGATGACATGGCCCGTAAAGATGATGCCGGCTACACTCAGGATGGCCCGGTGAGAGCGATGCCCTTGCTACCGCCTACCGTTCCGGCTGATACCGTGGCCATGACCACTACTGACGGTGCGCTTGCCGGAACCGCTGATGCCGGAGTGGAGAAGCGCGAGATTTCGGTGGCCGTGATGCTTCCGTTTATGCTCAAGGAGGAGAACCCCTCCAAGAGTGCGATGAGATATACCGAGTTCTACAAGGGCTTCCTGATCGCGGTCGACAGTCTGCGCAACAACGGTACGCCCATCCATGTCACCGCCTACGATACCGAGGGATCTGTACTGAATATCAAGGAGGCGCTTACTGACTCGGCTTTCCGCCGTCACAACGCTATCATAGCCCCCGACAATGCCTCACAGTTGGCTATCCTTGCCGAGTATGGGCGCAATAACAATGTAAAGGTGTTCAATACTTTCCTTGTGAAGGATGACTCCTATCTCACCAATCCTGCCATGATGCAGTGCAATCTGCCCAGTGCGCTGATGTACCGCAAGGCTGCCGACGCATTGATGGAGAGGCTTTCATTCTCCACCCCTGTGTTCGTATCGATCAAGGGTGTTGCAGGTGACAAGGCCGATTTCGTGGAGACTCTCAAGGAGTCGCTCTCGGCCCGTGGCAAGACCTACATGGAGGTCGAGGTCGACGGTCGGCTTGATGTCGCTGATCTGCGCGCCCTCCCTTCCGACGGTAATTATACCTTCATTCCCACCTCGGCCCGTCAGGCCGACCTTAACAAACTCATGCCCGGTATAATAGAGTGGCGTGACCAGGCTGTGACACCGATAGTGAGAATGTTTGGATACCCCGAGTGGACCACTTTCCGTGGCGAGACGCTTGAAAACATGCACAATCTCAACACCACCGTGTATTCACGCTTCTATACCGACGAGGAGGCACCGCGCACCACCGATATAGATGCCCGATACAAGAAGTGGTATGGCGGACACATGGAGAATGCGATACCCCGCCAGGGACTGCTCGGATTCGATACCGGCATGTTCATCATTCCCTATCTTGCCAATGACAACGGCACATACGACGGTGTGCAGAACGGATATTTCTTCACTACTCCCAAGGATGGAGCCGGATCCTACAACGAGGCTCTCTACTTCGTGAATTTCCGTCCGGGCAATGTAATTGATAAATCCCGCATCTGATGAAGGCTATCAGTCCCAATTCTGCCATCCGTGCGTTGCTGATGTGTGCTGTGGCTATCTTCATGATGCCCGGTGTGGCCATGGCCCAGCGCGAGTATTCACCCAATTTTTCGATAGGAGTGCGCGGCGGTGCCACATTGTCGAGCATGTCGTTTACCCCCGAGGTACACCAGTCCATGATACAGGGCATCACCATGGGAGTGACAGCCCGATATACCGAGGAGAAGTACTTCGGCCTCATCGCCGAGGTGAATATCACCCAGCGCGGATGGAAGGAGGATTTCGCCCGTGACGAGGCTCCCCAGTTCCAGTATGAGAGAAAGCTCACATATATTCAGATTCCTCTGCTCACCCATATATATTTCGGGTCGAAGAAGGTGAAGGGATTCTTTAATCTCGGCCCCGAGGCCGGTTTTATGATCGGCGATAAGATAACGGCCAATTTCGACTATAAGAATCTTGATGCCATTCCCGATTTCCCCAAGGGTACGCGCACCAACGAGCAGATGAAGATGGAGGTCGAGAACAAGTTTGACTATGGTATCGCCGGTGGAGCGGGCGTCGAATTCTTCATCAACCGACGCAACTCGCTGTTGCTCGAGGGTCGTTACTATTTCGGTATAGGCAATATATTCAAGGACTCCAAGCGCGATTTCTTTGCCGCCTCGCGCGGATCATCGATCGAAGTATCGCTTGCCTACTTCTTCAGGATATTGTAATTGGATTTAAGGTATGCCGGCGGCACGCTTGACGAGGAGTTCCAATCTCGAGGCTCTGCGCATAGTGAGTATGCTCATGGTGCTTACGGTCCATGTGGACGGGGCGTCATTGGGGCTACCGGGTCCTGTGGGCGATTTCTCCCAGCTCACCGACCGTGGCTTGTGGCGCGTGATAGTGGAATCGTTCGCCATAATAGGGGTTAATTGCTTTACCCTCATCTCGGGTTATTTCGGCATAAGATTGCGTCTCGGCGGGGCTGTGAGGTTTCTCGGGACAGTTATGCTCTATTCATGCGGGGTCTATCTTGTGTATTGCTGTGTGTATCCGTGGCAGTTCACCTGGACAGGGGTTGCCGACAGCCTCAGGGTCATAACCCGCACCGATCTTTGGTACGTCCCGGCCTATTTCGCTCTGATGATTCTTGCTCCTGCCATCAATGGACTTATGGAGAGGGTTCCGTCTGCAATGTTGCCTATGGTGGTGATGGCGGTTGTATGTGCCAATATCACTGCAGGGTGGGGGATGGGCATGGAGTTCAATCCCACAGGTTATACTCCGATACAATTGGTGATGATGTACATGATCGGCCGGTGGATGAGGATGAGTGTGTTTGCCGATATTGATTATTGGCGACGTGCCGATAGGATCAGGATCATGTTCCCGGCGTTGCTGATGTATCTCCTCACGGCTGCAGGGGTGGCATATAGCTCTCTGATACTTGAATCCTCCATGGCGTTTGCCTACAATTCTCCGCTCGTAATTGCCGAGTCGGTGGCGTTCTTCATTGTGTTTGTCATGATGTCGTTCCGTTCTCGGCAGGTGAATCTTCTTGCCTCGGGGGCTTTTGCGGTATATCTCATCCATAAGTCGCCTCAGGTGTGGGTGGGATGGATGAAACCTACGGTAATCACTCTGTGGAACGCGCTGTCGCTTACACAATTCTCCATTGTGGCCATTTTCTTAGTGGCGGGTATATATGTGTCATGTGCGACGATTGACGTCGTCAGACGCCGTCTAATGACCTATTTCTGGTATATGAGAAAGTATAGATATGAAGAAGTATAGAGGGGAAAGTATAGAGTATAGTGATTAGTTTTTTAGACAGCAGGGTTGGAGATAAAGTGTAGAGGGATTTTAGGGCTATATTGGTGGTAAAACTGTGAGGGTGGACGCGGGAATTATAGGACGTCTTCGACGCCCAAATTGGCATTTATTTCATTTCCCCACACCTCGCCCGACGGCGCAAATCTTGCCCTACGGGCGATTTGCTTGCCGGCCTCGTGGTGGGGAAATCTAGGACCTGTGCAAGCGAAAAGTGTTAAAAATTATAGTGTGTAAA
>JAMPHR010000019.1 GCA_023663345.1 Paenibacillus sp. | reverse complement strand
ATAACCTCCTAACCCCATAACCTTATAACCCTTCAGCCCGCAAGGGCTGAAATAACAGCTCGGCAAGAGCCCATTGACATATTGCTACAACATGACAAAATACAAATGACTCCCACCCGTGAGGGCAGGAGCCATTATCTATAAAAGACTTTGGCCTAAAAATCTAAACCATATACCTCTCCCTCCCCAAAAAAAACTCCGATCAAATATGAGGTGGGGTGAGGAAGGTGAGGAGGTGGTCTTTGAAGCTCTTAGAGACAGGGATTTCGGAGCCGTCGAGGAGCCGTAGCCTATTGCCGTCGAGGGATTGTATGTGGTTGATGTTTACAATGAATGATTTGTGTACCTGCATGAACATGGATGGCGGGAGTGTTGCGTGGAAGGATTTCATGGTGGTACGCGAGATGATCATGCCGTGGGTAGAGGTGTAGATCTTGACGTAATTTTCCATCCCTTCGGCATACAGAATGTCGGATATGGTGATACGATGGATTACACGGTCGGATTTCACAAATATGGAATCGTGAAGTGTTCCGTTGGAGGAAGCGAGAGGGTGAGCACTAAGGGCTTCCTTGTAGGCGCGTGCCTTGTTTACCGCTTTAAGGAAACGACTGAAAGGCACGGGCTTCAGAAGATAGTCGGTGATGTCAAGCTCATATCCACGCAGAGCGTATGATTCGTAGGCTGTAATCAATATTACAGCCGATTTGATTCCTGCCGTGGCGAGATAATCGAGTCCTGATATACCCGGCATCTCGATGTCGGCAAACAGAATGTCGGGCTCGGAGATGGATGTTGCGTCACTGCCAGGTGAATGGATGGCATTGTCGAATTGCATGGCGTCCTCGAATGTCCCTATACATTTCAGCCATTCGATACGTGACACGTAATCAGTGATTCCTTTACGGGCCACAGGTTCGTCTTCGATTATTGCGCAGGTGAATGTCCTCATGATGAGTGGGGATTATACATGTAACTTGATTCTTAGAGTGGCCTGATATGTGTCATTGTCCACCATGCCTGTTTTTAGGATATAGTCGGAATCAGGATATATGAGGGCAAGGCGTTGGGAAAGGTTCGCAAGGCCGATCCCTTGTTTATGGGGGGATGCACTATTGGGACGTGCTGACACGGAATTGCCGGTGGTCAGCCGGAGCCATCCGTCCTCGACAGATAGGCTGATGGCTATACAGTAGTCTCCCCCGGCATGTTTGAAGGCATTTTCCACGAGTGGCAACAACAGGTAGGGATGGATAAGCAGGCCCTGGGGGATGTCGTTATTCTCCGCTGAAGGAATATCTATAGAAATCTCGGCTCGATCGGCAATGCGTTTGCTTGACAGATGTATGTAACTGTGCAGGACCGAGAGTTCGTTGGCCAACGGAACTTTCCCCTCGGTGGTGTATAATTGTCCCCGGAGCAGATTGGAGAGGTGTTCCACATTCCCTCGGGCCTCCTCGTTGTCCTCATCAATAGTGAAATATATTGTGTTGAGCATATTGAACAGGAAATGAGGGTGAAACTGGGATTGAAGCAACTTCATCTCGGTGAGTAATTGCTTATTACGGATACGTTCGTTACGGAGCTGTTCATCGTGGTATTTGCTTTGCATCAATGAGTATTTAAGCCATAGATATACCCATATCTCGGTCATGGCACCGATAAGGATTGAGGGGTACAGGTCGGTGAAATGCAACGGCGATCCATCAAGCCAGTGGGATAGGGCAGTGATAGCAACAGCGATCATGGCGACGGTGATGGTGGGGCAAGCGTATTCGGGCAAGGTCGGGATCCCTTTCCGGTCCACGGTTTTTACCCACCATGCTGTGCCGTAGAAGCAGATGTAGGATGCAATGAGTGTGCTGATTACCTCTATGGCAATGAACCATGCGGCATGATTCAGATAGTTGCTTCGGATGGGAATATCGTTGACAACTCTGACAAGCAGGAATGTCGTGGCGGCGTATAGGGCGGGATAGATCAACCGGCCGTTGAACGGTGGATAGTGCCTGGGTCTTGTCGATTGGTTGATAGTGTCGGTATGATTAGTCATGGAGGGGACAGAATTATTGCAAATTTACTCGTTTAATCTCGTCTATCACATCCTTTTCACGTTTTTTAGGTGTCTTTAGTTTGCCCGAATGGATGCGCAAGGATATGGATACACCTATCTGCCGCATCTGTTCGTATTCCCGCTCGTCAAGCATGGCCCGGCGACCGTTGAGCCATATTTCAGAGTGCTGGCGGTTGGTGTTGAGAAGATCGCGGACAAATGCTGTTGCATTGATCCTGCCACCGAGGATGGATTTTCTCAGGCCCAAGTATATTGAACCGGCACCGCTGACACGGGCCTGGCCATAGGCCATGCGTCCATGCCATTGACCCGACACCTCGGCTGACCATCCCGAAGGCAGATCAATGCGGTTACGGCAGTCGATCATGGGGGAGAACCGGCAGTTGGTGCCTATGCCTAACTGTGGATCGAAGCGGTAATGGTGATATGCCATAGTGAATGTCGCTGAGATGTCCCAATATCCGGTTATAGGAATATTCATGGCCGATATGCTGAACATGGCATTGAGATGGCGTGGAAGATTCTCGGGTGATGTGTACACAATGCGGTCGGAAATCTCACGGTAGCAACGCACTATATCATTCTTGATATATGAGCCTGACAGGGTGCATCGTAGCCATGCGTCGCGTGAGTAGGTGAGCTGTAGGGTGCTGGAGATGGCCTCCCGCAGATTGATGTTACCGCCCACGTGGGTTATGTCGTCAAAGATATATACGAATGGATTCAGGTCGGAATACTTAGGGCGGTTTACCCGTCGGGCGTAGCTGAGCATGGCTCCGTCGCGGTCGGTGAGCCGTGAGCTTACCGATGCGTTGAAAAATGCACCGATGGTGTGCCTGCTGTAGTCGGACTGTTCGCTTGATTCGTTGCCTGAAAACCGGTTGTGTACGTTGGTCTGCTCCACACGGCCTCCGAGAGTTACCGCCAATAGCGGTGAACGGGAGAATTTGCCTTCGAGATAGGCGGCGTTTACATTTTCCCGGCTTGAGAACCGGGAGCTGAGATTGTCGTCGGAGGGTGACGTGCCGGTATCGCTTTCGTCATATCTGCCTCCATTGTCGATGAGGAGCAGGGTGGATTTCACGCCGGCCGAGAGGCTTAAGGCCCCGTTGAGTTTGCGGGTGAAATCGGCTGTGCCTACATATCCGGTGATTGTACCACCCATATCGCCCTTGATGTCGGAACCGGATGTGTCGTTGAGGCCTTGGTCCTCGTCGTTGGTGAAGTGGAAATAATCAAAGCCGATGGATAATTCGCCACGACGGTCGTTGAATTTGTCGGTGGCATAAATGCTACCCATTATATTGGAGGAGTGGAAGCGGGTGAGATTGGTGGTGAGGTTGTTGCTGTCGATGCTTGGGATGCTTGTGTCCATTATGCCGAGTTCGCGGCGCGAAAACCAATTGCCCGATAGGGATAAGCCGGCGCTCCAGCGCGATGAGAAGTTATGATCAAGCGATATGGCGGCATTATGGTTGCGGTCGGAGCGGTGCCTGTCGTAGACCTGTGTTATGCGGTCGTCACCTGTGATATAGGGCCGGTCAGTGAGCAGTACCGACGGGTTGCGCGAGGCTATGAATGAATAAGATGCCGTGAGAGAGCTTTTGCCGTTGCCGGCATCAATAAACATGCTTCCCAGCCCTCGGCCTGCACGCCAGCCCCTGATGTTGCCGTTTACCCCTGCGGTGAAGCCGTGCTCACGTATGTGGCGCAGAGTGATGTTGAGGATTACGGGGGAGGATGAGGCATCGTTTTTAGCCGCCGGGGCGGATACTAATTCTATACGGTTGATATTGGATACCGGCAGTGACTTAAGATAGCTTTCCAGGGCATTGCCCTGAAGCATGAGCTTGCGGCCGTCGATGGTGATGGTGATACCGTTTTGACCATTGACAGATATGGAGTTGCCGTTGACTGATATGCCGGGTAATGACGATAGGGCATCATAGAGTGTGCCGTCGCTTCCCGACAGGGTGGCTGACGGATTGAAGGATACTTTTTCAGGCGTGACGATGGCCTGCGGACGGCGGGCCTTGACAACGATCTCATCGAGATGCTCTGTCATCACTGAGTCAATGTTGGCATTGTTTGGAGAGCCTGAGATGCTATCGGGTGATTGAGGAATTGAAATGGCCAGAAGTGTGATTAAGGCTGATATCATGAAGTAGGGTTATGGTGATCGTAATAGTATTTTCATTGCAAATGTATAGCGCGTGATATGTACGTCACAAATAAGAGTGACGAACGGCGGGACAGATGTGACGTAATGACCGGCTGTAACACATGGAGCGTTTTCAACGTCCTCTTAGTCGCGTGTTATCATGGGCGAAAAATTTTGAAAAGAAGGCTCTAAGCGTTACTTTTGTGTAAGCGGATCTTGTAAATGGTTATACTGATGATTTCGGTCGAGTGACGTCTGCTGATAATTGTTTTTTGTATGAGATATAAGGATAAATTCAATGCCAATCACATAATGGTAGAAGAGTATCAGTCGCCGTATGGAGTAATGAGGCTTGGGGCGATAGGTGGTAGTTTGTGTCTTTGTGACTGGGCCTCGGAGAGTCGTGACAGAAAGATTGACAGGCGCTTGGGTAAGTATCTGTGTGGAATCTATGAGAGTGATGAAGCTCTTGTGATAGATGAGGCTCGACGACAATTGGATGAGTATTTTATCGGCAAAAGACGAGAGTTTTCGGTGCCCTTGCGGTTTGCGGGATCCGATTTTCAGATAAAGGTCTGGTCTACGCTTTTGGAGATTCCTTATGGAGAGACGTTGAGTTATGGAGATATAGCCGGTAGATTGGGATGTAGGTCGGCTGTCAGGGCCGTTGCGAATGCTTGCGGAGCTAATGCTATGTCGATATTTGTGCCGTGTCACAGAGTAATAGGTTCCAATGGGGCAATTACAGGGTATGCCGGCGGGGTGGATGTGAAAAGAGCCCTGCTCCGTATGGAGGCAGGACTCTGATATGAGCATGAAAAAAGATTTCGATGAGGGGGAGGGTGTTATTTAGTTGATCTGAGCACCTCGGCGGCGGCATTGCCCATCGCTTTGTAGCCCTTGGGATTGGGGTGTAACCAATCTGACTGATATTCGGGGTTCATTTGTGTAGGCTTGTTCGGATCGGCTGTGACGGCATCGAAATCGATCACGCCGTCAAACTTTCCGCTCTTGCGTATCCATTCGTTTACGGTCTGCCTTACGCCTTCATGGATATGTGACCAATAGTCGGTATGGCCTATCTGTGTGATGGTTCCTCCATATACCTTCAGCCCTTTGGCGCGGGCTTGATCTATGAACGACTCGTATGCCTTGATGAGCCCTTGGGCTGTCTGTTCGGCATTGCGGCTGCCGCCGATGTCGTTAATGCCTTCATAGATCACGATGGCGGTGATGCCGTTTTGTCCCAAGATGTCACGGGCGAATCGTTTCACAGCCGGTTCGCTGATGCCTCCTGACAGAACGCTATTTCCTCCGATTCCGAGATTGAGTACACCCACATTTCCACCAAGAGCCTCGGCGCACACGTCGGTCCAACGGTTTTGGCGATCGGTGGTGGTGCCTCGTCCATCGGTGATGGAATTGCCGATGACGGCCACACATTCAGGCTTGTCGTCTCTCAGGACTTCGAGCGCGGCGATGTTGTACCAATGCTCAAGTTTTTCGATTGTATTGAAAGGTTTCTTGGGTTTGGATTCTCCCTGCATTATGAATGAAGTGGTGCGTGACCCGCGGTGGGATGTTGCGTGGACAGGAGTTTTGTCGCCGTAGTTGGTGGTCAGTGATAGCAGCTGGAGAGGCTCGATGTGATATTTAACGGGATCGCTGTAAACTGATCCGCGGGCAGGAATGGTCACGCTCTGTTTGCCATCAAATTTAAGGTATGTAGCCTTGGAGGCATCAATGGCTGAGCTATCGGTGGGCTGTGAGATGTATATGCTCTTTATCTCCACAGGCTCATCGCTGAATTCATTTGAAAGTTTCAATCTCACTGTCTCTCCTCCGAGTGAGGTATGGATTGTTTGCCTTAAGGCATTTCCTGTGAGAACAGTTTTGCGTGGCATATCACTTTCGCCGGTATATTCCGGGGCTGTGGCCCATGTGCCCACCCATTCTTGAGCGCATATATAGGTTGGTAGTGCGCATGTGAATAGGATTGCGGTAATGCACCGTCTGAAAGACCTGACGGCGGTGGCTGGCGAGTTGAAAAATGATTTTAAGCAGGACATGATGAACATGGTAAATGATTGATAAGAATTTTGATATACAAAATTAGTCATAATAGTAATCTCGATCCATGTGTTGATGTATCATTTTTAGTGCATTTGAGTCGTTACAGATGTGTAAAATGTCTCAAAAACGTATGATTTTGTATCCCCGAGCATAATTCGGGCATTTTTTCAGCATAAAAGTGGGTAGAGGTGGAGAGTGCTGAGAATGGATAGGGTGGAAAAATGGGTGTGGGGATTGTTTGAGACGAAAAAACGGTTTTAATATGTGGTCGGTTGATATTTTTATAAACGATTATGGACCGATATTATGGGGGGATGTCTTGATGTGCTACAAAAACGGAGGTCGAAAGGCCAAAAAATATGGAAAATGTGGTTTTGATGTAATGTTTTGATATATAATAGTTTGTGTTTGATTGCTGAGAGGCGACGATGAAAAAGTTGAAAAAAACATGAAAAATAATTGCTAAAAAATTTGGTCAGTTCGAAAAAACACCCTACCTTTGCAGTGCAAAAAGAAAAACAACGGTGCCATAGCTCAGTTGGTAGAGCAAAGGACTGAAAATCCTTGTGTCCCCG
>JAMPHR010000018.1 GCA_023663345.1 Paenibacillus sp. | reverse complement strand
CGAGGGAGCCGTGCCCGGCCTGCGCCCGGGCGAGCACCTGCTGCTCAACTCGCGCAGCCTGGCCCGCGACTGCGGAGCAGCCTCCCTGCCCGTGATCCTCATTGCCGACACCGCCGGCAATGTGCAAAAAGTGATACTCGGCTACAACCCCGACCTCACCTCGCTTGTTATACAATCGATTGCCCTATTGCAATGACATCAAAATAAACTTATATAATATGGAAACAGTCCTCTTTAAAGGCCAGCCCTGCCACACATGCGGCACAGTACCCGGAATCGGCGAGACCGCTCCCTGCTATCATCTGTCAGGTCCCGATCTCTCCCAGATCCTCTGTTCCGACTTCGCCGGCAAGCGCGTGGTCCTCAACGTTTTCCCCAGCCTCGACACCCCCGTGTGCGCCGCCTCAGTGCGTCGTTTCAACGAGGAGGCCGCCCGTCTCGACGACGTGACCGTGATATGCGTGTCGATGGACCTCCCCTTCGCCATGGGTCGCTTCTGCACCGTCGAGGGTATCAAGAACGTGATCTTCGGCTCAGCCTTCCGTTCACCTCTGTTTGGCCAGAAGTATGGCCTTCAGCTTGTTGACGGCCCGCTCGCCGGTCTGCTCACCCGCGCCGTCCTCGTTCTCGACGAGAACCGTCGTGTGGTATTCCGCGACCTCGTTCACGAGATCACCGACGAGCCCGACTACGAAGCCGCCCTCAAGGTGCTTCGTAAGGAAGCATAATCCGTCCCCCGCGAAAAGGGAGCATAATCCGCCCCTACATTTCACTGAACATCTACGGGAAGCCCCACCGGCTTCCCGTTTTTTTTATCCCCTCACCCTTCTATTTTTGCCCAGGTCATCGATTTATTTTTGCGGGAATGAGAAATAATGTCTAAATTTGTCGCCATGACCGACTTGCAGAGGCCCTGTTTAGGGTTAATGCGGGTGGGTAAATAGTTAAATATTAGAAAGCGTTTACTCGGCGCTCTTTCTTGACACCTTGAAACTTCGCAACTTTCACAGAATAAGTCAAGACGGATGCAAACAGTAGATGCCTTATGGATATGTACATTCCATCTGCCCCATGCGAGAGCATGGGCGCGGATGCTTGACACATATTCAGCGTGAGGCCTCTGCAAGTTTGCTCGTTCTACTTATTCGGGCAATGCGAAGGCCTCAAGGTGTGGAACGAGCAACAAGTACGGCACTCACGCTTCTTTGTTAATAGGCCACACTGAGTCGCCGGTGGCCACCGACACAATCACACCATGAGCCACATCCAACGACTCGCCACCATTCTTTTAACCTTATTAGCATCCGTTTTCGCAGTCAGCGCACAGGACATCATCGTGACCACCGACGGAGACGCCATCTCTGCCAAGGTGCTTGAACTCACCGACACATCAATCAAATACAAAAACTTTGGCAACCAGCAGGGACCTACATTTGAGCTTCCCGTCAGCCAGGTAAAATCACTCATCTACGAGAACGGACGCAAAGTCACTTTCGAGCCCCAGGCCACACAACAAGTGACTCAACCCACCCAGTCCACTCAACCTAACCCTCAACCGCAGACCACCAACAACCAAACCCGCCCATACTCTCAGATGCAACAGCAGACTGCCAAAAACGATGCCGAGCTTATGAGACAGTACCAAACGGCATATTCAATTCCCAATAGTAACGCAAAGAAGCTTCGTATAATCGGTTGGGTTGGAGGCACAGCCCTACTTGCCTCAGGCATTATAGCAGGGTCATTAATACATGATGTTTGGGGAGACACAAATTTATTATTATATGGAGGCATTGGTTTAGGAGCAGGAGCAATCTGGTGTACAGCCTTCAATCTTGCCGCAAACCATCAGAAAAAGAAAGCCCGCGCCTACAATATCTACAGCTCCACCATCATGGAACAGGAGCTTTTCAACGCAGGCAACAGCAATCTGTGCGCCGGAGTCGACATGCTTACCGACAGCTACACCAAGAACCGCGCCATCGGTGTAGGCTTGCGCCTTAATTTCTAACCCACCAAACCCAACCTCACTTCGACATGAAACTTACCACCTTTCTCACAGGCTGTCTCATAATCACATCAACCATCGGCCTGTCAACATCCTGCTCCCGCCGTCACGGAGCCTCGTCACTCAACGCCTACACCACGGTCAACCCCAACATAGTCAGCTACAACGAACTGACCATGGACCTCGACCCCAAGCCCATCTCCTATACAATCGACATCTCCACCAATGAAGGACGGCTCAAGCTCAACAAACTCGGACTCGAGGAGGCAAAAGAACTCGCCCTGGTCGAAGCCATCATGGCCAACCATTGCGCCACAATATTCAATCCACAGTACACCCACCTGTTCAAAGGCGGTAAAATCCTCAGAATCACCATCTACGGCTATCCCGCCCGCTACAAGACTAAACGATAATCCATCCACCTGACTATTAAAGGGTTTAATAACACCCTCCCACTCAATTTCCGCTAAAGAACGCGGAAAAGCTCTGTGTACCGGATCCCGGGACAGGCCTCTGAATCACCTTATTTAAGGGCGGTGACGACCGCCCTCCCCCACAACAGGTCTTCGCAACAAGAATTCAGAGGTCTGCCCGGGATCTTTCATTCCATTTGGCCATATCACCATCCAAAAGTGGACATATCAGCGTCAATCATATCTAAAATTCAGCAAAAGCATTGACTTTGATTTACATTTTTAGTAACTTTGCGCCCAAAGTTGCCAAAATGAAACGCAAGACATATCAGGGACTCACCTTCCGTCCCTTCATCGAGAATGAAGAAATACGCCAGCGCGTAGACATGCTGGGGAAACGGATCGCCGAGGAATACCAAGGCCGATATCCCCTGCTCGTGTGTGTACTTAACGGAGCCGCACCCTTTGCGCTCGACCTGTTCCGCTCCATCGGTATCGATGCCGAGATCACCTTCATACGCCTCAAGAGCTACGAAGGCACCTCCTCCACCGGAGCCGTCAAGCAGATAATGGGCCTCACCGAGGACATCGCGGGACGCGATGTGATCATCGTCGAGGACATCATCGACACCGGCAACACCATGAAACGTCTCCAGGCCGACATCCAGGCCATGGGCCCTGCATCGGTGCGCATAGCCACCCTGCTCTTCAAGCCCGAAGCCCTGCAGGTGCCTGTCGAGCCCGACTACGTAGGCTTCGAGATCCCCAAAAAATTCATCATCGGTTACGGCCTCGACATCGACGGCATGGCCCGCAACCTCAACGATATATACGTGCTCGACGAGCAGGAGGCCTGATCCACCCATCAGGGCCGTCACACCTCTCCTGTAAAGTCAGGCACACCTCTCCCCCGCCGACGCGGGACGTGAGTCCCGCCCCCTCCCCCCTCTCATAGACAACGTACTTCAGTTCTAATAGGTAAAATTTTTAGAATGTTCAATCTTGTAATCTTTGGTGGCCCGGGCAGTGGCAAGGGCACACAGAGCGAAAAGCTCATCGACCGCTACGGTCTCACTCACATTTCTACCGGCGAAGTGCTGCGCCGTGAAATAGCCGACGACACCGAACTCGGACGCATAGCCAACAGCTATATCTCCAAGGGAAATCTTATCCCCGACGACTTGATGATACGCATCCTCGACAGCGAGATCCAGCGCCTGAAACCCACAGCCAAGGGCTTCATATTCGACGGATTTCCCCGCACCATACATCAGGCCGACGAGCTCTCGGCCATGCTCGCGAAATATGGCGAGAAACTTCACTCGGTGGTAGGCCTCGAGGTTCCCGACGAGGAGCTCACCCAGCGCCTCATCGAGCGCGGCAAGGTTTCGGGCCGCAGCGACGACAACGCCGACACCATACGCAAGCGCCTCGACGTGTACCACAACACCACCTCGCCCCTGCGCGAATACTATATCCGCGAGGGCAAATACCGCAAAATCCACGGTCTGGGATCAATCGACGAAATTTTCAGCCGCATCATAAACGAAATCGAGGCCTCCGAACGTTAATAGGGTGTAATAACCCAATCAGCCCCCTGACGCATGGAGCCAACATTCCCTCCCATCGAAAACCTCAGCTACGCCCAGAGCGTGGCTGAGCTTGAAAGCATCGTCCGCATGATGCAGAGCGACAAATGCGACATCGACCACCTGGCGGCCTACACGCGCCGTGCCACCGACCTGCTGAAGCAATGCCGGGCCCGGCTCACTGCCACCGAGGAACAACTGCGCACAACCCTTGAATCACTCCAATAGAAAACACTTCATTAAACCAATCCATCAATGAAAGCTTTACCTCTCACTGCGGTAGCTGTTGCCCTCATCGCATCGTCATGCGGTCGCAGCACCTCCGAGCACCTGGCAAGCATCAATGTCGACTATATCGACACCACGATAGCCCCGGGACAGGACTTCTACACCCACATCAACAAGGGATGGCTTGAAGCCCACCCCCTCACCGCCGAGCACGCCCGCTACGGCCAGTTCAACATACTCAGCGACTCCTCCGAGGCCCGCGTGAAGAGCCTGGTCGAGAACCTCGGCGCCACCAATCCCGAGCCCGGAACCGTGGCTCACAAGGTGTGGACCGTCTACTCCCTGGCCATGGACACCACCCGTCGCAACGCCGAGGGCGCAACCCCCATCCTCGCCGACCTGAAGAAGATCGAGGATACCCCCCACGAAGGCATGGAGGACCTCTTCCTGTGGATGCACGGCAACTATGCAAGCCCCTTCATCGGAGCCGGTCCCATGGAGGACATGGCCAACTCATCGGTCTATGCCATGTATCTGTCAGGCACAGGCCTTGGCATGGGCGACCGTGACTATTACCTGCTCGACGACGAGCGCAACACCGCTGTGCGCGAGGCCTACAAGAAGCTCATCGCCACCCAGATGATGAACGCCGGATACTCCCAGGCCGATGCCGACCGCATCACTGCAAATGTGATGAAAATCGAGACCGCCCTGGCCCGCGACACCAAGACCCGCGAGGAGAGCCGCAATATCCCCGCGATGTACAACCCCTACACCATAGCTCAGGTAAAGAAGGAATTCCCCTCGGTCAACTGGGACAAGTTCTTCATTGAGACTATGGGCATACAGACCCCCGACACCATTATCGTGACCGACCCCAAGGTCATCACCACTGCCGCCAAGATGATCCCCACCCTCTCTGACCGCGAGATCAAGGACTACTATCTGTGGGAGTACGTGAGCCAGGCTTCATCCAAGCTCAGCGATGACTTCACCATGGCCAACTTTGAGTTCAACAAGGTGATGAGCGGTGTGCAGGAGCTTCGCCCCTTGTGGAAACGTTCGCTCGGTGCCACCGAGGGTGCGCTCGGCGAGGCTGTGGGCCAGCTCTATGTCGAGAAATACTTCCCCCAGTCATCCAAGGACTATATGATCGGTCTTGTCGAGAACCTGCGCGTGGCTCTCGGCGAGCACATCGCCAACCTCGACTGGATGAGCGACTCCACCAAGACCCGCGCCCAGGAGAAGCTCGATGCCTTCACCGTGAAGATCGGATACCCCGACAAGTGGAAGGACTACTCCTCTATGGTGATCGACCCCAAACTCAGCTATTACGAGAACATGCACAACGCCGCCATGTGGCACCAGGCTGAGACCTATGCCAAGTGGGGCAAGCCCGTTGACCGCACCGAGTGGGGCATGACTCCCCAGACCGTCAACGCCTACTACAACCCGCTGGCCAACGAGATCGTGTTCCCCGCAGCCATCCTGCAGGCTCCTTTCTTTGATCCCAACGCCTCCGACGCCGAGAACTACGGAGGCATCGGTGTGGTGATCGGCCACGAGATGACCCACGGATTTGACGACCAGGGCCGCAACTTCGACGCCAACGGCAACATGACCAACTGGTGGACCCAGGAGGATGCCATGAAGTTTGAGGAGAAAGCCAAGGGCCTCATCGCTCAGTTTGACGAAGTGGAAGTGCTCCCCGGCCTCCACGCCAACGGCCAGTACACCCTCGGAGAGAACATCGCCGACCAGGGCGGTCTCCGCGTGGCCATGACAGCATTCCTCAAGTCCCAGAAGCAGAAAGGTGTGGATGTTGACTCGCCCGATGCCAAGATCGATGGCTTCACCCCCGCCCAGGTATTCTACATGAACTATGCCAACCTCTGGGCCACCAACACCCGCGACGAGGAGATCCGCTCACTCACCACTGGCGACGTTCACTCGCTCGGCATCAACCGCGTGAATGTGACCCTGCGCAACCTCGCTCCCTTCTTCGAGGCATTCGACATCACCGAGGGTCAGGCCATGTACCGTCCCGAGTCTGAGCGCGTGATCATCTGGTAATACTCCATGTCCCGCCCGCCGGATCACTCCGGCGAGTACGCGACTCACCCCCATATATCTTCCCCTGCAGTAACCCACCGGTCACTGCAGGGGATTTTTTTTGCACCTATGCGACATTATCGCACCTTTTCGCTCTCCGGCGATGGTACCTTTGCAATACAAATCCATCAAAACCGATCAGCCATGAAAAAGACCACCACCTCCAAGTATCCCGCCAACCTCCCTATCTCGCGTAACGCCTACAAGCGGTTCATCAACCGTATTATATCGGTATTTGCCGACGATCCGGCAGGCATGTCCGAGATGATCACCGCGTTCGACTCATATCTCACCGATCCCGCCTCGCCCATCATTTTCATCAATCCCTCCATGCGTGTGGCCTTCTCGTTTCTGCGTCAGGACATCAACGTAGCCATCGAGCGCTCGCGCCGTGCCCGCCAACGCGCCCTCGCCCGCAAAGCCTCCGCCACCCCCGAGGACACCTCCTCCCCCGCACACGTGGCCGCCACTACTCCCGAGGCTACTACCGAGATAGAGCCCACGGCTTCCACTAATCCCGAGAAAGAATCTCCCGCCACCACTACTCACAAGCAAGAAACCTCAACCCCTCCTACCGTTACCAAGAAGGCTTCCCCCGCCCCTCACCATCATCGGAAAAACACCCGTAACACATCCACCTCACACCCCTCCCGCCACACCACCCGCAAACGCAAACTGAAATTCAACAAACCAGGCCAGTAGTAAATCAGCAGACCCCGTGACCCTAAGCTCCAAAGTTTGTTACACAATTCCCTTTAGATCATAGTTCCAAAGACCTATCATCTAACAAATTTGTTATATTGCTTCAAGTTAATGCGATTCGCATTAGTTGGACTTTGGTTCACACCAAATACATTAAGACAAAATTCAAGGAACAACCCACTGACCAACAATGCAATACTACGCCATACCCACCAAGCCACCGGCAGGCGACACTACCTAATAAGTCACGAAACGGCGATGCAATTATAGACATCCGGCTCACACCAACTAATTCTCCGCAGGCTATGCCAACTAAGCCATGAAAGGGCGATGCAATTATAGACATCACTCTCTCCAACTAATTCCCCGCAGGCTATACCAACTAAGCCCTGAAAGGGCGATGCAATTATAGCTTTTACCTTTGCAGACGAGATTCAGAGTTAACATTTACCCTCTGAA
>JAMPHR010000017.1 GCA_023663345.1 Paenibacillus sp. | reverse complement strand
CAAAATATCTCAAAAATAACTGCGATTTATATGTGCATTAATTTTTACGACTTACATACCGTGAATGGTTATTGGAGGTATTTGCAAAAAGCCAAAAGAAACATATTCAGGACATGCCTATACATTATATGTTTCTTTTGGCTTTGTTATTGTAAATCCCGCTCTCCGGTCAGTGCTGAGACCATCGGGCCTTCAGGACTCCGGAGAGATGGTCACACATATTAGAGAAGCAGTTTCTCCACGCGGTCGAGGTTGGCTCCGTCGTTGAGGTTGTAGTAAACGATCTTGAGGTTGGTGAGGGCGTTAGTCATCTCGTTGTCGAGCTGATAAGCCTTCTCAAGATACTGGGCAGCCTCTTTGAGCAGGGGATTCATGGTCTCTGCGCGATATTTGTTGTAGTCGGCCTGGCTCATTTCACCGGTCTTCTCGTCGAGACGCTCGTACTGCTGGATGAGTGAGGTACCGTAGCTGAAGTTGGCCATTGCATTGTTGGGGTCGATCTCAACAGCTTTCTTGAACGATTCCTGCGACTTGTCCTTTTCGCCCTTGTCGTCGTAGAGCACACCGGTCAGATAGTAATAGGTGGCATTGTTGGGGTCGGCCTGGATAGCTTTCTGAAGGATAGCCATAGCGTCGTCATACTTCTTCTCGGCGAGATAGGACGAGATGATGCGCTGGAGGAAGTCGGGCTTGGCGGTGCCGAACTTGTCAAACGCGATCTGAGAGTATTTGAGCTTGCGGGCCTCGTCGTTCATCTGATAAGCTACGGAATAAGCATAGTCGTAGGCGGCCATGTCGTCATATCCGATTTCCATCATCTTCTCGAATGCGCTTGCAGCCTCGGGAAGTTTCTCGGCTTGCCATGCGGCGAGACCTGCGTAGTATGCCATCTGAGCGGCGGTGGAGTCGGGAAGCGCCTTGGGAGCAGCTTCACCGAGGCTCTTGTTGTTGGGGACATCTACGAAAGCCATAAATGCCTCGTAGGCCTTGGGATAGTTCTTGGAATCCCAGAAAGCCGAGCCGGCGTTGGCGAAGTCGTTGTGGTGGCTTGCGATGGCGCCGACGATCTTCTTGGAGAATTTGGTCTTGACTTTACCCTTGGCATCAGTAACGGTGTCAACGGCAAGAGCCTTGAGTGCATAGTTGTAACCGTCGAGCAGTGCCGAGCCCATGTCGTCGAGATTAACGTCCTTACCGATCATTTTCTGTCCGAGCATATCGTCGTAGAGCTTGAATCCTGCCTCGCCGGGGATCCAGTAGGTCTGAGCATCCTTCGATGTTTCCGCATCTGAGAATGCCGGGGTAATAGCCTTTACGGCGTTCTGATAGCTGCTGTAAGAGTTTACACCCTTAAAAGCCTTCTCGGCCTCCTTTACAGTGGCCTTCTGGGCTGACATCGACACTGCGGCCAGGAGACCGAGTGACAGTAAGCAGATCTTTTTCATAATAGGGGTTATTAGAATTGGTAATGTATTTTTACTGCTTTCGTTGTGAGTACATGCCGGTTCTTCAATCCTCAGAGCCGTTGTCTTCATCATCGGTCTCCTCGTCGGTCTCGTCGATCACCTCCTCGATTTCTTCAACATTGGAGTCGTCGATAAGTTCGCCGAGAGTCTCGTTCTGATCCTCAACCTCGGTCACTTCCTCCTCGGGGTCGGAGTCAACGCAACATACCGATGCTATGGTGTCGCCTCGCTTGTCGAGATTGATTATGCGCACGCCCTGGGTGGCGCGACCCTGTACCTTTATGTCGCTCACATGGATGCGGAGTGTGATGCCGCTCTTGTTGATGATCACGAGGTCATTGCCGTCGTTGACGCTCTCGATGGCTACGAGACGACCTGTGCGCTCGGTGATGTTCATGGTGCGCACTCCCTTACCACCACGGTTGGTGATACGGTACACGGGCACACGCTCCATGCGACCATCGACCTCGGCCTCTACATCGAGTGCGGTACGCTTACCGTAACCGCGCTCGCTGAGCACCATAACATTGTTGGAGGTCTCGGCGGGCATACATATCAGGCCTACCACCTCGTCATCGTCTCCGTCGAGGGTCATGCCTCTCACACCGGTGGACATTCGGCCCATCTCGCGTACCTTGTTTTCGGGGAAGCGGATGGCGCGGCCGTTGCGGTTGGCCATGAGGATATCACAGTTACCATCGGTCATCTCTACGCTCAACAGTTCGTCGCCTTCGCGTATGATAATGGCGTTCACGCCCTTGGAGCGTGGACGGGAATATGCCTTTAGGCTGGTCTTCTTGATAACGCCCTTCTTGGTGGCGAACACAAGATTGTGGGTCGATACGAATTCCTCATCACCGAGATTCTTGGTGCAGATGAATGCCTTGATGGCATCGTCGGGCTCGATGTTGAGCATATTCTGGATGGCACGGCCCTTGGAGTTCTTGGCACCCTCGGGTATCTCGTAGACTTTGAGCCAGTAGCAACGTCCCTTCTGGGTGAAGAAGAGCATGTAGTTGTGCATTGAAGCCGGATAGATATGCTCGATGAAGTCCTCGTCGCGGGTATCCGATCCCTTGGCACCGACGCCTCCGCGGTTCTGGGCACGGAACTCGCTGAGCTGGGTGCGCTTGATGTATCCTCGGTGAGAGATGGTGATGATCATGTCGTCATCGGCATAGAAGTCCTCGGCGTTGAAGTCGCCGGCGGTATAATCTATGTCGGTTATACGCTTGTCGCCAAACTTGTCGCGTACCTCTATCAGCTCATCCTTGATCACGGCGCGGCACACATTGTCGTCCGAGAGGATCAGTTCAAGACGGGCTATCTCTTTCTCAATGGCCTCGTAGTCGGCATTAAGCTTGTCCTGCTCCAGTCCGGTGAGCTGGCGCAGACGCATCTCAACGATAGCGGCGGTCTGCTTGTCGGTGAGGCTGAAACGGTCGCGGAGCTTGTCGCGTGCGTCCTGGGTGTCGGCTGCTCCGCGTATTATCTTGATCACCTCGTCGATATTCTGCGAGGCAATGATCAGACCCTCAAGTATGTGGGCACGCTCCTGTGCCTTGTTAAGCTCGAATTTTGTGCGGCGTATCACCACATCGTGGCGATGGTGTACAAACTCGCTGATCAGGTCCTTGAGATTCAGAGTCTTGGGCCTGCCGTTTACCAGGGCCACATTGTTCACGCTGAACGAGGCCTGAAGCTGGGTCATCTTGTACAGCTTGTTGAGCACCACGTTGGAGTTGGCATCGCTCTTAAGCTTGATGACGATGCGCATACCCTTGTAGTTGCTCTCGTCGTTGATATCGGCGATTCCGTCGAGCTTCTTGTCGGTAACCAGGTCGGCGATATACGAGATAAGCTCGGCCTTGTTGACACCGTAGGGTATTTCGGTCACGATGATGTTCTCGTGATTGTCCTCGGCCTCGATCTCGGCCTTTGCACGGATCACGATGCGTCCGCGACCGGTCTCGTAAGCCTCCTTCACGCCGTTGTAGCCGTATATAGTACCGCCGGTGGGGAAGTCGGGAGCGGGGATATATTTCATGAGGCCCGGGATATCGATCTCAGGGTCCTCGAGATATGCTATACAAGCGTTGATCGACTCGGCGAGGTTGTGGGTTGGCATGTTGGTGGCCATACCTACGGCGATACCCGATGCTCCGTTCACCAGCAGGTTGGGGAAGCGGGTGGGGAGCACCACGGGCTCCACGCGCGAGTTGTCATAGTTGGGCTGGAAATCCACTGTGTCCGATGCTATGTCGGCGAGCATTTCTTCGCCAAGACGTGCGAGACGTACCTCGGTGTAACGCATGGCCGCAGCGCCGTCGCCGTCGACCGAGCCGAAGTTTCCGTGTCCGTCCACCAGGCAATATCTCATTGCCCAAGGCTGGGCCAAACGCACTACGGTGCCATAGATCGACGAGTCGCCATGGGGGTGATACTTACCCATGACCTCGCCCACGCAGTTGGCTGATT
Organism: Paenibacillus sp.; assembly: GCA_023663345.1. Taxonomy (GTDB): domain Bacteria; phylum Bacteroidota; class Bacteroidia; order Bacteroidales; family Muribaculaceae; genus Duncaniella. Next base: position 5,099 of record JAMPHR010000017.1, on the reverse strand, counting down.
TCTTGTGGGGATGATCGGATGTGTTGCCCATCTCGTTCATTCCGAAGAGCACGCGCCTATGGACGGGCTTCAGGCCGTCGCGCACGTCAGGGAGCGCACGCGACACTATCACCGACATGGAGTAGTCGATGTAGGCACTCTTCATTTCGTTTTCGATGTCTATCTTTATTATACGGTCTTCTTCAATCATCTTTTAATTGAAATGTGATTTTTTTCGACAAATTTACCCACAAAGGTAAGAATTATTTTTCAATTCCTGGCCACGTTTGGGTGAATAAATTTGGAATAAAATCACGTCCGTAATCTTCCCATTTCCGCCCTCACCGCAGATGGTTGAGGAACATGTTGCGGTGCTCGGCGTCGGATTCCTGTATTCGTGTGCGGAGTCGCAGACGGCGGTTATATATCACCTCCCTGCGCTCGCTGAGGATCATGCACATGGTAGGGATCGAGAAGCCGGAGGCGTTGCAGAGATACAGGCGCATGTCCTGCTCCTTGATGCCGGGGATCTCGGCGCGGAGGAGGGTGACGGCATTTCCGTCCTCGGTGTTGAGGCGCGATTCGAGCATGGAGTAGAATTCCGGGCTTGCGGCTATCTCCTCGATGGCTTTCTGCGTGTCGCGTGCCACCCGCGATTTTACGGAGTCCTTGCTCGTGCTTTCATAGTAGGTCTCGCACAAGCGTGAGAGGGTGGTGAGGTGGAGCTCCTCGAGAGAGTGGAGTGCTGTGCGTAGTTCGGATGCCACGCGCATGTTGTTGTCCTCCCGGCGTTGCCGGCGCATCCTTGCGAGGCGCAGATACATGATCATTGCAATGATTATAACGGCTATGATCACCGATGCCATTATTATCACGATTCGCTGGTGGCGGATGGTCTGTTCCTTAATCACCTCCTCTTCGTAATGAAACCGCGAGACAACCATCTTGACATCATCCTGGAATGTCTTGCGGAATTCCGGCTTCCTTCTGTCCGTTAAGCGCATTGTCACCATGGAATTTATTCTTCCAGCACGTCTATCCGGAATCCAGGCTATCATCTTTTCCGCATAATGATTTTTGTAGTATCTGATGAAACTGTCGGCCATGGCATAATATCCGTCGGCCCATAATCTTGTGGCCACCAAATGGGCATTGGCCGGCGATATATCCGATGAGTCATTGGCGATGTCATCTTTCCATCCGTCGTTGCTTTCGATCTTGTTGATCAGCATTTGGGCATTAAAGCCTTTAAGTCCGTCGATATATCTCCAGGAGGTAATATCGGGAGACCCTAAAGATACAAGATTTTCATACAGGTTCTCGCCCCTTAATTCGGTGGTGTCGCCATAAAAATAGCATCTGGTGGTGTCATTCTCACTTAATATTCGGGCATAGTTTACTAACTCGTTGGCGTAGGCGTAAGGTTGGTCTTCGAGAAAGAATCTTTTGAATTTGACAAGTACGTCATACATCCCGTCATAATCCTTATGCCTTTCGTATGTCTCGCATAGCTTTAGGGCATACCTCGCTTTTTCGTTAACATCGTTTACGGAGTCGGAAGTGGCCATCATCCCGAGACGTGATAGTATGAGTATTGAATCATTTCCATCCTTATCCGCGATCTTTTCGGCATGAAGAAACGATTCCATCGCATCGGGGTAATTGTTGAGATTGAGATTGGCCCTGCCTTTCAGTAAATATGCATGGGCTTTATGTGGGCCAAGGCGGTCAATGTCAATGCTGTCGATTATTGTTATGGCTGAGTCAGGCCAGGTGTCGATCAGTCTATCCGCCATCGACATCCGGCCGAAATCTCTATCGGATGATCCGGCACATGAGCCGATGATCATGATGAGTAGTATGGAATATAATATTCTTGATATTATTTGCATAAAGCAAAGATAATCAAAAATAATGATTCTGAGAGTGTATTATAGATTCTTAAGAGCCTTGAGCGCAAATTTGCCGTCATTTTGCCTTATGGCTTCAATGCCGATTGTGGTAGCAAAGTAATGTCTTGATCGGTTCGGTTTGTCTAAATTAATGATATCAAAGATTATATATACTGTGTCGGACGACTTAATCATTCCACAAGCCATCCCTGAGGCTACATCTTTATTCCGTCTATGAGAAATTCTGTAGATATCTTTTTGGGGATTAAGGATAGATATGTCATTGGCATTGATTATTGAATCGACTTTCTCGTGGCTCATGAATCTTGCCGATTTAGTTTTAGAGTGAAATTCGGCGGAGTCTACCATAGTAATAGGCATTTCAGCGATTGTACGGTCGCCGTCAAAAGTAATGATGCAGACATTGGGATCGAGATCTTCAGTCTCGGATCCTTCCGGCACGAAGGTAACGGTTGTCTCAATGACGTCGTTTTCATCAACACCTTCAATACATTCATGAATGGTGTATGTTTCGTCGTTTGATGAACATGATGCTGTGCTTGTTGCCGAGACAAGCACCAATAAGAATGGGATGATGAGTTGAGGTTTCATAGAGATTGAAATTAATGGTGAGTGAATTGATTCTGTTGCAAATTTACCGGACAGGGATGCTGTTTTGCAACTTTTTGGGGGATAAAATGATTCATCAGTGCGCTTGCAAATATCTGTAAATCAGTGAAATATTGGGTGATGAGGACTCCGGAAATTCATCACTGTGAAACCTGATGATTCTCAGCCATATAAGAGGGTGTGAAATGAATGGGGCAACTGTTAAAAAATCTAATTTCTCCGGCTCGGTGTGGAATTATTGAGTAATTTTGAAGATAAATTCAACTCATCACATTCTGAAATACTCACAATGGCCAGAAAACGCAAAGAGCTCCCTGTACTCGAAGGGGTTAAGATAACCGATGTGGCTGCCGAAGGCAATGCCCTGGCACGCGTCGATGATATGGTGGTTTTCATCCCGTTCGGTGCTCCCGGCGATGTAGCCGATATCAAACTTGACAAGAAAAAGAAAAGCTATGCCGAGGGGCATATCGAACGCCTCATCGAGCCATCGCCGGTGAGAGAGACTCCACGGTGTGAGCATTTCGGTATATGTGGCGGATGCCGTTGGCAGCATTTGCCTTACTCCATACAGTTGCAGTGCAAACAGCAGCAGGTTAAGGATGCTCTTGAGCGTATAGGCAAGGTGCCTTATCCCGGTATCACGCCGATACTCGGATCGGAGAATATATGGGAGTACCGCAATAAGATGGAATACACGTTTTCATCCAAAATGTGGCTCACGTATGATCAGATGCGTTCGGGCGAGGAGTTCCCCGACCGTCGCGCTGCCGGATTCCATATCCCCGGAGCCTTCGACAAGGTGCTCGATATCCATGCCTGCCACCTGCAGGATGACTTAGGCAACCGTATCCGCCTGTTCATAAAATCATTTGGCAAAGAGAATGATCTCGAGTTCTACGATCTGAGGGAGAACCGTGGTTTCCTGCGCACTCTCATGATACGTATAGCTTCCACCGGCGAGGTAATGGTGGTAATGCAGGTAGGGGAGGATGATCCGGCAAAGATTTCGTTGCTGATGGATGCCGTGGCCACCGAGTTCCCTGAAATAACTTCGCTCCATTATGTGGTGAATACCAAGGTCAACGATACTATCGGTGATCTGGATATAAAGCTCTACAAGGGTCGCGAGTATATAGAGGAGGAGATGGAGGGATTGCGTTTCCGCATCGGTCCGAAGTCGTTCTATCAGACAAATTCCCGCCAGGCTTACCGCCTGTACAGTGTGGCGCGTGATTTCGCCCAGCTCAAGGGGGATGAGCTTGTGTATGACCTCTACACCGGTACCGGTACCATTGCTCTGTTCCTGGCCCGCAGCTGCCGCCACGTGGTGGGTATAGAATATGTGCCCGAGGCTATCGAGGATGCAAAGATCAATGCTCAGGCCAATGGACTTGCCAATACCGAGTTTTACGCAGGGGATATGAAGAATGTCCTTACGGCCGATTTCATTGCCGAGCATGGCCGTCCCGATGTGATGATCGTGGATCCTCCACGTGCGGGTATGCACGAGGATGTTGTGAAGGTGATTCTTGATGCGGAGCCTGGCCGATTGGTGTACGTGAGTTGTAATCCTGCCACTCAGGCCCGCGACCTGGCATTGCTCAATGCTAAATACGATATCCAGGCCGTGCAGCCGGTCGATATGTTCCCTCATACTCACCATGTGGAGAATGTGGTGCTACTTACGCTCCGATAATTTAATATAGAGGAGAAAGTATAGAGTATAGGGATTAGATTTTTGGACAGAGGGTTTAGACCAGAGTTGTTGTGGCTCTTGCAGTGCCAGCTTGCGGTAAAATAACAGGGGAGACATTGACCAAGGGATCTACGCAATATACAATTGTTATATGATAGGACCAAAGATCAAGAATAGAGGGTGAAGTATAGCTGTTAGGATCTTAGACCATAGATCTAAAGAGTTTTATATGTATATTTTGGAGATAGGATGTTAGACCGCCAAGTGTGATAGATAACATCGTGTGGTGCGGGGATTTAACCGACCTCTTCGAGGTCGTTGCATGGACGTTTGTCATTGCCCCCACACCTCGCCTGACGGCGCAAATCTGCCCTGTTGGGCAATTTGCTTGTCAGGCTCGTGGTGGGGCTTCAATTACATCGCCACTTCGTGGCTTAGTTGGCGGTTAAACCCCTGATGTGGTGGTGGATAAGAGTACTAGAGAGATTTGGGTTTGGACCGGGGATCTAAAGGTCTTTTATAGATAATGGCTCCTGCCCTCACGGGTGGGAGTCATTTTTTGTAGTATTTTTGTAGTAATTGTAGCAAAATGTCAAGGGGCTCTTGCCGAGCGTTTATTTCAACCCTGGCGGGTTGAATGGTTATAAGGTTATTATTCAGCGGAGCTGAAGGTTATGGGGTTAGAAGGTTATTGGTAGTTTAGGAGTTTATGGGTTTATAAGTTTAAGGGCATGTTCTTTTTTACCATGAACACAATCCGCTGACATGCCGGGGACTATTATTCCATTTTTCCTATTTACCTGTCGTGTTGTTTTTGTAACCTGTTGTAACCTTATTGCTGGTTCGGGGAGGAACGGCGGAGGTCGGCTCTCCGCTTAAGTGGGTATGGGTGGTGGGGG
>JAMPHR010000016.1 GCA_023663345.1 Paenibacillus sp. | reverse complement strand
ACAATTCAGAGGGTAAATGTTAACTCTGAATCTCGTCTGCAAAGGTAAAAGCTAATAATCCCGTGATCCTTCGGGATTTACGCCATCGAATCCGTCCCTGACGGGGCTAATGATCCCGTGATCCTTCGGGATTTACGCCATCGAATCCGTCCCTGACGTGGCTGATAACCCCGTGATCCTGCGGGATTTACACCATTGAATCCGTCCCTGACGGGGCTAATGATCCCGTGATCCTTCGGGATTTACGCCATCGAATCCGTCCCTGACGGGGCTAATGATCCCGTGGTCCTACGGGGTTTACGCCATCGAATCCGTCCCTGACGTGGCTGATAACCCCGTGATCCTTCGGGATTTACACCATTGAATCCGTCCCCAGACGAGGCTTATAATCCCGTGAACCTGTGGGATTTAAATCTTCCGCATTATGTGTGTTCCCCGGCCCCGTCCCATGTATATACCGTACATGTCATTTGCCGGAATGTGATTGCACGGTAATGGGATTGGCTTCGACGAGGCCGTCGCATTGCGGATATAAGCCCCGAAGGGGCGATGAATTTATAGCCCCACCACGAACGACAAGACAATCGCCCGATAGGGCAGATTGGCGTAGTCGTGAGGCGTGGGGGACAATGGATTAGGGTGTAAAACGGGCGTCGAAGACGTCCTATAATTCGGGTGGGGGATGGTAGGAGGACGTCCTATAATTCAGGGCAATGGATGGCAGGAGATGTCCTATAATTCAAGGTGATGGTATATATGTGGACGGATTGAGACGTTCTATAAATTACCGAGTCAAAATCGCCGTAACGGGTTAATTAACAGACGTCTTCGACGCCTATTTTGATATTATCTCATATTCCCCACGCCTCGGAGACGCACAAATCTTGCCCTGTCGGGCGATTTACGCGCCTCCTCGTGGTGGGGCTATAATTACACCGCCCCTTCGGGGCTAATAATCCCGTGATCCTGCGGGATTTATGCCCCTCTCCATCCCATTCCGCGCATACGATATTCCCGTTTCAATTGTGCATACGATATTCCCGTTTCGTTGCACGTCCGGTGTCCCCGTTTTTATCGTGAATACGTATTCTTATCCCCGTTCGGTGCGCGAAACATGAAAATATCGGGACAAAACGACATTATCGCACCATATTCACCGTGGATCCGTGTTATCTTTGCGATGGTTCTACCAATATCGTAGGATTATTGTATATTCCCACCCCTTTGGCCCTCTGGCCCAAACCAAAATCGTCTCTGGCTCTCCGGTCAGAAACCCGCGAAAACGGCCATATATCCCTGTGGGCGAATAAAAACGCCCTTTGGCCTTCTGGTCCAAACCAAAATCGTCTCTGGCCCTCTGGTCAGAAACCCGCGAAAACGGCCACATATCCTTGTGGGCGAATAAAAATGCCCTTTGGCCCTCTGGTCCAAACCAAAATCGCCTCTGGTTTTCCGGTCAGGAACCCGCGAAAACGGCCATATATCCTTGTGGGCGAATAAAAACGCCCTCTGGCTCTCTGGTCCAAACCAAAATCGCCCTTTGGTCTAAACTAATATCTCTTTGGTCCTATCATATAACAATTGTATATTGCGTAGATCCCTTGGTCAATACATCGTGTTATTTTACCGCAAGTTGGCACTCCAAGAGCCACAACAACTCTGGTCTAAAAAATGCCAAGAAAAAACCATAGCCTGCAAGATAAATCCTACAGGCTACGGTCATATTAATGGGGGATGGGGGGTATGTCTATTAGTTCAGGGCAGCGTTGGTCTTGTGAACGGCCTCAGCGCTCTTGTGGAAGAGCTCCTTCTCCTTATCGTTGAGCTCGAATTCAACGATCTTCTCGATACCGTTGCGGCCGATGATAGCGGGAACACCGATGCAGAGATCCTTCTCGCCATACTCGCCGTCGAGGAGAGCCGAGCAAGAGATGAGCTTATGCTCGTCGTGGAGCACAGCCTTTACCATCTGGGCTCCTGCCGCACCGGGAGCATACCATGCCGAAGTGCCGAGGAGCTTGGTGAGGGTAGCACCACCTACCATAGTATCGGCGGCAACCTTCTCGAGGGTAGCCTCGTCGAGATACTGGGTAGCGGGCACGCCACGGTAAGCTGCGTATCGCACGAGGGGGATCATGGTGGTATCGCCGTGTCCGCCGATCACGATGCCCTCAACCTCAGTGCGGTTGGCACCGAGAGCGTTGGCAAGGAAATACTTGAAGCGGGCGCTGTCGAGGGCACCACCCATACCGATGATACGGTTCTTGGGCAGACCTGTGGTCTTGTGGATCAGGTAGGTCATGGTGTCCATGGGGTTGGAGATACAGATGATCACAGCGTCGGGTGAATACTTCAGGAGCTGCTCGGTCACGCTCTTCACGATACCGGCGTTAACGCCGATGAGCTCCTCGCGGGTCATACCGGGCTTGCGGGGAATACCCGAGGTGATGACTACAACGTCGCTGCCGGCGGTAGCGGAGTAATCGTTGGTCACACCGGTGAGGCGGGTGTTGATGTTAAGGATTGAGGCAGTCTGCATGATATCCATGGCCTTGCCCTCGGATACGCCCTCCTTGATGTCGAGGAGCACTACCTCGTCGGCGATGCCACAAGTTACCAATACATTTGCACAAGTTGCGCCCACGTTGCCGGCGCCCACGACTGTTACCTTTGACATAGTATCTATTTGTTTTGAAACGGTGATTAATCGGCTAATTATTGGGAAAATCCCGGCGGGGATGTTTCACTCCACAAAATTAATGAAAAATTTCTATAATTGACAATCGGCACCGAAAAATTTTACCCCGCATCTGATGCGGGGTAAAAGATATAAAATGATTTCAGAGGTAAACAGCTGTCGGTTACTTCAATAGCAGGCAAGCGTCGCCATAGGAAAGGAAGCGGTAGGTGCCGGCGAGCGCATAGTCATAGAGACGGCGCCATTGTGGACGGCCGTCATGGTCGGCACCGAGGAAGGCCGACACGAGCAGGAGCAGGGTGGAGCGGGGCTGATGGAAATTGGTGACCATACCCTGCACGATGCGGTAGGTGTAGCCCGGCGCTATCATGAGGCGGGTCGAGGCGATGAACGTGTTCTGACCCGTGGCATCGAGATGGCGCAGTATGGCCAGCATGGAGTCGTGTACGCTCAGGCCCGGATGGGCAGGGCTGTAGGGATACCACTGGGGGAGGGTGAGGTGGTCGTCGGCCTCTCCGGCCTCACGCGAGGCGAGCATACAGCCCAGATGGTAGAGGCTCTCGAGGGTGCGCACCGATGTAGTGCCCACTGCTATCACCCGGCGCGGGGTTGCGGATAGCTCCTCGATGAGCGCCCGCGACACGGCTATGAACTCGCTGTGCATCTCGTGGTCGCCTATGGTGTCGCTCTTGACCGGCTGGAATGTGCCGGCTCCCACGTGGAGCGTGAGCTCACGGCGCGGTATCCCGGCCTCGTCGATCGCCTCAAGCACCGCCGGGGTGAAGTGCAATCCGGCAGTTGGGGCGGCCACGGAGCCTTCGATGCGGGAGTAGACGGTCTGATAGTCGGCCGAGTCGCTCTCCTCGGTGGAGCGGTTGAGATAGGGGGGAATGGGGATCTCGCCAAGTGCCGAGATGATGGAGCTGAATGTAACCTCGGGGTTATCCCACGAGAACTGCACCACCGATGCGGCCCCGTCCTTGCTGAGACGGGTGGCGGTGAGGGTAAGCTCGGTGCCGCCGTCGACAGTGACACGGCGCGAGAGGGGGCCATCCTTCCATCGCTTGGAGTTGCCCACGAGACAGTTCCACGAACACTCCCCGCGCGAGGCGAAATTCACGGCATAGTCGGCCGGAGTGTGGGGCTCGAGGCAGAATATCTCTATGAGCGCGCCCTGGCCGTCGGCACCTTTGCGGAAACGCAGGCGGGCGTTGATGACGCGGGTGTTGTTGTAGACCAGCATGGAGTCGGACGGGAGAAGCGACGGGAGATCGCTGAAGATGCGTGTGGAGACCTCTCCATCGGGTGTGCGCACAAGCAGCAGGCACCTGTCGCGTTCGGCCAGGGGGTGCTTGGCAATTCTCTCGTCGGGCAGAGGATAGTCGTAATCCTCGATGCGTATTTCTCCTATCTCACTCATAAGATATCAATGTATGGTCTCAGTTTCACATAAGAGCGGGCCCGGGGCTCAATCGTTGTTTCCGAGCTGCCTCAGGTCGTGGATGGCGCGGATGGGGTCGGGGGCCTTGAACACGTAGCTTCCGGCCACCAGTATGTCGGCTCCGGCCTCGATGAGCGCGGGGGCTGTGTTGAGGTCCACCCCGCCGTCGATCTCGATGAGAGCCTGAGAGCCTGAGAGGGCGATGAGCTCGCGGAGACGGCGCACCTTGGCCACGGTGCCGGGGATGAATTTCTGACCGCCGAATCCGGGATTGACACTCATGAGCAACACCATGTCCACGTCGGTTATTATCTCCTCGAGCATCCCCACCGGGGTGGCGGGATTGAGGGTGACTCCGGCTTTCATGCCGGCCTCGTGGATCGAGGCGATGACGCGGTTGAGGTGGGTGCAAGCCTCGTAGTGGACGTTCATGAGGTGGGCGCCGGCATCGCGCACGGCTCCGACAAAACGACCCGGATCGACCACCATCATGTGGACGTCGAGAGGCTTCTCGGCCACACGGCTGATGGAGGCGATGACGGGGAAGCCCACGGAGATGTTGGGGACAAACATGCCGTCCATCACATCGATGTGGATGAGCGATGCGTCACTGCGGTTGACTATCTCGACCGCTTCGCCCAGACGGGCGAAATCAGCGGCAAGGAGGGAAGGGGCTACCTGGAGGTTCATTTTAAGCGGAGCTTAAAAGGTTATGGGGTTATAAGGTTATGGGGTTATCTGCGGCGATATGGCTGTCGCCTGGGTGAGGAGGCATATTCTGTGAAGCAAGGGGGCTGACCCTTACTTCTTGCGGGGACGGAAGGCGTTGTAGAGGATGACGGCCACACATATCAGGCCTATTCCGAGGCCAATGTAGGTGAGGTAGTCGTTGTACTCCTCCACCTTGGCATAGAGCTGCTCGCGGGGCACCACGGTACCGAGCCAGTAGCCGAGCGCGGCCAGGACAATGTTCCATGTGCCGGCTCCTAGTCCGGTGAAGAGGATGAATTTGCCTAAGTTCATGCGGGCGAGTCCGGCAGGAATGGAGATGAGCTGACGCACGGCGGGAACGAGACGGCCAATGAAGGTGGAGATGGCTCCGTGGGCGTCGAAATATTCCTCGGCATGGCGCACCTTCTCTTCATTGAGGAGCAAGGCGTGCCCCAGACGGCTCCCGGCAAACTTGTAGACTATGGGACGGCCTATCCACAGGGACAGGTAATAGTTGATGAGCGCCCCGATGATGGCGCCGACGGTGGCAAGCAGCACGATGGCCACGATGTTGACCTCGTGGCTTGTGCAGGCCAGATAGGCGGCAGGGGGGACGATCACCTCGGAGGGAAACGGCACAAACGAGCTCTCCACGATCATGAACACCAGGACGAGCATGTAGACCGTCATGGCATTGGCGTCGAGAAACTGGGCCATTATCCCGGCAGGGTCAAATAATGCTAAGATCATAGTTATTTTAAGCAGAGCTTAAAAGGTTATGGGGTTAAGGAGGTTATGAGGTTATCCGGGGGCATTTACCCGGACCCGGGTTATCTGAGGTATTCTTTACCATGCCCCGGAACCTGAGGAGGTCATGAGGTTATTTGGGTTCAGGAGGCTATAGGGTCAGGGACATGAGTTTCAGCGGCCGGCCTTTCAATGGCAGAGCCATACACGTATGAAAATGATAAAGTTATCAACTTAAGAAACATCAAGTCCCTAACCCTATAACCTCCTGACCTTATAACCTTCCGCTATGCGGAATAATCATAACCTTCCGCAAAGCGGAATTTACTTGTGAGCGATCATGTACTGGGCGATCTGGACGGCGTTGAGGGCGGCACCCTTCTTGATCTGGTCACCCACGAGCCAGAATGTAAGGCCGTTGGGGTTGGCCACATCCTCGCGGAGACGGCCCAGGAACACGGGATCGGTTCCGGCGGCGAACAGAGGCATGGGATACTTCTTCTCGGCGGGCTCGTCGACCACTACAAGGCCCTCGGCCTTGGAGAATGCCTCGCGGGCCTCGGCTACCGAGATGGGACGCTCGGTCTCGACCCATACAGCCTCGCTGTGGGCACGCGATACGGGCACGCGCACGCAGGTGGCGCTCACCGACAGCTCGGGAGCGTGCATGATCTTGCGGGTCTCGTTGAACATCTTCATCTCCTCCTTGGTGTAGTCGTTGTCGAGGAACACGTCGATGTGGGGGATGAGGTTGTAAGCGAGCTGATAGGCAAACTTCTCGACGGTAGGCTCCTGTCCGCCCACGATCTCGGCATACTGCTTCTCGAGCTCATCCATGCCCGATGCACCGGCACCGCTGGCAGCCTGATAGGTAGCCACGTGTACGCGCTTGATGGGCGAGATGTCGTTGAGGGGCTTGAGGGCCACCACCATGATGGCAGTGGTGCAGTTGGGGTTGGCTATTACGCCACGGGGAGCGTTGAACGCGTCGTCACCGTTGACTTCGGGCACCACCAGGGGCACATCGGGATCCATGCGGAAGGCCGATGAGTTGTCGATCATCACGGCGCCGTGCTTGGTGATCACGTCGGCATATTTCTTTGATACTGAGGCTCCGGCTGAAACGAATGCGAAGTCCACGCCACGGAAATCCTCGGGCTCGTCGCGGAGGAGCTGTACGGTGTAATCCTTGCCACGGAATGTATAGGTGCGTCCGGCTGAACGCTCCGATCCGAAGAGGAGGAGTTCGTCGATGGGGAAGTTCTGCTCATCAAGCACGCGGAGGAACTCCTGGCCTACGGCGCCACTGACGCCTACGATTGCTACTTTCATATATCTGTCTTTACCTGTTTGTGAGATTAATATTCTGTTGTCAGTCAATATGCGGGGGATTAGGAATACATCTTCTCGATCTGCGCGGCGTAACGCTCGTTGATGACACGGCGCTTGATCTTGAGGGTGTTGGTGAGCTCACCGTTCTCCATGGTGAACTCGTGGGGCAGGAGGGTGAAACGCTTGATGCGCTCGTAGGGCGCGAGTCCCTTCTCGAGCGACTCGATGCGCTTGGCCATCATGTCGATCACACGCGGGGCGGTCAGGAGTTCCTCGGTGTTGGAGTAGGCCACCTTGTTGGAGTCGGCCCACCGGCGCAAGGCCTCATAGTCGGGGACAATGAGCGCGCTCACGAATTTACGGCTGTCGCCTATCACGGCCACCTGCTCGATGAACTTGTCGGTGCCGAGGCAGGTCTCGATGGCCTGGGGGGCGATATACTTGCCGTTGGAGGTCTTGAAGAGGTCCTTGATGCGGTCGGTGAGGAACAGGGCGCCGTCGCGTATGTAGCCCGCGTCGCCGGTGCGGAACCATCCGTCGGCCGTGAAAGCCTCGGCTGTGGCCTCGGGCTTGTTGTAGTAGCCGCGCATCACGGTGGGTGACTTCACGAGCACCTCGTCGTTGTCGCCTATCTTCACGTTGACCTCGGGGATGGGGGTGCCCACCGAGCCGAGCTGGTAGTCCACCATGGGGAAGCAGGTGACGGTGGCGGTGGTCTCCGAGAGGCCGTAGCCTACCATGAGGAACAGGCCTGCCGAGTGGAAGAACTCGACGATATCGGCCGACACGGGCGCTCCGGCCGTGGGGAATATCTTGGGATTGTCGATGCCGATGGCGCTGCGGAGCATGGCAAACACTTTGCGGTCAAAGAACTGATAGCTCTTCTCGAGCCAGAACGGAGCCTTGAGCCCACGGCGGCGGTAGTCGACATTGCGCTTGTGGCCCACTTTGAGAGCCATTTTCACCATGGCGCGTGACACGGGGTTCATGGAGTGGATCTTCTCATGGACAGCCGTGTAGACCTTCTCCCAGAACCTGGGCACGGCACACATGCAGGTGGGGCGCACCTCCTTGATGGTGTCCTGGATGGCGCGGGGGTCGCGGTTGACGGCCACCTTTATGCCCACCATGAGGCACACGTAGGTGAATCCCTTCTCGAAAATGTGGCTCAGCGGGAGGAATGCCATGGAGACATCCGAGGGGTTGAGCATGTCGAGGCGCACACGGTGTGACTCCAGGGCATGGTCATAGTTGGAGTGGGTGAGGATGGCACCCTTGGGCTCGCCGGTGGTACCCGAGGTGTAGACCAGGGTGGCGATATCCTCGGGGGTGGCCGACGCGATGCGCTTGTCGACCTCGGCCACGATGGCGGGCGAGGCGTTCTCGCCCAGCTTCATGAAGTCGTCCCACAGCATCGAGGTGGTGTCGTCCTCATCAAGCTCGATGGGCTTGATAACCACTATCTGCTTCAGGCACGGAGCGTGCTCCATGGCCTCGCGGGCGAAATGATACTGGGTGGCGTTGCCGGCGAAAAGTATCGCACAGTGTGCGTCGTTGACGATATAGGCTACCTGCTCGGGCGAGGAGGTGGCGTAGATGGACACCGACACGGCGCGGTTGCGGTAGCAGGCGAAGTCGGTGACGAGATTTTCGGGACGGTTGGCCGAGAATGTTGCCACACAGTGCTGGGGCTCCACGCCGAGCACGGCGAGGGCCCGTGAGGCCACGGCGATCTGGCGGTCAAACTCGCGCCAGGATATATCATACCACCGCTCCTGCTCGTCCTGCGCGGCCAGGGCCGGCGCCTCGGGACGTTCCTTGGCATGACGGGCCGAAAGGAGGGTTAAAATGTTGTCAATCATAAGCGATTGTCTTGTGTGAGGGGCCACCTGAGATAGGTGGACGGACTGAAATTTGATAATTTCCTGCAAAGGTAACACCATTTTTTCGCCCACCCTCTATGAATCTCTTACAATTTTGATAATCGTTAACATTTCCTCATAAATTGCACACATTCGTTAACATAACGCAACAATTATCCCTGCCAACCGGCTTGCTTCCGGGCTGTTTTTCAGCCTCGGAGCTATTATCACGGAGCTGTTATTTAGTGTGCATCGCCCGGCGGTAATTGTAGAGGATATATACAGCCGAGATGACGGCGAGGGTGAGCGTCTCGGACACCGGGATGGCGAGCCACAGGCCGGCCTCGCCGAAAATCCGAGGCAGGATTATGAAGCCGGGCACCATGAATACCACTCCTCTCAGGAGCATATAGGCGATCGACCGTCCGGCCCGCTCACAGCTCTGGTAGTAGCCTATGAAGGTGATGTTCAGGGCAAACGGCAATGCGCACAGCCCCAGGAACGGCAGGCCCGAGGTGGCGAGGGAGAACGCCGGCACAGCCGGGTCGAGAAATATGGAGGTGAGCAGGCGCGAGCCTGTCCACATTCCGGCCGATATGAGCACTCCGCACACACAGGCTGTGGCCAGGGCTATTTTCAGGGTCTGCTTCACCCGCGCCATCTGTCCAGCTCCGTAGTTGTAGCTGATGATGGGCTGTGATGACTGGGCCACGGCGTTGCTTATCGAGAATATGAGCGGGAACAGATAGCAGCCGATGCTGTAGGCGGCGACTCCGGCCTCGCCGAGATAGGAGAGGAACATGTAGTTGCCCGTCACCATCATCACGCCCATGGCGAGTTCGGCGATGAATGTAGCCATGCCTATCTTGGCCATATACCCGATGTTGCGTAGCGACAGCCGCAATGATTTCACGGTGAGGCGCAAACGGTAGAATTTCAGTTTCTCGGAGAAGAACAGGAAGTAGGCCACCACCATGAGTCCCGCCACGGTACATGAGATCGACGTGGCTATCGAGGCTCCCTTGATGCCCAATCCGAGCGGGAACACCATGTACCAGTCGAGAAATATGTTGAGCAGGGCGCCTACGATCTGGACGGTCATGGCATAGCGCGGGGAGCCGTCGAGGCGTATGAGCATCATGCCGGCACACTGGAGATAGAAGAACACGAGGCCGGGCAGGAGCCACAGGAGATAGTCGGAGGCAAGCTCCTCGAGCGCCGGACTACATCCGAGCGCGTAAAGCACGGGGCGTGTAAACAGCAGTGACACAAGTATCACGATCCCGAATATGACCGCGCCGGCGATATATGCCTGGGTCATGATGATTCTCGCCGCCTTGACGTTGCCTTCGGCCAGGCGTATGCTTCCTATCACTGATGCCCCGATGCCGAACATGAGTCCGATGCCGAGGCAGATCATGAACAAGGGGGCGACGATATTGATGGCCGCGAGGGCATTGCTACCAACTCCCTGGCCTACAAACATGCCGTCGCAGATATTCAGAGCTGAGTTGAACGCCATACCTATGAGTGTGGGAAAGAATATAGCGCTGAACAACCGGGTGATTTTCCCGTTTCCAAAATCGAGTCTGTCTCTATCCATAATCAGGTGAATATAATCCTGGTGCAAAGTTAGCATTGTTTATCTTAAAATAGGGAAGCGAACGGTCATAATCCCGATACTTTTTTAGATGGGGGCGCCTGAGAATAAATGTTGAGGTCATATTTCTTCGGGAGGCTTACTTGATGTCTATAAATATCAATCATGAAAAAATATGGCGGTGTAATATGCCAATAATGGAAGATTTATTAGCAAAAAGTTCTGTTGTTGGTATTTTTTCCGTATATTTGCCACGAAGAATTGGCTTCGCCAACGCGGACCGGCCCTTTCAGAGCGAATAATGTTCGCCACGAGGTATTTGATTAAATGAATCACTAATTGATAAAGTTCTCTGTCATCAGTCATGGAAAAAATTGACAATCTTGACCGAAAAATACTTGAAATAGTAATGCGCAATGCCCGCATCGCTTCCAAGGATGTAGCCCAGGAGTGTGGAGTGTCGCGCGCGGCTATCCATCAGCGCATACAGCGCATGGTGGATCTTAACGTCATCACCGGATCAGGGTATAATGTTGATCCCAAAGTACTTGGTTACCGCACCTGCACCTACATAGGTGTGAATCTGGAGCGCGGAGCTCTCTACCGCGAGGTGGTGCCGGAGTTTGACAAGATCCCCGAGATCGTGGAGTGCCATTTCACCACGGGCCCCTACACAATGCTGATCAAGCTTTTCGCCCGTGACAACGAGCACCTGATGGAGCTGCTCAACCATAAGATCCAGACGATCCCCGGAGTAGTGGGCACCGAGACGCTGATCTCGCTTGACCACTCGATATCGAGGGTATTGCCGGTGACCTACGATGATAACTGATAAGCTTTGCAGTAAACATAAAAAACGTTACATTTGCCCTGCCTTAGCACCGCATCATAGCGAACTCTAAGGTAGGGCAAAAAGTTATATATTAAGACCCCTATTGACCCGATCGCAGGGCCTTTAGGAAAACACAGGCTCATCACGGACTATTATAATCATCGATTCTCCTCACTGACCGGCCTGAGCAATTAAAAAACAGATTATTTATGAAATCATTTGAAGAATTAGGTGTCAACGAGCCGCTGCGCAAGGCAGTGGAGGAGATGGGATTTGAGGCCCCGATGCCCATACAGGAACGTGTGATCCCCCGTCTGCTCGGCGATGCCAACGATATAGTGGCTCTTGCACAGACCGGTACGGGCAAGACGGCGGCTTTCGGTCTGCCGGTGCTCCAGCGCATCGAGCCCGGTGTAATGAGCCCCCAGGCGCTTATTCTGGCCCCTACGCGCGAGCTGTGCCTGCAGATAGGCGGCGATCTGGTGGATTATTCCAAGTATATCCCCGGGGTGAAGGTGCTGCCGGTGTATGGCGGATCGAGCATCGAGAGCCAGATACGCACCCTGCGCACCGGCGTGAACGTGATAGTGGCTACTCCGGGCCGACTGATCGACCTGATAAAGCGTGGCGTGGTGAAGCTCGACGGGGTGAATACCGTGGTGCTCGATGAGGCTGACGAGATGCTCAACATGGGTTTCCTCGAGTCGATCGAGGAGATACTCTCGCATGTGCCCTCGGACCACAAGACCCTGCTGTTCTCGGCCACGATGCCGGCGGGGATTCTGAAGATAGCCAAGCGCTACATGAAGGATTACGAGGAGATAGTGGTGGGCACACGCAACGAGGGATCGGAGAATGTGCGCCACATATATTATATGGTCAACGCGCGTGACAAGTATCTGGCCCTGAAGAGGGTGGTGGATAATTCGCCCGGCATTTACGCCATAGTGTTCTGCCGCACGCGCCGTGACACCCAGGAGATAGCCGACAATCTGATACGCGACGGATACAATGCCGAGGCTCTGCACGGCGACCTGTCGCAACAGCAGCGCGACATAGTGATGAAGAAGTTCCGCGACAGGGTGGTGAGCATCCTGGTGGCTACCGACGTGGCTGCCCGCGGACTCGACGTGAGCGATCTGACCCACGTGATCAATTACGGTCTGCCCGAGGATACTGCCGTCTACACCCACCGCTCGGGCCGTACAGGCCGTGCCGGCAAGAAGGGTGTGTCGGTGGCTATAATCCACTCGAGGGAGAAGGGCCGTCTGCGCGAGATAGAGCGTATAATCGGCAAGACTTTCGAGCATCTGGAGGTGCCCACGCCCGAGCATATTATAGAGAAACAGCTATATAATCTGGCCGACCGCATCGAGAAGGTGAAGGTGAACGAGGATGAGATAGCCCGCTATCTGCCGGGAATCTCGCGTAAGCTCGAGTGGCTCTCGGAGCAGGATCTGCTCAAGAGGGTGATCTCGCTTGAGTTCAACCGTCTGCTCGACTACTACAAGGATGCTCCCAAGATCGATTTCATCGACGCCAAGCCCCAGAAGGAGAAGAAGCGCAGGGGGGAGAAGAACAACGACCGTCCGGCCGACGACAAGGAGAAGGACCGCCGTACAGCCGCCCGCGGAATGGAGCGAGTGTATGTGAACGTGGGCAAGAGGGACGGATTCTTTGCCGGAAACCTCATAGAGATGCTCAACAAGCTCGTACAGGGGAAGCGCGTGGATGTGGGCCGTATCGACCTGTTGCCGGGCTACACGCTGTTTGACGTGAGCAAGAAGGATGCCCGCAAGGTGGTGGGCGCGCTCACCGGTGCCGACTTCTTCGGCAAGCGTCTGCATAGCGAGATCGCCGATCAGGAGCGCGATTATTCCCGCCTGGCCGACAAGAAGAAAAAGGCCCGCAATAAGTAAAAGTCAGGTTTTGCGACTTACTTAAGAAGTATAATCCTAATATAATAACCGCTGACACCAATAACTCTATCCCGAATATGAAACGACTCGTACTGCTACTCTCGCTTGTGGTCGCTCTTACGGCCTCGGCCCAGCTCACCGCTTCGGGGGCTTTCACCTCGGCGCCTGCCGATGTGTTCCCGCTCCTCGACAAGAATACCCGCATGGATATGCTCGACTATTTCAACAGCGGGCTTAAGACACCGTCGGCCAACCGCATGGATGGCCGGTCGGCCATCACGGAGCTTACTCCGGCTTCGCTCTCGGTGAAGCTGACAGAATCGTCGTCGGCCCAGCTTGCGCTCCTGCCTGCCGGGCAGGATACTGTGATAGCAGTGGTGTCGACCGTGGCGGCCCCCGGGCTTGACTCGACTGTGAAATTCTATGACACCTCGTGGAAACAGTTGGAGGGGAGCAAGTATTTCTCAGCTCCCACGTGGCGTGACTGGGTGGTGAAAGGGCATGACGCGAGCGAGGTGACGGCCTACACGCCGTTCATGCTTGCATCCTATTATATCGATCCGGCCAAGGGGACACTGACGGCGACCAACAATCTGTCGACTTTCCTCGACGAGGATATATACTCGATGGTGGCTCCGGCGCTGAACCAGTCGCTCACCTATCGCTGGAACGGAAAGGCTTTCGCTCCGGTGAAATAGTTTAAACCAAGGGCTCTAAACTCATGGCGAAGATTGGTTGTTATAATAGATAGAACAATCAATTTTCGTTATGACAAAAGTTACATATTTGGACCATAGCGGCTTCGCTGTCACCACTCCCGAGGCTGTAATGGTGTTTGACTATTACAAGGATCCCGACAAGAAACTGGAAAAGGTGTTGCGGGAGGCTCCCGATAAGGATGTGCTGTTTTTTGTGAGTCATCATCACCCCGATCATTTCAGTACCTCGATATTTGAGCTTGCCCAGGACAGGAAGCGTACATATATCCTCTCCAATGATATATTCTCGCGTCTGGTGCCAGAGAAGGGGTTGTCGGTGGCCTGGATGAGTCCGGGCGATGTGATTGACCGGATTCCGGGCATAAGCAAGGTGAAGGCTTTCAAGTCGACCGATGCGGGCGTGGCCTACGCTATCACTCTGCCCGACGGTAAGGTGATATTCCACGCCGGAGATCTCAATGATTGGCATTGGGGTCAGATGTCGTCGCCCCACGATGCCCATAAGGCTGAGAAGGCGTTTATCACCGTGATTGACCGTATAGCCGAGGAGTATCCCAAGGTTGATATTGCGATGTTCCCGGTGGATGCCCGTATGGGGCAGGATTTCGCCCGAGGTGCCAATATTTTCCTGGAGAAGGTGAAGGTGGCCAATTTCTTCCCGATGCATTTCTGGGGCGAGCCTCAGAAGGCGTGTGATTTTTCGGAATATGTGCCCTCGGGAAGTGATACAAAATGTTTCTGCCTCGACCGCCCAGGTATGGAGGCAGAGGTGTAAAAAAATAAGATACAATATAGGCCCATGGGATAGAGATGTCTCATGGGCCTGATTTTTTTTGACGTATTGTGTTTCAGTGAAATAGATGTATTGTGGCATATTGTGATATAGGGAGTTAGCCACATTGTGATATAGGGGGTCAGCGGATTTTTCCGGTTGGCAAAGAGGTGGATCAGGCATAAAGTTTAG
>JAMPHR010000015.1 GCA_023663345.1 Paenibacillus sp. | reverse complement strand
ACCAACGACCCCCTGATTAACAGTCAGGTGCTCTAACCAACTGAGCTACTGAAGCCTCAAAAGTCTCGGAGAAACGGGTCCTCCGCCCTTTTGCGATGCAAAATTACATTTAATATTTGAACTGTGCAACCTTTTGGCAAAAAAAATACTAAATTAATCTCTTTTTCGACTTTTCGATTGTTCTATTGTTATAATAAATGAGTAATTTTACCACCACGTTTTCAACTTCCATACCCTTACGATATGAAGAAACTCACAATTTTCGCCGCAGCCCTTGTGATGCTCACAGTGTTTGCCTCGGCCGCGACAAGGAGCAAAAAGAGCGAGATCTCGCGCAACCTGGATATATTCAACGCCCTGTATAAAGAATTGCAGACATTCTATGTGGACTCGATAGATGCCGAGAAGTCGATCAACACGGCCATAGCTGCCATGCTCAACGACATCGACCCCTATACCGAATATATACCCGTGAAGGATCAGGAGCAGTTCCGCACAATGACTACTGGCGAATACGGAGGCATAGGCTCGGTGATACAGGAGACTCCAAGGGGCGTGATAATCGCTGATCCATACGAGGGGAGCCCGGCCCACAAGGCTGGTCTGCGTCCCGGCGACCTCATAGTAATGATCGACTCGGACTCGGTGACCGGATGGAAGTCGTCCAAGGTGAGTGAGCACCTGAAGGGCACCAACGGCTCGATGCTGAAGCTGCTGGTAAACCGCCCCTACGTGCAGGACTCGATGCTCACGTTTGACATCAAACGCGCCAAGATACAGATCCCCTCGGTGCCCTACTACGGGATGCTGAAAGATAATGTGGGATATATCACCCTCACCACTTTCTCGGAGAAGAGCTATCCCGAGGTGCGCGAAGCCCTGGAGAAGCTCATCAAGGATGGAGCGAAAGGGATAGTGCTCGACCTGCGCGGAAACGGCGGAGGCCTGGTGGAGAGCGCGGTGCAGATACTCGGGCTTTTCCTCCCGAAAGGCACCACTGTGCTGAGCACCAAGGGTAAAGGTGTCCTCAACGAGAAGGTGTACAAGACATCGGTGGCACCGCTCGACACCAAAATACCGCTGGCAGTGCTTATAGACGGCGCGTCGGCATCGGCATCGGAGATCGTGACCGGAGCTATCCAGGACCTGGACCGCGGAGTGGTGATAGGCAACCGCTCGTTTGGCAAGGGATTGGTGCAGTCGACCCGTCAGCTCCCCTACGACGGCTTGCTGAAAGTGACTATCGCAAAGTATTATATCCCCTCGGGACGTCTGATCCAGGCCATAGACTATTCCCACCGCAATCCCGACGGATCGGTGGCCCGCATACCTGACTCGCTGACCAATGTGTTTCACACAGCCGGCGGACGCGAGGTGAGAGACGGCGGTGGCATCACTCCCGATATCACCATAGACTATCCCGATGTGAACAGATTGACTTTCAATGTGGTGAGAGACAACTGGGCGTTTGACTTCGCCACGAAGTATGCCTCGACCCATAGCTCGATCCCCGCACCGGAGGATTTCGTGATCACCGACTCGATATATGAGGAGTTCAAGGGATTCATCGATCCCGAGAAGTTCAATTACGATAAGGTGTGCGAGACGGCGGTGGAGCAACTACGCAAACTGGCTGAGGCTGAGGGTTATGCCAACGATTCGACCAAGGCACAGTTTGATGTGCTGGCCGGGATGCTGAAACATGACCTGAAACGCGACCTGGAGATCAACCGCACGAATATCGCTCCCTATCTGGCAGGCGAGATTGTGAAGCGCTATTATTTCCAGAAGGGCGAGATCATCAACTCGCTACGCGATGACAAGGCTGTGGATTCGGCAGTGACCGTACTCACCACTCCGCGTTACGCGGAGGTGATTTCACCCAAGTGATTCACCTGCGGTGAAGGTTATAAGGTTATGGGATTATAAGGTTAACCGAGCTATTCATCAGAGAGGTTAACTGATCATACCCATGCGGGCGAGGTGCGAAAACATGAGGATATAAAGGTATATGAAGCTAACGGAACTAAGCGAAAAATTCATCTCCTCTCCACGCGGTGAGGCTCTGAGGAAAGCTCTGGGCAGCCGCACTAAAATAATATCGGTGTACAACCTGGCCGGATCGGCCCCCGCTATGATGCTGGGGTCGATCCCGGCACGTAAAGTGCCGACCCTCGTTGTGGCCGATTCGCTCGATGATGCGGGGTATCTGTATCACGATCTGACAAGGATTTTGGGGGAGGAGAAGGTGGCGCTGTTCCCGTCGGGCTTCAAACGCGATATAAAATATGGCCAACCCGACCCGCCATCGAGGATATTGCGCACCGAGGCGCTCAACCGCTGGTACACGCCGTCGGCTCCGCAATATGTGGTGACCTACCCCGAGGCTATGGCCGAAAAAGTGGCGTCACGCACCACGATCGACGACCATACCATACTGCTCTCGACAGGCAAGGAGGCCGATCTCACCGAAGTGATAAAGTGGCTGCGCGACAATGGATTTACCGAGGCCGACTATGTGTATGAGCCGGGGCAGTTTGCCTCACGAGGCTCGATACTCGATATATTCGGCTACAGCAATGAGTTGCCGTTGCGCATCGACTTTTTCGGGGACGAGATCGACTCGATACGCCTGTTCAACATCGAGACCCAGCTCTCGGAGCAGAAACTCGAGGAGGTTGCAATCACCTCGGGGATAGCCGCCGAGAGCGAGAACGGCGAGTCGCTGCTCGACTACATAGACCCGTCGACACTGATAGTGATACGCGATGCCGACTACACCGTGAGCCGGATACGTGCCATCGCCGCCGAGCAGTTCTCGCAGAGCGCGATAATTGCGGGCGAGGGGGACACTTCGGCCATGGATCAGGTGGTGGATGCCGAGGCTTTCGGTAGGAAAATCGGGGAGTTCAGGCAGATGAGGTTCACATCGGGCCCGCAACCCGACAGCCGGGCGGGTGCCTCGATAGACTTCGGATGCACTCCCCAGATAATCTACCACAAAAATTTCGAGCTGATAGCCGACTCGTTCACGGGATTTCTCAACGAGGGGTACACCATATATATACTCAGCGACAGCGAGAAGCAGATAGAGCGCCTGAAAGCAATTTTCGCCGACAGAGGCAACGATATAGTGTTCACGCCGGTGATGCCGACACTGCATGAGGGATTCAGCGACAAGAATCTGAAAGTGTGCGTGTTTACTGACCATCAGATCTTTGACCGCTTCCACAAATACACGCTCAAGAGCGACAGGGCGCGGTCGGGAAAACTGGCACTCTCGCTCAAGGAGCTGAGTGCGATCGAGCCGGGCGACTTCATAGTGCATGTTGACCACGGAGTGGGACGCTTCGCCGGACTGCTGCGCACCAATGTGAACGGCCGCACACAGGAGATGATCAAGCTTGTGTATGCCAACGATGACATAATCTTTGTCTCGATCCATGCCCTGCACAAGCTCGCCAAGTACCGTGGAAAGGAAGGAGTGCCCCCGAAGATCAACAAGCTCGGCACCGGGGCGTGGAACAAGCTGAAGGAGCGCACAAAGAGCAAACTAAAGGATATAGCCCGCGACCTGATACGCCTCTACGCTGCCCGCAAGGAGGAGAAGGGGTTTGCCTTCACGCCCGACGGGTATCTGCAACAGGAGCTTGAAGCATCGTTCATCTACGAGGACACGCCCGACCAGCTCACCGCCACCAAAGCTGTGAAAGCCGACATGGAGAGCTCCAAGCCGATGGACAGGCTGATATGCGGCGACGTGGGATTCGGCAAGACCGAGGTGGCCATACGCGCGGCATTCAAGGCGGCTGTGGACGGGAAACAGACGGCGGTACTCGTACCCACGACGGTGCTTGCCTATCAGCATTTCCGCACATTCTCGGAGCGACTGAAGGATCTGCCCGTAAGGGTTGACTATCTGTCGAGAGCCCGCACGGCCAAGCAGACCAAAGAGATAATACGCGAGCTTGCCGAGGGGAAAATAGATATCCTCATCGGCACCCACAAGATCATAGGCAAGGAGGTGAAGTTCAAGGACCTGGGCCTGCTTGTGATCGACGAGGAGCAGAAATTCGGCGTGGCCGTAAAGGAGAAGCTGAAACAGATAAAGGTGAATGTGGACACGCTCACCATGAGCGCCACGCCCATACCGCGCACCCTGCAGTTCTCGCTGATGGGGGCGCGCGACCTCTCGGCCATCAACACTCCCCCACCCAACCGCTATCCGATATTGACCTCGGTCAACGCCGGCGGGGACGACATAATAAGCGAGGCGGTGAATTTCGAGCTGTCGCGCAACGGCCAGGTGTTCATAGTGAACAACCGCATCGAGGGGCTGTATGACCTTGAGGCCCAGGTGAAGCGCCTGGTGCCCGATGCGAGGGTGATAACCGGACACGGACAGATGCCTCCCGAACTGCTCGAAAAGGCGATAATAGATTTCGCCAACCATGACTATGACGTGCTGATAGCCACCACTATAATCGAGAGCGGCATAGACATGCCCAACGTGAACACCATAATAGTGAACAACGCGCAGAACTTCGGCCTGTCGGAGCTTCACCAGTTGCGCGGACGTGTGGGCCGAAGCAACCGCAAGGCGTTCTGCTACCTGCTTGTACCGCCCCACGTACCTCTCACCCCGGTGGCGCGCCGACGCTTGCAGGCCATAGAGAGTTTCAGCGAGTTAGGTAGCGGAATCCATATAGCCATGCAGGACCTGGACATACGCGGCGCGGGCAATCTGCTCGGAGCCGAGCAGAGCGGTTTCATAGCCGATCTGGGCTATGAGACCTATCAGAAGATACTCAAGGAGGCTGTGACCGAACTTCGTACCCAAGAGTTTGCCGATCTCGACAAGGCAGAGCGGCTCGAGGGTGCCGAGGAGGAATATGTGGCCGACTGCGTGATAGAGAGCGATATGGAACTGCTGCTTCCGGCCGACTATGTGCCCACCGAGAGCGAGCGAATATCGCTGTATCAGGAGCTTGACGGCATAGAGCGCGAAAGCGAACTGATGGCGTTCAGATCGAGGCTCACCGACCGTTTCGGCAAAATCCCCGACGTGACGCTCGAACTTCTGCGCATCCCTCGCCTGCGCCGTCTGGCCAGGAGGCTCGGCATCGAGAAAGTGTCGCTCAAGCAGGGGAAGATGTTCACCTACTTCGTGGACGACAGCAACAAGGCCTACTATCAGAGCGATATGTTTGGCCGGCTCATAAACTATCTCACCGCTCATCCGCGCCGGGTGCAGATACGCGACAAGAACGGCCGGAAATCATTCTCATTCCTCAACGTCCCCTCAGTGGAGACCGCCGTGGCGATACTCCAGGAGGTGATAGGCGATGAGGCTTGACCACAGGGACCGCGCGCGACCGACCGACCACATACCTTAACCAAATACCTTTCTCCTCATGCTTATAAAGACTTACGGAGCCGCCGTGCAAGGCATCGATGCAATAGTAGTGACCATAGAAGTGGTGGCCGAAAAGGGCGTGTCGTTCTCGCTCGTCGGGATGGCCGACACCGCCGTCAAGGAGAGCCACGAGCGGGTGGTCTCGGCCATGACGCAGACCGGATATTCATGGCCACGCCGGCGCGTGGTGGTGAACCTCTCCCCCGCCGATGTGAGGAAGGAGGGGGCGGCCTACGATCTGCCCATCGCCATGGGGATACTGGCGGCATCGGAGCAGATAGCGTGCTCGCATCCGCTGGAAAGCTATATGCTGATGGGCGAGCTGTCGCTCGACGGGTCGGTATTGCCGATACGTGGCGTATTGCCGATGGCGATAAAGGCCAGGCAGTTGGGATTCAAAGGGATGATAGTGCCCCAGGCCAATGTGTCGGAGGCGGCTGTGGTAAATAATCTTGAGGTCTACGGGGTGAGTTCGCTCAGACAGGTGACCGATTTCTTCACCGGCAAGGGGACGCTCGAGCCTACTGTGGTGAACACAAGGGAGGAGTTTGCCCGCGCATCTGACATCTTCGACTGCGATTTCTCGGAAGTTAAGGGGCAGGAGGGGGTGAAACGCGCCTTTGAGGTGGCGAGTGCCGGAGGGCACAATCTATTACTCGTGGGGCCTCCCGGATCGGGAAAATCCATGATGGCCAAGAGGATACCCACAATATTACCTCCGCTGTCGCTGGCCGAGGCTCTGGAGACCACCAAGATACACTCGGTGGCGGGGAGGTTGAAGAGCGGAGCCCGGCTGATGACGTCGCGCCCATACAGGTCGCCTCACCACACCATCTCGCCGGTGGCTCTGGTGGGTGGCGGGACCAATCCGGTGCCGGGGGAGATCTCTCTGGCCCATAACGGGGTGCTGTTCATGGACGAATTTCCGGAATTTTCGCGCCAGGTGCTCGAGGTGATGCGCCAACCGTTGGAGGACAGGCACATCACGGTGGCGAGGGCAAAGTATTCGATCGACTATCCGGCGGGCTTCATGCTGGTGGCGTCGATGAATCCGTGTCCGTGTGGCTATTACAATCATCCCACCAAGGAGTGTACCTGCCCGGCGGGTGCGGTGCAGAAGTACCTCAACCGCATATCGGGGCCTCTGCTCGACCGAATAGATCTGCAGGTGGAGATATTTCCCGTACCGTTTGACAGCCTGGTGGACAAGATTCCCGGGGAGTCGAGCGCGGAGATACGCCGACGGGTGGTGAATGCCCGCAGGATACAGGCCCAAAGGTTTGCCAAGGAGCGCAATGTGCATTGCAACGCGCAGATGAATCACCGGTTGCTCTCGGCCCATGCTCAACTCGACAAGGAAGGGACAGATCTGCTACGCGAGACGATGACCCGGCTCGACATGAGCGCGCGTGCATACGACAGGATTCTGAAAGTGGCGCGCACGATCGCCGACCTCGATTATGCCACACGGGAGGGTTTTGACCCTGACTCCACGGCTTCGCTCACTGAGGCAGCCGAAGCCCCTATCCTCACCGATCATCTCTATGAGGCGCTCGCCTATCGTTCCCTCGACCGCGCGTCCTGGGGCCAATCAGCAAGCAAGTTGCCATTCTGATAGCACGAAATATATTACAGTCCAGAGTGGTAAAAAGCCTCGAAGGACCCCTACCCACCAAGCCTCGAAGAGGCGATGTAATTATAGACCCGCCACGAGGCTGACAAGCAAATCGCCCGCCAGGGCAAGATTTGCGCCGTCAGTCGAGGCGCGGGGAAAACGGATCAACCATCAAAACGGGCATCGAAGATGTCCTGTAATTCGCGTGTGTCGAATTAGTGGAATAGGGGTAGACCAGAGGTCCAAAGATCATTTTTGGGGATTTAGGTCGGGCGCGAGTAGATGCGGGGTGAGGTGTTTTGGGGACGATTATGGTGCGGAGGAATTATAGGACGTCTTCGACGCCCGGTGTGGCGTTTTTTCGTTGACCCCACGCCGCCCGGGCCGTGCAAATCTGCCCTGACGGGCGATTTGCTTGCCCGTTCGTGGTGGGGCTTCAATTGCATCGCCCTTTCAGGGCTTTTTGGTAGTGGGCTTGCGTGACGGAAGCGTGGGCAAATCGAATCGACTTATTCGGGCTTAGTGAACAGGGTGTCACTCGATTTTGCGGAAGTGGGCGGATTGTTCGCTTTCGTTGGTTATGGTGAGGTAGGTGTCGTGCAATTTGCTGAGTGAGGCTCTCTTTACACGGCTATCGAACAGCAGTTCTGATATGGCTGTTTCTATCGGTTCATCAGGGCCTTTGACCTGGGTTAATATACCGTTATGAAATCTCAAGGTATCACCATGAAGGGTGTAGCCTGTCATCAGCTCGTTGGCACAAAACTTGATGCCAAGACCTCTGCCGGAAATCTTAAGGACATAGGCAAACCGACCGGTGGGCTCAATATTGAAATACGGAGAGTTATAACGTTCCAACAGCCAACGGCCCTTTAGCGTAGCTGTATCGACCGGCACCGGTATCAGCTCAGGCTCGACCTCAACGACTGCCACGGAGTCATCGGAGTTATTGTCCGTATCATCCTGACCCGATGAGCTTTCACGGCAACCTATAGTAGCAACCGTAGAGATTGCCACGGCAATGATATAGAGAAGTTTTTTCATGATATTAAAGTTAGAGTATGATTTTACTGCTCCGGGTAGCTGAAAGGGACGGGGCGGGTGGAGTCGTAGACTTTGTGGCCGGCGACATAGGTGGCGCGGACTGCGGAGGGGAGACCGAGGGTCATTAGCACAAAGAGCTGATCGAAGATGTTACCGGCAAATTTCATGCGCCAGGCGGCAAATTCGGTGGGCTTGAGATTAAGGACGGCGATATCGGCCTCGTAGCCGGGGGCGAGTGATCCGATGAGATTCTCCAATCGAAGCACCTCGGCTCCACCCCGCGTGGCGAGATAGAAGCTCTTCAAAGCATCGAGGCTGTGCCCCTGCAACATGGCCACCTTGTAGGCCTCGCCAAGCTGACGGAGGATGGAGAAATTGGTGCCTCCACCTACATCGGTGCCTATCCCGACACGCAACGGACGCGACCGATCCTTGGCTTCCCAATACTTGAACTGGCCGTCGCCGAGAAAGAGGTTGGAGGAGGGACAATGGGCCACACCGCAACCATGGCGGTGAAGCAGATTCCATTCATCCTCGCGCACCACACAGCAGTGGGCCAGAACGGAGCGTGGGCCGAGCAATCCGAAATGGTCGTAGACATCGGCATAGCTCGAGCGGTCAGGGAACAGCGAGGCCACCCAACGGATCTCGTCCTCGGCCTCATCGAGATGGGTGTGCATGTACACCCCCTCATCCTGATGGCGCTGATAGAGTTCTCCGGCCAGACGCAACTGCTCGGGAGTAGAAGTGGGGGCAAAGCGGGGTATCACCGCATAGAGCTGACGCCCACGGCGATGCCACTTGCGGAGCAGGCGTTCGGACAGCTCCACCGATTCCTCGGTCGAGCTGTCCCTGAGCGAATCGGGGAGATTACGGTCCTGCAACACCTTGCCCGAGATCATGCGGGTGCCGTAGCGCTCGGATTCCTCGAAAAAGGCATCGACCGAGGTCGAGAAGGTGGTGGAGAATACATTGGCTGTGGTGGTGCCGTTCTGCAACAATTGACGGAAATAGATTCGCGCCACCTCATCGGCAAACTCCTTGTCGCGGAATCTCGATTCCATGGGGAATGTGTACTGGTTGAGCCAGTCGAGCAAAGTGTCGCCATAGGAGGCTATCATGGGGGACTGCACATAATGGGCATGGCAATCAATGAAGCCTGGCATAATCAGGCAATCAGGGTACTCCTCGAGCCCGCCCGACAGATCATGACGTGGCGCGACCGCGTTGTAATCGCCAACATCTATGATATGGCCGTCACGCATCACCACGAGGCCGTCGGCGAAATAGTCGTAACACTCCTCAGGGGCGTTAAGAAACGGATCGGCCTTGAACGTAAGCAACTGTCCGCGTATCCCCTTTACGGGACCGCAGCCGGGGGCAGGGAGCTGTGAATTAATTCTATCGTCCATAACGTGTGATGATTATGCGTGATTTATAATAAGTAAGGCCACATTTTGAAGCAATGCCACTTCTTGAGTTTTAACATTCCCGGCAAGCCGATAGTTCTTGTATATTATGAAAACGCGTGTGGGTATCAAAAAATTGTCGTACATTTGTGTCCATGGCACGGAACCTCTTAGGCCGCTACGTGTGGCTCATCGACACAATACGCCGTTACGGCACCATCACGCGCGAGAAACTCAACCAGCAATGGATGCTCTCGCCCTACTCGGACGGACGGCCGTTGCCCCGGCGCACGTTCTACAGCTACCGCACGGCCATTGAGGAGCTGTTTGCAATCACCATAGAGTGCAACAAGGCCACTTACGAATATTCCATAGCCACCGGCGATGACCGGCACGAGGGGGTGACCGACTGGCTGCTCAACTCGGCGGCCATGAGCAATGTGCTATCCACCGTCTCGGACATTTCCGACCGTATATTCCTCGAGGATGTCCCGTCGGCCCGGCTCTATCTATCGCAGGTGGTGTCGGCCCTGAGGGAGCACAAGCCGGTGAGGTTCACCTACCGGCCATACACGCGATCCACACCCACCAAGGATGTTGTGGTGGAGCCTTATTTTCTGAAGATATTCCGCCAGCGGTGGTATCTGACCGGGCGTAACGTGCGCGAGGACAAGGTGAAGACCTACGCGCTCGACCGCATGGAGGAGGTGACAGTGGTGGACGAGCCGTTCGAGCCCGACCCAACGTTTGATGCCGAGAGTTACGTGAGGGATACATTCGGCATAGTGTTCTCTCACGGCGAGCCCAAGGAGGTGGCTATGCGCACCGATCCGCGCCAGGCCAAATATTTCAGGGCCCTGCCTCTGCATCACTCACAGCGCGAGGCCATTCACGATGATTATTCGATATTCTATTACCGACTGAGGCTCACCCCCGATTTCGTACAGGAAATCCTCTCGCTCGGGCCGAAGGTGACAGTGATCTCACCGCCCGAGCTAAGGGCAATGGTTGTGTCGTCGCTACGCGAGAGCCTCGCCCAGTATGAGACCGAGGCTTAGAAACTGTTTCTTAGCATCCATTTTTTGCACGGGGGAATAATCCATAACGGAGATGAGAATGTTGTAAATTTATGACCCCGACTACCCAACATCCAGCTCCACAGCCTGAGACCACGCTACGAAAATGGTCTCACACTATCGCCAAGGCCATAAAGATAATAGCACCGCTGTGCATATCGGCGGGGCTGGTGATATGGCTGTTCCACAAGGTGGACATAAAGCAGGTGGGCGCGATAATCCGCGAGGGGGTGGACTGGCGCTTCATCGTGGCGATGATGGCCGTGACCATACTCTCGCTCATGATACGTGGCATAAGATGGGGCATACAGCTGAGAGCGGCAGGCATCCCGAGGATCCCGGCGACGGCCGAGTGTGTGTCGATATTCGGAGCCTATGCGCTCAACCTGGTGTTCCCATATCTCGGCGAGGCGTGGAGATGCGTCTACATCACCCGGCGCGAGGGGTGCAAGCTATCCACAGTGGTAGGCACCGACCTGGGCGACCGTGCGTCGGACGGCATCATGATACTCGCGCTCATAATCTTCACCATGTCGATAGCCCGGCCCACGATCGACCGGTTTCTGGACCATTACAAGGTGGGCGAAACGATAGCCGGAGTGTGGGCCGACGGCATGATATGGGTGTGGGCCGGAGTGGCCATAGTACTGATAGCAGGGATAGAATTGCTGTTCAGGCACACCAAGTTCATCAAGGGGGTAAATGCCAGCGTAAAAAGGATATGGGACGGCTTCGCCGTGCTTTTCCACATGAAAGGCACGTGGCTCTACATAGTGCTCACGTTTGGTATATGGATATGCTATTTCACCAAGCCTTACCTGTGCTTCTACGCCTTCCCGTTCACCCGCGACATGCTCGTCACGCCCGAACATTCCTGGGGACTGTTGCCGGGGCTGGTAGTGTTCGTGTTCGGATCGTGCAGCATGATAGTGCCCTCCAACGGCGGACTCGGTCCCTGGAACCTGGCCGTGATGTTCGCGCTGAGCCTTTACGGTATCGGCGAGAGCGATGCGGCGGCCTACACCATAGTGTGCTGGAGCTTTGAATCGCTCGCCTTGGTCATGGCAGGCATATTCAGCGCCATCTACATCATGGTGTCGCGCAAACGTCTACGCCACAGCGAGGCCAACGATCAGGGCCAGGGGATGTCGGCCACGCCGGCCAGATGATTGAGACTGCGGGCGAGGATAAACAGATAGTCGCTCAGGCGGTTGATATAGCGGGTCACAATGGGATGCACGTATTCGCCGGTATCGGCAAGATCGAGCACCCCACGCTCGGCCCTGCGGCACACGGTGCGGGCCACATGGGTCACACTCGCCGCCACTGTCCCGCCCGGCAGGATGAATGTGCGCTGGGGAGGCACAGAAGCGTCGAGCCTGTCGATGGCCTGCTCGAGAGCCTCGATCTCGGCCTCGTCGATCTCGGGAGACTTAAGTCCGTCGGGCAGAGGAGCGTCCGGCTCAACCCGTGGAGAGGGGGTGGCGAGGTAGGCGCCGAGGCTGAACATCACTTTATTGATGCGGATTAGGAGACACGCATCCTCCTCGGCTCCAGTGATGGAGCTGACATGGGCATGGACCAGTCCTATGTGGGCATTAAGCTCATCCACAGTGCCGTAGGCATTGACACGTGGCGAATTTTTAGCCACGCGCGTCCCGCCCACAAGAGCTGTGGTGCCACGATCGCCGGTGCGCGTGTAGAGCATACTTTTCTTCATAGTTGCAAATGTACACCTTTTTTTCGTAATTTTGCCAAAATCTTTCCCATCAGGGGAATTAACCTTAACGAATATAAAGATGTTTTCAGGAATAGTAGAAGAGGCCGCACGGGTGGTTGACACCGTGACCCGCGACGGCAATGTAGACCTGCGGGTGGCGTGCTCGTTTGCCAACGAACTGCGCATTGACCAGAGCGTGGCCCACAACGGAGTGTGCCTCACAGTGGTAGACCTCCCAGGCGACGGCACCTATACCGTGACCGCCATACGCGAGACCCTCGACCGCAGCAACTTAGGACTGCTCAAGGCCGGCGATGAAGTCAACCTCGAGCGCTCGATGATGATGAACGGCCGCCTGGACGGACACATCGTGCAGGGCCACGTGGACACCACCGCCACATGCGTCGACGTGGAGGAGGTAGAGGGCAGCAAATACTTCAAATTCGAGTATGAGGTATCGCCCGAAATGGCCCGCAAGGGGTACATGACCGTGGAGAAAGGCTCGGTGACAGTGAACGGCGTGAGCCTCACCGTGTGCGACTCCACGCTCACCTCGTTCCGCGTAGCCATCATCCCCTACACCATGGAACACACCAATTTCAAGCACATTGTGCCCGGAAGCAAAGTCAACATCGAATTTGACATAATAGGCAAATATCTTGCCCGACTGCAAGAAATTTAGTATATTTGCACCTCTAAAAAGGCAGGGCATGTTGCGCCCTGCCGTTAAATGTATGTAATATCAAACCCTTAATTCACTTTAATACACTACTTTAACACAATGCAAAGCAAAGGATCTTTGGGAAGTATTGTTGCCGGTGTGATAGCCATTTTCATGGTGCTCATCTGCCTCTTCTACCTTTCTTTCACCGTGGTGACCAACCATTGGGAAGGAAAGGCCGAGGAATATGCAGCCACCGAGGCCGCCAAGGACAACAACTCTCCGGAAACTAAACGTAAAGCCTACAGCGAGTACATCAAGAACATCGCTAACGAAAAGGTTTATCTCGGCTACACTTTCAACGAAGTACAGAAACTGGCCGTAGGACTCGGTCTCGACCTCAAGGGTGGCATGAATGTCACACTGCAGGTTTCCGTTCCCGACATCCTCCGCTCGATGGCCAATGCCGAGGGTAATCCCTACTTCGACCGTGCCATCGCAAACGCCGACTCCGTAGCCCGCGCCAACAAGAGCGCCGACTATATCGACATCTTCTGCTCCGAGTACCGCAAGCTGGATCCCCAGGGCGACCTCTCGGTAGTATTCAAGGACCAGGTGAAGCGAGGCGAGAACTTCGACGCAGTAAAGAACTCACTCAAGCAGGAAGTAAAGGACCGCGTGAGCAGCTCGACCAACGTGCTTCGCACCCGTATCGACCAGTTTGGCGTGGTTGCCCCCAATATCCAGGAGCTTGAGAAGGACGGACAGATCCTCCTCGAACTTCCCGGCGTGAAGGAGCATGACCGTGTGCGCGAACTGCTCAAGTCGAGCGCCAACCTCGAGTTCTACGAGACCACTCCTTTCAACGAGATCTCGGGAGTGCTCCAGCAGCTCGACAACACCCTCCGCGCCGACACTACCGGCAACGGCAAGGGCCTCTTCGACTACTTCCTCCAGGTAGGCAATCCCCGCAATATTATAGG
Source organism: Paenibacillus sp. (assembly GCA_023663345.1). Classification (GTDB taxonomy): domain Bacteria; phylum Bacteroidota; class Bacteroidia; order Bacteroidales; family Muribaculaceae; genus Duncaniella. The sequence continues at coordinate 2,217 of JAMPHR010000015.1, read as the reverse complement.
TGTGGGCGCCGCCACCGAGACAGCACGTGACACCATCGATGCCCTCCTGGCCACTCCCGCCGCCAAGCGCATCCTCCCCAACAACCTCAAGCTCGCATGGGAATTCAAGCCCGAGATAGTACAGATCGACGACTCGGTACGCGGAAAGCGCAACCTCGCCATCTATCAGCTCGTGGCCCTGAAGACCACCAACGGCAAGCCCGCCCTTTCAGGCGACGTGATCACCTCGGCCCGCAACGACTATGACGCCATGCAGGGCGGCAACTATGTGTCGATGACCATGAAGCCCGAGGCCGCACGCATCTGGGCCCGTCTCACCGCCGCCAACATCGAGAAGCAGGTGGCTATCGTGCTCGACGACCATGTATATTCAGCTCCCCGCGTTAACTCGGTAATCGAGGGCGGAAGCTCACAGATCACAGGCGACTTCACCACCGACGAGGCCAAGGACCTTTCCAACGTGCTCAAGTCGGGTAAGATGGCCGCCAAGGTTGACATCATCTCCGACACCGTGATCGGTCCGTCGCTCGGCGAGCAGGCCATCAAGGACGGTCTGTGGTCATTCGTGATCGCGCTTGTTCTGCTCATGATCTTCATGTGCATGTTCTACGGCCTGATCCCCGGCCTCATCGCCAACCTCGCGTTGATCTTCAACATCTTCTTCACCTTCGGTATCCTCGCATCGTTCCAGGCCGTGCTCACCCTCTCGGGTATCGCCGGTATCGTGCTTGCGCTGGGTATGGCTGTTGACGCCAACGTGCTCATCTACGAGCGTGCCAAGGAAGAGCTTCGTGCCGGCAAGAATGTGCGCACCGCCATCTCCGACGGTTACTCCAACGCTTTCTCGGCCATCTTCGACTCCAACTTGACCTCGATCATCACCGGTGTGATCCTCCTCCTCTTCGGTACAGGTCCCATCAAGGGATTTGCCACCACCCTCATCATCGGTATTATCTGCTCGTTCTTCACAGCAGTATATCTGACCCGTCTCATCTATCTGCTCTGCGCCAAGACCAAGGCATTCGAGAACCTCACATTCTCGACTCCTCTGAGCAACAAGATGTTCACCAACGCCAAGTACAACTTCCTCGGCGGTCGCAAGACCAGCTTCACTGTAGTGGGCATCTTCGTTGCAGTGATCGTGATCAGCCTCTTCGTGCGTGGTCTCAACCAGGGCATCGACTTCTCCGGTGGTCGCAACTATGTGGTACAGTTTGATCATCCCGTGAAGACTCACGAGCTCGACGCCAAGCTGACTCCCCTCTTCGACGGCGCTCAGCTCAGCGTGATCACCATCGACGACGACACCAAGGTGCGTATCTCGACCAACTACAAGATCGACTCCGATGAGGAAGGCGTAGACCAGGAGATCACCGAGATTCTCTACAAGGGTCTGCAGGATGAGCTCAACGGCATGAGCATGGAGGACTTCTCCACCACCAACGAGAATGTGGGTATCATGTCGTCGCAGAAGGTAGGTCCTACCGTGGCCAACGACATGCGCACCGATGCTTACATCGCTGTGATCCTCGCCCTCATCGCCATGTTCTTCTACATACTCATCCGTTTCCGCAACGTGGCCTTCTCAGTGGGTGCTCTCGCAGCCGTAGCGTTTACCGCGTTCACCATCGTAGGTTTCTATTCTCTGTTCTGGGGCGTATTCCCCTTCGCAATGGAGATTGACCAGTCGTTCATCGCCGCTATCCTTACCGTGATCGGTTATCAGATCAACGACACCGTGGTGGTATTCGACCGTGTACGTGAGAACGTGGGTCTCTATCCCAAGCAGAATTTCTTCGACACCATCAACATTTCCATCAACTCGACCCTCGGCCGTACCGTGATGACCTCATGCTCGACACTCCTCGTGCTCCTGTGCATCTTCATCCTCGGTGGCGACTCGATCCGTTCGTTTGTATTCGCAATGATCTTCGGTGTCGTAATCGGTACTCTCGCCACTATCTTCGTGGCTGCTCCCGTGGCTTACCTCACCGATGCCCGCCGCAATGGCAAGGCTAAGGCTTAAGCCAACACCTGTAATAGCTTCTTAAAATAAAGCCATAACTCACCGGTGGCCCGACTGATGTCCCTATCAGCCGGGCCCTTTTTATATAGTATAGAAGGGTATATGGAAAGTATAGAGGAAAAAGTATAGAGATCGGTTTTAGACCAAAGATACTATTTGAATGACCAAATTTTTCTGTTACAAAATGTCAG
>JAMPHR010000014.1 GCA_023663345.1 Paenibacillus sp. | reverse complement strand
GACCCCAACCTTGGCAAGGTTGTGCTCTACCAACTGAGCTATTTTCGCAATTTGTAGTCTGTAAAAACAGGCTGACATTTTTAATGTTCTCTTCGAGCGAAAAACGGGGCTCGAACCCGCGACCCCAACCTTGGCAAGGTTGTGCTCTACCAACTGAGCTATTTTCGCGTTGGCGATGGGCGTTTTCCCTTTTTGCGTTGCAAAGGTAGGCACTATTTTTTTACTATGCAAATATTGCCGACTATTTTAACATATGTTAACTCGATTAAAGTATCTCTGTGGTTGTTATACCTATATATAAAGTAATAGACATCACTGCTTTATATCGGTAAATATCCAAGGAGTAGACAGCATAAAAACAACATTGTAAGCAACTTTTTGGAATCCACGTTGTTTTAACAATAGAATCAACAAAAAAACACAAACTGTTAATACTACAGTAGAGATTAATTAATAAAAACATACTACACTATTATGAACACTGCACCACTTCAAGGAATCAAGGTGATTGACTTCACCGAAGTCCAGTCAGGACCTTCATGTACCCAACTTCTTGCATGGCTCGGAGCCGACGTTATCAAGATCGAGCGTCCAGGCGTGGGCGATGCTACCCGTAAGGAACTCCAGTTTGATCCTGACTGCCCGAGCTATTACTTCCTTCAGCTCAATTCCGACAAGAAATCTCTTGCCCTTGATGCCAAGACTCCTGACGGCAAGGCCATTCTGACCAAGCTTATCGCCTCGGCCGACGTATTCATCGAGAATCTTCACCCGGGAGCTATGGACAAGCTCGGGTTTGACTGGGATACCGTACATAAGATGAACCCCAAATGTATCTACGCAACTATCAAGGGCTTCCCTGTATCATCCAAGTTTAAGGACCTCAAGGCTTACGAGCCTATCGCACAGGTTACCGGCGCCGCTGCATCAACCACAGGTTGGTGGACCGGCGATTACGACGTGCCTACCCAGAGTGGTGCAGCCCTCGGTGACTCCAATACCGGCATGCACGTTACTATAGGTATTCTCGCAGCGCTTGTTCAGCGCGAGAAGACAGGTGAGGGATGCTTCGTATATCAGTCGATGCACAATGCCTGCCTGAATCTGTGCCGTATCAAGACCCGTGACCAGCTTACCCTTGACCGTATCGGATATCTCACCCAGTTCCCGCAGTATCCTGACGGAAAATTCGGTGACTTCGTTCCCCGTAGCGGTAACACCGAGGGTTCAGGCGTTCTGGGCTGGACTTACAAGTGTAAGGGCTGGGAGACCGATCCCAATGCATACGTATACGTAATCCTCCAGCGCGGAGCCAAGGATTTCGAGTTGGCATGTCAGGCTCTCGGATTCCAGGACTGGCTCACCAATCCCGATTTCAACACCGCAGATGCGCGTGACCGCCATAAGAAAGAGGTTATCGACCGTATCCAGGCGTTTACCATCGATAAAGATAAGTACGAGGTTACCGATCTGCTCTCCAAAGCAGGTGTGCCTGTAGGTCCTGTGATGTCGACCAAGGAGATCATGAACGATGAGACTCTGTATGACGGCAATACCTTGGTAAAGATCAACCAGGGTGGCAAGGTCGGCGAGTTCGTCACCGTCGGTGTTCCTTTCACCATGAGCAACTATCAGCCTACCTACGGTCCGTGTCCTGAGCTCGGTGGCAATACAGCCGAGGTGCTTAAGGAGTATGGTTATACCGACGAGCAGATCGCTGAGTTTGCCAAGAACGGAACTACAGCTCCTATGCCCAAACCCCAGGCCGGCAAGTAAACAATATAAAGTGACATTCAACTAATCCAATACAGAGAGGGGACAAGTGGCGATTGTCTCGCACAACGAGCTCCAGTCGGCAGTTGTCCCCTCTTTCTATAATCCTCCCGGATCCTTTGCGGCGACTCCATTCAGCACGTTATCCAAGGGAAGGGAGAACCTAACAAATACATAAATTATGGCAACAACACAAAATACTCCCTCTACCAACACTCCTCATTTCCCTGAGCAGGTCACAGGAATGTATATCCTGGCTCGTGCTCTTAAAAACGTGGGTATTGAGACAGTGTATGGCCTTGTAGGTATTCCTATCACCGAGGCCGCATATCTTATCCAGAGCCAGGGGATACGTTTCGTGGGATTCCGTCACGAGCAGCAGGCCGGCATGGCCGCCGCCACCGACGGCTATCTTACAAAAAAGCCGGGCGTGCTCATGACAGTGTCTTCGCTCGGATTTATGAACGGACTTACAGCTACAGCAAACGCTACCGTCAACTGCTATCCTATGATCCAGATCTCGGGTGCTTCAGATCCTACCATGGTTGATATGAACATGGGCACCTACGAACAGCTTGATCAGTACAACACCGCTAAGCCCTTGGTAAAGGCCGCGTTCAGATGCAGCAAGGCCGAGGACATCCCTTCGGCCGTTGCCCGCGCATATCGTGCAGCTGTTTCGGGCCGTCCAGGTGGCGTATATATCGATATGACTACTCCTGCTCTCGGCCAGATTATGAACCGCGAGGATGCCGAGAAGCTGTTGTATCAGCCTGTTGACATGTATTCACCCGTGGCTCCTAATGCCGAGGCCGTTGACCGTGCTGTAGAGATTCTGTCGTCGGCCAAACGTCCGGCCATTCTTCTTGGTAAGGGTGCGGCTTATGCCCAGGTTGACGATAAGATCAAGACCCTCGTCGAGAAGTATAACATCCCCTATCTGCCTATGTCCATGGCCAAGGGCTTAATGCCTGATGCCGGTCCGTTGAGCGCCCTTTCGTGCCGTTCCACCATTATGAAAGAGGCAGATGTGGTGATGGTGATCGGAGCTCGCCTCAACTGGATGCTGTCGTTCGGCAAGGGAAAATGGAATCCGGCCATCAAGTTTATTCAGCTCGATGTCGAGCCTCAGGAGATGGATGTGAATGTGCCTATAGCAGCACCTGTAGTGGGTGATATGGGATTGTCGCTTGATGCAATTCTCGCCAAGCTCGATCCTGCAAAGATGAGTGCCGATCCTGCTTGGGTGACCTCGCTTCAGGCCGAGACCAAGGAGAAAGATGCCAAGTTCCAGGCCCGTATCGCAGCCAACAAGAGTGCGATGCCTATGGACCACTGGACCGCTATCGGAGCGATCAAGCCTATTATAGAGTCCAACCCTGACATTATACTTGTAAATGAGGGTGCCAATACCCTTGACGATACCCGTGATGCCGTGAACATGTCGCTCCCGCGCCATCGTGTTGATTGTGCTACATGGGCCATCATGGGCATGGGTATGGGTTCGGTTGTAGGCGCCGCAGTCTCCACCGGTAAGCAGGTTGTAGCTGTCGAGGGCGACTCGGCATTCGGCTTCTCCGGTATGGACTTTGACACCATCTGCCGATTCAAATTGCCTGTCACTGTGGTTGTGTTCAACAATGGCGGTATTTACAATGGTATCGGCGAGCCTATGGATAAGACATCCGATCCTGCTCCTACCACTCTTGACATCCACGCCCGTTACGATAAGATCGGCGAGGCATTCGGCGCTCAGACATATTATGTGCAGACCCCCGAGGAGCTATCCAAGGCTCTTACCGAAAGTATCGCAAGCAAGAAGCCGTGTCTGATCAACGTTCAGCTCGCAGCCGATTCCGGAGCCGAGTCAGGCCACATCGGATACCTCAACCCGGCTCCTCTGCAGGATATCAAGGTATAATCCCCCCTTTTCCCGTATTATCCCGGAGACGGCACCGGTGAGTGCCGTCTGCCGGCTTTCTTACTCCTCAAGTAATAATTTTAATAACAACTATTTATGGAACATATTATTCTATATGCGATCGTTCCTATCATCGTAGTCATGCTTGCAGGCTACATTTCGGGAAAGAAGGGAATTTTCTCAGGCGAAGATTCTAAGAAATTCAATAAGGTTGTGCTTGATTATGCACTTCCTGCCGCATTGTTTGTCTCCATAGTACAGTCTACCCGCGAGATGCTTGCACGCGATATCAAGCTGTCCATCGTCTCTCTTGTAGGTATCATGGCATGTTTTATGCTTGTGTACTATGTGTTCAAGATGTTTAAGAAAAATACCGGAGCCGATGCCGCCATCTCAGCCCTTATCAGCGGATCGCCTACCATCGGATTCCTTGGTTTTGCCGTGCTTGAGCCTATCTTCGGAACCACCCCCTCGGTTGCGCTCGTTGTTGCTATCGTCAGCATCGTGGTAAATGCCGTGGGTATCCCTGTAGGTTTGTCGCTCATGAACGCATCTCTCGAGAAGCAACAGCCAGGCTCCACCAAAAAGCAGAGCGCGTGGGCCCCTGTGCTTCATGCTCTTGAGCAGCCGGTGGCATGGGCTCCTATCCTCGCTGTGATATGGGTGCTCGTGGGAATACCTTGGCCTAAATGGGCAAGCCCCTCATTTGATCTTATCAAGGGTGCCAATGCCTCAATGGCCGTCTTCTCAGCCGGTATCACCCTGTCGTCCATCAAGGTTCAGATCAACTGGCAGGCTGTGCTCGGATCCATCATGAAGATGGTCCTGATGCCTGCTGTCCTGCTTGTGCTCGGACTCATTTTCCACATGGATCCCATGAATCTGAAGATGCTTGTAGTCGCAGGCGCTCTGCCTCCTGCATTCTCGGGTATCATCATTGCCGACGAGTACGACACTTATGTGGCTACAGGAACCTCTTCGCTTACGCTTTCAGTGATATTGTTCATCGGGTTCTGTCCGCTGTGGTTGTGGATCACGGACCTCTGTGTAGGCGGTGGCTTCTGATGACTTGACAGACTAATAGAAACTGATAACCAGGCATAGGGATTGGCACCGTCGACGACGGATAGCTTCAACCCTGTGCCTGTTTTTTTATTCATCATAATACTTCATATATGAACAAGCAGATTATTGACGGTTGCACCGCGGCGGCTCATGTGGCATACGCGTTGAGCGATGTGGCTACCATATATCCGATCACTCCCGTAGCATCGATGGGCGAGACCGCCCAGAAATGGGGAATGGCCGGAAGAAAAAACCTGATGGGGCAGCCATTGGAAGTAAAGGAGATGGAAAGCGAACTGGGTGCGGCCGGAGCACTGCATGGAGCATTGGCGGCAGGGGCGCTTGCCACCACTTTCACTGCTTCCCAGGGGTTGATGCTGATGGTGCCTAATATGTACAAGATCGCAGGTGAGTTATTGCCGGCGGTGTTTCATGTAGGCTGTCGGTCGCTTGCCACTCATGCTTTGTCGATATTCGGAGATCATCAGGATGTGATGGCTTGCAGGACCACGGGATTCGCTATGATTGCTTCAACGTCAGTCCAGGAGGCTATGGATCTTGGCCTTGTAGCCCATCTGGCTGCGATTGACGGATCATTGCCTGTGTTGCACTTCTTTGACGGTTGGCGCACATCATCCGAGATGGATACAATCGACATGATCGATTATGATACCATCAACAGTCTCGTGAACTGGGATAAGGTCAAGGAGTTCCGCCGTCGAGGCATGAACCCCGAGCATCCCGATCTGAGAGGCTCGGCTCAGAATCCGGATGTATATTTCCAGAATCGTGAGGCAAGCAACCGGTTATATGACGCTTTCCCCGGGATTGTACAGTCGGCCATGGACCGGTTGGCAAAAGCTGTTGGCCGTCAGTATCATCTTGTCGAGTATCATGGTGCCCCTGATGCCGAACGGGTAATTGTCATAATGGGCTCGGCAGCCGATGTGGTGAGCGAGACAGTCGATTATCTCAACCGGGAGAAAGGGTATAAGACCGGAGTTATAAAGATAGCTCTATATCGTCCGTTTCCGGTGGAGGCTTTCAGAAAAGCAGTCCCACCGACCGCCAAGGTTATAGCTGTCATGGACCGGACAAAAGAGCCCGGCGCTCAGCATGAACCGTTGTGCGAGGATGTGATCTCCGCGCTTTTCAGTGGCGAGCCTCTCCGCGCTTCGTTGAAAGTGATAGGAGGACGATACGGGCTGTCGAGTAAGGATTTTAACCCGTCCATGGTCAAAGCAGTGTTTGATGAGATGGGTAGAGACAAACCTCGGCAGGTATTTACAGTCGGGATCAATGATGATGTGACCAAGCTTTCGCTTGATGTAAGCGAAAAAATTGACACTTCGGTTGATGCCGATACATACCAGACCATCCTGTATGCGATAGGCAATGACGGGACAGTAGGAGGCACCAAGCAGGTGGCCTCGATAATTGGGGATTCCCCAGACATATATGCCCAGGCTTATTTCAGCTACTCGGCCAAGAAGTCGGGGGGATACACTATCTCACAATTACGCATAGGGCATAAGCCTGTCACGTCGGCCTATGCGATCGACAATGCCGATTATGTGGGATGCCATAAGGCTTCCTATGTCCACCGTTTCTCGATGCTCGACAACATAAAGGATGGAGGGGTATTCGTGTTGAACTCGCCATGGTCGCCGGCCGATATGGTCAGGAAACTTCCGCTCTCGATGAGACGTCGCATCCATGATAAAAAACTTCGGTTCTACAATATTGATGCCGATGCCATAGCCGCAAAAGTAGGGCTTTCACCGAGGATAAATATGCCCATGGAGACGGTATTTCTGTACCTCAGCAATATCATTCCTTTCGAGCAGAGTTTCCCGGCGCTCAAAGAAAAGATCAAGGAGACTTATATGCATGAAGGTGGCGAGGTTGTTGCAAGAAATATCCAGGCGGTATCAATGGCGGTTGATGCTCTCGCGCAGGTTGATTATACGGCAGTGGACGGATGGCTTACCGAACCTGATGCGGAAATGCGTCCGGCTCCGGTGTTTGCCGACGACCGTATCAAGAACTTTATTAATAATATACACACTCCATGTATAAAAGGCCGTGGCGATCAGATCCCCGTGTCGGCATTTGCTCCTGACGGCACTATGCCTATGGGTACCACCGCCTACGAGCATCGACGTATAGCCACGAGGGTGCCGGCGTGGGATGCTGATAAATGTGTGGAGTGTACTGAATGTAGCCTTGTGTGCCCCCATGCCGCCATTCGTCCCTTCTTGCTCGATCGGAAAGAGGCCGATTCAGCCCCTGACTCGATTGTCACCAAGGATGCTCATGGATCGCCGTCGCTTCATGGATTGAGATTCAGGATACAGAACTATGTGGAGGATTGTCTCGGTTGCTCATCCTGTTCTTTGATATGCCCCGGCCATGCCCTGACCATGACCCCGGTGGAAGATGTATTGGACCAGGAGATATCCAATTTGGCTTGGCTTAAGTCCAATGTCAAACCCAAAGACGGACTGTTGCCGGTGGCGACCGTCAATGGCTCCCAATTACAGACTCCGCATCTGGAATTTTCGGGCGCTTGTGCTGGATGTGGCGAGACCCCTTATGTCAAATTGCTCACCCAATTATTTGGCCGGCGTATGCTTATCGCCAATGCCACAGGTTGCAGCTCGATATGGGGCGCTAATTTCCCCTCCAATGCCTATTGCAACGACCACACAGGACGTGGCCCCGCGTGGGGCAACTCGCTCTTCGAGGATAATGCCGAGTATGGCTACGGTATGCTTGTGTCGCTTCGCCAACGCAGGGCCCGTGTCGAGAATATGGTGCGCGAGATGATAGATTCGCCACGCACCATGCCATTTCTCAAATCTCCCCTTGAGGCATGGCTTGCCTCCAAGGACGATCCGGACCTGTCGGCCAGGACGGCATCACAACTCGTTGAGATGATGGCTGGTGTCAGAGATGCCTCCCCTCAGTATGCCGAGTTGCTCGACAACGCCGATATGCTGGCTAAGAAGACCGTGTGGGCCATAGGCGGTGATGGATGGGCTTACGACATTGACTTCGGAGGCCTGGACCATGTGCTTGCGTCAGGTGAGCCTATAAAAGTCCTTGTGATGGATACTGAATGTTATTCCAACACCGGAGGACAGACCTCTAAAGCGACTCCGAGGGCATGTGTCGCCAAATACTCACCTTCGGGCAAGTCTACACCCAAGAAGAATCTTGGTCGTATGATGATGACTTATGGAAATGTCTATGTAGCATCCATCTCTTTAGGAGCCAATTATCAGCAGGCGATTGACGCGTTGGTCGAGGCTGAGAAGTATCCCGGACCTGCAATTGTGATAGCCTATTGCCCCTGTATCAACCATGGTATCCGTCCGGGGCTCGGACACTCCATAATAGAGGAGCGCCGTGCGGTCGAGGCCGGTTATTGGCCTCTATATCGCTTTAATCCTGAGGCTTATGCCCGTGGAGAGGAGGCGTTGAAAATAGACCAACCCATCCCTGGCCCCGACAACAGCGGAGTCAACGGTTCAACCCCCGAGATATCCTCTCCGGCCTACGGAAACATCGAGCCTGTAAGATATGTCGATGAATTTATCAACCAGGAGGACCGGTATATTGATCTCAGAATGGTATCCGCGACAAGGGCCGGAATCCTTCAGCCTCAGTTGCAACAGGATTGCGACAGGGAGACACAGGCTTTGAAGGATCTCGCCGGTGAAAAGGATTGATACTGATAGCGTGGAGAGAAACAGTGGATACTATTCAGCTGTCTCTCCACGCTGTGATAATGTGTATTCTATCAAGTCTAAAAAATGAACAGACTCCTGCTGATAGTTGATCCTCAGGTCGATTTTATAACCGGTATGCTTCCTGTGCCGGGGGCCGAGGCGGCCATGAATCGCCTTGCCGGCTATATACGTGACTATGACGGAAGATATGTACATAAGATAGTGACCGCCGACAGGCATCCGTATGATCATTGCTCGTTCATTGACAACGGTGGCCGGTGGCCACGCCATTGTGTCCACGACACAACGGGTGCTGCTGTATGGCCGTCGTTGTTCGACCCTCTGTACATGACAGCCGGAGGTGTTACGTTCCTGTATAAAGGACAGCGGTCCGGAGTCGAGGAATACTCTATCTTCCAAAATCAGGAGGCCTCGGATGTGATTCGACGGATCATCACAGATCTTCGTATCGACAAGATCGACATCTGCGGCCTTGCCGGAGATATATGCGTCAATGGCACTCTGAGCGATGGCATTTCGCTCTATGGAGCAGAAATGTTTAATGTCCTGACTGAATTTTCCCCGTCGCTTGATGGTGGCGAAACACTCGGCCGGACTATAACGGACCATCATCTCTCATGCGGTTGACAATGCCCGGTCATTAAATTATGTGCTGAATGATATTGCCGGATAAGATGGATTTAAAACCATTCATCTTATCCGATTTTTTTTGTATTTTTGCACCCGGAAAAATAACGGACGATTCCACTGTCCGCCACCTGAGAAGGGGTGTTAAAATATAATCGATGACATTATGAATAACATTTATGTTCAGCTGTTCCTGTCGTTCTTCAAGATCGGCGCCTTTACATTTGGCGGAGGATGGGCGATGATTTCCTTGATAGAAAAGGAGGTTGTGGATAAGAAGAAATGGATCGGACGCGATGAGTTCCTCGATCTTATTGCCGTAGCTCAGTCCTTGCCCGGCATCCTCGCGGTGAATATATCGGTAGGTGTCGGCGACAAATTACGTGGCATGAAAGGGGCCGTCATGGCCTCGCTCGGCACCATATTGCCGTCATTCATGATAATATTGGGCATAGCCATATTCATCACGCCCGACTTGATAAAGGAGAACGAGACCCTCTCGAGCATCTTCATGGGGATACGTCCGGCCGTGGTTGCGCTCATTGTCGCTCCCGTGATATCATCGGCCCGTACAGCTAAGATAGGATGGAAGACTGTATGGATCCCCATATTGGTGGCAGTGCTGATTTGGTCCAAGATCCCGATAGTGTCCAATCCTATAGTATTTATTGTATTGGGTGGAACTTTGGGATGGTTTTGGCTTTCACGTCACCACAAGAAGCTCCGTATGCTTGAAAATCAAATTAAAGAAGAGGAGGAGAAAAGACTATGATGATATATCTCAGACTTATTTGGGCTTATCTTAAGATCGGATTGTTTGGCTTTGGCGGAGGATACGCCATGCTGGCTCTTATCGAGAGAGAGATCGTGGGACCGGGATGGGTTAGTGAGCAGATGTTCACCGATATCGTGGCTATTTCTCAGATGACCCCTGGCCCTATCGGTATAAATTCGGCTACCTATATTGGATATGTCGCTCCGGGGCAATATTCCGAGGCGTTGTCTTCCCCCTGGGTCGGTATCTTGGGCTCGTTGATCTGTACTCTTGTTGTGGTTATCCCGTCATTTGTGCTTGTCGCATACACGAGCCATCTGATTCATCGCCACAAGGATAGCGTGGTCGTCAAAGGTATATTCACCGGACTAAGGCCGGTCGTTGTCGGGCTTATCGCCTCGGCTGCGCTGTTGCTTATGAATTCAGCCAATTTCGGCGAGACTACTTATCAGGTCGTCTGGAGTGTGATCCTCTGTGTGGTGGCATTTGTGCTCGTGTATTGGGTGAAATGGCATCCCATACTTATAATATGCCTTGCCGGATTTGCCGGATGGCTAATATATTGATTAAGTAAGTCGTAAAAATTAATGCACAAATAAATCGCAGTTATTTTTGAGATGTTTTGGTTGCGGAATGAAGGAACATAGCGAGCTATGCGACTGAATGACAAAGCCAAAACAGCCAAAAGAACAAGATTTATTGGGCAAGCTCTTTAGGACTTACATATAGCGGTTAATTTTTAAGTCTTACTTAATATGACTTACAACGAAGCTATCGATTTGCTATATAATTCCCTCCCGGTATTCCAGAATATCGGGCCGGGAGCCTACAAGCCTGGTCTTGACACTTCAAGATTTCTTGATGATCTCGCCGGCAACCCTCACCGTAAGTATCCCACGATACATGTTGCCGGAACCAATGGCAAAGGCTCCACAGCTCATTCGCTTGCCGCGATTCTTGCCAAAGCCGGATACACTGTGGGACTGTACACATCGCCTCATATATATGATTTCCGCGAGCGCATCCGTGTGAATGGCGAGAAGATCAGTGAACAGGCAGTGGTCAATTTTGTTGAGAGATGGATCAACGTGAGGGATAGATACCCGCATCTTTCCCCGAGTTTCTTTGAACTGACCTCCACAATGGCATTTGAGTATTTCGCCATGAAGCAGGTGGATATTGCTGTGATTGAGACCGGACTCGGTGGTCGGCTTGATTCCACCAACATTATCACTCCGGTGCTGAGTGTGATTACCAATATATCCCTGGACCACACTTCGCTTCTTGGCGACACTTACGAGGCTATCGCCAAGGAAAAGGCAGGAATAATAAAACCCGGAGTTCCGGTGGTGATAGGTGAATGGCGCGATGATACAGCAGTTGTATTCCGCTCTGTTGCCGAGGCTAATAAGTCTGAGATCATATTTGCGCGCCAGATTGCCGGACGTGTGGAGGCTGATCATAATTTATATCCCGGCACTCAGTTTGGTGATGTCACTGGCGAGTTGCGCGGAGAGTGCCAGCTGAGAAATGCCTCCACTGTATTCGCGGCTGTCGGTGTGTTGCGCAATATGCTGAATATCCCTGACGAGGCTGTGCGCGACGGTATGGCGGATGTCACGGGCTTGACCGGCCTTTTCGGCAGATGGTCGAAGATCGCCGATGCTCCGTTCACCGTGTGCGACACCGGACACAATCAAGGTGGATGGGAACTGCTTGTCAATGAGATCCGGTCGGTGAAAAATCCTGCGAAACAGCTCGTGATAGGTTTTGTGGCCGATAAAGACCTTCGCCATATTCTCGAACTGATCTATACAGTAAAGGACGAGGTGTCCGTGTGGTTTAGCGGGCCATCATGTCAGCGTGGATTGCCTGCCGTGGCTTTGGCCGACAAGGCCTCCGTCATGGGCATTGAGGGTAGGGTGGTACCCGATGTGAACGATGCCGTAAGAATGGCGCGTGAAGAGGCCGGTAAGGATGGTTTCGTCCTTGTGGCAGGAAGCAATTTCCTCATAGCTGATCTCGACAAAATAGTCGGAATTGGAGAATAAATTGTCAGAAATGCCTCATCCAGTACCTTGAACGGATAATTTTTTGTATCTTTGACAAATAGATTTGAGAAACATTAATCAGACACACTGCAGAGAAACGAAACAATGAAAATCGCTGATATAGACCTTGGGCCACGTCCGGTGATGCTTGCTCCGATGGAGGATGTCACCGATCGTTCGTTCCGGCTTATATGCAAGGAGCAGGGCGCGTCGATGGTATATACCGAATTTGTTAGCGCCGATGCCCTTATACGCGACATTCCTGCTACGGTAAGGAAACTTGCCATAGATCCCGGAGAGCGCCCCACGGCCATACAGATATATGGCAGGGAAGTTGAACCGATGGTGCAGGCTGCAAAAATAGTCGAACAGGCCCATCCCGACATTATTGACATTAATTTCGGATGCCCCGTGAAGAAGGTTGCCGGAAAGGGTGCCGGTGCGGGTATGCTCCGTAATATCCCCAAGATGCTTGAGATCACCAAGGCGGTGGTGGATGCTGTCGATCTTCCGGTTACAGTGAAGACTCGCCTTGGATGGGATCATGAATCCAAGATTATCGTGGATCTCGCCGAGCAATTGCAGGATTGTGGTATAAAGGCCCTGACCGTACATGGGCGTACACGCTCCCAGATGTACACCGGTCAGGCTGACTGGGAAATGATCGCAAAAGTCAAGGCTAATCCACGCCTGACGATTCCTGTGATCGGAAACGGCGACATAACCACTCCGCAAGGTGCCCGTGAGGCCTTTGAGAAATATGGTGTCGATGGAGTGATGGTAGGCCGGGCTTCGATCGGAGCTCCCTGGATATTCCATGACATCATGCAGGAGTTGAACGGTGAGCCGTGTGAACCGTTGCCATTGGGCGCCCGGTTCGCGCTCTTGCGCCGTCAGATTCGTGAGAGCGTGGACCGCATCGACGAGTACCGTGGCATTTTGCACATCAGGCGCCATTTGGCTGCTTCGCCTCTGTTCAAGGGAATACCGCATTTCCGTGACACGCGCATCAGGATGTTGCGGGCATCTACGCTCGATGAACTTATGATTGTGCTCGATGAGATCGAGGCGCTTATAGGCCGTCAGTCTGAGACCGAAATAGAAAATATGGATAATATTAATGATTAATTGTGACAGATGAAAAGATATAATATATTGATGTTGCTCCTTGCCTTTATGGTATACGCCAAGGCCCAGCAACCCACAGCCTATGATATAAACGTCGGTGATTTCAATGAGTTGAAAGTTTCCGACGGAATAAATGTTGATTATAAATTCAGTGCCGATTCAGCCGGCCGGGCCTATTTTGATTGCCCCGCGAGGATGGTGTCAGCATTCATCTTCACCAACAAGGGTGGTAAACTCAATATACAGCTCTCGCCCGAGAGCATCGGCACCAAGGATCTGCCGTCGATCACCGTATGCTCCAAATTCCTTACCAAGGTGGAGAATAACGGCGATTCCACCCTGCGAGTCATCAGCGCTAATGGAGTGCCCAAACTTGAGGCCGTCCTCGAGGGTAATGGTCGCCTGGTGGTAAAGGGTGTTGATGCTAACGAGGTGAAGGCTGTGATGCGCCTTGGCAACGGTACGCTTGTCATTTCTGGAAAGTGTAGCGAGGCGAAACTCGATCTGACAGGAACCGGAGTCATTCAGGCCGACGAACTTGTGGCTCAGAGCGCATCGGTGAGCGCGAAAGGCACAGGATCGGTAGGCGTTAATGCCGTGAATAATTTAGGAATATTCGGCATGGGCACCACCTCCATTTATTATGTTGGAACTCCTGCCATCAAGAACCGTTCGGTCGGCTTAAAGCTGTATCCGTTGAATAAGGATTGATGACAAGGGGTGATGAGCAGGCCGATGACATGGTGTCGGCCTCGGAGAGCGATGGTGGTTCGCTGAAACTGTCAGTCGCGAGGACTCTGAAATGGAACGTCATAGACCGGTTTTCGTCTCAGGTGCTTTATACTGTGACGGGAGTCGTGCTCGCGCGTATGCTCACCCAAGAGGAATTTGGCCTTGTCGGGGCAATACTTGTATTCCAGGCATTTGCCGCGTTGTTTGTCGACAGTGGCTTTGCTTCGGCTCTTCTTCAGCGTAAAGCTCCCTCCCGGCTTGATTATTCCACGGTGTTATGGTTCAACTTTTCCATGGCCGTGGTTATATACATCCTCCTGTTTTTCCTTGCTCCGTGGATCTCTGACATTTTCCAGGGCGATGAGAGAATAATCCCCCTTTCGAGGGTAATGTTCCTCACATTCATAGTCAATTCGCTCACCATCGTGCAGGTAAACCGGCTGATCAAGCGCATGGATACCCGCATGGTCGCCATAAGCAATTCCCTCGGTTTGGTGGCTGGGGCAGTTGTGGGCATCTTTCTTGCCGTAAGCGGTTATGGCGCATGGGCATTGGTATGGCAGGCTATGGCTATATCTGTGGTGAAAGCTGCCGTCCTGTGGGCCACGAGCGGTTGGAGACCGTTGTGGAAATTTTCCTACTCTTCATTACGTAGCTTCTTCACGCTGGGTACAGGCGTAATGTTCTCATCTCTGCTCAACACCATATTCCAGACCATAGGCTCCTTCTTTATTGGCTCGTGGGTTAATCTTGGGACTCTTGGATATTATACCCAGGCTGATAAATGGAGTAAGATGGGGGTGACCTCATTGACCCAAGTGTTCACATCCTCGTTTGTCCCGTTGCTTTCCGGCGTGCAGGACGATCCCGAGCGCTATGCGCACATGTGTGGCAAGACTCATCGCCTTGCATCCTACCTGCTCTTCCCGGCCATGTGTCTCCTTGCAGTGATGGCCAGGCCTATATTCCACACTCTGTTTGGCGAAAAATGGGATGCCTCTATCATCCTTTTCCAATTGCTTCTGCTCAGGGGCATATTTATGGTTCTGTCGGGCTTGTATAGCAATTTCATCCTGTCAGTGGCTAAATCCAAGATGCTTGTAGCCTGTGAAGTGATCAGGGATGGCGCATCGGTTGTAGCCGTAGTACTTACGCTCCCGTATATTGCCCTGACTACTCCTGACAACATAGTGTATGGCGTGGAGATCTTCTTGTGGGGACAGTTGGCGGCAACATTTATTACATGGTGTGCCTCGGTTGTTTTTGCTGTGAGGATTTCTCATAGGTCGTTCATGTCATATATCGGAGATATCGCTCCATATTTCACCCTCACATGTCTCGCCCTCGTTCCCGGTGTGTTATTGCTCAGGTGGGATATCGCGCCATTGCTCACATGTATATTGCAGGCCACATCCTTCCTGCTGATATATATGGGAATAAACGCGATGCTTAAATCCAGAATACAAAGCGATGTTTTAAGTTATCTCTTCAAGAGGATGAGGAAATAATCGGTGGTAAATATTTTTTAACACAATATTTAAGCCTAATTTGGGAATCTTTTCCTACCTTTGCACTCGCTAAGACAAAGCCACGCTACCAATTTGGTAGCATATCAATCTCCTTAAACAAGGAATGGTGCTCGAGTGGCTGAAGAGGCACGCCTGGAAAGCGTGTATACGTCAAAAGCGTATCCCGAGTTCGAATCTCGGCCATTCCGCAAAAGCCAATAAGTCAATTAAAAAAAAGATTGATTTATTGGCTTTTCTTTATCTCATCACCCTCCCATTATCATTCCTCTATTACGGGCCAGTAGAATCGGTCAGCGGATTCGGGGGTGGCGGCGGATTTTTCGGGTCAGCGGATTCCTCCGCTGGTCATCACCCACTCAACCCTGAAACGGCGATGAATTCCTTCAACCACGAGCCAGGCCCGCAAATTCTCCGCAGGCTAATCACCAGTTAAGCCGCGAAGCGGCGATGTAATTGAAGCCCCATCACGAGCCTGACGGCGCAAATCGCCCGTCAGGGCAGATTTGCGCCGTCGGGCGAGGCATGGGGAAAACGAAATCACCACCCAAATGGGCGTCGAAGACGTCCTATAATTCCCCTCGCCACCATTCCTAACCTCCTATATTACATCAATATACCTCCCCTAAAACTCCTCTTGTTCTCTGGTCTAAACCCAAATCCCTCTGGCCCTCTGGTCTAAAAATTCTTACCCACTAAACGACATTATCGCACCATATCATCTACATCGGTATCTTACCTTTGCCGGTGATATGAAACCAACGAGCCACAAGGTAACCCACCTACGCAAAAGAATCCGTCGCCCAGACATCTGGTGCCACCCATTCTCACGTT
>JAMPHR010000013.1 GCA_023663345.1 Paenibacillus sp. | reverse complement strand
TTTACACACTATAATTTTTAACACTTTTCGCTTGCACAGGTCCTAGATTTCCCCAAACGCGTCTTTTTTCTCATTCTCGTCATTAGTACAATTATAAAGGCTGAAACTACTCCACTTTGCTTTGCCAACGATATCCAACGGTTCATAGTAGCCTTGACGTACATATATAGTATGTGCACACGTGAAACCATGGTATTCAACTTGAACAATGGCACACTTTGAACGACCGGCATCGCCTACTGACGGGAATTTAATATTGAAATCAATAGGAGTATCCGTATTACCGATAATAGTATCTCCACTGCTTTTTTCACCCCCGACAAGTTTTACAAAACCATTGTCACCATCAGAGGTCGTCTTTATATATGCACGCCAAGCTCCGTCAGAATTAAATGCCTTGAAGGTTGTAGATGCCGCACCTTCACGACGCATCAATTTGACATGAAAATCATTGTTATCATCCCATCTACGCCATACGCCTTTGGGATTCACTACACGGCGCACCTGATATACTGGCATATATTTTACGACTGGCTCAGTGTCGCCTTTGAACTTAGCCTTCAATCTCACCACAGCTTTTCGCTGATAGGTATCATAAGGATTATTGCCAGAGAAACCCGAGATTCCAAGCATAGTTTTGGGACGAGTCCACATAGGAACATTCACAGTTATAGACCCATCAGCCGCCTTTACTATAGTACATTCATTATTGCCTGTACCAACTTTCTTAGAAACTGATTTACCGGAAGTCCAATCGGGGAATGAAAGATCATTAAATGTACGATAGTTCTGCTTATTATTATAATAATAATCTTTAAAATCCTTTAGATCCTCGGGCCTTGAATATAGATATTGAGGAGACGGCAATATATACGCCTCCAATTCATCAGGAACATTCAAAGCCAAGAATCCTGCCCATATAGGTGTTACCTGCTTGGGTGCTTCCGCGTCTTTGTAAGTAGTATCAGCACTACCACTACGCGTCTTAGGAGCCTGTAATCTATAATAGTATTTTGAACCGCCAGTATTGATGGGAGTAGAACCCATATATACAGGCTTATTCCATTGGAAATCCTTCTCACCGGCAACCTGAGAAGGTACTATCTGATCTGGAACAGAATCAGGCTTAGACGGATCATAGGGAGCCCAGTTATTCTCTACTATCTCGACATCCAAACTCTCGACATCTCCTACTATACGTACAGGAAATACCGAACGTTGATTATACATATACGACACATGATAGGAAGGATCAATATACATTGTCTTCTGCGGTTCTACATATTCGATATGCCAGTCAGGCTGATTTGCCCAACCTTTAAAACCAAGTGTCACTTTATAATGATGGTTACGTCGGGCATTGTAATCGTAAGTTACATTTTGTCCGAGCATAAAACGATATATGATATCACCTCGGGTAACATTTTCTTCATTACCCGATATATAATAAGCTTTTACTTCGATATACGTGCCATACGGAACATTATCCTTATAATCATATTCGCCTGGCTTGGGCACCCAACCAACATTATTCCAATCAGGACGTTTGTCATAACGCTTTCTATTGGCATTTCCCTCATAATCACCCTGCATATTCTCATAGAAGAACAATGATTGAGCATATTCAGAATGTTCAACCTTAATACCATTTTCCTCTGTCACAGCTCCTTTTTTTGGAGTACCATTAGAAATCTCAAGCCAGTTACTGGTACCCTCTCCAAGTTTTTCACCGGGAGGCAACATTCCATACTGATTATAAAGGATACTGTCACCATTGACTATCATATCCTTTTCATCTGCTATGGCATTCTCGCTACCGATTTTGCAGTAGCGTGGTATATCCTTAATCGTAACACTCTTGATATAGATCCACACATCTTCCTTCAGGCCGGAACCATCATACAATACCGTAACCTTGGAAGCTGCACGTTTGAGCCATGAATGAAGTTGTGTACGGGTCTGATTGATTGCAAGAAGCGGAGCATCAAATCCAAAACTTGTATTGGTATCATTTCCATCATGAGTAAAATACCCGAACATCTGAGCATTTTTACTGATATCCTTTTCATTCCACTCTACCTCTATGTTGCATAGATTCTTAAAATCTATGTACTTCTCACGGTTTTCGGGAGTATCTTCAATTCGGCCAACATTTGCCACACAATATATATAATAACGACCAAAAGGCACATTATTGATTGTAAACGTAGCTCGTGATGTATTACTCTCACCCTGATGATCCTTACCTCCGGCATCATTAGGCATGTCAGTATTGGTTCCGCCTGCGGGACTATCCTTCTGAACGACCTTGTAGTCTACAAGCTCTTCTTCATTAAGAATATCTATAATCTTGCCATCGCTATCATACATGAACACGACAAGATTATCGATATCAGAGATGGAATTTCCGGCCTGACCTCGGCTACCGGTATTATTATCTACCGTCACCAATGGATGAAAATCAACCACTGCAGAGATATTTGCAATACCTTCTCCCACGTAGCCGTCATACAGTATCTCATCAGTACACGACGAGACTGCAAGAAGAGTGGATAATGCAAACAATATATTGTAAAACTTCTTTAACATCGAGACGAAAAAAGAATATGAATGAATAATAAATTTATGTTACTTGCTTTGATTTGATTCACCATTATCCTCAGGAGTAATAATCACCCACGGTGGAATCTCTCCAATGACCGGGGGACGAGGCAGTAGCTCATCAAAACCAAATGATGGATTTAAAGGAACTGCTGTATATGGAAGCACATCAACAGTGCATTTCACATCACTCTTTGTAAGAGTAAGGTTCACCTTTACATGAGTATTGCGGGGTAATGATGGCAAATTGGGAAGTGGTATATCCGTTGCACAATAATCATCATCACCATTCAACCGAACCGAGAGAGTATAAACCTGCTTTCCATTCATATCCTCCCGGAGTTTTGTCTCAGCGAAATATAACCGTGGCGTATAGACCAATTCCTTGTTGGGGGTATATTCCGGAGTGATCTCAAAGGCTTTGCCGGGAGCAAAACTATAGCTTGCTACATTAGCATCCTCCGGGACCTCATACGAAGTTATATATCGGTCCTCAAATGAGGCCGGTTCTTTTGCCGGTACATACGTTGCATTATTTGGAAATAGAAAACTGCTCTCAGCAATAGATGAGATTTTAAGCTCTTCTATAGAATATGTGACAGTAGGTGTATCGGTGGAAGTTACGGTGAAGGAGAATTTGGAGAGGGCGCGGGTGATGAAGAGATTGGCTGTCTGGTAGAAGTCCGCTTCACTCTCGGGGGCCTTTACATCCACCTCAAACATCTCGGTCATGGGGATGTTGGTCTTATCACTGCCGGTGTTGTCGATCACGGGTTGACCGGCTCCGGAAGCCGACAGTTGCCATGAGGCCATCGCGTCGGTGGGAAATTTTTCACCGATGCGGTATGCGTTGTCTGTTAGGTCGAGTCCGGGAATGGAGGCCTCGTTGGCAAAAAGATAGATCCGTTTCTTCTCTCCACCCATTACCTTTAAGCGTATGCCGTTAAACTGGCTCGCGCCTGCCTGCGGGAACGACCGGTAGAGGTATTCGTTGGCCTCTATCTCGCCCGAGGGACGCACGATGATGACGCGCAGAGTGTGCATACGTTCGGGGGAAAAGTCAGGTTCCTCGGGGTAGAAATAATCGCCCTCCCAATCGGGATTTTCCTGGGTATCACGAGAGACCTGGGAGGTACGTGAGCCGGTATCCTCGGGATCACCGGCATAGACGTTGATCTCGAAGTTGACCTTGCCTGAGTCGTCGGGACCTACAGCGGGCGACACGGTGGTGTCATCGCTGCAGCTGACGGCCAGGAGGGCCAGGAAGAGAGGAGATACGGCTTTGAGTATTCTGTTCATTATCTAATGAAGAGTGTTGGTTGTATATCAGTATAGAGGAGGTTGGGGAAAGAGGGATAGTATAGAGGAGAAAGTATAGAGTATAGAGGGCCTGTGGGGGCGGGAACGGTATTAATCGACCTCTTCGAGGCCGGGGCGGGTATTTTCGTTTTCTCCCCCACGCCTCGCGCGGTGCAAATCTTGCCCTTTCGGGCGATTTGCCCCTCGCTCGTGGTGGGGCTATAATTGCATCGCCCCTCCGGGGCTTATTTAGACCATATGGCCTATGGAGCGTAGTGGTCGCCCGGGTGGGGTTTAGGCCAGAGGTTTTTGAGAGAGATTCAAAGGATTATAGAACTATAGATCTTTGGTCAGATTAACCCTTGAACTATGGATCTATCATATAACAATTGTATATTGCGTAGATCCCTTGGTCAATGTCTCCACTGTTATTTTACCGCAAGCTGGCACTGCAAGAGCCACAACAACTCTGGTCAAATAACCCATTGAACTATAGATCTCTGGTCTATAAACCTATAAACTTATAAACTTATAAACTTATAAACCCATAAACCTATAAACCTATAAACCTATAAACCTATAAACCCCTAACCTTTGCCCGTAAGGGCAAATATCACATCCCGAGTTCGGCGCGGTTGATACGGACAATCCAGTTGTTGACACGGATCTGTATCTCAAACCACTTCCAGTGCTTGTCGAGGATAAAGAGCATATCCCATTCCGACTTGCGGTCGAGGAACTCCTGGGCAGGCATCGAAGCATAATTCTCGCTCTTGAACATGAGCAGGAGCTGGTTGAGGGGGAGTTTCACCACCTCGCTTCCGTCGCTGCGGCGGGTGATGAGCAGGAGAGGATTGGCGGGATTGGTGATGGGGTTGTCCTTATATATGAGTCGGCCAAAGGAGAGCTCGGCAAAGGCATTTTTCATCTCCGAGCCATCGGGGCGTGTACCGGGCGAAACCTGTCCGGTCACCCAGGGGATATAGGTGAAGTCGGTACCGGTGGGGATCACATCGTTGTTCCAGCCCATGAGGGTATTGTCGTCGATGATGCGGAAATCGAAGTCGTTGGGGTCAACATCCTCGTAATTGAGATGCTGAAGCACGAGACGCAGGTTGTTGGTGTCCTTCATCATGGGGACGGTGTAAGCCTCGTAGACGGGGGTGTCCTTTTTCACCTCCACGTCGATGATGCGACCGTAGAACAGGGGATGAAGATTGTGGAGGGCACCGATGGAGGTGTTGTCCATGATGTCCTTATCGAGAGCCACGCTGAGGTCGTTGATGGTCGACCCGGCGGCGGGAGTGTCAATGAAATGGAATGAGGCGTCGGCGCATTGCATACCACCGTAAGCCACTACCTGGTACTTGCCGGCAGGGAGATCGATGTTCATGCGGTAGCCTTCATCGGAGAGGAGATCGCGCGAGGTTTCGGTGCGGGTGGTTACGTATTTGCCGCCCTCGTCATAGACAAATACGGTGAGGCAGTGAACCTTGGCGGGGAATGCGTTGGCAAACTCCATGTTGTAGTCATAGATAAACCGCAGGTTTACGCCTTCGGGGCACGGCTCGAGGTCATCGTAGATCATGCCACACGATGTGAGTCCGGCCACAGCGGGGATGAGTGACAGCACTGCGCCTATAAGGCCGGAACGGATATTAAGGTTAAAAAATCTCATTGATTGGTGAGAGTTAGTATGGTGGGGATTGATAGCCGCTCCTGCTGAGGTGGTGGGAGACGGTCGAGTTAATTGAAAAGTTGCAGGGGAGGATGATGCCTCCGCCCGGGCGGGAGGGGGCCTGTCCCCTCCCCTACAATTTGGGAAAATCTCTCTGACTCTGTTACCAAGAGGGCTATCCCTTAAAGGGGGCACGCATGGGCGGGCAGTAAGCCCGCCCCGTGCGGCCTCAGTGTGGGAAATATCAGAGGATGATATTGTTGACGCGAACTACCCAAGGAAGCACGCGTACCTGTACGCGGAAGTAGGTCTTGGGAGTTTCATCGGGATCGTCGGGATCTTCGGGATCGGGATCATCACCGGGATTGCCGGGGTGACCGAACTCGAGAACGTTAGTAACGGCAAGTTTATAGATATTGTTACGAACCACGCCAAATTCCATTATACCCATTACAGTATTGTTGGTATTATCATTATGGCGGTTGTAATAGGGATAGTAAACAGGATAAGTTGTAACATTAGTCTCCTTGTCGGTTACAGGGCGATAGATTGCAAAACCATTGGAAGCTTCGAGATCTTTGGTTACGCCATCAAGAGCTTCATCGGTAATTTCACCCTCTATATCATAAGCAGCCTTGAAAGTCTCGGCAAGAGCAGACACGGGATTAGCTTTTACAGCGGCTTTAAGCATTGAAAGGTTGCCGTAAATAATACCATTGTAGGCATAGATAGGATTATAGGTGCCGTTTTCGTTGGGAGCCATTGCCTTAGCAAGATCAGAACCCTCCTCGCCTTCAAGATGTCCGCGGAAAATTACAGCAGTAGTGATACCGTTACGCTGAAGGGAGGTAGGAGAAGGAATGGTGTTCTCTGTCACATATCTCCAGATGTTATATCCTGCAATACCCTGATCATTGGGACCCCAGTGATTATCATCATCTTCATCATTCTTGGTGATATCAAGAGACTCGTATTTAAGATTCTCAAAAATTGCGCCACGAACGTCACCACTCTCAGGCTGAGCATTGTAAAGATAGTTATTGCGAATCCATTTCACATCGAGACTACCCTCGGACTTTTCATCAGCGAATGGGCTTACTACATAGTTGTTAGGATTTTCAGGGAAACAAATATTCATATTCTCATTCTTGCCATCACTATTTGTGCGAGAAAGGAAATAATAGCTGATTGCCTCATTCTGAAGAGCCATACCATCCAGAACTACATAACCCTGAAGAGGTCCATCATTATTTTCAGTAGACAGTACGTGGTTATAGATAGGATACTTGTTGGCTACATCCATACCTGTAAGCTTGGTCTGCTTGAAGTCAAAACGGGCAGTTGCACGCTGAACATCAATAGTACCAAGGAAATATGGATTGTTAGGAGTATTATACTTATGATCCATATCGTCTTGTGTAGGAAGCGATACAGGAACAGGAGTTGTTGCATTCGACATAAGGAAACCGTTCTTAACAGAAATAGAAGAATCGGTAATCTTGCCAATTTCATTCACGAAATCCCAATTGCTGGTATAAGGAACTTCGTTCTCAATACCATCGGCTACCTTAACAGCTTCTTCTGCTGCTTTCTTAACAAGAGTAGTTGTAGGATTACAGTAAGCAAATACATACACCTGCTGGCTGGGAACTGTGGTTCCATCTTCCTTAGTATAACCGGCCATATCGTAGAGAACACGTGTCTCAAACTGAACATTATAGGTAGGCTTTGAAGCATTCTCAGGAGATGAGAGCTGAGCATCAGCAAGGTTAGATGTCACGTAGGTATACTTGCCATCGTCAACTTTTGTAGCAAGTACAACAAGAACTGAACCGACATTGTTCTCATAATCCTGACCAATCTCATAACCATCACTGGAATTTGTGTTCCCGGTGGGAGGGATTGTAGAAGACTTCGATGCCTGGGGCAAAGACAGAGTAAGGCTGGTGTACATGTTACCATCTACAACAGGCTTCTTGTTTGCTCCGCCGTCAACAATCGGCTCATCGTTGCTACAGCTTGCGAGCGCAAAGGCCGATGCTGCAACTGCGATAGATGCAAAAAATTTGTTCATACTTTAATTTTAGGTTGGTTTATAAAAAATTTGAATATATCCTTATTTGGGGAGAGTATAGAGGGTGAAGGGGAAAGTATAGAGGAAGATTAGATCGTAGGAGCAGACCAGAGAGCCAAAGGGCTATGAGGGGTAATCCCTATACTCTATACTAAAAAGTACCAAAGATCACTTCGTTAATGGCACTGTGATAGTCACCGCGCTGTGATTCTGGATCTGAGCTATCTTGTCGAGATAGTTCTGAGCCTGAGGCACACCGGCCTGCTTGGCTTGGGTGAAGAGCTCGCGGGCCTCGCGGTAGTCACCACGCTTGGCGGCGAGGACGCCACGGGCATAGATAGCCTGAGGAGTCTTGCCCGACTTAAGCAGGTGAGTCTGAGCTTTGTCGAGGTTGCCACGGCGCATCTCTATATTGGCGGCGTTGAGGTTGGAACCGGGATCGTCGGGGTAAACCTCCACGGCCTTTTCCATCACAGCACAATACTTGTCGGAGCCCACGGGATAGGACTGCGCGAGGGTGAAGAAGTCGATGTTGCGCAGGCGGGTGGGATCCTGATTGTACACGGCAAGGATCTCGTCGACAGTGGTGTAGGTGCGTATAGCGTAGGTGACGGTATAGTCGGAGTGGCGGAGCCAGGGGTAGATGTCGCGGAGTATCACGGCATAATCCTTGGGGAAGCGGGTCTTGAGCGCACGGTCGCGGGCATCGGGCTCGAGCGACTTGTCGTCGATCACGGCGAGAAGGCCGGCACGGTCGGCAAGGACAGGCTTCACTGAATCGCTCACCCAGCTGCGGAGACCGTCCCAATCCTCAGGCTCGTAGGACGATGTGATGGTGGTGTCGTTGAACGAATAGAGGTCGCGCACGTAACGGCGGAGGGTCTCGGTACGGCCCTGGGCGAGGCGCACGTTGTTGGCATACGGACCCTCGGGCGAGGCGAAGCCCTTGATGTGTACGTGGGTGATGGTGGCGTCCTTGTCGTTGCGCACCAGGTCGATCGAGCCGGTTATCTTCTTGAGCTCCTGGCGGTTGATCATATAGTCGGGCTTAAGCTCGGTGCGGTTCACAACGAATGTCACGAAAGCCGAACCCTTGAGGGCCTTGATCACGGGACCGGCATCAACCGGGGGAGTGAACACGAACTCATCGACGATGGCCGGACGGCGGGTGTCGATGCGGGCGAGCTCCACGTTGCCGTTGGGCGATCCGCCGTCAAAAGGCACGGGATCGTCACAGCAGTCGGCTCCCTGCTGACGCATCTCCACGGTGGAGTTCTGCATCCAGGGCTGGAAGTCGATCAGCTCCTTGTACACGGCGTGATCCTTCTCGCCGGCGCGGTACACCTTGGTGCCGGGGGCGTCGAAATCGGCGTTGCGCAGATGCCAGTAGTAGCGGTTGCGTCCGGCCACGATCACGGGGCTGAGCTCGAGGCTCTGAGTGCCGTCGGCGCTGATTATCACGGGAGTGAATATCATCTCGCGGTTGATGGGGAGCTTCATGTCGGCCATGTTGAGGTCGATGGTGAGGGCGAGGGTGCGGGACTGCTCGTCGACACGCGCGTTCATGTCATAGACCTTTAGGGGCGAGTAGACCTCGGCGGCCTTGACGTCGGCCTCCCCGGCATACGCGGCGGTCCCTGCGAGGGCAAGGAGCGAGAGCGGGAGGATGAATTTATGTAGTTTCATATTGATATGCAATATAGTGTTGCCCGTGAGGGATCTTAGAAGGTGTAGACTAAGTTGATGGCGGCTTTGGTGGGACCGACGTAATTGTGGGGCTTGCGCGAGCGGGTCTTGGTGCCGCAGGTGGCGCAGGGATACACGTCGTAGCGGGTGTAGACCCATCCGAAGCCAATCTCGGCCTCGAGGTTCCAGTGGCGCGAGAGTATCCAGTCATAACCATAGGCTATGCCTGCTCCCACCATCCATCCCTGGTGACGCTCATCGGAGAGCTTGGAGAAGTCGGTGCCGAGAAACTTGATGTTGTTGTGGAGGTTGCCGAAGTTGTACTGACCGCCGAGCACGTGGGCACCGACGAAGTGTCCGGCAAAGCGCTGGCAGAACCAGTAGCGTGCCTCGGGCATCACCATCCAGTGCTTCCAGTAGTGGTCGTTGACGGGCCAGGCGTTGAGCGAGCCCGAGACCTCGAATGTCCATTTGGGAGCGAGGCCGAACTCTACTCCTACAGTGGGGGTGAGCACGACGTCTTTAAGAAGATCGGTCTTGACCGCGACATCCTGGGCCTGGACCCGGGCAATGCCGAGCACGGCAAGCACGATCGCTGTGATTATTGATTTGGCTTTCATATTATATTGAGCTCAATTACTTGTCGATAGGATGGAGGAGATAGTAATGATTAAGTTTTTTGTCCACAGGCCGGCACGGAAGCCGCGTAGGGGCGGAGAGCAGGAGAGAGATGGAGGTGTCAGGAGAGAGAGCGTAGAGGACGGCGCGGAGGCCGTAGGGGCACATAGCGATAAGGGGCGCGGCTCGATGGTGATCTGCGGCGGTCCCGGGGGATTACTGGAGACACGACCGGAGTACTGACGGCTACGACCCTGAGGGGTTCAGGAGTTATGTCGATGCATAAATGGACAGGATGAGAGATCTCCGAACCCGAGAATAGCATGGAGGGTCGGCAGGCTCTCTTAGCACACATGTTATGTTACCGAGGATTTTCATATATAACCCTATAGTAAGTCAATATTTTAGAGATTCTAACTTTTTAGGTTAAGCTGGAGAACTCTTATTAAGCTAAGTTAAATTGGTGATTCCGCGCCACGTCATGCTTTATAGCACAGAATCGTGATTATTTCCTGCAAAGGTACGGATTTGTTCGCAGAAATTACCCCCCCAATGTTAAAATAGGTTAAACGCATATTCCCGTGCCGTGCGCCCCCCATATACCGCCATCGCCCCCACTGACTTATGGCTGTCAGCGGGGGCGATGATACTGATATAAGGTATAGAGTCACTACGGGACTATGGCACCACGCCGGCGGCCATATTCGGCCTCCTGGTCGGCCCCCACGGTGCCCACATTGAAGTAGCGCGACGCGGGGTGCGATATGTACAGTCCGCTCACGCTCGCCGAGGGGTCCATTGCTCCGTTCTCGGTGAGGCGTATCCCTATCCCGCCCATCCCGAGCACACGGTCGAGGAGCAGATTGAGGGTCTGGTCGGGCATCGAGGGGTATCCCATAGCGGGACGTATCCCCTGCATCAGCCCCTCCTGCAGTTGGGCCAGGGTATAGTCGGGCTCATCGGGGGCATATCCCCACAACTGTCGGCGCACATGGCGATGAAGCCATTCCGAGGCGGCCTCGGCCAGGCGGTGCGACAGCGTGAGCAGGAGCAGGGAGCCGTAGGAGTCCCCACCGGCATCAAGCGCCTTCACCTCGGCATCGGTGTCGACCGTCACGGCAAAGGCTCCTATCCAGTCCCCCTCACCGGCGGGAGCTATGAAATCGGCCATCGCGGGATATAGCCCCGCCTCGTCGGGTTGCTGACGGCGCATGGTGGGTAGACTCACCTCGCCACCGCCATCGGGAAGCGTGATCACTATGTCATCCCCCTCCGATCGGGCCGGAGTGAGGCTCACCACCCCCTTGACCGGTCCGGCCGGGCGTGATGCAAGGTCGGCGAGCACCCGACGGGCGTCGCGGGCGAGCTTCAGGGCCTCGTCACACCGCTCGGCTCCCTCCCGTCCCGCATGAGCCTGACGCCACTGCGCCTCACAGGCGGGGCAGTCGTGGAGGCCAAACGCATCGGCGAGCGTGGCGGGGAGCTTCCAGGCACTGAGCAGGGCGCGGTAATTGATGAGCGGTAGCAGTTCATCCACAGGTATATCCATCACCGTGCGTCCCGGCTCGGCGGGCGCTGGGGCCACGTATGGCTCCATGGCCGTGCGGGCCGACCGTGAGCGGGCCTCGGTTATGGGGGTGAGGTGCGTGGAGGCCACTCGGCGCTCATGCTCCTCGCGCATGGCCCGCGCCTCGGCTTTCAGGGCTGAGATATATGCCTCGCGGGTGGCGGGGTTGAGCAATCGGGCGGCAAGCAGAGGATTCTGCGACGCATCGGGCACATGTATTACCGCGCCGGGATAGAGGGGATCGATCTTCAGCGCCGTGTGCAGGCGCGAGGTGGTGGCTCCACCCACCATGAGGGGGATCGAGAGGCCTGCACGGCGCATCTCGTCGGCCACGCGGGCCATCTCGTCGAGCGAGGGGGTGATGAGCCCCGAGAGGCACACTATGTCGGGCCGTTCGCGCAGGGCTGTCTCCACTATGGTCTCGGCGGGCACCATCACGCCGAGGTCAATCACATCGTAATTGTTGCACGCGAGCACTATCGACACTATATTCTTCCCTATGTCGTGAACATCCCCCTTGACGGTGGCAAACAGCACCTTTCCTGCCTTGCCTCCGCCCGTGGCGGTTCCGCTCTTGCGCCTGTCGATCTCGGGCTGTAGCAGGGCCACGGCGCTCTTCATGGTGCGGGCGGTCTTCACCACCTGGGGCAGGAACATCTTCCCTTCGCCAAACAACTCCCCTACCCTATTCATGCCCCGCATGAGCGGTCCGTCGATCAGCGCCACCGGCTCGGCTCCCGATGCGAGCGCCTCGGCCAGGTCCTCGCTCAGATGGGTGCCGATGCCGTGTACCAGGGCATAGACCAGGCGGTCCTCCACCGGCTGGGTCCTCCATTGAGGCTCGGAAGCAACAGCGCCAACGGCCTGACCTTTCCCCTGCGGGGCGTGGGCCGAAGCATAGGCTGCAAGATCCTCCGAGGCTCCCTCACGCCGGCACAGCACCACATCCTCGAGCAGTGTGCGCAGGTCGGGGTCGATGTCGGCATACGTCACCGAGGTGGCGGGGTTCACTATGCCCATATCCATGCCAGCCTTCACGGCGTGATACAGGAACACGGCGTGCATCGCCTCGCGCAGGGGGTTGTTTCCGCGGAAGGCAAACGACAGGTTGCTCACTCCACCGCTCACCTTGGCGCCGGGCAGATTGGTCTTGATCCACTCAACGGCGCGGATGAAGTCGAGTCCGTAGCGGTCATGCTCCTCTATGCCGGTGGCTATGGAAAGTATGTTGGGGTCAAATATTATATCCTCGGGCGGGAATCCGGCCTGGCGCGTGAGCAGGTCATAGGCTCGGGCGCACACCTCGATCTTCCTCTCGTAAGTGTCGGCCTGCCCCCTCTCATCAAATGCCATCACCACCACGGCGGCCCCGAGGGCCCTGATGCGGCGGGCGCGGTGGAGAAACGACTCCTCCCCCTCCTTGAGCGAGATGGAGTTGACTATCCCCTTCCCCTGCACACATTTCAGCGCACTCTCGATCACATCCCACTTGGAGGAGTCGATCATCACCGGCACGCGGGCTATGTCGGGCTCGGCTGCAAGGAGATTGAGGAAACGGCACATCTCGGCGCGGGTGTCGAGCAGTCCGTCGTCCATGTTTATGTCTATGATCTGAGCGCCGTCCTCCACCTGCTTGCGGGCTATGGCTATCGCCTCGTCATAATTTCCCTCCCCTATCAGGCGCAGGAATTTGCGCGATCCGGCCACATTGCATCGCTCGCCCACGTTCACGAAATTCTTCTCGGGGGTCACTTCGAGCATTTCGAGGCCCGAGAGCCTCATCACCGCCTCGCGCACCGGGGGCACATGGGGCTTCTTGCCGGCTACTATGTCGCGGTAACGCGCTATGTGGGCGGGAGTGGTGCCGCAGCAGCCTCCTATTATGTTCACCAGCCCCTCATCTACCAGCCCGGCCATCACCTCGGCCATGCTCCCGGGGGTCTCGCTGTAATGCCCGGTCTCGTCGGGGAGTCCGGCGTTGGGGTGGCACGACACGGGCCACGGGCTCACGCGGGCCAGCTCGGCTATCCAGGGCTTGATGTCGCGGGGGCCGAACGAGCAGTTGAGGCCAAGCGAGGCTATGGGCGCGTGGCTCACCGAGGCTATGAACGCCTCGAGGGTCTGCCCCGAGAATGTGCGCCCGTCCTTGCCGGCTATCGTCACCGATAGCATTATGGGGAGCTCGCGCCCGGTGCGGGCCATCACGTCGACGGCGGCCTCGATGCCGGCCTTCACGTTGAGCGTGTCAAATATCGTCTCGAAGAGCAGCAGGTCCACTCCCCCCTCTATCTGCCCCTCTATCTGCTCGGTGTAGGCGCTGTACAGCTCATCGTATGTCACCGCCCTCATACCGGGATCGCTGATGTCGGGGCTCATCGAGGCTGTCTTGTTGGTGGGGCCCATCGACCCGGCCACCATTACCCGGCGTCCGACGCTGTCGGCGACCCGTCGGGCTATCCTCGCCCCCTCACGGCTGATCTCGCGGGCCAGATGGGCCATGCCGTAGTCGTCGAGCGAGATGGCGTTGGCGTTGAAAGTGTTGGTGCTGATGATGTCACACCCCGCCTCGACATATTCGCGAGCGATATCCTCGATCACATCGGGACGTGTGAGGCACAGCAGGTCATTGTTGCCACGCAGGTCGATATGCCATCCGGCAAACCTCTCGCCACGGAAATCCTTCTCCCCGAGGCCACGGCGTTGTATCATGGTGCCCATGGCACCGTCAAGTATGAGAATACGCTCTTCCATTGCAACTATTGGATTTATCGTTATAATCGTTATATATAAATAGATTATGGGGCCACAAGGCGCGATGGGGCACCGTTCTACCGATGTCGGCGGAAATTGACCCCATTTTTGACCTTATGACCCCATAAACTTCCGCCTGAGTGATATTACCCAGGCGAAATATACCTTACGGACGCTGGAAACCGTCCTTGGTGCAACGCTCGCTCATGTGCTTGATGCGGGCCTTGGTCTCGGGATGCGAGGAGAACATCTTGGACACGTAGGATGTCTTCTCCGAAGTACCGCCCTCCATCTCGAGGAACTTCTCGAAAGCCTTCACCATACCCCAAGGGTTACGGCCATTGGACACGAGGAAGTCATATCCGCAATCATCGGCCTCGTTCTCCTGCTTCTGCGAGAATTTGGCTCCGGCGAGCGATGTGCCCAGGGCGCCGAGCTGCGAATCGGTGAGCGCGGCGGCGGTGTTGCTGGTCGATGCTATCACATCCTTGAGGGCACCGGTGAGGAGCTCCTGCTTGAAAGCGTTCTTGCTGTGACGCTTTGCCACATGGCCGATCTCGTGGCCGATGATACCCATGAGCTCATCGTCGTCCATGATGTCCATGAGCGAGGAGAACACGCGCACACTGCCGTCGGGGCAAGCGAAGGCGTTAACATCGATCACCTCGTACACCTTGAAGTTCAAGGGTATGCCGTCCACATCGTTGAGACCCTCGGTGAGCTTGTTGAGGCGCTGGGTATAGGGGCTGTCGGGATCCGACACTTTATTGTGGGTATCCATCCAGTCTACCGACTCCTTCACGTAGGCGGCCATCTGGGCATCGGTGATGGACATGGCTTTGATACCCTTTGCGGCAGCTCCTGCAAGCTTACCGATCTTCAACTGTGCGTTAGCGGGAACAGCCATGCATAGCATCATCACGGCTGCGAAAATTGCTGCAATCTTTTTCATTGTTTTTATTTGGTTTATTATCTGTTTTATGCTGAAAAAATATGCTCAGTGATATCGAGAGGGCAAATTTACACATTTTTTTGAGCATTTCTATGTATCGACGCGACATTATCGCACCTTTTCCCCCTTTTCATGCCCATAACTTTGCAGTGTGATTAATTCCTACAAGTAACCATGAAGAATACCGAAACACCCCCACCCTCTCCCCGGCCCGAAGTCAGGCCACAGCCCGAGGCTCCCGCCCCCTCCACTACTCCCGGGAGCAACCCACCCGTCACCCCCGGCAATGAGACTCCCGCATCTCAGGCACCCCACACTGTCCCCGAGCTATCGCTATGGGAACTCATGCGGGCCGACATGCCCGGTGCCCCTGTCGACGACTCCTCAAGAGTCCTCGCCAACCACCGTCCCTCCATCTGGGACCTCCCCTAAACCCCTAAACCCTTAAACCTTTAAACCCATAAACACATGAATGAAAAAATCAACAACGGCACCGTAATCGAAACTCCCGTAACCACCCAGGTCACCGACAAAGTATCACCCACCCTGCTCCGCAGTCAGATCGACAACCGCATCGTGAAGATACGCCCCTCGTCCACCCCACTCGACCAGATCTCACGCATGGCCGGCGCCCGAGTGGCCGGATCAATGAAGGTGGAGTACTACTCGGTCGACCTCAAGCCCGGGACCATCACCACCGTGGGCGGCAACACTGCCACCTCTATCACCCGCGATGACATCATCTCGCTCCAGCTCTCCAACGCGGCCACTATCAGCCAGTCCGACACCCTGCTCCTCCCTACCCTCGACAACGGCGATGGCAGTCCCGTGGTGGGATACGTCACCGAGACCAACGGAAAATACATTAAGTTCATCCCCGTTAACATCAAGTACAACGAGGATGATGAGTTTGACCTCCCCGCCATTCCTGCCGGCACGCTCGTCGTGAGAATGGGCCGTGCGGCCGGCGAGCTCGACGTGCAGACACCCCAGTTTGCAACCCTCCCCACCAAGGAAACTAATTTCTGCCAAATATTTAAATAAAACCATAACAAAAACATAATTCATAAAACCTCATATACCAATCAAAAGTCCCCCCCCATAACTAACTGATATGTCGAATTTTGCAAGCCGCTCTTTATAATCTATTGATATTGTTGAGGATATAGGATTTTTAGGTTCGGAATATGATAATACAATGCCCCTTTCCAATTCCATTTATATATATTTAATAGGTGTCGTTACTCTCTATTAACCACTTCCCAACCATAAAAACACCGTTAATCCATTCAATACCATTGTGGTAGGCTCTGTTATATCCACACAATCTGAATAAAAGTGGTATTGGAATGATTGTCCCTTATATAAATCAATATCAGAACCCATCAGTCTTTATCAACCTCTCAATACTATAAATCCTTATAACCATATATTAATCACTGCAATACATTCGCTTTTAGCTTAGGTTTGTGATTACACCCTCTCCATATCCATTACCCCTTTATATATTGATATAGGGATGATGGATTTTGTTTTTCCATTTCCTCCATTATAAAACACATTAAACTTAACTATATCAATGCTTTCAGTCTTATGGTTAATAAGTGTTAACACCCTAAAGATTGGTTCATCTCCAAATATGTTTCACTGTAACTGAAAACCACATCAGTTACAAAAGAGAACATTACCACTACCTATTTTTGAAAATCGGATATGAGGGTAACTCCATTAATTACCACTTATATAGAGTTCCACTCCATATTTGATTTTTGTAAAACCATTAAAGGGAGGATATTTGGATTTTCCGATAAAAGATAGTGGCATCTGTCACTAAATTTTCAGATGGTGTTTGGTATATCTAATCGCCATTAGTAAATAACTTAAAACATTGAATATATGGAGA
>JAMPHR010000012.1 GCA_023663345.1 Paenibacillus sp. | reverse complement strand
AGGAACAGATACCCGCCTTCTTCTACCTCGGCCTCCAGGGGCACACCACCCGAAAGCCCCCGAAACCCGAACCACCGGTCGAGACCACAGTGATTGTGCTCACCGACCCAATGTCCATCCTCCGCTGGAGCCTGCCCACCCGCGAGGGCCCGCCCGGCCATCCGGCGGACGATGCACCAAATCCCCCACCACCCATACCCATCTAAGCGGAGCGCCGACCTCCGCCGTTCCCACAAGGAACCAGCAATAAGGTTACAGAAAAGGTTATAAAAAACAACACGACAGGTAAATAGGAAAAATGGAATAATAGTCCCCGGCATGTCAGCGGATTGTGTTCATGGTAAAAAAAGAACATGCCCTTAAACCTATAAACCCATAAACTACCAATAACCTCCTAACCCCATAACCTTATAACCTTTCAGCCGTAAGGCTGAAATAAAAGCTCGGCAAGAGCCCCTTGACATACTGCTACAATTACTACAAAAAAATGACTCCCACCCGTGACGGGCAGGAGCCATTATCTCTATACACTCGGATGATCGTGTATATTTACTCACACCATACCGATTATCCTGTCTATTTCCAATATCTCGCTCTCGCTGAAATCCGATTTGCCTACAGCCGACAGGTTATCATCAAGCTGTGCCACTGAGCTTACTCCGGCTATCACCGAAGTCACATACCTCTTGGCAAGCACCCACGACAGCGCCATCTGAGCAAGCGACTGACCACGGTCGGCAGCGATCCGGTTCAGCTGTTTAGCCTTTCCGATCCACTCCTCAGTGATATCGCTTTCATGCAGAAAAGCACCCTCACGATGCACTCGGGAATCGGCCGGGATACCGTTGAGATACCTGTTGGTCAGCAACCCCTGGGCCAACGGCGAAAACGCTATGAACCCCAGCCCGCAATCATCAAGCATCTCTATATGGTTGGCTTCAGGTTTACGGCTCAGCATATTGTAACGGTCCTGGTATATGAGGCAATGCACATGCTGTGCCTCCATCATCTCACACGCCTTCCGCGCGACATCGGCCGGATACTTCGACAGTCCTACATACAGAGCCTTACCCTGCTTCACTATATCAATAAGTGTTTGCACAGTCTCCTCGAGAGGAGTCTCAGGGCAATACCTATGGCTGTAGAATATATCGAAATACTCCAGTCCTGTGCGTTTCAGGCTTTGGTTCAGGCTTGCCATCATATACTTCCTTGAACCACCGTCACCGTAAGGCCCATCCCACATCAGATGTCCGGCCTTGGACGACACTATTATCTCGTCACGGTGACTCGCCAGCCCACGTGACATAATCTTGCCGAAATTAGCCTCAGCGCTTCCGGGAGGAGGCCCATAGTTATTAGCCAGGTCAAAATGCGTCACCCCTTTCTCAAAAGCATGGAGCACTATCTCCTCAGCCTTGTTGAAATCGGCATCAGCTCCGAAATTGTGCCATAGACCGAGCGAGATTACAGGCAACTGCAATCCGCTCCGGCCACAGAATCGATACTCCATCATAGCTTATATACCTCCGAACCGGCCAGCAGGAAGCAACCCGTGCCGTAATCATCGAAATCAGGCTTGGAATCATAAGCCACCGGCTGACCGTCCTTAGGCTCCTTACCAGTGCCCTGTACATAACCGAGATATCCGTCGGGGTGCACAGCCTCATTTGCCATAGCATTCCATGCCTTGGTGATCACCGGCATATATTTGTCGCGGTCGAGCAATCCGTTACGCACACCCCACGCCATTCCGTAGACAAACAGTGCTGTACCCGTCACCTCCTTGCCTCCGAAATTGGAGGGATCGTGAAGACTTACGTTCCAGAAACCGTCCTCGCGCTGACACTTCACGAGAGCCTCGCACATATCCTTCAGATCCTTCTCGTATTCCTTGCGGTGGGGATCATCGGCAGGTATCTCGTCGAGCACTCTCACCAAGGCTGCAACTACCCAGCCGTTACCGCGCGACCAATAGCAATCCTTGCCGTTAGGTTCCTTGTAGGGGGGCACAAAATCAGCGTCACGCCACCACAGGCCATCCTTCTCGTTATAGAGTCCGCCTGCAAGCGTGTTTCTTGTCCATGAGTACATGTCGTAAGCCTTCTCGGCATAGCTGGGATCCCCCGTCTCAGCCGAAAGTTTGGCAAGTATGGGCATACCCATCTGTATGGCATCAATCCATGTCCAGTCGTCTACCTGAGGGGTATTCACGAGCATGTTCATCGTTGCCTTGGTCTTGGTGAGCATCTCGGGACGGGGAGTGAGACGGTACAGGTCGATGTACACCTGAGCGGCACAATAATTGTCGGCATTTCTGGTGGTGCTGTCGTCACGGCGCATACCCCACTTGAAGCCGTCGGCCCACGAATAGGCATAATCGTAGTACCTGTTGTCGGGATATATCGAGTGCAGGGCCATCAACCCCTCGAAGTACACCGAGCGGGTCCATATATTGGCCTCGTACACCTTCTTGCGTGAGTAATACGGTATACCGAGCAACGGATCTGGATGCTTCTTCATGTAATGGTCATTCACTTTCACGAGGGTCTTGAGTATATCCTCGCGGGATTGGAGAGTCTCCTTCTTGGCGACAGCCGGCACAGCTGTCAGCATTGCAATCGCCAGAATCAGGCATTTTGATAACGATTTCATCATCTTTACTTATGTGGTTTATTATTTGTAACTCACTGGTATGAGGCTCACAGCCGAGTTCAGTCCGCTTGGTTGCACCTCCCAATCGCCAAATGAGAATTCCTTGGCATTGGTCACGCTCGCTATATTGGCATCCTTGAATATGCGCCACTTCACCCCTCGCCGTTCATAATCGGCGATACGGTTGGCGGGCAGATTGGTCACATCTATGATTATCTCATTGGTACCTTTGCGCAGATATCGGCCTATATTCAGCCTCATCGGCACGGCCCACACGCATCCGGCATCTTCGCCGTTCACAGTCACTCTCGCGCTTTCCCTCACGTCACCAAGATCGAGAATCCAGTCATCGGCCACTGCAGGATCTGCCAATTCCACCGATACCTTATACCGGCCCGTGCCACTGTTCACTTTAGCCCTTTCATCGGGCAACCTGGTCCATTCGGTGAGAGTATCTGTCTCAAATGTCTTCTCTATCTCAGGTCTTCCTGAGGGGAATGATATACTCCATCCACGGTCAATCCTCACCGGCTCCCCTTTCGAAGCAATATAATTCCACTTCTCGGCATCAACTTCGCCGGGGAACGTTTTTAACAGAAGGGACTCTCCGGGTGACAGCTGTAGCCTCACCATCGCTTTCCCATTCTCGCCCTGCCTCATCTCGGCTACACCTTTTGCCCCGGTGAGAGGATCGAATATCATGGCACCACCAGCCTCCACGGCCAATGGCACCCATCCGTCAATCACACTGTCACACAGCATGGAGAGGAAATAGTTATGCCCCTCGGCCTCGTTACGCCGGCGTATCATGGACACACCTTTGCGCCTCAACGGTTCGCCACCGTCACCGATCGACGACGCTGTCGAGGCCACATCATCGGTGAATATCACATTAGCTCCGGCCGCTTTCATGGCCTCAAATTTCTTAATCGTAGCCTCAGGCATATTCTTGACCTTGGGCACTATCACCGCACGGTAACGGTTATCCCCCTTCGAGAGTATGCCACCGTCAGGCTCCACCACGAGCGAATCGATTAGCCTGTCCGACAGATAATCCACATCATATCCGGCCTTGATTATATCATCGACCCACTGCTTGACATCGGGCATCACCCGATCCATCTTGTGAATGTCAAACATCAGGTAATGCCCCCCGCCCTGACGGGTTATGATCTCCTCGTATGGGAAATAAAGCAACACATCATTGTCGGGCGATCCGGCAGATAGGAAAGCCTGTATGCGTGTTATGTATTTGAACAGTCCATCGGCATCCTCCCACAGCGAGGCTGTAGGCGACATGTTGATGGACGCATAGAACATCCAGCCCGGAAATTCCACATCCTTAGGCGAATAAGGCGCTCCATGGAAATACACATGATTCACTCCCGAACACAGCATCTGGTCTATCTCGGGCTTACAGCGCGACAGCGGAGTGCGGAAATGTTCGGTTAGCCACGTCAGCGTCTCAGCCGATGTCAGCCGTTTGCCGGCCACATGAGCCGCCGAGGAGGCAAACTTCAACACTGCCGGAGCGGCATCGCTTGGCCTTGACGGCCCCGAGGGATGGAGCCCTGGTATCGAGAAGTCAGTCTGTCCGAACGACTCACATTCGGGGATATCCACCGCCGCATACAGGTCAAGGATATTGGCCGGAGATCCGTGCGACTGGTTCCTTATACGCGCACCGTGGGAGTGGGCCCACGCAGTCCACACCTTAGTGAAGTTCTCCTCCAGGAGTCTTGCCAGCGTCATGCGGTAATCATGCAGCAGTTTTCCCCTTTCCGGAGTCTCGCCGTTATCTCCGAGCAAGTCCCCTATACGCATGGCCAGATCATAACCATGGTCACTCATGAACTCCTCAAGTATATCGTCGCTCCAGTCCGAGCCATACACCTCATACGAATCATTGAAGAAAGTGTTTGGCATCATCCATTCCCGCCTCTTGAAAGCTTGATCAAATCGGTCAAGATAACTCTTGACTGCGAGGCTGTCGTAATGATTCACTACAAGACCCTCGCCACCCGGAGCGGCACGCTTCACCTTCTGATAAGTGCGGCCCGAGTATATGGCATACACCCGCCATGACTCCTTACCCTTGGGAGCTTTCCATTCTATGCTCCCGTTCTTGACCTTTGAGGTGATATCCACCGAACGCGACGGTGACACCGCTATGATTCTCTGCAACGTTGCGTCAGGTTGTTTCTCCGGTACAGTAAGCTGTTCCTTAAGTTTTCCACCCGAGGGAACATCCCATTTCTTTGTCACGAGTTTGCGGGCACTGTGCTCTGGCGATACGTTAGGTCCGCCAAACGGCCAACCGGTGCCATTGTTCATGTCTATCTGCAGTCCGAGACGGTTGCCTTCGCTCACAGTGTGCCCGAGCATATCCATCCATCGGTCCGACAGATACGGAATGTCGTTTGATTCATTGCCTTGCACACCATATATGGGGGTGATCTCCACTCCACCGAGACCTTGACGGGCAAATTCCTCCAGATTGTAGGTCAGACCGATGGAATCCACGGCACTTCCATGCCACCACCAGCGCACAAACGGCCTGTTCTCCACCGTTTCCTCATACCAGTCGGTTGGCGATGAAGCCCATAACATGTTTCCAGTCAGGACACATGCCATCACGACTATATTTCTGATTCCCATGATATTTACTTTTATACTTTATCTGATTTAAGAGTGTGTCTATGGGCGTTGCAATGTCACACCCATTATTCCGGCTACTACATCCTGCGATATAGTCTCAAGCACGAGCGACCTGAGCTCACGGGCGGAATCGGCAGGAATGGCCAGCAGTACAGCTGCCCCTCCGGGTAGAGTCCTCTCATCCGGCCCTTTTAGACCATATTTTTCGCCGAGGTCACGTGAGGCTTCTCCGGTCATTAGGTCAACACGCATTGGCGATCCGAACCCCGAGGGCTGAGCGAAGGCTCCGTTATCGGTATATAGATCCTGCTCGATAGGAGCCCAGTTCACCGGGTTTACAAGCGGAATCGAATCTACCCTCCCGTCGGCGTATCTGAGAGTGATCCTTGCATTTTCCATACCCCATTGCATGTGATTGGTACTACCGGCCATGAGCAGATATATGCGCGAGGCCTTTGATCCGAGCGGTATCTCAGCCGTCACCGGATAATTGTCCCACAAGGTCGTGAACACCACATTGTCCCCCTCGTAAGGAATACGGAACGGGATACCGTTGATATCAGTCTTTCCACCACCCGACAAAGCCTTTTTCCTGAGTCCTGAATCGTCAATCTCGGCCGTGAGATCAGGGTGACACCACTCTCCTATCCCTTGCTCGGGAATCTGAAGTGTGGTGACATTAGGCCGGGGAGACAGATACTTGTTGCGGAATATATCGCTCACCGACGCATTGTAATGCCGTGAAATATCCACAGGCTCACACTTCCCGGCATCCACTGCTGAGAAATCCTGGGTGGAAGCGGCAGTGGCAAACAACCGGTCTCCGGGACGAATCTCATCATTATTTTCCGGTTTCCACCAGCGCAAACGACCTGAGGCCATCTCTACGAAATCTACGGGACCACGTTTCTCGACACGTCCGGTAGCCTTGGCAACTCTTGACGCGCTACGGTCAATCTTCACCACCGATTTAGTTGCGCCCGACACGTTTAATGATATGCGTGGCTCTGATATAGAGAGCGTGTCAGCGATCCACGACACATACATCCCGTTCACGGTCACTTTATCAATGCCAAGCGCCGGCACCTGGAGGTCAAACATAACATCTGTCGGATAATGCCCCTCTACAGTATAGATATCGGTCATCCCTTTACGCTCATATCTGTATGACAACTCAGGCAACGACACTGATGCACTGTCCCAGTCCGACGGGAATCCCGGACGTATCACCACCGTCTTTCTGTCACGCAGCATATCAGGCCTTATTCCGAATAGGCCCTCGGTCACAGCACGGCTCCATACCCCTATAGGGTCGGCAAAATCACGGTAACATTCACCACGCGCGGCATCATATTGGCTGATCTGCCCGAAGTTCAGAGGGGTAGCGCCTGAGTACATATTGTCCATCACCACACCTTTCATTATGGTGTATGCCTCATCGGGCCGGTCGGAGAGCCAGTAAGCGAGCGCGGTGTGCATCACCTCGGCTATAGCGACGTTATTGATGCTCCATGAGTATGGCTTCCACGATGTGGTGGAGAGTGTATATAACGAGCTGTCACACGCAAGAGGTATGCGGGGTATATTCCTGTCGACATATCTCGTGGCGGCATACTGCTGAAACCGATCGCCTATATGTGAATCTATGGCATGATACACAGTCCACAATGCAGGATAGGGATGTAGACGGCCATGACCGCCGAGTTCGCGGTATTCAGCCCAGCAACCTGCCTCGGGCATCCATAGATTCCCGTTTATTGCATCTCTTATCGCATCCGCTTCCCTGATATATGGCCCGGGATCCTCCCCTATGAGTCGGGCCACACGCGCGATCATCAGGTTGGCGAAATAGTTGTAAGCCGATGAGTGGGTCACAGCTCCTCCGCTGTAATACAGGGCATCGCTCGCCCATATACAGCAATATGCGTCATACAGGTGGTCCCCGTCAGGATCGAAATTCCGTTTCTCCCACTCAAGATGCAATTTCAGCACAGGAAACAATCTTCTCATCGCCGCAGTATCACCGGTGTGCATAAAATGTCTTAGCATCGCATCGGCATACACGAGATTCATGTCGTAATGCGACATCTCTTTTTTCTTTCCCGGTCTACGGCAGATGTATCCGTTGCTGTACATCGGTGTTCCCCACTTCTTTTCAGCCCTCGCTATATGATGCTTTGTATCCTGCCTGGGATGATCATACACGGGAGGAATATCGGTTATCTGGTTCAGGGCGTAGGTATCAAAATGCTTGAGCGCACGGTCGTGCCAACCGAGAGCATCTCCGCAATAGGCTCCGCGCCAGCCTAAATGCGAGGTGCGCCAGCCTATCGAGCCATGCAACCATGCCTCACCGCTCCATATACCGTCGGCTGCCACTGACAGCGCCCCGCCTATCGGATTGATATATTCATCAGGAGTAGTCATCTTAAGGGTCGAGGCCAATTGGAGACGTTCATGTTCAGCCCGCTCCAAAAGTTCTTCCGGAGACATCATGGCAAGTGTCTCATTGG
Source organism: Paenibacillus sp. (assembly GCA_023663345.1). Lineage (GTDB taxonomy): Bacteria > Bacteroidota > Bacteroidia > Bacteroidales > Muribaculaceae > Duncaniella. The sequence continues at coordinate 13,649 of JAMPHR010000012.1, read as the reverse complement.
GGAAATACGCCACCATGCGCGTCTCGCCCGGCTTAAGCGTGATAACACCGCTGTACACATTATCCTCAACTGTATAGTTGTCATCCGACGGGATTACAAGATATACCTTTTTGCGTTCCTTTGAACCATACTCCACCGTAATTCGATCGCCCGACACAGTGATCACATTGTCCTTGCAATACTCAGGCTTCAGATCGAAACAATCGGGAGCATCCACCCCGAGATCTCCGTCCCTATAGAACTTCCGTCCGCTCACTCCGCCAAACTTCACCGGGATATTCACGGTCCCGGCCGTATTGTTGCTGACTTTCCATAGAGCGGCATCGGCCGACCTCAATACCTGAGCCTCAATCTCCACTCCCCCCTGCTCATAATCCATACGTCCCGGGGTATAGCGGGCTGTACACGCCCCATCGGGAAGTGCAAATTCAAGATGGCCTCCCATTCCCGGAAGGTAGATGCCGAAGACAGGCACATCGCTGCACTCCATACGGAATCCCGAATGGGCACCATACAGCGCACGGTTGTACAGCCGGCTGCCATCGGTGCATACGGCTGAATTGCCATCCGGCCTATAATGAAGCCCGTCGACGGCCATCATCGATCCGACCGACATCCACACGGCCATTAGCAGAGATATGATAATCCTTGACATGGTGTACCTGTTATACTGCCTCAAGGCAACGGTTTGATTCCTTCCCAACGCACATTCCATGTACCGTCCTTGGGAAATCCCGGATTCCTTTCCTCGCATCCGTCCCATCCGGCAGTCATGAGCGCTATGGCCGTGAGCAATCCACCGTTGCCGGGCAGATAGCATCGCAGACGCGCATCCTGATAGTTGTGTCCGTTGGGCAGGTAGGTATTGGTACGCTTGTCCATCAGCAAGGCATTCAGTGCCTTCTCCGGCTCGCCTAAGCGGGTGGCACACATGGCGGTGGTGGGATAATCCCATCCCCATGTCTTATCCCAGTTCCAGTTGTCATAGATCCAGTCAAATGTCGAGTTCATGATATCATGCTCGAGCAATGGAGACTCAGGCAGAATACCGAGCGCACCGAGCACCGCCATGTGATCGGAGGTGAAACGTATATCCTCGTAAGTCTGCGGAGCTGTCTCGGCTGCCAGATACAATGAATCCTTGGACGCAAGACGCGAAAGCGACCCGGCTATCTCATCCCAGCGAGCCTCGCGTGGCTGTCCGTGACGTTCACGCCACTTGTTGGCCGTGAGTAGGCCGAAATGCCAGTAGGATAGTTCAAATGGAGGATTAACCGTCTCATTGGCCCTCAGCGTCTCCTGTGCCGGAATAACGCCCCGTAGAGTATAGCGGTTGTTGGGAGCGTCGTATGTGGCAAACGAGGCCATGAATTTGGCTGTCTCATCCACCATTGACTCATATTCGCGTGTGATACCCGACTGCGGAGCGGCCCTGTGCATCAGCTCGGCAAGATATATCAGGTGTGGCTGTTGCCATATCAGGAACGATCCCACCTTCGACGGTGCCTCGATGCCCGAGGGATCAGTCATCTTCATCCATCTTACCCCATCAAAACCCTGGCGTTCCGCTATCTGGCGGGCTATGGGCAGAGCTGTCTTGTACCACGGGAGAGTACGGGCCAGCAGGCTCTCATGTCCGTACAACGGAAACTGCGCCTGATGCCACCATATCATTTCAAGATGAAATTTTCCGAACCATGAATTATACGTAAGTCCTGTTTCCTGAGGAGGTGTGGATCCGGCACACTGCACGGCAAGCAGATACTGCGACAGCACCACCCTGCGCTCAAGCTCCCTGGCACGCGGATCGGTGCATCCGCTGAAATCCACCACTCCACCCGAGCGCCAGAAGTAATCCCAGTAACGCGATGATTCATTTCTCACATCTCCTGCCGTCATTGCAGGTCTATCGGCCATTTCGGGGGTAAACTCGGCTGTGAAACTCCATTTGTCGCTCAGAGGAGTCATGACCCACTCATTGTATCCGGCCAGCGCAGTGTTCACATCGCCACTCCATGTTACATTGATATAATAATATGTGCTGTCAAGGCTATGCTTCAACACTGCCCGGCCATCGGCCATGGAGACTATCTCGGTGCTGTGCATATCATCCTTGCTCCAGTCACACGCATCATCGGCATGAGCGCCAGTAGGATACGGAAACCTGAATGACACCGGTGTGTGGCGGCTTGATTCCACCTCCACAGATATCATGTCGCGGTCGGGATGACACGATGTCAACACTCTGGCAGGAACACCGTCAACATTGTAACTGGAACTTATCACTCCATTCCACATGTCGAGTGTCTGATCCACTGATGATAACATTTCCGGCTTCAAGTCTGCAAAACATATCACACCCAGGTGCATACGGTGAGGATTGACCCTGTACCAGTCACATGCTTCCTTTCCGCGGACAGGCTCTTTCAGCTGCGTCGAATACAGCTCCTTGTGTCCATGCCCGAAATCATATTCCTTAAGTGTCTCGTAATGACGGTAATTCTCAGTATTGGGAAACGAGTGCCATCCCCATTGGCTCTGTGTGCCGAGGGGTACTCCATTGCTGTAATATTTCTGAAAGGACTGTAGCCCGGTAGGATCTACCGTAAATGCAAACTCGCCATTACCTACAGTCAGCGATGACAGAGTATCAACTGCAGTGACATGAGGATTGTTCCGCTCCACGAGGGCTTTCCGGTCAATCCTCTCGCCGGCACTGACATTAGTGCTGACAGCAAGGGTACAGATTGCAATAAATGATAATCGGAGATTCATTATGGTGGTTTAAGGTAAGTTTTATCACTAAGGTGTAGCACAAAGTTATAAAAACTTTTTCACCTTGTCAGCACCTATTATAACAAATCCCCAAAATCACGCATGATTGAACGAAAAATCACACACTTTACACCATTGCACCGACTTGTAATATAAGAAAACCGGCCGTTTCTCACGAAACTGCCGGCCTAAAATTTAAATTGCTATGTACCTTATAGATTTACCTATTAATTACTGATGAAAATTTTACACATCGCAAAGTTAAGTAAAAAACGACCGTTTTATGTGCATATATCATTTTATCTAAATCAAATCTAAATTATACACAATATAATTTTATGTTAATCAAACGATTATTACATTTTATAATATTTAATTATCTAAACTATAATTGAGAAAATATAACAATAAAAACAAATGTTAGATACCCGATATCATCATTATAGCATATGGGTTCCACTCTTCATGTCTCAATATATACGTAGGATTAACACCGGCAAACAACGACTCCATGAAACACATCAAAGGAGCCACCTTCTTCCCGAAGGCAGCTCCCCGCTTGTTCTTACATTTAATACTTTTATCTAACGAAAACCCAATCTATTACCTGATCTAATGATCTAAAATCTTTTTTACCATATACCTAAACTTTAGTGATATAATCTCTGATTTTAATGGTGTCGAATACAATGATTTTCAATCTTTATAATGCAAAATTAAGGTGTTGCATCCATCAATGCAACACCTTGCCACGTCAATCAAAATATCAGCAATAAAATATAAACTGACTATAGCTGACTATCAGTATTATATGTTCAGTCTGACTAAATATAATCTAAACAAAAATATAAGCTATAAGCTGTGTTTTCAAGCATTGTATCACACATTACATCGTACCGATTTTCTTCGCTTCTTCCTCAAAGGTAGATCGGTCAATGGCACGGGTGCGAAGCTTATTCCTGTATGTGTAGATAGTATTGGTCGTTATGCCGAGGAAGCGTGCTATAATGGGAGCGTCATCTATACCCAACCGGCTCAACGCAAGTATCCTTAATTCTGTGGTAAGTACATTAGGAGCCGGTGTGACTATCTGCTTGTCGGGTTGCAGAAGCTTGTTCACATCCTCGACATAAGTCGGGAAGATATGCAGAAGAGCCTCGTCAAACACATCATAAAACTTTTTTCTCTGCTCATCCACAATCTTGCCTGACTTTATATACGCGAGCAATTCCTCGGTCTGTCCGGCTGTGATCTTGCGACGGCTCATCTTGTTGTAATCCTCAAGACTTTCGATATAACTCGAGCACAGATTCATGAACTCAGCAATATAGGTTTCCTTGGCAAGATTGGAATTGGCAAGACGGGTCTCCACGATTTTCAGCGCTTTTACCTCCTTACGTTTGTTGGTTATTATCTTGGCTACGAGGATAAGCATTACCAGAAGCACGAAAACAAGAGCCGACATCAGCCACAGCTGATGATGCTTTTCCTCCACCATGAGTTTGGACACATCCATGAACGCGCTGTTGACGCGCATCAGATTGAATTTCATGTCGGCAAGTATGGATTTCTCCATGGCTACCACAAGATAATTGTGGGCACGTGAAGTATCCCCCATGCGATACAGCATCTCACCGAGACGCAACAATGCCACACCGTCGAGATGCGCACACTCCACGTTTCCTATCGATGCCATGGCATAATTGTACACAGCCTCATTGTAATCTCCACGCTCCATATAGTATTCGCCAAGCAATGTATAGGCGTATGGATTTATGCGGTCTTCATAAGTAGTATTTTCCACGACATCATGCAGACACGATGACATGAGCTGCTTTTTCCCATCTGCCATATACACCAATGCCTGACAATAATGATATTTTGGCGATTCAGGATCGTATAACGACATTTCCTTTAAGGCATGTTCACGGCCGGTCTTGGTGTATTTTGCCCAATCCTCCTGGTCTCCATAGAATCCACTTAGCGTAAGGAACACCGAATACCCCACTGTATGGAACGGCTCAGCCACACCCGGCATCAGGCCCGTCTCATTTACTCGCGTAAGCTCTGACATGCTTTCATGTATATGTCCCCTAAGAAAATATCCGTGAGCACGGGCAATATATAGTTTTTGAGCCGATGTCGTGTCAGCAATCTCGGTGCACAATTTTATTCCTTCATTGTAAGCACTTATAGCCGAGTCGGTCGACAATCCGAGCCATATGTCGCCATACTCCTGATACAAGGGGATTTTATCCTCAACACGGGGAGAGGCTTCGATGAGTGATTTCACCGAGTCGGCTTTGGCTTTCCGCTTGTCAATATAAAACTGACGGTTTGCCACCAATTTATCCAACCGCTCAAGCATCCCGCGATTGGATGATGATATTTCCGAGGCATGCACCATCGGTGTCATGGATATGAACATTCCCATGACAAGGACGCTAAAAGATGTTTTCATGTGAGGTAGAGATGAGGTGAGAGTGTTTTTACAAGATTTAATACAAAACATTTTAATTTACTGACTTACGTTAAGTAATAAACTCTATGAAAAAACCTATTACTAAATGTAAATATGAGAGAATGACGAGAACTAAACGTACTGTTTATTAAGCACTGATATCAAGAACTGACCTAAACGTACTACTGTTTTGGCGAGTTTTTCGCAAATATAGCAACAAAAAACGGTTGCCGAAAATATTTTCGGCAACCGTTTTATTAAAAATAGTTAACAGCATTTATATTCCACACCTCAATTATCTGACCCACTTAGAGATACAATCTTCCCGCCGGCCGAATGTGCCGAATAACGCGGAGCATACTGGCTCTGCACGGCGACGATGCCCGAGGTATATTCTCCGGCATTGTTCACCCACACATCATAGGACAGCAGATAAGTCCCCTTGGGAAGATGATCGATGAATATCCTGGTCGACGAGTCACGATTCTCGCGATAGAAGCACAGCCCCTCGGAGTACACCGGTGTCGGCAATTGCTCTACTGGCTCCATACATGCCGGACGGTCATCGTTGATCACCACATAATCCATATCGGTATTGACTTTCAGAGTCAGACGCACTGTCACCCGGTCACCTACCCTGAGGTCTCCGGCTTTGACCACGCCCTGACGGCCATATACATCACCACTGCGGGGTGTATCGTTCACAAGCAGTATCTTATCTATGGACAGCTCCTCACATGACGACGCCTTTACTGACTGCATGTCATCGGTGTACCTGCAATACACAGCTCCCCAGGCAGGAGTATCTCCTTTCTTGACTACGGAGAGCCGCTTTCCCGACACCTTATCGGCATTGAACGACATCTCCACCTCGCCCGTCAGGCGCTCATATTTCTCAGGCTTCACCTCCTGGTGCCCTACCTTTATCACTGAACCCTGGGCCGGAACCATCCATCGGTCCGAAGTCATAAGCACTGATGCCACTGCCTCGACAGCCGTTGACGAACTGCCCCAGTCCGTGGCTCCCTTCTGCAATATGAGCCATTGGCGCAGAGGTTCGATCTCGTGGCATCCGGGCTCGATCTTTGCGAATGTCTCAAGAATCATGGAAGTTATGCCCACCTTATCCATCGCCCCATACCACATATTGTCATCGAGCGACGGGAAGCACATCCCCTTCTCGGGCGTGCTTTCGGCATACTGCCGTATCGAGGCAAGTATGTTCCTTGCAACTGACTTGTAGGAATGAACATAGAGCACACGTGCATACTCAGCTTTTCTCGCAAGTGGAGCGTCCTTCCAGTCCTTAAGTATGCGTTGGGTCACGGCATTGGCAATCCTCTCATCCGGCTTACCCATGCCGACATTGGCAAACATATCATGCAGGCTCACATATTCGGTGTAATCCCCGTCGGGATACTTGCGGAAATCCTTCATAGTCTCGGCACTATCCCATTTCAAAGCCGATTGTATCATGTTTCTCAGCTTCTTGTCGGCCGGAAGATAGCCGAGTTCGGCCAATAGTCCAAGATAATGGAGAGTACTGCGTGTTGCCCATTGCGATGATCGAGGATATTGAGCACACCAGCTCCATCCGCCATCATTGCACGATAATTTCGAGAGGGTTTTCACGTTGGCCTCAATGGTATTCTTTACCACACGGCTGTCAAACAGCAATGCGAGGCGTGTCATCCGCTCCGTATCATCGCGTGCGTCAAGCATCCACGGGGTAGCGTTCAGCAACATCATCTTAAGTTCGCTGTTGCGTTCAAGCATCGACGTGAGCATCTCCGATGACCGGTCACTCTCACTCCATTCCTTCAACGCATCGGCTATGGCAGGATTATCGTTGAGCAGACCGGCAGCTACCGCAGCCGAGAATATGCTTCGGGCAGCCTCAGGTGCTGTGGAGGCCTCCTTATCAAGTATCCCTGGAAGTGCTGTGACCACATACCATGCTGGATTCTCGCAGAATTGCAATGTAACACGTCCCTCTTTGGTCATACGGGGCATCTTCATGGAATATTCACTCTGTGAGGGGGCCATATAGAACGGATAGGTATCTATAACAGGAGTTGACGATGGCAGCACCGGTATCAGCGTCTGCTCTCCATCAGCATGAGTTCCTGCCGTTGCTTTTATCCTGTATCCGATCAACGGCATATTGTCAGGCACATTCAGTTCTACGCTCACAACCACACTGCCATTGGCCGGAACTGTGTCAGCCATTGTGTTAGAAAACATGGTCTCGCCAGTCGACGGATTATATATGGTCACTTCGGTATCCACAGGCATGTCTTTGCCGGTGGCATTCATTACCGACGCTTTCACCACTGCCTTGTCGCCGGTGCGCAGGAAACGCGGGAGATTGGGCTGGACCATCACATCCTTGGATGCCACTACATCACGCGAGAATGTAGCGGTGAGAAGTGAATCGGTAAACGCCACGGCCCGGAATCCCCATGTCGTATTGGCATTGGGAACAGTGAATCTCAGTTCAAGCTTGCCATCCTCTCCGGTCACAAGCGACGGGCGGAAAAATGCCAGCGGTACATTCGATTCACGATACATGAATCCGTCTCCGGCCTTCGACTCCGGAGTCTCCTCATCAGCCGCTTCCTCGACATCGATTTCTTCGGCATGTTCACGCACCGCTCCCATCATAGGAGCCGCCATATCGGCCGCCCCTGCATCTAATGTAACAACGGCCATCTCCTCCTCGACCTCAGCGGCCTCAGCCTTGGAGGCTTTCTTCATAATCCCGTTTGCCATACCTCGGAGCATAATAGGACGGCCACCTATCATGTAGCTGCGGAAAGAGCGACCATAAGTCTCAAAATCAGGGTTCACAATCGACGGACAACGCAACTGCACACCCTTCCTCCGGGACGGAATGTTCCAGTAATATGACAGATAGTTTTCTCTCGACGACGGCAGATTCCAACTCAGCGATGGCATGTAGCCACGCGACGGATTGAAACTCCAGTCGGAAGTAGCGAGAACATTCAGCGCCGTATTGTACATATCGGCTATCACAGCGGCTTCACGTCCGTTGCCGGAAAGATCGGTCACCCTGAACACCCAGGTTTCCTCCTCGCCCGGCACCGTGCGGTCACGGAATGTCTCGGCTACTATCTTCAGTCCTTTAGCACTGTCGGTCCGCTTGACCGAGATATCAGCCGATTCCTGCTTGTAACCGCCAGTGACCATCAACGTGAGATCAGTCTCATCGCATCCGGCCGGCAATTCCACATTGAGACAGTTGAAGCCTTTCACACCTTTCACCCATCGGCGGGATATGATGCCATCGTCATTCCACATTGTCACGAGCAGATGCGCATCACAATTCAGGGCATACATCCACTCGCCACAGCCCGACGCATCGGTTGTAAGCTTCCATTCCGGAGCCCATATAAGCCTGTCAGGACATGGCGACGACTTGGACGCCGGATCATACAGTACCACCTCGCCGGTCACAGAGTCGGCATTCTCGCACGCCAGTACCACTTTATATATACCCTGCGGGCAACCGCTCACATTTATATATCCGGCACCATGAACCACAGCTGACTTCACGACTGATGAATCCACCGAAATAATTCTCACATCGACCGGCATATCCACCACTGAATCCTCATAATTCACCACGCGAGCCTCTATTGGCATCTTTGCCTCTGTCATATCAAATTTCTGTGGCAAAGATGTCTTTATCATGTACCGTTCACCCCGGGCAAAGGATACTTCTCCGGTCTGGGTCTCGCCTGTAGCCGACAATACCGTTATAACAGCGGTATAATAGCCGTTGGGGAGCGGTGAGGTGGCAAACACATCATCGCCTATCACAGCGGTGTACTCTCCCCGCGCATCGGTACGGACCACGGTGGAATATACATCATAGGAGGCTGAATAGTACCACCAGCGCGGACGCTGTGATACACTCAACGCCACAGTTACCTCGGCATCGGCCACCGGAAATCCTGAATATGTCTCGACCTTGCCATGCACGGTGACATCACCCTTTGAGGGAACACCCTGTTCCACGTCGGGCTTGACCACACGGAATGTGGGCAACTTATAGTCCGATACCTCAAAAGTCACAGCCCTGCGTTGACCGCCTACCGAGATCGAGAAACTTCCGGTCAATCCTGTGGATGGAAGCAGGAATTTCCCGGATATACGGCCGAAACGGTCGGTATTCCCCGACAATGTGTCAACCGGCATCGAATTGGCGTCATACAGCACCGCCTCCACACTCTTTCCGGCATACGGGCGGTTCAATCCGGCCTTGAACTCGTAGCACACGGCGCTCCATTCCACAGTGTCGCCCGGATGATACAACGGCAGTGACGAATATCCTCTCACCGACATCACCCACTTGTCGGGACGATCATAATTATTATCATATATCTGTACCGGAAGAGCATATCTGTCGCTGCCAACTGTTGCTGTCACCGCCCCTCTTTTCCCATCCATAGCCAAGGATCCGTCAGCACCGGTCGATCCGACCCTCTCACTACGGCTGTTGTCATTGTAAGGCGTGCGGTCGATGGAAAGCACAGCGCCCTCGATAGGAGCACCATCATTGGCATCCACGACCCACACGGTATTATCAAGGAAACTACATGCTCCCAATGCCACACGCGTTACGTGTACCTTCCTGAAACTGTCACGCGAAGGCGACACACCGTCCACCACCGGCACTATTATATAATTGCCGGGCTTTGCAAAAGTATATTCCACTGTTTTATTCACAGTAAACGGCACCGTAACCGCTCCGACTTCCACAGGCAGAGAGGCAACCTTACGTGATGACAATGCTCCCGGTGTAAACAAGCAGTAATCCTTGGACAAAGAATAAGATGAAACATCATATACATCAAGCCTTAGATTGGTAGCGTTATTGACCGAAACATTGATACGGGTACTTTTCCCCGGGGCGACTATCTGGGAGACAGATATATTCACCTCCTTTTGCGACATCCTGTCGATCGACTGCAACAGGCAATCCCTGCGCCAGTAACCCGGATGAGCCTTAAGGAAGGCTTTGATGATATCGTATATGTTCCCAATCTTTCCATCGACCGGGAGATCGACGAGGATATCACCGGCATATGAGGAGGACGGCACGCCGTCACTTCCGCAATAAGAATCATATAGTTTTATAAAAAGGGAGCACGATTGCTCGTCGTATGACGCATTGCTGACATTGACTATATGGTCACGCAAAAATCTCAACCGGCCGAGACGGGAGTTGACATCACTTGCGGAACCTCGCGTCGCTCCGTCGATCAACGAGGCATACATGGACAGGATCTTTTCGCCTACCGGATCACGTTTGATCGACGGCACACCCATGTCAATACGGGAATCGGCAGCCTCAGCGGCCATACGTTCGGGGAAGATGTGATTCACTACATTTCCCCACCCCTCCATTATATCCAGCACCTGATGTGCCACGAAATTATACAATGTGGGATAATACACAGCTGTCATCCTGTCCTGGGTGATCACCTTGTCATATTTGGCCAAAGGAATCTTGCGCAATGCAACGCTGTCGGCAAGCGCGGCATCAATCAGCGTGCCTATGCGGTAGCGGAATTGCTCACCGCTCCACTCCTTGCAATCGGCCGGAAGGGGCAACAGGGGAGAATTTCTGCGGTCATAGGTCCACCGGGCCTGTGAATACACATTATTATATATCACAGCCTCAAGAATGTCAAGGACACTCTTCACGGCCGGCTCCGAAACCACATTTTTCACCGAATCAATTTTGGCAAGGCACGCCGGCACATTGTCTCCTCCAATTGCACTCTCGGCAAGGGTATAATCCATGAGGGCACGTATCACCCCTTGGCCGTCGCCAGTCTGCACCGAAGTGGCAAGCGCTTTGGACGCCTGCTGGCTCACCGTCTTTGGGAAAGCGAAATCAGGAGCCTTTGCTCCGCGCGAGGCACGCCCGAACACCACCGGTATTCCAGCCATGAAAATAGCCAGGGCAACTGCGGCCCTTACATATCTGTATCCTGTCTTAAACATAAGTAAGTCCTAAAAATTAACCGCTGCTCAAAATCACTTTTGCAACAACTCCATAACATGATGTGTTCACTATAAACAAAAACGGGGCGGATTCAAGTCCACCCCGTCTCGTTCATTTCTTTTTGTTGTCTCTCTTTCGTTCATTATGCTTTTTCATAAGCTCACGCGAGAAATCCCTCTCCGCTTTCTTGAGCTTAAATAATTGGTGCGGGGTGAGCATCGTCTTGAAATCCTTGAAATACTTCAATTCTATACGATTCTCTTTCCCTTTCAGCTCAAACTGCGCCTCGGCCGCCTTCTCATATTCGAGATCGGTTGCCTGCGCTCCTTTCTTGCGTACATCGCGCTCCATCCTCATGGCCTGCTCTGCCACCTGGCGCATCTCCTCGTCCATGCGGTTGTACAGTGGCAGGAACTTGGTCTTCTGCTCATCACTCAGTTCGAGTTTACGGGCTATATACTCATTCTTCACCTGCTGCATCTCTTTCATCCAAGCCTCACGCTCGCGGGGAGAAGGCTTCTGAGCTAACAATGCTATAGGCAACAGCATGAGAGCAATCATAATGAGGATTATTTTCTTTACCATATTACGTGAGGTATTATCATTAAGAGGTTGTCAAAAAAACAGTCTTCAAGTTACAATTCTATTCCATAGTCACCGTCGTCATACCCGCCTCCTGCATACGATGCCGGCACATAACCGGTCTCGTAAAGATCCTCCATCAGCTGATATTCGGTAACATCACCCTGCAGGGTTACATAATCGTTCACGAAGTAATCATTGCTGACGGCCGCAGTGATCACAGGGTTGCTGTCAAATGACAAGCCCCGGCTATTGGGACCCATCAGGTCAAACATTTTCATCATGCACCACACGCCCATGAACATGGCCGCGAGGTAGACGTAGGGACGCACCTTCTGCCAGAAACTGCGGGGCACGACGTGCGCCGAAGGCTTTTCCCACTCCATCTCAGGGAGAGAGGCCGCCATACGGGTCGCGAAATCGTCGAAATACCCGTCAGGAACGGTCATACCGTCGTTACGGTTCACTTTGTCGAGTATATCTTTCATTTCGTTACATTGGTTGTTATATCCTTTTGACTGAGCTATGGACCGATGGTTTAGTCCAAGTCAGAGAAAAATTGCTCAATTTTTTTCACGGCAAGATGATAGGATGCTTTCAGCGCTCCCACCGAGGTCCCGAGTATCTCGGACATCTGCTCATACTTCATATCGTCGTAATACCTCATATTGAACACAAGCCTCTGTTTCTCAGGCAGGGAAGCGATCACCTTACGTAACTGTTGGGCCAGTTCGTCGCCATCGATATCGGTATCGGCCTCGATGAGATGCACCACGTGCGACTCCTCATCGTCAAGCGACAGTCCCAGCCGGCGTCTCTCTTTCTCGAGATGGGTGAGGCTCTCGTTGACAGCTATCTTGTATAGCCAGGTCGAAAGTTTGGCATCGCCACGGAAGTTTTCGATATTCTGCCAGGCCTTAAGAAATGTGTTCTGCAACAAGTCGTTGGCATCCTCATGGCTCTGTACCATACGGCGTATCTGGCGATAGAGCGGCTGGGTGTAGAGCCTGATCATGTCGCCAAAGGCGACACGACAGCTCGAGGGATCCCTGAGCCGCGCCACGAGTGTTGAGTCATCAAGTTGATTATCCTTCGACATAAGTTGAGCGTGTTACTGAGGACAAATTTATATATTTTCCTACAATTATACCAAACGGCCTTATATATTATTTATATAATAGATGTTAAGAGGTCATCAGCCGAACAGATCCATATATTCACGCTCGAAATTTGGAGTGAACACCCCCTTGCCCATCGCGTCGAGGATTTCGGCACGCGACCAGAATCTACCGCCATCAAGCTCATCGCTCGGACACGGCACGGCATCGGTCTCGGCCATGAAAACATTCACCAGCTCTCGCTCCCTGTCGCTTTCAAACACATATCTTTTCAGCATCTTCATCTCAACGCCGATGAGGCCTATCTCCTCCCTCACCTCACGGAGCAATGCCTCCTCCACTGTCTCGCCGAAATCCACATGGCCTCCCACAGCCGTGTCCCACTTGCCCGGCTGAATATCCTTCCAGTCGGGACGGCGCTGAAGATACAGCCTGCCTTCCTTGTCGAAAAGATGAAGGTGGACCACGGGATGCAACAGCTTGCTACCGTCATGACATTCCCCGCGCGAGGCTTTGCCTATCACATTGCCATCCTCATCAACCAAAGGAAACAATTCGTTGCGATTATCTTTATTCATAATTCTACAGTCAATTCATACTCCATTCTAAGGCCTGTCCATTTCGGGTCAGCGGATTTTTCCGGTTGGCAAAGAGGTGGATCAGGCATAAAGTTTAG
>JAMPHR010000011.1 GCA_023663345.1 Paenibacillus sp. | reverse complement strand
TATGGTGCGATAATGTCGTGTAGTGGGTGAATTTTTAGACCAGAGTTGTTGTGGCACTGCAAGAGCCACAACAACTCTGGTCTAAACAAAAACCATTGGTCTAAGAATCTAATCCCTATACTCTATACTTTCGCCTCGATACTTCTAAAGACCTCTATACTTAAAAACTCTCATAAAATCGGGCTCAGTAACCTGCAAAGCGACTCCCTGCCTTTAAGCATTTTAGGACGGCGGTTCCATTCGCTAAGTTTGACCAACGTACAATCCTCCATATCCCTCTTGTAGAGATCAGCTATGGCCGCGTTCACCTCCTTGGAATACATCACGATATTCTCCTCGAAATTATGCTCAAAGCTCCGGTAGTCAAAATTGGTGGATCCTAACGTCACGAAGTCATCATCAACAAGCAGGAGCTTGCCATGAAGCATCCCCGCCTCAAAGAAATATATCTTCATCCCGGCAAGCAGACTTTCCTCTACATAACTGCCCGAGGCATTTGTGAGCACTGCCGAATCCGATTTACGAGGCAACATTATCCTCACATCGACTCCCGACAGAGCCGCACATTGCAGAGCGGTCAACAGTCCCTCGCTGGGTAGGAAATAGGGCGTCTGGATAAATATTCTGCGTTTCGCTCCCGAGATAGCCTTGATGAAAAGCATGTGGGTATTGCCCCAACGGTTGGTAGGCCCCGACGAGATGATCTGTACCATCACATCATTGATCGCATTGGGCCGTATGGCAGGAGCGCCGGCATCTCCCATCACTTCATCGGTCAGCAGTTCATGTCCCATGAACTTCCAGTCTATGGCAAAATTATGTTGGATCGCCACCACTCCGGGGCCTGTGATGCGCACAGCCATATCACGCCAGAGCCCGAACATCGAGCCTCCGTCGACATACCTCTGTGCCACATTTATACCACCTATGTATCCGATACGTCCGTCTATGATCACCGCTTTCCGGTGATTTCGCCAGTTAAGTCGGCCTAACTTTTCAGGAAACTCTATCCTGAAAAATGAGTGAACTTCGATACCGTTGGCCCTCAGTCGGTTGAACAGTTTGGTGCTGAGTGATCCGAACGACCCTACATAATCGTATATCACCCTGATCTTGACTCCGGCGCGTGCTCGTTCGATAAGGATGTCGCTCAGTTGCTGTCCGAGTGTATCGTTGGAGATTATATAGAATTGGAGATTGATATAATGTTTGGCCGTGGCAAGGTCAGCAAACAATGAGCTGAACATGCCTCCGCCGTCATTGAATACCTCGATGCTGTTTGACGGATACACCAGAGCTTCCGCTACCGAGTAGCCAAGCATAATCCGTTGCTTGTTTTCCGGGGCCAGCTCCTTCCCGAGTTTCGGTAACGGATGGTGTGATTCCGAGTTTAGCAGCCTTTTGCGGTTGCGTCTTGAGATCATTTTCACGTTACGCATACTGCGGCCGAACACAAAGTAAAGTATCGCTCCTCCCACCGGGAACAGCAACAGAGCCATTATCCATCCGAGAGCCTTGAACGGATTGCGGTTCTCGCTCAGCACAGCCACTATCAACGTGAAGATCAGCAGGGCATAGGCTGTGAGGCATACCCACATGAGGGCATCCCCGTAAGCAAAGAGCAGAGGTATGCGGTCTATCGTATTCACGAATTTTTATATTACTATCGCAAATATCGCAAAAAAATCGTTAACTTTGGGATGTTTTTACGAAAAATAACTACTCACTATGCATAATGGCTTTCTACGCGTGGCATCTTGCGCTCCTCAGGTGCGCGTTGCTGATGTAGATTACAATTTGTCACAGATCTGCGCCCGCATCGGCGATCTCCTTAACCGGAACGTCGAGCTTGTCGTATTCCCCGAAATGTCGTTGACCGGTTACACTTGTGCCGACCTGTTCCATAACAGAACTCTTATCGATGCTGCCCGCCGGGCGCTGGTAGTACTCAAGGAGAGGTCTAAGGATTGGCCCGTATGTGTTGTGGTCGGGTTGCCTGTCGAGCACAATGGCGCGATGTACAATTGTGCCGCCGTGATCCGTGCCGGGGAAGTTCATCTCGTGGCAAAGACCTATGTGCCTAACTACAATGAGTTTTACGAGCACCGTTGGTGGAGACCGCTCCCTTCATGTATGTCGATGCGCGTCAGCCTTGATGACGACACGGTTGTCACCATGTGCAACGAGTCGATTTTCGAGTGGAGTGGTGTCCGTGTCGGAGTCGAGATATGCGAGGATCTTTGGGTGCCCGTCCCTCCGTCCTGCCGTCTTGCCATGGCCGGTGCGCAGGTCATAGTCAACCTGTCGGCCTCCGATGACCTTATCGGCAAATACGATTATCTCCGCAAGCTCATCTCCCAGCAGTCGGCCCGTTGCCTTTGCGCTTATGCCTATGCCGGAGCAGGGTGGGGTGAATCCTCTACCGATCTGGTATTCGACGGCAAAGCGATTATTGCCGAAAACGGTTCTATCCTCGCTTCAAGCAAGCGTTGGGATCCGGCCGACGATACGGTTGTGGCCGATGTGGATATAGAAGCCCTTGAGCGTGACCGTATGCACATGACCACATTCGCCGATTGTGCCGAGCGTGAGGGTGCTGATGTCATATCCGTATCCCATGCCGGCAGTCAGCCGGCTTATGATTGGAGTGATGGCACTCAGCTGTTGCGCTTTATCGATCCTCACCCGTTTGTCCCGGCCGATGCCTCGGTTAAGGATGAGCGGTGCGATGAGATTCTTAATATCCAGGTTGCAGGTCTCGCCAGAAGATTGGATGCTATCGGTTGTCGCACACTTGTAGTGGGTATATCGGGTGGTCTTGATTCCACTCTCGCGCTTCTTGTCGCAGTCCGCACATTCGACCGTCTCGGTCTCGACCGTAAGGGCATTGTGGGTATCACCATGCCGGGATTCGGCACCACCGACCGCACTCACAACAATGCAACCTCTCTGATGGAGGAACTTGGCGTGACCTCTATGGAGATCCCTATCGGCCCCGCTGTTAATCAGCATTTCAGCGATATCGGCCAGGATCCCTCGGTCCATGATGTCACTTATGAGAACTGTCAGGCTCGCGAGCGCACCCAGATACTCATGGATATGTCCAACCGTCTCGGTGGCATAGTGCTCGGCACAGGTGACCTTTCCGAACTTGCTTTGGGCTGGGCCACTTACAATGGCGACCACATGTCTATGTATGGTGTCAATGCCGGAGTTCCCAAGACTCTTGTCAGACACCTGGTGGAATATTATGCCCATCAGCCCTCGACCTCAAATAGCGTGCGGGAGCTCCTGCTCGACATCGTGGATACCCCCATCAGCCCCGAGCTTGTTCCGGCGGCAGCTGATGGAGAGATACTCCAGAAAACCGAGGATCTTGTCGGGCCTTATGAACTTCACGATTTCTTCCTCTACTACATGTTGCGTTATGGTTTCTCGCCCGAGCGCATATATTTCCTCGCCCGTCATGCCTTCTCACCCGAGCAGTATGGCGATGATGTGATTCGCAAATGGCTCGATACTTTCATGAAACGCTTCTTCCAGCAGCAGTTCAAGCGGTCATGTCTGCCCGACGGCCCCAAGGTCGGCTCCGTATGCCTCTCCCCGCGTGGCGACTGGCGTATGCCCTCCGATGCTTCATCTAATATGTGGAGAAAATGAAAAGGCTCGGTCTGTTGCCCCGCATAGGCATTGCAATCCTGCTGGGCATATTGATAGGATTTGTTTCCCCTCAGTGGTTTGGTGAGTTGTGTGCCACATTCAATGGCATATACTCCCAGTTCCTCGGATTCATGATCCCTATGATCATTGTGGGATTCGTTGTCCCCGCGATTGCCGACATCGGTAGCAAGGCCGGTCGGTTACTCGTAATCACAGCTCTCCTGGCTTACGGTTTCACCATCCTCTCGGGCTTCATATCCTATATGACCGGAAGCGTATTCTTTCCCGGCCTCATCGCGGATGATGTCGCCTTGGCCGAGGCCGAGAATCCCGTTAAGCTTGCCGGGTGGTTCACGGTGGAGATGCCCCCGCTCATGGGGGTTACTACCTCACTGGTGCTGTCATTCATGCTCGGATTAGGCATCGCATTCTCCGGCGGGACAGCCCTCCGCAGGGGGATGGATGAGTTCCGCGAGATAGTATCCAAGACCATCAACACCGCTATAATCCCGTTGTTGCCGTTCTATATCTTCGGCATATTCCTGTGCATGACTTATGAAGGAGAGGTCGGGACTATTCTCTCGGGCTTTATCAAGATTATAGGCATCATCTTCATCCTCCACGTCTTTGTGCTCATAATGCAATATTGCATCGCGGCACCGTTTGCCAGGAGGAATCCATTTGTGATGTTGCGCACCATGCTCCCGGCCTATTTCACCGCTTTAGGTACACAATCCTCAGCAGCTACAATCCCCGTCACACTCCGTCAGGCCATAAAGATGGGCGTTCGCGAGGACGTGGCCGGATTTGTGATTCCCCTTTGTGCCACCATCCATCTCAGTGGTAGCACCCTTAAGATCGTGGCATGTGCGTTGGCCATAATGATAATGCACGGTCAGCCTCATGACCTTGCCCTCTTCTTGCATTTCATAGCGATGCTCGGCATCACCATGGTAGCGGCCCCAGGTATTCCCGGCGGAGCCATCATGGCGTCGCTCGGTCTTCTCCAGTCGATCCTTGGCTTCGACCAGGAGACTGTAGCCCTGATGATCGCTCTTTACATAGCGATGGATTCATTCGGCACGGCATGTAATGTCACCGGCGACGGTGCTATCGCCGCTATCGTTGATCGTGTGTCTTAGCTCTGTATGTGTAAAAATTAATCAATCATGGAAGTACTCTACGAGGATAACCACATAATTATAGTGAATAAGGCCCCCGGCGAAATTGTGCAGGGCGACAAGACCGGTGATGAACCGCTTGTCGAGACATTGAAGTCATGGATCAAAGAGAAGTATTCCAAGCCTGGCAATGTATTTTGTGGCGTGGTGCATCGTCTCGACCGTCCGGTGGGTGGGGTAGTGGTGTTTGCCAAGACCTCCAAGGCTCTGGCCCGGTTGAACGAGATGTTCCGCACCGGAAAGGTCCACAAATCCTACCTGGCCCTCAGCCGTAACCGTCCCCCTAAGGATTCCGACCGTCTCACCGGATACATCCACTCGGTGGAGCGCAACAACAAGAGCTACTTTTCCACCTCGCCGGTCAAGGGTGCCAAGGAGGCTGCGTTGTCCTACCGGTATCTTGGCGCGTCCGACCGTTATCATCTTCTCGAGGTCAATCTCGAGACCGGACGCAAGCATCAGATCCGCGTGCAGCTGTCATCGATAGGTTGCCCTATAAAGGGTGATCTCAAGTATGGCGACAAGCGGTCCAACCCCGATGGCTCGATCTCGTTGCGGGCCCACAGGATACGCTTCGAGCATCCGGTTTCCGGCAATCTCATTGATGTCACGGCTCCGCTTCCTGACGATCCCTTGTGGCAAGCTTTTTCACAAATAGTGAGTGAGAATGATGCGGATTGACATTGACAGTGTGTTGCGTGAGCGTGCCCCTCGCTATCACCGCTATATACCTCGGTGGATGGTGAGATGGCTCGAGGGGGTGATATGCCAGGATCGTCTCAATTATATACTTGAGCATAACTATCCGGCTGTCGGTGCCGATTTTGCCGATGGCGCTCTGCGTGACATGTCTGTCACCTACGATCTGGCGGGTAAATTGCCCGACCCCTCCCACCGTAGGGTGATTCTGGTCTCCAATCACCCTCTTGGCGGACTCGATGGCCTTGTGCTTGCGAGCGTGGCCAGGCGCATCTACGGAGGCTCGGCCGAGGATGTGAAGTTTGTGGTCAACGATCTTCTCGATTTCGTAGAGCCTCTTCGCCCCATATTCCTCGGCGTCAACAAGCATGGCGCTCAGTCGCGAGAGGGGGCCGGCAGTATCGACAGGGCATTTGCCTCCGACTCACCCATCATCATGTTTCCTGCAGGACTTGTGTCCCGCATGGGAAAGGATGGAAAGATTGCCGACCTCGATTGGCACAAAATGGCAGTCGTAAGGGCTATTTCCTATCATCGTGATATAATTCCTGTGCATTTTAGTGGTGAAAATTCAAGGTTTTTTTATAAATTTGCACAATTAAGGTCTCGGCTTGGACTGCGTTTCAATCTTGAAATGATACGTCTGCCTAAAGAAATGATTCTGAGCGAGGGCTCCCACTTCACCATCACCTTTGGCTCTCCTGTGCCATGGACAGCCCTCAAGGGTGGTAAAGATGCTCTCGATCAGGCTGATAAGCTGAGATCTATTGTATATAAATTGCCCAGTCAATAATAGCATCATGACTCAATCCATCATTGACCCTATTGATCCTGATCTGATACAGCAAGAACTGACCCCCGACCGTCTGCTCCGACCGTCCAATAAGGGTGGA
The DNA here is from genome assembly GCA_023663345.1 of Paenibacillus sp. Classification (GTDB taxonomy): domain Bacteria; phylum Bacteroidota; class Bacteroidia; order Bacteroidales; family Muribaculaceae; genus Duncaniella. The sequence continues at coordinate 17,208 of JAMPHR010000011.1, read as the reverse complement.
AACCTCATATATGTAGTCGATGGCCGTGAATGTCCCGCCACAATGCGTGAGATAGGCCGCCTGCGCGAGGAATCGTTCCGTGCCGCCGGAGGTGGCACAGGCAAGGAGGCCGATATTGATGAGTTTGACCTCATGGATCCTCCGTGCCGTCAGCTTGTAGTGTGGGATCCCGAGTCGCGACTCATATTGGGTGGATACCGATTCATAATAGGTAAGGACATACGCATGGACAAGGATGGCCGTCCGCGTATAGCCACGAGCCACATGTTCCGTTTTTCCGACCGTTTTGTACGTGAATATCTGCCACAGACCATAGAGCTTGGCCGATCATTCGTGAGGTTGCACTACCAGTCCTCCCAGGCTGGAGCCAAGGCTCTGTTCGCGCTCGATAATCTATGGGACGGTCTGGGTGCATTGACCGTAGTCTATCCCGAGATCAAATATCTTTTCGGAAAGATGACCATGTATCCGAGCTATGACCGCCGTTGTCGCGACCTGATACTCTATTTCCTTCAGAAGCATTTCCCGGATAACGATGAGCTTGTGAGACCTATCCGTGCCATTGACTCATCGATCGATACGGCCGGCATGGAGGAGCTGTTCGTGAGCGACTCGTTCAAGGAGGACTACAAGACCTTGAATCACGAGGTGCGCAAGCACGGATTCAACATCCCTCCGCTCGTCAACTCCTATATGAGCCTGTCGCCCACGATGAGGATGTTTGGCACAGCTATCAACGATGAGTTCGGCGATGTCGAGGAAAGTGGCATATTCTTTGCCATCGACGAGATCTTCGAGGAGAAGAAAAAGCGCCATATCGGGACATATCACCCCGAGGCCACAGCGTAATCCCTGAGAATAAATAACATTTATATAACGTCTATATAACGTCACTATGAAAAAAGAACGTATCCTCGTCACAGGAGGAACAGGCTACATCGGTTCGCATACCGTGGTAGAGCTTCAGCAGGCCGGATATCCGGTAGTGATTATTGACAATCTCTCCAACTCGAGCCGCGATGTCATTGACGGCATCGAGCGCATCACCGGCATCCGCCCTGATTTTGTGGAGGGAGATTGCACCGACATTGACACGCTCAAAAAGCTGTTTGCCGATTATCCCGATGTCAAGGGCATCATCAACTTCGCCGCATCCAAGGCTGTGGGCGAGAGCGTGCAGAAGCCCATCCTGTACTACCGTAACAACCTCAACACTCTGCTCAACCTCCTTGACCTCATGGGGCCTAACGGAGTGAAAGGTATCGTGTTCTCCTCATCGTGTACAGTATATGGCGAGCCCGACGAGAATCCCGTCACCGAGGCCGCTCCCATCAAGAAGGCCACTTCTCCTTATGGCAATACCAAGCAGATCTCCGAGGAGATCATCACCGATGTTGTCAACGCCGGAGCGCCTTTCAAGAGTGTTATACTCCGCTACTTCAACCCTGTGGGTGCCCACCCGTCGGCTGAGATCGGTGAGCTGCCCAACGGTGTGCCCCAGAACCTGATACCCTATCTCACTCAGACAGCCATAGGCATCCGCAAGGAACTGAGCGTGTTTGGTGACGATTACAATACCCCCGACGGATCCTGCATCCGCGACTACATCAATGTAGTGGATCTCGCCAAGGCTCATGTGATCGCAGTAGAGCGTATGCTCACCGACAAGAGCGATGCCAAGATCGAGATCTTCAACCTCGGCACAGGCAACGGTGTGTCGGTTCTCGAGCTGATCAATACTTTCGAGGAGGCAACCGGCGTGAAAGTGCCCCATAAGATCGTGGGCCGCCGTACAGGTGATATCGAGAAAGTGTGGGCCAATCCTGCCTACGCCAATGAGGTGCTCGGCTGGAAGGCCACATCCTCGCTTGCCGATACAATGCGCTCAGCCTGGGCATGGCAGCTCAAGCTCCGCGAGCGTGGCATCATGTAATATGTTGAGTCAAAAGAGGTGTCATTGATTACCTCATAAAATATGATGGAGGGGAGTTTCCGTGTCGGGAAACTTCCCTCTGTTTTAGATGAAATTTGCCAATGCTCCGGCTATCTCGCATAAACAAAACGGTATGGTTGGATTGTTATATCCTCGGAGGTCGTTTTTAACAATCTCTCAGTCAGCACATGCTCATGCCGGGTGCGTGTTTATAGCGTGCATGGGATGGCAGTGTCATTTTTTTTCGTTAATTTTGCATTACTATTCAACTTTTATTCGGATGTCAGTCTCTAATTCCTCACGTATTATTCTCTCAGTATTTATCGCTTTCATGATGGCTATGCCGTTGGGAGCCAAGGTTGTCAAGAAGTATTCCTCGACCCCTGACGCTACGCTTGCCGTAAAGGTGGACAGCGTGGATTTCCGCAAGGATCTTACCCGCGTGTACTGCAAGTTTACCGGTGTGCCTCATACCTCCAACCGTGTTGATTCGGCCAAGCTTGAGACCGGTGGGAGCGTGTATGACGGTAACGATATCGACGGAGTGGACTTCAAGCGGTATTTCCAGTGGGAGGATGAGGGGGTCATCATGATAGAGATCGACTTTCCCGCGATGAACGACTTTAAATTTGCGCGCCTGAACCTCTCCACGCCACGAGGTGCATCAGTAACTAAGATAACACGTAAATAATTGAAACTCTGCATAACGGAGAAACCGAGTGTCGCCAAGGATATAGCCAAGATCCTTGGCGCGGATGAGCGTCACGACGGATATTATTCCGGCGGAGACTATTGTGTCACATGGACTTTCGGACATCTGTGCCAACTCAAAGAGCCCCACGATTATTACGAGGGATGGAAACGCTGGTCGCTGGGTGTATTGCCCATGATCCCGGCTAAGTTTGGTATAAAACTTATCCCGGAGCAGTCCTATGAACGTCAGTTCCATGTGATAGAGACGCTTGCATCCCAGGCCGAGGAGATCATCAACTGTGGTGATGCCGGCCAGGAGGGCGAGCTGATACAGCGATGGGTGATGCAAAAAGCCGGAGTGAAATGTCCGGTGAGACGCCTGTGGATATCTTCGCTTACCGACGATGCCATCAGGGAGGGATTTGCCCGTTTGGAACCTCAGTCCAAGTTTGACAATCTGTATTACGCAGGATTGTCGCGTGCTATCGGTGACTGGATTCTCGGCATGAACGGTACGCGCCTCTATTCGCTCAAGTATTCTTCGCCTGGAAATGTGCTCTCGATAGGGCGCGTTCAGACTCCTACGCTTGCTCTTATAGTGCAACGGCATTTCGAGATCGAACGCTTCAAACCCGAGGATTTCTGGGAACTCAAGTCGACCTACCGAGATGTGACATTCAATGCCACGTCGGGTCGTTTTAATTCTCTTGAGGAAGCCGAGGCTTCGCTTGAAAAGCTCAAGGGCAAGGATATGGTGATAAAGGATGTCCAGCAGAAGCAGGGCAGGGAATCGGCTCCGAGGCTCTTTGACCTCACATCGCTCCAGGTGGAAGCCAACAAAAAATGGGGATGGACTGCCGATCAGACCCTCCGTCTCATCCAGAGCCTTTATGAGAAGAAGGTCACTACCTATCCGCGTGTCGACACCACTTATCTGAGCGAGGATATCCATCCTAAAGTGCCGGGAATACTCAGGCAGATGACTCCCTATGCTCCATTGACGGCTCCATTGCTCGAAGGCAAGATTGCCAAGAGTAAAAAGGTGTTTGACAACTCCAGAGTCACCGATCACCATGCCATTATTCCCACCGGGCAGTCCCCCACTGTATTGATGGGGGATGAAAGAAAACTTTACCATATAATAGCCCAGCGGTTTATAGCTGTATTTTATCCCGATTGCCAGTTTATGGCCACGACGGTACTCGGCGATGTTGACGGCCAGGGGTTCAAAGCTACAGGCAAGGTGATAACTTCGCCCGGATGGCGTAAGGTATATGAGGGAAATGTTGCGACCGAGGAGCCTCAGGATTCGGAGAACAAGATATTGCCCGATTTCACAGTGGGAGAGTCGGGTCCGCAGGAACCTTCGTTGGTCAAGAAAACGACTCAGCCACCGAAATATTATACCGAAGGTACGTTGCTGAGAGCGATGGAATCTGCCGGAAAGACGGTTGACGATGAGGAATTGCGCGATGCAATGAAGGAGAACGGCATAGGCCGTCCGTCCACGCGTGCTTCTATCATCGAGACCCTTTTCAAGCGCCGCTATATAGCGCGTGCCCGAAAGTCCATAACCGCCACACAGGCCGGTATAGATCTGATCAGTACCATCAAGGAGGAACTGCTGAAAAGTGCCAAGCTGACCGGCTTGTGGGAAAACAAGTTGCGTCGCATAGAACGTGGAGAATATTCCGCCACTCAGTTCATTGACGAGCTGAAGGTGCTGATGAACGATATTGTGATCAATGTGCTTAGCGACAATTCCAACAGCAAGATCAATACGGGAGTTACCGACGGGAAGGGCCCTGGATCCAACGGTGGATCCAAATCTGAATCCGATAAGGATGGCAGGCCAAAACCTACCAAACCACGTGCCCCGAGGATCACCAAGTTTGAGCAGGTGGAATGTCCTGAATGTCATCAGGGTCATATACTCAAGGGTCGCACTGCTTATGGTTGCAGCCGATACAAGGACGGTTGTACATTGCGGCTCAACTTCACGGAGTATCCTGAGTCTCTTACTCCCTCCAAACTGAAAAAGGCCATAGCGAAGAACCATAGTTGAAAGGGATGTTGGAAAGTCCCCATCCCATATCCTCTGGTTTTTCCAATATAATTAAGCATACGTCATGATGCCTCGCACGATATTTTGCTCCGTGCGGGGCATCGGCCTATATTATAGTGCCTTACCTGTGATAAGATCGGCCATGTAAGATGAGTGAAAATATATTTAATGCTGGAAAATATCCATTGTTTTAAAATATTTAAAAGAAAAATGTAATTATTCTTGCGAGTTTGATTGCAAATTTATACATTTGTGCCGGGATAGATAAGAGATCCCTCCGACAACGTTTCAGGTACGATTTTCAATAGGTATTAACACATTTATCACTCCATCGAGATGAAAGTATTAGGTAAGAAGCTCAACCTCGGGTGGCTCTTTGTATTAGTGAGCCTTGTGGCAATGAGCGCGGTAGGACTTAGGCTCAGAGTTCAGGACGGACAGTATGATCTACCGGGAGATCATCTGTGGGCCAATGTAGCGTGGATGATCACAGCCACGATATTCGTGCTGATGATGACACCCGGTCTCTCGTTCTTCTACGGAGGCATGGTCAGGAAAAAGAATGTGATCTCCACCATGTTGCAGAGCTTTATCGTGATGGGATTTGTGAGCGTGATATGGGTGATATTCGGTTTCGGCCTTGCCTTTGGCGATGATATCGCCCATGTGATAGGCAATCCCGTTGATTTCTTCATGATGAGGAATGTCGGGGTCAAGAATGTGACTGACCCAGCGTCGGAGATCTCACAGATAGGTATTGCCACCACTACAATCCCGCTTGCATTATTTGCGCTGTTTCAGATGAAATTTGCCATCATCACCCCCTCGCTTATCACCGGTGCGTTTGCTGAGCGCGTGCATTTCTCGGGCTATCTTCTTTTCATGATCCTATGGACCATTGTGGTGTATTGCCCGTTGGCGCATTGCACATGGCATCCCGAGGGATTGTTTGGCATGATGCATGTCCATGATTATGCCGGCGGTATAGTGGTCCATGCTGCCTCAGGTATCGCCGCCCTGGCAGGTGCCATGTTCCTTGGACGCAGACGTGATAATGGTGCCGGAAGTAAGCCTGCCAATGTGCCGTTCGTGTTGCTCGGTGCGGCGTTGCTTTGGCTTGGATGGTTTGGTTTCAATGGTGGATCTTCGCTCGCGGCCGACGGCATAGCCATATCGGCATTCCTCAACACCAATACAGCGGCTGCTGTGGCAATGGTGGCATGGATCACCCTTGACGCACTACGTGGACGTAAACCGTCGGCAATGGGTGCGGCCATCGGTGCCGTGGTGGGATTGGTGGCCATAACTCCGTGTGCGGGATGGGTGACTACTGGGCAGAGCATATTCATTGCATTTTTCATCACGGTTTGCTGTAATATGGCTGTCTCGTGGAAAAGCTATTCACGGGTGCTTGACGATGCGCTCGACGTATTTCCCACTCATGGACTCGGTGGTATCATAGGTACAGTGCTTACCGGAATATTCGCTTATGATTACTTTGCAGCATCGGATCCCGACATGATATCGCGTGGCGAATTTTTCATGAACCACATGATAGTGCTTGCTGGAGTGTTTGTGTACACGTTTGCCGTCAGCTATGGGCTGTATTGGCTGACCGACAAGATCATCCCCATGAGAGTGAGCGGATGGAACGAAAAGGTGGGTCTGGATGCCTCCCAGCATGGTGAGGAATATGAGACCGGAGCGTCGCTCGAATTACCGACCGATTCGGAATGGCTACGCGGAATGGAAGAGAGCTGAGACGTCAGGTAAAAATGTCGGAGGCTACATATTGATCAGTAGATAATCATTTAGAACTTAATTAATTCATATTTATATATGCAATCAACCCAGATACAGGCCCAGGGACTGTATGATCCCCGTTATGAGCACGATGCCTGCGGAGTAGGCTTGCTCGTGAATGTAAAAGGCATAAAGAGCCACAGGCTGGTGGAGCAGGGACTCCAGGTACTTGAGCACATGGTGCATCGTGGTGCCGAAGGGGCCGATCCAAAGACCGGTGACGGTGCAGGGATAATGGTGCAGGTGCCTCATGAATTTATTCTTCTCCAGGGAATACCTGTCCCCGAGAAGGGGCGCTATGGTACAGGCCTGGTGTTCATGCCTCACGACGAGGACTCACGCCTGATGATGCTCGACATCATTGAGCGCGAGGCTCTACAGCTCGGGCTTAAGCTGATGGCTGTGCGTGATGTCCCTACCAATAACGAACAACTCGGATCGGTAGCTCGGTCGGCCGAACCTGTGATCAAGCAGATATTTGTGTCGGATGAGGAGACCAACGATCCTATTGAGATAAGATTGTATATGCTCAGGAAAGCGGTGGAAAAGAAGATCGCTGCGTCCGATATGCCCGGAAAGCAGGATTTCTACATAGTATCGCTGTCGTCGCGCACTATCGTGTACAAGGGAATGTTATCGAGTCTACAACTGAGATACTATTACCCCGACCTGATGAACCCGCGATTCACTACGGCGATGGCGCTGGTACATTCCCGTTTCTCGACCAATACGTTTCCCACATGGTCGCTCGCCCAGCCGTTCCGTATGTTAGGGCATAACGGCGAGATCAACACTATTCAAGGCAACCGTCTGTGGATGAAAGCCCGCGAGGCCGTTCTGAAGCCTATCCCGTTTGAGGGGCGTGACATGACTCCTATCGTGCAAGCAGGAATGAGCGACTCGGCCTCGCTCGACAATGTACTCGAATACTTTGTGATGGCAGGCATGAGTCTGCCACACGCTTTGGCAATGCTTGTGCCCGAGTCGTTCAATGACAAGAACCCGATATCTCCTGAACTCAAGGCGTTCTATGAATATCATTCCATTTTGATGGAAGCCTGGGACGGACCGGCCGCCCTCCTGTTCAGCGACGGACGGTATGCCGGCGGTATGCTCGACCGTAACGGTCTGCGCCCCGCCCGATACCTCATCACCAACAACGATACTGTGGTGCTAGCATCCGAGACAGGTGTATTGCCGTTTGACGCCTCCGAGATACGCGAGAAAGGCAGGTTGCGTCCCGGCAAGATGATGATGGTTGACATGCAGGAGGGAAAAATCTATCATGATGATGAGCTGAAAGCCCGCCTTGCCTCTCAATTCCCTTATCGTGATTGGCTTGGACGCAACCGTATCAGCCTCGACTCCATAACCTCGGGCCGAAAGGTGCGTAATTCCGTCGATGATTATGAGCGGTTGATGCACACATTCTTCTACAACCGTGAGGAGGTGGAGAAGATAATGACCCCGATGGTAACCGATGCCAAGGAGCCGGTAAATTCTATGGGCAAGGATACGCCTATCGCTGTCCTTTCGGAGCAACCTCAGCTCATGTACAACTATTTCCGACAGCATTTCGCGCAGGTGACCAATCCTCCCATCGATCCTCTGCGCGAGGAGCTGGTGATGAGTCTCGACAGCTATATCGGGGCTGTTAAACTCTCGTTGATGGAGCTTTCTCCCGAATTGTGCAAGATGGTTCTGCTCAAGCGCCCGATCATCTCCAACCGTGAACTCGATCTCCTCTGCAACCTTCGGTACAAAGGCTTCAATACCCGCAAGCTTTCAATGACTTTCCCGGCCGATCAAGGAGCCGATGGTATGGCCCGAGGACTTGAGCGTCTGTGTGCCGAGGCCGAGAAAGCCGTTGATGAGGGATGCAACTATGTGATACTCTCCGACCGTGGTGTGGATGCGTCCAATGCCCCGATACCGGCACTGCTTGCCACATCGGCTGTGCATCATCACCTTATTGATAAGAAAAAGCGTGTGCAGACGGCACTTGTGATCGAGACCGCCGATGCAAGGGAGGTGATGCACTTCGCCCTGCTGGTGGGATACGGAGCGTCTGCTATAAATCCTTACCTCGCCTTTGCCGTGATAGATGATATGGTGGCACGCAAGGAGATTCAGCTTGATTTTGACACGGCTTGCCGCAATTTCATCAAGGCTGTCGACAAGGGTCTGCTTAAGGTGATGTCCAAGATGGGTATATCCACCCTCACATCCTACAAGGGCGCACAGCTATTTGAGGCGATAGGTCTATCGGAAAAGATGTGCCGGGAATATTTCGGCGACACTGTGAGCAAGATCGGGGGCATTGGTCTTGAAGCGATGACCCGCGACATTCTCACCGCCCACTCCGAGGCTTTCGGAGAAGATTTCAACACCGGAAATCCGTTGCCGTTCATCGGCCAATATTCATTCCGCAAGGATGGTGAGGAACATGCATGGAATCCCGAGACCATTGCCACCCTCCAGCTTGCCACACGTCTCGCTTCATATAAGAAGTTCAAGGAGTTCACATCGCTTGTTGACAACAAGAAGGCTCCGATATTCATACGCGATTTCCTGGAGTTCCGTCCCGGGACACCCGTGCCAATTGAAGAAGTGGAACCGGAGGAGTCTATCATGCGCAGGTTTGTGACCGGAGCCATGTCGTTCGGCTCCATCAGCCGTGAGGCCCACGAGGCTATGGCGATAGCCATGAATGCCATAGGCGCACGCTCGAATACCGGTGAGGGAGGAGAGGATGCAGCCCGTTTCGCCCCACGACCCGACGGATCATCGGCCCGCTCGGCTATCAAGCAGGTGGCTTCAGGCCGATTCGGAGTCACAGCCGAGTATCTTGTCAATGCCGATGAGATACAGATAAAGATAGCCCAGGGAGCGAAGCCGGGAGAGGGTGGACAGTTGCCCGGATTCAAGGTGGACAAGATCATAGCCAAGACCCGCCACTCCATACCCGGCCTCACGCTTATATCCCCTCCGCCTCATCACGATATCTACTCGATCGAGGATCTCGCCCAACTTATATTCGATCTCAAGAATGTCAATCCCGAGGCCAAGGTGAGCGTGAAGCTCGTGTCGGAGAGCGGAGTCGGCACCATCGCGGCCGGCGTGGCCAAGGCCAAGAGCGATCTTATCACCATCAGTGGCAGTGACGGTGGCACGGGAGCCTCTCCGGCCAGTTCGATACGCTATGCCGGCGTTCCGGTAGAAATCGGCCTGGCCGAGACACAGCAGACTCTTGTCATTAACAATCTGCGCGGACAGGTGAAGCTGCAGGCTGACGGCCAGTTGAAGACCGGGCGCGATGTGCTCATCATGGCTATGCTCGGAGCCGAGGAATATGGCTTCGCTACAAGTGCTCTCATCGTACTCGGATGTGTGATGATGCGTAAATGCCACATGAACACATGTCCGGTGGGCGTGGCCACTCAGAATGAGAAGTTGCGCAAGCGATTTGTTGGCCGGTCGGAATATGTTATTAACTTCTTCCGTTTCCTTGCCCGAGACATCCGCGAGACTATGGCCTCACTCGGAGTGAGAAGTCTCGACGAGGTGATAGGACGTGCCGATATGTTGCAGGTCAATGAGGAGATGAGGCGCAGACTTGCTCCAGGCCTCGACCTAAGCCGGTTGCTGTATATGCCGGCTGAGGCCAATAATAATTCAATAATCAACACTACGATTCAGCATCACGAGATCGAGCATGTGCTCGACCGAGAGATCATTTCTCGGTCATATCCCGCTCTGTCGTCGGGTATGCCTGTCGAATTGGAGTTCCCTATATGCAATACCGACCGTTCGGTGGGGGCGATGCTCTCGGGGCATCTTGCTAAAAAATATGGCGAGGCAGGATTGCCCGACGATACCATACGTTGCGTATTCAAGGGTTCGGCAGGTCAGAGCTTCGGAGCGTTCCTCGCTCATGGTATAACATTCAGACTCGAAGGGGATGCCAACGATTATGTAGGCAAGGCCCTGTCGGGAGGTAAGATCGTAATAGTTCCCCCTGCGGGAACTGTCTATCCACCCGAGGATAATATAATTGCCGGAAACACGCTTCTGTATGGCGCGACATCAGGCGAAATATATATCAACGGTCGGGTAGGCGAGCGATTCTGTGTGCGCAATTCTGGCGCTGTGGCCGTTGTAGAGGGCGTGGGAGACCACTGCTGTGAATACATGACAGGAGGTCGCACCGTAGTGCTCGGATCAACCGGCCGAAATTTCGCTGCCGGAATGAGCGGAGGCATCGCCTATGTATGGGACCCCAAGGGAGATTTCGACTATTTCTGCAACATGGAGATGGTGGAACTCTCGCTGATTGAGGATGTGGCCGATAACCGAGAACTGCACCGGCTCATATCGTCCCACTATAAGCACACGCGCTCACCGCTTGCCGCCCGTATGCTCGACGAATGGGACACCTACGTGGGGCAGTTCCTGAAAGTGATACCTATTGAGTACAAAAAGGTGCTTGAGGCCGAGAAAGAGGCAAGTCGCAATACCAAGATACAGAATGTCTGATTGTTTAACTGTTGATAGATTCAAGACTTATGGGAAATCCTAAAGCTTTCCTTAATATATCGCGCCACGAGGGCGGTTATCGGCCCATCGAGGAGCGCGTGAATGATTATAACGAGGTGGAGGTGAGGCTGAATGTCCCTCAACGTCGCGAGCAGGCCTCGCGGTGCATGGAATGTGGCGTGCCGTTTTGCCACTGGAGCTGTCCTCTCGGAAACCGTCAGCCCGAATGGCAGGATAGGCTCTACCGTGATGATATTGCAGGTGCCTATACGCTGTTGACAATGACCGATGACTTCCCCGAGTTTACCGGTCGTGTGTGCCCCGCGTTGTGCGAGAAGGGTTGTGTGCTGAATAAGCAACACGAGGCCGTGACCATCCGTGAAAACGAGCTCTCCATTGTTGAGCGGGCATTTGCCGAGGGGATTGTGAAACCTCAGCCACCTGTCAGCCGTACAGGCAAGCGTGTGGCGGTGATAGGATCAGGCCCGGCGGGATTGGCTTGCGCTAATCAGCTCAACCGTAGGGGACACCATGTAACGGTATTTGAGAAAAATGAGGCCCCCGGTGGATTGTTGCGTTTCGGCATCCCTGATTTCAAGCTTGATAAGAGCGTGATTGACCGTCGTGTCTCACTCATGAAGGAGGAGGGTGTGGAGTTCCGTTGTGGCGTTAAGGTTGGCGAAGACATCTCAGTGGCCAATCTGCTTGCCGGTAATGATGCCGTGTGCCTCGCCATGGGTGCCGAGGTGCCGCGCGACCTCAATGTCGAGGGGCGCGATCTCCATGGCATATACTTCGCCCTGGAACTGTTGCAACAGCAGAACCGTGTAAATGCCGGTGTGAAAATCCCTCAGTCAGAGCGTATCTCGGCGAAAGGTAAGCATGTGCTTGTGATAGGTGGAGGTGACACCGGCAGTGATTGCGTCGGCACGGCCCATAGGCAGGGTGCTGTCTCGGTCACTCAGATCGAGATAATGCCGAAACCTCCGGTAGGGGAAAATCCTGATACTCCCTGGCCCTATTGGCCGGTTGTACTTAAGACCTCCAGTAGTCATGAGGAGGGTTGTGACCGCCGGTGGCTTCTCGATACACGCCGGTTCATCCCCGATGAAAAAGGCAATGTGTGCGAGGTCGAGGTCGAAGAGGTTGAATGGGTCAAGGATGAGAAATCAGGACGCATGAACCTTGTACACACCGGCCGGACCTCGGTAATAAAGGCCGAACTGGTGCTTCTTGCGATGGGATTTACCAATCCCGTACCCGAGGGGCTTCTCGCCGGACTCGGAGTGGAGAAGGATGCTCGTGGCAATGTGATGACTGATCCGGCCACACGTGCCACAAGCGTTGACAAAGTGTTTGCCGCCGGCGATGTGGCCTCGGGTGCATCGCTCGTGGTTAGGTGCATCGCCTCAGGTCGTGACGCCGCTGCCGGAATTGATGCTTACCTGAAGAATAAGGATTGACGCGCTGACACGCGCTATCTATTGTTGTTAATTGTAGTTAATAGCCATGGGCAGAATGTTCTTTTGCCGATGGCTATTACTGTGCTCCCGAAAAAATGTGTAATTTTGTTCCCGCTAAATTAGAATTATTAATCATTCCAAAACTCTATGAATTGTAAGAAACCAATCTTCAGATTTCTCACAGGAAGTATGGCCATGATGGCCTTAGTGATGACCACCGGTTGCTCATCCGATGATGATGATTCTCTCCTCTACACCGTTACCTCCACATGTATCTCTTTCGACAATGTGCCTAAGGCACTGATGGCATCGGACGAGAATGGTACCAATCTATATTCCGGCTCGACCAATCAGATCACAACGGGATATTTAGCGCCACTTGGCGAATCCGGAGCCTATGCTCAGTTCTCGGTAAATTATGCTGAATCCTATGATGGTACATACTGGTCATACGAGTTCTGGAACGGCGGTCTTGCCGTCTCCGATTTTACCAATATGACCGGTGACACCTTTAGCAACCAGTGCAGCGTATATGACGCTAACGGTGGCAAGAGCGGTTCTAACTTCGTGATCGTTAACGGCCACAGCGAGCCGTCGGCTGATGATCCTATTGAGAAGTATAAAGGTTGCGCTAAGATATACCTGACTGACAAGGAGGGTTATCGTGTAGTCACTCCCAACACTCCGGTGGAGGGCACTGCCTACTATGGCACTTTCAATAGCGTGTGGGTGTGCAACACCACTTACGATTACCTTGTGATGAAGAATGGCAATAATTTCTGCCAGGCTCTTGAGCCTAACAACGGTTGGTTCAAAGTAATCTTCATTGCTATGGACAAGAACAACCGTCCTACCGGAAAGAAGGTGGAGTATTATCTCGCCAACTTTGACAGCTCACGCAATCAGGAGGCTGGTATCAAGGATGAGATCCGCACCGGATGGAGCAAGGTTGACCTTTCTTCGCTCGGCAATGACGTGTGCACCGTGGCTATCGATTTCGAGGGTAGCGATTCAGGCCAATGGGGCTTGAATACACCTGCCTATGTGGCTATCGACGATCTCGAGATCACAGTAATCCACTAATCCGATCCGCATGTATAAGTCCCGCCTCATCCATCTGCTGCTGATCACGCTCACAATCTTTGTCGCTTCCTGTAACAAGGATGACGAGATTCTGTCCGATTCATTGCCTCCGGTGATAGAACTGGACAGTGAGGACGGCTATTATACGGTGAAAATCGGCAAGGAGTTTTCAATTTCCCCCGTCTATCGGAATGTGGACAATTCCACCGAATACCGATGGTCATGCGATGGAACTGTGATTTCCGACAAGCCGGTGCTCAGCTATACATTCAATGAGTCCGGGTCTTATTATGTGACAATCAGCGTAGTCTCCGCCGGAGGCGAAGCCTCGGAGGAGATACGTATAGATGCTGATGAACTTGCTCCTCCTGTGGTATCCATCGCGATACCACAGGGAGGGCTTAAGGTGCTTGCAGGGCATGAATACGAGATTACACCCGATGTGCGCAACACCGATGGTGGCGTTACATATCAGTGGAAACTCGACGGGACCCCGGTCAGCAACACTCTTTCCTATAAGTTCATATCCTCGGAAACCGGTACATATTCATTGTCATTTACAGCCACGAATGTCGATGGATCGACGGAAAATAAATTTGATGTCGAGGTAGTCGACCAAATGCCGGTCGACATTGTGCTACCTACTCCAATGTACTATTCATCGGCCAAAGATGTGACCCGGTATGTTGCCGAGGGTGGTACGATATATCTTCGCCCGTATGTGTCAGCCGGAGCCGGTGTGGCTTACAGCTGGAGTGTCGATGGCAATGTGGTGCCCGGTGCCGATGATCTTCTCTTCGCTTTCAGTCCTGCCGGAGTGGGGGAGTATGTGGTCACTTTTAAGGCCCGCTATTCAAGCCCTGCCACTGTGGTGCGGTACACCAGGAATATATCGTCGACAGGTGTCTCGGAAGCATCGGTTGACATCAAGGTGAATTGTTGCAAGGCATCATCAATGCGCACATATACTGCCGGAAATTCATTGACCGCCAATAAGGTGTATGAATACATCCCGGCTCCTGGCCAATTTATCAACGAAAAGTCTACATCGGGTTTCAATGGCGAGAGCACTCATGAAGCTGCCTGCGGATATGCCAAATCCCGTCTCGACCGTGAGCTGAGTGTATCGCTTGGCGCATGGGGCGGATTCATCACTGTGGGATTTGATCACAGCATACCCAACAGGGGCGGATATGATTTCTCTATAAAAGGCAATCCCATAGATACGTCGAGCGAGCCTGGAATAGTGTGGGTGATGCAGGATGTCAACGGCAACGGTCTCCCCGACGATGAGTGGTACCAGCTCAAGAGCTCGGAATACGGTAAGCCTGAGACCTTGGAGTATTACTCAGTCACTTATTTCCGCCCGGGAGCAGAGATGAACACCCGGTGGATAGATAGCGAGGGGGCTACCGGACTTGTGCGCAGGATCCCCTCACAGCATCCTCAGCCATTCTATTATCCGCTGTGGATAAAGGAAGATGCCTACACGCTCTATGGTGTGCGCCTTAAATCGCGCACTGTGCAGTCGGCCGTTACCGGTCTGTGGTCCAATGAGCCTTTCCAATGGGGATATGCCGATAACTTCGGTGATGATCTTAAGGTGAAGGATAACCCCGAGGCCGGAGCCTTGGCCAACTATTTCAAGATTTCCGATGCTGTGAATCCCAACGGCACTCCAGCCAATCTCACTCACATAGATTTCATAAAAGTGCAGACCGGCGTAAATGCCGATGCCGGACAGCTTGGCGAAAACTCCACCGAGGTTTTCAGCTTCAGGGATGAAACCGCGTATTAAATTCAACAATCAGGCTCTTGGCATTGTTAGGCTTTTAAGGCTTACTTAAGCATTGAATCTATTTATAACTCATCGTTCAACTGATAAAATTATCTCCGTTATGCAGATCCAGAGAATCCAGACAGTCTACATCTTCCTGTCCATCATAGCTATGGCTATATTTGTAGTGGTGCCTTACGGCGAGGTTGTAGATCTGACAGCCGACCCCCACGTGGCCACATCGCTTTACACTATGGCTGAGTATGGCATCCTTATCCCCACAGGTGCAGTCATAATATTGCTTCTTACCGACATGTTCCTGTTCCGCAACATGCCTCTTCAGCGCACAGTGCTGATTATATGCCTCATGCTCACGCTCGCGCTTATCGCCACTGTGTGTTTCGCGCTCTATAAGCAGGCTGAGGCCGAGGGCCTTGACGCTCATTTCAGCGTGTGGGATATCCTTCTACCTGTGGCAGCTTTCCTCGAGATCCTTGCCGTCAAAGGCATTAATCATGACATAAAGCTCCTTAATTCCTACAACCGTCTGCGCTGATAAGCGATACGGTAAAAATTGTTGCGGGCTGACAGTGGCGTATATCACTGTCAGCCTGTAGTTTTTATCGTATGGTTTAGAGTTACTTTCCTATCTTGTCATATTCCTCATCGGTTACAGGCTCGCACCACTCGTTTTTGGTGTTATCTCCTGGAATCTCAAAAGCGAGATGGGAGAACCAGCTGTCGGCCGCTGCGCCATGCCAATGCTTCACATTTGCCGGAATATGGATTACGGTGCCGGGCAGGATCTCCACCGCCGGTTTTCCTTCCTCCTGATACCAGCCACGTCCTCCTACGCCCACCAGCATTTGGCCTCCACCTTTCGAGGCATGATGGATATGCCAGTTATTACGGCAACGGGGCTCGAATGTCACGTTAAAGAACTGTACCTGCTCAGTGGATATCGGAGCGAGATAACTGTTGCCGATGAAATATTTTGCGTAAGCAGTGTTAGGCTCTCCGATCGGGAACATCAGTTCACGTTCATACTGCTGTCGGGCATCCGAGGCCTCGGTGCTGTCGTTCCACACCTCCACAGCCTGGCGGAATGCACCCCATGCCTTGGGCCATCCGGCATAGAACGCTATCTGAGTCAGGATTTCGGCTATTTCAGTGCGTGTCACTCCGTTTTTCTTGGCTTCCTGTAGATGATAGGTGAGCGATTGGTCAATGATACCGCTGGAGACAAGAGCCGTGACGGTGACTATGCTGCGGTCGCGGAGGGCGAGTTTGTCAGTCCGGCTCCATACTTGGCCAAACAATACATCATCATTCAGTTCCGCGAATTTCGGAGCGAAATCGCCGAGCTGTTGTTTGCCAGCCGTCTGAGTTATTACCGACGGCTTGTCGGTAAGTTTTGTTGGATTTTGAGAATTTGCCATGATTGAACTTGTAATTATGAGCATCGTGAAAAGTATGCCTTTCTTCATAAATATGGATTAAAATTTAATAGCCGAATATGATGTCTTAATATTAATGCTATTAAGCAAGTCCTTTTAGGGCTTACATATAGCGTTTCTTTTTAAGACTTATTCTCTGCAAATTTACTCATACTATTATGAATATCACTTACCAATAGTCCATAATGACCAACCATTATTACGGGTCAATAGCTTCCGCCCCTCCACTCACTAAGTCCCGAAGGGGCGATGAAATCGGGGACAGTGGATTTTTAAGTATAGAGTAGTGATTAAATTTTTAGCCAAAGGGTTTAGACCAGAGAACGAAAGGCCTTTTATAGATATAATGGCTCCTGCCCTCACGGGTGGGAGTCATTTTTTGTAATAATTGTAGCAGT
>JAMPHR010000010.1 GCA_023663345.1 Paenibacillus sp. | reverse complement strand
ACACTTTATATCCGATCCACCTCTTTGCCAACCGGAAAAATCCGCTGACCCAGTATAAAGTATAGACAATTGATTTTTAGAATAGAGATCCAGAGAGATTTGGGGGTTAGACCAGAGATCAAGAGGGGTTTCAGGGGGATATATTGGTGGAATATAGGAGGTTAGGGGGCGCGGGGATTTATAGGACGTCTTCGACGCCCATTTGGATGTGCGTTTCGTTTTCCCCACACCTCGCCCGTCGGCGCAAATCTGCCCTGGCTGGCGATTTGCTTGTCAGGCTCGTGGTGGGGTTTCAATTACATCGCCTCTTCGAGGCTTGGTGGTTGGTGAGCCTGCGGGAAGTTTGTGGCCTGGTTTGTGGTGGCTACGATTTCATCGCCTCTTCGAGGCTTAGTGGGCAATGGCCTGCGGGACATATGCAAAAATTGTTGACTGACCGAAAAATGGATCAAAGGTATATCTTGATTCTTTTGGGGGCGAACTATGGGGGTGGGGAGGGTGTTTTTGAGATAAACGATTGTAATTATGAAACATCTGATATTGCTCCGCCACGGGCAGAGCGAATGGAATCTGTCCAACCGTTTCACGGGCTGGACGGATGTGGAATTGTCGGACAAGGGACGCGAGGAGGCCCGCAAGGCCGGTGAGCTTATCCTGGAATCGGGAATTGAACCCCGATATTGCTTCACGTCCTATCTGAAACGTGCTATCCATACCCTCAATATCGCTCTCGCGGCTATGGACCGGGAGTGGCTTCCGGTAGTGAAGGACTGGCATCTCAACGAGCGCCATTACGGTGCGTTGCAGGGGCTGAACAAGGCTGAGACGGCCGGGAAGTATGGTGACGAGCAGGTGCATATATGGCGCAGGAGCTATGATGTGGCCCCTCCGTCGCTTACGCTCGATGATGACCGTTTCCCTGGAAAGGAGGCGAAATATGCCATGTTGTCGGCCGATGAACTGCCGTTGACCGAATCGCTCAAGACTACAATCGAGCGTGTGCGTCCGTGCTGGGAGGAGCTGATAGTGCCAGCCCTGCAATTGTATGACAATGTACTTGTGGCGGCTCATGGAAATTCACTCCGCGCTCTGGTGATGATGCTCCTGAAGATGACTCCCGATGAGATAGTGGGGGAGGAGATTCCTACCGGCTCTCCCCGCCTGATCACTCTTAACGACCGCCTTGAGGTGGTGGGGGATAAGTATTTGGGTTTATAAGTTTATGGGTTTAAGGGTTTATAGGTTTATTAGTTTATAAGTTTTTCTTGGCGTAATGACAATAATGTTGTATATTTGCCAATAATACGTATCGAAATGACTGATAATACCGACGACCGCAGGGGTGATTCCTGCGAGATAATAGCCCGACTGAGACATATAATGACCCTCAAGCATCTGACCCAGCGAGGCCTGGCCGGGTTGCTGAGGCTGGATCCGTCCAATCTGTCAAAGGTCATGACAGGCAAGCTCCCGTTTACCGAAGGGCTTGTCAACAGGATTGTGGCCGACCTGGGCGTCTCCAAACCTTGGCTCAGGGACGGAGTGGGGTTACCTTTCGAGAAGGAGCCGTTGGCACGCGACATAGTGCTTTCCGGTGAAGTGATCCCCGAGAGCCTGCTCCAGGGGGTGCCGGTGTATGACATTGATGTCACCGCCGGATGCCGTAGCCTCGAACAGATATTCAGCGAGGTGAGGCCGGTGGGAATGATCAATCTGCCCGAGCTTCCGGCTGGATCCCATGTGCTGAAGGTGAAGGGAGACAGCATGAGCCCCCGCATCAAGAACGGCGGATATGTGGCCATACGCCAGATACGCGATCCGCGCAACATATTCTGGGGACAGATATATGTGGTACAGCTCGATGAGTTCAGGCTGATAAAGTATGTGAAGCGACACAGCGATCCATCGATGGTGATACTTCACAGCGACAATTGCGCCTATGACGACATGGATGTGAGCCGCGACGACATACGCGCCCTCTATATCGTTGAGGCGATATTGAACTATGAGGTGTAGGGTTTGCCGTAAAGAGGTGGCGAAATGTTTGGGCGGGTGTGAGATAATGAGTAATTTTGTGGAAAAATAAGAGATAAATATGAGCGATATATTACTTGAAGTACATGACCTCCACGCATCGGTGGACGGGAAAGAGATACTCAAAGGGGTGAACCTTACCATCCGTGAGGGTGAGGTCCATGCCATAATGGGCCCCAACGGATCGGGAAAGAGCACCATGTCGGGCGTACTTGCGGGCAATCCCGCCTACACCGTGACAGCCGGCTCTGCCAAGCTCCACGGGGTGGAACTGCTAGACCTGCCCCCCGAGACACGCAGCCACGAGGGATTGTTCCTCTCGTTCCAGTATCCGGTAGAGATTCCCGGAGTGTCGATGGTCAACTTCATGCGCGCCGCTGTCAATGCCAAGCGCAAGTATCTGCATGAGGAGCCGTTGAGCGCGAGCGAATTTCTCAAGCTCATGCGCCAGAAGCGCGAGATTGTGGAGCTTGACAACAAGCTGGCCTCACGCTCGGTCAACGAGGGATTCTCGGGTGGTGAGAAGAAGCGCAACGAGATATTCCAGATGGCTGTGCTCGAGCCCCGTCTGGCCATACTTGACGAGACCGACTCGGGCCTCGACATCGATGCCCTGCGCGTGGTGGCCGGTGGCGTGAACAAGCTCAAGACCTCCAAGAACGCTACCATAGTGATCACCCACTATCAGAGACTGCTCGATTACATCAAGCCTGATTTCGTGCATATCCTCTACAAGGGCCGTATCGTGAAGACCGGCGGTCCTGAGCTGGCTCTCGAACTGGAGGAGCGCGGATATGACTGGATCAAGGAGGAGAACGATTAATCAGTGATTGAAGAAATGGGTTCTATAAAGCAATATACCGACCTTTATGACAGCGCGCGTGATGCGATATTCGCATCCACCGGCGAGCCGATGAACGCCCTGCGCGATGCGGCCCGCGAGGGGATGGATGGCGAGTCGCTGCCAACGAAGCGCACCGAGGGTTTTGAGAAAACGTCGATCGAGGATATGTTTGCTCCCGACTACGGCGTGAACGTCAACCGTATAGGCATACCGGTGGATATCGCGGCGACATTCCGTTGTGACGTCCCAAATCTCTCCACTCTGCAGGCTACAGTAATCAATGATAAGTTTGTCCCCTCGGCCAACCTTGCCGAGCGTCTGCCCGCAGGGGTGAAGTTCATGTCGCTCGCCAGGGCATCGCGTGAGATGCCCGAGGTGGTAGCCCGCTGCTATGGGTCGCTCGCACCGCTTGCCGACAATTCGGTGTCGCTCAACACCATGCTCGTACAGGATGGAGTGTTTATCCATGTTGGACGCGGAGTGAGGCTCGAAAAGGCTCTGCAATTAGTGAATATATTTTCCTCTCCGACTCCGCTTGCCGCTTTCCGCAGAGTACTTGTGGTGGTTGAGGAGGATGCCGAACTGAGGCTACTCGTGTGTGACCACACCCAGGACCGTGAGCAGAAGTATCTCGGCTCGCAGATAGTGGAGATCATAGCCGGGCGCAATGCCCGCATCGAGATGTGCGAGATTGAGGAATCCTCGGCTCTGACATCGAGATACTCACGCATGTTTGTACGCCAGGATGAGGGGAGCGAGGTGACTGTCAACAGCACCACCCTCACATGTGGCACAACAAGAAATGAATTTTTCGTGGAGCTGACCGGCGAGCATTGCGATTGCAATCTCTCGGGCATGGCTATCGGCAGTGGCCAGATGCACATCGACAATGATACAGCCGTGCTGCACCACTCGGCACATTGCCACAGCAACCAGCTGTTCAAGTATGTGCTTGACGAGCAGTCGAGCGGAGCTTTCGAGGGGAGCATCACAGTGACCCCCAATGCGCCTTATACCGAAGCTTACCAGAGCAACCGCAATATACTGGCCAGCGAACATGCACGGATGCACTGCAAGCCTCAGCTGATCATCAACAACGATGAGGTGAAGTGTAGCCACGGAGCCACCACAGGTCAGCTTGATGAGGACGCGCTGTTCTATATGCGCTCGCGCGGTATCCCCGAGGCCGAGGCCCGCAGGATGCTCATGCAAGCCTTCATGGTAGATGTGATCGACTCAGTGAAGATACCCGGATTGCGCGAGAGACTGCTTCATCTTGTGGACCGCCGCTTCTCGGGCGAACTTGGCAATTGCGAGACTTGCCGTAAGTAAAATCGTTTAAAAGAGAATCATGGATATTGATAAGATCCGCTCGGAGTTTCCTATACTTGGTCGCCAGCTGTACAAACGTCCGCTTGTATATCTGGACAATACTGCGACCTCACAGACCCCCGACCGCGTGGTGAAGGCCATAGTGGACGGATATACCACGACTAAAGCTAACGTACACCGTGGTGTACACACTCTGTCGCAGGAGGCGACCGAACTACAGGAGAACGCACGCCGACGGGTGAAGGAGTGGATCAATGCCGGGAGTACAAGCGAGATAGTGTTTACCCGTGGTACCACCGAGGCGCTGAACCTGGTGGTGTCGTCGATGGGTGGAATGACGCTCGCTGAGGGGGATGAAATCATCCTCACGGTGATGGAGCATCATGCCAACATCGTGCCCTGGCAACTGCTTCAGCAGAGGATCGGATTCAAGATCAATGTGGTGCCGGTCGATGAGCGTGGCGAGTTGAGGCTGGATGTGTACCGAAGCCTGTTCAACGACCGCACCCGGCTTGTGAGCGTGTGCCATGCCTCCAATGTGCTCGGCACTGTGAATCCTGTGAAGGAGATGATAGCCGAGGCCCATGCCCACGGGGTGCCCGTGGTGATAGACGGAGCACAAGCTGCTCCCCATATCAGGATTGATGTGAGGGATCTGGACGCGGATTTCTATACATTCTCGGCTCACAAGATGTATGGTCCTACCGGAGTGGGTGTGCTCTACGGCAAGGAGAAGTGGCTCGAGAAGATGCCTCCCTACCAGGGGGGCGGAGAGATGATAGCGTCGGTATCGTTTGAGAAGACCACTTTTGCCGAGCTTCCCTATAAGTTTGAGGCCGGAACTCCCGATTTCATAGGCATATCGGCCTTGTCGAAAGCTATAGATTTCATGGACGAACTCGGGGTGGAGAATATCGCCGCCCATGAGCATGAACTGCTCGACTATACCACCCGCAGGATGATGGATGAGATTCCGGGGATGAGGATATTCGGGTCAGCACCCGGCAAATGTGCCATAATATCATTCCTGGTGGGTGATATACACCATTATGATATGGGCATGTTGCTTGACAAGCTCGGGATAGCCGTGCGCACCGGACATCATTGCGCCCAGCCTCTGATGCACGCCTTGGGCGTGGAGGGGGTGGTGAGGGCATCGTTTGCCGCCTACAACACTATCGATGAGTGTGATACATTCATCGCCGGGCTCAAGCGCGTGACCGCGATCCTTTCATAATCGACATGATAGAATGAGTGCTTATTGTGTATTTTGCTGATAATAAGTGGTTTATATTATTGGGGGGGGGTAATTTTTTGAAACAGGTATCCGGGCCAACATCCAGGAGAGTCGCCGGAATGTAAGATTGTGGCGGTAGATGGCTTTCAGTATAAGCCGTGACGCCGATGGCAATGCGGCCAAGGTGCGGGAATACAGGTCGTTGGCAAGTTTGCGGGCCTTCAGCGTGGACTCAGGCGACGGTGCCTTTCGGGCCTCATGCTCGTAGGTAGCCGCGAGCAACATGGCACGGGCATCAAGCCAATACAGATACCGGCTCTTGCTTCGGTCATTAGTGGCCGGCATGGTACGGAAAATGGATCGCACTGTCTCGATTGCCGTCTCCCATAGCTGATGGTTGTCGCTTGCCCTGACACCGGATATCGAATCTTTCTGCTGATGTGTTATGGCTGATGGATTTCCGCCGATGTCGACCATGACAGGGGTGGTGAGCAGGAGCCTTACCCCGAGTTCATAGTCGTTCCATCCGATGAGTGATTCATTCCATCCGCCGACACTGCGGAACAGAGAGGTGCGGGCGATGTAACGCTGGGTGGACAATGTGGCGCGGAATATGTGGTGAAACATGTTGTCGCCTCCCGCATGAAAATACAGGCGACGGGTGGAGCCGTCGAGAAAGCGGGTGAAAATGTCCCTGCCGAGAATGTCGGCTTCGGGATATTTTTTTATTGCCCGCGAGAAATCACCGATATGGGAGGGGAGCATCTCGTCGTCGGAGTCGAAGAACATGGTCCACTCCGTTGTGACTTCGCGGAGACCACGGTTGCGTGCCGTGGAAGCACCTCGCCGTGGCTCGGACAGCACTGTGACATCGGGCCGGGTGGCGGCCCATGAGTTGATGATGGAAAGAGAGGAGTCGGTGGACGCGTTGTCCACAATTATTATATGTGCCGGCTTCACCGATTGTGCGTCGATGCTACGAAGCGTGCGCCCGATGGTGGATGCACGGTTGTAGACAGGAAGTACTATTGTGATGGGTGAAGTCATGCCGTTAATCAGATGTGTGTTTCAGGAGTACAGGGGGACTGCATTATTTCTTGCGGGCCCTAACGGAACGGGTGGCCGTCTGGCGCTGTTTCTTGACTTTGGCAGGTTTAGCCGATGATTTCCTTACTCCACGTGATGAGCGGGTGACCCGCTTTGTCGGTTCTTTCTGTGCCGATTCCGATGTTATGGCTGTGGAATCGCGCCTGGCGGCAAGTTCATCGAGCGATGGCACCCACAGCTTTTTCTCATAGTTGTCGAGGCGTTGCTGGATGCTGTCACGGGCGTGGGCCAGATCATCGGGATCGGGGTGGAGCTGCATGAGCGACTTGTTGCGCATGTTGCGGGTCTTGTATATATCGCCCTCGTAGAGCCTGAGGATGAAGAAGTCGTCGAGAGTGTGGGCGGTGAGGTTGTTGTCATCGTCGGTGAACACGTCGACCGATGCCAGGAACGGACGGAGGTCACTGTAACGTATCCAGAACATGGGGTATTTCACCGCTTCTGCTCCGAAATCGCCGGCACGGTGAAGCACGGGACAGATGGCCTCGACGCGGGTGTGCATACGGTTGGTCCGGCGGTCAAATTCCCATTTCTCTATTATATAGTAACTGAGCACCTCGGACGACGGGATGTCAGCTTCCTCGATGGCAAATCGAGGTCGTTTCTCGGTCGAGCCTTTCGCATCGGAGTAAGGGATGTAGTAGCGGTCGAGGATATCGCGCATGTTCACCTTGTAATCATCGGTGAAAATCTCGCGTCCGTCGAGATACTCGTAGGCAGGTAGAGATCCGTCGGCCATACGTTTCATTATGATGCGGAACATGTTGTCCTGTCCGGCCACAGGCTCGTCGGGGTAATACAACGCTCCGTTAGCCCCCTTGTCGAGGTCGAGACTGCGGTATATCACGCGCATCCACTGTAGCTCGCTATCGTCGGCTCCGGAAGTCTCGCCAAGATGGGCCTGCATACGTTGCGTGACTCCCGGTGCTGTGCCCTGCTGTGATTCCCGGGCTGAGGCCGTGGTGGAACGACGCACGGCCGATGCGCTCGACGATGAAGTCTGGGCCGATGCGCCTGAGGCGATGAGGAGGGCTATGACTGAGAGAAGAAGCGTCTTCATTATAGAGTGGGGTGGAGGTTGATGAGTGATGAAACGGAAAGAGAGGTCAGTTTACTATTACTTCCATTGGAGAAAGGGTGCGTTCGATGCCGTCGGGACCTTTGGCTCTGATGCGGGATATGTAGAACCGCTTGCCACGGGCCATGCGTTTGAACTGGTCGCGTTGGCGCTGGGAAAATTCAGCTCCGCGCGACACCTCGGGGATGGCGTTGCCCATCTGGTCGAAGAATACAGTCTCGAATCCGAGTATCTGGAAGTCAATGTCGAGCATATCGTCGTCAATGGCGGCCCGTAGCGCCGGGATCGAGGAGAGGACGGCTTTGGAGATAGGTTTTCCTCCCTTATAGCGGTCAGTTGTCCCGCCGGGAGCGGTGACGGTGAGATAGGCTGTGGGGTCGGGTAGCTTGCGCACACGGAAAGTGGTGGAGGAGACTGTCATGGGGCGACCATCAATATTTGCCGACACGGTCACGGTGGCGTTCTCGCCCACTCTCGCGGGGCGGGCGGTCCATGAATCGCCGTGGCGCGAGAGAGTGCCGTTGGTCATGGTGGCCGATACATCCTTGGTGGGGACTCCGGGGACCGATATGCTCACAGGATTGTCGATGCCGGCGTACAGCACGTTCATCATAGTGGCCGACACGGTGGCCGATGGCTCCATTACGGTGTAGGATGAGGAGAATGGATGACGTGTGACCGAGCCGTCGCCATGATTCACCTCGATGTATCCTGAATAATCAAATGTGCCGGTCGAGGAGGTGTTGAGTTCATACAGGCCGTTGCCCGACGCGAGTTTTTTGCCACCGATGAATATGTCGGGGCGGGCGGTGGTATCGACAGCGGCAAGGACTATGGATGCCGAGTATTTGCCACCGCGCATCACCATGCGGGAGTTGGGGATCACGAAGGCATTGAGCTCGTTGACCCTCACGTCGCCGGCGTCGACCGAGGCGAGCAGGGTGGAGAGTGCTTCACCCTCGGCATAGCGAATATCGTTCTGCAGTTTTGTGAGGAGTGCCACGGCGGCCACCACTGGCTGGTTGTCAAACTTGGCTTCCTCCCATTTCTGATCCATCATGGTGCCGGGGCGACGGCTGGGAGCTGTGGAGAGCGACGACTCGATGGATGTGCGCTTCACCGAGTCGGGGATGAGCGAGGTGACATGCGCGCGGTAAGCGTCCACCGCCTGGCGGAGCTTGCCTCCATTACCATCGGAGCCGAGCATCACTGCTGTCGCAGCCTCGTGATCGTCGCGGCGAGAGATGTGATCGAGCGATCCGTCGGGACCGTCGGCATGGCGGACGATCGCAAGTTTGAGGGAATCAACGGTGCGGTACAGCGCGGAGGCCTCGGCGCGGAGTCCGGTAGCCTTGGCAAGCCACGGCGATCCTTTTTCGGGATTGGAGGACGTGAAGTTTTCGAGGCGGGAGTAGATGGCATCGTTGCGCCGGCCCACATTGTCGTTGGTGCGTGCGAGACCATCCTCTATCTGGGTGAAACCGTCGAGGACGTCACTTGATATGTTCAGGGCAAGCATGGCGGTGAGGACGATGTACATAAGTGTAATCATCTTTTGCCTCGGTGAAAGCCTTGCTATGGATTCTGCCATATTCTACTGTGGGGGGATTCGGTTAGACGGTCGGGTGGTCAGATGCGGTTATCGAGGTTGTCGGCCCGGGTTGCCATTGGGTGGGGCAGATTTACAGTCATTGCGTGGAGCATGTTCTCGTAGACGCGGTTGATGTTCTGCATGTTGCGGGTCATCTTCTCGGTCTCCTCGCGGTAGTGGGCGCTCTGGGCCGACACATCCTTGAGCTGTATCTCGCATATCGCGCTGAGTCCGCCGAGATTACGGTTGATGTCACCGAGACGCGATATGTAGTCGCGCGAACTCTCGGCGAGCGCTGATGATGAGTCGGCTATGGCCTGGTAGTTCTGCAGGAGTATGGCCGACACTTCGTTGAGGTTGCGGGTGGTCTCCTGAAGTTGGGCGAGCTGGGCTGATATGGCTGTCATCTGCTCCACATATTCACGGGTCACGGCAGTCATGTCGGCGGTCGATTCTCCATGAACGGTTGCTATGGGGTGAGCATCCGTGTGGCGGATGGAATGGCTCTGACCCGAGGCGACATGATTACGGGTGATATCCTGAGCTACCGCCGGGGTGGCGTCGCCGGCCTTATTGTCATCGAGCTGAGGGAACACATCCTCCCAGCGGTATTCCTTGGGTGGACGGTCGAACGCCGTGATGATGAACATGAGCACTTCGGTGCCCATACCTATGCACAGGAGGGTGTTGCCTCCGGGGAGGTTGAGTATCTTGAAAAGTGTGCCCCATATCACGATGGCCGCGCCCACGCAGTAGGCGAAGTTAAAGAGGCGTTGTCCGCCCTCCCATGTGGTGAGTGACCGGTAGCGGGATTTTATCTTGTCGGTGTTCATAGCGGGGTGAGATTACTTTTTAGCTTTGGTGCCCTTGGCGAAACCTATCTGGGTGCGCACGCAACGGAAACCGATGTAGCTGCGTTGCTCGTTCTGATATTCCCACATGCGCAGGTCGGAACGCACATTGTGGGCCACATCCTTCCAGGAGCCTCCGCGCACAATCTTGCGCTTCATGCGGTAGGGATCCTCCTGGGCGGCATCATAGCGGTATTCGGGATTGAGGTCGCTGGTGAGGCGGTCGACACTCTCGGTGAAAGCTGTCGAGGTCCATTCGCTCACATTTCCGGCCATGTCGTAGAGGCCGAAATCGTTGGGGGCGTAGGTGCCCACACGCGACGTGATGAGCTGTCCGTCCTGAGTGAAGTTGCCCTCCTGGGGCTTGAAGTTGGCGTAGAAACAGCCCTGATCCTCGGTGAGAGGCAGGTCGCCGTCCCAGGGATACATGTTCTCGCTCTTTCCGGCTCGGGCCGCATATTCCCACTCTGCCTCGGTGGGAAGGCGATAAGGCTCTATGTAGATTCCCTCGCGACCGAGCGATCGGCGCAGGAAGTCGGTGCGCCAGTTGGCGAACGCATTGGCCTGCTCCCAGCTCACGCCCACCACGGGATACTCGCTGTAACCGCCGTGGGAGAAGTACATGCGCACGTAAGGTTCGTTGTAGGCGTTGTCAAAGTCATTGACCCAGGCGGTGGTGTCGGGGTAGACATTCACTATATAGGTGTTTACGAAATCGTAGGGACCTGTGAGGGCGCGGGTGATGGTGCTGCGCACGATCTCGCCGTCACTGTTGATATAGGCGGTGTCCTTGGAGATGACGGGGATGTCGGTGGGCACGGGGCGGTCGGTGTTATACTCGCGCCGGCGCGGATCGAGGCGGTTCTTGCGTTTGGCCGCCTCGGTGTGGTTATAGGTCTCGTAGCGATAGTTGAGCTGTTCAGGATCTAGCTCCTTGACTCCGGTGATGGGGTTGATGCGGTAGAGGCTCTCAATGGCGCGTTGCTCATCCTCATCGGCATTGCGCCAGGGTATGGCCTTGGCCCAGTTGAGGTGAGGGGTCACGGGGTTGCCCTCGCGGTCCTCCTCGATGCGGTATTCCTCGTTACCTCCGTAGGCGGGATCGGCGAGACGCTCGCGGATAATGGAGTCGCGCACCCAGAATACAAACTGCTTGTACTTGGCATTGGTGATCTCGGTCTCGTCCATCCAGAAAGCATCCACTGACACGCCTCTCGGGTTGGCCTTGAGATTCCACAGCGAATCATCCTTGGCAGGGCCCATGTTGACCGATCCGCGACTCACGAGCACCATACCGTAGGGGGTAGGCTCGGTCCAGGACTGTCCACCCACGCCTGTCACTTCTCCGCCCATGGAGTTGCGGCTTCCGGTGGCACAGCCGGCGGCGATGCCGAGAACGGCTAATGAGAAGAGTATATGTAGTATCTTTTTCATAGGTTACATTATGCGTATGCTCTTGTGTTTGTGGCGGTTTTTCTCAGAAAAATCCAATTTAAGGCTGTATCCGGCGAAAATCTCGTGACTGCCTGACGATACCTTGGCTATGTCACTGACGTGATGGTCGTAACTGTAGCCGATGAATATGCCTTTCAACTCGGCTCCGAGTATAAGCGACACGGTGTTGCCATGGCGGTAGCCGATGCCGGCCGAGAAGATGCGGTTGTATCGCGCCCGCACGGTAGCCGAGAGGTCAGTATCGGTGAAGTCGCTACGTATCAGCACCGAAGGTAGCACTTCAAATAACGTGTTTTTTACCGGAATATTGCCTTCGGCGGTAAAATAGAGGGTAGGGGAGGCCTCGAAACGGTACTTTTTACCACCGGAGCCGTCCTGGCTGTCGCTCGGTAATGCCGAGCCTCCCGTGTCGTCGCTGAATGTCACCGAGGGGCTGTTGGCGTGCATGATCGAGAGACCTGTCCTGAAATACTTGCGGGAATAATATACACCTGCTCCGAGGTCGAAGGCGTTTCCAGCGACATCACGGTGTGGCAGGGCATCGTCATCGGGCTGATGGTAGTCGTCATCATCGGGGATGTATATCTGCGAGCCCTTGAACTGTTCGTTGAACAGCCCGGCCTGCATGGCGATGGTAAATTCACCTCCCGCGCCCTTGAATTTATAGCCAAGCTGGAGATCGGCTGTGAGGTTGCGGAACAGTCCGTAGGATTCCTGCTGTACAGTGATGCCTGCTCCCCATCGGTGGCCGAAAAGCTTGAATGGGGAATCGGCCGTGGCTATGAATGTGCGGGGGGCGTTGTCGATACCTACCCATTGGGCGCGCATCCCTCCGCGCAGACGTATATTATCGGTGTCGCCTGCCGAAGCGGGATTATAATATGTGGGGACAGCCCAATATTGCGTGAGCATGGCGTCGCCCTGGGCTCGGGCGATAAGGGCTGATGATACCCATGCCATGAGCAGGAACAACAAGTGTGGCGATATTGCTGTGATTGACGGCCTCATCGCTATTCGAAATAAAAGGTGAGCACCACCATGCGCGACACAGCTTTCTTGAGCGATCGGGTGATCTTGGATTTGTCGGGCTCGTCCACCAGGTCGGGGCGGTCATGGTCGATAACGTCGGTGAGGCCGAAGCAGAATTTCACCTCGGGTATCAGCTTGAAGTAGGGGAGATAGAAATCGCATCCGAAACCGGCCGTGAGATACATGTCAAACGGCTTGACGCGCAGATAATCGCCGCTCGAACGGGTGAGGTTGACCGTAGGCATCACTCCCGCCGTGATATAAGGGCGTGACTGGCGGTAGCGCATACCCGAGAATTTAAGGTCGATAGGTAGTACAATATAGGTGGATTTCAGATTCTGGCGCAGGAGGTTGCCCGACTCATATTCGCGCATGGTGATGTCGCGGTTGCCGAAGTACATGCCGGGGGTGAAGCGCAGATTGAACAGATTATGGAGGCGCAGGTCGATGAGCCCGTTGACACAGAATCCGGGCGAGAAGGAGGGTTGCTCCATGAACCATTGCTCGCCTCCGTCGGTGATGAAGCCGTTGTGGGTGAAAGTGATGTCCTGGGCGTGCATACCCACCGAGAATCCGAGGTGCCAGCGCCTCATGTCGGTGTAGGGGCGGTTGAGCACCTTGTCGTTGAGGGCGCGGGGTGATGCCGACACCGCGAGGCCGGCAATCAGCAATGCCATAAACACAACGCCCGCACGCAGATATGTGATATAGAATCGGTTCATCACATATTCAACGTGAGGGCGCGGAAATTATTGCGTCAACGGCTTATCAGATACGCTCGAGCACAGTGGCCACGAGGTCACGCACGGCAGTCTTGTAGTTGGGGTTGGCCTCGGTGTTCATGCGGTTGGCTATGATGGAGCACACAGTCATGGCGCGGTGTCCCATGAGACGTCCCAGACCCTGGAGCGGAGCCGACTCCATCTCATAATTGGTGACCTTGCGGCCATTGAACCGGAATTCCTCGATGCGGCGGTTGAGATCGGGATTGGAGAGCGGTAGACGCAGCTCGCGTCCCTGTGGACCATAGAAGCCGACAGCCGAGATGGTATTGCCTCTCACCATATCATCTCCACCAATGCGGGCCACGAGTTCCTCGTCGGCATCAACGACGTAGGGTTTTGCCCAAAGGGGATTCCAGCCCACTGATTCGCAGAAAGCGTGTTCAAAGTCGAGGTCGGCCACCTCATTGCGCCCGGCGTAGTAATTGAGCACTCCGTCAAATCCGATTGATTTTTCGGCAATGACGGGTGTGCCGAGTTTGAGTTCGGGCTGGAGGGCTCCCGATGTGCCTATGCGCACGAGGGTGAGACGGCGTTTCTGCTCACGCACCTCGCGGGTGGCGAAGTCGATGTTGGCGAGCGCGTCGAGCTCGTTGATCACGATGTCGATATTGTCGGGCCCAATGCCGTGAGACAGACACATGATAGGTTTCCCCTTGTATGTGCCGCCGATGGTGTGAAATTCGCGTGACTGCACCTCGAAGTCTACCGAGTCAAAGAAGGAGGCTACCATGTTGACACGGGCCGGATCGCCCACGAGGATCACGCGGTCGGTGAGCTGGGAGGGGAGCAGGTGGAGGTGGAATACTGACCCGTCGGGGTTTATTATGAGTTCGGATGAGGGAATTACTTTCATATTGAGGTGGATTGGGGGATAGAATTAATATAATGTAAGTATAACAAACGTGAGTAGGCTTTTGCTTGAATTTATCTTATGCGGTAACGTCCGCCGGGCACGGCGCAGATGATGGAGCGGAATTCCAGGTCAATGAGCATTCCCATGAGTCGGGGGACGGGAATGTTGACCGTGGCTGTGAGCTCGTTGATGGTGGCATCACCTCGCTGAGTGATGGTGTCGATTATGGCTTGCTCTTCATCCGAGAGTCGGGTCGCCGGTTCGGAGTCAAAGAGCGATCCCTGCTCCCCCTCGGCAGGGCGGGTGGGCCAGCGCATGGCCTCGATCAGTTCCTCGGGCGATGAGAGCAGACTCGCCACGCACGATGAGATGAGGGCGTTGCATCCACGTGAATAGCGGTCGGATGTGCGTCCGGGCAGAGCGAACACGTCGCGGGAGTAGGCCGAAGCGAGCCGGGCGGTAACAAGCGCTCCGCCGTGGGTGTCGGACTCGACCACCACCAGGCAGTCGGACAGCCCGGCCACAATACGATTGCGGGCCAGGAAGTTGCCACGGTGTATATTGTCGCATGAACGGTAGTCGGAAATGAGCATCCCTCCATTGCGTGCCATGTTGGCGGCTATGTCGCGGTGGGATGAGGGATATATAGTGTTGAGCCCGTGGGCAAGGACGCCGGCAGTGGGTAGCCCCGCATTGATGGCGGCGCGGTGGGCTGCCACGTCGATACCGTAGGCGAGGCCCGAGACTATGACCACAGGATCGGAGCATAGGCGGGCGAGTCCGTCGACGAGATCGTTGACAAAACCGACACCGTAGGATGTGGCATGGCGTGTGCCCACGATGGATACCACTCTGGATGAGTTGAGGTCGCAATCGCCCACGGAGTATAGCATGAGCGGAGCGTCGTCACATTCGAGTAGTCTTGACGGATAGTCGCTGTCAGTGAAATATGTTGCTCTGATTCCCCCGCGGGCTATGAAATCGGTCTCAGCCTCGGCCTCGCGGAGCGCTTTGTCGCGGACATCGCGGTTGAACAGCCGGTTGCGGAATCCGAGCATCGCGGCGAGCTGGTCGGGCGATAGGGTGAAGAAGTTTTCCTCCGTACCTGTCCGTGCCAATATCTCCCTTGCCATAGCCGGTGTGAGGCTACGCAGGGAGGAGAATGCGATGCGGTAGGTCAGATCGGAGTTCATGGTAGAGGGGGAAGAGGGGAGGTGATAAATAAGGTGGTGAGGTAGGGGGGCGTCAGAGGTAGGTGGCGAAGGCTTCGGCAAGAAGGTCGCCACGTGAGAGCCGTCCGTCCTGGAGACACACCACTGTGACCTTGGCCTTGACTACCGGAGCTCCGGTGGATGCGTTGTAGATGTCCTGATCGAATACGAAACGGGCACCTTCGCGACGCATGTTGAGACACGAGGTCATGGTGTCGCCCATGGTGAGCGAGTTGAGATACTCGATCTCGATTTTTCTTACCACCGGATCGAGCCCGCGTTCCTGCATGGCCCGGAACGATGTCCCGGCAGCCTCGCAGAAGTCATGGCGGGTGATCTCGAGATAGTGGAGATAGTTAGCGTTGTTGACTATGCCCTGGGAATCGGTCTCATAGTCGCGGACGCGGATATCAAGTGAGAATTGATAATCAGGCATTATACAAGTATCGCTTTATGGAGCGTTTGGGGGTCTTCTCAAACTCGTTGGCTATGAGCTGTATCTTGTCGACCTGCTCGTAGGGTGCCACAGCCTTGTTGAGATCCTTGCGCACCTGCTCCATGATTTCAGGGAGTTTTTCGTTGGGGATTTTGTCGCGGTCCATAGCTTCATAGTCGGGGTACACGAGAGCCACGAGGTGCTTTCCGCGCTCCACCACAAGGCTTTCGGCCACGTAGGGCATGTTGTTGAGCTTGGCCTCGATCTCCTCGGGGTAGATGTTCTGTCCGTTGGCGCTCAGTATCATAGTCTTGTATCGTCCGCGTATGAATATGGTGCCGTCGTCGGATATAGTGCCCATATCACCGGTGTGGAGCCAGCCCTCGGCATCGAGGACAGCCTCGGTGGCATCGGGGTTCTTATAATAGCCCGACATCACGTTTTCGCCTCTCACGCATATCTCTCCGGGGATATTGGCCGGATCGGCGCTGTCGGCTATGCGCGATTCCATGATGCCGGGAAGTGTGCGGCCCGAGGAGCCGGGTATGAATTTCTTCCAGGGTGTGTAGCTGATGAGGGGGCCACACTCGGTCATGCCGTATCCCACAGTGAACGGGAAGCCTATGCGGCGCAACAGTTCCTCCACCTCATGATTGAGGGGAGCGCCTCCCACGATGACTTCCTCGAATTCACCGCCGAAGGCTTCGATGAGCTGGGAGCGGATCTTGCGGTATATGACTTTGTTGACTCCGGGGATGCGCAGGAGATTGCGCACGGTGCCTTTCTCGAGTATGGGACGCAGCTTGTTGCGGTAGATCTTCTCGAGAATGAGGGGGACACATATAATAAGGTTGGGTTTCACCTGAGCGAAAGCCTTGAGCAGTATCACCGGGGTAGGGAGCTTGCCGAGGAGGGTGATATGGGTGCCGGCGGCCAGAGGGGTAAGCATGTCGAACGCGCATCCGTAGGCATGGGCCAGCGGGAGGAACGAGAGGTTGCGCGAGCCACGGTAATGGAGTTTGGACTGGAGGCCGAATCTCACGTTGCCTCCGAGATTGCGCAAAGTGAGCATCACGCCTTTGGAGAATCCGGTGGTGCCCGAGGTATAGTTTATCTCGGCCAGGGTGGACTCGTCGATGAGCGGATATTCCACATCGGCGCTGGTGAATCCGTGAGGATAGGCACGGCGCATACGGTCGTGTAGCTTGGCGAGAAATTTTGTGGCCACGTTGCTGTTGGAGGGGTGTTCGGCGAGCACCTTGCGGGCATCGAGCGAGAACACCGCCTTCACGGCGGGCATTTTCTCAAACTCCATATTGTCGAAAATCGACTCGTTGGTGAACAGCATCACGCTCTCGGAGTGATTGATGATGTGCATCGCATCCTGGACATTGAAATCCTGGAGCACAGGCACGATGACGGCACCATAGGTGAGTGTGGCCATGTAGGTCTCCACCCAGGGGATGGAATTGCGGCCCATCAGGGCGATCTTGTCGCCACGTTTCACTCCACATTCCTTGAACAGAAGATGGGTTGCGGCGATGCGTCGCGCCAGGTCGGCATAAGTCATGGTGGCACCTGTGGCGAAATCGGTGAGAGCAGGAAGCTCCCAGTTCTGCCGGAAGCTGGATGCGAATATCTGGAGCAGATTTTCGGTGGTCATAGTCGGAGGAGTTGGAAAATTGAAGGGCCGGGCTTAGCCCGGCCCTTTAGGATATTAACCTTATTGAGAGAATTATTGAAGGTCGCTCAGTACTTTCTTGATGGGCTCGTTTTCGGGATCGAGGTCGAGTACTTTCTGGAAGTATTCGCGAGCCTTGTCCTTATCGCCCTCGGCAAGATAGTAGGAACCCATGCGGGTGTATGCTGTCTTGTAAGCGTCGGCATACTTTGTTACATTGGCGGGATCCTCGTCGTAGGCGGCGATCATAGCCTGGTAAGTCTCAATGAGCTCGGGGGTGTTGGTGGCACCGTCGCGCACCATGAGAAGTGTAGCCTTGTTGCGGTAAAGGGGACCCTTGTTGGCAGCGTCAGCGAGAGCCAGGTCGATATACTTGATACCGTTGTTGGCAGCCTCGGCGCGCTCGGGTGTGCCCTCGGGAAGCGAGAGACCGAGGTTCTTGTAGCGGTTGGAGAGGATGAAGTAGTCGTTGAGGGTGGCGTCGCCGGCGTCAACGAACTTCTGCATGTATTCTACCGACTTCTGGTCGTTCTCGAGCTTATTGTACATCTCGGAGATGTCAGCAAGGATCTGCTTGTTCTTTTCGGGGTTGATGTTGTAGGCGGTCTCGTAAGCTGCTACAGCCTCCTCGGGGCGGTTGAGGTGGGCGAGCACTTCGCCGTGGGTGGTGTAGTCGGTGGCGGTGAATGTAGCACCGGTGTGGGCGAAGAGCTTCTGGGCTGCTTCCTCGGCACCTGCCCAGTCCTCAAGGGCGGCCTTGTTGAGCATCACCATGCGCTGCATGTACACGTTGTCGGGGTCCTTGGCGAGTACCTGCTGTGCTACCTCGAGCGATTCGGGATACTTCTTGCCGAAGTAGAGGAGGCCTGAGTAGCGCTGCTCGTCACCCTGGAAGTGGTTGGGGTTCTTCATGTACTTGCCATACTGCTCGGCGGCGCGGGTGAGCTGGTTGTTGTCATAGTACTTCTCAGCGAGCTCGCTCTGGGCGAGGGCTGAGGTGGGGAGCTTCTCATTGAGCTCAACGAGCTTGCCGATGGCGAAGTCGGAGTTCACCTTGTTATAGAGGTTGGAGTACTTAACGTAAGCCTCGGGGTTCACGCTTCCGCTCTCCTCCTCATAGATGATGGCCTGCTCGTAGTAGCCGGCGGCCACACCCTTGTCGTCGTTCTTGGCAAGGTCGCCCTGCAGTACATAGATCTGGGGCTCCTTGTTCTTGGACAGCTTCATGCCCTGAGCGATGTATTTGTCCACTTCCTTTGCGTAGGCCACGGGATCGACGTTGGCGTATGCACGGGCTACGGCTGCCACGAGGGCGGCGTCCTTCTTGTTGGTGTTGAGGGCCTGTTTGAACAGCTTCTCGGCCTCACCCTTGTTGCCACCCTTGAGGGCGATCTCTCCAAGGCCTACATAGTTGTAGCCGTTCTCGGGATTGGCTGATACACCGTTGTTGAAATTGTTCTGGGCACCCTGGATGTTGCCGTCGCGCATGTCGAGGCATCCGAGGTAGAAGTATGACACGGCCTTGTTGGTGGACGGGTCGTTAAGAGTTTTTTCAAGGATAGTCTTGGCTTTTTCGAAGCGGTCGGCGTTGTAGTAATCTACGCCGTCCTGATATCCTCCTTGTGCAAGCGCGGTGAGCGCGAAGCCTCCCAGGCAGAGGGAGAACAAAGTGCGTAACTTCATCACTGTTGGTTTACTATTTTGTTTTTGTAAATTGATTTAATGATTGAATAATGTTTACATTGTATATTCTAACGTGGAATACTGTCAAATATTGTATGTCTCCACGTCCTCTATATATTAATGTATATTAAGCGGGCATCACTCTACCTCCACCATGCGCGGGCGCACTGTGGCGGGGAGTATTCCGGTCATCTGGATAATCTTCTGGCCCTGGAATCCTGTCACGAAGCTGTAGAAACGGTGGGTCACGGTGCCGCCGGGGGCGGTGCTGACCATGTAGACCGAGCGGTACAGCGGATAAGAGCCGTCGAATATGTAGGCCTGATAGGGCTTGTAGGCGGTCACTTCGCCGTTTCCGCGTATCTTCAGCACCTTTACGTCATCCTTGAACTCGAGAGCGGTGGTGTCGCTCTTCTCCACAGCTTCGGCAAGTTCCTCCACCGATTTCTGACGTCCTGAGAGGTCGCTCGAGATCCAGCTCACGCCGATTATGCCGATGGCGTTACGGTTCTCGGCCACGGCCTTGAACACGTCGGGGTTGGACTTCACGGCCGAGACGTGGGCGCCGAATGGCTTGCCGCCGAGTATCGAGTCGCTCATGTATTTGACTGATGACGATTCCTTATGGTCGAATATCACGTCGATCTCGCCGAGCTTGCACGGCTCCACCTGGTCCCAGCGGGTCACATCACCCGAGAGTATCTCGGCGATATCCTTCTTGGAAAGTATCTCCACGGGGTTTTCGGGATTTACTATGAGTGCAAGGGCATCGACCGCGATCTTCTGCTGATGCACTATCTTTTTGTTTGACCGCAGATAGTTGACCTCCTTTTCAGTGAGGGGGCGTGAGATCACGGCACCTTTCACCGATCCCATGGCCATGATGGAGTCCACGACCTGGCTTTCGGGCAGATAGTAGGCAAGCACGTCTTCCTTGGGATAGATGTACTCGTACACATTGATCTCCTGCTCCATGATGTACTCGAAGGATTCATCGCAGGCGATCTTGGCGAGGGTCGAGGGCTTCTGCTCCTTCTTCCCTCCACAGGCCGCAAGGCACATGGCCGCAACGAGAGTTGTGGCCATAAGTGGGATATGACGTGCTGAAATACGCATGTTCAGTAATGGTTTAGGCGTAATGTACAGTGATTTTGATAGCGGGACGGATATTCAGGCTTTCGCCTCATGGGCGCCTCAACGGTCGCTGTCGTCGGGATCGTTGCCGTATCCGGCATCAATTCCGGCAAACTGGCGGTAGCCTCTCCACAGTCCGTAGGCTATGAACAGAGCTCCTCCCACCCAGCGGACCCATGTCCATGTGGGGAAAAGGATATTGAAGTATCCGCATAAAAACAATATGCCTACGGCTAAATATATGGCTATCATAATGATGCCGAATATATTGCGCATGGCTTTGGGGGTTCCTGAGTTTCTTTGTGCGCTCATTGTGTCAATAGTTTAAAACGTTAGTGTATTTACCTCGGGGCGTTGATGCGCCTTCCGGTATAGAACTAACAACGCGGACAAGCTGAATGTTTGGATGTCGCTGTGGCTTTTTGCCTTCATTGTTTCTTTGCGGTAAAATTAATGAAAAAATATTAACGCAAAAAGGAATTGCCGGCTAATTAATTTCATTTAACACTGAGTGGACGGCCCCCTCTGAAACTTTTGACGTACCTTTGTAATATGACTACAATACCATTGGCCGAGCGGATGCGTCCGCGCTCGCTTCATGACTACATAGGACAGAGCCATCTCGTTGGCCCCGACGGGGTGATGCGCAGGATGATTGAGTCAGGTAAAGTGGCTTCATTCATCCTATGGGGACCTCCCGGGGTGGGAAAGACTACATTGGCGAGGATTATCGCCAATACGGTCAACGTGCCGTTCTACACGCTCTCGGCTGTGAACTCGGGCGTGAAGGAGGTGCGCGATGTTATCGACCGTTGCACCCGCGATGCAGGGAGCATGTTCACCCAGGGCCGTCCCATTCTTTTTATCGACGAGATCCACCGTTTCAACAAGGCTCAGCAGGATTCGCTGTTGGGCGCGGTCGAGAGCGGTATGGTCACGCTCATAGGTGCCACCACCGAGAATCCCTCTTTCGAGGTGATACGCCCGTTGCTGTCGAGGGCCCAGGTCTATACACTCAGGCCGCTTGAGGAGCCCGAGTTGCAGCAGTTGCTCGACAGTGCGCTTGCCAAGGACGATGTGCTGAGGTCTCACGGCGTGGAGGTTAAGGAGACCACCGCGCTTTTCCGCTTTGCAGGGGGCGACGCGCGTAAGCTGTTGAATATCCTCGACCTCCTGGAGCAGTCAACCCCTCAGGGCGAGAAGATTGTGATCGACGACGCCACTGTCACCGGCCGGTTACAGGAGAATCCCGCCGCCTATGACAAGGGGGGCGAGATGCACTACGACATTATCTCGGCTTTCATCAAGAGCATACGTGGCAGCGACCCCGATGCCGCCGTCTATTGGCTCGCCCGCATGATAGCAGGCGGGGAGGATCCGGTGTTCATTGCCCGTCGCCTGATGATTCTGGCGGCCGAGGATATCGGCCTTGCCAATCCCAACGCGCTGTTGCTTGCCAACGCTACCTTCGAGGCGGTCCATAAGATAGGTTGGCCCGAGGGGCGCATTCCTCTTGCCGAGTGTGCGGTCTACCTGGCCACATCCCCCAAGAGCAATTCGGCGTATATGGCTATTGCCAATGCTCTCGAGCTTGTCAACGAGACCGGCAATCTGCCCGTCCCGTTGCATCTGCGCAATGCTCCCACGTCGCTCATGAAGGACATGGGATATGGGCGCGACTACAAGTATGCCCACGATTATCCCGGAAATTTCGTGATACAGCAGTTCATGCCCGACGAATTGGGACATAAGCAGTTGTGGACTCCGTGCGACAACCCCGCCGAGATGCGTGCCGCGGCCCTGCAGAATCAGCGTTGGCGTGACTCCGGGGAGTGATTGCAGGAGCCTCGGGAGGAAAGTTTGGATGATTAAAGAAAAATTTCTGTATTTAATTAGTATTTCAAATAAATTTGTATAAATTTGCAGTCGTGATGATTCCCGCCGCCTGATCGCGGGCAGTCACGAAATCAATCATCAATATTTCCGATATGAAGAAACATAACTTCTATGCCGGGCCGTCGATACTTAGCCAGTACACCATCAAGCACACGGCCGATGCAGTAAACAATTTTGCTGAAACCGGGCTTTCGCTCCTTGAGGTTTCTCACCGCTCCAAGGAATTTGTGGCTGTGATGGACGAGGCTCAGGCCCTTGTCAAGGAACTTCTTGATGTCCCCGAAGGGTATCATGTGCTCTACCTCGGTGGTGGAGCGAGCCTCCAGTTCTGTATGGCTCCTATGAACCTTCTCCGCACCAAGGCCGGTTATCTCGACACCGGCACATGGGCTTCCAACGCTATCAAGGAGGCTCGCCTCTTTGGCGAGGTTGAGGTGCTCGCTTCCTCCAAGGATGCCAACTACACCTTCTATCCCCGTGGCTACGAAGTTCCTGCCGATCTCGACTATTTCCATATCACCACTAATAATACTATCTACGGTACCGAGCTGCGCGAGGATCCCGATGTGCCCGTGCCCATGATCGCCGACATGTCCAGCGACATTTTCTCTCGTCCCGTCGATGTTTCCAAGTACGATCTCATCTACGCTGGTGCCCAGAAGAACCTCGGCCCCGCCGGCGCTACCCTCGTTATCGTTAAGGAGAGCGCTCTCGGCAAGGTTGACCGCGCTATCCCCACCATGCTCGACTACCGCACCCACATCAAGAAGGGTTCGATGTTCAACACTCCCCCCGTGCTCCCCGTCTACTCTTCGCTCATGACTCTCCGTTATTATAAGGAGATGGGTGGTGTGAAGGCTATGGAGAAGCTCGATCTCGAGAAGGCCGCATGTCTCTACGACGCTATCGACAACAGCAAGATGTTTGTCGGCACTGCCGCCGAGGATTCCCGCTCCATCATGAACGTTACTTTCGTGATGACTCCCGAATACAAGGAGCTTGAGAAGGAGTTCGTTGACTTCTGCCTCGCCCGTGGCATCGTGGGCATCAAGGGCCACCGTTCAGTCGGCGGTTTCCGTGCCTCCCTCTACAATGCCCTCCCCCTCGAGAGCGTGAAGGCTCTTGTCGAGGCTATGAACGAGTTCGAAAAACAGCACTAATCCATTGGCCATACAGTAATGAAAGTACTTATAGCAACCGAAAAACCGTTTGCCGCTGTCGCAGTCGACGGTATGCGCAAGGTCATCGAGGATGCCGGCGCTGAACTGGTTCTCCTTGAGAAGTACACCGCCAAGAGCGACCTGCTCAAGGCAGTGGCCGATGTCGACGCTCTCATTATCCGTTCCGACAAGGTGGATGCCGAGGTGCTCGATGCCGCCCGCAATCTCAAGATTGTGGTTCGAGCCGGTGCCGGATACGATAATATTGACCTCGCTGCTGCTACCGCCCATGGCGTAAGCGCTCAGAATACACCCGGCCAAAACTCCAACGCCGTTGCCGAGCTCGTGTTTGGTCTCGCCGTGATGATGTGCCGCAATATGTATAACGGCACCTCCGGCTCCGAACTCAAGGACAAGACTCTCGGTATCCAGGCTTTTGGCCAGGTGGGACGCAACGTGGCCCGCATTGGCCGTGGATTCGACATGAACATCTCTGCTCTCGACCCCTACTGCCCCGATGCAGTTATGGAGGAGGCCGGTGTCACACCCGTCCATTCTGTAGAGGAGCTGTACAAGGCCAATAAGGTGGTGTCTATCCACATCCCTGCTACCCCCGAGACCCGTGGTTCCATCGGATACGATCTCATAGCATCCATGCCCAAGGGAGGTCTGCTCATCAACACTGCCCGCAAGGAAGTGATCGACGAGGAAGGTCTCATCCGTGCTCTCGACGCACGTCCCGACCTCAAGTATGCCGCTGACGTTGCACCCGAGCGTGCCGCCGAGATCAAGGAGCGCTTTGGCGATCGCGTGTTCTTTACCCCCAAGAAGATGGGAGCTCAGACATCCGAGGCCAACATTAACGCCGGTATTGCGGCCGCACGCCAGGTGATCGCATTCCTCACCACTGGCGAGGACCGCTTCCGCGTCAATAAATAATGCCACATCCCTGTTCGCTTATGGCAATTGGTCGTAAGCGGTCATGAATAATACAATCTGCCATCCGATTCAATGGATCCGGGTGGCAGATTTTTTTGTTAATAGAAATTCGCCTCCCACTTATTTGTGTAATCCCATTAGTGAAAAGAAAAACATCGAAAATCATCACTTTTGACGGGATATTATGGCATATAGTTTAAATATCTGAGTAATAGAGAGATAAAGCAAAATACTCAGAGTAGTACTATTGATTTCAAAGGAATTTTATGTTAAAATAGTGTTAAAATAGGATTAAGATTTGGAGGGTATCGGGAAAGTGTCTACCTTTGCACTCGCTTTTGAGAAGCACCCCTCACAGTGGTGAACG